>NZ_FNFE01000002.1 GCF_900100335.1 Natronorubrum texcoconense | reverse complement strand
CAGCGGCGGGGTTCCTCCCGTACCCATCCCGAACACGGAAGATAAGCCCGCCTGCGTATCGCGGAGTACTGGAGTGCGCGAGCCTCTGGGAAATGCGATTCGCCGCTCCTACTCATATTACACCCTTGGAGCGGCTGCTCCGTCCCATCTCATACGAATTCGTCGATAGCTGTTGCTGGTTCAGTACTGAGTCTTTCAAAAAGCAGTGACTGTCTCGGCGTCGGGGACTACGACAGGTCCTCCGCGGGATCGGAAGCGGAGCGCCGATTCCGGCTTTCGGGCATACTTTCTCCCGGGCGCTTCGGCAGTTGCTGTGCCACGAGCAATTCGTCGTCTTTGATGACGACGAGTAGAATGTCGCTTTCGTCGACGTCCTCGAGTTCCGACCGTGGAGCGACGTGTTGATCGACCAGTTCGCCATCGTCCTCGAGCAAGATCACGACGTGCTCTCCGTCGACGATTCGGTCGACGACGCCGATGTACTGATTCACATCGCAGCCATCGTCGGCCGTCGCCGCTACTGATTCTGATTGAGCCGTGTCGCGATCGCTCCGTGCACCGGCGACTGCCGACGTTGTAAGCGTGACGGCGCTCAGTGAGCCGAGTGTTCGAAGGACTGTTCGTCGCGTCGTCTGTTGTCGTTGCGACATGCCCTCGTTGGCCGCGGCTTGATTGATAAACCCGCGGAGACGAGTGAGCGCAGTCTGATCGTATCCTCATTCCGACATGCCATATCAGATCACTATCTCTAGTACAGAGAGGTCAACTCTTGAATGAGCTCGATCGACTTTCCGGACTGATACAGAACACGAGCGCCAACGGACGCCGGGAGATCGTGTAGCGATCGCTGGTGCAGGAATACAACGCGCTAAACGACGGTATTGAGGGGGTACTGTTGTCGATCGGAAACCGACCGAATCTCGAGACAGCTCGGCAACTGGAAATCGTGGTATCGCTGGAGATCTATCTCCGCGAATTCAACGAACAGGGTGTACCACCTCTGAACCATCTTTTCGCTAGAACCTGTTCGGATGCGCTGGCCACTAAGACGCGCTTACGCGTGGAGAGTAAAATACCGGGTTCGGTATCGTGCGGGTTCCGCGTTGCACGAACGATTGGGGGGATCGATGACGCCAGTGAATTATCTGTATCCGGACATACGCTTACTTCTTCTAGCTCGTTGTCTTTTGCATACGTACTGAGTCCTGACCCGAATCACCTCGACGTTCAGTCGGTGTCAGTCTGTGCTCGTTCGGTCGTTCCGGTTCGGTCACCGCCGTGTCGGTTCGCCTCTGAACTGGTCACGGGACCAGCAGGAACGTGTAGAGCCAGTACCCGAGCCCAACGAACAGGGCGACTGCGAGCACCAATTCCAGGCCACGTGAGATCGTCGGCAGCACACTGTGAGTCCTGTTTTCGATGTCGTTGTACGCCGTTTGCAGGCGATCCAGACCGTTCAACACGCGTTGACCGATCGTTTGTTCGGGAACGTCAGGGCTGTTTCCGTCCGAGACCATAGTGGTACGTCCGAACGGACGATATTAAATCCCTGTGTCCGAGTGTCAGGGGAAGTGTCCGCACGACCGTTGAAGAAGCCCGCTCGTGGCTGCTGTGTGTACGGTCACGTTCGTCATCGAACCCGAACGGATGGTCGTGGCTCCTGCTGAGAGAGTAGCTACTGAAATCAATCGTGAGGTTCGTTCTCTCGAGTTGGGCGGCGATCGAAGGACGGATGGACTGGTGACCATTCGGTCGCCATCGTCGAGAAAAGTGCGAATGCCCGGGACGAAAGCAGCGCAAGTCGGCAGCTCAAGCTAGTTTGGATGCCACTGAAGCAGGGTCTGTTGCCGTCACGATTGGGCCGAATTATCGTTTGGTGGCGGTGGTCGGTATATTCGGTCACGGTCGCTGCTCGCTGTGTGTTATATGCCTGCAGGGGTCCCTTTATGTAATATAGGTCCTTGGGGGTACCTTTATGTGAGGTGATGACACACACATAGTCGTGCACGCATGATTAGAAATGGCAATGGTGGGAATCTGACAAGAAGGCGATTCGTTCAGACCGCTGCCGGGATAAGTGTCGTTGGACTCGCTGGCTGTACGGGGGACGAAACGCAAGAAGTTCGTGTCGGCACGTCCACCGGTGGTACCTTCGACGTCGGGCTCGCGATGGAGTCTGCCGTCGGAGAGCACAGCGACGAGGTGATGTACTCGACGATCGAGAGCCCCGGCTACATCGGAACGGCCTATCGGATGGCCGACGGCGAGTTCGACGCGGGAATCGTCGACAATAACTCGATGTCAAAAGCACGGGAACAGGTCGGCGAGTTCGAGGAAGATCCCGTCGACACGCTCCCGTGGCAGGGATTCCTCGGTTTCCCGTACAGTATCTACCTCGTCGCGCGCGAGGATACGGACATCGAAACGTTCGACGACCTCGCCGGTGCGACGGTCTATCCGGCCGAACCGGGGTTCTCCACTCGCGAGACGACGCTCGACGTGTGGTCTCAGGACCCGACGGCTGACGTCTACGACGAGATGGAGATCGTCGACATGGACGTCTCCGACGCGCCGGGTGCGATGGAGGAGGGGAACATCGACGCCGCGATCGCGTACGGGACGCCCGGCGTCGGAAACACCGGCTGGGTCGTCGAATACGACGCTCGCACCGACGTCCAGTACGTCGAACACACCGACGCACTCGTCGAGTCGATCGAGAGCTACGACGGCGCTGGCTTCGTCGAATACGACGACGTCGTGGAGGATTTCAACTGGCAACAGGATATCGGTGCGGACGAAATCGTTGCCTGGGACCTCGAGGTGACGTTCACGTTCCACCACGACACGCCGGAGGATGCGGTCTACGAGATCATGCGCGTCGCGGACGAACACGGAGATGCCGTCCGTGACGCCGAAGAGCGGTTCACGCCGGATGGTGCAGAAGAGATGGCCGCTGCCGGAATGGACGACTATCCGTTCCATCCCGGTGCCGCCGAGTACTACCAGGATGCGGGGGTCTGGAACGACGACTGGGTCGTCGGCGATCCGGACGAAGCCGGTGAGTACTTCTGAGACGATTAGTTGACTGAACCGATCTTCTGACCCTCCCCCAGAACCATACCGAACTCATCCACAGTGACCCCATGAGTACAGAAACGACGACGCCAGTACAGCAAGCCAGTGTAAAACTACTCGATAACGCCGTCACCGTCGGTGCGATCGTCTTCTGGGCGATCGTGCTGTTCTGGATGTGGACCCAGACGCTTCCTCGAGCGCAGTACGGTGTGTTGTTCATCGGTTCGATTCTCGCCTTGTACGTGCTCGACCAGGCCAGAGAGTCGATAGCGGACGAAGACTATCTGGATCTGCTGATCCTCGCTGCGTGCTTCGCCGTTATGGCCGTCGCGAGCACGTATATGTTCCTGAACTTCGAGGGGATGTATCAGGATCGACAGGGATGGGCGTACGACTACGAGTACAACCTCGCCTGGCTGGTCATCGCGGTCATCCTGTATCTGACCTGGCGGTCGTACGGGAACGTCTTCCTGGTGCTCATCGGCGGGGCGATGGTTTACTCCATCTACGGCTATCTGGTTCCCGGCATCCTCGGCCACGGCGGCATCAGCACCACGTTCATGTTGCAGATGTTGATCACCGATATGGCAGGGTTCTACGGCTCGTTGACCCAGCTGACGGGTGCGTGGATCGCGCCGTTCCTGCTGTATGCCGGGTTACTGTTCGCCTACGGCGCGTTCGACCTCATACTACGAATCGCCATCGTCACCGCCAAGTACATCGAATCCGGCGTCGCCCAGACGGCAGTGCTGGCGAGTGCCGTTATCGGTTCGATCAACGGCAGCTACGCCGCGAACGCCGGAATGACGGGATCGTTTACGATTCCGACGATGATGGACTCCGGTCTCAGAGGGCGGACCGCGGCGGCCATCGAAGGGACCGCGTCGACGTCCGGTCAGGTACTCCCGCCGGTGATGGGGGCGTCCGCGTTCGTCATGGCGTCGTTCCTGGGCATCGCGTACATCGACGTCATCGTCGCGGGACTCATTCCCGCCGCGATCCTCCTGATCAGCATCGCGGTCGCCGTTCACTACACCTCGGTTAACGAGATCGGCGACCAGGAGCTCGACTTCCAGGACTACTTCGACGAGCAGATGACGCGCAACGACAAGATCGTCGAGGGAATTCGCTTCGGCATTCCGTTCAGTATCCTCCTCGTGACGCTCGGATACTACCAGTGGACGGTGATGACGTCGGCGCTGTGGACCATCGTGGCGATGGTCACGCTCGGCCTTGCAACGCCAGTGTTGCAGGAAATCGTCGCCGACCGGACGGACAGCGACGGTCCCGTACACGCGCTCACCACCGAACTCAAGAACACGGTCGGTGGCTTCCGTCGTGGAGCGATCATCCTCGCCCCGATCGCTATCATCCTCGCTGCGGTCAACGGTGTCGTCGACCTGTTGATGGTGACCGGGATCCCCTCGAGAATCGCGCTGTTGCTGATGGATCTCTCCGGTGGCGTGTTGCTCATCGCGGTACTGCTCGGGATGGCCGTCTGTATCGTCATGGGAGTCGGTATGCCCACAGTCGCGGCGTACGTCATCGTCTCGACGCTCGTCGCACCGGCGTTCGTCAACCAGTTCGGCGTACCGGAGCTGGCCGCCCACTACATGGTGTTTTACGCCGCGGTGATGGCCGGGGTGACGCCACCCGTCGCAATCGCAGTCGTGGTCGCCTCCGGCATCGCCGAATCGAACTTCTGGGAGACGTGTGGCGTCGCGATCACGATCGCTGCACCCCTGTTCGTGCTCCCGATCTCGTTCATCTACCACCCGGAGATCGTCTCGTCGGATCTCGGGCTCCAGTCCGTCTTCACCGGGCTCGTCGTGCTCGCGGGCGCGTTGACGATCATCTACGGGATCAACTTCCCGTTCGATCTCAAGCGACGGTTCAGGCTGCCGCTTCGCTTCGGGCTGTTCTGGCTGGGTGCGTTCATCATGGTGTATCCGGGCCGCATCTTCCAGCTCGCCGGAATCGGCGTGTTCGCGCTGATCTTCTTCGCGGAGCGAGCCATCGCTAACGGGTGGGACGCGCCGTTCGTCTCGAGTTCCACGTAACTGCGGTTCCGCGCTCTGAACCGTTTTTTCGGCCGGGCGAGTCGACTCGGTTACCCGCGTCGCTCGAGGATCGCGGCCACCGTCTCTTCCGGAAGCGACTCCGAGAGGACGGGGGCGGTGTGCTCGCCGAGCCGTGGCGGTTCGTGTCCCGACCGGGTCGTCGATCCGGAAAAGTCGATCGGACAGACGGGGAACGGGAGTTCGACGCCGTCGATCTCGAGGTCGGAGAGGACGCCGCTCGCCCGGAGGTGCTCGTCCTCGAACACTTCGCGCGTATCCTTGACGGGTGCACCGGGGATTCCGTAATCGCGGAACAGGTCGAACCACTCGTCGTTCGTCCGCCGCTCGAACACCGGGACGAGTTCGGCCGTCAGCGCCTCCCGATTGGCGACGCGCTCGTCGTTCGTTTCGAATCGATCGTCGGCCGCGAGGTCGGAACGCTCGAGCGCGTCACAGAGCGACCGCCAGGTGCCGTCGCTGCCGATCGCGACCGCGAACCAGCCGTCGGCCGTCTCGAACGTTCGGTACGGTGCGAGCGTCGGATGGACGGTCCCCTGACGCGGATACGGTTCGTCGGTGACGAACGTCCGTCCCGCACGCTCGGTGAGCCACGACACCAGCCCCTCGAACATCGGCACGTCGATGTACTGGCCGGCCCCGTCGTACAGCGCCGTCGTGATCCCGATAACGGCGTACATCCCCGCACAGATGTCGCCGATCGGAATGCCCGGACGCGCCGGCGGTCCGTCGGCTTCCCCGGTGATGCTCATACTGCCGCTCAGCGCCTGAACCACCATGTCGAAGGCGGGAAGGTCACGGTACGGGCCCTCGAGGAAGCCCGAGATCGAACAGTAGACGAGATCCTCGCGCACCGTTCGCAGGTCGTCGTAGCCGAGGCCCCACTTCGCCATCGTCCCGGGTCGGTAGTTCTCGACGAGGACGTCCGCGGTCTCGACGAGCGCTTCGAGGGCGGCGGCGCCGTCCGCGGTCGATAGGTCCAGTTCGACGCTACGCTTCCCGCGGTTCAACGACGCGAAGTAAGCGGTGATCTCCGAGTTGCCGACCGTCGGGCCGACGCTGCGGGTGATGTCCCCCTGGTTCGGACGCTCGATCTTGACGACGTCCGCACCGAGATCCGCGAGCAGTTGCGTCGCGAACGGTCCGGAGAGCATCTGTGTACAGTCGATCACGCGAACGCCGTCCAACGGGGCCGCCGAAGTCGATGTCATGGACTACCTCTCGCGGATAACGACGTAAATCCACGCATTCGCCCGCAGCGGTGGGTGCCCGATCAGAACGTCGTCGTCCCCTCGAGCGTGTGCGCTTCGACCACGTCCTCGTCCAGTTCGACGCCGATGCCCGGTTTCTCGGGCACCTCGATGTAGCCGTCCTGGATGAGCGGTTCGTCCCGATCGATCAGGTCGTCCCACCAGTCGACCTCGAGGGCGTGGTACTCGAGGAGGTCGAAGTTCGGGATAGCGGCGCCGAGGTGGACACAGGCCATCGTGCCGACCGGACTGCAGACGTTGTGCGGCGAGATCGGCATGTAGTTCTCCTCGGCGCGGTCGGCGATGCGCATCGTCTCTTTGAGTCCGCCGACGGTCGTCGGGTCCGGCGTCACGATGTCGACGCCGTGATCGTAGATTAGCTCGGAGAGTTCGTGCACCCGGAACCGGTTCTCGCCGGTCGCAACGGGCGTCTTCGTCGCCTTCGTGACCTCCGTCTGGGCGGCCATATTCTCCGGCGGGATCAGGTCCTCGAGCCACATCAGATCGTACTCCCGAAGCTTGTACGCGAGCCGTTTCGCGCTCTCGACGGAGTAGTCCCAGTGGCAGTCGAAGGCGAGATCGACGTCGTAGCCGATCTCCTCGCGAACGGCCTCGACGATCTCGCGTTTGTGTTCGATCGCGCCGTTGGTGAGGCGACCGTTGAACGGGTCGGGATCGTTGTCCATCTCGAGGTCGAGGTCGAACTTGAGCGCGGTAAAGCCCATGTCGACGACGCGGCGGGCCTCGTTGGCGTACGCCTCCGGCGAGTAGGCCTCCGCGGTGGCGTACTCGGTAGAGCCGTCCTCGACGGCGTAGGCTTCGCCGGCGTGACAGTCACAGTAGATCCGGACCTCGTCGCGGAACTTCCCGCCGAGGAGTTGATACACTGGAAGGTCGAGGAGTTTCCCGGCTGCGTCCCACAACGCGATCTCGATGCCGGAGGCGGCGGTGACGACCTTTCCCGTCGTTCCGCCGTGGCCCGACATCTCCTGGATGATCTGCCTGTAGAGTCGCTCGACGTCGAGGGGGTTCTCGCCGATCAGGAACCGCTTGGTGTACTCGACGAGTTCGTGGACGCCGCCGCCCCGATAGGACTCGCCGATGCCGGTGACGCCGGCGTCGGTCTCGATTGTGATCAGGTTCCACTCGAAGTTGCCCTCGACGACGCAGGTGTTGATGTCCGTGATTTCGACGTCGCGGCTCTCGTCTCGGTTCGTGATTTGGTTTGAGAAGTCTTTCATCTGTAATGTTCGGTGGTTCGGGTAATTCGGCGTCAGTCGTCCGTTCGGAACTGCTCGATCGCGGCCTCGTCTAACCGTACGCCGTGGCCCGGCTCGTCCGGGAGTGGAATCACGCCGCCGTCGTCCGGCCGGAGCGGCGCTTCGACGATGTCGTCGAAGACCTTCACGTCCATGTCACGGTAGAAGTACTCCACCCAGAGCGCGTTCTCGATGGCGCCGACCAGTGACGCGTGCAGGTTCCAGTTGTAGTGCGGGGCGATCGGTACGTCGAGGGCGGCGGCGTGATGGGCGATCTTGAGCCACTCGGTGATGCCGCCACAGACGGTGGCGTCGGGCTGGAGCACGTCCGCGGCGCCGTCGCTGTACAGCCGTTCGAAGTCGTATCGCGGGCCCTCGAGTTCGCCGGTCGCGACCGGGTACGGGATCGCGTCGTTGACGGCGGCCATCGCCTCGACGCTGTCGATCATCACGGGCTCTTCGATGAAGTAGGGGTCGTACGGTTCGAACGCGCGGCAGGCCCGAATGGCCTCCGTCGCCGTCGACCAGGCCCCGTTCGCGTCGAGCAACAGCGTTCGATCGTCCCCGATCTCGTCGCGAGCGGCCGCGACGCGTGCCGTTTCCTCGGAAACCGACCGTCGTCCGACCTTCATCTTGACGACGTCGTGGCCCTCATCCACGTAGCGCCGCAGCTCGTCACGCAGTCCCTCGTGGCCCTTCTCGTCGCGGTAGTAGCCGCCGCTCGCGTAGGCCGGTACCGCGTCGGCGTAGCCGCCGAGGAGTTTGTACAGCGGCTGCTCGGCGGCTTTCGCCTTGAGGTCCCAGAGGGCGATGTCGACGGTCGAGATGGCGCGAAGGAGCAGCCCCGACCGACCGATCTGAACCGTCCCGTCGTACATCTCTCGCCAGAGTCGTTCGGTGTCTCGCGGATCTTCGCCGACGAGCATCGGCTCGAGCAGCGACTCAACCGCCTCGGCGATTAGTTCCGCGCCTTCGTAGCCGAGCGAGTAGCCGACGCCCTCGAGTCCGCTCTCGGTTCGGACGTACGTGATCGCGTGATCGCGATAGGTGAGCGTTCTGTTGGAGAAGGATACCGGCTCTTCCAGCGGAATCGCGACTGGAAGTGACTCGACGTGGTCGATCTCCATACTCGGTCACGAACGAGTGTGTTTAAATTTATTCACCTATCGGCAACTCTTTCTCAGGAGGAATTAACACGCCGGTCCCATTATGACGCGTATGGACTTTCCCGACCGGGCAGATATCGGGCCGCTCATCGAGCCACAGGGCTCCCCGCCGTTCGCACGCGTCAGCTACGACCCGCCGACGAGCACGCTCTCCGACCCGCTGTCGACGACGCGTTCGGAGCTAAACCGACTCGCGCTCGACGACCTCGAGCCCGGCGCAACGATCGCCGTGGGGGTCGGAAGCAGGGGTATCCACCGGATCGCCGATGTCACGGCCGAGACGGTCTCGTACATCGAGGACCGGGGGTTCGAACCGGTCGTCGTCCCCGCGATGGGGAGTCACGGCGGTGCGACCCCCGAGGGCCAGCGGGAGATCCTCGCCGCGCTGGGGCTCACCGAGGAGTACGTCGGTGCACCGATCGACGCGCGGATGGACGTCGAGACGCTCGACGAGGTCGACGTCGACGGGATGACGACGCCGGTTTACTTCTCCACCGCCGCGCTCGAGGCGGACGCCGTCCTGGTGATCAATCGCGTCAAGCCGCACACGAACTTCACCGGGTCGCTCGAGAGCGGGCTCTGCAAGATGCTCGCGGTCGGGCTCGGCAAGCAGCGGGGCGCCCAGGCGTTTCACTCGACGGCGCTCGACCGCGGCTACGTGCCGACCATCGAGTCGCTGGTCCCAGCCATCAGGGATTCGGTTCCGCTGCTCGGCGGACTCGCACTCGTCGAAAATTTCCACGAAGAGATCGGGGTGATCGAAGCGATCGACGGGCCGTCACTCGAGCGACGCGAGCCCGCCCTGCTGGAGCGTGCCCGCGAGGAGATGGCGACGCTGCCGGTCGACGATATCGATCTCCTCGTCGTCGACGAACTCGGCAAGGAGATCTCCGGCGCGGGAATGGATACGAACGTGATCGGCCGATACCGCGTCCTCAACGCGCCGGACCCGGAGACGCCGTCGATCGATCTGATCTACGCCCGCGGGCTCACCGAGGCGACGAGCGGGAACGGAAACGGCATCGGGCTGGCAGATATCACCCGACGAGAAGCGGTCGACCAGCTCGATCTGAAGAAGACCTACGCGAACGCGCTGACGAGCGGCTCGCTCTCCAAGGCGAAACTTCCCGCCGTCGCGCCGGACGACGAACTCGCGCTCCGGGTCGCGCTGAACGCCCTCGGCGGCTACGATCCCGAGACGGCCCGGGTCGTATGGATCGAAAACACGACGGATCTCGCCGAGTTCCGCGTTTCGGAAGCGCTGCTCTCCGATCTCGGGGAGTCGGTCACCGTGCTCGAGCGCGAGCGACTCGCCTTCGACGACGGAACGGCGTCGTTCGAGTGACGGTCAGACGGTTTACTGTACGTCATTTCCGGCGCAACCGCCGCCCGGAGCGCGGTTGCACCGGTAAATCGGTACCGTAATCCGTATCACTCGACCACGTGATCGTCCGCGCTGTCCGGCGACGAGTAGGTGATGTTCAACTCGAGTTCGTTCGCGGCCGCGAGCAACCGGTCGGGAACGTTCGACTCGAGTTGCTCGCCGTTCAGCCGATGGGAGGGGCCGGCGACGGCGAGCGCGCCGAGCACCTCCCCCTCCCGCTCGACCGGCACTGCGGTCCCGTTGAGTCCGTGGACGTGCTCTTCGCGGTTGAAGGCGACGCCGCGGTCGCGGACCCGCTCGAGTTCCTCGTAGAACGCGTCGCGATCGGTGATCGTGTTCTCGGTGTGAGCCGGAACTCCCCACCGGTCGAGAATCGCGTCGACTCGGTCTCGCGGGTACTGTGCGAGGATCGACTTACCGGCGGACGAGCAGTGCAGGTGGATCTGTCGACCGATGCCGAATCCGGCTCGGACGGCGTTGCTGCCGGTTTCTAAGTAGAGATAGATGCCGAGACCGTGATCCTCGACGACGAACTGCGCCCGCTCCTGGGTCTCTTCGGCCAGCGTCTGGACGTACGGCTTCGCCATCTGATAGGCCGGATCCCGCGTCTGGGCCGCTCGACCCAACCGGGCGAAGCGGAGACCGATCTGGTACAGTTCGCCCTGCCGCGAGACGTACCGAAGGTCACAGAGCGTGTTCAGATGCCGGTGGGTGGTGCTTTCAGTCAACTCGAGTCGGTCGGCGATCTCGGAGAGCCGGGACGGACCGTTCTCCTGGAGTGCGTGGACGATCTCGAAACTCGTCTTCGTGCTCCCGATCCGGTTGGGGTTGTCGTCCGTCATACGTTCGCGTACGATCACTCGACGTATAAATTCCAGCATGCGGAACTGAAACGGACCGAATGCCGGTCTCTCAGCGCAGGTTGGCGGCTCGAACCGACGGACAGCGGTTCGAACCGACGTACGGCCGCTCGAACGCGAGGGGAGGTTCCACAGTGTGGAAGATTCTCGTTTCGAATCGACGTGTGTGAGCCCGCAATTACATTCATATGGTTGTAATTTACGTACTGGTCGGCGACGCGATAGCACGACGGCTGAGAGCCGACTCGAGCGCGGTGGGAGACGCGATACGGCAGTAAGCGTCGTTATCCGTGCGAACTACATTCCGCCATATGGAATTAATCGATATGTGTGATCGCCGAGCCGGTCGCAACGAGTGTACGTCTGTTCCACGTCGACACCGAGTTCGTTCGCGTGACGCCGACGGACGGGCGGTTGCACTCGATCGGCCTGCCCTACGTCCTTACCGCAACACCAAGCTTTTTGCGTTTTTCCTCTGGGAGTACGGACGAGATGGACTTACAGCTCACCGACAACGCAGCGCTCGTAACGGCTTCCTCGAGCGGCCTGGGCAAGGCTTCGGCGAAGGCCCTCGCACGTGAGGGTGCGAACGTCGTCATCAACGGCCGCGACGCGGATCGACTCGAGGACGCGAGAGCGGAGATCGAAGACGTCGCGACGGGCGAGGTCGTCGCCCAGCAGGGCGACCTCACGAACGAGGACGACATCGAGACGTTAATCGAGACGACCGTCGACGAGTTCGGCGGGATCGACCACCTCGTGACGAGCGCCGGCGGTCCGCCGTCGGGGCCGTTCCTGGACACCGACGACGACGACTGGTATCAGGCGTACGACCTGCTCGTGATGAGCGTCGTCCGACTCGCCCGCGAGGCCGAACCCCACCTTCGCGAGGGCGAGGGGACGATCGTCAACATCACCTCCCGGAGCGTCAAGGAGGCCATCGACAGTCTGGTGCTCTCGAACTCGGTCCGCATGAGCGTCATCGGCCTCGAGAAGACGCTCTCGAAGGAGTTCGCGCCCGACGTTCGGACCAACGCAGTCCTTCCCGGGCCGCACGAGACCGAGCGCATCGAAGACCTCGTCAATCAGGCCGTCGACCGCGGCGACTACGACTCCTACGAGGAGGGCCTCGACGACTGGGCGAGCAACCCCCTCGAGCGGGTCGGCGACCCGATGGAACTCGGCAACACCGTCGCGTTCCTCTCCTCGCCGGTGTCGGGCTACATCAACGGCGAGAGCGTCCTGATCGACGGCGGCTCCACGGGGGCGAACCTATGAAACCGGTCGACTTCGACGACGCCGAAACGTACGAACCCGAGGACGGGTGGCGACGCGTCTCGATGGCCGGCAGCGAACAGTTCTCCTTCGAGTGGTTCGAGAAGCCGCCGGGCCACAGCTCACCGATGCACGACCACGAGAACGAGCAGGTCTGTCTCTGTCTCGAGGGCGAACTCACGGTCACGACCGACGACGGCGAGTCGGTGACCCTCGAGCGGTACGACTCCGTCCTGCTCGAATCCGACGAACCGCACCGAGTCGAGAACACCGGCGACGAACTGGCCGTCGGGCTCGACGTGTTCGCGCCCGGCCGCTCGTTCGACTTCTGGACGGATCGCGAGGAGTGACCGTGCAGTACCTGGCACGCACGGCCGACGGTCGCCCGCTTCTCGGCGACGAGGAGGGGTTCGTCCCCCTCTCGGCGGCCGCGCCCGACCTCGAGACCGTCCGGGACGCGCTCCCGCGCGCCGCGGCGGGCACGCTCCCCGACGTGGACGCGGCGCCGGCCGACAGAGTCGACTCGGCACACGTCCGGTTCGGGCCGCCGCTCGAGCGATTCGGAACGCTCTGGGGAATCGGGCTGAACTACGCCGAACACGCCGGCGACCTCGACGAGCAACGGCCCGACGAGCCGGCGAGCTTCATGAAGCCGAACACCGCAGTCACGGGGCCGGGTGGTCCCATCCGACTCCCACCGGTCGAGCAGAGTAACAGGGTGACGGCCGAGGCCGAACTCGCGGTGCTGATGGGCCGATCGTGTCGGAACGTCGACGAGGACGCGGTCGACGACGTGGTCGCCGGCTACCTGCCGGTCATCGACATGACCGCGGAGGACATCCTCCAGCGGAACCCGCGATTCCTGACGCGGGCGAAGAGCTTCGACTCGTTCCTCGTCGTCGGTCCGACGATCGCGGTCCCCGAGACTCCGCTCGCGTTCGAGGAGTTAACGGTACAGACGATCGTCAACGATCGGGTCGCGGCGGAAAACGAGGTCCGGAACATGCTGTTCCCGCCCCGCGAGATCGTCTCGTTCCACTCCGACGTAATGACGCTGGAGCCCGGCGATCTGTTCAGCACGGGCACGCCCGGCGCGGAGCCGATCGAACCGGGCGACCACGTCCGCGCGTCAGTCGAGACGATCGGCGACGTCGACGCGCCCGTGGTTCGCTGACGACGCCGACCCCCGGCGCTCGAATTCGGCTGACTCGACCGGGTCGCAACCGACACCCGTCTCGTGGGTAAACTACACGGGGCGTCGCGTGCAATCTCCGAACGTGGCACCGATGAACACGGACGACGGCGAGGGCGCGGGACTCTCCGGACAGCGGGAGTGGTTTCGATTCGGCGTCTCTCTCGCATTTCTGTACGCGGCGTTCACGCTGGGCGTGTTCTATCTGCTGCGAGTGGATCAGACGATCGCACTGGTCGGTACCGTCGGTGCGAGCCTCGCGTTCGGTATCGCGATAACGGTGTACGTTCGCTATCTCACGTGACTTGCCCGCTCCGAAATTCTCTCGACGGCCGTCTGCCGAACGAAGCTACTCGGTCGTGATAACGACGGGGCAGTCCGCCGAGAGCAACACCGACTGCGTCACGCTGCCGAAGAGCGCCTTCCCGGTCGGACTGCGATGCCGTCCGCAGATCACGATGGTGTCCGCGTCGACGTCCGCCGCAACCTCGAGAATCTTCTCGGCCGGGTCGCCGTGCTCCCGTCGTTTCACGACCGTCGCGCCCGCTTCTTCGAGCGACTCGAGGGCGGCTTCTGTACGACCGGGAAACGCGTCCTCGTCGTAGAAATCCGCGGAACTGACCCGCCCGCCTTCGTCGGTCACGTCGAACTCTTTGAATACGTTCAGCGCCACTACCTCGAGTGCGTCGGGCTCGCCGGGGAGGGATTCGATAACCGAAACGGCCTTTCTGGTCCGCTGCTCGTCCAACCCGACGGGAAGTACGACGCGATACATGTTCTCTTCTTGTACCACCAGCCACGTAACTATTTGGCCCTCGAAACGTCCCTCGAGTCGGATCGAAGGAAGCGTTTTGTCGCTCCGGCGAGACCGCTATCGTAGATGAACGGACAGCTGTGTTGTTACGACTGCGGACGAACGTACGGAATCGACGACCGGAGCCGCTGTTCGTGCGGCGAACCCCTCTGGATCGAGACCGATCCGAGCGACTTCGAGTGGCCCGACGCCGAGTGGAGTCGCGGCATGTGGCGCTACGCCGACGTCCTTCCGGTGTCGGAGCCGTCGGGCGTTCCCCCCGGAACGACGCCGCTCGTTCGCGCGGACAGGTTGGACGAGTACGCCGGCTGTTCGCTCTCGCTGAAACACGAGGGCCAGAATCCCACGGGGAGTTTCAAGGATCGGGGGAGTGCGGTGGGTGTCAGCTACGCGGCCCGGGCCGGCTACGAGTGGGTCGGAACGGTCTCGCACGGAAACATGGCGCTCAGTACGAGCGCGTACGCCGCGAACGCCGGCCTCGAGTGTGCGGTGTTCGTCCCGGCGGACACGCCCGCCGAACGACTCGAGTTGATCGCGCGACACGATCCGCACCTCTTCCGGGTCGAGGGCGACTACGGGCAACTCTACCACGAGACGCTCGCGCTCGAGGCGGACGTCGCCTTCGTCAACTCAGATACGCCGTTTCGCGTCGCCGGACAGAAGACGGTCGCGTACGAGATCCTCGAGCAATGCTCGCCGGAGACGCCGGACGCGATCGCCTTGCCGGTCAGCAGCGGCGGGCAGGCGAGCGCGGTCTGGAAGGCGCTCCGGGAGCTGAACCGTGCGGGGCTCGTCGACGACGTCCCACGACTCTATCTCGTGCAGGCGGCCGCGTGCGATCCCGTGGCGACGGCCTATCGCGAGGGGTGTGCGAGCGTGTCGCCGGTAACGGCCGGCGACACGATCGCGGTGTCGATCGCGAACAGCGACCCGCCGAGCGGAACGCGCGCACTCGCGGCCGCTCGAGACACCGGCGGCGCAGTCGTCTCCGTCCCGGACGCGGAGATCCGCGACGCGATGGATCGATTGTCGACGACGGTGGGCGTCTCCGTCGAACCCTCGAGTGCGGTCGCTATCGCCGGGATCCGGACCCTGTCGCAATCGGGCGCCATCGAACCGGACGACGACGTCGTCGCCATTTTGACCGGATCGGGGTACAAGGAGCGGTACGAGACCGACGTCCGGAGCCGAACGATCGATCTCGACGGACTCGAACGGGAACTCGGGGCGATCGTCGGGTGAGGGCCCGCGCTCTCGTCGCGGTTCTCAGGATCGGAATGGCACGTTACTGCCACGGATGAGATCACTCGCTGCCCGCCCGTTCGTCGAATAACTAATCCGAAATCCGTACGTTCTGAAAAGCAGTTTCAACAATGTCATGTGGAATGAGTGATCTGTGTCTCCTGATAGTATCGGCTAACGGGTGTTACGGCCGACTAAACGCCGTCACACGGGTATATCTGTTACGGCTACGCGAACCAACGAATTATCGCACGTAGGCGGGCGTTGCTCGGCCGGAAACGCGTGTTGTATCGTCTCTCGCCGTTTCGATACCAGCTACCGAACGGAACGGTTGCCACCACGACATATGGTAGCTTACATTCTCCGGAAACTGGTAGCTCGCACGGTTCTGCGAACTGAAACGGCAGCCGGATCCCGTCGACGGCGCACAACCCGTAACAACCGTACTTTTGTTATATGTTTCTGAACAGTCACTCGCGGGCGGTGCCGTCGATCGGGTTCGGACTCGAACGCTACGGCGCGTTACAGTCACAGCCTCCGGCCTCGAGCAGTTCGGAGACGTCGTACTGGCTGTGGCAGTCCTCACAGACGACCTGGACGTTCGTGAGCACGCGGTGTGATCCGATATCCAGTCGGTCGGTCGCTCGGAGTCGGGCCAGTTTGCTCTCGGTTACCGCCACCGTTCGCTGACGGAGCCCTTCGATGGCGTTCCGTTCCGTTCGGCGGACGTCGCCGTCGGTCGTCTCCGGAAGCGATGCGTCGCGATAGCCCGTGAGATACGACCGAACCGCACCGTACGAGACGAACTCGTCGATCAGCATTTCGACGTCGATACCGACTCGCTCGAGGCGTCGTCTGGCCTGAAGCTGTTCGCCGCGGCTGCCCGTCTGTTCGCTGAGCAACTCGTAAAGGTGGCCGACGTCTTCGGTGAGCGTGTCGACTCGCTCCGCCTCGAGCGAGGCTCTGAGAAGGCGTTCGTTGAACGAGTCGGCGAGCGTTCGGAGACTCTTGCGGTCGTCCGGGTGGGTCCACTGGGCTTCGAGTTCGTCGCCGACGCCGGTGAGGTCGTACTCCTCGATCAGTCGAGCGACTTTCGGCCTCGGTCCGGGACTCCTGTTTCGCTCGTCCATAGCGCGTCGCTACTCGTGAACCGTGGAAAGTCGTTTCGATGGCGATGCGTTCTGTTTCACCATGCGGACGTCGGCTGGTTACCGTCGTTTTGGGAGAGGCGAACGAACCGGGGACGTTCGGCGCCACGAACGGCTGCACAGGGTGACAGAAGGGGTGAAATCGTCGGTCACCGGTGGACACCGCTGTCACTATCGCCAAAACGGCGTTTCGGTATTCGGACGCCCGACTCAGCCGTAAGCCAAGGTCACTTTGATTTCGCCCGCCTTGTCCCAGAGGAGGCTGGGCAACTCTTCGTGGAGGTAGTCGTCTTTGAATCGGCTCGCCGGGCCGAAGACGCCGAGTGCGCCGAGGAATTCGTCGTCGGGGGTGTAGACGGGGACGGCGACGCCACGCAGGCCGTCCATGTGCTCCTGATTGTTCACGGCGTAGCCGCGCTCGCGGATCCGGTCCAGTTCGTCGTGGAGAACGTCGGGGTCGGTGATCGTGTTGTCCGTGATCGCCTCGAGTCCGTTCTCCGCGACGAACTCGCGGACGGCGTCGTCGTTCCACTCCGCGAGAATAACCTTGCCGGAGGCCAGCGAGTGCAGCGGTCGGCGTTTGCCGATCATCGTGTCCGCGAGACTGCCGTATCGGTGGACGTAGACGCCCTCCCCTTCTTCTTCGACGATGAAGACGGCCCGCTCGTCGGTTTCCTGACCCAGTTCGAACACCTTTCGCTTCGCGGCCGTGTATCCCGTCTTCCGGGTTCGAGCCTGTTCGCTGATCTCGAGGAGCCGAAACCCGATGTAGTAGCCGCCGTCGCGTTCGACGACGTACCCCAGGTCGGTGAGCGTCGCGAGGTGTCGATAGACGGTGCTCTTGCTCAACCCCGTTCGTCGCGTGAGCTCCGTGATCGTCACCCCCTCCTCCGCTTTGAGCGCCTCGAGGATCTCGAACGTCTTCCGTGTCGTCGAGACCCCGGCGTCGGTTTCGTCTTCCCCGTGCGTGCTCATACTGGGGTATACGTCACGATCTCAATCAATGTTCCGGATAACAAAACGAAACTATCGCTGTGCGGAACGAACCGTTCTCCGATCGGCGTACCGATCCGCTGTTCCGCTATGTGAAACAGAGACTTCTCTCGGTCTCGGTAGTGCTCGAGACGTGGAAGATGGTCGCACACTCGCAGTGGACGCCTGCGACGACGAAAAGATGCGGTTCGGAACGGACGGGACGTTACTGGTAGGCCGCGATGCCGGTGAACTCCTCGCCGAGGACGAGCGTGTGGATGTCGTGGGTCCCCTCGTAGGTGTAGACCGTCTCCATGTTGGCCATGTGGCGCATCGGGGAGTAGTCGGTGGTGATCCCGTTCCCGCCGAGCATCTCGCGGGCGATCCGCGACTGGTCGCGCGCCATACGGACGTTGTTACGCTTGGACATCGAGACGTGCTGCGGGCGCATCTCGCCGCGCTCTTTGAGTTCGGCGAGCCGGTAGGCGAGCAGTTGAGCGAGGGTGATCTGGGTTCCCATCTCCGCGAGTTTGCGCTGTTGGAGCTGGAATCGACCGATCGGACCGCCGAACTGGTCGCGGTCTTTGGCGTACTGACGGGCCTCCTCGAAACAGTCTCGAGCGGCGCCGATGGCCCCCCAGGCGATCCCGTAGCGAGCCTGGGTCAGACAGGACAGCGGCCCCTTCATGCCCTCGACGCCCGGCAGGACGTTCTCCTCGGGCACGTGGACGTTGTTGAGGCCGATCTCACCCGTGATCGACGCGCGCAGCGAGAGCTTCTCGTCGATCTTGTTCGTACTGACGCCGTCGCGGTCGGTCTCGACGAGGAAGCCGCGGACTGGGGTGTCCTCGGCGGAGCGGTCGCGCGCCCAGACGATCGCGACGTCCGAGATCGGCGAGTTCGTGATCCACGTCTTCGAGCCGTTCAGGACGTAGCCGTCGCCGTCGCGTTCGGCGTAGGTCTCCATGGCCGTCGGGTTCGAGCCGTGTTCGGGTTCGGTGAGGCCGAAGCAGCCGATCGCTTCACCGCGCCCCATCGCCGGAAGCCACTCCTCTTTCTGCTCTTCGCTTCCGTACGCGTGGATGGGGTACATGACGAGTGCGCCCTGCACCGACGCCATCGATCGCAGCCCCGAGTCGCCGGCCTCGAGTTCCTGCATCAGAAGTCCGTAGGCCGTCTCGGAGACGTTGGGCGAGCCGTAGCCCTCGAGATTCGGCGCGTAAAAGCCCAGTTCGCCCATCTCGTCGATGAGCTCTTTCGGGAACGTCCCGTTTTCGAAGTGCTCGCCGATATCGGGTTTGACGTGTTCCTCGACGAACTCCCGGGCCGTGTCCCGGATCATGCGCTCTTCCTGGTCGAGGTCTGCTTCGAGATTGACGAAGTCCAACATACCTTCTAGGAGCATTAAAGGCACAATAGGTATTGTGGTCTTCGTGTTGTCTTTCCGGTTACACGTGATTGTGTAGCGTGTCGGCACGTGAACAGGTTATCGACGACAGATCCGCAGAACGTCCCCGAACGATGGGATCCGGAACCGCTCGAGTCGAAAGCGGTCCTCGACGTGGGTTCGGGTTGCAGTCGTAGTCTTTGCTGTACGTCATCCGAACAGTGTTTAGCTATCTGATGAATAGTACCAAACAAATATAGATACTATTATACCCTTATAGCATTGATTCTGGTCTCATGGTAGAGAGACCCACTAGTAGCTTCAGCGGACAGACTCGACGATCGTTCCTCGCGGCGGCCGGCGTCGGCACCGCGACGGCGCTCGCCGGTTGTTTCGGCGAGGACGACGACGGTTCCGGATACGAACGGATCAGCGTGAGCTTCTCCGAACAGGGCGGAGCCCTGAACGAGGGACAGCTAGACGTCGGCGTCGGCACGATGATGAACTTCTCGATCACGCCCGGCTGGCTGCAGGAGGCCATGGCGTCGGTCGACGAGTTCCGCGTGCTCGACGTCACGGACGAGACGAACGAGGCGTGGCAGGACGACGAGACGCTCCTCATCGAGAATCTGGACACGGACGAGATGGAGGGTGCTGATAACGACGACGTGGACGTACCCGGTGAGATTCCGTGTCCATCGTTCTCGTACAACTTCGTTTCCCAGGCGGCACTCGATTACGACGTCGTCTACACGTACCTCGAGACCATGTGGGAGGTTCGAGAGGAGCTGGCCGACGAGTTTGGCATCTTCGCGTTTCACGAAGATCCGGAGTTCTGGGTGCAGAATGCCTACGAAGGGATTCCGTTCCACCCGGCCGCTGCGGACTTCTACGAGGAGGAACTGGACGTCTGGAGCGACGAGTTCGAGCGCGCAGACGAACCCGACGACACGTTTGAAGTCGACACGATCCGGATGAAAACGTCCGAGCAGGGGACGACGGGCCACGCCGCGAACGAGGCGTTGGCGTCGGTCATGAACGGTCATCTGGACGATCTGTCCATCGAAGCCCAGACGAGCGACGGCACGGAAGAGAACATCGGCGACATCGCCGACGAAAGCATCGAGATGGGCTTCCTCCAGAACTGGACGGCGCGCGAGTTCCGCGAGGGTGTCGAGCCGTTCGACCAACTCGACTTCCAGATGACACAGATCTTCCACTACTACGACCTGCCGTGGTTCTTCATCACGAACAACATGGATCTCGAGACCCTCTCCGACATCGAGTCGGATATGACGGTCTCGCCGACGCCGAGTGGCTCCGGTACCGCGCCCGGTCTCGAGCGCGCACTGGAACACGCGCTGGATAACTAACGATCGATGTCCACCCAACGCTCTCGCTTCGGCCGACTGACACCGCTCCGGCTGTTAGACGGTATTACGTACGCCATGGCAGCAGCACTGACTGCCTTCACCATCTACTACGCGTTTTACATCCTCACGAACCTATCTCTCGCCGGAATCTCCCTCAGAGCGTTCATTCCGCCGGAGCTCGTGTTCTCCGAGCGGGCGGAGTACGTCGTGCTCTTTACCGGTTGGGGGTTGGCGGTCTACTACCTGGACTATGCTCGCCAGCAGTTCAGGGAGCGACTGGGCGACTCGTCAGCTGTCGACGATCCGGCGGCAGCCGACAATGCGGACTCGGAGCGACCACAGGAACCGCCGGAGAAAGTGACGCTGCTCGACGACCTCGGTCTCGAGAGCCAACGACTGTCGCGTGCCACACAGCGGTTCAAACGGGTTTACGGCCGGTTCGATCCGTATCTCGCGATCGGACTCGCCGTCCTCTCGCTCGTCACGATGGCGTACATCTTCGGGGCGTTCGACCGCCTCGACGGCGATGCACACATCCTCGGGTTCTCGACGACCGATCACATCATCGGTGCGGCGTTGATCGTCCTCGTCACCGACGCGACGCGACGAGCGTTCGGGATGATCATCGCGTCCGTCGCCATCTTCGCGATCGTTTACTCCCACGCCGCCGTGAGCACCTTGCCGTTCCTCCCCGACCTACTCGCGTGGTCGGGTGAAGACGTCACGGGGATCATCGAAGAGGCGGCCCTCGGCGTACAGTCCGGTATCTACGACAGCACGATCATGGGGATCGGCTCGACGTGGGTCGCGATCTTCATCATGTTCGCCGGGATCGCCAAGGCGTACGGCCTCATGGATTACATCCGCGAAGTCGGCACGGAACTCGGCGGGACGCTGCGAACCGGCGTCGTCCAGATCGCGGTTATCTCGAGTATGATCATGGGGTCGATCACCGGGAGCGCAGCGGCGAACACCGCGACGACCGGGAGCTTCACGATTCCGATGATTCAGGACCAGGGCGTTCGCGACGATTACGCGGCCTCGATCGAGGCCGTCGCCTCCGCCGGCGGGCAGATGCTGCCGCCCGTGATGGGGGTCGCGGCGTTCCTCATGGCCGACATCATCGAGGTCCCGTACCTGGATATCGTTCAGGCCGGCACGATCCCGGCTGCGCTGTTCTACCTGAGCGTCTGTCTGGCGGTTCACTTCAGCATTCTCAAGTTCGGCTGGACGACGTCCGACCTCTCGCCGTTCGACTGGCGGGTGCTCCTGAGCGGCTTGCACTTCCTGATTCCGCTGGGCGTATTGCTGTACACACTCATTATCCTGCGGTTTACGCCCCTGACGGCGGGCTTTTACACCATTTTGTCGATTGTCGCCATCATCTTCGTTCGGAACTTCCTTATCGACGTCTTCAGCATCGATGAGGTGGTCCAATCCAAACTGGGTCGCAAGAACACCCATTCGGATGGAACGACCGACGGAGATGTTCAGTCGGTCGATTCGACGACCGATGGAGTCGGCGCGTCCTCCTATCGGTCGCTCGTGAAAACGTCGAAACAGACCGTCGACGGGCTGTATCAGGGCGGCCTCGAGATGGCCCCACTCGTCGGCGTCCTCGCGGCGATGGGACTCATCGTCGAACTGCTCGAGACGAGCGGAATGACGGGACGTCTGGGTGCGGGAATTATCGGATTCGCCGACGTGTCGATCATGGGCTTTACCGGCGGGTTGGCGCTCGTCCTGGTGCTCGCGATGATCGCGAGTATCGCCTTCGGCCTCGGCATGCCGACGCCCGCGGCGTACATTCTGGTCGCGTTCCTGATCGCGAGCGCCGTGACGGAGCTCGGCGTCCCCGAGATTACGACTCACATGTTCGTGTTCTACTTCGCGATGCTGTCCGCGATCACGCCGCCGGTGGCGATCTCCGTCGCCGTCGGGTCACGGATCGCCGGTACGAGCTTCATGACGGCTTGCGTGCAGGCGCTGCGAATCGGTGCTCCAGGGTTCGTTATCCCGTTCGCGTTCGTCGCGAACAACAGTCTGATCCAGTGGAGTACGATGACGCTGTTCGCGTTCCCGGTCGTCCTCGCCGGCACGATCGGGCTGATCGTCGGGACGGTCGGTTTCGACGGTGCGCAGGATCTATCGCTGCCCGTTCGCGCGTTCTACGTAGTCGCCGGATTCGCGGCCATGTTCGGTACCGTCGTTGGCGGAACCGTGGGGATGGCCATCCAAGCCGTCGCCGCAGCAACGATCGTGCTGTTGCTCCTGCGAGCGCGCTATCTGATCGGCTACGACGTCGATCGCGTCCGCAGTCCGTCAGCGTCTGACTGACGACGCGGGCGAACATCACGATTCGCAACGGTTTTGGCGGTTTGGGATGATTCACGTACCATGACCAATCTCGTGACGAACGTCGCCGAGAGTGTCGAGCAACGGCCGGACTCGCCGGCGGTCGTCTTCGACGACGCTGAACTGAGCTACGAGCAGTTCTGGACACGTGCCGGACGGTTCGCCCGGGCACTCGCGAACCACGATATCGGTGCCGACGACCGCGTCGCGATCTATCTGCCGAACCTCCCGCAGTTCGTGACGGCGTTTCAGGGAACGCTGCGAGCCGGCGGGATCGTCGTCCCGATGAACCCGCAGTACAAGGCTCGAGAGATCTCCCACCTCCTCTCCGACAGCGGGGCGAAAGCCGTCGTCACGCTCTCGGAAAACGTCCCGGCAGTCGCCGAAGTCGTCGACGAAACCGACGTCGAACAGGTCATCAGCGTGGGCGACGAGGTCGAGGAGGCGACCGACTTCGAGGCGTTCCTCGCCGAGGACACCCTCGAGATCGTCGACCGCGCGGACGACGATATCGCCGTCCAGCCCTACACGAGCGGCACGACGGGGACGCCGAAAGGGGTCTTGCTCACGCACGACAACCTCGCGTGGACGGCCACGGCCAACGCCGACCTGATCGGCGGCATCGACCCCGAGGACAAACTGATCGGCACGCTGCCGCTCTTTCACATCTACGGCATGTCCGTCGTGATGAACGGAGCCCTGTTCAACGGCGCGGCCTACTACCCGGTCCCCGAGTGGGATTCCACCGAGGTTATGACGATGATCGAGTCCGCGGGCATCACCGTCATGTTCGGCGTGCCGGCGATGTTCAACGACATGATCAACCACCCCGAGGCCGACGAGTTCGATCTCTCTTCGCTGCGATTCGTCAACTCCGGGGGCTCGAGTCTGCCGATGGAAGTGCTCGAACGCTTCGAGGAGCTCTTCGGGCCGACCCTCTACGAAGGCTACGGCTTGACGGAGACGAGTCCGACGACGCACGCGAACGGGCCCGACGCGCGCCGCAAGGGCAGCATCGGCAAGCCGTTCGACGGGATGGACGCGAAGGTCGTCGACGATGACTTCGAGACCGTCTCCCGCGTGGAGGAGGGACCGATCGACGAAGGCGAGACCGATCTGACCGAGATCACCGGCGAACTCGTCGTCTCCGGCCCCAACGTGATGGCGGGCTACTACGGCTTGCCCGAAGCCAACGAGGAGGCCTTTACCGAGGAGGACGGCCAGACGTGGTTCCACACCGGCGACATCGGCTACTGGGACGAGGACGGCTTCTACTACGTCGTCGACCGCGAGAAGCACATGATCGTCACCGGCGGCTACAACGTCTACCCGCGCGAGGTCGAGGAGTTGCTGTTCGAGCACGAGGATATCGCCGACGCCGCGGTCGTCGGCGTACCGGACGACCGACGCGGCGAGACCGTCCAGGCTCTCGTCGTTCCGACGCCGGACGCCGACGCGACGCCCGAGGAGATCAAAGAGTACTGCCTCGAGAACATGGCCGCGTACAAACATCCACGCGAGGTCGAGTTCGTCGAGGAACTGCCACGAACCACGACCGGCAAGGTCCAGAAGTTCAAGATCCGCGGCGAGGACGAGTAGCCCGCACGCTGTAAAACAGTGGGGAGTGGGACGGCTCGCTCGAGATCGCTATCGCCACGCGGCTTACCACTGTAAATGCAGAGGGGGAGCTGGTCGCTCAATATCGCAGCAGACGCTTCTCCACTCCGCATTTCGATTTACAACGTTCGAAATCAGTTGACCATACGTTGCAACTGTTGAATACATCGAAGCTATTTTGGTACCGGACAACAACCGTGATATATGGCATTCACGCTGTCCGCCGAGCACGACGCAATTCGCGAGGCTGTTCGCGACTTCGGTGAAAACGAAATAAAACCGGTCGCGGAGGAACACGACCAGGAACACAAGTATCCGGAAGAACTCCGCAAGAAGGCGGCCGAGTACGACTTCGTCTCACCGAGTATCCCGCTCGAGTACGATGGCGCCGGGATGGACAAGATCGCCAGTACCATCGTCACCGAGGAACTCTGGCGTGCCGACCCGGGAATCGGTTCGGCCATCGGTAGTGCCGGCTTCGGATCGAACATGGTCATCGAGTTCGGCGACGAGTGGATGAAAGAGGAGTGGCTGCCAAAGATCGCAAACGGCGAGACCGCGTCCGTATCCATGATCTCCGAGCCCGCACACGGCTCGAACGTCGCCGGAATGGAGACCGTCGCCGAGAAGGACGGCGACGAGTACGTCGCCAACGGCAGCAAGATGTGGATCACCAACGGGACCGTCGCCGACGTCGGCGTCCTCATGGCGAAGACGAACCCCGGCGAGGGCCACCGCGGCATCACCGCCTTCCTCGTCGAGATGGACTGGGACGGTATCAAGACCGAAAAGATCGACAACAAACTCGGTATTCGCGCGTCGGATCTCGCCGAAGTCGTCATCGACGACGTCCGTATTCCCGAGGAGAACGTCATCGGTGAGGTCGACAAGGGCTTCTACCAGCTGATGGAGTTCTTCGCCGCCGGCCGAACTAACGTCGCCGCACAGGCCGTCGGCGCCGCCCAGGGTGCTCTCGACGCCGCGATCGAGTACGCCAACGAGCGCGAGCAGTTCGACCAGAAGATCAAGGAGTTCCAGGCCATCGAGCACAAGCTCGCCGAGATGGCGACCAAGGTCGAAGCCGCCCGCTCGCTGACCTACCGCGCCGCCAGCCAGGTCGAGAAGAACAACCAGGACGTCGCCGCGCAGTACTCGAGCATGGCGAAGCTGTTCGCGAGCGAAATCTCCGTCGAGGTCGCCGACGAGGGCGTCCAGGTCCACGGCGGCTCGGGCTACGTCACGGACTACCCCGCCGAGCGCTACTACCGCGACGCCCGCATCACGAAGATCTACGAGGGGACCTCGGAGATCCAGAAGAACATCATCGCCGACCAGATCCTGTAGAGCGGATCCCGCGTCGATTCTATCGTTTTTCTCGCCGGACAGCGCCCCGTTTCGCCCCCGCTCGAGTGTCTCCAGCGCGTCCAGCGATTCGACGACCGGTGCTCAGTCGCAGTGCGCAAAAAACGGGCCTCGAGTCCCACTGCGTGCCGTTACTGTTCCGGAACCCGGAACTCCACGGCCGCCCCCTGCCCGTAGCCGACGCACATCGTCGAGAGGCCGAGTCCGCCGCCCTCGCGCTCGAGTTCGTGGATCAGCGAGACGGGCAGTCGGGCGCCGGAGGCGCCCAGCGGGTGGCCGATGGCGATGGCGCCGCCGTTGACGTTGAACTGGTCGTCGTCGAAGCCGAGTTCGTCCTGACAGTACAGCGTCTGGCTGGCGAACGCCTCGTTGAGTTCGACGCGGTCGTAGTCCGCCGCGGAGCGGCCGTTGCGTTCCCAGATGCCGCGGACGGCCGGAACCGGGCCGATTCCCATCACGGTCGGATCGACGCCGGCGACGTTGTGATCCTCGATTTCGGCTCTGATCTCGAGGTCGTTGTCTTCGGCGAACTCCCGGCTCGTGAGCAGGACGCCCGCGGCCCCGTCCGAAACCTGCGAGGCGTTGGCGGCGGTGACGGTGCCGTCCTCCTCGAAGGCCGGCGGGAGCCCCGAAATCTTTTCCTTCGTGGTGCCGGGTCGCAGTCCCTCGTCTTCCTCGACGACTTGCTCACCGGTGTCGATCGGGACGATTTCGTCGTCGAACTTGCCCGCTTCCGTGGCTTCGTTGGCGCGTTGCTGGCTCCGGGCGCCGTACTCGTCTTGTCGGTCGCGGGAGATGTCGTACTCGCGGGCGACCTTTTCGGCGGTCTGGCCCATCTGGAGCCCCGCGGCGTCGTACTGTTCGGCGATGCCGTCGTAGGAGCCAATCCCTTTCCGACGCTCGTTGCGGGACATGTTCTCGACGCCGCCGGCGACGATGACGTCGCGCTGGCCCGCTCGGATGGCATCGCTGGCACTCATGATCGCCTCGGCGGAGGAGGCACAGAGCCGGTCGATAGTCGTTCCCGGAACCTCCTCGCCGAGATCCGAGCAGAGCGCGATGACGCGTGCGATATTGTTGCTCTGCTCGTTGACCTGCTTCGCACAGCCCCAGCGGATGTCGTCGACGTCGTCGCCGGTGAGTCCGGTTCGCTCGAGCATCGCGTTGACGAGCGGGACCGAAAGCTCCTCGCTGCCGGTTTCGGCGAAGACGCCGCCGTGTTTGCCCTGTGGCGTGCGAACTGCATCGACGATAACTGGCTGCCGGTTGCTCATGCTAGTTGTTCTCGTCGTTCGGGAGTAAAGTAGCTCCGTTCTCTGCGCCTCGTTGTGGGACGTGTATACTGAAATTGAGACTATCACCGAGCAGAACACACTGCTGACACTGGCGACTAGGGATTCCACACCCTCCCCAACCGATTCACTCGCTCACGGGTCGTTCCTCCCCGTTCACTCGCTCATCCCTCGCAGTTCGAGCCGCGACGACGCTGTCGCGGCTCAGCGCGCCGACGGGTATCCGTCTCGCTCCGCCGCAGTGGTCACGAATCGCGTTCGAGCGAATGTTGCCGCCCGTCTCGAGAGAGGAACGCTTTTCATCAGCACTGGAGACTCCACACGTATGCAAATCGCTGTGCTCGGAGCCGGAAGCATGGGACACGGGATCGCGCAGGTGTCGGCGATGGCGGGCCACGACGTGGTCCTGCGGGACATCGAAGAGGAGTTCGTCGAGGACGGCCTCGAGGGAATCGAAGGTAACCTCCAGGGTGGCGTCGATCGGGACAAGCTCACCGAAGCCGAGATGGAGGCGACCCTCGAGCGCATCGATGGGACGACCGACCTCGCGGCGGCCGTCGAGGACGCCGACCTCGTCGTCGAGGCCGTGCCGGAGGATATGGACCTGAAAAAGGACGTCTTCTCGGACGTCGAGGACGCCGCGAGCGAGGACACCGTCATCGCCTCGAACACCTCCTCGCTGTCGGTGACGGAGATGGCCAGCGCGCTCGAGCACCCCGAGCGCGCCGTCGGACTCCACTTCTTTAATCCCCCTCACATCATGGATCTGGTGGAGATTATCATCGCCGAGCAGACCGACGAACGCACCGAAGCGTTCGCCGTCGACTACGTCCGGGACATCGAGAAGGAGGACGTTGTCGTCCGCGACACCGCCGGTTTCGCGACCTCGCGACTGGGGATCGCGCTTGGTCTCGAGGCGATTCGGATGGTCGAACAGGGCGTCGCCAGCCCCGCAGACATCGACGAAGGGATGGAGATCGGCTACGGGCATCCGATGGGGCCGCTCGAGCTGACCGATCACGTCGGCCTCGACGTCCGACTGCACATCGCCAAACACCTCCGCGAGGAACTGGGCGAGCGGTTCAAGCCGCCGCAGTCGCTGCGCCGGAAGGTCCGTGCGGGCAATCTCGGCAAGAAGACCGGCGAGGGCTACTACGTCTGGGAGGACGGCGAACGCGTCGGGATGAGTGGCGACTGGGGCGACGACTGACCCCGGACGCTCGACGGTCTGTATCGTCCACTCGTTGTTAGCGAGTTCGGCGCAACGATGTTTGTGTTGGACCTGACCTATCTACGAACCACTCTCCTATCCGATATCAGGCTGATCGGTAGCAACGAGAACTCGGTCCCGCGGACAATGACCCCAAATCCTTCGTTCCTGACGATCTGTGCGGTGATTTGACTCGGCACCTCGAGGTAGTCCACCGAACCTGTACACCGCCCGCAGTTCCCGATCGAATCGTCTCTGAAAGCTCGCTAACAGTGTTTTAACGCTCTATCAGGGAATTCTGCCGTAAACGTTAGCAATACTTCCAAACCTACTGTAAAATCGTTATATATGGGGGATAGAATAATATAAAATGTGATATCAAAATCGAAACGCAGGTTTTCCAGCCGATTTCTCGGCGGTGAAGTGGGAGTTCCTGAGAGGGTGTTCCCAGCCGCTGACTCTGGTTCCGGATACCCCAACTAGTAAGGCACATCGCTTGTTGGCGTTGACAGCCAAAAGAGCGTGCCGTCCGTTGACTGGACGGTGGCCCCGGGGGCGTCTGTGGGAAAACGACGGGGCCGTTTCAACTCGATCACCACCAGAGCCACCCCTAACGGGCGATCAGGAGCCTCGAGATCCGCTCCGATCGGCCAGTCGGTTCATCGCACCAGAACGCCGACTTCCCGTTACTACGCCCTTCGAGAGACGGATACCGTTCGCTCGAGCGAATCGCAAACTCGCGGACGGCCAGCCGACATCGCGAGTCAGTCTCGGATACCGACACGATTCGTCCGTAGCGGCCGCGTTTCCGTCCGGACGCGACCGAGGGGCCGGCAATACCGGCGAGCGAGGGTCGGCTAATGCCGGATGCTTTTAGCCGCCTGTGCGTTAGTATGTGGTATGTCTCTGGAGCCGAGCGCCGACCCGGCCGCCGACCGACGCGCGAACTACGACTATCGGAGCGACGACGTCGATCGTCCGGCGCTGGTCGACGACCTCGAGACCCTCGTCGACTGCGAGGTCCGCGCGGACTCCTACTCCCGCGAACTGTACGCGACCGACGCGAGCCCCTACGAGCTGACGCCGATCGCGGTCGCGTTCCCGGAGTCGACGGCCGACGTGACCGGAATTCTCGAGTACTGCGCCGAGCGCGAGATACCGGTGCTCCCGCGGGGCGGCGGAACGAGTCTCGCCGGACAGACGGTCAACCGCGCGGTGGTGCTCGACTTCTCGCGGCACATGAACGAGATCCTCGAGATCAACCCAAACGAACGGACGGCGACGGTCCAGCCCGGAACGATTCTCGGGACGTTGAACGAGGCGCTTTCCACCCACGACCTGAAGTTCGCGCCCGACCCCGCCTGGGGCGATAAGAGCGCCATCGGCGGCGCGATCGGCAACAACTCGACGGGGTCACACTCGCTGAAGTACGGCAAGACCGACGCCTACATCGAGGAGGTCGAAGCCGTCCTCGTCGACGGGACCGTGACCACGTTCGGCGAGGTTACGCTCGAGGAAATCTCCGACCGCGCCGATTCGGACGGCGACCTTGAGGGTCGGATCTACGCCGAAATCGACAGGATTCTCGAGGAGGAGGGCGACCTGATCGAGGAGGCCTACCCCGACCTGAAACGCAACGTCTCGGGCTACAACCTCGACCGACTCGTCGCGGAGGCTCGCGGAAAGACGATGCCGGGAGGCGAAGACACCGGCGAGCCCGGCACCGTCAACCTCGCTCGCCTGCTGGCCGGCAGCGAGGGGACGCTCGCCATCGTCACCGAAGCGACGGTCTCGCTCGAGCCCATCCCCGAGACGAAAGCCGTCACCCTGCTGTGTTATTCGGACCTTCACGACGCGATGCGGGACGTCGAGCCGATCCTCGCCCACGACCCGTCCGCAGTCGAGGTGCTCGACGACGTGTTGATCGATCTGGCCCGCGACACGGCGGAGTTCGGGCCGGTCACCGAGATCCTCCCCGACGGGACGAACGCCGTCCTGTTGGTCGAGTTCTACGCCGAGGATGCCGACCACGGAAAAGAGCAGGTAGCAGGCCTGCTCGCCGACCGCCACCCGTCGGCGACGCCCGCCGGGGAGCCGTCCGCAGACGCGCCCGAAACGGAGGCCGAGACGCTCGCCATCGAGGCGCTCGAGGCCTACGAGAAAGAAGAGCGCGCACAGCTCTGGAAACTCCGCAAGTCCGGACTCCCGATCTTGCTCTCGCGGACGACCGACGAGAAACACATCTCGTTCATCGAAGACACCGCGATTCCGCCGGCCCAGCTGCCGGAGTTCGTCGAGGGCTTCGAGTCGATCCTGGAAGCCCACGACACCTACGCCGCCTTCTACGCCCACGCGGGTCCCGGCGTCCTCCACATCCGCCCGCTGGTGAACACGAAGTCCGAGATCGGCATCGACCAGCTCCACGGCATCGCGGACGACGTCACCGACCTCGTGGTCGAACTGGGGGGGAGCGTCTCGGGCGAACACGGCGACGGTCGCGCCCGAACCCAGTGGAACCAGAAGCTCTACGGCGACGACCTCTGGCGGAGCTTCCAGAATCTGAAGACGGCGTTCGACCCCGACTGGCTCCTGAATCCGGGACAGGTCGTCTTCCGGGAGGACGATCCGACCGACCTGCGCGAACACCTGCGGTTCGATCCCGACTACGAGTTCGATGCGGGCTTCGAGCCGGAACTCGTCTGGGAAAACGACAACGGGATGCAGGGGATGGTCGAACTCTGTCACGGCTGTGGCGGCTGTCGCGGCGAACAGGAGACGACCGGCGGCGTGATGTGTCCGACCTTCCGCGCGAGTCGCGAGGAGATCACGACCACTCGCGGGCGGGCGAACGGGCTCCGGCAGGCGATGAGCGGCGATCTCGAGCCCGGCGAGGCCTTCACCGACGAGTTCGTCGAGGAGGTGATGGGGCTGTGTATCGGCTGTAAGGGCTGTGCCATCGACTGTCCGAGCGAGGTCGACATGGCGAAGATCAAGGCCGAAGTGACCCACGAGTACCACCAGCGCAACGGCTCGACGCTTCGGGATCGGCTCTTCGCGAACGTCGCGACCCTCTCGGCGTGGGGCTCGCGGCTCGCGCCGCTCTCGAACACCGCGTCGAAGCTCCCCGGGGCGCGGAAACTCCTCGAGGCGACGGTGGGGATCGACTCGAGTCGCTCGCTGCCGACGTTCCACGCGAACACGTTCCGAGACTGGTTCGACCACCGCGGCGGCGCGCAGATTAGCGAACAGGAGGCCGATCGGAAGGCGGTCGTCTACCCCGACACCTACACCAACTACAACCACCCGGCGGCCGGGAAGGCCGCCGTTCGCGTCCTCGAGGCCGCGAACGTCCACGTCACGGTCCCCGACGAACTCGGCGATACGGGTCGGCCGGCGTACTCGAAGGGCTTCCTCGAGACGGCCCGGGAGACGGCCCACGAGAACGTCTCGAAGCTCGCCCCGCTCGTCGATGAGGGCTGGGAGATCGTCGTCGTCGAGCCCTCGGACGCGGTCATGTTCCAACTCGATTACGGCGACCTGCTGACCGACGAACGCGTGGTGCAGGTGGCCGACGCGACCTACGGCGTCTGCGAGTATATCGACGCCTTCCGGCTGGACGAGGAGATCGCCTTCAACGCCGACGCTGCAGGGACGTCGCTCACCTACCACGGCCACTGCCACCAGAAGGCGACCCGGAAGGACCACCACGCGGTCGGCGTTCTCCGGCGGGCGGGCTACGCTGTCGAGCCGCTCGACTCGGGCTGTTGCGGGATGGCCGGCAGTTTCGGCTACGAGGCCGAACATGCCTCGATGAGCGACGCCATCGCCTCGATCCTCTACGAGCAGGTCGACGAGAGCGACGGCGAGCGCGTCGTCGCCCCCGGCGCGTCCTGTCGAACCCAACTCGAGAACCGACCCGGCGCGGCCGAGGAGCCGCCGACGCCGATCGAGTTCGTCGACGCGGCGCTCGAGTGAGTGGGGGCGGGACTTGCGTCAGTGGCACGCTGTGGGCCGGCGCCGTTCCATCCGCAATCCGTTAAAAAAGCAAGAGAGATAGAGAGAAACGAAAAGATCGGCAGCAGACCGGCATCGCGCGTTCGTTAGACGATTTGCAGGTGCTCGTCCCGAAGCTCCTCGCTCGTCAACTCCTGCCCGTGAATCTCCGACATGTGGTTCTTGGCCAGTTCGACCGCTTCGTCCTCGTCTTCCGATTGGACGATGAATCGACACGTGTCCGACACCGATTCGCAATCGAGTTTGTGTGCTTCTACCATGATTTTGCCACCCTCGTCTCAGTATGGGACGCAGTTACATAGCGCCACCTCGTGACGGATCGCCACCGACTGCACGGCGGGCACGACGTGACGGCCTTCATTGTTCTCGAATACTGACTCCGTCGGTCGGGTCGCCGAGACCGTTCCGAAGACGACGGGGCAAAGAACGCCACGGGGTGGAGAACGTTATTCGTCGTCGACCAGCGCCTCGAGCGCTTCCGCCCCCACGTGAATCGTCCGCCGACCCGTCGGCGCCTGCGTGATGAGGGCGCCGGCGGAGAAGTCGGGACTCCCCTCGTCGTCGTAGAGTTCGTCGGGACCTCGCCCGATCCGGACGGACTCCCGAATCGCGAACGTCGCCTCCCGGACGGCGTCGTCGCGGTTCTCGGCCGCAGCGACGTTCTGGTACTCGAGGTCTTCGTCGCGGGCCGCAAGTCGCTCGAGCACCCGGTCGACGTGTTCGACGGCAGTGTCGGCGTTGTAGATGTAGGTCAGAACGCGCATGGTCGGGGTACGACATCGCCGTCCTTGAACGCTGTAGTCTTCGCGTGGAACGCTGGTGCCGGGTGAGTCGTCGCCACGATACGGGCCGCGAACCCTCGCGGATGCGTAACCGAGGAATATGATATCACACGGAAAATTTTTAGTTACGGACTCGAGAGCATACATCAATACCCCTCCATGAGTCTCCGGTTGCGGATCTGTGGCGTCCTCGCGGTGTTTGTCGGGATGAACGCCCTGTTCGTGCTCGCGCTGCTGTGGGCCTACGGCGTGTTGCTCCCCAGCGTCGTCGGTGGAGCCATCGTGTTGCTCCAACACGGGACCGTCAGCGTCGACCTCGTCCGGCTGCCCGTCTCGTGGTCGACGTCTCTGGTACTGGTCGCCGGGTTTCTGGCGGCGCAGGCGTATTACGGCTATCGGCGTGTGCTCTCGGGCACGAGCGGCGCCGACGGTGACGAATCGCACGCGGTCGCGCGGACGGTGCGACGACTAGCGATGACCGTCGACGTCCCCGAACCGGCCGTTCGCGTCGTCGACGACGAGGTGGCGAGTTGCTACACGATCGGTCGACTGACCGACGCGACGATCGTCGTCACGACGGGCCTGATCGACCGATTGGATGCCGACGAACTGGAAGCGGTCCTCGCCCACGAGATCGCCCACATCGCTAACCGCGACGTGACCCTGATGACGATCACGACGTTGTTTCTGGAGATCGCCGACCGAACGTACCACGCCGCGCGGCTCGCACGGCGGGCCGTTTACGATCGGCGCGCGCTGTCGGGCCAGGGGCGGGTCGCGCTACAGTGGTTTCTCCCGCTGGTCGTGCTGACGTACGTCCTCGTCGCACCCGTGATCTGGTTGTTCCCGATCGTCGCCGACTGGGCGACCCGGACGCTCTCGCAGACGCGAGAGTTCGCAGCCGACGATGCGGCGGCCCGAATCACGGGCGCGCCGCTGGCGCTTGCAACCGCGCTGGTGACGCTCGCCGAAACGACGGAAACCCCGGCGACGGACCTTCGGCGGGCCAGAACCCGCGCCCTGTGTATCATCCCGTCGGAACTTGTCACAGGCCGCGACACGGCCTCGCTGCCCACGATTCGGCGACCCGCCACGTCCGAGCAGCGCCGCGAACGGATCACCGGGTGGCTCGAGGGGCGCACGCCCGCGTTCCGTGAGTCGATCGATTCGGCCGACACGCATCCGCCGGTGGCGGAACGGGTGCGGCGACTCTCCGCCGTCGCGACCGAACTGGAGGACGTATCGTGACGGGAACGCGTCGACTGCTGTTCGCTCTCGGCTGCATGTGCTGTCTGCTCGTCGTCGCCAGCGCGCTGCCCGCGGCCGATCCCCGACTCGAGTCGCCGGGCTCGGTGGACGGCGGGACGTCCGCCGGCGACTGGGAGTCGGTCGCGCCCTCGCCGAACCCGACCGATGACCCAACCGATACCGACGCCGATCGGGACGACGACGGCGGTACCGACGACGACACACACGATATCGAGATCGAGGGGGATATCGAACCGGGGAACGAGGTCAGGGTCTCGCTCGACGGCACCAGCCACTTCGACAAGAAAGCCGTCGAAGTGAACGGCGAATCGGTCGGGGAGACGGAGTTCGGCTCGGTCAGCGTCGTCGTCCCCTACGCGGCGGAGATGAACGTAACCGTTCCCGACACGGACCAGTCGCGGACGGTCGACGTCGAGACCGCGGCGACGATCGAGCCGGACGACGGGGCCGCACCGGCTCGCGACCTCGAGGTGGCCGTCGCGGTCGGTTCGACGCCCGTCTCGGACGCGACGGTCTTCCTCGACGGCGACTCGGTCGCGACCACCGACGAGGACGGGACGGCGACGGTCCCGCTTCCCGACACGGCCCGTCCAGTCGACCTCCGCGTCGAACGGGGTCCCGTCGAGGGCGAGCGCACCGTCGACGTCGCCGAACCGGAGATCGGATTCACCTCCCCGGTGCTGTTTCCGGGCTCCCCCGCACCCGTTCAGGTGTCGGCTGACGGGGCCGCCGTCCCAAACGCGACGGTGTCGCTCGAGGGCGGCGGGTCGACGACGACCGACGGCAGCGGCCAGACGCGAGTGTGGCTGCCGATCGACGACGCGGCGACGGTCTCCGTCGAGGTCGGCGAGGAAACCGCGACGACGAGCGTCGAGAACCTCTACCTCCGGTTGACGGTGCTGGTCGTGTTCGGTCCCGGAATTCTCATCGGCGGGGCAGTGACGTATCTGCGCTTCGCCGCCACCCACGAGCCCCGTCGCAATCGCATCTCGACCGGAATCTTCGTCGGACTCGCGGACCTGCTCGCGGCGCTCTCAGACGCACTAAGACGGCGCGCGAACTCGTTCAGCCGATTCCGACTGCCGTCGCTAACGTCGATACCGATGCCGTCGGTCTCGATTCCACGCCCCGACATCGGCGGTGGGCTTCGCTCGTTCGGCACTGCCCTCTCGTCGCTCGGCACCGCGTTCGGGACGCTGCCGTCGTTCGGGTCGCTCCTCCGCGGGCCGAACCGATCGGAGAACTCCATCGGGTCGCTGTTCCGTGACCGATTCGGGTTCGACGACGAGCGCGAAGACGCGGGTGAGTCCGCGGACGATCGTCTCCGTCCGCAACTGGCGGACGAACCGCTCGCACCGCGGGGCCCGCGCGCGGAGGTCCGAACGGCGTGGCACGCGTTCCTCGACCGACTGGGCGTCGAGGAGCGGGAGACGCGGACGCCGGGGCAGGTCGCCCGCGACGCGCTCGCCGCAGGATTTCCGGCCGCGAGCGTATACCGACTCGTCTCGATCTTCCGCGACGTCGAGTACGGCGATCGCGAACCGTCGCCGGATCGCGTCGAAGCGGCGCGGGCCGCGGCGGACGACTTGATCGACCACGAGGTCGGTTCGGACGAAAACGAGGAGGGATCGGAATGAGCGGGCGTCGACGATCGCTCACCGGGTCGTGGCGCGACCTGACCGATCGGATCGCCTCGGTTGATCCCGAGCGGGTCGCCGTCGTGCTAATCGCGAGCGGCGTCACGCTGGCGGCCGGAACGGTACTACTCGGCGGATTCGTCCCGATCGGCGGACCGCTCACCGGCCTGTTGTACCCGATCGCGCTCCTGCTTCCGGCGATCGGCGGCGCGATCGTGATCGCCGCGCTCTGGTGGGCGTGGGGGAGCGCCCAGCCGACCATCCCGACGATGGTCACGGGCCCCCCTCCTGAAGCTGCTACGACGCGTACCGAGCGGCAGGTCGGCCGCGAGACGGGGTGGCGACTCGACACCGCGGCTCGCGGCTGGTATCGGTGTCAGACGAACGACGGGACCGCGGCAATCCACGACCGCCTCGCCGAGGGTGCAGTTCGAGTCGTCAGCACCGGACGCGGACTCGAGCCCGGGGCGGCCCGCGAGGCCGTCCGCTCGGGGACGTGGACCGACGATCCGGTCGCCGCGGCGTTTCTCGCGGACGATCTGGGGCAGCCGATCCCCGAGCGACTGCGCGGCGCGGTCGATCCCGGCGCAGCCCATCACCGTCGTGTGCGGCGCACGCTCGAGGCGATCGACGCGATCGAGACCGGAACCCGTGTGGCCGGTCGGCAGGAGGCAGACCCGTGAGCGAGCGCGAAACCGATCGACTCGACCGCGGCGAGTGGGGACTCGTCGTCGCGTTATCGCTCGCGGGAATCGGTCTCGTCGTCGGCAGCCAGCTGCTCGTCGCCGCTGCCACGGTACCCCTGTGGTACGTCGTCGCCGCGGTCGTCGGGACCCAGCAGGACGCGACGGTGCGCCTCCGGCGGGAACTCGCCGTCGACGACGGTTTCGACGGCGAGTCAGGTGGCTTCGACACCGGGTCGGACGACGGCTCCAGTGATCCCGGCGACACCGTCACGGTGCGAACGACCGTCCGAAACGTCGGCTCGGAGCCGATCGTCGATCTGCGCGTCGTCGACGGCGTTCCGGAGGCGCTGTCGGTCGTCTCGGGATCGCCCCGGGCGTGTGTTACCCTCGAGCCGGGCGCGGAGGCCACCGTCGAGTACGCGGTCGAACTGTGCCGCGGCGAGCACGCGTTCGGCGACGCGACGATCCGGACCCGCGATCTCACGGGGACGGTAGCGGAGACGTGGACGGCGGGCGTGGCCGGCGACGAGACGGTTCGTTGTTCGCCGCCCGTCGAGACGGTGCCCCTCGGCGGCGGGACGAACGATTACGCCGGCGAGGTGCCGACCGACGAGGGCGGCAGCGGCGTCGAGTTCTACGCCGTCCGGGAGTACCAGTCGGGCGACCCGGTCGGCGCGATCGACTGGCGTCGGTACGCCGGCACGCGGGAGTTGGCGACCGTCGAGTACCGGGCCGAGCGGGCGACTCGGATCGTCTGCGTCGTCGACGCTCGGTCCAGCCAGTTTCGCGCGGCGACGACCGGACAGCTTTCGGCGATCGAACTCTCGGGCACCGCCGCCGAACGGACCCTCGAGACGCTCGTGGCGGGGGGCCATCCGACCGGCGTCGTCGGCGTTCACGACCATCAGCTGTCGACCGTTTCACCGGGGGCCGATCCGACGACGCGACGGCGCGCGGTGGATCTGCTGCGTGCGACGTGGGGAGCCGACTCCGTTGGAACGACCAGCGCCCGACTGCGACAGGGGGACCCGGTCGAGACCCTTCCCCGGCTACTCCCCGGCGAGGCCCAGGTGTACCTGTTTTCCTCGTTCGTCGACGATATGCCGGCCGAACTCGTCGAGGTTCTTTGGGCACGCGGCTACGCTGTCCGCGTCATTTCACCCGACGTCACTACCGGTAGCGACGACGTCGCGACGCGACTGGAAGCGCTCGATCGACGGAATCGGCTCGCCCGCGTCCGGGCGACCGGCGCTCGCGTCGTCGACTGGCAACTCGAGCGACCGCTCGGGCTGGTGTTGCACGATGCCATCGGGGAGGCGGGTGATCGATGAGCGTCGACGAACGGCTCCCGTCGACGACGGCGCGAGCGGTCGTGTTCGCCGCAGTCGTCGGCACGCTCGCGCTGACCGTGCACGATCCGATGGCGGCCGTCGGTATCGTGGCCGGCCTCGCGCTCGCGGCGACGATGCGCGGGTTTGCAGGCTCGCTCTGGCGCGTGACGGTCGCGTCGGCGGTACTGCCAGCGGTCGTCCTCGGGGTGGTCGCCGCCTTCGGGAGCGCAACCGGGGCCCTCGGTATCGCCCTGTTGCTCGTGGGAACGGTCGTCGGGGTCGCCCTCGGATACATCGACGCGGCGTGGCCGACGCAGTCCGTGGTGCTGCGTACGGGAACGGCCGCGATGTCCGCTGGGATAGCCGCCTGTATCGCCGTTGTACTCCTGTTCTGGACGGCGACGGTCGGCGGTATCCAGCCGATGCTCGAGGCGGCGCTGTGGGCCACCGGCCACGGTATCGCCGGCCTGCTCGGCTGGATCGTCATCGCCGGCCTCCTCCTGGCCGGTGGCCTGCTCGTCGTCCCCTCGGCTGCGTTCACCGAACCGCGACGCCGGGACGGACACGTTGCGCTGCGAAGACTGCTGCTCTGGCGGCTCGTGATCGGCGCGATCCTGCTGCTCGTCGGACTCGTGCTGACGGCACTGGTCGCCGCGTTCGTGCCACCGATCCAGTCGCTCCTCGAAGGGATCGCCGGCAGTACCGTCGTTCGCGGACTGACCGTCGTGATAGCTGTTTCGGGGGCTGTGCTCACCGTTCTGGGCGCTGTCGCCCGGAACTCGTGGTACCGAACGGACGAGCGAGGGAACGCCGTCGTCGCGGTCGTCGTCGGATCCGCGTTCGGGGTCGGAGCGTCCGCTGTGGCAGCGGGTATCGGTACTCGCGCCGGTCCGATCGGATCGGGCGAGGCCACGGTGCTGTTCGGGGCGACGGCGGTCGTTCTCGGGGGCGGATGGTTCGTGCTGTGGTGGTACGCCAAAACGATGGAGACGGTCGGCACCCCCGATCCCGCGAGTACGATCGCCGCCGGGCTCGCGGTCGGTGTCGTCGCTATCGCCGCGAGTACCGATTCGCCCGCCACGGGGGTCGAGGCAGCCCGGACGGCCGTGCCGTCGCTCGTCGCACTCGCGGCGGGGCTGTTCGCGTACGACGTCGGCCGTTACGGGCGAGTTCTCGCGCGAGAAATCGGCTCGGCGGGCGCGTCGCGACGGCCACAGCTCGCCCGGATCGGCTGGAGCGGTATCGTCGCAACGGTCGCTGTTCCCATCGCCGCAGGCGGGTTGTGGCTGGCAACGGTCGTTTCTCCGACGCTGTCGGTGCCGGCGACGGCGGGGGTCCTCACTGCCGTCGTGACGATCGTCGTCGGCGCGCGGTTACTGCTCCGGTGAGGGCGGCTCCATCGACGGAACGTCGACGTCGTCCAGTACGGACTCGATAACTGCGCGTCGAGCGGTTCCCCGAACGCTCGCTTCGGGATGCAAGACGAGCCGATGAGCGAGTGCGGGGCCGGCGATTCGGGTGACGTCGTCGGGCACCACGTAGTCCCGGCCGTCGAGGACGGCCGCCGCCCGACTCGCTTCGAACAGCCGCTGGACGCCCCGCGGCGAGACGCCGACGTCGACGCGACCGTCCCGGCGCGTGGCCCGACAGATCCCGCCGATGTAGTCGCGGACCGGGCCGTCGACGGTGATCGATTCGGGGACCCGTTGCAGTTCGAGGACCGCCTCGCGGTCGACGACCGGTTCGACGGTCGGATCCGGTCGGTCGCGGTCCGCGCGGCGGTCGATCAGTTCGCGCGTTCCGTCCGCGTCGGGGTAGCCGAGCGAGGTCTTCACCATGAATCGGTCGCGCTGGGCCTCCGGCAGTTCGAACGTTCCCTCCTGTTCGACCGGGTTCTGCGTCGCGATGACGACGAATGGGTCGGGGAGGTCGTGCGTCTCGCCGTCGACGGTTACCTGTCCCTCTTCCATCGCCTCGAGCAGCGCGGACTGGGTCTTCGGCGGCGCGCGGTTGATCTCGTCGGCCAGGACGACGTTCGCGAACACGGGCCCGGGAGTAAAGCGGAACTCGCCCGTGTCCTCCTCGAACACGTACGATCCGGTGACGTCCGCGGGCATGAGATCGGGCGTAAACTGGATGCGGGAGAACTCGAGGCCGAGGGCAGTGGCGAACGAGCGGGCCGTCAGCGTCTTGCCCGTTCCGGGGACGTCCTCGAGCAACACGTGCCCGCGGGCGAGTACGCCGGCGATCACCTCCTCGAGGACGGTTCGATCGGCGACAACTGCAGAACGGATTTCGTCGACGACGGCTTCCGCGGTCGATGCGGCGTCGGCAACTGACATACCGTCTCCCCGTCCTGCGGGGACTTATAGTTCACGACAGCCGACACGAACGCTCGCTCGAGGGTCGGGCGGATTCGATCCCAGCTACTGCCGGTCGTAGGCGGTCTCGCGGTCGCCGTCCAGAACGAACGGCCCCTCCTCGGGCGTCCGTTTCGTCACGTTCGCAGCCCGCAGCACGTAGGCGGTGAGCACGGCGTAGGGAGCTAAGGCGATGGTGTAGGCGAGGCTGATGAAGACGGTCAGCGGAGTGAACCCCGCGACGGTGACGTCCGGGAAAAAGCCCGAGTTGAGCGCGAGCAGGACGTAGGTAATGAAGACGATGATCGGCAGCGAGACGGTCAGCAGCGTCGTCGAGAGGTCGGAGAGCTCGAGTTTGTAGTACAGCGTCTTGAAGTACTCGCGGCTCACCATCAGTTTGTGGAGCGTCTCCCTGATGTCCTCGATGATCTCCCGTTCCTCGGCCGTGAGTTCGTCGTCGTACTTGCTCAAGATGCGCCGCGACTGGTAGAGCTGCCACGAGGAGTCGTAGTTCAATCCCGTGAGGAGTTCGTCGGTGGTGCCGTCGGGGACCCGAGAGAGCGTCGTCAGCACCTCCTCGGTGTTCGAGTGGATGTCGTTCTGGAGCCGGTCGACTTCGTCTCGATACTCCTGGCCTGCGGCGCCGTCAATCTGCTGTAGCTCGTCGGCTCGCTGCTTGATCGATCGGAGGACGACGGCCGTGAACTGCCCCGGTCGGGCCGGACTCACGTCGACGATGCCGTCGTCTTCGATCTCCTCCTGGAACTCGACGATCGTGTCGACGCGTTCGGACTGGTTGCCGAGCGAGGTCAGTTCTTGGGAGATGCCGACGGCCGCGATCGAGACGACGATCGACACCAGCAGAATCGTTCCGGAGAGAAGCGTGTTGAACACCGTCTGGACGGTCGTCGTCTCGGCCAGCAGCTCCTGGTAGCCGACCGGCCAGAGCCCGCCCAACACGAGCATCACGGTGAAAACGGTCACGAGGAGCGCGGTCGCGACGCGCTCGCGGTTGCCGTCGAACAGGATCCAGCGTTTGATTCGATTCTCGCTCGAGCGGTCGATCCGTCGCTCTGGGGTTCCGAAACGGTTCCGGACGGACTCGAGTACGGAGTCGCCGTCTGCCATCGATGGATGACCGACAGCCTCGACGGATAAATAGCTGCTACCGGCTCGTTCCACCGAACGTCGTTTCGTGTTGCGTGACCGGAATCTGCCGCGAGAGGGCGTCCCGTCGGACCGTCGCTCACGTCTCGGTCGTCCCACCTTCCTCGCCAAGTCGGTCGTAGTTGTCGTCGATGACGTCGACCACCGCGAGCAGTGCACCGAGGATGACGGGCCCGAAGAACAGTCCCATGATGCCGAAGGCGTAGATCCCCCCGAGCACGCCGAGGATGATAACGGCCGGGCTGATCTCGGCGAACTGGTCGACGACGATCGGCCGCAGGTAGTCGTCGGCGATACCGACGACGATGGCGCTGTAGATGGCGAGCGCGACGGCGAGGACGGGTTCGCCGATCGCGAAGAGGTAGATCGCCGCGGGGATCCACACCAGCGGCGCGCCGATCAGCGGCACCAGCGAGAGGATCACCATGATGAACGTCCAGAACGCCGCGTTCGGGATCCCGGTCGCGAACAGCGCGAGTCCGGCGATGACGCCTTCGATGATGGCGATCAGCACGTGACCGGCCAACACCGCCCACATGACCTCGTTCAGTTCGCCGTAAAGGTCGTCCTGCACGTCCTCCGGTAACGGCGTCATCTCCCGGAGCCAGCTCATGAGGGAGTCGCCCTCCTTGAGCAGGTAGTAGAGCACGAACAGCATGAGCCCCAGCCCGATCAGGGCGTGGGTGAGCGCGCTAAACCACGCGGTCGTCTGCTCGAGGAGCATCGTTCCGATTTGTTCCGCCGAGCCGGCCAACTGCTCCGTGATGTCGATTTCGAATCCCGTCTCCGCCGCGATGCGATCCTCGAGATCGGCTAGCTGGAGGGATTCGGGATCGATACTCTGGAGGATGTCGGCGATGTCGTCGGCGACCGCTACCGCGACGATGACGAACGGAACGACGAAACCGACGATCGCGAGGAGTACGAGCGTAAAGGCGGCGACCGTCGAGGAGACGTAGTTTTCGAGGCGACCCTGGAGCGGATAGAGGACGAACGCGATGAGGATGGCACCGAGGACGTACTGCAGGAACGGCGTGACGAGCTGCCACGACAGGTACGCGAAGACGAGAAAGAGCGCCAGGAGATAGCCTCTACTCAGGTTCACAGGGGGTTCGACCACGACCTACCGGATAAAACTGAACCAGACATATCCAGCGTCGGGACTGTCGTACTCACTCGCCACACGTCTTCAAGGGTCTGGTACGCTAACACACCACTGAATGTCGACCCAGCTCGATCCCCTCTCCCTCTCGGCGGATCTGCTGTACGCGGTCAAGACCGAGGGCGATACCGACTGGTTGCAAGACCACCTCGCGACGCTCGAGCAGGCCCACCTGAGCCGGGCGCTTACCAGCCGCGAGGGAAAACTCGCCTTCTGGCTCAACTGTTACAACGCCTACGCGCAGTTGCTCCTCGAGGCGGATCCGTCGTCGCTCGAGGGGAGTCTCCTCCAGCGCTGGAAGTTCGTCTCCCGCGATCGGATCCCGATCGGGGGCGTCTGGCTGAGTCTCAACGATATCGAACACGGGCTGCTTCGGTGCTCGAAACACCCCTGGGGGCTCGGCTATCTGCCACGGCTGCTCCCCTCGTCGTTCGAACGAGCGTTTCGGCTGCCCGCGTGCGATCCGCGAATCCACTTCGCGATCAGTCACGGTGCCGAGCACTGTCCGCCGGTAACGGTTTACTCGCCGGCCGACGTCGACGCGGAGTTGGATATCGCCGTCGAGTGGTTCTTAGAGGAGAACGTCGGATACGACCCGAAGGGCGACGTCGCCACCATTCCGCGGCTGTTCCGGCGCTACCGCGGTGACTTCGGCGGGGCTCGCGGCATCATCGAGTTTCTCCGGGAGTACAACGGGATTCCGGCCGGTGCGAGACCGTCGCTCGAGTACGAGAAGGTCAGCGGGCCGCCGGACCTCGAGTTCGACGTCGAACTCGAGGAGCTTCGACCCTGAGCGTCAGTCCGAGAGATCCTCGATACTCGCAGCAGGTGCCGTGTCCATAACGCTGCGCGCGGCGCGTTTGGCGTTCGATCGGGAGGTGTACCCCTCGCCGCTGTCGGCGACGATGTTCCCGTTCCAGTGGACCAACCGCCAGCGCCACTCGCCGGCGCGGTCCTCGTAGATCTCGAATCGCCCGGTTCGACCGCTCCGTTCTCCCGCCCGTACCGTGACCGTCTCCTCGTCCGACTCGGATTCGACGTATCCGTCGCCGCTCTCGGACGCCTCGTCGTCGCTTCCGTTCGCTTCGTCGTCAGCTTCGGCCGCTCCATCGTCGCCTCCACTTGCTCCATCGTCGCTCTCGCCGGCGTCGGCGCCCGCGCTATCTGAGACCGCGCCGTCGTGCTCCTCGAGTCGAACGCTCGAGCCGTCGGCGTCGTCCCACTCGAGTTCGACCTCCAGTTCCGCGACGGGTGGTTCGGCGTCGGCGTCGCGCTCGACCTCGAACTCCGCGATCACCCGCTGTGGGATCGTAACGGTGGCGGTTCGCTCGCCGTCGCTCAACTGCAGCGGCTGGTCGGCCGCCAGCGCGGTCGCGAACTCTCGGAGGACCGCGGCGAGTTCGTCTCGGTCGTACGCGCGCTCGAGTTCGAACTCGTCGTCGAACTCGTCTTCATCGTCGTCGGTCGAATCGGCCATACGTCGCGTTCGACGGCCAGCGGGTTAGTGGTTGAGGTGGCGTTGGACGGGCGGATCCCACCCGTTGGACGGCTCGTTCTTCCCGTCCACCCGCGGAGCCGGTGCGTTTTTGTCGTCGCGCTGTCTTCGCTCGCTCGTGACTTCCCGCGACTGGCAGGCCGACCGCCGAGCCGTCTTCGACCGAGACGACCACACGTGTCGACACTGCGGCGCGGTCGGCGACGCCACCGATCCGACGGACTGCAGAACACACCCCGTCGGTGCCGCGCCGCTCGACGGGACGGTCCACGAGAGCGCGCTCGTGACCGTCTGTACCGACTGTTTCGCGTCGCTGGCGTCCTCGGCTCCCCGCTCGAGTACAGCCCCCGACCCACCGTCCTCGCGGGAGGCTCTCTTCGACTACGTCCGCGAGACGACCCGCACGCAGGGTGGGGCCATTTCGGACGTCGCCTCCTTTGCGTCCCTCGCGACCTCGCTTCCGACGACGCTCGCCGAGGCTGATGGCGACGACGAGACCGACGCCGGCACTGGGGCTGATGCCGGACAGCCCGGTGCCGACGAGACCGCCGCGAAGTACCGTCAGATCCGTCAGGACGTCTTGCTCGCGATCGATATCGCCGACGCACGGCTCGAGCGGCTCGCAGCGATCGACGAGGCGGCGTTCGACGCCGACGTCCGGTCGTCGGTCGAGGCGTTTTCGACGTCGGCGACGGACCTGCAGTCGACGCTTCGAACCGTCGTCGCGCGATCCGAAACGGTCCTCGCCGGGCTCGAGCGCTGTCACGGCTGTTTCGATACGCTCGAGGGCGAGCGCTGTTCGACCTGTCGACTCGAGACGCTCGAGACGGCCGACTGGGAGCGAGAGAACGGGGAGATGGCGCTGGATCGGCTCTTTGCGGCGATCAACGACGAGTTGCAGAACGCGTCCACGACGACCGAAAACCTCACGGACCGGGCGACGGCGCTCGCAGCACAGCTTTCCGACGACTGAGACGCCAGTTTTTCGAGGAGTGTCCGGAGTCGAGCGGACGCTATCGGGCGGGAGCTTCGACGAAAAATCGAGTGGCTGAAGCAGCGACGAGCGGCCGTTACAGTTGGGTCGTGGCCTCGAGCGCGATATCGATCGCGCGACCGACGTTGTTCTTGGCCTTGTCCGGCAGTTCGTCGTCCTCGGTGTCGGTGCCCTTCTGGGTGCCCTCGACGAGGTTGCCGTCGACGGTGCAGATCGCGCCGGCGCGCAGGCCCTTGCGGCGGGCCAGCGAGAAGACGGCGGCGGCTTCCATCTCGACCGAGAGGAGTCCGGCGGCCTCCCAATCTTCGACGGCCTCGTCGGATTCCGCGTAGTAGGCGTCGTCCGAGGCGATGGGGCCGACGTGGACCTCCTCGTCGTTCGCTTCGGCTGAATCGACGAGCGCCGAGAGCACGTCGTAGTCCGGTACGGCGGGGTACTCGACGGCCTCGTAGCGCTTCGAGGTCCCCTCGTTTTTCGCCGCGCCGGTCGCGACGATCATGTCGCCGATCTCGATGTCCGACTGGAGCGCGCCGGTCGTGCCGACGCGGATGAAGTTCTCGACGCCGACGTTCGCGAGCTCTTCGACGGCGATGGCCGCGGAGGGACAGCCGATTCCGGTCGAGCAGATCGTCAGCTCCTGGCCCTCGTAGGTCGCGTTGACGACCTTGTACTCGCGGTTTTCGGCGATCGTTTCGTGCTCGTCACAGTGGCCGGCGATGCGGTCGACGCGACCGGGGTCGCCCGGAATGAGAACTCGATCGGTCAGATCGCCGTCGTCTACCAGCAGGTGCGGTTGCGTTGCCATACCCCTCCGTTTCCGTGGCGGCGAGAAAAAAGGTTCGAGGACGGGTCCCGAGCGTCCATCGTCTCGGCGACCTGCGCCACTCCCGTCCCGCCCCCGCTGGCTACTGGCCACCAGCCGTTGGACAGCAGTCAGTCCGCCGGCTCCACCGTCACTCGATCGGACTCGACCGTCACGGCCACGTTTTCGACCGTGAACTCGACGGTACCCGGTGCTCGAGCGGTGCCGCTGTGTGTCTCCGCGAAGAGCGCATCGAGCGCGTCGGGATCGATGTAGTCGTACAGTCGGGTACTGCTCGCTGCAACGTCCTCACCGTGGAACTCCGCCAGCGCCGTTGCAGTTGCGATACTCGGCGGTTCGGTCGTGTCTCGCTCGTACCGGGTGCGGCGTTTAAACTCGCATCCGTGGGACTCGCTGATCCTTCGTTGCGTCATGTCTCTCCGTCACGTCTCCGTGACTTTCTACTCGAGTGGCCAACGGCGTCGCCTATATAATTACCGTCAGACGACGATGGGTGAGAATCGACCGGTTGCGAAGGTGTCGACTACAAGGAACCACAATAATTGTGTGTCGGTCACGATCGGTTACTGAGAAATCGTTCGACCTCGACCGCCGTCGGCGCGCTTCGGGCCCCGTCTCGACTCGCGGTGAGCGCGCCGCAGGCGTTCGCGTACTCGAGCGCCCGGTCGAACCCCGCACCCTCGAGTCGCGACGCGATGAAACCGGCCGCGAACGCGTCGCCCGCGCCCGCGGTGTCGGTGGCTTCGACGTCGAACCCGGGGTGGGTGTACGTGCGGTCGGGGGTCCGAACCGCCGCGCCGTCGTCCCCGGACGTGATGGCGAGGAGTTGGCCGTCCGATCGGTAGTCGGCGTCGCCGTCGAGCGCCGTCGCCTCGCGGTCGGTGACGAAGAGCACGTCGGCGACCGCGAGCGTCTCGCCGTAGTCGCGGTCGCCGACCCGCCGACCGGGATCGAAACTGACGGTGACGCCGGCTTCGGCGGCGATGGTCGCGATGGCGTTGGCCGTCTCGGGTCGCTGGCTCGTGAGGTGGACGTGGTCGACCGACCGGATCCGGGACGCGTCGAGATCCGATGGTCGAACGGCCTCGTTGACGCCGTCGTTGCCGAGTATCGACACCTCGCCCGTATCGTCGACCAGCAGGTACTTGACGGCCGTATCGGCGCCCTCGACGACCTGCAGTCCCGACAAGGAGACGCCCGCGTCCTCGAGTTCGCGCCTGGCGAGCAGGCCGTTGTCGTCGTCGCCGACGCTCCCGATCAGGCCCGTGTCGACCTCGAGCCCGGCGAGCGCGGCGGCGACGTTCGCGGCGCTGCCGCCGCCGGACTGGCGCTGTGAGCGGATCGTCGCCTCACCGTCGGCCTCGGGGAGTCGATCGACGCGCAACGTGACGTCCCAGTTGACGTGGCCGGCGGTGAGTACGTGAGGATCCATCGATACGAGCGAGAAGACGGGGCCGTCCGAAAAAAATCTAGGTGACGATAAACTGCAGGACGTTGTGAACGCCCGGGCCGAGTCCGACCGCAGCGACCAGCGCGAGAATCGTTCGCGCCTGCTGTGGCCGCTCCTCGACGTACTCTTTGAACAGTCCGACGATCACGAGCGCCAGGACGACCTTCACGAGAATGAACAGCCAGCCCGCGCCGACGTACTCGGCGGTCGGCAGCGACTCGCCGGCTTCGAGGATCAGCCGCGAGAGCGGGACGTCTTCGGCCGCGCCGAGGACGTCGTAGCCGATAGCCGTCGAGACGCCGTCTAAGGCGTGTCCGAAGACGACGAGCGCGCCGGTGGCACTCGTCGTCGCGGCGACGTCGGTGAACCAGAGACTGAGCGCGATCCAGGCGACCGCGGTGACGATTCCGGCGACGACGACGCTGATGACGGGCCAGAACAGTTCGAACGTCCCCTCCTCCCAGCCGATGTTGAGGATGACCATCGTGAAGACGGTGAAGAACGCGGTTCCGGCGACGCCCACGAACCGCTCGATCGTCGACTGCAACCCGCCCGCGTAGAGGAAGATCCCGACGATCCAGCTGCCGCCGGCGATGATCGCCGTCACGAGATAGACCGTTGGCGTCGCGAACAGCGTTTCGAACTGGTCCGGATACGCCTCGAGCCGGTGAAGAACGTGCAGGGCCGAGCCGAACATCATCCACGGGACGAACGCCAGCACCGTCTGATCGGTTACCGGTGGCTCGAGTGCCCACAGCAGTGCGATGACCCCTGCCAGTACCACGAGAATCGGAACGAGGAGGTACCACGGCGGGAGCACGAACCCCTCGGGTAATACCATATGGGTAGTGGCACACACCAGCGACTAACACTTTCCGGTTGTCAATTATTCGCTCGGACGAGACAGCTTCGGTGCAGTACTCGCGTCTCGGTCTGGTCCGTCATCGCTCGTCGCTGACGGCGGTCGACGGCCGTCGTTCAGGGCGCCCAGGGCTCGCCGGTCGTCTCGCCGAACAGCTCTCGCATCAGGATGACGATGCTCTCCGGCGGGAACTGTCCGCGCTCGGTGACGATCGCGTCGACGTACCGCGGCGGGGTGACGTCGAAGGCGGGGTTCTCGACGGTGAGTCCGTCGTCGGATTGCTCGCCGGCGATATCTGCCCGTTCTTCGTCCGAGACGACTTCGCGTTCCGCGCGCATCTCGATCTCGACGGTGTGTCCCGTCATCGTATCCGGATGCAGCTTGATCGTCTGGGCGGCGACCATCACCGGCACGCCGCGCTCGCGGGCGTTGACCGCCAGCCCGCTGGTGCCGACCTTGTTGATCACGCTGCCGTCGGCGGCGATGCTGTCCGCGCCGACGAGCACGTGATCCGCCCTGTCGAGATACCGACGGGCCGCGTTGTCGACGACCAGCGTCACCGGTACCCCCAACTCGCGTAACTGCCGAGCCGTGATGTGGCCCTGTTTTCTGGGGCGGGTCTCCTTGACGATCGCCTCGATCTCCTTGCCGTCCTCGACGGCCGCCTCGAGACAGGACAGCGCGTCCGTCGAGTGGCAGTGGGTCATCACCACGTCGCCGTCGCGCAGCCGGTTCGAGCCGATCTCGCCGAGTTTCGACTGGGCCTGGGCCAGATCCACCTGGAACTCTTCAGCGCGGGCGATGGTCGACGCCCGCAGCTCCGAGACGGTCTCGCCGCTCATCCCGCGGAGGACGTACCGGAGCGCGTTCGGCAGACTCACTGCGGTCGGTCGGGTCTCGTAGAGCGTCTTCGCGGCGGCGCGAAGCTGGCGGCGAAACTCCTTCGGGCTCGCGGCCTCGGATCGCTCGGCCTGTTTCGCGAGCGCCTCGGCAGCCGCGTCGGCGATGGTCGCCGCGCCGCGAATCTCCATCTCGGCGATGTCGGCGGCGGTCGCCGCGACGTCCGGATCGACGGCAGGCAGACTGTCGTCCATGCCAACCGGTTGCACTCGAGCGGTCAAAAGTGATCGGGCGGGTTTTTGATGATCCGGTGACTGCCCCTCCGTATGGACCACAGCGAACTCGCGCCGATGATCGATCACACCGTCCTCGGCCCGGAGACGACGATGGCGGACGTCAGAACCGTCCTCGACGAGGCGGCAGAACACGGCATGAACGCCTGTATTCCGCCGTACGCCCTCGAGGAGGCCGACGACTACGCCCCCGACGTCACGCTCGCGACGGTGATCGGCTTCCCCCACGGGCAGAACGATCACGACGTGAAACGGCGGGAGGGCGTCCTCGCCTGGAAGGCCGGCGCGGACGAACTCGACGTCGTGATCAACGTCGGCCGCCTGAAGGCGGGCGACGACGACGCCGTCAGGGCCGAACTGGCCGAACTCGTCGCCGCGGTGCCGATTCCCGTCAAAGTGATCATCGAGACCGCGCTGTTGACCGAGGAGGAGAAACACCGCGCCTGCGAGGCCGCTGTCGCGGCCGACGCGTCGATGGTCAAGACCTCTACTGGCTTTGCGGATGGCGGGGCCACAATAGCGGACGTCGAACTCATGAGCGAGTACCGCCCCGTCAAGGCCAGCGGCGGCGTCGGCAGCTACGACGAAGCGATGGCCATGCTCGAGGCCGGCGCCGAACGGATCGGGGCCTCGAGCGGAGTCGATATTCTCGAGGGCGCGCCGGAGTAGGATCGAGCGCTCCGTCACCGACTGAGACTGTTCTGAAACCGATAGTAGCCACCGAACGTCACTGCACACTCGATCGCAGGACGGGAGCGCGGTTCGGAGCGAACGAAGTGAGCGAGAACCGCGGAAAAGCGAACGGGGAGCGCAAGCGACCCGTGAGCGAACGAAGTGAGCGAGAACCGCGGAAAAGCGAACGGGGAACGTAGTGGCCCGCGAGCTATGCGATCGGTCTGTAAACCGTTTCAGTTGTTACTATCGTTGGTGCCGATGATCCGATCGATCAGTTCGGTGTCGTCGCTGCCGAGCGCCGATCGGACCAGCAGGTGGCCCCCCAAAACCGAGGGACTGATCACCGCGTCCGCGCCGGCGCGCTCGAGTTTCTCGGTGTTCTCGCGGTCGGTTGCGGCGGCGACGATGCGGGTTTCGGGGGCGAGTTGGTGGGCGGTGAGGATCGTGAGCGCGTCTTCGGCGTCGTGATTCGTCGCGACCAGAATCGCCCTCGCGCGCTCGATCTTCGCCCGTCGGAGCGGTCCCTTGTCGCTTGGATCGCCGGTGACCACCGGGATTCCTCGATCGGAGAGCGCGGGCGCCACGTCCCGGTTGTTCGTTACGACGACGAACTCCCGGTCGCTGGCCGCGAGTTCGTCGACGATCGGTTCCGTCAGTTCGCCGTAGCCGAGGACGAGAAGGTGGTCCTCGAGGAGTTCGAGCTGTGAGTCGGTCATCTTTCCGAGTGTTTTCGTAATCCGCGCCTGAATCGCCGGTCCGACCAGCGCCCCGACGGCGATACCGAAACTGGCCACGCCGAGGACGAGGACGGACATCGTGAACAGCATCGCTTCGGTCGAGTCGGGATCCGGCGTGATATCGCCGTAGCCGACCGTACTCGAGGTGATTATCGTGAAGTAGAAGGCGTCGAGGATGCTGTCGATGCCCTCGAAGTGGTCTCGAAGGGCGTAGCCGCCGATGGTTCCGTACAGCTGCACGCCGAGCAGGGCCGATCCGGCTGCGATCTCGGTCGTCCCGAGCTCGAGCGGCTTCCTGAACCGTTTTCGACTGACGAGGAGCACCGGCATCGCGACGAGCGAGACCACGATCAGCGGCAGCGAGTACTGACTCGCCTGGAGGAGCCCCTGTGCCGCGGTTAGCGGGAGGAGCAGAAACGTCGCCCACCAGCCGACGCGGAGTCCGCGGCGCAGTGCGAGCGCGCTGCCGACCATCAGAAAGCCCGTGAGCGCGCCGGTAAAGCCAGCCGCGTCCTGGACGGCGTCGGGAAGGTACGGCGCGAGCGGGCCGTAGACGACGTCGGTACCGATGTTGACGATCGCGGTCGCAACCGAGAGCAGCGCGACGGTCAGCGCGAGCGCGACGGCTGCCCGGGTCGAGAGGATCCGTCGCCAGTTGTCGGGAAGCCGATCTTGCCACGCTCGGACCTCAGCCATACCCACCGGTGTGCTGCGACGTTAGTTAACGGCTCCGTCTTCGGACGGTTTCATCGGGCCTCGAGGAACGCTTCGGCCGCGTCCTCGCCGTCGGCGTACAACGACTCGACGAACTCGGGACTGCGCTCGAGTTTCGTCCGCCAGCCGAGATCCGACCGGCCGAACCGAATTCGTTCGATCTCGGTGTGGGTGAACTTCTCGGGGAGGTAGCCCGCCTCGATCCAGTCGTTGATGTGCTCGACGAAGCTCACCTCGGCGTTGAGCGACTTGTTCCCGGAAAGTTCGTTGCGCCGATCGGCGATGCCGTCGGACGATTTCGGCACGCGGTCTCGCCGCTCCGGATTGATCTTGACGATCCAGACCTCGTCGGGATCCGGGGTCTCGCGATTCGTCACGAAGTCTTTGACCGGCGGGTTCTTGGAGAACAGCCCGTCCCAGTAGTAGCTGCCGTCGACTTCGACGGCTTTGAACGCGTACGGGATCGCGGCCGAGGCTAAGATTGCCTCGGGCGAGAGCTCGTCCTCACGGAAGAGCTTGAACTGGCCGGTCAGCACGTCGATCGCACTGATCAACAGCGCCGGCTCCGTCCCGTCCAACAACTGCGGAATCGCCTCGAAGTCGACGTGGCGCTCGAGCAGGTCCAGAAACTCCCGTTTGCCCCAGTAGGCGGCCGGGGAGTGGTACGGGCTGACGTCGGGAAGCGGAACGCCCATCCGCTCGAGTTGGCTGGTCCAGCGGATCGCGCTGTTGGCCGTGCGGTCGATCGGCCCCTCGGCCGCCAGATCGGCCCAGTAGTCGGCGAGCAGTTCGTCCGGCTCGTGATCGGGGTGTTCACGGCCGTACCACGCGAGCAGCGCACAGACGGCGCCGCCGGAGGTCCCGCTAAAGCCGACGATATCGATCTCGCGCTCGAGGACGGGATCGCTCAGCAGGCGGTCGAGAACGCCGGCGGTGAAGGCCGTGTGACTGCCACCGCCCTGGCAGGCGATGGCGACTGGCGTCGGATCGGAGTCGCGACTCATTTGACGGGTGTTCGGCGTCCGTCGTCAAGTTCGTTCGGCCTGACGGCTTCGCTCTCGGTCGCGGCCTCGGCGTTCGATCAGACCGAATTTGCGACGATCCTCGAGGCGAAACTGCGCTCCCGGCGTCGGTCTGCCTCCTACACACGCCCGGTGTCGGTACGCCTTTATTGTTCCCGGGCCTGTCGCCACCAGTGACATCCTCACCCGCCGTAAACGGCGGGGCTTCCTACAAGGGAAGCCTCGCGTCGAGGGAGGTTTCAGGACTCGAAGACCGCAAGCGTCGTTTGTCGGGATATCCGACTCGGCGTGCGGTGTCCTGCGGCCGTGTCACAACGGCTCCCGTTCCGTGGCGAGTCATTGCGTTCCGGTTTCCAAGGAACGCTCTCTCCCCACGGATCAAAACGACCAGCGATGTTCGCGGCCGCGTTGATATCTGCTTGGTACTCCGTGACCCAACACTCCGATTTCGTACACCGAAACTCGGCTTGCGAACCACGCCGACCGATGTGACCGCACTCGTGGCAGGTCTGGGATGTGTAGCGCGGATTCACGAACTCGACCGGGATACCGGCTTCGAGGGCCTTGTCCTCGATGCGACCAGTGAGGCGGGCAAACGCCCACGAGTGCAAACGCCGATTCATGTACTTGCCGTAATCCAGATTCTCGCGGATGTACGACAGATCCTCGAGTACGATCACTGGATCCTCGAAGGACGCGGCGTACTCGACGGCTTCTCGAGACGCCTTCTCGACGATATCCGTCAGGGCGTTCTGGTAGTGGTCGAATCGTTCATCGGCGCGCCACTCAGCGGCGTCACGCTCTTGGAGGCGCTTCAACGTCGTGTACATCTCCTTACGGAGTGCTCGTGCTCGACCGCCGTCGTAGATGTACGGTTGAGTCGGAGTATCGTTCTGACAGGCACAGCCCGTCAGCAGCTTGGACTCGCCGATATCGAAGCCGATTCGAGTCGGGTCGTCCGGAATCTCTGGATCGACCACGTCGTACTCGACGGTGACGTGCAGCACCCAATTCGTTCGGTGCTGTTGCAGTCGGAACTCGCCGACTGTCGCACTCTCGTCGAGCAGGTCAAACCAGAGCGATTCTTGTTCGGGGTTGATCCGAAGCGGAATCCAGAAGGCGTTGCCATGCCCGGCCTGTGGAACGCGCCAGCAGAATTCGTACGCACGTTCGTCGGAATGGTCGAGACTGAACCCACGGTTCGTGAACCGAACCGGGTGGTCCTCAGCCAACTCCGACGCGTTATATGTATCCCGGAGTTTTGGGACGTAGTTCTTGAGCGCGTCCTTGGCGTAGGACGTGAGTGTGTACGGCGTGACGACATCGTTGACCGCCGTCTGCGTGTCTGCGCCACTCTCGAAGGCGTCCGAAAGCGCACGTCGGTAGGTCGCCACCGTTCGCTCGAGACGTTGCTCTTTACCCGTGGTGGGCGGAGCAAGCGTTGCTTCGAGCGTTTTCGTGGCGGTCATCACGATTACAAGTACGAGAGCATAATAGTTAAAACTAATGAAAAGATAATCATGTGCATAGATGCCCAACCTGAACATCGAAGTCGATCAAGACGAGTACGACCGCCTGAGCGAAATCAAAGACGCACACGGCCTCACTTGGAAAGGAATGTTGCTCCAAGGTGCGAGATCGTTGGACACCGAAGGGCCGTTGTAGGCCGAGTCGAGACACGAACGAACGCGATTCCTCCCCGCCCCAAGGGACGGGGTTTCCTCGCTACTGCAAGATGACGCTTCCAGTCGAAGTCCTGCTCGGGCTCTATCTCGGTCTCCTGACAGGAATCGTTCCCGCCTTCGTCGCCGGCTCGCTCGGATTTCTCGTCCGCTACTTTACGGGCGTGACGCTGCCGGGGTTCGGTGTCGTCGTCCTCGCGCTCTCGATCGCCAGCGTGCAGGGCGGGCTGTTGGGTCTCGTCGAACCAGACATCGCGCAGTCGCCGCGGCTGCTGGTCGCGGTGCTCGTCGTCCTCATGCTCGCGCTCTACGCGCACAGTCAGGGCGACAAACTCGGTTCCGAACTCCCGCGTCGACTCTCCTTTACCTCGCTTCGCCAGCGAACGCTCTCGGCCGACGTCGTCGAACTCGTCGGCACGATGGGGCAGGTCACGGTCCGTCCGGCGGGCGAAATTCGGGACATGCAGGGCTACCCCCCGCTTTCGCCGGATCTCCGCGGAACGCTGAAGAACGGCTCGTGGAAGCTCCCCGCCGACATCCCGCTCTCGGAGCTCGAGATCCGCCTCGAGGAACGCCTGCGGACGGATCACGATCTGGCCGACGTCGACGTTTCGATCGACGAACAGGCCCGCGCGACGATCGTCGCGGCGCCGCCGTCGGGCGGGCTCTCGCGGCGGGTCCCGGACGGCCAGCGCGCCGTCTCGCTCGCGACGCTGGTCCCGACGGGGCTGGCCCGGGGGGACGAGGTAACCGTCAGCGCCGGCGAGCGAACGATTTCCGGGACGGTCCTGAGTGCGCGAACCGAAATCGACGCGGAACGCGCCGAGAGCGTGACCGACGAGTCTGGGGACGAACCGTCCGGAACGGCGGTCACCGACGGCGGCGAGGACGCACCGGCGCTGGATTCGGAGCCGAAACCGACGACCGCGAGCGCCGGCGGCGTCGGCCGCGTCACTGTCTCCGTCGCCCGCCGAGACGCCAAAGCACTGCTCGAGACCGATCGGCCGCGGATCCGGGTCCGCTCGCGCGGCACCAGTCGCGAGTTCGAGGCGTTCGCTCTGGTCAGGCGGGCCGGGTACGCGATCCGGCGCGTCACCGTCGGGCCGGCGGGAGCCGGCGATTCGACCGCCGACGCCGTCTCCTCGGGAACCGTGACGATCCTCGCGATTCGCCGCCACGGGAGCGAGACGAGCGGTCGCCGCCACGGCTGGGTGTTCGGTCCCGGTATCGAACGGCGACTCGAGGCGGGCGACGAACTGTTCGTCGCGGGCCCCGAGCGGGCGATCGACGAGTTCGTGGAGGGGCTCGAGGAATGAGCGCCGCATACGTCGAATCCGTGGCCGCGTTGTTCGTCCTCGCCGCCGTTGTCCCGCCGTTCGCCCTCGATCCCGTCGTCGCCCAGACGCTCCCCTCGGAGACGCTGATAGACGCCGTCGTTCGCATCCTCGGCTTCGGGCTGCTCGCAGCCGGGACGGGTGCGACGGTGGCGTTCGTCTTTCGCTGGTACAGCGCGGACGAGATTCCCGAGGGCATCGCGATCTTGCTCGGCGTCACGATGGTCGCGATCTGGCTGAACACGCAGTCCGCCCTCCAGGACGCGATCATCGGTGATACGGGACTTCTCGAGCCCGCGACGGCCGTCTACACCGTCGCCGCCTTCACCGCGAGTGCGATCGCCGCCGACGGCGGCCGCCGAGCGGGCGACTACCTCGCGCGGGACGTGTTCGCCGCGACGGCTCCCCGAACGATGACGGAGGTCGGCCAACTCGTCCGCTCGGCGGGCCGCGTCGTCACCGTCGAGCTCCCCGAGACCATCGCCGACGTCGACGGCTACGATCCCGTCGATCCCACCACGAAGGCGGAACTCGCGGGTCAGACGTTCCTCTTCCCGCGGCGGCTCACCACCGATCGGCTCCGCGAGCGGCTGATCGATCGCCTCGAGCGCGACCACGGCATCGGCCACGTCGATGTCGAGTTCGCCGACGACGGCACGATTTCCCACCTCGGCCTCGGCAGCCGGCCGGCCGGAATCGGGCCGACGCTCGCGCCGGGCAGCGTCGCCGTCGCGATCCGGGGCGACCCCGCACCCGACGCCAGTCCGGGCGACGCGGTTCGCATCTGGCGGCGCGAGGGCGACTCGCTGCGACGGGTGACCGGCGGCGAACTCCGCGGCGTGGCCGACGACGTCGCGACCGTCGCCGTCGACGCCGACGACGCGGAGTCACTCGAGTCCGACGCCGCCTACCGACTCGTGACCCTGCCCCGGAGCCCGGGCGCGGAGCGCGACCTCGTCTCCCTCCTGCGGGCGGCTGATGAAACGGTGACGACGCTTCCCGTCGCAGCCGGCGACGGGCTCGCGGGGGCGACCGTCGGCTCGCTCCCGGTGCTCGTCGTCGCCGTCGAGCGCGGCGAGTCGCCGGCCGACGCCGCCGACCACCTCGCGTTGCCCGACGCGGAGACCCAACTCGAGGCCGGCGATACGGCGTACGTGCTCGGCCGTCCGGAGGCGCTCCGGCGGGTGTCCGAGATCGCACAGACGCGCGAATCGAATACGGAGTCGGCTGCAGCCGCGGGAGAGCCACCGGCAGCGGAGTCGGCGTCGCCGGCGAACCGCACACGGGAGCGGTAGCTACTTGCCGTCGGCACCGATATCGCCACGTATGCCTACGGAGTGGAAGCTCTTTGCCGACCTCGCGGAGCGCGCAGGCGACAAACACGTCACCGTCGACGCGTCGGCCGGTGATACCGTCGGAGACGCCCTCGAGCAACTCGTCGCGGACCGATCAGAGCTCGAGGAGCGCGTCCTGGACGACGGCGACCTGCGCTCACAGATCAACGTGCTTCGAAACGGAACGAACGTCTTAGTCGAGGAGGAGGGCCTCGAGACGGAACTCAAGGAGGGCGACGAGCTGGCGCTGTTTCCGCCGGTCAGCGGCGGGTAGCGGTCGTCGAGCCGCGGTTCGTCTCGTTCGCCTCACTCGTTTTTCGTCGAGCCATCCGCGGGACGGACCTCGACCGTTACGCCGTTCGGTTCGTAGGCGTTCGCGGCGTATCCGCCCTCGTTCCAGGGGAACTCGTCGTTCTCGAGGGCGTCGCGCCACGCGTCTGGCGCGGAGATGGTCGCCGGCTGTCGTCGCTCGAGTTCGTCGGTCGCCCGTGATACCAGCGAGTGGCGGCCGGCCTCCGCGTTCCAGTCGTACCGGAACAGCCGCCACGCGCCGGCGTAGTCGGGGCCGAACAGCTCCGCGTCGTCCCACGTTGCGCCGCCGTCGGTCGAGATCTCTACGCGCGCTACCGCGTCGTCACCCGCCCAGGCGACGCCCCGAATTTCGACCGTTCCGTCCGCTTTCGGCGTCACGGGCGACTCCCCGTCCGGCGTCCCGATCACCGACATCGCGTTCGCGTCGAACGTGTAGGGGTGATCGACCGCGCCCTCGAGTTGCTCCCACGTATCGACCGTCTCGATCGTCTCGTTCGCCTCGGGGGGAGCGTTTCGCGGGTGGATCCGGTACGCCTCCTGCTGCCAGTAGGCGTGTTCGCCGGGCCGGTCGAGCGAGCCCTGGCCCACCATCGAGTTCGTGACTCGGAGCTCCTCGACCCACTTGACGTTGTTGACGCCGTACCAGCCGGGAACGATCAGCCGCACCGGATAGCCGTGCTCCCGCGGGAGCGCCTCGCCGTTCATCTCGAAGGCGAGGATGCAGTCGTCGATCGCTTTCTCGAGCGGGATCGACCGCGCGAAGACGTCGTCGCCGTCTGCGGGGTCCCCGCCGACCGCGGTCAGCCACGTCCCCTCGGCGGCCGCCACGCCGTGGTCGCGGAGGATCGACTCGAGCGGCGCGCCGGTCCAGATCGCGGTAGCAACGGCCTCGAACCCCCACTGGACGCTTCCCGTTTCGGGGTCGTGTTGCCCGCGGCCGTTTCCCGCACACTCCATGGTGTGGGCGACGGCAACGGTGGGGTATCCGTCCGCGATTTCGCTCACCGAGAGCTCCGCTTCGACCTGCCCGGTGAGCGAGACGGTCCACGCGTCGGCGTCGCCGTCCGGAATATCGTTCCGGTGGCAGACGAAGTGCTCCTCGATTGGCGTCACCCAGTTCGCGAAGGTATCTCGCCGGGCTGGCCCGACGACCGTGTACTTGTCCACCTCGTCTCGTACCGGTTTCACGCCGCTCGCCTTCGACTCCAGTATCGCCTCGATCTCGTCGTGTCGGCTCTCCCGCGGGGTTTCGGCGACCATCTCGTCTTCACTCACGCTAGCACGCACCAAGTAGGGGTAGCTCACCCGTCAGTCCCGCTGAACGAACGGCGTCTCGCGGGCTTCGAAAACGCGGACGACCCGACGATCGATCTCTCGTAGAAACGAATCGACGGCCAACCCCCGTCAGTTCGCGGCGAGATCGATCCCGAGCACGAAATCCGGCTCGTCGGAGAGTCCGGCGCCGGCGTACGGGACGTCACAGACGTATCGGGCGGTTTCGGGGATCAGGACACGCGCCTCGTCGGCTCCGCAGTCGGCCGCGTCTCGAGCGATCGCCGCGAACAGCGAGCGGGCGGCATCGACGTCCTCCCACGCGCCGACGCCGTACTCGGCCCACGTCTCGGTTTCGGGTTCCGTGTCGTCGCCCGAATCGGCGTCGCCATCATTCTCGACGGTTCGCTCGTACGTTCGGCTCCGGTAGGCCGCCCCCGCGAGTCCGTCGTCGCCCGCGACGGCGAACACCGCCGACTCGTCGGCGAAGCGCTCGAAGTCCTCGCGCGTGAGTTCGCGGACGGCCCACGACTCCTCGGGATCGAGCCCGAGCCCGGACAGGTGCTCGCGGGCGTCGCTGTGGGTCCAGTAGCGCCAGGCGGCCGTCGGATCGCCCGAGACGCGATACGGTCCCTCGGCGTCCGGGTCCGGGGTCGGGTGGGCGAACCGGAACTCCGTGATCGGCTCGAAGCCGCTCGCGCGGGCCGCGCCGATCGATACCGCGTTCCACGAGAAGATCATGACGCGGGCGAGCGTCGCGCCCCGCTCGCGCGCCCACTCGAAGCAGGCTTCGTTCAGCCGCTGGCTCACGCCCTGTCGACGGTGGTCTGCGGAGACTCGCATCCCCTGGAACCAGGCCTCGTCGGGGGTGAGCATGACGGCCTGAACGATGCCTGCGGCTTCGCCGTCGATCGTCGCGAGGAACGTTTTCCTGTCGTCTCCGTCGTCCTCGAGCCAGTCGTGGTAGATTTTCGGAATGTAATCGCCGCCGCGATCCGGCCAGATGTCGCTCGTAAAGTCGACGACGGCCTCGTAGTCGTCGTGGGTCGCCCGGCGGATCTCGACCGGCGTCTCGGTCTCCAGATTGGGAACCATGGTTCGTTGAACGCATCTGAGGCAGTCACGCGGGAAAGCGCTTTTCAGACGGACGCAGTGTGCCGTAAAATCGCATACCCTCGACGGGGTGGCGGGACGGAGCGTACGCCCCGGGACGCTGTCGGGACGGTCGATTTCGCGGCTACTCCCAGGGAACCGATCGCTCCTGAATCTCGCCGGCCAGCGAGGTCCCCATCGCCTCTTCAACGTTCTCGCTGTGCTCGAGCGCCCACATCAGCTTCACTTTCGCCGTCCCGGGGAGGGTGTCGCCGGCCTCGACGACGCCGGCCTCGAGCAAGTCCCGACCCGTATCGTAGACCCGGTCACAGACCCGACCTTCGAGACATTGACTCGTCATCACGACCGTCGTGCCGTTTTCGACGAGCCCCTCGATCCGCGGAATGAGGTCGGTCTGAACGTGGCCGAGGCCGGTGCCTTCGATGACCAGGCCCGCCGCCCCTTCGACGACGTCGAGGAAGGCGGGGTCCATTCCGGGCGTGAACTTGAGGAGTTCGACGTCGCTCTCGAGGGCGTCGGCGAGTTCGAGGTCGGTCTCGCCTCGCTGTTGGTACTCTCGTCGAAACGTGACGTCTTCCGTCTCGTACTCGACCTCGCCCAGCGGTTCGGCGCCGACGGTCTCGAAGGCGTCGCGACGCGAGGTGTGGTTCTTCCGGACGCGCGTCCCGCGGTGCAGCGCACAGATATCGTCGCTCTCGGAGGCGTGCATGCAGACCAGCACCTCCGCGCAGTCGCTCTTGGCTGCCTCGACGGCCGAGACGGCGTTCATCACGTTGTCCGAGGAGGGTCGGTCGGCCGAGCGCTGGGAGCCCGTGAAGACGATCGGGACGGGCGTCTCGAGCATGAACGCGAGCGCCGACGCGGAGTACTGCATCGTGTCGGTGCCGTGCATGACGACGACCCCGTCGGCGCCGGCTTCGATCTCCTCCGAGACCGCCTGCGCGAGGTCCTGCCAGAGCGGCGGCTCCATGTTCTCCGAGAGGATGTTCGCGACGACTCTCCCGCGGTAGTTCGCCCGACCGGCGAGATCCGGAACCGCGCGTAGGACGTCCTCGGCGTCGAACTGCGCCGTCACGGCGCCCGTGCGGTAGTCGACCGTCGACGCGATGGTGCCGCCCGTCGAGATCAGCGAGATCGTCGGCAAGTCGTCGTCGAACTCGATCTCGGAGACGCTCCCTTCCTCACCTGCGGTGTCGCCGTCGATCTCGTAGACGTCTTCCTCGAGCAGTTCGACGTCGGCGCCGTCCCGGTCGACGCCGACGTTGTAGCCGCCCTCGAGTTTGACGACGAGGTGGTCGTCGGTACTCGAGGGGAGCAACACGCCTTCGTACGTGCGATCCGCGCGGTCGACGCGAACGCGATCGCCTGGGTTCATGTGGTGGCGTTGCGCGGGGTCGGACTTGAAGGCACGCTTTCGGCGCGCCCGCGATCGTCCGCGACCGTCCGCGATACGTATGCCCGCTCGCGCCGTATCACTCCCGTGCGACGACGCGACGTCCTCTGTTCGGTCGGCACGGTCCCGCTTCTGAGTTCGATCAGCGGCTGTGCCGGGCCGACGACCAACGAACGCCGGCGGATTCTCGGCGCGTATCCGGGCGAAAACGCCGCCTCGCCGGAGCAGTTCCGCCCATTCGAGCGGTGGCTCGAGACCCGTTTCGGCGTGCTTACGCTGTACGTGAACGCGGACGACGACGAGCGCGTGCGTCGGCAGTTTCTCTCCGGGATGACCGAGGTCTGGCAGACCGGTCACGTGCCGATGGTGACCTGGCTCTCCTACACCGGCTCGGAGACCGACACGCCGTCGACGATCACGCGGCAGGTTCGCGACGGCGAGTACGACGACGTCCTCGAGTGGTGGGTGGCGGAACTCGCGGCGTGGTTGGCGACCGACGATCCGGCGATCGACGGGCCGCGACGGCTCTACTTCCGACCGTTTCCGGAGATGAACGGGGACTGGCTCCCCTGGAGCGTGCTCGAGGACGGCGACGCCGAGGCCTTCGTCGACGCCTGGCGGTACGTCCACGAGCGGCTGATGAACGCCGTCGCCGCGATCGGTGCGGGCGATCCGCGGGATCGGGTGCAGTGGCTCTGGAACCCGAACGCGACCGAACACGGGGAGGTGCCCACGGAGGCGAGCTACCCCGGCGACGCATACGTCGACTGGGTCGGCATCGACGGCTACAACTTCGGCGACAGCCCGATGGGGGACGGCTGGCGGTCGCCGGACTCGATCTTCGAACCGATGCGAACCAGACTCGTCGATCTCACCGGCCGCCCCCTGTCGCTCCCCGAGTTCGGGACCACGTCGATCCGGGACGGCGAACCCGACATGCAGGCCAAACGCAAGTGGATCGAGGACGTCTTCGACTATATCGAGGCGAACGACGTCCGAATGGCCTGCTGGTTCAATATCGACAAGGAAACCGACTGGACGGTGTTCGGCGGCGCTCGCGGGACGGATACGTTCGACGACGAGCGCGACGGCGAGCGGTATCGGGTCTACGACGCCTTTCGCGAACGAGTCCAACGCGGCGAGTACGTGGGCGGGAGCACGGGGCGACCCGGAGTTCTCTCCGACGCACAGTTTCGAGGCGAGTTTTAGCCTTATCGCGTCCGACGATGAGCGCACTGGGGTCGCCGTCGATACTCGAGTCACCGGTTCGTCGAGGAGGCCTCGAGCGCGGATCCCGACGTCCGCTAGGGTGGTCTGCCCCGATCCGTCGGGCTTTTGGCCGTTCGGACCGGACGAGCGTATAGCAACGAATGGCCCGGTACCACATCGAGACGTACGGCTGTACGTCCAACCGCGGGGAGAGCCGTGAGATCGAGCGACGGCTCCGCGACGCGGGCCACTACCGAGTCGAGGGGGCCGACGAGGCGGACGTCGCCATCCTGAACACCTGCACCGTCGTCGAGAAGACCGAGCGGAACATGCTCCGCCGCGCCGAGGAACTGGCCGACGAGACCGCGGACCTGTTCATCACGGGCTGTATGGCGCTCGCCCAGGGCGAGGAGTTCGCGAAGGCGGAGGTCGACGGGCAGGTGCTCCACTGGGACGAGGTGCCGGAGGCGGTCACGAACGGCGAGTGTCCGACGACGACGCCCGACGCCGAACCCATTCTGGACGGCGTCGTCGGCATCCTGCCTATCGCGCGGGGCTGTATGTCCGACTGCTCGTACTGCATCACGAAGCACGCGACGGGCAAGATCGACTCGCCCCCGATCGAGGAAAACGTCGAGAAAGCCCGCGCGCTGATCCACGCCGGCGCGAAGGAGATCCGGATCACGGGTCAGGACACCGGCGTCTACGGCTGGGACGAGGGCGAACGCAAACTGCACCGGCTGCTCTCCGAGATCTGCGAACTCGAGGGCGAGTTCCGCGTTCGCGTCGGGATGGCCAACCCGAAGGGCGTCCACGGCATCCGCGAGGAGCTAGCGGACGTCTTCGCCGAGTACGACGAACTCTACGACTTCCTGCACGCGCCGGTGCAGTCGGGCAGCGACGACGTGCTCGGCGACATGCGCCGCCAGCACCAGGTCGAGGAGTATCTCGAGGTCATCGAGAGCTTCGATGCGGCCCTCGACTACTGGACGCTCTCGACGGACTTCATCGTCGGCTTCCCGACCGAAACGGACCACGACCACGAACAGTCGATGGCCCTGCTGCGCGAGACGCGTCCGGAGAAGGTCAACGTCACCCGCTTCTCGAAGCGGCCGGGCACCGACGCCGCCGAGATGAAGGGCCTCGGCGGGACGCTCAAGAAGGAGCGCTCGAAGGAGATGAGCGCGGCGAAACGCGAGATCGTCGGCGAAGCCTACGCCGACATGGTCGGCGAGACGCGCGAGGACGTACTGGTCGTCGAGGAGGGCACCGCCGATTCGGTGAAGTGCCGCGACTCGGCGTACCGGCAGCTCATCGTCCAGAACGCGAGCGAGTACGGTCTCGAGCCCGGCGACTTCGTCGACCTCGAGGTGACGGCCCACGAGACGATGTACGCGTTCGGGAAGCCAGTGTAGGTCAGTTGCGGGCCGTTTTTCCTCAGAGTTCGTCGATAGCCGCTTCGATCTCCTCGCGCGGCAGCGGCGAGATCCAGTCGTCCGCGACGAACGCGTACTGGACCTCCCGGTCGGCGTCGAGGACGAACGCGGATCGCCACGGCGTCGAGACGTTGGCCATGTGATCGCGGTCGGCGAGCAGGTCGAGCGACTCGCTCACCGCGCCGTCGACGTCCGCGAAGAAGCGGAACGCGGGCTCGTCCAGCCAGCGCAGGAACTCGTTTTGCGCGTAGGGCCCGTCGCGACTGACGCCCAGCACCGAGACGTCCTCGAACTCGCCCCAGCCCGCGCGAACGAACTGTTTCCACCAGTTCTGTGCGATCGCGCTGAACGCGAAGCCGGTACAGATCAGGACGCCGCCCCGATCCCCGAGCGCTTCCTCGAGCGCCGTCGAACGGAACGTCTCGCCGTCGCACAACAGTGCTTCGAACGCCGGAACGGTGTCGCCCTCGGTCGGTGGCATACCCCGTCTCCCCCGCGAAGCGACAAAAACCTCCGTTCCGCGGCAGAACCCCCAACGACGTGCGTCGGCACTTCCGCGGACGCGGTCGGCACCCACGCTTTTGTCGACCCGAGCCGAAAGGGGGGATATGGTTACCCTGTATCAGCTCGAGGGCTGTCCGTACTGCGAACTCGTCGCCGACCGCCTCGACGAACTCGAGGTCGACTACGAGAGCGTCTGGACCGAGGGGCTGCATTCGAAGCGCGACGAGGTCAAGCGCGTTTCGGGCCAGCGGCAGGTCCCCGTCATCGTCGACGACGAGCGCGGCGTCACGATGCCCGAATCCGAACGCATTCTCGACTATCTCGAGGCGAACTACGCCTGACGGCGCCGCTACTTCGTCGCTCGATATCGACGCGAGTGACGCTTGATTACGTCGCCGGAACCCGCTACTCGTCCTCGAGACCGTGGGGGTCGAGACCGGGATCCTCGACGGCGGGCGCTCCGATCGCGAGGACGACACCCTGTTCGTCGCCGACGTTGCGATGGCCGTGGCCGATCTCCGGCCGCGCCATCCAGAACGTCCCCGGTTCGGCGTCGACGTACTCCTCCTCGCCGGAGCGGCCAAGCTTTACCGAGAACTCGCCCTCGAGGACGTAGTAGAGCTCCTCTTGCTCGCTGTGGGCGTGGTACTGGATCTCCTCGCCGGGCTCGAAGTACCAGAGCTTGAGCTGGACGTGCTCGGTGGGGAGCACCTCGTCTAACGCCCGGATCTGGAGGTCCGGCGGAACCTCGTCTATCTCGGAAAGATCCGTCTTCGGTACGTCGTCGGTGTGGACGACCTCGTACTCCATGACGCTCGATAGCACGCGACAGCGCCGCAAAAACGTATGGTCGGCCGGGGTATCGTGCCGGTAGTTGCCAGCGCGCGGACGCTCGTCAGTTGATCCGCGCTCTCGTCAGTCGATCCGGGCTCGTCAGCCGATCCTACTCGTCACTCGAACCTGATTGCCTCGTCCTCGTCGCCGGGAACGATGGCCTCTTCCTGTCCGGCGAACGCCTCGCGGACGCGGTCGTACGTTTCCTCGAGCGCCTCGACGATCACCGAGGTGTCGCTGAGGACGGGCATGAAGTTAGTGTCGCCCTCCCAGCGCGGGACGACGTGCGTGTGCAGGTGGTCGTCGATCGAGCCGCCGGCCCCGTCACCGAGGTTCAAGCCGGCGTTGAAGCCGTTCGGCTCGAGGGCGACCTCGAGGGCGTCGAACGTTCGCTGTTTCAAGCGGGCGTGATCGAGCAGTTGCTCGTCGGTGAGGTCCCGGTAGTCTCCCGTGTGCGTTCGTGGAATTACCATCGCGTGGCCCGGGTTGTACGGGTAGTTGTTCAGCATGACGAAGGCGTGCTCGCTCCGTGCGAGCAGCAAATTCTCGCGATCAGCGGTTTGCTCCGGCAGCTCACAGAAGACGCAGTCGTCGATATCGGGGTTCTTGTCCTCGCGTTTGATCCAATCGATCCGCCACGGTGCGAACACCTGCTCCATACCGATGCCCACTCGAGACGGCCCTAAAGCGTTTCACTCCCGGCTCCGCTCCGAGCCCCGTCGTAAACGGTCCTTGTACTCCTCCAATCAATGACTGTAGCTCGAAAGCGAATTACAGGGAGTCCTGAATGAACGATAATACACGCTCTCGTGGCCGGAGAGGGGATCTAGAGAGGTTTCGTCCAGTTGTTCGACTCAGCGCTCGAAATGAAACAGGGATTTAAGACCGTACTGACGAAAGGAGTCCGCTAATGGCAACGACTGACGACTCCGTCAACGGGATGACCGAGCACTGCGACGACTGCGATCTGGACACGCTCCACGAGGTGTCCGTCCAGATTCGGACCGAGAGCCTCAAGAAAGAGAACGCCCAGTTCTCCCGCGAACCCTACCGCGTGGCCGAGTGCCAGCGCTGTGGCAACCGGACGAGCCAGCGGATGAACAACGCCTGAACGCGAGACTCGATTCGCACGCAGCACGGACGGAACGGATTTCTCGATACCGCGCTCTCGCTCTCTCGACGTCTGGCGCCGTCCGGGGCCGACGCTCACTCGCTTTCGAACTAATCAACTCCTGACGCTCGAGAAGTACCGATCTTCGCTTCCGTCTACGCCGTGGTCACTTCACAGCCGTCTTCGGTGATGATGATCGTGTGCTCTTTCTGGCTGACGAGGAAGCCGTCGTCCTCCTTGAGCACCGGGTAGCCGTGGACGATGTTGTTGCGCTTGAGCCGACGCAGCGCCATCTCGGCGCGGTCGGTCTCGAGCCACCGGGTCGCGAAGGGAAGCGTGCGGAACTCCTCGGTGATCTGCTCGAGTGCGTCGCGAGCCTGTCGGTTTCTGACCGATCCCTCGCGCTCGAGCGAGAAGATCTCCTCGCTGGCGCCTTCGGTGACCTTGCCGCCGCCGTCGGTCGCGAACGGCTCGATCGCGACGACGTCGCCGACCTCGAGCGTCGTCCCCTGCGAGACGGCGCGGTTCGGGATGTTGGGGCTGGTGTGTTGTTCCCAGTGGCCCAGCCCGTGACCGGTGAGGTTGACGACCGGGTTGTAGCCGTAGCCGGTGATGACGTCCTCGATCTCGGCGCCGATGTCGCCGGTGTCGACGCCCGGTTCGATGATGTCGATCGCGGCCTCGAGGGCCTGCTCGGAGGCCTCGGCCAGTTCGGGGTTACCCGAGAGGTCGACGGTGATCGCGGTGTCGGCCAGCCAGCCGTCGACGTGGACGCCGATATCGAGGTTGATCATCTCCTCGCCGAACGTCTCCTCGTCGTCGATCGACGGCGTGGCGTGGGCGGCCTCCTCGTCGATCGAGATGTTGACCGGGAACGCCGGTTTCCCGCCCAGTTCGCGGATGCGATCCTCGGCGTACTCCGCTACCTCGAGGTGGCTCGCGCCGACCTCGACGCGCTCGGCTGTCTCTGTGCGAACCTGGGAGAGGATCTCCCCCGCTTCACGGTGCTTTTCGTACTTCTCGGACTCGAGGTCCACCTCGGATTCGGCCATGCACCGGGGTTGTACCGGTCGACAAAAAGAGGTTCCGTCTCCGGTCGACTCCCGTCGGCGGCGCCGCTCAGGCCGGTGGCGTCGTCGAACGGTCGGTATCAACCCAGTCGCAGTCCGGACAGGCGTCGACACCTTGTACGTTCGAGAGCCTCGAGGCGCACTCCGGACAGTGCCGGGCCGCGTGGTATGGGGCTTCGAGCATCGAGTGCGACGATGGTCACGACGATATTAAAAGTACCTCACGTCAATCGTCGAAATTTCGCCGGACTACCGCCGGTCCGCTCGAGCCGTCTGCATCGCGTCGCTGTTGTACGCCGAGCCGAGCGTCCCGTCGGAATCGATCGCGATGACACCGGCCCGCGAGCCGGTGAGTTCGCCGAACTCCTCGATCGCGAGCGAGGTCGCCTCGTCGGCGTCACAGCCGCGCTCGACGTGGCGGGCGACCCGTCTCGAGAGCGTCACGCGGGCGATATCTTCGCCGGCGCCGGTCGCGCTGACCGCCGCGGCGGGTGAACAGTAAAAGCCCGAGCCGACCTGCGGCACGTCCCCGACGCGGCCGGCGAGCGCGAGCCACCGGCCGCCGGTCGAGGTTGCCGCCGCGAGGGAGTCGCCGTCGAACGCGACGGCGCCGACCGTGTCGTGGTCGAGGTCGCTGTCGGGCCGTTCGGGATCCCTGACCGATTTTCCATCTTCGTCCCGGCCGTCCGGATCGGAATCGCCGTACCGACTGCGGATCCACTCGAGGTGGACCCTGGAATCGCCGGTCGGGGGCTCGAGATCGGTCCACTTCTCACGCGTGCGTTCTGACCAGAGGTCGACGCCCGTCTCGACACCGTACGCGTCGGCCAGCGAGACGGCGTGATCGCCGGAGACGAACCCGTGGGGCGTCTCCTCCATGACGACGCGAGCGACGCGCAGCGCGTGTTCGACGCTCGGCATCGAACAGGCGGCGCCGACGGATCGATCGTCGGTCATCAGCCCCGCGTCGGTTCGGATCTCGCCGTCGCTCTGGACCGCGCTTCCGACGCCGGCGTTGAACCGCGGATCGGACTCGAGAACCGCCACCGCCGCTTCGACCGCGTCGACGGGGTCCGACTCCGCCGCGCCGGCGTCGGCAGCCTGCTCGAGAACGCCCTGTCTGGGTTCGGGCTCTTCGGGATCGCTACCGGCTCCGCCGTGTACGAGTACCTGCATACGCTCTCCAGCGAACGCGGTATAGGAGAGCGTTTCGTGATCGAACGGCGGGACCAAATCCCGTACACTTACGACGGCAGCCTGTGTACCGCTGACGACAATGACGCCAGTCGCGGTACTTGCTGCCTTCTGTGCGACGATGGCTGCCATTGCCGTCTGGCGACTGGCGACCGACGACCGCCGGGACCGGGTCGACGTCGGCTCGGCGCTCACCGTCGTCGGAATTACCGTGTTGGCCGCCCTGTGGACCGCACTCGAGGAGGGGTGGCTGACGTCGGTCGGACGGGGGACGCTGGGTCTCCTCGGTGCGTGTCTCGTCGGTGCCGGGGTCGTGTTGATGGTCCGCTACTGGGACGATCCCCCGGAGCCGAACTGTTCGTAGGATCGGTATCGGTCGCCAGCGACACGACGGAGCGGGAGACTCGGCGACGAGCGAACTCGTCGCTTCAATCTGGTGGAGTTTCCGCTTCAGGGGCCGACAGCGTGCCGAGCGGCTGTATCCGCCACGATCGGCTGTCGCGTCGAACCGCCGTCCCGATCCGGTTTTGAACCGTCGACATTTCGTCGTCCGTCGATAGAAATGGTAGACCTTTTACCCCCGTCGAAGAACCGTACAGACGAGATGAGCTACGACAAGATCGAGGTCCCGGAAGACGGGGAGAAGATCACGCTGAAAGAGGGTACCGAGGACGAACTCGAGGTGCCTGACAACCCGATTATCCCGATTATCTACGGCGACGGTGTCGGCAGTGACGTCGGTCCTGCCGCACAGAAGGTGCTCGAGGCTGCCGCAGAGGCGACCGGCCGCGATATCAACTGGATGCGCGTCTACGCCGGCGAGTCCGCCCGCGAGAAGTACGACGAGAACCTGCCCGACGAGACCGTCGAGGCCATCAAGGAACACCGCGTCGCGATCAAGGGTCCGCTGACGACGCCCGTCGGCGCCGGCTTCCGCTCGCTGAACGTCGGCCTGCGAAAGCTGCTCGACCTCTACGCGAACGTTCGACCGACCTACCACATGGACGGCGTCCCGTCGCCCGTCAAGGACCCCGAAGAGATGGACATGGTCACCTTCCGCGAGAACACGGAAGACGTCTACGCCGGCATCGAGTGGGAAGCCGGTACCGACGAAGTCCAGCAGGTCAAGGAGTTCGTCGAGGGCGAGATGGGTGCCGACAACGTCATCCACGACGGCCCCGTCGGCATCGGCGTCAAGCCGATCACGGAGTTCGGAACGAAGCGACTCGTCCGCGAGGCCATCGACTACGCCCTCGAGAACGACCGCGACTCGGTCACGCTGGTCCACAAGGGCAACATCATGAAGTTCACCGAAGGCCAGTTCCGTGACTGGGGCTACGAGGTCGCCGAAGAGGAGTACGGCGACGAAGTCATCACCGAGGACACCCTCTGGGAGGAGCAAGACGGCGAGGTCGACGACGACACGCTCGTCGTCAACGACCGCATCGCGGACAACATGCTCCAGCAGCTCCTGACCCGAACGGGAGACTACGACGTCATCGCGACGATGAACCTCAACGGAGACTACATGTCCGACGCCGCCGGCGCACAGATCGGTGGCCTCGGCATCGCCCCCGGTGGAAACTTCGGTGAGGGCCGCATGCTCGCCGAACCCGTCCACGGCTCCGCACCGAAGTACGAGGGCCAGGACAAGGTCAACCCGACCGCGATGATCCTCTCGGGCCGCATGATGCTCGAGTACATGGGCTGGAACGACGCCGCCGACCTCGTCGTCGACGCCGTCGAGGAGACCATCTCCTCCGGCAAGGTCACCTACGACCTCGAACGACAGCTCGAGGACGCCGAGAAGCTCGCGACGAGCGAGTACGCCGAGGAAGTCGTCGCAAACATCGAGAAACTCGCATAAGCTCGTTTCTCGGGCAGTCAACGTAGCGCTCGGCTGTCGAACCCGTATTTCTGCATTTTTCTCGGACCCGCTCGAGTCACGACGTATCGAAGAAACGGCATCCAAACGTGTCGTAACCCTCTCGTTGCGGCGGGCCGAACTGGCGTGCAATGACTGAGGTACGCGCGGTCGAGTCGGTGGACGAACGCGAGGACGCCTTCGCAGTCCGTCGGACGGTGTTCGTCGAGGAACAGGACGTCGACGAAGAACTCGAGTACGACGAGTACGAGGACGAGTCGACCCACTTCGTCGCCTACGATGGCGACGAGCCGATCGGGGCCGCTCGGCTGCGAGCGCCCGAACCGGGGCTCGGGAAAGTCGAACGCGTCGCCGTCCTCGAGTCGCATCGCGGAGAGGGGGTCGGTCTCGCGGTGATGAACGCCCTCGAGGAGCAGGCTCGTGTGGAGGGGCTCGAGTCGTTGAAACTGCACTCCCAGACGCACGCTGCCCCCTTCTATGGTCGTCTGGGGTACGAACGCTACGGGAAGGAGTTCGAGGAAGCCGGAATACCGCACGTGAAGATGCGGAAATCGTTGTCCTAAGGGTCGCCGCGAACGCGACTATTCGAGTCGTGGCAGCTCACCCGTTCGTTCCTTCCGAACGAGATCACGGACGAACAGTCGGATTTGGCGATTCAGGTCCTCACGATCGTCGTAGGAGTAGATTCGGGCCTCCCAACGATCACGAACGGCAGCGATCATCGCACTACGGACACCCGATTCGTGCACGAATACGACTCGTTCGCGACGGTGATCGGCAGCATCCTCGGCGTACAGCGCCTCGAGCACGGATCCTACCTCGATCCCGACACCGAGATTGTCACCGACGGCGGGAACGACGTATACGATCGCGTTGCTCGCTCGAGCGAAGGCGATACTCTGGGTCGCGGCGTCCAGCTCCGAGAGCGGTACGTCGATGTCGATCGCGAGAAATGCATTGACACCTGCATTTGCTCGTAGGTGATCGCGAACCTCGAGCAGGAGATCCAGTGCCGCCTCGTCACGCTCGAGGTCGTGGTCAGCGTCAGTGAGTGTTCCGAAGTCGACCGATTCCAGAACTGCACCAGAATCGGCGGTTTCGAGCACGTGCTCGACGTCGAACGCCTCGTACGGTCCCATCAAGTAGACGAGAAATCGTGATCGCGGTAACTCGCCCAGTTCGTCGATGATCCGATCGCGCATACGCGACGTGCTCACCCTGACTATATAAAGCAGGCCGATTTCAGCAATTACTGACTCAGGGAACGCTTAAGCACGGGGCGATTCAACACTGTCACATGGCAGAGTCCGAGCGCTCGGCACGACGGTCCGGGGACGAATTGCTTCCGGAGCAGAGCATCTTGAGCCTGGAGGAGTACCTCGAGATGCAGCGCTCGATTGGGAACGAAACGCGGTTTCGCGTACTCAATACGCTGGTCGAGGAGGGGCCACAGCACGCGAGCGAACTGCGCGACGGCCTCGAGATCCGATCGAACACGTTACACTATCACCTCGACGAACTCGTCGACGTCGGCCTCGTCGAGAACAGAAAACGGAAGGATCCCGATAGCGACGGGCTGTACTCGTACTACCGGGCGACCTCACTCGGTGAGGGAATACTCGAGCACGGCGTCCGCGAACTCATGCGACGCGAGTGGGACGCGCTCGAGGCGTACAGCTAAGAGAACGGGAACAGGGAAATCTCAACGAAAAGAGTACTACTTTGCTATCATGGCAACAGGGATTTCCACGTCCTCCCCATCCGATTCGTTCGCTCCTTACAGTCGCTCACTCATCCATAGGAAGACGCTCCGCGTCTTCCACGCAGTCGCTCGTTTCACTCGCGACGACCTCGCACGGCTTCTGATCACGGTTCCCTATCGGTCACCGTGATCCAGCGCGCGCCACCCGCAGTAGCGTACCGATCCGAACGGAGACGGTGGTCGTTCGAACTGTCGACTACCCGAGTCGTTCCTCCCAGTCCTCGGCATCCATCGACTCGCCGCTGACACCGTCGGGGCCCTGGGCGGCGAGCAGAACGGCCGCGTCGTCCATCACGTCCGGATCGAGAATCTGCTCGCGCTCTTCGTCGGGCAGGTGCGCCCAGATGTCGGTGTCGACCCGACCGCCCGGATCGAGTGCGTTGGCGTTGACGCCGTGCTCCTCGCCCTCGAGCGCCGTCGTTCGGGTCAGTCCCTCGAGTCCCCACTTCGAACTCACGTAGGGGCCGACGCCGGCCATCGCTCGCCGGCCGAGCCCCGAGGAGATGTTGATCACGTTCCCCCGTTCTTGGTCGTACATGTGGGGTAGGACTTCGCGGGTAAAGCAGAAGACGCCGGTGAGATTGATCTCGAGGACGGCCTCCCACTCCTCGTCGGTGACGTTCACGAGACCGCCGTCCGAATCCATCGGCGCCACGCCCGCGTTGTTGACGAGCGTGTCGATGCGACCGAATGCCTCGATCGTCTGTTCGATTACGTTTGCGACCGCGTCGCTGTCTCGGACGTCCGCGGGCACGACGAGCGACTCGGTCGGAAGGTCGGCGGCGACCTCGCTCAATCGGTCCTCGTCGCGTGCGGTGAGGACGACTCGAGCCCCTTCCGCCGAAAAGCGTTCGACCATCGACTTCCCGAGACCGCGGCTCGCGCCGGTGACGATCACGACGTCGTCTTCGAGTACTGGCATAGCGGATCAATTACCCTCGACCGGCTTGAAGATTGGTTTGAACGGACGTCACTCGGCACCGAATCGCTCCCGCACGTACCGCCCGACGAGACCGACGATCGCCAGCGCCATCGCGACCGCGAAGGCCACGACGAACGCCGACGTCGGTTCGGTGACGGTCTCGAGTTCCTCGAGGACGAACTCGCCCGCGAGAACGCTCGCGATGGCGAACAGCGCGAGTCCACCGAGGTTCAGCAGGTGCGAGTTCGTCTCGGGGACGACGTCGGGATCGTTCAGCAGATAGAGGATCACGGCGAGGACGAAGGGCGTCCCGACGAGGCCGAAGGCGAGCACGAGGACGAGCAGTTCGAAGAAGGCTCCCTCGAGAAACGCGCCGACGGCCGAGACGAGCGCGACGGCGACGATCGCCCCTCGGTAGCGCGAATCCTCGACGGACTGCTCCCAGCCGAGTTTGTCGGCGAGGAGGTAGGGCGGGACGATCGTGTTCCCGCCCAGCGTCGAGACGGCCGCCCCGAGGAGGCCGGCGAGGAACAGCCACGTCGCGTACTCGCCGGCGACGGGACCGAGGACCTCGGCGGCCCGGATCGCGTCGAGCGTCGCCGGATCGACGCCGGCGTCGGGGAGCACGCTCGCCGCGACGAGGAAGACGGCGAGGCTGAAGATCCCGAAGGCGACGAGCATCGAACTGACGACGTCGAAGGTCGCGATGTCGCGGTCGCCCTCCGTCCAGCCGCGAGCCCGCATCGTGTAGCTCTGCATTGTGAGAAGCGTGATGTGGACCGCACCGCCGAGAACGCCGGCGGCGACGACCGCGCCGCCGACGCCGGCCGGCATCTCGGGAGCGAGTCCGGACGCGGCCGCAGCCGGATCGATCGGAACGACGAACAGCGACGCGACGAACGCCAGCACTACTAGCGAGACGAGCACTTTCGCACCGATCTCGGCGAGCCGATACCCCCCGCCGGCCAGTCCGAGCGCGAGGATCACCGCCCAGGTGACTCCCCAAAGGCGCGGATCGGCGAGCGCAGAGATACCGACGCCTGCCGTCTCGACGACCGTTGCGCTGACGTCCGCCAGCGTCTTCATGATCACGAGTTGGGCGAGCCCCGCGGCGAGAACGGCGTCGACGACGAGCACCCAGGCCCAGAACGAGCCGAGGTGCTCCTCGACGACCGCGACGATTCCAGCCTCGGTGAGCAGCCCCAGCCGCATCGCGAGATACTGGCCGACGGTGCCGAGGATCGCTGAGAGGACGACCACCCACAGCAGCGCGTAGCCGAAGCTCGCGCCCGCGACCAGCAGGCTGACCATCGTCGCCGGTCCCGCCGCGATCGCCCCGTCGAGCCACGTCGGCCCCAGTCGCTCGAGGTACGATCCGACTCGTCCGACTCCCCACGAACCCGAGGATTTCGATTCGGTTGCCATCGGCTGTCCTTGCGAACTACGGCATATAACTCCGTGGTATTCTTTGGTGGAACTAGTGAAAAAGCATCACTTCCGCGGACCGGAGCCGGGTCCTAGTCGGATTGCCAGCTCGGATTTTCCCGCGGCGGGCTGAAGATGTCGACGCCCCGAACCGTCTCGTCCCCGCGGTTCTCGGCGGCGTGGGGCTGATCCCCCGGAATCGCGTAGGAGTCGCCGGGACCGCAGACGACCTCCTCACCGTCGCTGCGGAAGACGAGTTCGCCTTCGTAGATGAATCCCGTTTGTTCGTTGGGGTGGCTGTGTTCTTCGACCGCCGCACCGGGTTCGATCTCGAAGTGCTGGACGTTCATCGAGTCGGCGCCGGCCATCAGGGTCAGGTGGACGCCGTCGGCGGCTTCGGACGGCTCGAGGTCGTCGAGGGAAATCCGTTCCATAGCGTCTGCGTCGGCATCCGGGGAGAAAAAGGCTCCTCAAGCGGTGAACGGACCGCACCACCGCGGCCGTCAATCGCCGATTGCGACCAGTCCGTCGTCCGTCGGAACGATCAGTCGGCCGTCAGTGATCGCCGGCGAGCGATAGGGGTTCGGCGACGACCCGAGGTCGACCTCATCACGTCGTTCGCCGCCGGTTCCGTAGACCGAAACGCCCGCTGCGGTCGGCACGTAGAGGGCGTCGTCAGCGGCGACGGGAGCGAGCGTCGGTCCGACGTCGACCTGCCAGACGAGGTCACCGTCGTCGACGGCGAACAGGGAGAACTCGTCCTCGAGCGACTCCGCGTCCGGGTCTCCTGTCTCGAGGCCGACGGCGTAGACGATGCCGTCACGTTCGATCGGGTAGCCGTAGACGCCGCCGAACGCGCCGTCGTCGGAGCCGGGCCGGAATTGCCACCGTTCCTCGCCGTCGTCCGGATCGAGCGCGATCAGCGGCGACGGCTGGTACTCCCCGAGCGCGTCGTGGTCGCCGGCGCAGTACGCCGACTCGTCACCGACGACCGGGGCGGTCACGCCGGAGGGGACCCGTTCGGTGCCGTCCGAGGCGACGAACGACACGTCCCAACGATGGGTTCCGTCCTCGCGCTCGAGGGCGACGAGTCCGTCTCCCCGAGGAGCCAGCACGGAGTCGTCGGTGACGGTGAGACGAGCCGCCGGCGCCGCCTCGGTTCCCAACTCGATCTCCCATCCGTTTCCGTTCGACGGGTCGCCTCCCTCCGACAGGCCGTCCCCGTCGGACAGATCACTCGAGACGACGCTCGTCCCGTCGACGTAGAGCGTTCCGTCGGCCATCGTCGGCTGGCTCGGTCGCTCGAGCGCCCGTTCGTCGCGAAGCTCGCCGCTCTCGGCGTCGATCAGCGAGAGTCGACCACCGTCGTCGGTCCAGTGGACCACCCCGATCGCCTCGTGGCTATCGGAAACGACGGGATCGAGCACTCGTCCCTCGCGGCTTTCGATCCCGATTGCCCACTCGATCTCGCCAGATTCGACGTCGATCGCCAGCAGCGTCGTGAGCAGATCGTCCGTCGACTCGTCGACGCACTCGACGGTCACGACGACCGACTCGTCCGCTACCACGGGCGAGGAGACGACCGTGACGGTGATCGGCCCCTCGAGCGACGCGTCTCGCTCGGCCGCGACGTCCGCGCCGTCCACGCGCCAGTCGACCGCGAGCGATTCGCCCGGAGCCGCCTCGGCCGGAGCGACTCCGGTCAGTCGCGAATCGCCGCGGAAGGTCCCCCAGCCGTCGTCGCCGGGTTCCGATTCGGTCGGCGACTCCGCCTCGTCGTCGGACTCCATCTGAGGGTCGAAGCAACCAGCCACACCGATCGTGCCGACGACTGCGCCGACCTCGAGCGCTCGCCGCCGGGAAACGTGTGACCCCATACCTCGAATACACGTTGATAATAGGAATAACCTACCATCGAGATAGACGAATGACACGAAGCGGTACGGATGGACAGCGTACACCGCCGACGAGCCACCGGGAAGACGGCTCTCGGCTATCGAGCGGCGGCTCGACGCGCTGGTATCGATCGAACCGACGCGTTCAACAGGTCGGCTGCCACACACTGTGACATGTACGCCGTCGTCGGCTGTAGCGAGTGTTCGAACCTCTGGATCATCGAGGGGCGCTCGGAGACCACGCAGTGTCCCCGCTGTGGCTCGCGTCGGGGCTACAAGAAGCGCAAGAAGTTTGTCGAGACCGAAGACGCCGGACACGCCCGCGACGTCCGCGCCTCGATGCTCGCGAGTCGGCAGGGCGAGGGCGAGGCCTTCGCGAAACTGGACTCGTTCGACGCCCTCGAGGACGACGTCGCCGAGGGGGTCGTCGACGACGAGGAGTACCTCGAGGAGTCCGGACTGGACGTCGACGAGGTCGAAGCCGCCGGCGACCGCGACCCGCGCCAGCCGAGTCGCAGCGGGAGCAAGAAAGAAATCGTCAAACGAGCGCTCGAGGAATTGGATCGACCGACCGAGGACGAGGTTATCGAGTACGCTGGCGAGCGCGGCGTGTCGGCCGACTACGCCCGAAACGCGCTCGAGAAACTGGTCCGGCGCGGCGGGGTGAGCGAGAGCGGCGGCCGATACCGATCGCTGTAGTCGGATGCTGACAGGGTACCGAGCGGAACGTCAGGGCTTTGCACCGCGCGTCCCAACGTCGAGCATATGGACGAGACGGTGGACGTGCAGGGGACGGCGATCGGTGTCGGAACGATCGCCGCGCTCGCCTTCTTCGCGTACGGCAGGTACATCGACGAGACGATTCTCGGACTCGACCCGACGATGCTGGCTATCGGCGCGTTCGCCGCGACGTTCGCCGCCATCGCCGTTCTCCACGGCGCGTACGGGCGTCGAGATTTCGCCGTCGCTCACGCCGTCGCGGCGGTCGGACTGGTTCTGGTCGCTCCGGCCGCGAGCGCCCTTCAGGTGCTCGGCGGCTACCTGTTGCTCGTCGTCGGTGGAGCGTACATCGCGCTCGTGACGATCCGAGCGCGAAGGGCGGAGCGCGAGATAGCCGGCTGAGCGACGATTTCTCGAACGCCGCTCCGGTCGGCGGTTCGCTTAGCGACCCAGATCTTCGTGTGCGCTGGCCAGATGACGCGAGGCCAGCGCCGCGAGCAGGGAGAGTTCGCCGGCTAACGCGCCGACGGCGATGATCTCCGCGAGCGCGTCGGCGTTCGAGCCCGCCGGCTCGCCGCCGCCGCGAAGACCGAGAATCTCGAGCGCTTCGGACTGCGTCGGCAGTTTCGTGCCGCCGCCGACGGTGCCGACCTCGAGGGAGGCGAGCGAGACGCTGGCGTAGAGGTCGGTCGTCCCGTCCTCGCGCTGCCGGGCGTCCATCGTCGTGATCGTGTTCGCGGCCTCGACGACCTGGGCCTCGTCCTGGCCGGTCGCGAGGAAGGCCGCGGCGACGACGTTGGCCGCGTGAGCGTTGAAGCCCAGACTGCCGGCCTTGGCGCTGCCGGTGAGGTTCTTGCGGGTGTTGGCCTCGGCGATTGCGTCGGCGGTGGTGTGCAGGCGCTCCTCGACGAGTTCGCCGGGAATCAGCACGTCGGCCGTCACCGAGCGGCCCCGTCCCTCGACGGCGTTGATCGCGGCGGGTTTCTTGTCGGAACAGAGGTTCCCGGAGAGGGCGACCAAGGAGGCAGGGGTCTCGCTCTCGACGATCTCGCAGGCCTCGCCGGTCGCGATGGTGGCCATGTTCATCCCCATCGCGTCTTTCGTGTCGTAGGCGAAGCGCAGGTAGACGGAGTCGCCGACGACGTACGGCTCGACGTCGAGCAGTTCGCCGTGGCTCGTGGTCGACTCGGCGGCCTCGGCCAGCGCGTCGAAATTGTCGTTAACCCACTCGACGGTTTCGGCGGCCTCCGCGACCCCCTTCACGCGGAAGACGGGTGCTCGAGTCATCCCGTTTTTGGTCACGCGAGCGTCGGCGCCGCCGGCGGTGCGGATCACGCCGAGCCCGCGGTTGACCGACGCGAGCAGCGCGCCCTCGGTCGTTGCCAGTGGCAGGTAGTGTTCGCCGTCGGCGGCACCGCCGCTCGCGCCGGTCTCCTCGCCGTTGACGTCGACCGGTCCCACGATCCCCATCGGAATCTGGGCCGCGCCGATCATGTTCTCGATGTTCGGCTCCGCCCGCTCGGCGGGGAACGTGTAGTCGCCGATCGACTCGAGATCCGTCCCGGTTTCGCGTTCGACGTACAGCCGGCGGGCCTCGGCCGCGGTATCGTGGTCTGCGTGCTCCTCGAGTTCGTGAATGCGAAGCTCGCCCTCGCGCACCTTCGCCGCGAGCTCCTCGGGGTCTGTCATGCGTTGGCCAAGACGGGGGTCGGTCCTAAGGGTTGCTGATCGTCGTGGCTCGAGGACGGGCCGGCGAATCGACACTCTCGAGGATCGAGCGCGGCCTCGAATCGTCTCGCCGGCGGATGAGCACGGTCTCGAGTCGTCCCGTCGCCGACCGAACGCAATCGCTTATCGATCGAGATCGGCTCCCGCACCGCCGGCCGCCGACCCGCGATACCCCAGGACGAACTCGGCGGCGACGAGCACGAGGAACGAACCGCCGGCGATCGCCAGAATCAGTTGGCTCTGGAAGTCGGCCGTCGACTCCGCGAACATCGCCGCGAACACCATCGTGGCGATCACGGCGAATCGAACCCTACTCCGCGGGTCGACGTCGGTGTCGGTCCTCGCGAGATAGAGCTGCGGAACGGCCACGGCTATCCCGGCAAACAGGAGGAACGCGAGCAGCGAATTGTCGCCGTACCGAAGGTCCAGCCACTGCTCTGCGGCAGCAATGGCGGCGACTGCGACGACGAGGAGGAGAAACGAGCCGAGAATGACGCGGTTTTCGCGGGAGACCATACCAACGTGTTCGACCGAAGACAGTTAGTAGTTCTGTCATTCTCGGCCGATCCGCCGCGGGTCGGACCGCCCGCTATGGGTCAGTCGGCGGCGGTCGGACCTCGTCGACCGTCATCCGGTGCCACCGGAGCACCTCGTAGCAGACGAGCGCGAACAGCGAGCCCGCACCGACCGACGCGAGCACCAGATACCACATCCCGGCCGCGTCGGCGGCGAACAGGGTCGCGAAGACGGCCGTCGCGACCGTCACGAACTGAACCCGTTCTCGAGACCACGGCTCCTCTTCGGTCGCGGCGAGGTAGAGCTGCGGGCCGACCACGGCGACGCCGCCGAACACGAGAAACGACAGTACCGGATGATCGTGCAGCGACGCCCCGAACTGGTGTTCCGCGATGTTCGAGCCCGTGAGGGCGACGACGAACACCAGGAGCGAGCCGAAGACGATCCGGCCATCGCGGTCGATCATACGGCCAATTCCACGGGCTCACAGGTCAACCTTGTGCTGAGATGCAGTTTCAGCATCTCCGGAGATGGATCGGCGGACCCAACTGTTTTGCCCTTCGCCTGCACGCTTGCTGCTATGACAGCGGCCGCCGACCTCATCATTACCAACGCGGAGGTTCACACCCTCACCGACCCCGACACCGTCTACGAGGCCGTCGCCGTCCGCGACGGCGAGATCGTCCGTCTCGGCGACGCCGACGAGCTCACGTTCCTCGAGGGCGTCGAAACCGACGTTCTCGACTGCGACGGTCGAGTCGCCCTTCCCGGCTTCATCGACGCCCACACGCACATGGAGCAACTGGGACAGCACCTGGTCCACGCGGATCTCTCGAGCGCCGACAGCGCCGACTCGTGCGTCGAGCTCCTGAGCCAACAGGCCGGGGAGGATCCCGACCGCGAGCACGTCCTCGGCTTCGGCTACGACGAGAGTTCGTGGAACGGATCGCGGACGCAGCCGCTCACGCGCGAGGAACTCGATCGAGTCAGCGAGGAACGCCCCGTCGTCGCGCTGCGCGTCGATCTCCACACGGTGTCGCTGAACACGGCCGCGCTCGAGGCGTTCGCGGACGACCTGCCCGACGACGATCTCCGGTACGCGGACGGCGAGCCGACCGGAGTTGCGGTCGAAGACGCTGCCGAGGCAGTCAGATCGAAACTGACGGCGGACCGCGAGGAGATGCGCGAGGTGCTCACCGCGGCGATGGCACACGCCGTGGAACTCGGCGTCACCGGCGTCCACGACAAGGTTCGCGGCTCGAGGGCGCCGCAGGTCTACCGCGAACTGGCGGCCGACGACGAGCTCCCGATACGGGTTCGGCTCGACTACTGGAGCGACCACCTCGAGTCGCTCGTCGACGTCGGCCTGCCGACGAACGCCGGCGGCGACCGGGTGCGGACGGGCGCGATCAAGTCCTTCTCCGACGGGAGTTTCGGAAGTCGAACGGCCAGAGTTCGGGAGCCGTACGCGGACGCCGAGACGGACGGAGACGGCGACGACGCGCGCGGCCAGTGGGTCGTCGACCCAGACGAACTCGCATCCGTGACCGACCGAGCTAGCGACGAGGGGTTTCAGATTTGCGTCCACGCCATCGGCGACGAAGCGATCGAGGAGACGCTGTCGCTCCTCGAGGAGACCCCCAACGCGGCCACGGCGCGCCACCGAATCGAACACGCGGAGTTGGTGACGGACGACCACCTCGAGCGAATGGCCGAGGCCGGAATCGTGGCGTCGATGCAGCCGAATTTCCACCGCTGGGCCGACGAGGGCGGGCTCTACGATCAGCGACTCGGTCGGGAGCGTCGGAACCGAACGAATCGGATTCGGGGGGTGCTCGAGGCGGACGTCCCCCTGGCTTTCGGTTCCGACTGCATGCCCCTCGATCCCCTGCTCGGGGTCCAGTACGCGGTGAACGCGGGCACCGAGGCCCAACGGCTGTCGGTCACCGAGGCGCTGCGAGCCTACACGCGCGGCGCGGCCTACGCCGGGTTCGACGAGGACCGACTCGGAACGCTCGAGGTCGGCAAGCGAGCGGATCTGGTGGTGCTCGAGGAGTCGCCGTGGGACCGCTCCGAACGGATCGACGAGATCGACGTGGCGACGACCGTGGTCGACGGCGAGATCGTTTTCGACGGCGGCGGGTAGCGGTGAGCCGTTTCGATCCGAGAGACGGGCGTCTGCCGGGTCCAATTTTCATAGTTCGCGGTATCGAAGCCGCCGCTATGGGTGACTCGAGGGTCATCGCCGAGATCACTCTCGTCCACCCCGAGCTGGTGTTCACGCCGCCGATCGAGGTACCCGATATCGCGGAGGTGTTCTGCCAAGGGGTCGGCGATTACCCCATCGATATCAAGGAGGAGAAATGGACCATCACCCGACCCGAAGACTGCTGGCTGACCAGCGCTCGGGCGATTTTCTTGTTCCCGAACCTCCGTGATCCGCCCATCAAACGCCGACATTAGGGTCTCAAGGGCGGCACCAAGTTCAGTAGCCGTCCGAAGTGCAGTCTGTGCCAGTAACTTTTGTTGCTCGGACAGCGATCCGACGTCTTTGCCGGCTATTATCTCCGTGTATCTATGGATCGATGTTAGTGGTGTAGGAGTTCGTGTGAGGCCTGTTCGAGAACGTCTTGTTGGAAGTCGGTGAATGCGTACAGTTACTTTCCGATGGAATCGACCTCATCATTTATAGTAGCCACTGAGCGTCACTGTACACCCGATCGCAGGACGGCGTTGCGATCAGTGTGTACATCGTTTTAGTTGTCACTATAGTGACAGGAAATCAAGTCGAGCGTCTACGATCCACCCGAGGAGCTCATATAGTGGGTACCATCCACATTAAATCCGTCGCCGTCAGTGATGAGTTGAAACACCCCCGCCTCGCCAATCGGTGTACAGAGTGCTTTTCCACGCTCGACGGACGTGTCATTGACTGTCCCCGTGACGTTGTCGATAACGCCCGTCTCGTTTTAACCGATTACTGCGTTGAGTTGGGAGCCGGTGAGTGGAACCTGTTGGACACATCTGTCGTTGTCCGGTAGCGAACTCGTGTTCGTGATCCACCGGCCGCCATTGCGAATGACGATGACTGCGTATCGAACGTCGAACAGGTCGTACGTGGCGGTGATCACGGTGCGTAGACCGCCGTCTCGGCCGAACACCTGGCGATTTCTGCCGCAATGTGATGGAGTAACTCGATACGGGGATGGGTACTGTCCTCTGAGTGGAGAACGTCTTCCTCACTGTCGTGATTCGAGCTCGAGTCGTCTGATAGGTTGGTCATTATGAGTTCTCTCTCTTCTGTTCAGACCCGTTTGGTGAGTGGGCCACGGCAGTGACAATTTCGAATCGTGCACCGTTGTCTTCACTCTCGGTCACGGTGATCTCCCAGTCGTGCGCGCCAAGGATGTCCGAGATAATCGCCAGTCCGAACCGACGCTGGTCGTCTTGATCTCGAATCTCTTGATCGGCGAAAAGCGTCTCGCGTTTCTCTTCAGGGATTCCTAGGCCGTCGTCCTCGACGTAGAATCCTTGGGCCCGCTCGAGTTCCCCAATGCGAACGGTGACGTCGCTACCGCCATGTTCGATGGCGTTACGAAAGAAGTTCTCGAACAGCTGGGTTAACCGGAGTTGGTCACCCTCAACGGTCACTTCATCTTCAACTAGGAGTCGTGCCTCGTCCGTGCAGACCATCGACCATACCTGCTTGGACACATCATCGACACTCACACGTTCTACCTCGCCGACTTGTTCGCCGGCTCGCGCGAGCGAAAGGAGGTTCTCAACGATCTCGAATGTGCGATCAATTCCCTCTTCGGCCGTCTCGAGGTGGGGACTATCTTGGTCTTCCCGTTCCAGTCCGAGATAGCCCTTCGCAACAGTCAGTGGATTTCTAATATCGTGGGCAACGACATTTGCGAACTCGTTGAGACGGTCGTTCTTCCGTTCGAGCTCTCGGTCCCGCCGTTTGAGTTCGCGTTCTCGGTCAGCGCGAGTAAGTGCGCTCGTCGTTGTTGCCGCGAGGATAGTTCCGAACTCGTGATCGTACTCATCAAAGCGTTTGTGTTGAAGTGAGCCACAGATCAACACACCGTGCTCCCCAAGCGGGAGTATCATCTCGCTTCGGATGGGAGTCTCCGGATTGTAGACGTTTGGATTCGACGCAACGTCCTGCACGATCTGTGGTTCTTTACTGTCAAATACCTCCCAGGCGAGTCCCTGTCCTGGCTGGAAGACCGGCTTCTCCTCGAAGAGGGCATCGGCTTGATCCGTGGTGGTAAACGGGACGAGAACGTTCTCCTCATCGTCGTAGCGACACAGGCCCGCTATCGGAAGATCAAGAACCTCCTGTGCGGTTTTGACGGCAATCTGGGAAATCTCGATCGGACCGCTTGCGTTCATGAACTGTGGCGCTACTTCGTTCAGCGAGTGTAGGACGCGCTCGCGTTCTTTCATTTCCGTTATCTCCGTCGCGATCCCGTAGACTGCATATGGCTCACCGCTTTCCTCGAAAAGTGGCACCTTTGTGGTCACGAAGGTGCGACGGCGATTCTTGATCCACACTTCTTCTTCCCGTTTGACGGCCTCTCCAGCGTCAAGTGCTTCGCGATCACCTGCTTCGATGGTCTCGATTAGTTCTTCGTCCTCGTGAACTGCCGTTGGCTGGTTTTCGAGAAGTTCCTCGTCTGTGAGGCCGACGAGGTCCTCGAACTGCTCGTTAACATATCGATATCGCCCTTCGGGGTCCCGCATATAGATCGCTGCCAGAGCATTGTCGAGGACGGCCTGTAATTCGGCCCTGGTCCTCGAAAGTTCGTCAAGAATCGATTTCTGTTCGCTGATATCCCTCACAACGCAAATCAGACCACCAGCGTCGAGCGCGGTGAGTGTGAGTTCCTGCGGAAATCGAGTTCCGTCGATCCTCCTTCCCGTTGCCTCACCGCGCCACTCGCCTTCACGACCGATCACGGGCATAATTTCCTGATCGAAGCGTTCGAGTTCCTCATCATCGTAGAGGGTTTGCCAGCTCTCTCCGATCAACTCTTCTAGATCATCGAAACCGTACATCTTCGCGTGGGCCTCGTTCAGATAGAAATACTCGCCCTCAGAATCGAGAAGTGCGACGCCGTCCATCGTGGTTTCGATAGCTGTGTAGAGTTGACGTGTTTCATGCTTTGCATCAACTTGTTCGGTAATGTCGATCGAGAGCCCAACGACGCCCTTCACAGTGTTGCGGTCACCCAACGGTGAGAAGGTGGTTTCGATGATACGTTCGTTGAGTTCCAGTGGGGTAACAGTTTGTTCACCAGTAAGCGCAGTCTCGTACCCCTCGATCGCTCCCGGAAGATCAGCATACCTCTCATAGAGTGACTCGCCAACGAGTTCCCCCGGTTCTATACCAAGGTCTATTAGCCCCTGACCTTGAGAGTGGGTGATAATTCCATTCGCGTCAATTGAAAATAGAACGATTGGAAGTGAGTCAACAGGAACGTCAGTCAATGTCGCATCCGAGTGATCGTCCCTCTTGTCATCGATGACTGTCTCAGCAACGGTGTCCGCGAGTTCGTGATACGTCTCTAGGTCGTCGTCTCTTGGGACGTACTCGTCGACACCCGATGAGACTGCCTCGCTTGCGATCGCTTCGCTTCCGTCCTCCACGAACAGGATGATTGGCACATCATCGGTTTGATGGACCACTTCTGCCCCCACCCCACCGTCAAGACGATACTCGCTGACGACGCACGCAATCTCATTCTGGTCAAGAAGATATTCAGCTGAATCGATCGTTTGAGCTTCGAATGTAGTTACGTTGTATAGTGTTCGCTCTTGCACGGCAGCGGAAATCCGATCACATGCGTCGCGATCGTATCCAACGCACAGAAGCTTGAGCTCCGGTGGAGGTGTATCTTGTTCCCTACCTGGCATAGATGATCCATATATAACAGCTTGGTGCTTTAGTGTATTGCAGCTTTTATTGTGTTATCTGTTGTGTGATGTCCTCCTCCACGTCGACCACGGCCACGACTACGACGCCGACGCGTTCGTCGAGCGGGTCGTCGATCGCATGACCTACGCGGATCTCGACCTCGAGTCGAACTACGGCCGACCATCGGACGTCGACCGGCCGGAGGCGCTGTTCCCCAGCAAGGCCGTCGTCGCGCTCCTGAGCGAGACGGTTCCGGGCGGCGACATCGCCAACGTCGAACAGCAGTTTCCCGCGGAGCTCGACGACTGTTCGAATTCGTCGACGCCGAGGGGAAGCCGTGGGTGCAGCCAGAGCAGTCGGAGTGATTGGCGACGTGCTGCTGCTTTTTGGAGACTTCAGCTTTACTCGAGAGCCACTCGACAGTTCGTCTCCGCCGATTCGTAGGCGGCTTCGATCGCTCGCAGGTCCGTGAGACCGTCCTCGCCGTCGGGTTCGGGATCGGTCCCCGTCAGCACGCAGTAGCCGAAGTAGTCGAACTCCTCACGGACCTCGTCGACCGGCGGACCGGTGTACTCCATGCGCACGTCCCCGCTCTCGACGACCATCTCCTGGGGAACGACGCCGCCGAAGGGCGAGGCGATCGAGATCGTCCCGTCGGTGCCGACCAGCTCGAGCCGACTGCTCGCGTGGGCGTCGAAACTCGCCGTACAGGAGGCCGTCGCGCCGGTGTCGAACTCGAGTTGGAAGGCGACGTGCTCGTCGACGGCGTCGAACGGCTCGCCGCTCGAGTGGGTCGTCGCGTACACGCCCTCGGGATCGCAGTCGAGGACGAATCGAGTGGTGTTCAGCGGGTAGACGCCGAGGTCGACCAGCGCGCCGCCGCCGGCGAGGTCTGGATCGAGCCGCCAGGAGCCGGGTCCGGCGTGTTCCAGAAGCGGGTGGGAGAAGCCCCCGTGGATTTGGACCACTTCGCCGACGACGCCATCGCGGACGAGCTCTCGCGTGCGGCGGACCGTCGGCTCGGTCTGGAGGCGATACGCGGTCATCAGCGTCACGCCGGCGTCGGTACAGGCGTCGGCGATCTCTCGGGCACGCTCGAGGCTCGTATCGAGGGGTTTCTCACAGATGACGTGTTTCCCGTGCTCTGCGGCCGCGATAGCGTACCTGCCGTGGGTCGCGTTCGGCGTGGCGACGTAGACCGCGTCGTACGTCTCCGCGTGGTCGCCGGCCAGAAACGCGTCGTAGTCGACGATGTGCGAGACGTCGAACGACTCCGCGACCGCCCGCGCTCGGTCGGGTGAGCCGCTGACGAGCATCGTCGTCTCGCAGTAGCTCCCGTCCGCGATGCCGGGGAGGGCGCGATTTCGGGCGAAACCGCCGACGCCGATCACGGCGAGTCGGACCGTCCCATCGGGTGATTCTCGCTCCCAGTCTCTCCGTGTGAAGTTCGCGAAGGCGTCCTCGAGTGACATACACTCTCCTCCACTCTCAAACGGAAAGTCGTCAGTGGCGGCCCGACGGAGAGTCGGCTCCGAATACCTATTAGCAACAGAGAAAAACTAATTCGCTGTTTTCAACTCGGTTATTGGCCAGTGGTATTCCGCCATATATCCGTACCGAAGGAAAAAGTTATTCAATAGCGGCCTGTGATGTGCAGTCAACCACAGGTGACGTGATATGGTCAAAATGGAAACGGCAGAGCTGGAGACTGATCTGAGTCTGTTCAAATACGACAATCTCGAGCAGTTGCCGCCCCGCTACCGGGACCTCGAGGAGTCTGAACGGACCGAACGCATCGAGGCGGCGCTCTCCGAACTCGGCGACGACGTCGTTATCCTGGGTCACAACTACCAGCGACGCGAAATCGTCGAGCACGCCGATTTCGTCGGTGATTCCTATCAGCTCTCGAAGGAGGCCGCGAACGCGGACGCCGAGTACGTGATCTTCGGCGGCGTGACGTTCATGGCCGAGAGCGCGGACATCATCACCGACGACGACCAGACCGTCATTCTGCCGAGCATGGAGGCCTCCTGTCCGATGGCCGGAATGGCCGAAGCCCTGCAGGTCGACAGCGCGTGGGCCGAGATCACGGCCGCCGCGCCCGACGCGAACATCATCCCGATCACCTACATGAACTCCTACGCGGACCTGAAGGCGTTCTGTGCGAGCCAGGGCGGGCTCGTCTGTACGTCCTCGAACGCACACAAAGCCTTCGAGTACGCCTTCGATCGGGGCGACAAGGTCCTCTTCCTCCCCGACAAGCACCTCGGGGAGAACACGGCCCACCGAATGGGGATGGAAGACCGAATTGCGGAGTGGGACCCGTGGGATCCGGAGGGGAAAGACGCCGACGAGGTCGCCGAGAGCGACATCATCCTCTGGGACGGCTACTGCCAGGTCCACGAGCGGTTCCGCGTGGACCACATCGAGCAGATCCGAGCCGAACACGACGACGCGAAGGTTATCGTCCACCCCGAGTGCCGCCGCGAGGTCGTCGAAGCTGCGGACAAGGCGGGTTCGACGGCGACGATATGCGAGACGATCGAAGAGGCCGATCCCGGCGATACGTGGGCCATCGGCACCGAGATCCACCTCACCGAGCACCTCCAGCGTTGGCACCCCGAGGTGAACGTCCTGCCGCTCTGCGGTGACGCCTGCATGGACTGCAACGCCATGCGCCAGATCGACCCGAACTACCTGACGTGGGTGCTCGAGGAACTCGTCGAGGGTCGCGAACGCAACGTCATCGAGGTCGCGCCCGAGGAGAAGGAACTCGCGGGCGTCGCACTCGATCGAATGCTCGAGATCTGATCCACGATGACCGCAACTCACGATCACGACCACGAAATTGCGGACGTTCTCGTCGTCGGAAGCGGAATCGCGGGCTGTGCGGCCGCTCTGCAGGCTGCCCGCGAGGGAGCCGAGGTGCTCTTGCTCACGAAGGCGACGAAACCCGACGGTGCCAGCACCGACTGGGCCCAGGGCGGCATCTCGACGACTCGCGGCGAACCGGAGAGCCTCAAGGCGGACATTATCGCAGCCAGCGACGGCACCGCCGATCCCGACGCGGTCGATGTCTTGGTCGAGAACGCCGACGACGCCGTCGAAGACGTGCTGCTCGAGACGCTCGAGATCGAGTTCGACGAGACGGACGACGGGGAGTTCGACTACACGCGGGAGGCCGCCCACTCGGACTACCGCATCCTCCACGTCGACGCCGCGACGGGAACCCACATCCTGCGACCGTTTCTGAACCACATCGACGCACACGACCGAATCGAGGTGCGGCAGGATACCGCCGCGCTCGAGTTGATTACGCACGAGGGCCGCGTCCACGGCGTTCTGAGTGACGAAGATCCGACGGGGAATCCGATATTCGCCGGCACGACCATCCTCGCGACCGGCGGCATCGGGGCGCTCTACACGCGCTCGACCAACCCCGACGATGCGACCGGCGACGGGATCGCGATGGCCGCCCTTGCGGGGGCGGACGTCGCGGACCTCGAGTACGTGCAGTTCCACCCCACGGCGTACGACGGAGCGGATCCGTTCCTCCTCTCGGAAGCCCTTCGCGGCGAGGGCGCGATACTGCGGAACGGTGACGGCGAACGGTTTATGGATGACTACCACTCGCAGGGCGATCTGGCCCCGCGGGACGTCGTCGCTCGCGCGGTCGAGACCGAGCGGGAGGCGACCGGGGAGGTCGTCCTGGACGTGAGCACGCTCGAGGGCGCGTTCGCCGAGGAGTACCCCGCCATCGCCGAGAAGTGTCGCGACCGCGGCATCGACGGCGACGAGATCCCGGTCGCGCCCTGTGAGCACTTCCTCTGTGGCGGTATCGACGTCGACGAACACGGCCGAACGTCACTCGATCGGCTCTACGCGGTCGGCGAGTGCTCGCGCACAGGCGTTCACGGTGCGAATCGATTGGCGAGTACCAGCCTGCTCGAGGGCCTCGTCTGGGGCCTCCGCGCGGGCGAAGACGCTGCGGGTCTGGACGCGGACCCCGAACCCGTCGAGGCCCCCGACCTCCGCAACAGCGATCCGGACCTTCCAGAGCGCTTCGCCGCCGAAAAGTCGATTCGCCTGAAGCGGACGATGGACGAGTATCTCGGTCTCGAGCGCGACCCCGACGAAATCGCCCGCGCGAGCGCCGTCCTCCGGCGGCTCAAGGGCGAGGTCGACGCCTACATCCGCACGCGGACGGCGCGGGATCTGTACGAACTGCGGAACGCGAGCGTGACGGCCCTGCTGATCGCTCGAGCGGCGAGCGAGAACGCCGAGTCGACGGGCTGTCACTACGTCGTGGAGGACTCGAGGGACGACTCAACGGCGGAGCAGCCGGCGGACGACTAACCCACAATGATCACGAACGCACAGGTCGAACGCTGGCTCCGCGAGGACGTCGGCCACCACGACGTGACGAATCAGGTCCCGGGCGAGACGACCGGCCGCCTCGTCGCGAAGGACTCCGGCGTCGTCGCGGGTCTCGAGGCCGCGACGGCCGTCTTCGACTATCTCGGCGTCGACGTGCTCGAGTCGCTCGACGATGGGGCTCAACTCGAACCCGGCGACGAACTCCTCCGCGTCGAGGGGCCCGCACGCGAGGTTTTGCGGGGCGAACGCGTCGCTGTCAACCTCGCGGGTCACGCGTCGGGAATCGCGACGCGGACGCGACGGGTAGTTGACCGCGCCCGCACCGAATCCGGCGACGTGCGGATCGCCGCGACTCGCAAGACGACGCCCGGGCTTCGGGGGCTCGAGAAACGCGCCGTCGTCGCCGGCGGCGGGGACACCCATCGACTCGATCTCTCTCACATGGTGATGGTGAAGGACAACCATCTCGCCGAGATGGGACTCGAGGGCGCAGTTTCGCACTTTCGGGAGCGGACCTCGTTCGCGACGAAACTCGACGTCGAGGTCGAGTCCGTCGAGGACGCGCCGCGGGCCGCCGAGGCCGGTGCGGATATCGTCCTGTTGGATAATATGACGCCCGAAGAGATCGGGGCCGCCGTCGACCTGCTCGCGGCGTACGACGGCGTACTGGCCGAGGCGAGCGGGGGAATCACGCTCGAGACGGTTGCGGCGTACGCCGCGACGGGCGTCGACGTCATCTCGATGGGATCGCTGACGCACTCTGCGCCGTCGCTCGATCTGTCGTTTCGGACGGGTGTCTGACACTGGTCGGGCTCGGAGACTCGTCGTGTTCGCTCGAGCGATCAGCATGCTTCGTATCGGAGGTAGGTCGAATCTGTGAGGTCTACAGCGCGTTCTCGTCGGGTCACGGGCACTTGTGATCGCTCAAGGTACGGGACACACACTACAGATACAAACTGATCAGTGGACACTCTACCAGTTACAGACAGCGTTACTCATTCCAAATAATGAATATGTATTCAGCAGCCGTTCATCACCGTACAGGCAGCGAGTTCGTTCAGTGAGTGGAGAAGTGCAATGGTCGGTACAGATCCCTTCCTAATTACACGAAAAGACTATATTTTAGATAGGTCACATGATGGTGTGGTCCCATCTTCGAAAGTCATAGTATGGGCGGGGCTCTGTTTGCTCGGTCTCGGTGCGTACTTTCCGTGGGTCATCACGAATCCGACGTACGAGTACATCCATCTAGTCAAGATCGCGGGTATGGGATCAGGGACGGAAACGTATGGACTCGTAACGCTTGTACTTGCAGTTATTGCTGCGCTCGGAATACTGATCGAAATTCGGTGGATTAGCAGCGAAGCATTTAGAACGGTTGTCGGAACCGTCTCGGTCGTGCTCTCGTTAGTGTTCTTTTTCACTCAGTACGGAGTGACGGGAATGTTTATTGCAGGGACTGGTCTGTACTTGACATTAGTCGGTGGATTCGTCCTCCTGATCGCGAGTGGAAAGTCATTTTTATACTCTCAGCGGATGAGTTCGCCACGAGGGCTTCGTTTCTTTCAATCGGACTGCGGTGAGTCAGCCGATCAATAGACCTACTTAGTGAACGATGCTGTTTCGATGGGGGTTAGTCAGAACGAGTGTGTTGCTGCCGCTGGCGGCGATGGGTTCCACGTCCTCCCCAACCGATTCGTTCGCTCCTTACAGTCGCTCACTCATCCCTCGCGCATATTCGGGCCGCGGTTCACCGTCGGTTCACCGCGGCTCAGCGCGCGCCACCGCACGTGGTTTGTTCAGTCGAACGTGGACTTAGTCCCCGTTGCGCCTGCCGGTGTGTCACTTTTCCACACTCGTCGGGTAGTATCGCTGTATGACAGATCTCCCGTTGACACCCGAATCGGGCTGGAATTCGCTGTATCTCGCGGGCGAGTGGACGGAGCCGAGCGACCGCGAGGAGATCGCGGTCGAGAACCCCTACACGCGCGAGAAGATTGCGACCGTTCCGGCCGGAACCGAGGACGACGTCGATCGGGCCTACGAGGCCGCGAGCGAAGCCCAGAAAGAGTGGGCCCAGCAACCGCCGCAAGCACGAGCGGAGGTTATTACGGCGGCGATCGAGTTCGTTCGTGACAATCGCGAGGAAATCTCCGAGTTGTTGGCCCTCGAGTCCGGCAGTACGCGAGTCAAAAGCGGGGCCGAACTGCAGACGGCGATGGCGATGATGCAGCAGGCGGCGAGCTACCCGTTCCGGATGGACGGGAAGCAGATGGAGTCGACGATCCCCGGGAAGGAAAACATCGTCGAGCGCAAACCTGCCGGCGTCGTCGGCGTCATCTCGCCGTGGAACTTCCCGCTGCACCTCTCGATGCGAGCGGTCGCGCCGGCCATCGCGACCGGGAACTCGGTCGTGCTCAAGCCGGCCTCGAACACGCCGATTACGGGCGGCTTGCTCCTCGCACGGATCTTCGAGGAAGCCGGCGTGCCGGAGGGCGTCCTGAGCGTCGTCACCGGCAGCGGCTCCGAGATCGGTGACGCGATCTCCGACCACGAGATTCCGCGAGTGCTCGCCTTCACCGGGTCGACGGAGATCGGCCAGCGGGTCGCCGCGAACGCGGCCGGCAACTGCGCGCTTCCCGCGCTCGAACTTGGCGGGAACAACGTCCACGTCGTCACCGAGAACGCCGACCTCGATCGCGCGGTCGACGGCGGAGTCTTCGGTTCGTTCCTCCACCAGGGCCAGATCTGTATCTCGATCAACCGCCACCTCGTCCACGAGGACGTCTACGACGACTACGTGGGGATGCTTACAGACCGCGCGGCGAACCTTCCGACCGGCGACCCGACCGACGAGGACACCGTCGTCGGACCGATCATCGACGAGGGCCAGCGCGATCAGATCCTCGAGTACGTCGAGACCTCAGTCGACGAAGGGGCGACCCTCGAGACCGGCGGCGAACACGACGGACTCGTGGTCGAGCCGACGGTCCTCTCCGACGCGGACAACGACATGGCCGCGGCGTGTAACGAACACTTCGGCCCGGTCGCGCCGGTGATCCCCTACTCGAGCGACGAGGAGGCGATCGAACTGGCCAACGATACGATCCACGGCCTCTCGGGATCGGTTCACAGCGAGGACCTCGCGCAGGCTCGATCGATCGCCGACGGCATCGAGACGGGGATGATCCACATCAACGACCAGCCGGTCAACGACGAGCCCCACGTCCCCTTCGGCGGGATGAAACAGTCCGGATTGGGGCGGTACAACGGCGAGTCGATCCTCGAGGAGCTGACGACGACGAAGTGGATCTCGATTCAGCGCGAGTCTCGGGAGTACCCGTTCTAGGTCGGAACGCTGCCGTCGGTTCTCCTGACTTCAGTCGAACCACGAGACCAGTCGGCTCCAGCTCCAGACGATGAGTGCGAACAGAGCGACGGCCATCAGGACGTAGAGCGGGGCTGCGTCGGCTGCAGGGCCGTGAGTCGGCACGATGTAGTCGAGCAGCCCGGTCCGATAGAACAGTCCGACTGCCGAGAGGACGAGCAACGAACCGACGGCTACGGCGACTGCCAGTCGGTTGTTAGCGATCCGTGACTGCTCTCGATCCGGATTGGTCATCGGACTCTCGGCCGTGATACCAGTCGGTGACGTGAAACAGTTGCACCTGCACCCTCCGGTTGGCAGGATCGATCGACTCTCCCGTTCGACCGGACGCAAGAACGTTCTTACTGCGTGACGTGCTACAGTACAGGTGACTGATGACCTCACTGGACAGTAGACGCCCGCGTACGACGAGATGGCAGGATAGCGCAGCGTGGTTCGTCGCCGTACTCGGAATCGCACTCGGGGTCGCCGGACTGGCACAGGTGTATCGCTACCCCGAACCGATCGTCGTCCAATCGATCGAGAGCCTACTCGTGATCGCGCCGGCGCTCGCGCTCGTCTACGCGGGCTACTGGGTCGCGACGCAACGCCGGTCCTACGAGGATCAGTGGTCGATCGCGACGTGGTCTCTCGTCGGCTCCCTCACCGCCGGGCTCCTCGTCTCGGGCTTCCTTCTCGCGGAGTGGCTCGTCGGAAACGCCGTCGCGGATTCGTCGCTCTTGCTCGTCATCGGCATGTTGAGCGGCGGCGTCGTCGGTCTGGCTGCCGCAGTGGCGAACCAGCGACACACCGTCGAACTGGGAGCGTCCGAGGAGACGGATACCGCCGACGGACGGGGTGACATCGACTCCCTCTCGCCGCCTGCACGAACCGTTGCCAGTCTCGCGTCCGATACGCGAGCCTGGTACACGCTCCAGGCGGTGTCGCTCGCCGACCGACCGCTCGGCGTCGAGACGATCGCGGCACAGATCGCGTCGCTCGAGGAGACGACCGAGGAGGCGGTCTACCTCGATCTCGTCCAGCACCGACTGCCGAAACTGGCCGCCGACGGCGCGGTCGAGTACGATGCGACGAGTGGTGTCGTTCGTCCTGCGGGCGCCGACGAACCGGTCGTCGCCACCATCGAAGCGCTCGCACGACTGCCCGACGAGAAACAGTCGCCGGTCGAAGAGTAGCTCCTCGCGGCACATCTCCGCCGGGTTTCAGTAGCTCTCAGATGGGTTGCCTTTTTTGGTTACGCAGCCGATTCGGCCACGTCGAAAACGCACTCCTCGAGCCCGAACGTCGTTCTCTACCGGATCGGACGTAACCCACTGTGGTTACGTCGTGATCCAAAACTATTTCATCCGAGGCAGTATCGTAGTATCTATGTCGATACAACGCCGACAGTTCGTCGCAGCGGTCGGCTCTGTGGCAGCTACCGGGATCGCTGGTTGTACGGCGTTCAGGAGTCGGGAGGAGGGAGCGATCACCGGCGAAACGCTCCGGCTCACGACGACGACGAGCACCTACGACACGGGCCTGCTCGACGAACTCAACGCGCCCTTCGAGGACCGATACGGCGTCACCGTGGAGGCGATCGGTCAGGGGACGGGCGCTGCACTCGAGACCGCCCGCAGCGGTGACGCGGACGTCGTGATGGTCCACGCCCGCGCGCTCGAGGACGAGTTTCTGGAAGCGGGGTACGGCGTCAACCGACGCGATCTGATGTTCAACGACTTCGTGGTCGTCGGCGACGCTGACGACCCGGCGGGGATTTCGGGGACCACGGACGTCGAAGCGGCGTTTACCGACATCGCCGAGGCGGAGTCGACGTTCGTCTCGCGCGGGGACAACTCGGGAACGCACGCGAAAGAGCTCGAGATCTGGGACGCCGCCGGCGTCGGCGACGACGAGTTCGGCGAGTGGTATCTGGACGGTGGCGGCAGCATGGGTGAGATACTCACCCAGACGGACCAGGGCGGCGACTACACGCTCGCCGACCGCGGCACGTATCTCTCGATGCGGTCGGATATCGGCCTCGAGACCCACGTCGAGGGCCCGATCGAAGACGGGCCGGACCTGCTCGCGAATCCGTACGGCATCGTCGCCGTCAATCCGGCCGTCCACGACAACGTGAACTACGACCTCGCGATGGCGTACATCGGGTATCTCACGGGGCTCGAGAGCCGCGAACGGATCGAGGAGTACGCGGTCGAGGGTGAACAGCTGTTCTTTCCGGAGGCCGTCTCCGAGGAACCGAACTTCCAGCAGTACGTCCCCGAGGGCTGGGACGGCGCGGACGACTGAGGGTGCGCACGGATGGTACTCGAACTCACCACGGGCGCGCCGCTGGTCGTCGACTTTCCCTTCGAGTGGCACTACATCCGCAGCATCATCGCGGTCTCGCTGTACGTTAGTCTCGTCGCCGTCGCATTGAGCACGCTGTGTAGTCTCCCGGTCGCCCTCCTCATCGGTTTCACAGAGTTTCGCGGGAAGACGCTGCTCACGTCGCTCATCAACACCGGGATGGGCTTTCCCAGCGTCGTCGTCGGTCTCGTCGTCCTCTTCGCCGTCTCGAATCAGGGACCGCTCGGCTCGTTCGACCTCGTTTTCACCCCCGAGGCGATGATCCTGTCGCAGTTCGTGCTTGCAGCGCCCGTCATCGCTGGCGTCAGTCTCGCCGCCGTCAGCAGCGTCGAGCAGAACGTCCGGGACGCGGCGTACGCGATGGGCGGGACGCGGACGGACGTCGCGTTCGTCACCATCAAGGAAGCGCGCTACGGCATCGCGACGGCTGTGCTGGCGGGCTTCGGCCGCGCGATCAGCGAAGTCGGCTCCGTCCTCATCGTCGGCGGTAACATCGCCCGTTCGGACGGAACGTCGGTCACACGGACGCTTACGACGGCGATCCAACTCGAGGCTCGACAGGGCCGGTTCGAGACCGCGATGCTCCTCGGTGCGATCCTGCTCGTCCTCGTCCTGGCCGTCAACGCGATCGTCGTTCGGCTCGGAAACGACGGCGGAGGGCGGTACCGATGACGCTACGCGCGACGGACGTCTACCACGCCTACGACGACGAGACCGTCTTCGAGGAGGTCTCGCTGTCGGTCTCGCCCGGCGAGGTCGTCGCCATCATCGGCCCCTCCGGCGTCGGGAAGTCGACGCTGCTGCGGCTGCTCGCGCTGTTCGACGCGCCCGACGATGGCTCGATCGAGTACGACGGAACCGACGTCTGGGCGGTCGGCGACCGCGAGCGACTCGAGTACCGTCGCCGGATCGGGATGGTCTTTCAGGAGGCCAGCCTGTTCGACGCGAGCGTCGTTCGCAACGCCGAGTACGGGCTCCGGGTCAGACAGTCGTGGACGGACCGCATTCGACACGAACTCGCGAGTCTCGTCGGAGCCGAAAACGGCACTATCGAAGTTGTCGACGCGCTCGACGCCGTCGGATTGGCCGACAAGGCCGATCAGGACGCCTCGTCGCTTTCGGGCGGCGAAGCCCAGCGCGTCGCGTTCGCTCGGGCGCTCGCGTACGAACCCGACGTGCTCCTCCTCGACGAGCCGACGTCGGACCTCGACCCGCGAAACACGGCCGTCCTCGAGGAGGCGATCGGCAACGCGCGAGATCGGGGCATCGGCGTCGCGATCGCTACCCACGACATGCACCAGGCCGAACGGGTCGCGGATCGGGTCGCGGTGCTTCTCGAAAACGAGGTCATCGAGGTCGGGCCAACCGAAACGGTGTTCGAGGAGCCGACCGATGACCGAACGCAACAGTTCATCGACGGGGAGCTGATCTACTGATGACGATCGAAAAGGGCTACACCACGACACTGTCGGTCGACGGCGTGACGATCGACCGCCGCGATATCGAGATGCTCGAGGCGATCGACGACCACGGCTCGATGCACAGCGCGGCCGACGAACTCGGCCGGTCGTACGCGCGTCTGCAGAACCGAATCGTCGAGATCGAAGACGCCGTCGGCCCGGTTACCGAACGGCGACGCGGGGGCCGCGGTGGCGGCGGGACAGTTCTCACGCAGAACGCCCGCGACCTCCGCCGACGGTTCGACCGACACGCCGCCGAACTCAACGGCGTCGCCCGGGTCACGGAGTCCGTGATCTCGGGCACCGTCCGGGACCGAACGGGTGAACTCGCGACCGTCGAGACCACCGTCGGCTCGATACTGGCGCTCGTTCCCGAGGACGCGAGCGAGGTGCAGGTTAGCATCCGCTCGGACGCCGTCGTCCTGACAGATCCCGACGAGACCCCTCGAGGCGACGATACCAGCCTCCGAAATCGGTTTTCGGGAACCATCGTCGAGGTCGAATCGGGCGATGCGATCGACCGAGTGGTGGTTCGACTGGGCGATGGGGCGACGCTACAGGCGCTCGTCACTCGAGCCAGCGCGGAGCGACTGGGGCTCGAGGCCGGCCGGTCGATCATGGCGTCGTTCAAAGCGACGGCGGCGAGGGGGATTGGCGTGGACTCAAGGTCGGAGTCGTAGGGTCCGAACTCGGCGAATGATCTCCGGAGGTGTCTTTCTACGCGTAAGCTGACGGGTTCTCTTCTCGTAGCCTGATCTCACGTAATCGATACGTTGACACGGTATTTCGAGTCTACGAGGGAAGGGATATCAACTGCCCCGAGTGCCGTAGTAGGGGCTTGTCAGTGGACCTGTTACGCCTTTCCCGAATGATTTTTGTTCGGTGTCCGCGGGTGAGATCCCTGACTTCTGGGCCGGTTGACTGCGGCCCGTGATCGACGACAACTGTTGGCCGCCGATCACTAACGAGAAGCATGGATAACAGATTGATGTTTGTTACGAATCCTGTTGCTCTCGCATTAGTTGCGAGTAGGTCACGGACGAGGGTGATTCGAACCTCAGTTGTTTCGCTCCCTGATTCAAACCCCTCCGCTCGCAGTCACCGCTCACGAGTGTTCGCGGTGACATGCGAGGGAAGGGATTCGAACCCTCGGACCTCTACAGGAGCGGGTCTTAAGCCCACCGCCGTTGGCCTGCTTGGCTACCCTCGCACAGAAGGCACTCGACCGTTGTCTCCGGTTCGGGATGTGCGTTTCGGTGTTCTCTCGAGTTATCTTCCGCGAACGAAGTGAGTCGCGCCCGCCGGATTGCGAACGCGAGCGCTACCAGTCGACGCTCAGCGTTCCGTCGCCGTGGGGGTCCGGCGCAATCTCCTCGTCGGTGCGGCGATCGACGACGTGAATGCAGCCGTCGTCCTTCTTCGCTGGGCACACGTCGGCCGCACGGACGTTGTGCTCGAGATCCTCCTCGCCGAAGAAGTACGTCTTCGGCTTGGCGATGCCCGATGCGATGGACATCTCCCAGTTGTCGCTGACCTCGGCGCACTTGCCCGCGCCGAAGCACTTGTTCGCCTCGAAGATGATCTTGTAGGGCTTCTCCTCGATCGGCGGCGCGTCCGACGAGCCGACGTCGCTCGCGCGCTGGATACCGTCGTCGTCGCTCATTACTCGACTGTTCGGCTGCGTCGCCTTTCGCGTTACGGTCGGCTCGGACGGTTCCCGAACGAATCTCACACGGGCGGACTCGAGTTACCGACTCACGACGACGGGGCCTTCGGCTCGGGGAGATCGTAGGTCACGCCGGTTAGCTCGCTCGAGACCTCCCACAGCCGACGAGCGGTCCCGCGGTCGTACGACCGCTCCGACGAAGCCTGTCGTTCCGGAGTGCCCCGCATGTCAAGCAGTCCGCCGGGGCCGTAGTACGCGCCGCCCGCCGCGTCCGGCGCAGTCGCCGCGTACAGCGTGGGGAGTGCGCCCTTCTCGGCTGACTGGGCGAGCACGGCGTTCATCAGTCGTCGACCCAACAACCGGATCCGGGAGCCGCGACCCTCGATGCCGCGGAACTGCAGCTGCGTGTTCGCGTAGCCGGGATGGACGGCGAGGCTCTTGGCGGACAGCCCGGCGGTGAGAAACCGGCGCTCGAGTTCGTACGCGAACAGCAAATTGGCGAGTTTCGACCGGCCGTAGGCGTCCCACTTGTCGTACGTCCGCTCGCCGTGGAGGTCGTCGAAGTCGATCTCGCCGCGTTCGTGGAGTCCGCTCGAGACCGTCACGACTCGCGCGGGTCCCGAGTCAGGGGCCGTATGGAGTTCGTCGAGCATCAGCCCCGTGAGCGCGAAGTGACCGAGGTGGTTGACGCCGAACTGGGTCTCGAAACCGTCCTCGGTCTCCGAGCGAGGAATCGCCATCGTCCCGGCGTTGTTGATCAGGACGTCGATCGCCTCGTCCTCGAGGCGCTCGGCGAAGGCGCGGATCGACTCGAGGCTCGCCAGATCGCAGGCCTCGACGCGGAGGTCGGCGTCGGGCACGTCCGCGCGGATGTCCCGCGCCGCCTCGTCGCCGCGGTCGGTGTCCCGACAGGCCATGACTACCGTCGCGCCGTTTCGGACGAGTTCGCGGGTTGCCTCGAGACCGATCCCGCTGTTGGCTCCCGTGACGACGACCGTTCGGCCGTGCTGGTCGGGGACGTCGTCGGCTGTCCAGTTCACAGCGACGCTAACGCGTGCATGGCTTCTAAACGTACGCACTGCATTCCCCACTGACGGCTCTCGGCCTTCGTCCGACACTGTCAGAAGTTAGCACGTCACAGAGATTTGTGGAGAACAACACAACGTCGGTCACGCGGGGGAGAAACCCCCCGGTGGCCGATACAGACCTTGTCAGCCGAGTTATATTCACGAATCGGGCGACAAACACTTATCACCGCTTTCGTGGTCGGTTCCGTATCGAAATGACTCCGCAACAGCCGTCGACCTCGACCCGACGAACCGTGCTGGCAGGTACCGCGGTAACTCTCGGCTCGCTCGGACTCGCGGGCTGTGCCGACGATACCGGCGACGACGAGGGGGCCAACGGTGACGAACTCGAAGAGACGACGGGGAACTCGAGCGACGATACCGACGACAGTGACGACTCCTCGTCCGAGGTTCACGCGGAGTACGAGACGACCGAGGTAGCGGTGACGGATTCCGACGGCGAGGAACTGGGGACGGTCACGGCGGCCATCGCCGACACGCCGGAGTTGCAAGGGCTGGGCCTGAGCGACACCGAGGAGTTACCCGACGACCGCGGCATGCTGTTCGTCTACGAGGCGGTCGAGGATCGAGAGTTCTTCATGCGGGAGATGTCTTTCGGGATCGACATCGTCTTCGCGGACGACGAGGGCGTGATCACGGAGATCCATCACGCGCCGGAACCCGGGCCGGACGAGGACGGCAGCGAACAGACCTACGCCGGCCACGGCCAGTACGTGCTGGAAGTCGTCTACGAGTGGACCGACGAGCGCGACGTCGAGGAGGGAGACCGCCTCGAGTTCGAACTGTAGCGTTCGACCGTTTGGGCGACAGCGTTCGGAACGTGTGATTGGCGCTCGAACTCGAGGCGTCTCGGAGACGCGGGTTCGATAACACGGCTTTCGTCGATCCAGTCGGTACGTAAAACCGGCGGGATATTCGGGTGCGTCGGACCTGAAAACGGTGTAACCGAGAGGCGAGAATCGATACGGTGTCAGCAGCCCCGTCCGACGGACCGCAATCGGGGTCTCTTACTTGGCTGGTTCGTTCACGCTGGTCGATTCATCAGCGCCTGACGTTCGGCGCAGCCACTCGAGGGCGGTCGCCCCACCGAGGAGTCCGGCACCGGTCGTGAATCCGGGCACGCCGTCGGTGTCATCGCTGACGTCGGTCTCGGTTTCGTTTTCGGCGTCTACCTCGGTATCAGTGTCTTCGTCTCCAGCCTCCGAACCGGCGTCAGTGTCGCCTTCGCCGGACTCGCTATCGCCGTCTTGTTGCTGGTCGTCGCCGTCGGATTCGGCCTCGTCGGTATTGTCCTCTCCGTCCTGTTGCTGGTCATCGTCCTCGGATCCGCTCTGCTCGTCGTCTCCCTCGTCCGTGTCATCGTCGGCGCCGTCGTCGCCGGAGCCGTCGTCATCTTCGCCGCTTTCGTTATCCTCGTCGGGCTGGTCATCACCGCCTTCCTCGTCCGTTTGCTCCCGGAGCGCGACGAGTTCGCCGTCGTGGTCGACGTAGATCGTCTCGCCGCTGATCGCCCGTATCGGGCCGACGGGCGTCTCGTCGGCCGATCGCACCCATCGTTCGGTCCCGTCGAACCTGTCCAGGGCGACGAGATCCGCGCTGTACTCCGCGTTCGGCGGGTGGTTCGCCTCGTCGACGTAGGCGTAGACGGTGTCGCCGGTGATGACGGTCGACACCGAACTGTAGTGGATGTCGACGTCCCACTCGTACTCGTCGTCCGCGGCGTAGGACCGCCCCGAGAACGTGTGTGGACCGCCGTCGACGTACATCTCTTCGTCCAAAACCGGCTCGATGTACTCCGAGTTGACCACTCCGATACCCTCACCCGACTCTGCATCGCTGATCGAACGCTCGTACATATCGCCCCCGAGGAGGACGCCCGTCGCCGTCGCGCGGGACGGAAGGGACACCGCGCCGTTGTACACCTCGGACCGCCAGCGTTCGTCGCCCGACTCGGGCTCGAGCGCGAGGACGAAGTCCCCGGAGACGGCGTAGACGACGCCGTTCGCCGCAGCGACGTCGGTGTCGAACTCGTGTTCCTCGCCGTCCTCGTCCCGGATCGACTCGAGTCGCCAGCGGATCGACCCGTCGTCGATCTCGAGGGCGTACAGCGTTCCGTCGAAAATAACGAAGACGGCGTCGTAGGCAACCGTGTGCCTGCTGACGTCGCCTCGATTCTCGGGGTCGAACTCGGTGGTCCACCGCACGCTTCCGTCGGCGCGATCGAGTGCGACCACCTCCTCGCCCGAGAGCGCGACGGTTTCGCCGGCGACCGCCGGCCCCCACGCGTCGACGTCGTCGGCCTCCCAGACGACCGACCCGTCCGCCGCCTCGAGCGCGACGACCGCGGACTCGGTCTTCGCGTAGACGGTATCGTCGGCGACGGCGACTGCGGCGCCGAATTCGCCGCGCCCGCTATCGATGGCGACCGACCAGGCGGCCTCGAGAGCCTCGCCGTCGAACTCGCGGGTGTCCGAAATGGACCTGGAGTGCCCGGCGCCACCGTCGTAGGAGGGCCAGTCCTCGTCCGTTTCTGGATTGGGATCGATGGACGAATCCGGTAGCTCTGTGGCGTCGTCAGCCTCCGATCCCGTACCGATCGACGAAAGCCCGCCGAGCGAGAGCGCTGCACCAGTTGCCAGTACGGATCGTCGTTTCCACGTAGGCATACGACCATGTGTCGAACCTTGTCGTAACACTATCTGGCTCTTAATGCGAGTTCGTCGCCGTGCAACTGTTTCACCGAATGACGCAGGAGGCTCTCACGAGGGACTCCACACCTGTCCCACACCCATCTCCACTCCACGTCTTCGCCCGACTGAGCGACGTGTGCTCGGTCTGTACGCACCTCGAGATTCGAACGCCGTCCTGAACGACGAACCCGTGCTCTCGGTTCCCGTTATTCGTCGCCGACGGAGACCGACTCGAGGACGACGTCCTCTCGAGGCCGGTCGTTCGCGTCGGTGTCGACGCTCCCGATCGCTTCGACGACGTCCATCCCCGCGGTCACCCTCCCGAAAACGGCGTGTCTGCCGTCGAGGTGGGGCTGGGCGCCGAGCGTGATGAAAAACTGCGAGCCGTTCGTGTTCGGCCCGGAGTTGGCCATGCTCAAAACGCCCGCATCGTCGTGTCGGAGGTCGTCGTGGAACTCGTCGTCGAACCGGTAGCCGGGACCGCCGCGGCCGGTACCGAGCGGATCGCCGGTTTGGATCATGAAATCCTCGATGACGCGGTGGAAGAGAACGTCCTCGTACAGCGGTTCGCCGTCGACGTCCGCGCCCGTCTCGGGATCGGTCCACGGCCGTTCGCCGGTCGCGAGACCGACGAAGTTCTCGACGGTTCGCGGGACGCGGTCGGCGTAGAGTTCGACCGCCACGTCGCCCGTGTCGGTGTGGAGGGTCGCCGTCAGCGCGTCGGCCGTCTTCGAGTCCCCAGTCGATTCGTTGTCGCTCGCGTCCGCGTCGCGTTTCACATCGTCTTCAGCGGTATTCGCGCAGCCGGCGAGGACAAGGCCGAGAGTCGAGCCGGTCGCTGCGAGCAGCGTTCGTCGATGGAGCGGCCGATGTGGAGCGATACCGCTGGTGAGCGCGGCGACAAAATAACGATATCGGATTTCGAACTCGTCCCGAGGCGTATCCGTCGTCGGCGGAGACGGTCTCGAGGCAACCCGCGAACGCGCACAATACGACTTTAAACCGTCGGACTGCGTTCCGTCGGTGTGACGACATGCACACAACTTTCGAGTGCGGCTTCACTCGAGGAGGGCTGCGATCTCCGCGGCGTCGTCGACGGTCCGGAGGTCGCGCTCGAAGAACGCTCGTCGATCGCGCATCGTCTCCTCGTCCCAGTTCCACCACTCGAGGTCCAGAAGCTTCTCTCGAACCGCCTGGGGAAATCGCCACTTGATCCGCTCGGCCGGGACCCCGGCGACGACGGCGTACGGCTCGACGTCGGAACTGACGACCGCTCCGGCCCCGACGATGGCACCGTCTCCGATCGTCACGCCGGAGAGGATCGTCGCCCTCGTCCCGATCCAGACGTCGTTACCGACCGTGATCGGCCCCTTCGCCGTCGGCGGAAGGTCGCTGTCGAGCACCTCGTCGTAAAACCGGATCTGTTGTGACGGTCTCGTCGTCTCGTGGTTCGTCTGCTGGAACGTCGTCTCGCGGGCGATTGCACAGTATCGACCGAGTGTGACCGCTCCGATGAGGTCACAGTTCGGCTCGAGGTTCGTTCGCGTCCCGATCGCCACGTCACCGGCGAGGATACAGCCTCGACTTACTCTCGTATGCGAGCGAAGATCGATCTCGCCTCGAAGCAGACAGCCCATCGCGATGCGAGCGGAGGGTGCGATCTCGAGGTTAGTCGAATCGAGATACCAGTCAGCTAGCCCGTGCGTCACGGACGGATATCCCAGTACCGACAGCGAACGTTCCACGAGGGTCTCGAGAGTCACCGTGTTCGGTGTTTCGGAAGATCTCTATAAAAGCATCACCCGTTTCTGCACCGCACTCACGAGAGCGTCTGTTCGAGCGGTACCACTCACGCTCTAAGAACGTCGCGATGTCGGGACGCTCCGCTCCGTGATTCGGGGACGACACGCTCGAGTGCCGCTCGAGACCGGTGCCGAGATTACTCGTAGTCGACGGAGACCGACTCGAGGACGACGTCCTCTTTGGGCTCGTCGTTGCGGCCGGTGTCGACGCTGCCGATCTCCTCGACGACGTCCATCCCGTCGGTGACCTTCCCGAAGACTGAGTGGCGGTCGTCGAGGTGTGGCTGGGCGTCGAGCGTGATGAAGAACTGCGAGCCGTTCGTGTCCGGCCCGGAGTTGGCCATGCTCAAAACGCCCGCGTCGTCGTGTCGGAGTTCGTCGTGGAACTCGTCGTCGAACTGGTAGCCGGGGCCGCCGCGACCGGTTTCGGTCGGATCGCCGCCCTGAATCATGAAGTCGTCGATGACGCGGTGGAACGCGACGTCGTCGTACAGCGGCTCGCCGTCGACGTCCTCGCCCGTCTCGGGGTCCTCCCAGCTCTTGCCGCCGGTCGCGAGACCGACGAAGTTGTCGACGGTTCGTGGCGCGCGTTCGTCGTACAGTTCGACCTCGATGTCTCCCTTGTTGGTGTGGAGGGTCGCAGTAACATCTCCCATAGCTTCGCCGACGGTGGGCCGACAGAAAACGGTAGTGGTCTCGAGTTGTGACGCGCTCGTGACCGCTCGAGCGACCGCGAACCCGATCGGGTGTCACGTTCGGGTGACGACAGACGGCCGCAGCTACATACCGCCGGACGTGGAACGGCGACCTATGACCGCAGGAACGCATACGGCCGAGGATGTAACGCTCGCGCGACTTCCCTCCGGCGTGGAACTCACGGCGACCGTTCACACGTACGAAGGGAGCGACGACGGACCGACGCTGTACGTGCAGGCGGCCCAGCACGGCCGCGAAATCAACGGTACGGAAACGCTCAGACGGTTTCACGAGCGACTGCCGCTCGAGTCGCTGTCGGGGACCGTCGTCGCGGTCCCCGTCGCGAACCCGCTCACCTTCGACCTCGTCTCCTACATCACGCCCGAGGAGTTCGACAGCGTCAATCCCAACATGAACCGGATCTGGCCGGGCGACGAGGGTGGCAGCCTCCACCAGCGGATGGCCGACACGCTCTGGGAGGAGATCGAGGCGGCCGACGCCATCGTCGACCTCCACACGGGCAGTCCCGATATGCTCCCGCACGTCGTCTACCGGGAGGGCGACGAGGCGGCCCGCAACCTCGCCGAAGCCTTCGGAACCGACCTCTTGCTCTCCGAAGAGGCCGACGATGATGCCTCCGACGAGTGGCACCGACGCGGGTTCGGGGGAAAGCTCCGCGTCGCCGCCGCACAGGAGGGGATTCCGTCGATCACGCCCGAATTATCTCACAACAAACACATCCTCGAGGACGCCGTCGAGATCGGCGTCGACGGGCTGCTCGACGTCTGTCGGTACCTCGGGATGCTCCCCGGCGAAGTGCCGAATCGAGAGCAGACCGTCGCCCGAAACCACCTCGGGCAGGTCACCGCCGACGACGGCGGCCTGTTTCATCCCGAGCCGTCGCTCGACGTGGGCCAGTCCATCACCGCCGGAACGTCGATCGGCACGGTGTACGATCCGACGACGTACGAACCGCTTCACGAGGCGGCGGCGGACCGCGACGGCATCCTCTACGCGCTCACGCAGGAGGCGACCGTCGTCGGCGGCGACCAGCTCGCGAGCGTCGCGCTGATCCGCGAGGAGTGAGCTCAGGGGAGTCCCAGCAGCGAGAGGCCGACCGTCGAGGCGATGACGAGCGCGACCGTCCAGACGCCGAGTCCGACCGTGAGCCACCCGAGGATCGCTCGCGTGTCGTCGCCGGCGACCACCGCGAACAGCGCCGTAAGGTGAATGCCCGCGAGTATCGGTCCGGCGAGGGCGAGACCGGCGAGTCCGTAGCGCTTCCAGAGCCGGCGCGCGCGTCCGTATCGGTCGCTCGAGTCGGTGGGGTCGGTGCCGGTCCGTCGGGCCCACCAGGCGACCAGCCGCTGGTGGGCGACGACGATCGCGCCGACGGCGGTAGCGCTGCCGGCGAAGGCGGCGAGCCCCGTCGCGACCGGATCGAGTCCGAGTCCGATGGCGACCGGGATGACGACGAACGGCTCGATCGCCGGAGTCATCGCGAGCAGGAAGACGAGCAGGTAGCGACCGAGACCGGAGGTCTCCTCGAGAATCGAGCCGACATCGACGAGTGCTGGAACGAGCATTGTGAAAGCCGTCCGGCCGACGGACGTGTTAGTTGCCCTAAACGATCGTCGGCGAAAAACCGGTTTCGATTTGCGCGTCCGGCAGCGTTCGCAGCCAAATCCGTCAGCAGGTCGAGAAGCCGCCGTCGACGACCAGCCCGTGGCCGGTGACGAAGGAGGCCTCGTCGCTGGCGAGGAAGAGGATCGAGTCGGCGATCTCCTCCGGTTTACCGAGTCGCTTCAGCGGGTAATCCTCGGCCATCGCTTGCTGAGCCGCCTCGGGATCGTCTTGCGTTGCCAAGTACTGATCGAGCATCTGGGTCTCCGTGAAGCCGGGACAGACGGCGTTTGCGCGGACGCCGTAGGGTCCGGCCTCGGCGGCGATCGTTCGGGTCATGTTCAACACGGCCGCCTTGGTCGTCGAGTAGGCGGCCTGCTTCGGCAGGCCGAGAATGCTCGCCAGGGAGCCGACGTTGACGATCGAGCCGTGGCCCTGTTCTTTCATGTGGGGAAGCGCGGCGGCACAGCCGTTCCAGACGCCCTTGATGTTGATGTCGATCACGAAATCCCGAACGGAGTCGTCGACCTCCTCGAGACTGCCACCGGGGTGGCCGGTGCCGGCGTTGTTGACGATCACGTCGATGCCATATTCCTCGGCGACGCCGTCGACAACCTCGTCGAATCGCTCGCTGTCGGTGACGTCGAGTTCGCGGAACTCCGCGACGCCGCCGGCGTCCTCGATATCGGCGACGGTCTCCTCGCCACCCGGCGTGTCAACGTCCGTCACGACGACGCGTGCGCCCTCCTCTGCACACCGCTTCGCTGTCTCCTCGCCGATCCCCGATGCCGCACCCGTAATGACGACGGTCTTGTCTGCTAATCGCATACTCGCGGTATCGGACGGTAGCTACATAAATTCGTTCATTATTTATAGTTCAGGTGGCCGGTTTGTTTGACGGACTCGTTCAATTCACAAACAGTGGTAAACACGCACTGCTAATCAAGGGCTGAAAAATCGACCCTCGCGTACACTCCGAAGTGAACTGTTGCCGTTGGCTCGAAATCAGACAATCGATGTCGGTGAACGGAAACCCGGGTAGATCAGAACGAGCGAAGATCCTCGAGCACCGCTGCAGCACTCCCGTCCGCAATAACCGCTCGAGCCTCCTCGAGCCCCGCCTCCAAACTCTCGACGTCCTGTCGGGCGTACATCCGGAACGCGCCGTTGAGCGCGATGGCGTCGGCGAAGTGATCGTCGCGCTCGCCGGCCAGTACCTCCTCGGTGATCGACGCGGAGTCGGCGGTCACGTCGTCGACCGCGAGGTCCTCGGCTTCCATCTCCATGCCGTAGTTCGCAGTTTCGACCTCGTAGTCCTCGAGTTCGTCTTCACCCTCGTCCCACTCGGCCACCTTCGTGTAGCCGGGTCGGATATCGTCGTAGCCCTCCATCCCTTGGAAGAAGATGGCGCGGGAGAAGGAGAGATGGTCGCTCTCCTCGATCAGATCGGTCATCTTCTTCGCGAACGCGAGGTGGTAGAACGAGCCGAGGTGAACGTCGGCGTTGGCCGGGTTGGCGACGGTCTCGATGGTGTTGACGAACGTCCGGACGCCCATCATGTCGCGTCGCTCGTAGAGGTCCTGAATGCCGGGATTGAACGCTGGCTGGTAGTAGAAGCCGAAGCCGGTCTCGTCGACCATGTCGGCGCTCTCGGTCGGCTCGAGTTCCGTCCGGACGCCGAGTTCGTCGAGGACGTGTTTGTACGCCGTCGCCTTCTGGGTCGGAACCCGATCACCGGAGTGGACGACGACGGGGGTTCCCGCGGCGGCGGCGACGAGGCCGGCGCCGACGCCGAGGACGGCGGAGGTGTGCTTGCCGTCGTAGTTCGCGCCGCAGTCGACGGGGTTCGCGTCGGGTTCGGCCGTCTCGACCGACTCCTCGAGCATGACGTCGGTGTAGCCGGCCAGCTCTTCGGGGTTGTTGCGCTTCCAGCGGTTGGCCAGCCAGAACGCGCCGAGGGTCGTCTCGTCGGGTTCGCCGGCCAGAATGCGCTGGAAGGCCTCTCGAGCCTGCTCGCGAGTCATGTCGTCGGCGGACTTCGGACCGGAGCCGACGATCTCCGTCATCAGCCGTTTGAGCGGCCACTCGCCGAACTCCTGGGTTGCCTTCGCCATACGCTCTCGTTGGGACGGGCCGCGCAAAAACCTCCCGTTTCCGGTCTCGTGTCGCCGACGAATGACGGGTTTTTGGGCCAGCAGCGCGAACAGTGACGGAAATCGGACCGGTTACTTCCGGTTTCTTGGGCGGCTGCTGGTCGAGTGTCAGGTCTGCCGTCCAGTGGCTCGTTCGAGCGGACCGAACGCGACACCGCGCCGGCGCTCGCGCGGACCCGAAAGCAATACGGTCCCGTTCTCCCTAGCCCATCCAATGAGCAGCCTCTCGGGGGAGTGGCGCGAGTCGATCGACGACGTCGACGCGGCTATCATCGACGGCTACCAGAGCGGCGTTCCCGTCGCGGAACGTCCGTTTCGACAGATCGGCTCGGAACTCGGTATCGACGAGGACGACGCGCTCGAGCGGGTCAACCGACTCCACGACGCCGGCATCGTCCGGCGGTTCGGTGCCGTCCTCAACCCGCCGGTGATCGGCTCGTCGACGCTGGCAGCCGTCCAGGCACCCGACGACCGATTCGACGAGGTCGCCGCGATAATCAACGAGTACCGGCAGGTCAACCACAACTACGCCCGCGACCACGAGTGGAACATGTGGTTCGTCGTCACCGCGGGCTCGCGGACGACGCGGGACGATATCCTCGCGGAAATCGAGGCCCGAACCGGCTGTGCGGTTCTCAACTTGCCGATGCTGACGGACTACTATATCGATCTCGAGTTCCCCGTCGTCAACGCGGACCGGTTCGCACGCGAATCGATAGACGAGAGCACTGACTCCTCTGCGACCCGCATGAGCGAGGAGGCGACCGGCGACCTCTCCGCGTTCGACGCCGACCTCTTACTCGCGATCCAGAACGGCTTCCCGCTCTCGAAAACGCCCTACCGGGATATCGCGGCTCGACTCGAGGCGGACGTCGAGGACGTGCTCGAGTCGATCGACCGACTCGTCGACAACGGCTGCATCAAGCGCATTGGCTGCGTGGTCAACCACGTCGTCACCGGCTTCGACTCGAACTGCATGGTCGTCTGGGACGTCCCGGACGACCACCTCGACGCGTGGGGGGAGCGTGCGGGCGGACTGCCCTACGTCACGCTCTGTTATCACCGACCGCGCCGGCCCGAGCAGGGCTGGTCGTACAACCTGTTCACGATGATCCACGGCCGCGATCCCGACGCCGTCGACGCGAAAATCGACGAGTTGGCGAGCGACTACCTTCCGGTCGAACACGAGCGGCTCTACTCGACCGAGACGTTGAAACAGACCGGCGCGCGCTACGAGGAACTCGTCGGACAGTGACGCTACGTTAGCCGAACAATCCGACCAGCACCAGTCCTAACCCGGTCAGGAGGAGAACGCCCGCGATCATCGCGGTCAGCAACTGCAGCGAGGACTCGGCGTCCTCGGCGAGCTCGAGTCGCGGATAGAGGTGCCGGGCACCGACCAACGCACCGATCCCTAAGGCGAGTGCACTGACACCGAACGCGAGCAGTTCGGCGTTCATCGCTGATAAATACTGGCTCCGCGGTGAAAAATAGGTCTCTTCGTATCGGCTGCCGAGAACTGTCGCTGTGCCTGACGTCGGGCCACGGGAGCAACAGCGACGCGACGGACGGAGACGATGCATCGCAAGTCGGTATCTGCGTCGGCTCCGAGCGGTCGATCAGCCGAGATACAGCCCTCCAGCCGCGTACAGAAACACGCCGCCGATCGCGAGCCCGCAGAGCGCGATGCCGGCCCCGAGCAGTCGCATCAGGTCCGTCATCAGCGCCGGATACTCCGGTTGTGGCTCGAGGTTCGAGACGAGGACGTAACACAGCACGCCGGCGCCGGCCGCGAACAGTCCGAACGTCGCCGGCGCGAGCCACTCCATGGCTCCGATGGGTGTTCCGGAGTCGTATATCCTGTGGCCGGACGGGGAAAAACCCATGCGCTCTCGAATGCAACGAACGAGTATGAGCGATCGCTCTGAAGAAGTGACCGAGAGCCGCGACACCGAGGATCTCCTCGCGGAGACCGAGGAGCTGCTCTCGGGGACTGGGGGCGGAGTCGACACCGACGAGCCGCGGGCCCCAGCGGAGAGCGAGCCACGGCGGTCGGTCGAAACGGATTCGCGACCGTCGTCCACGCCGCTCGATACTCCCGCCGAATCCGACACCAAATCTGGTTCGTCGCGGCTCTCGAGGCTCAGATCGAAACTCTCGATCCCCACGTCGGGACCCTCGCTCGAGCAGTACTTCTCGCCGCGAGCGTTCTTCGCGTTCGTCCTGTTGGTCGGAACCGGACTGGTCGCCGGGGGAATGACGATTCCGTTCGCGGGCCGCGTCCTCGGCATGTTCGGCGTCGCCTTCGCGATCGGACTCCTCACGTCGAAACGACGCTACCTCGAGATGGCCGCCGCGGGGACGACGGTCGGCGGCCTCTCCGCGTTGGCCAGCTACACCGTGCTCGCGGTCGCCGGCTCCTATCAGGCCGTCGTCGCCGTCGGCGTTGCCGCCGGGCTCGTCGGCTGTCTCATCGGGTATTACTTCGGTCGAGACCTGCGTAACGGTCTCGTTCGAGATATCGACTGAGTGACCGACTCGCGGTGTCGAGCTCGTTTAGGCCGTCGTCAGCTCCCAGCCCCGCTCGGTCCGGCGAACGACCCCCTCGTCGGCCATCGACTCGAGCAGTTCGGCGACGAGTTCGCGAGGTGCGTCGACGTCCTCGCCGAGTTCGCCGACCGATTTCGGTTCGGAGCGAATACTCGCCAGCAGGTCGGCGTAGATCCGACTTTCGGGACCGGTGCCGACCGTCTCGGAGATGCCGTCGAGCACGTCACAGAGTCGTCCCTGAACCCACCGCTGGGCCAGCGAGAGTTCGTTCTCGAGTTGCTCGAGATCTTCCAGTGCGTGGAGGAGGTCGTCGAGATCCCCGCCTTCGTCCCAGGAGACGTCGAGCGTGAGATGCCGACAGGTCGTGATATCGAAGCTGCTGTTGGCGGGATAGGCGCTCTTGCTCGCGAAGCCGTAGGGCGAGACGTTCACCTCGAGACGGACGTGGCGAGCGATATGAAAGTACTTCCGGCGCTGGTCGTCGACCCGGCTCTCGATCAGTCCCGCCTCCTCGAGCTTCCGGAGGTGTTCGATAACCGCCTTGGGACTCACGCCGAGGTACTCCGAAATTTCGGTGACATAACAGGGTTTGCGGGCGAGCAGCCGGAGGATCCGTCTCCGGTTTTCGTTCCCCAACAAATCCAGCAACGCGGCGGAGTCCATCGTAAGGGGGTTAGGGGTCGTCGCTGAAAAGGGTGTCTGCTCGGTGCGAACGCAGACGTACGGGTCTGGGTCGGTGGCGATCCGTGAGAACGGTGGCGTATCGCTCGAGTCGGTGTTCGAATCGTCCGTCAGTTGCCGGCGCCAGCGTGGCCCGGCGGGTTAGCGTTTCCCTGCCCCGGATTTCCGGCGTTTGCCTGGTTGCCGGAGTCGTCCTCGTTCGAGGGACGCTCGTCGCCCTGTTCGGCGTCTCCGTCATCGGTCTGGCCGTCGGACTCGGCGTGGTCCGGCGAACTACCGGCTCCTCGATCGGCGTCGGTATCTCGGTCAGGACTGGCTCCCTGCCCCGGGTTCTCGCTGTCGGCCTGCGCTTCGTCGTCGGTCCGATCGTCAGAATCGCTCTGTTCTGGCGGGCTAGCGTTTCCTTGCCCCGGATTTCCGTCGTCCGACTGGTTGCCGGGATCGGCCTGACCGGGCGGGCTATCGTTTCCCGGCCCTGTACTCCCAGTTTCCGACTGGTTTCCGGGACCGGCGTGATCCGGCGGGCTACCGTTTCCCTGGTCGAGAGCACCGTTTGACTGATTGCCGGCGCTTGCGTGTGCCGGTGGGCCACCGCCGAAAGTACCGTCAGGACCGCCGATCCCGCGTGCGATCTCGGCTACCTCCGGACCCGACAGCGTTGCGGCGTTCTCTCGGAGTTCTTCGAGTCGCTCCTCGTCGACGCCGGTTTCGTTGGCCTGCTGTTCGGTCCGATCGATCGCGCGCTCGAGCGACTGGATCTCGACGGTCAACTGCGTCATCCGCGCCTGGTACTCACCCCGGTGGAGTTCGTCTTTCCGCTCCTCGAGTTCCGCACGTTCGCCCTCGAGATCGGCGTGTCGATCCTCGAGGTCGGCCGTTCGCTCGAGGACGATATCGGCCCGGCGATCGTCGTCGGCTGCTTCGTACTTCGAGTTGTGCATGCCGGACTCGACTGACCGATCGGTGTCGGTTGCCACGGATTGCATGAACGCGGATACGTCCGTGTCCACCTCGCCGCTCGACTCGCCCTCGCTGTCGGACTCGTCGGTAAGCGTCCCCACGACGGCACCACTCGCGACCGGGGCGACCGTGAGTCCGACGATGGCGACCAGTACGAGGAACGCGACCGACCGACTGGTTCTCATTACTATTCTACTTGTCCCGAACATACTAAAAAGACTGACCTTCGTTCGTACCGTTCAATCGAGTTCGCGTATCATCGGTCCAGTTTTGACCGTTCACAACCGTTAGCGCCGTTTGTGGTGGTATCCAACCGATCCTTGAATCCGAGTTTTACTTGAACGCCATGATCGGGACGACCGTTCATCACCGATCGGTGTCCGTATGAGCGACGGTCGCGGCCCACGCCGTCGGGTCGCGCTCCCAGGCCGTGACTATCGTTCACACGCTTCCCTGATCGTTCGTGAACTGATCGGCCAGCCGAACCGTCTCCTCGCGGTCCGGAATCCGTTGCCGGTGACCGTCTTCGCTGATAGTCCTTCGACTTAAGCCTGTCCGAAAATAGTTATATCTCGTCGGAGTGTGGTATGACATAGCATGTTCGAGCGCTTTTCGCGGAGCTACTATCTCGGACGACTCTACGTGACGCCGACCGACGGGGATCACGCCCTCATGCACAGCGATCAACACGAGCAGATCAACGAAGCGGTGTACGCGACCGGCGACGGCGTCGAACGCCTCGACGCCCCGCTCGTGATGAAACTCGAGAGCCAGCACTTTCCGGTCCACGGGAACGAGAACGTGCCGACGAACACGCTCGCCCTTCCGGAGCCGATGCTCGAGGGCTGCGACGTCCGGAATCCGCCGTCGCTTCGGGAGGTGTTGCTCGCCCGACGCGAGCACGCCGAGCGACTGCTCACCTGGTCCGGCGGCTGGCCCGATTCCAGCGACGACGTGCGAAACGCCGGAACCTAGAAGTATTCTCGCTTCGCCCCTTCGAACGAATGCTCGACGAGTTGCTCGGCCGCGCCTCGCTGAAAGACCGTATCGACGAACTCGAGGAGGAAAACGAGCGACTGCAGAGCCGCTACGAGGCCGAATCCGAGCGCCGGGCCGACGCGGCCACGGCCAGACAGGACGCCGAAGAGCAAGTTAACCGACTCGAGGACCGTATCGCCCAACTCGAGGGCGAACTCGAGCAGGTCGACGACGACGGCGACAGCCTCGCGGTCCGTCGTCGCGAACGCCTGCGCGGAAGTCGCCTCGCCGACGTGGTCGATCGACTGACCTCCGTTCGGACCGGTCCCGAGGGGGCTCTGACGGCCGTTCTCGGGGCCGACGATACCGTCGACGATCTTCAGGACGAGTTCGATCTGGACCTGCAGGACGTGCTGGGCGACCGAACCGGACTCGTCGACGAAGCTGTCCCGTGCCTGCTCTGCGTCGACGACGCCGGCCTCGTCGCCGTCACGCTCGAGCCGCCGGTCGATCTCGCCGACGTGACGTTCGGCAACGGTGACTCGCGCGTGACGTGGGCCGACCGCTTCGCCCTCGAGGAGGCGTGGCTCCTGCCGACCGGCCGGTACGCGCTCGCGCTCGTTCGAACCGATCTCTTCGCCCTCGGCGTCTACGAGGGCGACGAGCGCGTCGACTACCGGGGCTTCGAGAGCGACGTCAAGGGCAGCCACTCGAAAGGCGGCTTCTCGCAGGCTCGATTCGAGCGCATTCGGGACGACCAGATCGACGACCACCTCGAGCGCTGTACGGAAGCTCTCGCCGACTACGACGTCGAGCGCCTGTTCGTCGTCGGTCAGCGGGGCGTCGTCGACACGCTCGTCGAGGAATCGGGGCTCGACGTTGCGGGGACCGCCGCCGTCGACGCGACCGGCGATCCGAAACCGGCGCTCGAGGACGCTCACCGGTCGTTCTGGACGACCGATCTGCGAGTCCTCTAACCCAGCCGAGTGCCGATTCCGTCTGTTTCACCACCTCAGGACGGTGAACTGACCTCCTGCCGTTTTGATCGGTGCGACCGTACTATCGACCGGACGTCATGTCCGACTTCGTCTCCGTTACGTGCGAACAGTTCACGACCCATCCCGGCACCAACGCCGCGGATCGTGAGTTCTGTTCCCCCGCGTGTGCGCTCGAGTAATCGACGATTTCGATCTCGAGGCCGCGGCCGTCGAACGCTGGCGGCGGTCGAACTCGCGGCCGTCGAAGCCGGGCTGTGGGCAGCACCACCCCGTTTTCGCCACTGTCAATCGAAACGACAGTGATCTCGTGAATATCTACCGTTAAGTAGGCCCTCGTTCATGATCGGGTATGCGAATTGCAATACTTGCCCACGAGGAGTTCCCCGGACGCGCCAAGACCGCTCTCGGCGTGTTGCGGTACAGCGACGACGACGTCGTCGCCGTTCTCGACCGAGACAACGTCGGGAAGCAGGTCACTGATTTCGTCCCCGACGTACAGAACGCCCCGATCCGGGAGGGGATGGCCGACCTCGCGGCCGAGGACGTCGACGCGCTGCTGATCGGGATCGCGCCCATCGGCGGCGGCTTCGAGGAAAGTTGGCGAGAAGACGTTCGAACCGCACTCGAGTACGGCTGCGACGTCGTCTCCGGCCTGCACTACTTCCTCGAGGAGGACGAGGAGCTCGCGGCGCTCGCGGCCGAGAACGACTGCGAACTCTGGGACGTGCGCAAACCCCCCGAGGATCTGACGGTCAGTCAGGGCATCGCGGATCAGGTCGACGCCGAGGTCATTCTCACGGTCGGCACCGACTGCTCGGTCGGCAAGATGACCGTCTCGATGGAACTCGCTCGCGACGCTCGCGAGGCGGGCTACGACGCCGAAGTGATCCCGACCGGCCAGACGGGGATCATGATCGAGGGCTGGGGGAACCCGATCGACCGCGTGGTGTCCGATTTCACCGCCGGCGCCGTCGAGGAGATGATCCTCGAGAAAGGCGACGAGCACGACTACCTCTTCGTCGAGGGCCAGGGCAGCATCGTTCACCCGGCGTACTCCGCGGTTACCTGCGGCATCCTCCACGGCGCGATGGCCGACAAACTCGTGCTCTGTCACGACGCCGGTCGGGAGGTAATTCACGGCTACGAATCGTTCGCGCTCCCCGAACTCTCGACGTACGTCGATCTCTACGAAGACCTCGCCACATCGGTCGCGGACAGCGAGGTCGTCGCCGGCGCCCTGAACACGTCGAACATCGACGACGACGCGGCCGCACGCGAGGCGGTCGACGAGTACGCGAGCGACCTCGGCATGCCCGCGTCCGACGTCATCCGCTTCGGGAGCGACGCCCTGCTCGAGGAGTTGATGTAAATGACGCTCGAGACCTCCTTCGAACGACACGCGCTGCCGCTCGAGTACCCCTTCACCATCGCCCGCGGGACGGCGACCGAGGCCGAGGTGGTGACGGTTCGGATCGAGGACGAGAACGGGACGGTCGGCGTCGGCGGCGCCGGCCCGTCACCCCACTACGGCGAGACCGTCGACACGGTGACGACGGTCCTCCCCGACCTGCTCGCCGTCGTCGAGGACTGTGGCGACGTCCACCAGCTCGAGCGGATCGAACGCCGGATGCGCGAGACCGTCAACCGGAACCCGGCGGCCCGCTGTGCCGTCAGCATTGCGCTGCACGATCTGGCGGCGAAACGGCTCGAGGTCCCCCTCTATCGCTACTGGGGACTCGATCCCGAGCGAACCCTCGAGACCTCCTACACCATCGGGCTCGACGACACGGAGACGATGCGCGAGAAGACCGAGACGGCCCTCGAGCGCGGCCACGGCACGCTGAAGGTCAAACTGGGGACGGACCGCGACCTCGAGATCGTCGAGACGATCCGCTCGGTCGCTCCGGACGTCTCCCTGTTCGTCGACGCCAACGAAGCCTGGACGCCCCGCGAGGCCGTTTCGAAGATCGAGCGACTGACCGAGTACGACCTTGCGTTCGTCGAACAGCCCGTCGCCGCCGAGGACCCCGAGGGGCTGCGGTTCGTCTACGAGCGCTCGCCGCTGCCGATCGCGGCCGACGAGTCCTGTATCACGCTGGAGGACATCCCACGGATCGCCGACCGCTGTGACATCGCGAACCTCAAACTCATGAAGTGCGGCGGCCTCCGGGAGGCCAAACGGATGATTCACACCGCCCGCGCCCACGGTCTCGAGGTCATGTGCGGCTGTATGACCGAGTCCAACGCCTCCATTGCGGCGGCGTGCCACCTCGCGCCGCTGCTCGACTACGTCGACCTCGACGGCTCGCTGTTGCTCGCCGAGGATCCCTACGACGGCGTCCCGATGCCCGACGGTCGGATCGATCTGTCGGGTCTCGAGCGGGCGGGGACGGGTGCCGTACTGCGGTAATCGAAGTCGGACTAGCCCGTGGGAAATCAACGTTCGCCCCTCGAGTAGTTTCACGGAACGAGTGTCGGTCGAATCGTCAACAGGGGTTTATGTCGTTTCTCGGTGTGGAAATGCGGGTATGTACGACGATGACGGCAGTCGAAACGTGTCCCGGCGGACACTTTTGCGCGCGTCGGCGGGTGTCGGCGCGATTACGGTGGTGGGTGCAGGACAGGCGAGTGCGAGCGACTCCGGCGGGGCGCAGTCCTGGTTCGACGACCGCTGTCCCGACGCGACGATCGAGCCGAGTATGGGTCACTGCGACGACGCGAGCATGGACGGCTGCGACGACGACCACCCGGAGACGATCGCGCTGCAGACGGCCGTTCGGGAGTCGCTCGAGGAGCAGTACCCCGACGTCGCCGCGTTAATCGACGCGGGGTTCAAACCCTACTTCGATACGCTCAACCGGGACGACGACGGCTGGTCCCACTGGATCAACCCCGAGTACGTCGGCGACGACGAGATCCTGAACCCCGAGCGGCCGGAGTCCGTGCTGGTGGACAACGACTCCTGGCGCTCGATCGGCGTGATGTTCATCGCGACTCGAGGCGGCGAACCGATAGATCCGCCGCCGGCGGTGTACGACGACGGCGACGCCGATGGGGACGAGGACGAAGCGGACGACGTGATCGACGGCGAGCCGGCGGACGGAGATGATCACGATGGACACGGTGACGGCCACGATGAACACAACGGAGATCACCACGACGGAGACGGCGATCACGGCGACCACGATGGGCACGACGACCACCATGGCCACGGCGATCATGACGGAGAACCGGGTCGTTGCTCCCCTTGGCACTACCACGCCGGCCTCCCCGGTCGGTTCGGGTGGTGGTACTACCGGCAGGCCTACGAACAGGACTTCGCTCAGGACGGGCTCGCCGGGCTCGAGCTACCCTGTCGAACGCCCTGCATGATGCACGTCTGGACCGTCGACCACCCCGAGGGCGTCTACGCCCACGGCGCGCCGCCGCCGGAGTACCGCGAGCAAGAGCCCGCCGAGAACGCCGGCCTCGAGACCGACGCCGAACCTGGCACCGACGAACTGAGCTGGGAGACGCTTCCAGAAGATCTCGTCCCCCAGCACCTCCCGGATGACCTCGCGGCGTTGGTGCCGGGGCTGTAGTCGGTACTCAAAGTCATACGTTCAGCAGTCAGTACTGCGGGTACTCGATTTAGAACCGTTCGGTAACTACAGATGCATATTGACTGCCGGGGTTCCTACCAATCAGCGTATCCCTTCGAAAAGTCGTGATGAATACACAGCGCGAATGGGGCACGAGGTTCAGCCCGATTTGCGAAGGTGGTGATCGCTCAATACAGGCCAAAGCGTTACTGGAGCGGTCATCCATCTCTCGGATGGTTATCAGAAATGGCCTACTGAATACAGAGCGTGAAGGACGATTCGTTCAAAAGATACGGGATTCTATCGATGAGGACTCATCGTGGTCTCCCGCTACGTATCTACAGCTCCCTGAGAATACGACGTTTCGAGAGGACTACTCCTCGAAGCTGGCTTTCTGTTCGGGCATAAACTCGGGATTGTCAATTGATGCGTCTTTAGCCTGCACCGAGATGCTCATTGTGGGGCCGCTCCGGATCTGAACGACGTAATTCAAGTACGTGAACTCAACCACTACCTGACTGGTGTTCGAGTTCGCATCATCCTGAACGAGCGCGTCCAGCGCCTCCGGATCGACGACGTTGAACAATGGCGGAGATAACTCGGTCGGCGAGACCCCCTCCTTTTGGGCTACCGCCTCGACCACCCGGTACGACGGGACGTGTGATACCATTACCTACCCATGCGCTGCGATGGTGTATATATGTTGCCCCGAAAATGCCGATTTCACAAATATCGCCAGCCAATATGCAAAAAGCACAGGTCTCCTTTCAAAGGACAGTCTCAGTCCATCCCTCTCGCGGTGAGAGACGCCACCGATGTGGATTCCCCAAGATGGACGAAGATTCATACAGGCGGCGACACTGTACAGATCCATGAGTGACGTCACACTCGACGAGATTGATCGCGGTATCCTGTTCTTGCTCCAGAAGGACGCCCGGAACATCACGATTGCCGAGATCGCAGAGGAGGTTGAGGTCTCTGCCAGCACCGTTCGCAACCGCATCGAGGAGATGGAAGAAGGGGGCGTCATCGAGGGCTACTTCCCGAAGATCAACTACGAGCGGGCGAACTTTCCGCTCCACGTACTGTTCGTCTGCAGCGCCCCCGCCGAGGAACGCGAGGAGCTGGCACGCCGTATATTAGAACAGCGCGGGGTCGTTGACGTCCGTGAGATGCTCACCAGTAAACGCAATATCTACGTCGAGGTCGTCGCAACGGATACCCGCGACCTGACCGACATCACTAACGACCTCTCTTCGCAAGGCTTCACCGTCGAATCCACTGAAATCATCACCAGCCACTACACCCGTCCGTGGGGGGAGTTCGAATCCAACTCAGGCGAAGAGTAGCTCAACTAGTAGAATATCAATATATCTGATTAGATTGTTGATTCAGCAATTATTGAGCGCTCAAATACGAAATATGCGGCCCGAATTCTGCGTTTGGCGCAACTCTTTTATGCATATGAGCAGACTAGCAGATCGAAACAGATGGATCGGGAGGAAAAGCTCATCTGTTCCTTCACAACCTATGACTAACCATTCGCCACGCAATCGGGCTGTTCAACGAGAGCGTGCCAGCCTTGACGAGCTATTCGACGTACTCAGCAAGCCCCCTCGACGCCGCATCCTGACGGCGCTTGCCGACGCGAACCCGAGAGACGAAGTCGAATTCGCTCCACGCGACTTCACCAGCGACGAGCAACGCGAGGACGCCTTGGTACGTCTACACCACGCTCACCTCCCAAAGCTCGACGAGGCGGGGTTCATCGAATGGAACCGGGGTTCGAAGACGATTACGCGCGGACCGCGCTTCGACGAGATCGCCCCGCTTATCGAGTTGATCACCACCCACCGGGACGAGCTTCCGGTACGCTGGCTGTAGGTCGGAGTGACGTTCCGGTGTCGATCCCATTTTCAGGTGGCGGTCCAGCTCTACTGGTGGAGTCAGTGATTGTCCAAGGCCAATAGATACGTCTTCTGTACGCCGATCTTTGCTTTCGTAGATCGAGTCGAATCTCGTGATGCATTCGCGCATTTCGCTGCTTGGATCACAAGTGTAGGGAGCAGATGGTTCACTGGTTTTGGTGTGAAACAAATGCATCTCTCGTGCTGCACACACCCTCTATATTCAGCAGGTCGTTTCTGACGCCTGTCCGAGAGATAGGTAGCTGCTCCGATAACGCCTCGAACTGCACTTACCACGAGTTTCATGCCCGACGTTAAATAAGAAAATAAATTGTCAATCAGCGAAAGAAGCGGTACTGCTATCCGCGAGCCTTGGATAACGAGCGAGCGGCGTTAATCGCTCGGTTGCAGACGGCTCTGTGAATCGTGTGTCGCCGTGTACACGTTCCCCCGGACGCAAATCTCGCCGCGCTCGAGCGGGCGGCCGCCGCCCTTCGCGCTCCGAGTGGACCGGGCGAGCCGCCAGAGCGGGCGGATATTGCAGAGCGCGAAGCCGATGACGATGAGCGCGAACCCGGCGACGGTCGCCGCGGTGATCTGCTCGCCGAGAAGCGTCGCGCCGAAGACGGTGGCAACGACGGGCGTCGCGTAGTTGATGAGGCTGACGTTCGTCGCCCCGGTCCGACTCAGGAGGGCGAAATAGAGGAGGAATCCGCCCGCGGTCGCGACGATACCGAGATAGGCGAGCGCCGCGACTGCCGACGGCGTCCACGTCACGCTTCGGATCGACGCCCCCGAATGCGCGTAGGCCGTGGCGTGGAGGAACACCGCGCCGATACCCATCGACCAGGCGTGGAGCGACATCGTCGGGAGAACCGGCGTCCAGCGTTCCGTCAGCACGGAGCCGAGCGCGAAGACGACCGCGGACGCCAGGAGCAGTCCGATGCCGAGGAGCTGTCCGTCGAAGGTGCCTCCGGCGACGGCGATCGCGATCACGCCGGCGAGTCCGGCGCCCAGACCGACGACGTCCGTGACGACGATCCGTTCCGTCGCGAGGAGGCGAATCGCGATGAGCGGGGTGATGATCGGCGTGAAGCTGAGGACAATCGCGGCGACGCTACTCGAGACGTAACTCTGGCCGACGAAGGAGAACGCAAAGTGCGCGCCGATGACGAGGAGTCCGTTCGAGAGCACGAGCGCCAGATCCGCTTTCGTCCGGGGTCGCCACTCGAGGCGGCGGAGGAGAACGACGCCGGCGAAGACGATCGCAGCGATGTCTAACCGGGCCGCCGCGAACAGGAGCGGTGGCAAGGTTTCGAGCCCGATTTCGATCGCCGTGAAGGCCGTCCCCCAGATAAGTGCGAGCGCACCGAACAGCAGCACGTCTTTCGCATCACTCATATCATATCCTCATACTGTGTGGCTGATTCGAAGTTGATGAAGTGACTATCAGCGGCTCAAGTAAACGATTTGCGGGAATCGTGATAGCACGAATCAGTGTAACTGAACCCATGTGAGTCATTCAACAGACATGGCTTCCGGAGGAGAGCGAGCGACGGTCGTGACGGCGTGTTCGAATGCAGCGATCGAACGCCGATCGTCGTCCGATCGATCGTCCCATCTGCACCGACCAACGCGATTTCCGCTTTCCCCACCGATTTAGCCGTTCCACCCGAATAGCCGAGCATGGGCTACGATACCGCGTCCAAGACCGATCCGGAGTCAGTCGTCCCCGAGGAGTTCGGCGGCATGTGGTTTCTCAAGGACGAACTCGAGTCCGACCACGTCGGCTTCTCGATCCTCGAACTCGAGCCCGGCGGGAAGGGGAAGGAACACGACGAGACCCACACCGATCAGGAGGAGATCTACTACGTGGTCGAGGGAACCGCCGAGATCGAGTTGACCGATCGGGACGAGACGGTGACGCTCGAGGCGGACGATCTCGTTCGACTCGACGCCGAGGAGTCGCGCCAGATCTTCAACCGCGGCGACGAGCGTGTCAAACTCGTGCTCGTCGGCGCGCCGCTGTGATTCCCTGACGAATTTCAGCGGGGGAGAGTGAGAATCACTGGAAGCGAAAACGAGTACGCTGCTGACGATGGCGGCTAGGGTTTCCACGTCCTCCCCAGCCGATTTCTGCTCACGGGTGCGGAGCACCCGTTTGCATGGTTCGCGGGACCTTCGGTCCCGCGCTAACGTTCGCTCCTTTCAGTCGCTCGCTCATCCAGAGGAAGACGCTTCGCGTCTTCCACGCAGTCGCTCGTGACACTCGCGACGACCTCGCGTAAAGTCGAGCCGGAGTTCCCTCTGAAGAGCGAACTCCGGCCCAGTGCGCGCCACCGCACGTGGTCCGATCGATTCTGGTCGGTAGCGGTAGTCAGATCACGTCATCGGGATCGTGAACGTCGGCCATCCGTCGGGCCTCGGCGGCGTACTGCTCTCGCAGGACGGGGTCGTCGACGGCACCGAGATTTCCGGGATCGGCGTCGATCGCGGCAGTCGTGTCTCGAGCGTCCGTAAACGACGTCAGCGCCCGTTCCTTGCGGAAGTATCGGTCCCCGTCGGTGGTCGCGTAGGTGAGGATGATCAGGTTCTGTTCATCGTCCGAGTACGTTCGTTCGACGAGCCAGACGCGGACGGTGTCGGAGGCAGTGCTGGCCATACGTTACTAGTCGTCGCCGAGCGAGAAGTAGCTCGGGGCGGCGCCGACTTCGGCGCTTCTCGGCGCCGTCACTCCGACTCCCAGTCGATCTCCTCGCCGCGACTCGAGTCCCGCAGAATAAAGGGACCGATCGCGAGCGTCCGCTTGGCCATCGTCGCGATTCGCAGGATGAAGGCGATCAAGAGCAGGAAGGGGGTGACGGCGACGGTCGAGGTGGCGACGACGACCCAGACGACGGCGTCGATGCCGAGGACGGTCCCGGTCACGGCATCGGCGTCGAAGAAGAGCAGCATCGACATCGCCACGACCAGCGCCGGGACGGCGACGTACATCATCGCCCGCGAGAGGTTGATCAGCTCCCACTGGAAGTAGAGCGTCTTGAAGTGCTCGCGAGCGAGGCCGAACAGCTTCAGCGACTCGAGCAGTTCGTCGTAGGCTGCTTCGGCCTCCTCGTCGAAGGAGTCGACGTGGGCGTTCTTGATCCGCCGCGCTCTGAAAATCTTCCAGGAGTAGTTGTAGTCCAGCGCGGCCTTGACGACGTCGTAGGTGCCGAACTGGGCGTCCTCGAGGTCGTCCCGGATCGAGTCGGCGTGCGTCGTCAGGTTGTCGACGAAGTCGTCGACGCGCTCGATGAGTTCGTCGTCCCGACTGTCGGAGACGGCTTCGCGGAACTCTCGCGCGCGCTCTTCGGAGGCGGCGATGATCGCCTGGACGAACGACGCCGGCTCCGGCGGGCTGATCGGGGCGTCGATCGAGCTCTCGACGTCGGTTCGGAAGTCGAGGGCGCCATCGAGACGGCCGCGCTGGTCCTCGACGGCCCCCAGTTCCTGTGAGAGCACCAGCGAGTTGATCGTCACGACCAGCGTGACGCCGGTGATCAGCGCGGTGACGAGCGCCTGAAAGAGCGTGTGGACGGGCTCTTTCTCGCCCATCAGCGCCCGCAGCGAGATCGGACTCAGTTCCCCGACGGCGAGCAGGCCGACGAAGACGAAAGCCATGAGTCCGGCCGTGACGAGCCACCGGTTCGCGTTCAGCAGGAGCTGATGTTTCCAGGTGGGGTCAGCGCTTCGCTCGGCCATCGTGTCACTGGGCTGTGAGCCGTCACCGCTCATCGCTCGCGAGCTACCACGATGGGGCGGAAATAGCTACGGAAACACTGCAGCCAGCGACGGGGCCCACCCAGTGCGGAAGCCGGGAACGCAGACTACCCCAGGTCCTCGTCCCGCTCTGACTCCCGGAGAATGAACGGCCCCATCGCTAGCGTTCGCTTCGCGACGGTTGCGATCCGGAGGATGTACGTGATGAAGACGACGAACGGCGAGATGCCGACGACGAAGCCGGCGCTGGTGATCCAGACGAGGTTGTCGACGCCCATCGTCGTCCCCAGCAGCGTGTTCCCGTCGACGTACATGATCATGATCCCCATGATCGTCAGCGCGGGCACCGAGATGTAGAGCAGCGCCCGCGAGAGGTTGATCAGCTCCCACTGGAAGTACAGCGTCTTGAAGTGCTCGCGGGCCGGCCCGAACAGTTTCAGCGTCTCGATCATGTGATCGATCTTTTCGTCGGCGTCGTCCGAAAGCGAGTCCGCGTGATCGTCACGGATCTTCCGGGCGTCGTAGATCTTCCGCGAGTAATTGAACTGGAGGGCGTTCCAGATAACCTGGAACGTCCCGAACTGGGCGCCGTCGAGGTCCTCTTTGACGCTTTCGGCGTTCTCCGTCGCGTCGTCGACGTAATCGGAAATCTTCTCCCGCAGCTCTTCGTCCCGTTCGTCTTCCATGACTTCCTCGAGTTCTTTCGCCCGCTCGGAGACGCCGTCGACGAGTTCGAAGAGGAACGCACCGGGTTCGGGGGGACTCGCGTCCTCGGAAATCGTGTCCTCGACGTCCTGCCGGAAGTCCATCGCCTCGCCCATGCGCTCGCGCTGGTCGCCGACCGCGCCGAGCTCCTGGGAGAGCACGAGCTGGTTGATCGTGACGACGATCGAGGTGCCGGTGATGATCGCCCCGATAAAGGCCGAGAAGAGGAACTCGATCCCGTCCTGATTCTCGACGATCGTTCGTAGCGGCGTGAGATCGAGCAGGCTGGCGGCGACGAGAATCACGTAGACGATCAGAAGGATCGCCCCCGTGAACGCCCACCGATTCAACTGCAGCAGGATCCACAGTCGGGCCCCGCCCAGTCTGTCCTGCCCGCCGGAGTCGTCGCCCGAGTCAGCGTCGCTCATCGACTGTTCGAACGGACGGCCGTGGCCGGCAAAATACCCGGCCCGGAAGGCGACGGCACTGGGACGTGTTCGCACGGAAACACGATCGAGTTCGTCCGGTGGCGATCGACGGCTCGGCGAGCGCGCGACGACTTTGATGTACAGGTCGCGACTTTATTCGCGTCGAAGCCGACCGACGAACTACGATGAGCTACCAGATCGACGACCCGACGACGTTCGGTGTTGGCGGCAGCCTGAATTGGCTGGTCGGCGGCGCGGTCGGTGGCGCGATCGGTTCGCTGCTGTTCGGCGCGGTGCTGTGGCTGGTCGATCCGGCGATCGTCACCGACGCCATCCCCGGCATATACGGTCTCGAGCCGGTCGGGACGGCCGGCTGGGCGTTCCACGTCGCCCACGGACTGATCCTCGGGACGGTCTTCGGCTTACTCGTCACTCGAGGGCCGATTCTCGGAACGATCACGGCCGACGTCGAGACCGGATTCCTCGCGGCGATGGGGCCCGGCCTACGGCTGACGCTCGCCGGGGTCGTCTACGGGCTGGCCGTCTGGGCGTTCCTCCCGGTTATCGCCCTCACCCTCTGGGCGACTGTCGGCGGCGGTGAGACCGGGTTCCCGGCGTTCGCCCTCGAGAGCCTCGTCGGACATCTGCTGTACGGCCTGCTGCTCGGCGCGCTGTTCGCGCTCGTCGCCGAGATCAAACCGAAGGCCGAGGCAACCGACGCGCCGTTCGACGAGGCCGACGAGTCTGCGTAACAGTCGAGTAGCTGCCGATCAGAACCGCCCGACGCCGCTCTTTTCGAACTCCGCTCGCGGTTCGAACGGCCAGAATCGTCCGTTCGGCTCGCGATCGACGCGACCCGAAACGTATCGCTCGAGCACGCGATACGGGGCGAGAAGACGACCGTTACGACTTAGCAGACCGGGAGGATGCTGACCTCGACGAGTTCGACAGGTTGGTGTTCGAGTGACTACTCGGGAGACGAATTCGGTGGGTGAGTGCTCGAGAAACTGGTCGCCGTGTCGCCTCAGTCGTCGGTGACCTCGAACGGCCCGGCGTCTGGATCCTTCTGCGGTAACATCGGCCCGACGGACGCCGTCCGCCGGGTGACGGTCGCCGTCCGCAGGATGAACGCGACCAACAGGGCGAGCGGAGAGATGACAATCGCGATGAGTGCGCTGGCGACGAACGGAAGATAGACCGCGCTGATCGTCGGCCCGGTGAGATCCGCGTAGACGAAGCCGAGCGTCATCGCCCCCAGAATCGCCGGCACGCCGCAGTAAATCGTCAACTGCGAGAACCGGGTGAGCTCCTTCTGCAGGTACGTCGTCTTGAAGTGCTCGCGGGTCGTGTTGAACAGCTCTAGCGTCCCGATCAGGTCGTCCAGCGCGTCGACCGCGTCGTCGGGGAGCGACTCGTCGTAGCGCCCGCGGAGGTTCCTCGCGACGTAGAGCTGCCAGGCGGCATCGTAGCCTACCGCCGCGGAAACTGCCTTGAACGTTCCGAATCGCGTGTGCTCTAAGGTGTCGTCGACCCGTTCGGTGCTCTCCTTGATGCTGTTCGTGTACCGACCGATCAGCTCTCTGACCTCCGCGTCGTCGTACTCCGAAGCGGCGTCGTCGAGCGCGGCGGCCTGCTCGTTGATCGTCTCGACGAGCAACTCGAGCAGCCGGGACGGCGAGGCCGGACTCGCCGCGACGTCCGTCGTCTCGGAGACGTCCTCCCGGAAGCTCATCACGCCCTCGAGTTGCTCGCGCGCGTCGCCGGCCGAAGCGAACTCTTGAGAGAGGATCAGCTGGTTGATCGAGACGACGAGCGTGACCAGCGAGAAGGTACCAGCGATCATTCCGCCCGCGAGCCGAGTGATCGAGTCGTCGTTGGTAAACGAAATAAATCCGATCTGATTCATGGCGAGAAACAGCAAGAAGACGGCAACGGAGACGAGTGAAGCGATGAACAGTCGGTCCCCTTCGACCAGCACCCACTCTCGAACGCGAGTGACCGAGTTCGTTCGCTTTCCGATCTCGGTGCCGTAGGATTCGAGCGTCTCGTCGGTCTCAGAAGACCCCATACTCGTACTGACAGCCGAGGCGACAATAAGGGGCTGCGTTGCACATACTGATTCCATGCATTTCCGCGCACTGTGACGAGTGTGGACCGGTTTCGCCCCGCTCGACGCTGCCCCTTCAGGGCTTACACTCAAATGCGTTCAGCCTGACGATATCACCATGCTCGGCTACGCAAATCGCCGGCGAGTTCCTCCGTCGCCCGCCACGCGAGGTCGGTATCGATGACGCGACCGACGCTGAGCCGTCGCCGCGCACTCGCCGCGTTCGGCGTCGGCTCCGCGACCGCACTCGCTGGGTGCACCGGCGACGGCGGTCCCGGAATCGGCGGTGATCCGGAGTACGAGGCCGGCGAGATCGGCGATGTCGACGGCGAACCGCGCACGGAGGACGAACTGGTCGCCGCCGAGGCGCTCGCCGAACAGGAGATCGACGAAGGCGTCACGCCGCTCGAGGAGGTCTCGCTCACCGACCACGAGTTCGTCTTCGAGGACGACTACCGCGGCTCGACCGTGCAGGGAACCGTCGAGAACACCGGCGGCGATCGAATCGAACTCGTCGAGGTCCGCGTCCGGGTCTACAACGACGACGGCGAGCAGATCGGCCGCTACCTCGCGTCGACCGGTGACCTGGACGGCGGCGTCGTCTGGGAGTTTCAGGTTATCATCCTCGAGCCCCCCGAAGATCTCGCCGAGTACGATATCACCGCGCTCGGGACGCCGACGTAGCTCCCACGGGCCGTACCGCGACGGGCCAACCCTCGAACGGGTCATATCGTGACGGGTCGAGCGGCTGATCGGCAGCCGAGAACGCGTGCTCACTCGTGAACGTCCTCGAGCAGGGCTCGGACCCGATCGTTGCGCCGCTCGAGGGCGTCTCTCGCGGCGTCCGGGTACGCCTCGGACGGCGAGTCGAGCCCCGGCTCTTCGTCCGGGTCCGGCCAGCCGACGACGATGCTGCCGACCGCGCCGGCCGATTCGTAAGGTGTAGAAACGTAATCGTACACGCCCTCGTCGTCGAGGACGCGGTCGAAGGCGTCACCGGGACCCAGTTCGCCGCTCGACCACGGCTCCGCGGCGTCGGGAATCCGTCGCTGATCGCCGTGCGTGTCAGGGTGGTACGCGACTATCTCGTGATCGCCGTCGTCGACGATCCACTCGACCGTTCCGCCGGCGACGAGGTGGACGACCGGCGGCTCGATCTGATCCCCGGCGTCGCCGCTCGAGAGCTCGACCTCGGCGTACGCTTTGGGATCGCCCAACAGCGGGTCGTCCGCGCCCACTTCCTCCTTGAGACAGCCGGCGACTCCGGTCGCGACGGCTGCGGCGCTCGCCGACAGCAGTCGTCGTCGAGATCGTCGTCCACTCACAAGCCGGAGTTGGCGGGCGATCGGAATAAGAACGCGGTCGCTACGGGAGGTCGCCTCCCTTCGCTCCTCGAGTCACTGTTTCCACGGACCAATCGGGGAAACTAGCTGCAGCGCGAGCGCTTTTGTCCGTACGCGGTGTCGTTCGACTCCCGTGCCCGACGCCGATCTCGAGGTCGACGAGCCGGAGACCGATTTCGACCTGAAAGACGAGTACAGCGCGACGGTCAACGTCTTTCTCCACTTTATGGTACTCGGCGTGATCACGCTGGTCACCGGCCGGCCGTTCCTGTTTCCGAGCCTCGGCCCGTCGGCGTACCTGATGGCGACCGGCGAGCAGCCGCGGGCGGAAGGTGGCTACCACGTTATCGGCGGCCACGCGGTCGCCGTCGTCTGCGGGCTGATCGCCTACGCGCTGGTCGGCAACGAGGTCAGCGCGTACGTGGTCTTCGACCGACCAAACATCGCGTTCTCGTGGGAACTCGTCTACCTGATGGCGAGTGCGACGCTCGCGATGATGCTGACGACGACGACGATGCTGCTGACGAAGACGAATCACGCGGCCGCGTGTGCGACGACGCTGATCGTCGCGCTCGGACTGATGGGCGGTCTCGAGGATGGCGCCATCATCGTCGTCGCCGTCGCTATCCTCTGGTATCTCCACGACCGCGTCATCTCGACGCTCGCCGAGTGGTTCGGGTTTAAACCGCGAGACGCGCGAGAGTAGCGGTTCGAACTCGAACTGAGAGAACCCCGAGCGTAGCGCCTCGAGTCGTTACTCGTCCTCGAGGAGGGTGTCGTCGACCCCCTCACGAACTTCGTCCGGCGTGAGCGCGAGCGCGTACGCCGGCCGCCCCTTCCCCGTCGGCGACGTTCCGTCGATCTCGACCTCCTCGACGAACCCTTCGTCCTCGAGTCGGTAGAGCGATCGCATGACGTCCGCCTCGGTGATCGTGCCGACGACTTCCGTGTCGACGTGCTCGAGCTGGCTCGTGCATACGTGTCGAAGTTCGTGCGTCTGGACCGGTGTCTCGCCGTCTCGATGCAGTTCGGAGACCCCGAGAAGGACGATCTGATTGGTGAGTGACAGCGTCTCGAACGCCTGTTCCGTGCCCATACGGCCCCTTTCGCGTCGACCGTGGTAGTCGTTGCTCTTGCATACACGCCGCGCAAATCGTCACGAAAACGATCGCCGAGTCGCTCACGCCGTCCGATTACTGCCCGCCGGTCGCGATCAGGCGTTCTCTTCGTCCTGTAACTCCGCGAGCTCGGCCTCGACCTCTTCGTCGACCTCGCTTTCGACGTCGTCGAGTTCCTCCTCGTCGACGTCGGCTGCTGGCTCGGACGCCTCCGTCTCGCCCTCGCCCATTTCGGATTTGAGCGTCTCGAGTTCGGCGTCGACCCCGCTGCCCGTCTCGAGAGCCTCGAGTTCGCGGTCGATGTTGTCCTTGTCCGAGAGCACGTCGTCGAACGCCCCGGACTCGTGGAGTTCGTCCAGTGCGGCGGCCCGCGCCTCCATATCCTCGGTCTGCTCTTCGGCGCGCTCGATGGCGCGGCCGACGTCCTCGAACTCCTCGCCCGTGGCCGTCATCGCTTCCGAGACGGTGGAGCTCGCCTTCGCGGCCTCGTGGCGCGCTTTCATCGTCTCCTTCTTCGTACGGAACTCCTCGATGCGGTTCTGGAGCTCGTCTTTCTGATCGATCAGGCTGTCCTGCTGGCTCTGGAGTTGGGAGATCTGACGCTCCAGATCCTCGATCTGGTTCATCTTCGTCTTCTTCTTCTCCAGGGCGCGTCGCGCAAGATCTTCGCGCCCCTGCTGGACCGCGGTGCGGGCCTGATCGTTGTGTTTGTCGACGTTCTCCTCGAGACGTCGCTTCTGCATCTCGAGGCGCTTTTTCTGTGTCGTGAGGTCCGCGATGCCCCGTTTGACCTGCTGGAGCTGGTCGCGCATCTGCTCGTAGGAGTAATCGAGCGTCTGCGTCGGATCCTCAGCCCGGTTGAGCACCGAGTTGATTTTCGACCGGATGACGTAGGAGGTCCGAGAGAGGATGCCCATACTCCTACGTATCGCTCGTCGCCCTTAAAAACATCACATCAGCGACAGACGATGACGATAGCGACGGTATTCGGGACGATTCTCGCCGCGTTGATTCTCGTCGTAACTGAAACGGGTTACGCACCGATCACACGGCCGTCGACGATCGCGTGTGCACCGACTTCCAGTGGCTACTATAGGCGGCGCGTCGTCGGACCATCCATGACCGACGTGCTCGTTCCCGGCGGCCGCGACGTCCGCGGGACGCTCGAGGAGCCTGACGGCGAGACGAACGCGATCGTCGTTGCCTGCCCGCCCCATCCCCAGCACGGGGGCTCGCGCACCGATTCGCGGCTCGTCGCGGTCGCGGAGACCCTTCGGGAGTCGGGTATCGCCTGCTTGCGATTCGATTACGGCCCGTGGGACGACGGCTACGGCGAGCGCGAGGACGTGCGCAACGCCGTCCGCTGGGCTCGCGACGACGACCGTTTTGACAGTGGAGCAGACGAGACGTTCCCCGTCGGCGTCTTCGGCTACAGCTTCGGCGCGAGTCTAGCCCTCCTTGCAGCATCAGATGTTGGCGGCGTCGACGCCGTCTCCGCCCTCGCACCGACGGCTCGACTCGGCGACGACCTCGATGCGGAGAAGGCGCTCAACGGACTCGAGTGTCCCGTTCAGGTCCTCTACGGCGAGCGGGACTCCACCGTCGACTGGGAGCCCGTGGTCGAGCGTGCGCGGGAGTGCGGCGATACGATCACTGCAGTCTCGGGCGATCACTTCTTCGTCGGCCAGAACGGAACGATCGCCGACTCCGTCGGCGATTTCTTCGAGCGGACGCTGCTCCACTCGACGTAATCAGAACCGACTTCGGCGGTTTTCGTTCTCGCCTACTCGAATAAGTGTTCGAACCGTTCGAAATCTTCCGGCCGCGTCAACCCACCTGGATCGAAGACGGGGTGCTCCGGATCGATCTCGTATTCCTCAGTGACCCACGTCAGATACGACTCGTGGTCTTGTGGCGATGAGGAATCGTGCGTGGCTTTGTGGTGTGCTGGATGCAGAAACTCGAGTTCGGGATCGAACCGCATCTCCGGATCGCACACCAGACAGGGAACGTAGTTACGAGACATTACTTTCGACGTCACACTCACCCTCGTTATCGATTACCATTCAAGAGTAGATCGTTCGTCTCGAGCGACCGGTGGTTGCCGTCTCAATCCCGACCGTGTCTGGTCAGACACTTCGGCAGACCGATCAGTTCCACCGGCTCGGAGTTGTCCGGCGAGTAGACGACCATCTGCCCTTTCTCCATGTAGGGCACTTTCGACTCGAGCGTGCTCGGGATGTTGACGCTCTTGATCGCGTCCTCGTCGCCCAGGTTCAGGACGACGGTGGTGTTAATCTGTTTGAAGACGGCGTCGTCGATGTCCTGTGGGTCCTGGGTGATGAGAAAGAGACCGAGGCGTTCCTTGCGGCCCTGCTTGGCGGCTTCCGTGAACTTGCTGATGACCTTCCGCGCTTGAACGCTGTCGGCGTCGGTGAGGAAGTTGTGGGCCTCGTCCATCCCCAGCACGAGCGGCGTCTCCTTGATCCGATCGAAGAACGGATCGTTCGAGAGCTTCTCGTCGATCAGCAGCGAGGAGAGCGCGAGGACGACTGCCTCCGTCGCCCGCGTATCGTTGACGTGGTAGGTCGGGACGACCGAGAGTCCGCCGGGGCGGACGAACTGGTGGATTAGCTCGGTGATCGGCCGGGCGTCCTGGTCGAAGACGTCGTCGAAGCCGAAGACGCGCCGGCGGACGGCGTCGTAGGTGGCCTCGTGGACGCGACCGGACTCGTCGAGCTCCTCGCGCAGCGCGGGGTCGTCGAGGAAGGATTTGAACTCGGCGTAGGTTCCGCCGTCCCCGTAATCGTCGAAGAACCGGTCGATGAGGTAGGTGAGCCCGCCGTACTGGTTGTCGTTGAGCGAGCCGCCCGAGACGAGCCAGGGTCGCGTTCGACACATCGTGAACGGAATCGTGAACTCGACTTGCTGGGCGCTGTGGTGGCCCGCGGCGTACGACGCATCGCCGACCTTCGGGACAAACGCCGTCGTCTCGTCGTGGCCGCCGTAGGCGATGCCCTCCCGCTCGAGACGGCGCGCGAACTCGTCGTCCAGATCCGGGTTGTCGTCGTGCATCTGGGCGTACTCGTCCTGCGGGTCGAACTGGACGACCGCGGGGCTAACCTCGCGGCCGTCGTCCATCGGGTACGTCCGCTCCTCGGCGAGGAACTGCCGGAGGATGTTCTTCGCGCCGTGGGTCTTCCCCGATCCCGTGCCGCCGGCGATCAAGGTGTGTCGGAAGATCAGCGGATCGCCCGCCTCGTAGTCGTCCTTGATCCGGTAGTCGATCGTCGGCGGCGACGCCGCGGTTCTGACCTTCTCGCCGCCGACCGAGAGGTGGCCCAGGAAGACACCGTTTTCGGGCATCTTGAGTCCCGTCTTGATCTGCTCGGTGTCGTCGGCCATCGCGATCACCGTCTGCGGTTTCGGGACGCGGTCGGTCATCCGCCGCTTCAGTTCGCCGTCGTCGTCGTACAGAACCGCGACCGGCTCGAGTTCGGCGACGAACTTGTAATCCGACTCGTCCACCTCGTCGACTCGCATCGCGCGTCGGGCGTGGATCTCCGTCGCGTCGTCGGCGTGGTACTGCTGGGCGTACTCCAGTCCCGTAATGCGACAGAACAGCGTCTCGCCGTCGGGGTAGGGCGCGAGCAGATAGCTGCCGATGCGAATCGACGAGCGGTTGCCGTGGGTGACGTACGCGCGCAGCGAGGTCTCCTCTTCGTCCTCGGCGACGCGCAGCCCCTGGGAGACACAGAGCGCACCGATACCGACGTCCTCGCCGCGGGGCTCGACGCTCGTCGCTTCGAAGTCGTCGGTCGGTTCCGTGCTCGTTCCTGTCGATCCGTCGGCACTCGAGGTCGCCGTGTCGGATCCGGTCGAATCGGCTTCAACGTCGCCTGAAGCGGACGAATCGGTGTCAGCGTCGGCGCTGAACTCACCGAAGTCACCCAGATCGGTCATAGCAACTCCATCTGGCCGAGTCCTCAAACCCGTTTCCCTCCGCTTCGGCTGAAACAGCGATCCGGTGACTTCCTCCCCACCCTACTCGCTCACGGCTGACGCCGTTCGCTCCTTGAGGATAGGGCTTCCTGTTTCCACGACGTTGTCAGACTACGTCTGACAGCCTGTCGAGGTTCCCTCGACAAACGCGCTTTGCAGGAACTGAATCGGTTCCCGTAGGGAGCGCAGTCTCCGCAGGCGTTGATTTGGGACTGCCCGTCCCTACTTGATTCAGACCGCGTACCAAGATGTTGTAGGCCGCGTTCCAGTCTCTGTCTGCCGTGAAGCCGCACGACGGACACGAGTGTTCGCGGACCCACAGCGGCTTGTCCGACTCGACGCCACAGGCCGCACACTCTTTGGTCGTCCCTGCCGGGTCGACGGCGACGAAGTGCGTGCCTTCGCGTTCGCACTTGTACTCGAGCATCTGGAGGAACGTTCCCCACGCCGCTCCGGCACGGTTTCGGCTGTTCGATGGCAGTTCGATCAATCCTTTGGCGTCGAGATCTTCGACCGCCACGAGATCGTACGTCCGAGCGTAGTGGTTCGAAAGCTTGTGCAAGAAGTCCCGACGCTTTCGCATCAGGTCGGCGTGACGTTTGGCGACCACTCGCTGTTGCTTGCGGTAGTTCGCCGAGCCGTGCTCTTTCCGAGAGAGTTCCCGTTGCTCGCGTTCCAGCCGCCCGCGTTCGTCGGACAGATCGGGGCGTTCGACGGCGAGCCCGTCGGTGTCGTGGGCGTATTTCAGGATACCCACGTCGATGCCGACAACGTCCTTCGGATGCTCCGGTTTCTCTGGCGACTTTCGATCCATTTCGATCCCGAGGACAGTGAACCACTCGCCGGTTGGTTCCTGCTTGACGACGACCTCTTTGATCGTGGCGTCGTCGGGAACGTTGCGGTGGTAGACCAGCGGAATATCACCGATTTTGGAAAGAGAAAGTACAGCGCGACCACTCGTGTTTTTGAGTTCGAAGCCGGTTTGGCTGTACTTGATCGAGCGATATTCCTGCGGGGCCTTCCACTTGAGTTCTCCGACGCGGTAGCCGTTGTCCTTCCGGCCCCTCAGTGTCGAGAGGTTGTCGTACAGCCGTTGTACGACCTTCTGCAACACTTTCGAGTGGACCTGCTTGAGTTCAGTCCACTCGCGCTTCAGGTCGGGAAGGACCGACTGTTCGGAGTAGGCTGACGTGTCGTCCTCCCGGTTGAGCCGGTGCAGGAAGTGGTTGTAGACCTGTCGGCAGGTATCGACAGTCCATGCTAAGCGGTCGTGGAGTTCGTCGGTCGGGTTGAGCCGATACCTGTAGTTGTAGCGCATTGTCTACTCGTCTTCGTCGGACGGATCGGTGACACGGACGACTTTGACGGTTGCGCCGGTCCACGCTTTCGGGACGTATATGTGCGCACCGTTGCCGGTCGGTTTGACTTTGGCTTCGAGGACTTCGTGTCCTTCGACCTCGTACCGATCCATTGGGTGTATCTACGAAGTAGATACTCATAATGATATCGATAACGTGGGCCTGCTGTAGAACAGTCTAAGAAACTTGTTCAGCGTTAACGAGACGCTTTGCGCCTCGTTTGCACACCAGAAATCGGAGATTTCTGGGGACGCTGTATCCCCTCCCTGCTCGCGCCTTCGGCGCTCGCTGAGGAAGGGGCTTTAGCGCCTCGATTTAGGTAAACCGGAGCTGCGGGTTCCCTCGCGGTGGTAATTTCGGGACAGTCACTCGTTCGAACGACGATCGCTGGCAAAAAGCGGTGATCGGCGAGTCGGCGAAACGCGTCGGAAGCAGGGTACGGTTGAGACCGGCTAACTCCGTCAGTTGGGCGGAGACGGTGGGTTCCGGCGAGTGCGGTTACTGAATTGTCGACAGCTCCTGTTCGTGTCGGACGACCAGCCCGGAGTCGTGATCGAACTCGAGCACGCCGATGTCGGCGAGCGTCGGGAGGTGCGAGTGGTAGAGCGAGATCTTCGCCTGCTCGGGATCGATATCGACGCCGTGTGCGACGAGCTCAGACGCGAGCTGTTCGACGGAGAGCGGTCGTTTGTGGTCCGAGAGGACCGAGACGACCGGCATCCGGACGGGGTGGACGACCGCGTCGAGCAGCTCCTGTCCGCGGTCGCCGTCACAGAGCGCGAGCAGTCCCGCGAGGTCCGCGGGGTGGACCGGCGGCTCGTCGACCAGTTCGGCCCCGGTTTCGGCGTCCCACTCGAGGATATCGTACTCGGCCAGTCGCGGGAGGTGGTTGTGGACGAGGCTGACGCGAACGTCGTGTCGCGCCTGTCCCGTCGAGACTCCGAGGGACTCGCGTTCGACGAGCTCCGTCGTGAGCTCCTCGAGGGAGAGTCGTGTCCGGTAGGTACCGAGTACCTCGAGGAGGCGAAGCCGTCGTGGGTGCCGGAGGACGTCGTAACACTCCGTTGGAACGTCTGCCAACGGGTCCCGCTTGCTTCCGCCGCCGAAGGATGCTTCCGAACTCATTACTAACACCCACTGCTGCAGGGGGGATAAGCCCGTTTCCAAAACGATTTGGCTCGAGAATCTGCGATTACTTTCGTAAGAGACGGATAACTCGCTCAGCGGCCCGAAATACCGGTGTAGTGGCAACGATACGGCTGATAGAAACAGTACTATAAACCGCATAATACGGGTCTCTAACTTGTTTTGGCACCGGATACGGACGGCGTGGGTCCGGAAAGCCACGGGTCGGTGCTCCCGTTCGCCGGATCACATCGCCGACGGGTCGAGACTGTCGACCGGTCGACTGCGCGATTGTCAGCCCGCCACTGTCTTTTTGCAGTCGCGAGTCGTATTCGGGCTATGATCCTGGTACGCGGTCGTGCCGGCGGCACCGAACTGACTGGCACGCTGTACGAACGAGGTGAACGAGCGCCCTCGTTTCGCGGCGCGCCCGACGAAGACGCCGCGTACGTCTGGGTCTGTGACGAGTTCTACGAGGTGGACAGCGGCGGGTCGACGCAGCTGGTCGACGGGCGCGAGGTGAACCTCGCGTTCGAGTCGCCCATGCCCCGCGGCTTCGATACTCGAGATCAGGCCCTCGAGGGGGCCAGAGACCACGTTCGAACGCAGTTCGCCCGGATCGGCATCGATCCGGTCGACGTCGAACTCGAGGTCGAGAAGCGCGACGGCGACGCCGCCGACACGTAACCGCGTCCTCGACGCCGAGCCCCTCATTCCAGCTTCCCGTCCGTTCTCGCCGGTACTACACGTTTCCGACCGACCGTCGGCCGACGAACGCCAGTACCGTCCCGACGACGATCACCGCCGTTGCCGGTGCCGAGAGACCGGAGACCGCATCGCCACCGTCAGTTTCGTCCCCCTCATCAGCCGTCGTCGAATTCGCTCCGGATGCATCCTCGCCCTCCCCGTCGTCGACGGCGTCCGTTTCGAGGTCGTGTGGATCCGGGTGGTCGAACGCCGGCGCCGCCTCGCCACCGCCGTCGATCGTGACGGTCGCGTCCTGGTCGAAGATCGGGAGCGGCATCTGTCGAAGGACCTCGACGCGGCTCTCGCCGACGCTGATCGTCGCCTCGGACGGCGGCGCGTCGTCGGCCACCTCGACGGTGATCGTCGCGAGTTCGGCGTTGCCCGTCGCGCCGCCTTCGACGGGGTTTCGCCACTGCTCGAGGACGGCGGTGCCCTCGTCGTGGGCGAGCACTCGTTCGGCTTCGACGTCGGTCTCCGTCCCCTGCTCGAGCCACGGCCCCCGTTCGATATCGGTGATCTCGAGGTAGTCGGGGTGGTACTGCGCGACGAGCGCGACCGACTCGACGCCCTCGCCGCCGTGACCGCCCTGGCTCTGCATGGTGATCTCGACGGTGAACTCCTCGCCGGGATCCGCGTCGATCGCGTACGGCGACGGCCGGAGCACCGCCGACTGATCGCCGGCGACGGCCGTTCCGGCGGCGAGCCCCAGCGTCGCGACGACGAGGAACGCGAGGGCTGTCGCGACGAGTACGATTCCGGCGCCGACGGCGACCGATCGGGAGGTGACGGTCGATCGGCGGGTGGGGTTCGGAATCACGGTCGTCGGAGAGGGTTCGGGATCATCATCTGTCGTTCGGTGCCACGATCGGTCAGTTAGCGGCCGTCACCGTCGGATGGGCGTTCGGTGCTCTCCGTCCGTTCATCGTTGTCACCGCTGGAACGACTGCGCGCGTAGAGGTACGCGCCGGCACCGCCGCCGGCGACCGCGCCGAGCGGCCCGAAGCCGGGCATGCCGTCGCCGTCGTCGGAGTCGTCATCGTCGGCGTGGTTGTCCGGATCGCCGTCGACGCCGGAATCGTCGTCGCTCGGGTCCTCGACGGCCGCGGCGTCGACGTCCGCGCGCAATTTGAAGTAGTCGTAGCCGTCGGAGGTCGGCACGTCGAACTCGTAGGGCCAGTGGTCTTGATCCGGTTCGTACTCCCCGAACAGTCGAAGTGCGGGGTCGTCGACGTCCTCGATGAGCGCGAGCAGGTCGTCCGCGTCGAACGCGACCGCGACGCTGTCGCCGTCGACGGCCGCCGACTCGGCCTCGAGGTCGTCGCCGGTGCGGATCACCGCGCGGAACGAGTCGGGCTGGATCTCCGCGGCGCCGTCCGGCACGTCGATAGTGAGCGTCCGTTCGTCGCCGTCGCCGGACACCGTCGCCTCGTCGACCGTCTCGTCGACGCGGAGCATCCGGTTTTCGCGCTCGGGCGCGATGGTGTCCACGTCCTCGAGGTACTCGAGGAGCAGCGGCCCCTGGAACTGGCCGGACGCGAGGATCCGCTCGGCCTCCGAGAGTGTGGGCGAGTTTCCGATCGAGTAGTCGTTGTGCGCGAAGTAGTACGTCTCGTCCTCGTCGACGGGCTCGCCGCCGACGAACACGTTGTCGACCCAGTTGTCGTCCTCGTGGCCCTTCCACTCGTAGGAGACGCCCGAGACCTGAATCGCCGGCTGGGCGCCGAAGGCGTCGTCCGGGTGGGTGCGAAGCTCCTCTTCGAGATAGGCGACGACGTCCTCGCCGGTCACCTCGACCACTTCGATCTCGTTCGGGAACGGGAGGATGTCCATGATGGCCATGCCCGTGATTTCGCCCGGTCCGTGCGTCGAGTCGCCGCGGATGCCGCCGCCGTTCTGTGCGGCGATGTCGACCTCGATATCGGCCGTGTCGCCGACGGTGCGCATCACGTCGGTCATGAAGTTCCCCCAGTTGGTCTCGACGGCGTAGTTGTCGAACGTGGCGTTCAGTTCGACCTCGCTCTCGACGACCGGCTGGCCGAGTTCGTCCTCGAGTTCGCCGGTCCACTCGTCGGTCAGCTCGGCGAGGTGCTCGTCCTCCTCGATCTCGTCGGTGTAGCGGACGCTGATCTCGTCGTACTCCTCGGCCGCCGGCGAGGGGTCCCACTCGGGGAGCAGGAGATCGGTCCGCTGCCAGTCGACGAGGTCGCCGTTCGCGTCGAGCGTGATCGAGCCGACGTGGTCGAACTCGTCGCCGAACTCGCTGATGATCGTCCCGTCGACGGTCTCCGGTTCGTCGAAGACGACGCCGGAGTGCGAGCCGACGATGGCGTCGAGACCGTCGACCTCCTCCGCGAGGGTGTAGTGGACCCCCGTCGAGACGTGCGAGGCACAGACGACGACGTCCGTGCCTTCGTCCCGAAGCGCGTCGACCGCCTCCTGTGAGCCCTCGACGTAGCCGAGCACCTCCCACTCCTCGGGATAGTCGGTCAGCGAGTGAAAGCCCTCGGAGACGAGGCCGAAGACGCCGACGGTCAGGTCCCCCTGCTCGAACGTTCGCCAGCGCTCCGTTCCCGGGACGGGCTCGCCCTCGTCGTCGAGCAGGTTCGCGACGACCCAGGGGAACTCGCTCTCCTCGAATCGAGCGGTCGCGACGTCGGCGCCGAAGTCGTACTCGTGGTTGCCGACGCCGACGACGTCGATATCCATGTAGTTCAGCGCCTCGATCATGTGTTCGCCCTCGAACTCGAGTCCGAGCACCGAGGGGGCGATCTCGTCGCCGTTCCCGACGAACATCGACTGCTCCGCTTCCTCGAGCGCCTCTTGGACGACCGTGTAGTACCGCGCGATATTTAGTTCCGACTCCTGGGCGTCCTCGAATCGGCCGTGAAAGTGCGTGTCGTGGACGAGCGTCACCGTCTCGTCGCCCGACTGTGCCGCCGCGCTCGCCGTGGTCGGCAGGAGCGCCGCGGCCGACACGCCGGCGGTCGTCCCGAGAAATCGGCGTCGGCTCGAGTCGACGGCTGGTTCGTCTTCGTGACTATCGACCTCAGTAGAGGTTCGCGTCATGGTGACACTCACCGATAGCAGCCACTAATAGATTTACATCCGACTAGCTCTCCGGATACTTTTTCCACATGCGGACTCGAATGGGCGACGTAGTCACACGTCCCGGGCTAGTAGTCCTCGTCCCACCGGTGGTCGTCGTAGGTACGGGCCTGGGACGTATCGAACTGCGCCTCGAGCGTCTCGCGGAGCGACCGTTTCTCCGAACGACTGATGCGGGCGAGTTCGTCGGCCTTCTGGACGATCGTCGGCGGCCCGTGGGCGACTGCGACGTTCTGTAACAACTGGTGCGTCAGCCGTTCGCGCAGTTCGGGATCCCGCGTGAACGCGTAGGGGGCCTCGATCCGGTAGACGAGGTCGTCGCGCGGGTCGTAGACGACGAAGAACGTTACTTCGTAAATTTCGTGCGGCAGTTCGCGTTCGACCCCGAGGGCGTCGCCGTCGACCGAGAGCGGCCGGTCGACACCGCCTCGCGATCGGAACCAGTTGGTGTAGGTCAGCGCCGACGTGTCTCGCTCCCAGCGCTCGCCCTCGACGTCGTCGACGTACTCCCCGCGCTCGAGGAGCCGGGTGAACAGCGCCGAATCGTCGTTCCACGGGGCGCTGATGTCGACGTCTCGGCGGGACTTCAGCGTCCGCGTGATGACTCGCGTCGCCGGATTCTTGACGAAGCCGACGAGGGGAACCTCTTTGTCGACGAAGCGTTCGACCAGTCGGACGTAGTTCTCGAGCACCGTCGTGGGTCGCGGATCCTCGAGTAGGAAGTCCGCGAGGTCGGGGTGCTGGTCGGCCCAGCGGAGCAGCCCACGGGGGTAGAGCGGGCCGTCGAGGACGAGCAGGTCTTCGACGTCCTCGACGTGGTCGCAGGCGTGTTTGCTCTCCGCGAGGTAGAGCGCGAGGGCGTGGACGACGCCCTCCGCGAATCGCGGGAGCGGCGGGATCTTCACGGCGCGGCTCCGGCTGTAGCCCTCGTCGAACTTCCCCCAGGTCTCGTCGACGGTCATCGTCTCGTCGTTCGAGTGGACCGTCATCACGGTGGTTCGCGAGCGATGGAGGTCGAGATCGCTCGGCGTCGCGCTCATCGCGGCTTGTGCGATGTCGATGACGAGGCCGTTCTTGAACGTGGTCGGGTTGATCGTCCCCGCGTCGAGGCCGTGTTCGGTCGGGAACGGCCGGTCGTGGAGGGCGACGTCCTCGCAGTCGACGTACCGGCGGCGCTGTTCGCCGACCGGGTCGACGACGGTCCGGCCGTCGTCGAGCAGCGGATCCAGAAACTCCGCCCAGACCGTCTCGGCGAACGCGCGACGGTCGCGCTCGTCGGCGCCGTGGTCGATCCGCCTCGCGAGGCGCGCGATGCCGTCGTAGTGGACCGGATCGAGCGTCATATCCTGTCGCGCACAGTCCACCCGCAAAAAGTCAGCGGTCGGGGGTGGCCCGAGTTTCGTTCGTCGTTAACTCGAGGACGTGTAAATTACCATCAGAAAAATTATATATACCGGCGGTGTGGAGCCGTCTATCCCGATGTCCAAGCGAGGAAGGCACGCGAGCGAAACTGACGGACAACCGATCAATTGGCGACAGAACGGCGACGGCGTCACGCTCTACGACGAGACCAACCCCGACGCCTGGGTTCGGATGACGTTCGAGGCCGGCGTCCGGCCGGAACACCGGCTCTTTATGATCTGTGACGACTGCGGGGCCGTCTTCGCCCAGCGGACCGCACCCGGCCACAGCACGATCTGTGGCGACTGCGGTGCGACGTTCGAACACTGACCGTCCGGCGTGATTTTCGCGACCGCGTCTCGAGTCGGAGCGGCTGTCTTCGTTCCGTGGTGACAGTCACCGTCGGCGTGAAGACTATTTTATAGCTGGTTGACGTTCGCTCGAGCGAGACGAACGGAGCGGTCCCCGGTACCTTTGAATTAGTGATCAGCTATGTGCGCTCAGACCGACGTTGTCGAGACCAATTCGGACCGTGACGCGGCGACGATCAGACTCGACGAACTCGCGAAACACTACGGCGAGGTCACCGCCAACGATGCGGTCAGTTTCGACGTCCACGCCGGCGAGATATTCGGTTACCTCGGTCCGAACGGAGCGGGGAAGACGACGACCATTCGGCTGCTGCTCGGACTCATCAACCCGACCTCCGGCACCGCAGACGTGCTCGGTGCCGACATCCACGATCGACGAGCGCTCACCGAAGTGAAAGCCGACATCGGCTATCTGCCGGATTCCCTCGGATTCGAGGAGCGCCTGACAGGGCAGCAAGTGCTCGACTACTTCGCCCGGATGCGCGGCGACGAACGGCGAGCGGAGCTGCTGGAGCTGTTCCGTCCGCCGCTCGAGAAGCCGGTCGAGACGTACTCGCACGGGAACAAGCGGATGCTCGGGATCGTCCAGGCGTTCATGCACGATCCGACGCTCGCGATCCTCGACGAGCCGACATCCGGTCTGGACCCGCTCAAACAGGATCGACTCCACGCCTTCCTCGAGAACGAACGCGACGCCGGGAAGACGATCTTCTTCTCCTCGCACGTCCTCAGCGAGGTCCAGCGCGTCTGCGACCGGGTGGGGATCATCCGCGAGGGGGAACTGGTCGCTCTCGAGAACATCGACGACTTGCTCGAGCGCGGCGGAAAGGACGTTCGAGTGCACCTGGCCGAGCCGGTCGACGAGGAGCGGTTCACGACGCCAGCGATGATCGACGTCGAAACCGTCGACCGAACGGTTCGATTCACCTACACCGGCGAGGCCAACGCGCTGTTGGCGCACCTCGCTCGGTTCGACGTCGAGGATGTCGATATCGGCGATCCACAGCTCGACGACATCTTCAAACACTACTACGGGGGCAGTACCCTCGGAGAGACAGGATGACGGCCATCCTGCGCGTCGAGTCGCGGAAGCTGGTCCGGGGAACGGTGATCCTGACCGGGTTGCTCGTCGTGCTCTCAGCGTTTTTCTTCGTCGTCTTCCCGAGTATTCAGGAGGAGGCGGAGCTGTTCGAGGCGGTGTATCCGGACTACTTGCTCGCCCTTCTGGGGATCGAAGAACTCCACACGATCGAGGGGTTCATCGGCGGCTACATTTTCCCGTTCGTCTGGATCCTGCTGGCCGGGATCTACTTCGCATATGTCAGCGCGGGCATGATCTCGCGAGATATCCGCACGCGACGGATGGATCTCACGCTCTCCAATCCGGTCTCGCGCGAGTCGGTCGTCCTTCAGAAGGTCGCCGCCCTGTGGGTCCCCGTGGTGGCGTTGAACGTCGGGATGATGGCCGTCTTATTCGCCGGGGCGACCGTCCTCGGTGAGCCGATCGATCTCGCCTCTCTTGCGATGGTCCACCTGCTCGGGGTTCCCTACCTGCTGGTCTGTGCCGGGATCGGTCTCCTCCTGTCGGTCGTCGTCGACCGCGTCGAAACCGCTCAGACCACGGCGTTGATTCTGGTGTTCGCGCTCTGGCTGATCGACGGCCTCTCTCAGATGAACTCCGACTTCGAGTGGGTCGGCGAGATCACTCCAAGTCGATACTACGATCCGTCGGCGATCCTCGTCCACGAGGAGTACGCCCCGATAGACGCGACGATCCTCCTCGTGACGTTTCTCGTTCTGGTCGCCGTTTCCGTCCTCGTCTTCGTCCGGAGGGATATCTAGCATGACGGCTATCCTCCGACTCGAGTCCAGAAAACGCGTCCGTGGGTCGGTCGTCCTGATCGTCGTCTTCGCCGTACTCGCAGCGCTTTACTTCTCGATGTTTCCCGGTATCCAAGAGGAGATGGACGTTTTCGATGACGCGTTTCCGGAGTACATGTTCGACATGTTCGGAATCGAAGACCTCCACACGATCGAGGGATTCATCGCTGCCGAACTGTACTCGTTCTTCTGGAGCCTCCTTCTCGCCATTTACTTTGCGTACGTCGGGGCCGGGCTGATCGCAAGTGACGTTCAGGAACGAAGGATGGACCTCACGCTTTCGAACCCGGTTTCTCGCGAATCGGTCGTGCTCCAGAAAGTCGCCGCCCTGTGGGTTCCCCTGGTCGCGTTGAACGTCGGGGTCCCGATCATCGTCTACGTCGGCGCACTCGTCATCGGCGAATCGTTCAATCCCGTCGCGCTCGCGATGGTTCATCTGCTCTCGATTCCCTATCTGCTGGTCTGTGCCGGGATCGGAGTCGTCCTGTCCGTCGTCGTCGACCGCGTGAGACGCGCCAGATCGACGGCTCTGACCCTGGTCTTCGCCCTCTGGCTAGTCGATAGCGTCTCCCGCATAGACCTGGACTACGAGTGGATCGGTACGCTCACCCCGAGCCGATACTACGAAGAGACGGACATTCTCGTCCACGAGGAGTACGCGTTCCTCGACGCCGGACTCCTCCTGGCAGTCTTTCTCGTTTTGATCGTCGTCGCCACTGTTGTCTTCACGCGCCGGGACATCTGAGGCCACCACCTCTTTTTTCGTCCACGTGCTGTGGCGCCTGACACTCACGCGTCGACACTCTTCGTGCGATGAACGAGGGGACGGGCTATATTGGGACCAACGGTGTGGAACCGTTTCATGACGCTGAGTCGAAGAGACGTGCTGAAACTCGCAGGGGCCACCACGGCAGTGACTGTTACCGGACCCGCAGTTGTCGCCCAGGAAGACCCCGACGACGACCTCCCGGCGTACGGCCAGTGGCTCACGCTCGAGGACGGGGCGCTCGAGTTCGCGTACCTCGACTGGGGGAGTCTCGGCGAGGTCATTCGGGCTGATTCCGAGGAGATAGACCCCGGCGAGGAGATTCCACCGGAGTACGAGGCAGACCCGATGATCGGGCCCGTCTCGGAGGGAGCGCTCTCGACGTACCTATTCGTCGGGCTTTCGCTCGGCCAGTTCCGGCTCGGCCGACTCCTCGAGGAGGCCGCGTTCGAGTCGACCGTGGAGGGGCTGTTACAGACGCCCGCCGCGTTCGTCGTTACGGGAGACCTGATACCGGAAGAGATCGACGAGCAACTCACTGCCGAGCCCGAAGCGGAGTTCATCAGACAGTTCGAGTCGACCGGCGAAATTGCAGGCGCGGACGTCTACACTCCGGCCGACGGGACCGATGACGCGGCCATTGCCGTCGACGAAGATGCACTCGTGGTTGCCGCGGAACTCGGCAGTGAGACCGAGCCGACGACGACGCTCGAGACGACCGTCGGCGCCGCGGCGGGCGACGTGGAACGGGCGACAGAGGAGTCCGAGACGTTCGAGTGGCTCCTCGAGAGCGCCGGGGGCGGCGATGTCGCCGTCGGCCAGTACGGCGATCCGTCCGACCCTGAGTTCACGTTCGACGGCCTCGAGGACGCCGAGGCGATCGTATCGTCGCTCACTGCAGCAGACGCGGAGACGGCTACCGGCGAGTTCGCGGCGATCGTCGACGATCCGGACGAGGCGGTGCTCGAGGAAATTATCGGCATCTCTGCTGACGAGCGCTCGCTCGATGTCGACGGTGACCGCGTGACGGCGACGGGCACCTGGCGTGAGGATGTCACCGTGACTGCGGGGTCGGGATCGACGGACTGACGGCCGACGCTCGCCGGAAGCTTACTCGAGAAACCGCTCCTGGACGTTCCCCGTCGGCATCATGCACTGCTCTTTCTGGCCGAAGAGCCGATAGCGGTGTTCGGCGACGAGGTCGTACGCCCAGTCGCGCAGTCGCCGCGGGAGGTATCGCGTGGGCCCGAGGAGGCGGTAGACGCCGCCCAGCAGGCTGGCGATTCGGATCACCGCGCCGGATTTCACGTAGGTCTCGCCGCCCTCGATCAGGACGACGGAGTCGAGGTCGTGTCCCTCGAGTCCGTGATCGGCGAGCAACTGCTGTCCGACGTCGGACTGCAGGGACGCGAAGTGGAACTGGCCCTCCGTGTCTCGGGGAACGACGAACTGCACGAAGCCGTGACAGAGGTTGCAGACGCCGTCGAAGAGGATAATCGGGTCGTCCTCCGGGATATCTGTGCCCATCGGATACGAGAGGGTTGGGGGGAGCGACAATTCAGCGTTCCGGTTGCCCCCGATTCGAGCCGGGAGTGGGTTCGGTCGTCACGCCGCGCCCGTTCGTGCGACAACGACAGCTAATTACGGAACGCAGATGACCCGTCGCACATGAACGCAGCGCTGATCATCCTCGATGGGTGGGGACTCGGCGACGGAACGAGCAGAGACGCCGTCGAGGCAGCCGAAACGCCGAACTTTGATCGACTCGCAGAGGCGGGTGCCGACGGCTCGCTCGAGGTCGCGGGTCGACGCGTCGGCCTCCCCGACGGTCAGATGGGCAACAGCGAGGTCGGCCACCTCAATATCGGGGCTGGACGCGTGGTCCACCAGGAGTACACGCGCATCTCGGACTCGATCGCCGACGGCTCCTTCCGGGACAACGACGCGATCAACACGGCTTTCGACCACGCGCGAGAGAGTGGGGGCCGTGTCCATTTCCTCGGCCTCGTCAGCGACGGGGGGGTCCACGCCGATCAGGAACATCTCCACGCGCTGATCGAGCTGGCGGCCGACCGCGACGTCGAGGCCGTCACCCACGCCTTCACCGACGGCCGGGACACGTCGCCGACGGGCGGGCGGGAGTACCTGGCCGAACTCGAGGGCATCGTCGACGAACACGGTACGGGAGACGTGGCCACCGTTTCGGGCCGATACTACGCGATGGACCGCGACCAGAACTGGGACCGGACGAAACGCGCCTACGACGCCATCGTCGAGCGCGAGGCCGAGTGGACCGCCGATTCGGCCGTCGAAGCCGTCGAGGCGTCCTACGACCGCGACGAGATGGACGAGTTCGTCGAGCCGACCGTGATAGCGGATCAGCCGGCGCTCGAGGACGGTGACTCGGTCGTCTGGTTCAACTTCCGCTCGGACCGCGCCCGTCAACTCACGCGACTGCTCGCAGACATCCGTCCCGAGGACTGGGCGGACGAGTTCGAGACCGACCCGCCGGAGACGGAGCTCGTCATGCTGACCCAGTACGACAAGACGTTCGACCTCCCGATCGCCTACCCGCCGAACCAGCCCGAACAGGTGCTCGGCGAGGTGCTCGCCGACGCGGGCAAGACCCAACTTCGGATCGCCGAATCCGAGAAGTACGCCCACGTCACCTACTTCTTGAACGGCGGCCGCGAGGTCGAGTTCGACGGCGAGATCCGCAAGATCGTGGAGAGTCCGGACGTACCGACCTACGACCTGCAGCCCGAGATGAGCGCGCCCGAGGTCACTGACACCGCGATTGAGGCCATCGAAGGCGAGGCGCGAGCGGAGCGAGGGCCTCGAGAAAGCGAGCGGGGAGGAACGATCCGCGACGGAGACGACCCGGACGTGCTCGTGCTCAACTACGCCAATCCCGACATGGTCGGCCACACGGGCGACTACGAGGCGGCCATCGAGGCCGTCGAGGCAGTCGATACCGAACTCGGCAGGCTCACGGATGCACTTCAGGCCGCCGGCTCGCACGTCCTCATCACTGCGGATCACGGCAACGCGGACGATATGGGGACCGAGGAGGATCCCCACACGGCACACACGTACAACCTCGTGCCGTTCGTCTACGTTGCCAGCGATGGAACCGACGGCGGTCGGGCGGTCCGCGAGGGCGGCACGCTCGCCGATATCGCACCGACCATGCTCGAGTTGATCGGCGTCCGGCAGCCACCCGAGATGACCGGCGAGCCGCTGCTCGAGTAGCAGTTCTGGACCCCCCGTCCGCTCACTTGCCGAGCACGTCGGAAACCCCGGCTCGCTACTCCTCCCTCGTGGCAATTTTCGCCAAGGCTTTTGCTACTCGCTGTGTGGGCTGTACTCACATGAGTGAGGATTCCGACGACATCGACCACCGATTCGCCACGGACAGCATCCACGCCGGCCAGGAACCCGATCCGACGACGGGGGCGCGCGCCCCGCCGATCTACCAGACCACCTCCTACGAGTTCGACGACACCGATCACGCCGCGGCGCTGTTCGGCTTAGAGGAGTTCGGGAACATCTACTCGCGGATTATGAACCCGACGAACGCGATGTTAGAGGAGCGCATCGCGACGCTCGAGGGCGGCGTCGGCGCGCTCGCGACGGCCTCGGGAATGGCCGCGTTCGATCTGGCGACGTTCATCCTCGCGGACGTCGGGGACAACATCGTGAGCGCCTCCTCGCTCTACGGCGGAACCTACACCTACCTCACCCACACCGTCGCGAAACGCGGCATCGAGACGAAATTCGTCGACACCCTCGATTACGACGCGTACGACGAAGCGATCGACGACGACACCGCGTTCGTCCACCTCGAGACGATCGGCAACCCGGCGCTCGTCACGCCCGACATCGAACGCATCGCGGATATCGCACACGAGCACAACGTACCGCTGTTCGTCGACAACACGTTCGCGACGCCGTACCTCTGCCGGCCGCTCGAGCACGGCGCGGACCTCGTCTGGAACTCGACGACGAAGTGGCTCCACGGCGCGGGGTCGACGGTCGGCGGGATACTGGTCGACGGCGGCTCGTTCCCGTGGGAGGAAGGCGACTACCCCGAAATCACGGAGCCGAATCCGGCCTACCACGGCGTCAACTTCTCCGAAACCTTCGGCGAGCAGGCGTTCTCCATCGTCGCCAGAACCCGCGGCCTGCGCGACCTGGGCAACCAGCAGTCACCCTTCGACGCCTGGACGACACTGCAGAAACTCGAGTCGCTCCCCCTGCGGATGGAAAAACACTGCGAGAACGCGATGGCCGTCGCCGAGTTCCTCGAGGACCACGACGCGGTCGACTGGGTGAACTATCCCGGCCTCGAGAGCCACGAGACCCACGAAAACGCGAGCGAGTATCTCGAAGGGGGATACGGCGGCATGATCACGTTCGGACTGGAGGGCGGTTACGACGCCGCGGAGACGGTCTGTAACGAGGTCGACCTCGCGAGCCTGCTGGCGAACGTCGGCGACGCGAAGACGCTGATCATCCACCCCGCGAGCACGACCCACCAGCAGCTCACCGAGGAGGAGAAACTGGCGAGCGGCACCACCGACGACCTCGTGCGGCTCTCGGTCGGGATCGAGGACGTCGAGGACGTGATCGCGGACCTCGAGCGGGCGATCGACGCCGTCTGAGACCGACACCGCCGCGGGCGATTCCGTCTCAACTGATCGACAATTGCCCCTGCGGTTAAGGTCTCGGGGGTTCGATCCATCAGTTATGCCTACTGGATTACTTACCGACGACGCGTCAGACCAGATCGTCACGACCTGTCGGACGGCTATCGGCGACAGCCTCCGCTCGGCGACGTATTTCACCCGCGACGATTACCAGCAGCTCTACCTTCGTGAGGATCTGGAACGCGACGCTGACCTGTCGACCTTTATCGGCCACGAGTGGCGCGGCTTCAAAACGGCCCAGACCGCCTACGAAGGGTCGGAGCTCGGCGACTACAACTACACGATTCGGGTCTTCGACAACGGCTTCCTGATCCGAGTGACCAACGACAGGGAGGGCGTGTTGGTCACGACTGACGGACTGACGGTCAAGGATTTCGAAGAAGTTGCAACGGCGCTCAACTCGTTTCTCGGCGAGCGGGCGCTCGACTAGCGCTCGGGCCGGTCGCTCCGTCCGGTCTGTTCTGCCTCGCGGCGATGGTCGCAGTTGCGTTCCCCCTCGGCGGTTCCACTCGAGTGGGTGCCGATCGGCAGCCCACTCCCGAGTTCGCCATCGATACCGAGGAGGCGGGCGAACCGGCGTCGTTCGGCAGCATGTCTATCGAGACTCATGCCGACAAAAAACGGCAATATCCGTTGTAGTTATGTAGCCCATTTTGCGCAGAAACAGTCGGCTACGACGGTGAAACGATCCCGCTGCAGTCGGGCGTTTTTTCGGTTTTAACTGTGTAATAGGATGAAACGGTTGTCCGATCTGGGGTCGGAACGTAACACCCTTTTTCGTGACGCCCGTGTGTTCGGTAATGACCCCCCTTCCGGAGCCCGTCGCCCGCGAACTCGAGTCGCACGACGCGTTCGAACCGACTACCGACGACGGCAGCTACGAACTCACGACGACGGTCTTCGAGGCGACCGTCACTGCCACCGATGCAGAGGGAAAGCGAGATGGAGAGTTTCGCGTCACCGTCACGCTTCCGACGCTCGACGCCGCCGTCGCGGGCGAAGCCGTCGCTCCCGTCGTCGAAGACGGCTGGCTCGAGACGCTCGAGCGCCGCCTCGAGGACGTCTTCACCGTCGCCCACACGAGCACGCACGACGAACCGGTCGTCGAGCGCGACGCGACCGACGTCACCGTGTCCCTCGAGTACGTCGCCTGGGACGCCGGCGAGGGCGTCGACGACGCCAAGGCCCTCATCGAGTACGTCGAGGGCACCTACGCGCAGGGGATCATCCCCGGCTACGAGTATCAGGGGGCGGCGGCGACGCTGCTCGAGAACGCCCAGAGCCGCGGCCAGCAGGCCAGCGAAGGAGAGAGTGGCGGCATGCCGATGTAGTACGAAGTTTTGCTCTGCGGGCGCGGCTCCGCCGCGCCCTCGGCAAAAATTCGATTAAAAGCACTCTTCCTTCCTCTGCGCTCGTTTCACTCGCTCCGAGTCAGTCGTCGGCCCGAGCGAAACGCGCTCACGCGTTTCGCTCGGTGAACGGCAACGCTCGGGTTTTTCAAACCGCTCGCTCGCCGATGCAACATTCGTGGAACGATTCATCGGTCGTCGTCCGCTTGCCCTCTGCTGGGATCGGATTGCAAGTCGTTCAGATGGCCGGGAGTGCGACGCGAGCACCGCGAGCGTCGTAGGACCCGGGGGAGGGCAGGCACTCGCCCGTTCATCGACCGCGAGCGACCGTAGGGAGCGAGCGGGCCGACGACTGATGTGTGCGAACGACGGAACGGAGTGAGAGAACGGAAGGAGGAGTGCTTTTGATCCAGGTTTTACCGAGGGACACCGCGCTGTGCGGCAGCTCTGCTGCCGTCAGCGCGGCAGACCGCAGCGTAAAAGCTGGTCTCTAGTCCATCGCGATGTACGTCTTCGTATCCGTCACGCCCTCGAGCCCCTGTACGCCCGAGGAGACGGCCTGAAGGACGTTGTACACCTCGGGTGCGTCGATCTCCGCGATAATGTCGTACGTGCCCGCGACGATGTGGGCGTCGGAGACCGACTCGACGTCCCGGATCGACTCGAGAAGCCCCTCGGACTTCCCGGCGGCCGTCTTGATCATAATAAACGCGTGAACCATTCTCGACGGTGTGGTACATCTTCGCATGACTAAAACCTTTGCCCGATTTTCGACACTGTTCGACTGGTTGGCATGGTATATCGGCGCAAGCTTATTGCCGGGGGGAAGCGTACCCCAGTGCATGCGGTTCGTGATCATCGGGGCAGGACGAGTTGGCCTGCGCACGGCGCGCGTTCTTCGAGAAGAGGGCCACGAGGTGTCGGTAATCGAACGAGACGAGGCGATGATTCGTCGGGCCCGCAACCAGGAGTTCACCGTCGTCGAGGGTGACGGCTCTCGGGAGGACGTCCTCGAGGAGGCCGGCATCGCCGACGCCGACGCGCTGGGTGCGCTGACCGGCGACCTGAACGTCAACTTTACGGCGTGTATGATCGCCAACCACTACGGCTGTCGGACGATCATGCGCATCGACGAGGCCTACCGCGAGGGGATCTACCGCAAGTACGCCGACGAGGTCGACGAGGTGATCTACCCCGAACGGCTCGGCGCCATCGGCGCGAAAAACGCCCTGCTGGGCGGCACCATCCGCGCCATCGCGGACATCGCGCCGCACCTGCAGGTCGTCGAACTCACGATCACGAACGGGGCCCCAGTCAACGGCTACACGATCAGCGAACTGCAACTGCCCGCCAACGCGACCGTGCTCGCCTTCGGCAAGCGCGACCAGGACCTCGGGCTACCGGACGAGGATCTTTCGCTCGAGGACGGTGACCGGCTCGTCGTGCTCGCGGATTACGGCGTGTTGAGCGAGGTTCGCCAACTGCTCGTCGGCGAGTCGGAAGCGCAGGCGGCCGCGAACACGGGTTCGGACGCGACGTCGGGTACTGGAGGTGTCAACTGATGGTTACAGCATTCATCATGGTCAAGGCGAACACCGGCGAGGCGGATCGGCTCCGAGACAGCATCGAATCGATCGACGGCGTCCAGTCGGCTCACATCGTCGCCGGCGACGTCGACATCATCGCGAAAGCCAGCGTCGAGACGCCCGCGGCGGTCAAGGAGATCGCCGCAACCCAGATACAGGGTATCGACGGCATCGAGGACACACAGACGTACATCGCGATGGACTAAGAACGAAGTTTTGCTCTGCGGGCGCGGCGGAGCCGCGCCCTCGGCAAAAATTCGATTAAAAGCAACGGAAGACGTTCCTGCTCACTTCGTTCGCGGGCTGCGACTTCCGAGCCTTCGTTCGCTCCGCTCACGAAGACACTCCTCCTTCCCCTTCACTCCGTTTCAGGTCAGTCGTCGGCCCGCTCGCTCCCTACGGTCGCTCGTGGTGATTTTCTGGGCAATAGCCTGCCCTTCCCCGTTGAGCGGAAGGTTTCCTTCCGCGATGCTTGGAAGATGCTGTGCATCTTCCATTGGGTCGCGCGCCTCTCGCGGTGCTCGCGTCGCGCTTCCGGCCATAGAATCCATTCAGAGATCGAAGGGGACTTCACTACAACTGCGACCTGAGCGTCAGAAACTTTTTAACAAAGTGGTTGGAATTCATAGATACTCCGATGGGGATTGCTGAAACCGTTCTAGATTCTGATTTAGATGCTAATAAAGCGAAAAGCTACAGAAACGGGTTCACAGCGGCTCTAGTCGCTGGATTTGTTGTTCTCTCGTATCAGTACTGGACTATCGGTGAGTTAGCAATTGAAATACTGGGAATCTTCTTTTCTACCGCGTTTGTGTTTCTGCTCTCACAATATCTCTACACTTGCGGTCAGTGAGTTTCCTGTACTAATCGGCCGATAGCAAACCCGTTCTCTATGCTGAACAGTTCCGTTATTCGCCAGCAACGACATCGGCCAGCACGTCCTCGACCGCCTCGAGCACTCGTTCCGGCTCCTGCGTTGCATCCACCCGAACGAACCGGTCCGGATCACGCTCGAGTAACCGTTTGTAGTTCGCGCGCACTGACTCGAGGTAGTCCGCATGTTCGAACTTGTTCGTCGCGCCCGCGCGCTCCGCGGCCGTCTCTGGGTCGAGATCGAGGTAGATCGTCAGGTCGGGGTCGATGGTGAACGGCTCGTGGACGTCGACGACGTACTCGAGGGGGTCGGCCTCGAGGCGGTCGTACGACTCGAGGGTCGCCCCCTGGTACGCGTAGCGGGAGTCCGAGTAGCGATCGGAGACGACGAGGTCGCCGCGCTCGAGCGCCGGTTCGATCACGCGCGAGAGGTGGTCGGCGTGGTCGGCGGTGTAGAGAAACAGTTCCGCGAGCGAGTCGGCGTCGTCGTCCCCGATCGATCGGTAGACGGCGTCGCCGTACCAGGAGTCGTTCGTCGGTTCGCGGGTGAACGTCGCCTCGGGGTAGGACTCCCGGAGGGCCTCCCAGACCGTCGTTTTGCCGCTGCCGTCCAATCCCTCGAGCGTGACCAGCATGCTCGCACCTCGTGGCGAGAACTACTTAGTAACCGCTATCGAGACCCGAAGGCCAAACTACGGAGGCGACCAGCTATTTATCGCTGCGTGGGGATATTCGGTGTATGAAGGTGCTCGTTGCCGGCGGTACTGGGTTCATCGGGACGACTCTCTGTACGGAACTCGACGACCGCGGCCACGACGTGACGGCGCTGTCTCGCGATCCCAGCGACGGCGATCTCCCTGCGGAAGTCGACCGCGCGATGGGCGACGTCAGCGCCTACGACTCCATCGTCGACACCGTCGCGGGCCACGACGCCGTCGTCAATCTCGTCTCGCTCTCGCCGCTGTACCAGCCGCCGGGCGACCTCGACCACGAGACCGTCCACCTCGGCGGCACGGCCAATCTGGTCCGAGCTGCCGAAGCGGGCGGCGTCGATCGTTTCGTCCAGATGAGCGGCCTCGGCGCGGATCCGGATGCGCCGACGGACTTCCTCCAAGCCAAGGGAAAAGCCGAGGACGTCGTCCGAGACTCACACCTCGCGTGGACGATCTTCCGCCCCTCCGTCGTCTTCGGCGACGGCGCGGAGTTCCTCGAGTTCACCAAGCAGGTCACGACGCCGTACGTGACGGGACTCCCGAACGGCGGCGAGACGCGATTCCAGCCGATCTGGGTCGGCGATCTGGTCCCCATGCTCGCGGACGCCGTCGAGGATCACAGCCACGTCGGCGAAATCTACGAGATCGCCGGCCCGCAGATCGTCACGCTCGCGGACGCGACGCGACTGGCCTACGCGGCCGAGGGGAAGTCCGTCAAGATCCTCTCGGTCCCCCTCTCGCTGACGAAACTCGGGTTGACCGCGGCCGGCGCGGTCCCACTCGTTCCGTTCGGCCCGGATCAGGCGCGCTCGCTCGAGATGAACAACACCGTCGTCACCAACGATGTGAGCGCGTTCGGCGTCTCGGAGGACGACCTGACGACGCTCGGCGCGTATCTCGAGGTCGGTATCCACGAACCTCGCGAGCCACAGCGCGAATCCGCCTGAGACGGTCGGCGGTCGCGTGACGCGTTCAGCGTCTGCTTGACGTATTCAATCGCTGACTGACACGATCTCGAGGCGACGGACAGGTTCGACGCCGGTCTGAGATCGGTCGGTCGCCGTATCGGCGGTTTGCGGTTCCGTACGGGGAACTCAAGGGTGGACAGATCGGCCCAAAGATTTAGTATAAAGAACAGATCTGACGTCGAAACCGACTCGTTTTTCGCGAGTTTTTTCGAGTCGGAATCGGCTGCCGGCGTCCGATTTCCCGGAACACAAAAGAAGAAGAGACATTCAATTCAACAAAAGACTTATGCCCTTGATCACTCTGTACCAATTCAACGGAGCCCCCTGACAAATTATGAAGCTGGCGATGATCGGATTCGGACAGGCTGGTGGCAAGATCGTCGATCGATTCCTCGATTACGACGATCGGACGGGTAGCGGAATCGTCCGCGCGGCGATAGCCGTCAACTCCGCGAAAGCGGACCTCATCGGTCTCGATAATATTCCGGAGGAGAACCGCGTACTCATCGGCCAGGCCCGCGTAAAGGGCCACGGCGTGGGTGCAGACAACGAACTCGGCGCGGAAGTCGCCGAGGAGGACATCGACGAGGTGCAAAACGCCATCGACGCGATCCCGACCCACGAGGTCGACGCGTTCCTGGTCGTCGCCGGTATGGGCGGCGGAACCGGATCCGGCGGTGCACCCGTCCTCGCCAAACACTTGAAGCGTATCTACACGATTCCTGTCTACGGTCTCGGCGTGCTCCCGGGCACGGACGAGGGTGGGATCTACACCCTCAACGCGGCCAGGTCGTTCCAGACCTTCGTCCGCGAAGTGGACAATCTGATGGTCTTCGACAACGACTCCTGGCGACAGACCGGCGAGTCCGTCGAAGGCGGCTACGATCAGATCAACGAGGAGATCGTCCGCCGGTTCGGCATTCTCTTCGGTGCGGGTGAAGTCGGTGACGGACAGGAAGTTGCCGAGAGCGTCGTCGACTCGTCGGAAATCATCAACACGCTCTCGGGCGGCGGCGTCTCGACCGTCGGCTTCGCCAGCGAGGAAGTCGACCTGAACACGAGCGGCGGTCTGCTCTCGCGCTTTACCGGCGACGGTGGCGGCAGCACCGACGACTTAGACGCCGCGAACACGACCAACCGCATCACGAGCCTCGTCCGGAAGGCCGCACTCGGCCGACTGACGCTCCCGTGTGAGATCGAAGGCACCGAGCGCGCGCTGCTCGTCGTCTCCGGTCCGTCGGAGTATCTCAACCGGAAAGGCATCGAACGCGGGCGGAAGTGGCTCGAGGAGGAAACGGGAAGCATGGAAGTCCGCGGTGGCGACTTCCCGCGAGAAGAGCCGGAAGTGGCCGCAGCACTTCTGCTCTCGGGCGTGACGAACGTGCCGCGAATCAAGCGTCTCCAGCAGGTCGCCATCGAGGCCCAGGAGAACATGGACGACATCCAGCAGGAGAGCGAGGAGAACCTCGAAGAACTCGTCGAAGACGACGAGGACGAACTCGAGCCGCTGTTCTAGGCTCTCAGTTCTTTCGCGACTCGACGACCCCAGCGGCCGCGCTCGTGTCGGGGGGCACGACGGTGGTGTCTGGTGTCGACGAACGACGGCGTCTCGTTGCACCTCGGTCTCGGCTTCGACGTGTTTTTGCCCGCGTCCGGACAACCGTCGATAGATGCACGTCGTCGTTCCGTTCGCCGCGACCGACCCGAAGACGCGCCTCGAGTCGGTGCTCTCTCCCACGGAGCGGTCGGCGTTCGCACGGGCAATGCTCGCGGACGTTCTGTCTGCGATCGTCGAGGCGGGCCAGAAGCCGACGGTGGTGTCGACGGCGCCGATCGATCCCGCCGAACTCGACCTTCCGACGCACGTGCTCGAGGCGGTGTCGGTCGCGGTGGACGACCGTCCGCTCACGGACGCGGTCAACGCGCGGCTTCCGAGCGGAGAGCACAGTGACCACGGCGACGAGGGCCCGAGTGAGGCCGTCGCCGTCGTCATGGCCGATCTCGCCCTCGCGGCGACTGACGCCCTCGAGGACCTCTTTGCGACCGAAACGGCCGTCGCCATCGCGCCCGGCCGCGGCGGCGGCACGAACGCGCTCGTCGTTCGCGACCCCGCGTTTCGGGTGGACTACCACGGGGCGTCCTATCTGGACCACCGCGAGATCGCCGAGGAGGTGGGTGCGAGCCTCGAGACGGTCGACTCCCTCCGATTAGGAACCGATATCGACGAACCCGACGATCTCGTCGAGGTGCTCGTCCACGGCGACGAGCGCGCTCGCGCCCCCGAAACGCTCCGCGATTTAGGGTTCGAACTCGAGCGACGGGACGGTCGCGTCGGCGTCGTCAGATGCGAACCCGCAGACCGGGACCGATAGCTGCGAACGCGGGCACGCGTTCGCCAGAAGTGAAACCTTATGTGTCGAGCGACGGGACTCTGCAGTAATGTTCCCCGGTGCGAGCGAGTACGGCGTCGACATCGCGGTCGACGACGCGGCGGTCAGCGACCTCCTCACCGTTACGCCCGACGACGTCGAGGCACCGCCGGCGTTGACTTTCGCGCGAAACGTTTTTATTCCGCTGACGACGGCGTGTCGCTACACCTGCACGTACTGTACGTACTTCGATCCGCCGGGTCAGGCCTCCCTGCTCACGCTCGAGGAGGTCCGCGACATCTGTGCCCGCGGGGCCGACGCGGGCTGTACGGAAGCCCTCTTTACGTTCGGCGATGACCCCGACGATCGGTACACCGAGATCCACGAGCAACTCGCGGAGTGGGGCCACGACTCGATTCACACCTACCTCCGGGCGGCCTGCGAGGTCGCCCTCGAGGAAGGTCTGCTCCCACACGCCAATCCGGGCGACCAGACCCTCGAGCAGATGGCCGAAGTGGCGGACGTCAACGCCAGCATGGGCGTGATGCTCGAGACGACCGCCGAGGTCGGCGCTCACGCCGGCCCGCGGCAGAAAGAGCCGGGACAGCGCCTCCGAACGATCAAAAATGCCGGCGAACTCGACGTCGCCTTCACGACGGGCATCCTCGTTGGCATCGGCGAGACGTGGCGCGATCGGGCCGAAAGCTTGCTCGCGATTCGCGAGCTACACGAGCGCTACGACCACATCCAGGAGGTGATCGTCCAGCCAGTCATGAATAACGAGCGCTGGTCAGACGGCTCGCCCGACCTCGAGACGATGCGCCGCGTGACGGCGATGGCCCGCGTCGCGCTCCCCGAAGAGATTTCGGTGCAGGTGCCGCCGAATCTCGCGCCCGCTCGCGACCTGATCGACTGCGGCGTCGACGACCTGGGCGGGGTGTCGCCGATCACGGACGATCACATCAACCCCGACTACAAGTGGCCCGCGCTGCGCGAACTCGAGGAGATTGCGGCCGCCGCGGACCTGCCGCTCGGCGAACGACTGCCGGTCTACGAGCGGTTTCTGCCGGGGGACTTGCGGACCGACGGCTTCGACGGCGTCGCCGCCGACGGAACGGCCGGTGCGTCGGGGCCTCGAGCACCGGACACCGAGCGGGAGTGGATCTCTCCGACGATTCGGGCGGCGCTCGAGGCCGACGACGAGGCCGGCGACCGATACCGGTCCGTGCTTCGAAGCGAGACGAGCGTTGTGTCGCGGTAGCGAGCGTTCGATTCGGCGGTGCGGCCGCATCTCGAGCGACGACGGTCATCTCACTGCTGCTACTGGAAGATCGACAGCCGCGAGAGGTAGAAGATTAGTAACACGACGGCGAACACCAATCCGAGAACTCGAAGCCCGCCAGCGATCTGCGTACGCTCTTTCGGCAGCAGTTCCGGAATCCCCAGCAACAGCCACAGTACACCGAAGTGGAGCGCTGACGATATCGTTCCCGCGCCGAAGAGGCCGTAGAACGCGTACAGTCCGAGGAAAAAGAGACCGACGGCGATCAACAGTCCTCCCGACTGCCATCCGTCGGGCTCCCTGAACAGTCCGTTTATCATACTGGCCCGTTGATGTCAACCGACAAGTCATTTTCGAGTGGAGCGCTGCAGTATCGGCCGCGCTGAGCATCCGTCGTAGTCCTCTCCTCCACCATACCTCGAGTTTCGCGACCGACGCCGAAACGGACGTCAGAAAAACGCTTTGTGGATCGCAAGCCCTTCGTCCTCGAGGACCGGCCCCTCGACCGTCGTCGATCCATTGCCTCGCTCGATTACTTCTTCGCAGGGGATTTCGATCACTCCATCGTCCCGAAGCGCCGCGAGCGAGTCGACGGAGACGCTGTAGACGACCCGTCCCAGCCCCGCGTAGACGATCGCGCTCGCACACATCGGACACGGCTCCGTGCTGGTGTACATCGTACACGCCTCGCGCTCGCCGGCCTCGAGTTCGCTGGCGGCCCAGCGAGCCAGTTTGAACTCCGGGTGGGCGGCGATATCGTCGTCGCTGCGGGTCGTGTTCTCGGCCGTCCGGACGACCGCGTCGTCGACGACGAGCAGCGATCCGAACGGGGTGTTGCCGTTGTCGACCGCCGCTCGAGCGAGGTCGATCGCGTCGCGGATGAAGGACTCGTCGGTGGACATGGATCGCCCTTCGTCGCCGGCAGTGAAACGCCTGTCTCTACGGCAGCGATTAGGTACAGGAGAAGCCGCCGTCGATGACGAGCGCCTGGCCGGTGATCCAGTCGGCCTCGTCGCTTGCGAGAAACAGCATCGCGTTGGCGACGTCCTCCGGCCGCCCGAGTCGCTTCAGCGGATAGTACTTCGACATCTCCGCCTTGGTCGCCTCCCACTCCTCCTCGGTGCGGTTCTCTCGAGGCATCGCCGTATCCGTCACGCCCGGACAGACCGCGTTCGCGCGCACGCCGTGGGGACCAACCTCCGCGGCGACCGTGCGCGTGAAGTTGACGACGGCTCCCTTGGTCAGCGAGTAGGCCCCGAGCTGGGGCGCGCCGATGACGCCCGCGAGCGAGGCCGTGTTGACGATCGTCCCCGACCCCTGCTCCTTGAAGTGGGGGATGGCGGCGTGACAGCCGTTCCAGACGCCCTTGACGTTGACGTCGATGATTCGATCGCGTTCGTCCTCGTCGATCTCCTCGACGTTCGCGCGCTGGTGGCTGATCCCCGCGTTGTTCACCACGATATCGAGTCCGTACTCCGAAACTGTCTCGTCGACGGCCGCGTGGACCGCGTCCGCGTCGGTGACGTTGAGTTCGAGTGCGGTTCCCTCCTGTCCCGCCGCTTCGACGCGATCGATCGTCTCCTCGGCACCCTCGAGATCGATATCGGCCCCGACAACCGACGCGCCCTCCTCGGCGAACAGTTGTGCGGCTTCACGGCCTAGTCCCGACCCGGCACCTGTGATAAACGCAGTCTTGCCTTCGAGTCGCATACGCACACGTTTCCGAGAACCATCATAAAGCATCGCTCCGCGGCACTGGGCTGCCGGCTCGAGTGGGACGAGTCACCGACTGGGCCTGAGCTGACCTCCCAACTCGTTCGGAATATCAGTCGTTGGGAATACGATATCGTTATTCAGAGTGGTTCGTGAAATCGCGTTCAATATAGATTAAAGAGCTACCGACAATTGAGATAGTAACCGGGGACTGATAGTACTATTCCAGCAGTTTTATATTGAAAACATCAGATTATAATACAATGTCCTCCCGTAAATTCTCCGAATCCCCCCGCGAAACGTTTCGATGGTTGATTGGTGAAGGTGTCATCATTGCTGGTGTCTTCCTGTTTTGGACTGGAGTAATGCTTGCAATTCGAATCGGGCTATCGTTTCTACAGGTCATATTAGAGATGTTTGGTATCCAAGCGTTTTTCGTTGAGTCGCTTCACCAATCGAGTATACTTTGGCAGATCGTCCTTCTGGTGACTGGAGCGACGGTTGCACTCTACATTCTCGTTCAAGCAGGCACGATACTTATTGACCGATATCAGCAGTCCGAAATCTAATCAGTCTCATACGGTCAGTTCACACGTGTAGTGATCGAACTCCCCGTTCCAGTTTCAGGTGGGGTTCTGAATAACGAAACCGCGCTACTATCCACTGCTATCGAATGCGGAACTGCTTCGAATCGGTCTCCGTGAGCGTCGCCGACTCGTGCAGTGTCACGACCTGGCCCGTCGGCGTCGACTCGACCTCGGCGCTGGCGTCGACCGACTCGAGGGTGCCGAGCAGTTGCGCTTTCGGCGGCTTTTGGGCGGCCCCGCAGTCGTAAATCGTCAGCAGGCCGCCGTCTCTCGGCTCGCGGTCGTAGACGACGACGTGGGCGTGGTTCGGCAGCCGCCAGTTTCCGTCGTCGATCGGAACGAGATGGTTCACACCGTACGCTACGACGGGAATCCGCAAAAAACCGTCCCCGGTTCGTCGGTCGGCGTCGACGCCCGGTACCGGCCGGAATCATTCGCTCCGCGCGCTCGTCGGTCGGCCGAAATCGGCCGTCCGTCAGTCGTCGGCCGGAACCGTTCGCTCTGCGCGCTCTTCGGCGTCGAGCAGCGGCGTCCCGTCCGCCTTCGGCCCCAGTTGCGGGCCGAAGGGCGGATCGTCGGGGTCGATGACGCGGCGGGTCGCGTAGTCGGTCGAGCGCTCGACGGGGATTCGACCGACCGAGGTGATCATCTCGACGTAGTCCTCGAACGAGCGGAACTCGCCGTGTTCGCCGCCGGCGCGGGTCGTGATCTCTTCCGAGAGGATCGTCCCCATATAGTCGTCGGCGCCGCAGGCGAGCATTTTCAGCCCCTGTTCGTCGCCGTACTTGACCCACGACGACTGGACGTGGTCGATATTGTCGAGGAAGAGTCGAGCGACGGCGATCATGAGTTCGTCCTCGTCGATGCTCGCCCCGCCGGAGACGACGTCGTGCTCGAAAAGTGGCGTGTTCTGGTGGATAAAGGAGAGCGGTACGAACTCCGCGATCGCGCCGTCGACCCGGTCCTGAAGGTCCCGAACCCGTTTCAGGTGCATCGCGCGGTGGGCCTCGTTTTCGACGTGGCCGTACATGATCGTCGCCGTCAGGCCCAGTCCGACGCTCGCGGCGGCCTCCATCGCCTCGAGCCAGTCGTCGGTGCCGATCTTGCCGGGACAGATGACGTCTCTGACCTCGTCGACGAGGATTTCGGCGGCCGTGCCGGGAACCGTGTCGAGTCCGGCATCTTTGAGACGGCCGTAGATCTCCTCGTAGGACCAGTCGGTACCCCGTCGAGCGTGGTAGCCCTCCTCGGGCGTCATCGAGTGGACGTGGACGTCGTCGACGCTCATCGCGCTCATCTGCTCGACGTAGGTGCCGGGATCGGTCGCGTACCGTTCGGGCGGTTTGTAGTTGACCTCCTTCGGCTCGGGGTGGGACTCGAGGATCTCGCGGTGTTCCTCGTCGAGTGCGAACGCGGGGTGGAGACCGGAGACCGAGGTGACCTCGTAGACGCCGCGCTCGACGGCGTCCGCGACGATTTCGCGGGACTCCGCGGGCGTTTTCGTAAAGCCCGCGGTCTCGACCTCACTGTCCCGCTCGAACGTGTGTGCGGCGTCCTTGAAGTTACAGAACAGACAGCCCACGTTGCAGGCCGTCGTAACGTTGTTGTTGATATTCGCGACGAAGGTGACCTCGTCGCCGACGACCTCGGCGCGGCGTCGGTCGGCCGCCTCGAGCACCCGCTCCTTGCGCGTCCGGTCGATACCTTCGACGTCCGTCCCGGTCGTGAGTAACTCGATGGCGTCGTCGACCGTGAGTCGGTCGCCGGCGCGTGCCTTCTCGAGTGCGTTCTCGAACGACTGGTCGGTCTCGGGAACGTACTCGAACGTGAGGTCTGCCTCGGTCACCGGTCGCTCCATCGCCCTACCAATACCAGTACAGCGAGAAAAGCGTGTGGATTATCGACGGACTCGACCGGTCGAGAGAGCGGTCACTCGGTCGCTGGCGGTTGCATCGCAGCGTGATCGCGTCGCAGATTTCGATTCGTAACAATCAACCCCCGGTAGGTCCCGGTGGTAGACGAATGGGATCTCGAACCGACGCGAACCCGCGATTTCGACGCGGCGGGACGAGATACATCGTCGGTGCGGTTTCCGGTGCGCACTTCCTCTCTCACGTCTATCTGCTCGCGTTTCCGCCGCTGTTTCCGCTGCTTGGCGCCGAGTTCGACCTCACGACGGCCCAGCTCGGACTGCTCGTCACGGCGATCTATCTCCCGACGCTGTTCCTGCAGATTCCGTTGGGCGAACTCGTCGACCGAATCGGCGCCAAGCGGATTCTCGTGGGCGGACTCGTCGTCACCTCCCTCGGCGTGTCCCTCTCCGGTCTGGCGACGGGGTACTGGATGCTGCTCGCCTTCGCGTTCCTCTCGGGCATCGGACAGTCGGTCTTTCACCCCGCGGACTACGCGTTCCTCGAGAGCGTGACGACCAGCGAGAATCAAGGAACGGCGTTCAGTCTGCACACCTTCGGCGGCTTCGCCGGCTTCGCCGCGGCGCCCGTACTGGTGGGCGGAATCGGCATCAGGTACGGTTGGCAGCCGGCGCTGCTCGCCGTCGGATCGCTCGGCTTCGTCTACGCCGCGATACTGCTAGTGACGGCCGCACCGGTCTACAGACGACAGATCCGCGAGCGCGAGCAAGCGGCGTCCGCGGACGGCTCGGGCGAACCTGCGGAGGCCGCAGGCTCCGACGATTACGGCGGGCCCGAAAACGAACGCAATTCCGAAAACGAACCCGATCCCGATGCGAGCGACGACGACGGTGGATTCGTCGCGACCGTCTCGCAACTCCTCCGACCGAAACTGCTCGTCGTGTTCGGATTCTACCTGCTCTCGATGATGGCGATCGTCGGGCTCCAGTCGTTCACGACCGTGTTCGCCGTCGACTCGCTCGGCTTCGGCGACGCGAGCGCGAACAACCTGCTGACCGCCTACCTCGTCGGAACGGCGGTCGGCGTCATCGCGGGCGGCCCGCTCGCCGACCGCCTCCCGTTTCAGCCAGTCCTCGTCGTCGCGTTCGTGGCCGCCGCTGCGGGCGTCTTCCTCGCCGTGATAATCCCCTCCTCCGCGAGTTTCGTCGCCGCTGCCGCCCTCTTTACGTGCATCGGGCTGGCCATCGGCGTCGCGCTCCCCTCGCGGGATACGTTCGCGACCACCGTCGCCGAAGCCGGCTCGACCGGCAAGAGCTTCGGCTTCTTCTTCACCGGGCTCTCGCTGGGCGCGGTGATCAGCCCGGCGCTGTTAGGCGTCGTCATCGACGAGGTGTCCGTCGGCGCCGCGTTCCTCGTCATCGTCGGAATCCTGCTCGTCGCCGCGTCGGTGATCGTCGGCGTCTCGATGGCCGATAGGCGGCGATCCAGCGGGGTGTGAGACGACCCGCGGCTGGACTCGAGACGCCGCCGGATACTGAAACCTTCTTACGGTCCGGCCACGGCAACTGGGGTATGAACCGCGGCGGCGGCTACGTCTTGAGGTGTCTCGTATGACGAGTGTCAAAGAGTTCCGCATCGAAGAGGCGGCGACCGACGACGAGTTCGGGGCCGGCTCGTTCGTCTTCACCGACGCCTACTCGGTGTTCGACTGGGGACAGATGCCCGACCAGATCCCCGAGAAAGGCGCGAGCCTCTGTGCGATGGGCGCGTACAACTTCGAACTGCTCGAGTCCGAAGGCGTCCCGACCCACTACCGCGGTGTCGTCGAAGACGGTGACGTCGTCCCCCTCGCGGATTCGTCGCGCCCGCCGTGGGAGATGGCCATCGACCTCACGCAGGTCCCCGACCTGCCCAACGAGGGTCGGGAGTACGATTACGACCACTACCACGACGCGGCCGGCGAGAACTACCTGATCCCGCTCGAGGTCGTCTTCCGGAACCGCGTTCCGGTCGGCTCGAGTCTGCGCCGGCGGACCGATCCCGCGGACCACGGCCTCGAGTTCGAGAGCTGGCCCGAGGAAGTCGTCGACCTCGAAGAGCCGATCGTCGAATTCACGACGAAGTACGAGGAGGGTGACCGACAGCTCGATCGCGAGGAGGCCGACGCGATCGCGGGCGTCGCCGACATCGACGACCTCGAGTCCGTCGCTCGCGAGGTCAACCGGATCGTCACCGAGCAGGCCGAATCGGCCGGGCTGGTCCACGAGGACGGTAAGATCGAGTGTCTCTACTACCAGGGCGAGATCCGCGTCGCTGACGTCGTCGGCACGTTCGACGAGAACCGCTTCAGCTACGAGGGCACCCAGCTTTCGAAGGAGGTCCTCCGCCAGCACCACAAGCGCACTCAGCCCGAGTGGGTCCAGGCCGTCGAGGCCGCGAAGGCCGAAGCGAAGCAGGAGGACGTCGCGGACTGGAAGTCCCTCTGTGACGAGTCGCCGGAGCCGCTCGAGGAGGGCGTCCTCGAGACGGCGCGGGATCTGTACTGTGCCGGCGCGAACGCCTACACCGGCCAGGAGCTGTTCGACGCGCCGCCGCTCTCGAGTGCGATCGGGGCCGTCCAGCGGCTGTAAGGATCGATACCGGAATCCGTCGTTCGTTGCGGTTCGGCTACTTCGTCTCGACTACGAGCGGCTGTCCCGGGCGGCGTTCGCTCCAGGTACTGTCACGATAGATCGGTCGTAGCTCTGGCTCACGCCGAAGCGCACTCCGGCGGTTTCGTCTCGTCGCTGTGTAGTTCGCTAGCCATTACCATCCGCTGTTTGAAAGGTAATCCTCATATCGACTGCTCCACAACCATACGCTCGAGTACCGATGTCCCTCGCTGCCAGTGGAATCGTCACGAGCATCGTCCCGTTTGACCCAACGTACGGTATCACGATCGTCGCGAGCGTCATGCTCGCCGTCATCGTCTGCGCGATGGTCTTCTTCGCCCTCGCGCCGCTCGTCTCCGACTCGTGGGCCGAGCAGTTGAGCGCCACGAGCACGTCGTCGGCCACGCCGAGCGCCGAGCCGAGCGACGACTGAGGTTCGCGGTTCGTTTTTGCGGACGGTTCTCGTACGCAGTGGGATCAGTCCCGAGTCCCGCGTCTTTCCGTCCGAATTGACTCGAATCGGGGATCGACGTTATGGTCCTCCGAAACCAGTCTCGCGTACGAGCATGGATATCACGGTGTACGGCCCGTTGCGAAGCGCGACCGGGGCGAAGACGGTGTCGCTCGAGTTCGACGGCGATACCGTTGGGGATGCTATCGACGACTTTGCCGATGCGTATCCGCGAGCGGCCCAGTACCTCTACGACGGCGACGACCTGCGACCGAGCGTCAGGGTCTCGATCGATGGTGAGCGCGTCGGACTCGAGGACCCGGTTTCGGGCGACGCGTCGCTGTCGCTGACGCCCGCGGTTCAGGGCGGCTCTCGAAAATAACGGCCCGAGTTCCTACAACTCGTACTGCTCGCGCACCAGGTGACCGATGCCGCGCTCCTCGAGCACCCCCATCGGCGCGAGCAGGTCGAGTTGCACGACGCCGGGGAGCCGCCCGATCTGGACGCCGCCGGTGAACGTACACCGCGAGCGGACCTCGCCCTCGCTCATCTCGAGGAGGTCGGTCGCGCGGTCGAAGGCGTTCTGCGTGGCGTCGTTGACCGTCGCGCCGGAGCCGATCACCTGGATCGGGCCCATATCGTCCTCGACGTCGACGCCGTGTTGGGCGCCGAGTTCGCAGCCGGCTTCGCGCTCCTCGTCGCTGTAGGGTTTGCTGATGAAGGGGAGGTCCTCCTCTGGAGGGAGGAGGAGGGGGCCGTCGATGTCGAGTCCCTCGATAACTTCGACGTCCATCGTGACCGTCCCGCTGACGTCGGTCGTGTGCAGGGAGAGTTCGCCGTCGCCCTGATTCGCGTGGAGGTCGCCGACGTAGACGCCGGCGCCGTCGACCTTGACGGGACAGATCAGTGTTGCACCCGGCCGGACCTGCGGGATGTCCATGTGGCCGTCGGTTCGATCCTCGAGGTCGGCTTCGGTCTCGACGCCGTAGTCGTGTTCGGCCCCGATGAGGAACTGGCCGAAGTCGCCCGCGTTGTGCGAGTCGGGCATCGTGACCGGCGGCGTGGTGCCGACGTTGCCGATGAACGGTCGAAGCCGTCCCAGTGTGCCGGGCATCTCGCCGGGTTCGTACAGCAGGATGGGGTGCTGGCGGGAGTTCTCGGGTATATCCATCACCTCCTCGGCGTTCTCCGCGAGTTCGTGGGCGGCGTCCTCGTCGAGCGTGATCCCGACGGTGTTGTCGTCGTCGAACGCGACGGTGTAGCCGTACTCGAAGCCGAAGGAGGAGGCGTTCGCGCCGCACTCGGCGCACTTGATCGACTCCTCTCCGGTGCCTTCGACGATCGTTTCGGGCCACTCCGTCCCGCACTCCGGACAGCGATGATCGACGAACGGGTCGTCGCCGAAAGCGTCCTCGCGTTCGGCCATCGATCCCGTACTCGTCGCCATGCTCGTCACCTCGACGTCCCGAATGCGGAGCGCGACCGCGTCGCCGACGGACGCCCCCTCGACGCGAATCGGTCGGGTGACCTCGTGGCCCCCGCGGAACTCGGGGGTGACCATCGGTCCCCAGCAGCCCGGCGGCGTGTACGTTCGGATCGTTCCGCCGTCCGCGACGGTCCCCGCCCACTCCTGGTCGGGACCCACGAGTCCGAGCGTGTACTGATCGACGTACAACTCCTGTTGGACTTCTTGTTGTGCCATAACGTACCAATCTACGACCGAATCGGCGATAAGACTACTGCTCCCGGAACCACGACCCAGTCGCTGTCCGCGGATATGACGGCGATCCGGCGGACGCCTGATCGACTCCACCGAGTCGTCGCTCGAGGCCGCCCGTTCGCCTACGTTCCCCTCGAGCGGGGGAGGTACCGGCCGATGGCCGATTCCGCCGCAATAGGTTCGTTCAAGTGGCTCTTGTCCCTTCGAACATCTAATGGCTGATTCGACGGACGAAGACTCACCCGAGTGTCCAGCGTGTGGCGACCCCGTAGCAACGTCATCCGAGCAACGCGTCGTCACGACGCTCGAGGAGAGCGAGGCGGTGTACCTGCATTTCTGCAACGACGACTGTCTCGAGAACTGGGAGTCATAGGTCGACACAGCGGGCGAGCGAATCGCGAGGGGTGGGTACTCCCCCGTCGAATTCAGTATCGAACAGTCCGACTACTGGTTGTTCGCGACGACGCTTCCGATCCCGTCGACCGGCCGGTCCGGCGTGAACTCGTCGACCTCGTCGGGCAGGCCGAGCTGGTACTCGTCGCCGTTCTCCCGGACCGACGTTCGACCGCGGTGGACCGAAACGTCGCCGTTCAGGTGGAGTTTGACGGCCTCGAGCAGGGCGTCCGCCTCCAGCGGCTGACCGCTGTGTTTCATGTCGTCTAGCTCGGCGTCGTCGGGGACGTCGAACGCGCGCTGGGTGATGATCGGTCCCTGATCGAGGTCGGTCGTCACGTAGTGGGCGGTGACGCCGGCGACGCGGACGCCCTCTTCGATGGCCTGTCGGTACGCTTCGGCGCCGGGGAACGCGGGCAGTAGCGAGGGGTGAACGTTGATGATGCGGTCCTCGTAGCGGAAGACGACGTTCGGGCTGAGGATGCGCATGTACCGCGCGAGGACGATCAGGTCGACGTCGTACTCGGCGAGGAGTTCGAGAAGTTCGTCCTCGTTCTGCTGGCCGCCCTCGTCGCCGATGTCGTGGAACGGGACGTCGTAGTGCTCGGCCAGCGGCTGGAGGTCGTCGTGGTTCCCGATGACGACGCCGATGTCCGCGCCGAGTTCGTCGTTGGCCCACGCCTCGAACATCGCCTCGAGACAGTGGCTCTCCTTCGTGACGAGGACGGCGATCTGCTGGCTGTCGCGGTCGGCGGGGAACCGAACCTGGACGTCGAGTCCGAGGTCGTCGCCGAGCTCGGAGAGATCCTCGCGAAGCGTCTCTTCGGTACAGACCATCTCGGAGGTGTCGACGGCGAGATACATGCGGAAGACGCCGTCGCGGACGGCCTGATCGAGATCCTCGATGTTGATTCCGCGCTCGAACAGGAGGCTCGTCACCCGGGCGATGAGCCCGGTGTCGTCGTCCCCGATCACGGTGATTTCGGTGATGTCGGTCGTCATCGCAGCCACCTCCGCTCGGGCGAATGGAGAGTCATCAGTACGAGTTTGAGTCTACCTGTAGTCAAAAGTCCTGCTTTCCGTGGATGCTCCTGAGAATGGAACGATACTATGTCCGAGCTTATTTTTGCCCACGATTAACAACCTGTGGACCAAAGTTGTTAATAATGTCGAGGCTGTTGCTAGTACCGAATGACGCTCTCACGACCGATCGACGTTGCAATCGTCGGTGCCGGGCCCGCAGGAATCGGGACTGCAGTGGCGCTCGAGCGGCTCGATCTCGAGTACGCCGTCCTCGAGCGCGACCGTATCGGTGCCTCGTTTCGACAGTGGCCCGACGAGATGCGGCTCCTAACACCGTCGTTCCCGGCCAACGCCTTCGGCGTGCGCGACTTGAACGCGATCACGCTCGACACCTCGCCCGCGCTCGCGCTGGCTCGCGAGCATCCGACCGGCGACCAGTACGCCGACTACCTCGAGGCAGTCGCGGAGTTCCACGAGCTCCCGATCGAGACCGGGGTCGACGTCGAGGCCGTCGTTCCCGACGGCGACGAGTCGGCCGACGAACGGAGCGGGGACGAAGGCGACGCGAATCGAGGCGGGTTCACGCTCGAGACCAGTGGAGGGACCATCGCCGCACAGTACGTCGTCTGGGCCGCAGGACAGTACCAGTACCCCTCGAGCGGGTCGATTCCGGGCGCGTCCGACGCGGTTCACGTCTCGACGATCGACTCGTGGTCGGCCTACGCCGATCAGCACTCGACCGATTCAGCCACCGAAAACCCAGCTCCCGACTGCGAGACGGAGCCGGAGGAACCGGAATCGTCGACACCGGTCGCGGCCGACGGTGCCGGCGTCGCGATCCCCGCCGCGGACGACGCCGTGATCGTTGGCGGGGCGGAGAGCGGTATCGATGCCGCACTCGGACTGGCCGACGCCGGGCTCTCCGTCACCGTGCTGGACGACGACGGCCCGTGGCAGTACCGCAGCCCCGATCCCAGCGAGGTGCTCTCGCCCCGGACGACGGAACGACTCGAGACGGCGCTCGAGGCCGGCCGACCGATCGATCTCGTCACCGAGGCTCGCGTCGAACGAATCGATCGCGAGTCGGCGAGTGAAGCCGATATCGACCTCGATAGCGACGGGTTCGCCGTCGTCACCGAGGACGGTGATCGGATTCACTCGAGTACGCCGCCAATTCTCACAACGGGGTTCGAGGGGAGTCTCACGCTCGTCGACGACCTATTCGCGTTCGACGACCGCGGATTTCCCGCCCTCACCGATCGCGACGAATCGACCGAGACGCCGGGACTGTTTCTCGTCGGCCCACAAGTGGCTCACAACGGCCAGCAGTTCTGTTTCATCTACAAGTTCCGCCAGCGGTTCGCCGTCGTCGCCGAAACCGTCGGCGAGCGCCTCGGCGTCGACACCGCACCGCTCGAGGCCTATCGCGAGAAGCAGATGCTCTTAGACGATCTCGAGTGCTGCGAGCCGGAGTACTGCGACTGTTGAGTAGCGGTTCTCGAGCGTGCGACGGCCCGTCCGCTCTCCAGTAGCGATTTCGACGTCCGCAGAAAGATGGACGATGGAGTCGTTCCGCAGTCGCTCGCCGACGCCGGCCTCGGTGCGTCGGTCGCTCGTCAGTGCGTCGCGTGGATGTGCTCGCGGAGTTCGTCGGTCTCGTCGAACGAATCGTCACAGACGGCACAGGTGTTGTGGTGCAGCGCGACGTGCTGGGTGACGCCGGCCGCGGACTTGAACGAGTCGTCGCAGGTGGAACAGGTGTAGGACATAGCCAGTATCGACTCACGATGCACAGATACAAAAAGCACGAGCGGTCTCTCGCCGGCACTCGTCGAGCGCGATCCGACGACGCGGATTACCACGCCGTCGGCATCTGCCGTCGGGACAGCTTTCGAGCACCGCTCTTAGCGGAGGGCGGCCGCCCGGCGGCGCAGTGACGGCTCGATCGCCGTCTCTTCGGCCAGTTCCTCGAGTTCGTCGGTCGCGTTACAGTCCGCGAGCCCCTCGAGTGCCTGTCGCCGGAAGCTGGCGCGGAGGCCGCCCATCTGGACGATTATCGAGAGGTTCGTCCGTTCGTTCTCGTCGATCAGTCGGTCGATCGCGTCGTGTCGTTCGGTGTGGTGGACGGCCGGTTTGACGGCCGTCTGGAACGCGTTTGACATTGAATTTGGGTGGTCGCTGGTGGTGTCGGTTGATCGGCGATCGGTGCGGATCGAATCTCGAACTGCGTGGTGGCAGTTCGATCACGGCTTCGGTCGGTTACCGGACGTCGTCTCGAGAGACGAACGCCGAGCCGTTCGCCCTGATCCACGTCTCCTCGATCGAACCGGCCGTTACCGCCGAGTAGATTGTACAGACGTCCGGTCGGTGGTCGTTGCGTTCGATGTAGGCCCGGTAGCACGGCGAAACGTCGCCGTCGTCCGACTGCGGACCGAGCGGCGTCGTGCCGGTATCTGCACTCGAGTCGGTGTCCGAGTCCGTGTTCCCGTCGCTCATGATGGGGTCGTCTCAGTCTGCAATTCCCAGTTCCTCCGTCGCGTCGTGGTCGTGGTCGTGCTCACCGTCCGCTTCTGCCCCCTCCACTGCGTCGTCCGCCGCCGCTTCCTCCGGCGGTTCGAACGTCGGGAATCGGTCCTCGAACGTCGACGGATCGGCGTCGAGTTCTGCCTCGGTGACCAGGCAATCGACCAGGTCGCTTTGCAGCGACTCGTGGTCCATCTCGGTGCCGATTACGACGAGTCTGATACTGCGGTCGCCCCACTCCTCGTGCCAGATCTCCTCGAGTTCGGGACTGTCCTCGAGCTGCTCGCGGCGCTCCTCGGCCGGGAGGGAGTCGATCCACTGCCCGCCGGGACCGACGCGAATCGACTGGCCGGCGACGTTGAGCGTGAACGCGTCGTCCCCGCGGCTGGCGATCCAGAAGTGCCCCTTCGCGCGCACGACCGCGTCGGGGAACTCGTCGAGCAGGTCGGCGAATCGCTCCGGGTGGAACGGCCGTCGGGCCTCGAAGACGAACGAGGTGACGCCGTGTTCCTCCTCGGCCGACGCGTGGGGCTGCTCGAGCTCTCGGATCCAGCCGGCGGACTGACTGGCCGCTTCGAAGTCGAACCGGTCGGTGTCGACGATCCGCTCGGGATCGATTCGACCGTGTTCGGTGCGCACGATTTCGGCGCGGGGCTGGAGCACCTCGAGCGTCGCTTCGATCTCCTCGAGCGTCTCGTCGTCGACGAGATCGCACTTGTTCAACAGGAGGACGTCGCAGAACTCCACCTGTTCGACGACGAGATCCCCGAGGTGTTTTTCGGTGCCGTCGTCGTCGAGCAGTTCGTCGGACTGCATCGCCGCCTGAAACTGGTGGGCGTCGACGACCGTGACCGTCGTATCGAGGTGACAGCCCTCGAGCGGTTCGATACCGGTCTCCTCGTAGAACTCGGTCGGGTCGAGATCGGCCTGATCGAAGCCCAGTGTCAGCGTTTGCGCGACGGGCAGCGGTTCGGCAACGCCGGTCGACTCGACGATGATACCGTCGAACTCGCGCTCGCGGGAGAGTTCGCCGATGGCGTCGAGCAGATCCCCGCGCAGTTCACAGCAGATACAGCCGTTCGAGAGTTCGATCAGCTCCTCGTCTTCGTCGGCGATGTCCGATGACTCGGCGACGAGTTCGGCGTCCACGTTCACCTCGCCCATATCGTTGACGAGGACGGCGAGCTCTCGATCGCCGCTCTCGCGGAGCACGTGGTTCAGGACGGTCGTCTTGCCGGCGCCGAGGATCCCGGACAGTACCGTAACGGGAATCGAGTTGTCGGGCATTCAGTTAACAAGACGAACTCCAATCTAATAGTAGTTATTATCTTATTCGATAGAATTATTAAACCGACGCGGCGATACCCGGTCGAGAATGTATCGAGAACCACGTGCTGCTGCCGTCGGAAACGAGGAACAGCGCTGAATGACTGACACGGACCGCGAACGGGTCGTGCTGATCGGCAAGGAGAGCGTCGGGAAATCGGCGCTCGCGGCGGGCCTTACGGGCGCAGCCCCGGCCGACGAGAACGTCGGCGGCTCGACGGTCTCGAGCGAGGTCTACCGAACCGACGACCTCGAGATCGTCGACACCCCCGGGATCACGCTCGAGGCGGATACCGAGACGACGCGGGAGGCCCTGGACAGCCTCGAGCGGGCCGAAACGGTCGTGCTCGTCGTCCCGGCGACCGATCTCGATCGGGACCTCGACGATCTCCTGCCGCTCGTGGAGGGACGAGTGGGTGCGGTGGTCGTCACGCACTGGGATCGAATCGAGGCGGTCGACGAGGCCCGGGGGGTGATCGCGGACCTCGAGTCCGACCTCGCCGTCCCCGTGATGCCCGTCGACGCGCGAGCCCTCGATCGCGTCGCTGCGGACGGCGGGATCCGAACGGAGACCGACGGCAGGGGGATCGACTACTCGGCGCTGGCGGCCGACGGCCGCGACGTGCTGGCCGCGATTCGACACACGAGTGGCCCGTCTGCTCCGTCTGCTGGCAGCGAACTACCCGGCGAAACCGGCGTTCGGACGGGCTGGCAGCTCGAGCCACCTGCACGGATCTTCGAGCGATCGATTCTCGGCCCGGTCGTGAGCGCGCTCGTGCTCCTGGCTCCCGCCGCCGTCGCCGTCTGGTTCGCTAACACTGTCGCGGGCGAACTCGATCCGCTCGTGGGGGCCGCACTCGAGCCCGCGATCGCCTGGACGGAAACGCTTCCTGGTCCGCTCGCGGCCGCGCTGGGCGGGAGTTACGGTCTGCTCTCGATGGGACCGTTTCTGTTCGTCTGGGCGCTGCCGACGATGCTCATCTTCGCGCTCTTTATGGGGGCGTACTCGGCCAGCGGGCTCACGATGCGGGTGACGACCGCGCTCCACCCGGTCATGCGACGGGTCGGCCTCACCGGCCGGGATCTCGTCCGCGTCGTCATGGGATTCGGCTGTAACGTCCCCGCGGTCACGAGTACCCGGGGCTGTTCGGACTGCACCCGCTGTACGACTATCTCCGCGATCTCGTTCGGTTCGGCGTGTTCCTACCAGTTCCCCGCCACGCTCGCCGTCTTCGCCGCCGTGGGGATGCCGTGGCTCGTCGGCCCCTACCTCTTCGTGCTCGTCGCGACGACGTTGCTCTACGTCCGATTGATCGCCCCGCTCGAGGCCCGCACCACCGCTCTCGCGGTCGACCGCCGAACCTTCCTCGAGTGGCCCCGTCCCCGCGCGATCTGGCGGGAGGCCCGTCGGTCGCTCGAGGGGTTCGTCACGACGGCGCTTCCCGTCTTCGCCGTGATCTGCGTCGCCGCCGCACTGCTCGAGTATCTCGGGGCGCTCGAGCGACTCGGCGTCGTTCTCGAGCCGGCGATGGCCCTCTTCGCCCTTCCCGCGGAAACGGCCCTGCCGGTCGTCTTCGCCGCGATTCGAAAGGACGGTATCGCGCTCCTCACGTCGGAATCGGCCGGCGTCGCCGCGCTCTCGCCCGTCGACGTGCTGGTCGCCGTCTACCTCGCGGGCGTCCTTCTGCCCTGTCTCGTCACCGCGATTACGGTCGCACGGGAGGTCTCGACCCGGTTCGTCGCGACGATGCTCGCTCGACAGGCCGTCGCGGCGATCGGATTCGCACTCGTCATCGCCTGGGGCGGGCGGCTGCTGTTCTGATCTCGATTACGACCCCGACGACCGCTCGAACTCGCGGTCGACCTCGGTCTCGGCTCCCTGCGCGGATGGCGTCGCGACGCCTTCCTCGAGGTAGCGTTCGACGTCCGCGACGGTCTCCGTCTCGAGGAGCACGGCGAGCCGACGCTCGAACTCCGCGTCGGATAGCTCGCCGTCGGCGTAGCGAACGCGCAACCGCTCGAGGGCGTCTTCGGCGTCGCGATCGGTCGTCGGTTCGTCGTCGGCCGCTGGGTCGGTTTCGCCGTCGAGCGCCTCGGCGAGTTCCCTGAGCAGGTCGCCGCCGAACAGCAGGCCGAAGATGGCCAGAATGATCGCGACCGAGGAGTTGATCACCGTGAGCGCGACGAACGTCGCCAGTACGGCGACGATGACGACGGCTACCGACGGCGTCACTCCCCGAACGAGTGGCCGGTTTTCACTCATACCCTCGTGTTCGTGAGGAAACATAAAAAGTCCCCCTCCGGGGACGAGCTGCCGAATCCAACCCTCGGAACCGATCGTCGCAGTCCTGTCGTGAGTAGCAATATCCAAACTACCGATAACAGCTATTAATAATCCGAAGGAGTAAAGTAATAACTCTGCATACCGTGTCTCGATGCTCGAGTGCGTCATCGTCGGCGGCGGAATCCACGGCACGTACTGCTGTCAGCGACTGCTCGAGGAGACCGACCTCGAGCGCGGCGACCTCCTGATCGTCGATCCACACGACCGACTGCTCGATTCGTTCCGACAGAAGGCCCGCGCGTGCGAGATGGACGAACTGCGGTCGACGTTCGTCCACCACGTCGGCACCGAGCCGTTCGGTCTCGAGAGCTTCGCCGAGGGACGCGACCGGACGGACGAACTCCGACCGACGCCCGGCTATCCGCGCCGGCCGACGCTGTCGCTGTTTCTCGACTACGCGGAGTACGTGATCGACCGAGCCGACCTCGAGGCACTTCACCGACGGGCGGCCGTGGAATCGATCCGACGGTCGACGGACGGGTCGGACTCGCTCGCCCTCGAGACGTCCGATTCTCGCATTCGGGCCCGAACCTGCGTGCTGGCGATCGGTCACGGTGGCCGGTACCGGACGCCGCCGTGGGCCGCCGGCATCGACTCGATCACCCACGTTTGGGACGGCTTCGATCCCGAGACGCCCGCCGACGAGACCGTCGTCGTCGGCGGCGGGATCACGGCCGCCCAACTCGCGACCTGTCTCGCCGAACGGGACCGCGAACCGGTCACGCTCTGTGCGAGACGCGACCTCGAGACGGCGACCACCGAGGCCGATCCGCGCTGGATCAACTGGAACCACATCAGTCGCCACCTCCATCGACACCCGCCCGGCTCGCGCGAGCGGTACGAAACCGTCCGCGAGGCGCGCAACGACGCGACGGTCCCATCGATGCTGCTCGAGCGCCTCGAGACGGCGGTCGACGACGGCTCGCTATCGATCCGCTACGGCGACGTCCGCTCCGCTCGCGAGGTCGACGGCCGGGTTCGACTCCTGCTCGAGGACGGCGGCTGTCTCTCGGCGGAGCGCGGCGTGTTGGCGACGGGCTTCGCCCCCGTCTTCGAGCACCCGTTCGTCGACCGCGTCGCCGGGGCACTCGACCTCGAGCGCGGCCATCGGGGAATGCCGGTCCTCGACGACGAGACGCTGGCGTGGTCCAGGACGGACGGAAGCGGATCGTCGGTGTACGTCACTGGCGCATTAGCGGCCGGTTCTGTCGGTCCCCTCGCGGGGAATATCGCCGGAGCGCGGCGAGGGGCGGATCGTCTGACGACGGCGATCGCAAAGCGTGAGCGTCCGCCGCTTTCGGCGGATTGAGTCTCCGACCCGTTCGATTGGGACGCTCTTAAGCTGTCTCTGGTGACTCGAGTCCGAATTCGAGACCACCCCCTCAACCGAAGACGGCATCCGTATCGTTTTGTATGGCTGCAGAATATTGGGGCTCATGGACAAGATAAGGCCGCCGGAGCTGGACGATAGACTGTCGAACGGGGTGGAACCGTACGTCCTCGATATCCGTCCGCGTGAGAGCTACCAGCGCGGCAACATCGACGGCAGTCAGAACGTCCCGGTCTACGACGATCTTCGACGCGGCGACGACACCGTACTCCGGCAGTCGCTCGCTGCTATTCCCGATGGAAAGACGGTGGTCACGGTCTGTAAAGCGGGAATCGTCGCGAAAAAAGCGACTGCGGTCCTCGAGGAGGAAGGCTACGACGCCGTCACCCTCGCCGGCGGCATACGAGGCTGGAACGGCTACCGAAACGGTTCGATCGGCTACCGCCTGTCGTCGACACTCGCTCGACTGCTCCGGTGAGTGTTCGGGCGACCGCTGCTCGTTCGAGTACTGTTGTTAGCGGCCCGTCCGTTTACTGTCGAGCGTCGTCTGAACGGTCCCGTATCGAAAAAGCGGCAAAAACGTACGGTTCGTGGACGACTATTGTCCGAACCCGGTACCGTAGCGTATGTCGGATGCCAACCCACTACAGGCTCGACTCCTCGAGTCCGGCGTCTACTACGGGTGGTTCGTCGCCGTCGGCTGTTTCGCCCTGTCGCTGATGACGGCCGGGACGATGTTCTCTTTCAGCGTCTTTCTCGGCCCGGTTCTCGAGGAGTTCGACCAGAGCTACGCGAACACCTCGCTGGTGTTCAGCATCCAATCGCTCGTCACGTTCAGCGGCGCCGCCGTACTCGGGTTCGCGATCGATCGGTACGGGCTGCAGCGGTTGCTGGTTCTCGCCGCGGCGTTGATCTGTGCCGGGCTGCTCGGCGCGAGTCAGTCGCCGTCGTTCTACTGGGTGCTCGCCTCCTACAGCGTTGTCGCCGCGGCGGGGATGGGGATCACGTTCGTCGTCGCGTACACGACGCCGCCGCGGTGGTTCGAGCGGCGTCGAAGCCTGGCGACCGGCGTCGCCGTGTCGGGATGGGGCGTCGGCATCCTCGCGATGCCGCCGTTCGTAGAGGTGCTCATCGGCTCGCTCGGCTGGCAGGGAACCTACCTCGCCCTCGCGGCCATGTTTTTCGTCGCGCTCGTCGTCGCCATCGTCCTGCTCGCGGACCGACCGTCCGCGGTCGGCGCCGATACGACCGGCGAGTTCGAGGTGCCCCCGACGGCCGACGGCGGCGAACTGCGCTCGATGCGTGCACAGATCGATACGGCGCTGTCGACGGTGAAGACGCCGCTGTTCGCCGTCGTGTTCGCCGCCATGCTGTTGATGTTCGTTCCGGCGAACGCCATCCTGGTCTACCTCGTCGACTTCGCCGACGCCGTCGGCGTGACCCGCCGAATCGGCGTCCTCGCGCTCAGCATCATCGGCGGGATGAACGTCGTCGCCAAGTTTACCGCCGGCTGGGCCGCCGACGTGATCGGAACGGATCGAATGATGGCCGTCTGCGTCGTCCTGATGTGCGTGCCGATACTATTGCTCGTCGTCGTTCCAACGTCGACGTCCGTGCTCGTGCTCTCCGGGGTCTTCGGCTTCGGCTACGGCGGGACCGCCACGCTCATGTCGCCGCTGCTCGCGAACCTCTTCGGGACGGGGAACCTCAGCACGCTGTTCGGCGTGACGGCTATCGGGTTCGCCATCGCCGGAACCCTCGTGCCGTACGGCGTCGGTATGGGTATCGACCAGTTCGGTGGCTACGCGGTACCGTTCGTCGGCGCCGCCGTCATCGGATTGGTCTCCGCCGCGCTCTTTCTCGCGGTCAGAGTCGCTCGAACGGACGTCTGACGATCCCTCGGTCGTCGAACCGCGCCGCCGTCGGCCCGTTCCGTCGAGATATTCACGAACGTGTATCACAGCGCAAACCCGAAAGCGTTTTTGAGCACGGTTACGGGGTTTCAGGTGATGACCGCCTACACCGCGACGGTGACCGTTCGACTCAAACACGGCGTGCTCGACCCCGAGGCCGAAACCACGAAACAGGCCCTCGAGCGTCTGGGCTTCGATCTCGAGGGGCTGCGCTCGGCGGACCGGTTCGAGGTCGACCTCGAGGCCGAGTCGGCCGACGCCGCGAGCGAGCGCGCGAGCGAGATGGCCGAACGCCTGCTGGCGAACCCGACCATCCACGACTACGACGTGGAGGTCGACGAGCGGTAGATGACCGTTTCCATCATTCGATTCGGCGGCTCGAACTGCGACCGGGACGCCGAGCGCGCCCTCGCGCACCTCGGAATCGACGCCGAAATCGTCTGGCACGAGGACGGCCTGCCGGCGGAGACGTCCGGAATCGTCCTGCCGGGCGGGTTCTCCTACGGCGACTACCTGCGCGCCGGCGCGATGGCGGCGCGGTCGCCGATCATGAACGAAGTCCGCGAGGCGGCGGCCGACGGCACGCCAGTTCTCGGCGTCTGTAACGGCGCGCAGGTCGGCTGCGAGTCGGGGCTCACCGAGGGGGCGTTCACGACGAACGAGAGCGCCCGCTTCCAGTGCGAGCACGTCTACCTCCGCATCGAGCGCGACGATACGCCCTGGACGGCGGCGTACGAGGAGGGCGACGTTATCGAAGTTCCCATCGCCCACGGCGAGGGTCGCTACGAGGTCGACGACGATCGACTGGCCGAACTCGAGGACGAGGGGCGGGTCCTCTTTCGCTACTGCGACGAGGACGGCGAGACCGGGCCGGACGCGAATCCGAACGGCTCGAAACACAACGTCGCGGGCGTCCTCGGCGAACGCGAGCACGTCGCCGTCTTGATGCCACACCCCGAACGGGCGACGCTGCCCGACGTCGGCGGGACCGACGGACAAGGGATCCTCCGCGGCTTCGAAACGGCCGCGACCGGCGCCGAATAGCCGACTGAGGCGTTCTCTCTTGCGAACTCTCGAGACGATTCGGACGGGCTGTCCGACGACTCAGTTTCTGAGTCGAGTCGAAGAGTAATTACGTGGCGGTTCCTTGACGAGCACGAACCCTGCTGGAGGGGGATGGGTGTATGGAATCAGATACGCGTCTCGTGTACGCCGACCCCGACGCGAGCGACGAGGTCGTTCAGGGGCTCCGCAACGTCTCGAAGAGCGTCACCGTCGTCGGAACTGTGGCAGGCTGTTTTGCACAGCTCTCGAGTGCCGACTGCGTCGTTCTGACGTCGGACGTGCCCGATACCGACCTCGTCGACGGCTGTCTGCAACTCAGAGAGCGTAGCCCCGACGTCCCTATCGTGGTCTTTCCCACCGACGGGAGCGAAGCGCTCGCCGGCGAACTGATCGCCGCCGGTGCGGACGGCTACGTCCCGCAATCTGAGGGAGTCGATCTCCTCGCCGCGCGAGTCGACGATCTGCTCGAGCGGTCGAATGCCACGACTGACGCGGACGCCGCTTCCTCCACCCGTCCTGACGCCGACGGCCACGCTCGTTCCGACGGTTGCGCTACACTCGAGACGGATGGTGACCCTGGGACACCGGCAATTGCCCCCGAGGACGGCCCGGAGATAGACTCCGTGGATCGACTCGCGACGCTCGTCGACCGATCGCCGTTCGCGATCATCGAGTGGACCCCCGAGTTCGAGGTCGCGTCCTGGAACCCCGCCGCAACGGAGCTGTTCGGCTACACCGCGACGGATGCGCACGGCGAACATGGGATCGAGTTGCTCGTTCCCGAGTCGGAACGGGAGTCGGTGATCGATCACTGGAATCAGTTGCTCGTCGGGGACGGCCCCGCCAACGCCGGCTGGCAGACCTCACAGAACGTCTCCAGAGACGGCTCGGTACTCTCCTGTGAGTGGTACAACACGCCGATCTTCGACGACGGGGACGTCGTTGGGGTCCGCTCGTTCGTCCAGGACGTCACGGCCGAGCGGAAGCGCGCGAACGCTCTCGAGGCGCTTCAAGAGACGACACACGAGCTGATGCGCGCCGAGTCGGTCGACGAAATCGCCTCGATCGTCGTGGACGCGACCGAACACATCCTCGACCGGTCGCTCGCCGCACTCCGATTCTACGACGACGAGACCGAAACGCTCGAACTCGTCGCGGGGACGTCGGCGCTCGAGGCCAACACCGGCGATATCAACAGGATCGGCCCCGGAAACGACATTCTCTGGCAGACCTACAGCGACGGCGACCCGGTCATCCTCGACGACGCTTCGAGGGAGATGGTCCCCTACGACATCGATATCGAGTTCGGTACCGCCGTCGTCCACCCGCTCGGCGAACACGGGCTCTTGTCCGTCGCTGCGTCGGGCGACGACGAGCTCGAACTCGCCGAGATTCATCTCGTTCACGTACTCGCCGCGACGGCCGAAGCGGCCCTCGATCGAGCGGCGCGCGATCGGGAGCTCGAACAGACGAAGACGATCGTCGAAACGATCGGCGACAGCGTCTACGCCCTCGACCGGGACGGCGTCTTCATCACGGTCAACGATCGATTGACCGAGGCGACGGGCTACGACCGAGACGAACTCGTCGGCGAACACGCCTCGACGGTCCTCACCGACGAGAGCGTCGAACGCGGTCGCAAACGGGTTCGCGCGCTCGTCTCGGCCGACGAGGATCGACTCGCGACCTACGAGATCACGCTGGTGACGCGCGACGGCGACCGCGTTCCGTGTGAGGTCAACACGACGCTGTTACGGAGCGATGGCGCGCTCGAGGGCTCCGCCGGGGTCGTCCGCGACGTCAGCGACCGCAAACGGATGGAGCGGGAACTCGTCGACCACAAGGCGAAGATCGAGCGACTGCACGAAGTCGCCTCACAGCTCGACGACTGCGAGAGCACGGTGGAGATCGCCGAACTCACCGTCGAGGCGGCCGCGGACGTCCTCGAGTTCGACGTCTGCGTCGTCGACCGCGCCGAGGGCGACTACCTCGTCAAGGAGGCCGTCACGTCGTCGCTCGACGGCGACTTTCACCAGCGTATCGGCGTGGACGAGGGGATCGCCGGCATGACCTACCGGACCAGAGAGACCTACCGATTCGACGACATCCAATCGGTTCCCGCCGCCGAGCCGGGGTCCGAGGAGTTCCGCTCGGTGCTGTCGGTGCCGATCAACGGCTGGGGCGTCTTCCAGACGGTCTCGACCGAGGTCGGTGCGTTCACGCAAGAGGACGAGGATCTGGCGGAGCTGCTGCTCTCTCACGTGACCGACGCGCTCGAGCGACTCACGTTCGAGGAACAGCTGCGGACCGAACGCGACCGATTCGCCGCACTGTTCGAGAACGTCCCCGACGCCGTCGTCAGTGCGCGACAGTCTGGCGGTGACACGATCACCGAATCGGTCAACCCGGCGTTCGAACACCTCTTCGGGTACGAGGAGTCGTCGCTCGTCGACGAACCGTTGCACCAGTTTATCGTCCCTGCCGACGAGGAATCCGAGGCCGAAGCGATCACGCAACGCAGCAGTCGGGGTGAAATCGTCGAGGCGGAGGTCAAACGCCGAACCGCCGACGGCTTGCGCGATTTCATGCTCCGAGCCGTTCCCGTCGAGATGAACGAGTCTTCGAGCGGTACGTTCGGCGTCTACACCGACATCACCGACCGGAAACAGCGCCAGAAACGCGTCGAAATCCTGAATCGCGTGCTGCGACACGACATGCGAAACGGGATGAACATCATCGACGGCTGTGCGGAGATGCTCGCCGAGGCCGTCGACGACGACGACGTCGAATACGCGACGACGATCCAGGAGCGAGCGGGCGAACTCATCGGACTCGCCGAGCAAACTCGCGCCGTCGAACGCGTCCTCGAGCGCGAATCGACCACCGCGGGACCGATCGAGGTCGCAGACGCTATCGCCGAGGCGACCGCGCGACTCGAGAGCAGCTATCCCGACGTCGAACTCACCAGCTCGATCCCCGAGCGAACGTTCGCGCGGACCAACGAGTCGCTCCAGACGGCGCTGTTTCAGATCCTCGAGAACGCCGTCGAGCACAACGATTCGTCGTCGCCGACGATCGACATCTCGGTCTGCGGTCGGACGGACAACGGGATGCTGGCGATCTCAGTCGCCGACGACGGCCCCGGGATGCCCGACGAAGAGCGCGAACTGTTGCAGGGCGACCGGGAAATCACGCAGCTCCGCCACACGAGCGGACTCGGCCTCTGGCTGGTTTCCCTCGTCGTCACCCAGTCGGGCGGTCAACTCACCTTCGAGTCGAACGAGCCGCGAGGAACGGTCGTCACGATCGAGATTCCACAGGCCGACGCCGAACTCGTCCAGTCGACGGGTGACAGTGCGGCGACCGGCGATTAACGGACTGCGGGAGAAACGAGACGTATCGGATCGGATTTCGAGTCGGTGGTTCGCGGAGCGTTGGTGGGATCGCTCGCGGCGCGTCGGTACTATCGCGTCAGCGGCTGATTGAAACTCCGTTCGCGCTCCATAACGGTGTCCCAGGTCAGTTCACACTCACAGGAAACTTGCTCGAAGACGCTCGGGTCCTGTCGGAGGTCGAAATCCTTGATCGCCTTCTGTACCAGGTCGTCACACTCCGTGCAGTTGTGTGGCCCCCGATCGGAGCCGTGACCGACGGGGTCGGAGACGACGATGGCGTCGACGTCGGCCGTTTCCTCGAGGACGTGGGCCACCGACCAGAGCCACGGCGGGCGGTAGCCGTCGTTGAAGTAGAGTTCGTCGACCATCGTGTACCGCTGGACGTTACACGGGTTCATCGAGACGGTGTGGCAGCCGGAGACGTCGGCACAGCGCTCGATCGAGGAGATCATGTCGGCGACCGCTTCGGACTCCGTGAGGAACGGCGGCTTCATCAGCAGGTAGGCCTTGATCCCCGCGTCCGCGACGTCGCCCGCTTCGGCGTCGGCCGCGGCGGCTTCCGCGCAGGCGTCCTCGAAGTCCGCGAAGTCGAAGTACTTGTTCACACAGTCGTGACGGACGCGGTCGGTCGCCGTCTCGAGGCCGATCGCGATGTCGGTGTCGATGCCGTGGCCCGCGAAGTCGGCGATCTTCTCGCGGTCGACGAAGTCGGGGAGGGACTCGAGGACGATTCGCTCCCGATCCGCGAACGTCTCGCCGATCGCTTTCCGGGTCTCGGCGCCGACCTCGCGCTCGTCGAGGAAGGAGCCGGAGGTGTAGATCTTGATGAGGTCGGCGGGTTCGTCGGCGTTCTCCGCCTCGTGTGCGAGACAGACGTCGATCTGGTCCATCAGCGCCTCGTGGGAGACGCTGCCGCCGTCGACGCTCTCGGCGACGTAGCCACACATCGTACAGCCGCCGGCGCGGGCCCAGCGACAGCCGCCCGTGTTGAGGATGATCGTCAGACTGGTCTTGACGCCGCCGGGGGTGTTGTCCTCGTCGAGCCAGACTCGGGTGGGTTCGTGGGGGTCGTAGCTCGCCTCCTTGCGCGAGCGAATCTCCCGCATCACCTGGTTGTGGGCGTCCATGCCCTTGCCCTGCTCGTAGACGTCGGGCGTGGGTTTACTCATTATCAGGGGCAAGCAGCCCAGCGCCTAAAGCGCCTTCGTCTGGGGTCGTCGTCCGTCCCGTTCTCGAGCGGCTGACTCGAGACCGTTCGATCCGGCTCCGAACCGACTCGGTCCGCCAAACGAGTCGGTCGGCCATCACGCGGCCGCTATCGTGATCTCGCCGTCGCGTCGAACGAGCACGTCGTAGCCGCAGTAGGTGAACCGAACCGTCGCCGGCGACCGCGAGTCGCGTGCCGCCGAGGTGTCCACGAGCGAATTCAGCGCTTCGGGATCGATGGCGTCGTACAGGGGCGGAAGCGTTACCGGATCCGTTTCCTCGAGCGCGGCGATCCGCTCGACGATGGAGCGGCTGGCCGTGCTGTCCGTCGACTCCGGAGCGAACGAAAGCAGCTCTTCTGTCATACCGTTTCGTCGGCCGGTGGCACCCTCGTATCTACTGTCGTATTCTTCTTCTTATTATATGGGGGCGGATACACCCTCCACCGTCCCTCTCGAGAAGCGAGTCAGTCGTCGAACGTGTGGCGGAGCACTTTAGCCATGATTCGCCGCAGGTGCGTCGACAACGTCGACGGGGTGATCTCGAGTTCGTCGGCGACCGCGGCCGCGTCGGCGCCGTCGGGTTCGAAGTAGCCCATTCGAGCCGCGGTGCGAGCGACCTCTCGCTGGCGATCGGTGAAGGCCGCCTCGAGCCCGTCGCCGGTTGCGGGTCCCGCCCGGGGACCGGTGCTGTACAGTTTCTCGAGATGGAACTGGACGCCTTCCTCGCGGCAGTACTGCCAGTAGTCGCCGAGGCGCTCCCTGTTCGGGGCTAGCAGCCGGAACTGCCACCCGCGATCCGTGTTCCGAATCGAGAGCATCTGCAGTCCGAGATCGGCTATTTCGGGGGTCGTGAACTTAGCGTCCGAACTCACGTAGATCTGATAGATTCGACAGTCGGTAAACTCCATCGCCACCTCCCACTTGGCCACCGTGTGATCGGTCTCGAGCAGGGATTCGAACGTCGAGAAGTCGGTATCGGATACCGAGTAGAAGATGATCGGGCCGGGTTGCTCCGGGTACGAGAGCGGCTGCGACTCGACCGTGATCGTCGCACTGGAGACGTCCCGAACGGTCGGCATCAACGGAAGATCGTCGTGTGAGACGACTAACTCGGCGATGAAACGCTGTCCCATCGAATCAGGTGACGCTTACAGAGTTGGAATCGGGCTCGTTACAGACGCATCTCCCGCGTCTCGATCGCGTCGCAGGTGGGACAGACGAACTGGTACGTAACGCGACTTCCAGTGGTCGTAACACGCCAGCTGCCGTCGCTGTCGTGGTACCCACACGCCGGGCATTCTGGGTTCGACTCGTCGAATTTCGCTCGGAGTTGTTCGAACGGTGATCTGTACGCAGACATGTGTCACACTATGTCACGGTACCTCATAACATTCGGGGGTTCTTGTTCGTCGAGTAACCCGTTCGTCCCATCACCGAGGTTCTTAGGAGTTCCCCCTCCAAGGACGTGTATGGAGAACGCCAACGCGGAGTACGGTGGCGGGGGACGGGCTACATCGGCGGCCGTAGCGCTCGAGGCCGTCGTTGATCCCGTCGTTGCCGTGACGAGTGGGACAATCACGTACGCCAACGGCGCAGCGCGGGACGCGTTCGGACTGGACGACGACGCCGGAACCGGTGCGGGCGAGTGGGAGGCGGCGACCGTGTTCGCGTCGTGGCCGCGACTCGAGGACGAGATCCACGAGACGACGGCCGGGACGGTTCGCCACGTAACCCTCGAAACCGCCGGCGACAGCGGTGACGAGATCGCTGGCGATCGGTACAACGCCCGGATCCATCGATCGACCGACAGCGCGACGATCACGTTCGATCGAGCGACTGAAGAGAACGACGAGACTCCGTCGCCGGCCGACAGCGACCGCGCGGTCAAAGACCGGGCGATCAACGAGGCGCCGGTCGGGATCACGATCTCCGATCCGGACCGCGAGGACAACCCGCTCGTCTACGTCAACGACGCCTATCAGGAGATCACCGGCTACGACTACGACGACGTCGTCGGCCGCAACTGTCGATTCCTGCAGGGCGAGGACTCGAGCGAGGACGCGATCGCGGAGATGGCGGCCGCGATCGACGAGGATCGGCCGGTCACGGTCGAACTGAAGAACTACCGCAAGGACGGGACCGAGTTCTGGAACGAGGTGACGATCGCTCCCGTCCGCAACGAGGCGGGCACGGTCACCAATTACGTCGGATTCCAGAACAACATCACGGCTCGAAAGGAAGCCGAACTCGCGCTCGAAACCCGGACCGAGGAACTCGAGTACCTCCTCGAGCGGATCGAAGGGCTGATCCAGGACGTGACGGACGTCGTCGCCGGTGCGACCGATCGCTCCGGACTCGAGACCGACGTCTGCGAGCGGATCGTCGCGGAGGCGGGCTACGACGGCGCGTGGATCGGCGAGCGAAACCCCGCGACGGGGACGATCGACGTCCGGTCGAGCGCCGGCGACTGCGGCGACACGACGGACGGCGTCGCCACCGACGGCGACCACCCTGCGGCCACCGCACTCGCCGAGACTGCGGCGGCCACCGGGACGCTCGAGGGAACGGCCCACGCGTCGTTCCCGCTGTCGTACAATGGGATCGAGTACGGCGTCCTCACCGTTCGAACCGATCGCGACCGGTCGATCGACGACCGCGAGACGGTGATCCTCTCCGCGCTGGCGCGCGCGGTCGCGAGCGGGATCAACGCCAGGGAAACCAGTCGCGTCCTCGAGACCGACGCCGTCGTTGCCGTCGAACTCACGCTCGCCGACACGGCCGTCGCTCCCGTCGCCCTCTCGACCGCCGCGGACTGTCGGCTCGAGTACCGTCGCTCGATCCACCGCACCGACGACGAGACGATGTCGCTGTTTACCGTCACCGGGCCCGACGCCACTGCCGAAGCCCTCGAGACGGCCGCGGCCGACGCCGGTCTCGACTGCCGGATCGTCGTCGAGCGCGAGTCGGAGTGTCTGATCGAACTCGCCGGCGGGGACAACCTCGTCGGCTGGCTCTCCGAGCGCGGCGTCCGCACCGATGCGATCGAGAGCGAGGACGGGCGCGCCAGCCTCACGCTCGAGATCCCTCGCTCGGCAAACGTCCGCTCGATCGTCGAAGCCATCGAGGATCGGTACGAGGGAACGGACGTCGTCTCGTTCCAGCAGCGCGACCGCGACCCGGAGACGCGCCAGGAGTTCGCGGCGCGACTCGAACGTGACCTTACCGATCGGCAGTTCGCCGCGTTGCAGCGCGCGTATCTCAGCGGCTACTTCGAGTGGCCCCGGCCGACGACCGGCGAGGAACTCGCCCAGACGATGGGCGTCTCGCGGCCGACGTTCCACGAACACCTGCGAACGGCCGAAGCGAAGCTCTGCCGAGCGCTCTTCGACGAGGGGACACTCTCGGGTTGAGGCCGACGGCTGAATGCCATGCTTACCCGATTATAGTCGAGACTTAGGTATCTGCACGGTCGCCGAGGTTTATCTATCAGGTCGTGATAGCTCGGGCTATGCTCGATATCGCAACGTCGGTACCACTGCAGATGGGCGGTGGCGGCTTCCTGTACTGGGCGCTAATCTTCTTCGTGCTCGCGATCGTCGCCGCGGCGGTCGGCGCTCGCGGCGTCGCCGGAATCTCGATGGAGATCGCCCGCATCTTCGTGCTGATCTTCATCATCCTCGCGATCGTCGCGCTCCTCCTGTAGCGGCCGCCGTCTCGAGTCCCCTGTTTCGTCTCGTTTCGAGATCGACTCGAGACCACCATCAGTTACGATCTGGCAGTATTTGTTAGCCAGCGGTCAGCCACTCATTCAGCACGTGTTGACTGACTCTCTCACCTAGCCGCGATCGGATCGAATACGGGACGTAATGTATTCTGGTTACGTCTGGGTGAGAACGACTAACAGCATAGGCGTCGAAGTGAACGGTGAGGAGTTATCATGACTGAACTCGGCGGATTTCAAGATAGGGTCGCCCGTGTGGATCTTTCGGACGGGGAGGTCGCGTACGAATCGATCGACGAGGAGGACGCGAAGAAGTATATCGGCGCACGGGGGCTCGGCGTAAAGTACGTCTTCGAACAAGGGGTAGACGTCGACCCGCTCGGTCCCGACAACCTGCTCGCCTTTATGAACGGGCCGCTGTCGGGCACGCAGGTGACGATGAGCGGTCGGATCGCCGTCTGTACGAAGTCACCGCTGACCGGTACCGTCACCGACAGCCACCACGGCGGCTGGTCCGGCGCGCGGCTCAAGTGGGCCGGTTTCGACGGCCTGCTGTTCGAGGGCGAAGCCGACGAGCCGGTGTACGCCGTCGTCGAGGACGGCGAGATCGAACTTCGAGACGCCTCCCACCTCTGGGGCGAGGGGTTCCACGACACCCGTGACGCGCTCGAGGAGGAAGTAGACGGATCCTACGGGAAGAACCTCAGCGTTATGGGGATCGGTCCCGGCGGCGAGAACGGCGTCAAGTACGCTTGTATCATGAACGAGGACGACCGGGCCTCCGGTCGCGGCGGCACGGGCTGTGTGATGGGGTCGAAGAACCTCAAGGCCATCGTCGTCAAGTCCAACACCAGGATGCCGAAACCGGCGGACCCGGAGACGTTCAAGGAGGGCCACCAGCAGGCCATGCAAGCTATCACGGAGTCCGACGTCACCGCGCCAAACGAGGGCGGGCTCTCGATGTACGGGACGAACGTCCTGATGAACATCGGCGAGGAGATGGACGGGCTGCCGACGAAGAACGGCCGGTACACCTCGACCGAAGCCATGCGCGACGCCGAGGGCGCCGACATCGACGCCGAGCGCGTCTCCGGCGAGAACGTTCGCGAGAACATCCTCGTCGACGAACCGACCTGTCACTCCTGTCCGGTCGCCTGCAAGAAGGAAGTCGAGGTGACGGCGATGCACAAGGGCGAGGAGATGAACGTCCGCACGGAGTCCTACGAGTACGAGTCGGCCTACGCGCTCGGGCCGAACTCCGGGCACACCGACCGCGACGCCATCGCGCTCATGCTCGACCGCTGTAACGACATGGGTCTCGACACCATCGAGGCGGGCAACATGATGGCGATGGCGATGGAGATGACCGAGGAGGGCAAACTCGAGGGCGTCGGCGAACTCGACTGGGGCGACACCGAAACGATGATCGACATGATCGAACAGATCGCCCACCGCGAGAACGATCTCGCGGATCTGCTGGCCGAAGGGCCGCGCCGCGTCTCCGAGGCGAAAGACGCCCACGACAACTCGCTGGCGGTCAAGGGCCAGACGATCGCGGCCTACGACCCCCGCTGCATGAAGGGGATGGGCATCGGCTACGCCACCTCGAACCGCGGGGCCTGCCACCTGCGCGGGTACACCCCCGCCGCCGAAATCCTGGGCATCCCGGAGAAGGTCGATCCCTACGAGTACGAGGGCAAAGGTGAACTCACCGCTGCCTTCCAGGACCTTCACGCTATCAGCGACTCGTTCGACATCTGCAAGTTCAACGCCTTCGCGGAGGGTATCGAGGAGTACGTCCTCCAGTACAACGGCATGACCGGACTCGATGTCAGTGAGGAGGACCTGCTCGAGACCGGCGAGCGGATCTACAACCTCGAGCGCTACTACAACAACCTCGTCGGCTTCGACGGCGACGACGACTCGCTTCCCGCACGATTCCTCGAGGACGGCATCCCCGGACAGGGCGCCAGCGAGGGCGAGTACTGCGAACTCGAGGAGATGAAAGCGGAGTACTACGACCACCGCGGCTGGGTCGACGGCGTCGTGCCGGACGAGAAGCTCGACGAACTCGGCATCGACCTCGGTCCCGGAACGGGCGTCTCCGCGGGCGACTCGGCGGCACCGGCGGACGACTGAGGCGGTCTGCTGTACGGAGCTGCAAGATTTCGATCCGTATTTCGACGGCTCGTTACGGACCCGACGACCGGCTGGACTACTCCGATGGGTCGCCGCGGGACGGGCCGGTGGCGTTCGATTCGTTCCTCGTCGCGGCCGGAACTCGCAGCGCGAGGAGGATCATCACGCCCGCGATCGCCGCCAGCGCGAAGAAGGCGTAATCGAACAGGCCGCGGTCGGCGGCGGCGCCGAAGACGACCGGGCTCAGCGCCCCGACGCCGAACGCGATCGTTCGAAGGAGTCCGAAGCCGGTGCCACGGATTTCTTCGGGGAGTTCGAGGATGAGGTACGCCTCCGTGACCACGCCGAATCCGAGCAGGAAGCTCACGAGCACGGTGATCGCGGCGATCGGCACCAGCCCCTCGACGAACGGGAGGACGGCGAGCGCGCTTCCGGAGACGCCAAGCAGGACGAGCAGCGATCGTCGCAGCCCGATCCGATCGTAGGCGCCGCCCGCGATCGGCTTGATCACGACGCCGAGCGCGAAGAACGTCCCGAACAGGATCGACGCGACCGTCGAGGACAGCCCCTTCACTTCGATCACGTACGTCGGATAAAAGCCCGTAAACGCCTGCCAGATGCAGAGCCCGAGCGTGAAGATCGCCGTCCCGTACAGGATCGACGGATTTCGGAGCTCCGAGGCGACCAGTCGTGCCGTCTCGAGCGAAAGCGCACCGCCGGCATCGGTTTCGGACCCGGAATCGTCGGTCGCGTCGCTATCGACGCTCGAGCCGTCGTCGTCGCTTTCGGGGACGACCCACCAGAGCAGGAGGGCGACGAGCACGAAGAGCGGAATCGCGAAGCCGAAGCCGTACTGCCAGGCGAGGACGCCCGCGAGCGATCCCGCGAGCGGCGGCAGCAGCGACTGGCCGGCGTCCTGTGCGGCCGCCGTCACGCCGTTCGCGGAGCCGATCGTGTCGGGGTAGAGTCTCGCGAGGGTCGTGTACCGCGCGACGGCGTACAGCGCCGCGCCGAAGCCGAACAGGATCGTCGCGAGGAACAGCAGGGCCGGCGTGCCGGCCGTGACGACCAGCAGTATCGTCGCCGCACAGAGGGCGACGCTCCCCGCCAGAACGTACCGCTCCGCGAACCGGTCGGCGAGCAGTCCGCCGGGAAGCTGTCCGAACGCGTACGCGAGGAAGAGGACGGTCAACAACAGTCCCGCGCTCGTGTAGTCGAGGTCGTAGGCGACCTGTAAGTGCGGGAGTAACACGGGATAGATCATCCGAACGCCCATCGAGAGCCCCCAGCCGCAGGCGACCGCAACCAGCACCGTGCCGCGGCCGTCGCCTCGAAGCGCGTCCACCTGTTGGTTGATAGATTGTAGTGGCTGCAAACGTACCAGTAGTCACCGACGGGTCGTTTTTCCAGGAGCGTGATGAACGTTGCTTCTCTCCCGGACGGCGATCCGTCGAGAATCGTTCGAGAGACCGCGACCGCTACACCTGGCGGGTATCAGAACGACGCACGACCGCCAGAACGACAGCAACGATGGGACGTCCGGTCACTTCGACGGCACCCAAATGTTTATTTTCGACCGAGAGCGATACTTATCGAATAAATGTCCCTCCTCGCGCTCGGTGCCGTTTTCGGCGTTCTCGGCCTGTATCTCCTGTGGCGGGGCGGCGGAGCGATACGGGACGCCTATCGGATCGGGACTGGCAGTTCGCTTTCCGGTGGCGCCGCGCCGACGACCGGACCGGTCGATCTCGAGGGAACCGCTCACCCGGTAGCCGGCAGCGACCCGGTCACAACGCCGGTTTCGAACGAGCCGTCGCTGCTCTGGGAGTCCCGCCTCCAGCGCTATCGGGCAACCCGCAACTACGGCCGACCGGACAGTCAGTGGGAGACCGTCGACACCGACGCACAGGGGCGGCCGTTCGTCGTCGACTGCGGGTCCGTTCGCGCCGAGGTCGATCCCGAAACCGCGACGCTCAGTCTGGGCGAGTGGCAAACCGAAACGACGAAACGAGGATCCGTCGAGCCGTCGACCTCCGATTCGGATCTGCCGCTGGCGATGATCTCCACGGAGCTGTGGCTCCTGAAGCTGGCCGACGATACTGGAAGCGAAGACGAACTCGAGGAGACGGCTGAGACCGAAACCGAGACCGATCCGTCGTCTCCGAACCGGCCAACGTCGATCGATATCGAACACCGCCTCCGAGTTCAGGAGCGGCGACTCGAGCCCGGCGATCCAGTCTACGTCTACGGCGGACGGATCGAGTCGCGGTCGACCGAGTGGGGAGCCGAGACCAACGTCACCGTCGGTGGCGACGACGAATCCCGCTATCTGATTACGAGCGGCGACGCCTCCACTGCCGCGTGGTCCCGTCTCCGGCGGGGAATCGCCTTCGCTAGCCTCGGGTGTCTCTCCCTTATCCTCGCGGTTCTCCTGTGGGCTCTCGCGTGGTAGCTCACCGCTCGAGCCCGCCCCATTCCCCGAGTCGATCCGTCACGGCGTCGGTGAGGTCCGTGAGGTACGGCAGTCCCCACGCCGCGACGACGATCGCACCGAGCGTGTTGAAGACGATGTCGGTCATCGTGTCGTCGAGGCCGTGCTGGGCCAGGGGCATCTGGACGCCGGCGTAGTCGGCGACGATGTCCTGGGCGAACTCGCCGATCTCCCAGAAGACGCCGAAGGAGAGCACGAAGAGCACGACGAAGCTCGGAACGAGCACCGGCGGGAGGTGGATCTCCTCGCGCAGTTCGTCCAGCGATCGGATCACGACGTAGCCGACAGCACCGACGAGCGTGGCCGAGAGCGGATGGGTGACGTTGTGCCACCAGAACGAGCGCTCGTAGATGTAGAACGAGCCCGCGGCGTGGAGGGTGACCACCAGCGTGATCCAGAGGACGAGCCCCGAATCGAACGGCAGTCCGTACCGCCGACGCAGCAGCGTCGGCACGAACGTGATCGCGAGCATCGGTGCGACGTTCGTGACCGTCCCGGTGTCGAAGGTGAGCAACGCGTACGCGACCATCGCCGCCAGTCCCGCTCGGAGGATCTGGACGAGCCACCACTGGACCGTCGCCGAAACCGGCAGTCGCTCCTCGAGCGAGGGATAGCCGTCGATATCCGATCGAATCGCGAACTGTTCCTCGTCGACCCCGTCGACCGGCGCCGAGACGAGTTCCTCGCCGGGGAACCCTCGATAGTAGAGATCGAAGCAGACGCCGGCGAACAGTCCTGCGGCGGTCGCGGCGATCAGCAGCCACATTACCTCCGCGTTGCTCGCGATGATGCTGGTTCCCGCGACGAGATCCTGCGCCCAGGTGAGCGTCGCCCACGTCGCCGCGATGGCGGCCGCGAGCATCGTGACGAACGCGACGGCGAGCCACCGCTCGAACTGGACCTCGGTGAGGCCGTGAATCTCGAGCGTGAGCGCCAGCGCGAGCGCGGCTGCGCCGGCGTACAGGACGATCTGTCGGGTCCAGAGGTCCGGTGCGATCGTCGCCGCGAGCAGCGGCACGACCGCCACGACCGTCACCTCCCAGGGGAGTGCGGCGCGTTTCGACCCGAGTACGGCCGCCGGGACGAGGGCGATCACCACGACGGTCGCGGCGAACAACGTTTCGTGGACGAGTCCCTCGAGGAGCGCCCAGCCGCCGACGGCGAGCACGATGGCGACGGCGACCCACGAGAGGAGGGCGTTCGTTCGCTGCCCGTGAAATGCGCGTGTCGGCACGAGAGATCGTTCGTCGTCACGTACGACGGACGTTCGCTAAAACGCGGGGCTTGCAGCGCCCGTCGCGTGGCGCTCACACCCCGCGTTCGCGAGTCGACGGGCCGCAGTCCTCCGCTCGAGCCGTCGTATTCTGCCACCGAACGTATCCGATCGTCGGCCTTACCTCGAGTTCATGATGGCCACGACCCACGCCTTCGCGGGGCTCGTTCTCGCCGCGATCGTCGCCCTCGTCGCGCCGCAGTTCGCCGTCGTCGTCGCCCTCGCGGCAATTCTCGGGGGGATCTTCCCGGATCTCGATCTCGTCGGGGCCCACCGCCGAACGCTCCACTTTCCGGTCTACTACTGGCTCGTCGCTGCGCCCGTGAGTGTCATCGCCCTCGCCGTCCCGACAGCGGCGACCGTCGGTCTCGCCGTCTTCCTCCTCGCCGCTGCGCTCCACTCGCTCTCGGATCACGTCGGCGGCGGCCTCGAGCCGAAACCCTGGCTGGCCACCTCCGAGCGGGCCGTCTACAGTCACTATCACGACCGATGGCTCGAGCCGCGACGCTGGATCCGCTACGACGGCGCGCCGGAGGACCTCGCGCTCGCGGCCGCGCTGGCCCTCCCCGCGCTGGTCGTCTTCGACGGCACGATTCGGACGGTCGCGGCCGCGTTGCTCGTGGTGTCGGTCGGCTACACGCTGATCAGGAAACCGCTTGCGAGCGCGGGAGAGTGGCTCCTCGACCGGGCTCCCGAGCCCGTACTCTCGGCCGTGCCGGATCGGTTTCTCGCGATGATCGACGAGGAATACGACGGGCGCGTCAACTGACGCGGTGCCGTCGCTCTCCCGTCGACCGCCGAGACCGAGCGGTTGCGGCGTACTGGAAACGAGGAAAACGAACGGGGGTGATGCTCGAGCGGATCGGACTGACAACCGGTTCGCCGTCCGCTACGACCCGCGAGCAGTGTGGGGATGCGGCGGGACGATCAGTCGTCGGCGACGGCGTAGGGTGCGCTGGCGTCGGTGTCGGCCTCGGGCTTCGTCATCTCGATCGCGATGTCGCCGTCGTCGACCGAGACGAGGACGTCGTCGAAGCACTTGCGGTACTCCGTCGCGTGCTTGCCGGAGGTGTTGATGCGAACCCGCTCCTCGACGAGGTCGGCTTCGGTCAACTTCTCGACCTTTCGGTAGGCCGTCGACATCGGAATCTCGCACTGCTCGGAGAGTTCGGTTGCGGTCAACGACTCGTCGTCCGTCGCCTCGAGGATGGCCCGGCAGGCGTCGTCGTCCAGCGCACCGAGCACCGCGCCGGCGTCGACCGCGTCGTCGGTTGCTGGCCATCCTCGCTTCGTGGTGGGGTTCGTAGCGGACATTGTCTTCAGTTCGTAGTAACGGTCGGTTCACCTCCAATTGAGTCCCACTAAATACAGGGTGCTTTATATGGGGTGGCGAAACTCGGACGCTCGAGGCGGTTTCGAGTCCGTTTGCTCGGGGGCCGAATGGTGGGTTCCCAACGAACGGGTGCGGACGCAGGGTTTAGGAGGCTTCCAGCCACATCTGCACTCGATGCCCTCGGGGATTCGCGCGGAGATCAAGATCGACGATCCGGCCGGCTGCGTCGTCACGCAGGCCGCCGGGGCGGCGAGCGGCAACGTTCAGTCCGTCTCGAAGAGCACCAACCCGGACGCGCCGGAGCGCGTCTCCGAGGAGTTCATGCTCGAGGCCGAGGAGTACCCCGACGCGTTCGACACCGACGTCGAACTGACGTCGATCTTCTCCTACGGCACGAGCGAGGTGTACCGATTCACTCGCGAGCTCGGTCGCGGCTGTCCCTGCGAGTGGATCGAGCGCCACGACTCGCCAGTGACCGACGTTCGAACGAGGGGGTCGGCCCTGTTTCTCACCTTCCACGCACCGGATATGGAGGGGCTGCAGGCGATCATCGGCGACCTCAAGACGCAGTTTTCGAACCTCGACGTCCAGCGGCTCCTCCAGTCCCAGCAGGACCACGCCGAGACGAACCTCGTCTTCGTCGACCGGAGCACGCTGACCGCGCGGCAGTTGGAGGTCCTCGAGACGGCCCATCGAATGGGCTACTTCGAACACCCCAAACGGGCCAACGCCGGCGAGGTCGCCAAGGCGCTCGAGATCACGAGCACGACGTTCACCGAACACCTCGCGGCCGCACAGACGAAACTCCTCGACGCGATCCTCGAGTACGATGATTGAACACCGACGCGCCGTCCGCATCGATCAAGAATCCTTCGGGACCTACTGCGATTCGGCGGTGAACCGCAACCCTATATATAGTGGACGCACAGCTATCAACGTAGACAACACACGTCTCAGACGACTACCGACCATCTCATGAGCAGATACGAATTTACCTGTCCCGACTGCGGCCAAGCGATCGAGGTCAACGAGGAGATGCGCGAGGCCACGTTAGAACACGGCTGTCCGGTCTGTGGGAGCGACGTTACGGCGGCGGATTTTGCCGCCGAACAGCAGACGAACTGACCGGTCGATTCTCGATGGCTACGGCGCTCTCCTACTCTTCGCGATCGACGTCGGTCCGACGCCCGCTGAGCGATGTCGGCTCGAGTCGGTAGAGTTCGATATCGAGGTCCTGCTTCCCCTGTGCCCAGATTTCGAACAGCGGGCGCTTCGCGTCGCCGTACTGGGCGATCTGTTCGGGCGTCAGCTCCGCCGGCGGGATGTTCTCTAAGCTCCCCGTGGCGATGACGCTCCGGTAGGTCGACGCTACCTCGTCGTAGACGACGAGTCGCGCCCCCGGCGAGGACTCGAGGAACTGCCGTTTCTCGCTCTCCGGCGTCGACACCAGCCGCATGTAGAACTCCCGCTCGTCGCCGTCGTATCCGTACGAAATCGGGATCGCGTAGGGATCGTCGGTGCGCGCGAGCGAGAGCACCCCCGTCTCGTGCTGACCGAGGAAGTCGTCGATCTCCGCGTCGCTCATTTCGGTCTCCTGATCGATAGCCATCGTCTCAGTGTCTCGAGCAAGGAGGAACACGGTCTTTATAGTTGCCATCGTCGTCGAACCGCACTCGCCCTCTCGTTTGCGGTTAGTTCTCCACCCGATCGTCGCGAACGTCGCCCGTCCCGATACAGACCGGCTCTCTGATCTCGAGTGCCGTCTCGAGCGCCGCTTCGCGATCGGTTCGACGGCCGATCCGCAGCAGTTGTTCCTCGTGTGCGCGGCGGACCGCCGACCGCTCGCGCTCGCTCAGGTCGAGATCGGTGGCCAATTCCTCCCAGTGGCCCCACTCCACCAGAAACACCTCGAGCTCCTCGTCGGCGTAGCAGCGCTCGTACTCGCGACGGTAGCGCTCGAGGGCCGGCCCCAGCAGCGCCTGTGCCCGGTCGACGAGCGTCGGCAGTCGCTCCGGGGGCACGCTCGCCTTCGCGGCCGTCAGTACGAGCACCTGTCCCTCGATCGGGTCGCCGGCCATCAGCCCCCCGCTCGCATCGCCTTCTGGGCGAACTCCTCGATCAACGGCTCGAGGGGATCCGCTTCGGCCCCGTCGCTCTCGCCGTTACCATCGCTCCGGTTTTCTGCTCCCTCGAAGACGACCGTCACTTCGGTGAGCGTCAACGACGGGCCGATGCCGACCGTTTCCGAGGAGAGCGTCGCCGTCCAGTCGTCGCCCGCGACGGTATCGTCGGCGACCTGCTCGCCGCCCAAATTCGTCAGATACCGAACGGCGAGCCGTTCGGAGATGCCGCGAAAAGATCGTTCGACCTGCGTTCCCATAGCCGTCTTTCGAGGGCGATCCAGATAAATCCGACCCGGCGGCGATACTCGGCGAGACGCGGGACGACGAGCGATCGCGCGCAGTCAGACGACCGCTCTGAACGCCACCACGGCGAGGACGCCCGCACACAGCGCCAGCAGGATGTTCTCGGTTCGCCACATCACGGCGAGGACGATCCCCGCGGCGGCCCACTCGGCAGGACCGCCGGCCGCGAGCTCCGGGCCCAGGACGGCGATCACGATCGCACCCGGCAGGATATCGAGTCCGGCCTCGACTCGCTCGCTCACGTCGAATCGACGGACGAGCCAGATACCGCCGACTTTCGCGATCACCGTGACGACGGTCATCGCGAGAATGACCCCGACGACGAGCGGGTCGAGCGACAGTACCTCAACCATCGTGTCGCATCACCTCGACCGCGGCGGCGGCCAGTCCGCCGATCAGGATGTACCACCGGCCCGGGAGCACGTTCGCGGCGACGACGCTCGTCCCCAGCGCGACGAGCCACGGCACCAGCGTCGATCGCCCCTCCCAGAGTTCGGCCGCGAGCGCGACGAAGACCGCGGCGAGGATGAAGTCGAAGCCGTACTGGTCCGGGTCGCCGACAGACTCGCCCGCGAGGACGCCCAGAATCGTCGAACCGACCCAGAACAGCCAGAGCACGATCCCGCTCCCGAGCAGAAACGCGCCGCGGCCGCCGCCCGATTGGAACTCGCGCATCGTCAGCGCCCAGTTCTCGTCGGCCATCATCACGAGGCTCCCGTAGATCTGGGTCGGCGAGAGGTGGCGAAACCAGGGCTGGAGCGCCGCGCCCATCAGCGAGTACCGGAGGTTGACCGCGAACGTCGTGGCGACGATCGCGGCGATCGGGATCGGGTCCGCCCAGAGTTCGACGGCGATGATCTGGGAGGCCCCGGCCAGCACCGTCGCGCTCATCAGGGCCGCTTCCGCGACGCTCAGCCCGGCCTGATTGGCGAGGACGCCGAAGGCGATTCCGTACCCGCCGACGCCGATCGCGATCGGAATGCCGGTGAGAAAACCGGCGCGGATCCCCTCCCAGCCGAACGTGACCTCGTCAGTATCCGGCGCTCGTTCCGGCCCCGCGTCGTCGACGGATGGATTCGACTCTCGAGGGGCGTCCGTGCTCGACTCCGAATCCATCGCCATTGCGTATCTCACTCTGCGACCGCCGGCGCGTAAAGCGTTCTCGGAATCGGAACGGTCGGTGCTATCACTTATTAGGTCCGTCTCAGTTCGACCGGTCCGGCCGATCGGCTACTGTTCGACCGGCTGCGACCGCCCGCTTCGAGTCTCAGCGACGTCTGCGGCCTCGCGCCAGTCGACGGGTCGCGCCGTACCGCTGGCTCGCTGGCCGAACTCGGACAGCCCGCGTCCCTCGAGAACGCTCCTGTCGAGCGTGGTGAGCGCGTCCTGCAGGAACGGCCAGGGATCGTCGCGACTCAGCACGTCGAAGTTGGGCTGTTCGTAACAGGAGCGAGCGATCTCTCGAATCGTGTTCGGAAGCGACGGTCGGTCGACGAGATCTGATTCTTCGTGCAGGAGACTGAGGAGGTAGGTCAGTTCGCCTTTCAGGTAGTGACAACCGACACCGAGGTCGTAGCCGGCTTCGATCCCGTCGGCGCGATCGGTCGCCAGCTGCCAGTAGTAGTGGGGGAAGTCCGCGCCCATCTGAACGTTCGCCGAAAGCGAGGTCCACATTCGCGGGTTGATCTCGGTTAGGTAGAACTCGCCCGTCTCGGGGTGGCGCATGTACTCGATGCAGGCGAGCCCGTGCCACTCGAGTTCCTCGAGCAACGCCTGTGCGGCCTCCTGAAGGTCGTCGTCGTAGACGGACTCACGGTAGACGCCGCCGCCGCCGGTGTACGACGCCCCCCGAAGCTGTCTGTGTTGGACCGACGCCAGCAGCTCGCCGCGATCGTAGAGCGCGCCGACCATGTACTCCTCCTCGATCGGGACGAACTCCTGGACGATGGGATCGTGGCCGAACGTCTCCCGGAGCCCCGCGACGTCTGGCGTCGTTCCCGCCTGAAGGTGTTCGACGGTCTTGCTCTGTCGCACCTGATCCGGCGGCACCGAGTCGACGTACTCGTCGACGAGGAGGTTGTACCGGGATTTGACGATCGACGGCGTCTCGATCGTTTCGGCGTCCTCGAGCGGGCGCGTTTCGGGGACCGGGACGCCGGCGGCGTCCGCAGCCTCCGCCAGACGCACTCGATCGTGGACGCGCCGCAACGTCTCGAGCGTCGGCCACGGTGTTGCGATGTGTTCGGCGAACGCCTCCCGGTACGTCGAGAGGACGAAGATGTCCGGTTCGCGCACCGGGACGATCGTCCGGACGTCGTCGCGCCGAGCGAGGGCGAGCAGCGCGTCGGCGTACGCCTCGAGGTTCGTCGTCGGGTCGGGAACCAGGACTGCTTCGTCGCAGTACCTCGAGCAGAACGATTTCGCGGTCGGATCCTCGGAGACGACGATCGTGCGGACACCGCGCGGGGACAGGGAGCGGAGACAGGCGTCGGTACTCGGGACGGAGACGGCCGGGACGACGATCGATCCGCTTCGGTCGCCACTGTTACCCGAGTAGAATGTATCTAACACAGACATGTATTTCAGGAACTGATGTCGATTTTCACCAGCTCGCATCATAGCGGACCGGCCTGAAACTGCAAGTACGACACCCTGTCGGAGGACCGTTTCGAGCGCGCCGATTCGGTCCGGAGACGTCGCGGACTCGGACGCCGTCGCGCCTTCGCTCAGCCGGACTCGACCGCGTTATCGTTTGCACCACCGTACGAGTGCTTTCATACGGTCGACGGCCCCGGACGGCTCAGCCGCCGGCGACCGGCGGAAACACCGACAGCCGATCGCCGTCCTTGAGCTCCGTCTCGACGCCCGCCATGTGGGTCACGTCGCGGCCGTTTTTGAGCACGCTCAGCTGCGGTCTGATCGCGACGCCGTCGTCGCCGTCCTCGAGTAGCTGTCCCTCGAGCCCGTCGTACGTCGATTCGAGGCTGGCCAGCACGTCGCCGACCGAGGCGCCGTCGTCGAACGTCTCCACTCGCTCTTTCTGTCCGACGGCCTCACGAAAGGTGGCGAAAAACCGCAGTTCGATCTCCATAGCGGATGGTCGTGTGCGCCCGTCATAAGTCCGGGTGCCAGACGGTCGTCCGTCCGGGGCCGACTGTCCGATTCGCGCGCGAGACCAACAAGATCGACGAAACCGACGAAATCGTCGCGGGTTTGTCGGCAGAACGCCGGGAGATATCAGGCGGGAGATGCCACCGGCGAGGACGTGTACGTGACCGAGTCGACGTCACCGCGCTCGAGGGCCTCGTCGATCGCACTGACACCCACCTCCGCCGCCGCGTCGCTGTCGTCCGCCTCGACAACGACGGTGACGGCGAACTCGACGCTGACCGTGTACGGGTCGAACGGACCGGTGGGGTGTTCGTAGACGTCGGCGTCGTCGACCGCCCAGTCCGCGATCGTTCCGTCGGCCTCGAGCGCCTCGAGCGTCGACGCGAGTTCCTCGGTCGCTCCGTCGCAGGCCGTCGTGTCGCTTCCACCGTGGAGGGTCACGAGCGTCGTTCCCGTCCGCGAGACTGCAAACTCCATACGCTCTCTACCGACCGCGAGGGTTTGAACGCTTGGTCTGTACGCACACGCTGCCGACCGGATCCGGCGGCTCGTCCTCGACGAATGCGACGGTTACCCCTCGAGGTCGTCGTAGATCCGTCCCAACTGTTCGAGCGAGTGGTCGACAGAAAGCATGCGCCGCCGCCTGCGACAGAGATCCGCGAGTCGGTCGCCTTCGGCCAGCGTCCGCCGGATCGCCCAGCGGAACTCCTCGAGGTCGCCGGAATCGTAGCGATAGCCCGTCTCGCCTTCGATGACGCTGTCGACGAGCGCTCCCGCGTCGACCGCGACGACCGGCGTTCCGCAGGCGGTCGCCTCGAGCGCGACCAGCCCCTGGGTTTCGACCGGGCTCGGGAAGACGAACGCGTTGAGCGCCGAGTAGAATTCGGGCAGCTCCTCGCGCTCGAGAAAGCCCAGGAACCGAACGTCGGCGTCGACCGCCTCGGCGCGGTCCTCGAGCGATTCCCGCGCGGGACCGTCGCCCGCGAGGACGAGCACGTAGTCGGTGCCGTCGACGGCGTCGATCGCTTCCTCGAGGTTCTTTTCGGGACCGTGACGGCCGGTGTAGCCGAGCAGTGGGCCATCGGGAAGGTCGTGGCGATTTCGGAACGGTTCCGGATCGACCGATCGGAAGAACTCGGTATCGATGCCGTTCGAGACGACCGTCGCCTCGACGTCCGCGCCGATGTGCTCCAGGAGGTGCCGGCGGGCGAACGAGGTCGGCGCGGTGACGTGATCGACGCGCTCGAAAAAGCCCTGTTCGTACGCCCTGCACGTCCGTTTGAAGCTCGGAACGAGCGACTCTGGAACGTGCTGGTGGACGCGATCTTCGAGCAGGGTGTGGTAGGAGGCGACGACGGGAACGTCCCGTTTGCGGGCGAACCGGACGCCCGCCGCCCCGACGGTGAAGGGCGTGTGAACGTGGACGACGTCGGGCGTCTCGAGGCCGTCGGGGATCGCCGGCAGCCCCAGCCGGTAGCGCGGGTACAGCGGCGCACCGACGCTCGGCAGGGGATACTCGCCGTCGCCGGCCTCGTAGCCGTCCATTTCGGGGAAGACGATCTCCATCGTCCCGCCTCGGCAGCGCTGCCACCGGTCGCGCCAGAGCGCGATCGTGTAGGTGACCCCGTTGACCGTCGGGAGGTAGAGATCGGTGAACGCGGCGACGTCGTCCGTATCGACCATTGATCGACGATCCATCGGCCACGATCAAATCTGTTCCGAACGTCGACAGGTCTGCTCGCCCGATTGTGCTGTCGACCTCACCGGTCCGGCCGATCGATTCGAAACGCGACGTCGTGTCTCGAGAGTAGCGATCGCATCCGGTCGACGCCGCCGGTCGTGTCCCAGCCCTCGGCGGTGTAGTGTTTGTACGGGTGGCGGAGCCACGAGTACTCCCGGTGGGCGAAGACGTCGACAGTGTCGGTACCGTCAACGAAGAGGGCGACGTGTAGTTGCCAGGTCGAAAGCGGCGACGGTCGTCTGGCCCAACTGCCCGCGGAGAGCCGGCCGTCCCGGTGGACCTTCAGGGAGGCGACCGGCTCCGGCGCGAACGACATCGCCTCGAGGTCCGAACGAAACTCGCCGAGCCCGTACTGGACCGTCCCCACGTACTCGTCTGGGTGTTGAATACACTGCGCGAAGCCGCCGAGTGGCTCCTTGATTCGGTGGAGCGTCGGCAGGACGCGACGGCGAACGCGCGTCGTCAGGTCGATCGCGGTCCCGTCCGCAACCTCGTGTCCACCATCACGGTCGTCAATCGGTGAATCGTCGATCGATGCCACGGAAGTTCGTATTCGAGTATGACGGCATAGCCATTGTGGCTTCCGCTCCCGGAACGTTCCACCCGCTCTCCCGACCGGTCGCTACAGATCCTGCAATCGAATCCCATCCTCGACCAGACGGGCGTTTCGCTCCTGATCGAGGCGCTCGCCGAGTTCGTCGTGCGCGTGCAGTTGTGCGATCACGTCCGCGTAGAGCGTCCGCCACGCGATCGCGTAGATCGGCGACTGGCCCCACGCTCGCAGCTCCGGCACGAGGTCGTCGTAGGTCTCGTGGCGCTGCTCGAAGCGATCGATCGCCTCGAGGACTCGAGCCGCGGCCTCGCGGTCGTCTTCCGCGTCCTCGATCGCGCGATTCAGTCGCTGTTCCCAGCCGGCGACCGCTTCCTGCATGTCCGCGGCGGCGGTCTCGTCATCATCGGGTAGTCGCTCCAGTACCGGTTTCGGCACGCCGAGTGAGAGTTCGTCCATACCGGACGTACACAATGGGCTGGCAAGAAACTACGGCTCCGACACGCGACCTCGGTGAGTCGTCCCTCGCTCCGACGACCGACTACGGCCACGTCGCCAGCATCACTTCGTCGACGTAGGCGTCGTCGATTCGGTACTGGTCGACGTGTTCGCCCTCGCGTTGCCAGCCGTTGTCCTCCAAGAACTCGATCGCGGCCTCGTTCGTCGCGGGAATGTGCTGGTAGATTTTGTGGTACTCGGCTTCGCCGGCCCACTCGAGGCCGTACTCGAGGAGGTTCGATCCGACGCCCGCACGGCGGAACTCGGGGTCGACGCCGACGGTCAGTTCGGCGGTGTGGCGCAGCGAGGGTAGTTCGTGGGCGTCGACGTGGAGCCAGCCGATCACCTGCGACTCGCCTCCGGCGTCGGTCGTCGATTCGTCGCCGTCGGACTCGCCGACATCGTCCTCGGGTTCGAGGACCGCGACGAAGAACACCCGCGAGCGCTCCTCGTTCGCCCGGACGAGCGCGGACTCGCGCTCGAGTTGCGTCGCGACGTTTTCGGCGACGATGTACGTTCCGCCGTCGGCGACCTCGCGCATCGTCTCGACGATTCCGGTGCGGTCCTCCTCGCGGGCCAGTCTGAGGGTTACGGTGCCGGCCTCGCAGTCGAATTCGGTCGGCGTCGCCGAGAAGTCGACGCGGACCTTCCCGTTCGATTCGGTCAGGTAGCCCCGGTCTTTCAGCGATTCGAGACAGGCCTCGAGGTCCGCCGTCGGTGGACAGACCGATTCGGTGTACGTGCCGGACCGGGCCGGTTTGGAGTGTGTGGTTCCCGAATCGACGCGAATCGATCGGGCGAGCTCGTTGGGGTCGACGGCACCGTTTCGCTCGACGTACTCGTAGACGGTTCGCTGGATCTCGTCGTCGAACGAAAACGTCGGGTGGACGCTCATAGGCTGATGACCGCCGAGCGACCGTATTAGTATGGTGCCTGTATCGTCCGGCAGCGATCGGTGACCGACTCGAGAGCCGTGCTCGTCGCGTCCGTCGACCGACTATCTCGTTCTCCGAACGGTCGCGGCGACTCACACGCACAGCGTCGTATCGCGCGCTTCGATCGATTTCCGACGAGACAGCCACGGCAGTGGCCTTTGCTGCATTGTCCAGCGTAGCCGCACACGCCACATTTTGTATAGCATTATTAGATTTATATACTGGGGTGGGTACCCTCGTTTACGAAGAACAGCCTCTCAGCCCGATCGAGTCGCCGTCTCGATCCTCGAATCGTGGTGTCGATCGCGCCTCATTTCGAGTCCGAACGCACACGACTGCAGTCGGGACGAACGCCTCGAAGTCAGACGCCGGTCGATCGGTTCGCCGCGCGAGTTCCGCTCGGCCGAGCCGTCCACCTCGAAACTGTTCGAGGGCGTCAAACGACTCCGGCAGTCGGAACAGCCTTGATGGTTGGGAGGATCACAGCTCGATTCGTCCGTTCGGAGCCGACTTGAGAATCAAACTATCCGGTGGTTCGTCCGCCGGTAGAACTCGTGGTATCCAACGTGGGCTCGTGATACTCAACGTGGACGTCTCGTGCGCGCGTAGAACGTTCGACGCAGATTGGGAAAATCAAACTCAACACGATCGGCACTTTTCGACCCCGTTCGAACGCCTCAACTCCGGGGTTCGAGGGGCTCGTTGGACACTCCGCCGTCTCCCACCGACGGAGACCACTCGAGTCGGGGCGACACGATACCATTCTCGGCACGTGGATTGACTCGATTGGGGTACTGCTACTGATTGCGGTGTTGGGATTCGCGAGCGACGGCTGCCGCCGGTTCCGACTCGAGAAGCGGATCGCTCGTCTGGGCTCGGTCCCGTGGCGGTCGCGGAGTCGCCGATCGCGAGCCGTGCCGTCGGTGTCGGCGGCGCCCCATCGCATCGTTCCCGTTCTGCCGATCCGATACGAACTGATACTCGAGGCTGCGTTCGCCGAACGACGGTTCGATCGCTTCGTCCCGTCCGCCGTCGAGGTCGAAATTCGATCCGAATCGGTCCGAACAACGGTCAATAAATCTTATAATGCGATATAAAATCACTTTCGGAACTTTCGGAACCGGGACGCCACCGTTTACAACGGTCGACGGAGAACAGAGCGGCTGTGATCGTCGACGACCGGGTCTTGCGCGAGGATTTCGTGCCCAGCGAGGTGGTCCACCGCCACGACGAGGTGAACCTCCTCTCTGAGTCCCTCGAGCCGCTGCTGTACGGCCGGCGAGCTGATCCGGCCTTCTGCTTCGGACCGACGGGCGTCGGAAAGACCTGCATCGCCCGCTACACGCTCGCCCAGCTCCGCGAACAGGAGCCCGCGGTCGAGGTCGCATACGTCAACTGCTGGCAGGAGTACACCCGGTTTCGAGTGCTCTACAGCGTTCTCGAGGCCGTCGGACGAACGATCGACATCCATCGATCGACGCCGAAGGACGAACTGTTCGGGCGACTGCGTGAGACCGACGACCGCCCGATCGTCGTTATCCTGGACGAGGTCGATCAGTTGGAGGAGACCGCGGCGCTGTACGATCTCCACCGACTCGGGCACGTCTCGCTCGTGTTGATCGCTAACCGCGAAGAGGAACTGTTCGCGAGCTTCGACGACCGGGTGCGGTCGCGGCTCCGCGCGGGAACCCGCGTTCGGTTCGATCGCTACGGCACCGACGAACTCACGGCCATTCTCGCGGAACGAGCGGACAAAGCGCTCGAGCCGGGCTGTATCAGCGGCGAGCAGCTGCGGACGATCGCCGACGCCGCGTCGGGGGACGCCAGAGTTGGCATCGGGATCCTCCGGTCGGCCGCTCGGCGAGCGACCCAGCAGGGACGCGAACGCGTGACCGACGACGTACTCGAGGCGGCGATTCCGGACGCGCGGACGGCGATCCGGCGAAAGACCGTCGAGGGGCTGATCGAACACCAGCGGGTGCTGTACGATATCGTCGCGGACGTCGGCGAGGTCGAACCCGGCGACCTCTACGACGAGTACGAGCGGCGGGTCGACGACCCGAAGACGAACCGGACGCTACGGAATTACCTGACGAAGATGGTCCACTACGACCTGATCGAGGCCGTCGGCGAACGCCGCGGGCGGACCTACCGGATCATCGACGACGACGCGGTCGGCCGGGAGTGAGACCTCTCGACGACTGCGTTCAGTAGCGGCGCTGGTTCTCACGGAACCCATCCGTACTCGAACAGCGCCCGCGGAGTGTATGGTGGTGGTTGGGCTTCGACCGACGCTCCGCGGGCACTCCTTCCACCCACGTTACCGGTAACAAGTATAGTGACGAAAACGACACAGCGTCGCCGAACCGACAACCGTTTCGGAAATCGGAATCGTCTCCGATTGCCGTTACACCGCTCGAAACGGTACGCTCGGACCGGCTAACCGATTCCTACTCGCTTTCGGAATTCCGGAAACGGTGCTCCGTCGCTTATCTGCCTCTCGCTCGAGTCTCCGTCCATGGACACTCACACCCCCACGTTGGGACTCGAGTTCGAGTCGGGACTGACGCTGCTCGAGGTGCCGTCACCGCGATCGACGATCCTCCACCGACTGGTTGGCGCCCGCCTGACCGAATCAGCGACCGAGCACGATCCCGAAACGAACGCCACGGCGTACTGGATCGACGCCCGGAACACGGCCGCGACGCAGGTGCTCTACGACTGCGTCTCGAGCGACCGAACGCTCGAGTCCTTGCGGGTCGCTCGGGCGTTTACGGCCTACCAGCACCACTCGCTGGTCCGGCGGGTAACCCGCCAGGCGGGGCCGGAGACGGAGCTAATCGTCGCGCCGAACGTCGCCAGCCTCTACCACGACGCCGATCTACCCGAGTGGGAACGGGAAGGCCTCCTCGCGGCCGCCCTCGAGACGCTCGCGGAGTTGGGCCGCGTGCTTTCCTGTCCCATCCTGGTAACGAGCGCCGACGAGAACCGCGCTGACACGGTCGCGGAGTACGCAGCCACGACTCTCGAGTGCGTCCGCACGCGTGAGGGGATTCGACTCGTGCGTTCGGGCGAGGAACCGACGGACGACGACGGCGAAATGGGAAGCGCAATCGACGACACGGCGGGCTACTGGCACGGAACCCACTGGCAGACGACGATCCCCTACTGGGTCGACCTCTACGGTGCTGTCGCGGAGGGGCAGTCAATCGTCGAGGCCTACGACCGTGGGCTCCTCGAGGTGACCGCCTGATGGGCCGAACGAATCCGACCTACCGCGACGCGCTCCGCGGACTCGAGAGCGAGTGGAAACCGATGCGCCGCGCGCTCCGCCGGGAGTACCAGGCCGACTTCGATCGGCTGTTCGACCGAGGCCGTACGTTCGCCGACGCGGCGGGCTACGCGAACCCGACGGATCCCGAGCGGGCGCTGTTGCTGTCGCTGGCGCTGGCCCACGAGGTCGAACTGCGGCGACTGCGGGCGGAGCTCGAGGAACGCGAGCAGTGCAACGATCGGACGGCACCCGAGGAACGAGACGGACGGACGACGGCAGGGGGTGACGAGCGCGAATGAGCCGAACTGACCCCTACGCGTTCGAGTTCGATGACGGCACCGTCCGGGAGTGGCGACTGACCGATAGGGGAGCCGAACCGACGCTCGTGGAGGACTACACGCCCGCGCTGTTCGTCTCGGGACCCGACGACGCGCTCGCGGATCTGCGAGCGCGCCTCGAGTCCGATCCCAAGACCGTCGAGACGCGAGTCGAGCGGTGGGCGACGGACCTCCACGAGGCCCACGTCGGCGAGCGAAGCGAGTTGCTGCGAGTCGGCTGCGATCGCGTCGACGACGTTCGCCAACTCGCCCGCGAGATCCGCGGCGTCCACGAGTCGGGCACTCACGCGCCGGGCACGTTCCGGCTGTTCGACGTCGATCTCGAGCCCGGTTTTCGGTACTGCCTCGACCGCGGGATCGACCCCGCGCCGACGCGGGAGTTGCGGACGCTCCGGCTCGAACTCGAGGATCGCGAGCTGGCTGACGGTGACGTTTCCGGGCTCCGAATCGAGGATGAACCGGTCGCTGGTGAGGACGGTGGCGGTGATCCGCGATCGGCGCTCGAGACGCTTCGAACCCGCCTCGAGCGCGAGGATCCGGACGTGCTCGTCGTCAGCCACGGCGAGCTGATTCCGCTGCTCTCCGAACATGCGACGGAGCTGGGATTCGAGGAGGACGAGTTCCACCTCGGCCGAGTACCGGGCTGGACGCAGTTGGCGGGCGAAAATACCTACGAGAGCTACGGCCGGGTCGGCCACTCCCCGGCGCGGTATCGGGCTCCGGGTCGGGCGATCGTCGACACCTCGAACAGCTTTCTCTGGAACCAGTCGGGGCTGGCGGGGCTCGAGTACATGGTCGAGCAAACGGGCCGTCCCCTGCAGGAGGCCGCCTGGGGGAGCATCGGCACGCTGTTGACCTCGCGCCAGATTCGGCTCGCTCGCCGCGAGTGGGCGGTCCTCGCGCCCCAGAACAAGTGGGAGCCCGAACGCTTTTCGGACCTTCGGACGCTGCACGCGGCGGACCGGGGCGGGTTCACGTTCGAACCCAAAGTCGGCTTCCACGAGGACGTCCACGAAATCGACTTCGCGTCGCTCTACCCGCGGATCATCTGCGAGCACGGGATCAGCCCGGAGACGGTCGACTGCGCCCACGATGCGGGCGATTTCGTCCACGACAGCCACCGCGTGCCGGAGCTCGGGTACGAGGTCTGCGAGCACGTTCCCGAAGCGACCGACGGCGACGCGGCGTTTCTCCCCACCGTTCTCGAGCCCCTGCTTTCGGATCGGGGCGATATCAAGGCTCGACTCGCCGACGATCCGGCCGAACCGGAGGCCAGCCGGCTTCGGGCCGAATCGGGCGCGATCAAGTGGGTCCTCGTCTCCTGCTTCGGCTATCAGGGCTACCGAAACGCCAAGTACGGCCGGATCGAGTGTCACGAGGCTATCAACGCCTACGCGCGCGACGTCGCGCTGACGGCCAAACGCCGACTCGAGGACGCGGGCTGGCGAATCGTCCACGGGATCGTCGACAGCCTCTGGGTGACGCCGCGCGAGGGCGTCGAGCCGGAGCCGCTCGAGGCCGTCATCGACGAGATCTCCGCAGACGTCGGGATTCCACTCGAGCACGACGGCAGCTACGAGTGGGTCTGTTTCGTCCCGCTGCGCGATTCGATTCCGGACGGGCCAGACGAGGGGGCGGGAGCGTTCGAATCCGGATCGGCGGGGGCGCTCACGAAGTACTTCGGCAAGCGAGAGGCCGGCGCGTACAAGTTCCGCGGCATCGAGCTCCGCCAGCGGAGCACCCCGGCGTTCGTCGCCGAGAGCCAGCGTGCGTTCGTCGAGGCACTCGACCGCGAACGCGACCCCGAAGCCGTCTGTGACGTCCTCGAGCGGCGGCTTAGCTCGCTTCGAGGCGGCGACGTCGATCCGAGCGCCCTCGAGATCACGACTCGAGTGTCGAAGCCGCTGTCGGCGTACCGAAAACGGACGCGGACCGTGGCGGCGCTCGAGCGATACGAGCGCCGCGGAATCGACCGCCAGCCCGGGCAGTCGGTCCGGTACGTCGTCGCGGACGACGACGCCAGCGGGCCCGAGCGGGTTCGGCTCTCCTTCGAAGCGGGGGGCGAATACGATGTCGACTACTACGCGACCCAACTCGTCCGGGCCTGCGAGAGCGTCCTCTCGCCGCTCGGCTGGGACCGGTCGCGGATTCGACGCGCCCTACACGACGGTCGGCTTCTGGAACTGTCCGCCTTCGTCGACTAACCGAGACGGCTCTGCAGGTCCGACCGTCGGTCCCGCCCAGTCGTCGTCGTTCGAGACTGTCCAGGTCCGATGACTCTGACGGTAGACGGTGAGTTCGAGCACTACATTTATACACGTCAGTCGACTTGTGCATAGCAATCGATTATGGCAACCTCCGACCCGCCGACAGGGACACTTCAATCGCGTATCCGGCAACAGGAGGTCGTCGCCGAACTCGGAAAACGAGCGCTCGAGTCGTCCGATCTCGACCGGTTTCTCACAGACGCTGTCGCCGCCGTCCAGGAGGCGCTCGGGGCGGATTGCTGCGGGATTTTCGAGGTGATCCCCGATAGCGACGCGGTCGCGCTCGGATACGGCGTCGGCTGGCGAGACGGCGCGATCGGTTCGGCGACGGTCCCCGCCCGTTCGACCAACTCGGTGGGATGTGCGCTCAAGACCGACGAGGTGGTCGTCGCCACCGACGTCGAGGCGAGCGACCGGTTCTCGACGCCGACGTTGTTCGCCAGCCACGACGTCACGAGCACCGTCAGCATCGGTATCGACGCCGACGGAGACGAGCTGTGGGGTGTTCTCAGCGTATATACGACCGAGCGCCGGGAGTTTGCCGACCACGAGCTGTCGTTCGTCCGGAACGTCGCGAACGTCCTCGCGTCCGCGATCGAGAACCTGCGGATGCGTCGGGGCCTCGAGACCGGACTCGAGACGACGATCGATCGGTTCACGGACGCATTCATCGGTGTCGATGCCGACTGGCGAGTCACCTACGTCAACGATCGGGGGCGGGAGCTGACCGACCGCGAGGCCGACGAACTCGTCGGTGCGACCCTTTGGGAAGCGTTCCCCGCGACCGTCGAATCGGCGTTCGAACGAGAGTACCGCCGGGCGATGGCGACGCAGGAGCCGATCGTCTTCGAAGAGTACTACCCGCCGCTCGAGACCTGGTTCGAGGTCACCGCCTCCCCCTCCGAGACGGGGCTGTCGATCTCCTTTCGGGACGTCAGCGACCACGAGGCCACACAGCGCGAGCTGCAGGCGAACAATCGAACGCTCCAGCGGTTGTACGCGATCACGGCGGACCGCGAGCTGAGTTTCGACGAGAAGACGCGGCAACTGCTCGACCTCGGCCGCGAACGGCTCGGGCTCGAGGTCGGGTTCATGGCCGATATCGACGAGCGTAACGACCGGTTCGAGGTCGTCCACTCCAGCGGTGACGACGAGCGGTTACAGCCCGGATCGGTGACGCAGCTGTCCGACACCTACTGTCGGCGGACGATCGAAGAAGACGAGCTGCTCGTGCTCACCAACGCGCCCGTCGAGGGGTGGGGCGACGATCACGCCTACGAGAAGTGGGAGTTCGACAGCTATCTGGGCGGGCAGCTTCGCGTCGACGGCCAACCGTACGGCACGCTGTGTTTCGTCGACGACGCCCCCCGTTCGGTCTCGTTTACGCCCGCCGAACGGAGCTTCGTCGAACTACTCACCCAGTGGCTCAGCTACGAACTCGAGCGCGAACACCACCAGCGCGAACTCGAGGAGAGCGAACGGCGCTACCGAACGCTGGTCGAACAGTTCCCCAACGGGATCGTGGCGCTGTTCGACGAGGAGCTTCGATACACGCTCGGTGGCGGGCAGATCCTCGAGGAGATCGACATCTCGATCGACGACTTCGTCGGACAGACGATTTACGACCGGTACGACGGCGAGACGCTCGAGACGTTCGAGTCGAACTTTCGAGCCGCGCTGTCGGGTGAGCGGACCAGCTTCGAGTACGACATTCACGGCCGCGAGTGGCTCGCGCACACGGTGCCGGTCGAGGACGACCGCGGCGAGGTGTTCGCCGGGATGATCATGGTCCAAGACGTCACCGAGCGCAACGAGCAACAGCGGCAACTCCGCGAGCGAGAGGCCCGCCTCGAGGAGCTCGTAGACGAACTCGAGGCGTCCAACGAACGGTTAGAGCAGTTCGCCTACGCGGCCAGCCACGACCTCCAGGAGCCGCTACGGATGGTCGCGAGCTATCTGACGCTCGTCGATCAGCGCTACGCCGACGAGCTCGACGAGGACGGACAGGAGTTTATCGCGTACGCGGTTGACGGCGCAAAACGGATGCAGGAGATGATCGACGGCTTGCTCGCCTATTCACGGGTCGACACGCAGGGCGACCCCTTCGAGGTCGTCGACTGCGAGGATGTCCTCGAGAACGTGCTAACGGATCTCGAGGTGCGGATCGAGGAAACCGACGCCGACATCACGGTGGAGTCGCTTCCCGAGGTGTACGGCGATCCCGGTCAGCTTCGACAGGTGTTCCAGAATCTACTGGACAACGCGATCACATATTCTGGCGATGAGGCCCCACGTATATCCGTGTTCGCCGAGAAAGAGGGACAAGAGTGGCGTCTTTCAGTTCGCGATCGGGGGATCGGGATCGACCCGGCCGATACGGAGCGCATCTTCCAGGTGTTCGACCGGCTGCACAGCGTCGAGGAGTACGCTGGGACCGGGATCGGACTCGCCCTCTGTCAGCGCATCGTCGAGCGACACGACGGCGACATTCGCGTCTCCTCGACGACGGACGAGGGGGCGACGTTTACCGTAACGCTTCCGACACCGCGGGAATCCGAGGCGACGACTGAACCGACGGGCACATCAACCACCAATGAGTAATTCGAGACAATTCAGGCCGGAACCAGCACAGATTCTCCTGGTAGAGGATAACCCGGGGGACGTTCGACTGACCGAGGAGGCGTTCAAACAGGGCCGCATCGAAAACGATCTTCACGTCGTCTCCGACGGGAACGAGGCCCTCGAGTTCCTCTACGGTCGGGGCGAGTACGACGACGCCCCGCGGCCGGATCTCATCCTGCTGGACCTCAACTTGCCTCGAAAGGACGGCGAGGAGGTCCTCGAGGAGCTCAAGGGGGATTCGGAGCTGCGATCGATTCCGGTGATCGTCCTGACGAGCTCCCGGGCCGAAGAGGACGTCGTCAGATCGTACGAACTCCACGCCAACGCCTATCTCACGAAGCCGGTCGATCCGGACGACTTCATCGAGACCGTCCGCGCCTTCGAGAAGTTCTGGTTCTCGGTCGTTCGATTGCCGCCGGAGGGTGATCAGGCATGAGCGAGACCGACGCGCAGACCGAAACCGACTCCGACGCCGAGACCGAGACGCTGGAGGTCCTCCTGATCGAGGACAATCCCGGCGACGCGCGACTGATCCAGGAGATGCTGCGGGGCACCGAAGAGCTCGCCCAACGCGTCAGCCCGGACGAGTCGGCGGGCCGAACGCCGGAGATCACCCGCGAGACCCGACTCGAGGACGGCCTCGAGACCCTCGAGGAGTTGGACACCGATGTCGTCCTGCTCGACCTGAACCTCCCCGACAGCGAGGGGCTCCAGACGCTCGAGTCGGTCCACGCGGCGACCGCGGAGACGCCGATCGTCGTCCTGACCGGCGTCCGCGACCAACAGGTCGGCGTGCAGGCGATCCAACGGGGCGCACAGGACTTCCTCGTCAAAGACGAGGTGACGAGCGAGCTCCTCGTCCGAACGATCCATCACGCGATCGAGCGCGCCCGACAGGAACACGAACGCCAGCGCCAGCGCCAGCAACTCGAGGCGCTCAACCGACTCAACCGGATCGGTCACGACATCACTCACGCGGTGATCACGACCGAGACCCGAGCGGATCTCGAACAGCGCGTCTGCGACCGACTCGCCGAGTCCGACGCCTACCGATTCGCGTGGATCGGCGGCGTCAACCCGGGTAGCGACGAAGTGGTTCCGAAGGCGGCGGCCGGCGTCGAAGACGGCTACCTCGATTCGGTCGAGATCAGCGTCGACGAAGACGACGAAACCGGGCAGGGGCCGTCCGGAACGGCTATCCGAACCGGCTCGGTCCAGGTTGCGAACAACGTTTCGGACGATCCCTCGTTCGGACCGTGGCGCGAAGCAGCGCTCGAGCGCGGCTACCAGTCCTCCGCGGCGATCCCGATCACCCACGAGGACCTCGTCTACGGCGTGTTGAACGTCTACTCGTCGTCGCCGCGTGCGTTCGAGGGGCCGGAGACGACGATCCTCGCCCGGATCGGCGACGTCGTCGCCCACGCGATCACGGCCATCGAGCGCAAGGACGCGCTCGTCAGCGACGCCGTCATCGAACTCGAGTTCCGCGTCGACGACCTCGCCAAACCGCTGATCCGGCTCTCGACCGAGGACTCCTGTCGGATCGAGCTCGAGCAGTTGATCCGGGGCGACGAGACGCTGCTCGCCTACGGCTCGGCTCACGGCGTCGATCAGGAGACGTTCGAGGAGACGATCGCGGAGACCGAGGGGTTCAGTGACGTTCGCTTCCTCGCTGCCAGACGCGACGAGTTCCAGTTCGAACTCGTGGCGCCGGCCGCGGTCTCGCTGTTCGAGACGATCGCGACCCACGGGGGCCGGGTGCAGTCCGCGACGATCGACGACGGCGAGTTCCGCTTCGTCGTCGAACTCTCCCGCGGCCGGGACACCCGCCAGATGATCGAACTCATCAAAGAACAGCGCGACGACGTCACCTACCTCGCCCAGCGCACCAGCGAACGCAGCGAGCGCAGCGAGTCGGGGTCGAACTCGGTGCTCGAGGACGATCTCACCGAAAAACAACGCGCGGCCCTCGAGACTGCCTACTTCGCGGGTTACTTCGACTGGCCCCGCGAGAGTACCGGCGAGGAGATCTCGGAGCGACTCGGCATCGCGCCCGCGACCTTCAACCAACACCTTCGGACGGCCGAGCGGAAGTTCTTCGATTCGGTGCTCGGGGAGTGACGGCCGGGTAGTCAGTTAGACGACTGGGTCGGCCGATCTACCGTCTCCGTCGAGGATCGTACGTGCTCGAGTCGCCGTCGAAAGCGCCCGATACTGTTCTTCGTCAGCACCCGGCCCGAAAAGCCGAGCGTCCGTCGTTGGTCGCGGGAGTAGAACTCGCCGAGCTGATCGTCGGGGACGGTCTCGGGATCGAACTCGGGGTCGCACGCGTTCGAAACTCCTTCGGTCAGGAGCCGGATCTGAAGCTCCGCCAGTCGATCGAAGACGTCCCAGAGCGTGTAACAGCCGTCGAGCGAGACCTCGTCGTACGCGACGATCGCGCCACCGTCGATCGACTCGTCGAGTTGTTGGAGCGTCGCGCCGGCACGATCCCGTCCGTCGCGATAGAGTACTGGAGGACCCATGCCTCGATAGCGCCGGATATCCGCGGGATGGAAGCTCAGGACGCCGTATTCCGGTGCGGTCAGCACGTCACCGCGAACGAGACCGAACCCGAAGCGGATCGCGACGTCGCAGTCGGCGGCGAGTCGCGAGACGATGTCGTCGGGGAACTCGGTCCAGCCGTCCTCGGTTCGCGGTTCACAGGGAACGAACTCGGCGTCGGCGAGACAGTCGACGTTCTCGAGGGAGTGACGGTGCCAGAGGTGGTGCTCGTCGCCGAGTACTCGACCGAGCGTTCGTTCGGCGAGGACGAACGTCCACGCGCGTTCTCGCTGGATAACGTCGGCGAACTGGACGACGTCGTCGAGTTCGATTCGCGCCTTCCTGTTCCACGACTCGGCTTCGGCGTTCGTGTTGGCCGCGTTGGAGACGACCAGCGACACCGTCACGTCGGACCTCTGCTCGAGCCGTTCGATCGCGCGGGCTTGCCACTGATAAAGAAAGGGTTCGGCCAGAATACCGACCGTCACTGACGAGGACATGTGGCAATGGGATAACACTTGAGACGTTAGTTACCAGGTCCATGATCGGTGGATATGCAACGGAGAACAACTCGATAAAACGGATTTATGTCCGAATAATCCGTTATTAGCACCGTATTCGTTCACGTACTCTTCAACAAGTACGACACAGACCGTGGTCCGCACCCGAAACCGTCAGGGACGTGCCGACTGAACGCATCGCCGTGACCGACGATCGCCGATCCGAAGGCCACGAGGCCGACGAAGCAGTCGACGATCGGTGCGCCGACCGCGAGTGCGAACTCTGCGGCGAGACCGTTCCCGCGGCCGTCTATCGCGAGCACCTGCTCAAATCGTGTCCGGGCCGGTGACCCTCGAGCGAGACGGTGATCGCAACGCCGTCGTCACTTCTCTTCGACGTGGCGAATTTCGGCGGCGATGCCCCGCGTACTCTCGCGCATCTCGCGGCCGAACATCTCCGCGCGGCCGATACCGAACGCCTTCGGCCCCTCGACGACGACCTCGTCGCCGACGCGGATCTCCTCGTCGGCGTCGACGATCCCCGGCGCGAGGACGCTTCCGTGCGGAACGAAGCCGTCGATTTCGACGCGCTTCGTCGGCACGTCGCTGTCAACCCAACGTTTCGCCCCCTCGAGGGTGAACGAAAGCGTTCCGTACTGAGGGACCATCGTCGCGAGCTGGGTATCTTCCTCGTCGCGGACCTGAATCTTCGGGTAGCGACTCGTCGTCTGCATGTCGGCGAAGAGGTCGTCGCCCGCGCCGTCGCCGAGCAGGAAGTCCGCGATGGCGCGGACCGTGTTGTGCTCTCGCTCCCGCTTGGAGTACTTCAGCTGGCCCGACAGCGCCGAGGAGAGGTTCGCGAGCGACTGCTCGCCGGTGGGGTGGCCGCCCTCGGGGACGGTGTAGGTGACATCGAGACCCAGTTCGTCCTCGACCCGGCCGACGATGTCGCGGTAGCCCTCGTCGGGGACGTGAGCGATGATTTCGGGGTAGTCGTTACGCTCGAGATACCGCTGCAGGACGTCGCTGACGAACCGCTTCTCCTCTTCGGACCAGCGGCCCGTGACGACGGTGTCGTAGTGTTGGGCCGGGTAGGTCGTCTCGAGTTCCTGGGGCACGACCCCGATCGGACTCGTCATCGAGACGAGGTGGCCGCGCCACTGGATGGCGTCGTGGAACTGGCGGTGGCTCTGGGACTCGCTGTAGGGTTTCGCCGCCGAGCAGGGGACCAGCACGAGCGGATTCTTGAATCGATTCCGGTAGCGCGAGGTCACTCGGTCCGCGTAGCGCTGGATCTCGACGCGCCGGATCGTATCCGACGTCGCGGCGTTGATCTGCGCGTCGCGCAGGATGGGCGTGCGCTCCTCGAGGTAGCCCCACTGCGAGTCGAGTTCGCGCATCGCGGCGGTGAGCCACTGGTCCTGGCGGGCCTGACCCTCGACGTAATCGCGGAGTCGTCCGTCCCGAATACGACGGCGCACGATGGCGAGTTCCGCTTGCAGGGCGTTGGCGTTGTGTTCCGCACAGTCCTCGCGGGTGAACTCCTCGCGAGGCTGTTGACAGGCCGGACACGAGCAGGGGAGTTCCTCGAGGTCCTCGAGGAAGTACGCCTCGTCGGTCGTCAGGTACCGGCCCTCAGTGCCCTTCACGACGGCCGCGGTCTCGTCGAAGAGATCGACGCCGGCGTAGGCGAGTACGGCGACGTTGCGCGGCGTGGCGACGCCGGAGAAGTAGAGCGCAGTGTCGGCGGGAATCGCCTCGCGAACGTTCACGACGGCCTCGACGAGCGCCGCGCCGTGGCCCGTGATCGACTGGACGTCGGAGACGGCGTAGGCGTCCGTCCCCTGGTCAGTCGCGCTCTCGCTCGAGACGACCGCGACGCTCGGGTAGTCGACGTCGGGCGAGTCGACGGCGAAGGAGTCCTGGACTTCCGCGGCGGTGCCGCCGGGGAACGCCCGGTGGGGGAGGACGGTGAGCGTCGACTCGTCGCCCTCGGGGACGGTCCGGTCGGCGCTCCAGAGCGATCCCGCGTCCTCGAGGACGTCGTCGACGAGCGCTGGGGTCGTCACGGGCGACTCGAGACGGAGTTCGCCCACGCGAGCGGCCCCGTCGCGCTCGTGGACTTCGAAGTAATCGGTCATACCTGAACCTGCGAGCGGGAGGGTGAAAGAGGCTGTCGGTCGCGGTTCGCCCCGCGGGCTCGAGTACGCGTTCCGAACGACGGTGCAGGTGGTCCGAGCGGCCGGCGGATCGAGCGCGCGAGCCGAATCGGTGGTTCGGTGCCGTTATCCAGTCGCCGGCGAAACCGGGGGATATGGTCCTCGAGGTGTCGGACTCGCTGCTCGGCGTGCTGTTGGCGAGCGTCGCCGCCGCGGGCTTTGCGGGGCAGTTTCTCTTCGCACGGCTCGGGACGGAGACCGGCGAGGTCACCGACGGAGTACTCGTCGTCTTAGGCTGTAACATCGCACTGCTCACGCCACCGGTGCTGGTACTGTACTCGCCGCCCTACGTCGATCTGTTCACGCCCTACTCGGTCGCCTCGTTCGGCGCGGCCGGCCTCGCCGGGATGTTCGTCGCCCGCTTACTGACGTTCAAGAGCATCCAGGAGATCGGCGCGAACCTCACCTCGCCCGTGATCGCCTCGAACGTCTTCTTCGCGACGGTGTTCGCCGTGGTCTTCCTCGAGGAGCGACTGACGGCCGTCCACTTCGCGGGAATCGTCCTGATCGTCGCGGGCATCGCCGTCGTCTCGTGGGAGACCGCGGCCGCCACGGGTCCCGAGCAGTCGATTCGGGAGACCGGCGCGACGCTCGTCGTCCCGCTGGTCGCCGCCGCCTGCATCGGAATCGAGCCGATCTTTATCTCGATGGGACTCGCCGCGGGAACGCCGACGCTGCCCGGAATCGTGGTCATGGCGGGTGTCGCGACTATCGGTTTCGTCGGCTACCTCCGGTTGACCGACTCGTTACGGCGGATACCGATCCGCGCCGCGTCCACCGGCTGGTTCGTCGCGGGCGGCGTCTCCACGACCGTCGGCTTCGTCGCCTACTTCGCGGCCCTCGAGATCGCCCCCGTGGTCGTCGTCATGCCCCTACTACAGCTGACGCCGCTGCTCGTGGTGGTTCTCTCGGTGCTGTTCCTGCCGCGACGCCTCGAGCGAGTTACCTGGCCGGTCGTCGTCGCGGCGCTGGTCGTCGTGGTCGGCGCGACGCTCGTCTCGCTGTCGGGCTGAGACCGATACGTGGTCCGGCAAAAGCGGATCGAACCGCGTCGCCGCTCAGGCTCGAGCGACGAACGTCGCCGTCGCGGAGGTGTGGCCGCGGTTGAACGAGAGGACTTTGATCTCGAGGACGTCGCCGACCGCGACGTCGTTCGGGAGATCCTCGACGAAGACGACGAACCCCTCGATCTTGCAGACGGCCTGTCGCTCGCCGGAGTGGTGTTCGGAGAACTCCTGGACGCCGACCTCCCGGACGTCGCCGATATCGACCGGGGGCTCGCGCTGCTGGGCGTCCTTGTGGCGTTCGTACGACTCCCGTTGTGCTGTCGACTGGCTCCCGCCCCGGAACCGCCTGACCAGCCACGAGCCGAACAGCACGACGACGATCAGACCGAGCACGAGCGACGTGACCCCGAGCATACGCGAACCAGCCGCCGCCGACACCTTTGCTGTTCTGATGTTCGATCGATCGGTGCCGACGCCGGTGGTCGTCCCAGATTAACGCGGCCGCCTCGACAGGTACTGCTCGCGACACCGTCGCGACGCTCGTTTGCCCGGTGGAGACCGTCGTAACGAGAATTTGAGGTGGACAAATGAATAGATACGAATCTTGAACCGGAACGAATGTTCGAAGTACGAAACTATCGCTCGAATAATTCAGTCACTGTCGCCGTATCGACGCTACCCTTTTATCCGCCGGTCCGTTTGGGTACGGCGTGAACAACACATTCATCGGTTCCACTGACAACGGGTTCGACGAGTCCGTGAGCATCGCCGTCGTCACCGCGGTTTCGACCCGACGCGATGTCTCTCCGACCGAACTCCCGCCGCTCTACGAGTGGATCGATCCCGACGCACTGGACGCGCTGTTCAAGCCGACGCGACGCGGCGGCCCGCGACGCGGCAAACTCGAGTTCACCTACGACGGCCACGACATCGCCATCGAGTGCGGCGACGGTCTCGAGATCACGGTCGACGGAACGCCGATGGCCGAACCGATGCCCGCCCAGACGTCGGGTCGACAGGCGACTCGGTGATCGACGGCTGAAGCGGACCGCCACGTCCGACGCCGTGCCCGCGAACTCGTGTCAGTCGGTGGCTCGACCGATGTTTTGCTATTTCTACCGTCCGTCAGCGGCACGCAGGCGGCTACTCCCGACTCAGATCGACGACGTCGACGGCATCCGCGACTCGCTCGAGGACCCCGTCGGGCCAGCCGCGGTGACCGAGGGTAATGTCGGCGTCCGGATTCGCCGCCGCGAGTCGAGCGACGCCGTCCGCTGCGGCCTCGAGCGCCGCGCGATCCGTTCGGTCGGGCACCTCGGCGGTGAGCGGGTAGCTCTTCGAGAGCGAGCGCGGGAACGGACCGAACGGCGGCTCGACGCGCCAGGAGTCGTCGAACTCGTCGCCGCGCGGGGAACTCCCTTCGGTGACGAGCAGCGAGTCGGGGACGGCGAGTCGCTCGAGGCGACGGTGGTGGCGCAGAACTTCGGGCCGCCGGGCGCTCTCGGCGGAGGTGTAGAAAAAGGAACCCTTGGAGACGGGGTCGCTCCGCTCGAGTTGGGCGGCGTGATCGAGCAGGGTGCGGTAGCCGTCGAGCATCGTCGGGTGGGCGCGAGCGCGCTGCTCGACGAGTTCGAGCAGGTTGCCGGCGCGGATGGCCTGCTTGATCCGGCGGATCTCCTCGAAAGTCACGTGGAGGTTGTGCGCGCCGAGTTCGGACTCGCGCTCGTCGTCGGGGAGCGCACGAAGGTCGTCGGGCGAGTGTTCGGTACAGACGGGACACGAACAGGGCAAGTAGTCGAGGTCGTCGAGGTGACGAGTGCCTCGAACCGTGAGGTAGCGGTCGTCGCGGGCGTAGAGCGCGTAGGCGGCGGAGTCGAATAGGTCACAGCCCATCGCGGCCGCGAGTGCGAACATCATGGGGTGGCCGGCGCCGAAGAGGTGGACCGGCGCGTCGGCACCCAGCCCGCGCTTGGCGGCGGCGACGACGTCGATCATGTCGTCGTAGCGGTAGTCGTTCATCAACGGAACGACCGCGCCGACGGGGAAGACGTCGAGCGAGGTGGAATCGGCGTGGCGACCGGCGGCCTCGCGGAGGTCCGGATACGTCGAGCCCTGAACCGGCGCCGACACGAGCATGTCACCCGTCTCGACGCCTTCGGCGAGTTCGAGACGTTCCTGGGTCGTCTCGAGTTCGGTCTCGGCGCGCTCGCGGTCGACGTCCGGCGGGGTCGGGATGTCGACGGGCGTGGCGATGTCGGAGCCGATCTCGCGTTGGAACTCGAGGATCTCTTCGGTCGTCACGCCGATGTCGCCGTACTCGGAGAGCTGGAATGAGCCCGAGTCAGTCATGATCGCGCCGGGGAACTCGAGTAAGTCGTGCAGGCCGTCCTCGAGGGCTCGCTCGCGAACGTCTTCGGTCTCGTGGATGATATACGAGTTCGTGATGAGAATTTCGGCCCCGAACTCCGTGGCGAGTCGACGGGGGGCGATCGTATCCAGATTCGGATTGATCACCGGCAGGAGCGCCGGTGTCTCGACGGTGACGTCTGCTCTCGGGACGGTGAGTTCGCCGATCCGCCCGGCGGCGTCGGTGTCCCGGACTTCGAAGCACTCGCGCATTGGTCGGCTGTTGGACCGTCCGACGTAAGTCATGACGGTTTTCGACGGCCGGCTGTCGGGGAGTTGTAATTCGATCGTCTCCTGACATACGAACGGATAGGAAGAAGGCGTCTCACGGTTGGTTACGATAAGATGGTGGCGAGCGCAGGCACAAGGGAAATTTCTCAGCGACCGGTAGCCAGACCCGCATCAATACTGTCCTTTCAGACGACAGGATGAACCACGGATTAGGGACTGTTGCACGGTTTCAAACTGTGACTTTACCCGAGACAATCTCGTAACAGTCGCCTCGTTTTAGCCGTCATCCGCCAGTAGCATCGAGTGCATGGATTCACGATCGCAGAAACTCGGTGTAGTGTTCGTCGCGCTGATGGTCGCCCTTTCAGGGGGCCCCGCCCTCGCGGGCGCAACATCAGGAGCGACCGACGACGGCGCAGAAATGAGTGTAACGCTTCAGGATACTGAGGTCGAAACGCTCGAACTCGACAACGTTACCATCGAGAATGCGACGATCGAAGAGCTGAACGTCGAGGAACTCGACGCTGACACGCAAGCGCTCGAGGACGAACTCGACGAAGCTGACGACGACGCGGCTGACGACGAAGACGACGACACTGACGAGGCAGCAACCGACGCTGCAATTCAGGACGATGACGACGCCGCGGCTGACGACGACGAAGCGGATGACGTCGGCGTCGACGACGACGCTGACGAGGAAGCAGTGACGATCTCGGACATCGAGATCGAGCACCTCGAACTCGAGGACGTCTCCATCGAGGACCTCGAAGTCGGTGAGGACGAGGAACTCGAGGACGCTGACGCGGACGACGAGGATGACGCCCTCGACGACGACGCCGACGAGGCGGAAACTGACGCAGTCATCCAGGACGACGATGACGACGTCGGTGTCGACGACGAGGACGATGACGTCGGCGTCGACGACGAAGACGAGATGGACGATGAGGCCGACGACGAGCTCGACTTCATCGACGAGGACGCTGACGAGGTCACCGTCGAAGAGCTCACCATCGAAACCATGGATGTCGAAACGCTGACCATCGACGAGCTGACCGTCGGTGAAGACGCTGACGACGCCATGGATGAAGACGACGAGATGGACGACGCTGATGCTGACGATGCCGACGCTGACGACGAAGACGAGGCAGAAACTAACGCCGCCATCCAGGACGACAATGACGACGATGTCGGCGTCGACGACGAAGATGATGAGGCTGACGACGAAGACGAGATGGACGACGCTGACGACGCCGAAGCCGAAGAGATCGACGAACTCACCATCGAGCAGTTCGACGTTGACGAGATCACCGTCGACTCGATGACGGTCGAGACGGTCGAGGAAGCTGACGACGAGGAGGCAGACGATGAGGCTGACGACGCCGAAGCTGACGACGACGATGACCTCCTCAACGACGATGACGACGAGGCAGCGACCGACGCTGCAATCCAAGACGACGATGACGACGACGTCGGCCTCGACGACGAAGACGACGAGGCTGACGACGACGCACTCGACGAGGACGACGACGCTGACGAGGAGACCATCGCACACGTCTCCGCATCCACGATCGACGTCGGTGACGCAACCGCCGAGACCCTGACGTTCGGCGACGCTGCCGACCTCGAGGACATCGACGACGAGGAAGCCGATGACGACGAGATGGACGACGACGAGGAAGACGATGACCTCCTCGACGACGATGAAGACGAGGATGACGAGAACGACGAAGAGGAGGATGACGACGGAATCCTCGGCGTCCTGAACTGATCGACGCGACGTAACACGCCGGTCAGCGCGGTGCTGACCGCGTTATCGGTTGCCGTTCTTTTTGTGACCACGTTCGCTCGAGAGAGTGTTCTATACCCGTCTCAGCGATTCGAACCGTCGACCGGACCCGGTAACGATTCGTTCTTCGCCGAGTGAGATAAGCCGGTGGCGATCGCAGGCAGAAGGCCGATTTCGGCCGATTGACGCCCGCTGAAGACCGTCATCGAACCGATAACGATGAACGCGAGATTAGCGCTCTCGTCGTGATTGCTAACTGTGCGTTTCTCCGGGACAACGCCGTAACAGTCGGCTCGTTTTAGCCGTCACTGGACGGTAACAGCGAGTGCATGAGTTCACGATTGCAGACAGTCGGTGTGGTGTTCGTGGCGCTGCTGGTCGCCCTCTCGGGGGGTCCCGCCCTCGCTGGCGCATCCGCAGGGGCGAACGACGACGCCGGAGACACGAGCGCATCACTCGAAAACGTACAGGTCGAAACCCTCGACCTCGAGGACGTCACCGTCGAGAACGCGACGATCGAAGAGTTGAACGTCGATCAGTTCGACGTCGACGACGAGGCACTCGAGGAGGAGATCGACGAGGCTGACGACGAAGACGAGGCGAACGAGAGCGAGGAGAACGGTGCTGACGACAATGACGAAGAAACGGAGACCGGCGCAGCCATCCAGCAGGACGAGGAGGAGGCTGACGACGAGATGGACGACGACGCCGACACCGATGAGCAGGTGACGATCTCCGATATCGAGATCGAGCAACTCGAACTCGAGAACGTTTCGTTCACCGATCTCGAACTCGACGGCGAGCCGGTTGCGGATGCCGACGAGGACGAAGCGGTTGACGAAGACGAGGCTGAGGACGACGCGAACGCTGACGAGGACGACGAGGCGGAAACCGCTGCTGCCGTCCAGGACGATGAAGACGAGACCGACGAGGACGCTGCCGGCGTCGACGAGGAAGACGACGAAACTGACGAGAACGGCGAAGCCGACTTCCTCGATGAGGACACTGACTCACTCACCGTCCAGGAGCTCACCATCGAGTCCATGGACGTCGAACAGATGACGGTCGACGACCTCGAGATCGAGGAGGACGACGGCATCATCGATCAGGTCAGCGACTTCTTCGGCGGTCTCCTCGATGGCGACGACGAGGACGATGAGGCTGACGAAGACGAGACCGATGCCGATGATGAAGACGAGACCGACGCCAACGACGAAGACGAAGAAACTGACGACGCGAACGGCGACGAAGTCGAATCCCTCACCATCGAGCAGTTCGACGTCGAAAGCGTCTCGATCGACTCGATGACGATCGACTCGCTCGAGGAAGCTGACGACGAGAACGGCGCTGCCGACGACCAGAACGACGAGGCAGCGACCGACGCAGCAATCCAGGACGACGATGCTAACGACGAGGACGAGATGGACGATGAGGCCGACGACGAAGCGACTGACGAAGAAGACGAGGTCGTCGTCTCCGAGGCCTCCGCGTCGGCGATGTCGGTCGACACCATGAACGCCGATACCGTTACCCTCGGCGATACGGCCGATCTCGAGGACGTCGCTGACGACGAGGACGACGAAATGGAAGACGACGAAGCGGACACGGACACCGATGACGACGCCGACGAAGACGAGAACGACGAACAGCCCTCGGTCGCAGTACTGAACTGAGGACCGACCGTGACCGCCGATCGGTCGACCGACCGATCGCACTCCGTTGCGATTTTTTAGGGCACCGCCTCGAACAGCTGATAGTACGAGACGGCGAGCACCGTCCGCCCGTCGCGGATTTCGCCCTCACGGATGGCCTCGAGCAACTCCCCGTAGGGCCGTCGGGTCACTCGGATACTCTCGTTGTGGTCGAGCCGTTGTTCGGCCGTCGGTCGACAGCTGTGGGCGACGAAGAAGTGTAACACCGAATCAGCGATGCCGTTTGCCGGCTCGACGGTCACCAGCGGCTCGAGTCGCTCGGCCTCGTGGCCGGTTTCTTCGGCGAGTTCGCGTCGGGCCGCCGCCTCGAGGTCGTCGTCAGCCGGTTCGGTCCCGCCCACGGGGAGACCGCGGTTGATCCGACCGACGGCCTGGCGCCACTCCTCGATGCAGACGACGTCGCCGTCGGGGGCGAACGGGAGCACGCAGACGCTCGCCGGCTCGGAGAGGTAGTCGAACTCGGTTTCGATGCCATCTGGCAGCTGAACGGTCTCGTTAACGACGTCGAAGCCCGGGCAGGAATAGGCTACCTGGCGATCTCGGGTCTCCCACGCGAGCGGATCCGGAGGCATACCGGGCTGTACGGCGGTAACCGTCAAAAACGCCGCGTCACGCTGGTACCGTCGTCGCTGCGTGCGGCGTGACGCACAGCAGCGGTCCTACGCGGTGCGTTCCGGACGCTCCGACGATCGTACCTGCTCTATAACAAAGCCACAGATCGGTGAACGTCGTCATTCAGAGGGTGATCCATGGATCAGTTAACTGGCTTCCAACGTGACTTGCTGTACGTGATCGCAGGTAAAGACCGTCCGTCCGGACAGGAGATACTCGACGACATCAATCGGTACATCGATCAGCCGGTCACCCACGGCCGGCTGTATCCCAATCTCGACACGCTGGTCGAGAAGGAACTCGTCGAGAAAGGCCAACTCGATCGGCGGACGAACTACTACGCACTGACCCCGAAGGGGCGACGTGTCCTGCAGCGCCGTCAGGAGTGGGTCGACCAGTACGTCGACGTCTAACACTCCTGGCTCTTCTCGAGCGTATCGTGTGCTGCAGCCCGACGAGCCACGGCTACGTCGTACTCGCCGAGTCCGCGATCTCGTATCGGTCGGCGACCCGCGGCCAGCGGCAGGAAGCCAGTCTGCCGGCCGTTCCGGCCGCGGCGTCCGTGAACGGTCCGTGTCGCTTCCCGACCGACCATCTGTCAAAAGCGTCGTTCGCGCCCGCACAGCGAATTCCTACGGCAGGAGAGTGCTCCTGTCGGAGTGGTGCGACGAACGATCCGCTGTCACCGGGTGCAGGAGTCTGAACAGTGGCTGTTCGTGCGTGCGATGGCCGACCTCAAACGGCGAATCGCGCTCCAAAAATGACCGCTCGAACCGGGGTTCCCCGGAAAGATCGTCCGTGATCAGTCGTCGGCCGTCACCGGCTCTTCTTCCTCGTGCTCGTCGTCATCGTCGTAGTCGTCGTACCCGTCATCATCGTCATCGCCGTACTCGTCCTCATCGTCGTCGTAGTCGTCGTCATCGTCGTAGTCGTCGTCATCGCCGTTTTCGACTTCTTCTTCGTCCGGTTCCGCTTCGTCGGGCGCCTCGTCGTGGTCGGTGTCTTCTTCTTCGCGACCGTCGACGGCGACGCGCAGCTCGAAGGGTCGGTCGTCATCGTCGTCCTCGGCCTCGAAGTAGCCGATTGCAAACGCCGTGTACACCGTGTCGTCCTCGAGCTCGACGTCGATGGAGACGAGGGGTTCGGCCTGATCGATGACTTCGTCTTCGTCGTCCTCATCGAGATCATCCTCGTCGTCTAGTTCGAGGTCATCGTCCTCGTCTTCGTCGTCCTCATCATCCAGGTCGGGGCCATCGTCATCGTCCTCCTGGATGGACGCTGCGGTGTCCGGCTGTTCGGTTTCCTCGTCGTCTTCGTCGAACTCCGCGTCGAACTCGTTCTCGCCGGCTTCGAACAACTCGAGCGTCTGCTCTCCGGGCTCGAACGAAACGTAGCCAGACGGCTCGCCGAAGCCGACGTCCTCGTAGAGCGGGAGTCCCTGGTCGTCCGTGATGTCGAGCACGGGCGCGTCGGGGGAGGCGTGGACCAGTCGAAGCTGTGACGTGCCTTCCTGTTCGACCTCTTCTCGGTCGAGCAGCAGGAGGACGTCGAACGTTCCGGGTCCGTCTTCGTCGTCTTCCTCGGCAACTGCCTCGTCTTCTTCAGCAGCCGCGTCGTCTTCCTCGGGCGCCTCGTCGTCGAGGACGTCTTCGTCGTCGTCCGGCTCGACGTCGTCAGTGTCGTCGAACTCGTCGTCCTGGATGGCCGAGGCGGTTTCCGCCCCTTCCAGCTCGTCGTCAGCGTCGTCACCTTCGATTTCGCCGATCGCCGCGGCCGTGTAGTAATCCGTGTCGACAGGGAGGGTATCCTCGTAGACCGGTTCATCGTCGCCGGCAGCCGTGATCGTCAGGTTGTAGGTTCCCGGTGCGATCTCCAGATACGGCGAGAGTTCGTCGTACGCGAGGTCTGTGAGGATCTGCTCGTCGTCGACGTAGACGTCGACGTTTGGGGCGTCCGGTGAGAAGTGACCGACGCGAATCGCTCCCACCTCTTCGTCGTCCGGTACCTCGTCGGCGTCTCGCTCGTCGTCTTCGTGCTCGTTGATGGCAAGTGCAGTTCCGCTTAGTGCCGAACCGCCACCAACTATACCGATCGCCTTGATTGTCGAGCGTCGTGATAGAGTCATGCTACGACTAAACCGGCGGGCGAAATGGGGAAAAACCGGTCAGTCAGTTACCCTGATTGTCGACGCGTTTACTCTACAGGGATCGGTGTAGAACGCTCGTAACGGATCGAAACGTCCTCCTACAGCGCAGGTAGCGGCTCCGAACACCGAGACGCTTTTCAGTCTTCGCCGAGCGACAGCTGTGACAGATCCGCCTCGAGCTCGTCGACGTGCTCGTTGAACGCCTCGACGAACGCACCGACGTCGCCGGCGAGCCGACGGACTTCGGGTGCGGACGGTGGACCGTACTGCGAGAGAAGGTACGTCCCGTCCGAGCCGCCGACTCGGAGATAGGAGACCGTGTCGCCGTCCCACTTGAGTTCCCAACGCGTTCCCGACACCGTCGTGGAGTAGGTACCGTACTCGCCCTCGTACCGGTACAGCTCGCCAGCCATCGCGGTCCCAACCTCACGAATTCGCTGAACGATCCGGTCGCGTTCGGCGACCAGTTCCGCCGTCGACTCGACCTCGGGAAACTCGTCGGGCACGTCCGCGAGCAGGCCGTCGAACGACCGAACGTACTCGTTGTAGGCCGCGACGAAGTTCCCGTAGTCGGCCATCGCCGTCTCGAGCGGGCCGGGTTCGGGCGGCTGCTTGCTCGAGACGACGTACGTCTCGGACCCCGATTTGGGGTCGAATCGCAGGTACTGGACGTCGCCGGCTTCGTACTTGACCGTCCAGCTACCGCCGTCCGTGTCGAACTCCTCCTGGCCGTAGTCGCCACCCTGTAAGACGGCGAGTTCGCGCGCGATCTGGCCGGCGTGCGTCCGGACGCGAGCAGCCAGTTCGTCGCGCCGTTCGGCGACCTCGTCCATGCCGTCGACGTCCGCGTCGAGTCCCTCGGTCATTACCCGAAGGTGGTGCTGGACGTCAATACCCGTTGCGCCTCGCGACTCTCGAGACCGAAACACCGCGGCCCAGTGTGTCTCGTTCGTAGACTCGTTCTCGAGGGGCTCGGTCGCCGATGTGAGCGCTTGCGGACCGGTAGTCCGTCAGCGATGGACCCCGGCTACTCGCCGTCGAACACGTACTCGGTCTCGAGGTCGTCCGGCATGATGACCTCGAGTTCACCCTCGTCGACGTAGTCCTCGAGGAGATCCATCGTCTCCTCGAGCCGATCGACCGTGTCGTCCTCTTCGAGCGAGTAGTAACAGAGCGTGGTGATCCCGCCGAGTTTCGCCGTTCGCTCGAGGTCCTCCTCGGCGTCTTCGACGTCTGGGTTGAGGAGGCGGGGATAGCGAGCCGCGTTGACGACGTGGCCCTGCACGGGATGGTGTCCGGCAAACCCGACGTCGTAAGTGTCTGCGACGAGATCGAGGGTGTCCTCGTCGTACTGGCCGGCCGGATACGAGAAGTAGCGGGCCCCGTTCTCGTAGCCCTCGTCTTCGAGCCACTCCTGTGCATCGACGAGCTGAGCGGCCTGATCGTCTTCGTCGTAGTTGTCGAGTATCTGTCCGTTCGCCGCGTAGCTCGCGATCATGCAGCCAGCGTCGTCGAGTTCCTCGACCTGATCCTCGGTGAGATAGTCGCCTTCGGCGTCGTCGTCCTCGCGGACCAAATCCGTCGGAACGAACACCGTGGCGGGGAAGTCGTACGCCTCGAGAATCGGCAGCCCCTCCGACTCGATCGACTCGTGACCGCCGTCGAACTGGAGCATCACCTGCCCGTCCTCGGGTCTGGGGACCGCGTAGAGATCGTCGAGCAACAGTCTGTCTTCGGAGTCCTCAGCGGAGAGAAACGCGATGTGAATGTCGGTGATTTCGGTTAGCTCAACGCCGCTGTCCATCCTCGCGACGCCGAAGTTACAGCGCTGCAGGCCGCCGGGATGGATCGTCGCGCGGTAGTCGATCACATTACCATCGTCGTCGAACAGCTGGATTATCGGCGTAATCGTCTCCTCGCTCGCGACGGCCAGCCCGAGATTCACGGTCGAGCAGTTGACGGGTTCGGGAAGTTCGCGGACGATCCGGGCCTGCTGGTCGTCTGCGTCGGTCTCGAGCAGCACGGACTGATCTCCTGCCACGGCCTGATCAGATTCGGCGGACATGGAGCCGCTGACCACCGTCCACGCGCCGAGATCGTCGAAATCGTCGAGCGTCCCGTCCTCGTCGGGTCCCTCGAGTTCCGGCGGCCCGTCGTCGGTGGTCTCATCGTCGTCGTCCGCCTCCTCGTCGGTGTCGGAACCACCGAGTCCGATGCAGCCTGCTACGGTCGCTGCAGTCGCCCCCGTTGCCGTCGCGAGATAGGTCCGGCGTTTCATGCGGATACGGTTAGTGCGGACGGGGGATTGTTATCCACCGAACAGCCCCGCTATCGTGACGTTTAGGGGCGGAATACAGGGCGTTCGAGAACCAGTACGTCGCTCGCCCTCCCGCGAAGAATCGAGACTATCGAACCGTTTCTTTGACATCCTCCCCGCGCTAAAGCGCGAAAATTCCCGAGCGTTGGGATATTACGGTTTGCAACCCACCCGTTCGCTCGGTGCGAAACGCCCCGAGGTTTGATTGAACAGGTAGGCTACTGGCCGTGCCAAACGACCGTTACTCATATCCCCCGTAGGAGGATTCTGAGTTATCTTTCTGCGAATGTTGACTGCACCATTTATGTCAGCGTTCATCGTCACACCACACGACTCACAGACGTACAGGCCACGCTCCACGCGGTTCGCGTTTAGCTTCCGCCCACAACACGAACACGTCTTCGATGTGTCTCGCTCACTCTTTCGGTCTACGAGGATACCGTGTTCTTCGGCCTTGTATTCAAGTAAGTCCGTGAAGCGGTCGAACTCCCACCCGTGGAGTTTCTTGTTGCCACGCTTTCCCCAGTTTCGAGCGTCACCGTTCTCATCCTCTCGAATCTTGCTTAAGTCACCGATGACGATATGTTCGACCTCGTGATCGATGCATTGCTCAACGATGTGTTTGGCGAGTGCGTGTAAGAAGTGGTCTTTCCGCCGAGACAACTTCTGACGAGCGCGGAGCGCACGACGTGACGGGCCGTTCTCGCCTTCGGTATCGTACTCGTCGCGGGTGAAGTAGTGCTTGTCTTGCTTCAGAACGTTCCCCGGATACAACTCGGCGTCTCCATTGTCGTAGGCGATGGCGAGGTAGTTCTTAATTCCGAGGTCGATACCTGCCGTGTTGTCGCCGGGTGCGTCTTCCACAGGTATTTCGACGTTGCAGACAAGGTGGAGTTCCCACTGGTCGCCGTTCCAGACGGCTCTGACTTGCTGGATGTTCTCCACGGTTACGTCCGGTCGGGTTTCGTACTCGACGAGGATGAAATCTGAGCGGTGGTTCTTGAGGTTAAAGCCCTTGCTCAGGCGGAGTTTGTTGTGCTTAGAGTCGTGTTTGATACCGTTTTGTTTCCACGTCACGGTGGTGCGTGGGTGGTTGTCGCCACGCTTTCTGTAGCCGGGTGGATTCGCGTCGGTGTCGCCGTTCTTGCGCTTTTTGAACCAGCCGTTGAACGACTCAGCAAGCTCTTCTAGAACTCGCTGACTTGACTGAGAATGTAGGTCACTATACCGTTCGTGGTCTTTTAGCTCACGCTTGAGGTCGGCTTCCGATGGAATATTTCCGGTTTCGTCCCATTCTTGCTGGGTGTGGTAGCGGGCGACGTTCCACAGTTTCGATGCTGAGTGCCCGCAGTCATCGAGGTCGTCACTCACTTGGGTCTGGTTGACGATTTTCGCTCGATAGGTGCGGGTCGTCTCCAGCATCGGACTGTGTTTATAAGGATTTATAGAATTTCCCGTATTAAAGATACTGATTGAGCGTGAAATATCCACCAATGCAGTTACCCGTGGATAGTGTCATCCAGTGACGGCGCGTATCCCAGTCCTGAAGGGCGAGGTTTTGCGCCTGTTCATCTCATAATCCTTACTTTGATAATGGTCTATAATGAATGTGAATCACCTACATGACAGAAAGTAACTCACAACAATCAGCGACCGGTGACTCGTCACAACAAGCCGGACAGAACGATTCGACGCGACAGTTGCTCCCGTCTTCCCCGGAACCCGTGTCCGGGGAACCGCTCCGGGACTCTCCCTCGGAACCGACGATACAGCTCACGATCCCGGGGCGTTCGTTCCACATACTCAGACGAATCACGGTCTCGATGTTCGTCGTCGGCGTCGGGATCGGACTGCTCTGTCTGCTGACGTGGCTCTGGATCGAATCGGCGATCCTGCCGGAACAGGAGGGGACGGAAGCCCTCATCGTCGAGGGGTACACGCCGCTGGTGTTTCTCATCGTTACTGCCCTCGCGACGCCGGTGGTCTCCAGTATCGTGGGCCTCTTCGAAGGACGACTGCTCTCGACGCGGAGCGAGGCGATCGTGATCGGGGTGGGCTGTTTGATCGGTGCGACGCTGCTGGTTCTCGTCTCGGGTCTCTTCATCGGTGCGTCGGGGGCCGGCGGCGGCGGCGGGCCCGGTCCGGCCGACCTCGTCGCGCTCGCGGGCCTGAGCGGTCTCGTCAGTGCGATCGTCGGCGCCGTCACGTCGGCCGTCGGCGGCACGTAACGGTTCGATATCGTGTGACACACGCCGTACGCTGTTCTCCCCGGGCACAGTATCGATTCGATACGCCGTTCTCACGTCCCATCTCGAACGGGATCGTCGCGGCGTCGTCGGCTACGACTTCGAGCTAATCCCGTCTCGGAGTGTATCGGGCGCTCGAGGGATCACGGAAGACACACGAGCGTGGCTTCGCCGTCGACTGTCGAGTGCGCGACCGCTGGTCGAACGCCGTCCGACGTCGTCGAACGAACGAGCCCGGGGAACCATCACTCCGTTCCGTACACGTCTCGTCCGTGTTCGAGGATCGTCCACGGGAACGCGCGGGTTGCGAGAACGTGGTAAAAAAAGTCTCGCGGGAGACACGTCGTCCGCGTTTCGGTTCCCGCGAGACGAACGCAGTTTACGAACCGAGCCGTCCGATCCCACCCGCCAGGAGGAGCCCACCGACCGAGACGACGCCCAGGAGTCCGACGACCAGTCCGATTCCGGTCACGATTCCGGATCCGGCACCGGCCGTCCCGTCGTCGGCCTCGTCTTCCTCGTCTTCGCTGGCCTCCTCGTCGGTCTCGCTCGCCTCCGCAGCGGTCTCCTCGTCGACGTCGAGTTCGGTCTCGAGTTCGAGTTCGAACCAGTTCGTCCCCTCGTCGGTCGCCGGCAGGTCGAGTTCGGAATCGATGATGCTGTCGCCGGTCGTATCGTCGACGAGGAACTCGTTGTCGACGACGGTCACCGCGCCGCCGTCCTCGTCGGCCGCTTCCGCGCCGCTGAGCGATCCGCTCTCGCCGGTCGTCGTCGCGATCTCGAACGTGAACTGCCGGTCGTCGTCGCCCTCGATGGCGACGTCGAGCGCCCCTTCGATCGTCATCTCGCCGGTTTCGTCGTCGATCGTTCCCTCGAGTCCGTCGGGGGCGTCGATCTCGGCTTCGATGCCGGAGTCGGTGACGAGGTTCGGGAACGAGGTACTGGTGGACTCCCACGAGCCGTCGTCGTCGATCGTGGCGACGATTTGGATGTGTTCGTCGTCTTCTCCCTGTGCGGGGAACTCGAGACCTGCTTCGAGTGCACCCTCGCGGTCGGTATCTTCGGCGAACGAGATGAAGCCGCCCTGGCTGTGAGCAACGAACGTGTTCTCGCCGTCCGGGTGTTCGTCTTCTGTCCCGTTCGGTTCGTCCGCCGAACCGGTGGGTTCGTCGACGCGGACGTCGGTGCTCGCGCTGTCGTCACCGCTCTCGACCGTCGCCGTGTACTCGCCGACGTCGTCCTCGTCGACGACCCACTCGAGGCTCACGGTTTCCGACTCGCCGCCCTCGAGGTCGACCGTCTCCGTCGTCGATTCGTCACCGACCGAGACGGTGACGTCTTGCGAGCCGACGCCCGTGCCGGCGTTGTGTACGGTTCCGGTCACGGCGAGCGTTTCACCCGCCGTGGCGTCTTCGGCATCGATCTCCACGTCGAACTCGGCGCCGCCCGCCTCGAGGGTCACGTCCCGTTCCGTCGTCTCGGCTTCGGTGACGTCGACCTCTACGGTCTTCTCGGCGTGCGAGTCGGAATCGAAGCGAAGCTCGTGGGTCCCGACTTCGACGGGGAGTTCGTACGTACCGTCGACGTCGGTCTCGGTCTCTCCGACGCCGTCGACGACTTCGACGGTCGCGCCCTCGATCGGTGCTCCGCTCTCGTCCTCGACGACGCCTGCGGCCTGTCCGGTCGCCACGTCGACCTCTTCGGTCTCGATCTCGAGGTCGAGTTGCAGCCAGTTGTGACCGGCCTGTGTCGAGGGCAGCCCGAGCGAGCTGTCGACGACGCTGTCCCCGGTTCGGTCCTCGACGAGATACTCGTTGTCGACGGCTGAAACGGTCGCCGGTGAGCTATCGAAGTCGGCACTCCCGCTCAGTTCACCGCTGTCCGCCGTCACCGCCTCGATATCGAAACTGAACTGCCTGTCCTCGTCGCCGTCGACCAGGACGGTCAGCTCCCCTTCGACCGTCAGCTCGTCGGATTCCTGATCGATCTCGCCGGACAGCCCGTCGCGCGCTTCGACCTCGGCGTCGGCCGCGCCGGCATCGAGCGTCGGGAACGATACCGCGGTCGACTCCCACGTTCCGTCGTCGAAGATGGCACCCGTTAGCTCGATCGGCGTATCGCCGTCGTCGGCGACCGGGAACGAGACGCCTTCCGATTCCGCCTCGCTCTCGGTCTCTTCGTCGAACGCGACGAAACCGCCCTGACTCACGGCCGAGAGCTCGCCGACCTGGACGCCGTCGGAGATGCCGTCGCCACCGTCACCGTCGCCGTCACCGTCCTCCTCGTCCGCTTCGGGAATGTCGACAGTGGCTCCGTCCCAGTGCAGTTCGTCGTCGTCGTATTCGGAGAGCGCCGTCGCACCCGACTGCATCGTCGACTCCTGTTCGAAGTCGATGTCGGCGCTCTCGCCGTGCGCTCCCACGACGGCGAACTCCAACGTGACGATCGTGACGTCCATCTCGACGCTCGAATCGCCGCCGGTGGCCGCGCCGATCAGTTCGTCACCGATGACCTCGAAGGCACTCGGATCCAGCTCCACGGTGGCCGAGCCGTCGTTCGACTCCACGTCGAGATCGTCGTCGTCGGCGAGAAACGTCTCGGCGCCGGTAAACGCGAGGTTTTCGTCGTCGTACTCGATGAGCAGTTCGTAGCCGGTTATCTCCGCGTCGTCGTCGTCCACCAGCGCTTTGGCCTCGACGTCGACCGTGACGCGCTCACCCGGTTTCGCCTCGGTATCGTCGGCCGTGACGACGTAGTCACTGTCTGCTGTTTCAGCAGTCGAGAGCGACATCGGCTGTTGCTCGCCCGTCTCGAGCGACGAATCCACGAACTCCGTCTCACTCGACCGGTCCACCGAGTCGTCCCCGGCTCCGACGGATCCAGCGGCGAACCCGACCGTTGCCGTGAAAAGAAACACAGCGACTATCACGACGATGGCTGCTCGAGCCGATGGGATTTGCGTCCGTAAATCCTCACTATCGTCTATCCAAGACATATCTGTGAGTGCCATTATCATACAACTTATTACTTTCCCCGATTACTGTATGGAAATCTATAATAAACAAATAACCCGTTTTCGAACTAGAGTTTATCGTTTGAAATCGTTCTCGTCGATATCGCTGCGAGTTCCCGAGCGAGGGCCGTCGTGGACGAACCTACAACGACGGAAAACGAGCTGACACGGCGAAACTGACCGTGATACGGCAGATAGCCGCCTGTCAGCCGGCTCGAGAGAACTCACCGGCCGTTACCGTCACACGACCGCGCAATCGATACACAACTACGCTATCGTTGCTCCGACCCTCCGCACTCCCCGCGTCGTTTGAACGCCGTTACGCTTCGTCGTCGTCGTCCTGGTCGGGAACGTCTTCCCCGTTCTCGCCAGCGACATCGTCCTCGTCTTCGTCGTCGGCTTCCTCATCGTCTTCCAGATCCTGTCCGTTTCCGGTCCCCTCTTCGGCGCCGGGTTCGTCCCCGTCTTCCTCTTCGCCGGGTCCGCCACAGCCGGCGAGCAGTGCTGTCGACGCCGCGGCACCTGTCAGCTGTAGCATCCGCCGTCGCGTCCGTCTCGTTCGTGTCACACCAACAGTCACTCTCCCGAGGCTGATAAGCCGACAGCCGACACTCGCGTGGTCGACGGATGCGTTTCGTCGGTTCGAATGCCGCATTTCGGTGGTGATGGCGTCGACGGGGAACACTCGCCCCCGCCGAACCGCTCGAGTTACTCTCTGAGCGCGAGAAACCGCCGCGTTCGTCGCCGTCGGTCCATCCATCAGGCGACGTCTGGTCGCGCTTCTCGCCGCAGGTGAGCGACCGATCCCCCTCGCTCTTCGCGTCTCGAGTCTGGCAGTCACCTCTCAATGTAGGCACCAGAGGCAAGCCGCCGCCGGCTGAATCGAACCTATGGTATCCGTTCCAGACGCGTTTCAGGACCTGTTCGAGAAGCAAACGTACGCCCACGTCGCGACGCTGAGCGACGAGCAGGACCCACACGTCACGCCGGTCTGGATCGATTACGACGCCGACGACGGGCGGATACTGATCAACAGCGAACGCGGCCGGCAAAAGGTGCGAAACCTCGAGGCCGATCCGTCCGTCGGAGTCAGTATGATCGATCCGGACAATCCGTACCGACGTCTATCGATTATCGGCGAGGTCGACGAGATCACGACCGACGGTGCGCGAGCGCACATCGACGAACTCACGCGGCGATATATGGACGAGGACGAGTATCCGATGCCGATCGAGACGGAGCGCGTCCTCCTGCGGATACGCATCGACGAGGTCGTCGACGCACAGGACGCCAGCTAGTAGGATTCGTCGACACCGAAACCGGCACCGTGCCTGTGAGATTCCGGAGCAGCGGCGAGACTATTCGTCGGCAGTCGAGCCGTCGTCGTGATCGTTTTCCACCGACCGGTTCGAATATCGATGGAGCGACTGGCGTTTCAGCAACTCCACCTCGTGGGACATATCGGCGTGTTCGTTGAACACCTCCTGTGCGCTCTCGAGTCCTTCGATCAGTCGTTCCGTTTCGCACGTATGACAGATACACCGATACAGTTCCTCACTCATCGGTCGATGATCGTCGATCGGTCACTCGACCGTGATTCCGGCGCAGGCGTCACTCGACGCAGCGATTGCCGTGCGTTGTACTGACAGCCGCATGCTGCCGATGTGGTATTCGACGGCCGACGAGGATATTTGCGGCGGTCGGTTCGCCGGTTCAGTGAGGCACGAGCTCGAGCCGAGTCTCCGAAATCGATGTCGACACTTCGCTCCGCTACGACAGTCATCGTCAGCAACTTATTCGCCGATACAAAAACGCTTCCCCCAAATCTATTTGGAACCAAACCGGGAACTTATAAGTGTTTGAATTTTCGAAGGAAAACGCCTGTATTTTATCTTACGACCATCACTCCTTCGAGACGACGTGCTCACCGAAGTGATTGAACGGTCGAATGCGCTCTTTTCGGAGCAAACTCTCTCGTTCGATCGTCAGCGGCAGTTCATCTAGTCGAGCGGCGATATCGTTGACCTCCTCGGTGGTACTCGCGACGGCGAGCGCACGAATGTTCTCCCGCGCGCTCAACATCTCGTCCACCTTGACGACATTGGGGAGTTCGAGCACCCGTGCTGCGATCTCCTCGCGCTTGTTCGTCGCTGCGGTACAGGAAAACTGGAGCCGCATCGGAAAGCCCGCCGCTTCGTAGTCGATGATCGGTACATACCCCTCGATTACCCCCTTCTCTTCCAACCGCTCGATCCGATTTCGGATCGTCGTATCGGTTACCGGCAGCTGATCGGCCATATCGACCGGCGTCGTGGCTCGGGCGTTCTGCTGAAGAAGATGAAGGATTCCATAGTCGATCTCGTCGAGTCCGTCGGCAGCCATACTCGAGATAATTCCATGAGTCCGCAAAGACTCTTCTGGTAGCCGCGAGAGGTGTCAACCTGGTTGTAGATGGCGGTTGGCGGGGTTGAGCGGCGCTCAGTGCAGCCGTCCGCGAGCGCATCGAGAATAGCGCGCTCGCGGTTGGTTCGTGACCGACCGCCGTCAGTCTCGAATCCGTGGACGGCTACGTCCGACGGATCCGAATCGGTAGCCGGGCCGGAGCGTGCCTCTGACAAAGTATCGTTCGACCCGGCTGCTGACTGGCTGTCGGCAGTTACAGTAGTTCCGTAGGCTGACTGGTCAGTGTTACTCGAGGTCGTACGGACCGGCGTCGAGGGTGGTCTCGATAACTCACGTAGCCGCCTCGACAGCCTCGTCGAATCGGTCGACTAGTTAGCACATCGAAACCCATTGCTCTCGCAGACAACTCCCGGAGATTGTTGCCAACTACTAGCAGATTTATTATCGTTTACTGAGTGGCGTGAATTGGACTCAGAGGCACCCGAAACCACCACAACCACCAGAATCACTAACTGAGTCCGAATTCCATAGAGCAGTTCGCATCTCTGCTCCGTGTCAGGGTGGTCCACCCTGACACTCCTGACCTCAGTACCGATAGCGGTACCGCCGTCGGTTCGAATCTCCGCGGCTGCATTGCTGCCCGCTCACGAACGCGACTCGCTTCGCTCGTCGGTTAGAATTCGCGGGCAGAAATGGGCCGGCGCAGATTCGAACTGCGGTTACGGCCACCCGAAGGCCGAAGGATACCAAGCTACCCCACCGGCCCGCATCTACAATTGTGAACGCCGGATCGTTTAACGGTTGCGAAACCGCCGATCGGGCCGCTGGACCGCGATTCTCACACCCGCTCAAAACTGCTCGTAGCCGGCCGTGTCCAGATAGTGATGGGCCACCGTGATCGCCTGATCCGCGTGCAACAGCTCCGGCCCGAGTCGAAGTCGCTGGTCGACGACGCCCTCGAGCACCCGCTCTTCGTCGTCGGTAAAGTCCTGATGATCGGAGAGCACGAACACCGGATCCTCGAGTCCGCCCACGTCGACCATCGCCTCGCCGTCCTCGTGTAGCTGTACGACGGTTCCCTCCGTCGCAACCGTCTCGAGCGTCTCCTCGAACCCGCGCCGATACACCTCGATTCCCGGGCTGGGTTCGGCAGGTAGCGCGCCGATGGCCTCGTCGCGGTGCGCGATGGCCTTTCGAACCAGTGCCGCAGTGCTCCGTTCGTCAGGGTTCAGCCGGCGAAGCTCGCTCCCGTCGAAGGTGATCGTGAGTTCGTCTTGCACCACGAGATGCGTGCGGACGTCCTCACGGATACCGTGGGAGGTGACGAACGAGGCGGTGATCGAGCGACAGAGGGCGTCGAGGCGACCGGCCCCGCCGGCGAGGTCGTCGAGCGAGAACTCGGGCTCGGTCGGCACCTCGTGACCGAGCAGTACGAATTGGCGCATATCGGAGGAACGACGACCGACGGGATAGCCGCCACGGTTTCATAACGACCGATCTCCAGTGCCGTCTAGGGAACTCATACCGCTGAACCGAGTGGAAACACGGGGTAACTCGGCCGGTTTCGATCAACCGCTCGTCACGATTTGGGGGTGATTGACATTGCATAGGCATGGCCAACCGTTTCCAGTGTCTCGGCTCTGTACTGCGTATATGGCGAAATCACAGTCGTCACGGACGAGCGACGACGATCCGAAGTTACTCGCGATTCTCGAGGGACGGCCCTGTCCCGACTGCGACGACGGCGAACTCGAGCGCGGCACCTACAAGGAGAACCGAGCGGTGGTCTGTGACAGCTGCGACACCCCGCGAGCCCAGCTGTGGTAGGCGGCTGACTACCGCTCGAACGCACCGATCCAGGCGTCGGTCCCCCGTCTGGCACACCAGTCCTCGTGGGCGTCGTAACAGCCCGAATCCATCGCGGACCCACACGTACACCAGACTTGCTTTTCGCGCGGGACGTCTCGGGTACAGAGCGGACAGCGGGTACGCATACGCGTCGCTCCCACGCCGAGTAGCGTATCTCTTTCATCGGGTACGCTGACCAGTCCGTAAGATGATCTGCTGTGTGCGTTCGTCGACGTCGAACGGCTCGTCGTCGCGGCGACAGCGAGCCGAGTGCACGGCTCGAGCAATTTCGAACGGGTGGGGAGGGCCGATACGAAGCCTCGCCGGTGGCGCGGGAGGCTGTCAGCGGGTTCGGGAGGCGGGATACTCGTGGCCGACGATCAGGGCGAGCGCGTGGATCGTGAGGAGTCCGACGAGGATCGACAACGTGGCGACCGAGTCGATTCCGGCGAGAAAGACCGGGAGATAGGCGACCGGCAGGAGCGTGCCGAGCCAGAAGCCGACAGCGGTGATCGCGTGGCCCAGATGAACGCTCATGGCCTCAGCGCATCGACTCGAGTGCGACGAACGAGTCTTCGTGGGCGGAGATCCAGTTGGTCATCAGGGCCTCTTCGCTCGCCTCTCGGGGAAAGATCGCACACTCGTTCGGCGCGTCGTCGTTCTCGACGGTCACGTGATCCAGTTCCGTCGTCGGTTCGTCGGGCGGTGACTGCGTGTCGCCGTCAGTGTTGATGTCCGTGTTCATGTGTGGCAGGCGATGGGGGAATCGCTCTGGTCACGACTACCCGAGAGTGTCCTATTGTTATCGACCTTCTAACCGGTTGAACAGTGACGGTAGCGTTCAGTTCCGTACCAGTTCAGATCGTTCACTCACGAAACCGAGACCGAAACCGTCGCTAACGTGTACGGCGGGATTACGACCATCCCGTCAGTTGTTGCCGGCACAGCCACCGGTGTAGGGGGTGCTTTCGAACCGTCTCACGGCGCTCGAGCGCCGCAATCGGGGTGAACTCGAGGCGAAGCGTCGCCGAACTATAGTAGCCACTGCAAGTCAGTGCACACCTGATCGCCAGACGGTTCGGCGATCAGTGTGTAAATCGTTGCAGTTGTTACTATCTCACAGCGAGGCGGATCTCACTGGGCCGGCGGACGGCTGCCGAGCGTCAGCGATTCCGTGGTTTCCGACCCGTCCCGCCAGCAGTCGATCTCGATGGTCTCGCCCGGACTGGTCTCGAGTTCGAGATACGTCGAGAGCGCGTGGCGGTCGGGGATCGGTTCGCCGTCGATTTCGAAGATGACGTCGCCGCCGACGGGAACCGGATCACTTCCCCCGCGGATCGTGGCCTCCTCGAGGACGCCGTCGGCGGCCTCGCCGGGTTCGACGTGGGTGACGATGATGCCGGTCGCTTCGGGGAGGTCGTTCGCCTCGGCGATGTGTCGGTCGACGGTCGCGAGTCCGATTCCCATGTAGGGGTGTTCGTACTCCCCGGTCTCGATGAGCGACGGCACGACGCGGCTCGTCATCGCCGCCGAGATCGCGAACCCGATGTTGTCGCCGCCGCCGGCGTTGATGACGCCGACGACGTTTCCGTCGAGATCGACGAGCGGACCGCCGCTGTTTCCGGGGTTGACCGCAGCGTCGGTCTGAACCACGTTCGAGTAGGAGAAGTCCCGGTCCCGCGTGTCGAGGGTTCGATCGACGCCGCTGACGATCCCCTTCGTCATCGTCCCTTCGAGACCGAAGGGGTTGCCGATCGCGAGCACCTCCTGGCCGACGACCGGATATTCCTCGGAGAGCGACAGCGGCGTCGCCGCCTCGGGAACGTGGTCGGCCTCGAGGACGGCCAGATCGGTGTAGAAGTCGGTGCCGACCAGTTGCGTACTCGTCCAGTCGCCGTTGATGTACTGCAGATCGATCTCGGCGTCGTCGGAGACGACATGCTCGTTCGTGACCACGTAGGAGCCGTCGAAGAGAAATCCGGAGCCTTGTCCCTCGCCCTCTTCGCCGGTGAGCGGGTCTTCGATACCGAAGACCTGGACCTGCGTGACCGAGTCGATGACCGCCTCGTAGACGTCGGTGTAGGTCGACCCCTCGGCGAGATTGTCCCGGTCGATCTGGCTCGAGGAGTTCCCCTCGATCGAACTCTCAGTTCGGGGTTCCGCACACCCTGCGAGCGCGCCGGCGACTCCGGCGGCGGAGAGCGAGAGAAAGCCGCGTCGATCCAGTCCAGAATCGTTCATGTCCCGGTGATAGCACCCTACCCATTTGAACGTCCGGGCTCACGTGTGTTGGTATGTCGTGAGGGAGAACCAGTCATCTGCCGACGAGATCATCGAGAGTGACGGAATCCCCGAAGGGAAAACGTGTTACCCGCGGCCGCCCGATTTCGGATATGATCACGGACGACGCCCGCGCGTTACTCGAGACGGGGGCCATCTGCGACTCCTGTCTCGGTCGCCCCTTCGCCGCACGGAGTTTCGGACTGACGAACGACGAGCGCGGCCGGGCGCTACGTACGACGATTGCGATGGCCGACGACGAGGACTACGATCCCGTTTCCCCCGTCGACTGCTGGGTCTGCGAGGGCTACTGCGGTACGTTCGACGCGATCGCCGAAACGATCGTCGACGCCCTCGAGACCGTCGAGTTCGACACCTACCAGGTCGGCTCCCGGGTGCCGCCGCTGGTCGAGGAGAACGAACGACTTCTCCGCGAGGACGCCGGCCTCGAACCCGACGTCGGCGAGTCGCTCAAACGCGAAGTCAACCGCGAGGTGGGCATCCGGATCGGGGATATCACTGGGACCGACGTGGACTTCGACCGCCCGGACGTCCTCGCCATCGTCGATCTCGAGGGGTTCGACCCCTTCGAGGCGCTCGACGCCGACTCGGTCACGAGCCACGCGGTCGACGTGCAGGTCAACCCCGCGTTCGTCTACGGCCGCTACCGCAAACTCGAGCGGGACATCCCCCAGACGGAGTGGCCCTGCCGGGAGTGTGGCGGCAGCGGGGTCCAGTTAGCCGACACGGGCGAAGAGCCCTGTGACTACTGCGGCGGCTCTGGCTACCTGTACGACACGAGCGTCGAACAGGTCGTCCGCCCCCACGTCGTCGAGGCGATGGACGGCGACGAGGGCACCTTCCACGGGGCGGGCCGCGAGGACGTCGACGCCCGGATGCTCGAGGGCGGCCGGCCGTTCGTCCTCGAGGTCAAGCGGCCGAGCACGCGCGAGGTCGACGTCGAAGCTCTCGAACGCGAGATCAACGAGGCCGCGGCGGGAGCGGTCGAGGTCGACGGCCTCCGACTCGCGACCTACGAGATGGTCGAGCGCGTCAAGGAACACGACGCGAGCAAACAGTATCGTGCCGACGTCGAGTTCGCCGACCCCGTCGAGGAGCACGACTTCGAGGCCGCACTCGAGGAACTCACGGGAACAACTGTCGAGCAGGACACGCCCCAGCGCGTCGACCACCGGCGAGCGGCGCTGACGCGCGAGCGGACCGTCTACGACATGGACGGCGAGTTACACGGACCGACCGAGGCTGAGGTCCGAATCCACGGCGAAGGCGGCCTCTACGTCAAGGAACTCGTCAGCAGCGACGAGGGTCGCACGGTACCGAGTCTGGCGGGGGTGCTCGAGACCGACGCCGAGGTGACCGCACTGGACGTGCTCAGCGTCGAGGGTGAAGAGGAACCGTTCGAACTCGAGGCGTACTTCCGGGACGAGCCGCGTGATGACGAGGAGACGGCGTCGGTGGACGCGTAATTCGTTCTCCCTCATCGAGAATGGATTATCTCGACCTCACTAACTGGCACCGCCGCTACAAATCGGCGACCTCATCGACGTACGACGGCTCGAGTTGTCGTTTGAGGACGCGGAAATTCGTCGCTCTCGCACGCCCCACGAGTGAAGCCAGTTGCTCGTACGTGATCGTCGCATCGTAGTACGCAGCGGCGATCTCCTGCTCGGTCTCGTCGTCGCATACCGCTTCGTCGACATACTCTCGGAGTGCAGTAGCAATGATGTCCTCACGATCCGTCTCGAGGGCCGTCGCCAGAATATCCGCTCGCTCGACTAGTTCGCCGGGTGCGCGAAACTGAACCCGTTTCGTGTCCGAACTCATGATCTGTCAATCGTTCGTCCAACTCAATAGTAGTGTGTGACTGACCGACGATCGGACAACGCAACGGTTTAGCGGCCGGCCACTGATCCACGTGATATGCAATTCGGCGTCGACGAAGCCGGGAAGGGGCCGGTGTTCGGGTCGATGTTCGCCGCGACCGTCGCCCTCGAGCACCCGGCGATCCTTCCCGACGGTATCGCGGACTCGAAGCGACTCGCACCCGAGCGTCGCGAGGAACTGGCGACCACCATCCGCGAGGACGCCCGGATCCGCGTCGGCGTCGCCGAAATCACGACGGCCCGGATCGACGATCCCGAGACGGACATGAACTCGCTGGCCGTCGCAGCCCACGCCGAGGCGATCGACGGGGCGCTCGAGGGACTCAGTCTCAATGCGCTCGAGTCGGACTCGATCACCGGGCTCTGTGACGCCTGCGATACCGACGCCGACCGGTTCGCGCGTCGGGTGGGCGACAGCTGCGCGGACGTTCTCGAGTCGGCCATCGATCTCGAGATCGACGCCCGACACGGAGCCGACGACGACTCGAGGCTCGTCGGCGCGGCGAGCATCATCGCCAAGGTCGAACGCGACGCCCACGTCGCCGCTATCGCCGACGAGTACGGGCCCGTCGGCAGCGGCTATCCGAGCGACCCGAACACGCGCGAGTTTCTCGAGTCCTACGTCGACGAGCACGCCGAACTCCCGCCGTTCGCTCGCGAGTCGTGGTCGACCTGCGAGGACGTGCTGGCCGAGGCGGAACAGACGGGTCTCGAGCAGTTCTGACCGCGGTCGTCCCGGCTCTCATCTCGATCGACGTGAGTTTCCGATTCCTCTCGCGACCGACTCGAGCGGGCTGCGATTGCAGGCTGCCCGCTCATCGCCGTCGCAGCGTCCAGTTGCTGTGTTCGAAATGCCGATCTGTACCAACTGTAACGATCTCGACTTTGCACGTGCGTACGGCCACGACGGAACCGTCGACTGGTGTCCGCGCTGTCGAGACGAGTGAGCGAGAAAGCGAGGCGAACCGAATCGAAATCGAACGAGTACGCACCGTTTATTTGTCCGTCAGCAGCCGCTGGAGGATGTCCCCGTAGGCGGGACGAGTGATCAGGACCCCGATCAGCACGCCGAGGATGGTGATGATCGCGAACCCGCGCAGGTCGCCGAGGCTCAACACGGCCAGCGGCGACATGGCGATGATCGTCGTCGCGGCGGCGGCCCCGATGATCCAGAACGCCTTGCGGAACCGCGATTCGAACACCCGTTGTGAGCTGACGTCACCTTCGTCCATCACCTCGTCGGCGATGATGATGAGGTCGTCCACCCCCGTTCCGACGACGGCGATAAAGCCGGCGACGTGGGAGAGATCTAACGGCATGCGTATCAGCGCCGCGAAGCCGAGCAGGATGACCACCTCCGCCATCGCGGTGAGGATCATCGGCGAGGCGACGCGGACGTCGCGGTAGCGCAGGAAGACCATCCCGCTGACGGTCAGCACCGACAGGCCGCCGATGAGCAGCGAGTAGAGCTTGAACTGGTCGGCGAGGGCTGGCGACAGCGAGTAGGTCTGTTCCTGACTGAAGTCCAGCGGCGCGGGCATCGCACCGGCCTGGAGGCTCACCGAGAGCCCCTGTGCCTGTTGCTGGTCCGGCGCGCCCATAACGAACGACGGATCGCTCGACCAGGTTCCCTCCGCCATCGGTCGAGCGAGGTTGTCGCCCATGGAGTGGGCGTCGATGACCTCGCCGTCGACGACCGTCAGCAGACAGTACTGCGGCCCGTCGTGATCGAAGTTCACGCCGTCTTCGCCGCCGCTGAGCTGGCACATCCCCTGCCCTTCGCCGGTGAAGCCGAGTTCGTTCATGTTGTCCTGGAACTCGGGCGCGGCGTTGCTGTAGACTTCGACCGGGACTTCGTAGCCGCCGCCGCGTTCGGACGTCTGTGGCGGATCGACCGTCGCAATGTCGCCCCCTTCTAACACGGTCTGGTTCGTGTGGTTGCCCGCGTCGTCTTCGGGGTAGTAGGCGACGACCTCGACGATGCCGCGTTCGGAGAGCAGGTTGCGGAGTTCGTCGGGATCCATGTCCGGCACTTCGGTGACGATGTAGTGCTGGCCGCCGAGTTGCTCGGACTCGTAGGCGTCACCGCCGTCGAGACCCGCCTCGTTGATCTTCGACTGGATGGTCTCGATCATCTGATTGCGCGTCTCCGCGGTCACGCCGTCGCGGATGTCTTCGTCGGGGTCGACCTCGACGCCGGCTTCCGCGAGCGCCGCGGCGAACTGTTCTTCGGTCACCTCGTCGGTGAACACCTCGGCGTGAACGTTGCCGTCGTCGTCGATGCTGACGCGTGCGTCGCCGGTCTCGAGTTCGAACTCGTCGTTGTCGTAAAGGGTTGACTCGATCTCGTTGAGCCGTTCCCGGTCGACCTGGCCGTCGTCGTCGACGGCTCCGGCGTCGATATTCTCGGCGGTCATGCCGACGACCGGCGCGCTAATTCGGGTCCCGCCGTCGAGTCCGAGTCCGTACTCGAGGTTCGTCGGGTTGTCGTTGACGCTCTCGCCGTCGACGTAGCTGTCGTCGGCCATGATGCCGCCGGGGATGAAGAGGGCGACGAGCGCGAAGCTAACGAAGACGAGCAACAGCATCAGCCGCCAGTACTCCTTGACGAAACTGATCGGCCCCATTACGATCTCACCCCGTGGAACTTGTACCAGCGAAGCAGGCTCAGATTTAACATGTACGTGTTCATCAGGTCGGCCGCGAGGCCGACGAAGAGGATGATCCCGATCGACGCTAGCAGTTCGACGCCGAACAGCCACGCGGAGACGCCCATCACGAGCATCGCGGCCATCGACGTGACCGTCATCGTGACGCCGGTTCGCGTCGCCTGAAGGGTGCTCTCGTAGAAGTCACCCTGCCGGCGCAGGATCTGGTTGTTCAACAGGATGTCCGAGTCGACCGAGTAGCCGATCAACATCAACAGCGCGGCGACGGTCCCCAGCGAGAGCGAGATCCCGGTGATCGTCATGAACGCGAGCGGGATCACGATGTCCGAAAACGCCGAGAGGACGATCGCGATCGATGGGACGAACGTCCGAAAGAGCAAGAACGCGAGCACGCTCATCCCGAGGAACGCGACGGCGATACCCAGGAGGGCGGTCTGCTGGGTCTGTTCGCCGAAGCTCTCGGAGACCGTCCGTTCCTCTTGGACGACGGCTGTGTCGCCATCCTGCGCGAGGTTCGCCTCGGCTTGCTCGCTCAACGACGAGAGATCGGTCGAGGTGAACTGGACGATGTACTGATTCTCCGTGTCGGGGGCGGTGACTGCCTGCACCGACTCGGGCTCTTCGTCGAACGCCTGTACGATCTCCTCCTCCGAGGAGGTCGTCTGGATGGTCAGCTCGGAGCCGCCGGCGAAGTCCATCCCCAGCTGTACCGGTGCGCCGGTCGCGAGAAACGAACCAGTGAGGACGAGCAATGCAACCGCGAGAACGGCTAGCGGCACCGCCGCGAGTTGGCGGTTGCTGTACCGGGTGTAGTCGAACTCCGGTACGTCGAAATACCCCATGTACGCGACCACTGGGGGTCAGCAAAAGTAAGCCTTCTCAATTTCTACAGTATGTTTTTCGAAGAACGTTACTCTCGAAGCGATGATCTGAAGCCGCTCGAGACCGTCTCGGTAGTTATGACGCCTGAATCAGGTCAGAATTCGGGACGATCGATCGAACCGACCGATCAGCCGAGCGCGAGGACCGCCGAGCGCGTCGTGGTTTCCTATCCGGCCGACCTCTCGGACTGGGGACGGTTTCAGGTCGAGAAGCCGTCGTTCCGGGCGTTCCTGCGCAAGACTCGAGACGAGGCTCGATCGGGCGACGTCTGGGAGGAGTTCGTCGGCGTCGGCTGCTGTGGCAACACCTTGGACGTGCCGCTGCGGGTCGAACGCGTCGACGGGGGCGCTCGAGTCGACGGTGAGACCGAGATCAGCTACGAGGTTCGGGAGGCCTGCGGCCTCGAGGGCAGTTGGCGCGTCCAGAGTGCAGGCGGGCCGAACCGGGCCTGAAGACGGCTCTCGGCGGCCGCCGAACGGTCGTTCGCAGCGATGTACCACGGCGGCGGGAACTCCCGTTCGCCTCGTAGAGGGGAGTTTATGCCCGCCGACGGCCAACGGACGCCATGAGCATCGTTGCGGAATTCTCCGTCAAGTCCGACGATTTCGCGCTGTTCCACGCGCTAACGGCCGCTCCGCAGATGATCGTCGAGATCGAGCGCGTCGTCGCGACGATGAAAGACCGGGTGATGCCGTACTTCTGGGTGAGCGGCGGCGATCACGCGGAGTTCGAGACCGCCTTTCACGAGGACGACTCCGTCAGGAACATCGCCGCGATCGACGAAGTCGAGGGGGCCAGACTGTACCGCGCCGAGTGGACCCAGAACGTCGAGAGCATCGTCTACGCGTACGTCGAACTCGGTGCGACGATCCTCCACGCGATCGGCCGAGCGAAGTACTGGGAGCTCCGGATGCGGTTCGACGATCGGGACGCCCTCTCGCAGTTTCAACGCTACTGTGCCGAGAACGAAATCGCCTTCGAACTCACCCAGCTCAAAGAACAGGAGCAGCCGATGGCCAGCGCGCAGTACGACCTCACGCCGAAACAGCGCGAAACGCTGTTGACCGCGCTCGAGGCAGGATACTACGACGTTCCACAGGAAGTGACGATGAGCGAACTGGCGGAGCTCTTCGGCGTCTCCCAACAGGCGCTTTCGAAGCGGTTCCACAGCGGTCACAAGAATCTCATCAGGAGTACGTTGACGATCAGCCACCCGGACGACGAGTGATCCGTGTCCCGTCCGCCGGCAGGGTGATTTCTCGTCGATCTGCCGACCAGCGGTAACGTCGTGGTATATACAACGTTGGACTCTATTTCGCCTCGCTCGTACACTTCCCTATGGATTCTCGCTTTCGGGATTGGCTGACGTGCCCGTCCTGTACTGACGGCGACGATGTCGGTATTCTCGTCCACGGAACGGATCTCGTCCTCGAGTGCTACGACTGCGGCCACGTGGCCGAGTTCACGGTCGAGGAGGACGTGCCGTTCAACAGTCTGCAGGCCGAAGACCTCGAGAGCGTCGCCAGGGAGCAACGTCACGATTGAGCGTACAGTCAGTTCCGACCCGGAGACTCGCCCGTCCAGTAGATATCGGTTCGCCCGGGTTCACCGGAATCGTTCTCCGACTGATGGCACCAGAGCGGGCACGGTTCAGTTAGCGAACTAATCCGGCAGGTATCGAACGCTCAACACGCCGTCCTCGGGGGACCGTCGAACCTCGACGCGGACCGCCTCGAGCCGTGCCGCACGGGCCACCGTCTCCTCGTCGTCGAGGACGTCCTGCGCCGCCGCCTCGACCTCGTCCTCGGGGACGCGGAAGACGTGTATCTCGCCGGTGCCGGCGCGTTCTTCCTGAATCAGGTCGCCGACTTCGGCGTCGGCGGCCAGTTCCTTTTCCAGTTGCGTCGGCTCGAGGTCGCTATCGACTACGTCGATCGAGCGCCGGTCGTCGACCTCGACGACCTGCCACGTCACCTCGAGCGGCGGGTCGGGGGCGACGGTCGCCTCGAGGACGTCGTGGACCTCGAGGCCGGGATTCGACGCGAGGGTGTGGACCTGTGCGGTCTCGACGTCGCGGACGACGGCCGACTCGCTCTCGGCGTGGGTGACGACGAACGTACCGGTGGTTTCGGTCATGGTCGGTCGTACGGCGGGGTTCGGTTTCCGGGTTTCGGCTTTCGGTCGACACGCGGTCGCCGTGCGTCGCGTTCGAAAACGAAGTGGATACTTATTCACTCAGTTACTCAAAACACAATCTGACGTGAAAATGCACTAACATAATCTCTCTCCACGACTAGTGTGCAGCTACGGATGGCATCTATACCCGATAACCTGTTTACCGCGTTAGCGAACGTAGAGCGACGGCAAATTCTATTCGACCTCGCGGACGAGCCTGAGTCGGTCAATATCGACTCTCCACCCGATGCGATCGCGGATGGCGGTAACGCATGCATCGAGCGACACCACGTTCATCTGCCACTGTTAGACGACTACGGTTTTATCAACTGGTATCCGAACGCCAACGCGATCGAATCGGGTCCTCGGTTCGACGAGATCGTGCCGGTTTTGGAGGTGCTGGCCGCCCATCGCAAAGCGTTTGCAGCAACGTCGTTGTAACCGAATCGTATCGCAGTCGTGCAGTCCGTCGAATTGCTTCTCTGAGAGCGGAGCAGCCGTTCGAACGACGAGCCGGAACTAACAGTTCAGAACTGCGTCGATTGTCGAACCAATCGTGAGAATTGATAGAGTACCAATTGAACTGATTTACACACCGATCGAACAGTGATCGTGCGAGTAGGTGTTCAGTGACGTTCAGTGGCTAGAATCCTCGGACGACCAAGTAAAGAGACGCTCGAGTAGTCGGCCAAAATTGACAGGCCCTGTCGTGGTTGGGCCAAACGGGGCCTGTCACTACTCCGTACCCAACGCACCCTCAAGTAGCTTGTGTGATTATCTGAGTGAACTTTCTTCTTCGAGAGTATCTGTGAGCAAACTACTTTTGAGAGATACACAAACACGAATTCTTTTCCATGCCCGCCCTATGTTCTAGATAGTCGGATATCCGAATTCGTGGTTGGGCCATGACACAGGACGAAACTACAACGGAAGCGATCAGTCTACTGCAGGACCTCGGACTACAGGAATACGAGGCGCGCTGCTTCGTCGCATTGAACAAACTGCCCAGGGGGACGGCCAAGGAGATACACGAGGTCTCCGACGTGCCGCGAACGAGGGTGTACGACGCGATACGGGTCCTCGAGTCACAGGGATTAGTGGAGGTACAACACTCGAGTCCACAGCGGTATCGCGCCGTCGGGATCACCGAAGCGACGCAGATCCTCCGGCATAAGTACGCCGATCGGATCGATACGCTCGAGACGTACCTCGAAAACACTGAAATCCAGAATCCTGAGGACAACGAGAACGTTCAGGAGATCTGGTCGCTGACCGGTCACGACGCGATCGAGTCGCGCACGCTCGATCTCATCGAGAACGCGGAGTCCGAGATCGCGCTTCTCGTCGTCGACGAGCGGATCATGTCCGACGCGCTGTTCGACGCGCTCGAGGGGGCGATCGATCGCGACCTCTCGCTCGTCCTCGGTGGACAGACGGAAGCGACGGCGGAGACGCTCGAGTCGCGGCTCCCGTCCACCAAGGTGTTCGAGACCGGCCTCCACTGGCTCACCGGCGTCGAGGGCGATAGCGAGGTGGCGATCAGTCGTATCCTGCTCGTCGATCGCGAGACGCTCCTGATCGGTTCGTACTACCCGGAGGGCGAAAGCACCACCGAGCAGGCTATCTTCGCCAAGGGGCTCCAGAACGGCGTCGTAGTATTACTACGCCGGTTAGTGACGGCGGGACTTCCCGAGATTCGGGACCCAGCCGACTGAGGCTTCGAAAACGATGACCAGAAACTGCCGGTACCGAACTCGATACCGCAGGACGGTGCCGGACCGTGCGCGTTAGGACGGTGCCGGCGGATGCCGCGCGGAATCGAACCAGAAGTCCTCGATCGCTTGCGCGAGGGTGTCGAACTCGTCCGGCGTGTCCGGTTTCGTGAGATACGCGTTCGCCGCTCGCTCGTAACTTTCGACGATGTCTTCTTCTGTCTCCGAACTCGAGAGAACGAGGATCGGTGGTGGCGGGTAGTCGAGTTCGTCTTTGAGGATCTCGAGGATCCTGAAGCCGTCTATCCGCGGGAGGTTCAGATCGAGGAGCACCAGATCGGGGTTGGTACTCGAGGTGTCCGTCCCACAGACGTCGAAGTATCTCGTGGCCTCCTCACCGTCGGTGACGATGTGGAACTCGATCTCGCTGTCGATCGATTTGAACGCCTCCTGGGTCAGGCGCACGTCACCCGGGTTGTCTTCGACCAGCAAGATGTCGACAGGTTCGGTAGGGGTATGGCTAGGCATTGTGCTCGAAAACGACTAGTGGCGTCGGCCGCCTAAAGCTGGCCCCTACACATGTGGTGTTCCGGTTTCGTCCGTCGCGATGGGGCGAACGCGAGTCGATCGTGCGTATCACGGAACGGCTTTTACCCCGGCGACCGCCTGCTTTCCTATGAACGTCGATATCGGTAACGCGCTCGCGTCCGTCGCCTCGCCAGGCGTCTCGAGAGAGTCTCTCGAACGACTGGACGAGCAGGTTGCGGACGCTCACGACCGAATCGAACGGGGGATGGACGCCCACGAACACGGCTACGAAGCGCTGAACCTCCCCGTACGGACCGATCCGGACGAGATCAGAACAGCTGTCGAACCGGTTTCCGACGCCGACGCGCTGATCACGGTCGGTATCGGCGGCAGTGCGCTGGGTGCGGCGACGATCACCGACGCGCTCGCCGACGAGAGCGACACGGAGGCCGTTTACCTCGACAACGTCGATCCCGAGTGGGTGTCGAGCCACCTCGAGCGACTTCCCCTCGAGAACGCGGCGATCAACGTGGTCTCACGGTCGGGGACGACGGCGGAGACGCTGGCCAACTTTCTGGTCGTACGCGAGGCATTCGAGGACGCCGGCGTCGACTGGACCGAGCGAACCATCGTCACGACCGGTGAGTCCGGGCCCCTTCGGGATCTCTCGGATCGCCACGATCTCCCGTCGCTGAAGGTTCCCGATGGCGTTCCCGGCCGCTTCTCCGCCCTCTCCGCCGTGGGGATGGTCGCCGCCGAAGTCTGCGGTCACGATCTCGACGCCCTGCTCGACGGGGCTGCTGCCGAACGCGAGACGCTCTCGGGGTCGCTGTTCGACTGCCCCGCCTACGCCTACGGCGCGGTGAGCTACGCGCTGGACCAGCGCGGAGCCGGGATCAACGCGATGGTCCCCTACGCGGAGTCCCTCGAGACCTCGGCCGAGTGGTTCGCGCAGCTCTGGGCCGAGAGTCTGGGGAAAGACGACCTCGGGCAGACGCCGGTGCGCGCACTCGGCGTCACCGACCAGCACTCCCAACTCCAACTGTATCGCGCGGGGCCGCGGGACAAACTCGTCACGTTCGTCTCACCGGGCGAGACGGACGATCGTCCGATTCCCGACACCGACGTCGACGATCTAGCGTACCTCGGCGACGCGACGCTCGGCGAACTGCTCGAGGCCGAGTTCGAAGCCACCGAGGCCAGCCTGGCGGCGGCCGGCCGGCCGAACGTCCGGCTCGAACTCGAGCGCGTCGACGAGTACGAACTCGGCGGTCTGCTGTACGGGCTGGAAGCGGCCTGCGTGCTCGCGGGCGAACTCTACGCCGTCAACACGTTCGAACAGCCGGCTGTCGAGTGGGCGAAGAAGGCGACTCGAGGGCTGCTCGGCGGCGGCGAGTTCGAAGAGGCCGAGGCCGTCGCCGAGAAGACGGAGCTTCGAATCGAGCGATAGCGACTGGCACGGTGATCGACTCGCGGTCCCACCCAGGTGAGCGGATTCTCGACTCGTGATCCGGGACGGGAGCGTGACGAACCGATGGCACAGTTATCGTGTCGTGGCCCATGCGTGTACTATGGTAACACTCGAGAGCGTCACGCTCTGGGCGCATATCGCGGCCGGCGTCGTCGCGTTGCTGGCGGGACTCGTCGCGGTCGTAACCGTGAAGGGCGGGCGACGACACCGGCGGGCCGGCCGAATCTACGTCGCGTCGATGGGCATCGTCGTCGGGACGGTGCTTCCCTTACTCGCGTTCGAGCCGTCGTCGAATCGGATCTTTCTCACGCTCGTCGCCGTCTTCAGCGGCTACTTCGCGTTCACCGGTTACCGAGTGCTCGCTCGAAAGCGACCGACGGACGAGGCGGAGACGGTCGACTGGACGGCCGCGGTACTCGTCGTCGGCGCGTGTCTCTTCCTCGGCGGCTGGGGCGTCGGCTTTCTCGTCGGCGGAAACTCGTTTGGAACCGTGATGATCGTCTTCGGGCTGATCGGTCTCGTCGTCGGCGTGTCGGACCTCTTGGCGTTCCGTGATTCGGATCGCCGAGAGCCGTGGCTGAACGACCACCTCGGGAGAATGATGGGCGCGTACATCGCCACCGTCACCGCCGTCTCCGTCGTCAACTTCACTGCGGTCTCGCCCGTCGTGAGTTGGCTCTGGCCGACCGCGATCGGCGTGCCGCTCATCTGGTACTGGTCCCGCAAGTACGCCAACACCGGTCCGTTCGCGCGGCTGGTTCCGAAGGCCTGAGTCATCCTCCAGCGGATCGACAACCCGCCCGATCGTTTCGCTCCGTTCCGGTTCGCCTAAGAGCGCGCAGGAGAACACCCTCCTATGAGCGACACCGCACGGACGGCCGACGGCGACGGCGTCCAGCGTTCGTCGACGGCCGTAGTGCCGACCGCCGGAACCGCCCTCTCGGCCGTCGCCCTTGTCGCGCTTCTGATTCCAATTCGCCGCGGAGTCGACGACCCCGCCCTCTGGGCCGCGGCGGCCGCCGCGCTCGTGGCTACCGGCGCCTTTCTCGCCCGCCGACACGGGTTCCTCGAGCGCCATATTTCCGGATCGGTCGCCGCTGGCTCGAGTCTCGTCGCCGTCGCCTGCTCGGGCTACGCGATCACGCAGGGGACCCTCGGCTCGGTCGCGCTTCCGGGCCTCGAGTGGTCGATCTCGCTGCTGTTCGTGGCGTTTTTCCTGGCGACGGCCGCCGTCGGCGTCGGCGTCGCCGATCGCACCGGCATCTCGGGACCGGGGCTGTTCCACCGACTCGGACAGACGGTCGAGATGACGGTGCTCGGCGTCGCCGGACTGGTCGGTATCACGGTCGCGTCGATCTTTCTCTCGATTCCGGTACAGCTAGCAGGGGGTGAGGCCCCGGAACTGGCGTGGACGGTAATCGAGTACCTCGCGTTCGCGGTCGGACTCGGCGCCGTTACGGTCGGCTACCTCGCCCTTCGCGAACGCGACCTGTCGTTTGTCGACCTCGAGCGACCGACGCTCCGGACGGTCGGTTGGATCGTCGTCGGCCTGATCCTGATACTCGGCGCGAATCTCGGTGTTTCGGCGCTCATGGAGGTGCTCGGCATCGAGTCCTCCGAGCACACGACGACACAGCGGGTGGTCGAGAACCCCGATCTGTTGTACGTCATCATCCCCGCGATGGTGTTGGTCGTCGGCCCGTTCGAGGAACTCCTCTACCGGAACGTCGTCCAGAAGTCCCTCTACGGGACGTTCTCCCGGTACGGGGCCGTCGTCGTCGCGAGCGTCGTCTTTACGCTGGTCCACATCCTGGCCTACGCGACCGCGGGGGCGGGCGAACTTCTCGCGAGCCTCTCGCTGTTGTTCGTGCTCTCGCTGATACTCGGCGTGCTCTACGAACGAACCGAGAATCTGGTCGTGCCGGCGCTCGTTCACGGCTGTTACAACGCGGTCGTCTTCGCGACGCTGTTGCTGTAGTGACGGAGTCCTGGGGCCGTAGAATCGCGACGACGATCGGTTACGACGGGTTCTTGCGCGCCAGTTCCGAGCCACAGATCGGACAGCGATCCTTCTGTTCGTCGAACTCGCGGCCACAGCCCTGACACTGGTAGTGCCAGTGTCGCTGTTCGTCGATCCCTTCCCGGGCGATCACTTCGACCTCGACGTTGAGCTTTTCGGCGACGTTCTGCATCGCGTAGTCGTCGGTCACGAGCGTTCCGTCGAGTTCGAAACTCGCCGCGACGAGTCGGATGTCGGTGTCGGAGAGGACGTCCAGATCACCGGACTCTTTGGCCGCACGCCGAACCTTCTCGGTCGTGTCCTCGTTGGGGATGTGGATGTGCATCCCCGAGCCTTCCATCGCGTCGTAGCGATAGGCAGATTCGTCCTCGAGTTCCTCGCGGACGAGCGGGATCGTTGCAGTCTGTTCTGTCGTGTGAAAGTCGTGGATAAACGCCGAGGAGTCGAGAATGTACATTCCGTTAGCGCTGGACGACGATGTAGTCTTTCACCGCTTGGACGCGGTTGACGGGAACGAGGAACCGGCCGCCGTCGTCGCGGTCGAAGTCGACCGCCCGGGACGGCAGCTCTTCGTCGGGTTCGATGACGAGGTTGTGCAGTTTGCCGGACTTGAGATCCATCGTGATGTTGTAGAGCAGTCCCAGTTCAGTGCCGTCGGAACCCATGACGGACTTCCCCGAGAGATTTTCAGCGAGTATATCGCTCATGCATACCCGTTCTTACTAATCGGTATTAAAAACCACGGCGTCGTCAGACGGACGTCGGTCGCGGCGACTGATATCGGCGGCGGTTCGCAGTCGTCTCGACCCATGGTACACAGTGACCCTGTCGGACAGAACTAGTGTGAAAATTCGCCGCTCCCGTCCAGCGAATTCTCTTCATTGACTTCTGTCCGACAGTATGACGAACCCCTCGCCATCGCCGTCGACGCGGCCGCGGATGACGATGGGTTTAACTACCGCTCTACCGACGCGTTAGATAAGACCTTCTCGGGTGGTTCACCATGTCGAATACGGATACGCGCGACCCAACATCTCTCAGAACACCGATCGTCGCCGTCCTCGGACACGTCGATCACGGCAAGACCAGTCTCCTCGATAAAATACGCGGCTCTGCGGTCATCGAGGGCGAAGCAGGGGCGATTACCCAGCACATCGGCGCGACGGCCGTCCCGCTGGACATCATCTCCACCATCGCGGGCGATCTCGTCGATCCGGACGACTTCGATCTCCCCGGCCTCCTCTTTATCGATACGCCGGGTCATCACTCCTTTACGACGCTGCGCTCTCGCGGCGGTGCGCTGGCGGATATCGCCATCCTCGTCGTCGACGTCAACGACGGCTTTCAGCCCCAGACGCTCGAGGCCTTAGAAATCCTCAGTCGCTCCCAGACGCCGTTTATCGTCGCGGCGAACAAGATCGACACCGTCCCCGGCTGGAACGTCAACGAGGACTCGCCGATCAACGACACCTACGAGGCCCAGTCGGATCGCGTCCGCTCGCGCCTCGACGAAAAGCTCTACGAAATCATCGGGAACCTGAGCGACGAAGGGTTCTCGGCCGACCTCTACTGGCGGGTCCAAAACTTCCAGCGCAACGTCGGCGTCGTCCCCGTCTCGGCGATGACCGGCGAGGGCGTCCCCGATCTCCTGACGGTGATGATGGGGCTCTCCCAGCGCTACATGAAAGAGGAGATGGAGATCGACGTCACTGGCCCCGGCGTCGGCACCGTCCTCGAGGTCAAAGACGAGAAAGGGTTCGGGACGACCATCGACACCGTCCTCTACGACGGGACGATCAGGGCCGACGACCAGATCGTCATCGGCGGAAAGAACGAACCGATTGTCACCGACGTTCGCGCCCTGCTCCAACCCCGCCCGCTCGCCGAAATTCGGACCGAGAGCCGGTTCGAAAAAGTCGACGAGGTGTCCGCGGCCTCGGGGATCAAGGTCGCCGCGCCCGACCTCGCGGACGCGATGGCCGGCGCGCCGGTCCGCGTCGTTCGCGACCGGCCGCTCGAGGACGTCGTCGGCGAAGTACGGGCCGAACTTGCGGACATCGCCGTCGACACCGAAGAGCAGGGCGTCGTCGTCAAGGCCGACACTCTGGGCAGCCTCGAGGCGATGGCCGACGCGCTCGACGAGGTGGAGTTGCCCATCGTCCGGGCGGAAGTCGGCGACATCGCGCCCCGGGACGTCTCGGTCGCCTCGACGGCCGAGGAGCCGAAACAGCGCGTTATCCTCGGCTTCAACGTCGACGTGCTCGGCGACGCCGAACAGCGAGCCAAGAACGACGACGTGCGGATCTTCACGGACGAGGTCATCTACCAGCTCATCGAGGAGTACGAGGAGTTCGTCGACGAACTCGAGCGCGCCCAGCAGGACACGATCCTCGAGAACGTGATTCGACCGGCCCGATTCCGAATCCTGCCGGATCACACCTTCCGCCAGAACGACCCCGCGGTCGTCGGCGTCGAGGTGAACTCGGGGACGGTACAGAACAACGCGAACGTCGTCAAGTTCGAGAACAACGAACCCAACCGCGTCGGGCAGGTCAAGGGAATTCAGGAACAGGGCGAGGACGTGGACGAAGCCCGCGCGGGCAACCGCGTTTCGGTCGCTATCGACGGCCCGACCGTCGGTCGTCAGATCGAGGAGGACGACGAACTTTGGATCCAGATCCCGGAGAAACACGCGAAGATCTTAGAGCAGGAACTCGCGAGCGAAATCCCCGGTGACGAACTCGAGGCGCTGAACATGTACCTCGACAAACAGCGCAGTCGGGACCCGTTCTGGGGCAAGTGAATTAGTACGTTTCCACGTCGACACCGCCGAGCAGTTCGAAATCGTCCGTATTTCGCGTCACGACGGGAATATCGAGCGCTTTTGCAACAGCAGCTATCAGGAGATCCGCAGTCAGCGAATTGAGTTTGTCCTGATTGTGTCCATCAGTGCTCCGAAGCTCCGCCTCGAGTTCGCCCGCGTGGAAGGCATGTTCGGATCCGAACGGGACGATATCCACCCATTCGAACGTCGAGTGTATCTCCGTTCGATCGAATTTACCCTGGAGTGTTCGTCCAACGACGATCTCTTTGAGGTTAATCGGCGTCGTGACGAACTCGGTTGTTTGTTCGTGCTCGTCGAGGTAGTCCTCGACGGCCGGCGTTCCAGCCCAGTAGTGGATCAAAAACGTCGTATCAAGCAGTTTTCGGGTCATCGTCCTCGTGGTCCTCGTCCGAGAGGAGTTCCAGCGCTTCGTTCTGTCGTTCAGAGAGCCCGTCACTTAGTCGAGTTCGAGAGTCGGAGACGATCGCGTCGAGTTCCGCTCCCTCCGCTTCCGGCAGCGTCCCGAACCCCTCACGCCAGTCCGGATCGGAGTCCTCGAGCAAGCGATCGACGAGTTCGGTAAAGCTCTCCTCGTCCCGTTTTCTCGCTTTCAAGCGCTCATAAACATCGTCTCTGAGTCCGATCGTCTTCGTCCCCATGCATTTGTGTTTGTGTACACAAACGCAAGGGCTTTTCGCTCTCTCACTCGGTGCCCAGTGGGCCAACTGGTACCGACGAACTCGAGGCGCTGAACATGTACCTCGACAAGCAGCGCAGTCGGGACCCGTTCTAGGGCAAGTAGCGATCTCTGCCGATTGGTCGGGCAGAGCTGGTCGCTACCCTTATCATATCGGGAAGCCTATAATTCATATGAATCAGCTCGTCTGGGTGCTTGCCATGTTGTACGTCGTCCTGGGAGCCGGACTCTTCTACGGACTGGCGATCGGTTCGACGACGATCGCACTCGCTACCGGTGTACTGCTCGCGGCACTCGCCGTTCCCCAGTGGATCGTCCTCTCCAAATACGGCGGACAAGTTCGTGAGCCCGGATCGATCCCCCGCGACCGAACCTAAATTCGCTTTCACTCAGCTCGTTCGAGTTGTACTCGAGCCCCTCCCTCGAGGTCACTCAACGCCGACACGTCCTCGAGCAGCGCGACGACGGTGACGGGCGCGGCGGCCCGCGGTTCTCCATCCTGACTGGCGGGCGTCTCGCCCCAGAACAGACACAGTTTGCTCCCCGCCGGCCAGTAGGCGATCGCGCCTTCGGGAACCGCCTCTCGAGCGTTCTCCGGCGGCGCGTCGAGCGCGAGATCGAAGTAGAGTTCCTCACCCCAGCGAACTCCGTCGCCGGCGACGGGGAGCGCCGATTCGAGTGCCGCCTTCGTTTCGGGTGCGTCGTCGGTCCAGGTCGCCTCGAGCGAGCGGCCATCGACGGTGACGAAAAGATCAGCCATACGCGAGAGCAGACACCCCGCCCACTTCAGTGTGTAAACTCCGCCGTTCGGGAGCGTTCGGCTCGCTCGCGTGCGTGTTGGATTCCCTCGAGAACGCTCTCGGGGTCGTCGATGGCCGATCGATCGCAGCGGATATCGAGCCAGCGGCCGCGCTCTACGACGAGTTCGTCGTCGGTCAGTCGAACGTCGTCGATCGCGTCCCACGGCACGAGTTTTTGCTGGTGGCCCCGGTCGAGAACGATCCCGGCCTCGTGAGCGCGGAGGTCGCTCGAGCCCCATCGTTTCGAGCCGTCCTCGTCGTCCGCATCGAACCAGCCGTTCGTTTCGCTCCACTGCATGAACAGCCAGAACCCGCCGTAGAGCAGAAACCACATTCCGTTGGTGTGTCCCGTATAGATGCCGACGAGGCCGCCGGCGACCAATAGGAGCGCGCCGACGGTGGTGAGAATGTCCCAGACGCCGCTGTGGAACCGGGCGTTTTGCCACGACCAGGTGGCCGTCGGTTCGTCCGCGGTCGCGGCGGCCACGTATCTGTTGCGAGTCATTCGGGCCACGCCGACGGCGACGGTGGCGGTGAGCACGGTGAAAGCAATCGTGACAGTGGTCAGCCGCGCGGAATACTCGAGCGGGGCGAACGCGGGCACGACGAGCATCGAGGCGAAGGCAACTGCGGGGAGATAACAGCCGAGCCGTCGACTCCGGCTCAGGCCGATCCGTTCCGGCAGGCCGCGGAGTCGATCGCCGAAAATTAAGGCGAGGACCAGGACGGCTGTCACCGTACTGGGTGCGGTCGCGAGGATCGCTGCCATCGACGCGTCGGCGACGATTCCGGCGACCGTCGCCAGCCCGGCGACGATAATTCCGAGATAGAAGCCGATTGCGGCCTTGAAGCCGATATCGAGCTCCTCGCCGGTCTGTTTGGGGATCGAACGTCGTTCGTGGGACGCCACAGTGTCTCACTAGTTGTCGGTTTGCTATAAAATAATTCGGACACGGATCGCCGGAGTTCGGCCGACGGTCCACGACTCCCTGTAACCATTATCACGCTGTTCGTGGTGGACCGTCGTATGCTCGTTCAATTGTACCAGTACAAACACGAGGAAGTCCAGTTCGACGACAACCGGACGACCGGCGAATCCCAGACCGAGGATTCGGTCAATCCGGACTCGGAGTCCTATTTCGGAGCCGACATCGAGGAGTTCGACGCCGAAATTTGGGAGACCGTCGAGTACGAGGGCGATCCGATCCAACGGCGATCCGTCTCGCTCGACGGGATCACGGCGATATCCGTTCCGCAGGAGCCGACCGACGAGACGGATCCGGGCCTTCCTGGGTACACGATCCAGTTCCGTACGGGCGGCGGGATGGAGTCCATAGAGCAGGCGGCGATCGTCGAAGTACAGGATGAGAATCCGCAGTAGCGGGCGAGAAAACCGGTGGCGGAACCCCGTGGACGAGGTGCTGAGGGCGTACCGGTGACCGACGGTCCTGTCACGCTCGAGTATGACAGTGGCTCTCGCTGGCGGGCCGCTCCCGAAATCGTTTTCAACCGCTCACGCGGACAGTCGGTATGCCGACGGAATCGGACACTCATTATGACCCTTCCCTGGGGAACAAGTTCATCTTCGTCACCGGCGGCGTGATGTCGGGACTCGGTAAGGGGATCACGGCCGCGAGCACCGGCCGGCTCCTCAAAAACGCCGGGTTCGACGTCACCGCGGTCAAGATCGACCCGTATCTCAACGTCGACGCGGGGACGATGAATCCGTACCAACACGGGGAAGTTTACGTTCTGGAGGACGGCGGCGAGGTCGACCTCGATTTAGGGAACTACGAACGGTTCCTCGACATCGACATGACCTCGGACCACAACATCACCACCGGGAAGACCTACCAGCACGTCATCGAGAAGGAGCGCGCGGGCGACTACCTCGGGAAGACGGTCCAGATCATCCCGCACATCACCGACGACATCAAGCGCCGGATTCGGGAGGCCGCCGAAGGTACTGACGTCTGTATCATCGAGGTCGGCGGCACCGTGGGCGACATCGAGGGGATGCCCTACCTCGAGGCGTTGCGCCAGTTCGCCCACGAGGAACCCGAGGAGAACGTCCTCTTCACGCACGTCACGCTCGTCCCGTACTCGAAAAACGGCGAGCAGAAGACGAAGCCGACCCAGCACTCCGTCAAGGAAGTGCGCTCGATCGGGCTCCAGCCCGACGTCATCGTCGGCCGCTGTGAGGATCGGCTCGAGCCCGAAACGAAAGAGAAGATCGCGCTGTTCTGTGACATTCCGACCGACGCCGTGTTCTCCAACCCGGACGTCGAGGACGTCTATCACGTCCCGCTGATGGTCGAGGAGGAGGGGCTCGACCAGTACGTCTTGGAGCACTTCGGGATGGCCGAAGACGCCCTGCCGCCCGCGGAGCGCACGAACGACTGGCGCAAGATCGTCACCACCGAAAAGGACGGCGAGATCGACATCGCGCTGGTCGGGAAATACGACCTCGAGGACGCCTACATGTCGATCCACGAGTCGCTGAAACACGCCGGCTTCGAGGTCGGCGTCGACGTCAACGTCCACTGGGTGCCGGCCGACGAGATGGCCGACGGCCACGAGGGGCAACTCGAGGACGTCGACGGCGTCATCGTCCCCGGCGGCTTCGGGATGCGCGGCTCGGAGGGGAAGATCGAGGCCGTTCGCTACGCCCGCGAGAACGACGTTCCCTTCTTGGGACTCTGCCTCGGCTTCCAGATGGCCGTCGTCGAGTACGCCCGGAACGTACTGGGATTCGAGGGCGCCCACTCCGCGGAGATGGTCGAGGACACCCCACACCCCGTCATCGACATTCTCCCCGAGCAGTACGAGGTCCAGGATATGGGCGGGACGATGCGACTCGGCGAGCACACGACCGTCATCGAACCCGAGACGCTGGCGTACGAGCTCTACGACGACACATCCTGTACGGAGCGCCACCGCCACCGCTACGAGGTCAACCCCGAGTACTTCGACGACTTCGAGGACGAGCCGCTGACGTTTTCGGGTACGGCCGGAAACCGGATGGAGATCCTCGAACTCGAGGACCACCCGTTCTTCTTCGGGACGCAGTTCCACCCCGAGTACACCTCTCGGCCCGGTCAGCCGAGCCCGCCGTTTTTGGGACTCGTCGAGGGCATCCTCGACGAGTCCGGAGCTGACGAGGGCGCAGAGACCGAGAGCGAATCGACGAGCGACACCGAAACGGAGGTAACCCACTGATGGTAGATACAGAGACGTTTGTTCCGGACGCAGTAGCAGAGATCGGCGACGAAATCGGCGACGCCAACGCCGTCATCGCCCTGTCGGGCGGGGTCGACTCCTCGGTCGCCGCCGCCTTGGCCTACGAGGCCATCGGCGACCAGTTGACTCCGGTCTACGTCGACACCGGCCTGATGCGGAAAGGCGAGACCGACCAGATCCGCGAGACGTTCGACTACATGGAGTCGCTGCGGATCGTCGACGCGAAAGATCGGTTCCTCGAGGCGCTCTCGGGCATCACCGACCCCGAGGAGAAACGCGAGGTCATCGGCGAGCAGTTCATCCGCGAGTTCGAGCGCGAGGCGAAAGACACCGATGCGGACTACCTCGTCCAGGGGACGATCTACCCCGACCGCATCGAGAGCGAGGGCGGGATCAAGTCCCACCACAACGTCGGCGGACTGCCGGAGGTCGTCGACTTCGAGGGCATCGTCGAACCCGTTCGCGACCTGTACAAGGACGAAGTGCGCGAGGTCGCACGTCACCTCGGTCTCGACGAGATCGTCGCCGAACGGATGCCGTTCCCCGGCCCCGGACTCGCCGTCCGCGTCATCGGCGAAGTGACCGAGGAGAAACTCGAGGTCGCCCGACTGTCCTGTCACGTCGTCGAGGAGGAACTCGAGGAGTACGAACCGTGGCAGGCCCTCGCCGCCGTCATCGGCAAGGCGACGGGCGTGAAAGGCGACAACCGCGTTCACGGCTGGGTCGTCTCCGTTCGATCCGTCGAATCCCGCGACGGAATGACGGCTCGCGCCCAGGAGATCGACTGGGAGACCCTCCAGCGCATCCAGTCCCGGATCACCGGCGGCCACGAGAACGTCGCCCGCGTCGTCTACGACGTCACCCACAAACCGCCAGCGACCATCGAGTACGAATGACGGAGACGAACGTAGTCGTCGCCGGCCCTGACGAGGACGCGATCGGCGACGCCCTCGAGGCCGAGGGCGCGAGCGTCACCCGTCTCGACGGCGTCGTTTCCCGGCCCGCACTCGAGGAGGCCGGAATCGTCGACGCCGACCTGTACGTGCTGACCGACGTCGGGCAGGCGACGACGATTCCGGTCGTCTGCGACCTCACCGACGACATCCGGACCGTCGTCTACGCGCGCGACACCGTTCCGGAGTTCGTCAAGGGACAGCTCGATCTCGCCGTCGATCCGAAGCTGATGGACGCCGCGATGGTCGCCGAAGAGCTGACCGGTTGAATCGGGACGACGGCCGGTTTCTTTTAACGGAGTTCGCCGCTCGAAAGAGGCGGAGAAAGAGACTTTCTCGAGAAAATCGTCATTGTGAGTGATATCGGGCGTATAAACGTTCGTAAGCTCGTTTTCGGCCGAGTAAACTCGGATTGAATTCGACGGAATCCGGTGTAAGATTCTAATACCATCGCCGCCGTTCAAGTGGTTCCCACCGATACTGACAGATGGAGGTCGACGGGCAGACCCCACCAAGGCATCCACCGCCTGTACCCGTGACTTCCAGCAACCCCACCACAGCACCCTTCCCCCCACCATTGCCACACCGTACCGTTTCCCCGGTTTCGACGCGGGCTCTTGCACCAGCCCGGGTCACCTGCGGTTGGCAGTCGAGGCGCGTCTTCTTCGCGCCTCGAGTTGGGTTCTAGTCGACGTTCATCGCCGAGAAGTAGCACCGCTCGTTCCGTACTCAGTCCTCGCGAAGCCGTTTCAGTACGGGAATTTCCTCGAGTCGCTCGTCGTCGAGCACCGACCAGTCGATTCCCGTCGGCTGCGGTCGTCCGTCCGGACGCAGCGTTCGCTCGGGCGTCACGAGCAGGTCCATCGAGACGTCGTGGTCGCCGATCGCGACCGCTTCGTCGATCACCTGTCGCTCGTGGACGGTCGTCGCGACCGTCGTCGACGAATCGACGAGCCCGAGATCGTAGAGGATCGCGTACTCGAGGTCGCTGTAGCCCTCGCCCTTGCCGATCCGACCGCCGTTTTCCATCACAGCGACGCTCCCGGAGACGATCATATCGATCGATTCGACAGCGTCCGGGCCGATCTGCTCGCCGTGTGTCGACGATCCCGACACCGTCGTCGCCGCATCGTAGTCCTCGAGTACGTCGGGATCCAGTTCGAGAAAGCAGTCCTCGTCCGCGAGTCGCGGGACGGCCATGTAGACCGTCTTTCCCTCGCGTAAGGCGCGTCGCCTGACGGGCAACTGCGGCGCGTCGGGGTTGGCCTTGATCGTCGACGCCGACTGCCACTCGGGTGTGGCTGCGAGTCGGTCGGCGGCCTCGTCGGCCCCGGCGAAGTTCGGAATCCGGCCGTGCGGTGGGAAGGGGAATCTGGCCTCGCCGCTCTCCTCGAGATCGTCCCAGATGCGCTCGCGGACGGACTCCTTGTCGACGTCACCGGTTCGGTCGTCTCGGCTTCGATCGTCGTCACTCATTTGCGTCTCCGACCGTGGATTCGCCATCGGTGTCGTTCGTCGTTTCGTCGTCTCGCTCGCTCTCGTCTCGGTGTGCGCGAGCGACCCCGACGAGGTGGCGCATCTCGGGCAGGATGATCTCCTCGATGCCGAGCCGTGCCGCGGGCGCTTTGCCGGGCAGACAGAATATCGGAACGTCGTCGGCGATGCCCGCGATCGTCCGGGCGGCGACGATCTGACTCCCGACCGCCTCGTAGCCGAGCGCGGTGAACAGCTCGCTGAACGCGGTGAGTTCCTTCTCGAGTAACGGTTCGACGGCTTCGATGGCGACGTCGCTCGGTTCGACGCTGGTTGCGCCGCTGGTCACTACGACGTCAACGTCGCCGCGGTCGATCAGCCGCGAGACGATCGACTGGACTCGGTCGTGGTCGGCGTCGATGTGTTCCCGCGTCGCGACGTCGTGGCCCGCCTCCTCGAGCGCCGTGACGATGACGTTGCCGGCGGGGTCCGACTCGAGTTCCCGGTCGGCCGAAATCGTGACGACGCTGACGCCGAGCGGATCACGTTCGGCGTCGACCTCCTCGACGGTCCGGTCTTCGTCCCCATTCTCGTTCGTCTCTTCGGGTGACGGTTCCCTCCCCTCCGATGACGTGTTCCGGCTCGGATCCGCGGTCATACTCTCCCGTTCGAGAGCCGATGGGTAAAACACTGGCACTGTCCGTCCACCGTCGGTTCGTGGCAGGACGAACTGCTGTCGGTCTCGACGTCGTCAATGGTGCTCTGAAAGCGGTCCGTCGGTGCTGGTTGCCCAACTGTTATGCACGACGTTTCCGTTGATCTGCGTGTATGCAGGCAGTCAAAATCACCGAACACGGCGACACCGACGTCATCGAGTACGGGGAGTATCCCGACCCCGAGGTCGACCGCGACGAGGTACTGGTCGACGTAAAGGCCGCGGCGCTCAACCATCTCGACATCTGGACGCGGCGCGGAATGCCCGGGCTGGACCTCGAGATGCCCCACATTCCGGGCAGCGATGGGGCCGGCGTCGTCGAAGCGGTCGGCGAGGGCGTCAGCCGCTTCGAAGAAGGTGACCGCGTTGCACTCTCGGCGGGCGTCGGCGACCTGCGGATGGACGACCCGACGCTCGATCCCCGCTACCACATCATCGGCGAACACGTTCCGGGGATCCACTCGGAGTACGCCGCGATCCCCGAGGACAACCTGATTCCCGTCCCCGAGCACGTTGATTGGGAGGTCGCCGGCTCGAGCTGTCTGGTCTTCCAGACCGCCTGGCGAATGCTGATCGAACGGGCCGACCTCGAGGCCGGCGAGAAAGTCCTCGTACTGGGTGCCAGCGGCGGCGTTGGCCACGCGGCGCTTCAGATTGCCGACTACGCGGGCGCGGAGGTGTACGCGACCGGGAGCACCGAGGAGAAACTCGAGTACGCCGAGGAACACGGCGCGGACCACGTCTGTAACTACGAAGAGGAGGACTTCGCGGACTGGGTCCGCGAGGAGACCGGCGGTCGCGGCGTCGACGTCGTCGTCGAGCACGTCGGCGCGCCCACGTGGCAGGACTCGATCAAGAGCCTCACCAAGGGTGGTCGACTCGTCACCTGCGGCGGCACCGGCGGCGGCGCTCCCGAGACCGACATCCCGCGGATCTTCTGGAACCAACTCGAGATCATCGGCTCGACGATGGCGACCCCCGACCAGGTCGACGACGTGATGGAACTCGTCTGGGACGGCACGTTCGAGCCCGCGATCCGGGAGGAACTGCCGATGAGCGAGTCCGCCCGCGCCCACGAGATCATCGAGAACCGGGAAGGGTTTGGAAAGGTCGTCGTCCGGCCCGACAGCGAGCTGTAGTCGTTACCGACAGCCAGTCGTCCGGATTTACCGGTCGAGAGTGATTTGTAAACCTCGCTCGGTATAGGGCACTCACGGACCACCTACCGGCACCGCGACAGTCGATCCAGAGGCACAGCAGAAGAGAATCTAGCGATTCACAACTGAAATGGCACTAGTCTCGGCATAGTCGTCTGAGAACAAATCTTGGTGACAATGACCACCAGTCGAATGATGTCTGATCGAGTTCCCATCCGTCCTGGGAGAATTGATTGAGTCGGCGTTCTGTTTCTTCTTCTTCCATGCGTCCTGTCCATGTTGTCGATGCTGAGATTATCTTGTATTCGTACTGGTCGGACATCTGTACTCAATAGAAGCGGTTTTGAAGTAACATTTTCCCTTCGATAGTTGGCATTAGTCGCAAGTTCGTTTCACTCAGCTGTTTCATTAGCAGTCCAAAGTAACGCGAAGTTCAGCCTAGGTGGTATCGGAATCATTCGATCAGACCACATGGCTGGATAGATGTAGCGACGTTCCGTTCGCCTTGCGGGTGATCGGGACGAACCGACCAGAATTTCCGCAGACTCCGACCGTCGACTCGAGTGTCACACCGAACCGACTCGAGTATCACTCCGAACCGATTCGGAGCCGACTCGAGAGACACCGGAACCGTGAGGGCTTTGACCACGGACTCGAAAGTCCCACGTGTGAGTTCGAGCGACGACGGCGGCTACGTTCACGACCCCGCAGCGTTCGACGAGGACGGAGAGCCGACGGAGTCGGCCGACGACGACGACTGGCTCGTCAATCCGGCCCATCCCGAGACGGCCGACCGCGAGTTCGACTGGCGGGGCTGGACGGTCGTCGGCATGATCGTCGTCGCCTTCATTATCGCTCCGACGGCGATCCTCCTGTGGCCGCCGGACGTTGGCTACCGCTTCGCGCTCTTGACACTTCCGCTGTTTCCAGCCTTCTTCCTCGCGGTTACAGCCGTCTGGGCGACGACGCGTCCGTAGTTCGCCAAAATCGAGTCGAAAGTCGAGTGGTCTTCTACAGGTGGCCCAGGCCGTGGGTTACTGCATTGACTCTCGTGACTCGAGGCGGTCCTCGAGTCGCTCGACGACGGCCGATCCGTGGACGACATCCTGTTCGGGAGCGTCCGAGCCGTCGACGTACGCAGTCATCGCGTCGACGAGCCGTCGCGCCTGATAGCTCGTGAGTACCGTCGTCCCGTCGCCGTCCTCGAGCGCGTCGAACAGTTCGAGCGCCCACGCGGGCGGTGTCTCGTCGTCGTCGATAGCGTCGTCGATTTCGCTCGCGAGGAGCGCGTGGGCGACCCACTGCTCGTCGGTGGAGAGCGTGACTTCGTACGTCTCTGTTTCCGGTTGTGGGGAGGTCATTGCGTCACACGGACCGATTTCGTCGGTCCTCAGCCGACGCTACGAAGTGGGGTCGTATAAGCCTTGTTGCTTGTTATCATACGTCGGACGTGCGGCTGACGGTGACACGTCGCCCGGCCGAGCTCACTCCGACCGCATATCCCGCCGCATCGCGATCTCGAACCACGGGCAAAGTCGAAGCTGGCGGTACCACTCGGGGTTCGAGTGGAGACGCTCGTAGGGTACCCACATGAGTCCCGCGACCTCCTCTTCGTCCGGCTCGAGGGTGCGATCGGACAGCGTCAGCTTCAGGACGGCACAAACCTCGTGTTCGACGCCCGCGTTCTCGAAGTAGCGCTTGTACTCGAAGCGGTCGGTGAGCCGCAGGTCGTCGTACTGGTCGGGAGCGATTCCGAGCTCCTCTTCGAGTCGTTCGCGGGTGGCTTCCTCCTGGCTCTGGCCCTCGACGGGGTGGGAGGCGACGGTACCGTCCCAGTAAGTACCCCAGAGGCGCTTTCCGGGTGCGCGTTGGGCGAGCAGGACGTTCCCGTCGCCGTCGAAAACGAGCGAGGTGAACGCCCGGTGGCGAATCCCGTCGCCGGTGTGGGCGTCGAGTCGGTTGACCAGTTCGAGTTCGGTGTCGTCCGCATCGACGGCGATCACGTCCTGTTCGGCGTTCTCGTGGGGAAGTTCGTCGCGTGGCGCGCTCATACGTCCACAATTGTAGAGGTTCTTGAAACCAGTATCGTCTCGTCTTGTGGTCCGTGGCCCGTTCGACGCCCCTCTCCGAGCCGTGGGTGAGTCACGCGGATTCCGAGTCGTCGACCCCGTTGCCGTCAGGATCGATCCGATAGTCCGCGCCCACGGCGACCTCGAGTGCACCCGCGTGCGTTGTGACCTCGAGCGTCTCCGCCTCGAGCAACTCGCCGTCGAGACTGTACTCGATCGGTCCGGAGCGTCGACTCTCGACGGTCACCGACGGCACCCGTTGGCGGACGATGTGCGTCTGGTCTCGATCGAAGAAACTGCCAAGCGCCGCCTCGGTCACGAGATCGATCGTCGACGCGTCTTCGACGATCGTCACTTCGAACAGACCGTCTTCGACGTTCGCCTGCGCGCGGCGCGCGGTCGTAAACCGGCGGCAGTTTCCCACGAGGACGAACATCGCGTCGCCGGTCCAGACACGCGTTCGATCCGTCTCGTTCGTCGATGCTGGATGCGCTTCGCCGCCCGTATTCCCGTTCTCGAGTACCGCTCGAAGTGGCAGTGATTCGAACGAGGACACCGTCTCGAGCGTCTTTCCGACGTACGCGAGGACACCCCACGTTCGCTTCTCCTCGGAACTCGTCACGCCGCTCGCCTCCGCCGTAACGCCGCCCACACAGGAGTTGACGAACGCCCGTCCGTTCGCGACGCCGAGGTCGATCCGACGTCGCCGTCCCGTCTCGATCACCTCGAATGCGTCGTCGATGCTTTCGACGCCGATATTCGACGCGAAGTTGTTTCCCGTCCCGACCGGGACGACGGCGAGGGTCGTCCCCTCGAGGGCGTCCGCGTCGACGAGCCCGTTGACGACTTCGTTGATCGTGCCGTCACCGCCCGCGGCAGCGACGAGACGTGCGCCGTTGGCTGCAACTTTCCGGGCGAGCCGCGTTGCATCGCCCGCGTTCTCGGTCAATTCTATCCTGAAGCCGCGATCGCGTGCGAGCGTCGTGATTCGATCGACGTGATCCTCGCTGCCGCTCACCGGATTGCAGATCAGGACGGACTCCTCGTCGCCGCGTCGACTCATGTGCACACGTAGTTCGGCAAGAACAAAACCGTCCGTTCACGTTTCGCTAGATATGTTCGCCGTCGACCTCCACGCGCACACGCGATTCTTCCACGGACGACGTCGACTCGGCGACCGGTTCGATCCCGTCGGCGTCCGTGCCCTCGCTCGCGCCGGCCGACGGCGGGGACTCGACGGCGTCGCGACGACGAACCACGACTACTACACGCCGTTTTCGTCGGACGACGTGACGCTGATCCCCGGTATCGAGGTGTCGACGACCCACGGGCACGTCCTCGTCGTTGGTCCCGATCCGCCGACCGAGACGGTTCCGCTCGAGTACACGCCGACCGAAGTCGTCGAGCTGGCACACGAACGCGGCTGTGCGGCGATCGTCGCCCATCCCTATCGGGGAAGCGACGTCACGAACGACCGGTTCGCGGACGTCCCGTTCGACGCGGTCGAAATCAACGGGAAACATCCGCGGACGCGTCCGCTCGTCGAAGCGGTCGCTGCAACCCGCGAACTGCCGGTGGTTGCGGGTAGCGACGCCCACTTCCCGTTCGAAGTAGGGCGAGCTTACACGCTGGTCGACGCGGATGCGCTCACTCCCGAATCGGTCGTGGAGGCCATCCGCGACGGGCGCGTCGAGCCGCGTGTCGCCGGTGGTGTGGTCGACGAACTGCTTCGGCGCGGCTATCGGCGAATCCACGAGCGAAAACACCCGAACGAGGTGCTGGCGAAATCGGCGGCCGCTATCGACCGGCTCGCCACCCTCTGAACTGGTACTCAGTCTGACTAGTGAGCCAGTACCACACCCTCAATTATTCGCTGTCTCCGCCAGAAACGCCGGCCTGCGGCGAGGTTGGGAGCGATGTGCGCTAAATCGCCTCACGGCTTACCGAGCGTCACCCAGATAGTAAAAGCTCTTTCGCTTGCAGACGAAATACGGCACTAACGGAGTCTATGTCAGTAGATAACATTGCCTAATTACGGGCGGAATACAGACGATTCCACTCGATAATGTATGGCTGTAGGCTAAAATAACTTAACCTCCTCCTGAACGGGCGTCTAAACGACAGATGGCCCAGCAAGTCACAGAGAATCCACAATCGAACCGCGACGAAACTACCACGGGGACCGTCCAGACGATGTCGGACGACCAATCGGGCCTTACTGTAAACGTCATCGACACGGTTCGAGTGATGGACCGCGACCGATGGAACGACGTCGTCGAACGCGCCGAGCTCGGCACGGTCTTTCATCGCTACGAGTGGATCGAGGCGATCGAAACGGGTCTCGAGTATCCGGCCAGACACATCGTCGTGGAGAAGGACACGAACCCGATCGGGGTGTTCCCGAACTTCGTCGTCGAGATTCCGAAGACGCCGTTCTACAAGCTGACGTCGATCTATCCCGGATTCGGCGGGCCACTCCTGACGACCGAGGTTTCGGAATCGCTGTCGAAGATCCTCGAGGTGGTGCCCGAACTCTGCGACAACCGAACGATCGTCCACGAGATTCGGGCCTCGAATACGAACTTCCTCCGGTACAACGACTTCATGGAGGCCGAGGGGTACGACTCCAGTCGTGTCGGCGGTCGGTTCGTCATGAACCTCGAGAAAGGGTACGACGACATCTTCGAGGAGATGGACAGTTCGAAACGGCGGGCCATCCGGCGCGGCCGCGAGACCGACCACGAGATCGTCGAAGCGGATCTCACGCAGTCGACGCTGAAGCGCTTCCACGAGAAGTACGAACGGCACATGGAGAGCGTCGGCGGCACGGTCTACCCGTTCGAGTTCTTCGAGCAGTTGGCGAACATGGAGGATCGAATCCTCCTGCTGGAACTCTACATCGAGGGAGAGTACGCCGGCGGGTTCATGGAACTGCTCAACGACGAACAGGACACCGTTCACGGCTTCTTCAGCGCCGTTCCCTCCGAGTACTTCGAGTATCACGCGTCGGAACGACTCTACGACTACCTGTTCCAGTGGGCCATCGACGAGGGCTACGAGACCTACGACTTCGGGGGTGGGGGCGCGGACTTCGAAGACGGCGGCTTCTCGTTCAAAGAGGAGTTCGGCGGACAACTGCTCCCCAATATCTACTGGGAGCGCGGCACCGGACCGACCTGGAAACTGGTCGAGACCGGCCGGACGCTGTACAACCGATACAACCGCGAAACGGAGTCGGCCTGATTCGTCCCCAATTTCGTAGCGACAGCGGCGTCCCCGTCATCCCCCACCCGAGCGGCGGTGGAGTCGGTGCGCCCGCTTACACGACAGTCGGTGAGCATTAAGTTCACAATCGGGCAGATAATCTAGCACTTACCGACTATCTCTACATATCTGTCCCTTGTTTGTGTGAATTTATGCCTTAGTGGCACAATGATTTAACTGGTGGCTCGAGTTTCTATTGCCAGAGTACAGATGTTTCAGTACACCGCCTCGAACGTCGAGTCGAGTCGAGACGTCGGACGCGCCCGGACGATGGCCGGGCCCGAATCCGACCTCGAGGTAACCGCCGTCGATACGATTCGGGCGTTCGACCGCACGCGGTGGAACGAGGTCGTCGACCGATCCCAGCTCGGCACCGTCTTTCACCGATACGAGTGGCTCGAGGCGATCGAACGAGGGCTCGAGTACCCGGCCAGACATCTCGTGGTCGAGAACCGCACCGATCTGGTGGGGCTGTTTCCAAACTTCGTCGTCTCGATTCCGAAAACGCCGTTCGATCGGCTCACGTCGATCTACCCGGGGTTCGGTGGCCCGTTGTTGACTGACGACGTCCCCGAGTCGCTCTCGTGCGTCTCGGACGCGATACCGCAACTGTGCGGCCACCGTACGATCGTTCACGAGATTCGCGCGTCGAACACGAACTTCCACCGGTACGACGACCACCTCGTCGCCGAGGGCTACGACTCGAGCCGCGTCGACGGTCGATTCCTGCTGAATCTCGCCAGCGGGTACGACGCGGTCTTCGAGGGGATGGATAGCTCCAAACGCCGAGCCGTTCGACGAGGTCGAGATACCGACCACGAGATCGACGACGTCGAGCCCTCCCGGGAGAATCTGGGCCAATTTTACGAGGCGTACCGAACGCGGATGGAGAGCATCGACGGGACGGTCTATCCGTTCGCGTTCTTCGACCGACTGCGAGCGATGGACGAACGGCTGCTCCTCGTTTCACTCTCCGTCGAAGGGGAGTACGCCGGTGGCTTTCTCGCCCTTCGAAACGACGAACGAGGTATCCTTCACGGGTTCTTTGCCGCCGTTCCGTCGGAGTACTTCGAGTACCATGCCTCCGAACTCGTCTACGACTACCTGTTCCAGCGGGCGATCGACGAGGGCTACGAGTACTACGACTTCGGGGGCGGCGGCGCGGACTTCGAGGACGGGGGGTTCACGTTCAAAGAGCAGTTCGGCGGCCGGCTCGTCCCGAACCTCTACTGGGAACGGGGAATCAGCCCCGCCTGGCCGCTCGTCAAGCGGGGACGATCGCTGTACTGGCAATACGGTGAGTAATCGTGTTCGCCTCCGATGAGTCGAGGGCTCCGTCGATCGGATTCAACCGAGTTCTTCGTCGAGAATCAGTCGCGTTTTCGTGCTCACGACCTCTTCCTGATCGCGGGCTTTCGTGATGAGATCGTTCACGCCGCGCGTGTCCGCGGCGTCGACCACGAGGACGATGTCCTGCTCGCCCGAGACCATCCAGACGAAGTCGACTTCTTCCCACTCGGCGATCCGCTCGGAGACGGCCTTGGTATCGACGTCGACCGCGACGCCGACCTCGAGCATGGCCTTGACGTTGCCCGTCCGGGTCGAAATAGTGAATCGTTCGATGACCTCGTCGTCCATCATCCGTTCGACGCGGTTGCGGACGGTCCCCTCGCTCGTCCCGACCTCGTCGGCGATCTCCGTGTACGGTGTTCGGGCGTCTCGCCGGAGCATATCGAGGATCTGGCGGTCCAGGTCGTCCATGGAGATCTGTGACTACGCGCGACCGGCACTTACCGATTACGAATTTCGTAACTCAGCTTCGAAGACAACACTTATGACGGTCGCTCCAATACGTAGATCGTAATGACAGCTGCCTACGTTGCACTGGAGGGTGGCCACGTGATCGAGGGACGTGGTCGCGCTCCGGGAACGGCTCGTGGCGAACTCGTTTTCACGACGGCATACACCGGATACGAGGAAAGTCTCACGGATCCGTCCTACGAGGAACAGATCCTGACCTTCTCGTACCCGCTGATCGGAAACTACGGCGTCCGAGAAGAGCGGTTCGAGTCCGATCGCATCCACCCACGCGCCGTCCTCGCGAAGGAACTCACCGAAGACGTCGCCGAGTGGCTCGCAAGCGAGGGCGTCCCCGCAGTCGACCACCTCGACACCCGCGAGGTCGTCACCGACATCCGAGACGGCGGCGCCATGAAGTGCGGGATCGCCGTCGGCGAGGACGTCACCGAGGAAGACGCGCTGGCGGAACTCGAACAGTGTAAGGGCATGAGCGAACACACCGAGATCGGCGCGCAGGTCAGCGTCGACGAACCGGTCGTCCACGGCGCGGACAACGACGGCGACACCGTCGCGCTGGTCGACTGCGGTGCGAAAGGATCGATCGTCGACTCGCTGGTCGCCCGCAACGCGACGGTCCACGTCCTGCCACACGACGCGAGCACGAGCGACGTCGAGGCCGTCGACCCTGACATTCTGTTCATCTCGAACGGTCCCGGCGACCCCGCGAACTACGAGAACGCCATCTCGCTCGTCGAGGCGTTCGTCGAGGACACGCCGGTCGCCGGCATCTGTCTCGGCCAGCAGATCGTCGCCGAAGCCCTCGGCGGCACCACCGAGAAGATGACCTTCGGTCACCGCGGCGTCAACCAGCCGGTCCTCGATCTCGAGTCCGGCCAGGTCGTCATGACCACGCAGAACCACGGCTACACCGTCGCCGACCCCGGCGAGCACCTCGAGGTCACCCAGATCAACGTCAACGACGACACGCCGGAGGGGATCGACGGCATCGAGTACGACGTCATCACCCGTCAGTACCACCCCGAAGCCAACCCCGGCCCGGAGGACACCCTCGGCTTCTTCGACGACGTCCTCGCGATGGCCGACACGCGGGCGACGACGGCCGTCCCCGCCGACGACTGATCGGCGCTTTCGAATTTCGCACTCGGCTTTTCGCTCCGTCGTTCTCGAAACGACTCGCAAGCTTCAACAGGAACTCGCTCGTCGGATCGCACGATGGAGCGTCCGCTCGGTCTCTCGAGTTTCGCCACCCAGAGCCGTTTCCAGCACGCGTTGACGGTGGTCGGCGGGCTGGCGCTCTGCCTCGTCGTCTACTTCGGGACCGTCGCGGTCGTCTTCGGCAGCCTCGACGCGCTGGCGACCGAAGCGAGCATCACCGAACAGCGCGTCGGCGGTGCCGTCGCGTCGGTCGCCGTCTGGACGTACTTCGGGCTCGCGTTCGTGCGCGGCTACGGCGGCCCAGTCCTGAATCTCGTCTATCCGATCGCGATCGTCGTCGCCGCGCCGTTCGTCGCTCGCTGGGCCCTGTTCGGTCCCGACGTGAGCGGACTCGTCTCGCGGTTCGTCGGATTGGTCCTCATCGAGCCGCTGGCCACGACGCTGCTCGTCGTGCTCCCGGGGGGTGCCGCGTTTCTCGCCGTGTTGACCGTCTGGTCGACCAGCATCGCCGAGGAACGCCGGCGCGAGTGGGAACGTCGCCATCTCTCCGCTGCGTTCTACGACGCGTTCGTCGCCGAAGAGTACGAGTAACCCGATCCGAGGCCGGGCGTGGGTACTTGTGCTAGAGGCGATCGTTCCGGTCCGGTTTTCACGCCGCGTCCTCGAACCCGTACGTCACCGTCACCGACGCGCTCACGCTGACCGGACCGGCGTCGAACTCCGTCTCCGGCGGGGCGGCGTCGTCGGTCTCCGCGACGTCGTCCGCCGCGTACCGGGTCGTCCCGTAGCTGACGTCGCTCGTCGTCACGGAGTTCGTGCCGGTGATCTCGACGCCCCGATTGGCCGCGACGTGTTCGGCCTCGCTATCTGCGTTCGCGAGCGCTTCGTCGAGTGCGTCGTTGCGGAGTTCTTCGCGCGTTTCCTCCCGTAGGGTGAAGTTCACCCGACCGATGTCGTCCGCACCGGCGTCGATCGACTCGTCGATCACGACGCCGGCCTCCTCTACGTCGTCGATCGTGAGGTGGAACGACTGCGATCCTTCGAACCCGTCGCCGTCCCGTACGGGGTGGATTCGAAACCGTCCTTCCTCGACGTTCTCGTCGGGGATTCCGAGGTCGTCGAACACCTCCCGAAGCGGATCGGATCTCGAGGCGAGTTCGTCCCGGACCTCGTCGGCCGTGTCGCCGCTGGCCTCGATACCCACGCTGACCGTCGCTCGGTCCGGCTCCGCCTCGACCTCGCCGTCGGCGCTGACGGTGATCTCGTTTTCGGACGTCTCGCGGGTCGTTTCGCCGCCCTCGTCGCTGCTGAGTGCACTGCCGGTACAGCCGGCCACCGCCGCTGCGACGCCAATACTCGACGCCGCCAGGAACTGTCGTCGATCCATGTCCGTTCGCACTCTTGCCAGTGAAAAAACACCTCGTCTAGCTCAAAGGAATCTTTGAGTCAGTTGCGTCGGTCCGCCTCGCATCGCAGAGCACAGTCGAAACGCTCCATCGGATACGGTCAGTCGTGCCGAAAACTCCGCTGTCCCGTAAACGCCATCGCGATCCCGTGTTCGTCCGCCGCCTCGATCACGTCGTCGTCGTTGACCGAGCCGCCGGGCTGGACGACCGCCTCGATGCCCGCCTTCGCGGCCTCCTCGATGCCGTCCGGGAACGGGAAGAACGCGTCCGAGGCCATGACCGCGCCTTCGGCGTCCTTTCCTTCGGCGTGTTCGTCAGCTTTCATCGCCGCTAGTCGAACCGCGTCGACGCGGGAGACCTGTCCCATCCCGACGCCGACCGTCTCGGTCCCCTTCGTGAAGAGGATCCCGTTCGACTTCACGTGTTTGAGCGTCTGCCAGGCGAACACCATCGACTCGAGTTCTTCCTCGCTCGGCTCGCGCTCGGTGACGACCTCGAGGTCGTCGACCGAAATCGACTGCAGGTCACGCTCCTGGACGAGTCGACCGCCGACGAGCGGCTTCTCAGTGAAACGCTCCGTTCGTTCACCGAGCTCGCCGACGTCGAGCACGCGGAGGTTGTCCTTTTCGAAGAGGACCTCGAGCGCGTCGTCGGTGTAGCCGGGAGCGACGACGACCTCCTTGAACGAGTCGATGATCTGTTCGGCCGTCGCGGCGTCACACTCTCGGTTGAGCGCGACGATGCCGCCGAAGGCGCTCATCGGGTCCGTCGAGAGGGCCTTCTCGTAGGCCTCGGTGAGATCGTCTGCGGTTGCACAGCCGGCCGGGTTGGTGTGTTTGATCACCGCGGCGGCTGGCTCGTCGAACTCCTTGATCAGGTTCAGCGCGCCGTCGGCGTCGTTGTAGTTGTTGTACGACAGCGCCTTCGCGCCCTCGTTCAGCTGGTCGGCGTGGACGACGCTGGCCTCGTCCGTGGTGTAGTCGGTGTAGACGGCAGCGTCCTGATGGGGATTCTCCCCGTAGCGGAGCGTGTCGGCCCGGTCGTCGGAGACGAGTCGTCGACCCGGCAGCCCGTTGTGGTCGTCAGCGTCCGTGCTTGCGACGTCTGCGTCGACCGTCACGTCGCCCGCCTCGAGATCGACATTGACGCTCCCCTCCGCGAACCACTTCACGGCCCGGGGGTACGCGCGGAACTCGCCCTCGTAGAGGACGCGCTCTTTCAGACTCTCCTCGTCGTCGCCCGCGTAGACCGGGATCGGCTCCTGAGTGACGATCGGACCGCCGTCGACCTCGTTCTCGACGACCTCGCCATCCTCGTCCGTCGCGTCGGTGACGACGTGGACCGTACAGCCCGTCACCGAGACGTTCGCCTCGAGCGCGTCGCCCCAGGCGTCCATCCCGGGGAATGCGGGCAGCAACGAAGGGTGGACGTTCAGCGTGGTCGGCGCTTCGTCGAGGAACGTGTCCGAGAGAATGCGCATGTAGCCGTCGAGACAGACGAGGTCGAACTCGTGGTCGGCGAGGACCTCGAGCATGGCTTCCTCGTGGGTCGCCCGGTTCATTCCGCCCTCGAGCGGAACGACCTCGGTCGGAATCCCGCGCTCGGCGGCGGCGTCGAGCACCGGCGCGTCGGCGTTGTTCGTTAGTACGACCGCGAGTTCGGCCCCGCCCGGCGCGCGGTCGGCGATGTTCAACAGGTTACGCCCTCGGTTGCCGGCCATCCCGGCGATTCGCATCATGGTCGAACCCGCGCCCGCGAGGGGCAAAGTGGTTGCGGTCTCGGCCACCGAAATATGCACGGTCGTGTATTATAACGGCAGTATTTCCGTACGGTCTCTCCGAGATATGCATACTCGTGGCCCCGAGCGACCCGCGTTTCGACACGCTTTTGGACCGCGTGCGGGAAGGCTCGTTCAATGACCGACACGAACGCCCTGTACGCCGTCTCGCCGCTGGACGGCCGCTACGGCAGCCGGACCGCGCCGTTGTCGCCGTACGCCAGCGAGGCCGCACTCATGCGCGCCCGGGTCCGCGTCGAAGTCGAGTACCTGCTCGCGCTCGCGGATCTCGAGGCGACGCCGCTCGAGCTCGACCTCGAGGAACGCGAACACCTTCGCGGACTGTACAAACACTTCGCGGAGGAGGACGCCCGGCTGATCAAGACCCTCGAGACGGAGGGCTACGCCGAGTTCGAGGCGACCAACCACGACGTCAAAGCCGTCGAGTACTTCGTTCGTCACCGGCTGCTCGAGGGCAGCGACGCCTCGGCCTGGATCCACTTCGGGCTGACCAGCGAGGACGTGAACAACCTCGCCCACCGGCTGCTCGTCCGCGACGCCGTCGACGAGGTGCTCCTGCCGGAGCTGTACGAGGTCCGCGAGACGCTCGCGGGGATGGCTCGCGACTACCGCGACCTCCCGATGCTCGCCCGAACGCACGGCCAGCCCGCGACGCCGACCACGTTCGGCAAGGAGATGGCCGTCTACGCCGCCCGTCTCGGTCGCGCGACGGGGCGCATTCGGCAAGCGACCGACGAACTCCGGGGCAAACTCGGCGGCGCGTCGGGCACGTACGCGGCCCACCACGCGGCCTACCCCGACGTCGACTGGCCGGCGTTCGCGGAGGCGTTCGTCACCGATCTGGGCCTCGAGTTCGAGGCGCTGACCACGCAGGTCAACCCCTGTGACGACCTCGCGGCCGTCTTCGACGCCTTCCGCGGGGCGAACGAGGTCCTGCTGGACCTCGATCTGGACATGTGGCTCTACGTTTCCGACCGCTACCTCGGCCAGGAGGCCGTCGAGGGCGAAACCGGCTCCTCGACGATGCCCCACAAGGTCAACCCGATCGACTTCGAGAACAGTGAGGGGAACCTCTCGAAGGCCAACTCGGATCTCACCTTCCTGGCGGACTACATCACCACGTCGAGGCTCCAGCGCGACCTCTCCGACTCGACCGTCAAGCGCAACATCGGCGCCGCATTCGCCCACTGCCTGATCGGCTACGGCAAGACTGCGTCGGGGCTCTCGAAGGTCGTCCCCACCGAGCGGGTCATGCGCGACGAACTCGAGTCCACCCCCGAGATCATCGGCGAGGCCGTCCAGACGATCCTCCGCCGCGAGGGACAGGAGGACGCCTACGAGCGCGTCAAAGCCGTCACGCGCGGCAAGGACGTCACGCTCGAGGACTTCCGTACCATGTTCGACGACCTCGAGGTCGACGAAGACGTTCGCGAGGAACTGCACGCGCTGACGCCGGCGGGCTACACCGGCGTCGCGAGCGAGTTAGTGGACGACCTCGAGTAGTCGACGCGCGGTCTCGAGCAGCCACTTTTGCGATCCGACTCGCCACGGCCCGCGAGACGCGCGTATCGGAGTTTTTGTAAGCCGATGCGCGGTACTGCGAGTCAGCGACTCGATTTGGCATGCCTGAATATCTCTCTCACCGAACGCTCGAGACCGAACACCTCGGTATCGCGCTGATACTCGTCTCAGCGATCGGGTTCGGGACGCTCGGGATTTTCGGAATCTACGCTCAGCGGGCGGGGCTCTCGATTCCGACGGTGCTCGTCTTTCGGTTTCTGCTCGCCGGGCTGGTGATCTGGGCCTTTCTCGCGTGGCGAGGAGAGGCGACGATCCTCCGCGGACGACCGCTGGCGATCGCGCTCGCGCTCGGCGGCCTCGGCTACACCGCACAGAGCGGGCTCTACTTCCTCGGTCTCGAGTACATGACGGCCGGACTGGTCGCGATCGTCCTCTACACCTATCCCGCGTTCGTCGTGGTTCTCGCGGTCCTCACGATCGGCGAGCGAATCAGCCGAGCCATGCTGGTGGCGCTGTGTCTGGCCTTCGGCGGCATCGTCCTCGTCACCGGCGCGAACCCGGAGGGCGCGTCGCTCGTCGGCGTGGTCGTCGTCCTCGGCGCCGCGCTGGCCTACGCCTGCTACATCACCGGCTCGCGGGCGGTGCTCGAGACGGTCGATCCGCTGGTCCTGACCGCGTACGTGTTGCCCGCCGCCGGGGCGTCGTTCGTCGGCATCGGGGCGGCCACCGGTCAACTCGCGTTTCCCACGGCGCCGTCGGCGTGGGCGATTCTACTCAGTATCGCCGTCGTCGCGACCGCGGTTCCCGTCGTGGCGTTTTTCGCCGGGCTGCGGTACATCGGCGCCAGCCGAGCGAGTATCGTCAGCACCGCCGAGCCACCCGTCACGGTCGTCCTCGGTGCTGCGCTGTTCGCCGAACCGGTCACCGTCGCGACCGTCGCCGGCGGCGCGTTGATTCTCGCCGGCGTGATCGTCCTCGAGCGCGAGTGACGAGTCGAACCGAGCCTGTGTCGGAACGTCGAGTGCGACGGTTCGGGTAGCGTCCGGCGGCTGCATCGCTGCCGAAAAATAGCCCGGCGCGGCGTTCAGTTTTGATCCGGCGCGGCGTCTTCCGGTACCCGGCCCTCGACGAGGGACTGGTCCGCGTACTCCTCGCGGATGTCCTTCTTCGAGAACTTGCCCGTCGCCGTCTTCGGCACCTCTTCGATGAACTCGACCTCGTCCGGCAGCCACCACTTGGGGTACTCGTCGGCGAGCATCTCGTTGATCTCGGGGACGAGCGTCTCGCGGTCGACGCCGTCGTCGGGAACGACGAACGCGACCGGTCGCTCCTGCCAGCGCTCGTGGGGGACGCCGACGACGGCCGCCTCGGCGACGTCGTCGTGGGCCATGATCGCGTTCTCGAGTTCGACCGACGAGATCCACTCGCCGCCCGATTTGATCACGTCCTTCTCGCGATCGACGATCTGGATGTAGCCGTCTTCGTCGACGGTGACGACGTCGCCGGTCTTGAGCCAGCCGTCCTCGAAGTCCTCCTCGTTGGCCTCCGGGCGCTTGAAGTACTCCTTCGTGACCCACGGACCGCGAACCCACAGCTCGCCGAACTCCTCGCCGTCCCAGGCGATCTCCTCGTCGTTCTCGTCGATCACTTTGAACTCGAGGCCGGGGACCATCAGCCCCTGTTTGCCGCGTTTCTCGAGTTGGGTGTCGTAGTCGGCGTCCTGCAGATCGGATTTGAGGTGGGAGACCGAGCCGATCGGGGACATCTCGGTCATTCCCCATGCGTGGAGCACTTCGACGCCCTGGTCGTCGAACCACTCGATCATCGATTTCGGCGCCGCCGAGCCGCCGACGATCACGGTCTCGAGCGTCGAGAGGTCGACGTCGTGTTCCGAGCAGTACTCCATCAGTCCGAGCCAGACGGTGGGGACGCCGGCGCTGATCGTCACGCCCTCGTTCTCGATGAGGCTCGCGATGTCTTCGGGCTCCGGCGAGGGGCCCGGGTAGACGTGTTTCGAGCCGCCCGCAGTCGCCGAGAACGGCATGCCCCAGGCGTTGACGTGGAACATCGGCACGACGGGCATCACGACGTCGTCGTCGGCCATCGGGATCCCCTGTGGCGTCAGCGTCGCCATCGTGTGGCTCCAGAGCATCTGCTGGGTGTACTCGACGCCCTTCGGGTTCCCGGTGGTTCCCGAGGTGTAACACATTCCCGCCGGCTGTTCCTCGTCGACGTCGGGCCAGTCGTAGTCGGTGTCCTGGCCGTCGATGAACGACTCGTACGGCGTCGCCTCGAGGTGGTCGGACTCCTCGCTCCCCATGACGACGAAGTCGACGTCCGCGAACTCGTCGCCGTCGGCATCGGCGACCGCGCTCGCGAGTTTCGGTGCGAGCGACTGATCGACGAAGATCAGCTGATCGTCGGCGTTGTCGACGATGTACTGGATGTGTGCGTCGGGAAGCAGCGGGTTGATCGTATGCAGCTGGGCGCCGATCGACGGGACGGCGAAGTACGTCTCGAAGTGCCGGGAGTGGTTCCAACAGAACGTCCCGACGCGGTCGCCCTCCTCGATGCCGTGTTCGTCGAGGGCGTTCGCGAGCTGGCTCGTTCGATCCTCGTACTCGCCGTAGGTGTATCGCTGCATTCCGTCGTGGTTTCGGGAGACGATCTCCGTGTCGGAATACAGGTTGGCTGCACGCCACAGAAACGGTCGAAGGGTTTGATCTGTTCCAGCAGGCATGTCCATTCGTTGAGATACGCAAACGAGGTATTATTCTTTTTATACTGTGTCAGACATTTCCACGCGCATTTTACGAGCGGATCGTCGAATACTCCGCCTCCGCCTCGCGACTCGCCGACGGTCAGTACCTATTTTTATCGCTGGTGACTACGGGCACCTGTGTCCACGAGACGGCGGTTTCGAGTCCCCGTTCCGGCGAGCGTCCGAGCCGTCGTCCTCTGTCTCGCGCTCGCGATCGGCGGCTGGTTCACCGGACTCTCCGCGACGGTCGGCGTCGAGGTGCAGCTGCTCGTCCTCGGGTACGACGACGCGACGATTCACCAGCTCGCCTCGTCGGTCGCGTTCAACGTCGTCGGCGCCGGCGGACTCGCCCTGACGTACTTGATCGTTCGTCGTCGGGGGTTCGATCCGGCGTTCGTCCTCGAGTTCCTCCGGCTTCGAAAACCCACGCTCCGGGACCTGAGCTGGATCGCAATCGGTCTAATCGGTGCGTTCACCGTCGCCATGGGCTACCAGCTGGTCATCGAGCTGTTCGATCCGTTCGGAACGGGCGGGGAGGGGACGACCCACTCCGGCATCGAGCGGGGGCGGGAGTACCCGCTCTTGCTGTTGCTCGGGATTCCGATCGCGATCTTCCTCACCGGTCCCGGCGAAGAGTTACTCTACCGGGGCGTTATCCAGTCGCGCCTCGGCGAGACGTTCCCCACGGTGGTCGCCGTAATCCTCGCGTCGTTCGTCTTCGGAATCGTCCACTTCCCCGCCTATTTGGGCGAGGACCTCGGGGCGGTCCTCGTGAGCCTCGGGACGGTCACGACGCTCGGACTCTATCTCGGGGTCCTCTACGAACTCTCCGACAATCTGGTCGTTCCCGCGCTGGTCCACGGCCTCTTCAACGCGGTCGTCTACCTCGTGAACTTCCTCGAGTACGTCTGAAGCCGCCGACTCGACGCGCAGAACCGCACGATTTGGGGCCGTGTCACCGATCGGACTCCGACGCGTCCTCGGTTTCGTCCGCGCGGTCGGCACCGATCTCCCACGCCCAGTCGTCGACGGTCCACTCACCGGTTGTCTGCTCTTTCCCATCAGCCGTCGAGGGGCGGGCACCATCGGTCCGCCGTCGCGCGAGACGGTTCGAGTCCTCCGTCTCGTCGTCGACCCGTCCGGCCACGCCCGACGGTGTCTCCGGACCGGTCTCGGTCCCGTCGCCTTCGATTTCCGTCGAGCGCCAGACGGCAGTTTCGTCCGAGTCGGCCCCTTCCCAGCGCTCGGTCGAGCGGACAGTCGGGCGGCCCGTTCGCGCCGGTCCGTCGCGGACGCGACCGCGTTCCTCGTCGTCGCTCCAGGGGTCGAACCGTCGTCGCGCGAGCGCGCCCGTGCCGACGGTCGCGAATCCGATCGCGACCAGCGTCCCGACGACGGGAACGAGTTGACTCGAGCCGAGGACGACCGATCCGACCGCGAGCGACCGTCCGAGCGACGGCGTCCCGGTCGCAACGCTGCCGGCGATCCGATCGCCGACGACGACGGAACCGATCGTACCGCCGACGATCAACAGCCCACCGGCGACGATCAGCGCCGGCAGCGAGACGAGCGCGCCGATTCCGAGCACCGCCGGATGGTCGGCGACGTAGGTGAGGACGAACAGCGGTATCGAGGCGACGACGAGCGGCGCGAAGAAGACGAGAAAGCCGGTCGCGAACGTCAGGTCCGGCCGCTCGAGGGCGTCGTCCCGAATCGCTCGAATCGGCGACGAGAACCCGGCCAGCAGTACCCCGCCGACGACGAGCGTGAGGACTGTCCAGCCGACGGCGACGCCGAGCGGTCGGCGGAGATCGACGCCGCCGACCGACTGGGCGGTGACGAGCGTCGCGTCTCCCCCGACGGTCGCGAGGGAGGACAGCACGGCGGCGACAGCGGGGGACACGTGTTGCTGTCTACATTAGACAGCGTCGGTAAAAATCGTCCGATCGGATCGGTCGAGAACCGTTCGCGTCGAGTCCGGTCCCGTGCCTTCGGGCACGGTCGTCGACGGATCGAGATCAACATGGCTTTGACCGACTGTTCCGAACGGCCGGTATGAGCGATGCGATAGTCGAGTATCTCTTCCCGGAAATCGCGACCGTCGCCCTCTTTGTCGTGGCAATTCTGGGCATGATCGCCCTCCTCTACATCTCGATCAAGTGGTAGCGACGCGGTCGCCTCGCGACGAATCATCCGTTCTCACGATGAAGGCGCCGCCGTCGCTCCGCGAACACGACGGTTTCTACTCGACGATCGTCAGCACCGTCTCCTCGAGCGCCCGCGCCGCCTCGCGGACCGCGTCGATCCGGACGTACTCCCGCGGCGCGTGCGCGACGGCTCCCTCGTCGTCCGCGAGGACGCCGGGGCCGAAGACGACCGTCGGCGCGTCGGCCGCGAAGTAGGAGGCTTCGGTCGCGGCGGCGAAGGGCCGGACGTCGCCGCCGGACGCAGAGGCGAGGACCTCGACGATTCGTTCGTTGGGATCGGTGTCCCAGGCCTCGAGGAACGGCGTGGGTCGGTCGGTGAAGCGAAACTCGAGCCCCACGTCGTCGGGCACGGCGGTCCGCAACTGCTCGGTGAGCGCCGCGTGGAACTCGTCGGCCGCTTCGGGCGGCACGCTCCGGCGGTCGACCGTCAGCGCGCAGTCGGCCGGCACCTGATTCGTGGCCGCGCCGCCCTCGACGACGGTCGGCGTGAGCGTCGCCTCGCCGAGCTGTGGGTGCGTCGGTGGCGCGTCGTCTCGGTCGTCGAACGTTCGGATCGCCGCGAGGACGGACTCGAGCGCGGCGACGGCGTTGACTCCCGTCTCCGGTTCGGCGGCGTGGGCGTTCGCGCCCGTCAGGTGGATCGTCCCCTGGAAGCGCCCTTTGGCGGCCGTACAGACGTCGAGATTCGTCGGCTCGCCGACGATCACCGCGTCGGCGTCTCGGGTCGGCGACTCCACGCCCGTCACCAGTTCGTACGCGCCGATCGAGAGCACCTCCTCGTCGGGCGTGATCGCGAGCGTGACGCGGCCGGTCGCGCTCGCGGGATCGACGGCGAAAAACGCCGACAGCAACGCGGCGAGCGGCCCCTTCGCGTCACAGGAGCCGCGTCCTCGGATCACGTCGCCGGTCTCGGTTTCGCCGCGACCCTCGACGCCGGTCGCGTCGCGTTCGAACGGCACGTGCGGCGAGACGGTGTCGATGTGCGTGTTCAACACGAGGTGGGTGTCGGCGTCGGCCGGCCCGCGGGTCGCGATCACGTTTCCGTGTTCGTCGACGCGGGGGGTAACGCCCCGTTCCTCGAGCGTCTCACAGAGGAACGTCCGCATCGGGCCGACGTCCTCGTGGGAGGCGTGCTGGACTGCGGTCTCCAGGAAGGCGACGGGATCGAAGGCGTCGTCGACCGCTCGGTTCGTCGTCCGCGCTCGGTCCTCGCTCATCGTTCGGCTCCGTTTCCAGTCGTTCTCGGTCGTCGCTTGCTCTCGCTCTCGTCCATCCGCTCCCCGCTCACAGTTCGGCCGGCGATTCGGGCGTGACTTCGCCGTCGAACTCGTGTTCGACGGGGCCGGTGAGCGTCGCGTTCCCGCGGTCGTTGAAGCTGACCTGCAGGTCGCCACCCGGCGGGCGCACCTCGACGGGATCGGCGTCGGTGAGACCGAGTCGGCGGGCGACGACGGCGATGGCGACCGCACCCGTCCCGCAGGAGTCCGTCTCGGCTTCGACGCCGCGCTCGTAGGTCCGCTGGTCGAAGCCGCCGTCGCCGTCGGGGCTGGCGACCGTGACGTTCGTCCCCTTCGGGAACGCGTCGCCGTGGCGAACTGGTGGTGCAACCGTCTCGAGGTCGACGTCGCCGACATCGTCGACGAACGCGACGGCGTGGGGAACGCCGGTGTTGACCATCGTCACCTCGAGGCCGTCGATCTCCTCCTCGAAGACCGGCTCGTCCGCCCGAACCGGGACGTCGCCGGGGTCGAACGTGGGCGTCCCCATCTCGATGGTGATCACGCCGTCGGTCCGATCCGCGCGAAGGGTGCCCGACTGCGTGTCGATCATGACGCTGTCGGTGTCGGTCCGATCCATGGCCCACTCGGCGGCACAGCGCGCGCCGTTGCCGCACATCGGGGCCGTCGAACCGTCGGGCTGGACCAGCGTCATCACGACGCGCGGCGGACTGAACTTCTCCTCGAGGGCGAGATAGAGGATTCCGTCGGCACCGACGCCGGCGTCGCGATCGCACTCGCGGACGGCGAGTGCCCCCCGATCGGGGACGAACTCGTCCGCGTGGATAATTAGAAAGTCGTTGCCGGTGCCGTGGTACTTCTGAAATGGAACAGTCATCGTGCTATCGAGTATCGTGGCCGTTATGTGCTTCTCGGTCTGCGTCGGTATCAGCGTTCCCGTTCGATCCGGCGCCGCCGGCGTCGTTTGTCGGGTCGGAGCGCTCGGCCTCGAGCCGAGTGACGTCGTCGACCGTCTCGCGACGGCGTGCGAGTCGAACCCCGTCGCCGTCGAGGACGACCGAAGCGGGCCGAGGTCGGGAGTTGTACTGGTTGGCCATCTCGTAGCCGTAGGCCCCCGTGTTGCCGACCGCGAGGACGTCCCCGCGCTCGCTCGTCGGGAGTTGCCGGTCGGTACAGAACACGTCCCCGCTCTCGCAGATCGGGCCGGTGATGGTCTGTGGCCGCATCTCGCGACTGGTGTGGCTGTCGTTCTCGTCCGCGCCGCTCGAGTCGGCCGTCAGATTTCGGATCGGGTGATAGGCGTCGTACATCGCGGGCCGGAGCAGGGTCGTCATCCCGGCGTCTATGCCGACCGCGAGGGTGTCGCGGGCCTCCTTGACGGTGTTGACTTCCGTCAGGAGGACCCCCGCGTCGGCGACGAAGTAGCGGCCGGGTTCGATCGTCAGTTGCGCGTCGACCTCGCCGATCGCCTCGCGCGTCGCCTCGGCGACCGCCTCGAGATCGAGCGGCTCCTCGTCCTCGTGGTAGGGAACGCCGAAGCCGCCGCCGACGTCGACGAACTCGAGGCCGTCGCCGTCGACGGCCGCGAGCGCGTCGCTCACCTCCCGCGTCAGATCGCCCATCCGCGAAACGAACTCCCGGTGGTCGTCCAGTTGGTCGCTCGAGACGCCCGAACCGACGTGGGCGTGAATGCCGACGACGTCGAAGCCGCGCTCGGCGGCGTCGGTGAGCACGTCGACCGCGCGTTCGGCCGGGACGCCGAACTTCGCGTTGGCGCCGGTCTGGACCTTCTCGTGGTGGCCGGCGCCGATTCCGGGGTTCACGCGGAGACAGAGCCGGCCGTCGTAGCCGCGTTCCTCGAGGCGGTCGAGGGTGTCCTCGGCCCCCACGGTGATCGTCAGCTCGGGGTGGTCCTCCCAGGCGTCGACGACCCAGTCGAGGTCCCGCGCGGGCGGGTTGACGGCCGTGTAGTGGACGTCCGCACCCGAGCTATCGCCCCCGGTGCCGGATTCATCGCGTGCGGCGCTCGAATCGATGGCCGCGAGCGCGCGTTCAACTTCGCCCGCGGAGGCACACTCGAGTCCGACGCCTTCCTCGTGCAGGGTTTCGAGGACGTCTCCGAGGGCGTTCGCCTTCACGGCGTAGAGAATCTCCGCGTCCGGAAACGCGGACTGAATTCGGTGGCAGTTCTCGCGGACGCGCTCGAGATCGAGCACGTACAGCGGCGAGCTGTAGTCGTCTATAAGCGCGGACAGGTCGACGGCGTCCCAGTCGTCGAGGCGGCGGACGGCGGGGGACGCTGCGGGCGTAGTCATTGTTCAGTGTACGTGAGCGTGAGAATTCAAACGTTTGGGTTCGGCGCTCGGCTACTCTCGCAGCGCGTCCTCGCGCTCGGTCGCCTCGAGCGTCTCCGTCTCCAGATCCGTCGCGACGACGGCCGGCTTGTAGGCGCCGCCGTCAAAGAGCGCGTGCTCGCTGACAGAGGATTCGACGAACCGCGTGAACGCGCGGCGGTCGGCCGGCAGTTCGCCGTAGAGCACCTCGTCCTCGACGAGGTCGTAGACGGGAATTCGCGGCGTCAGCAGCGTGTTCTCGCCGACGACGCTGTTCTCACCGACGACGAAGCCGCTCGTGACGCGACAGCCCGCGCCGAGCGAGACGTTGTCCTCGACGATGACCGGCGCGTCCTCGACCGGCTCGAGCACGCCGCCGATGAGGGTGTTCGCGCCGAGTTTGACGTTCGCGCCGATCTGCGCGCAGGAGCCGACCGTGTCACAGGAGTCAACGAGCGTGCCGTCGCCGACGTGGGCGCCGATGTTGACGAACGCCGGGCTCATCAGGATGCAGTCCGAGCCGATGTGGGCGCCCTTGCGGACGACGGTGCCGTCGGGCGTGTTGCGACTGCCGCGGTCGCCGTACTCGCTCGAGTCCGCGAGCGGGAGGACGTCGTTGTACGTGACGCCGCCGTACTCGCGGGGGACGGTCTCGCGCAGGCCGAAGTTGAGCAGGATACCCTGTTTGACCCACTCGTTGGCCTCCCAGCTGTCGCCCCGTTTCTCCGCGGCGCGGATCTCGCCGTCCTCGAGCGCGTCGAGGAAGGCGTCGAGCGTCGCTTTCTCGTCCTCGCCGACGGTTTCGACGCTGACGTCGTCGTTCTGTTTGCGGTCCCACAGCTCGTCGATCTCGGTCTCGAGCGTGCTCATTCGCTGATCACGTCCGCGAAGTCGTAGTCGCCCGCCTTTTGTCCAGCGATCCAGACCGCCGCGTCGACCGCGCCCGCGGCGAAGACCCCGCGGTCCTCGGCGCGGTGCGTGAGCCGGACCTCCTCGTGGTTGCCCGCGAGGATCACTTCGTGCTCGCCCGTGACGTTGCCCGCGCGGAGCGCGTGGACGCCGATCTCGCCTTCTTCGCGCGGATCCTCGCCCTCGCGGCCGTGGGTCCGTCCGGTAAAGTCGCCGTTGGTCTCGATTTCCTCGAGCAGCCGGTTCGCGGTCCCGCTGGGGGCGTCGCGTTTGGCGTTGTGGTGGGTCTCGACGAGTTCGACGTCGTAGCCGGGCAAGTTCTGTACGGCCTCGCCGACGACGTTCAGCAGGGCCTGCACCCCGCGGGCGAAGTTCGGCGCGTGGAGGACGGCGACCTCCTCGCTCGCGGACTCGAGCGCCTCGCGTCCGTCGTCGTCGAAACCGGTGGTTCCCGTGACGAATGCGACGCCGGCGTCGGCGCAGGCGTCGGCGTAGTCGACCGCCGATTCGGGGCCGGTGAAGTCGATTACGACGCTGGGCTCGCGCTCGACGACCAGCGAGTCGAACTCGCCGGCAGATTCGATCTCGATGCCGTCGACCGTCTCGCCGTCGGGCTCGCGGGTGACCGCGAAGACGACCTCGCAGTCGGCGTGGTCCGCTGCGGCGGCGATCACTTCACGCCCCATCCGGCCCGTCGCGCCGGTGACGCCGACCCGTACCGTCATCGATCACCCTCCGCCGCCGGCTCCGTGCTGCTGTCGTCGGCCGACGCCGGTGATTCGTTCTCGAGGTTCGCGAGGACGGCCTCGAGGTCCTCGCGGTACTCCTCGGAGAGTCGAGTCAGCGGTGGACGCATCCGTGCGGGTCCGTAGCCGCGGATCTCCATGGCCTCCTTGACCGGGATCGGGTTGGTCTCGACGAACAGCTCGCGGAACAGCGGCCCGAGTTCGTGGTGGAGCTGTTGGGCGCGCGCGTAGTCGCCGTCGAGTGCGGCGCCGACCATCGCGCAGGTGAGTTCGGGTTCGATGTTGCCGGCGACGCTGATCGTGCCGGTACCGCCGACGGCGATCGTCGGCAGGGTGAGCGCGTCGTCGCCCGAGAGGACGGCGAAGTCCTCGTCCATCGTGCGCTCGGCGATCTCGCCGATCTGGCCCAGGTCGCCGCTGGCGGCCTTGTAACCCGCGATATTCTCGTGGCTGGCGAGTTCGACCGCCGTGTCGGGTTCGATGTTCTGGCCCGTGCGGGAGGGTACGTTGTAGACGATCTGCGGGAGATCGACCGCGTCGGCGATCGTGCGAAAGTGGTCGACGAGTCCGCGCTGCTCGGGCTTGTTGTAGTACGGCGAGATCAGGAGGAGGCCGTCGGCGCCGGCCTCGGCGGCGCGCTCGGAGAGCTCGAGCGCCTCGCGGGTGTTGTTCGAGCCCGTGCCCGCGATGACGGGCACGTCGTCGACGGCCTCGATGACGGCCTCGACGACGCGGACGTGTTCGTCGTGGGTCAGCGTCGCGGATTCGCCGGTCGAGCCGACGGGAACGAGCCCGTCGACGCCCGCGCTCTCGAGTCGCTGGGCGTCGGTCTGGAGCGTTTCGAAGTCGATGCGTTCGTCCTCGTCGAACGGCGTACACATGGCCGGGAAAACGCCGGTGAAGTCGATATCTGATGTCATGGTGGGTGTTGCTATCTGAGTCGGCTGCTAGGTACTTGGCTATTGGTGATTCGCGCGTCGTGAGTCAGGCGTGGAATTGAACTCGACCTGACCGCGTCGAGGTCGCGCCCGGGACGGGGGTGCTACGCCCGCCTCGAGCACATCTCACAGACGTTTGCGTTTCGAAAAACGGAGGTCGGCGTCGCTCACGACGGGACGATCGGTCGGGTGAGCGACGTGACGCATATGGGAGCAGTCGGAACGGACGACCTTATCGGTTGTGACTTCGAGCCGTCGGCTCGAACGGGTTGTGCCACTAATTGACATGACGTTTCGCGTAATTTATCCCGGAGTAGTACGTACGGCCGGGTATGACAGACTTCGGACTGAAAGTACGGATGGTCGTCGTCGGGGCCATCCTGTTCGCCTTCTACGTCGGTGCAGCGACGGTGCTCGCGCTGATGTTCGGCGTCGATCCCCTGTTGATACTGCCCGCCGGTATCATCATCCTCCCCGCGTTCCAGTACAAACTCGGAAAGTGGTTGGCGACCAGAAAAGCCGAGGAGATGCCCGACGAGGGACAGTATCGGGAAGTCCATCAGATGACCGAGTCCCTCTCCCGCGATATGGGCGTCAAGAAGCCGAAGCTGATGGTGATGGATATGGGCGTCCCCAACGCCTTCGCCGTCGGCCGAAAGGGTGCCGGCGTCGTCTGCGTCTCGACGGAACTCATGCGGTTGCTCGAGCGCGACGAACTCGAGGGCGTCATCGCCCACGAGATCGCCCACATCAAGAACCGCGACGTCATCACGATGGTCATCGGCCAGTCCATCGGGATGATGGTCGGCTACGTCGCCTACTTCGCGGTTCTGATGGGCGGCGAGCGCAACATCGGCACCTACATCGTCGCCATGATCGCCTCGACGCTCGCGAACATGCTCGTGATGGTCTTCGTCCTCGCCATCTCGCGGTACCGCGAGTACGTCGCCGACGACGACGCTCGCCAGTACATCGGCAGCGGCGACCCCCTCGCCCGCGCGCTCGAGAAGATCTCGAGCGGATCCCAGGGCCAGGAGTCGCAGGTCGAAGACAGCATGAACGCGCTCTGCATCTTCAACTCCGACAAGAGCCTCATGGCGCAGGTGTTCGCGACCCACCCGCCGACGGAAAAGCGCATCGAGAAACTCCGTAGCTAACGGCTGTCGATCGGCTACAGCCGACGATATTTTGGCCGCCGTTCATCACCGTCCGGAGCGACCGCGCCGGTCGGCCGCCGACTCGAGTGATGACGATCACTCGAGCGTGAGTGATATCGGCTACGTGCCTCGATACGCCGAGGTCGAGGCGCGCAAATACGGACCCAACGACGCGCCTTTTTAACGATTGCCGATACAATGTAGCCTATGACCGAAATTCATCCCGGCCAGCGTGTCGCCGTCCTGGTCGACGCACAGAACCTCTATCACACGGCACAGAGCCTCCACAGTCGAAATATCGACTACTCCGCGCTCCTCGATAAGGCCGTTCAGGATCGCCAACTGACTCGCGCCATCGCGTACGTGATCCGCGCGGACTCGCCGGAGGAAGAGAGCTTCTTCGAGGCGCTGGTCGATATCGGCTTCGAGCCGAAGATCAAGGACATCAAGACGTTCTCGGACGGCACGAAGAAGGCCGACTGGGACGTCGGGATGAGCCTCGACGCGGTGACGCTCGCGAACCACATCGACACGCTCGTGCTCTGTACCGGCGACGGCGACTTCTCGCGGCTCTGCTCGCATCTGCGCCACGAAGGTGTTCGCGTCGAGGTGATGGCGTTCGAGTCTTCGACGGCCGAAGAACTCATCGACGCGGCGGATTCGTTCCTCGACCTCGGCGAGCGCCACGAGACGTTTCTGCTGTAGGTGCGTTTCGCGTGTCGCCGTTCGGACTCGCGTGCGACCCGGTCGGCCGATCAGGATCGATGCGGGTACTCACTCCGCCAGAGACCGATCAACAGCGCGTAACCGGTAACGAGCAGCGTCACACCCGCCAGAAGATAGGTCGTCGGACCCGAGACGAGCGAGGCCGGGCCGGCCAGCGTCAGGGTGCCGAGGACGAGGAGGGCCGCCCCGAGGCCGATTTGCGTGACGTCCATTGGATAGCGGTACTACAGAATCGAGTATTATAACGTTCTCTATCTCGTTTTTGTATCCATCGTTTATATGTATGCCAATCAAACATGTGCGTCCATGGTTCGGACGTCGACCACGCGGCGCCCGAGGTCGAAGGGCTTTCGACCGCCCGCACGAAACGCCACGCAATGAGTGATACAGCCGACGAAAACGGGCTGGCGGGGCTTTCGAACCTCCGCACGATCGCGGACTATCAGTTCGGTGCGGGCGCGGGCGAGGCGCTGTTCCCGCCCGCGGAATCGCTGACGGTCAAGCGGACGACCTCGGGTCGTCCCCAGCAGGTCCACGCCGATGCCGGCCGCATCGTTTCGTTCGGTACCGACGGCCGATTTACACTCGGACTCGAGGGTGGTCGTCGGCTCCACGCGGCGCTCGAGCACCCGGCCTACCGCGTCGTCGTCGACGACGAGAGCGAACCGTTCGTCCGCGACGAGAAGAACGTCTTCACGAAGTTCGTCCTCGAGGTCGGACCGGAAATCCGGCCGGGCGACGAGGTGGTGGTCGTCCACGAGCGCGGCGAGGTGATCGCGGTCGGGACGGCACGACTCGGCGCCGAGGCTATCGAGGACTTCGAGACCGGGATGGCCGTCACCGTACGCGAGGGTGCGCCTGCGACCGACTGAACGAGGTCGAGACGGTTCGATGGAGCCGACGATCCGACGTGTTTCTGGATCGGAAAATACGGTCCACTGTTTATGTTCGTCCCGTTCGACTGACCGCGTACGTTCGGTGTCGCGCCGTTCCCTCGACACCGTCCCCACCCATGTCGTCCGCTACGCTCTGGCTCGAGTACGCCCTCGCCGCGATCAGCGTCGCCGGTCTTCCGGCGCTGTTCGTCGTCTTCGTCTTGAAAGGCGCCCTTATCGGGAAGATCTTTCCGACGAGCGTGTTCCTCTCGGGGTACGTGGTGCTCACCACCCCGACCCACGTAGGTGCCGCGACGATCGTCGTCCTCGTGACGGTCGCGCACGTGATCGGCCAGTTCGCCGTCTACACCGGAAGCAGACGATACGGCGAGGAGATCGTCTCGGCAGTCCCCTACCTCAGTTTCGATCCGTCGTCGGACCGGTTCCGCCGGGTCGGTGACTGGTTCGACCGCTACGGCGACGTCGCCGTCTTCGGGACGAACGTGATCCCGTGGAGTCGCGGATTGATCGCGATCCCCGCCGGTGTCAGTTCGTATCCGCGGCGTCGATATCTCTTCCACGTCGGCGCGTCGACGCTCCTGTATCACTCCGTCTACGTCGCGCTCCCGTTGCTCGGACTCGCCGCGATCGCGTGAGGGGATCGGTCACCGCTGGGCGCCCTAGACCGCAGGGTAAAAGGTCACCGGTGCCGACGTGTCGGGTATGTTCGGAGGAGGCGGCGGACTGAACCCGCGAAAGATGGAACAGATGATGGAACAGATGGGGATCGACGTCGAGGATATCGATGCCGAGGAGGTTATTATCCGCACGGACGAGTACGACCTCGTCTTCAACGACGCCGAAGTCACGAAGATGGACGCCCGCGGCCAGGAGACCTACCAGGTCATCGGCTCGCCGGAACAGGTCGAGTCCGGTGCCGCAGGCGGGAGCGCCGACGCCGGTGGCGACGCGGATGCCGGCAGCGCGATCCCTGACGACGACGTCGAGCTCGTCGCGACCCGTACCGGCGTCAGCGAGGACGAGGCCCGCGCAGCACTCGAGGACGTCGACGGCGACCTCGCCGCAGCAGTCGAATCCCTCGAGTGACGCGCGTGAGCAAGCGCGATTCGGACGTCGACGACGCTACGAGCGACGCTGAAGCGGAAGCAGATGCGGAAGCCGGAGCCGGCGACGAGGCCGAACCCGACGTCGGGAGCGATCGCGTTCCCGTCTTGCTGGTCCGCGAGGACCGGAACTACCTCGTCGAACCCGGCGCGGAGCAGGGGACCGATCTGGGCGTCCTCGAGGTGCCCGAAGACGTCCAGCCGGGCGACACGATCGAGACCCATCTGGGCGACGAGTTTCGGGTCCGCAGACTGCGCGGCCCGGACCTCTTTCACCACTTCGAGCGCACGGGTGCGCCGATGGTTCCCCGCGACATCGGCCTGATCATCGGCGAGACGGGGATCGCACAGGGAGACCGGGTGCTCGACACCGGCACCGGAACGGGCGTGCTCTCGGCGTCGATGGCCCGCGCCGGGGCGTCGGTCGTGACCTACGAGCGCGACCCGGAGTTCGCCGACGTCGCGCGCGAGAACATGAAGTTGGGCGGAGTCGCCGAGGCCGTCGACATCCGCACGGGCGACCTGACCGCGGAAGTCGACGACCTCGAGGAGTCGTCGTTCGATGTCATGACGCTCGACACCGGCGACGCCGCGGATCTGGTCGAACACGCTCCCGACCTACTGGTCGAGGGCGGGTTCGTCGCGGTCTACAGCCCCTTCATCGAGTCGACTCGTGCGGTCGTCGAGACGGCCCGCGAGGCCGGCCTGTCGGACGTCCGGACCCGCGAGACCATCCAGCGGGAGATGCAGTTCGACGACCGGGGCTCGCGACCGTCGACCGCGCCGGTCGGGCACACGGGCTACCTGACGATCGCCCGGAACGTGTAGGAGCGCAACCGACGAGCCGACCGACGCCGGCCGGGAAGAATTGCCGGAACCGGCGATAAACCGGCGCCTACCGTCGAAACTCATTCGGTCCCGAGTTGCGAATCGGCGCGACTGTTCGCAACCCTTTTTATTCGTTCGAGTGTCCACGCCACTAGAGATGGCTGTACTCTGGCTGGACGAGATCAGTGCCGGCGACCTCGAGAAGGTCGGCGGCAAAGGCGCCTCCTTAGGCGAGCTTACGGGTGCTGGGCTGCCCGTGCCGCCGGGATTCGTGGTAACCGCCGGAACCTATCGATCGTTTATCGAAGACGCCGAAATCGACGAGGAGTTGTTCGAGGCCGTCGAGGTCGACGTCGACGACTCGAGCGCGCTCGCGACCGCGGCCGACCGCGCACAGGAACTCATCCTCGAGACGCCGTTCCCCGACGACCTGCGCGAGGAGATCCTCGCATCCTATCGCGAGGTCGGCGACGGCGAGGCGTTCGTCGCGGTTCGATCCTCGGCGACGGCCGAGGACCTGCCCGACGCCTCCTTCGCGGGCCAACAGGAGACGTTCCTGAACGTGACCGAGGAGGCGCTTCTGGACCGCGTCCGGGAGTGTTGGGCCTCGCTGTTCACCCAGCGGGCGATCTACTACCGCCAGGAGCAGGGCTTCGACCACTCCGCGGTCAACATCGCGGTCGTCGTCCAGCAGATGGTCGACGCCGAGAAGTCGGGCGTGATGTTCACGAGCCACCCCTCGACGGGCGATCCGACGATGATCATCGAGGCCGCGTGGGGGCTGGGCGAAGCCGTCGTCTCGGGGGCTGTCTCTCCCGACAACTACGTCGTCCCGCGCAACGACGACGAGACCGATGTCACCGTCGCCGAGAAGAAGGTGATGCACGAAAAGGACGAGGAGACGGGCGAAACCGTCGAGCGCGAGGTGCCCGCGGACAAACGAAACGCCCGCGTGCTCAGCGACGACGAAATCGCCACACTCGTCGAACTCGGTGAGCGCGTCGAGAACCACTACGACACCCCGCAGGACGTCGAGTGGGCCATCGTCGACGGCGACGTCTACATGCTGCAGTCCAGACCGATCACCACCATCGACGAGAGCGGAAACGGAGCCGAGGCGCCCGACGCGAGCGGTGTCGTCGACGCCGCGAAGGGTGTCACCGACGGCAGTGGCAGCGGCGGCATGCAGGTCGAATCGGGCGGTGACGGCGGCTCGAGCGCCAGTTCCGGGGACGTCATCGTCGACGGACTCGGCTCGAGTCCGGGCACCGTCAGCGGGGCCGCACAGATCGTCCTGAAACTCGACGATCTGGACAAGGTCAAGGAAGGTGACATCATCGTCACCGAGATGACGATGCCGGATATGGTCCCCGCGATGAAACGCGCCTCGGGGATCATCACGGACGAGGGCGGCATGACCAGCCACGCCGCCATCGTCTCCCGCGAACTGGGCGTGCCGGCCATCGTCGGCACGACGAACGCCACGACCGTCTTGGAGGACGGCCAACTCGTCACGCTCGACGGCGACAAGGGCGCGGTGCTCGAGGGCCAGAAGGTCGAACCGGACGAGGAGACCGAACCCGTCGAAGAAGTTCGTCCGCAGTCGCCGGTCAAGCCGATGACCGCAACCGAGGTGAAGGTCAACGTCTCGATCCCCGAGGCCGCCGAACGCGCGGCCGCGACAGGTGCCGACGGCGTCGGCCTGCTCCGCACGGAGCACATGATCCTCTCGCTGAACCAGACGCCCGCCAAGTACATCGAGGAAAACGGCGAGGACGCCTACATTACGGAGCTCGTCGAGGGTATCCGTGGCGTCGCCGACGAGTTCTATCCCCGTCCCGTCCGCGTTCGCACGCTCGACGCGCCCACCGACGAGTTCCGCCAGCTCGAGGGCGGCGAGAACGAGCCGAAAGAGCACAACCCGATGCTCGGCTATCGCGGGATTCGACGCTCGCTCGACCGACCCGAGGTCTTCGCCCACGAACTCGAGGCGTTCCGCCGACTGTACGAGATGGGCTACGACAACGTCGAGATCATGTTCCCGCTGGTCAACGACGCCGAAGACATCTATCAGGCCAAGCGGCAGATGGAGAAGGCAGGCATCGACCACACAAAGCGCAAGTGGGGTGCGATGATCGAGACGCCGGCTTCCGCGCTGTCGATCGAAGGGATGGCCGAGGCGGGGATCGACTTCGCCTCTTTCGGCACCAACGATCTCACCCAGTACACGCTCGCGGTCGACCGGAACAACGAGCACGTCGCCGACCGCTTCGACGAACTCCATCCGGCCATCCTGCGACTGATCGGGAACGTCATCGAGACCTGCCGCGAACACGACGTCGAGACGAGCATCTGCGGCCAGGCCGGCTCCAAACCGGAGATGGTTCAGTTCCTCGTCGACGAGGGCGTGAGTTCGATCTCGGCGAACATCGACGCCGTTCGCGACGTCCAGCACGAAGTCAAGCGGACCGAACAGAAGCTGTTGCTCGATTCGGTTCGCTGACGCCGCGGTCGCCGTCGAACGGTTTTTTAGTGCCTGCAGATTGCTCGACACAGTCGCGGCGACGCTCGAGCGCAACGACAACCGCGAGTCGGTTTCTCCGAGTGTATGAAAACGGACGTGTCAGCGCTAAACGCAACGTTGAAACCGGTGAACGTTCTTGTGCGTGATATGCAAATCGAGCCGCAGTCGTTCGATCGGGTGCTCTCGTCGATGTGTACGGCGCCCCACCCGGTCGCACGCGAGGCGGCCGAACGCTTTCTCGCGACGAACCCCGGCGATCCGGGGACGTATCCGAACGTGGCGGCCCTCGAGAAGGATGCGATCGCCACGTTGGGGGAGATTGCCGGGCTCGAGGACCCATCCGGCTACGTCGCCAGCGGGGGGACGGAAGCGAACATTCAGGCGATCCGGATCGCTCGCGACCGCGCGGAGACGCGGACGCCGAACGTCGTCATGCCCGAATCGGGCCACTTCAGTTTTCAGAAGGCCGCCGACGTCCTCGGCGTGGAGTTGCGTATCGTGCCGACGGACGACGACTTTCGGGCCGATCTCGAGGCCGTCCGCTCCTGCGTCGATGCGGAGACGGCCATGGTGGTCGGCGTCGCGGGGACGACCGAGTACGGCCGCGTCGATCCGATCCCCGAACTCGGCGAGATCGCTCGGTCGGTCGGGGCGCTGTTGCACGTCGACGCCGCTTGGGGCGGGTTCGTCCTGCCGTTTACCGACCACGAGTGGCACTTCGGCCACGCCGCGGTCGACACGATGGCGATCGATCCCCACAAGATGGGCCAGGCCGCAGTCCCCGCCGGCGGGCTGTTGGTTCGCTCGGACCACCTGCTCGACGAGCTCGCGGTCGACACGCCATACCTCGAGTCGACCTCGCAGGCGACGCTGACGGGAACGCGGTCCGGGGCGGGGGTCGCCAGCGCCGTGGCGGCGATGGACGAGCTGTGGCCCGACGGCTACCGCCAGCAATACGTCCGCTCACAGCACAATGCCGAGTGGCTCGCGGACGCCCTCGAGAAACGGGGCTACGACGTCGTCGACCCGACCCTGCCGCTGGTCGCGGCCGACCTGCCGCGGTCGACGTTCGACGCGCTGCGGGACGAGGGATGGCGGATCTCCCGGACGGGGACGGGCGAGTTGCGGGTGGTCTGTATGCCCCACGTGACGCGGGAGATGCTGGCGTCGTTTATCGGGGATCTGGATCGACTCGAGGTGCGCGCGAGCGTGCCCGTCGTAAGTGACGATTGAGGCGGTCTCGAGTACAGTCGCTTCGGAAATGAACGTGAGCACGCTGCACATACTGGCGACTAGGGGCTCCACATCCTCCCCAACCGATTCACTCGCACGTTTTCGCCGGTCGCCGTCGCTTTCGCTCCGTCGACCGACAGCGCGCGCCACCGCCACAGAGCTGCTGGCTAGTGAGTCGTGGGACCAGCACTAGCGACAAATCGATACGTGGTCGAACCGCGAGCAATCGGTAGCTGTTTGCCCTGCCGCTGAAAGACTCGAGTATGGCAATGGATCGAATCGACGGCGTCGCGATCGTCGGCTTCGCAGCGATCATCGCGGCGTCGACGGCTCTCGAGGGGATCGTCGTGGCGGCCGCGCTCGGCGGCTTCGCGCTCTCGCTCTCGAGTTGGCGGCTCTACGGCGGTCGGCCCTGGGAGGCGCTGGCCTGGCTGTCGTGGGTCGGTGCCGCCGTCGTGCTCGTGATCGTCCCTGGCGGTGGCGCGTTCGTCGTCGCGTTCTTCGGCTCGTTGCTTCTCGGCGTCGGGCTGTTGCTCGCGGACCGACTGGACCTGCTCCCGTCGATCTGGAACGAGACGGGCGTCGAGGGTGTGGAGGGGCAGAGGGACGGCTAACGCGGGCGACTACTGGTCGCCGACCCACTCGGCGAAGGGACCGGTGAGGAACTCGTAGTAGTCGAGAATCCCGAGTACGAGCGCGACGAGCAACACGAGGATGACGGGGATCCTGACGGCCCAGATCCAGGCCGGGCCGAGCGAGCCGAGATCACCGATCCCGCGCTGTAGTTCGTCGACCGCGAGGTCGGGGAGGGACCAGCCGACGAGGATCATGAGCAGGAGGCCTCCGAGCACCAGGAGGATCTGGTCGGCGAAGAGGTCGAAGAGATCGAGCAGGACGAGATCGTAGGCCGACGGAACGCCGAGCAGGAACATCGCGCCGCCGATGCCGATCGCGGCCGTGGGTCGGCTGATACCGCGCTCGTCGATGATGTAAGAGACGACGACCTCCATGAGACTGATCGCACTCGAGAGCGCGGCGATGGCGACGGTGCCGAAGAAGACGGCCCCGATCAGCCAGCCGAGCGTGAGGTCACCGAACGCGGCGGCCAGCGAGACGAAGATCGCACCCGCGCCGGGGTCGGCCGGATCGACGCCCGCGGTGAAGAGGATCGGGAAGACGATCAGGCCGGTAATAAAGGCGATCGAGGTGTCGAAGCCGATGATGATCGCGCCGTCCTCCGCGAGGTTACGGTCCTCGCCGAGATAGGACGCGTACGTGATCATCACCCCCATGCCGAGCGAGAGGGTGAAGAAGGCCTGACCGGCCGCGGCAGGGACGATGCTCTGCCAGTTGTCGGCGATGACGCCCCACTCGGGAGAGAGGTAGTAGCTGTAGGCCTCGCCCGCGCCCGGCAGGGTTGCGGCGTAGATCGCCAGCCCGATGGTGATGACGATGATCGCGGGAACCATCACCTTCACCGCGAGTTCGATCCCGCGTTCGATCCCGACGGCGACGATGGCGATCACGGCGGCCATGAAGAGTGCGTGAAAGAGGATCGCGTCGAGCCCGCTCGCGAGCGTGACGAACTGTCCCTCGGCCTCGGCGGCGTCGGCGATGTAGCCGTCCTGTAGTCCAAGGATCGTGTAGCGGATCGTCCAGCCGGCGACGACGCTGTAGTACGACAGGATGACGAAGCCGGTCGCGATGAAGATCCAACCGACGTACTGCCAGACGCCGGAGCCGATCTCTTTGAGCGCGCCGACGGGGTTACGTTCGGTGCGGCGACCGACGACGAACTCGACGAGCATCGCCGGGAAGCCGATGAGGACGATAAACAGCAGGTACATCAGCAGGAAACCGGCACCCCCCTCCTGTCCCACCTGGAACGGGAACCGCCAGATGTTCCCGAGGCCGACGGCGCTGCCGACGGCCGCGAAGATGAAACCGACTCGAGTCGCCCACTGTTCGCGCGGGATATCGACGGAGCTCATACCTGGGGTGTGTTACCGTATATGTCAAAACGGTACGTGATCGTCGAGTCCGGAAATCCGGGCTTGTGGTCCGTATATAAACAATACTTTCCATTTCACCGACGTTGAAATACAAATTTCCAAATCGTACCAGACGAGCACTCGATCGGAATGCAAGAAGAGACGACACTCGAGTCACAGAGCCAAACATTTAGGAGGTTATACTGACTACACCGAACCAATGAGGACGCGTACCGTCCGCGACGCTTTTCTGATGCGCCCGTAGCGACGGTACCGCACCGAGTGGAACGCTGCGAACACGTCGGTCATACGACGGTCGCGTGGCGCCGAAACTCGAGTCAGTCTCGACCGCTCGCCCGAAAGCGACCGGTATCGCTCGCGAATCGACCGACGACCGAAAACCGGCGGGTTTTACGCCCGCCACCGACACCACACAGATATGAGCACCGACGAATTTCCGACGGACAGACCCGCGGTCGTGACCTGCGGGTTGCCGTACGCCAACGGCGACCTGCACATCGGCCACCTGCGGGGGTACATCGGCGCCGACGCGTTCAACCGCTCGCTCGAGACGCTGGGTCAGGAGACGGCCTACGTCTGCGGCTCCGACATGCACGGCACCCCGGTGGCCGTCAACGCCGAACAGGAGGGCGTCGACCCTGCGGATTTCGCGCTGGACTGGCACCGCCAGTACGAGGAGACGTTCCCGAAGTTCAACGTCGACTTCGACAACTACGGGCACACCCACGACGAGACGAACACGGAACTGACCCAGGAGATCGTCCGAACGCTGGACGAGGCGGGCCACATCTACGAGAAGGAGATTCAGGTCGCCTACGATCCCGACGCCGACCAGTACCTCCCCGACCGCTACGTCGTCGGGACCTGTCCCTACTGCGGCGAGAAGGCCCGCGGCGACGAGTGCGACGAGGGTTGTCAGCGCCACTTAGAGCCCGGCGAGGTCGAGAACCCGGAGAGTACGATCACCGGCAACCCGGCCGAGTACCGACAGCGAGCGCACAAATTCTTCGAGGTCTCGGCGTTCACCGACTATCTGACCGAGTTCCTCGACGGTCTCGAGGGAACCTCGAACGCGCGCAACCAGCCCCGGCAGTGGATCGAAGACGGCCTGCAAGACTGGTGTATTACGCGGGATATGGACTGGGGGATCGATTATCCCAACGGAGCGGACAGTGACGGCGACGACCTCGTCCTCTACGTCTGGGTCGACGCCCCGATCGAGTACATCGCTTCGACCAAACAGTACTCCGAACGCGTCGGCACCGACGAGTACGATTGGGAGCGCGTCTGGAAGGACGACGGCGATATCGTCCACGTCATCGGCCGGGACATCATCCAGCACCACGCCATCTTTTGGCCGGCGATGCTCGAGGGTGCCGGTTACAACGCACCGCGAGGAATCGCGGCGACCGGGTTTATCACGATCAATGGCAAGGGGCTCTCGACCAGTCGAAACCGGGCAATCTGGGCGAAAGAGTATCTAGACGAGGGCTTCCACCCCGACCTCCTGCGCTACTACCTGACGACAACGGGCGGCCTCCAGCAGGACGTCGACTTCTCCTGGGAGGCGTTCCAGGAGAAGGTCAACGGCGAACTCGTCGGAACGGTCGGCAACTTCTGGTACCGCTCGCTCCTGTTCGCCTACCGGAACTACGAGGGGACGCCAGAGGCGGACGTCTCCGAGGAAGTCCACGAGCGTATCGAGGGCGCGATCGGCGAGACCCGCGAGGCGGTCAACGACTACGACCTCCGCGGGGTCGGACACGCCGCGACGCGACTCGCCCAGTTCGGTAACGAGTACATTCAGGGCAACGAGCCCTGGAAACTCACGGACGAGGAGCCGGAGCGGGCGGCGCAGGTCATCCGCGACTGCGTCCAACTCGCCAAGGCCGTCGGCGTCCTCCTCGAGCCGATCACGCCGGATAAATCTCAGCTGCTCTGGGAGCAGATCGGCGAGGACGGCGAGGTCGCGGACGCCCACCTCGAGGACGCCCTCGAGGCACCACCACGAACCTTCGACGAACCCGGCGAACTCTTCGAGAAGATCGAGGACGAGCGCGTCGAGGAACTCACTCGAAAGCTCGAGGAGCGGGTCGAAGCGGCCGCGGACGACGAGGACGAGTCCGACGAGGGAGAAACCGAAACTGACGACACCGACGCAGACGAATCCGGTGATATGACAGACACAGGCGACCTCGAGCCGCTCCTCGAGGACCGGATCGGATTCGAGGACTTCCAGGAATTGGACATCCGCGTCGGCCGGATCGAATCGGCCGAGGGGATCGAGGGCGCGGACGATCTCGCCAAACTCGAGGTCGATATCGGCTTCGAGACGCGACAGGTCGTCGCGGGGATCAAGCAGCTACACGATCTCGACGAGTTGCCGGGGACGAACTGCGTGCTCCTCGCGAACATGGAGCCCGCGGAGCTGTTCGGCGTGGAGTCCAACGGGATGATCCTCGCCGCGGGCGAGGAGGCCGACCTGCTGACGACTCACGGCGACGCCGAAATCGGCGAGAAGATCAAGTAGCTCCCGGCGACTGCGTTTTTCGTTCGGATCGAGACGCGGTCACGTTCGAAATCCGATTCGGGTATCGGGTTCGAGACGAGTGCTCACACCTCGTCGACCAGATGCGCGAAATCGTCGGTGTGGGTGATCTCCATGGTCTCCGCCGACAGCCCGTGACGACGCAGCGTCAGTGCGGACTTGAACGCCGACTCCCGGTCCGGTGCCTCGAATAAGACGAGGAAGTCGTGTCCCCCGAGGATCGCGTAGGAGTCGATCACGTCGGCTTCGTGCTCTTCGAACTCCGTCCTGATCTCGCCCCAGATCGACGAGAGTTCCTGGACGTTCTGTACGCCCCGATCGTCGATATCGACGAGTGATACGTACGTGGCCATGTTCGATGGGTGGGTCGTCCGTGGGAAAACCGTTCGCGTGGCACATTACGGGACGAAAAACAACTCGAAGACGAGTAAACCACCTATCTTTTTGGCCGTACTCCCGCTACGTCGAGCTATGAGAAACGCGAAAATCGTCTGTACGCTGGGGCCGGCCTCGAGCGACCGGAACACGATCCGGGAGCTCGCCGACGCCGGGATGTCGGTCGCCCGTCTAAACGCGAGCCACGGGAGCCGCGAGGATCGTGCCGAACTGATCGACCGCGTTCGGGCCGTCGACGAGGAACGAGAGGCGCCCGTCGCGGTGATGCTCGACATGCAGGGTCCGGAGATCCGAACCGCACCGCTTCCGGAGGGGGAATCCGTGACGCTCGAGACCGGTTCGGAGATCCGGTTCGTCGAAGGCGACGAGGCGTCTTCCGATACCGTCGGTCTCTCACTGCCGATCGGGGCCGTCGAGCCCGGCGACCGAATTCTGCTCGACGACGGACTGATCGAGACGACCGTCCTCGAGCGCGAAGGTACGGATTCGCGAGCGGCCGACGACCAGTCGGTCCGTGCCCGCGTCGACACCGGCGGCGAACTGGGCGGCCGAAAGGGTGTCAACGTTCCCGGCGTCGAACTGGATCTCGATATCGTCACCGAGTCCGACCGCAAGGACCTCGAACTGGCCGCCGAGAAGGGGGTCGACTTCGTCGCGGCGAGTTTCGTCCGCGACGCCGAGGACATCTACGCGGTCAGCGAGGTGCTCGAGGAGCTGGGCGTCGAAATCCCCCTGATCGCGAAGATCGAACGCGCGGGTGCGGTCGACAACCTCGACGAAATCATCGATGCAGCCTACGGGATCATGGTCGCCCGCGGCGATCTGGGCGTCGAGTGTCCGATGGAGGACGTCCCGATGATTCAAAAGCGGATCATCCGCAAGTGTCGCAACGAGGGGTCGCCGGTGATCACGGCGACGGAGATGCTCGACTCGATGGTCCACGCTCGCCGTCCCACGCGGGCCGAGGCCTCGGACGTCGCGAACGCCGTTCTCGACGGCACTGACGGCGTGATGCTGTCGGCCGAGACCGCCATCGGCGACCACCCCGTCGCGGTCGTCGACGCGATGGGCAGCATCATCCGCCAGGTCGAAAACTCCGAGGAGTACGCCGAGATGCTCGAGCAACGCGTCCCCGCCGCAGGCGAGGCGCGGACGGACGCGCTGGCCCGCTCGGCGCGATTCCTCGCCCGCGACATCGGTGCGGACGCGGTCGTCGCGGCGACTGAATCCGGCTACACGGCGCTGAAAACGGCGAAGTACCGACCCGGCGTTCCGGTCGTCGCCTCCACGCCGAGTCACGAAGTCCGGCGACGACTGGCCCTCTCGTGGGGCGTGACGCCGCTGTACGCTCGCGTGTCGGATCAGGGCGCCGACGCGGTCGTCGAGAAGGCGGTTCAGGCCGCGCTCGATGCCGGGGTCGCCGACAGCGGCGACACCGTCGTCGTCCTCTGTGGCATGATGACCGAACTCGAGGGCGCGAACACCACGAACATGCTGAAAGTCCACGTCGCCGCGGAGGCGCTGACGACCGGTCGCGTCGTCGTCGAAGGGCGAACAACCGGCCCGCTCGTGCGGATGACGGACGGCGACCTCTCGGACGTCCCCGAGGGGGCGATCCTCTCGCTGGCGGCCGACTTCGACGAGGAGTTCGAGGGCGATCTGACGACGATCGGCGGGATCGTCGACGCCCAGCGCGGACTGACCGGCTACCCGGCGCTGGTCGCGCGCGAAATGAACATTCCGATGATCAGCGGAGCCGACCTCTCGGCGGCCGAGGAGGGCAGCGTCGTAACGCTCGACGCCGAACGCGGAGTCATCTACGGCGGCGACCTCAGCGATCGAACGGATCGAGACGACGGCGTCGATCTGGCGTAAATCCGTCGGCGAGAGTGCGGTGCCCCTTCGCCCGCCCGCGGACCGCGGATTTTTGACGACGGACCTGTTAGGACCGATCATGGCAGACGACGCGTCCGGAAGCGACGGTGAGAACGACCGAGGTGAGCCACCGGCAGCTCCGGACGGCCAGCGCTCGGACGGGGAGACGGAATCGGCGTGGTCCACGGCCGACCAGGATATCACCGCGTCTACGGGCGGTGACGACCGACTCGAGGACGACGGTCTCGCGAACGGCGACGGCCGCGCCGAACGGCGTGATCGGACGCAAGAGGAGTACCGGGTTCCATTGGACCTCTCCGGCGGACCCGACGAGGACGACGCGGACGCAGACGGGGCTTCGGACGCCGACGAAGACGATCCGTACGCCCCGGAGCCCAGTTCGACGCCGATCGAACCCGGCGATCCGTCGCTCGAGAACATTCTCTTCGTGGTTCTCGGTGCGGTCGCGATGGTTCTCGTGATGTTCCAGCTCGCGTCGATTATGCTCTGAGCGCGGCCGCGAATCGACGAGAGTCCCGTCGCTGTCCGTTTCCGGTCGAGCGGATTCGCGGATTGCCTCGGCAACCTTTAATTTGGGTGAGAACTTAGCTCGACGTATGCTCGAACTCCTCTTCGCGAACATGCCGCTCGCGCTCCTCTCGGTGGGGCTCGTCCTGATGGCGCTCGAGGCCCTCTCGCCGGGTGCACACCTCATCGTCATCGGCGTCGCACTGGTCGGTGCCGGGCTCATCGGACTCATCTTTCCGCCCGTCGCCAACACGTTCATACTGGCGGGATTGACGCTCGCCATCGGCCTCGCCGCGGCCTACGTCTACAACGAGTTCGACTTCTACGGCGGGAAGGGGACCGCCCAGACGTCGGACTCGAGTTCGCTCGCTGGCACGACGGGTTACGTCACCGAAACCGTCACGACTCGCGACGGCGAGGTCAAACTCGACGAAGGCGGGTTCGCGCCCTTCTACAGCGCGCGGACGACGAGCGGAACGATCGAGGAGGGCGAAGAAGTGATCGTCCTCGATCCCGGCGGCGGGAACGTGCTCACGGTCGAGGCGCTCGGCGCGATCGGCGAGGACGAGATCGATCGGGCGCTCGCGGAGGGTGCTGCCGCCTCGGATTCGACGGCGGACGCCGACGGCTCTACCGAGGAGTCACAGTCGGAGGCCGATGGAGAGCCGGAGACCGATGGAGAGCCGGAGACCGAGACGGAGAAGTCGAACTGAGAGAGTGACGGATCGGGCTCGAGTCGATTGCGGCTCGGTTCGACTCCGTTTGAACCCCGGCTCGAGTCGATCACGGAGACCGATATGTTACTGAAATAAGGGAACGTTTTTCCCGTCCCCCCCGTAAGACGGAACTATGGTCGTAGAACTACTCCCATTGCAGACCGGCGGTGCACTGCTGTTCCTCGGTGCACTCGTCCTCCTCGTCGTTATCGCCGCACTGCTCAGTGCGATCGAGATCGTCGACGCGTACGAAAAGCGTGCGCTCACTGTCTTCGGGGAGTACAGAAAACTCCTCGAGCCCGGTATCAACTTCGTCCCGCCGTTCGTCTCGAACACGTATCGGTTCGACATGCGAACGCAGACGCTGGACGTCCCTCGACAGGAAGCGATCACGCGTGACAACTCGCCCGTGACCGCCGACGCCGTCGTTTACATCAAGGTCATGGACGCCAAGAAGGCGTTCCTGCAGGTCGACGACTACAAGAAAGCGACGTCGAACCTCGCCCAGACCACCCTGCGTGCCGTGCTGGGTGACATGGAGCTGGACGACACGCTCAACAAACGCCAGGAGATCAACGCACGCATCCGTCAGGAGCTCGACGAACCCACCGACGAGTGGGGTATTCGCGTCGAGTCGGTGGAGGTCCGCGAGGTCAACCCCTCGAAGGACGTCCAGCGCGCGATGGAGCAACAGACCTCCGCGGAGCGGAAACGCCGCGCCATGATTCTCGAGGCACAGGGTGAACGCCGCAGTGCCGTCGAGAAGGCGGAGGGTGACAAACAGAGCGAGATCATCCGGGCACAGGGTGAAAAGCAGAGTCAGATCCTCGAAGCACAGGGTGACTCGATCTCGACCGTGCTGCGCGCGAAATCCGCCGAATCGATGGGCGAACGCGCCATCATCGATCAGGGGATGGAGACGCTCGCCGAGATCGGTCAGAGCGAGTCGACGACGTTCGTCATGCCACAGGAGCTCACCTCGATGGTCGGCCGCTACGGCAAACACCTCTCGGGCAGCGACGTCAAAGAGGACGGAGATTCCCTCGAGAGCCTCGAGTTCGACGAGGAAACCCGCGAACTGATCGGCCTCGACGATATCGCCGAGATCATCGGCGAGATCGACGAGGAAGCCGAGATGGACCTCGAAGCGATGGAGCAGGAGGCCCAGGCGATCAAAGAGGGCAAAGACGCCGGCACGATCTCCGATCCCGACGACGTCATCGAGGAGATGGATCAGGAGTTCGCCGGCGACGCCGACTCCGGCAAGAGTTCATAGATTCCAGACACTCCGTTCTCGGTGAAGAAAGCGGAGCGAAACCTGTTTTACGTCCCGCCACGTTTCGGTCGGTAGGTATTACATGACGAGTTCCGATGGGGTCGACGACGACAAACGAGCGACCCTGCGCCGGTTCGCAGCGCTCGGTGCTGCGGCACCGCTGGCCGGCCTTTCCGATTCTGCAGCAGCCGATACGGGCGAGAGCGACGCCCGCGACGCGATCGCCGGCTATCTCTCTACCACGCCCGGTGCGCACTTCTCGAAGATCCGTGACGACCTCCAGCTGGGCACGGGAGAGACCCAACACCATCTGCGCCGGCTCGAGGAACTCGACGCGATCGAACGCTTCCGCGACGGCGATTACAAGCGGTTCGTTCTCGCGGATCGGTTCGACGAGTTCGAAAAGCAGACGCTCGGCTATCTCCGCCGAGATACGCCCCGCGGGATGTTGATCGAACTCCTCTCGACGCCGGACGCGACGGCCGGCGACCTCGCGACGGCCCTCGACGTCTCGCCGCCGACGGTGAGCAAGTACGCCGGCGAACTCGAGGACGCCGGCTTGCTCTCGCGCGAGGACGGTTACGCCGTCGAACGCCCCGAAACGGTCCTGATTCTGGTCGTCCGCCACGCCGACTCCTTCGGAGAGGCGGCGCGAGAGCTCGCGCGAAACGCCGATCAGTTCGTCGTCTACGATGGGTAACGAGCTACTACCGCCGGTAAGAGCGTATTACTGTTCGAACGCGACGCCGTTCACGCCGTTCAGATCGTTCCGACGACCGACGGGAGCGCCGCGAGCGAGTCGACGACTGCAACGGCGTCGGCCGGTCGGTCGACGTCGCGGTTGTGTGTTCGACGGAGGTAGATCGGCTCGAGACCCGCCGCTCGCCCGGCCGTGACGTCTTTGTGCGAGTCGCCGACGTAGAACCCGTTGTCGGCATCGAGTTCCGAGAGCGCGTCGTCGATGAAGTCGGGTTCGGGCTTCTTTCTCCGAAAGTCCTCGAACGTCGGTCGACGACCGCGGACGACGTCGAACTCGATGGGGACGTAGCTGGCGACGAACTCGGCGGTCGCGTGTCGGTTGTTCGTGACGAGCCCGACCGTGGTCCGATCGGCTAGATCGGCGATCGCATCGATATCATCGTACAGCCCGCGTTCGCCCGACCGAATCAGGTCGTGGCTCGTCTCTGACGCGTACTCGTCTTTCAGCTTCCAGAACGCCGCGGCGTCGATTTCCAGCGCGGCGCAGTGATCGGCGATGTTCTCGAGGTCGTGGCGTCTGAGATCGTCTCGCTGAGCCGGCGTCGGCTCGGCGCCGAGCTCGTCGAGGGCCCTGTCGGCCGCGTCGGCGTACACCTGCGGATCGGTGCCGGGACCCTCGAGGATGACTCCGTCCATGTCGAACAGTATCGGCGGCGACATCTGTCGCTCGAGGGTACACGGCGAGCCGCCAAAAAGCGGTCGACGAACGAGGAGTCCGACGTAACACGCGGAGAACCGTCGTGTGCAGGCCAGCGTGCGTGACTGGCCGGCTGTGATCCGTTACGCGTTGACTTTCCACGTCGTGCTCGAGGAGTAGCCCCACTTCTCGATCTCGATGTCGTAGTTGCCGTCCTGCAGGGCGGTGATATTCGAGCCGACCTCCTTGGCCGTCATGCCGAGCTCTTTGCCGATGAGACGGGATTTAAAGTACGTCTTCGTTCCGGCGTTATTGCGGAGATACTGGAGGATCTGGCGCTGTTTACTCGTGAGGTCCGCGGTTAGTGCAGTGCTCATACACTACTCAAAGCCGAGAATGCCCTTAGGGGGTTTGGTACGTGCGGTTAACCCCGCGCCTGCATGCGGTTTTCTTAGTGAGTAATGGATGCATAACGGGGCAGAAAGCTTTCGTTGGTACGTTCGGTTAATATATCTCTTATAGGGAGCCTCTATAGTAAGAGAACATCAACTTTTCCGTACTATCGCCAATTCTTGACGGTGCTGACAGCCGAACGGGTCTCACCGAGACTACTGACAGCCCGTCGACTGAAAACGCCGTCGACGCGTTACAGTTGGCTAGTAAACGAGTCGTCGGTGACGAACGGACCGACGGCACACGCGACCGCTTCACTCAGTGCTTGCGAGCGGTTCGTCAGCCCGTCCGTCAGGATGCCGGCCGCACCGTCGCGTTCGGCGATCCCGTTGGTTCCGTGCCGGTCGTCCATCACCGGTCCCAGCTCGGCTCCGTCCTCGAGTCGACGAGCGACGTCGTCGGGGAGCGAAAACGTGGGACCGCCGCCGCGTTCCAGTCGGTCGCCGTCGGTCGCGGCGGCCCACATGATCAACGAGAGGCCGGGAACGCCCTCGATTCGGGCGACGCCGCCCTCGAGACCGACGCCGTAGTCGGCGTCGGTCGCCGCGAGCGCTCGTCGAGCGCGGTTTTCGGCACCCGTCACGGTTTCCTCGACCGACCACGGCTGCTCGGGAACGCCCGAGTCGACGGCTATTGCGGACACCGACGGCTGATATCGCTCGAGCGTCCGTTCGACCGCGTCCACCTTGACCGGGTTCGTGCTCCCGACTGCGACGTCCATATCCGTCGTTCGAACGGTTCGAATTTGGCAGTGCCGGTTCCGCCCCACTTCTCGGCGTAACTGTTCCGATCGATCATACTAGTTCGACCGAATTATCCGTTTTCGAGAGGTGTCGGCCCGCGATTCCGAAACCCTTAACCCTCGAGTATCAGAACGGGGTAGGTAACGAACCCGTCCGGGCTTTTGCAGTCAGTTCGGCCGGTCAGCACTCGCCATCGTATGACTAACACACCATCGAGCACCAGAGTACGGCGTACCGAACGAGAATCGAACGAAGAGACGAACGAATCGGAACAGAGCGACCTCGCCTGCCCCGAATGTACGGGGCAGTTGGTCGTCGACGACGAACACGGCGAAACCGTCTGTGAGGACTGTGGGCTGGTCGTCGAGGAGGACTCGGTCGATCGCGGACCCGAGTGGCGTGCGTTCGACGCCGCCGAGAAGAACGAGAAGTCCCGCGTGGGTGCGCCTACGACGAACACGATGCACGACAAGGGGCTCTCGACGAACATCGACTGGCGGAACAAGGACGCCTACGGCAACTCACTGGGCTCTCGCCAGCGCGAGAAGATGCAGCGTCTCCGGAAATGGAACGAACGCTTTCGCACCCGTGACTCGAAGGAGCGCAACCTGAAACAGGCGCTAGGCGAGATCGACCGAATGGCGAGTGCGCTCGGACTGCCGACGAACGTCCGCGAGACCGCGTCCGTCATCTACCGTCGCGCGCTCGACGAGGATCTGCTCCCCGGCCGCTCCATCGAGGGCGTCTCGACCTCCTGTGTCTACGCCGCCGCCCGTCAGGCCGGCGTCCCCCGGAGCCTCGACGAGATCGCCGACGTCTCCCGCGTCGAGAAAAACGAGATCGCACGGACCTACCGCTACGTCGTCCGCGAACTGGGTCTCGAGGTCCAGCCGGCCGACCCAGAGAGCTACGTTCCCCGCTTCGCCTCGGGACTCGACCTCTCCGACGAGGCCGAACACCGCGCTCGCGGCCTCCTCCAGAACGCGAAGGAGAAGGGCGTCCACAGCGGCAAGTCGCCGGTCGGCCTCGCGGCCGCCGCGGTCTACGCCGCTGCACTGTTAACCAACGAGAAGACCACGCAGGCCGCCGTCAGCGACGTCGCCGACATCTCCGAAGTGACGATCCGGAACCGGTACCACGAACTCCTCGAGGCCGAGGAGACGCTGGGACTGGCGTAACTCGCCGAAACGACACCGTTTTTCTCGCTCTCGCCGCTACGTTCGGTCATGAGTCTCGACTTCGACGAGTTCGTGCTGGCCGCGGCGACCGCCGACCTGAGCGAGGAACCCGACGCCCGCGAGCACGCGGACGTGATCGAGTTTCGGATGGATCTGACCGACGAGCCCTTGGCAGCACTCGAGAGTTACGAAGGCGAGTTGCCGATTCTCGCGACGAATCGTGCGGCTTGGGAGGGCGGTGAATGGGACGGTAGCGACGAGGAGCGACTCGAGGTGTTAGCGGAGGCGACCGAATTCGACGCCGTGAAAGCGATCGACGTGGAACTCGAGGCGATCCTCGATGGCGATGCCGAGAGCGTGTTGGGGACTGCGCGTGATCGGGGCGTCTCGGTGGTTGCCTCGGCCCACGACTTCGAGGGAACGCCCTCGCGCGGCGAGATTGCCTCGACCTTGACGGAGGCTGCCAAACACGCCGACGTCGCGAAGATGGCCGTCACTGCGGAGTCGAAAAAGGACGCGCTCGCGTTGCTCGCAGCGACGGAACAGGTGACGGCGCACGGGGATACCGTGGCGACGATGGCGATGGGTGACGTGGGGAGCCATACGCGTGCGGTCGCGCCTGTGTACGGCTCGAAAATCGGCTACGCGCCCGTGGATCCGGCGGAGGCAACTGCACCGGGGCAGTACGACCTCGAGACGCTATCTATCCTCGTTTCGGAACTGTCGTCGTAGCCGATCAGTCACACCGCGGAGAAAATCGGAATGTTAAGGGGCGGGGTCCCCTAGCACCACGTACGATGACATGGCTTCGCGCGCTGTTCGCCGGCGGCCTCTCGATCTTCCTCCCCGGTGCAGGCCACGCCTTGATTCGGGACTGGCTCCGTGCGCTGGTGTTCGCCGGGCTCTACTTCTCGGCGATCTGGTTTTTCTTCCCGATCGATCAGATGGTCGACGCTGCGTCGTTTTCGGAAGGAATGGACATCGCAAACACACAGACCGATACGATGGCGCAGTTCTTCATCATGTTTATCGCCCTCTTCGCGGCCATCGACGCCACCTTCAGAGCGGTCGGCTTCCCGCCGAACGGCTCCGAGTCGAGCGACGGCCCCTCCTGCCCGCAGTGCGGGAAGGAACTCGATCAGGACCTCACGTTCTGTCACTGGTGTACGACCCGCCTCGAGCCGGTCGAGCCGGAAGACGGCGAACTGCCTGCCGACGTCGAGGATTCCGAGCAGGAGACGTCGCCCCGTCCGTAACCGAACTCGTTTCGCGCGTCAGAATTGCGTTCTCTGTCGATTGGCGTAATCGACCCTGCTACTAACGTCCAGTACCGTTATTTCTCGATGATGCTCTCTTCGACGGCCTCGCCGAAGTGTCGCGCCGTGTCCTCGTAGTAGAGCAGCAGTTCGTCGCCGCTCTCGAGATCGGTCACGGCTTTCCGGCCGTCGCGCGTCGGGACCTTGATCGTCTCCGCGTTCTGCAGGAGGGTCTCGATGTGGTCGCCGTCCTCGGTCTCGAGGGCGACGCGGAACATCGGCCGCTTCTCGATTTTGACGCGGCCAACGATGGCCTCGCGGGTGTTGCCGGCGGTGTCGACGATCTGCACTTCGTCGCCGCTCTGGAGCTCCGAGAGATACTTCGTGCCGCCGTCGGGCGTGCGCACGTAGGCGTGGACGGCCCCCGCGTTGACCCGGAACGGTCGGGAGGCGACGTAGGGTGATTCGGCGGTCTCGGCGTGGACGAAGACGAGCCCGCGGGCCATCGAGCCGACGAGCATCCCCTCGTCGTGTTCCAGCAGGCTGCCCGTATCGACGCAGACCCGGTCGGCGCTGCCGATCTGTTCGACGTCGAGCACGTCGGCGTACTGAAGGTCGAGCGACTCGCGTTCGGCCTCGTCGCGGACCTCGACGGTCTCGCGGATCTGGTCCGGATCGTCCGAATCCAGCAGGACCGAGTCGGCGCCGATCTCGAGCGTCTCGAACGCCGTCTTGGCCTCCTCGGCGCTGGTGACGCCCGCGACGAGGTCGGTCTCCTCGCCGATGCGGGCGATCAAGTTCTCGAGGGGGATGATCGTCCAGTCCTCGCCGACGACGATGGTGTAGTCGGCCTCGTCGGCGGCGGCTTCGGCGAACTGTTCGTACTCCTGGCCCAGAATGCGGACGTACGCGCCGCGCTCGAGATCGCCGTCGCGTCGGCGAAGCGTCGAGAGGTCCGCCGAGCCGGAGAAGTCCTCGGGAAGGTCGATCGTCGCGTCACCTTCGCCTTCCTTCCCGACGACGACGGCGTCGGGTTCTGCGGTCGGTTCGGTCTCCTCGCTGTCGGCTTCCGCGTCGTCGATGTCGTCGACCAGCGTCACGTCGCCGTCGGTTCGGAACGCCGCGACGTTGATGTCGCCGAGTTCGCGCACGCGAGCGACGTCGTCCTCGTCGACCAGTACCCAGTCCGCACCCGACTCGAGTGCGGCAGTGATCCGGCTACGGCGGGCGTCCCAGTCGCCAACCGTGTCGTCGGCTTTTACCCAGACAGATCGCGTCATAAATCGACCGTCGGAGGGCACCGGCTTGAACGTGGCGAATGCCGCAGACGGAATCGACACACGCAGTCGGTCCCCGGTGCGATGGTCGAGTCGAAATCACTTGCCTCGAGCGCTGTTCTCCCGAACCAGTGCCGTCAGCCGTGGCGGGCGATTCGAGGGCCAGCGAGTGTTCGTCTGTGCCCAATCTCGTATAGTTAGATAGTATTGTTAGTAACGAAGGTAGTGGTAGTATTGACTGTTATAACACTCTCTTAGAAGTGAATAATGTACTCTCGCGTGACTGTTCAGATATGGGTCAGCGACACTCCCCTGCACGCGACGGACTGACGGTAGACCAGGCGACCCGTCGACTCGAGGTCGACGCGGTTACCCCCGTCGCTCGTGCGGCGTTCGACCACGCGGGCGACCTCGCGTCGCGACGGTACGGCCGAACGGCAGCCGTCCTGGGTGCCGTTCGACTCGGCTGCCGTCGGACCGACGCTCGAGCGCTCGATCGCGAGCGTCTCGAGACGGCGTTCGAGGTCGATCCGGACTGCGTGATCGCGGCCGACGAGTTGCTGGCGGACCGGGTGGGTTCGCCGGCGGCTCCCGAGGAGATTCGATCGCTGCGACGGCGACTAATCGTCGTCCACGAACTCCTCGCCGCGGCCGAACGCGGGAGTGTCGTCGGCCCCGAGCTTCCCGGCTCGTCGCTCGCCGACGCGGCTCCCTTCCTGCTCGCTCGAGCGACCGGTTCCGGTCGCGACGACGACGCGGGAGGACTCGACGAAACCGCGCTTCGGGCCCACGCCGAGCGGCTCGAGGCCGACCTCGAGTTCGCCCGGCTGGGAACGCTCCTCGACGCGGGCGTCGAGGGCGACGAGTAGGACTTGCCAGGCACTGATTCCCCGCTGACGGCGGCCCTCCACGCTGCCGGTTCCGGTGCCATCGGTCGACTACTCGTTTCCGTCTCCCGCTGACGGTTCGGTCCTCCACTCGTCTCCATCCCCCGCTGACGATCCGGCCCTCCAAATCCGCACTGCCGTTCGATCCACACCCATCGTCATCTTCGGCTGTGACTCTCCCGTTCCGATCGATTCCCGACTCAGTCGGCGTCGGCGAGTTTGTGCTTGAACGCGCGGTAGGCGTTGGCTCCCTGTTCGGTGAGTTCGACCACGCGGCGGCGACCGACGGACTCGATCGTCACGTAGCCGTCGGCCTCGAGCGGGTCCAGCACGTGCGTATCGAGCACGCGGAAGGCACCCTTGTCCTCGCCGCCGCGTTCCGCCGGCGGTCGACGATCGGCCATGAACGAGAGATTCCGATCTCGGGCGTACTCGATCAGGTCTTTCTTCTTCGGCGGGCTGGTCCGTTCCTCGTGGTACCCGTCCCACGCGTCGGGATCGGCGAGAAAGCCCATAATCGCGACCTGGTCCGGCGTCGGCGAGTCGATCGGATACGTCGGGAGGCGTTCGGTCTCCGCGACGCCGGTCGAGATCGGCTCGCGTTCGCCCTCGTGGGCGTAGTCCGAGGGCTGGACGTAGTAGGCGTGTGCGTCCGTCGAGACGTCCATGCAGGCCATAGTCGCGCCGATCGCGGGGATCGTCCCGGCGCCGGAGACGTTGACCGAGACGGTGTCCTCCGCGTGTTCCGCGGCGATCGTCGTCACTTCGCCGAGAACGGCGTAGACGTCGCCCAGATCGCAGCGTCGCGTCTCGACCTCGGGGACGGTCGACTCGAGTTCGGTCCGGAGGTCGTCGTGGTAGTCGGCCGTGACTGCGGTGCCGTTTGCGGCAGTGTCACCACCGTCGGCGACCGTGTCGCTGTCGGCGGAGTCCCCGTCACCGTCGGTTCGGTCGTCCGCGAGCAGGTAGACGAGGTCGGCCCGTTGCGCCCGGATCGGCTCGACGATTCGGTCGTACTCGTAGCCGAGGGGCACGATGTGAACACGCTTGACGACGTTCATACGTTGACAGGAACCGCCGCGAAAATAACGGCTGCGGATCGGTCGGCGGTCGGCCGTTCCTGCGATCGGCTCCGAGACGCGTCACCGAAGGTGCGTTTGTGAGCCCGGCGGCAACGCTGTGGCTCGACCGCACACACCCCGAAACGTTGAGAACGCTCGCCGTCCTCTCTGTGGAATATGGCTGCGTACGACGCGATCTGTTTCGATCTCGATCAGACGCTCTGTGAACCCACGCAGGACGCCGCGACGCTGCTCGAATCCGCGTTCGACCGAGTCGGCTGCGAGCCGTTCTGTACGCCCGCGGACCTGCGAGCGGCCGTGCCGTCGCTGCCGACGGCCGAGACGGATCGCGAGTTCTACGAGAACCTGTTCGGCGCGGTCGTCGACCGCGCCGAAACCGATCTCGATACCGAGGTTGCTCCCGCGCTCGCCGCGCAGTATCTCGAGCTACAGGATCCGACCGCCGTCCGATTTCGCCCCGGCGCGGAGACGGCGCTCGAGCGGGCCCGCGAGTGTGGCCCCGTCGGCCTGATCACCAACGGTGGTCGACCGACACAGACGCAGAAGCTCGAGGCGCTCGACATCGCTGACGCCTTCGACGTCCGCGTCTTCACCGAACCGAGCGCGGGGATCCACCCGAAACCGAACGCGGCCCCCTTCGAGTACGCGCTGGGTGAACTCGAGGTCTCGCCCGACGCCGCGATTCACGTCGGTGACTCCCTGCACGCCGACATCGCGGGTGCGAACGCGATGGGGATCGATTCGGCCTGGATCGACCTCGGCCGCGACGACCGCGACGGCGTCGAGCACGAACCGACGTACGAACTGTCGTCGCTCGAGGCCTTCGACACGATTCTCTACTAATCGCCTGATCGGGACGATTCGCTCGCGTCCGCAGGAGTGTCCGTCTCGCCCGGCCGGCCCAACCGGCCAGCAGCCGTCGTCCGTCGCTCCGTTGCAGAGACGATCTCCGTCCCGTCACACGCCGCGAGTCCGTGTGCCGGCATGTGGTTGTAGACGGTTTCGTATTCGTCCGCATCGACGAGATAGGTTTCGTGCCAGATGCCGACCGAAGCGTCCGTTCCGGTCCCATCCCCGTAGTACGCCTGCCACGCCGGGCGATGTAACCGGTCGCCGTCGCGGGCGTACGCTTCGAGCGCGCCGAACGACTCCCAGTACTGGACGAACCCGATATTGCGGATGCCGGGTCCGATCACCGTTCGGCTGCCGAGCAGCCCCGACCCCGGATCGGCGACCAGTTCGCGGACCATCCGCGGCGCGACGAGAAGCATCGGGAGCCAGCGGTGGATCTTCCAGAGTGCGTTGATCCGCATTCCGATGTGGAACACGACGAACGCGTCCTCCCGTTCGGCGGTCACTCGTCGTTCGGTCACCCCGTCGCTGCTGTGATCCTGCGCTTGCATTACGCTCATAGTGGTGGCGAGAGAGCTTGTCGATGACCCCAACATGTTGGTACCACACTCGATCGGCCGAACTTCGTTCGGCGACGACCGCAACAGACTCGCTGCCGACGGATGCTCGAACGTCGCTCCCTTCGTGCCATGATCCGTGCGCAGTTACTGATCCGTCTCCCCGAAGGCCTGTGGCTGACGGACGTCTCACAGACGTTTCCCGACGCGACGTTTTCACTCCTCGCGGGCTACAGCGCGGGCGAGACCGCTATCGAACTCGGGGAGATACACGCTGACGAGCCGGATGCGCACGTCGACGCGCTGCGCACCCACCCCGCGATCACGCAGTTCGAGCTGTTAGAGTCGGCCGACGGACGCGCCCTCACCAAGTACGAGACGACCGACACGGATCTCTACGAGTTCGTCGAGCTGTCGTCGTTGCCCGTCGAGTTCCCGGTCGTCGCCCGGAACGGCTGGTTCGAGTTCGACCTCACCGGAACGCGCGAGGAGCTCGAGCAGTTGCGGACGACGCTCGAAGAATCGGCCGTCGCGTTCGAACTGCAATCAGTAGTCAGCACGACTGACTCGGGCACGTTACTGACCGACCGCCAGCGAGAGCTCCTCGAGGCTGCAGTTCGGGAAGGCTACTTCGAAGTCCCGCGGGAGTGTACGCTCGCGGAACTCGCCGAAACGCTCGGGATCGACAAGGCGACGGCGAGCACGACGCTCCGACGGGGTGAAGCGGCGCTTATCAAGTGGTTTCTGACCGGCCCGGAGCGGAAAGGGATACGTGGTCGGTAGCGTCCGATCTCGGATCGGAGTCGACCGTTTCGGGGTGACACAGTTGCGACTAACATGTTGGGGCAATATACTCACATCCCGATCGAGTGATTTTCGCTATGTTCGAGACCGCCAGTAACACGCACCCTCGTTACGAGAACGAACAGTCAGGCCCGGCCAGCGTCGATACGCAGCTCTACGCACTGATCGCTCTCGCAACAGTCTTCGGAATCGGACACCACGTCGATCACGTCGTTCGAGGAAATCACGTCGGCTGGCCGCTGATCCCCGAGGTCACCGTGTTCACCTACACCCTCGCGGTCTACCCGCTCATCGCGGTCGGGCTCTATCTGACGCTCACCGAGCGGGTCGGGGCGGGGTACTGGGCCGTCCTGCTGGGCACGCTCTGTCTCGTCGTCACCGTCGTCCACTTCGGTCCGTGGGCGATCGAACCGCCACAGGACGTTCTCGGACCGTACGAGAACGTTTTCGTCGGCTACGGTGCGCTCGCGTGGCTCCTCGGATTCGTCGGAACGCTGCTGGTAGCAACGGGTTACGCCGTGTACCGATGGCAGACGACCCGGAGTATAGCCACTCGGTAGGATGTATCGGTCGAAAATCCACCACGAGTCCGCGACCGTCACCTTACTTCTCGGGCGGGAGCAGATCCGTGTGGACGACCGCACGATACTGATCGTTCGTCGCGGTCTCGAGTCGCCCCAGTAACGCGGCTCCGTCGCTGAAGCTCTCGGGGAGTTCGAACGGGTCGTCGGCTTGCTCGTCGCGCTGTTTGCAGCGCTTGACGAACGACAGGAGCGTCGGATAGCTGTCCAGGCGGGCGTAGACGACGCCGATATCCTCGGTGACCTGACCGCGCCAGTGGTCGACGATCGCTTCGGTCTCGAGTCGCGGCTTGCGCTGTCGTTCTGCCAGTTCCGAGGCGTCGATCTCGACGTCGCCGAGCACGTCGTCGAAGACGTCCTGCAGTTCGTCGGTGTTGTCCTCGAGCGACGGCGCGTCGCCCTCTGTCTCGAGGAGTTCGACGAAGGCCTCGAGTTCCCGCGGGCGCACGGCGACGGGGTAGACGAAGTCGTGGGTCTCTTTCGGCAGTTTGTACGACCGTCCCTCGACTCCCTGTTCGCCGGGTCCCGACTGGCCCAGCATCAACTCGAGTATTCCCATAGCTGAAACAGACAGGGGCACTCGAATAAGTGTTCCGCGGGCGACTCGCCGTTCCGAAATTTTCGCTTCGCTCGAATCTCGCTGCTCACGGTTCACTTCGTTCACCGTTCTCCATTTCGAGATTCTCCCTCCGTTCGAATCTCGCTGCTCGCGGGTCGCTTCGCTCACGGATCGCTCTCGCTCTCCGTTCGCATCGAGGTCTTCACTCCGCTCAGACCTCGTTCCGCTCCCCGCTCGCTTTTCGAGGTTCTCGCTTCGCTCAAACCTCGTTGCTCACGGTTCACTTCGTTCACCGTTCGCCATTTCGAGGTACTCCCGCTGGTCGTACCTCGTTGCTCACCAATCGTCCCCGAGCGCCGCCTTCGTCCCGCCGAACCCGCTCGCGGACGTCCACGTTCGTCCGCTGTCGGCGTGTTCGACCTCGATGTCGCTGCCGCAGGTCCCACAGCGATACTGGTCGGGCGATTTCACCGGTTTCGAGGCCTGATGGCGTCTCGCCGACCAATCGCAGTCGTCCGAGAGACAGCGGAGGACGTACCGCGGGTCCGAAAACGTCTCGCAGTGTCTGGGCGCCTCGAGTCGCGCCGCCTGCTCGCGAAACCGCGAGCCGTGGCCCGACTCGCCGTAGCGCTGGAACTCCCAGGCGTGGACGAGTTCGTGTCTGACGACGCCCGCGAACGTCTCCCACTCGTAGCGTTCGTACGCCTGACGCGTGAGGACGATCGTCGCGACCTCGCGGCTCGCATTCCACCGGCAGGCCCCCGCGCGGCGACGGGCGCGCGTGGTGACCTCCCACTCGAGGGACGAACGGTCGATCTCGAGGTCGTGGTCGCGAAGCACCTCACGGGCGTGAATCCGGGCTCGAGCGACGATCTCGTCGTCGATCGTGAGGTCCTCGTCGGTCACAGTCGGAGAACGAAGGCGGATTTAGAAGGTGTTCCGGTCGATCCGCGCACGGAACCCGGGGAAACCGTTATGTGTCATGTAACACATTACATCACATGTAACGATGCGCGTCGATATTCGATTACCGCTTCCGGCAGAGCAGGTCTTCCGGTACGAGGCGATGGACGATATCCTCGAAATCACGGCCCAGAACCCGTCTACCGAGTTTTCGAATCGGGAGCTGCAGGAACTGACTGAATTCGGCGGCCCGAGCGTCTCGAAAGCGCTGACGCTGCTCGGACAGTTGGAATTGATCGATCGTCGGGATGTTGGGAAACGAACCCTCTACCGGATCAACGAACAGCGACTGTACAGCACGGACGATCCGTTTCTGTCGATCCCACAGGCCGAGTTTCGGACCCCGCTTCGGTCGTTCGTCGAACGAGTCGAAACAGAACTATCGACACTTGCTGGAATCGTCTGTTTTGGCAGTGTGGCACGTGGAGAGGCGGATCGGATAAGCGACATCGATCTGTTCGTTCTCGTTGACACCGACGACGAATTAGTACAGATGCGACGAACCGTGTCGGATATCAAACGCGATCTCGAGGCGGAGCCGTTCGACGGACAACGCTACGAGTTCGAAATCTTCGTCGAGTCGGATGAAAGCAGCCGTAGACGGGGAAGAGACCTTCAGCTAATCTTCCAGGAAGGGATTACTCTCTACGAGACGGAGACACTCAGACAAGTGAAAGGCGACGTGTTCGGAGGCGATTCCGAATGACGTCGAACGACCTCGAGGCGGCACTCGGAAACGCGGAAGACGCATTCCAACGGACGCCAGAGAATCCGGAGTTCGGGTTGGAGTACGTTACGGATCCAGCAGTCCTCCAGTTACGGAAAGCGTGTCGCCTTCTCGACGCAGCAGGGTTCTTGCTCGCACGCAACGGTCACTTCACGGTCATCATCGAGAGTTCGTTCGTCGCTATCGAGCGTTCGATCCAGTTTTACGTCGAACAAAAGGGGTACGACGTGGCCGCTCAACGGCATACGGAGGTGTACGAGTTAGGCGTACAGGCTGGACTCTTTTCGGACGAGATCGCCGATCGACTCGAGCGACTCTGGCTCGAGAACCGATCCGAATCGTATTACCGAACTGGTATCGCCGGGGAGTACAGAGCTGAAACGATCTACCGGCTCGCGGAGACGCTCCACGCGGAAGTCGTTCAACTGACTCGAACTCAGGACTGCCTCTGTGAGGGTGAGAGCTGATCCCGATGGACAGCTCGCTCCCCAAGCCTCGAGCTCCCGATCCGGACGATCCGATTAGCCCCGATGCGCTGGTCCTCACCGCCGCGTTCGAGGACCCGCTCGACGAACGCCGACCGTGGCTCGAGCGTGACGACCTCGTCGACGCCCTCGAGATACCGGGTGCGGAGACCCCGGTCTACGTGACCGACGCCGGAACCGCCGTCACGACCACCGGCATCGGCAAGAGCGACGCGGCGACGACCGTCACCGCCATCCTGGCGAGTCCGGGTGTGAACCTCGAGTCGACGTACATCGTCTCCTGCGGTATCGCCGGCTCGTCGCCGGAGACGACGGCGCTCGGTTCGGTCGCGATCGCGGACGCCGTCGTCGACTGGGACCGAAAGCACCGGTGGGATCACCGATCCGACGCCGCTGGGACGAACTCCGTGTCGAAAGCGCCCACCGAGGAGCACCCCATCGATGAGCGCCCCATCGATCTCTTCGCGTACCGACCGCGGGACTACGTCCACCGGCTCGAGGAGGTCGTCGTCGACTGCGCGCTCGAGGCCGCTCGAGACGTCGACCTGCGCGAGGACGCCGACGCTCGGGACTACCAACGATCGTATCCGAACGCCCCCGATTCGGGACCGACGATCGAACGGGGGGCGACCGTCTGCGGCGACGAGTTCTGGCATGGTCCTCGCTACGTGCGGGAGGTAAAGTGGCTCTGCGAGCAGTACGGCGTCGCACCCTACGTGACGACCCAGATGGAAGACGCTGCGACGGCAACGGCCCTCGAACGGTTCGGACTGCGCAAGCGGTATCTGAGCGTCCGCGCCGTCTCGAACTACGATCGGGCGGCACCCGGCCAGTCGGTGGCAGAGAGCTTCGACGGCAACCCCGCCAGTCTCGCGCTGGGAATCGAGAACGCCGCGCACGTCGGCGGTGCGGTGGTCGACGAACTCGTCGCAACTGACCCGCTCGAGATCGGGACCAGCGACGAGTTCGTCGACTGAGCGGCCCGCTCGGATCTGGCGGATTCAAACTCGGCTAGACCGGTCGGTCGTCCAGTCCGCTCAGAGCACGTCCTCGGCGAGGAGTCGCTCGAGCACGGAATTGACGGCCTCGCGCTCGTCGATGCGGACGGTGCGGCTCTGCTCGAGTTGGAGCCCGCCGCCGTCTCGAGCGAGCCAGTTGACGAAGTTGTCCGGGCTGACGCCGGCGTACGGTCCCGTCGAGACCGGTTCGACCGGCGGCGTTACCGCGTCCGCGAGTCGATCGCTGACGTATCGTTTCGTATCGGTGTCGATCCCGCCGCCGACGAGCACTCGGTCGTCGCCGAGCCCGTGGAAACTGACGACCGTCTCGAAGCCTCGGTCGGCGATTTCGCCAAGCAGGGGGTAGTCGTCGGGCGAGAACGCACTCGAGGGCGGATGCCACAGCTCGAACGGGCTTCGCTGCTCGTCGTAGCCCAGACAGGCCCAGCAGCTGGCTCGAGGGAGTCGAGCCGCCAGGTCGAGCGCCTGTTCGGCGGTGCCGGGTTCGACGTGTCCGCCGTGGGCGGCACAGACGAGTATCTCGTCGGTATCACCGTCGTCGTACAGCAGTTCGGTGTAGTGGCCGGTGTCGGTTTCCTCGAGCCGGTGGGTCCGAAACGACGCTGGCGTCACGACTGTCGGATAGGCGAGTGGCCGTAATAATTGGTGGTCACGCACAGGCCGGTTGCGAACCGCTACCGAGCGGCTCGTTTCATCGGTAGCGGTTGGCCGCAGAGAGTAAGAGCCGCGGTGCTCAGGCCTCGAGCGCGAGTCCGGCCTTCGCGAGCGCGTCGTCGGTCGAGAGGTCGTGGTGGACGACGCCGGCGACGGCCGTCGTGATAGCCTCCGGGTTCTCGTGCTGGAAGATCGATCGCCCCATCGAGACGCCGGATCCACCGGCGTCCATCACGCCGCGGACCATCTCCACGGTCTCGCGGTCGGTTCCTTTCGAGCCGCCGGCGATGACGACCGGCAGCCGCGTCGATTCGACGACGTGCTGAAAGCTCTCGGCGTCGCCGCTGTAGCCCGTCTTGACGATATCGGCGCCGAGCTCCTCCGCGAGACGGACGGCGTGGCCGAGCGCTTCGGGATCCTCGGAGTCGACGCTCGGGCCGCGGGCGTAGGCCATCGCGAGCACCGGCATGCCGAGTCGCTCGGCGTTCGCCGTGACCTCGGAGAGGTGAGAGAGCTGCTCGGGTTCGTGATCCGAGCCGACGTTGATATGGAAGGAGACGGCGTCGGCGCCGACGCGGACGGCCTCTTCGACCGTGCCAGTCATCCGCTTATCGTTCTCGTCGGGGCCGATGGTCGTCGAGCCGTTGAGGTGGACGATGTACCCCTTCCCGTTCTTGTGTTCGTGGACGCGAGGGGCGATTCCTTTCTGCGTGAGGACCGCGTCCGCACCGCCGCTGGTGACACCGTCGATCGTCGATTCGATGTCTTTCAGCCCTTGAACGGCCCCCATCGTGATGCCGTGATCCATCGGAATGATCACGTACGAGTCGTTTGTACCGATTCTGTCGAGTCGTGCGTCGATGCCAGTGGTAGTCATTGCGGGAGTGTAGCAAGCTTGCAGTTATGGCTGTTCTGGTTCCGGTGCATCTTCCGTATCGTTCGTGACGGTCTCCGACCCGCGAACGGCGCCGCGTTTGAGTTCCTCGGCTTTGGCCTCGAGGGCGGCCGCGGGATCGTCGCTTTCCGCCACGATGTCGACGAGCGCGCTGCCGACGATGACGCCGTCGGCGCCGGCTTCGACGATCTCGGCTGCGTGGTCGCCTTCGCTGACGCCGAACCCGACCGCTTTGGGGACCTCGTAGTCGGACAGGCGCGCGAGGCTGTCGTGGGTCGCCGACGAGACGTCGCCGCGGGCGCCGGTCGTCCCGAGTCGGGCCTGGACGTAGGCGAAGCCGGAGACCTGCGACATGATCGTCTCGAGGCGCTCGCCCTCGGTCGTCGGCGCGATGATGAAGATCAGATCGAGACCGTGTTCGTCGCAGGCCTCGCGCAGCGGGTCGGCCTCCTCGGCGGGGAGATCGGGGACGATAATCCCCGACAGACCGACTTTGGCCGCGCGTTTCACGAACGGCCCCACATCGGGTTCATCACCGTATTGTAAGATCTTGTTGTAGTACGTCATCACCAGCAGCGTCGCATCCGTCTCGAGGTCCTCGACCAACTCGAAGAACGCTTCGGAGGTGGTCCCGGCCTCGAGTGCCCGGTTGATCGACGCCTGAATCGTCGGTCCCTCGGCGATCGGCTCCGAGAACGGCAGGCCGAGCTCTATCAGGTCCGAGCCGCCGCGGTCGAGGGCTTCGACGTACGCCTTCGTCTCCTCGATGGACGGGTCACCGACGGCGAGATAGGTGATGAGTGCGGGATGATTCTTGCGGATGGCGGCCTCGACGTCACTGTCGTAGTCGGCGCTCACGGGTCGCTTTCCACCGTCGCTCCCCGTTCGCGTTTCCCGAGGCTCTCCTCCCGCCGGTCGTCGATCCTCGCTCGTCATCTATCGAACACCTCCACCTCGGGGGCGGCCTCGAGATCGCGCTTCTCGGTCTCCTCGAGCACCGTCTCGAGATCCTTGTCGCCGCGTCCGGAGACGTTGACGACGACGACCTCTCCGAGATCCTCGTAGTTCTCTTCGAGGTATCCCAGCGCGTGACTCGACTCGAGCGCGGGGATGATCCCCTCGAGTCGCGACAGGCGATGAAAGCCGTTGAGCGCGGCCTCGTCGTCGACGCTCGCGGGGGTGACGCGTCCGGTGTCGACGAGATACGAGAGTTCGGGACCGACGCCGGCGTAGTCCAGCCCGGCGCTCACGCTGTGGGATTCCATGATCTGGCCGTCTGCGCTCTGGAGGAGTTTCGTCATCGCGCCGTGGAGCACGCCGTCGGTGCCCGTCGAGAGCGTCGCCGAGTTCGGCGCCAGCGCGTTTTCCTCGTCGATCTCGAGGCTCGAGCCGCCGGCCTCGACGGCGTACAGGTCGACGTCCTCATCCGGTACGAACTCGTGAAACGTCCCCATCGTGTTCGAGCCGCCGCCCGCGCAGGCGACGACGCTGTCGGGGAGTCGGCCCGCCTTCTCCTGAATCTGTTTCCGGGCCTCCTGGCTGATGACGGACTGAAAGTCCCGAACGAGTTTCGGGAACGGGTGCGGGCCGACGACGCTCCCGATGACGTAGTGGGTGCGCTCGACGGTCGTCGCCCAGTCGCGCATCGTCTCGTTGATCGCCTCTTTCAGGGTCCCGCTGCCGGCCGTGACCGGATTCACCTCGGCGCCGTTCATCCGCATCCGGTACACGTTCGGTCGCTGGCGGTTGATATCGGTGCGACCCATGTAGATCTCACAGGGCATATCGAGGTGGGCCGCCGCCATCGCGGTCGCCGTGCCGTGTTGGCCGGCGCCGGTCTCGGCGATGATCCGCTCTTTGCCCATGTACTTGGCCAGCAGGACCTGTCCGAGCGCGTTGTTCAGCTTGTGCGCGCCGCCGTGGACCAGATCCTCGCGTTTGAGGTAGATTTCGCGGTCGTAGCGCTCGCTGAGGCGTTCCGCGCGCTGCAACGGCGTCGGTCGACCCCCGAAATCCCGCATTCGGTCGCGGAACTCGTCCATGAAGCCGTCCTCGTTTTCGAGGACGTAGCGTTCGTAGGCGTCCTCGAGTTCCTGAACCGCCGGCATCAGGGCCTCTGGGACGTACTGGCCGCCGTACTCGCCGAACGTTGCCTGGCTGTCGCGCTCTCGGGTGCGTTCGTCGTGATCGTTCGTGCTCATGTGTGTGCTCCGTCCGCCTCGTTTTCCGCGTGAACCAACCGTCGGGTGTTCTCGGTCACGTCGCTGTCGCCCGAACCGTGGTCCATGATCGCGCTGCCGATCAGGAGGGCGTCGGCGCCCGCCTCCCGCATCCGCCGGACGTCGGCGGGTGTGGACACGCCGCTCTCGGCGATCAGCGTTACCTCCTCTGGGGCGTCGGGGGCGACGGACTCGAAGGTTTCGAGGTCCACCTCGAGTCGCGCCAGGTCTCGGTTGTTCACGCCGATGATTTCGGCACCGGCCTCGAGGGCGGTCTCGAGCTCTGCCTCGTCGTGGACCTCGACCAGCGGCTGGAAGCCGCGCTCGCGCGCGGCTGCGACGAGTCCCTCCAGATCGTCCACGAACCGGACGATCAACAGGAGCAGATCGGCTTCGACGACGTCCAGCTGTGCCTCCTCGAGTACGAAATCCTTCCGGAGGACGGGAACGTCGACGGCCTCGCGAATGCGAGTCAGCGACTCGGGGGAGCCGCCGAAGTGACTCGGCTCGGTGAGCACCGAGATCGCCGCCGCGCCGCCCTCGACCATCGCTTCAGCAAGTTCGACGGGGTCGTCGTCTCGCGTCCCGTCGGCGGTCGGGCTCGTGGGCTTTACCTCCGCGATCACCGGGACGCGACCGTCGGCCTCCGCACGCGCGAGCGCGTCGGACAACGACCGCGCGTCGACGTCCACGACGCCGTCGCCCCCCGGCCGCTCCCGGGCGGCCTCGAGGATTGACGCCACCGCGGGCGCGAGCTCTGTTCGAGAGTTCATTGTTGTACATCGACGTACTCATATGTACAAAAGCTTTGCGCCATCGGGTTGGGAGGCGGACCCGAAACCACCGGGTTTCGCCCTGCTGACCGTCGACGTGCGGTGGCGTGCGCTGTCGACGGAGCCGAGCGTTGCGAGGTGCGAGCCGCGCGAGCACCTCGAAAACTGAGCGAGGGTCCGTCGCCGACGGTGCGCGAGGGACGAGGACCGCAGCGACGGACGGAGCGAGGACCGCAGGCGGTTGGGGAGGATGTGGCCTGCATCGGTGCCAGCGTCGACAGGGCTCACGTGTTCCATCGCAATCGACGGTACTCGGTGGTCGGCCGACCGTTTGGCGTTTCCGCGACCGACCGACGCGTTCGAAAACGGCGACCGGCGATTATTCAAGGCCCTATCACCTACGCAGGATTATGGAGGACGTCACGGACGCCGGAATCTACGCGCGAGAATCGTCGTATCTCGATCGATACGTCCAGCTCGGGGCCGCGAGCGGCCGCGTCCTGAGCGTCTCGTTTCCCGACCTGCCGGACGAGGAGGCCCAGGACGACCACCCCATCCTCGAGCAAATCTTCGAGTACCTCGACGGGTTAGAGGAGGTCCACTTCGACGAACTCCAGGTGGCACTGACCGTGCCGACAGACCAGCGCGCCGTCTTAGAGCAGGTCCGCGGAATCCCCTACGGCGAGCAGGTCAGCGTCGACGCCCTCGCGCGGATGACTCCCGAACTCGACCCGGAGGACGAGGACGACCTCATCCTCGTCCGGACCGCGCTGGACGAGAACCCGACACCACTGTTGATTCCCGACCACCGCGTGCGCGACGGCCCGAGCGCAGCGCCGCCGGCCGTCGAACAGAAGTTGCGGTCGCTCGAGGGGCTGTAGTCTCGATTCGAGGACAGTTGGACACACAGTATTCGAGTAATCGGCAGCGATCGTGTTACATCGCCGAACACAGGCGAACGCGTGTTACTCCGGGGCTACGTCGATGTACCGTCACTTCGTAGCCACGCGTTAATCGGTGTACCAGACCGCGTAGATGTAGAGCCCGATCCCGACGAAGACGACGATCGACGACACCTGATCGAGCACCGGGATGCGGGTAAACAGGAACGCGAACTGAAACATCCCGCCGAGGACGAGACAGACGGCCGCGGCAGGGATCACCCACGAGCCGCGACCCGTCTCGGCCTGCAGGTACAGAATCGTCCCCACGCCGATAGCGATCACGCCGAAAACGAACTCCGAGGCGAACGCCGCCAGGGAGTCGCCCGTCGCCTGTGCGTACAACAGCAGTGCGAAGTAGAGGACGATCCCGGAGAAGATCGCCCGATAGACCGTGTCCGGAACGTCGTCGAGCCCGTTCATACCCACACCCAGCAGGTCACGACTCTTAGCTTTCGAGGGTTCGGGCCCACTCGAAGCCCAGCCCCTCGTGGACGACGAACTCGAGGGCGTTGACCAGGTAGTGCGCGACGACGACCGCGAGGAAGCTGCCGGTGAGGATGAAGATCGCCGCGAGGACGAATCCGAGCAGGCCCGTGACGACGACGCCGACCGAGCCCTGCATGCCGTGGCCGACGGCGAACGCGATCGAGGAGACGACGGCGAGCAGCCACGGCGAGATGCTGAAGCCGGCCGCGACGACGCCGATCAGCGCCGCGCGAAAGAGCAGTTCCTCGAAGACGGCGATGATGGGAAGCACGACCAGCAGGAGAGCGGACCAGCCTCGCGCCGAATCCGGCGCGAGCAGTTCCCGAAGCTCCTCGTCGTGGTCGAAGCCGAACCGCGTCGCCGCCGCGGCACCGATCTCGTTTGCGACGTACAGCAGTAGGCCGAACGCCGTTCCCAGCAGCAGCCCCTGCTCGAGGTAGCCGGTCGTGAACTCGATCCCCAGCGCGTCGGCCGGGATCCCCGTGTAGATCGCGGCTCCGAGCAGAACGAGGGCGAACAGCCCCTGCGAGAGGGCGACGTTCGCCAGGAGTTCCCCGGTCGACAGCGATCGCGGGTCGATCTCGTCCGATCGATCCGCGGGACGTTCGGTCTCGGGACGGGAACGGTGCTCTGAATCGGCCGTGACGGTATCGGCTCGCTCGTCGGTCTCAGGGTCAAGTGACGGATTCGAATTGCGCTCGAGCGTTCCGTCACGACCGGTCGCAACCGAGTCGTCGATCCCGATGCTCGAACGGGGGTCTGTTGGGTCGGTGTGCGTCGACGAGTCGAGTTCGGCGTTCGGCTCGGCGGTGACGCTCGGGTCGGCCCCCTCGCTCGAGTCACGGGCACGATCCGGTTCGGAGCCGTCGTCGAACGCGGATTGGGTTAGATGCGATAAAACCAGCAACAGCGCGAGGACGACGCCCGTAATGCCGACGAACGTCGCCCAGTCGGCCATCTATTGCGGACTCGGGTTCGAGCCGCTGGCGGAGCCGACGCCGCTCTGACTACCGTCGAAGGCGGAGCCAGTGATCGACTTGAGGCGGTCGACCAGCGAGTCCTTCTTGGGTTCGCCCATCAGCGCGACGTCTAACACTTCGCTGATGTTCGAACACGGGATGATCTCGATCATCTCCTTGTACTCGTCTTCGATCATCACGTCCTGCTCGTTCGCGGCGGGGATGATGACCTTGCTACAGCCGGCCTTCGCGGCGGCTTCGATCTTGTGGGTGACGCCGCCGACGGGGAGCACGTCGCCCCGAACCGACAGTGAGCCGGTCATCGCGATCGACTGATCGACCGGAATGTCTTCCAGGGCGCTGATGACGGCCGTCGCCACCGTGATCGAGGCGGAGTCGCCGTCGACGCCGCCTTCGCCGGCCTGGACGAACTGGATGTGGATGTCCTTCTCCGAGAGGTCCACGTCGGAGAACTTCTTGATAATCGCCGAGACGTTCTGGACGGATTCCTCGGCCATCTCCTTCAACTGTCCCGTCGCGATGACCTGTCCGCCACCCTGTGCGGGGGCGATTTCGGCCATGACGGGGAGCATGATCCCGGAATCCTCGCCCATGACGGCGAGTCCGTTGACGCGGCCCTCGACGCCGTCGTCGGTGACCTGCAGTTCGTAGTCCTTGCGGCGCTCGATGTAGTCGTCGGCGAGCTGTTGCTCGATCGACCGGGAGCGGCGCTTGGCCTGCAGGACGTCCTCTCGAGTGGTGTGTTCCCGATCCTCGGCGCGGGCGATGTCGCCAGCGACGCGGACCAGTCCACCGAGGTTCCGGAAGTGTAGCGTGAGGTGTTCCTTCCGGCCGGCGCGGCGTTTGGCCTCGAGGATGAGCTCCTCGACGGCCTCGCGGGTGAAGTGGGGCAGTCGGCCGTCGCGTTCGACCTCTTGAGCGATGAAGCGGGCGTACTTCCGGCGCATCTCGGGGGTGTCCTCAATGGTGTCCTCCATGTAGACTTCGTAGCCGTAGCCCTTGATTCGCGAGCGGAGCGCGGGGTGCATGTTCTCCATCGCGTCCAGGTTCCCCGCCGCGATCATGATGAAGTCACAGGGGACGGGTTCGGTCTGGACCATCGCACCCGAGGAGCGCTCGGACTGGCCCGTGATGGCGAACTCGCCCTCCTGAATCGCGGTCATCAGCTTTTGTTGGGTGCGGATGTCGAGCGTGTTCATCTCGTCGACGAACAGTACGCCCTTGTTGGCCTGGTGGATCGAGCCGGGTTCGACGCGGTCGTGGCTCGGGGTTTCCATCCCACCGGACTGGAAGGGGTCGTGGCGAACGTCGCCCAGCAGCGCGCCGGCGTGGGCGCCGGTCGCGTCCTCGAACGGCGCGGTGCGCTGATCGCCGTTGTTGACGATCATATTCGGCACCATGGCGTCCGTGCCGCGGGACGTGTAGCGGAAGATCAGCCAGACGATACCCGCCGCGAGAATGCCGAGCAGAATGCTGGCGGGGCTGAGAATCGCGTAGCCGATGATGATCGCGATGATGACCCACATCAGGATCGAGCGCATCTGGTTGCGCTTGCGAGCCTCCTCCTTGTGGGCGTCGATGATCTGTTCTCCTTTGCCGGCGGGGACGGTTCGGACCTTCGGCTCGTTGCCGTCGTCTGGGTTGTGGTAGACTAAGACGTCCTGGAGATCCTCCTTCGGGAGCAGCTGGCTCATCGCTTTCGCCAGCATCGACTTCCCGGTACCCGGGGAGCCGATCATCATCACGTGGCGGCGCTGCTTGGCCGCTTTGATGATGATATCCCGTGCTTCGTCCTGACCGATGACCTGGTCGACGAGCCGATCCGGAACCTCGATATCTGCCGTCGAGTCGACTTTGAGACCGCCGAGAAGATCGTCCTCGGCGTTCTCCTCGTCGATCTCGACGCCCGGATCGACGTCGACCGTACTCCCGAGATCTTCGACGGTTTCGATGTCGTCGTCCTCGTCGGTCGACTCCCGATCGAACTCGTCGATCGGATCGTCGAACTCGTCCCCGTCGTCGATCTCCTCCTGTTGGTCACCGTCGTCGACGTCGTCGCGCCGGTCGCCGTCCTCCTCAGGCGGCGGCCGTTCTCCCTGACGCACCGACTCCTGGTCCTGGGACCGAGGCTGTGCCTGCTCCTCGTCAGGCTCAGTGGAGGTGGCGTCTTCGGGAGGGTCGTCAACGTTCGTATCGTTACTCATAGAACTCTGTTCAGTACCTGATTCGAAGGGATTGGGACTGATATACTTTCTCCATGCGGAGTATGGTGACAGTGCCTGAAAATGGCACTCTCAGGCGCCGAAAACCGCGATCAGTGTTTCCCGCGTCGTTTTCATCCGGTCGTGTCGAGCCCACAAGACGTGTGTGAACAATCCACAGACTCGCGGTCGCTCGAGACGCCGGCAAAGACGGCCGTTCAGCCGCCGGAAAACTCGCCACGCTTAAGCACGCGGCCCGAACAGTGTCCGGCATGACCCGGGGGTTCTACATCGGCCGCTTTCAGCCGTTCCACAACGGCCACCTCAGCATGGTCGAGCAGATCGCCGACGACGTCGACGAACTCGTACTCGGCATCGGGAGCGCCGACGACTCGCACACGATCCGAAACCCGTTCACGGCCGGCGAACGGATCATGATGATCACGAAGTCGCTCGTCGACCACGATCTCGTCACCTACGCCGTCCCGATCGAGGACTTGGAGCGAAACTCGGTCTGGGTGAGTCACGTCCAGAGTATGAGTCCCGACTTCGACGTCGCCTACTCGAACAACCCGCTGGTCATCCAGCTGTTTCGCGAGGCCGACATCGAGATCCGCCAGTCGCCGATGTTCAACCGCGAGGTCCTCGAGGGGAGCGAAGTCCGCCAGCGGATGATCCACGGCGGCGACTGGGAGACGCTGGTTCCCGAAGCCGTCGTCGACGTCGTCGGCGAGATCGGCGGCATCGAACGCATCCAGATGATCAGCGGCTCCGACTCGAACGGCGACTGACCGGCCCGTCGATTCCCCGGCACCCCCGATCGTGAGTCGTACCGGATTTCAACGGTCGAACCGTACTCCTGCGCATGATCACGCTCGCGTCGGACTTCGGTTCGCCGTATCCCGCGGCGATGAAGGGGGTCATCCTCCAGCGAACCGATTGTAGGCTGGTCGACGTCGCTCACGACTTCCCACGGCAAGACGTTCGCGCGGCCGCGTTCTGGCTTCGCGAAACGCTCCCCTACTTCCCCTCGGCGACCCACCTCGTCGTCGTCGATCCCGGCGTCGGAACCGACCGTAACGCACTGGTCGTCCGCGCGGGCGAGCACGCGCTCGTCGGTCCCGACAACGGCGTCCTGCTCCCCGCCGCACGTCGACTCGCGGGCGACGCCGACCTCGAGTACTACGTCATCGACGAGCGTCGTCTCGAGCCCGTCGAACCCGCCGGCGCACAGCGATCGGCGACAGCGGATTCCACCGATCCGGAGGATGCGACTGCGGGACCCGCGAGCAACACCTTCCACGGCCGGGACGTCTTCGCGCCCGCTGCGGCGGCGGTTCACGACACCGCACTCGAGACCCTCGGCGATCTGGAGTGGCTCTCGCCGCTCGAGGACGAGCCCATCGATCTCGTTCTCCCGCGAGCGTCCCTCACCGGCGAGCGCGCGACGGGCGAGGTGCTGGTCGTCGACGACTTCGGGAACGTCGTCACGAACGTTCCGGGAGAATTTCTCGACGGGCGAGAGCAGATCGTCACGAACGGCGAGTCGGTTCCCGTCGGCGAGACATTCGCCGCCGTTCCTACCGGTGAGCGTCTGGCAACGGTCGGCAGCCACGGCTACGTCGAACTCGACGTGAATCAGGAACGGGGCGACGAGGCGTTCGATCTCGCGGCCGGCGATCGGGTGGTTCTCGAGACCACGGCTCCCGCCGACTGCGGTAGCGACCTCTCTGATGGCGAGTGAACGGACGGCACGAACGGAGCCGACCGACGACGGCCGCAGTCGATGTGCGACTGATTACACACCGATCGGTCCGTCGAGAGATCGGTCGGGATCGATCACGATCTCGCCGTCGGCGTAGACCGTGATCAGGCAGTCAGCGAACGAAAACGCGATCGAGTTTCGCCCACCCTGTGACTCGCGTTCGCCCCAGTGGCCGACGAGCGCGTTCAGCGCGTCGGGATCGATGGAGTCTGAGAGCGACTCGAGATCGGCCGGATCGGCCTCGAGGATCGACGAGACGGCCATCACGAGTCCCGTGCTCACCGGCTCGTAGTCCGCATCGGCACACCACGCGTGATACGTTCCGCGGCCCTCGTCGTAGTAGAGCGGACGGTCAACCGTCTTACTAACCGGCGTTAGCCGATCTCGAGTCGTTCCTGACATGATACGGTGCTCACTTGGGCATGTCAACATATAACATTGCTGGCCGCACGACTGTCACTAAACTCGATGTAAAACGAAAAACGGTGGGCGACGGCGTTATTCGGCGGCGATGACGTCGTCGATGCGGACGATCATCGTCGCGGCCTCGGTCGCGCTTTCGATGGCTTCACGCTTGACGTCGGCGGGGTCGACGACCCCGTACTCGAAGGGGTCGTCGATGGTGACGGTTTCTCCGTCGGTGATCAGGCCGGCGCGGCCCTCGGATTCGTGGGCGGCACGAAGGTCCACGAGCGCGTCGATGGGGTCCTGGCCGGTGTTGGCGGCGAGCGTTCGCGGGATCACGTCGAGCGCGTCGGCGAAGGCCGTAACTGCGAGCTGTTTGCGGCCCTCGATACCCGCGGCTTCCTGACGGATCTTGTCCGCGATGGCGATCTCGGTCGCGCCGGCGCCGGGGACGACCTCGCCGGAGGCGAGTGCCGTTGCCACGACGTCGAGTGCGTCGCCGATGGCGCGCTCGAGTTCGTCGACGACGTGTTCGGTACCGCCGCGGACGAAGACGGTGACGGTCTCGGCCGCCGCGCCGCCCTCGATGAACGCGAGGTCGTCGTCGCCGAAGTTCTCGCTCCGGATGCGATCGGCGTGGCCGAAGTCGGACTCCTCGAGATCGTCGAGCGCGCCGACGCGACGAGCGCCCGTCGCGGAGACGATGTCTCGAGCGTCGCTGTTACCGATGTTCTCGAAGACGAGGACGCCCTCGTTGGCGAGGTAGTTGCTGACGCGGTCGTCGACGTCGTCGGTCGTGAAGACGACGTCAGCCCCGCTCTCGGCGACGGTCTCGGCGTAGCCGCGAACTTCGCTCTCCTCGGCGTCGATGGCCGTGTTGAGCTGATCGATCGAGTCGATGGCGTACTCGGCGTCGATGTCGCCCGTGCGGACGCCGAGTTCGACGTCGAGGACGGCGATCGAGGCGTCCTCGACCTCGCTGGGCATGCCCTCGTGGGCGGGCTCCTCGTCGATGACGATGCCAGGAACGAGCTCCGTCGCGTTCGAGGAGGCTCCGACCTGCGTGTGGACGGTGACGTTGTCGCGAGCGACGCCGTCGTCGGTCTCGACGTGGCGGATGGCTTCGACGACCGTCTCGGCCAGCGACTCGGCGGTGAGACCGCCGGTCCCTTTGCCGGTCATGCTCGACTCGCCGACCTGCTTGAGCACGTCGTCGTCGACGGCGTCTTCGCTGATCTGTTCGGCGATGGCCTCGAGTGCGATGCCGGAGGCCTCGTGATAGCCTTCGACGATCGTCGTCGCGTGGACGTCCTGTTCGATGAGGTCCTCGGCCTCGCCGAGCAGGTTGCCAGCGACCACGGCCGCGGTCGTCGTCCCGTCACCGACTTCCTCTTCCTGGGAGTCGGCGACCTCGACGATCATCTGGGCCGCGGGATGCTCGATGTCCATCTCGTTGAGAATCGTCGCCCCGTCGTTGGTGATGACGACCTCACCGGCGGAGTCGACGAGCATCTTGTCCATACCGCGGGGTCCGAGTGTCGTCCGTACGGCTTCGGCAACCGCCTTGCCGGCCATAATGTTCGACGACTGGGCGTCGCGACCCTGCGTTCGCTGGCTATCCTCGCTCATAATGAACATAGGCTGCCCGCCCATGCGTCGCTGTTGTGCCATAGTTGAATCCTCACTAACTATGTCGTCAGCACTTCTATATAAGTGTTTTGCTCCCGCCCCGGCTCCGTCTGGCGATTGCACGCCCGACAGCTGCCCGAACGGCTCCGTTCGTGACAGTCACGGGGCCGGTAGGGAAATATGTCTCGACTGAAAAGAGTGCGTACGGAATGCTGGAACTGGAGCACGGATTTCGTATCGTCGACGTCTACGCGCGACTGGCGCCGGACGGGTCGACGGCGGAGTTCGGGAGACGGACGATCACGCCCGATCGACTCGAGCGGGAGATGCACCAGGCGGGCATCACCAGATCGATCGTCTTCCCGCCCGCCAGCGCGGAGACGAGCTACGTCGCCCCGAACAACGGTGTCGCCCGCCGCAGCGTCGACCGGCCGTTCGTCGCCGTCGCCCGAATAAACGGGACCGAGGGGACGGACACCTCCGTAACGGGACGATTCCGAAATGCGATCAGTACTCGTCGGGAGTTCCACACGACCCCCGAAGACGTCGAGAAGTACGCCTACGACGATCGCTTTCACGGCTTCGTCATCGATGCCACCGTCGACGGCTACCCCGACGAGGACGTCCTGGCCACCCTCGAGGACGTCGGCCTCCCCGTAATCGTTCGCGGCGGAGTCGACGCCCCGCCCGAGACGCTCGCGACGACGCTGCTCGAGCGCTCGTTCCCCGTCGTCGTCGCCCATTTCGGTGGCCACCCACTCGAGCACTCGCGCATGCACGAGATGGTAGATCTGCTCGACGACTACGACGACTGTTACCTCGAGACGAGTTTCGTCCGGTATCGCGACCTGCTCGAGCGGGCCCTGCTCGAACATCCCGATCGGGTGCTGTTCGGCAGCGGCGCGCCGGCCTGCCATCCCGACGTCGCGGTCATGGAGATCCTCACGCTCGACGTCTCGGAAGATAAATTGTGGCGCGCCTTTTCGAAAAACGCCTGTCGCGTGTTCGAGGGACTCGCACCGGACGGCAACGCGTGATCTGCCGTCGCCCGACCGTTACGGTCGACGTTCAGGAGTACCGACGAACCGTCGTCGGCCGACGACTGTCACCCGAATCGAACGTTAATTTCACCGAAAGGTAGATGAACACCCGGGGCAATTCATTCTCGAGATCGTATGACTCAGTACTCGGCGGAGCGCTGTTCCGACTGTAGTGGAAAGAAGATCGCCCGAACCGACGGCACCGTCTGGTGCCCGAACTGCGCACTGTTTCGCCCACAGACGACGCGAGGATCGGAATCGTAATCGTCGAAACGAGTCGGAATCGTAACCCGTCGACTTAGCCGATGTAGCGCAGATCGTCGTCCGTCGGGACGTCCATCTGCTGTTGTTGCTCCATCTCTTGGATCTTGCCGATGACGTCCTCCATCTCGTCGGCGCGCTCGTCCAGCGACTCGTACTCGAGGTCGAAGTCGAGTCGGTCCGCTAACACTTCGAGGACCGCTCGAGCGCTTTTGGGATCGACCAGATAGCCGCTGGTCTCGCCCATCAGACAGGCGGCCTCGAAGCCGCGGCGCTCGCCCAGTCCGAGCATGAGTCCCGAGACGCCGACGATGCCGCCCGCGGGTTCGTCCTCGCGGAACTCGACGCCGACGTCCTCGAGTGCCTCGAGCATCGACTCGTCGCTGACGGCGCCGACGACGGCGTACTCGTCGATGAGCTCGCCGGTCGGCACGCCGCCGAGGGCGTACACTTCGCTCGCGCCGAACTCCTCGGCGACGTCGAGGAAAGCGTCGGTCAGCACGTAGTGGCCTTCGTTGGTCTGGGCCTGATGGTCGCCGGACAACAGCAGTAGATCACGACCGTCGGGGACGGTGACGGCGTGCAGTTTCGCACAGGTGAGCTCCGAGACGCCGTCCTCGACGCTCACCTGCGGCGGGAACTCGTGGGAGTAGATCCGGCGTACGAGCGTACTGTCGCCCTCGAGTTCCTCGAGTAAGTGCTCGACGGCAAGACTTCCGACGTGACCGACACCCGGCAGCCCCTCGACGAGGACGGGGTCGTCCAGCTCGACCTCGGCGACTGCGTCGATCTCGAGTTCGTCCATACCCTATCAGCGATTGCGACGTTTAAGAGACCGTCGGTACTCGCCGTGTGGGTCGTTCGGATCGAACGGTGCAGGGGCGCTGTTTTCGGCGTCGGCACCGCACTCCGGACAGCTCGCAGAAAGCGTGTACACCGGGCGGTCGTGCGCGCCGCGCCACGCCGAACACACCCGGATATCCGACTTCATACGTTACTCGTCGTCGGTTCGTCGCTCGCGGTGGTACTCGCCCTCGCCGCCTTCGGATTCGATCGCGGCGACCGCGCGTCGAGCGCTCTCCTCGAGCTGGGACTCGGCGGTCTTGTAGTTGGGCGCTTTCACCTTGATGCGGTACTCCGGAGCGCCGACGTAGCTGACCTCGAGGTCGACTTCGTCGGGCACTTCGCCGTTGCCCTCTGCGGCTTCGAGGGCTTCACGAATGCCGTCGACGCCGCTCGGGGAGGCGTTCTCTAAGTCGACGTAGCCGGTGACGTTGACGTACGGCACCGAGACGTTCTCGCGGGCCGTTTCGACGAGCGCGTCGATCTCGTCGTCGGAGAGGTCGGTGTCCTCGAGGGCCTCTTCGCCGTGGATCGCGGCCTGCTTGAAGCCGTCGTAGAGGCTGCCGTGGATGCCGATCAGTTCGTTGGCGACCGCGGTGTAGCTCTCGTCGTCGGCGTCCTCGCCGAGGGCGATGCCCATCCAGTTGTCGGCCTTCTGCTCGTTCTTCCAGTCCTGGATCTTGTCCGAGCGCTGGTGGTCGTTGACGTCTTTCAGCGAGAGGTCGATCTGCTGGGAGCTCTCGTCGATCTCGAGGACCTTGCAGACGACGATCTGGCCTTCACGGACGTGATCGCGGACGTTCTTGATCCAGCCGCTCGCGACCTCCGAGATGTGGATCAGGCCGCGTTTGTCCTGATACTCCTCGAGATCGACGAAGACGCCGAAATCTTCGATCTCGTCGATCTTGCCGACGACCAGTTCGCCGGGATCGGGCCAGCCGCTGTACTTCATCGTGACTCGACTGTTTCTAAGATCTCGTGGTCGATCTCGGCTTTGCCACCCGTCGGTCGGGCGAGCGTCGTGCCACAGACGGCACAGGCGACCTCGCTCGAGGCTTTGCCGAAGACGGTCTGTTCGTTCTCGCAGTCACTGCATCGGACGCTGTAGAAATTTCCTGCCATTGTAATCACTCCTGGAACTCGAGTCGGCCGGCGCGCCATCCCTGACGGAGGTGGGCCTTGCCGCAGTCGCTGCAGCGGTACTTGAGGTTGGTCTTCTTGGTTGGCTTTTCGCCGGCCGGCACCTTCGAGAAGCGACCGGAGTTACCGATCGACGAGGAGTTTCGCCGGGTGCGGCGAGCGTCCCACTTCATACCCGAGGAACGACCGGAACGTGCCTTCTCGACTTCGTGTTCGTGGTGTGCGTTACAGTGCGGGCAGTACGTATTGAATCGGCGTGGCATCTGCATGGTTATCTCACTTGGCGTGGGCTAAGACAGCGCCGTTTAAAACCCGTTTGGTTCGTCGTCGTCGGTCGGTCGCAGTCGGAGCTCCGTCTGGCGTGTTACTCACGAACGCCTCGCTGTGTACGCACGCGTATCACGCGCCGGCCGGTCACGGCGACGAACACTCCGAAGGGCTTAATCCGCCGTCACGAGTAGGCTGGCGTATGAAGCAGGTCATCATCCACGGCGATCCGGGGATCCGGAAGGGGGCCATCATCGACTACGACGGAACGGAGCTGGTCTGTTTCGGGATCAACCGGAACGGCGAGTGGCACGGCCCGGAGCAGGTCCAGCTGTGGTGTACGGTCGGCGCCGAAGACGAGTACGAGGACTACGAAAAACGAAACTACACGCCCCACTTCCTCGACGTGGACCGCGTCGACGCCGAGGACGTCGACGTCGTTCGCCCGAAAGCCGACCTCGCGATCTGATTCGAGGAGCGAGCTGTTCGACGGGCTGGTTTTCGACTCGAATCGACTCGAGTCCCAGTCCGATGGGAGAGGTCTCCGACCAAACTCGCTGCCTCGTTCGTTGCGGCATCCGCTCACTGCGTTTCACTCGATAATCTACTGCTTGTGACAAGTCTTCTTCGCGCGTGCCCGCGGGATCGTACAATCCCACTTCAGTGCCTTTGCAGCTGAATCACAACATGGATACCGAAGCCGGAGCCACGTGATCATACGCTCGCATGTACGCTCGATGGAGACGACGAGCGATCGACCGACGGTGCGTACGATGAGTGGATCGCTGTCAGAGGCCGTCCGAACGCGTTTTCGTGCCCTCTGCTCGACCGCACGGTTTAGCCAGTTCGCCGGCGTCGGGCTCGTCGGCGCGGCCGTCGACAACCTCGTCCTCGTCTTGCTCGTTGAACTGACCAGCCTCGGCCCCGTGGGCGCGAAGATACTCTCTTGGGAGCTATCGATCGTCGTCATCTTCGCGGTCAACGAACGGTGGACCTTCTCGGAGTACGGCGCGATGACGCCTCGAGCGCTCGGCAAGCGGTTCGCTCGCTCGAACGCGGTTCGGTTCGCCGGCTTTCTGGTGACGTTGTCGGTGCTCGCCGTTCTGACCACCTGGTTCGGCGTCTGGTATCTGGTAGCGAACTTGATCGGAACCGGAATCGGGTTCTTCGTCAACTACACTTGTGAGAGCCTCTACACGTGGAAGGTCCATCGGGACTGACGGTAGAAACCCGCATACGGCACCCGAATCACAACCCTTAACTAGTGCACTCGGTTATGATGTGATAGCGGGATGGGATAGCCAGGAGATTCCGGCGGGCTCATAACCCGCAGACCGGTAGTTCAAATCTACCTCCCGCTACTTTTCGACGCGAACAATAACGAAGAACGGAGTGATGAGTGACGTGAGCGTCGAAAATACGCTGAGTAGATTTGAACCAGACGGCATCCGAGCGTAGCGAGGGTGACGGCGTGGTTCAAATCTACCTCCCGCAACACTTTTATTTCGCGTACGTTTGCGAGCACCGCCCTCGTCGACGCGGTGCCGCCGACTGTGAGGCGCTCGAGTGAGATTCACGAGAGATCGGCGGCGAGGACGGCGGCCTCGAGCCCCGGCGGCGAAACGGTGGGTACCGTTTATCGGCGACCAGTATCGACACGGGGGTCGAGACTGTTGTAAGCCAGATCCTGAACGATGTTTCCGACGATCCCGACCGCGATGATGACGAGCGTACAGCCGAGGACGACGGGCAGGTCACGCATGTGGACTGCACTGAACAGGAGCGCGCCGAAGCCGTCGATTCGAAACAGCGACTCGATCACGAACACCGCGAGGACGAGCAACGCCAACGCTTCGGTAAACAGCATCGAGAACAGCGGGATCGCCGAGTTCCGGACGATGTGTCTCGCGATCCGCACTCTGCTCGCCCCCTTCGCCTTGACCAGCGTCACGAACTCCGCAGAGGCGTACTCGAGCGAGTGTGCACGCGAGTAGCTCACGTAGCCGCCCAGCAGCGTCGTTGCGGTGAGTATGATGGGGAGGACGTGATCGAACAGCAACGCCGAGTCGGGGATCACGCCGCCCGCGGCGAACGAGAGCAACATTCCGCCGATCCAGAAGTTCGGCAGTGCAAAGCAGAGGTACGCCGTGTTCAGTCCCGACTCGGCGAGCCGACTGTCGGGATTCATGGCCGCGTAGAGACCGATGCAAATCCCGAGCACGATCGCGATCACGATCGCGGGGAGAACGTACATCGCGGTCCGAACGACGGAATCCATGACCATCGGAAAGACCGGTTCGCCGGTCGTGTAGAACGACGCTTCCGTGCCTTCGCCCGCGGCGATGAAGAACGAATCTCCCCACTCGAGCGTGAGCATGTTCCCCATCCAGTCGAGATACTGTTGCCAGAGCGGCCGATCGAACCCGTGTGTCGCCAGATACTCGTCGATCGAACGTTCGATCTCCCGTTCGTCGGCTCCGCTGTATCGCATCGCCCCTTCGATCGTCTCTTCGACCCAGTCGCGACTCGTCGTAAACACTACGAACACCGTGGTCAACACCGCCCACGCAGCGACGAGCCCCATCACGAGTCGTTTGGCGATGATTCGAAGGAAATTCACGCCGACCACCACACTGCGGCAGTTTCCCCGCTCGAATCGGTCACCTGCGGCGTCGATGTCGGGAGGGAACGCGTACGCTGATTCCGCGTCGTACGCGATCGCAACCGAGGATAGTCCCCTGTCCGGCCTCGAGTGCGTACTGTACCGCAACGGGGGGTAACGGGCATTGCCAACCGGTACCAACGGTCAGATAAAAAACGTATCGCTTCGATTTAGTGAGCGACGGTCGTTCACACTATGGATAGATTTATTACACGATAGTCTATATTTCGGTCGTCCCCTATGGGAACATCTCCCGATCCCCACCGCTTCGAACAGGTCGACTGGAACGAAGTCGGTCACTCGAGGCGGTTCGTCACGCCGGCCAGAGCGGTGTTCTTCGCGGGAGTAGTGCTTCTCGTCGGTCTCTACGTTCTCCAGCGGGTCGATACGGTTTTGCTCGGCGTCTACTTCGAGCGTATCGACTGGGTGATCTTGCTCGGCACCGTCGTGCTGACTTCGGGTGTGATCGTTCCCGCCGTCCGACGGCGTGAGCTGACCCGACGTGTGCTGGGTCGTCTCGTCTCTCGACCGATCCACGCTGCTGGGGCCGTCTTTCTCGGCGTTCTCTCACTCGTCGCAGTTGTCGGGCCGGCCGTCTTCGGGTCTCCGGATCTCATGTTTCAACACCGGTTTCACGCACCGTACGGATTTACCGGAGAGGCGTCGTGGAGCGCCGAGTGTCTCGGCGAGGTGACCGACGGCGAGGGAATCACTCGCTACTGTGACGGAACGATGACGTACCCGCTCGGAACGAACCATCGCGGGCACCCGATGGGCCACCTCGTCGTCGAAGGCGCACGCACGACGTTGTACGTGCTCGTCTTTACCGCGGCGTTCGTCGTCCCGCTCGCTGCAGCCGTCGGAATCGTTGCCGGGTTCCGAGGCGGGCGCATCGACGATCTGTTGATGAGTTACGTCGACGTACAGCTCTGTATTCCCGCGATCGTGGTCTTTTTCATCGGCTACATGTACTGGAACGTCTCGTTGCTGTTGTTGCTAGTTATGTTCGGGCTGCTCAGCTGGGGTGGTATCGCCCGCCTGGTCAGAAGCGAGACGCTCCAGCGACGGGAAGACGGGCACGTACTCGTCGCTCGAAGCCTCGGCGCCTCACCGTTTTACGTCGCGAAACGCCACATCGTTCCGAACATTACGAATACGCTCGTCCCCGCGATCTTCCACCTCCTCGCGCTGCTGGTCCTCGTCGAAGCCGGCGTCGCCTTCCTCGGCTTTCACCACCTCGAGCTCTACTCGTGGGGGTCGACGATTCAAGAAGGTCTCGACCCATCGATGACCGGCGTCGGTCTCGTGGTGGAACCCCACGAAGTCTGGTGGGTCTCGACGTTCCCCGCGATCGCACTCACGCTGACGCTCGTCTCGCTCAAACTCGTCGGTGACGGGCTCCGAGATGCGCTCGACCCGCGCCGCAACCACTGAACACAATCGATGACGACAGAACACGACTCCACGACGACGGCAGACGATCGGTCCGAAGCGACGCCGCTTTTGACCGTCGAGAACCTCCGAACGCGTATTCGAACCGAACGTGAGACCATCTACGCCGTCGACGGCGTGAATTTTACCGTCGACCGCGGCGAGACGGTGTGTCTCGTCGGTGAATCCGGCAGCGGAAAGAGCGTCACGTGCGAATCGCTGACCGGAATCGTCCCGCAACCGCCGGCCGAAATCGTCGACGGCACGGTCGAGTTCGACGGTCGCCGGCTCCTCGAGGCGACCGAGTCGGAGCTCCGTACGATTCGCGGCAGTCGCATCGCACACGTCTTTCAGAACCCACAGAGCGCACTTGATCCCGTCTGTACGGTCGGCGACCAGTTCGTCGAAGCGATTACGATCCACGAAGAGATTTCTCCCGCGGCCGCCCGCGAGCGCGCGATCGAGCGGTTCCGTGCGGTCGGCATCCCGCGAGCGTCCGCACGGATCGACGACTATCCCCACGAGTTCTCCGGCGGCCAGCGCCAGCGGATCGCGATCGCGATCGCACTGGCGGCCGACCCCGACCTGTTGATCGCCGACGAACCGACGACGGCCGTCGACGTCACCGTTCAGGCGCGGTTGATCGAACTGCTCCAGGGGCTGACCGACGGCGGCATGTCGATCCTCTGTATCACGCACGACCTGCGTGTCGTCGCCGCGCTCGCCGATCGGGTACTGGTGATGTTCGGCGGCACGATCGTCGAACGTGCCACGACCGAACAACTCCTCACTCAGCCGTCTCACCCCTACACGCAGGCGCTGCTCGATAGCTACGACGGGCTCTCACGACGGGCGGACCGCTCGGCTCGAGGGGAGATTCCGACCGACGGCTGCCGATTCAGAGCCGAGTGTCCACACGCCGTCGACGTCTGTGCTGGTCCCGACCAGCCGACGTTCGCCGCCGTCGCGGATCGAGAACACCACGCCGTCTCGTGCGTTCACTTCGGGCCAGAGGGCGATCCGGAACCGATTCTGGACGACTGGCGGGAGATGCGGCCGATATCGGGGGGACAACAATGATCGGACCGGAGGCCGGCTCCGACGAGGAAGCGAACCGCGAGCGCGGAACGGATCCGGAATCGGCCGCCTCGCCGTTGCTCGAGGTCGAAGACCTCGACGTCCACTACCCGATCACGAAGGGGCTGCTCAGACGAGAGGTCGGTCGCGTCCGGGCGGTCGACGGTGTGAGTTTCGATATCGAACGAGGTGAAACGTTCGGCCTCGTCGGCGAATCGGGCAGCGGCAAGACCACGGCTGCCCACTCCGTTCTCGGGCTCGAGGAGCCGACCGGTGGCGAAGTCCGGTTCGACGGGCAGTCAGTAAACGAGCTCTCGGGCGCGGCGCTCCGCGCTTTCCGCCGTCGAGCCCAGCTCGTCGTCCAGGACCCGAACGAGGCGTTCAACCCGCGACTGACGATGGGCGAGGCGGTCGCCGAGCCGCTCGTACTCCACGGGATGGAGGATGCGGACCGTCGCCGAGCGATCGTCGAGGATCTCCTCGAGCGGGTCGGGCTGTCGGCGGCGGACGCGGATCGCTATCCCCACGAGTTCTCCGGTGGCGAAAAACAGCGGCTCTCGATCGCGCGGGCGCTCGTCCTCAACCCGGATCTGATCGTCGCAGACGAGCCGACGAGCGCACTCGACGGCCGAGTCCAGTCTGACGTCCTCGCGCTGCTCGACGATGTCCGGCGGGAGTTCAACATCTCGATTCTGTTCATCAGCCACGATATCGACGTCGTCCGCCGGTTCTGTGACCGCGTCGCCGTGATGTATCTCGGCGAGGTCGTCGAACTGGGACCGATCGAGAACGTCCTCGAGTTCCCCGCACATCCCTACACGCGCCTCCTGCTCGGTTCCGTCCCGAGTCTCGACCCGACGGACCAGCAGTTCGAACGGCCGCTGACCGACACCGTTCCTGATCCCGCCGACCCGCCGTCGGGCTGTCGGTTTCACACGCGCTGTTCGGAGATCGTTCCGCCGGAGGACGTGGAACTCCCCTGGGAGCAGTGGCGGGCGGTCGTCGCGTTTCGCTTCACCCTTCAGGCTGGCGAGCTGCCCGAGTCGATCGCCGTCGAAACGGCCGACGGCAAACTCGACGACGCGACGGTTCGAGACCGGTTCGATCTCCCGGCGACGCTGCAGGACGACGCCGTCGATGCGGGCGTCGACCAAGCCATTTCGGCGGTGATCGCGGGGGATCTGCAGACCGCTCGCGATCGTCTCAGCGAGACGGTTCCGACCGTCTGTGAGCAACGGGTACCGACAGCTACGGAACACGAAGCGGCCCACTCGGTGTGCTGTCACCGGTACGATTCGACGGTCGAAGCCGAGCCTCGATCCTGGGAACGATAGCGTCGCGAACGGCCGATCTGCACCTCGCCTTCTTACGCTTCCGTGTCCGGATCGAGACGAACCGTCGTCTCGCCGCGAAGCCCCTTCTCGACTGCGTTCTCGACGTTGAGTTCGGCACCGATCGTGTACTCGCCGGGTTCGGCGGGCTCCCACTCGCTGTCGGAGACGCGAAACAGTTGCTGCCACTGTTTCGTGAACTGCTTTCGCTCGCCGCGATCGAACACTAGCGAGTCGGGTTCGTCCGGCGGATCGTGGAGGGGGACGTGTGACGCATCCGTCACGCCGTCGACGTCCCACGTCCACAGCAGCGGCGACCGCGTCGGAATCGTGATCGGAAACGGCATCGAGTTTCGCATCGTCACCCGAAACGGGATCGCGGCGTCGAGCGGATACTCGTCTCGAGGCGTCGAGACGTCGATCGAGATCGCGCGACGACTCAGCCCGTTCGGCAAGATGAGTCGACTCAGTTTGGTCGAATTTATCGACCGCATCGCTTCGATACGGCGTTCGGTGTCTTTTTCGGAGGGACTGAAGGGACCTTCGTCGCGGCGAATGGCTCCAGACTCGTAGATCCGGCGCATTGGCTGGTGATGGAGTTGGGAGAACTAAAACGTTCAGTTCGCGGGCCGGTCGTCGAGCCGATCAGTCGTCGGCGACGGCATCGCTCGGGCCACCGGATCTCGGCCGTTCGTTGTCGTATCGCTCGTCGTAGAGCAGACACGAGATTCGGTGGGTCTTCCCGGTCGGGACCTGTTCTGGGTCGTGGACCTCACAGGGTGAGGTGAACGCATCCTCGAGGCGCCCTCGGGCGTCCTCAAGATTCTCGGCCACGAGCTCGTCGATTACCGCCGAGATGGTTTGTTCGGCGTCGGGATCCGCGATCGGCCGCGGCAGATCGAACTCCGCTCTGAGCTGGGCCCCGAACTCGTCTCGAGTCACGTCGGTCACCGCAACCGGTTCGTCGTCGTCGGTTCCGCCGTCGTTCTCGAGGACGACGATCGAGTTGATCGACTCGGCATCTCTGACCCGCAGTTTCAGATCCATGATCGATCGCCAGACCGACTGCTCGAGATTGTACTCCGTCGGCTGGATGACGCGGGGACACCGCGTGTGGAATCGACAGCCCGACGGCGGATCGATCGGCGAGGGAACCGTCCCCGAGAGGAAGATCTGGTCGCCCTCCCAGAGCGGATCCGGTTCGGGAATCGCCGAGAGCAGCGCCTCCGTGTACGGATGATGGGGCGGCGAGAACACCTCTTCGGTGGTGCCGACCTCGGCGAACTCGCCGAGATACATGACGGCGATTCGGTCGGAGATGTGTTCGACGACGCTCAAATCGTGAGCGATGAAGATGTACGACAGGCCGAACTCCTCTTGTAAGTCCTCGAGCAGATTGAGAATCTGGGCCTGGACCGACACGTCGAGTGCGCTGACCGGTTCGTCGCAGACGATGATTTCCGGATCGACCGCGAGCGCACGTGCGATACCGATTCGCTGGCGCTGGCCGCCGGAGAACTCGTGTGGGTATCGGTGGGTGTGGCTCGGGTTCAGGCCGACGATTTCGAGGAGTTCGTAGATGCGCTCCTGACGGAGTTCGCTCGTCGACAGCCCGACGGAAACGTCAGCTATGATGCCCTCCTCCGTCTGCTCGGCCGACACCTCGAGCCCTTCCTCCATGACTTCGACGACGACGTCCCCTGCAGTGTCGGTTCCCGGTTCGGGCCCTTCGAAGGCATCCCCGCCTCGCCGAACCTCGACGGTGACGGTTGCGACGCCGTTCGTCGGCTCGACGACGGTGTCGACATCGTCTGCGACCGTCACCGAGACGTCACCAGCCGGGACGTCGACAGCTCGAACGTCCGCTTGCGTTTCGACATCGTCGTTCGATTGTGGTAAGTTGTGGATGTCGAGGGGTTCGCGGATGATGTCACCGACGGTTAGTCGCGGGTTGAGACTCGAGAACGGATCCTGGAAGATGTACTGGAGGTCGGTGCGAAGGTCGCGAAGTTCCGAACTCGAACACTCGGTCAGGTCGACTTCGTCGTCGTCCGCGTCGGCTCGTCCTCGGTAGTAGACCGATCCGTCGGTCGGTTCGATCAGTTGCAGTAGGGTTCGGCCGAGCGTAGTTTTCCCGCAGCCGCTCTCGCCGACGACGCCAAGGGTCTCGCCCTCGCGCAGTTCGAGGTCGATACCGTCGACCGCCTTCACCTGCTGGCCGTGACCGAGCAGACTGTCGATGAAGCCGCTGCTCGTGTCGTAGTACTTCGTCAGCCCTTCCGTTCGCAGAATCGGCTCGTCTCGTCTAGACATTGTGATCACGCCCCGCGTACTGCGGTTCGTCTTCGGTCGCGGCGTCGTCGACCGTGACCTCGTAGTCGAGACCGCCAGTGAGATCGCCGGTGTACTCGAGACACGCAGCCGCGTGTTCCGTGTCGCTGGTCGCGGCGACTCCGGTCTCCGGATCGAGTAACGCCGGCTCCTTTCGGGCGCAACACTCTTCAGCGTACGGACAGCGCGGGTGGAAGCTACAGCCGGGTGGCAGCTCCACGAGGTCGGGCATCGTTCCGGGAATCGTCTGGAGTCGCTCCCGATCGTCGCCGACCCGCGGAATCGAACTCATCAGTCCGACGGTGTAGGGGTGTTTCGGGTCGTAGTAGAGTTCTTCGACGGGTGCTTTTTCGACCGGCGTTCCCGCGTACATGACCATCACGCGATCGCAGACTTGAGCGACGACACCGAGGTCGTGAGTGATGAGTTGGATCGCCGTGTCGAAGTCGTCGGCCAGTGCCTTGAGTTCGTCCAGGATCTGGGCTTCGATCGTCACGTCGAGTGCTGTCGTCGGCTCGTCACAGAGCAACAGATCGGGATCGCACGACAGCGCCATCGCGATGATCGCGCGCTGTTGCATGCCGCCGGAGAACTCGTGGGGATAGTCGTCGTACCGGGCTTCGGCCTCCGGGATCCCGACTTTGTCCAGCAGTTGAATGGTCCGTTCGCGAGCCTCCTGATCGTCGTAGTCGAGGTGGTGTCTGATCGCCTCGGCGATCTGTTCGCCGACGGGATAAACCGGGTTCAGTGCGGTCTGGGCGTCCTGGAAGACCATCGCGACCTCGTTACCCCGGATGCGCTGCATCTCCGATTCGTCCATCTCGAGGAGGTTTTCGCCCTTGAACAGGATCTCGCCGCTTTCGATCCGGCCAGGACTATCGATCAGACGCATCAGCGAGAGTGCGGTGACGCTCTTTCCAGCCCCGCTCTCGCCGACGACGCCGAACTTCTCGCCGCGTTCGATGCTATAAGAGAGGTCGTCGACCGCGGTGACGACACCCTCCTGTGTGTAGAACTTGACCGTGAGATCGTTTACTTCGAGTAGCGTCATTATCCACCTCCCTGCTGTTCGACTCCGGTTTCCTGTGCGTCGAGTGCGTCGTTGATCCCGTCACCGATCATGTTCATGGCCATCACGAACAGGAAGATCGCTGCACCGGGGTACACCGTAGCCCACCAGGGGATCGATCCGCCGGGGGGCTGGATGAGTGTGTCGCGAGTCTGATCGAGCATCGTCCCCCACTCGGCGGAGCCGGGCGGCATACCGAGTCCGAGGAACCCGAGCGCGGCGACACCGATGACGACGGTGCCGATGTTGAGCGATGCGAGGACGATCAGCGGCGGCATCGCGTTCGGGGCGATGTGTCTGAAGATGATCGAACGATCTCGCGCTCCGAGAGCTTTCGCCGCCAGTACGTACTCGTTTTCTTTGATCTTCAGCACCTCGCCGCGAATGAGACGGCCGTAGGTAACCCAGCCGAACAGCGAGAACGCGAGCACGAGCTGCCAGTATCCACGGCCGAGCGTCGCGATGACGATCAGGGCGAGGATGAGGCCGGGGAACGCGTAGATCGTGTCGACGACCCGCATCATGATCTCGTCGGTCCAGCCGCCGTAGTAGCCCGAGATGGCACCGTAGATGAGTCCGAAGCTCGCGGTTAGTGCGACCACGACGAAGCCGATCGAAATGCTGTATCGGCCGCCGTAGAGCACGCGGGAGAACATATCACGGCCGTTGCCGTCGACACCCATCGGATGGGCCCACGACGGCGCATCCCAGGTACTGATCGACGGATCCTGCATGTACAGGATCGTTCCGGGATCGTGCGGCGCGAGCCCGAACGGCTGCACCGTGACGCCCATGATCACGATCGGACGAGCGAACACTGTCAGCAGCGTCAGTAGGCCGACGACGGAGAGGCCGATCAGTGCCGTTCGGTTCCGCTTGAATCGGGTGAACGCCCGTTTCCATCGGCTCTGCGTCTCGCCACCGGTCTCTTCGGTCCAGCCCGACAGCGGCTCTCGTTCGGTTACGCGCTCGGGATCGAATCCGGAGATCCGTATTCGTCCACGTTCCGTAGATGTTGTTCTCTCGTTAGTCATATCTGATCCTCGGATCGAGTACCGCGTACAGGATGTCGGCGATCAGGTTGGCGATAATGATGAAGACGCCCGTAAAGAGCGTGATCGCCATGATGAGGTTGATCTCTCTCCCGTTGATCGCGTTGATTAGCTCTCTCCCGAGTCCCGGCCAGTTGAACACGACCTCGACGACGACCGATCCGGCGACGATACTCGCGGTCAGGGTGGCCGCGAGCGTCACCACCGAGATGAGGGAGTTACGAAGGACGTGCTTGAGGATCACCGTCTGCTCGGGAAGGCCCTTCGCTCGAGCGGCAGTCACGTACTCTTTGTTCAGTTCTTCGGCCATGGAGGTGCGCATGACGCGCATGATGCTGGCCGCCGCTGCCGTCCCGATCGTGATCCCTGGTAACACCAGATACCACAACATGTAGGGGTGATACAGCGGCTGTCGGGAGGGCGGAAGCACGGGCCAGAGGCTGAGCGTGACCGCGCCGATCAGAATCAGCATCAGGCCGAGCCAGAAGTTCGGGATCGAGATCCCCGAAAGGGCGATGAATCGACTCGCGTCGTCGGCGAGCTGGCCCTTCTTGACGGCTGCGTAAATCCCGGTCGGAATCGCGATTGCGAGACCGAAGACCCAGCCGAAGATGCCGAGTGCGATCGTTTCGGGGAGGCGCATCATGATGACGGCCGAGACGTCTCGGCCGTTGCTGTAAACCTGACCGAAATCCCCCGTTAGTACGTTGCCCATCCAGACCCCGTACTGCTCCCACAGTGGTCGGTTCAGCCCGTAGCGATCCCGGAGCTGTGCCTCGTCGCTCGCCGTCACGTGCGGGTTTACCCCAACCATCTGGTCGATCGGATCACCAGGTGTGAGATGAACCAGTGCAAACGTGATCAGCGAGACACCGAACAGGATCGGGATGATCGATAGTATCCGCTTCAGTATGAAACGTCGTAAGCTCATGCGAATGTCAGATTGTATAGCATCATGGTAATCGACGACTCCTCAGTGTATCGGTTTGAACAGGCAAACGTCAGAAAGCTATCGCTTTCGACCTAGTCGAGATCGTGGTCTTCGATAACTTCCTCGAGCAGCTCTTCGGCGCGTTCGGGGTCGTACTCGTTGTACGGTCGAATTCTGTCCTCGAGGGCGGCGGCGTCTACGGTTCCGTTCTCTTCGGCGAGTTCGGGAATGTCCGTCCACGCTGGCCGTGCCCAGCCGTTGAGGACGTTCTCGACGATCGATTCTCGCGGAACGAGGAGGTTGACAGCGCGTCGGAGTCGGTCGTCGTCCCACGGTTCGACGTTCGCAGGGTACTGGATGTACTCGTAGCCACCCGCCTCGATGGACCTGACGACGTAGTCGTTCGACTCGTCGTAGCCGTCCAGGTCGTCGGTCGTCAGCCCGTAGGTGATGTCGATCTCGTCGCTCTGGAGAGCGGCGGACCGGGTGGAGTTGTCCGGAACGATCTCCACTTCGATCTCGTCGATCACGGGGCCGTCCGGGAACTCGGACGGTCCGTCGAACCAGTCGATCTGCTCGACGCCCAGCTCGGTGACCCAGTAGTTCTCGTTGCGGGAGTATTCGACGTACTGCTCGTCGGATATCTCCTCGAAGACGTACGGGCCGGTACCGATCGGATCGTTGCCCTCGCGTGGATCGAGGTCGTTACCCTCGAGATCGGCCTGTTCCAGCGAGTGGATGTACAGACCCGGCAGTTCGCGTTCTGCCTCCGCGTCGGGGACCTGTGCGTACAGGTCGACGGTGTACTCGTCGACCTCCCGTGCGTGGAGCAGCGAGTCGAACGTCTGTGCGGAGAGGTCCGAGTTCTCGTAGCGCTCGACGGTCGCGACGACGTGTTCGGCCGTCAGCTCCTCGCCGTTGTGGAACTCGACGCCCTCGCGGATTTCGTAGCGGAACTGCATGCCGAAAACGCCGTCGTCGACGGCGTCTGCGGCCTCGGCGGGTGTCAGCACGCGGACTGAACCGTCCGCCGGATCGTCTTCGGGGTGTTGGATGATTATCTGCTCGTCGGTGTCAGGCAGGCCGTCCTCGTCGACATCGACTTCATCCATGTAATCCTCGTAGGCGAGCCGGTCGATATCCTGGGTCTCGACGAGTTCGTAGCTCTCGGCGAGCCACGGGTAGAGGTTGCCGTCACGGTCGCTCGTGAGCAATTGCTCGAAGCCGAAGACCTGCGCCATCGTCGAGGTAGTGTCCGTGCTGTACGGCGGGTCGAACGAGTCGGGATTCTCCGCGGCACCGATGCGGAGCGTGCCGCCTTCCTGAAGGTCCGACAGGTCGGTGTCGTCCGGGTGGGCGTCCTCGTCCATCCACATGACCTGCTCGTCCTGTGGGGAGAACAGCCCGTAGCTGAAGATGCTCTCGCTGAACGGGAACATGCTGAACCCGTGAACATCGGTGTTCATGACGGCCGCGTCGAGGTCGAAGTGCGTGATGGAGCTGTATCGCTCCTCGGCGAGGTACTCCCAGATCTCGTCGTACCGTTCGCGGCGGAGGTCGGGGTCTTCGACGACGTCGACACCGTATCGGGCGTCGTCCAGCATGTCGTCGAGTTCGGAGTCGTTGATCCCGTTGAGGTTACAACACTGGCCGTGGTTCTCGCTGTGATGGAGGGCCTGACAGAAACTCTCCGGGTTGAACGTTCCGGAGAGACCGATACACGGCACGAAGCCGTCCTCTGCGTACGCGGGATCCATGACCCGAGCCACGTAGTCGTTCCACTCGTAATCCTCGATTTCGGTATTGAAATAGCCGGATTCTTCGAGCGACGAGGCGATCAGTTCGACCATCTGCACGCGGTCGTCGTTGTCGGAGTTTACCTCGAGTTGAATGTCGAACGGCGCATCACCGTCGCTGTCGCCGAGACATCCAGCAATACTGATTGCACCTGCTGCACCAATCCCTTGGAGAACTCGCCGTCGCTTAATCTCTGACCGTGATTGTTTGGTATTCCTGACCATGGATATTTGGTGTAGTTCGAAGACATAAATATGTATGGTTTTACTCTAAGGCAAGTAATACCGTGTGCAATGGTGTACAGTTTAAGACAGCCATAGTACAAAAAGAACTCATCCATGGACACGTTTGTCGCCTATAGGGCACTATTGGTGGAAGAAACAAACAAAGATTTGTGAATTGTAACAGTCAAATACATCCGGTCCCTAAATACAATATCTCGTCATAAAGTAATATACTGTCGGGCAGCTAATGTTATTCGTGAAATACGTTCGTCCGGGGTGTCGAAACCGGCGAACGACACTGATTCGAGCGAACTGAGGGTGGATCGCTGCTCGGGCGCGGAAGGTGGGATTCGAACGGGCACTGTTGGCACCACTGTTCCGACTGCCGTTCGACACCGACGTACCGGCCCGTCGACTGAGCATCGACTCGAGCCGTCAATCGCCGCTTTCGTCGACGATGACGACCTCACCGTCGACGACGTCGACGTTGATCAGCGTCTTGATGTCGTAGCCGGCATCTCTGGCCTTGTTCTCGCCACCGACTTTCTTGATGACGGCGACGGTGTCGACGACCTCCGCACCGATCTCGTTGAGGGCATCGAGCACCGCAGCGAGGGTCCCGCCCGTCGAGAGGACGTCGTCGAGCACCAGCACGCGCTCGCCCTCGCGAACGTCGTTGATGTACATCTCGTTCTCCGAGTAGCCCGTCTGCTGGGAGATGGCGACCTCGTCGTCGAGACCGTACTGTCGCTTCCGGATGACGGTCAGCGGAATGTCGGTCATCAGCGAGACGGCGGTGGAGATGTGGATACCCATCGCAGCCGGGGTCACGATTCGGTCGACCTCCTCGAGTTTCGCTTTCCGAATAATGCGGATGACGATCTCCCGGAGCAGTCCCGGGTCGAGCTTCGGAACGCCGTCACTGATCGGGTGGACGAAGTAGTGGTAGCCGTTTTTCTCGATGATCGGCGCGTCGAGAAGCGACTGCTTCAACTGATCCATGTCGTGGGTCTGGTGGTCTCGGAGTAAAAGTTGACGATCCACTCGAGGCGTGGGTGACTCTCTGTCACGTTCGGGCGCATCGCTCGAATTCGGCGTGAGCACCGCTCGAGGGTCGGTAGAGCTATCGACCGCCGAAACTAGACGGTGCGTTTCGCGTCGGTCCGCGACGCGGCAGTCAGTCGTCGCTCCCGTAGCTGAGTTCCGGCGGTTGTTCGCCGTGACCGAGGCGCATGTTGCGCTCGTAGTAGATGTGAACCACGGCGGTCAGGGTGAACGTCACGGCGACGATTCCGGTCCAGGTGAGATCCGAGAGCATCGTCAGCGGGTAGATCTCGAGCCACAGCGCGGCGACCAGCGCGGAGCTGATCGCCCCGAGCGAGAGGTAGAGCTCGCGCCACGCGAACTCGTGGCCGGGGACGATCTCGAGGTAGATACTGATGTCGCGCGTTCGATCAGTGACCTCGATCACGCCGTCGTCGGAGTCGAACAGGAGAATCCCCGACTGATCCATCTTCGGGAGATGGGTCTGCTGGAGCGTCGTGTAGACGCGCTTTCGCTGTTCGGGGGTGACTTCCTCGAGGGTCGTCTCGTACTCCCAGGCGGCGACCTGCTGGGCGAGGTCGCCGAGTTCGACGGGTCGGGTATCCTGTTTGAGATACTGCAGCACGTAGCGCCGTCGCTGGTTGCGTAACACTTCGAATATTTCGCCTTTCGATAGCGGACCGCTGTCGTCGATATTGTCAGTTCGTTGTTGTTGAGCCACCACGGATCACCTCGTTGCGCCAGTTGGGATCGGATCGAAGCTATCGGGGCCGGGAAGAGAGCCCGATACCGAAGCCGAGTCCGCCGTTGAAACCGGTCGCATACCTGTTAATTCGTGGCAGGAACCCCACCTATATAACTCTCCTGACGGACGGCGACCGAAGGAAAGAACGTTCAACGTGTCTACTATACCGTACGTCTACGGGCCGGTTATCGCCGCGATCGAATCGGCGATCTCTGCGGCCAGCCCCGCCTTCGTCCCCTCGTAGCGGGCGGCGTCCGCGTCGTGGACCAAGAGCGCTCTCGTTCGGTCCGCACCCATCACGCTCGCGTCGTTGGCGACGACGAACGCCAGCCCCGCGCGCTCGAGCGTCCCTCGCGCCTGCTCGATCATCGCCGTCTCGTCGCCCGACGTCTCCGTTTTGAAGCCGACGATCGGCAGCTCCGGCCGCTCGTCGCGGACCTCGTCGATGAGTTTCGGCGTCGGCTCGAGCGAGAGCGAGAACTCCTGGCCGGATCGAATCTTTTCGGCCCTCGTCTCGGTGGCGTAGTCGCCGATCGCGGCCGCCGAGACGAGGGTGTCCGCGTCCGCGCAGGCCGCTCGCGTGGCCTCGAGCATCTCGCTCGCGCTTTCGACGTGCTCGACGGTGGCGTAGGGGACGTCACCGTCGTCGTCAGTCTCTGGCAGATCCGCGTCCTGTGTCAACGGCTGCGGACCGACGAAGCCGTGGATGAGGGTGACGTCGGCGCCGCGCGCGTAACAGGCTCTCGCGACGGCTCGTCCCATCTTTCCGGACGAGCGGTTCGTGAGCACGCGGACGGGATCGATCGACTCACCCGTGGCGCCGCTCGTGACGACGACGTGTTCGCCCTCGAGCGAGCCCTCGCCCGTCGCGCGCGCGACGTCAGTGACCATAGCTGCCTCGCTGGCGACCTTGGCCTTCCCCTCCTCGATGCGCGGGTCGACGAAGTCGACGCCCCAGTCGGCGACGGTGTCGATGGCCTCGAGGACGCCGGGGTGGTCGTACATCGGTTCGTGCATCGCGGGCGCGATCACGACGGGTGTTCCGGCGCCGAGTGCGGTCGTTGCACACGTCGTGACGGGCGTGTCGTCGACCGCGCCGGCGATCTTGCCGACCGTGTTCGCCGTGGCGGGCGCGATCAGGAGCACGTCGGCCCAGCCGTCGTAGCCGCACAGTTCGACGTGCTCGACGCTGCCCGTGATCTCCGTCACCACGTCGTTCTCGGTGGCGAACTCGACCGCCCACGGGTGGATGATCCCCTGGGAACTGCCGGTCATCACGCCTCGCACCTCGGCTCCCTGGCGTCGCAACTCGTGGGCCAGTTCGACCGTCTTGACGGCGGCGATCGATCCCGTCACCCCGAGCGCGACGTTGACTCCCTCGAGCATTCGTCTGCTAGTCTCTCTCGGGGTATGTTAAGCGTAGCGAGGTTTCGCCGATCGTGTGTTCTCGCGTCGTCGAGTTACGGTCGATCCGCCGAAAAAAGCGGATTCGACACCTCGCTCGTCACGTACTCGTGGCGTTTCCCCCGCAGTCGCATCGCGGTCAGCGCCTTGTGGGGCGTGGGATCCTCGAACAGCGCCCGTTCGTCGCGTTCGATCCGCTCGTCGGGAACGGTCCCCTCGCTGCGGATCGCCTCGAACGCCTGCTCACACTGCTCGCGAATCCGCAGCCAACACGCCCGCTCGTCGACGTCCAGTTCGTCACTGATCGTCGCGAGGAGTTCCGCGAGGTGGTTCTGGAAGAGCGCGTAGTACAGCTTCCGGTAGAGGTCGGCCTCACCGTCCGCATCCAGATCCGAGTCCGGATAGGGATCGATCGAGAGTCCGCGCTCCTCGAGTCGCCCCCGATGCACGCGAATTCCACCGAGATCTCGAACGATCGTCGCCGTCGGGCGCGCGCTCTCACCCTCGAAGACGATCAGGCTGTTCTGGAGGTGGCTCTCGAGGGCGACGCCGTATTTGGACAGCAGTCGAAGCTGATCGGGAACGACGACTGCCGCATAGCGCTCGAGGAACGCGAGCGCCGCGTTTTCGTCGTTCGAAATCCTCCTCGAGGTCCCGTATTGCTCGATCAGGTCGCAGACGAGCGGCCGGCCGGTCGCCGGTGACTCGGCGACGAGACTCGACGCGACCACCGGGTACGCGTCGTCCGGCCGGTCTGCAACGAGCGGATGGGCCTCGGGGTTCGTCCGCAGCAACCCCGAGAGATGCCGGGCGTCGTCGAACCCGTCGCCGCTCGGGTGGGGGCCGCCCGGCGGGTAGTAACAGGTCGCCGCGGGTTCGGCGAGCAGGCCGAGCGTTTCGAACGACTCTCGGTCGGCGATCGTTCGCACCACGTCGGTCACCTGCGGGCCGTTCGTCACGGCGTGGGGCGAGAGCGTCCGAACGACGTTCGTCGTCTGGACGGGAATCGCGAGCTTGAGGTGTGGCAGCGCGCCGTCAGCGTCGGCAGTGGCAGTCCGTTCGGTCTCGTAGGGCACCACCGTTCGGAGATTGAGCTGCGGCGTCGCCGGCTGCGTGTAGTCGGGAATCGGTGCGACGCGGCCGTCGCCGATCTGTGCCGCGTAGCGGTCCGGGATCGTCCGGTGATACTGCAGCGGATGGACGGGGACGACGGCGTACTCGCCGGGCCGCCGTTCGGCCGGTATCGCTCGTTCGAGCGCCCCCTCGAGTCCATCGAACGTCGCGAACAGCCGCTCGGTCAGTCGGTCGCCGCCGGTCGTCTCCGCCTGCGTCTCGAGGGCGTACTCGCGATCGACGGCGACGAATCGGAGGTCGATCCGGTCGGTGAACTCGGGGGCGTACGCGAGACCGTCGGCGGCGTTCATCCCGCGACGGATCTTCCCGCTCGGGTGAAACGGGTGGCCGTCGGTGACGATCCGCTCGAACGCGGCGGCAGGGTCGGCGGCCGGGATCCCGGTCGCGACGGTCTCGAGTGGCGATCGATTATCCCCTTTCGCGTCGCACGCACGCGCGCGAACTCGGGAGGCGAGCCGGGCCAACGCGAGATTGGCGACGCTTTCGGCGACCTCCGCGCGGATTCGGTCGGCCTGCCCGGCGTCGATGAACGCGCCCTCGCGCTCGAGCAGCGGGACGAGATCGACGGGGTGGTCGACGGTTGTCGTCTCGTCCGCGACGGACCACCGACGAACCGGGCCGCACAGTCGGAACCGATCGAAGCCGTGGCGCGCGGCGATCGGTGCGAGGAGGACGCTTTCGGTGGCGGGCAACGGAAGCAACGCGAGTTGCCGACACGCGTCCGGAAGCGACGCGGCGAGCGTCGGTAGTCGTTCGCCGTCGAGGGCCGACAGTGGGCCGGGGTCCTCAGGAGCGCCCGGCGATCCGGTCGCTGTCGGCTCGAGTCCCACGAACCGCACGTCGGAGAGGCCCTCCGGTTTGCCGCGAAGGAGCCCGCGGACGAACCGATGGCAAATCTCCCGTCGGGCATCCGCGAGCGCCTCGAGGTAGGCTCGTTCGGCCGGTACCGCGAGGTCGTTCGCCCGCGCGTATCGGGCCGCGGCACCGAACGCGTCCCGTTCCGCGGCCGTCTCGAGGATCGTCCGGTCGCGATTCCCTCGGTTCGTCCCGTCCATTGTTACGAAATCGTCGGTTCGGCGTTCGTCGCGCGACGGGTTAACTCACCGGGGGACGGTACAGCGATTGTGAACGTGCGCTCGCCGCCACCTGGGTGCGTTCGGGACCGGACCCTCGCCACGTTTGGGATCACTCTCGCTCCCGTTCGACGCTGGGGTGCATCGTCGGCGTCTCCTCGAGCGGTTCGGCGAACGCCTCGCGAATCGTTTCGCGTGCGCGTTCGTCGCGCTCGCGCCGTTCCGCGTCGTCGATCTCCTCACAGCCCGGCGGCACCTCGATTCCGCGCTCGGTGAAGTAGCCTGCCGGGACGACCCAGTCGTGATAGAAGTTCGCGTCGGAGTCGTGGATGACCGCGAGGCCGACTTTCGCCCCGTGGCCGGCCGCGACGATCGCCTGGTGTGGTTCATCAGCGATCCGACCCGCGGCGTAGATGCCGTCGACGGCCGTCCGTCCGGCCTCGTCGACCGCGATGAAGTGCTTGTTTCCGCGCTGTTTGCGGCCAACATCTAGCGGAACGAGATAGTCGCTGTTCGACCACGAGGCGGCGATCACTCGCCGCGCCTCGAGGGGTTCGCCGCCCTCGGTCTCGAGGACGAAGCCGTCCTCGATATCGTTCGGTCGGGTCGTTGCACCGATCTCTCGGGACTCTTCCGGATCCGCGTCGTCGACCGGGTGCACGTGCGTTACGTGGCCGAGTTCGAACGTTGCACCGGCGTTTCGGGCCTGCTCGCGGGTCAGTTGCAGGTACCGGCGGGCGTCGAGCCCGTCGGGGAAGCCGGGGAAGTTCTCGAGGCTGGCGTTGCGCGCGAGGATGGACTCGCCGCCGTCGACGACGAGGGTATCCAGTCCCGCGCGTGCGGTGAAGATCGACGCGGCGAGTCCGGAGACCCCTCCGCCGACGATACAGACGTCTCGCATGGGTCGTCGTAGGCCGTCGCGGGTATCAAAGGTTCGTACTTGCAGCCGGCGTCGGACGATGACATCTCTCGAGTCGACCGTCACGATGGCAATCCTTACTTTCGGACGCGTTGTAACGCCGATGTGGACAGAATTCTCCTCAGCACAGTCGCCTACCGCTCGCCAGAGGAGGTCTTTCCGTACGTGCGAGCGTTCAGAAACTACCCGCGGTACACCGACCACCTGAAAGCGGTCCGCGTACACGGAGACGGCGACGTCGGCTCCGTCTACGACCTCGAGTTGGGCTGGTGGAAGCTCAGCTACACGGCGCGCTCGAAGGTGATCGCCATCACTGAACCAGACTCGCTCGAGTGGCAGTTGGTCAACGACCTCGACGCCCGCGGCGAGTGGCGCGTCGAACCGGAGCCCGAGTCGGCACCCGACGGAGTCGAGACGGCGAGTCGGATCTACTTCGAGGCGCAGTACGACCCCTACTCGGCGGACAAGAGCGCACTCTCGCTGCCGCGATTCGTCTCGCTGGACTGGGTCGTCACGAAGGTGCAACCGAAACTGCTGAGCGAAGCCGAGTCGGTCGTCGAACGCCTCGTCGCGGATATCGAGGGCCAACGCCGAGACGTGGAGCTGACGGTTCACGAGATGCCCTGACGGGTCTCGAAACGCGCTGAACCGCGGTAGAACGTCTGTCGTTGCCGCTCAGAGCGTGTACTCGTGATCCCCGTTTTCGCTCTCGAGGAACGCCGCGAGGAGGTCGATCGTCGCCGAGATATCGTCGACGTGGGCCGTCTCGGTCGGCGTGTGGAGGTAGCGCGTCGGGATCGAGATCGCGCCGACGGGCTTCGCCCCGCCCGAGAACTGGAAGCCGGCCGTGTCGGTGCCGCCCGCGGGGAGAATTTCGTGCTGGAACTCGATTCCCTTCTCCTCCGCGACCGCCTGCAGCCGTTTGTGGACCTTCGGGTTCGTGATGACGCTCCCGTCTTTGAGCTTGATCGCCGCGCCATCGCCGAGTTCGGTGACGTGTTTGCCGGCGTCGAAGCTGGGGACGTCGTTGGCCACGGTGACGTCCAGCGCGATCGCCAGGTCCGGATCGACGTCGACGCCGAGCGCGCGTGCGCCGCGCAGGCCGACCTCCTCCTGGACCGTCGCACAGAAGTGGATCGTCACGTCGGGTGATTCGAGTCGGCGGGCGGCCTCGAGCATCGCGAACAGACAGACGCGGTCGTCCAGGGCTTTGCCGGTGATCGTCTCGCCGACGCGCTCGGTGGTCTGGTCCATCGTCACGAGGTCGCCGACCGAGACGCGCTCCGCAAGCTCCTCGTATGGGAGCCCGACGTCGACGACGACGTCCTCGACTTTGGGCGTCTTCTCGCGTTCCTCGTCGGTCAGGGTGTGTGGCGGTGGGGAGCCGATGACGCCCGGGAGGTCGCCGTCGTCGGTGTGGATCGTCACGCGCTGGGCCTTGAGGATTCGGGCGTCCCAGCCGCCGAGCGCGTCGAGTTCGAGGAAGCCGAAGCCGTCGTCGTCGCCTTTGAGATGGCGTACCATAAAGCCGATCTCGTCCATATGGGCTGCGATGGCCACGGAGTACTCCGAGTCGCCCTCGAGCGTCCCGACGACGTTCCCCATCGCGTCGGTGCGAACCCGGTCGACGCTGTCCTCGAACTCGTCGATCACGAGGTCCCGAATTCGGTCTTCGTAGCCGGGGACGCCACTCGTCTCGGTCAGTTTCGTCAGAAGGTCTTCATCGAACGGAACTGTTTCCATACACAGTCTGATGGGGAATCCGTCATAAACATACGGGCTACGGAGATCCGGCGACGCTCTCGCGTGATCGATACTGTACGACTAGTAACTGGAAGGTTTCGACACGAGAGCAACCGCGGAGTATTAACGGAGCGACCTGCTAAACGCGTGTACATGAGTAACGTACGTGTTGCGGGTGTCGGTCTGACATCGTTCGGGAACACGCCCGAACGAACGAGCCGAGACCTCTTCGCAGAAGCGAGTATTACGGCGTTCGAGGACAGCGGCGTGCCTCGAGACGACGTCGACGCCCTCCTCTACGGTAATTTCATGGGCGAACTGTCCGAACATCAGGGTCACCACGGCCCGCTGATGGCCGAGGCCGCGGGCGTGCAGGCCCCCGCAACCCGCTACGAATCCGCGTGTGCCTCGAGCGGAACGGCCGTTCGAGACGCCGTCATGCGGATCCGAAACGGCGAGGACGACGTGCTCCTCGTCGGCGGCGCCGAACGAATGACCAACCTCGGTACCGCGGGCGCGACGGAAGCGCTCGCCATCGCCGCCGACGACCTCTGGGAGGTGCGCGCCGGAGTAACCTTCCCGGGCGCGTACGCGTTGATGGCCCAGGCTTACTTCACCGAGTACGGCGGCGAACACGAGGATCTGGCACACATCGCCGTCAAGAACCACGAGAACGCACTGAACAACGACAAGGCCCAGTACCAGAGCGCCATCGAGGTCAGCGACGTGCTCGAGGCCCCGCAGGTCTCCTCTCCGCTCGGTCTCTACGACTCCTGTCCGCTCTCCGACGGCGCCGCCGCGATCGTCCTCACGAGCGAGGAGTACGCGGAAGAACACGGCCTCGACGCGCCGGTCTCCATCACGGGAACCGGTCAGGGCGGCGATCGCATGGCGCTCCACGACCGCGATCACCTCGCCCGCTCGCCCGCGGCCCGCGAGGCCGGCGAGCAGGCCTACGCCGACGCCGGCATCGACGCCGCGGACGTGGACTTCGCGGAGGTCCACGACTGTTTCACCATCGCGGAAGTGCTGGCGATCGAGTCGCTGGATCTCTTCCCGGTCGGCGAGGGCATCTCGGCGGCCCGCGACGGCCGGACGACCGCCGACGGCGAGACGCCGATCAACCTCTCCGGCGGCTTGAAGGCCAAGGGTCACCCGGTCGGTGCGACCGGCGCTTCACAGATCGCGGAGGTCGCGACGCTCCTCTCCGGCGACCACCCGAACAGCGAATTCGTCGAGAGCGGGACGACAGCCGTCGCCCACAACGCGGGTGGCACGGTTGCGAGTGCGACCGTTCACGTGCTGGAGGTGGATAACTGATGAGCGACGACGAATCCCAGACGCGAGACGCCGGCTTCGACGAGTGGCTCGACGCCGCGGAAGCGGGCGAGGCCTACTACCTCGAGTGTGCGAACGGCCACGGCTCGCTGCCGCCGCGGCGAGTCTGTCCCGACTGCGGCTCGACCGAACTCGAGGAGACTGCACTCCCCGAATCCGGCGAGGTCGCCACGTTCACCGTGACACACGTCCCGACGCCGGCGTTCGAGGAAGACGCGCCGTACGCGACGGCCGTCGTCGACTTCGGACCCGTTCGGATCACCGGACAGATCGTCGGCGTGGACCTCGAAGCGATCGAGAACGGACTCGAGGTCGAGCCGGAGATCACGGTCTCGGAGACGACCGGCGAGCGTGTGCTCAGCTTCAGTCCGGTTTAGGGCTGCCGTTCGGCTTTTCGTCGCTGTCGAAACGCGGTACTCAGACGCTTCTCGAGCGGGATCGCCGCTCACGTCCTGCGATCGATCTCGGAGTACTCTCCCGGGGGGAGCGTTCCCGAGGTGGCGATCGAATTCGCGACCCGACCCACGAGCGAGATGAACTCGTGCGGGTCGACGGGTTTGACGAAGTAGCCGTCCGCACCCAACTCGTGCGTCTCGAGAATGTGGTTCTCGGCCTGCGAGCCCGAGAGAACGAGGAGCGGTATCGAGCGGAGATCCCGCTCGCCACCGATCTGCTCGAGAACGTCCCTCCCGGTCTTTTTCGGCACGTTCAGATCTAACAGTACGAGGTCCGGTTTCGCCTCGGACTCGTAGCCATTTCGTCGGTAGAGGTAGTCGAGCGCCGCTTCGCCGTCGTTGACGACGGTTAGCGAACGCTCGACGCTACTCTCCTCGAACCCGTTTTCGATCAGCCGAACGTCACCGCGGTTGTCCTCGACCACCAGCACATGTAGCGGTTCCTCGACCATTTGTTCCGAACGAACCCTCACGAGGCCTTGGGGAGGGTAAAGTAAAAGGTCGTCCCATCGCCCGGCTCGGAGTCGACCCAGATATCCCCGCCGTGGTGGTTGACGATCTTTCGGCAGAGGGAGAGGCCGAGTCCGGTTCCCTGGAACTCGTCGTTCGAGTGGAGTCGATTGAAGATCTCGAAGATCTGATCGACGTACTCCGACTCGATTCCGATCCCGTTGTCGGCGACGGAGAACACGCAGCGATCACCCTGTCGCTCGGCGGTGATCTCTACGTGCGGTGGCTCGTCGCCGCTGTACTTGATCGCGTTCGAGAGCAGATTCGAGAAGAGTTGCTTGAGTTGGTTGGCGTCGCCGCGTACCGTGGGCAACGCTCCGGCGACGACCGTGGCGTCGGTCTCGTCGATCCGCACCTGCAGATCGATCAGGGCGTCGTCGACGATATCGTCGCACGCGACCGGTTCGAACTCCGTCTCGTCCATGTCGATCCGCGAGTACGCGAGCAGTCCGTCGACCATCTCCCGCATGCGGTCGGCGCCGTCCACGGCGAAGTCGATGCACTCCTGGGCTTCCTCGTCGAGTTCGTCCGCGTAGCTGGATTCGAGCAACTGGAGATAGCTCGAAATCATCCGCAGCGGCTCTTGGAGGTCGTGAGAGGCGACGTAGGCGAACCGTTTGAGGCGTTCGTTCGATTCCTCCAGTTCCGCGACCATTTCGTTGAGTTCGGACCGTGCCCTGGATCGGTCCACCAGCGTGTGCAGCATTCGCTCGACGTCTCGAGTGGGCTCGTCCGGCGCGAAGAACTCCTCCGGCGGCGTGTAGTAGAAGTTGTGACAGACCGTATCGTCGTAGACGAGATGCGGGTGGGTTCGAACGACGTCGACGAGCGTCTCCGGCGGAATTCGCTCGCAGTCGTAGTGACAGAGCGCGATGGCGTCCTCCCCCTTGAAGAGATCGTTTACCCGGCTCTCGTAGGCCATGAACTCCTCGATCGTCGCGTACTCGTCGAGAATGAAGTTCGTGCTCGCGGTCACGCGAAGCGCCGGATACTCCGCTTTCGCTTCCTCGATCGCCTCGGCGTACACGTCGAGCATATCGTCGGCGTCGAAGCGTCCGGATCGGAGATAGGTTTCCTCGAGCGTGTGGAACGTCAGCTGACCCGACTCGAGGGCCGCGTCGACGTCGACGGTACCGCCGCGGAGTTCCGCGAGAATCTCGGACTTGGTGAACTCGTCGAAGACGTACATGACCCGCTCGCCCCGCTCGATGCCCTGCCGAACGAACGGCGCTACCGTCGCGAACCGTTCTTCGTGGCTTCTGTGGAACAGGGCGATGTGCTCGCAAGTTTCGAGGGCGTCGAGTCCGTCGAGCGGCTCGACCGTGCCGTGAAACTCCGGACTCGATTGCAGGGCTTCCAGCCCGCTCTCGACGGTCAGAGAGTCGACGGTAGCAGTACTCTCTGTCTGGGAATTCTGCTGGAAGTTGTACTCTTTCTCCTGACTCATTGTCGACTTCTTGTGACCCGTCCCTAAGTAGACTTCGTCTGTTCCATCTATTTCGCGTATATTTTTGGTAATACACGGATCGGTGTCGGTCACTAATCGATGGTGGACGCTCCAGCCGGATCGCTATTCGACGTGAGCCATCGGCGACCTATCGGTCCGGCTGACGGCGAGCCGTTTACGGACAGTGACGGTCGAACGGGCCGCTCGGTCGGCTCGAGTCGATATTACTCGAGATCGATGTCGGCGTGTGGCAACTCGGCGCTCAGATACTCGACGAACTTGTCGGGATGTTCGGCGTGTGGGAGCTGCGTCGCGTAGTCGACGACGACGAGTTCGAGATCGGCCGCATCGGCGAGGTCTCGGCCCTCGCGCAGCGGGACGAGCTCGGCGTCGCGACCCCAGACGAGCGTGGTCGGGGTCTCGAGCGCCGCCAGCTCCGTCGCCAGGTCGAACTCGGGATCGAGGGTTCCCGAGCTAAAGGACGCAGGGGCGTACCGAGCGCCGGGCTGGTGGGCGCTCCGCCAGGCGTACTCGATCTCCGCGTCGTCGATCCGGTCGCTGTCGTAGTAGCCGTCCCGGTCGTAGAAGTAGCGGATTCCGGGTTTGGTGGCGAGCAGGTTGAACAGCGTCGAGCCGACGATCGGTGTCCGAACGAGGGTCCGAACCCAGGGACGTTCGTCGGTCGTCTCGTCGGTCGGACAGATCAGGACGAGTTGGTCGAACTCGCTCTCCTGGGCCGCTTCGGCGGCGAACGACCCGGTCAGCGAGGAGGCGACGACGATCGGCTCGTCGGCGACGTCGGCCGCGAAGTCGCGGATGAACTCGGCGTAGAGAGTCGACGAGTAGATCAACGGCGGCCGGTTCGACCGACCGAACCCGGGAAGATCGACCGCGATTACGTGGTACTCTTCCGCCAGTCGCTCGACGATCGGTTCGAACTCGCGGCTGCTCGCGCCCGCGTGGATCCCGTGACAGAGGATCATATCCGGGTCGTTGGGATCACCGGCGACGGTGTACTTCGTCTCGATCCCGCGCCAGCGGTACGTTCGTTCGACCCCGACGAGCGGGTTCTCGAGTTCTCCGGCTCGTTTCGCGAGGAGTCGATTGCCGAGCACGGCCGCGCCGACGGTACCGACCGCGGCACCGAGGACTGTACGGAGTTTCATACTGGGGCGTATGCCGTCGACGGCCTTAGGCCTGCGGTCGGCGTTCACAATCTGTACCAGTCGCTTCCAGCTGGTCGGCCCCAACTCGTTGGCCCAGCCAGCCCGTCGCCCTTCGCTATTCGCTATCCGTTTTCGCCGTTCGTCTCGAGTTCGTCGAGACAGTCCTCGACGGGGTCGAGCAACTCGCCGGCGATCGAGTAGGGATCGGTCTCGCCCCGACGAACGGACTCCGCGAGGTCGTCGATTCCGCCACGGTCGGCGAGTCGGTCCTCGAGCAGGGCGTGGACGTCCTCGCGCAGGAGCGTGCGGATCTCTTCGGCGTAGCGGCCGCGGACCTGCTCGGCGTGTTCGCCGGAGTCGACGAGATAGGTACGGTGGTTCGCGAACTCGCTAATGAGATCGTCGACACCCTCTGCCTTCGTGGCGACGGTTTCGACGATGGGTGTCGTCCAGCCCGCCGTCTCGCCCTCGTCGTCGGTCTCTCCATCCCAGTCGTCGTGGGCATCGATGACCTCCTGGCTGTGATGGCCGCCACCACCACCGATTCCACCGCCGCCGAGTTGGATCATGTCCCGCAGTTCCTGGACCGTTCGATCCGAGCCGGGTCGATCCGCCTTGTTGACCACGAAAACGTCGGCTATCTCGAGAATGCCGGCCTTCAGCGTCTGGATATCGTCACCCGATCCCGGCGGAACGAGGACGGCGACGGTGTCCGCAGTTCGAACGATGTCGATCTCGTTCTGGCCGGCGCCGACGGTCTCGATGATGATCTTCTCCTTGCCGAAGGCGTCCATCGCCTTGACGGCGTCGGCGGTGGCCGTCGAGAGTCCGCCGAGGGTTCCGCGGGCGCTCATCGAGCGGACGAAGACGTCCATATCACCGACGGTCGACGCCATCCGGATACGGTCGCCGAGGACGGCACCACCGGTAAAGGGCGAGGAGGGATCGATCGCGATGACGCCGACGGTCTCGCCGCGGTCGCGGTACGTCTCGGCGAGTTTGTCGACTAAGGTCGATTTCCCCGCGCCGGGACTGCCCGTGATGCCGATCACGTCGGCTTCACCGGTATGGGCGTACAGTTCCGAAACGAGGTCCCGGTAGCCCGGCGACCGGTTCTCGATCTTCGAAATCACTCGAGCCAGCGCGCGGTGTTCGCCCGCGAGCAGCGCCTCGAGCAGGTCCTCGTCGGAGCTCATCGCTCGGGGGCGTTCTCGCGGACGAATTCGATCGTCTCTTCGATCGACGTTCCGGGGCCGAAGATCGCCGAGACGCCCTGTGCCTCGAGTTCCGCGCGATCCTCGTCGGGGATGACGCCGCCGGCTAAGACGAGGGTGTCCTCTTTCGCGCCGTACTCCTCGAGGCCGTCCATGATCTTCGGGACGAGCGTGTCGTGTGCGCCCGAGAGGATCGAAATGCCGAGGACGTCGACGTCCTCCTGGACGGTCGCCTGAACGATCTCTTCGGGGGCCTTGTGCAGTCCGGAGTAGATAACTTCGAAGCCGGCGTCGCGGAAGGCGCGCGCGATGACGTGGGCGCCGCGATCGTGACCGTCGAGACCGACCTTGGCGACGAGACATCGAATCGACTCCTGCTCCTGTTCGCTGCTCATACCCCCACTTTCCCAGCCGCCTGTTTGACTTTAACGGAAGTTCGTGCATATTTCGCCGGAACGTGGTCCGTGGAACGGTCGTGCGGGATGTCGTTCGAACAGGACGTCGCCAACCGTGTCGTTGCTAGCCCCATCATCGAGCGGTACCGTCATCCGTCCGCGAGCGACCGGTCCGAACCGACGATACCGGCAGGCGACGGCCGCCTGAATTCGTGTCCGTCTCGCGGCGAGACGGACTGAACTGAACCAAAGGCTAAAGAGCGAAACGACCTAACATTCTGGTAATGACTATCGTTCGTTTACTGCGGAGGGATCTCTCGTGGGCGTCGAAATAAAAGAGACCAGGGTGTCCGACGCCGAGTTCGAGGAGATGAAGGGTTTCGTCTTCGAGTACCTCTCGGCCAGCGTCGAAAAGGAGGAGGAAGGCGGCCGCATGCGCTGGTATCCGTGGCACTCCGCGGAGTACCGGCACAACCACATCCTCAACGTGGTCGAACTCGCCGAAGAGATCGCCCACGAGGAGGGCGCGGACCCCGACGTCACCCGCGTCGCCGCGCTCTTCCACGACGTCGCCAAACTCGAGACCGACCAGGAGCTCCATGCCGAGGCCGGGGCTCGCGTCGCCCGCGAGTACCTCGAGTCCCGCGCGGAGTACCCCGAATCATTCATCGAACAGGTGTGTCGCGCGATCGAACACCACTCCTATCAGGGCGAGCTGACCGACCTCGCGCTCGAAACCCAGTGTCTCATCGAGGCCGACTTGCTCGACAAAGTCGGCGCGAACGGCACCGCGCTCATGCTCCTCCGGATGGGCTACGAGGCTCGGACGCACATGGACTCCGACGAGATGGTCGAACGGGTCTTAGAGCGCGGCTACGACGCTGCCTCGCGCGTCCGAAGCGACACCGCCGAGAGCATCGCTCACCAGCGACTCAAGCGCGTGAAGTGGTTCAGCGAGTGGCTCGAGGACGAGATCGCGGCGATGGGATAACCACCCGACGCACGTGAGACCGCGCGAGGGTCCGTATCCCCACGGTTGAGTATCGGAGGGAGCGCCGGCTATCGTTTCGTGCGGAACGTATCAGCATCTATTTGATAGTCGAGACTGGTTTTACACTCAACATGTATGCGATCGGCACCCTGCGTGACGCCTTCGCGGTCACGAAACGCTATTTCGGCGCGCTGGGCTCCGTCGGCTGGCTCAAACTCGCGCTCGTCGTCCTCTTTCTCGGCGGGATCACCATTACGACGCAGTTTTTCAACGTCCCGCTCGACGCGATTGCCGAGGGTGTCGACGACCCCGATGTCCGATGGCTCGCAGTAGCGGTGCTCCTCCTCGTCCTCTCCGTCTACGGCGCGTTCAGGTATCTCGCCGCGCTCCTCGAGTTCGTCTTTGTCGAGTCGCTTCGCTCCGAGGCGATCCACCTCCGGCGATACGGTCGCGCGAACCTCGGCCGCGCCCTGTGGCTGCTGGCGTTCCGGATCCTACTGTGGCTCGGACTAATCATCGCGATCGCGGCCCTCGTCGGGGCTGTGATCGTCGGCGGCGACGTCACCGACGTTGCCGATCTTTCGGACGGTCTCATCGCCCTCATCGTCCTCTCTGCGATCGTGATCTTCGTCGGCTGGTACGCGGTTTACACGCTCACGACGGCGTTCGTGGTTCCGATCATGCTACAGCAGGCGTGTGGCCCGATCGCCGCCTGGCGACGGTTCGTCCCGACGCTGGCGTCGAACTGGAGCGGGATGCTCGGCTACCTCGTGATCGCCTGGCTGATCGGGTTCGCCTTCTGGATGCTGTTCGCGATGATCGGCTTTTTCCTCACCTTCTTCGGGATCATCGCGTTCGTCCTCGTGGCGCTGCTGTTCGAAGCGATTCATCCGAACCTCCTCTGGGTTGCGGTCGTCCTGTTGCTCCTCGCCTATCTGGGCTACCAGTACGTCGTCGCGGCGATCGAGGCACCCGTCCGGAGCTTCGTTCGATACCACGCGCTGTTGATCCTCGGCGATACGGACGACGCGCTCGACCTCATCCCGGCACAGCGCGCGGCGGTTCGGTCCGACGACGGAACGGGAACCGCTGTCGATCGATCAGCCGGCCGCGATCCACGTGAGGCGATCGACTGGGAGCAAGGGACCGACGCCGACAGAGTCGGTCGAGGTGGAGAGTCCGCCTCGAGCGACCGACGCGACGTAACTCGAGACGAACCTACGTGGAACAGATCGGCCGCGTGGGACGACCTGGACGGCTGGACCGACGAGTCGGAACGAGACGGTTCGACAGGATCGGATACCGACTCGAGCGACGGCGGCTCGAGACCGTGGTCAGGCTGGGACACGGAGACGGACGGCGACGACGCCGATACGTCGGAGACGGAAGTCGACGATTCCGAGCGTTCGGACGGTGCTGGGGACTCGACCGATGAGGCGGACCGCGAGGGGTCTGACGATCGGTCCGATCGGTTCTGATTCGACCGTCGGCCGTTTTTCATGGAGGCTGCGCTTTGCCTCGCCTCAGACGATTCGCAGCGTCCCGATCGCGAGAAAGAGGAGTCCGAAGCCAACAAGGACGACGGCGCTCAGCGCGGCGACGACGGGTGCGAAGGCGTCGACGCGCCGGCCCGCCGCGACCAGCGCGGCGGGGTAGACCACAATCCAGATCGCGATCCCGGCGAAGAAGCCGACGAGCAGCGTCGGCGAGCCGGTCTGGACGGTCAACGCGCCCTCGAGCGCCGCGCCGGCTCCCGGGACGTGCGAGAGGACGTCCAGTGTGCCGGACTCGAGTAACCCGACGCCGACGGTGAGCCAGAAGCCGATTTGATAGGGGTTGGTCAGCGAGAGGGCGAACGTCTTTCGGAACCCCGTCGAGACGGCGTGATCGCCGTCGGCGGTGAACGTGGCCGCGGCGCTCGCCTCTTCGAGCGCGCCGATGGCGAAGTACAGCATGAGGAGGCCGCCGACGAGATAGAGGAGCGGTCGGGCCGCCGGCACCTGATCGATGACGGCGACCGCACCGGCGAGCGTGAGCACGAAAAAGAGCACGTCGGCCGACATCGCGCCCAGTCCGGCCCGGAAGCCGGCCGTCCAGCCGCGGACGACGCTCTCCTCGGCGATAATGGCGTTCATGGGTCCCGGCGGTGCGGCGAGGGCGAGTCCGAAGATCACTCCTGCGAGGGCCGTCGTCAGCGTCACTGGTTCTCGGTCTCGAGTCCGCAGCGGGTCGTGAAAAGGCCACTGGCTTTGATATCGGTGCGGCCGTAGGGAGCCGTATGGTCGACGTTCTCTCGGACGAGATCGCTCGCTTCGTACGCGCGGTCGGACCCGAACCCGACGAGACGCTGCGCGAGATGGACGACTACGCCGAACGTGAGGGGTTCCCCCACGTCGGTCCCGAGGTCGGCGCGTTCTTGCGGTTCGTCGCTCGGATGGCCGACGCCGAGCGGATCTTCGAGTTCGGCTCCGGCTACGGCTACTCGGCGTACTGGATGGCCCAAGCTTTGCGCGACGACGGCGAAATCGTACTGACGGAGGTCGACGAGGACGAACTCGAGCTCGCTCGAGAGTATATGGACGCAGGCGAGTACGACGACCTCGCGCGGTACGAACTGGGCGATGCGATGGCGACCATCGAGGAGTACGCGGGCCCGTTCGATGTGGTGTTGATCGACCACCAGAAACACCGGTACGCGGACGCGTTCGAGGCCGTCCGCTCGAAGGTTCCCGTGGGTGGCGTCGTGATCGCGGACAACGCGATCACCGCGGGGCCGATCGATTTCGAGGCGTTGCTGACAATCGCGGAGGGCGGAGCGCCCGACGACGTGAACGAACACACGCAGGGGATCGCGGACTACCTCGAGCGGGTGACCGCCGACCCGGATTTCGAGACGATCGTACTCCCGCTGGGCGAAGGGATCGCGGTGAGCTATCGGGTCAGCTAAGAGCGACTCGAGGATCGTTGAGTCCGAAACGTCGAGGCTCGGGACGTCTCAGCTGCGTTCGCGTACCGTCGCCGCGAGGCGGTAGCTACACAGTCCGCCCAGCGCCACGAAAAAGAGCGTGTACGCGGCCGTCAGCGCCAGCCAGGAGTGGACGTCACCCTCTCGCCCGAGGACTGAGGCCACCGTCCAGCCCGCGAGCACGGGGCTGAGGATACTGGCGAGGATGAACACCGCGAGAATCGCGACGACGAACGATCTGCTCGACAGGATTCCTCGACGAGATCGGTAACTCACGACCGACAGAACGTTCCACGAGAAATAACTGTTGTGGACGGCGACACCGCCGTTCGACGCCGATCACCGGGTCGAGTAGTCGGATTCGCCCTCGAGGATCTGCTCTTCGGGAGCGTCGGCGCTCGAGGTCGCGCCGTACTCACGAAAGCCGAGGAAGACCGTCGCCGCGGCGGCGATGAGCAGCGTGCCCCAGGTGATCGCGGTCAGCGAGTGAACGTACGTCGACGCGTTGCCAGGGATGGCGGCGCCGACGGTCTCGAGGCCGATCGCGTGAACGCCGGCGACGGCGAGGAAGGCGACCCAGAACGCGAGCGCGAGGTTGGCGAGCGTTCGCCGGGAGACGCGGGTCGCGTAGCGGGCGACGCAGTAGACCCCCGCGATGGCGACGGCGGTGGCCACGAGGGTCGGTACGAGTGTGTCGACGGCACTGGTGAGAAGACCGGCAACGGCGAAGCAGGCGAACGATACGGCGAGCAACAGCCGATTCGATCGAGTAGGTATCGAAATCACGTCGTGCACCGCTTTGCTGGGACGAACAGGCGGTCGGATATATAGCTGTTGGCTCGGCCCGACCCCGCGGCACTCGACTATCGGGAAGGTGTTTCAGTTCGAACAGCAGTTCGAGATAACGACGGCTCCTGAATCGGTAACGACTGTCGTTCTCGTCCTCGGTATAGGGGTGTTTCTTCTCGCTCTCTTTCTACAGGTCAAATACGGATTTGACTACCGAACTTCTGGCTGAAGGACCCCAAACGGTCAGGGACCGAACGAGAACGGCACTCCCCCTCGAGCCCGCGTTCTCATTGTCACTCATTAGCAGTAGATATAAGGCACAACAGTTCAACAATTAGAACGGAAGCCGCTCTCCACACCAGTCGCCGGGGGCATGCGCCGAAATGTCCCGGGTGCTGAGACACCCGAGACGTGGCTTCCAACCCCACGACGGGTTGAAGCCATGATTACGTCTCTTTCGACGGGATATAAACGTCCCGCACGACCGACGAACCGCCCGCCTCGAGCGCCCGACCGGGAGGCACGATGAGCGACACGTCGTCGCCAGTGACGGACGAACAATCGACGAACGACCGACCCGCGCTGCCCGAGTGTCCGACCTGCGGCAATCTGATCACGGCCGTGACCGTCCGCGGACCGACCGAAGGGACGGCCCACCCCTGTGGCTGTCGGTTCTGGCCTACCTCACACGAGACCTCCCACCCGAGTGACTGACGGACGCGAACGACACTCACGAAACCCGTTTAAATCATCTCCTGCTCGAGAATCGAGCGTGCGAGACGCTCGAGGCGGACCCGGGCCGTGGACTGGCGTTCGACACACCACCACTGCAGAACTATCACGCCCGTCGAAACCCCGTCGCTCACGCTGGCACGGGAATTATTCGTACAGATACGTAAGAACGTAAAGCGGCGCCGCTAACCCGATCAGTATCGGAATCACTCCGAACAGGTAGAGAACCGATTGCGCCGAGTACGAGAGGTGGTTGAACGAGAAAAACAGCCACCCGACCGCGACCACGACGAGCATCGCCCCCAGCGTCAGTTGTAGAATCAAAATCAGGTAGAGCAACTGTTCTTCGAACCGTCCCGCATCGAATCGGAGCGACAGGCCTGCCTGGTCGGTGGACATGGTGGATCAAGTGTGGTAGACAATAGTAAACGTTCGGGTGACTTTCACACATTCAACACAAAACACGCCTGATTGAAACTCGGTAGGGACTGATTTCCGCCCCAGCGGTCGCTCCCTGATCGTCGCCTTCGCCGTTGGGAACGGCGCGTCAGCGCTCGAGTCGTCCCTTCGAACTCGCCAGGGTGCCGGAAAACCGACCGACGGCCGCCAGCCCGCGGTGCCGACCGCTGCCCGCGGTAGGGGGTTCCAGTCCGGCGGTTCGGGATCCGACGAGACTCACTCGGTCGCCGGCAGCGTCATCGAGAACGTCGAGCCCGCCCCGGGTTCGGAGTCGACCCAGATCTGGCCGCCGTGACGTTCGACGATTCGCTGACAGAGCGCGAGCCCGATCCCGGTGCCGTCGTGTTCCTCGTGACTGTGGAGTCGCTGAAAGATCTCGAAGACCCGATCGGCGTCGTCCGGGTCGATACCGATCCCCTCGTCGCTGACCGAGACGGTCCACCGTCGCCCGTCGCGTTCGGCCGAGATGGTCACGCGCGGCTCGCCGTCGCTGTACTCGATCGCGTTCGCGAGCAGGTTCTGGAACACCTGCCGAAGCTGACTTCTGTCGCCGCGGACCGCGGGCAGCGAGTCCGTCGTCTCGATCTCGGTCCCGCTCTCGTCGACCTGGAGCTCGAGGTCCCGTCGCACGTCTTCGAGCACGTCGTCGAGATCCACCGACTCGAACGGATCGCCGCGCGTCTCGACGCGAGAGTACTCGAGCAGTCCGTCGATCATCTCGCGCATCCGATCGGCGCCGTCGACGGCGAACGCGATGAACTCCTCGGCGTCGTCGTCGAGTTCGTCCGCGTAACGGGATTCGATCAGCTGGAGGTAGCTCGTGACCATCCGCAACGGCTCCTGCAGGTCGTGACTGGCGGCGTAGGCGAACTGCTCGAGTCGCTCGTTCGACTCCTCGAGTTTCCGCTCGTAGGCCTTCCGCTCGGTGATATCCTGCACGACGAGCATCCCCCGACGAACGGTGCCGTCGGTGTGAACGGGGAGGGTGTGGGCCAGTAGCTCCCGGCCGTGATAGCGCAGATCGAACGACCGCTCCTCCCCATCGAGTGCGGCTCGGAAGTGAGGTTCGACCGCCTCGAAAATCGACTCGGGATACCGGTCGGCGACCGTCTGCCCGATCACGTCGGCGCGGTCGATCCCGAGCTCATCGAGTAGCTGGCCCCCGGCGGCCGTATACCGCAGATCGTCGTCGTACAGGCCAACGGTCCCGTTCGGGAAGTTCTCCGCGAGGGTTCGGTAGCGCTGTTCGCTCGCCACGAGTTTTCGTTGGCGTTCCTTGCGGTCGGTGACGTCCCGGACGACGCCGACGCGTTCGCGATCGGAATCGGCCACGGAGAGCGCGGTCACCGTCGCTTCGATCGGCACCCGGTCCCCGGTTTTCGTCTCGAGTTCGGTTTCGATCGTCGGGACGTCGCTCTCCTCGGCGGCGATATCCCGTGCGAGATCCATCACCGATTCGTCGACGACGATCGAGGCGTGAGCACCGATCAGTTCGTCGCGGTCGTAGCCGGCCATGGCCGCGTACGCCTCGTTGACGGTCGTGAATCGGCCCTCACCGTCGATGACGTAGATGCCGTCTTTGACCGTCTCGAAGATCGTCTCGTAGGTGATCAGCTCTCGCTCGCGGGCTTTCTCTTCCGTGGTGTCGCGGAAGTAGATAGAGAGCCCGGTTTCGGAGGGATACACCTGCACCTGCGCCCACATCTCCATCGGTTCGAAGTACTGCTCGAACGAGACCGGCTCCTGCGTGGCCAGGGCCGTCTCGTACCGTTCCTCGAGCTCCGAGCCCGCGGCCTCGGGGTAGACGTCCCACAGCTTGGTCCCGAGCAGCTCCGTCCGTGACCGGTCGAGGAGCCGTTCGGCGGTCTCGTTGACGTGCGTGAATCGGAACTCCTCGTCGAGCGCGTAGAAGCCGTCCGAGATGCGACCGAAGATCTCGCTCAGCTCCGTCTCGAGCTCGCTCTTCCGGCGCTCGAGACGACGTTTGCGCTCTTTGAGCGCCGTGATATCCTCCGCGCTGGAGATCACGCGCTCGAGACCGCCGTCGGCGTCGAACACCGGGACGGCGTTGACCGAGAGCCACCGACGTTCGCCCGTCGGCCCCTCGACGACGAGCTCTTCGTCGAGCACCGGTTCGCCGGTTTCCCTGACGCGAGCCGACGGGTTCGATCCGGGCTCGACCGGCTCGCCCGACGCGTCGCGGACGGCCCACTCCCGCACCATCTCCGTCTCGCCGAGCGCCGCCTCCGCCATCGAATCCACGCGTTCCTGTACCCGCTGGTTCGCGAGCACGGTCTCGCCGTCGGCGTCCTCGACCGAGATGCCGATCGGGGCCGTCTGGAGCAGTTTCTGCGTTTGCGTGCGCTCGCGCTCGAGGTGGCGCTCGTGGCGGATCCGATCGAAGATCACCTCGAGGCTCGAGGCGACGATCTTCGCCAGCGAGAGATCCCCGTCGTCGAACTCGGTCGGCTGTTCGGAGCCGATCATGAGGACGCCGTGGTCGCTAATCGGCAGGCAGATCTCGCTCCGAATCGGCGTGTCGGGGTTGTATACGTCCGAATCGGTCGTGACGTCGTCGTAGACGACCGGTTCGCCGGTCTCGAAGACGCGCCACGCGATTCCCTCTCCCGGTGCGAACGACGGGATGTCGCCGAGCAGCGTCTCCGCCGGTTCGGACCAGCCGGCGGGGCGAAGCAGCTGCGTGTCGTCGTCGTAACAGAACACGCCGTTGATCTCGAGGTCGAGGATCTCCCGAACGTGGCGGCTCGCCAGTTCGGCGACCCGCTCGCGGGAGTCCTCGGCGAGCCACTCGCGGACGGCCTCGTTCAGCCGTCGCAGCTGGCTCGCCCGGTCGTGCTGTGCGGTGACGTCGTAGTACAGTTCGATTCGGCCGCCGGCGTATCGTCCGGTCTCGATTGGTTTGCTCCGGTGTTCGAGCCAGCGCTCCTCGCGCTCGCCGCTCGCGGTGACGTGACATTCGAAGCGCTCGACGGCGGTGTTGTCCGCGTAGGTTGCGGTGACGGTCTCGGTGAACGCGTCCGGATCGGCGAGCCGATCGGCGATCGTCTCGTCGATCAGCCGGTGTTTGTCTCGGCCGAGGACCGCCTCCCGGTCGAGACCGAAGTATCGCTCGGTCGCCTCGTTGATCCACGCGACGTCGAACTCGTCGTCGAGCACGAAGACGCCGACGTCGGCCGCCTCGAGGACCGTCGTCGCCGCTTCGAACGTGGCAGACTGTGAGGGAGCGCTCGTTCGTTCGGACACGCTGTCGGTCTCGGTGACGGACTCCTCGCGTTCCCGAACGGTCACGATCGATCCCCGAAATCGGCCGCCAACGCTGACGCCGTTCGCTCGGCACTCACAGGGAATCGTGGTGCCGTCGCTCGTTCGGAGCGGGAACTCGAGGGACGTGACGCCGTCGGCGTCGTTTCGAACGGCTCCTTCGAGGGCCTCGGCGTTCGACCTCGAAAACAGGAGCGAGACGTGTTCGCCGAGGACGGCGTCGCGCGCGTAGCCCGTCGTCTCGAGAAGTGCGTCGTCGATCGCGAGGAACCGGTCGTCGGCATCGAGCCGAAAGACGCCGTCTCCGACCGTGTCGACGAGTGCCTGGCAACACTCTCTCGTCGCCCGGTCGTCGCCGGCCGTCCAGAAACTCGTTCCCGACGACTCCGTTCGGTCGCTCATTATCTGTGTCAGGCGTTTCGGGCGCATAAGTCCAGCGAGACGAGAAGGCCGGTTCGCGGCGTCCTCGACCCGCCCTTCGGCGGCCCCCGTCCCTCGAGCGAAACGGGTACGACACGGGCCGCACGACGCTCGAGTAGGCGTGATCCGACGCGGAGTATCGCCGGTTTCCCGACGGCGGCTACGGCTCGAGCTGGGGCTCGGGCATGAGATCGTCGACCGGCCGCGCGTCGAGCCACTCGAGCAGCGAGACGAGTTGATCCGTCGCGGCCTCGAACAGCTCCTCGCCGATTTCGGGCGTCGCGTCCGTCTGGTCGCCGAAGACGCCGTTCGGACTGTTCTCGATACAGTCGTAGAAGGTGGTCGCCCCGTGGACTCGCTCGGCGTCGTAATCGAAGATTGCGCCGCCGTCGCGGGCCTCCTCGAGTCGCTCTTTCCGGACGAGTTCGTTCGCGATATGCATGATCATCGCGGTCTCCTTGGGACCGCCGTGGGGGCCCGGCGTCTCGAAGACCTCTTCGATCAGCCCGGGGATCGATTCGTCCCACATCCACTCGATGGCGTACGCCGTCCCGTCGTCGTGGAGCCGCCGGCCGACCTCTCGGAGGTGGGCGACGTTGCCCCCGTGGGCGTTAACGTAGACGATGCGGTCGATGCCGTGAGCGGTGAGGTTTCTCGAGAGGCTCTCGACGTAGTCCCGGAAGACGGGCGCGTCGACCCACATCGTGCCGGGGAACTGCCGGTGGTGGGAGCTGACGCCGATCCGAACCGGCGGCGTGCAGAGATACCCCGTCCGATCGGTCGCCTCCCGGGCGAGCGCCTCGGCGATCAGGTGGTCGGTCCCCTCGGGAAGATGGGGACCGTGCTGTTCGGTCGAGCCGAGCGGGACGACCGCGAGCGATTCGTCCGCGACGTACTCGCCGACCTCCGGCCAGGTTCGGTTTGGAAGGTACATACACGCTGCTCACGGTCGAGTCGGAAAACAGTGTGTGCCGGCGAACCGCCGCGACCGGACACCGACCGACCGGCTCGAGCGCCGGATATATGATAAGGCTTAATAGATTTTGCCCCGCGAGTTATTATATGGCAGTCGTAAGCGTCTCCATGCCGGACGAACTCCTCGAGCGACTCGACCAGTTTGCGGACGAACACGGCTACACCGGCCGCAGCGAAGTCGTCCGAGAGGCCTCCCGTAACCTCCTCGGCGAGTTCGAGGATACCCGTCTCGAAGAGCGAGAGCTGATGGGTATCGTTACCGTCCTCTTCGACTACGAGACGACCAGCGTCGAAGAGCGCATGATGCACCTGCGCCACGAACACGAGGATCTCGTGGCCTCGAACTTCCACAGCCACGTCGGCGACCACTACTGCATGGAACTGTTCGTCCTGGAGGGCGAACTCGAGGACATCTCCACGTTCGTCGGAAAGATTCGCGCGACCAAGGACGCGCTGACCGTCGACTACTCCGTGATCCCCGTCGACAGCTTCGATCCGATCTCACAGGACAACTAGACGACGCATACGGTTTCTTATGGAGCCGCTTCCTCCTCCCGGGAAGGAGCGGCCGTCTCTTTCTCGACGACGTATCGGTCTGGCAGTTCGGGGCGAGGCTCCCGGCCGACGGTGAAAAACCGCTCAGTGCGCGTCAGTTCGTCCGGCGCGGGGCTGGGCTTCGTGATCTCTTCGAATTCGACGGCCACACCCGACGATTCGGGGGTGATACGGACGGCAGCAAGCTGGTAGGACGGGTGGAAGACCGGCGGGAGAATCCCGATGATCCCGTCTTTGCGGTGGAGTCGCTTCAGCCACGTTCCGCTATTGACGAGGATTCCGCCGTCGATTTCCGTGATCGTCGGTCGGTGCGTGTGGCCGTAGCAGAAGACCGTCGTCTCCGGTTGCTCGGCGAAGACGTCGGCGGCGGCCTCCTCGTACGGCGTTTCGGGATCGACGGTCATCTCGGTCTCGAACACCCCGAACCGGTCGACGGTCTTTCTGATGTCGCGTCGGATAAAGTGCAGCGGGATGCCGACGAGCAACAGCAAGCCGGCGACGGTCGCGTTGAGGGCGAGGAAGAACCAGGCCACCGTCCCGGCCGTGCCGAACTGACCGAGGAAAGTCTCCGTCCGATCGACCGGCATCGACCAGATCCCCGCGAGATCCAGCCCCGCCAGCACCGCGATGATCGCACTGATGTTGAACAGTAGCAGGAACGGAACCAACGAGTACCGCAACAGCGGGTTCATCTCCCGATAGAAGTACTTCGAGAGGAGCCACACCGGCATTCGTTCGGTCGGCGTCACCGCCTGTACGTCCTTCAGCCAGTTGTACCGTCCGCGATCCGAAAGTTGTCCTGCGCGGCTCGTGACGAGCGTGTTGTAGAAGTAGCCAAGCGGCGTCGAGTGGGGATTCCCCCAGTCGTCGATTCGATTGTTCGGATCCTGCTGGTGGCCGTGCTCGAAGTGAATCGCCTGTTCGCCGACCGACCGCGTGATCGACTGCTCCTGAACGAGCGTCACGTTGTACGCGGCGAGGCGCTCGACGTACTCGTCGTACGCGGCGAGTTCGTGGTCGTGATTCCCCGGCAGGAGCGTGATCGGAACGTTCTCGCCGGTCGCACGCAACTGCTCGAAGAGTTGCGGATACGTCTCTTCGAGCACGTCGAACTTTTCGATCCCCTCGACCGTCGTAAACTCCCACAGCCCGAACGCGTCGCCGTTGATGATCAGTTCGGCGTTCTCGTCGGTCGCTTCCAGTCGCTCGAGAAACTCGTACAACTCGTCGAGAAACTCGACTTCCTCGAGCTGTTCGTCGCCGCCGATGTGAAGGTCACTAATGACGTAGTAGACCGGATCACCGGAGTCGGAGGCCATTATCTTCCCCAACTCCGGCTACCCCTCAAAAAAGGTTGTCTTCTTCGCGTGTTCCGGTCACAGCGATAGCACGATGCACCCGTCTCGATCGGAGCCGCCGATGCGCGCTGGTCGGAACGGAATCGAACTGGTCGCTCACAGTCCGGTTCGTCCGGAATACCCACAACAGTTATGCCCGGTCCCTCCCCAATGGTACACTGTACCAATGTCCGCCTGTTGTGAACCCGACTGCGCCTGTGAGCCGGTCTGTACGTGTGGCGACGACTGCAGTTGCGACGACTGTTAGCCGCGACGCCACGCTCGAGGCACCGCCCCGGTCGAACGATTTCTCGCCGTCCGTCGCGGAACGCGTAGTTTTACTGGTTTCCCGTCCAATGGAGAGCCATGAGCTATCGGAAGGTAAACTACGAGGACGTCGATCAGGTCTCGAGTGCGATGCACTTCTTGAGCGATCCGCTCGAGACCGAACACGTCGGCGTGACGGTCGCACGCTGCGATCCGGGCTGGAACAGCAAGCCACACGATCACACGGACAACGAGCACGAGGAGGTCTACGTGCTGATCGAGGGGGCGGCGACCGTCGTCATCGACGACGAACCGGTCGAGATGGAGACCGGCGACGCGCTGTGGATCCCGCCGGCATCGACGCGACAGATCCGCAACGGCGACGAGGAGAGCGCCTTCGTCCTCGTCAGCGCACCGAGCATCGGCGACGACGACGACGACGAGTGGCTGCTCTCCGGGTTCGCCGGCTGAGTCGTCGATCGGTACGGCTTTTGCCGTGTTTTTGACTCGACCCAACCAATCTCCGAAACCCGGCGGGACGATTTAGTGGCCCGCCCCCGTCGGATCGGCCGGGTGACGATCGATCTACTCGAAACATCACGCGCTCGTCTCGTTCGCTGTCGCCAGCGTCCTCGCCTACGCGCTGTCACCGGTCGCGATCCTCGGCTATTCGGTTCCAACAGTGGTTCTCGTCGGCTACGGCACCGCGGTGGGCGTGCTCGTCGACCTCGATCACTTCCTCATCGCTCGGCTCAAGACGGGCCGTTGGACCGCCGTGAGGTTCTGTCTCGCGAACCCCACTGCGGCCGTCGCCGACCAACAGCGGATCTTCGACGCGGGTGACGTCGGACTCCTCTCGCGGCTGGCGAGCCACCTCCTCATCGTCGGCGTCGTCGTCCCGCTACTCGCGGTCTCGAGTGTCCCTCTCGCGATTCTGACCGGCACCGTGCTCTACGTCCACATCCTCAGTGACGTGCTCTGGGATCGCTGGCGTCTGGAACGGCAAGCCGACGAGACCGCGACTGCGGACGAACTGGTCCGCGCGCTTCGATGAACGGGGATTCGCCGATCGGCCGCGTTCCGCCGTGAGGGAGCGAAGCTTGCACTGTTGCCCCGCGAATATATCCACCTCGCTGTCGTGTGACAGGATATGGATCTACTCGAGGAGAGTATCGTTCCGGATCACGCCCACGAGATCAAGGCCGAGGCTCGCGAGTTCGCTCGCGAACACATCGAACCGAACGCGCAGAAACACTATCAGGAGGGGACCTACCCGGAGGAGATCCTCGAGGCCGGTCAGGAGGCGAACCTCGTCGCCCAGGACATTCCGGAGGAGTGGGGCGGTCGCGGGCTCGACCTCCCGCAGTTGCTCGCGCTCACCGAGGAGTTCTACCGCGCGGACGCGGGCATCGCGCTGACGCTCCAGTTGGCGAGTTTCGGCTGCAAGATGACCTACAACTACGGGACCGACGAGCAGTGCGAGGAGTACATCCAGCCGGTCGCGAACGGCGAGCAGCGCTCGGGGCTCGCGGTCTCGGAACCCGACACCGGCAGCGATCTCACGGGGATGGAGACGACGGCGGAGAAAGACGGCGACGAGTACGTCCTCAACGGCGAAAAGTACTGGATCGGGAACGGCGTCGAAGCGGACTGGATCACGCTCTACGCGCGGACGGACGACGACGAGACCAACCGGTACGGCAACCACTCGCTCTTTATCGTACCGACGGACACCGACGGCTACGAGGCCGAGCACATCCCCGAGAAGATGGCGATGCGCGCCTCGAAGCAGGCCCACATCGAACTCGAGGACTGTCGCATCCCCGAGGAGAACCTGATCGGCTCGGAGGGAGCGGGCTTCTGGATGCTCGCGGAGTTCTTCAACCACGGACGGATCGCCGTCTCCGGGCACGGTCTCGGACTCGCGGCGGCCGCCATCGAGGAGACCTGGGAGTTCGTCCACGACCGCGAACAGTTTGGCCGAACGATCAGCGACTTTCAGGCGGTTCAACACGGGCTCGCGGACATGCTGATGGGCTTCGAACGCGCCCGGTCGCTCGCCTGGCGAGCCTGCGAGAAGGTCGAAAACGGCGAGAACGAGGGCTACTGGGCGGCGCTGTCGAAGACGAGCGCGACGGAGACGGCCGTCGACGTCGCCGAACGTGGGATGCAGTTCCACGGCGGTCGATCGGTGCTCGACGAACGACGGATCGCTCGCGTCTATCGCGACGTCCGCATCCCCGTCATCTACGAGGGGGCGAACGAGATCCAGCGGAACCTGATCTACGGGCAGGCGCCGTCATAACGGGGATCGACTCGGACGACGCCGATCACGGTATCGCGCGCTCCCGCCTCCACAGGTCCGTTCTCGCCTCTCGAACGTGACCACGACCTCGGCCGAAACCACCAACACGTCTGACTGCGGACGAACAGGAGTGATGCCCTGCGGGCCGGCCAGCGCAAAAATTGTGTCGAAAGAACAATCTGTTGCGGTCGCCTCCGATCAGCTAGCACCGACGATCCCCCGTGATGGAGATGGATATCCCGACGGAGTTCAGCTGAGATGAGCCGACCACGCGTCCTCTGTGTGAGTAGCGATCGCTCGACGCGAGCGTCCGTGACGCTCGCGCTGACCGACACCGCGGTCAACGTCGTCGTCGCCCAGTGTACTTCCGACGCCGTCGAGCGACTCGCACAGCAATCGATCGACGCGATCGTCATCGACGCGAGCACGGTCGCGAACGTGCCGGCGCTCGTCGACACCGTCGAATCTGAGTCGCCGGAGACGCCGACGTTCGTTCACTGGGGCGACACCGAAACGGACGCGGGATCCGTCGCCGTCCTCAGCGAAGTAGTCGCGCGCACCGAGGACACCGAGTCACCGGATCGGCTGGCCGACGCCGTCGCGGGACGTATCGACGCTGATTCGAGTGCCACGGCAAACGACGCCCGTAGCGACTCGAGCGCGGCCGACGAGACTGACGAATCGACCGCAGCCGGCGGCTCGAGTGCGACGGAGGGAGCCCTCGGGACGGACGGCGACCGGCGTATCCCCGACCTCCCGGACGATCTCGAGGCCATCGTCAGCGGCGTCAGACGACGCCTCGTCGACGTGACTTCGCCCGTCGCCGTCGAACGAATCCTCCGCGAGGAGTTCACGGCTACCGACCGGTTCGGGTTCGCCTGGGTCGGCGAGTACGATCGCGGTGAGCGCGAGGTCGTCCCGTGGCTGACCGATCCGGACAGCATGGAGTGGCCGATGCAACGGACCTTCCCCATCGGCGACGGCGAGCACCCGTTGCTCGAACGCGCACTGCGAACGGGCGAACTGCAGACGCTCCAACACATCGCGAACAATCGCGACGACGTTCCGTTCGGTGACCACGCGTTCGATCGGGGCGTCCACGCTATCGCCGTCGCCCCACTTTCCTCCAGCGACGACGTCTACGGCGTGTTCGTCGTCTACGCCCTCGAGCCGTTCGCCGAGGCGGAACGGACGGCGATTCGCGCGGCCGCCGACGCGAGTTCGCACGTCCTCGAGACGATCGTCGCCCGCGGAGCCCTCGAGCAACAGGAGCGCAGCCTCCGGCGATACGAGCGCCTCGTCGAGACCGCCGGCGACGGCATGTACGTCCTCGACGAACACGGCCACTTCATGACGGTCAACGACGCCCTCACGGAGATGACCGGCTACAGCCGCGAGGGATTACTCGGCGAACACGCCTCGCTGGTCTTCGATCCGGACGATATCGAGGCCGGCGAGGCGAAGATTCGCTCGCTGCTCTCCAGCGGGACCGGAACCGACACCCTCGAACTGTACCTCGAGACGAAAACCGGCGACCGAATCCCGTGCGAGGTCCAGATCGCCGTGCTCGTCCACGACGGGGAGTATCTGGGTTCGGTCGCCGTCATCCGCGACATCACCGAACGCAAGCGCAGCGAGCGGAAACTCCGCGAGCAGAACGAGCGCCTCGACGCCTTCGCGCGAATCGTCAGTCACGACCTCCGAAACCCGTTGAGCGTCGCCCAGGGCTATCTCGACCTGCTCGAGGAGACCGAATCGCTCGAGCACGCCGAAAACGTCCGCGACGGCCTCGATCGAATGGAATCGATCGTCGAGGACGTCCTGGCGATCGCCCGCGACGGCCAGTGGGCGACCGACACCGAACCCGTCGATCTCGAGTCGGTCGCCCACGATGCCTGGGAGTACGTTTCTACGGCCGACGCGTCGCTCTCCGTCGCGGAAACGACCGCCATCGAAGCCGATCGGTCGCGGCTGTTGCGGTTGCTCGAGAACCTGTTTCGAAATGCGGTGGAACACGGCTCGACGAGCCCTGCGTCACGGGCTCAGGGAGAAACGGGCAACGACGGTGACACAGGGCTCTCAGTTCGAATCGGGCTCCTCGAGTCGGGCGACGGGGTGGACGTCGAGCCGCGCGGCTTCTTCGTCGAGGACGATGGTGCGGGGTTGCCCGAGAATATGCGCCAGGAGTTGTTCGATCCGTCCGTCTCGTCGTCGTCGGACGGGCTCGGAATCGGGCTGTGGGTCGTCAGAGAAGTCGCTACTGGACACGGCTGGTCGGTTACCGCAGCGGAGAGCGAAGCCGGAGGGGCCCGGTTCGAGTTCGCGTTCGACGCCGAGTCGGACGACCGGCGTCGTTGTCTCAACTGAAACGAGTTACACACTGATCGCACGAGTGCTGTGCGATTGGGTGTGCATCGGCGTTCAGTGGCTGCTACAGTTCTCGGACTGGAGATCCTGAAACGCGCCGACGAAGTCGTCGTGGGAGGTCATCCCGGAGACCGTCTCGTCGACCCGTTTCTCGAGTTCAGCGACGCGCTCGTGGAGCTCTTGGTACTCCTCGTTGTCCGCGAGTTCGCGGTCGGCCTTCTCGGACTCCAGCAGCGCTTTCTTCGAGACGAGCGCGTAGTACTCCTGGATGTCCGACTCGTACTCCGATCGATCGGCGACGTTGTCGACGATGTCGACGAGTTCGTCCTTCGAGACCGGCTTGACCAGATAGTCGTCGAAGCCCATCTCGATGATGTCGAAGTCGGGATCGACCGCCGTGACCATTACCACCCGCGAGTCGTAGCCGGCGTCCCTGATCTTCGCCAGCACTTCGTCACCGGAAAGCCCCGGCATGCGGCGGTCCAGCAGCACGACCTCGACGGAGTCGGCCATCTTCTCGAGCGCCTCTTCGCCGTCGTAGGCCGTATCGGCGCGCCACTCGCTCTGCAGCCACGCGGCGAACAGGTCGGCGAGTCGAGACTCGTCGTCTACGACGAGTACTTCGAGATTCTCACTCATTGGTTGCCCCCTCGGTTCTCATCATCGAATACTGCCACGGGCCACCAATGGTACCTCTTGGTGATAAATCTCGCGACCAGTTGTCAGAACACAGACTGCTTTGGACTGACTCTGACGCGGCGTACTCGATAACCGAGAGACACAACTACGGAGTAGTGACCGTCTCAAAATCATAGTCGTTCCGAGAGACGCGGTTACAGCGGACTCGCGGAGACGCCGATCGTAACCGGTGTCGATGGTCGGCGACCGGCGTCGGCCGCGGATTCCGACGCCGCGTTACGTCTCGTCGAACTCGGGCTCCCGTCCGAACGACTCGCGCTGTGAGCCGTTCGACGCTCGCCTTACTTGCCCTCGAAGTTCGGCTCACCGTCGCCCATGAAGGCCGTCATCCCCTCCATGAGGTCGTCGGTCGCCATCAGGTGACCGAACGCGGAGGCCTCGTACTCGAGGCCGGCGTCGGTGTCGTCGCGACCGGCGAGCATCGCGCGCTTGGTGAACTTCTGGGCGATCGGTGGCCCGCCCGCGAGATCGGCCGCCAGATCGAGTGCCGTATCCTCGAGTTCGTCGTTGTCGACGACATCGTTGACGAAGCCGTAGTCTGCCATCGTCTCGGCCTCGTAGCGCTCGGCCGTGAGGATGATCTCCTTCGCGCGGCCCTCACCGACGATGTGTTTGAGCCGCTGGGTGCCGCCCCAGCCGGGGAGCAGCCCGAGATCGAGTTCGGGCTGGCCGAACGACGATCGCTCGCTCGCGACGCGCATGTCGGCACAGGTCGCCAGCTCCATCCCGCCGCCGAGACAGAAGCCGTCGACGCCGGCGACGACGGGCATGTCGCAGGCCTCGAGCTTGCCGAACGTGGACTGGCCCTTCTTCGAGAGCTCCTGGGCCTGAATCGGGTCCGCGCCGCCCGCGGCCATGCTCTGGACGTCCGCACCCGCGGAGAAGGCCTTCTCACCCTCGCCGGTGATCAGGATCGAGCGAACTTCGTCGTCGTCCTCGAGCAGATCGATCGCCGCCGAGAGCTCCTCGAGCAATTCGTCGCTGATCGTGTTCATTCGGTGGGGTCGGTCGAGGACGATGTGGCCGACCATGTCCCCGGGGTACTCGACGCGGATGGCGTCGAAGTCGGTCCGCCCGTCGTCTCCCTCTTGCTCGTAGAAGCCGCCCTCGCCGGCGCGTTCCTCGAGATAGTCGGCGGGCTCGTAGCGCGCGTGGCCCGTCTTCTCGTAGGCCTCCTCGAGCGTCTCGAGGGCCTTCTCGACGCCGAACTGGTCGACCATCTTCACGGGGCCGTCGGGGAAACCGGCGCCGAGTTTGGTCGCCTCGTCGATGGACGCCGGCGGTGCGACGTCGTTACCGATCAGTTTAGCGACTTCGTTGGCCATCGAGGCGACCAGTCGCGCCTTGACGAGGTCGGACTGCTCGTCGGTCGGGATCTCGGCGCCCGGACCGTCCTCGTAGTCGTAGAAGCCCTTGCCGGTCTTCTTGCCGAGCTCCTCCTTTTCGACCTTTTCGACGAACAGCGGGCTCGGCTCGTAGGCCTCGCCCAGCACCTCGTGCATGTAATCGAGGACGTGATAGCCGACGTCGATCCCGGTGAGATCGGCGAGTTCGAACGAGCCCATCGGGAGCCCCATGTCGTACTTCGTCGTCGAGTCGACCTCCGAGATGGTCGCCTCGTCGTCGCTCACGAGCCAGCAGGCCTCGTTCATCAGGGGAACGAGCACGCGGTTGACGATGAATCCGGGCGAATCTTTGTGCACGCGCACGGGCGATTTCCCGATGTCGTCGGCCAGTTCCTCGATGACGTCGAGCGTCTCCTCGTCGCTTTCGGCTCCCGAGATGACCTCGACGAGGTCCATCCGGACCGGCGGGTTGAAGAAGTGCATCCCGCAGAACTGCCCGGGCCGCTCGGTGAACTCGGCGAGTTTCGTGATCGAGAGACTCGAGGTGTTCGTCGCGAAAATCGCGCGGTCGGGGGCGACCGCCTCGAGTTCGGTGTAGACGTCCTCTTTGATCTCCATCTGCTCCGGCACGGCCTCGATGACGACGTCCGCGTCGCCACAGGCCTCTTCCATGTCGACGAGCGGGGTGACTCGTTCCAAGGCGGCGTCGGCCTCCTCCTCGCTGAGCTGGTCGTTCTCGGCGAGTTTCCCGAGCGACCACTCGATCTGGTCGTAACCGTTTTGCACGAACTCGTCTTTGATGTCGCGCATATTGACGTCGTAGCCAGCCATCGCGACGACCTCCGCGATGCCGTGGCCCATATTCCCTGCGCCGAGAACTGCGACGGTGTTGATATCTTCTAACTCCATGGGTACACATGCAATCGGCACGTGTTTCAACGTTTCCCTCCGCTTGGTAGAAACTACAGTTCAGTTTACTCCCGGTTACAAAGTTCTTTACCGCTGGCCTAGGAACACGTTCACATGGAATTCGGTCTCTCCGAAGAGCAGGAACAGATTCGCGAGGAAGTCGAGCGGTTCGCCAAGAACGAAATCGTCCCCGAAGCCGAGAAGTACGACGTCGAAGAGACGTTCCCCCACGAAATCGTCGACAAGGCCGCTGACATGGGACTCGTCGGCTCGTCGATCCCGATCGAGTACGGCGGCGCGGGCTACTCGACGCTCGAGTCGGTGCTCATCGCCGAGGAGCTGTTCTCCTGGGATCCCGGCATCGCGCTCTCGATCATGGCCTGTTCGTTCGGGACCGAAGCCATCCGGGAGTTCGGGAACGAAGACCAGAAGGAACGCTTCTTAGAGCCCGTCGCGATGGGCGAGAAGATTTCGGGCGCCGCGATTTCGGAACCCGACACCGGCTCCGACGTCTCCTCGGTCTCGACGCGCGCCGAAAAGGACGGCGACGAGTGGGTCGTCAACGGCAACAAGATGTGGATCACCAACGGCACCGTCGGCGACTTCTTCGTCGTCCTCTGTAAGACCAACCCCGACGCCGAGGGTCGGTACAACGGCTTCAGTCAGATCGTCGTCGAGTCCGACCGCGACGGCTTCAGTTCGGACAAGATCACCGGCAAACTCGGCATTCGAGCGTCGGACACCGCCGAACTCATCTTCGACGACGTTCGCGTCCCCGAGGAGAACCTCATCGGCACGCAGGACGCCGCCTTCATGCAGCAGATGCAGTTCTTCGACGCCACCCGAACCGGCGTCGCCGCACAGGGCGTCGGCATCGCCAAAGGGGCGCTCCGCGCGGCCCTCGAGTACGCCCAGGACCGCGAGCAGTTCGGCCAGCCGATCAGCGAGTTCCAGGCCATCCAGCACAAACTCGCCGACATGGCGACCCAAACCGAGGCCGCCCGCAACCTGACCTACAAGGCCGCCTGGAACGTCGACCAGGGCAACGACATCACGAAACTCGCCTCGATGGCCAAGGAGTACACCTCCCGCGTCGCCGTCGACGTCTCCAACGAGGCCGTCCAGATCCACGGCGGCTCCGGCTACGTCAACGACTTCCCCGTCGAGCGCTTCTACCGCGACTCGAAGATCACCCAGATCTACGAGGGAACCTCCGAGATCCAGAAGAACGTGATCGCGCGGGAACTGCTCGGCAAGGGATTCTAGAGACGTAGTTTTACTGTCTCGTGACTGAGCGAGTCAACGATTCGTGAGGTCTGCGAGATCTTCGATCTCGCTCGATGACGAAAGACGCCGAAGGCGGCTTTCGAACCACGGGTGCGCCTCCGGCGCCCCTCGGGAAAAATTCGATTCAAAACGCACCTCCGTCCGTTCTTTCGCTCCTTTCAGCCGCTCTCTCACCAGTCATCGGTCCACTCGAAGCCTGAGGGCTGCCCTCAATGGATGACTTCGACCGGGTTCTTGACCCTCTGAATCGTCCGGGCGTGACCATGTGACTATTAGCGCAGGTCGAAAACATTCGCTCGATGGTGACGCTTTCGGTGACCGGCGGCGACGTACTGTTGCCGGATCTGACGACCACACGCGCGGACGTACTGATCGATCGAGACTCCGGCACGATCCTCGAGATCGGATCCGACCTCGAGGGTGACGAGACGCTCGACGCCGAAGGGGCCCTCGTGACGCCCGGATTCGTCAACGGCCACTGTCACACGCCGATGACGCTGCTTCGCGGTTTCGCCGACGACAAGCCGTTGGATCACTGGCTCGAGGAAGACATCTGGCCCGCCGAGAGCGAATTTACGGCCGCCGACGTCCGAGCGGGCGCCGAGTTGGGAGTCCTCGAGTCGATCACGTCCGGCGTGACGGGGTTTGCCGATATGTATTTCCACGCGCCCGAAATCGCCGCCGTCGTCGATCGAGCGGGCGTCCGCGCCCTGTTGGGACACGGGATCGTGACCGTCGGAAAAGCCGAGGAAGCCGCGCGGGCCGACGCCGAGGAGAGCCTCGCGTTCGCCCGCGAGTACGACGGCGCGGCCGAGGGTCGCATCTCGACGGCGTTCATGCCCCACTCGTTGGTCACGGTCGGGGCCGAGTACCTCGAGGAGTTCGTTCCGAAAGCCCGCGCGGCCGGCCTTCCGGTCCACTACCACGCGAACGAGACGCAGAACGAAGTGTCGCCGATCGTCGAGAACCACGGCGTTCGACCGCTCGCGTACGCGGCCGAACGGGGGCTGCTCGAACCCGAAGATTTCGTCGCTCACGGCGTTCACGTCGACGACCGCGAGATCGAACTGCTGTCGGACGCGGGGACGAGCGTGATCCACTGCCCGGCCTCGAACATGAAACTCGCCAGCGGGATGGCTCCGGTCCAGCGCATGCTCGAGGCGGGGGTCTCGATCGGGTTGGGAACCGACGGCGCGGCTTCGAACAACGATCTCTCGATGCTCGACGAGGCCCGCGACGCGGCCATGTTGGGGAAGATCGCCGCTGACGACGCCGGAGCGGTCTCCGCCGAGACGGTCGTCGAGTTGCTGACCCGCGGGGGCGCGAGGGCACTCGGATTCGACGCCGGGCGACTCGAACCGGGCGCGCCGGCCGATCTGGCCGTAATCGACCTCGAGAAGCCCCATCTGACGCCGTCTCACGATCTCGTGAGCCACCTCGTCTACGCGGCGACGGCCGCCGACGTTCGACACACCGTCTGCGACGGCCGAGTTCTCATGCGCGACCGCGACGTCCGAACCCTCGACGAATCGGCGGTGTTGGACCGCGCCGAGACGGCGGCCGAAGAGATCGCGGCTCGGGTCGGAGCGTGACCGCCTCGGGACGAGAGTTCGAGCAGGAAACGGCGAGCGATACTGACAACGCGACGGACACCGCGTCGCCCCCGGGCCGTGATACCGTCCGTTCCCAGTCCGACCTCGCTCCGTTCTCGGTCGACCGCCGACCTCGAGTGTATCTCTCGGAGATTTCGAACTGGTTGCGACGAGTGAGGGCCCGTCACGAATCACTGTCGGAGTCAGAGTCGCCGTCGTTGCTATCCGAATCGGTATCGCCGTCGTCACTATCGGAGTCTGTATCGCCGTTGTCGCTGTCCGAATCGGTGTCGCCATCATCGGTATCAGAATCGGCGCTAGCGTCACCGTCGTCGCTGTCCGAATCGGTGTCCGTACTACCGCTATCGGTGTCAATGTCGCCGTCGTCGCCGGAGTCGGCATCGACGTCGCACGTTCCATCCTCGCTACCGCTATCGGCGCCGACGCTATCGTCGGCCGTGCTTGAGGACGACCTCGAGTCCCCGTCACCGCTCGAGCGTGCCGGGTTCGAACGCGCGGCCACGGATTCGACCGCTCGACCGGCCGTCTCTGTCGCGTTCCCCTCGGAACCGCGCCGTTCGACGGGGCGTTCCGGGCCGGGGATCGGGTCGTCCGCGAGCACGTACAGCGCGATCGGTGGAACGACGTAACAGACGATCGCGACCGCCGCGAACCAGGGATCGACGAACACGAGGATTCCGAAGATGGCGAGCGCCGCCGTCGACGCCGTGTGGACCGTCGTGTCCGTATAGCGACGATAGAACACCCAGAAGTCCTGAACCCAGTGCGTGACGCTCGAGAGCACGACCGTCGATGCCAGCCCCATCGGTCATCGCTACGGCAGCCATCGAGAAACCCCTTTGGCGTGTGCCCCCCTCTGTAGGGCTAATGAGAGAATTCGTCTTCGCCCTCGAGTACGAATCGGGGACGAACCCGGTCGCCGACGTGCTCGCGGACTACCCCGACGCGTCGATCCGCTCGCTGTCGTGTCACGTCACGGCGGACAGCCTCTGGCGGGTCGACCACGCCGAAGGGTCGAGCGAGGCGCTCGAGGCCCTCGAGGAAGCCTACGAGACGGCGGACTTCTTCGCCGACTGTCTCGTGAAAGACGACTGCGGCGCGGATTGTGAGGTGCAGGTGCTCGACCGGTCGAACGACACGCTGGTCGTCTACACCTACTGGGATCGAACTAAGGTCTGTACGTCGGTTCCCCACGTCGCCCTCGAGTACCTCGGCGAGGGACTCCTCTTCGAAACCTACCGCGAGGGCCGGCGCTACCGGTGGCGGATCGTCCTCGCGAGCGACGCGCCGATTCACGACTTCTTCGACGCGCTGGGCGAGGAGGTCGGCGAGTGTACGGGAATGGAGATGCTGCGGCTGACCGAACTCGACCCGGATCGCAGCCATCCCGAACCCGCAGACGAGTTGCCGGACGAACAGCGAGAGGCGTTGCGCGCGGCCGTCGACCACGGCTACTACGAGACGCCGCGCCGGATCGAACTCTCCGACCTCGCCGAGCGGCTCGAGATCCCTCGGTCGACGCTTTCCTACCGACTTCGCCGGGCCGAAGCCAGCCTCGCGACGACGTTCGTCGACGAGGACGACTCGCTCGAGGCGCTGTCGGCGAGCCGCTAACGGTCGCCGGGGGACGGATCGTCGCTCGCGGTTCGTTCACCCCCCAGGTCTTCTGAACGTGTAGCCCACGTCGTCGGTCTCGATCGCGAGCGTCCCCTCGTCGTGGTCCACCAGAAGCTCGACCTCCCCCTCTCGTTCGAACTCGTGGAGTGCCATACCCGTGCTGACGCGCCCCCCTTGTGTTACCTCGACCTGTGCGGAGCCGAAGTCGAGCCGAATCCAGTCGTCGCCGGTCGTCACCTCTCCGGGTTTACCGAACCGGCGCAGTTCGTCGACCGCCGCTTCCCAATCGTCGAGCCTGACGCGTGTTGCCATCGAGGAGGGTACGTCAATCAGGGGCAAATAACGCCTGGACCCTCGATGGTTCGCTGATTCGAACGCTGAGACGCCGATACGAGAGTCGGAGCTGTCCCGGAACGAGTCGCGAGTTGGCGCACGCCAAATAACCCGTATGTTGGCCCGGCGACTATGAACAGATAATGAGCGATACCCCCTCCCCATCTACGCCGCCGGACTCGAGTCGGACCCTCGAACTTCGCGTTCCCGACATGGACTGTCCCACCTGTGCCGGGAAGGTCGAGAACAGCGTTGGACGACTCGACGGCATCGACGACATCGAGCCACGGGTGACCAGCGGCCGCCTCGTCGTCGACTACGATCCGACGCTGACCGGCGAGTCCGAGATTCGCGAGCGCGTGCGTGCGGCGGGCTACGAGATCGAATCCTCGGCCGACGAGCGCACGTTTTCGGTCCCCGACATGGACTGTGCCTCCTGTGCGAACAAGGTCGAGAACGCCCTCGAGCGAACCGACGGCGTCGACGACATCGAGACGCGCCCCGCCTCGGGTCGCGTGACCGTGACGGTCGACGATGGCCTCGAATCGACGGCCGTCATCGATGCGATCGAGAGCGCCGGTTACGACGCGTCGCCGATCGACGACGACGGCGACTCGCTCGCCGATCGAGCGGCCGTCTGGAAGAGCCGCCGCGCCGTCGGCACCGCGATCGGCGCCGTGCTCGTGACGGTCGGGATGGCCCTCGAGTTCGTCTTCCCGGCCCTCGATCCAGCGCTGGGGGCCGTCGCGGGCCGAACCTACGAACTCTCGCATCTGCTGTTCATCGCGGCCGTGGTCGTCGCGGGGACGCCGATCCTCCGCAACGGCTACTACTCGGCGCGCAATCGGAGCCTCGACATCGACTTCCTGATGAGCCTCGGGATCGTCGCCAGCGTGGCGGCCCACCACCCCTTCGAAGGGGCCATACTCGCGGTTCTGTTCAGCGTCGCGGAACTGCTCGAGCGGTTCTCGATGGACCGCGCCCGGGACTCGCTACGAGAACTGATGGATCTCTCCCCGGATACCGCGACCGTTCGTCGAGAGGACGGCACCGAGGAGACGATTCCCGCGGACGAACTCGTGGTCGGCGACACGGTCATCGTGCGACCGGGTGAGAAGATTCCGGCCGACGGCGTCGTACTGGAAGGCGAGAGCGCGATCGACCAGTCGCCGATCACGGGCGAGAGCGTGCCCGTGGACAAGGCCGCAGGGGCCGAGGTCTTCGCCGGGACGATCCCAGAGTCGGGGTATCTCGAGGTCGAGGTCGAAAGCGAAGCCGACGACTCCACCATCGCGCGGATCGTCCGGATGGTCGAAGACGCCGAGCGGGAGAAGACCGAGCGTGAACAGTTCATCGACCGCTTCGCGAGCGTCTACACGCCGATCGTGGTCGTGCTCGCAGTGGCAGCTGTGGTCGTGCCGCCCCTGCTGTTCGGCGCGTCCTGGAGCTACTGGTTCGTCGTCGGGCTGACGCTGCTCGTGATCTCCTGTCCCTGCGCGCTGGTCATCTCGACGCCGGTCAGCGTCGTCTCGGGGATCACGAGCGCGGCGCGCAACGGCGTCCTGATCAAGGGCGGCAAACACCTCGAGGCCGTCGGCGACAGCGACGTCCTCGCGGTGGACAAGACGGGGACGCTGACGGAAGGCGATCTGACGGTCACCGACGTGATCCCGCTCGAGGGCACCGACGAGGACGACCTGCTCCGCCGAGCGAGTGCGCTCGAGCGACGGAGCGAACACCCGATCGGGCAGGCGATCGTCGGCTACGCCGACGAGCAGGGCATCGCGGCCGACGGCGAGGACGGGACCGAATCCGATGTTTCGAACTTCGAGGCGCTGACGGGCAAGGGTGTCCGCGCCGAGATCGACGGGACGACACACTACGTCGGGAAACCGGGCCTGTTCGACGGACTCGCGGATCTCGAGCACGCCCACGCGACGACCGACGGCGGCGTGGCACTCGCCGAGATGGGTTACAGTGGTTCGTCCCAGTGCGACCGGGCGGGCTGTCTGGACGTGCTCAGCGAGGTCGTCCCCGACCTCCAGGCCGAGGGGAAGACCGTCGTGATCGTCGGCACCGAAGAGCGACCGCTCGGCGTCATCGGCGTCGCGGACAGGGTTCGGCCCGAAGCGAAGTGGGCCGTCTCACGGCTCCAGGATCAGGGCGTTCGCGTCGTCATGCTCACCGGCGACAACGAGGGGACCGCCCGCGCGATCGCGAGCGAGGTCGGGATCGACGAGTACCACGCCGAGCTCCTGCCCGACGAGAAACTCGAGTGGATCCGACGGTTAGCGGACGAGGCGGGTGTGGGCAACGGCGGCGACGGCCACGTCGCCATGGTCGGCGACGGTATCAACGACGCGCCGGCGCTCGCGACCGCCAGCGTCGGCATCGCGATGGGTGCGGCGGGGACCGACACGGCCCTCGAGACCGCCGACGTCGCGCTGATGGGCGACGATCTCACTCGGCTCCCCTATCTCTTCGAACTCTCCGGAACGGCCAACGGCGTGATCCGTCAGAACGTCTGGTCGAGTCTGGCCGTCAAGGCCGTCCTCGCGGTTGGTGCTCCGTTCGGGATCGTGACGGTGATCCACGCGGTCGTCATCGGCGACATGGGAATGAGCCTCGGCGTGACGGGCAACGCGATGCGGCTGGCGAACGTCGAACCCGAGACGCCCGAGGGACTCGAGGGGCGCGGCGACGGTGGTCACTGATCGATCGAATTTGCTGAAAAGCGTTCCGGCGCGCGAATCGAGCGGACGGCCGACTTACGAGAGGTGCGCTGTGACGTCTGTCGACGACACCATCCCGACGTAGTCGTCGTCGACGACGGGGAGATGTTTGATACCGTACGTGGTCATCATCGCGGCGACTTCCTCCATGTAGAGATCCGGCGCGACCGTTTCGACGTCGGTCGTCATCACGTCTGCGACCGTCAGCTCCGTGATGTCCTGACCGTCGGCGACGGCGTCGAGGACGTCCGTACTGCTGATGATCGCCCGTGGCGTCGTCGGGACGACCAACGCGTTGATATTCTTTTCACGCATCTGCTGGACGGCCTCCACGACCGTCGCGTCCTTCGAAACGGTCTCTAATGGGGATGACATGACGTCTTCGACGGTTTGTCTCTCTTCGGGACTCATACCACAACCAACGGACGCGGCGGTTATGATATTTCCCCAACCGAGCGGTCAGTTCCACCGTTTGTCACGTTCTGCGGCTGGGACGGAACAGATCGACGCCGGGTCGCCCGTCCATCCACCACAGAGCCACGGCGGCGGCGAGGATTACAGCCTCGAGCCACAGCGTCGTGATCTCGACCCCGCCGACGATTCCGAGGGGTTTGACCCCCGTGTACGCGGGCATCTCCGTCACCGGCCAGAGGAGAAAGCCGAGTTCGTCGAAATCGCCCGAGAGGACGTGCCACGGCACGTCCGTCGCGATGTGTGAGAGATAGCCGATCGCGAAGGCCACGCCGAGGGACCGTCGGTCCCGACGGCTCGCGACGACCCAGACGAGGAGGACCAGTGGAACTACGAACAGCAGCGAGTGGCCGATGGTTCGGCCGACCGGGACGACGCCCGCCGCCTCGAGCGGCTTGTCGATGAAGTCCGCGAGCCCGGCCGCGAAGACGGCGACGAGCGCGGGCAGATCGGCTGGCTCGCGACCGTGTTGCCATCGCGTGTAGGCTGCATAACAGAGGTAGCCGACGGCGAGATGGACGACCGGTTGCATCCGTCCGAACGTAGCCGATGTAGCTTACTAAATCCCCGGACTGAGCGTGCGCGCTCGACCGCTTTCGCGGGCTGCATGGTTTGGTGGTCGGCTTATTCCCCGTCGCCCCTTCTCTTATATCGATGACAAAAATACCGCCGACCGACCACGGTGTACCGACGACCGACGACGCCGGCGTCGACGGCCGAATCAACACCCGTAACGGCGGTGACACCGATCGCGAGATCGAGTACGACACCGTCACGACCCCCGTCCTCGTCATTGGTGCGGGTGCCGCAGGTGCACGGGTTGCGATCGAACTCGCCGAGTCGGGCCTCGAGCCGCTCGTCATCGGGAAGCGAGACCACGGCGACGCTCACACCACGTGGGCTGCGGGCGGCATCAACGCCGCACTCGGCTCGCTCGACGAGGACGACTGGACGATCCACGCCGCGGACACGCTGAACGAGGGCCACCACCTGAACGACCCCGAAGCCGTCGAACTGACCGCGAAGCACATGCCGGACCGCATCCACGAACTCGCAGAGTGGGGGATGCCGTTCGATCGAACCGAGGACGGCGCGATCAACCAGCGCTACTTCGGCGCGCAGTCCTCGCGCCGAACCTGCTTCGTCGGCGACCGAACCGGCGAGGCCATGCTCGAGACGCTAATCGACCGCGCACAGGCGCTCGAGATCCCCTACCGCGACAACGTGATGATCACCCGGCTGCTCTCCGACGGCACCCGCGTCGACGGCGCCGTGGGGTTCGACATGGAGACCGGCGAGGGGCTGCTGTTCCGGACGAACCACGTCGTGCTCGCCGCGGGCGGCTTCTCGGCGCTGTACCACCGCCACTCCTCGCGAGGCGACGAGAACAACGGCGACGGCCAGGCGCTGGCCCTCGAGGCGGGCGCTCGATTGGTCGACCTCGAGTTCGTCCAGTTCCACCCGACAGGGATGGTCGGCGAACGCTACGGCGAGGAGTGGGACGGCAGACTCGTGACCGAGGCGGTCCGCGGCGAGGGCGGACGGCTGTACAATTCGGAGGGCGAGCGGTTCATGGAACGCTACTCGCCGACCCAGATGGAACTCGACGCGCGGGACGTCGTCGCGCGAGCGATCGCACAGGAGGTGCGGGAAGGTCGCGGCACGGACCACGGCGGCGTCTACCTCGATATCTCCCACCGCGACCCCGACTACATCCGCGACCGACTGCCGACGATGGTCGAGCGCTTCGAGGGACTCGGCGTGGACATCACGAGGGAGCCGATGGAGGTTGCGCCGACCGCCCACTACACGATGGGCGGCGTCGACATCGACTTCCGAACCGGCGAGACGGGCGTCGAGGGCCTGTACGCCGTCGGCGAGACCGTCGCAGGCGTCCACGGCGCGAACCGTCTCGGCGGCAACTCCCTGGCGGAGACCGTCGCCGTGGGCAAAGTCGTCGGCGAGCACGTGGTGAACGCGGTTACCAGCAGGGACCGCGTGCCTACCGTGACCAGCGCCCAACAGGCCCTCGCCGAACGGGAGTTTCGAGCGCTCGACGACCTCGCTGCGGCCGAGGGCAGCGTTCGCCCGGTCGAACTCCTCGAGGAACTCGGCGACGTGCTGTGGGAGACCGCCGGCATCCTCCGCGACGAAGAGTCGCTCCGCGAGGGGCTTTCGGCCGTCGCCGAACTCCGAGCGCGGACCGCCGACCTCCGCGTCGACGGCGATCGAACGTCCCGCTCGTTCGAGTACGCGGTCGACCTCTCGTTCAGCCTCACCGTCGCGGAGACGATGCTCCGAACCGCACTCGAGCGAACCGAATCCAGAGGTGCTCACTACCGGACCGACTTCCCCGAGACCGACTCGGACTGGCGAGCGAACCTCGTCCTTTCGGCCGACGAGGGCGGCCTCAGAATCCGGCGACGCGGCGTCGCCGACCCGTCGGATGCGGTCCGAGCGGCCCTCGACGAGGATCACGAACTCGACTATCACCACCTCGAATAACGGGGCGACCGTCGATCGGGTTCTGCCGATCGGTGATCGTCACCGAGACGCCTTTGGCGCCTCGCCACCTCTCATTCGAACCACACAGATGTTAGCAGACGCCGAGCCGGTTCTCCGGCAGGACCCCGTGATGGCGAAACTCGTCGAGCGACACGATCCGTACATTGAACCGAACTGGAGCGAGTTCGAACGGCTCTGTATTTCGATCATCAACCAGCAGCTGTCGACGGCGAGCGCGGCCGCCGTTCGAGAGCGATTCTTCGAGCTGTTAGACGGCGACGTGACGCCCGAAACCGTCCTCGAAGCGGCGGACGACGCCCTTCGGTCGGCCGGACTCTCGCGACAGAAAATCGAGTACGTCCGAAACGCGGCCCGCGCGTTTCAGGAGGGGGATTACACGAGGGAGGGGCTGGCCGACCACTCGAACGACGACGTGATGGATCTGCTCACCGAAATCAAGGGGATCGGCGACTGGACGGCCCGCATGTACCTCCTGTTCGTCCTCGAGCGTCCGGACGTTCTCCCCCTCGGCGATCTCGCCGTTCGCCGCGGTATCGAACAGCTGTACGGGAACGGTGACGAGGAGCTGACGCGGGCGGAGATGCGCGAGATCGCCGAGGCGTGGCGGCCGTACCGAAGCGTCGCGACGCGGTACATCTGGGCCGAGTACGAATCGGCGTAGCGGGCTCCGGTGCGGGTCACGAATACCACAGCGATCGACGTACAAACACGAGTTTCCGAGGAGAAACGGAGTGAAACGGTCGCCGGTCGCGGCGGGTTCGGCCGGTCAGCTGCGGTAATCCGTTACTGTCGCCGATCTCCGTCCCGAGGTTCGGACGTCCCGGGTGGACAACGGACGATTACGTCCCCGACGATACAGTCTGAACGGGGCGTCTCGAGAAACGAGATACTGACCGACGAGACGGCCATACCGACTCAAGTGCGATCCGGGTGGGTTCGGAAACGAGATGGCAAACGAACCACCCGTAGACGACGGCCCCGAACAGCGACGAATAACCACCGATCCCGAACGGATCCGCGAGTGGGCGGAAGCCCGCGACGCCGTCCCCGTCACGGTTCGTGATAGCGACGATCACGGCCACTCGTTCGCCCGGCAGGGCCACCTCGAGGAGCGCCACGAGGAGTACACCTGGGACGAGTTCGTCGAGACGTTCGACGACGAGAATCTGGTGTTCGTCTACCACGAGGACGAACCCACCGGCGAGGGGCTGGGCCACTTCGAGATCGTCGAGCGCGAGGCGGCGTTCGAGCGCGCCGACCTCGGCCGGAGCGAGCTCGAAGACCAGCTTCGGGAGGGCGAGACCGTGACGACCGAGATCGTCGAGACGCAGGTCGTCGAGACCGAAGTCGTCGAACGCGATACGATCGAGAGCGAAGTCGTCGACACCGAACTCGCCGAGCGCACCGTCGTCGACTCCGAACTCCTCTCGCGAGAGATCGTCGACACCGAGTTCGTCAACGCCGACCTCATCGAGGTGACGACCGACGAGTCCCGCATCGAGACGATCGAAGAGGTCGAGCGCTACACGATCGAGAGTCGGGTGGTCGACGTCGACGTCGAGCAGCACGATCAGCTCGAACGAGACGAGGTCAAGACGAATATCGAACTCGAGAGCGTCCAGCGATCGATCCTCGACAGCGACGTCGTGCAGACGGACGTCGCCGCCGACGAGGTCGTCGACCGAGAGGTCATCCAGAGCAAGCGGGGCGAGGGCGACACCGTCCGGAGCGAACTGCTCGAGCGCCGCACCATCGAGGAGCAGATCGACGAACGAAGCCGGATGCGCTTTGCGCTCGAGGAGACCGAACTGCTCGAGTCGGAGGTTATCGGTAGCGACCTCATCGAGGGCGAGATCATCGACGTCGAGGAGTACGGCGCGATGGAGACGACGGCCGAGGCCGGCGCTGGTACCGGTGCGAGCGCTGGTGCCGCGGCGGACGATACCGAACCCGACGTCGAAGTCGAGAGCGGTACCGGTGCGGGAGCTGTCGAACTCTCCGAAGACGATCAGGGGAAAGACGTCGTCGACGAGCGGGGCGAACAGATCGGCATCGTCGCGGAGGTCGAGGGTCAGACCGCCTACATCGACCCCGAACCGGGGCTGACCGACCGGCTCAAAGCGCGGCTGAACTGGGGCGGCCACGGCGACGACGACTACCCCGTCGAGAGCTCCGAGATCAACGAGATCACCGACGACGAGGTCATCATCCAGCACCGAGGCGACGACGAACACGTCGAGTGACGACGCTGGGCGATCACGACTGCGTGACGCGACGGCCGCAAAGAAGAGGTGACAGAGAGACCGGTGTCGACGGCTCGAGTCGTTACTCGAGGTCGAAGCGGTCGAGTTTCATGACCTTGCTCCACGTGTCGACGAAGTCGCGGACGAACTTCTCCTCCGCGTCGTCGGACGCGTAGACGTCCGCGATGGCTCGAAGTCGGGCGTTCGAGCCGAAGATGAGGTCAGCGCGGGTCGCCGTCCACTCGACGTCGCCGGTCTCGCGGTCGCGAATGTCGAAGACCTGCCCTTGGTCCTCTTCGGAGTCCGCGGCCGCTTCCCAGCCCATAATGTCCTGGCTCTCGTCGGACGCGTCCCACTCGTACCCCATGTCGAGCAGGTTCACGAAGAAGTCGTTGGTCAGCGTCCCCGGTCGGTCGGTGAGGACGCCGAGGTCGGAGTCCTGATAGTTCGCGCCGAGCGCTCGCATACCGCCGACCAGCACCGTCATCTCGGGTGCCGTCAGATCGAGGAGGTCCGCCTTGTCGACCAACAGCTCCTCCTGGGATCGGTCGGCCTCGTCCGAGAGGTAGTTGCGGAACCCGTCGGCTTCGGGCTTGAGCGCCCCGAAGGAGTCGACGTCGGTCTGTTCCTGTGAAGCGTCGGTACGGCCCGGTTCGAACGGCACCTCGACGTCGTAGCCGGCATCGGCCGCGGCCTGCTCGACGGCCGCGTTGCCGCCCAGCACGATCAGGTCGGCCAGCGAAACTCGCACGTCGTCGGATCGCGAGCCGTTGAACTCCTCCTGAATCGTTTCGTAGGTCGACAGCACCGTCTCGAGCTGGTCGGGCTCGTTGACTTCCCAGCTCCGCTGGGGCTCGAGGCGGATACGAGCGCCGTTGGCACCGCCGCGCTTGTCGCTGTCGCGGTACGTCGACGCCGCCGCCCAGGCCGTCTTGACGAGCTGGGTGGTCGAGAGCTCCGAGTCGAGCAGTTCGGCCTTGAGCTCGTCGATCTCCTCGTCGCCGATCAGGTCGTAGTCGGCGTCGGGGATGGGGTCTTGCCACAGCATCTCCTCCTCGGGAACCTCCGGACCGAGGAGCCGCTCTTTCGGCCCCATGTCGCGGTGGATCAGCTTGTACCACGCTTTCGCGAAGGCCATCCCGAACTCCATCGGGTTCTCCTGGAACCGCTCGATGATCTCCCGATACTCGGGATCTCGCTTCAGGGCGACGTCTGTCGTCAGCATCATCACGTCCTCTTTCTCCGACGGGTCTTCGGCACCCGGTGCGGCCTCGTTGAGTTCGCCGCTCTTCGTGGTCCACTGCCAGGCACCGCCGGGACCCTTCTCGGGCTCCCACTCGTGTTCGAGCAGGTTGTCGAGGTAGCTGGTGTCCCACTGGGTCGGCGTGGTGTTCCACGGTCCTTCGATCCCGCTGGTGATCGTGTCGGCCCCCTTCCCGGAGCCGTGACTGCTCTCCCAACCGAGACCTTGCTGGTCGATCGGCGCTGCCTCGGGCTCCGGGCCGACGTGCTCGTCGGGGTCGTCGGCGCCGTGGACCTTCCCGAAGGTGTGGCCGCCGGCGATGAGCGCGGCCGTCTCTTCGTCGTTCATCGCCATCTCACCGAACGAGTGTCGGATCCGTTCCGCCGACCACTCCGGATCCGGCTCACCGTTCGGACCCTCCGGATTCACGTAGATGAGGCCCATCACGGTGGCGGCGAGCCCCCCCTCGAGGGAATCTTCCTCGTCGAAGCGGTCGGACGCTTCCCACTCGTCTTCGGGACCCCAGTCGACGGCGTCGTCGGGCTTGTACTCGTCTTCGCGCCCGCCGGCGAAGCCGAACGTCTCGAATCCCATTTCCTCGAGGGCGACGTTTCCGGCCAGGACGATCAGGTCGGCCCACGAGAGCTTGCGACCGTACTTCTGTTTGACCGGCCAGAGCACTCGGCGTGCCTTGTCGAGATTCGCGTTGTCGGGCCAGCTGTTGAGGGGTGCAAAGCGCTGTCGACCGCCGGCCGCGCCACCGCGACCGTCGCTGGTTCGGTACGTCCCAGCGCTGTGCCACGCCATTCGAATGAACAGCGGTCCGTAGTTGCCGTAGTCGGCCGGCCACCAGTCCTGGGACGTCGTCATAACGTCCGCGATGTCCGCTTTCACTTCGTCGAGATCGAGTTTCTCGAACTCCTCGGCGTAGTCGAAGTCCTCGTCCATCGGATTGGACGTTGGGACGTTCTGATCGAGAAGGTCCACGTTCAACTGGTTCGGCCACCAGTCTTGGTTTGACTTGGTCATCATCGGGAGATTGTGTCTTTTCCGTATTAAGATTTCCTAATGCGAGAAGTTAGCCTTCGCTGTGGCACAACTTATTTTTCATTTTCATAAACCTTTTCGGAAGTGTCTCTGTACGACCGCTGAGATCCATCGTTATCCGAGAAACTCAGCCGTCCTCGTCGTCAGTGGCCTGCGATCGGTTTCGGTCCCGATGGTGCCTCTCCTTCGCTACCCTATTCGTGTTTTAGACCGATAACTGTTGACCCACTCGAGTTGTGTTCGAACACCGAAAAGCGAGATACTGCTTGGCGACCACTCGAGACGGATGTCGTCGGTCGTCGAGAGCCCACCGGAGTCGCCGAGTCTCGTCCGATTACTCCTCTTCTTCGGGCGTGTCGGGGACGTCCTTGTCGGCTCGCCGACCGACGTCGACCTGGTAGTTTCCGAGGATATCCCGGCCGAGGATGACGGGGTAGTCCATGTGGCTGCGGTCTTCGACGCTCGCGGTGACGGTGTGCTGGTTGCCGCCGACGCCGACGACGACGTCGACGACGGGCCGGCTCTTGGCCGTCTTGCTGCTGCCCGAGCGGATGCGCGTGATGGATTTGATCGGGCCGGCCCCGATGTCGGCCGCGAGACTCGTGTCGATGCTCGTCCGCGTCGCGCCGGTGTCGGACTTCGCGAGAACGGATTTCGAGCCGCTGGTTCCCGACAGAACGACCTCTTCGGTGTAACCGATGATGGCGGACTCCGCATCCGGCGACGTCGCCTCGACGGGCTGGGCCGTCGGTCGGGAGTCGTCGAGGACGTTCGCGAGGTCGCGGACGCGGTCGTCGTCGACCTCCCCACCTGCCTCTTCGATCGCGAGCTTGGCGATGTACGGCGCGGGACTCACGTGCGTCGCCTCGTAGAGTCCCTTGAATCCGGCCGTCGGGTTGACCTCGAGGACGAACCAGCCCTCGTCGCCCTCGACGAGGTCGACGCCGGCGTAGTCGAGGCCGATCGCGGTGGACGCTCGACGGGCCATATCCCGCGCTTCTTCGGGGAGGTCGTCGGTCGCATCCTCGACGTCGCCGCCGAGGGCGACGTTCGTTCGCCAGTCGTTCTCCGGCGCGTAGCGGTACATCGCGCTGATGATCTCGCCGTCGACGACGTAGACGCGAGCGTCGAAGTGACGATCGTCGTCTCGGTCGATGAGTTCCTGCAGGAAGGCGTATCGGTTACCGACTTTGGCGTTGACCGGATCGTCACCGCTGACCTTCCACGTCCCGCCGCCGTGGGTCCCGATCGCCGTCTTGTAGACGGCCTCCTCACCGTACTGCTTGCGGGCGGCGTTCAGCTTCTCGCTGCTCAGCGCGAGGGTGACGTCGGGCGTTCGCACGTCGTTGGCCGCGAGCGTCGTCGCCGTCGCGAGTTTGTGGATCGCCGTCAGCACCGTCGACGGTTCGTTCAGCGTCGGAACCAGCTGTGCGAAGGTGTTCGCCAGCCCGAGCTCCTCGGCGGGCTGTTCAGTGTTCGACAGGAGCATTCGATTCGCGATGACGTCGACGTCGGGTTCTAAGACGACGCTGCCGTCGGTCACGCTGATCGACGTATTTTCGGAACGGAGCCACTCGGTCTCGTGACCGAGCCCTTCGACGGCGTTCAAAATCGCCTTCGTCTCCTTGCTCGTGTGTAGACTTAATACTCCAACGGTGACAGGATCGTCGACAGCCATACTAGCGTAGACGATGAGGTGCGGGAAAAGTATACTGTCATCGAACGACGGCAGGTGGCCGATATAGCTGGTTTCTGTTCGACTTTCCGAGAAATTCTCACGAAATTGCTGCTCGGACTTCCCCCGGATCGACCAGTCCGCTCGCGACGGCGAGGACGGCCCACGTGGCCGCACCGAGTGCGATCGCACCGAACAGGACCGCGATGCTCGAGACCATCGGCATCACGACCAACACGGCGAGGGCCATCACGCCCGTGATGGCACAGATCAGCCCGACCGAACGGGCGAGGGCCAGGAGGTTGAGGTCGAGCTCCAGGTGGACGATGTACAGGTTTACCGCGACGTACACCGTGTGCGTGGCGACCGTCGCCGCTGCGGCGCCGACAACACCCATCGTCGGGATGAGGACGATATTTAGCCCGAAGTTGGCCGCGGCCGTCCCACCCTTTGCGATCGCTCGATGGCGGGCGCGGCCGAGATAGTCCAAACTGTCGCTGGTTAGGTTCGTAATCGCCTGCAACACGACGAAGCCGGCGAGGATCTGGAGGACGGGCACCGCACCCGCGTAGTTCTCGCCGATGATCATCGTGATGAACGGACCCGCGACGATCGCCAGCCCGGCGGCCGCAGGGATGTACAACAACATCGTATTCGTCAGCGCCGTCTCGTAGATCTGACGGGCCTCCGCGAGCTGTCCGGAGGCCTTCTGCTCGCCGAAGTTCGGCGAGATCGTAAAGCCGAGCGCCTCCGCAGGCGAGAGCACGAAGTCGGTGATCTGCTTGGCGATCGTGTAGAACGCGACCGCCGTGGGTGTCAGGAAGACGCCGACGAGGACGGTGTCGATCTGCTTGTCGACGACGTTCGCGCTGCGCGTCGCCGTCAGCGGCACGCTGTACTCGAGGAGCCGTCGCGACAGACCGTCCTCGTACGAGTCTGCGGAGTCGTACGGCGCGTAGTAGGTGTAGTAAAGCAGTGCTAACCCGACGGCGGCCGAAATCGCGTAGCCGACGATGTAGCCGAAGAAGGCGCCGAGCGCACCCAGTCCCATCAGGGCGAATCCGACGGCGAAGATGAGCCGTGCGAACCCGCTGAGCGCCTGTACACCGGCGCTGTAGGTGAGATTGTTGAACCCCTGGAAGGCGATTTGCGTGAAGCCGCTGAAGGAGAAGACGGTGACGTAGATCACGCCGGCCGCGAGAAACGGCGCGGCTTCGGGGTTGCCCAACACGGTCGCGATCTGCTCGTGAAACAGCAAGAGGAGGTAGACGACGAACGTGATCGCGATAATTTTGATCGTGATCGTCGACGTGATCAGGTAGGGAATCTGTCCCGGATCCTTCTCGCTGTACTCCGAGATGTACCGGGCGGCGGATTTCCCGATCCCGAGGTCCGCGACTAACTGCACTATCGCTAGGATGCCGATCACCCAGTACAGCGTTCCGTAGCCGTCGGTATCGAGGAGATACCGCGCCAGAACGAACATCAACAGCGCGCTCGAGAGCATGTAGACTGCTCGAGCGACGAGCGTTGCCTTGAACCCGTGAACGATGTGCTCCTGTCTACTCATTCGAAATCCGTTGGACGACGTGGTGGCTTCGGCGACCGGCGGGTCCGACGTAGTTGTTCGGTGGACTGATCCCGCAATTGTAATGCGGAGACAAACAGCGTACGGTCGCGATACCTGCGCTGAAACGTTCAGCTACAGTACCAACCGCCTGACACGCCGGCGATGTGCCGCCCGGACCGGTTTCCCGCTCGAGGAGGGAAGCGGACGCGTAAACGATTCGGTAAGCCCGCCGTACTTCGATCGTGCGCGTATCGGATCGGACGCGTGAACGATTCGGAGACCGTTCTCACCCGAGCAGTCGCGTCGCTGGCAGGTTAGAGGTACGACGCGTCCCAGCGCGTCGCTTTCCGTCGGTTGCCACAGACGTTACACTCGATTCGGCCCATCGTGTCCATCGTGTTGTCCAGCGAGTCGCAGTTCCCACAGAACCAGGCGTACAGTTCCTCCTGCTCTTCGGTCTCGTAGGCGCCGTAGAACGGCGACTTCTCGCCGCGAGCGGCTTCGCCGTAGCTCACGTAGACGGTTTCGCCGTCGATCTCGAGTTCGTCGACGGCTCCCCAGCCCTCGTCACCGATCTTGCCTTCGGCGTAGACGTTCTCCGTGAACGTCTCGTCACCGATCTCGACATCCCGTTGGCCGGCCCGTTCGAAGCCGTGATCCTGGTAGAACTCGTTACCGCCCTCGTTGTCCTCGAGGACGAGCGCCTGCACGTGGTCGGCACCCTTCTCCAGTAGTTTCTCGCGGGTCCGAACGAGCAGGCGGACACCCGTCCCGCCGCCGCGGGCGTCGGGGTCGATGTGGAGCCACAGGATTCGCCCGGTATCGTAGCGCTGGCCGATCAGGTCGTTTTGAGAGAAGCCGACGACCTCTCCGTCGCGTTCGATCACGAGGACGAGCGAGTGGTCGTCCGCGAGTTCGTCGGCGAACGACTCGCCGTACCACTGTTCGATTGCGTCGTCGACGGTTTCCTCGTCGAGGAAATCGGTGTAGGTCGACTCGAGTGAGCGGTGGGCGATCGATCGGATGGCGTCGATGTCGTCGTCGGTCGCTTCACGAATCTCCATAGCCGATAGTACCATGCCCTCGTACAAAACGTATGCCCACGGGGTCAGTTTTTCCCGGTCTTCTGTTCGCGGAACGAGCGTTTTTCGGTAACATTGATACCGCGGGAACGGTAAGTAGTCGCCGGCGTCCGTCCGACTGGATGGATCTCTCGGGTCTACAAGAGAACATTCACATTGCTTCCCGCGGAGACACTACTATGAGCGACGAGAGAGACGAACCGCCCGACGACGGTTCGTCCGACCCAGCCGAGGCGTTTACGTACAACGGTGGCCGGGTCGATCCCGGCGAGTCGGCCAACATCCGGTACGGCATCAGTGAGACGTACCTCGGCGATCCGGTACGGATCCCCGTAACGGTCATCAACGGCAAACATCCCGGCCCGACGGTCTGTCTCTCGGCGGCGGCCCACGGGGACGAACTCAACGGGATCGAGGTCGTCCGCGAGGTCGCACACGACTGGGACCACTCGATGCTCCACGGCACGCTGGTCTGTCTCCCGGTGATGAACGTGCCGGGCTTTCTCGCCCAAGAACGCTACCTGCCGATCTACGACCGGGACCTGAATCGGTCGTTCCCCGGCCGTGAGGGATCGACCAGTGCCCGACGGATGGCCCACCGCATTTTCACGAACTTCATCGAGCCCTGCGATCTCGGAATCGACTTTCATACGTCCACTCGCGGGCGAACCAACATGCTGCACGTGCGAGCGAACATCGAGAAGCCGAGCGTCGAGCGCCTCGCGAAGTCGTTCAGTTCGAACGTCATCATCGCCGGCGAAGGACCCGCCGGAACGCTCCGACGGGAGGCGACGCAGGCCGATGTCCCGACCATCACCGTGGAGATGGGCGAAGCCCACCGGTTCCAGCGCCGCCTGATCGATCGCGCGCTGACCGGCGTGGCGAGCGTCCTCGCCGAGTTCGGGCTTCACCCGGATTCTTCCGTCCACTGGCCCGGGTGGCGGACCGTGATCGACGACGACAACGAGAAGACCTGGATTCGCGCCGACGCCGGCGGGATCGTCGACATGAAACGCGGTCGCGGGGAGTTCGTCCGCGAGGGCGAGGTGATCTGTGCGATCACGAACCCGTTCAAGGAGGAAGACGACATCGTCACCGTCGAAGCCCCGTTCACCGGCCTCATCGTTGGCGTCCTCGAGAATCCGGTGGTCTACCCGGGGAACCCGCTGTGCCATCTCGTCGGGCTCTCGGCGGACACCCGAACGGCCTTAGAGCGCGAGCGAACGACGGAGAGTTCGCAGTCGGATCTCCGGCCGGCCGGCCAGACTGAGTAGTCCACTGACATATTTCGTCTGACATCTCAGCGCCCGAGTCGCGAACCCGTTCGGGACCGGTCGCCGAACCTGGTTTGTTTCTGCCCACTCGTGTTCGCGCGGAAGACAAGACAGGAGCGATAAAAGTAACTTCTATACCCCCGCGGTCTAACGGTGCACATGAGCGTATGAGTCAGTCTTACAATCGCGGTCTCATCGAGGACTTCGGCCGATGGAAGGAGTTCTCGGCCGGCATGTGGGCGTGGATCTTCCACAAGTTCACCGGGTGGATGCTAATCGGTTATCTGTTCACCCATATCGCCGTGCTGAGTACAGCCGTCGGCGCAGCGAGCGGCGACGCCTCGCTGGTTGCATCGGGCGATGACATCTACACGACGACGATCCAGGGGCTCGAGTCACTGTTCATCGTCCGCGTGCTCGAGGTCGGTCTCCTCGCCGTAGCCGTGTTCCACATTCTGAACGGGCTTCGACTGCTGATGGTCGATCTCGGCGTCGGGCTGGACGCACAGGACAAGAGTTTCTACGCCTCGCTGGTGCTGACGGCGATCATCACCGTCGCGAGCGTTCCCACCTTCCTGGACGGGGTGACGCTCTGATGGCGGAACGATACTCCTCGTTCACGCCGGGCGGCACCGGATGGCTGCTTCAGCGGATCACGGCGGCGTTTCTGGTCGTCGTTCTCGCTTTCCACTTCTTCCAGCTCCACTTCGTGAATCACGCGGCCGATGTCACGTTTGCGGGCACGCAGGCCCGCATGGAGAACGTCGGCTACTTCCTGACGATGGTCCTGTTCCTGATCGCCGGGACGTTCCACGGCGTCAACGGCGTCTACAACGCGCTGGTCAACCAGGGGCTGAAGGGAACGCAGAAGAAGGTCGTGCTCGCGGTGCTTGTTATCGCGAGCGTGGCACTCATCGTGCAGGGAATCTACGTTGCAATGGCTATGGCAGGGGTGGAGATCGTATGAGCACTCAACAACAGGAACCCGAACAGCCGGAGAGTCAGGAGACACCGAAAGACCCCGAAATGAAGGGGGCCGAGTCACCGGTCGACGAGAAAGAGAAAGAAACCGGTGAGATCGACCAGACGACGGCGGACGAGACCGAACTCGAGGGGGAGACGGTCCTCATCAAGGTCTTCCGCTACGACCCCGAAGTCGCGGACAAGCAAGAACCCCGGTTCGACGAGTTCCACGTCCCCTTCGAGAAGGGAATGACGGTCCTCGACGCCGTGATGTACGCGCGGGACCACTACGACTCGTCGCTGACGTTCCGACACTCCTGTCGGCAGGCCGTCTGTGGCTCCGACGCCTTCTTCGTCAACGGCAAGCAGCGACTCGGGTGTAAGACGCAGATGGCCGACCTCGAGCACCCGGTTCGAATCGAGCCGCTGCCCCACCAAGAGGTCGTCAAGGACCTGGTCGTCGATATGGACCACTTCTACGACCAGATGCACACCGTCGAGCCCTACCTCCAGCAGGACGACCTCCCGACGGGCGACTTAGAGGAACAGCGCCAGTCTCGAGAGAACCGCGAGAAGATCAAGATGTCCACGCGCTGTATCTGGTGTGGCGCGTGTATGTCCTCGTGTAACATCGCCGCGGGCGACAACGAGTATCTCGGCCCGGCCGCGATCAACAAGGCCTACCGCTTCGCGATGGACGACCGCGAGGACGAGGAGGTCAAAGAGCACCGACTTCGCATCATCGAACAGGAACACGGCGTCTGGCGCTGCCAGACCCAGTTCTCCTGTACCGAGGTGTGTCCGAAAGACATCCCGCTCACCGAGCACATTCAGGAGCTCAAGCGGGAAGCGGTCAAGAAAAACCTGAAATTCTGGTAACATGTACGAACACGACGTTATCGTGGTCGGCGCCGGCGGCGCCGGTCTCCGTGCTGCGGTCGCAGCGGACGAGGCGGGTGCGGACGTCGCACTCGTTTCGAAACTCCACCCGGTTCGCAGTCACACGGGTGCAGCGGAGGGCGGAATCAACGCCGCGCTCCGCGAGGGCGACGATTGGGAACTCCACGCCTACGACACGATGAAGGGGTCGGACTACCTGGCCGACGCCCCGGCGGTCGAGACCCTCACGCAGGACTCGCCCGAAGACACCATCACGCTCGAGCACTGGGGTATGCCGTTCTCCCGCGAGGAGGACGGCCGCGTCTCCCAGCGCCCCTTCGGCGGACTCTCGTTCCCGCGGACCACCTACGCGGGCGCGGAGACGGGCCACCACCTGCTGCACGTGATGTACGAGCAGGTCGTCAAACGCGGCATTCAGGTCTACGACGAGTGGTACGTCATGGATCTGGCGACGACCGACGAGGACGACCCCAACGAGCGCGAGTGCCACGGGGTCGTCGCCTACGACGTCCAGTCCGGCAACGTCGAGGGCTTCAAAGCGAACGACGGCGTCATCCTCGCGACCGGCGGTCCCGGACAGGCCTTCGACCACACCACGAACGCCGTCTCCTGTACCGGCGACGGCCACGCGATGGCGTATCGTGCGGGCGCGCCGCTCGAGGACATGGAGTTCATCCAGTTCCACCCGACCTCCCTCCCCTCGACGGGCGTCCTCATCAGTGAGGGTGTCCGCGGTGAGGGTGGGATCCTCTACAACAACGACGGCGAGCGGTTCATGTTCGAACACGGCTACGCGAACAACGACGGCGAACTCGCCTCCCGCGACGTCGTCGCGCGCGCCGAACTGACCGAGGTCCAGGAGGGTCGCGGCGTCAACGACGAGTACGTTCACCTCGACATGCGCCACCTCGGCGAGGAGCGCATTCTGGACCGCCTCGAGAACATCCTCCACCTCGCGGAGGATTTCGAGGGCGTCGACGGCCTCATCGAGCCGATGCCGGTCAAACCCGGCCAGCACTACGCGATGGGCGGCATCGAGGTCGACGAGAACGGCCAGACCTGCATCGACGGGCTCTACGCGGCCGGCGAGTGCGCCTGCGTCTCCGTCCACGGCGGCAACCGACTCGGCGGCAACGCCCTGCCGGAACTGATCGTCTTCGGCAAGCGCGCCGGACGCCACGCCGCCGGCGACGACCTCGGCGAGCCCCAGATTCGGACGGGGTACGGCGACGATGTCGAGGACGAGACCGACACCGAGTTGCCCGTCCAGCCCGGTAGCGCCGGTCTCGACGGCAGCGGCGGTGTCGCTGCGGACGGCGGAATGACCGCTGACGCCGAGGGCATCCTCGAGCGTCAGGTCGAAAGCGCCCGCGAGCACGTCGACTACCTGATGGAGAAGGATACCGGCGTCCAGCACGCCGAGATCCGACAGAAGCTCCAGAACGCGATGACGGACTACGTGAACGTCTTCCGGACCGAGGAGGGCGTCAAGAAGGCGCTGAAACTCATCCGCGAGTGCCGCGAGGAGTACCAGGACGTCTACGTCGACGACCCCTCGCGCACGTTCAACACCGACCTTCAGCAGACCATCGAGACGCGCAACCTGATCGACGTCGCCGAGACCATCGCGCTCGGCGCGCTCGTGCGAAACGAGTTCCGCGGCGCCCACTGGCGCCAGGAGAACCAGATCCGCGACGACGAGAACTGGCTCAAACACACGCTCATCTCCTGGGAGGAGGGCGAGCCGAAGATCTTCTACCGGCCGGTCATCCTCGAGGGCGAGGACAAGACCTACGAGCCGAAAGACCGCAGCTACTGACGGCTCACTGCGGACCGTTTTCCGACGGCCAGCTACCGACGGCCGCGTTCTCGACCAACACCAGCAGGGCTAAATGTCCAGTCCAGTTTCCCTCACGTAATGGGTATCGAACGATTCGTCCGGCTGAATCTCGTTCTCGTTCCGGTGCTCGCGGTCGCGTTCTACCTCCTCGCCGACTACCTGCCGTTGATTCTCCTGCCGCTCGGCGTCGGCTACCTCACGTTCGCCGTACTCATATCGCTCGCGTGGGGCCTCTCGCAGCTGTCGATGTCGTTCAGATCGTCCTGAGATCCACAGAGATAAGGGCCACCGCCGGTTATCGAGTCTCGATATGTTGTTGTCGGGAACCGTCGTCGTCGACGCCGAGACCGTGATTCACGACGGAGCGGTCGTCGTCGAGGACGATCGCATCGTCGCCGTCGGCGATCGGTCGACCTGTCTCGAGCGGTATCCGGACCACGAGCGCGATTCGTACGACCTCCTCGCGCCGGGCACCGTCGGCGCGCACGTCCACTCCGTCCAGAGTCTCGGCCGCGGCATCGCCGACGATACCGAACTCCTCGACTGGCTCTTCGAGTACGTCCTCCCGATGGAAGCGTCGCTCTCGCCGGAGGCGATGAGAGCCGCGGCCGAACTCGGCTACCTCGAGATGATCGAGAGCGGGACGACGGGCTGTGTCGATCACCTCTCGGTCGCCCACGCCGAAGAGGCGTTCGAGGCCGCTCGAGAGCTCGGTATCCGCGCCCGACTCGGGAAGGTGATGATGGACAAAGAGGCGCCGCCGGGGCTGCTCGAGGACACCGACGAGGCTCTCGCGGAGAGCGAACGGCTGATTCAGCGATACCACGGGATCGAGGACGGCCGCATTCAGTACGCCGTGACGCCGCGGTTCGCCGTGAGCTGTACGGAAGCGTGTCTCCGCGGCAGCCGGGAACTCGCGGACGCCTACGACGGCGTGCGGATTCACACGCACGCGAGCGAGAACCGGGGCGAGATCCAGACGGTCGAGGACGAGACCGGACGCCGAAACATCCACTGGCTCAACGAGGTCGGGCTGACCGGCGAGGACGTCGTGCTCGCCCACTGCGTCTGGACGGACGAAGCGGAGCGGGAACTGCTCGCGGAGACGGGAACGCACGTCACCTACTGCCCGTCCTCGAACATGAAGCTCGCGAGCGGCGTGGCTCCGGTGCTCGACTATCTGGACCGGGGGATCAACGTCGGACTGGGCAACGACGGCCCGCCGTGTAACAACACGCTCGATCCGTTCACGGAGATGCGTCAGGCCAGCCTGCTCCAGAAGGTCGATCGGCTCGAGCCCCAGGCGCTTCCCGCGCAGACGGTGTTCGAGATGGCGACGATCAACGGGGCGCGCGCGGCGGGGTTCGACCGGGTCGGGGCGCTTCGCGAGGGGTGGAAAGCGGATATCGTCGGGCTCGAGACCGATATCACCCGCGCCACGCCGATTCACGACGTGCTTTCCCACCTGGTGTTCGCCGCGCACGGCGACGACGTCCAGTTCACGATGGTCGACGGCGACGTTCTGATGCGAGACGGCGACGTGTGCGTCGCGGACGCCGCGGCGATCAGAGCGCGGGCCCGCGAGTTCGCCGCGGACCTCGACGCTGCGCCCTGATACCACACGCCACAACCTGTTCGACAACCGACGTGACTGTTCTCGTCAGAAGCCGACCGACTCGAAGACGTCGACGCTGACGCCCAGGTGCTGGACGAGTTTGTAGCCGAGATAGATACCGACGATTCCCATGAGTCCCGGGAGCTCCGGCGGTGCCGGGATCGGGACGTCGAACAACGCGAAGAACGCACCGGTGAGCGTCCCGGTCAGCAGTCCCAACAGGATGAGTTGGAGATTCATGACCGTTGAGGAGACGGTCGATACCAAAAAACGCTCTGACTCGGCCCCGACGCCCCGACTCTGACCGGGCGGTTCTGTCCCCGTTCAAGTTCGACAGATGACGACACTCAGTTTTAATATCGTCGAAAATAGACGCTGGCGTATGCAACCAGACGGACGACTCCAGTCGACGGTACCGGTTCCAGACGAGCTCGAGTCACCACGGGCGAAGCTGGTCTACCTGTACGTCGCGACGACCGACGGCGCGACGACCGAGCGGCTCTGTGACGATCTCGACGTCAAGAAGGGCACCGTGCTTTCGATCACCGGCACGCTTCGTGAGCGGGGGTACCTCAAGCGGACGGATTCCGGATTCGAACTCGCCTGACTCGAGCCACGAACGATGGTTTCTGATGGGGTGCGATTTCGACGGCCGAGAGCGGAAGCGCCGCGATCTGCGGCGCTTTCGCGATCCGGGGGAGGGTAGGCAATCCAACGATAGTCACCGCGAGTGAGCCCGTAGGGCGAACGAGCGGGCCGACGACTGATGTGAACGAGCGAGTGAAACGAGCGAGAGAACGGAAGGAGGAGTGCTTTTCATCAAAGTTTTGCCGAGTGTGGTCGCGAAGCGACCGCACGCAGAGCAAAAGTTTGGTTCTTTAGAGCTCGATCCGCTCCACCAACTGCTCGCGGTTCTCGTTCGTGTTGACCGCGACGATTCGGATCTGATCCTCGAGGCCGGAGCCCTGAAGCTTCGCCTTCAACAGATTGTCGACCTGATAGACGCCGGCGGCGTTGGTCATGGCGATCTCGACCATGACGGGGCTGCTGTCGCCCTCCTGCAGGGTGACGTGGCTGATGGCTTGACTCGAGAGCGTGTTGATCCCGCGGCCGCCGTGTTCGTAGGGGATCCGCGAACGCCCGCGTTCCATGTCGAGGGCGTCGGCGACGCGGATGACGCCGGCCTCGGTCGTCAGCGGCGTCTCGGTTCGGTGGTGACAGAGGATCGCGTGGAGGACTTCGCCTTTCATCCGGACGGTCTCGGCTACGCCGTAGAACTCGGGGAGGACGCGGTCGAGCACGTCCGCCGCGAGGGGGATCGAGTAGTAGGCGTGCTCGTCGCGGTGGACGACGTGGCCGATATCGTGGAGCGTCGCCGCGAGCGCGATGATGACCGACTCGTCTTCCTCCTCGAGGCCCTGCTGGCGCGCGCCGTTGAAGTCGACGTTGCCGGCTTTGAGGAGGTCGTAGAGACACAGCGCGCGGTTACGGACGATCTCGATGTGTTTCGCGCCGTGATCGTTGTACTGCATCCGGTCGACCGCGTTGACGTTCTGGGCCTCGAGATAGGTCTGGATCTCCTCGTCCGTCTGTACGAACTCGAGAACCTGGTTGAGTTTCGCGTCCGGGAAATGGTGGTCGGCATCAGGATGATAGACACGTCGCCCGGCGTCGTCGCCTGCAGAATCGCTCATACGCGAACGTCGGCTGCCGACTAAAAAAGCCCTGCGACGAGTGAGTTCGATGATCGATACGGGGCCGTCGGATCTGATCGACCGATCCGCTCAGGCCGCGTCTTCGACGGCGGCCTCGACTTCGTCGTAGTCGGGTTCGACGCCGGGGTCGTCGCTGACCCACGCGTAGGTAACTTCGCCGTCGGCGTCGACGACGAACACCGAGCGCTTGGCGACGCCGTAGACCCCGAGGTCGGCGAAGTCCATCGCGACGCCGTAGTCGTCGATGATCTCCTTGTTGTAGTCGCTGATGAGCCCGAACTCGAGATCGTTCTGGTCGCGGAACTCGTTGAGCGTGAACGGCGAGTCGCGGCTGACGCCGTAGACGCTGGCGTCGAGGTCGTTGAACGAGGCGAGTCGGTCCTGGAACGCACACATCTCGGTCGTACAGACGCTGGTGAACGCGCCGGGGAAAAAGGCGAGGACGATCGGGGCCTCGCTCTCGAGGCGCTCCGAGAGGGTGAAGGAGTCGACGTCGCCGTTTGCGAGCGGTGCAGTGAAGTCGGGCGCAGCATCTCCGGTTTCTGGCATCAGCCGTAGATTGACGATAACTCGGAAAGTCAGTTTCGTTCGCGGAACGGATCACTGGTGGGCGCGGGCGCAACCTTGGTCCCAATCGTTCGCCCTCGAGTCGACCGAATCTGCTGCTTCGCGGTCGATACTGCCGTGTGTCGCTTCGCTCGGCGACCAGCTGACGTGTTGGGTCAGTTCGAAAACTGGAGCTATATTCCAGGGACAGGAGCGTACAATTAGCTCGAAAACCGCTCTCAAACGGACTTTCGGCGATACTTGTTTTTCTAAGTGGTCCAAAAAGGTTATAATTGCCAGCGGACTAGCCACGCATAGAGATGGTAGTCGAAATCGCACCGCTGTTTGCCCCTATTCCAGGGGGTCCGGAACTACTGATCATCCTTTTCATCGCCATTCTGCTCTTCGGGGCGAACAAGATCCCGAAGCTGGCCCGATCGACTGGTGAGGCCATGGGCGAGTTCCAGAAGGGTCGTGAAAAGGTTGAAACCGAACTCGAGGAGATGCGCGAAGCAGGGTTCGAAGAGGGTGAAGAGGAGGAGTTCGCCGCCGCCAAGGCCGAAGGGGAACTCGACACCGATTCCGACGACGACGACTTCGTCGATACGGAGCCGGTCACTGAGGAAGAGACCGAAACGGAATCGAACTAACGCTTTTCTGACGGGGCGTGTGGCCTAGCGGAGAGGGCAGGAGGTTCCTAACCTTCTGATCGCGGGTTCGAATCCCGTCACGCCCGTCCGCGACGAACGGACGTGAGGAGCGGACGGGAACGGGATTCGAATCAGGGAGTGGAGCGAAGCGGAACGACCGTGGTTCGAATCCCGCCACGCCCGTAATCCGTCGCGAGCGGCCGCTCGGACCTCTTACTCTCGAGACTAACCGTCAGGAAGGTACTCGAGCCAACAGATATCGACCGACTCGAGCGCTCCGTCAAAAACGAGAGTCGAGAGAAACGGCGACAGTCCGTCGATCGTGAGCCGCGAGTCAGTGCCCGTCGGCGCGCCGCGTGTTTGGCTCGCCGAAGCGGGTCAAGGGCTCGAGTTCTTCGTCGTGTGTGCCTTCGAACGCGTCGCGAGCGATGACGCGCCGGTGGACTTCGTCGGCACCGTCGACAATCCGAAACGTACGGACGGCCTCGTAGAAATCAGCGAGCGGGAGGTCTTTTCCGATGCCATTGGCGCCACAGCATTGGACCGCGAGATCGATCGCCTCCTGCGTGATGTTCGCGGTGAAGACTTTGCACATCGAGACGGGGATGCGCGCTTCCTCGCCCGCGTCGATTCGGTCGGCCGCGTCGCGGATCGCGGTTCGGGCGACGTGCAGTCTGGTTTCGGCGTCGGCGATCCGATAGCGCAGCGACTGCTTGTCCGAGAGCGTCGACCCGAAGCCCTCGCGCTCGCTGATGTACGCTTTCGCGATCTCGAGGGAGCGCTGGGCCATGCCCGAAAAGCGCATGCAGTGGGTGAGACGAGCGGGGCCGAGTCGTTCCTGAGCGTGAGTAAAGCCCTGATTTAGTTCGCCGAGCAGGTGTTCCTCCGGCACGCGAACGTTTTCGTAGACGATTTCGGCGTGGGAGGTACCGCGGGTTCCGCCGCCCATGTGGGGAACGTCGCGAACGACGTCGACGCCGTCAGCATCGGACGGGACGAGAAACAGCGAACAGCCCTCGTAGGGGTGGGCGTCCGGATCGGTTCGTGCGAGGACGATGAGGATATCGGCCTCGACGCCGTTGGACGTCCACCACTTGTGACCGTCGATGACCCACTCGTCGCCGTCTCGAGTAGCCGAGGTTTCCTCGGCGGAGTCTTTCTCCGCGGCGATGCCGCTCCGTTCCGAGGCGCCCTGCGCCTCGCGTTTTTCGGCGGTGGTCTGGATCATCTTCGGATCCGAGCCGGCCCCCTGCAGCGGTTCGGTCATCGAGAAGCCGGAGGTGATTTCTCCCTGGACGAGGGGCTCGAGATAGGTCTCCTTCTGAATGTTGTCGCCCGCGAGCTCCAGCAGGTGCATGTTGCCCTCGTCCGGAGCGTCGACGCGCATCGCGGCGGCGCCGAGCAGGCTGCGGCCGGCCTCCTCGAAGACGGGCAACGCGTCGCGGAAGCTCATCCCCATTCCGCCGTACGCTTCGGGGATCTGGGGTGCGTAGACGCCGTACTCGCGGGCCGATTCGCGGAGATCCGCGACGGTGCCACTCGAGACGGCCATGCCGCCCGGTCGCTCCCGCTCGAGCGGGAGAACGACCTCCTCCATCAGTTCGTGCGCGCGGTCGGCGAGCTCCTGTGCCTGCTTCGAGTCGGAGTACTGCATACGAGTCCTTCTCGCGGCCGTACGATAGGCGCGGGAGGGAGTTCCCGGGCGTGTGGAAGACTCCCAAAGGTATTTATAATAACTCAGGTATACCGCGTGAAAGAATACATTGGTTTCAGACACTGCCGTGAGGACTACTGATGGAAGAGAGTCCCCGTACAGGGGTTGGTCTGCAGACTACCGGGACGTCCAGCCGCCGTCGACCGCGAGACACGAGCCCGTCACGTAGCTCGCCGCGTCGCTGGCGAGGAAGACGACCGGGCCGGCGATCTCGTCGGGCTCGGCGAACCGGTCCAATGGCGTTCGATCGATGATCGACTGTCTGAGACGGTCGTTCGACTCGAGCTCTTCGGTCAGCTCCGTCGAGACGTACCCCGGTGCGACGGCGTTGACCCTGACCTCGGGCGCCCAGTCGAGAGAGAGGCTTTTCGTGAGGCCGACGAGGCCGTGTTTCGAGGCGACGTAGGGGTGTTGTCGGGGGAGACCGACGAGACCGCCGACGCTCGCGACGTTGATCACCGACCCGCCGTCGCTCTCGTGGAGATGGTCGGCCGCCGCGGCGGTCACCTCGTAGGCACCGTTGAGGTTGACGTCGAGAACGCGGTCGAGGCTTTCGGTGGCGACGTCCTCGGGCCGGCCGAGCGCGTCGCCGGGGTTGAATCCGGCGTTGTTGACGACGACGTCGATGCCGCCGAACACGTCGTCGGCCCGCTCGATCACGTCGGTAACCGCGTCCGAGTCGGTCACGTCCGCGGGAACGGCCAGTGCATCGCCGCCGTTGGCTTCGATTTCGTCGGCAACACCCTCGATTTCGTCGGCCGAGCGCGCCGACGGGACCACCGCGGCCCCGGCATCGGCGAGACCGAGTGCGATAGCCCGGCCGATACCGCGTCCACCGCCAGTGACGATGGCAACCTGTCCTTCGAGGCTGAACTGCTCGGTCATCGCGAGATCACCCGTTCGGACGACGAATCCGTTCCGTCGTGTCGGGTGGGCGCGCTTCGACGGGAATCCTCGGCCGATCGAGCCTGTTGCGGCGTGGTGGTCATCGGTCGATCGATACTGGTGCTGACCGCATATTTGTTCTCCCCGGCGCACTCGTTGTACCAGTCAGGGATGGCTCGATCGTACGCTCGGATCGACTCGACTGATAATTTCGTCCAACATTATAAATAGTATCGTTAGACAAGTAGGGGTAATCAACCGGAGTGTTCGTACTGTGACTGTAAGAATGGCAACAAATAAACACGTAGCAATACGACGGGTACGCAGCCTTGTACGCGGAGTTATCAGAAGTGGTAATGTGTGGATGAATTTTTTGAAGGGTAAGCGTTTGGGTGACGACAATGGCTATTGACGAGGCCGACCAGTCGGATGCCGGGGACTTTTCTGATGAGGAGGCATCCGACTCCGGGTCGGCGGACAACCGGTCTCACGCGCCGGGCACGGACTCGGATTCGAGTCCCGGCGCTCACGTCGGCGAGTACACGTGGGAAACGTTCATGGACGAGTACGGGTACGGCGACGAGATTTCGACGCTGTATCCCGACGAACCGACGGGCGACGACCAACTGGGGCTCGACACCGACGAATCGGCCCGACACTCGGTCCCAACCGGGGACGACTGGGATCGGGTCGAGTTCGATCCCGCGACCTATCTCGGCTTTCATCCGGACGATCTCCGATCGACTCTGCTGCCAGTCGCGGGCGACAACGCCGACGCGCTTCAGGAGACGTTTCTCGACTACGTCGATCCGGAGACGACGCCGGTCACCAAAGACGTCTGGACGTGGGAGCACTACAAGTGGGAGTACTACTACGAAGACGACGGCTCCCGGCCGCGTGACAGCGACGGCGAGATCGTCCGTCACGACGAGGAGGAAGCGCTCGGGTTCGACCCCGACACGTTAGAGCAGCGGCTGTTCGCCGGTGACGAAGTCGCGATGGAACTGGACGAACTCGTCGAGGAGCGGACCGTCAACATTCAGGACGATATCGACGAAGACGAGTTCTTCTCGACGGCCGACGGAAACACCACCGTCTCCAACCGCTACGACCTCGAGAAGGCTGTTCCGATGGACAAGAAGACTCACTTCCGTGAGGTCGAACGCTACTGGGTCAACAAACCCTACGCGTACGTCGTCATCTTCCACTCGGAGAAGGAAAACGAGAAGAAGTACTACATGATCGAGCCGTACCTGAACGAGATCGAGATCGAACTGCAGGAGTTCCTCTCGGGCAAACTCAGGACGGCGATCAAGTACTCCGAAGATGGAATCAAGGAGAAAGCGACCGAGGACGGCCGACGGGTCGTCATCGAAGACGAGACGCGACGCCTGCTGAAACGGTACGACCTCTTCGAGAAGACCTCCGGGAGCACACAGGAGGGCATCCTCGAGACGCTCCAGAACTTACTCGACAGCGACGAGGAAGCTGAGGAAGCGTCGGGGCCGACACAGCTCGAGGGGATCGAGGTTCGACCGGAGCCGGCTATTCTCGCGGACGATCCGGACACGTTAAACGAGTACCAGGTCGAGAAGCTGCTCTACCAGCTCAAACGGAACTTCATCGGCTACGAGCGCATCGACGGCATCAAACACGACATCAACGTGGAGGACATCTCCGTCGACGGCTACAACTCCCCGGTCTTCGTCTACCACTCCGAGTACGAGCAGATCATCTCGAACATCTACCACGGCGAGGACGAACTCGACGACTTCGTCGTCAAACTCGCCCAGCGCTCGGGCAAGGGTATCAGTAAGCGACTTCCGCAAGTCGACGCGACGCTGCCCGACGGCTCGCGTGCGCAGTTAACCCTGGGCAAGGAGGTCTCCGACCACGGGACCAACTACACCATCCGCCAGTTCAAGGACGTTCCGTTCACGCCGATCGACCTCATCAACTGGAACACGTTCAGTCTGGACGAGATGGCGTTCCTCTGGCTCTGCATCGAGAACCACAAGAGCCTGATCTTCGCGGGCGGTACCGCGTCCGGGAAGACCACCTCGTTGAACGCGGTCTCGCTGTTCATCCCCTCGAGCGCGAAGATCGTCTCCATCGAGGACACCCGCGAGGTCGAGCTTCCCCAGCGGAACTGGATCGCGAGCGTCACTCGCCCCTCGTTCGCCGACGACGAGCAGGGTGACGTCGACGAGTTCGACCTGCTGGAAGCCGCACTGCGTCAGCGGCCCGACTACATCGTGATGGGTGAGATCCGTGGTGAGGAGGGTCGAACCCTCTTCCAGGTCATGTCGACGGGTCACACCACCTACACCACCTTCCACGCGGACTCCGTCGACGAAGTTCTCAAACGGTTCACGACGGACCCGATCAACGTCTCGAAGACGATGTTCACCGCGCTGGACCTGGTGTCGATCCAGACCCAGACCCGGGTTCAGGGCCGGAAGGTTCGACGAAACAAATCCCTCACGGAGATCAACCACTACGAGGCCGAACACGACGAGATCAACGTCCAGGACGTCTACCAGTGGCAGGCCGAGACCGACGAGTACCTCAAGATGGGGGACTCGAACACCTTAGACGAGATCCAGTTCGACCGCGGCTGGAGCAACGAGAAACTCGAGGAGGAGCTGTTCAAACGCGAGGTCATCCTCGCCTACCTCATCAAGAACGGGCTGAACACGTACGCAGAGGTCGCAGCGACCGCCCAGGCGTTCATCAACGACCCGGACACGATCCTGACACTCATCGCGAACGGCCAACTCGAGGACAGTCTCGAGGACCTCCGGGAGATGGAGAGCGTCCTGATCGACGTCGACCCCGAAAAGGAAGAACTCGTTCCCCGCCCGGACGCGAGCGACGAGACGTACAACCTCTCGATGGACATTCTCGAGCGCGCCGAGGAGTCGCTGTTCGAGGAGTACCGCGGCAAGGTACCGAGCGGACTCGCGAGTTCGCTCGGCGAGGTCGAGGAGGCGGACCCGATCGAGGTCGACCGCGCCGACGCCGACGAGTTCGAGTTCGCCGGCGAGGTCGACGAGACCATCGGAGACGACGAGTGGGAACTCGGCGACGGCTCGAGCGGGTTCGGAGCCGGATCGCAAGAGGGAGAGACCGAACCGGCGTGGCTCAGTGACGACACCGGCTTCGATATCGGGTCGGAGGACGGAGGCGCGAGTGCCACCGGCGGGACGGCCACCGAAGCGACGGCCGCCGATTCCGGTGGGAGTTCGTCCGCGAGTCCCGCCGATCGGAGTACGGAAACGGGCGGACTCGACACGGGTAGTCAGGAGCCGGCGGAAGCCGAAACGCCACCCGCCCCGGCGACGAGTGCCGGAGCCGAATCCACGCCGGCCGCGTCACAGTCCGGCGAGGAGATGACAGTCCTCCCCACCGACGACCCCGAAGACGGTGATATGGGCGGGCTGTTCGACGACATGGATGAGACGATCGATCGGCTCGACGCCGGTGAGACGTCGCCGGCAGCGACCGAAGCCATGTCGGAGTCGACCTCCGACACCTCGGACTTCGACTCGATGTTCCCCGAGGGCGATCTCGAGTCGATCTTCGATCCCGAGGCGTCCGACGACGTAGCAGGCGACTTCAGCGACCAGATCGAGACCGCTGACGACGCCACAGCGGCAGAAACGGACGACGACTCGACGCTGGCGGCGAGCGACGACTCGGAGTCGGTACCGGAAGACGCGGAGAGCGTCGAGGCACCGACGATCGAACTGGACGTGCCGTCGGCGGACGAAACGCCGGAACGGACAGACGAGTCCGAGGAGTCGAGCGAACCCGACACGGCACGGGCCGATGATGGCAGCCGCAGTGACGAGCCGCTGGCAGACGAGCAGGAAGCGAGCGTCAACGAGACGGGGCGCGACGGGATCGAGTCCGGTGGTGACACCGGTGACGGTCCGCAAAGTATCGTCGACAGCGAGCCAAACGCAGCGACGTCGGAAGACGACGACCGCCCTTCCGAATCGCTGGATGACGAATCTCGCGATGTAGCCGACGAACCAGCGGCAAACTCGCCCGGCGAACCGGACGCCGACGACGTCGAGCAATCGGAATCGATCTTCGGAAACGACGCCGATCCGATTTTTGCCGACGACGATGGCGACGTTCCGGACGACGGCGACGATGGATCGCTGTTCGGCGACACTGAACAAACTGAGACGGCCGATTCGATCTTCAAGGGCCCCAACGACACCGACGGGGACGAGAACGAAGACGACGGCGACGATGGATCGCTGTTCGACGATAGCGAGGAGACGGACTCATGAGCCTCCAAACCGGCGGCGGGGGCTCCGGTGGCGTATCGGGTAGCTCCGACGTCCTGGGTGATACGTTCTACCCCCTGTACGACTGGCTGTTCAGCGAGGACAGCGAGTTCGTCACCGACGTCGAGACGAAGCTCGCACAGGCTCGGATGACCGATACGGTCGAACTGTACCTCTCTCGAGCGCTCGGAATCGGCTTCATTAGCGGGCTGGCACTGTGGCTGCTCGGACTGCTCCTTGGATACGCCCTCTTCGCGACCGGTCTCATCCAGGTCGATAACATTCTCGGATTCCCGGTCAGCAGCGAGGCGATCCTCGAACTCATCGAACTGCTTCGGGTGCCGGCGCTCGTCTTCGTCACCGGACTCGTCTTCGGCTCGATCGGCTTCGCCCTCGGTTTTGGCTCGTTAGTTGCGATTCCGTACTCCCGCGCATCTGCCCGCAAGCGCGAGATCAACATGCTGATGACCGACTCGGTCTCGTTCATGTACGCGCTGTCGGTCGGCGGACTCAACCAGCTCGAAATCATCGAGGCGATGGCAGAGGCCGACGACACCTACGGCGAAGTCGCAAAGGAGTTCCAGAGCATCGTCAAGGAGACCGAGTACTTCGACGTCGACTACCGAACGGCGATCCGAACACAGGCGCTCGAGACGCCCAGCGACGAACTCTCCCAGTTTCTGACGGACATGCTCTCGATCGTCAACAGCGGCGGTGACATGGAAAGCTTCCTCGAGGACAAAAAGGAAAAGCACATGCGAACCGCCAAGCAGGAACAGGAGCTCACGCTCGAGACCCTCGAACTGTTCGGCGAGATGTACATGACGCTGTCGCTGTTCCCGCTGCTCTTGATCATCATCATGGTCGTCATGCAGATGATTCCCGATGCGGAGGTCTCGAACCAGATGCTGTATATGACCGTCTACGGTCTCATTCCGCTGACCGGGATCGGCTTTCTGGTGCTTGTTTCGACGGTCAAACACGACGAACCGGGTGACGGCTACCTCTCGATGGGCGGTAACGACCGACGCATCGAGACCCCGCGCGATCAGGGGCTGCTCAACCTCGGTCTCGTCGAGCAGTTCACGGGCGAACACAGCGTCTTCGACCGCATCAAGAATCGGGAGGGAACGTACGAGACGATGGAGGTCCTCCAGAAGCCACACATCTTCTTCCGGGATAACCCCCTGTTCACGCTCGCGTTGACGCTGCCGGCGTCGCTCGTGATCATCGCGACCGCCATGATGAACGGCTCGGCACCGCTCTCGTGGGAGCAACTCCTCGACAATCCAATCTGGGGGACGTTCCTCTACATCTACGTCCCGCTGTACGTCATGGCGATCCCGCTTGCGGTCTTCCGCGAGTGGAACGTTCGCCACCGAAACGCCGTCGTCAGTCAGCTGTCCGAGGACCTGCGCAAGCTCTCGAGTTCGAACGACACCGGACTGACGCTGCTCGAGTCGCTCAAGGCCGTCTCCGACACGACGAGCGGTAAACTGGCCCGTGAGTTCGAGATGATGCACACGAAGGTCAACTACGGAACGAGCCTGAAAGACGCGCTCCTCGAGTTCAACAACAAGTACCACATCCCCCGACTCGCCCGGACGACTCGCCTGATCACCGAAGCCCAAGAGGCGTCGAACCAGATCTCGGACGTGCTCCGAACGGCCGCACGCGCCAGCGAGAATCACGACGATATCGAACGGGAACGCAAGTCCCGGACCCGAATGCAGGTCGTGATCATCATCATGACGTTCCTGACCGTCCTCGCGGTGATCGCGATCCTCAAGACGCAGTTCATCGATACGATGGCGGGACTGGAAGCCGGCAGCGGAGATGCCGACACCGCAGATGCTGGTGGTGCTGGCGGTGGTGAACTCGCGGATGCCGACCTGAGCGAGAACATTCAGGTCGACATGCTGGCGGTGTTGTTCTTCCACGCCGTCACCATGCAGGCGATCATCTCCGGGTTCATCTGCGGCTACATCCGGGACGCCGACATCCTGAGCGGCCTGAAATACGCCGTCGGACTGGCGACGATTGCTTTGGTCGGCTGGACACTGGTGGCCTAAGATGACTCGAGATCGACCTCGAAACGGACGAGGCCGCCGCTCGCGGACGGTGTCGCTCTCGCTGCGTGACCGCGGCCAGACCACGCAGGACTTTATCGTCGGGATTGGCGTGTTCATCCTCGCCGTCGCGTTCGTCTTCTCGTTTCTCCCGACGATGTTGACGCCGTTCGACTCGTCGACCAGCGGCGGGCAGACGGCACAGGCTGATCGGGTTGCGGATCGGCTCGTGCACAATCTCTCCGATGGAACAGCAAACGAGATCGACGGCAATCAGTTGGAAAATTACGATGATGATCATAACGTCTCCAAGGCATTGGGCCTCCGTACGAACCAAGATGGAGATCCCATCCAACGGGTGAACGTGAGCCTCCAACCGCTCAACGAGAGTACGACGGTCAAGGGCTTCGGGCCTGAGTACGACGACCAGTCGGCGGCTAGTTCGGCTCGGATCGTGACGGTCGAAGACGGCCCTGATGACTGTGATCCAGCGTGCCGACTCGTCGTACGGATTTGGTGATATCATGCGAGACAACACTACAACCGATCGTGGACAGGCCTACACCCTCGAGGGATTCATCAGCGCGATGATCGTTCTGATGGCGCTTCTGTTCGCGCTACAGTCGATCGTCATTACGCCGACGACCGGCGGGCTGGCGGATCGGACGGTTGAGGCACAGATGCAACAGGAGGCGGAAGACGCACTGGTGATTGCAGCAGAGGATGGCAACCTTTCAGAGATGATTCGACACTATGACGAAGAAAACGATGAGTGGCCCGATACGGACAGTGGTGACCACTACGACGGATCCGACGAATCAGTGTTCTACGAGTTCACTCTTGGTGAAATCCTCTCGGACCGGTTCACGTCGAGTGGCCAGAGCTACAACGTCGAACTGGTCTACTGGAACGAGAGCGAAAATGCGTATGAAAGTGAGGACCTCGTCTACCAGGGAGAATCTGAATCGGTGACAGCAAGTTATACTGTGACACTATTTGAGGACGACGAGCTTACATACTCTGAAAATGATGACACTGAACTCCGGAATACGTCCAACTATCCGGTCACTGCTCTGGACGATTCGAGTAACGTGTACAACGTTGTGGAGGTGCGAGTTTCCGTATGGTAGTTGACCGAATGCGAGAGCAAGAGCATACACGTCCAGGCGGTGGTGAGCAGCGGGATCGAGGTCAAGTAATCCTTATTGGGGCGATCACGCTTGCGTTCATCATCCTCGGTGTCGTCGTCATCTTCAACGGCGTACTCTACACCGAGACGCTTTCGTCGGCCGATACGGGTCAGAGTGCGAGCACTGCAGAGAAGACCGAACTCGAGATTACGCAGGGGATCGGTTGCGTCCTTGAGAAGACAGAAGGGAACAGTAGCCAAGTCGAAGAGAACATTACGGCATTTGCGGGAACGTACCAGAATTCGACAGCTCATTCGAGTCCAACAGCAGTACATATCGATGTCACCGAAGATAATATCTATCCCGAAGAAAATGCGACAGTCGATATAACGTACGACTCAACTGATCTCAGCTACGAACAGGAACGGACGATCGAAGCTGGGTGTCCATCATGATCGGTCCAGCACGGGAGACCGACCGCGGGATGTCCGTCGCGCTCACGCACGTCCTGACGATCGCCATCACGACGATTCTCATCGCGATGCTGTTACTGGCAGGTAATGCGATGCTGGATTCGCAAACGGAGCGATCGACCGAAACCTCGCTCGAGACCGTGGGCGAACGGCTCGCCGGCGAAATCGACAACGTCGACCGGATCGTAGACGAGGACAAGGACGAGGATACTGCGACGATCGTCGCCGACCACCCGCGGACGATTGCGAACTCCCAATATACCATCGAGTTACTTCAGGGAACAACCTGCGAGGAGGCTCCGCTTCTCGACGACTCGAATCCGTGTGTGAAATTGACCTCATACGATGTCGACGTTACGGTTCACGTTCCGGTCGCGATCGATGACGATAGAATCGAGAGTGAAACTTCGGTGACCGGTGGATCGGTCGAAATTACGTACGATAGTGACGACGGGATCACGCTCGCCGGTGGTGACCGATGATCGATCGGCGAGTCGACTCGAGTCCGAAGACGCGATTCGACGACCGTGCTGTCTCCGAAGTGGTCGCGTTCGTGCTCGTCTTCGGCATGATCCTCGTCTCGGTCGGGCTGTTGTACACCGTCGGCTTCCAGGCGATGCACGACTATCAGGAGAACGAACAGCTCACAAATGCCGAGCGCGCGATGGACGCTCTTTCGGACAACTTCAACGACGTGTTGCGCTACAGCGGCGTCGATCAGCGCTACGGTGAGATTTCGATGCGTGAGGGAACGGTGACGACGAGCGGTGACGGGACGGCAATCGATATCGAGATTGGCGATGAGCAACTTGAGGACGAATACGAACAGTTCGACCTTGGAACCGACTCTACGGTTAATTTAGGCGAATTTAGGTACCACGATGGGGGCGACTCAGTCGCCTACGAGGGAGGTGGGCTCGTCCGTGCGGACGAGTCCGGAAGTGCCGTTCTCAAACAGCCACGGATTACCTGCAAGGATGAAACGGCGATAATCTCACTGGTTAGTATCACCGGCGGAGACCACTCGATACAGAGCAGTGAGGGACTTGGCGTTACGATGAGTGTCAATGAGCGATATTCCACTGTTATTGACGTTAATGATGGTGATACGGTCTCGATCGAGGCCAGCAGTACGGACAGTCAGTATGACACTGCGTGGGAATCCGCTCTCAACAGTAACGGCTGGGATGAGGGCAACTGCGTAGAACCCGACCGACTCGTCGTAACGATCGTCGAAGCCGAGATAACGTTCTGATCTCGGCGTCGTCTTTCCAACTCTTTTCGAGCAACCTCACTCCTCCCAGTCCCCAGTAAGCATCGCCCGCAAGCCGGCTCGAGCCACCAGCGCGTCGACGCGCGCCGCCCGTTCGTCCGCGTCGCCGGCCGTTTCGAGGTAGAGCCCGTTCGATAGCTGCTGTGGCTCGGACATGGGCGTTCCGTCGGGATGAGTCGGCGACTCGTGCAGGACGGCGCGTTCGTCCTCGTCGTCGGGATGCCAGGGGACGGTGACGCCCGAGAGCCCGCGCTCGAAGAGGTACTCCGTGGTGGCGACGAGCGCCTGATCCGCACTCGAGTGACCGATCGCACCGACCGAGCCGCGGTCGTTGAAGAATCGGACGACGTACTCGCCGTCACCTTCGGTCTCGGTTTCGTCACCCGTCTCGTCGGACGGCTGCGCCGCATCCGAGTCGACGGCGTCCGACTCCGTGCTGGCTCCGGTGTCGGCTACGGAGTCGGAGTCGCTCGCGTTGGGTACACTCGAGTCCGTTCCGGTGGACCGTGCGTCGTCGACTTCCTCCGGGGGCGTGGGCTCGTCGGTCCGTTCGCGCCGGATGTATCCCTCGCCGAGCGACGTCGAGCGTTCGCCGCTCGATCGGTCCGCTTCGGCGTCCGAAGCCGATGGATCGGAGAACTCGACCGAAACGTCGTCGCTGCCGGCCGAGTCGAGTTCCGCGACAGCACCGCCGGACCCCCCGTCGGCGAACGAGGCGACGAGTCGCTCGAGAAACCGATCGGCCGCGGACTCGAACTCGCTCGCGTAGGCGTCGCCTTGTTCGGTAGCGTCCGTCAACTCATCGACGATCGCGTCGGCCAGATTCGATCGTTCGATGGCGAGTTGGCGAGCGACGAACTCGCGGGAGTGTCGCTCGAGGGACCGACCGACGGCGTCGCGCGTGTAGTGGGCGATGGCCGATTCGTGATCGGTGAGGGAGGAGAGCCGACAGGCCAGTCGTTCGACGTCGGTCGTTCCGGCCAGCAGCAGGAAGTCGCGGCCGTTGGTGTAGATCGCTCGATCGACCCCCGTCCACGCCATCGTCTCGAGTAAGGCGACGGCGCGGGACTTCTCGAGTGACTCACCGAAGGAATCGACGGCAACGAGCAACGCGGGCACGCCGTCGACCGAACAGACGTACTCGAGACGGGTCCCGTCGACGACCGTATCGGTCACACAGGAGTCGGCGTGGACGTCCCAGCCCAGCGTCTCGAGGAGGGGATCGACGAGCCAGGTACGGGTTTCCCGACGCGTCGACGGCGGGGTCGAGTCGACGAGCGCCCGGGAGCGGGTGACGTACGCGTCGAGATCGAGTACACTCATCTACGGTGGTATTCGGCATAGCGGTATGTAAGCATCCGTGTGTCTTTCAGCAGTCGGAACATCACCCAACACGAGCGGCGGGAACGCGGCCGCGTTGGTCGATGCTGGTACCGACAGTCACGTGTTGGACTGCGGTTGCTCCCGCGAGAGCCGGTTGGTTTCCAGGGGCTCTCGGTGGTAGATCCGAAGCCGGGCGTCGCGAACCGAAAAGGCGGATTTTAGCGTCGGCGGGATCGTCTCCGCCTTGCCGATGACGAGGTAGCCGTCCTCCCGGAGCGATCTGGCGATCGTCCGGAGCATCGGCTCTTTGTACTCGTTGTCGATGTAGATGAACAGGTTGCGACAGATGACGAGATCGAACCCCGTCTTCGGATCGTCGTTGATCAGATCGTGTCGCTCGAAGTCCACGGTCCGTTTGACGTCGGCTGCGATCCGGTAGATGCGACCGTCCTGTTCGACGTAGTCGGTACAGTCGTCCAAAAACGAGAGCTGGTCGTCGAAATCGACGGTTCGGGACTCCTCGTAGACGCCGTTTCGGGCCGTCTCGAGTGCGGGTTCGCTGATGTCGGTGCCGAGAACTCGGAGGGACGACTCGTCGATATCGGAGTCGTCGTGTGCGAGCATCGAGACGGAGTAGGGTTCGCGGCCGTCGGCACAGGCCGCACTCCAGACGCGGACCGTCTCGTTGGCTGCTGTGAGCGATCGAAGAACCTCACGGATTCCGGCCCAGACGTCCGGGTTTCGGAAGAAGCCGGTGACGTTGATGCTCATCGCCTCGAGCAGGGCCTGCTGTTCGTCGGCATCGGCCCGCAGTAATTCGAGGTAGTCGGCGTAGGTGTCGCTTCGGGTCCGGCGCATGCGCGAGGAGACGCGTCGATCGAGGTAGCTGTCGTTGTAGTGGCTCGTCGCGAACGCCAGTTCGTCCTCGACGAACGTGAGGAGGGCGTCGAACGCGTCGTCGGTCACAGTTCCGTCACTCCGTTCTCGGCGCGTTCGTCGGCCGTCTTGACGACGAGGGACCCCGTTCCTGGGGTAAACTCGACGGTTCGGCCGTACTCACCACCGACGTCTTCGGCGACCAGTGGGACGCCGAGTTTCTCGAGCTCTGCTTTCGCGGCGACGATGTTTCGCTGTCCGACGCCGTCGCCGAAGCTCTCGAACTCGAACATATCGCTGCCGCCGGCGATTTTTGACTCGACGGTGGTGTAGCTGGCACCCTGTTCGACCATTCGTCGCAGCAGCGCACGGATCGCCGTATCGGCGTACTTGCCGGGTTTCCGGTCGCTGTTATCGGCAGCGTCGCCGTCCGGCAGCATAACGTGAGCTAGTCCACCGATGTCGCTCTCCGGATCGTACAGCGCGATCGCGAGACACGAGCCCAGCCCGTAGGATTTCAGTGTATCGTCGCCCTCGCTGACGACCAGTTCGGAGATGCCGACCTGGACCGGCGTTGGCGCGCCCGGTTCGGATCCGTACGTCTTCATGAGTTCTCGAGTTCCTGGAATTCCGCCGTCGTCGGCGTCTCTTCGATCCGATCGACGTCGAGGTTGTTCAGCGCGCGTTCGAGGTCGTTTTCGTCGGGGATCGCGTACACCTCACAGTCGAACTCCCGACCGTCGGCCATCACGACCGTGTCGAAGACGAACGCGAACTCCTGATTCTCGCCGAGTTGGATGATCACGGGATCGACCGCTGCGGCACCCATATCGTGGATGAACTCCGGCGTCGAGTGGTCGATCGTCGTGTCGAGAACGTTGGCCCAGCCGTCCAAGAAGCCACTCGCCATGATGTTGCCCAGTTCCTTGATCGCACTCGTTCCCATCTCGCCGAAGCCGTCCTCGTCGACCTCCATGGGAACCATCGCATCGACGATCTCGTGGGCGGACTCCTCGTCGAACAGGAAGAGCAGATAGCCGCTCGGCATCCCGTCGAACTCGAAGGCAACGCCGACGAGCGTCTCGTCGGCCACCTGCTCGGGAATCGCCTCGAGCGAGACGAAGTTCAGCCGGCGAATCTCGACGCTGGTGTCGATGCCGGTCAGCGTCGTCGCCGTCTTGGCGACCTCCTCGGCGCCACGTTCGGCCATCCGATCGAAGCCGTCGAGTTTGTCGTACTCGATGCCGCCGCTGGTCCGCAGGCGATCGAGGAGTGCGGCCATCGACTCTCGCTTCGGGAAGAGGTAGTGGCTGAAGCCGATTTCGGTGCCGACGGTCTCGATACTGCTCTGGAAGAGCAAGGCGAGATCGTCCTCGTCCGGGGTCTCGTCGACCTCACCGAAGAAGGGCTCGGCCGTCACGCCCTCGACGAACTCGGGCGTCGAGACGTCGATAACGGTCTCTAAGACGTCGGCCCAGCCGTCGATGAACCCGCTGTTCATGATGTGGCCGACTTCGGTTACGGCGCTCTGGGTCATCTCGTCGAACTCGCCCGCGTCGACGTCGATATCGGTCTCCGAGTCGGAGTCCGCGAGCAGCGTTTCGACGACTCGAAGCGCATTCTCGCGCTCGAAGACGACCATCGAGTAGCCCTCGATGGCGCCGGTGAGTTTGACGCGGACGGCGACTTTCTCGGTTGCGTCCTCGAAATCGCGCCGAATTTCGCGGCCGCGCATGAAGTTGAGTTTCGTGACGCCGACCTGCGTCTCGACCTCTGTCATGTGGGTCAGTCGACCCGCGGCGAGCCCGGCACCTTCCCGGGCCATTCGATAGAACGTTCCAAGTGCGTTGACGTCGAGTTTCATGCGGGTTGGACTTCGATGCCGTTGACCATTTCGACGAACTCCTCGAGATCGGGGAACGCGTAGATTTCGGCCTCGATCTGGTAGCTCGGAACGGTCAGATCCGAGTCGAAGAACAGTGCGAGATCGTCGCCGCCGAGCCCGGCCGTCCGGGTGACGATGTCTCCTGTCGGTGCGTAGACGAGCTGTGGGGCCGCGATATCGATCGCGCGCCCGAGGACGTCCGCCCAGCCGTCGATGAAGCCACTCGCCATCATGTTCCCCATCTCCTCGACGGCGCTTCGGGCCATCTTCCCCGAGACGTCGCCCATGTCGTCGACGACGTCACGCAGCATGATCGCCGTGATCTTCTTCGCGCTCGCTTCGGGGAAGAGAATGAGGATGTGCCCGTGCGGTGGGTCGAGTAGTCGAACTCGAACGCCGACGCGTTTGCCGGCGTCGAGCTGTGATTCGATGTCGTCGACGTCGACGAAGTTCGTCTTCGTCACCTCCATCTGGGCGTTCTCGCCGGTCAGTTTACTCATGTTGTCGGCGACGCCGTTCGTCCCGACCTTTGCCATTTCGTTGATGAAACTCAGCTTTCGAATGTCGACCATTAGCGTCATGGGTTCCTCCGTGGGTGTGGGTATTCGTTCATTGTCATAGTGTCGTCACGTCAAGAATGTTGACTACCTCCCCCCGCCCCCGTACCGTCGCACCGCTGAGCCCCGGAATGTCGCTCATAAAGCCCTCAAAGGGCTTGACGACGACTTCCTGTTGCCCGTGGACGTGGTCACAGTGGAGGGCTACCGGCCGAACGTCGTTGCGAATGCGGACGAGCATGCCGTCCCCGTTCGCACCGGCTCGAGGCGTCTCGAGGGTCTCGTCGAGGCGAACGACCGGATACTCGTCGGTACCGTCGGCGAGGACGGGTTCGCCATCGACCGTCTCCAGTCTGTCTGCGGGTTCGATGTCCAGAACGGTCTTCGTCGGGACGCCGAACTCCTCGCCGCCGCACTCGACGAATAGGATGTCGTCGATCGCGACCGAGACGGGAAGCGTCATCGTGACGGTCGTCCCCTCGCCGGCCTCGCTGTCGATCGCGACGGTTCCCTCGAGGTCCTCGATCGTTCGTTTGACGACGTCCATCCCGACGCCGCGGCCGCTGACGTCCGTCACCTCGTCGGCAGTCGAGAGCCCGGGGTGGAAGATCAGTTCGTAGGCCGCTTGGTCCGGCAGGTCGGCGGCTTCGTCCTCGGTGAGGATCTCGGCCTCGACGGCCTCCGAGCGGAGGCGGTCGGGGTCGAGCCCGCTCCCGTCGTCTTCGACCGTGATCGTCACGCGGTCGCGCGAGCGATCGGCGTGCACCTCGACGGCGCCGTCACGGGGCTTCTCTGCGGCCTCGCGCTCTTCGGGCGGTTCGATGCCGTGATCGACGGCGTTTCGAACCAGGTGGATCAGCGGATCGCCGATTCGATCGAGGATACTCCGGTCGAGTTCGACGTCCTCGCCGGACATCTCGAACGCGACCGCTTTGTCCTGATCACGCGCGATGTCGCGGACGACCCGCGGCAGGCGGTTCGTCACCGTCTGTAGCGGGACGAGTCGGACGTCCATCACGGTCTCTTGGAGTTCCGTCGTCAGATCCTCCAGGTCGTCGAGTTCCGTCTCGAGCGCCCCGGTATCTTCGCTTTCGGTCACCGCGTGCCGGAGCCGAACGCGACTCGTGACCAGCCCTTCGACGAGCGTGAGCAGCGAGTCGATCTGTTCGACGTCGACGCGGACGGACTGGATCTCGTCTGTCTGCTGGTCGGCGTCGGGTCGCTCGTCCGTTTCCGAGATCGAGATGTCCGGCACCTCGAGCGTCGGTTCGTCGATCCGACGGACGACGTCCTCGTCTGCATCGCCGCCGGTCTCGGCAGCAGCGTCGTCGAACGAGGCGGCCGTCGTCTCGCTCTCCGACGAACTCGACGCTGTCGCATCGAATCCGTCGTCGTCGATGCCGAACGTCTCGTCGTCCGGTGTCGCCGAGACGTCACCGAACGCGTCACCGTCGTCCGCATCGGCGAAGTCGGTGTCGTCCTCGAAGACGTCGTCGGTAAACGAATCGTCGGCGAACAGGTCGCCCTCCAACTCGTCGTCGAAGGCGTCGTCGGCGAACGGATCCGCGTCCTCCACGCCCGCGTCATCGTCGTCGTCGAACGACTCCGTGTCGGTGCCGTCGTCGAACGACATCGTCGAGTCGAACTCGTCCTCGAGAGCCGTGCCGAACTCGTCTTCGAACTCGGTCTCGTCGTCCGATTCGGCTGTACTGTCCGCGTCGTCGAGTCCGTCCGCAGCGTCGGCGGTGATTGCATCACCGTCGTCCGCCGCATCGCTCGGCTCTTCGTCGTCCGTCTCGACCGAGGACGGGGAGTCGTCTTCGGTCTCCGTCGCAGGGCCATCCGGGGCGGATACCTCGCTCGCCTCGGCCGCGTCGTCGTCCGTCTCAACCGCGTCCGCGTCTGGTTCGACCGACTCGGAGACGCCGTTTTCGGCGTCCGCCGCCGATACGGGATCATCGTCGTCGGCTGCATCGACTGCTTCCGACTCCGACAGTGGTGAGTCGGGTTCGGTAGTCACGTCGGGTTCGCTCTCGTCTCCCTCGCCGAACGCGGCGTCCGGTTCGGAACCGACAGCGGTCTCGGACTCGATGTCCGGTTCGGATTCGGTATCCGCCTCGAGTTCCTCGTCCGTGGATTCGGTATCCGAATCGGAATCGATCTCGGGTTCAGCGGCGGCGTCCGCCTCGAGGTCGGTCGCCGGTTCGGTTTCGACTGGCGACTCCGAATCCGCCGTCTCTGCATCCGGTGTCGATCCGTCGTCGACCGCGATATCGCTGTCGTCGGATTCGAGACCCGTTTCGCTCTCGAGGCCGGTTTCCGTCGCCTCGTCCGCTGGCGACAAATCGGCCTCGTTTTGCGCCGTTGTCGCGTCCGCCGTCACAGCTGTCGACTCGGACTCCTCGCCCGACTCGACCAGCATATCGTCGATGGTCGCCTCGGTCGGCTCCTCGTCGTCGAGGAACGAGGTATCGTCGATGTCGACCTCGTCGCCGATGAGTTCGTCCATCCCGACCTCGTCGTCGTCGTCGAACTCGTCGAACTCGAGTTCGTCGAGTTCGTCCTGCAGTTCGTCGAAGCCGACCATCTCGACCTCGCTTTTGAGTTCGTTGAAGACGGCGTTCGCGTCGTCGACGTCCGCTTCGTCGTTCGCGGGTGTGGCCTCGTCGGGTTCGGAGCCCGTATCAGCGTCCGTATCGGCGTCGACGCCCGATTCGTCGGCCAGTTCGTCGTCCTCGAGGAGGTCGTCGAACGTCCCGGCGTCGCCCATGTCGTCGAACGCGTCGAGTTCGTCGTCGCCGACGTCCTCGACCATCTCGTCTAAGTCGTCGAACTCGTCGAACTCGTCGAGCAGTTCGTCGACCTCGAGATCCTGCGCTTCTTCCGAAGAGATCGCGTCACCCGGCTGGGCTGTCGGTGTGTCGCCGCCCGACTCCGCGTCGCCCTCGCTGGCCGCGCCGGCAACGCGTTCGAACTGCTCGGTCACGTTGACCAGTTCGAACTCGTCGACCTCCTCGACCGGCTCGAGACCCGACGTAATCGCGGTCTCGCCGACGGCGCTGCCGAAGACGGCGTCGAACTGTCCGCCGTACGTGTCGGCTTCGATCTCCGCTCGCGGCGGCTCGGTGCCGATGAGATCGAACGCGTCGATGAGCGCGTCGACGACGAGTTCGCCGTTGTTGACGTTCGGACGGTCCGCGATATCGAGCCGGACCAGATACGCGTTGTGTTCGTCGTCCGCCGGCGGCTCGAACCGCTCGAGGACGGACTCGATTTCGCTCGGCGTCGGGACGCCAATGCCGACCGCGTCGGCATCGTCGCCGAGATGCTCACGGAGCGCTTCGATCGTCGCCGTCGGATCGGTTTCGATCTCACCCTCGGCCGACACCTCGTCGACCATCGTCTCGAGTTCGTCGACGCCGTCGAAGATGGCGTCCATCAGTTCGGGCGTCACCTCGAGTTCGTCTTGCCGGACGGCATCGAGGAGGTCCTCGATCGCGTGTGCGAGATCGCTCGCCGACTCGAGTCCCATCGCGCCACAGTTGCCCTTGAGCGTGTGAGCGACGCGGAAGATGTTCTCCATCGCGTCGTCGTCGGTCGGATCACGCTCGAGCGTGAGCAACGCGTTGTTCAGCTCCGTAATTCGTTCTTCGCTCTCCTGAACGAAGTCGGTTAGATAGTCACTCATCGGTCTCACCGTCCGTGTCGAACGCGTCGACGATCGTCTCGACGAGTTCGGTCGCGGGTGCGATATCGTCGACACAGCCCGTCTGAATAGCCTGACAGGGGATGCCAAAGACCGGACTCGTCGCTTCGTCCTGTGCGATGGTGTGCCCGCCGGCACGCTTGATCGATTCGATTCCCGCAGCTCCGTCACGGCCCATCCCGGTCAGCACGACGCCACAGATCGGGTCGACAGCCGTTTCGGCCGCCGACTGCATCGTCACGTCGATCGCCGGACGCACGCCGTGGATCCGCTCGCCGTCGTCGAGTCGAACGCGAAGGCGGCCGCCGACGTTGTTCGCGACCTCGAGGTGGGCGTCGCCGGGGGCGATCGCCGCCTCGCCGGCGCGAACCAGTTCGCCGTCGCTCGCTTCGCGAACGTCGTACTCGCTGAGGCGGTCGAGCCGCTCGGCGAACCGTTCGGTAAAGCCCTCGGGCATGTGCTGGACGACCAGCACCTTGGCACCGAGGTCGGCCGGGAGCCGTTCGAACAGTGCCTCGACGATCTTCGGGCCGCCGGTCGAGGCGCCGAGGACGACGGTCGGATCGTCCGCGTGATCGCCCTCGAGTTCGATCGGTTCCGGATCCTCGTCGGATTCGCTCTTGCTGCCGGCTCCGGATCCCGGGCTGAACGCTCGTTGGGCGTCGGGGCCAGCCGGTCGATTCGTCGTCGATCCGCCGCTGACTTCGAGGGAGCCTCGCGAGTCGGCTCCGGCTCCGGCTCCGGCGACTGCCCGTCCCGTGGCCACGTCGCGGTTCGCCCGGGACGACCGCGTCGCGTACGCGGACGCTGAAGCGCGAGCGAGTGCGATCGAGGAGACGTTCGCGTTCGCGAGTTCGTCGACTTTCGCGACGACCTCGCTGCTGAGATCGGCGAGCGTTCGTCCGTCCGAGCCGTCGGGTTTGTGGAGGAAATCGATCGCGCCGCGCTCGAGGGCGTCGAGCGTCGTCTCCGTTCCCTGCTCAGTATGAACGCTCAGCATCAAGATTAGCGTCGGGTTCCTCGCCATAATTCGCTCGACGGCGTCGATACCGCCCAGTTCGGGCATCTCGACGTCCATCGTGACGATATCCGGATCGTACGCGGCGGCCGTTTCGATCGCTTCCGACCCGTTCGTCGCGGTCTCGACGTCGTAGCCAGCCTCCGTGAGTGCGTTGTCGACGACTGTCCGCATGAACTGTGAGTCGTCGACAACGAGTACTCGCGTCATGCAGTCGCGACGTCTGTGAGAGCCTTTCTGACGCTGGGTTCTTCGAACGGTTTCGTCACGTAGCCGTCCGCACCAGCTTTCACGGCAAGTTTCATTTTCTCACGCTGCCCGACGCTCGTACACATGATGACTCGGGCGTCCGGATCGATCTTCTTGATCGCGGCGGTCGCCTTGATGCCGTTGCACTTGGGCATCACGATGTCCATCATCACGATATCGGGGTCGTGTTCTTTGTACAGTTTGACTGCTTCGGCGCCGTTGGACGCTTCTCCGAGAATGCGGTAATCCTGTTCCAAAATTTGGCGCAGTAGATTCCGCATAAAATGAGAATCGTCCACGATGAGCACCCCTGTCGACATTCAGTAGTACACCAAACGCTGATAGAAATACAACTACCATAAATGCTGTCTCTCGATTATCAGTCGTGATAAGTGTCGAATACGGGGCAAAGACCCCGTTCAGACGACGACATCTGAAAACGCGGTTTCGACCCAGTCAGCTACGCTTGCTGTCCGGATGCCAACAGCAGGTTCTCGACGTCGAGCAGCGGCGTGCCGTCGACGACGAGTTCTCGGGCCCGTTCGTCGTCGGCCTCGACGGGCTCCGACTCCGCCGACTCGTCGGTCTCGAGTTCGAAGGGTTTCCCGACGACGGTTCCGGGACCGTCCGGTGACTCGCCTGCCGGTGGCGACAGTGCGGTGGCACCGCCAAAATCGGTCTCGCCGCCGGTTTCGGACGCGATAGCTGTCTCCGGCTGACTCGAGGAGACGAGCCGGTCGACGTCGGGGGCCACCTCGCGTTCCTGTTCGATGAGGGCGACCACGAGCGGGTGGGCGAGTGCATCGCCAGAAAGCGGGGACTCCTCCAGCGACGCTTCGTCGTGGACGTCGCTCACGGGAACCGTTTCGACGCCCATCACGTCGTCGACGCGAATCGCGACCGACTGCTGGTCGGCCGGCCGGTCGAGCACCAGCAGTCGTTCCCGCCCGACCTGCTCGTCGGTTGCGAGGCCCGGAAAGTGAACGTGCGGGTCGATCACGGCGGTGATCTCTCCCCGAAGGTCGATCATGCCCTCGATCGCGTCGGGGGAGCGCGGGACTCGCGTCACCTGTTCGGAGACCTCGGCGAGCGTTCGAATCGCGTCGACCGGCAGCGCGAATCGGTCGTCGCCCAGCCCGAAGTAGACGAACTGTTCGAGTTCCACTTCGTCCTCGTCCGGGCCGTCCGCGTTCCGACGATCGGGGTCGTCGGCATCGTCGATATCGATTCCGAGAAGTTTTTCGGAGAGATCCGGTACCATGTTCTTGCTCGTCCATCACATTCCAACACTAAAACGTTGACTCCCACGGCGCGTCACACTGCGCTGGCCGCAGTCGCCACACGACTGATCGGTCCGGACCAGCGAACCCGAACTGTTTATTTTCCCCCTCCTAAATTTTGTAGCAGCATGGCATCGGCGACAACGCCCGACGATTCCGACGATCCCGTTAGCGTTCTTACCTTCGATCTCGAGGACGACCGATACTGCGTCAGAGCCGACGCCGTCGCGTCCGTCTTCGGCGTGACCGACGACGAGTCGATCGCCACGGCGGACGATCCGTGGAACGCTGGCTCGGTTTCGGTCGGGGGCGAACGAGTGCGGGTGGTCGACCTCCCGAGGGCGTTTACGTCGTCGGTTCGAACGACGGCCCGCGTCGACGAGCCGAAGCTCCTCGTCTTTCGCGTCACCGACGCCGACGACGCCTACTATGGCTGGCTCGTCGACGACGTCGACGTCACGCGGACGATCCGGCCGAGCGATCTCGAGGAGACGCGAATGGGCCGACACATGCTCCACGTCAAGGGGCGCCTCGAGATCGACGGCGAGGACGTTGTGTGGCTCGACGAACAGGCGATTCACGGCTAACGCTCCGTATCGGTGCTGTTCTCCGTCGGTATCGAACGAAGTGACGAGCGGGTCGCCGACCTCACTTCATGCCCGGCGGCGGCCCGTCGTTGGAATCGTCGTCGATATCCACGTCTAACCCCATCTCCTCGCGCTGTTCCCGGAGTCGCTTGACCTTTCGGTAGTAGTAGGCGATCCCGATGCCGCCGACGGTGGTGACGACCGCCACCAGGCCGATGAACAGCGGGATGTCGCGAGTGAGGTAGTACTGCAAGTTGAGCGTGCTATCCATCTCGTCCCAGGTGAGTCGTTCTCGGTCGTCGACGACCTCCCGTTCGTAGCCGCCGGGATTGACGTCGCCGAACAGGAAGGCGGTGGTCCGGTGTCCTTCGGGAATCGTCACCTCGTAGGAGCCCTCGACGTAGGCCGGCAGCGTGAACGACTTGCGGTCGGCGTCACCCGAGAACGCGAGCGTGCCGTTGCCGTCCGGAACCCGGACGTCGGTGCTCGTCTGGCTCTGATCGACGTCCAGCTCCGAGCCGGTCACCTCCGTCCCGTTGGGATACCAGTAGCGGACGCTGTGGATATCGAGGGCTCGATCACTGTAGATGTTCGATCGGTACAGCGAGAGCGACTCCCTGTCTTCCAGCTCGTAGACCGCACGGAACTCGCCGCTGCTGATCAGGCTCCCGCTCTCGAGGTCGATGGCGACGTCGGCGTCACTGTCTCGTAAGTCGTCGTACTCCTGCTCTTGGTCGAGGTCCTCGTCGGAGATGCCGCCGAAGAACATCGAGCAGCCGGCTAGACCGACGAGCAAGCCGACCGCGAGCACCGCGAGAACGAGCCGTCGATTCATGTTATGGGACGACACAGCGGAGCTCCGCCGGGAGGTACTCGCCGACGCTCGCCAGCAGGCCGGGCGGGTCGGTGTCTTCTGGGCAGATTACACTCTGCTCGAGGAGTCCGAGTCGCTCGACCGTGACGTAGTCCTGGGCGTGGCCCGCACGGTTGAGCGTCGCCCGAACCTCTGCGCGAGTCGCGCTGTTGACGTTGAGTCGGCCGTTCCCGCGGGTCCACTCGTAGAGGCGATCCTGTTCTTCCTCGGCGAGTCGCGGTGGGTCACCGCCGTCGTCGCCGTTGCCGGTGCCGTAGACGAACCGCAACGGGAGATGTTGAACCAGTCCGTACCGTTCGCGGATCTGGATCGCCGACCCCGGACCGAGGCCGAGTTCCTCGGTCGGAATCCGAACGCCCTCGCCCTGTCCGGCGTCGAGCACGAAGCCGTCCTCGTCCCACGACTCGAGCGTGCCGACGTAGGTCTCGCCGACCTCGAGGTCGGGGACGATCTCGCCGAACTCCTCGCGGAGGACGTTGCGCGCGACCGTGGCGTCCTCGCCTTCGATCGTCACGCTCGGGAAGTCGTCGTGGCGGATACCGATCTCGAACTCGACGTCGAGATCGCCGATTTCGTTGTTCACGAGCGAGCGCAGCGAGTCCAGCGCGCGGTCGCGAGCGTCGCCTTCGATGTAGAGTTTGGTTGCGAGAACTACCATTAGGCGTCCGCGTCGATGTTGAGTTCGTCCTCGAGCGAGTCGAGGCGGTCGTCCATCGAGTTGACGAGGCGGTCGTTGTCCATCGATTCCAGCGGCGAGCCACACTCGGGGCACTCGAAGCCGAAGTCCATCGCCTCGCCGAACTCGAAGCGGATGGAACAGATCTCACAGAGGTAGAACTCGTGGTTGCGCTCGTACTCCCGACGGTCTTCTAAGGCGTCGTGAAGCCGATACATCTCCTCCTCTAAGTTCTCCGGGATGTTGCCGTACTCGAACGTCCAGAGGTAGGTGAGCCACCCCGAATCCTCGTCGCGCAGCCGTCGGTAGGTGGCCAGATCGTTCTCGTACAGGATAAACAGCGCCCGCCGCACGTCGTTCAACTCGAGATCCAGATCCTCCGCAAGCTCCTCGTCGGTCACTTCCCCGTCAGGCGGCGCGGCCGCGACGGGCATCCCCTTGGGACCGACCAGCTCGTGCAAGTACTTCTGGATGACTGGATCCTCGAGCAGGTCCTCAAAAGCCATTACCTACGTGTAACGGCATGAAGCCATTAAGTCTTATTACACTGGTTCGCCGTGCGACCACCTCGGGTGTGCATCCGCGGGAGGCGCTCGCAGCAGAGAGTAACCTTCACCTTTCCGGACCGCCGTCTTCGAGTCAATGGATACCGACGCCGAAGGCGCCTGCCGAGGCGATCGTCTCTTCTCGACGATCCATCGCCTCGAGTTCGACGTGCCGTGGCCCCCGAAACACGTCGCCGCGTACGTGATCGACGGACCCGAACCGATCATGATCGACGCCGGCACGCCGACCGATGCGGGCGAGGCGGAGCTCGCGGCCGGCCTCGAGCAGTTCGACTACACGATCGACGACATCGACCACGTGCTCGTCACGCACGCCCACAGCGACCATCTCGGGCAGGCCGGCACGCTGCGAGAGGCCGGCGCGACGGTTCACGCGCCGCGGGCGGCCCTCGACCGACTCGAGCGCGACCCCGAGACGGTCCGCGAGGCGGTACGCGAAACCGCGCGGTCGGTGGGGTACACCGATAAAAAGGGCGAAGAGATCGTCGACGAGGAACTCGAGTCGCTGCGGCGCGACGTCGAACTGCTCGACCCGGCGACGACCGAGCCGATCGACCCGAACGCCGCGTTTTCGGTCGGCGACTGCGAGTTTCGATCGTTGGCGACGCCGGGTCACGAACTGAACCACCTGAGTTTCGAGACGACGCTCGAGGGGGCAACCGTCCTCTTCTCCGGCGACGCGCTGATCGAATCCTTCCGTGCCGGGACGTTCCACGCCGGGATCCACTGGGAGACCTACGACGGCGTCGATCGCTACTACGACGCGATGGATCGCCTATTGGAGACGACGGCGACCCACGCCTTCCCCGGCCACGGGCCGACGTTCGAGGACCCCAACCGGGTCGTCGGACTCACGCGCGACCGACTCGATAGCCTGGTCGCGGAGACCGAAGCGGCGCTCGCCGCGGTCGAACCCGCGACGCCGCTGTCGGTCGCCGATGAGCGGGCCGGTAGCGTTCGCTACATGGCTCCCGTGTTGGATACGATGGGGGCGCTCGGCACGCTCGAGAATCGGGGAGCGGTGACGTACGATCTCGAGGACGGCGTTCGGTTCTACCGGACTGACTGAGCGGAAGCGGGAACCGCTGTGGCCAGATGGCCGTGGCAGCTACTCCGTCGAGTCCGCATCCGACGCGTTACCCCTGTTCCGGAGCACGTTCCAGGTGACGGCGAGAAGCAGGACGACGAACGCCATCGCGAACCCGTAGAAGACGCCCATCGCGATCGCCTCGAAAAGCGTGTGGCCGGTCGCGAGCAGGACGATTCCGTTGATGACGGCGAGCGCCGGGGCGAGCATGAACCACTCGATCGGCGTCCGGGGAAGCGGCGAGTCTGAGTCCATACGCCTGCTGCGTTCGCAGACGGTGAAAAACTAGCCCTTCGTCGGTCGGGCCGTCCCCGTCTCACCCTTCGGGTCGTGCGACGGCACACGTCACCACTCGTCCACAGCAGTTCGTCACCTGTTGTCCGCGGCGGTTCGACATCCCCCGTCCGCTCGCCGCGTGTTCCCCGGAGTGCGTGCTGACAATTCGACTTCGATCGCTGCTCGCCGACTCGAGACCGGTTCGCACGGCGATTTACGAGTCAGCCCCGAATCCTCGATACTGTTAAGAACGATAGTGTCTACGTTGGTGCAAATGGTCCGACAGTTCGCAGCCCGGTTCCGCGAGGGGATCGACACGGCGGATCTCGTCGGCGCGGTCGTCCTCCTCGGCGTACTCTACGCGCTCGGTCTCGAGTCGTCCGCGGTCGCGGTCGTCCTCGGAATCGTCGTCGTCACACCGCTCGTTCGAACGACCGCGGATGCGGCGGGACTCGACATCGAGCCCGCACTCGCGACCGTCGTACTCGGCTCGATCGTCCTCGCCGCCGGCGGCTACGGCGTCCTAACCGACGACTCCTGGCTCGGCCCGGCGCTCGCCGTCGTCGGGGCCTGGATCGTACTCGACGGGGTCGACGCGTGGCGCAACGGCACCCCTCCCGACGAGCGGAGCGAGGACGAGCAAGACATATCGAACGACGAACTGCTCCTGCTGGGAGAGCACAACCGCTGGCTGATCGAGACGCTCCGTGAGGCCGATCGACCGCTCACCGCCGCGGAGATCCAGTCGCGGACGGGGCTCACCGAATCCGACTTCGAGGGTCTTCTCGAGACTCACGGCGAGTCGGGTCCGATCGAACGGGTCGGCAACGGCTACGTGATCGACGAGAACGAGATGGGTGCCGTCGCGATGGCTCGACACGTCGTTCGGACGGTCGGCCGACGACTGCTCCGGCCGTTTCGACTGTTTCGGCCGTCCGGTTGAGTTCGTTCGTTACTCTTCGTCCGTCGACTCGACGCGCTTGCCGGTCTCCATCGGAATCACTTCTCGGTCCGCGTCCTCCCACTCGCGCTCGAGTTCGCGACCCTCGAACAGCCGGTCGAGAAAGACGGCCAGGCCGGCAACCTCGGAGTGGGGCTGGTTCGTCACGCCGACGTTCCAGTCGGCTTCCTCGTAGACGTCGAACGGGACCTTCTCGGCCCCGACGACGACGAGGATGGGGTTGCCGTCATCCCGGTGGGCGGCTCGAATGTCGTTCTCGACGTCCTGTACCTGCTCGCCGTACATCGTGAGGTGGACGACCCGCCCCTCCCAGTTGCGGATGATTCCCTGCGGCGAGTCCGTGAGATCGACCTCGAAGGGGCCGCCGAACCGGTCGGTGATGTCCGCGACGGTGTCTCTGGACTGGCCGGCGTTGTCGGGGACCCAGACGCGGTCGGCACCCAGCGCCCGCGCGGTCAGACCGACGTGGGTCGTCATCCGCTCGTCTCGACCGGGCCGGTGGCCGAGTCGGAGGACGGCGACCTCGCTGTCGTCGTGCATGCTCGAGTGGACTCCCGGGCGAGGTTAGGGGGTTTCGTTTTGGTAGCGACGCAGGCTCGCATGCGGTGTCGTTTCGTATCGGCGTCGGATGGACGTCTAACGAACCCCGTAGCAGATATTTACCGGCGGAGATAACGGTCGGAGCATGGCTACCGAGGCGACGTTTACGGTTCCGTCCGAGGAGTTCCCGTTGGGGAGCGTCTTCGAACAACTGCCGGGAGTGACGGTCGAACTGGAGCGAATCATCCCGGCACGTGACGTGGTCGTTCCCTACTTCTGGGTTCGCGGGACTGCCGCCGAGGACATCGAGAATTCGTTTGCCGCGCATCCGGGGGTGAAGGGGATCCAGCTCGTCGATTCCGTCGAGGACGAGCACCTGTTGCGCATCGAGTGGACGCTGGATTACGCCGGCGTTCTGAACACGCTGACGGAGACGAATATCGCGCTCATCGAAGCGGTCGGAACGAACCAGCAGTGGACGTTCGAGATCCGCGGGGACGACCGAAGCGATATCGCGTCCTTCCAGCGACGGTGCAGAGAACTCGAGATTCCGATCACGCTGACGAAGTTGCACGCGCTCACGCCGATAGAGACGAAGCCCGAAGCGGCGCTGACCGATTCGCAGCAAGAAGCGCTGGTACTCGCCTACAACCGCGGCTACTTCAACTCCCCGCGGGAGGTGACGATGGACGAACTCGGCGAGGAACTCGGCATCACGCAGCAAGCCGTCGGCTCTCGACTTCGACGCGGTATCAATCAAATCCTCGGGAGTTCCCTCTCGGACTTGGAGAAATCTTCCCGCTGAGTATTTAAACGGATTGTGTGCGAAAAAGCGACGCTAAACAGCGCCGCCGTTCGTATGTACCCGTAATGGGTGTGGGCTCTCTCGAACTCGACATACTTCCTGACTCTTATCGGGACGAGACGACCCGCTGGCACCTCGTTATTCCCGTACTCGGTGTGTTGCTTCTCACCAGTTCAATCGTCAGATCGTTCGCCGCGTTGATCGGTACTGGTGGGTTTCTCGAGGCGGTGCTCGATCTGGTCTTGCTCAGCACGCCGGGGCTGATCATGCTGTACGTCGGCCGCTGGTTACCCACCTCGACGATTCCGTCCGAACTCTACCCGCGGATTGTGACGTGGGTCTTCGGCGGCATCGCCGTTATGGGTCTCGTGGTCGGGCTGCGCATCCTCCACCCGGGCGTCACCGTCAACTACACGTTCGGGACGCAGGCGGTCCTGTTGTCGATCGGCTCCATCGCAGGCCTGGGAATCGGCGTCCACGAGGCGCGGGCGCTCACCCACGCTCGAACGGTCGAAGAGCAGAACGATCGGTTGAAAGAAACTGAGGACCGCCTCGAGCGGGCGATCACGCAGCTCGAGGCGTCGAACGACCGACTCGAGCAGTTCGCGTACGCGGCCTCCCACGACCTCCAGGAACCACTCCGTATGGTGACAAGCTACCTCCAGTTGCTCGAGGATCGCTACGGCGACGAACTCGACGAGGACGGCGAGGAGTTTATCGAGTACGCCGTCGACGGGGCCGATCGCATGCGCGAGATGATCGACGGCCTGCTCGAGTACTCGCGGGTCGGCACGCAGGGCGGCCAGTTTGACCCCGTCGATCTGGACGCCGTTCTCGACGACGTCCTCACGGATCTGCAGCTCAAGATCGACGAGACCGACACCGAGATCACTCGAGAGCCGTTACCCGCCGTTGACGGAGACGAACGGCAGTTACAGCAACTCTTCCAGAACCTGGTGAGCAACGCGATCGAGTACAGCGGCGACGAACTGCCGCGGATTCACGTCTCGGCGACTCGAGAAGAGTCGACGTGGACGATTTCTGTCCGAGACGAGGGGATCGGCGTGGATCCCGACGAGACCGATCGAATCTTCGGCATCTTCCAGCGCCTACACTCGGTCGACGAACACGCTGGGTCGGGGATCGGGCTCGCGCTGTGCAAGCGGATCGTCGAGCGTCACGATGGAGAAATCTGGGTCGACTCCGAACCCGGCGACGGATCGACGTTTTTCTTCACGCTTCCTGCCGCCGAATAGCCGCCGACTCCGACTCGACGACTCCGCCGAGTGCGCGACCCTTTCCTCCCAAACCTTCTTTCGGTGACGTGTTCTGTCCGACCGTATGGAGAAGATCAACGAATCGAACGTCGACTGGCGGGAGTACGATCACGGGAAGACCGCGTTCCGACGCAAGGAGCTCTCGAGCGCCGTCGAGGCCGACGACCTCGGCTGTAGCCTCTACGAACTTCCGCCGGGGATGCGCTCGTGGCCCTACCACTACCACACGGCGAACGAGGAGGCGCTGTACGTGCTGGCGGGCGAGGGACTGCTTCGAGCCGAGACCGGCGAGGAGCCGCTGGCGGCCGGGGACTTCGTCACCCTCCCGGCGGACGAAAACGGCGGCCATCGAATCGTCAACGACGGCGAGGAACCGCTCCGATACCTGATGATCTCGACGATGAACGAGCCGGACCTCACCGTCTACCCCGAGATGGAGAAGTTCGGCGTCTTCGTCGGCTCGCCGCCGGGCGGCCGCGATGAACGGACGTTCGACGGCTACTATCGAATCGACGACGACGTAGCGTACTGGGACGAGTAACCGGCGCTCCGGTCGTCGATAAGCTTTTTCGATCCCCTGCGAAAGGATCACGTAATGACCGACCTCGCACGCCGGCGGGTGACCGGGCGATGACGAGCGTTCGCGAATGGATCCGGGAGGCCCGGGAGGACCGTTGGGGGCTGCTGGTCGATCTGGTGTTCGCGATCGTCTGGGTGACGGTCGTCGACCTCATCTTTCGCGTCCTCGAGGGCCCCGACTGGGCGTACTACCTGTTCATGCTTGCGGGGATCGCCGCCTACTTCCTCTTCTTTATGAGCCTCGAGTTGGCGACGTCGGAGCGCTGATCGCGGCGGACTCACCGCTCGCGTCTCGAACTGAGCGCATCGCAAAAAAGCGAGTCGAGCGGTCACAGGAGGAAACTCGACTCGAGTCCGATGTCAATCCTCCCGGATGTCGACCACGAGGACCGGAATGTCGGTCGTCCGCAGGGTCCGCTCGGCGACGCTGCCGAGCAGGACGCGTTTGACGCCGCCGCGGCCGGCCGACCCCATGACGATGAGGTCGACGTCGTGGTTTGCGGCGTAGTCCGCGATCCGGCTGTGGGGCTGGCCGGCGACGACGGATTCGGTCACCTCGAGGCCGCGTTCGCGCGCCTGACTGGCGACGCTGCCGGTCGCCTTGTTGGCGCGCTCCTGTACTTCGGGCATCTCGTCGTACTTGCCCTGTCGGATGCGGTCGACCTGTTCGGTGCCGAGGCTGATGTCCATCGCGCTGGTGTCGACGACGTACAACGCGTGGACGGCGGCGTCGTATTTCTCGGCCAGATCGATCGCGTGGTGGACCGCGTTCGCTGCAACGTCGCTACCGTCAGTGGGAACGAGTATCGTATCGTACATGGTTAGTCGTCTGCTGGGGTGCCGCCGTTAGCGGCGGCGTCTTCGGCCGATTCCATCTGGCTCATCGGTTCGGGGCTGTGACACTGGCGGACGAGGCGCTTGATGTGCTGTGGCGGTTCGTCCGTGACCACCGAGACGACGATGATCACAGTGAAGACGACCGGCACGCCGATGAGCGCCGACGAGGTACCCGGAAGGTAGGTCGCGACTCCGGGAAGGACCGCCTCTTCGACGCCGGTGTACATCGGAATCGCGGTGTCGTTCAGGATCGCCCCGAACGAGATCAGGATGCCGACGATCATCCCCGAGAGGGCGCCCTCTCGAGTCGTGTTTTCCCACCAGAGCCCGAGGAAGAACACGGGGAAGAAGACGGTGCCGGCGATCGCGAACGACATCGCGACGAGTTCGCCGATCAGCGCCGGCGGGTTCAGGCCGATGAGCGCGACGAGGATACCGATTCCGACGATCGTCGCACGGCCGACGATCATCTGCTCGCGCTGGGTCGCGTCTTCCTTGTACAGATTGGTGTAGATGTCGTGGGCCGCCGCCGAGGAGGCGGTGATGAACAGTCCGGCCGTCGTCGCGAGCGCCGCGGCGACCGCACCGGCCGCGACAAGTCCGACGAGCCACGTTGGCAGGTCGGCGAGTTGGGCGGTCAACACGACCAGCGCGTCGGCTTCGGCACCCGCCATACCGGTGAAGGTGCCGTCACCGGGACCGTCGGCGTATAGCAGTCCGCCGAACGCGGCGTAGGTGGCCGTTCCCCAGTACAGCAGGCAGATGAAGAACAGGCCCCAGACGGTCGACCAGCGCGCGGTGCGCTCGTTGTCGACCGTGTAGAACCGCACGAGGACGTGGGGCAGTCCGCAGGTCCCCACGATCAGACTGAACGCCAGGGCGATCCAGGCGTAGTAGCTCGCGTTCGCGAACGGCTCGACGAACTGCGCTTCGATGCTCGCCGCTTCGGCGACCTGCGGCCCGGCTTCCAAGTACGGCAGCGCGGTGGACCAACCCTGGGTCCAGCCGGTGGCGTATAGGCCGAGGGTGAAGGCGATGATGAGGATGACGTACTGGATGGCCATGTTCTTCGTCGTCCCCAGCATGCCCGAGAGCGCGACGTAGCCGATGGTGACGGCCATCAGCAGGATGACGCCGGCCTCGTAGGAGATGCCGAAGATGTACTGGGCCATCAATCCCATTCCGCTCGCCTGACCGATCGCGTAGGTGAACGCGATCGCGAGCGTGGTGAACGCGGCGATTCCGCGCGCCCAGTCGGAGTAAAACCGGTCACCGACGAAGTCGGGGGCCGTATACTTCCCGAATCGGCGGAACTGGGCGGCCAGGAAGATGAGCAGGATGAAGTAGCCCGTCGTCCAGCCGACGACGTACGCCAGGCCGAAGTAGCCCGCCGTCGCGACGAGCGCCGCGACGCCGAGGTACGACGCGGCGCTCATCCAGTTGGCACCGATCGCCATCCCGTTCTCGATCGAGCCGATGGATCGTCCGGCGACCCACAGCTCGTCGACCGCGGCGACCCGGAAGAAGTAGCCGACGCCGAGGAACAGCGCCAGCATCGCGGCGACCGTCAGTGCCGGAACCAGTTTGAACTCACCCACGTCGAGGGCGGTCTCCTGGAGGATCACCGGATCGACCGCCTCGATCATTCGGACTCACCTCCGTCCGCGGCGACGGCGCTGCCGGACTCGGTTTCCTCGTCGTGAGAGATATCGTACTTGCTGTCGAGGCGGTCGCGCTGCATGGCGTAGGCGACCGAGAGCAGCAAGGCCGCGAGCGGCGTGAAGATCGCCGTCATGACGAAGTGGAGCGGGAACCCGTTCAGGACGGTCGTCCCGGTCATGAGGTCCGGTGCGAGCAGCGTTGCCGTCGTCGGGCCGAAGACGACGATGATCCACGCGACGAACGAGAGCCAGATCACCCGCAGGTGATCCCGCATGAACGGCGTCGCCGGCTTGAATATGTTTATTTCCTTATCGAGGTACGCTTCCGTCGTGACACCGCCGTCCGTTTCGGCGGTCGGCTCCGAACCTTGAGAGCTATTGTCTGACATGTAGTGTTGTCCGTGTGTGTCGCTGTCTGTGTTTTCGTGACTGTGATTTCGTGTGAAAGAAGCCGGTCGACTCAGTCGAGGTCGACCTGTTCTGCGATCTCGTCGACGACCTCCGGATTTCGCAGCGTGGAGGTGTTACCCAGCTCGTCGCCGCTCGCGATGTTCTCCAGCAAGCGCCGCATGATCTTGCCCGAGCGCGTCTTCGGCAGTTCCGGCGTGAAGATCACTTCTTCCGGTTTCGCGATCGGGCCGATCGAATCGAGCACGCCCTGGACGACGCGCTCCTCGAGTTCGTCGCCGGTTTCGTAGCCGTCTTCGGGAATCGCGTAGACGTAGACGGCTTCGCCTTTGACCTCGTGGTCGCCGCCGACGACGGCGGCTTCGGCGATCCCTTCGACGCCGACGACGGCCGACTCGATCTCCATCGTCCCGAGTCGGTGCCCGGAGACGTTGATGACGTCGTCGACCCGGCCGAGGACGGTGATAAAGCCGTCCTCGTCGATCTTCGCCCCGTCCTCGGGGAAGTAGACCCACTCGTCGGCCTCCTCGTCGGAGTACTCGGCCCAGTACTCGCTGATGAACCGCTCGTCGTTGTTGTACAGCGTCCGGAGCATCCCGGGCCACGGGTTGTTGACCGTGACGTAGCCGGCTTCACCGGCCGAGATCTCGTTCCCTTCCGCATCGACGATCCGGGCGTCGATTCCCGGGAGCGGCGGGCCCGCGGAACCGGGTTTCATCTTACTGATCCCCGGTAGCGTCGTGATCATCATGCCGCCGGTTTCGGTCTGCCACCAGGTGTCGACGATGGGGCAGTTCTCGCCGCCGATGTGCTTGTAGTACCACTTCCACGCCCGCGGGTTGATCGGTTCGCCGACGGTGCCGAGCAAGCGGAGCGACGACAGGTCGTGCTCGGCGGGGTACTGCTCGCCCCACTTCATGAACGCGCGGATGGCCGTCGGCGCGGTGTAGAAGATGTCGACGTCGTTCTTCTCGACGAGTTCCCACATCCGGTCTTTCTCGGGGTAGTCCGGCGTGCCCTCGTACATCATCGTCGTGGTCCCCAGCGCGAGCGGGCCGTAGACGATGTAGGAGTGGCCGGTGATCCAGCCGATGTCGGCCGCACACCAGTAGGTGTCGTCGGGCTTGACGTCCAGGACCGCGTGGCTCGTCCACGCGCTGTAGGCCAGATAGCCGCCCGTGGTGTGTTTGACGCCCTTCGGCTTGCCGGTCGTCCCCGAGGTGTACATCAGGAACAGCATGTCCTCGGCGTCCCTCGAGACTGGATCCACGCTCGCCCCTTCCTGTTCGGCGACGAGGTCGTCGTAGTCGTGCTGGTTGTCCGCGAGGTCGTGCTCCAGGTCGTCGCCCAGTCGATCGACGACCACGACGTCGGAGACCTCGTGCTCGACGCCTTCGAGTCCCTCGTTGGCCTTCGAGATGTGATCGAGCGCGTCGCCGCGACGGTAGTAGCCGTCGCAGGTGACGAGATACTCGCTCTCGCCGGCGTTCATCCGCGTCGCGAGCGCGTCCGCGGAGAACCCAGCGAAGACGACGGCGTGTGGGGCGCCGATTCGGGCGCACGCGAGCATCGCGATCGGGAGCTCCGGAATCATCGGCAGGTAGAGGGTGACGACGTCGTCCTCCTCGACGCCGAGCTCGCGAAGCGTCGCGGCGAACTCCTCGACCTCCTCGAGCAGTTCGCTGTAGGTGTAGCTGCGCGTCTCGCCGAGTTCGCCCTCCCACTCGATCGCGGTTTCGTCGGCGCGGTCGCCCTCGACGTGGCGGTCGATACAGTTGTACGAGGCGTTCAGCGTCCCGTTCGTGAACCACTCGTAGAACGGCGCGTTATCGTCGTCGAGGACGGTGTCGTACTCCTCCTCCCACGACAACAGATCGGCGGCCCGCTCCCAGCAGTCGGGCCAGTTCTCTTCGAACTCATCGTAGATCCCCGGGTCCGTGACGTTCGCCTGTTCGACGAACGACTCGGGGGGCTCGAACGTCTCCTGTTCCTCGAGACGGGCCTCGAGGTTGGCATCCTCCTGTGACATGATACACCAACTCAATACACAACCGGTATAGTAAAGTCGGCATCTAGTTGTGCAAAATCGGGTCGAATAACTAGAGGATATTGACTGTATTAGGATACTATAGTCGATTATATGGGGGAGGGTCCCCCCGCTGAGCGGTCGCGCGGCGCGGCGGCGCGGATCACCCGCGAATCGACCGGGCCGACGACGAGCGTAACCACGCAGGCGCAAGGCCGTCCCTCTAGAGGTTTAGTGTCGACCCGACGGCGTTCGTCGCCGGACTGTTACGTGGCGTTATCCGATCCGCCGTCGTCCGGATCGTCGAAGAAGGTTCGCAGGAGTTCGTGTTGGCCCTTTCGCAGGTGATTGTGGAGCGTCGGCGAGGAGATCCCCATCGCGTCGGCGATCTCTTCGGCCGTACTCTCGCGCGGCCAGTCGTAGTAGCCGCCGAAGTACGCCGCTCGAAGCGCCGCCTCCTGGCGGTCGGTCAGCCGCTCCTCGAGTCCCTTCTGGAACTCGCGGGCGGTTTGGACGGTCCGTTCGACCTCGCGTTTCCCGACCAGTTCGGAGTCGGGGAACACGGCGCGCAGGCCGTCGACGATCGTCCGCAAGTCGGCGTCGGCCGCACACTCGGTCGTGATCGTCGCGGTTCCACCCTCGAATCGCGCGTCGAGGACGGTGGTGCCGTACTCGATGAGCGTGACGATCGGACAGGAGCCGTCGATGACGAACTCGACGCGCCATCCGCCCTCGTAGGTCTCGATCAGTCGGCAGTCCTCGATCCCGGGTTCGTCCGCGGCGAGGTCGAATACGTCGGCCGGCGACGCCCCCTCGAGGCGCAGGTAGTACAGCTGCGTCGTCTCCCCGAGCGGCACGAGCGAATCGAGTTCGAACCGACAGCCGAGTCGGCGCGAGGCGTCGACGAAAAAGGAGTCTTCGTCGCGGCAGGTGAGTTCGAGTTCGACGACGCGATCCGAGAGCAGGAGGTTGCGCCGACGAACCGCCGCGATGGCGTAGCCGACCTGCTGGCCGATCGTCTCGAGCCACTGGCGTTCGTCCGCGTCGAACGCCCCGTCCCGTTCGCTCACGACCGAGAGCGTCCCGTACACCGTGTCGCCGTAGACTAGCGGGACGCGTGCGAGGGCGCCGCTCTCGTCGCTCGACTCACTGCTGTCGTCCCGATCCGTCGTGAGCGAAACGTCGGTCGCGACCGAGACCGTCGCCTCGCTCTCGTCACTCGTCCGTTCGCCGACGAGATCGGCAGTCGTCGCGGACGTCTCGCGCCACCGATCCGGAACCAGGTGGGTGACGGCGTCGGGGTCGATCCCGCTCGAGACCCGCCACTCCCCTCGCTGGTTCGAGTGCGTCGCCCGGTCGATCCAGGCGCACTCGTAGGCTCGGCCGTCCGCCAGCGCGGCGCAGGTATCGGTCTCGATCTCCTCGTGATCGGTCGATTCGAACAGCGATCGAGTGACCGCACGATGGGCCGTCGCAACCGCGTAACGATCCTCGAGTTCGTCCCGGCGCGCCCGGACCGACTCGATCTCCTCGCGGACGGCCGAGGCGTCGCGGACGAAGACGGCGAACCCGCGGTGGCGGCCCTGCTCGTCTCGTAGCGGCGAGACGACTTCGGTCGCCCGGAACCGCGTGCCGTCCTCGTGAATGCGCCACCCGTCGGTCTCGGTGCCGGAGTCCTCGAGCGCCGCGGCGAGCGTCCGCTCGGGAACGCCGTCGTCGACGGCCTCGTCCGTGTAGAACGTCGAAACGTGCGTGCCGACGATCTCGCCGGCCCGGTAGCCGAACATGGCGGCCGCGCTCCGGTTCCAGCGCTCGACGTAGCCGTCGGCGTCGAGTCGCAACAGGGCGTACCGGTCGCTCGCGGCGAGCAGCAGGCGGATAACGCTGTCGTCGCTCACCATCGGCCCGGTTCTGGCTCCCGATCCGCCGCGACCGGGACCCGACGGTCGTTCCGCGGCGTCGAAGGCGTCGACGATCTCCGCGTCCGTCGGCTCGGGGAGGTAGGGCTCGAGGGCCTCGAAGCTCCGCCAGCCGCCGACGGTCTTGACGACGCGCGGGTTGACCGCGTGGTCGACGAGCGCGGTTCGAGCGAAGTACTGCCGGAGATCGCTCGTCGAGACGTCGGCGAGCGTCGGCTGGTCGAGGAACTCGGCGGCCCGATCCGCGACCTCCGACACCAGCATCTGGAGCCGGCGCGCCGTGACGGGAAAGATCCGGTCGTCGGTCGACAGCCTGTTGCTCCGGGCGTACCGGCGCAGTTCTCGCTCGACGTGGGTCGGCAGGTAGGCGGTCCGTCCCGAGCCGTCGTCGACGGCCGGCACCCGAACGAGGTATCGTGGTGGATCGATGCGGACCTGTTCGACGTCGTCGACAGTGAGTTCGGTGAGCTCCGTCGGTCGAAGCCCGACGTCGCCACAGAGGCGGACGACGAGCGCCTCGCGGTAGGTTTCGGCGGCGTCGAGGAGCGACTCGTACTGGCTCCGCGAGAGCGTCGCCGAGTCCGGCTCCTCGAGACTCATTGTTCGCTCGTTCAAGTGGCGCGAATATAATTCTATCGACGCTCCCGTCGATTACAACTCGGAACGCGATTCTTCCACCGCCATCGGCTCGCTATCCCGTTTCGCCTCATTTGAATCAGCGAAACAGGTTCTAAATCAGCTCACTCCTCGCGAATCTCGGCCTGAATTTCGCCGACGATCTCGGGATTCCGGAGCGCGCTGGTATCGCCGAGTTCCTCGTCGTTCGCAACGTCCTCGAGTAGCCGTCGCATGATCTTCCCCGAGCGCGTCTTCGGGAGTTCTGGCGTAAAGAGCACGTCAGTCGGGCGGGCGATCGGCCCGATCGCAGCTTCGATGTTGTCGACGATTGCCTCGTGGACCGCGCCCTGGTCGTCGTAGCCACCCTCGGTGCTGACGTAGGCCTGAATGTCGGTTCCGTTCGTTCCGCTCGAGCGGCCGACGACGGCGGCTTCGGCGACGCCTTCGACGCCGGTGATCGCGCTCTCGATCTCCATCGTGCTCAGCCGTCGGCCGGAGACGTTGATCACGTCGTCGACCCGGCCGAGGACGGTGATGTAGCCGTCCTCGTCGATGCGAGCGGCGTCGCCGCTGCCGTACCACCACTCCCCGCGGTCGGGGGCCGAAAACTGGTCCCAGTACTCCGCCCGGAACCGGTCGTCGCCGTCGTACAGCGTTCGGACCATCCCCGGCCACGGCCGGGCGATGGTGAGGTAGCCGGACTCCCCGGGCTCGACGGGCTCGCCCGATTCGTCGACGACGCGAACGTCGATCCCGGGCAGCCCCGGCCCGGCAGCGCCGGGTTTCATCTCGTCGATCCCGGGCAGTGTCGAGATCGTCACCGCTCCGGTCTCGGTCTGCCACCAGGTGTCGACGACCGGGCACTCGCCGTTGCCGACGTGCTCGTAGTACCAGTTCCACGGGCGCGGGCTGATCGGTTCGCCCACGCTTCCGAGCAGCCGCAGCGAGGAGAGGTCGTGGCGATCGGGGTAGTCCTCACCCCACTTCATGAACGCCCGAATCGCCGTCGGCGCGGTGTAAAAGATGTCGACGGCGTTCCGGTCGACGATCTCCCAGAGACGATCGCGGTCGGGGTAGTCGGGCGTCCCCTCGTACATTACCGTCGTCGTCCCGAGCGCGAGCGGCCCGTAGACGATGTAGGAGTGGCCGGTGATCCAGCCGATGTCGGCGGCACACCAGTAGGTGTCTTCGGGCTTGACGTCCAGGACCGCGTGGCTCGTCCACGCGACGTGGGAGAGGTAGCCGCCGGTCGTGTGGACGACGCCTTTCGGCTCGCCTGTCGTCCCCGACGTGTACATCAGGAACAGCATGTCCTCGGCGTCTCTCGGGACGGGTTCGACCGTTTCGCCCGCGAACTCCTCGCGGAGGCCGTGGTAGTCGAACTCCTCGTCCCCGAGGACGTGGGGCAGGTCCTCGCCGAGTCGGTCGACGACGACCGTTCGAACGTCCTGTGCGAGTTTGAGCCGTGCGTTGTCGGCCTTGCTCTTCTGGTTGAAGGCGTCGCCGCGACGGTAGTAGCCGTCGCAGGTGACGAGAAACTCGCTGTCGGCGGCGTCCATCCGCGTCGCGAGCGCGTCCGCCGATAGCCCGGCGAAGACGACGCTGTGTGGGGCGCCGATTCGGGCGCACGCGAGCATCGCGATCGGGAGCTCCGGGATCATCGGGAGATAGATCGTCACCACGTCGTCCTCTTCGACGCCCAACTCCCGGAGAGCGGCGGCGAACTCGTTGATCGCGACGTACAGATCCCGGTAGGTGTACGTCTTCCGGTCGCCGTGTTTTCCCTCCCAACGAATCGCGGTGTGGGTCTTGCGGCCCGCCTCGAGGTGGCGGTCGACGCAGTTTTCGGCCGCGTTCAGTTGCCCGCCGGTGAACCACCGGTAGAAGGGGGCGTTTTCGTCCTCGAGGACGGTCTCGTACGGCCGGTTCCAGGAGAGCAAGTCGGCTGCACGTTCCCAGCAGTCGGGCCAGTTAGCGTCGAACTCGTCGTAGATGCCCGAGTCCGTGACGTTCGCCTGTTCGACGAACGACGGTGGCGGGCTGCGGCGGGATCCGGTGAGGACGGGACGGTCGCCTCCCCACCCGTTCCGATCGACCATAGTACGTTCGAACCGAGGACAGTCAGCGGAATAAACGTTCCTCCCGTCTGTGGATCTCGGCTGCGCAGCCTGGGGTTTCTACCCTCCCGTTCTCGCTTCGACCGAGGACGTGCCTCGGTGGACGGGTCGGGCGTTCGTCGGCTCAGTCGATCGTCGAGTCGATGTCCGCCAGCTCCGCGGGATCGATCTCTCCGCCGGGTTCGCGGACGACGTACACGTCGTAGCGGTGGTCGCTGGCGACGGGGTTGCCGACGCTCGACTGCGGGGCGATCACCGAGCCGGCGTTCTCCGAGCCGATGAACACCACCGAGGCACCGATTTCGGCGGCGATACGCCTGATCTCTCGGACGACGTTCGTCGTCGACGTCGCCGTCGGTTCGTCGGAGCTGACGCGCTCCGTCCGGTAGGTCGCCTCCGGTGCGATCTCGCTCGCTCGGTTCTGAATACCCGTTTCGATGGCGTCGGCGTTGAACGGCTCTCCCTCCGTAATCCACCCTCGATCTCTCGCGTACTCCGCGTCGTCGGGGATCACCGTCAGCACGACGAGTTCCTCGTCGAGGAGGTCGCCGAACGTCGAGGCTTTCTCGAGCGCTTTGCTCGCGAGCGGCGATGCATCGAAGGGGACGAGTAACGTCATGCCACTATCTGCGACGACACTCGAGGTAAATGTTCGGCCTCCGACAACGAGTCGAGGCGTTACTGGCTGCTGTCACCACCGACGACCAGTACCGCTTGGGGCGCGGTTCTGACCACCCGGTCGACGGTGCTTCCGAGGAGCGCGCCGCGGAGCGACGAGCGGCCGCGCGCCCCGATAACGATCGCGTCAACAGCCTGCTCGTCGGCGTACGCGACGATCTCCTCGGACGGGACGCCGTTCCGAATCGCCGTCTCGACCTGGACCCCGGCGTCGTCTCCGGATTCCACGATCTCTCCGAGCGTCGCCGCGGCCTGCTCCCGGCGTCGTCGATCGACCGTCTCTGGATCGACGATGGCGTTGTCGTACTCGGTTCGGCTCTCGAGGACGGCGATCGCGCTCAGCGTGGCGTCGACCTGTCGGGCGAGTTCGATCGCGTGTTCGACGGCCTCGGCCGCCGTCTCGCTCCCGTCCGTCGCGACGAGGATCGCGTCGTACATGCCTGCTCGTTTGCCCCGCTGAACCAAAGCCCTACGCCCGATGCGAGCACACCGGCGCGACCGTTCGGGTTCGGCCGAAACCTCGTCGCACTATAGTAGACACTGAAACGATTTACACACCGATCGCAACGCTGTCCAGCGACCGGGTGTGCATTGACTTTCAGTGTCTACTATATATGCCGCGGGACGTAGACGCAGCTATGACCGAGGAAGTCCCGGTAACTCGGACTGATCTGCTCGTCCTCGTGGCCGTCTCGCTTGGCGGCGGATTTCTCATCGCGTGGGGGACCGTCTCGCTCGAACTCTCTCCGCGGTTCGTCAACGCCGTGTTCGTCGGCGCGGTGATGCTCGCGTTTTTCCTGTTCATCCCTATCATGGGGGTTCGGCTCTTCATCGACGACTGGAAGCAAGACGACTGATCTGACTCGCCGTGCCGAGACTCACGTGGTCCTCCGTCACTCGTCGTCTGCCGGCGCTCGAGCGCCGACCACCGCGACGACGTTTCTGACGTAGCGCATGCTCGTCGCGATGGCCATCACGGCGTCCATCAGCGCCTGCTGGCTGGCCCCGTCGGGGTAGAGCCGGTACTCGACTTGGACGGTCTCGGCGCGTCGAAGCTGGCAGGACTCCCCCGCCGAGTCGAGAAACGTGTAGAACCCGGGCGTCGCCGCCAGCATCGGTCCGACGTACTCGAGGAGTTCGCTTCGCCGCTGATCGTCCCGGAGGAGGTCTTTCGTCCGTTCGGTGTCGAAGCCGCTCCGACCGACGATTCTGACCGGATCCCACTCGCCTTCCTTGATGACGTGGACCGGCAGCTGTGAGAGTTCGACCTGCAGGTTGAACGCCGTCTCCTCGTCGGTGTGGGCGGTCACGTCGCGAATCGCCGTCTCGTCCAGCCACTCGTGGACCTGCGTCTCGCTAACGTGTCTCATATTCGTTCCGAACGTCGGGACGGCGGATAAGGGTTCAGCGGTCCTGTGCCGGCTACACGCGGTGTGCGGTGTGGCTCGAGGTGACGATCAGTGTTTGTCGGGCATCGTCGAGTGACGGGCGGTCCCTTTCATATCGGCGCGCTCCGATGGCGGTGGTGCCATCGTGGAGTGGCGCGTCGCCCCGCCGGAGGACGTCCCGCGGTCCTGATCCGAGCCGAGTCCCGAGCCGAGTAGCCCGTCGTCTTCGTCCTCCTCGTCGGCTTCCGCATCGTCTGCGTCGTCGGTCTCGCTGCCGACGGAGCTAGCAGACCGTTCCTGCAGTCGCTCCTGGAGTCCCTCGAGGTCGTCGCCGACGTCCGAGAACGTCGACTCCATCGTCGATCTGAGCTGGTCGCCGATGCTGTCGCCCGTTTCCTCATCGGATTCGCCGTCTTCGTCGCCGGACTCGGCTTCGTCCGCATCGTCGCTCCCGAGAGCGTCGCTGGCACCTTCAGCGACCGATTCGACGGCCTCTCGAGCCCCGCCACCCTCGCGTTCCGATTCGTCACCGTCGTCGCCGGTAACCGACTCGACCGCCTCCTGGACGATCCCGCCCTCGCCTGATTCACCTTCGTCTGCTTCGCCGTCGGCCGACGCATCGCTGTCATCGTCGCCGGTGACTGATTCGACCGCTTTCTGGACGACCCCCTCTTCGCTCTCGGATTCGTCCGCGTCTTCATCAACGTCTTCGTCAGCCTCCGACGCATCGTCGGAGTCGCCACCATCGTCCGCCGCCGTCGCGGATTCGTCCGTCGCCTCGTCCTCGCCGTCGTCGATCGACTGCTGTATCGCTCCGACGGCCCCCTCGAGCGCACCACCGTCGTCCCCGTCGGCGAGATTTCCGAGGTGGAGCAGCCGTTGGAGTTCTTCGACCTGTTCGGGGTCACCCTGTGCGATAGCCGCCGGAAGCGAGTCGGGTTCGCTGCCGTCCGGCAGTTCGTCCAGCCCGACCGCCTCGAGGAGGTCGTCCGGGTCGGACGACTCGAGGAGGTCGCTCGCCCGCTCGGCGGTCTCGAGCAGGTCGGGTCCGTCCGACTCGTCGTCGGTGATCATCGAACCGCTCGCTGTCTCGGCGTCGTGCAGTATCTCGCTCACCTGTTCGTGGAGGTCTTGGCTCATAGTGTCTCTCTGTCGCTGTCGGTCGGCGTTCGGCCGTCGGTTCGCAGTACCGGTGATCTCGGACGGTGAACGCTCGAGGGACGACGGTCGGTTACTCGGCTTCGGCTTCCGCTTCCGAGTTCTCGTCGTTCGACTCGTCGTCCTCGTCCGTCACCGCTGCGATGATCTCTTCGGTCATCTCCTCGCGGCTAAGGTTCGCCTTCACGTCGACGTCTTTGGCCACCGACTGCAGATCCTCGTAGGACATGACGCCGAGGAAGTCCTCGAGGGTGTCTCGTCGCAGATCCTCGATATCTTCGACGGAGGCATCGGAGTCCTCGCCGGCGCTCTCCTCGTCGACGTCGTCGGCCTCGGACTCGTCCGTCGATTCGGACTCCTCCCCGCCGTCGTCCTCGCTTTCGGACTCCGCCGCTTCGTCTTCGGTGTCACCCTCTTCGTCCGCTGAATCCGTCTCTTCGTCTTCAGCGTCGGTCTCCTCGTCTTCAACGTCCGCTTCCTCCGCCGCTTCGTCGTCCATCTCGTCGGCATCCGACTCCTCGTCTTCGGATTCAGCCCCGTCGTCTTCGGCATCTGCCTCCTCCTCGGACGCCTCGTCGGCCTCGAGGAACTCGTCGAGTCCGCTGCTCTCGCTGACCTCCTCGACGACCGACTCGATCGAGTCCGCCGCATCGGACTCCGTCTCCTCGGATTCGCCGTCGCTCTCGGACTCCGATTCCGCTTCGGAGTCGCTCTCGAGGAGTCCCTCGAGATCGCTTCCCTCGGTCGCGCTCTGGGCGAGCGACTTGACTGACTCCTTGGCCTCGTTCTGTTCGACCGTTTCCGCGATACCGTCGCGGATCGCCGACTTGAGGTCCGACTGTACCTCCTTGCGGTCTTTCTCCTCCTCGATCCCCGCGGCGATCGATTCGTGGATCCCGCGGCCGATCGAGGCGCCGAGTTCACGACCGACGCGCTCGCCGAACTCGCGACCCACCGCGGCGCCGATGTCGCCGCCGTCGATGTTGTCCTCGAGGCTCCCGTCGCCGAGCAGATCGGCCACGTCGATCTGGTCGCTTACCTCCCGGGCGACCATCTCTTTGAGCCCGCCGTCACTCATGGGCTACACCTCGACGGGCACTCGTTTCCGCGTCGGAAGGGTGGTTCGTCGCCATGGTCACTCCTCCTCGTCCTCTTCCGCTGAGTCGTCTCCGGCCTCTGTCTCCCCGCTCGAGTCGTCGTCGCTGTCCTCCTCACCCTCGTCTGCCGACGCTTCGTCGTCCTCCTCGGAGCCTTCGTCCGCGGACTCGTCCGTCTCTTCCGCTTCGGACTCGTCGGCTTCTTCCTCTTCTTCGTCTTCAGTTTCGTCGTCGGACTCCGCTTCCTCGTCGTCGCTGTCTTCTTCGGCATCTTCGTCTTCCGCTTCTTCCTCGTCCGCCTCTTCGTCATCGTCTTCGTCGGCCTCAATTTCGGGCTCCTCGTCGGGGCTGAGGAGTTCGTCGACGACCATATCGCCGATCGTCCGCCCGATGGACTCGCCGACCTTTCGGCCGACGAGCGCACCGATCTGTCCGCCGAGGGCTTCCCCCAGCGGCTGGTCCTCGTCGATCTCGTCTTCCCACTGGGTTCCCTCGATTAGTTCGTCGACGTCGACGTTCTCGGTGACTTTTTCGAAATCGATGCGCTGCGCTATCGATGATGATTCAGATTCTTCGCTCATGATTAGGCTGCCTCCTGTGATTGTGCCTCGGGCTGGTCACCCGATTCGTCCTGTTGGTCGTCCGGTTCTAACTGCTCGATCACCTGTTCGATTACCTGGCTCACGACCGCCGCCACGAGGTCTTCGACTGGGAGTCCAGGGACGAGGCCGAGTAGCTTCTCCTTCAGCCAACTTGTCGCCGCAGAGATCCGTCCCGGAGACTCCTCTTCTGCAGTCTCCTCTTCGTCCGCCGGCTCGGCGTCGCTTTCTTCGCCCTTGTCGGCTTCTGCTTCATCTTCGGTGGCCGGCTCCTCGTCTGCACCGCCGAAGAGCCCGCGGAGCCACTCGACGGGCTTGCTGACGATTCCCTTCAGCCAACTCGCGAGCGAGGAGAGGCGACCGCCGGATTCGGCTTCCTCCTCACCTTTTTCGTCCGCCGCAGCGTCTTCGTCTGCTGCCTCTTCGCCACCGATTCCGAGGAGCTTGCTCAACAGTTCCTTCGGTTTGCTCAGCAATCCGCTGAGGAACTTCTTCGGCTTCTCGAGCAGACCGCTGAGCAGTTTCTTCGGTTTCTCGAGCAGACCGCTGAGTAGCTCCTTCGCCTTCCCAGGAACCTTTTTGAGCAGTTCCAGCGGCTTCTTCAGCAGCGACTTCGCCTTGTCCAGCATCGCACCGGGTCCGTCCAGCAGACCCGTCACCGCAGAGAGGAGGTTCCCGAGCAGATTGTTCTCACCGGGGCGGGCCGAGATATCGAGCGTAACCGGGTTCAGGTTGACCTCGAGACCGAGCAGGTCGAGAAACAGCCCGTCGAGGTCGAGGTGCAGGACGCCGGAGGCGTCGTCGCTCTCGTACACCACTTCGGCGTCGTCGGCGTGGCCCTCCTCACGGTCGTCTTCGACGAGGTCGCCGGTGGCGTCCAGTTCGTCCTCGTCTTCTTCGGCTTCTGCCTCCTCCTCACCTTCTTCGTCCGCTGCTTCGGCCGCTACTTCCGGTTCTTCGGCTTCTTCGTCCGAGATTTCCGGCTCTTCCGCTTCTTCCGTTTCGTCCGCTTCGTCGCCGCTCTCGGTTTCTTCCGCTGCTGTCTCTTCGTCCTCAGATTCGGCTTCGCTCTCATCTTCTTCGTCTTCAGACTCTGCTTCGTCAACTTCCTGCTCTTCGGCTTCGCTCTCGTCTTCTTCGCCCTCCTCTTGGGCTTCTGTTTCGTCTTCGCTCTCTTCGGTTTCCTCGTCGGTCGAAGCGTCGTCACCCTCACCGGTTTCTTCCACTTCGGTCGATTCTTCCTCGGCCGATTCTTCTTCGGCGTCCTCGTCTGCCATCTCCGCTTGACCGCCGTCGGTCATCAGTCTGCGATCCGTTAGCTCCGCTTGCTCACCGCCGTGACAGTGACTCGAGGAGTCCTCGACCTCCTTCGGATCGGAACACTCCTCGGAGCCAACATCTTCTAGGCCCGTTGTCATTATACGGGCAAACTCACGTGAGTTAGCGTTGTGGTAATTGGCCTTGCGTATGCGACTGTTGGTCGTACAGAACGATTGTGAGCCAGACGGCTCTCTAGGAGGGCGAACGAGACCCTCAAACTAGGTTTCAAACCGATAGTTTCCGTCGACCTACTCGAGCGAGGCGACGTGCAGGGCGTACTCGCCACGCGTCTGCCCTTCGTCGTGGTACTCGACCGGTTCTTCGATCGCCGCGAGCGTCCCGTCGGCTGCGGCGGCAGCGGTGGCAATTCCCTCGAGGCGTTCGATTCCGATCAGGCCGGACTCGCGGTCGAACCAACGGACGGCGTGCGTCTCGGGGTCGCGGACGCGGAAGCTCTGCGCGCAGGGCGCGACGACCGTGTCGCCGTCATCGTCCAGACCGTGTACGAATCCGCGAACCTCGTCGTCCCATCGCAACTCGCCGTCGACGTCGTACGTCGCGATTCGGTGTTCGTTGGGATGGCGACGTTCGGTCTCGCGGCTCTCGACGGCGTAGGTGTTGCCGGTCACGAACGTCACGCGACCGTCGTTCGCAGTAGCGTGGTTCGGATACGCGTAGAGCGTCTCGTCGCCGATATCGGTCTCGATCGCCAGATCCACGCGCCACCGCTCGGCCCCGCCGGGACCGAGCAGATAGCCTCGTTTGTCGCCGTGACTCGAGACCGCGATCGAGTCGCCGTCGAAGGACACGTCGCCGACGCGTCGGTCTCCCTCCGTGCCGGGGTCCCAGGTCCACTCGAGGTCTCCCGTCTCGGTCTCGAGGACGACGAGTCCGGTGTCGTGGTCACCCATACAGCGATTGTAGCCGACCGCCAGACGCTCGCCCGTCTCGTCCAGATCCATCGCGATGGGCGAGGCGTCGGTCTCGTACGTCCAGCGGATCGATCCATCGGGCTCGAACGCGTAGACGGTGCTGTGCCACTGGCGGGTTTCACCGTCGCGCTCGTAGCGTCGCGCGGCGGCGTAGAGCCGTTGGGTGCCGTCGGCATCGGTTCCCGTTTCGATTGAGACGACGTAGGGCAGATAGAAGACGGTGTCTTTGACGGCCTCGCCGAGGTCGTCGACCGTGTCGTACCGCCACTCTTGTTCGCCCGTCGCGGCGTCGTAGCCCGCGATCGTCCCGGTTTCGCCGCGGCCGGCGACGACGACGGTTCCGTCGCCGCCATCGCTCTCGATCGTCGTGATGCCAACGGCGTGGTCCGGGTGATCGACGGCCCAGCGGCTCTCGAGCGACTCCGATCCCGATCCGATCTCGCGAGCGGTCACGGTCCCGTCCCACTCGCCCGTGACGACGAGGTCGCCACCCGAAACGACGTGGACCGCAGATCGTGTCCACATGTGGCGACTCCGGGCCGTCTCGATCTCACCCAGCGGGATCGACTGGAACTCGAGCGACTGTTCCCGTTCCTCTTCGCGGTCGGCGTTAGCAGTCCCGGCCATGGTCAGTCCTCGACCGGGAAGGTCTCGTGAAGCATGTCGTGGGACTCACCGAGTCCGTCGACGATGCTCTCGCCTTGCGCGGTCAGTCGCTGAATCGTCCGTTCGGCGTTGCGGACTTCGAGCAGCCGTCCCTGCGTATAGTCGTACTCGGGATCATCGGTATCCATTCCGGCGACCTCCTCCTCTAAGTCGACGAGTGCGGCGTCGAGGTGGCGTTCGATCGCCGTGAGGCTCTCGGCCTCGACGAGGGCCTCGATGGGACCCTCGAGGTGGCCCTCGAGTTCCTTCTCGGCGTGGTCGCGGGTACTCTGGTCCCCGACGCCGAGGACGTTCATCAGTCCGAGTCGTAGCGCTTCGATTTCGTGGCAGCTCATGTGTGATCTTCAGATGTGGTGTTCGCGTCCGATAGTTTCGTGTCGATTCCGCTTTCAGAGCGTCTGGTCGACCAGATCGCTGACGATCCGGTCGCGATCGAGATGGTCGCCGACGATCCGCTCGGCGTCCTCGCTCGCGACGTCGCCGTACCAGATGCCATCCGGGTAGACGGCGACCATCGGCCCGTCGCCGCAGCGGCCGAGACACGAGGTACGGGTGATGCGGGCGTCGCAGTGGTCGGAGTCGCGGGCCGCCTGTCGAAGGCGCTCGAGCACCGCCGGCGACCCCATCTTCGCACAGGTTTGGTTGGTACAGACCGCGACGTGCTTCCCCGGTGCGTCGTGGCTGTGCGGTTCGTCGTCGACGTCTTCGCGATCCGCGTGGGACTGCTGGTGGGCCAGTGCGCGCAGCATCGCTCGCGCGCCGCCGACGTCCTCCTCGTACCCCTCGAGATCCACCTTGTACTTACAGGTGTCACAGGACATCTCCACGCTGTCGCTGCGGGCCTCCTGCCAGCGGTCAGCGAAGACGTCGAGGAGCCTCGAGTCGGTGCCGAGCGGGTCGCCAGCGAGTGCGTCGACGTACGGATACTCGTCATCGAACTCCGTCGTCCAGTCCCGAACGCGCTGGGTGAGCACGCCGTCGCCGAGCATGTACGGAAGGACCACCACGGCGTCTGGCCGGTGTTTGGAGAGCCCGTGGAGGCTCTCCTCGAGCGTCGGCTCGGTCACGCCGATAAACGACGCCTCGACGCGGTCGAACTCTCGGCCCTCGTACAGCAGCCGGGCCAGCTTGTGCACGTCGCCGTTGGCGTCCGGATCGCTCGAGCCCCGACCGCAGAGGACGACGGCGACGTCGTCTTCGGCGCGGTCGACGCCTAATTCGTCTTCGACCGCGGCGGCGCGGTCGTCAAGCAGATCCAGAATCGCGGGGTGAACCCCCAGGTGGGCCCCGTTGTCGATCTCGAGGTCGTACGCAGCACGGGCCTGTTCGATCGCCAGCGGCACGTCGTTCTTGACGTGACTCGCCGCGAACAGCGAGCAGTGGACGACCGTCACCTGCGAGGTGAGGGCCGCGAGTTCCGCGATGGCCTCGTCGATCGCCGGCTCCGCGAGTTCGAGAAACGCGGCGTCGACCGGGATTCCCAGTCGCGACTCGAGGGCGGCGGCCAGTTCGCGCACCTGTTCGTTCGACTTCTCGCGGCGAGAGCCGTGGCCGATCAGCAGGATGGCTTCGTCGTCGAAGGCCGTGGCGCGAGCGGACGTGGTCTCGTCGGCGTTGTCGGGTGTACTCATTGTGGGGTTCCGGATCGTGCCCGGTTCGATCGCTGTTGTCTGTGGATTCTCGGTCGGCTACTCGTACGCGTCGGCCTGCTCGAGGCTGCGCTCGAGTTTGCGGCGGCGACTCGGTGCGAACAGCCCCGTCTCCTCGCAGTTCTCGTAGAGCCAGGTGCCGAACGCGGGCGCGGCGTCGTCGTCGACGCCGAACCAGTAGCCGCCGGAGGACGTCTCGCCGAGGTCGCCCATCGGCGCGTCTACCGGGCAGTCGGCGATCAGCTCTCGCGTGAGTTCGAGCAGGTCCTGATCGTCGTGAACGAACGAGATGCCCACGGTGCCGCTCGAGGACTTGAAGCAGATGGTGCCACAGCCCTCGAGCAACCCTCGAAGGAGTTCACGGTCGTGACTCGCAAACGCGCCGAATCGGTAGTTTCCGCGGCCGTCGACGGGAAGGCCGAGCGCGCCGCTGCGGCCGAGTAGGCTCGTGTCCCCGTCGTCGCCTTCGTCTCCGCCGATCGAGAGCGTGTACTCGTCCTCGGTTCGGGTGATCGACGTATCGTGGGCGTACTCGCGACTGGTCGTCTCGTGCTCGAGGCTGCCGCCGGCGACCGCAGCGAGTACCTGTGCGGACTCCTCGTCGTTAGTGACGACTTCGATCCCATCATTCGAAACGTCGCCGCTCCCGGCGACGTGCCCCCAGAGGTACGCCGTCGCGGGGTGACCCGCGAGCGGGTCGGCCGGGACTTCGATCTGCCGTTCGGTTTCGCTCATTCGGCCACCTCCTCGACGACGATGGCGTCCGTCGGACAGGCCGCGGCGGCCTGTTTGGCTTCGTCGATGCGGTCGTCGTCGAACGTCGCGACGACCCGCTCGTCGGTGTCGGTGACCTCGCCCTCGCAGTCGTAGACGGGGTCCGCGCTCGGATCGATCGTCGCGAGGCCGTCCTCGCCCTCGACGAACCGCGGATCGCGGGTTAGACAGGCGAAGATGCCGTCGCAGGCGTCCTTCTCGATGGTGACTTCGTATCGTGGCATTGTGGGTTGGGTGTGTTCGCTGGTCGCGTCGTTGAATCAGTAGTCGTACTTCGTCTCGTAGCCACGCGGCGTGACCATCCGGTCGTCCCAGACGTAGGTGTCCTCGGTGCCGACAACGATGGTCGTCGTCATGTCGATGATCTCGCTCTCGCCTAAGTCCTCGAGTTCGGCGAGTTCGGTGATCATCACCTGCTCGTCCTCGCGACCCGCGCCGTGGACGATGCCGACCGGCGTATCCTCGTCGCGGTGGGTGAGCAGAATCTCACAGCACTTCTGGAAGTTCTCCCGGCGCTTGCGGCTCCACGGATTGTAGATCGTGATCGTGAAGTTCTCGCTGGCGACCGAGTGCAGCCGAGACTCGATCTCCGGCATCGGGACCAGGTGGTCCGACAGCGAGACCGAGACGGTGTCGTTGACCAGCGGCGCCCCGAGACGGGCCGCACAGGACTGGGCTGCGGGGACGCCCGGAATAACCTCGAAATCGACCATCGAGGCCGTCGCGCCCTTGGACTCGAGAATCTCGAGCGCCAGTCCTGCAAGCGCGTAGACGTTCGGATCGCCGCTGCCGACGATGGCGACGTCGTTGCCCGCGAGCGTGCGGTCGATCGACTCCTCGGTTCGGGAGACCTCGCCGCACATCGGCGTGTCGTAGATGTCGTCGGCCTGCTCGGTGATCTCGTCCGGGATCAGTTCGATGTAGGTCGTGTAGCCGACGATGTGATCGGCATCCAGTAACGCGTTCTTCGCGCGCTCGGTCATCCCTTCAGCGTGACCGGGCCCGAGACCGACGGCGGTCAGCTGGCCCGGGTCGGCGTCGAAATCGTCGACTTTCGCGCCGACCTCCTGCTCGTTGCTGCTCGAGTCGTCGTCCGAACTCGAGGCGCCACAGTTCGAGCCGGAGGACGAAGACGAGGAACTGGAACCCGACGCTCCACACTTCGAACCCGAGTCGTCGCTGGTGTCACTCGAGGAGGCACCGCACTTCGAACCGCTCGAGGACTCTGTCTCCGTTTCGGTCGTGCTCGAGGCACCGCACTTCGATGTCGATTCGTCGTCAGCATCTGCGTTGGTGTCTGTGCTCATGGGTATAGGGTGTCGTGTGTATTCGTCAGAAGTCGTCGACGTCACGCCCGCCGCGGGGGGTGACGAGGTACGTTCGATCGTCGTTGCTCCAGGTCTCGGTCTCGTGGTTGCCGATGATCAGCGAGGTCCCCATCCCGGAGACCTTGTTGTCGTGGTCGGCGGCCTCGCCGAGTGTCGTAATGAACTCGCTCTCGCCGTTGCGGCCGGCGTCTTCGCGGCCCGCATCGTTGACGATGGCCACGAGGGCATCGTCGGTCCGCTCCTCGCGGACGATTTCGACGGCCTGTTCGTAGTTGCGCCAGCAGTTGTAGAGGACGATTACAAAGCCCGAAATTGCGGCTGCGCGCAGTTTCTCCTCGATCTCCTCCCAGCCGCGCCACTTGTCCGACAGCGAGATCGTACAGAAGTCGTTACACAGCGGCGCGCCGACGTTGGCGGAGCCGCCGAGCGCCGCCGTGAGGCCGGGAACGATTTCGATCGGCACGTCCGTCGCGTCCTCCTCTTCGGCCATTTTGAAGATGAGGTCGGATTTCCCGTAGACGGAGGGGTCGCCGCCCGAGACGTGAGCGACGTCTTTCCCCTCGCGGACGTAGTCGAACGCCGCGCGGGCGAGTTCGATCTGGCGGCCCATCGTCGAGCGAACGATCTCCTGTTCGAAGCCGTCGTCTCGAGTCGCAAATCCCTCGTCGTCGACGGCGTCTTCCGGCGGCAGCGTGCCGTCGTCGCGCAGGAACTCCTGGTAGAGACTCGAGGCGATGACGACCTCCGAGGACTCGATGACCCGCTTGGCTTTCGCGGTCATATGATCCGGCAGGCCGGGGCCGATGCCGACGACGTAGAGGGTGCCGTGGTCGTCGGGGGTGCCGTCACTGGTATCGGCAGCTGAATCGTCGACGCTCATCGGCCGATCGCCACCGTAACCTCGTTTTCGTAGCCGATCTTCTCGAGCACCAGTTCCTGTTCGGCACTCCCCGCAATCGCACTCGCCTCCGAGACGCCGGGCCAGCCGATCAGCTCCTTCGATTTGGATGGTGTCGGCCCCTCGTGCTCGAGGAGCGTCTCCTTGTCGAAGGCGACCACGCCGAGATCGAGTTCCTGGGCGGCCTCGAGCAGCCCTTCCTCGTCTTCCTTCCGGGTTGCAGTCCCGACGAATTCGACGTCCGAGAGGTCGTACTCCGTTTGCTCGAGTGCTTCCTCCCACGCGGCGATGAAGGAGTCCTTGCTCGCGCCGGAAACGCTGCCGGTGCCGATGACGATCCCGTCCCGTTTGTTTCGCTTCAGGACCGTTACGTCGTCGCCGACGAGGACGGCTTTCGGGCCCTCGAGTCGTTCCACGGGACCCAGATTGTCGTCGAGGACGGCGAGGTTCGTCTTCACCGTCGAATCGCCGTTGACGACGTGGGTGTCCATCGCCTTCGCGCGGGACTCGACGCCCTGCTTACCGGCGGCCTCGCTCGCGGTGGTCATCGCCGGAATCGCGCCCATCGTCGCCAGATCCTGTGCGACCTGGTTCGCGCCGTGGTGGCCCCCCGTGATCGGGATGGCCCACGTCAGTTCCTCGTCGACGACACAGATCGCGGGATCGTCCCACTTGTCGTCGAGCAGATGGGCCGTCTTCCGCATCGCGATTCCCGAAGCCATCAGCCCGATGAAGCAGTCGTACTCGCCCCAGTACTCGTCGAAGACCGTCCCGTGGTACTCGATGATGTCGATCGTCTCGTACCGGTCGCCGATCTCGTCCTTGATCTCCTCGGCGGTCTCCATCTTCCGCCCGAAGGAGATGATCGCGATCTCTTCGGCGACCTCGCCGTCCGAATCTGCCGTCGAACAGTGGCCGCCGGAATCGGTACTCGAGTTATCCGTATCGTCCGTATTTGTGCTTCCTGAACTCATTGTGAAACCTCCATCGTACCGAAACCGTACTGTCCACGTCCTATCGACCCGTCCAGTCCACCGCGTGGGTGGGGCTGAAAGGGGCTGGCTCGCTCGGCGAGCGAGACGATGTAAGCACCGAAGCGACTGTTAGGAGCGAGGAGCGAAGCGAGTCGCAGCCGTCGAGCGAGCCAGGGGCTTTCACGGTGTTCGCGGTAGTGACTGCAAGACATCTCAGTCGTCCCCCGCTTGCGTTTCCGTTTCGTTCGTATCGCTCGAGCCTCGATTGGCCCAGTCACCGTAGAGGAACGATCGCTCGTAGCCCGCACCCGTCACGGCGTCGCCGATAACGACCATCGCGGAGGCCCGATAGCCGGCCTCCTCAACCTTGTCCGCGATGTTCCCAACCGTCCCGATGATGACGTCCTCGTCCGGCCAGGAGGCGTGGTAGATCACGCCGACCGGGGTTTCGGGGTCGTGGCCGTCCTCGAGCAGCCGATCCATCGTATCTCGGACCGCGTGGGTGCCGAGGTAGATACAGCTCGTCACGTCGCCCATGCCGACGAACTCGGAGATGTGGTCTTCCTCCTCGGTCAGGGTCTTGCCCTGTGGCCGAGTGAACGCGACGTGGTTCGAGACTTCGTTGAGCGTCAACTGGGTCCGAAGGGTCGCGCTCGCAGCGAAGGCCGAGGTGACGCCCGGCACGAAGTAGGTCGGAACGCCCTCGTGCTCGAGGGCGTCCATCTGCTCGAGTGCGGCCCCGTAGATCGCGGGATCGCCGCTGTGGAGCCGCACTACGTTCTCGCCGTCTTCGTAGGCGTCGCGCATCAGGGGGATGAGTTCCTCGAGATCCTTGCCCACCGAATTGACCAGCTCGGCGTGGGCGCAGTACTCGTCCAACAGTTCGCTGTTGACCAGCGAGCCCGCGTGGACGACGAGGTCGGCCTCCTCGAGCAGTTCCTTCCCGGCGACTGTCAGCAGTCGCGGGTTGCCAGGGCCGGCGCCGACGAAGGGGATCCCCTCCTGTTCGTCGCCGGCGTTGTGATCGAAGATTCGGTCGTCCAGTTCCTCGCGGCGAAGTGCTCCCTGGGCGTCGATCGCTTCCTGCGGGTCGCCGCCGCTTGCGTCGGGATCGTCGTTCGTAGTTGTCTCCGTCATGTTCAGTGGCCTCCACAGTCGCCGTGTGCACAGCCTTCCGCCATCTCTTCGACGACGACCTCTCCACCGTCTGCGACTGGTTCGCCGCTCGTCGTCGAGTCGTCCTCGCTCGAGGCATCCTCAGTTCCGTTGCCCTCCTGCTGGAACGCCGCCGTCGCCTGCTCGACCTCGAGATCCTCCTTCACGGCGTACGCCAGCGTGTAGTAGTCTCGCTCGTCGATCTCCGCGGGGTCGTCCGTCACCAGCGTCTCGCCCTGTTCCATGAACAGCCGGCGGCCGTATGTCACGTCGTAGCTGGCTTCGACGAGCCCCTCGTGGGTCGCCGGCGCGTCGGTGACCTTGAACAGAATCATCCGGTCCGGACCGGTCGGGCTGTGGCCGTTCGCGGCCTCGCGAAGCGAGAGACCCGCGCCGGCTTCGATCTCGACGCCCATCGCGGTCGCGAACGCGGTTACGGCGCTCACACCGGGGACGATCTCGAGTTCGACGTCCGGATGAAAGGCGTCGATCGTCCGGCGCAAGTGCCCGAAGGTCGAGTAGACGTTCGGATCGCCAAGCGTGACGAAGGCGACGTCGCCCTCGCGTGCGTTCGGCGCGATCTCAGCCGCGGCTTCCTTCCACGCCGACCGAAGCTTCTCCTCGTCTTTCGTCATCGGGAAATCGAGGTCCCCGATCTTCGACTCGTCGACGTGCTCGAGGGCGACCGATCGCGAGAGGCGGCCGGGCGAGTAGACCACGTCCGCGTTCTCGAGCACCTGCTTGCCGCGAACCGTCACGAGATCGGCCTCGCCGGGACCGAGTCCGACGCCGAAGAGCGTCATCGAGACCCTCCGCGTCCATCCGCAGCGATCTTCTTCCCACCGTCGTCTTCGTCATCCGACTCCGGCGTCGCGCTTCCGACCAGCATGTAAACCGGGTTGTCCGAATTGAAACTCGTCGCCCCGGCGAGTTCGTAGCCGTGGCTCACCTGGAACTGGACGACCTCCTCTAAGATATCCCGCTCGCGGAAGGCTTCCGTCGCCTTGCCTGCAACCTCGAGTCGCGAGACGTTCATCACGACCCGGTCGATTTCGGTTGCGACGGCGTGATCCAACACGGCCTCGAAGTTCCGGCTCCCGCCCAGAAAGAGCGCGTCGGCGTCGTCGGGCAGTCCCTCGGGCGCTTCCTCGTTGCGCAGTTCGACGTCGGCCCGTACCGACTCCGCGTTGGCCGCGAGGTTCTTCTCGGTCGTCTCGAGTCGTTCCGGTTTCCGCTCGAGTGCGGTCACCCGCCCGGCTCGCTGTGCGGCTTCGATCGTGACGGCCCCCGTACAGGAGCCGACCTCCGCGAAGTGATCGTCGTCCTCGAGTGCGAGCTTCGAGTGGACGACGGCGCGGACCTCAGACTTGGTCGGTCCGGCCTTCGCATCGTGTGGAAGCGCGATGGGTGGCATCACCCTGTGGGAACAGAGCCCGTCCCTAAAACAATTTTGTTTGGAGTAGAGAAACTACGATTGCCCACATGGAGTTGGAGTAGAACAACGCGATTTGTTCACGGGCCCGTGACTGTCGAGACCATCGAACAATGTGGGTGCTCAGCGAGGGGAGACGAAGCAACGAAGGACTCAGTCCGCGGCGCGCCGGGTCTGTACGACTCGACGAACGTCGTCGTACTCCTCGAACCGATCGGCGCCGATGTAATCGACGGTGTCCTGCAGGTACTGCATCGTCTGTTTGCCGATCTTCCTCTGGTCGTAACCCTCGAACGGCATCTCTTCCGGCGGTGCACCGAGAAGCCGGTTCTCGACATACTCCTCGATCCGGGGTTCGTAGACGTCCTGTACGATGTCGGGTTCGGCCTCGGCCAGCTTCCGCATGATCCAGCGGCCGTTCTCGATGTGGCGGGTTTCGTCCTGTCTGACCTTCCCGATGGCCGTCTGGAACGACTCGAGGACGACCTCTCGCCCCATCTCCTCGGCTTTCAGTTCGATCATCTGGTCGAAGCTCAGATAGCCGCCGCGAGCGAGTTGCGCCTCGACGATCCCCATGTAGTTCAGGTAGGCCTCGCCGAGCGCGTAGACGAGTTCTCGCTGGTCGCCGCTATTGATCGCGGCCAAGAGAGTGTCCGCGGTGTCGTACAGATCGTCCGTGCTGTACCCCTGCTCCTGATAGCCACCGACGCGGTGCGGTTCGGTGTCCTGGGTCTCGAACACCTCCTCGAAGTACCGACTGAAGAGATCGGTGTGCTTCGCTTCCTCGTAGACCTGCTGGGCCAGGTAGATCTCCTCCTGGACGGTGTCGAACGGCATCTCGTCGTTCTCGAGCGCGTCGAGCGCCATCATGTACGGCGCGAGCGTCCGCGTCACGTCCTCCTCGCCGTCGTAAAAGGCCGCACACGAGGCGAGAAAGCGCTGTTTCTCCGCGTCGGAGAACTGTTTCCAGTCGGCCCTGTCGGCCGCAAAGTCGAACTCGTCCGGGTCCCACGTCCCTTCCTGCTTCCCCTTCCGATACAGTTGGTACGATTTCTCACGGTTACTGTACTCTATTGGCATACGGTTGCTAGATCACCTCCCCCGAAATGAAAGTTCGTGGAAAAAACAGATTCGTGGTTCAACGTCGTTTATCCAGATTGTCCGCTGCAGGGATGATCCGGACCGAGTTCGCCGTTCGAGCCAAAACTTCGTAAGACAACTCTCGTTACCACTCCATCCCGCCGTTGATGCCGATCACCTGCCCCGTCATGTACTCCGCGTAGTCGCTGGTGAGAAACCGGATCATACCGACGATATCTTCGGTCTGGGCGAACCGGTTCAGCGGGATATCCTCCCGGATCTTGTCCTGGACCCGTTCGGGAACCTTCTCGAGCATGTCCGTCTGGGTAAAGCCGGGCGCGACACAGTTCGCCGTGGAGTTGTGCGCGGCGAGTTCCAGCGCCAGCGTTCGGGTGAACGCGAACAGGCCACCCTTCGACGTCGCGTAGTTGGCCTGCCCGTAGTTGCCCTGCTGGCCGACGACGCTCGAGATGTTGATGAGGCGGCCGTTGTCAGAGGCCTTGATGTCGTCGAAGAAGGCCTTCGTGCAGTTGAACGTCCCGTTCAGGTTGACGTCGATGACCGTCTGCCAGTCCTCGTGAGTCATGTCTTCGAACTTTCGGTCGATGGTGATCCCGGCGTTGTTGACGAGTACGTCGATCCCGCCCAGTTCGTCGCGGACCGTCTCGGCCATCGCTTCGACCTCCGCCGGTTCGGAGATATCCGCCTGTACGGGAACGGCCGTCTCGTCGTTAGCCTCGATAGTCTCCGTGACCTCGCGGGCCTTCTCTTCTGCCGATCGGTAGTTCACCGCCACGTCGGCCCCACAGCGGGCGAGTTCGAACGCGATATCGCGGCCGATACCGCGCGAGGATCCCGTAACGAGGCAGGTTCTGTCGGCCAGTGGTCGCTGGTCTAGCGGCTCGAGTCGCTGGACTGATTCGGACATACGATTGGGCCTACATCGGCATTGGTGTTAACCGTTTGACTAATGGTTGGAATCGATGAATGCCACGTCGAACGTTAGTTCAAAATCAGTAGCCACCGTCCTCACTCGGACTCCACCGTCACGTCGAATTTGCTTCGCCAGCGATACCGCCGACCGCCCCAGATGAACGTTCGACGAGCGAGGCCGTAGAGCAAGAGCGGGATCGACGCCAGCAACACCGCGTACGTCAGGAGGAATGTCCACCGGCGAATACCGAATGTGACGTAGACGGCACCCATCGCGAGTGTCGACAGCACCAGCGCGGGCAGCGGAAACAGGAGGCAGACGGCGGTGAGAAGCGCGCCGGCCGCGGCTTGCGTCGCAGTGCCAAACGGCACACAGTAGCGGACGATCTGCGCGAACCTGGCGGTGTTTTCGAGCGATTCGCGGATTGACCCGCCGATATCGACGCGCCGCGTCCGCCTGACAGCAGTGACGTCGGCGTACTCGGCGAGGAGACCGTCGTCGCTCACCGTCCGACGAAGGTCGTCGAGAAAGGTCGCTTCGTCGATGTCGTCGCGTTCGAAGACGACGGCACCGGCCCACGGAATCGCTGTGAAATAGACCCCCAACGTGGCGTTGAGGACGAATATCGGTTCCAGCAGTACGGCCAGCGGATCTCGACCGACGAAAACCGGGAGCTCCGTCGTCGGCCCGTGTCTATCGTAGTCGGCTCGGAGGGTTTCGAGCCACTCCGGCGGATGGTGGAAGTCGTCGTCGGTCCAGACGATCCGATCGTGTTCGGCGGCCTCCATGCCGGCGGCGATCGCGTTGGCCTTGCCGGAACAGCGTTCGGGTTCGCCCGCGATCACCAGCCTGGCGTTGTCCGGACAGCCCTCGATGCGGTCGGCGACCGACTCGCGTTCGGCGTCGCAAACCACGAGCAACTCGTCTCTCGGCCGAAGCTGTTCGACGATTTCCTCGCAGGCGTCGGTCCAGCCGGTAGTGGGGAGAACGACGCTCGTCGGCGTGGCAGCCGGCATGCCAGGTTCTTGTCGCCGTCCCGTGATAAATCTGGGTCGATGGACCGTCCGGAACCGGGAAACGGCCGCGGGATCGACATGAGAGGGATCGGTCTACTCGTCGATCCGCTCGAGGAACCGATCAAACGCCCCGCTCTCGGCGTGAACGTGGACGTACGTCCCGAGCGACTCGTACTCCGTCAGGCCGTCGTGGTCGCCGTCGATGCCGTCCCCTCGCACCGTCTCGAACGCGAAGCGGGCGTCGCCGTCGACGTCGGCGCTCGAGTAGTGAAACTCGTGGCCGCGAATCGTCTCGCCGGCGTTGGCCGTCAGCGTTCCCTCGCTCGCCTCGAGTTCGACGTGATCGAGCGCTTGATAGCGGTCGTGCATCGTGACGTCCGCCGGGAGGATACCGGCCATCTCGTGGTGGTCGCCCTCCGCTGTCGTCAGCGACTGACCCATCGCCATCAAGCCGCCGCACTCGCCGAGGACTGGCAGTCCCTCGCTGGCCAACTCGCCGAGTTCCGAGAGGGTGCCTGAGGACTCGAGTTCCGCGGCGTGAAGTTCGGGGTAGCCGCCGGGCAGGTAGACGCCGTCGCAATCGGGGACGGGATCGCCCGCGACGGGCGAGAACGTGACCAGTTCGGCCCGCTCGCGGAACCGTTCGATGGTTGCGGGATACCGAAAGCAGAAGGCGGCGTCGTCCGCGACGGCGACGGTGGCGTCGATCGGATCGCCGGACTGAGCAGGTTCTTCGGACGAACTCGACCCGTCGGGAGCGGATGGCTCGCTCGCCACCGCTGCCAGACGCTCGGCCTCGAGCGACTCCGCAGCCTCCCGGAGCGCCGCTTTCGGCAGCGCGGCTTCCTCGCCCATCTCGAGACCGAGGTGTCGATCCGGGATCTCGAGTTCCGGATTCGGCGGGATTCGACCGAAGAACTCGAGGTCATCCGGGAGCGCGTCGCGGATGCCTTGCTCGTGGCGGCCGCCGTGGGCGCGCTGGGCGACGATTCCGGCAACCTCGACGTCGCGGCCGATCGCCTTCGCGTACTGCTGGAATCCGAGCGCGGTCGCCGCGACGCTCTCCATGCCCGCTTTCGCGTCGACGACGAGCACGACGGGAATGTCGAGCGCTTCGGCGACCATCGCGGTGCTCGAGCCGTCGCCGTCGTAGAGGCCCATCACGCCCTCGACGACGCAGACGTCTCCCTCGCCGCGCTGGTAGTTGCGTCGGAGTCCGTCCTCACCGCAGAGCCACAGGTCGAGCGTTCGGGAGGGTCGTCCGGCAATCGCCTCGTGGTGACTGGGGTCGATGAAGTCCGGCCCCGCCTTGGCGGGCTGGACCGAGTAGCCTGCGTCCTCGAGCGCCTGAATGATCGACAGCGTCGCGACCGTCTTCCCGACGCCGGAGCTGACGCCGCCGAGGACGAATCCGTTTATCATTGTGGTTGCGTTCGCACAACTGAACTTGAATGCGTCGGTAGGGACGGTGATCTCGAGTAACCGAAACCGAATTGGGACTCGTCTGCGTTCGGTCGAGCGAGACCAATGAGCGAAGCCAAGACGGCGGCGATACCCGCACTAAAAGAGCGTGCCGGGGTGGTCAACGCCGTACTCGAGGGCACTCAGACGGTCCTCGTTCGACACCCCACGCTCGATCCGGGCACGATCGACGGTCCGTTCGTGCTCTATCCCGCGTACACCCATCAGGAACCGGATCGCTATCAACCCCGGTACGAGGACTACTACTACCGAGCCAGTGCCAAGCCGGAAGAGGGGGTGCCGATCCGTGCTGTCGCTGACGTCCGCGGGGAGTACACCGTCTCGAGCGACGACCTCGCGTCCCTCGCCCGACACTATGTCTACACCCCCGAGGGACTGCGCGACAAGTACGATCCGGACGGCGACCTGCGCGTGCTGTTACTTCGAGTGAGCGAACTCGACTCGCCCCGGATTATCGAAGAACGGGGAAGCTATCGGGGCTGTCGCGCGTGGATCGACCTCGCAGACGACGTCGAGATCGGTCTCGAGTCGACGACGCCGGTCCTCGACGATCCGACGTTCGCCGAGCGTCGGGCGGCGGTTCGGGACGCCCTCGAGTGATACGGTCTGCTGTAACGATTTACCGGTGTAACCGCGACCATCCTGCGGTTGCACCGAAATGACTCACAGCAATCCGTATGAGAGTGGGGTCCGCCGACGAACGTAAGTACTCGAGTCGGTTACGACCGTCTCCCTCCCATGCCCGACGAAACCGAACACGAGACCGAACATCACCTCCGAGAAGCACTGCGACACCTCGGCGACGCACAGCAGGGAGACCTCCGCAAGACGAACGCCGTCGCGCTCGAGGAGGTTTCGAACACCCTGTCGTCGGTACTGCGAGAGCACGAGCAGGACGAGTGACGGATTTCGGCCGACGTCCGTCGCTGTATTTTTCCGCACGTATCGTTCCCTAACCTCACTTAGCACGGATACATAGAGGCAGATTTATTTGTAATACTCTCATAGTTGGATATATTACTGATTCGTGACTGGGTATCGCCCCACCGCGAACGGGAACGACCAGTCGACTACACCCATGCAATCACCACACGACTCGAGTCGGCGAGTATCCGGAACGGAGACGCGAATTCGAACTGTCCCACACGAGCCGTTCGAACACGGTCTGTCGGCACAGTACACCAACCGAAGTAGCGAGGGTGAACGATGACTCAGCCGACCCAGTCCGACGAGGAGGTCAAGGCGACCGTCAAGCAGTACTGGGACGGCCGCGCCGAGTCGTTCGACGACGACAGCCAACACGGCATTCACAGCGAGGAACAACGCGAGGCGTGGCTGTCGGTGCTGCGTCCGTGGACGGGCGATCCCCCACAGCAGATCCTCGACGTCGGCTGTGGCACCGGCGTGATCTCGCTGCTGTTAGCGGAGCTCGGCCACGACGTCACGGGCGTCGACTTCGCGCCGGAAATGCTTGAGCAGGCGCGAACGAAGGTCGAGCGGTCGGAACTGTCCGCCGAGTTTCAGCGCGGCGACGCGGAGAACTTGGCACAGCGCGAGGACACCTATGACCTGGTGACTGCGCGCCACCTCATCTGGACGCTGCCGACCCCGGAGAACGCGATCGACGAGTGGCAGCGCGTCGTCCATCCCGGCGGTCGTCTCGTCCTAATCGAGGGGCACTGGGACTTCGACGAGACGTTCGAGGGCTACGAGGAGATCCACGACGACCTGCCGCTGTACGACGGTCGGCCGCCCGAAGAGCTGGCGGCGTTCCTCAGAGAGCAGGGACTCGAGAACGTCGAGTACGACCCCCTGGCGGAGTCTGCGCTCTGGGGACAGGAGCCGAATTACGAGAAGTACATCATGGTCGGCGACGTGCCCGAGTAGTTCGTTCTGTCACGCGCCCACACGATTTCTTCGAGCACCACGATACGCGTTCTCGAAAAGTTACGGGACGACGAGGCGGCCGTCCAAACGCGACTCGAGTCCGTTTACGACACGGGCTGTCTGACCGCAAGCACGACCAGATCCGAGAACGGCGTGTCCTCCGTCCCGCTTCCGCCGGCGTGTTCGGCCAACTCGGACAGCGTGAAGCGGTGAATCTGCTCGTCGTCGTGCGTTAGTTTTTCGAGCACCAGCGCCTCGATATCCGGCGCAGCCCCTTCCTCGAGCAGAAACTGGGCGAGATCGCCGGGCATTCGATCGTACGGCCGCGGGAGTACGAGCGCGTGTCGCTCTTCGACTGCGACCGCGGTGGCGAGACGATCCATGTCGGCCTCGAGGTCGCCACTTTTGTGCAGCGTGACGAACTCGGTGTCTTCCATCGGTGTCCGGGCACGACTCGCAGCCATCTGGAGCGATGAGATGCCAGGAATGACGCGAACGGGTATTTCGGAATCCTGTCGCTGAATAGTATCTTGTACCTTCCCGACGAACTGGTAGCCCGAGTGATTCGGGTCGCCCATCGCGACGGCAGTGCCTGGCTCGCCGGCCGCGACGCGTTCGCCGAATTCCTCGAGCGCCTCGGCTTCGTCCTCGTAGCCACAGGTCAGCAGGTCGGCGTCGGTGAGATCCTCGACGAACTCCACGACGGTCGTGAAGCCGACGACGACGTCCGCTTCCTCGATCGCCCGCCGGCCACGGGGCGTGAGGTACTCCTGATTGCCCGGGCCGACGCCGACGGCGTAAACGGGGTCGTCCGCTTCTTCGTCGATATCCGGCTCCGCCGCTGCCGCGGCGAACGTCGCGGGATCCGGGCCGGCGTCGAGGTCGTACTCGCCGCTCATTCGCCCTCCTCGGAATCTCTGGTGGCCTGTGCGGCCCGCTCGTCGGCCGTGATATCCAACTCGAGCCCGTCCGTTCGCACGTCCTTCGCCACGTGGATCAGTTCGTTCGTCAGCGCGGCCGCCAGCCCGCTCCCGCCGCGGCGGCCGACGTTCGTAATCGCCGGGATATCGTACTCCTCGCTGACCTCGCGGATGCGTTGGCGGCTCTCCTCGGCCTTGACGAAGCCGACCGGCGTCGCGACGATGACCGCGGGCCTGGTACCGTTCTCGATGCAGTCCGCGAGCGCGAACGCGGCCGTGGGGGCGTTTCCGATCGTCGCAATAGCACCGTCGTAGACGCCCTGTTTGTCCAACTCGAGCACCGAAGCCGCGGTTCGGGTCATCCCCGTCTCCTTCGCCAGTTCGGCCCCGTTGCCGATCGCCTTGCGCTTCTCGCAGTTGTGGCCGCGGCCGGTGATGCCGGCCTTGGACATCGTGATGTCGGTGACGATGATTGCCTCCTTGAGGACGGCCCGCGCACCGGCGCGAACTGGGGCGTCCTCGTCGTCGCCGAGCTCGTCGCTTCCCGAAAATTCGATCAGGTGCTGGAACTCGATGTCGCCCATCGAGTGAACCGATTTCTGCCGAATTCGGTCGGCCAGCGTCTCGTCGGGGACGAACTGTCGGACGATGTCCATGCTCGTCTCCGCGATATCCATCGCGTTCTGGGTGGTCGCGCCGAGGTCGGCGTACTCCCTCTCGAACTGTTGATCTCCCTCAGTCATCGTTGGTCACCCCCGCGCCGACGGCCTCGTTGGTCGTTCGCGCCTCGAGGTCGCCCTCGACCTCGAGGTTCAGGTCGCGCAGTCGATCGACCGTCTCGTCGTCGGCGTCCCAGAGGTCGCGCTCGACGGCCTCGAGCAGCGTGTCCGTGATGGACTCGAGGGCCCACGGGTTCACGTCGCGCATCCACTCCCGTCGATCCTCGTCGAAGGCGAACTTTGCGGCGACGTCTTCCCAAAGCGTATCCGAGATGACGCCCGTCGTCGCGTCCCAGCCGAGGGTCACGTCGACGGTCGTCGAGAGGTCGCCTGCCCCTTTGTAGCCGTGGTCCTCCATCGACTCGAGCCAGTCGGGGTTCAGTACGCGAGCGCGCATCGCCTTGCGGACCTTCTCCTCGTTCGTGTAGACGTCCACGTTGTCGGGATCGGAGGAGTCGCCGACGTAGGAGGCGGGCTCCTCGCCCGAGATTTCGGACACCGCGGAGATGAAGCCGCCGTGGAAAGCGTACCAGTCCGAGGAGTCGAACTCGTCCTGTTCCATCGTGTCCTCGATCTTGACCGTCGCGTCGACGCTCGAGAGCCGCCGTTCGAACGCGTCGTGGGCGTCCGAAACCCGCCCGCGAGAGCCCATGGCGTAGCCACCCCACTGGACGTAGACGTTGGCGAGGTCGGAACGGTCCTCCCAGTTACCCTCGTCGACGGCCTTGTTCGTCCCCGCGCCGTAGCCGCCGGGTTTGGTGGTGAAGACGCGGTGCAGGGCCGCTTTTCGGGCGTCGGATTCGTCGAGCCCCTCTTCTTCCTGCAACTCTTCGGCCTCCTCCTCGACGTGTTTCTTCACGTAGTTCATCTCGAGCGGTTCGTCGAGGTCGACGACAGCGTCGACGGCATCGTGGATGACGCCCGCCGCAGCGGGGAAGGCGTCCCGGAAGAGCCCGGAGACGCGGGTGGTCACGTCGACTCGAGGACGGTCGAGGTCCTCGAGCGGGATCGGCTCGACGTCGTCGATCCGCCCGGCGTCGGTCCACTGTGGCTCGACGCCCATCATCGCGAGCACCTGTGCAATCGTTTCGCCGCGGGTACGGACGGTAGGGGTCCCCCACGCGACGACGCCGATCTCCTCGGGGTAGGCCCCTTCTTCAGAGTGATGGCGCTCGAGGACTCCCTCCGCGACCTCGCTTCCGACCTGCCAGGCAGCCTTCGCGGGCACCTTGCGCGGATCGAGCGTGTAGAAGTTACGAGCCGTGGGCAGCAAGTCGACGCCGCCGCGGGTCGGTGCGCCCGAGCCGCCAGGGGGCACGTACTCGCCCGAGAGCGCGTCTGCTGTCCGGGGAATCTCGTCTTCGGCCCCCTGAACGCGGGGCTGGGCCTCCTCGCAGATGTACGCGAGGGCCTTTCGCAAGTTGTCGTGAGCGCGTGACTTCGCGCGCCCGTCGCCGATCGTCTCGAGGTCGACCACGAGCAGGTTCATGTTCACTTCGTCGTCGGGGCCGCCCTCGAGTTCCGACACGGGCACGTCGAACTCGTGCTCGGCGAGCGTCTCGATCAGGTCGACGCTGGTCTCGTAGACTACGTCCGCGGCCTCAGCGTAGGTCATCCCCAGATCCTCGTCGTACTCGCCGGGCGAGTTGAGCATCTTCTCGTAGTCCACGCCCAGCGCGCCGGCCACGCTCTCGCGCAGGCTCGGCGCGCCGGGGTTCTCGAGGCGCATCAGCGCGACGAGGTACTTCACGAGGCGCTCGTCGGCCGGCGGCTCGGACATCGTGTGCAGCCCCAGCCGAATCTGGGTCGTTTTGACGTCCGTGAGGTACTCGTGAATGCGCTCGACGAGGTCGTCGATCGCGAGGTCGTCGCCTTCGACGTCGCCCTCAGCCAAGGTCGAACCCGCCTCGTCCGGACCGCGGACGTCGGCCTTCTCGTCGATCGTGCCTGTGATACCCAACTCTACGGCGAGATCAAGTTCCTCGACTTTCTCGCGCATGAGATCCTCGAGGTGCTGACCATCGTCCGCGCGGGCGTCTTCCATCCCGGCCTCGCGGTACTGATTGGCGAGTTCCTCGAGTTCGGACAACTCGTCATAGGTGCCCGCGTTCCGCATCACGGGCGTTAGGTAGTCGACGATGGCGGCGTAGGACCGCCGTTTGGCCTGCGTCCCCTCGCCCGGATTGTTGACGATGTAGGGGTAGACGTTCGGAATGTCGTCGATCAACTGGTCCGGCGCGCTCTCGCCGTTCAGCCCGACGGTCTTTCCGGGAAGCCACTCGAGGCTGCCGTGGGTGCCCAGGTGGACGACCCCGTCGACCTCGAACTCGTTGCGCAGCCAGCCGTAGAACGCGTAGTAGTCGTGTGGCGGCTGCAGGTCCGAATCGTGGTAGACCTTCGAGGGATCCATCCCGAACCCGCGCGGGGGTTGGACGGTGACGAGCACGTTACCGAACTCGACGCCCGGGATGGCGAACGGCCGGTCGGGAACCTCGCCCCATTCCTCGACGATGTTCTCCTGAAATCGCTCGTCGGCGTCGGCGAACCAGTCCGCGTAGGTGTCAGAGGCGACGACGTCGACCGAGAGGTCGCGAACGTCCTCGGGGGCGACCCAGCGGTCCTCGAGCGTGAGTTGCGACGTAAGTTTCTCGACGAGTGTCTGCCCGTTCTCGGGCAGTTCTCCGCCTAAATCGTATCCTCGAGCGTCGAGTTCCTCGAGCAGATTCACGGTCGACTCCGGCGAATCGAGCCCGAACGCGGTCCCGATCCCGTCGTCGCTCGGCGGGTAGTTGTGCAGGACGACGGCGACCCGCTTCTCCTCGTTCGGGGTGTGTCGAAGCTCGGCCCAGTTGACCGCGAGCCGCGTCGCGTGATCGACGCGATCTTCGATCGGGTAGTGGTGTTTCGGCGCGCTGCCGATGCCGGCCTCGTCGTCGGTGCGTTCCTTCCCCGAGATCGGATGGGTGATGACGTTGCCGTCGAACTCGGGCAGGGCGACCGAGAGCGCGAGTTCGAAGCCCATCACGCCCGTGTCACTGGATTCGTAGCGCGACCGCGAGCGCATCGTGGTGATCGTCTGGAGGACGGGGACGCCGAGTCGGTCGAGGAAGACGTCCTCGGCGCTCGATCCCTCGTCGCTGGCGCTGCGGCCGCGCTCGTCCATGGAGAGGGAGAACATAAAGGACGACAGCACGGCGTCGACGACTGGCCGTCCGTCGGCGTCGATGAGCCAGTTGTCGGTCACCCACTCCGCATCCTCCTGCTCGTCGGTGTCCGTTGCCGGATTACAGAAGATCGGCAGGGCGTTCGCGCCCTGTTCCTCGAGCGCCCGAACCTGTGCGTCGACGTAGCGAGTGTTCTCGTGGGTCCAGTGAGATTCGTAGAACCAGACTGCGACCGTCGGCTTCTCGGCGTCGTGAGTTTCGAGCAGTTCCTCGTACTCGACGCCGGGATAGTCGGGGTGGTAGACGCCCTCCGTAGGGAGTTCGGCGGGGTCGTCGTACTCCATGTCTAGACCCTCGTACTCGGCGGCGAGGAACCGACAGCAGTTCTCGACGTTGATCGTGCCGCCCTTCTCCAGATAGTCGTAGACGAGGTCGCGATGTCCCTCCGAGACCGTCGTATCCTCGAACGCGAACGCGTCGCCGGTCGCCTTGACGATCAGCGGGACGCCCGCCTCCTCGAGCGCGCCCGTCGCGTAGTCGTAGCCCGGCATGCTGTCTTCGGCGCCGTGCAGCCAGAAGATGGCCGCGGCGGCGTCGGTCAATTCCTCGACGAACTCCTCGATGTCGGCTTCGTCCTCGAGGTCGCTCTCCGAGCGAACGACCAGCTCGATACCCTCGAGGCGCTCGGCGGCCTGGCCGATCGAGCCGAGTTCGTTCTCCGTCGCGGTGTAGATCCCGATCCGTGTCATCGTACTTTTAAACCTCTATTGTATTAGCTCAACTATGGTTGCAGACGCTGGGGGCAAAAAGCTGTCGTCACTCCCCTTTCCGGCGATCGTCGGGCAGGACGAGTTAAAGCGCGTGCTGCTCGCCGTCGCGGCCAACGACGGCCTCGACGGGGCCCTGATCGTCGGCGAGAAAGGCACCGCGAAGTCGACCGCCGTCCGGGGACTCGTCGATCTCCTCCCGGACCAGCGAGCCGTCGCCGATTGCCCGTACGGCTGTGCGCCCGACGACTCGACACAGCAGTGTGCCGACTGCCGCGAGCGCGACCCAAACGAACTACCAGTCGAAACCCGGCCCGTTCCACTCGTCAACCTCCCACTGGGCGCGACTCGAGACCGCGTCGTCGGCACCCTCTCGGTCGAGGACGCCCTCGCCGGTGCGGCCGACTTCGACCCCGGCCTGCTCGCTCGCGCCCACCGCGGCATTCTCTACGTCGACGAGGTCAACCTGCTCGACGACCACCTCGTCGACGTCATTCTCGACTCGGCCGCAAGCGGCGTCAACACCGTCGAGCGCGACGGGATCAGCGTCTCACACCCCGCCGAGTTCACCCTAATCGGGACCATGAACCCCGAGGAGGGCGACCTCAGGCCACAGTTACGGGACCGGTTCGCCCTCCAGGCCACCGTCGAAGGGTGTCGCGAGGTCGACGATCGGGTCGAAATTATCGATCGGGCGCTCGAGTCCGACGGCTCAGGCATCGACAACGGAACCGACGAGTCGGATCCGTGGGTCGAGCACGCCGACGAGACGGCAGCGTTGCGGGAGGTGGTCGTATCGGCCCGAGAACGGCTCTCGAGCGTCGCCCTCCCCACCGATTTCAAGGAGGAGATCGCCCACCTCTGTCTCGAGGCCGGCGTCGACGGCCACCGCGGCGACGTGGCAACGGCCCGGACCGCGATGACTATTGCCGCACTCGAGGGCCGGACGACGGTTATCGAGTCAGACGTCCACGAGGCCGCGCGCTACGCCCTCCCGCACCGACTCCGGAGCACGCCGTTCGAGGACGAACCGGATCTGGAGGATATACTCGAGGATCGATTCGAGGAGGACGCACCCGAAGATGTCGAGGACGGCGAAGCGGACGAGTCGGGCAAGAACGAGAACGAGCGCGAGAGTGACGACGGAGAGGACGCCGGTGAGACGGGAAACGAGTCCGGCGGCGAGGGCAGTGAGGACCGTAGCGAATCCGATTCGGAAGATGGCGACGACGGGACCGACGACTCGGACGGGAATGACGACCCGGAGACGGACGACTCCGGAACCGAACGTCAACCCGACGACGGCACCGACCCGTCGGGTGGCAATCCCGCACCTGCCCGAGCTGACGACGGCGGGGAGAGCGAGGGCGACGACTCGAGCGAATCCGGTTCCGACGACCACGGCGAAAACGGTGACGACAGCGAGGAAGATCACGCCCAGCCGCTCGTTCCCGGCCAGCGCCGCGGCGAGGTTGCCGACGTCGGCGAGGCGCGGGCGCCCGACCTCGACTCGCCCGATGTCGAGAGCCGACGGGCGACGGGGAACGGTGGCGCTCGAGCCAGCACGACCCCCAGCGTCGACAACCGCGGCGCGCGCGTTCGGACGGAACCCGCGTCGGGAGACGGCCCCATCGATGCGGCTGCATCGGTTCGATCCGCCGCGGCTCGAGGGGACTCGAAGATCGAAAAACGGGACCTCCGCCAGTCGGTCCGCGCCGGCGAGACATCGGTGACGATCGTCTTCGCGGTCGACGCCAGCGCCTCGATGCGACCCGCGATGCGCACTGCCAAGGGGGTTGTCCTCGAACTCCTGCGGGACAGCTACGAACACCGCGATCAGGTCGCCTTCGTCGCCTTCGCGGGCGACGATGCGGATGTCCTGCTCCCCCCGACCGACAGCGTCTCGCTGGCCGCGCGGCACCTGAAGGAGTTGCCGTCGGGCGATCGGACGCCGCTTCCGGCGGGGCTCGAGACCTCGAGACGGGTCCTCGAGCGCGCCGAGACGGACGCCTCGGTCGTCGTTCTGGTGACAGACGGCCGGGCGAACGTGGCCGACGGCAGTCCGACTGAGGCGACGCGTCGGGCTGCACGCGGGCTCGCGGCCGACGACGCGACCGTGATCGTCGTGGACGCCGGCGACGACTCTCGAGCCGGGCTTTCGGAACTTGTCGCAGCCGAAGCCGACGGCGAACTGGTCGACCTCTCGTCGCTGTCCGCCGAAACGGTTCGCGCCGCAGCCAATCGGGCTGCGGCGGACGACTCCCCAACTAGGTAGGCACATCGCACAGGATCGCGGCCCGATAATCGTGTTTCGTGAGAGTCAGCGAGCGACACGACTGTCCGTCGTGTCTGGCCGACGCCGGAACCGAACTCGAGCGACGCGTCCTCGACGATCGGGTTGAACGGCGCCTCGAGTGCGACGACTGCGGACACGTCTGGCGCCGCGTTCGGTGAGCGTCCACCGAATCCGGTTCTGTCGGAGCGTCGCGCCCGACGGATCAACATCCATTTGACCCCGGTCGATCGTTATCCGACGAGACATGACTGACGCGGGGGACGAATCAGCAGGCGGAAGCGCTGACGCCGGCGGTGATCCAGGCGATCGCGACGTCAGCGACGATATCGAGTACGGCATTGACGACCGGCCGCCAGTCGGCGAATCGGCGGTGCTGGGAATCCAGCACTACCTGACGATGGTCGGGGCGAACATCGCGGTGCCGCTGATTCTGGCCGAGGCGATGGGGATGCCCGGCGACGTGACGGCGCAGTTCGTCGGCACCTTCTTCGTCGTCTCGGGAATCGCGACGTTGGCCCAGACGACGTTCGGGAACCGGTACCCGATCGTCCAGGGCGCGCCGTTCTCGATGCTCGCACCCGCACTCGCCATCGTGGCCGTCGTCACGGCGGGCGGCGTCGGAACCGGGGACGACTGGCAGGCCGCCCTCCTGCAGCTACAGGGAGCGATCATCGTCGCCGCGACCGTGCAGGTCGCGATGGGGTACTTCGGCCTCGTCGGGAAGCTTCGACGGTTCCTCTCGCCCGTCGTCATCGCGCCGACGATCGCGCTGATCGGGCTGGCGCTGTTCGACGCGCCCCAGATCACGACGCCGGATCAGAACTGGCTGCTGCTCGGGCTGACGCTCGGACTCATCCTGCTATTCTCACAGTATCTCGATCTCAAACACAAGGCGTTTCGTCTGTATCCCGTGATTCTAGCGATCGGTATCGCGTGGTTTGTCGCTGCGGGGCTTTCGTTCGCGGACGTGTTCGACGCCGACCACCCGGGACACGTCCCGCTCGGTGAGGTCACTGACACGACGTTGTTCCTCCCGATCTATCCCTTCCAGTGGGGGATTCCGGAGTTTACGACCGCGTTCGTCATTGGCATGTTCGCGGGCGTGCTCGCCTCGATCGTCGAGAGCATCGGCGACTACTACGCCGTCGCGAATCTCACCGGCGCCGCGGCGCCCAGCGAGAAACGGATCAACCACGGGATCGGAATGGAGGGGGTAATGAACGTCTTCTCCGGCGTCATGGGAACCGGCGGTTCAACCTCCTACTCCGAGAACATCGGCGCGATCGGCCTGACCGGCGTCGCCTCCCGTTACGTCGTCCAGATCGGCGCCGTCGTCATGCTGTTCTTCGGCTTCATCGGCTACTTCGGCCAACTCATCGCGACGATTCCGGATCCCATCGTCGGCGGGCTGTTCATCGCCATGTTCGCCCAGATCGTCGCCGTCGGTATCGGCAACCTGAAACACGTCGATCTGGACTCCTCGAGAAACGTCTTCATCGTCGGCTTCGCGCTGTTCGTCGGGCTGGCGATGCCGGCCTACATGGGGAACTGGGAGAGCACGCTCGCGTTCCGCGACGCTATCGGCCTCGAGGCCGCACTCGCCGGCTATCCGGCCCCGCTCGAGACCGCGGCCGAGGCCGTCGTCGACACCGTCTTCATCATCGGCTCGACGGGGATGGCCGTCGGCGGCCTCGCGGCGCTCGTCCTCGACAACACGATTCCGGGCACCCGCGAGGAGCGCGGCCTCGCCGAGTGGGATCGACTCACCGAGGACGAGTCCGACTTCGAGAGCTTCTGGGACCGCTGGGTCGGCTCCGATCGGGGGCAGTAACGGACTTCCTCGAGTAACGCTGGCTTCAGTCCGACGCGTCGCTTCGGGCCGGCTGATCCACGTGCGGTGGCGCGCGCTGGGCCGTGGCGAACGAAAGCGAGACGCGAGCAAAGCGAGCGTCTCGGCCAGCGAACGGGGAGCAACGCGACCCGTGAGCCGAGTGAGCCACGAACCGAAGTCGTGCGAGGGATGAAGCGAGCTTGCGAGCGAATCGGCTGGGGAGGATGTGGCGATCATCGTTGCCAGGATCGCAGGACGCTCGGCTGTACGGAAGTCGATCCGAACAGAACGATCCACCGATTCGAAGCTCGACAACCGATCGCTGTTCGCACGTCCTGCAACCCGTTCTTCTTTACCTGTTCCCACCCATCACGTATTAATGGCAGAACTCGCTCTCGAGGACGGCACGCTCTGGTACGAAACGCGCGGCGACGGGCAACCGCTGGTCTTCATCCACGGCGGCTGGATGAACGGACAGGCCTGGAAACCGCAGGTCGACCGTTTCGCGGACGACTATCAGGCGATCACGATGGACGTTCGCGGCCACGGGCAGACGGGCACGACCGAGCCGAGCAGTTACTCGATCGAACTCTTCGCCGACGACCTCGAGGCCCTTCTCTCGGAACTCGAACTCGAGGATCCCATCCTCTGTGGGCTCTCGCTCGGCTCGATGGTCGTCCAGGAGTACATGGACCGCCACCCCGACCGCGCGGCGGGCGCGATCCTCGGCGGCGCGGTGCGGTCGATGCCGCCGATGGATCTGCCGCCGATGATGAAACCCCTCATGTCGCCGCTGCCGGCGCTGTCGACCTCGCTGTCGATGACCGGTCCGCAGACGACGTTCCGATCGATGCTGTACTCCATTCAGGCGACGACCGGCGAGCGCTGGCTGTCGGTGAACCCCGACGTCCGCTCGGAGGCGATGGACGCCGTCGGCGACATCTCCCGCAGCGAGTTCCGGAAGGTGTTCGGCGCGCTCTACCGCTACGAGCCTACGGACCTCTCGCACGTCGAGACGCCGACGCTCGTCGTCCACGGCGAACAGGAGGCCCCGCTGGTCAAACAGCAGGGCGCGAAACTCGTCTCGGAGGTCGCGACCGGCGAGCAGTTGGAACTCTCGGAGTCGGGCCACCTCGTCAATCAGGATCGGCCGGATGCGTTCAATTCCGCGAGCGCGGCGTTTCTCGAGAACGGGAGCGCGGCGTAACCAGCAGCGACCGCGACCGACGGAGGAAAAGGCCCATTAGTTACCCGACACATCGTTCAGGCATGGGACTTGGCAGCACTGCAAAGAAGATTCAGAGTTTGTCGGACCGCGCCGAAGCGATGTACAAGCAGGTACAGGAGCTTCAACAGCGCATCATCGGTCTCGAGGAAGAGGTCGACGACACCCACGACACGGTCAAGAGCATCGACCACCAGCTCACCGAACAACGCGCGCTGTTGCTCGCGCTGGCCGAAGAGCAGGGAATCGACGGCGAACAGATCCTCGCCGAGGCAGCCATCGACGAGGCCGAAGCCGCGGACGACGGTGACGACGAGGACGGCAGCAAACCAGGGACTGCCGACGGTGACGCAGACGCCAGCGACGCCGAAGCAACCGACGCGACCGCCGAGTAGGTCGCTCGGTACCGAGTCACGCGTCCCGCTCGATGAGTAAAACCTAACAGCAGGGGCAACTTTTGCCAGCACGATGACGACCCACGAGCAGCCGGTGGACTCGGTCCTCGAGACGATCGGTCGGACGCCACTCGTCGCCCTTCAGGACGGTCCCGAGGACGTCCAGTGTTACGCGAAACTCGAGTCGTTCAACCCCGGAGCGAGCGTGAAAGACCGGATCGGCCGCTACATGCTGCGGAAGATGCTCGAGCGTGGCGACGTGAGCGAGGGCGGGACGATCGTCGAACCGACCGCGGGGAACACCGGGATCGGGCTCGCCATCGCCGCCAAACAGCTGGGACTCGAGGCGATCTTCGTCGTCCCCGAGCGCTTCAGTCTGGAGAAACAGCAGTTGATGGCCGCGCTGGGCGCCGAGGTTATCAACACGCCTACGGACGCGGGCATGGGCGGCGCGATCGAGCGAGCCCACGAACTGGCCGCCGAACTCGACGACGCCGTCGTCCCCCAGCAGTTCTCGAACCCGCTCAACACGGAGGCCCACTACGCGACGACCGCCCCCGAGATCTACGCGGCGCTCTCCGGCGAGGTCGGCGCCGTCGTCGCCGGCTGTGGCACCGCGGGGACGCTCATGGGGATCGCGCGGTACGCACGCGAGCAGGACCCGAACACCTACGTCGCGGCCGTCGAACCCGAGGGTTCACTGTACGGCGAGTTGCTCGACGAAAAGCGCGAGGAGGGAGAGTACAAGACCGAGGGGATCGGCACGCACAACACCGAGACCAACGAACTGTTCGAACCCGATCTCGTCGACACCGTCCACGCCGTCCCCGACCGCGAGGCCCACGACGAACTCGAACGGCTGGCCCGCGAGGAGGGCCACCTCGTCGCCTCGAGCGCCGGGGCCGCCAGCGTCGCGACGAAGCGGGTCGCTCGCGGTATTTCGGAGGGGGCGATCGACGCGCCACACGAGACGGTGGTGACGGTGTTCCCGGACTCGAGCGAGCGCTACCTCTCGAAGGGGATCTACCGGTCGTTCGAGGAGTGGGAAGACTGACTCGAGTCGTGTGGCAGCAGTCCGTGCCGACTCGAAACGGCGCGGCCTCGGTGACCAATACATTGATTGCGCACTGCTGACAGGTGAGCGTATGGACCAGTCGCTTTTCGCCCTCCCCACCGAACGGGAGCTCTCCCCCGCCGTGCGGACGAAGTACGAGGCGTACGCCGCTCAGGGTGGCCTGCTCGGTGCGTTTACGTACGCCGCCGTCGTCCTCGAGACCGACGACGACGGCCTCGCGGCGACGCTGGCTTCGATCCCCACCGCGCTTTTCGTCACGAGCAGCCTCCACGACGACGCGATCGATGAGGCCGACGACTGGATCGGAAATCGAAAGCGGCGGCTGAACGAACACGTCACGCTCGGCGATCTCGCGTTTACGAACGTTCTCGAGGCCGCAAACTCGCTCCCCCACGAAATCGATCTGTCGCCCGTCCTGGAGACGGTCCGGCAGATCGGACGGGGGCAACTCGGAGAAGAGGCGCTCGAACCGTCCACGGCGACGCTCGAGGACGCCATCGCTCGCGTCGACGAGCGCGGCGCCGTCTGGGCCGACCTCGCCGTCTCGTTGATCGGCGCGGTCGACGGCTACTCGAACGAGCAGCTCGAGCGACTTCGAACGGCCACGAGAAACGCGATGTTCGTTCTCACGGTCGTCGACGACGTCGAGGATCTTCCGGAAGACGTGGCCAACGGCGTGGCGAGCGTTCCGACCGCACTCTACGACGGCGATCTCTCGGCGTGCGACTCGCCGGCCGCGATCGCCGACTCGTTTCTCGCGTCCGACGCGCCCCGACGGCTCGAGACGCTGTTCGACGACCGACGGGCCGTCCTCGAGGCCGGCGTTCACGACCTCGGCGAAACCATGGATCGACCGAACGCGGCGATTCTCGACGCGGTGCATCGCGCGCTGGCGTGGTACTGCGAGTCGGCGTGCTCGATTCCGGTTGCACAATCCGTACCGCCGGCCCGACAACGTGAGATCCACACGCAGGTGGCCGGTGACGAGACGGCGAGGCACCGTGTCGCCGAGAGGGTCGTCGCCGACCTTCCGTTCAGTGCAGCCGACGATTCCGAGACCGTGGCCGCCGTCGACCCTGAGACGCTGGCCGAGGCAGTCGCCGATCTTCCGGCCGACCCGCTCGCGGACGTGCTCGTCGCGCTCACGCACGTCGCGACGGTCGCCGACGGCGTCATGAGCACCTCGCTCGAGGAGGCGCTCGCGACGCTCGAGCGACGTGCGGCGTCGACGATCTAATACATCGTCCTTCCGTGGTAGTTTGCAACCAGTCAGGCCGAGAGCCGGCGATGCTCGACCATCATGCACCGACTCTGGACGGCCACCCGGCCGTCGTCTTCGACGCGGGCCGCCGCCTCGTCGTCGCGGATTCCCTGCTGGGTCCAGACGACCTCGACGTCGTCGCGCTCGAGCGCCGCGTCGACGATCTCGCTCACTTCCTCGCTCGGGCGGAAGATACAGACGACGTCGATCGCCTCCTCGACGTCTGCGAGCGAGTCGTACACCGGCCGGCCGAAAATCTCGTCCGCGAACGGGTTGACCGGGATCACGTCGTAGCCCTGCTCGCGCAGGTAGTTCGGAACGTCGTGGGCCGCTTTTCCTGGAGTACTCGAGCAGCCGACGACGGCGATGGTCTCGTACTCGAACACGTCCGCGAGGTCGTCGGTGGCGTCGACGGGCATACGCGAGTGGAGGGGCTCGCGAGTGAAACGTTTCGGGGTTACGGAAGAAGTAACGGACGTCTCGGCGCGACGGTGTGGACGTCTCAGGTCGAGAGGCCGGCCGTCCGGATCTCCGGCTCCTCACCGTCGGCCGGCTCCTCGAGTTCGATAACGGCGTCGAACAGCTGCTTGAGCGTGTTCATCGTCTGGTCGTCGTGGGCCGTCGAATCGATCACGTAGACGCCCATGGCGTCGGCGCTCTGGATGCGACCGGTGAAGACGTGGAGGAAGCGAAACACCGTCTGGAGGTTCGAGTACATAAGCAGCGTCGAGACCGAATGGAGTAGCACGCGGTTCTCGGTCAGCCCGCGGTCCTCGTAGAACTCCTGGAGGAACTCGGAGAGCTTGATCCCGATGCCGGTCATATCGACGGGCGAGGAGGCGTACTTGATCCGCGGGTCGTCGTCGACCGTGCCGATCCCGCGCTGTTTCGTGACGCAGTCGACGACACCGACGTTGGCGTCGGTACTGGCGTCGACGGAGGCGGTGAACGTCTCGAGCACTTTGTCGGCGCTATCCTTGGTCGTAACGACGATCGATCCGTCGCCCCGATCAGCACCGCTCGCGAGGATATCGAACGCGATCTGTCGCTTTCCCGTCAGAGGCGGGCCCGCGACGAGCAGGTTCGTCCCCGGTTCGATTTCGGCGTCCGGAATGACATCGGCGAGGTCATACATACCAGATACTCACATCCATCAGCCGTAGTGACGTCCATTGCTGGGTCCGCTGACTACTCCGGCGTTGCTATGAGAATGCGTGATCCAGCTTATATTACTTTTGATTGTAGGAGCACAACCATTGCTAATTCATTCTGGCTATGTCCGCTTTCGTCGACGAACCGTCTCGCGATTCAGCTCAGAGTCCGGCCGGCATCGCCACCGCCGCTCGGCCGACGACGAACGCCAGCGCGGCGAGAAACATTCCGTATTTGAGGTGTGACTGCCCGGCTGTCGGATCCTCGAAACTCTCGTAGGCTGCGTAGCACATGATCGCGTCCGCCGGGATCACCACGAGTAGGTACGCGACGCCGAAGTAGCCCAGTAAGTAGGGCACCGGGCTCGCGACGACGCCGACGACGATCAGGGCGGCGGCGATCTGCAGCGCGCGCGTTTCGCCGACCGCGATCGGGAGCGTGTTCAACCCCTCCTCGCGATCGCCGTCGATGTCCTCGACGTCCTTGACGATCTCTCGAGTTAGCGTCGCAATCGCCGCAAGGACGAACAGCACCACGGCTGGCCCCATATCGCCGACCGCTGCGGCACCGAAGAGGAACGTACTCCCGACCAGATAGGCGACCAGCGCGTTTCCGAGCCCCGGCAATCCCTTGAAAAGTTCGGTGTAAGCCACCAGCGCGACGAGGTTGATTCCTGCGATCGCGAGCGCTGCTGTCGGGAGCGTGAGCGCGAGCGCAACTGCACCTGCAAAGAGGACGAGACTGAACGCGAGCGCCCCCCGCGGACTCACCGCCCCGCGAGGAATCGCCCTGTCGGGCTGGTTGATCCGGTCGATCTCCCGGTCGAAGTAGTCGTTGATCGCGTTTCCGGCCCCGACCGCCAGTCCGGTCGCGGCCACCGCAGCCGCCACCGCGAGCGAATGGTCGCCGACGCCACCGGCGACGAACGCCCCGATGAACGGCAACGCGCTCGCCGCAATCACGTTCACCGGCCGCGTCAACTCGAGCAACCCGCGGATCGTCTCCCCCGCTGTCATTGCCGGAACTGCTCAGCGCTGGTGGTTAAACGGTACGGTCCACACTCGGTCGAGAACAGGGCACAGACGGCGTCGCAATCGGGGTCAGTCGGAGGCCGATTTCACTCGAGCGCGACGGTCACCGCCACTCCTCGAGGTCGCAGAGCGCGTCGGCGTCGATCGAGAGCCACTTGCAGACACGGTCGTCACCCGTCGCATCGGCGGGGACGGCGGTCCAGACGTCCTCGTCGTCGGTGAGTAACTCGAGCGGTGCGTCGCTGGACCGACCATCGTCGGGAACTGGGGCCTCGTTCACCGTCATGAATAGCTAGGTGTTCCGGGTGCAGGACAAAGACCCTGGGCGGCACTTTTCACCGGCTGAGAAGTTCCGATAGTGTGCGTGGTGGTGGCTGTCGAAATGCCTCCAAACCGAGCGACTTATACGGGGTCGCCGGAAAATGCTGAAGTGAGGGCGCTTAGCTCAGTCTGGACAGAGTGCTTGGCTTCGGACCAAGTTGCCACGGGTTCAAATCCTGTAGCGCCCATGTTTCTGTCGCGAACAAATTCGTGAGCGACAGATACTGGACCGCGAAGGATTTGAATGAGACGGCGGCGAGCGAAGCGAGCCGACGGCGTGGTTCAAATCCTGTAGCGCCTACCCACGGCCTCGTTTCCAACAACTCTGCTTCGTCGATCCGTTTATCCGTGGAACAGCAATCATTCGGTAGTCGCGCATGGACTATCGAGCCGCCCTCGAGTCCGTAAACGAACTCACACCTAGTCCCGATCGAGCCCATTCCGGACAGCGCGACGCCGGTTCAAGAGTCCGGTAGTGCGACCGTAATTGTACGGACGGCGTGCTCTCGAGACCGTCACTCGGTCGAGCAACTAGCTATCACCGCAGTGATCACTAGTACGTCGATACTGCTGTCAGCACGATACTAGCCCGCTCGAGATCCAAAATACCGGATCTATTACTATGGCTGATCGGTCGTTGGACAGGGTATGTTCGGACGGGATCGGATGGATTCGTTGGAGCGACAGTACGCCAGCGGCGACCGCGAGTACACCATCCGGCAGTACCGCGAGGGAGATCGCGACGACCTGCTTGCGGTGTACCAGGAGGTGCTGGATCCGGCGCTCTCCAGTGACTGGTTCGCGTGGAAGTACGAAACCAACCCGTACACCGAGGAGATCCCGGTTTACGTCGCCGAGTTCGACGACGACATCGTCGGCGCGGTCGGCTTCTGGGTCCTCGAGTTGCACACCGGCTCGCGGCAGATTCCCGCCGTTCAGTCCTGTGACGGCGCGGTTCGACCCGAACACCGGCGGGAAGGGCTCTTTACCGAACTGTTCAGGATTGGGCTCGATCGGTTCGCCGCTGACGACGGGTTCGAGATCGTGTTCGATTTCCCGAATCAGTTGAGCAAAGCGACGTTCGAGAAGTACGGCTGGCAGCTCGTCGAACGCCAGGAGACGTACTTCCGGGTCCAACAGCCCGACGCGATGGTCGACGGCGAGTCGGTCGGTCCGCTCTCCGCGCTGGCTCGAGGCGGCGCTCGAGTACTTTCTCGAGGGTATCTCGCGGCGAAATCCCGGCAGCGTCCGTCGGTCGCCGACCACCCGAAGATCGACGTCGAACGGACTGCGGAGATTCCTGCGCAAACGCTCGCGGCGCTCTACCGACACGACATCCCCGACAAACTCCACCTCGTCCGCGACGAGACGTTCTACGAGTGGCGGTTCGGCAACCCCCACTGGGAGTACACGACCTACGTCGGGCGCTACGACGGCTCGCCGGTGGCTGCGGTCACCACCGGAACGAAAGTCGACGACGGGACGACTATCGTCCATCTCACCGATATCGTTCCGCTCGTCTCGAGTCGACCGCGAACGGCCGTCCTGGTCTCCGTTCTCGAGGCGATCCTCGAGGCGAACGAGGACGCGGCGCTCGTGGTCGCGCCGTCCGGCGTGATTCCGGACCCCGTACTCTCCGCGTACGGCTTTCGAAGCGATCAGACCGTCCCGCTCTCGCTGGTCTCGACGCCGACGATTCACGGCGTCTACGCGCTGACGGACGACGACGAAGCGGACGGCGACCGCTGGGTCGTCGACGGCAAACGAGTAACGGATCCCGACGCCTGGCGGACGACGTTCAGCGAGTACGATACGGGCTAACCCACGTTCGGATCGGTTTCGAGCGTGATCTGACCGTTCGTTCGGTTGTCACTCGGTGCCTTCTCTCCATACTCTCTGCTGTAAGTCAGTTCCGGCGATCGCGATTTGTCCTGCGGTCCCACCGATACATCGGGACAGCAAACCGTCTCAGTCGTCGCCACTCTGCTCCGGGACGTGTTGCTCGAGAATATGGACAACGTCGCGGATCCGTTGGGCGTTGTGTTCGATCGCGGGAACGTCGTGTTCCCGTCCCCGTTCGATCAGGGTCGTCGACGCCTCCTCGAGGTCGTCGACGAGCGCAGCGAGTTCGTCGAGGTCCACCGCAGTTCGTTCGTCACCGCGGCCGGCGCCACGATTGGCTTGGTCGCCGGCCGGCTGCGATCGGTGCGGCTGCGAGTCGCCGTCGTGGTGCCCAGTGTCGTCGTCCTCAGACATGGTTCACCCGCTGGTCGACGACGCGATCGGCTTTGAGTTCGGGTCGCTCGAGGGCACCCCGCTCGCGCAGTGTAATTCGAAACGAGAGGCCACAGGCCTGTTTGAGCCGGTGGCGAAGTTCGGTTCTGACCGTCTCTACGTCCTGCGTGTTCGCCTCGGTGATCAGGGTGACGACGTCCGACTCCTTCTCGTCGTGGTGGTCGATGACGATCTTGTACTCGTCGGCCACGCCGTCGTGCTGGCGGACGACGTCTTCGACGGCCGTCGGGGAGAGCAACACCCCGTTGACCGTCGTGAAGTCGTCGTCTCTGCCGAGAACGCCGCCGTCGGCGAGGCGAAACGTCCGGCCGCAGTCGCAGGCGCTCGGTTCCTCGAGTCGCACTCGATCGCGCTGTTCGAATCGGAGATACGGCTGGGCGTGTCGATCGAGCGGCGTCGCGATCAGCGTTCCCGTTTCGCCCGGTTCGACCGGGACGCCGTCGTCGTCGACCACCTCGATCAGGAACTGGGCCTCGTTGAAGTGGAGGCCGAGCGAGTCGCCCTCGCAGCTGTACCCCCACGCGCCGGTCTCGGTCGCGCCGGCGTGGTCGTGGACCGTCGCTCCCCAGCGGTCCTCGAGTTTCGCTTTCGTCCCCGGAACGCTCGCGCCGGGTTCGCCCGCACAGACGATCCGTTCGATGCTGGTCGCCGCGGGATCGATCCCCTCCTGTTCGGCGACCTCGCCGAGTCGAAGCGCGTACGTCGGCGTGGTCATGAAGACCGTGGCCTCGAGGTCGTCCATCAGTTCGACGCGTTCGACGGACGAGAGGTTGCCGCCGGGGACTACCTCGGCACCGATCCGCTCGCAGGCGTAGTGTGCGGCCCAGAACGCCACGAACACGTTGTAGGAGAACGGGAAGAAGACGCGGTCGTCCGGTCGGATCCCCTGCGACCAGAGGACCGTCGCCCAGCAGTCGCTCCACCACTCCCAGTCCCGGCCCGAATCCGCCTGTCGGAGCGGCGTGCCGCTGGTCCCGGAGGTCTGGTGGTACTCGCGGACCGCTGTCGGCTCCACGGCGAGAAGCTCTCCGTACGGCGTCGGTTCCGCCTCCGTCGGTCGATCGGTCCGTTCCGCCGATCCCTCCGAGCCGTCCTCGCTCGTCTCCTGTGCCCGCCGCAGTTCGTCTTTCGTCGTCGTCGGGACGGCGCGAATATCCTCGAAGGAGTCGATCTCCTCCGGCGCGATGCCGGCTCGATCCAGCTTTCGGCGAAACACGGGGACGTTCTCGTAGACGTAGACGGCTTGCGCCCTGAACTTCCGGATCTGCCGGCGCTCGAGTCGATCGCGCGGCATCCTCTCGAGTAACGGGTTCCACATGTCGGCCATGGTCTCGCTCGAGGGTAGCGACTATCCGGGCTTTGTTATGGTTCGGTTTTGAACGATCGACGCGCCGGTTCTCGTTTCGGCGACCGGCATGTGGCCACAGGCTACGGCGTTCGATACGTGCTGAGGCGATCCTTCGGGAAGTACTCGGTAATGGTCATGATACGGGTGTCTGCGGCGTAGATCTGATACGTCCGCTCGAGGAGACACGCCGCGTCGCTCTCGACGAACGACGGGAAGCGATCGGCGGTCGAATGGACATTCATCTCGACGATTTCGCGTCTCGTCTCCGTACACTCTTCGCGAAGCACGTCTCCGATACCGATCTCGCCGTCGACGAGTTCGTCGGCGACGGTGTCCGCAAGCGGCGAGAGCCGAACGGTCGACCGAGCCCAGACCAACGGGTTTCGCTCGGCGTCCGGCACGAGCGCGACCGTTCGGAACAGCCGGTTGTCGGCCACCGCGCGGTCGAGAATGCTAACCGAGACGTCGCCCCTCGTCAGCGCCTCGAGCATGTGGGTGACGGTCCCGTCGGTCGCGAGAAACAGCCGTTCGATCGGGGAGAGGGTGAGATCGGCGTCCCGTTCGAGCGTTACCAGCATCGAACGGATCGATTCGTCGGTCGGTTGGGGCACGCGTAGTTCGTCGCTCATCGGGGTGAGAGTCTCGATGTCGGGAACGGCTGCGCCCCGCTTTGTAATCCGCGCCTTCATTCGACGGACGGTTGCGTTGTAGTAACCCGTTGCGCCGAGATGTTAGTCGGCGAACGCGGAGCCGTGTTCGATCGAAGTCGTCACAGTACGCGAACGTTTCCGCCTCGAGCGGTGACTCGTCGGTCGACGGGGCGTTCGCTGGGGCGGCGACGAAACGGCCGTTAGACGCTGTTTCACCCGTATGACTTTGCCGTTCGGTCGGGATCGATGGAGTTGTGATCTCACACACCGGAACCGAATAACCTCGAGTTCATCGCGGACCGGCGACGATAACACGCCGTTGACGAATCGTCTCGGAGACGGGTGGCTTCTACTGTCTCGGTGACGGGGATGTCTCCCGGGTCGTCACGTCTCCGACCGTTATCGACCGATTCCCCAGCCCGTCGCTCAGTACGTCTTCAACCCGGCCTCGAGTCGATCGAACCCCTCGTCCAACCGCTCCATCGAGTTCGCGAACGAGAGCCGCAGTCGCCCCGGCTCCGACTCGCCGAACCCGTCTCCCGGAGCGAGGACGACCCCGTGTTCCTCGAGCAAGTGTTTCGCGATCGAGAGGCTGTCGTCGTCGATACCCGGGTCGAGGTACGCGTAGAACGCCCCCTCCGGTCGGGGGCAGGAGGCACCCTCGATCCCCGCGATACGGTCGACGACCAGATCACGCCGTTCCCGAAACGCGCGATACATCTGCCGGAACGGCTCCTGGGGTCCCGTCAGCGCCGCAATTGCGGCGTGTTGGGAGACGCTCGAGGCGCAGGCGGTCGTCGCCTCGCGGACCGTAACCACGCGGTCGACGAGGTGGCCGTCGCCGGCGAGCCAGCCCAGCCGCCAGCCGGTCATCGCGTACGTCTTCGAGCAGGAGCCGATGGTTATAACGTGGTTTGGATGGCCGGTGTGAGCGGCGATTCCCTCCGGTTCGCCGTCGTAGGTCAGCCCGAGGTACACCTCGTCGGCGATGACGTAGGCGTCGTGGTCGGCGGCCGCTTCGACGACCGCTCGACACTCGACCGGATCGTAGACGCGCCCGGTCGGATTCGAGGGGGTCGTGAGCACGACCGCGGCGGTGTCGTCGCTCATCGCCTCGACGACGCGGTCGGCCTCGAGATCGAACCCCGATTCGGCCGGCATCGGGACCTCGCGGAACGAGCCGTCCGCGAGGTGTGCCTGGATCTCGTAGTTCGGCCACGTCGGCCCGGGAGCGAGGAGCTCCTCGCCGGGACCGACCGTCGCCATGATCGCCAGATGCAGCGCCTCCATCCCGCCGACCGTGACGACGATCTCGTCGGGATCGTGCTCGACGCCGTGATCGTGGGCGAGCATATCACCGATCGCCCGCCGACACGCCGGCAGTCCCGCGTTCGACGTGTAATGTGTTTCTCCTACTCGAGCGGCGCGCGCGGCGGCGTCGATAACGTGTTCGGGCGTGTCGAAGTCGGGTTCGCCGACCTCGAGCCGAACGAGGTCGCCGTCGTGGCGCTCCGCGAGATCGAACATGACGCGGATGCTCGAGCGCTCGGCTCGGCGGACCCGTTTCGTCGGTCTGGGCATACGCTACGCAGACCGATGCGTTCCAAAAACGGTCGGGTGCCGGAAATCGGTGCGGGTCGCTCGCGCGAAAACGTTCTGGCCCGCGGGTAGCAAATTCACCGCTCTCGTCTGATACTCGCTTCAGGCCTTAGTCCGACGGCCGTGGCACCGCCGGGCCACCGTCGTTCGTCGGCTCGCTGCCACCCGAGGGCGTGATCCGCTCGAAATCGCCGTCGCCACAGGTACACTCCTGGGAGACGCCGATGGGCCTGATCGTCCCGTCCGGCTTCTGCTCGGAGACGAACACCGACTCACAGGAGCGACACACGGCGACGATCCGCGACACCGATTCTGACCTACTCATTACGTGTGAAAAGGACGCGGAGGGGTATCACCATTGCTCCAAGGTATTTTGGCTGTGTGAAAGCGACACGAGGGAAAACGGTCGTTTCACGGCTCACAACCCCACGGACGACGAACCGACCGAGACGGAACGTCCCGACCTGCAGCTATCGAATCGACTGAAAAGCGAAGAAACCGGAGTCGATACTCCCGACTTCAGATCACGCGTCGGGCGATTCTTGGATGACGACGATCGCTTCACCGTCGATCACCGTCTCCTCGTCCGCCGTCTCGACCGTCGTGTGGAGTCGGTAGCGGGTGTCGCCGAGCACCTCGACGATCTCGCAGTCGGCGGTGACGGTCTCGCCGATTTCGACGGGCGCGTGGAACTCGAGGTCCTGTGAGAGATAGATCGTGAGGCCGGGGAACCGGGCGAGTGCGGCGCTGATCGTCCCGGCGACGAGCGTGCCGTGGGCGATACGGCCGCCGAACTGGGTCTCCTCGGCGAACGACTCCGCGAGGTGGAGTCGGTTGGTGTCGCCGGAAACCTGTGCGAACGCGGAGACGTCGGTCTCCTCGATCGATTTCGTAAAGCGGACGTAGTCGCCGACCGCGAGGTCCTCGTACTCGTCGGTCGAGCGCTCCATCAGCCAGGACTCGTCGCCGAAGGCGACTTCGGTGACCGGAGCGTCGACCGTCTCGGGTTGGTGCCGTGCGGTGAGCGTCCCGGTCGGTTCGCCGGACGACGAGGAAAAGCCCATCGCGGCGAGGAGGGCGTTGTTGGCCTCGACGTAGCTGTTGACGACGTGTTTCGACACGCTCGACCAGTGTTCGTTCGGCGGTACCCCGGCATCGGTCGCATCGGACTCCGGACAATTACTACTCATGAGTGCTCGAGTGTAGCGGACGTGAGCCGTTCGGAACGTCGGGACGGATCACGAGAGGTGTTCGTTCGCTATCGTCTTTCAACCGTTGCCAAAGCACGTTGGGTGTCACAACGTGACTCGCCGCACGATCGACGGACAGCGAAGACGTTAGTTCCATTCGGTCCAGCGTCCGCTCGCCGACTTGCACTGGCCCCACAAAGAACGATAGTTCGGGAGGGCGTTGTGCGTTGCAGCTCGCATGATCGACGGCACCGGAGGCGCCGAGTCGAGTCGAGATCGGACGAACGGCCGTGAACGACGCGAACAGCGACGATAGCCGTGGCTCGACTCGGCTTCCGGCTCGTCGCCTACGTCGGCTCCTTCCTACTCTTGACGGCGATCTACGTCGCGGTCTATCAGTGGGGAATGGCGACGCTCGAGGGCGAGTCGCGATCGTGGTTTCACGCCCTCGAGGTCGTGATTCAGTCGATGACGACGACGGGCTACGGTCAGGACGCTCCATGGGAGACCCTCGCGATGACGGCGCTGATGGTCGCGATTCAGGTGACGGGGATCGCGTACATCTTCGTGGCCATCCCGCTGTTCGTCGTCCCGTGGCTGCAGACGATCGTCGAACCGACGCCGCCGGCGGACGTCAGCGAACTCGAAGATCACGTGATCATCGTCGGCTACACCGCGCTCTGCGAGTCGCTCGTCGACGAACTAGAGTCCGACGGGACCGAGTACGTCGTTCTCGAGCCGGACGAGGAGCGAGCCCGATCGCTGCACGAGGCCGGTCTCGTCGTCCTCCACGGCGACCCTGCCGCCGCGGACACGCTCGAAGACGCACAGGTCGGCGACGCCCTCGCCGTGGTCGTCGACGCCTCGAAGACCGAACAGATCGCCGCCGTCATCGAGTTGGATCAACGCGACGACGACCCTCGAGTGCTCGCCCTCGTCGTGGATCCCTCGCACGCGAGGTACCTCCGCTACGCCGGTGCCGACGAGGTGCTCTCGCCGAAACACCGGCTGGGAAAGGCGCTCGGTGACAAGGTGCGACCGGTCGTCGACGCCGATTTCGACCTCGAAGTCGCCCCAGCCAGCGCGGACGATACAGCCCGATCGGACACGACGGACCGTCAGCGTACGAACGACCGCGACGGTCACGGCGACACGAATCCACCCGAGGCGGCGGATACCCGCGACGACGGCCTGCAACTGGTCGAGTATCCGATCCATCCGGGGAGCGATCTCTACGGCGAACCGCTGTCCGACTGCCGATCGATCGAGACGGAGGGCGTGACGCTCCTCGGCGCGTGGGTTCGGGGAGACTTCCTGCGCTCGCTCTCGACGGACGTCCACGTCGACGTCAACACGACGCTGTTGCTCGCCGGCACGGCGGATTCCATCGAGTCGGTCGCCGAGGCGACCGGGCTGTCCGGCTCGTGCTATCGGCCGCAGTCCGAACCCGTCGTCGTCGCCGGGACCGGGACCGTCGGCGCGTCCGTGATCGGGACGCTCGAGCGATCCGACGTCGAGACCGTCGTTCTCGACCGACACGACGGCGACCTCGTCGACGTTGTCGGCGATGCTACGACCGAAGCGGGACTCGCCGCGGCGGCCCTCTCCGACGCCGGCACGCTGATCCTCGCCCTCGACGACGACGTGACGACGCTCCTCGCGACGCTGGTCGCTCGCGAACTCGAGCCCGATCTCGAGATTTTCGCGGCCGCCACTCGATCGGAGAACGTCGGTCGGCTCCGCGACGCCGGCGCGACCTACGCGCTCGGGTTGGCGAGCGTTGCCGGCCGAATGCTCGCGCTTCGGATCTTCGAGCGCGAGACCATGACGTTCAGCGACCGGATCCGCCTCCGTCGCGTCGACGTGCCCGGTTCGACGACCGACCCCCTCGACCGGGAAACGATCCGGGATCGAACCGGCTGTGCGGTCGTCGCGCGCGAACGAGACGGCGACGTGGGCCCGCTTCTCGAGGGTGAAACGCCCGCTGCAACCGACCGACTCGTCCTCGCGGGGACCGAGTCGGAACTCGAGGCGTTCCGCGAGGCGTACGGCGAGAGGTCAGTCGGCTAGGGTAGTGTGGGTGGTGTAAACATGTTGTACCGTGACGTCGTACGATCGGTATGAGCGACGGCGAGTCCGACTTCGATCCCGAAGCTCCCGAGGAGAAGGAGATCGGCCGCGAGATGGTCGACGAGAGCACCGGTCTCGGCTCCGTCGCGGCCCACCTCTACCGGGGCGAGATGGAACGCATGGTCGAGTGGCGGGACCGACTCGACACCACCACGAACTGGGCGGTGACGGTGATGTCGGCGATCGTCGCCTACGCCTTTTCGGGGGAGGTCTCTCACGCGGTTATCCTCGCTGGACTCATCATGGGAACCGTCTTCCTCTTCATCGAGGCCCGCCGGTTTCGCGACTACGACGTCTGGCGTTCTCGAGTCCGCGTACTTCAGGAGAACCTCTTCGCGAACGCGCTCGACCCTTCCGCGGGGGTCGAACGCGACGCGTGGCGGGAGGAACTGAGCGAGGACTACCGCGACCCCTCGAGAAACATCAGCTACCGAGGCGCGTTCAGCCATCGCCTTCGGCGGGTGTACCTCCCGCTGATTACCGCGATGCTGGTCGGTTGGCTCTTTCACATCTGGGCGTTTAACCCGGACGAGACGCTGCTCGAGAGCGCGTCGCTCCCCGGAATCGACGGTACCGTCGTCGTCGCCGCGGTCGGAATCTACTACGGCACCTTGCTCCTGCTGGCGATCCCGCTGTCGGCGAAAGAGCGCGGGGAATCGGGCGAGGCGGAGCACGGCGACCTCGAGTAAGTCGCGCTCGAGGCGCAGCCGCGTGAACTCGTGTCGTTCTCGACGACGAACGACTCGAATCCTCCCTTATCTCACGCCGGTTTCCGGGACTGACCACCGCGCGCGCCGGCGATTCGGGAGACGAAAGGTCCTTAAGTTCCACCCCCCTACGTAGGGATGGATAGGTCGGGCAGTTTGGCCCTGCTCGTTACCCGCGCTATGGTCATTAGCGGGGACCAAACACCGCGGGCGTCCGGTCAGACCGGCCGGGGCCCCGGGAGCCAACAGAGAAGCCTCGTCCGTCGGGGACAGCGGTCTACGGTGGCCGTCCGCAGGGACGTCCCATCGTGGTTAGCCGGCGACAGCCCATCAGGCGCGGAAGCGAGCAGTGGACCGCCGGACACCTGTCGCTCGACGGGTCGCGGGGTGGAGAAGGCAACCGGGATTCCCCCGACCGGAACGCCGGGCAATCGCGGCTTCCACACTCATACTTCATGCAGTTCACCTCCGTGAGCGACCGCGCTGCGCGTCGTGTCGATCGAGAAGGCAGAGACGTTACTGCTCGGAGACACACTCTTCCGGAGGGTCGTATATCACTCACAGCGTTCGGCGTGCACTTTCGATCAGAGAACGGTAGTCACAGACCTGCGTTACCCGACCTACCCGGACATTCGTCTCCGGTCCGTACCCGGAGCCCGTTCGACCCGATTCGCAGGGCAGTCGCTTTTCGTTCGTCCACGAAATAACAAAGCTTAGGACTCCTCTCTCGTATTACCCGTTCTATGGCGTCTCGTCGATTCAACGCTGTTCTCGGAGCGGTCGTGATTCTCGTTCTCATCGGGGGCTGCATCGCGTTCTCTCCGCCCGCAACCGACGACCCCGAACCGGACGATCCCGACCCGGAGACGCTATTCGAGAGCACGTACGTCTACGGCGATACTCTCGAGGATGTCTCCGGCGAGATGACGATCGAGATCACCGGCGGTAACGAGACGGTTTCCGAAACCGTTCGCGTCCACGAGCGCCCCTACGTTGATTACTACGAGGAGACACTCGAGACGACGGAAGCCGATCAGGACGGCGCCATCTTCGCCTCGAACGCGTCGGGAGCGTGGTGGTACTATCCCGAGTCGTCGCTCGCCCAGCACCACGAGGCCGACGAACCGTTCGAGAGCGAGGCCGTGCGGTCGGATCGCGCCGAGATGGCCCAGATGCACCTCGAGTGGTACGACCTCGAGTATCTGGGCGTCGAGACGATCGCCGATCGAGAGACGCACGTGCTCGACGTCGATCTGAACGAGGAGGCGGTCGCGGACGGCATTTCGGTCCTCATCGGGAGCACCGAGTACGTCTACGCGCTCGAGACGGTCGAGGCGCCCGACGAGCTCACCGTCGTCGAGCAGACGGTCTGGGTCGACGACGAGTACGACTACCCGATAAAAGAGCGGATGGTCTTCGAGATCGGCGGCGAACGGTACGAGATGACCGAGGAGTTCGAGACGGTCTCGTTCAACGACGGACTCGACGACGAGACGTTCGAGTTCGAGCCGCCGGAAAACGCCACGGTCGAATCGCGGTAGTCGAAGACGACAAAAAACGTATCGCTACGGCCGGTGACTCACTCGGCCGTCTGGCCGATCTGTTGTCTGTTCTCGAGTTGCAGCCCGCCCTCGAGCGTGCGGACGGGGTAGGGGATGTCGATCCCTTCCTCGTCGAAGCGTTCCTTGACGGCCGTGACGTACTCGCCGCGGGTGCGGACGAAGTCGGCTCGCGAGGGGTTTTCGATCCAGAACCGCGACTGGAGGCCGACGTCGGAGTCGCCGAGTTCGGTTAGCCGAACGGAGGGTGCGGGATCGTCCATGATGTCGGGGTGGCGCTCGGCTTCGTCGACGATGATCTCGGTCGCCTCCTCGATGTCGTCGCCGTAGCCGATGCCGAAGACGAACTTCAGGCGGAGCTTCCCGCCGTCGACGGGGTTTTTGAGCACGCTGTCGGTGAGTGCAGAGTTCGGAACCGTCAGCAGTTCGTTGTCGAACGTTCGAACTCGAGTCACGCGCAGACTGATGTCCTCGACGGTGCCCGAGTAGGTGCCGTCGTCCCACTCGATCCAGTCGCCGATGCGGAACGGTTTGTCGGTGTAGATGAACACGCCGGCGACGAAGTTCGCGATGACGTTCTGCATCGCGAGGCCGATAGCGAGCGCGCCGGCCGCGGCGATCCCGGCCATGGAGACGAGGAAGTTCCCGAAGCCGGCGAAGCCGAACGCGACGGCGACCCCGAAGAAGAGGACGCCGAAGCGGGTAAGCATCAGCAGGGGATTCTGGGCGTGTTCGTCTAGCTCCCGCCTGTCGAGCGCTCGGCTGATGAGCGGGATAACGACGAGACGACCCGCGAGCCAGATGACGGCGAGCGCGAGGACGAACCGGATGATACTCGCCGCGCTCCCGGCGACGGCCGCGTCGACGTACGGGAGGCCCAGCTGTTCGAGTCCGCGACCGATCGGCCCGAGTCCGTCAGCTTGGAGGAGCGATCCGGCACCCATACTCATCGATGGACCACCGCCGTGTGCCCGCGCGTGTCGATCAGTTCGGCATTGACGCGGTCGGCGAGGTCCGCTGCTTTCTCCTCGGTCGAACTGCCCGCACGGGCCGCGCGGAGGAATTTGATTTTGACCAGGTTCTCGTTCGAGAGCTGATCGTCGAGTTCGTCGACGACCGACTCGAGGCCGCTCTTGCCGACCCAGACGGTGACGTCGAGGTCGTGCGCTTCCTGCTTGAGCGTCTGTTTATCCATGGAATACCCTACCGAACCGAGCCGTTTGAATCTTCTCGAATCGGAATGTCGACGTTCCGTGTACACACGGTCATAGAACAACCGTCGCCAAGACGCGTAACAATCCGATCGCGTCGGTCAGTTGGTCCGTCTCCGTCGGTCGGTCGACCCGGTTTCCCCGGTTGATTGGACCACACGTCGGCCGTTCGAGCAGGGTTCGCTCCGGACGTATCCACGCTCGTCCGCACTCAATCCTCGTACGGATACCGAGCGTGATCCCCGCAGTCGCAGGTGATTACGACGTGGCCGTTCTGCAGTCGAACGCGGGCGTTCACCCCCGGACGCAGGTACGCGTCGCAGCGATCACAGGTGAACCGCCGAAACTCTCGAGGGAGCGTCAGCCGGTTCCGTTCCGCGACGCGCCGGGCGAGTCGGACGTAGTAGCGCGCCCGGTCGTCGTTTCGATTCGCCGCCGCCGCTCGAGCCAACTCGTGGAGGCGCTCGATCCGTTCGGCGGCGATGTCCATACCCCGTCTTTCTCCGGTTCACATATCGGTGTTGTGCTCTCCGCTCCGAGCGCTCACCTCGCGTCGGTGTCGGCGACGAGCGTCGGGCGACCGTCACGGCAGAGATCGGGAGGGTTTTCGTCGGCACCTCGAATATACCGATCCGTGAGCCTGCGCGTGTTGCATTACCTCGAGCGTGCCTCGCTACTCGAGCGCAGCGGAATCAGTACGGCAGCCGAGCAGCAGCGGGCAGCCATCGAGCGAATCGGTGGCAGGTCCGACGCTGAGTCCGATAGCGGCCGCAACGGGGACGACCAGAGGTTCGAACCCGACGGCGGCCGCGAGGATAGCGATTCGAGTCCCGAGTCCGACTCGAGACCGGCGATCGAACTGGTGACCGATCCGTGGGACGGATCGCCGCGGTCGCTGCCGTCGCGGCTCCGTCGCGGGGAGTCGCCGGTCGTCGACTACGACGTCGCTCACTGCCACGCGATCGGTCCGGGATCGGTCGCGGTCGCCAGACACGCCAAACGCACCGGCCGGCCGCTGATTCTCCACGCCCACGTCACCCGCGAGGACTTTCGGGAGAGCTTTCGCGCGTCGAACGCGCTTTCGAGACCGCTCGGTCGCTATCTGCGGTGGTTCTACTCGCAGGCCGATCTCGTGCTGTGTCCGAGCGAGCAGACGAAACGTCATCTCGAGGCCTATCCCGTCGACGCGCCGATCGAGTCGATCACGAACGGCGTCGACCGCGACTCGCTGACGGGCCACGAGCGATTTCGCGATCCCTCCCGCGAGCGTTACGATCTCGAGGGACCGGTCGTCTTCGCGCTCGGCAACGTCTTCGAGCGCAAGGGGCTGTCGACGTTCTGCCGACTGGCACGGCGGACTCCCTACGAGTTCGTCTGGTTCGGTCCCTACGACGACGGCATCCGTGCGAGTCGGACGGTCGAGTACTGGACGGCCAACCCGCCGGAAAACGTCACGTTCACCGGCTGGATCGAGGACAAACGCGGCGCGTTCGGCGCCGGCGACGTGTTCTGTTTTCCGACCCACGCCGAAAACCAGGGGATCGCCGTCCTCGAGGCGATGGCCTGTGGCAAACCCGTCGTTCTCCGGGATCTGCCGGTCTTCGAGGAGTTCTACACCCACGGCACCGACTGTCTCAAGTGCCAGACCGAGCGGGAGTTTCGCGATGCGATCGAGCGACTCGTCGCCGACCCCGACCTCCGGACTCGTCTCGGAGCGAACGCCCGGCAGACCGCTCACAGGCACGCACTCGAGCGCGTTGGTGAGCGTTTGGTTCCGATCTATTGTCGAGTTATGCGCCACCAAACAACATAGGTGGCGCGAATCTCTGCGAAAAGGACGACAATTGAAAAAGTTTTTGACGACTCACCATAGTCGATCGTAGTGCGCAATATTGTTATATATCAACAGCAAATGGGTGTAATAGACTGAATGAACCGTAATACAACTGATCCGGTCGACGGCGTCGATCGACGCTCTGTCCTCGCTGCAGGTGCAGCGGGGCTCTCGCTCTCCCTGAGCGGCTGTATCGACAGTGTTCGAAGCGTCGTCACCGGTGAGGAAGACGACCAACTCTCGCTCTCCATCGTCACGGTCCCCCGCGACGACAACCGAGAAACCGTCCAGATCGCCCGCCATCTCGAGTCGAACCTCCAGGCAGTCGGCATCGACGCGGATCTCACGGTGCGCTCTCGCTCCGAGTTTCTCGAAATGACCCTGATCGATCACGACTTCGATCTCTACGTCGGTCGCCACCCCGCGGATTTCGACCCGGACTTTCTGTACGAGGCCCTCCACTCCACGTACGCCGACGAATCCGGCTGGCAGAACCCCTTCGGGCTAACCGTCAGGGAGATCGACCGCCTCCTCGAAGCACAGCGGCTGGCGGACCCCGACGACCGGAAAGCGACGATCGAACCGCTCTTAGAAGAGATCGCCGTCGAAAAACCGTTCGAGCCGATCTGTCGACCCACCGAGTACCGGGTGGCCAGCGATCGGTTCGAGGGCTGGGACAACAGCCACCTCGCGACCCGACGCGGCTACCTCGGGCTCGAGCCGGACGACGACGTCGAGCGACTGAACGCCCTCGTGACCGACGCGCGACCCTCCCGAAACGTCAACCCGCTCTCGGCGACGGTTCGCGAGCGGGGGACGGTCGTCGACCTCCTCTACGATTCGCTCGGAACCCTCGTCGACGACGAGATCCGACCGTGGCTCGCCGAGGGCTGGGAGTGGGACGACGAGACCGAGGACGACGGGACGGCCGCAACCGTCACGCTCCGGGAAGACTGTACGTTCCACGACGGTGAGCCGGTCACCGCCGCGGACGTCGCGTTCACCTACGCGTTCCTCGAGGACACGTCGTACACGAGCGCCACGCACCCCTCGCCGGCGCCGCGCTATCGCGGGCACGTGAGCGCGATCGACGAGATCGAGACCGACGACGAGGACGAGTACACGCTCCGGATCTCGTTCGACGCCGGCCGGGAGGTCGCCGAACGAGCGCTGACGGTTCCGATCCTGCCGGAGCACGTCTGGCTAGCGGAACTCAACGACCGCATCGGCGACCTCGACGACTTCTCGGCGCCGCAGGGGCGCTGGGGAATCGTCACCAGCGACGCGATCGATCCGATCGGCAGCGGACCCTACCAGTTCGAGAGTCAGTCCGAGCGCGACCACCTGACCCTCGAGCGCTTCGACGACCACTTCACGCTCGACGAGGAGGACGACACGCTCGACGCGGACGTCCACCTCGAGCCGACCGTCGACGAGATTCGCTTCACCGTCGACCCGGGAAGCGTCTCCTCCATCGAGCGCGTCGCGAGCGGCGGCGCCGACTTGACGGAGTCGATGCTCGAGGCGTTCTCGCTGGCCGACATCCCCGAGGACGACGGGATCGAACGCTACGACGACGACTCGTGGACGTTCTACCACCTCGGCTTCAACACGCGGCGGATGCCGTGTGGCGACTTCCGCTTCCGACAGGCGGTCGCACAGCTGATCGACAAGGAGTGGGTCATCGACGAAGTGTTCTTCGACGAGGCCCACGCGGAGCCGCTGGCGACGCCTGTCACCGACGAGTGGACCCCGGATCACCTCGAGTGGGACAGCGAGGACGACGACTTCGTCACCCGATTCCTCGGCAGCGACGGCGAACCGAACGTCACGCTCGCGCACGATATGTTCGAGGAGATCGGCTACCGATACGACGAGGACGCCGGGCGACTGAGGCACAACTGATGCTCACTGAGGTACTGACGCGAGTTGCGGTCGTCGTCGGGATCATGCTCCCGATTTCGATCGCGCTGTTCATCGGCCGCGAACGACTCGAGACCACGTTCACCGAGTGGCGCGCTCGCCTACGGATCTCCGGCCCGGTGCTCGTCGTGCTGGGAATCGCGTTGGTTCTCAACCGGATGATGCGACGAAGCGATCCGGATATCGGCTTCCACATGACCTCGGCGATCCGGGACATCGAGGGGGAGTTCATCCTGATCTTTCAGCGGGTCGCCAACGCCTATCTGACGGAGTACTTCGCGTGGATCTACGTCTACGGCTACACCTACCTGCTGATCTTTCCGGCCGTGGCGTACTTCGTGCTCTCGGACACCCGCATGTTCCGGCGGCTGTTGACGGCGTACACGCTCAACTACGGGCTCGGGCTCGTCCTGTACCTCCTGGTCATCGCCTACGGGCCGCGGAACATCTTGGCGGGCGAACTCGAGACGGTCCTCTACGATCACAACCCCGAGTATCAGCACCTCACGCGGGAAGTCAATCGGAACACCAACGTCTTCCCGTCGCTGCACACCTCGCTCGCGGCCACGGTCGGTATCTTCGCCTACCTCTCCCGCGACGAGTACCTGAAGTGGTTCCCCGTCGCCGTCGTGCTCGCGGTCAGCGTCATCATCTCGACGATGTACCTCGGCATCCACTGGGCGATCGACGTCGTCGCCGGCCTCGCGCTCGCGGCGCTTTGCGTCTGGCTCTCGGACGTCATCGTCGGTCGGTGGTCGCTGTCGGCATCGATCGGTCGGTTGACCGGTTCCGACGGGTCTGACGGGGCCGACGAGTCCGATGGGGTCGACTCGGACTGACTCGTTCGCGGCGCGTCTCGCCGCCCGCCAACGCAATACTGTTATACCGCCACCGGCGAACTGTGACAAACGATCCGAATGAGTGAGCGTGGAGCTGCGTCGGTCGACACCGAAGGCGAGAGACGGCGTGGCGGTCGGTCACCCGCCATCAGCCGTCGGGCCGCACTGGCCGGCGCCGCCGGCCTCACGATGGCGACGAGCGGCTGTCTCAGCCAGTTCCGAAGCATCGTCAACCGTGACGATATCGACCAGCTCTCGCTGACCATCACGACGCTTCCCGCCGACGGCGACCGGGAGAGCATCCGGCTGGCTCGAGAGATCGCCGCCGTGCTCGAGACCGCCGGCGTCGATACGGCCATCGAGATGCGCTCGAACGAGGAGTTCCTGCGAGCGATCCTGATCAACCACGACTTCGATATCTACGTCGGCCAGCATCCGGGCGGCATCGATCCGGACTTTCTCTACGAGTCGCTGCACTCGCTGTACGCCGACGAATCCGGCTGGCAGAACCCCTTCGGCTTTACGAACCTGCTGGTCGACGACCTGCTCGAGACACAGCGAGAGGCCGACGGCGAGGAGCGCCGCGACGCCGTCGAAACGTTACTCGAGGCGCTTGCCGTCGAACAGCCGTTCGTCCCCGTCTGTACGCCGACCGAGCACCGACTCGTGCGAGCCGACCGGTTCGAGGGCTGGGCGGACGGCCACCTCGCGACGCGAGGCGGGTATCTCGGTCTCGAGCCGCTGACAGAGGAGAGCAGCGAACAGCTTCGGACCGTCCACATGGACGCTCGTCCGTCACAGAACCTCAACCCCCTGACCGCCGAGTATCGCGACCGGGGAACGATCACCGGTCTGCTGTACGACTCGCTCGCGACCGAGACCGTCACCGCCGACGGCGACAGTTCGCTCGAGCCGTGGCTCGCCGAGGACGTGGAGTGGGTCGACGAGTCGACGCTCGTCGTCGAACTTCAGCCCGACTGTACGTTCCACGACGGCGAGTCGCTCACCGCAAGCGACGTCGCGTTCAGCTATCGCTTCCTCGCGGACACCGCGCTCGGAGGCGACAGCTCGCCCGCGCCGTCACCGCGGTTTCGGGGCCGCGTTGCAGCGATCGACGAGGTCGAGGCGAGCGACGAACACACCCTCGAGTTCGCGGTCGACGCGGGTCAGGCGGTCGGCGAACAGGCGTTGACGGTACCGATCCTTCCCGAGCATATCTGGCGCGACCGCGCGGACGAGGCGTCCGTTCGCGGCGTTCGCGTCGCACAGGGGACGACCGAGGCAGTGGTGACGAACAACTTCCCGCCGGTGGGCAGCGGACCGTTCCAGTACGCCGATCACACCGACCGGGAGCACGTCACGTTCGAGCGGTTCGACGACCACTTCACGCTACGCGAGGACGTCGACCGCCCGGAGCCGACCGTCGACGAACTCCGCGTCCAGATCGATCCGCGGAGCACGTCGGCGATCCAGCTGCTCGAGGACGACGCCGCCGACGTCACGAGTTCGGCCCTCGAGACCTACGTCGTCGACGATATCGACGTAAGCGAGGACGTCGAACTCGTCGAGTCGCCGTCGTGGACGTTCTACCACCTCGGGTTCAACGCGCGCAAGGCACCCTTTAGCAACCCGCGATTCCGCCAGGTCGTCGCCCGGCTGCTCGACAAGGCCTGGCTGGTCGAGGAGGTGTTCGACGGCCACGCGAGACCGATCGCGACGCCGGTCACCGAGGAGTGGGTTCCCGACGGGCTCGAGTGGGACGGCGAGGACCCCGAGATGCCGTTTCTCGGCTCGAACGGCGACCTCGACGTCGAGGCCGCGCGGGCGGCGTTCGAAGACGCCGGATTTCGGTACGATTCCGACGGCACCCTCCGGGTGAGACACTGATGTTGGTACAAGTGCTGATGCAGTTGGCCGTGGTCGTGACGCTCATGGTGATCGTCTCGATCGGGCTCTTCGTTGGCCGCTACCGGCTCCGCGAGACGCGAACGGAGTGGCGCGGGCGGATTCGGGCGGCCGCACCGATCACGGTCGTGCTCGCCGTCGTTTTACTGTTCAACAGCGTCGCCAGACAGATCGTCCCCGACCTCTCGTGGATGATCGGTTGGAACCTGACGTGGGCGATCTACGACATCGAGGGGCAGTTCATCCTCTGGCTGCAGGATCAGGCGACGCCGTGGCTGACGGCGTACTTCTCGTTTATCTACATCTACGGCTACGTCTTCTTGCTGGTCTTTCCCGTCGTCGCCTACTTCGCGCTGTCGAACACGCGGCCGCTGCGGGAGCTGTTGGCCGCGTACACGCTGAACTACACGCTCGGGCTGGTGCTCTACATCTTCGTCATCGCCTACGGGCCGCGGAACATGATGCCCGAACTCGTCGAGGCGCTGCTGTACGACACGTACCCGCAGTATCAACACCTCACGCGTCAGGTGAATCGGAACACCAACGTCTTTCCGTCGCTGCACACCTCGCTCGCGGCGACCGTCACCTTCCTGGCCTACCGCACGCGAGACGTCTATCCGAAGTGGAACGTCGTCGCGATCCTCCTCGGGGTCTCGGTTGCGATTTCGACGATGTACCTCGGCATCCACTGGGCGATCGACGTCGTCGCCGGGATCGTGCTCGCGTACGTCAGCGTCGAACTCGCACACCTCCTCGTCGGTCGCTGGTCGCTTTCTGACTGGGTCGACGGCCGCGTTCCCACGATCGGTGGCCTCCGCAACCGCGACCCGTGACGTACCCACAGATCACCGTCTTCACGGATAGCTACCTGCCGACGATCAACGGCGTGACGTACACCGTCCGCAACTGGCGCGACCGCTGGCTCGAGCGCGGCGGCCGGATGGCCGTCGTCTTCCCGAACGCGCCCGGCTACGATCCTCGGGTGGGAGAACACGCCGTCCGGAGCGTGCCGTTTCCGTGGTACGACGGCTATCGGCTCGGCTGGCCGCGAGTTCCTGCCAGCCACGACCTCTCGCGGGCGGACGTCGTCCACACGCACACCCCATTCGGTCTCGGGCTCGCAGCCCAGCGACTCGCGCGCCGCGCCGACGTGCCGCTCGTCGCCTCCTATCACACGCCGACGGCCGAGTACGCGCGGTATCTCCTGCCGTCGGATCGCCTCCGGAGCGTCGAAGGACTTGCACGACGCGGTGCGCTCGCATACGAACGTCGATTCTACGACCGCGCGGATGTGGTTCTCGCGCCGTCGGAGACGACCCGTCGCTACGTCCGCGAGTCGATCGGCATCTCGACGCCCGTTCGAGTCGTCCCGATGGGCGTCGACCTCGAGCGATTCCGCCCGGTCGACACCTCCGCGTTTCGGGACCGTCACGGACTCGATCGAGACACACCGCTGATCGGCTACACGGGCCGTCACGGGCACGAGAAACGGCTCGAGGATCTGCTCGACGCCGTCGCTGGAGCAGCCGATCGCACTGACACTCCCCTCGAGTCCGCCACCCTCGTACTGGCCGGCGACGGTCCCGCCCGACCGTCGCTCGAGCGGCGGGCCGCGGCGCTCGATTTCGACGTCCGATTCCTCGGCTTTCTCGACCGGAGCGAACTGCCGGCGTTCTACTCGATGCTCGACGTCTTCGCGTTCCCCAGCCCCGTCGAGACGCAGGGGCTGGTCGCGCTCGAGGCGATCGCCTGTGGCACGCCGGTCGTCGGCGTCGACGCGGGCGCGCTCGCCGAGACGGTTTCGGGTGGCGAGACCGGCTATCACTATCGGGCCGGGGACTTGACCGGCTTTCGGCGTGTGCTCGAGCGAGCGCTGGACGAGCGCTCCGAACTCGCGTCCCAGTGTCTCGAGCGTCGGGAGTCGATCGGTCTCGAGCGATCGGTCGACCGGCTTCGGGACGCCTACGCGTCGGTGAGCGGTCGGTGAATCGTGGCTGTGGCTGTGCTACCAGGCGAGCGCTGTGAGTGTGCGATAAAGCGAGCGCAGCGGCTCTCGGCCCATCGAAACGAAAATCGCAGGAGTAGCGGCGTCAGTTGTCCTCGAGCGCGTCGGCGATCCGCTTGAGCGCGCGCGTCTGGTCGCGCATCTCGTCGCGGAGCTGTCGAACTTCCTGGACGAGTTCTTCGTTACCGACCTCTTCGCCGCGGCCGCCGGGACCGCCCGGGCCGCCACCCATGCCGCCGGGGCCGCCACCGCCGCCCATCATCCCGCCCATCATCTGCGCGAACGGGTTGCCGCCGCCGCCCATGCCGCCAGGGCCGCCGGGTCCGCCGCCACCGCCGCCGAACGGACTCTCCGGCGGTTCACCCTCGCCTTCACCCTCTTCGGCGCGCTTTTCGCGAATCTCTTCGACTCGCTCGCGGAAGGACTTCTCCTCGCCGTCGTCGCTACCGTTGTCGGCTTCGTTTTCGTCGGACATACCCTCGGGTTCTGTACCGCCGCGGAAAAGGATTGCCATGTCTCGGACGGCGCGACAGTCCTGCGGGCCGTCCAGTTGCCGAGGGGGCCGTCGTCGGCACGAGGCTGTTGCCGGCACAAGAACGAATTGACTCGGCGAGGTACTCACTCGCATGGTCAACGAACATCCCGATCGAGAGCCGATCGTGAGCGAGGGACGGTACGCGGTCGTCGCCGACGACGACGCGGACGCCGAGTACCGACTCGTCGTCGAGGGCCACGAGGGCGGTCTCCCGCTCCCCGAGAGGGAGCTAGACGACCTCGAGACCGTCGTCTCGCGCTTTCGAAACGCACGTCACGATTCCGGAGGCACCGAACCGGAGACCCCCGATTCGGTCGAACTGAACTGCCACGAGTGCGGGAAGACGTGGACCTATACGGGGTCCGAGGAGCACGCGGCCTGTCCGAACTGCGAGACCGAAGTCCCCGTAGAGGGGATCGGTCCCTGACGGCGGCCGTGCGGTCACCGGGTCCCCGTCGGCCGCGAGGCGACCACGAGCACTCAGGCCGAACCCTTGTACCGAGCGTCGACTAAGCCGAGACCATGACACCAAAACCGACGGCAAGCAGCGTGATGGACGGCGTCGATACTGTCGACTCGGGCCGCGAGTGATCCCGCGTGGCTCGGACACTCACTAGACGGCAGGCGATCGCGGGATTCGGGAGTACGCTGGCGATCGGCGCGAGCGCAGGCGTCGTCGGCGCAAGCGAGCGGCCCGAAGACGCGGTCGTCGACATCGATCGGAACGGCGACGCCGACTACCCACGTTGTCTCTACAAGCCGGACGACGACGGCGAGTGGAACCCCGTGATGCCGATCAACGTCAACGCGCGGGCGACGGGCGACGTATCGGCGGTCGACGCGATCGAAGACGGCTTTTCCGGACTCTCGAACCTCGAGTGGACCCGCGTCTTTCCGGACGCGACGGCCAAAGCGTGGGACGGCGAGGAAGAGACACTCGTTCCGCCGGATCACTCCTTTCGGCGACCTCGACTGGGCGACGGGTGGAACCACGTCCACGTCTGGGCGGTCGACGAGGACCGGGCCGCGATCCACGCCCACTTGGACGTGATCGATCTCACCTCCGAACACTTCCACCGGGGCGATCACTACGACGACGCGGCCGAGGAGGTCGCGGCCCACCTGAGCGGGGACGGATGGAACCAGCGGACGCCCTACAGCATCGACTACGGAGTTAGCGACGGGCGACGCGAGGCGTGGGGCGAGACGGGCGACGCGAAACTCGAGTACTGAACGGGGCAGACGCTCCTCGCAAGATCGTCGGACGAACGCGGATTCGAGACCGACCGAGGGTGGCCGGATCAGTCGTCGGCACCGGCGGCTGCGGCCTCCTGTTCTTTGAGATAGTCGACGATTTCGTCCGTCTCGTCGACGAAGTCGTCGAGGTCGATTTCGCTGCCGTGAAGCACCGTCGAGAAGTACCGGGTCGTCCCCGCGATAGTGACCGTCTCCTCGAGTTCGTCGTCCGAAACCTCTGCGAGACGGGCCTCCTCCCGGTGGAAGTGAGAGCAGTAGGGACAGCCGACCGCCGCCGCGACGCCGACGCCGATGAGGGCCTTCTCCCGCGGGGTCAGTTCGGTCTCTCCGAGCGTGAGGTCCCGAAAGATCCCCCAGCTGTGGTCGCTCGCGGGCTCCGCAAGCTGATTCATCCAGCTCGGTACCTGTCCGAGCGTCTGTTCGATCTCCTGTTGAGTTTGTGTTGATACCATGATGTCTCTCCGCTGGAACAGGCTACAACGATGGAGGGTAGATAGGCATCTGTTGCCCAGTGGGCAGTCACTGCCTGGCGTGCAGTCGGTGACCGTAGCGGATCGGGATCCGGTGTAACGCTCTTGCTCCGGTTGACCCGGAGTCGACCGGTGCTGTAACGGTGTTCCTGCCGACGGTACCGACCAACGGCGTGACGGCGTTTGCTACCTGCCGACTCCGATCGTCGTACCCAGTTCCTCGCCCGAACAGCAGGCGCTTACTCGAGGAGCGATTCTGCCGCGAGCGGGCGGGCCTCAGATCGGTACGAAGCGTAGACTGACTCGGCCCACTCCCAGGCCGCCGGGACGTCGGTGTCGATCAACACCCGGACCGATCCGGTGGCCTGATCGTAACAGCTGACGGCAATTCGATCGTCGAAGAGCCCCACGCCGTACGGCGGTAGCTCGTCGTGCAACAGAACCGCGAAATTACCGCTCTCGAGGGGTTCCGAGCAGTGGTCCGGATACGTCGAGAGGATCCGGCGCGCGACCGCCGGCGGGTCGATGATCTCCGTCTGCATGCCGTCAACGATCCGGCGTCGGAGGACGTCTTTGCACGGCTCGAGCACGGCGATATCGGACCCGACGAACCGAAACGTCTCCGTCTCGTCGAGCAGCGCCGTGAACCGATTGACGGGTCCGTAGGGCGCGTCGGGTTCGGCGACCGTCACGACGGCGTCGGCACAGACCTCGAGTGTGAACCCACTTTCGTCGCCCGGCAGCCAGTGCCAGACGTCGCGGAGAGATCGCTCGGTTTCGATCCGGCCGATCAGCTCCTCCATCGCGGAGGCGATGAACGCGCCGAGTTGCGTCGTCTCGTACACGTGTCCATTCCTGCGGATCCAGTTGCGCTCCTCGAACGCCCGGACCGTCCGCCGCATCGTCGACGACGAAACGCCGGTCAGCTCCCAGAGGTCGGATCGAGTTCGCGACCGGTCGCGCAGAGCGACAAGCGTCCGAACGCGGTGTTCGGACCGCGCGAGGTACGCGATGTCGTCGATCGGCGACCCCATCGTGCCGGTTTTCTTGTCACTCAAAGCCATGCTACATGTATGCACACCAGCCGTATAGCTGTTCTCGGTGTTACGGTGACCTGATAGAAAGACGTACAGTCGCGGTATCTCGTCCTCTGCTGTGATTTCGACAGCGGTCTATCGGTGCCGTCGCTCAACCGAACGAGCCGAGCGACGACTGGAGATCGCGGCTCGTCGTCCCCTCGGTGACGTCGTAGCCGACGAGGTCGCGCATATCGACGGCGTAGGTCGTCCCGCCGTTCTCGAGAACGAGCAGTCGCCCTTTCACGCCGACGACGGTTCCCGACGCGATCGTCTCGGGAACCGGTTGGCTCTCGAGCCCGAGGTCGTAGTCGAACGCGAATCGCTGCTGAACGTCGAACTCGGCGAGAACCTCCTCCCAGGCCTCGCAATCCACGCTCGAGGCGAGCGAGCCGAGTTTCGTCGGCGTCCGGACGCGATCGACCAGCCACTCGGCGATCTCGGCTTCGATCTCGCGGGCGATCCGACCGTTCGAGACGGTGTGGATGTGGGCCCCGCGGTCGGCCCCCTGCTCCCGGAGGCGGGTTTCGAGCCGCCGAGATTTGGTGACGCCGACTTTGAACGTGTCGGGGGCGAAGGCGGCGACGTAGACGGCGTGTTCCTCGTAACAGTCCATCTCGTCTTTCAGACAGGTGCCCGTACAGCGCGCACAGATCCAGGTGCTGGTGTGGTACTCGCAGTAGGGGGTCGACGGCCGGTCGCAGGCGACGTGTTCGGGCTCGTCCGCGCTCCAGTCGATGGTTCCGGCGCAGTGGCGACCCTCGAGCGAATAGGAGAGCGTGCCGCCGGGCTCGAGGCGGCGCCGCTCGAGGGTGTCGCCGTCACTGCACAAGAGCGCGGCGCCGCGTCCACTCGGTTCGTAGCCGACCAGTTGCACGGGTCGGGGTAGGGGGTGATTCGGCATATACCGTTCGCCTTCTCGGAATTGGCGATCTGAGATCCAACGCACGGCTATCAGGATTCTTCCAGCGTGTGCGGACGGACCTCACTCGAGGCCGCTGGCAGCAAAAAACCGAGCGCCGGCATCGGCGGGTCGTCGGCTCGCGAGCGTCGCGGTGGCGGACGTCGAGCCGCGGTTAGCCGTTGAACGGCTCTTCGTCGCGGTGGTTGTCCGGATTCTCCTGCTCGAGTGCGTCGTCGACCCGATCGTCGGACTTGTGCTCGATGTCCTGGCGACGCTGTTCTTCGTCTTGGCGCTCGCGGGCCTCCATCTCCTCTTCTGTGAGCTCCTCTTCGTCCTCGGCGTCGGTGTCCTCGTGTGCCAGTTCGACGTCCCGCCCGTGCTCCTCTTTGCCGGTCTCGTCGGTGCTGTCAGACATACTGATCCCGGACGAAACTACCGTCGATCCGTGAAAAGGCGTTGGGCTTGCACAGGTCGGCGGCGTGGTATGGGCGGTTAGACGCCCCCCAACGCCGCGTTCGGCCGACTACCAGGGCTCGCCCGAGGCGAGATCGATCTCGCCGTCGCCCTTCTCGGAGGGACAGATGTCGGCCAGCACGCAGTCGGCACAATCGGGGTTTCGTGCGTCGCAGATCGCGCGCCCGTGGTCGATACAGAGGTGGGTGAACTGCTGCCAGTAGCCCTCGGGGACGATCTCCATCAGTTCCTGCTCGATCGCCTCCGGGCGCTTCTCCTCGGTCAGCCCGAGCCGACGCGAGAGCCGTTGGACGTGCGTGTCGACGACGATCCCTTCGACGACGTCGTGGCCGTGCTGGAGGACGACGTTGGCCGTCTTCCGGCCGACGCCCGACAGCTCCGTCAGCTCGTCCATCGTATCCGGAACTTCTCCATCGTGTTCCTCGAGGATGATCTCACAGGAGGTCCGGATGTACTCGGCCTTGCTGTTGTAGTAGGTGATCGAGTTCAGGTCCTCGGCGAGTTCGTCCTGGGGCGCGTTGGCGTAGTCTTCGGCACCATCGTACTTTTCGAAGAGCTTCTTGGTCTCCTTGTTCACGCGCTCGTCGGTACACTGCGCGGAGAGGATCACGGCGATCAACAGCTCCAGTCGGTTCGAGTACCGAAGCGAGATGGTCGAATCCGGATACGCCTCCTCGAGACGGTCGACGACTTCCTCGGCTTGCTCCGTGTGGCTCTCGAGCGGGGTTCCCATGAGCGGTTCGTTGCGAGAGCGACCATTTGAGCGTATCGGTCAGCGGTCGTCGCGTGTGGGCCGGTGAGCGTCGACTGTTGAGTGTTACGTATACAACACGGACGCGGGAATTGTCGACAACAGGTATCTCCCTTCGCCCCGTCTCTCGAGCATGGACTTAGCGGATATCGTCGACCGGAAGTTCGACACGCACGACGAAACGACGCCGGTCTCGAAGCTTCGCGGCTCGTTCGAAGATGCAGACCGGAAGGCGCTGCTCATCACCCGTGACGGCGAGTTCGAGGGCGTAGTCACGCGCCGGGATGTCCTCTCTTCACACGAGAAGACGTCGCGGAAGGCTCGTTCGCTCGTCCGGGCCGTCCCCTCGGTTACCCTCGACGACGACGTCCGTGAGGCCGCGCGGCTCATGATCGCGGGCGACACCAGTCTGTTGCCGGTCTTCGAGGATGAAGCACTCGTTGGCGTCGTTCGGACCGACGACCTCCTCCGGACGGTCCAGCCGTTTCTCTCCGTCCTCGAGACGGCGGACGTCGCGACGACGGAGATCGTGACGGTCGAGGCGACGACCTCGCTGGGCAAGGCGCTCGCGACGTTCAGAACCGAACGTATCGAGCACCTGCCCGTCGTCGCCGAAGGAACCACCGACGAGGTCGTCGGAATCGTGAGTCTCTACGACGTCCTCGAGTTCGTCACGAGGGAACTGCAGCGCTCGCAGGGTGGCGACCCCGACGGACACATGGACGCGAGCACGGGCGGCCACCACGGCGGTTTCGGCGCTCGCGAGGGCGAGAGCGCCGACCTTCTCGAGCTACCGGTGCGGAACGTGATGGTCGACACGCTCGGAACGACGAGGCTCGACGAGACGCTCGACGACGTGCTCGAGACGATGCTCGAGTTCGGCGCCTCCTCGTCGATCGTCACCGACGACAGCGGCTCGCTGGTGGGCATCGTCACGAAGACGGATCTGCTCGAGTCGTTGACCTGGACCGAAGACCGACAGCTCTCGGTCCAGGTGTTCGGCAGCGAGCTGATGACGGACACGACTCGGGAGGGACTCGCCGAGCGGATCGAATCCGTGACCCGCAAGTACCGACAGCTGCGCGTGCTCGAGGCGAAGGTGCACTTTAAAGCGCACAAGGAGCGGCTTCGCGGCATTCCGCTCGTGTCGGCTCGAGTCCGACTCTACACGGACAAGGGGCTGTTCATCGCCTCGGACGAAGGCTACGGCGACAAACACGCGTTCTCGCTCGCGCTGAACGCGATCGAACGCCAGATACTCGAGGGGAAGACCCACGGCCGAAGCAAGAAGCCGGCCGATCCCGAGGATGCGGCGAACGTGTACGGCTGGTGGCTGAGCGAGTAATCGAGGGCCACCAGGAACTGGCGACAGACTCGGATACCTGACACCTGAAGTCGGTGGTTCGTGACCCTCGATCGCGGTCGAGCCCGTATCGACCGCGATCTCCCACTTCCGTGCGTGACCGAATACTATAACGATGGAATACGATTGACACGCTAAAGCGTATGCTCGACGAGACATCGGATACCGACGGCACGTTGTTAGTCCCGATCGCGAACGCGGAAACTGTCGACCGCCAGCTGGAGACGGCGATCGACATCGCGACGGATCGGTCGTACCGCATTTTTCTCGTCTACGTCCTCGAAGTCCCGCCACAGCTATCCCTGCAGGACGGCCGCCGATATCTGCTCGAGGACGACGTCGAGAAGTTGCTCGCGGAGGCGACCGCGCGCATCGAATCCCGCGGGGTCCCGGCCGAGAGCCGGATCCGCTTGGCACGCGGCGTCGCGAGGGGAATCGTCGGCGCCGTCGAGAAGTACGACGTCGACGCGGTGCTGATGGGGTGGCGCGGCCGACCGCCTCGACGGGACGTCATTTTGGGAAGCCACGTCGACAAAGTGTTGCGAAACGCCGACTGTGACGTCCTCGTCCAGCGGATCAAGACGCCGCGACCGGACGACGTCGACTCGGTCCTCGTCCCGGTCGCCGGCGGTCCGCACAGCGGCTTCGCCGCGGAGACCGCCGCCTCGATCGCCCGGCGACACGACGCGTCGGTCACGCTGTTACACCTTCGCGAGTCGGACGACCCCGACCGGTCGCGCGAGGACGCGCAGGCGCTGCTCGCCGAAGCAGCGGCCGAATTCGACGACCTCGAGGTCGAGCGCGCACTCGTCGAGAGCGAAACCGTCGCGGGGACGATCACCGACTGGACGACCCGACACGACGTGACCGTTCTCGGCGTCTCGAGGGGCGGCCTCCTCCAGCGTGCGCTCTTGGGAACCGTCTCCGAAGCGGTCGGCAGACACGCGGCCGGCACGGTTATCCTGGTGAAGCGGTACGATCCCGTCCCCTCTCGCCTGCGGCGGCTGCTCCCGTAACGGGTGGCTCGCCTCACGGGTTGTCACAGCCACGGACGAGTTCCACTTTCGGAGGGAGAACTATACCTCGAGACCGAGTAGGACGACTATGGCCGACCGAATCCTCGTCGGGTACGACGGCTCCGACCCGTCGGCGGCGGCACTCGAATACGCCCTCGAAACTTTTCCCGAAGCGACGATAACGGCGCTGTACGTCGTACAGATTCCGGCAGGTACCGTCGCGGCGCTCGAGGGGCCCGAGCTTCGACTCCCGCTGAGCGAGCGAGGGCGCGAACACGCGACGGACGTCCTCGAGGGCGCGATAGAGCGTGCGGCCGAACGAGGTCGCGATCTCGAGACGGAAATCGCGACGGGAAAACCCGACCACCGGCTCGTCGAGCACGCGGTCGACGAGGGCTACGACACGATCGTCGTCGGAAGCCACGGTCGGGACGGTGTCTCGCGGCTGCTACTCGGTACGGTCGCCGAGTCGGTCGTTCGCCGAGCACCGATGCCCGTCGTCGTCGTCCGGTAGGATGGAGACCCGGCCAGCGAACGTACGCGGTCGCGCCACGCTCGCCGGCCGAGCGGGGTGAGGGGTTTTTCTGTGTACTCGGGGACAGTATCCGCAGATGTCGATCGACGAACTACAGGAATACGGGCTGAGCGAGATGGACGATGGGGAAATCCGGCAGTTTCTCTCGAGCCAGAAGGTCGGTGTCCTCGGCCTTCCGGACGCCAACGAGCCGTACTTGCTCCCGCTCTCGTTCGGGTACGATGGTGAGGAACGCCTCTATTTCACGTACCTGATCGGGTCCAGTAGCCGAAAAGGGACGATGAGCGAGGAGACGGACACCGCGAGCTTCCTCGTCTATAAGGTCGATACGATGTACAACTGGCAGAGCGTCCTCCTGACGGGAACGATCACCGACGTTCCCGACACGGAGTGGGACGACCTCGAGGAGACGATGAGCGACGTGTGGCGGCCGAATCTCTTCGAAACGGCGTCGCTGTCGGGGGACGTCAAACTCTACGAGTTCCGGATTCGCGAGCAAACGGGCGTCAAACACCAGGGGCTGCCGCCCGGTTTCGAAGCCGGAGGCGAGTCCAACTGAGGCTGTCGAACGCGGCTGGTGTGACCGTCGACTCCGCGGTTCGTGGATCCGTTCGCCCCTTCCGAACCGAAGGTCACTCCTCGGCGACGGGCGTTTTGACGATCGTTACCGGACGCTCGGTCATGTGAGCGACGCGCTCGGCGACGCTCCCGAGCAATCGACGGTACTCGCCGGATCGGTGTTTCGATCCCAGAACCGTGAGTCCGACGTCCGCCTCGTCGGCGTACGCGAGTATCTCTTCGTGGGGGACGCCGTGGCGGATCTCGGTCTCGGTCGGAACGGCCGCCTCGCCGGTTCGATCGGCGATTTCGTCGACCGCGTCGCGACCGGCCTGTTCGAGTGCCCGTTCGAGTCCTTCGAACTCGTGGACGTACTCGTCACCGGGATAGGAGCTGTACGCGTCGGTGTCGACGACGTACAGCACGTGCAGTTCGGCATCGTATCGAGTCGCGGCATCGATGGCGTGGTCGATGGCCCGATCGACGCCGGGGCTCATGTCGGTCGGGAGGAGGATTCGGTCGTACATCGGGTGTCACTTTTCGGAATGTCGTGTTAAATCACGGGGGCGTCGGACCCGGACCTATCGACGGAGGCGATCGAGTAGCGGGTTTCGGCAGGATGGCACGGCACCGGTCACTCGTCCGATCCGGCCTCCCGATAGAACTCGTCGTGCGGATCGACGGTCTCGAGTTTCGGGGGCGTCCGGTGGCGAACGACGAACACGTCGTAGGATTCCTCTGCGGCGATGTGGACGCCGACGCTCGTCAGCGGGGTGACGACGCGGCCGACGTTGTCGCTTCCGAGGAAGACGACGCTCGGATCCTGTGCCAGCGCCAGCCGTTCGATGTGGTCTGCGATCCGTCGTTCGGGCGGAAACTCGCGAATTCGCTCGTATTCGAACGACGCGTCCGGCACGAGTTCCTCGACTCGCTCCCGAAGTCGGTCGACGGTCGCATCGACGTCGAACGATTCGTCGGCGTCGATCCACCCCTTCTCCCGCGCGTATCGTTTTCGCTCGGGGACGACGGTCACGGCCGTGACGTCTTCGTCCAGCGCGGCTCCGTACTCCGATGCTCTGACGAGCGCGGCTTCCGCGAGTGCCGACCCGTCGAATGGAACGACGAACGTCATACGTGTCGCTCCACCCCCCGGCAAATAACTTCGAGGGGGACTCGGCGTGGGACGGTTCGGATCGCTCGAGTCGGAAGACGGGCGATACGTGACGATCAGGCGGTCAACACCGGCCGATTTGCGGTCCGGACCACGCGCTCGGCCACGCTTCCAATTCTGTTCGTTCGCACGTGATTCTGTCCCTGAAACCCGATCACGATCAGGTCGGCGTCCAACTCATCGGCTTTCTTCTGTACCTCCTCCCAGGGCCGTCCGTGACACACGTTCCAGGTGCACTCGATGCTCGCGTTGTCCGCTCGATCACCGAGGTCTTCGAGCATCGACTCCCCCTGTTCTTCGAGGTTCGTGAGGACGATTTCGGCGCTGCTGAGGGCGGGTTCGCCGTATCGGTGTGTCTCGACGCAGTACATCGCGTGCACTCGAGAATCGTATCTGTCCGCGAGTTCCAGCGCGTGTTCTACCGCTCGGTTCGCGGGGTCGCTTCCGTCCGTCGGGACGAGAATCGTGTCGTACATTGGACAAGAGTTATCAACGTCGAAATCGGCTAAATAGCTCACACCGAATTTGTTGATATGTCAGTTCGATCGTCGTCGACGACCTGTGTGACGGGCTATACTCCGCCGCCGTCGGCGAGTCGCGTCTCAGGCCGTAATCACCGGTCGGTCGACGTATCTGACGACCCGCTCCGCGTTGCTGCCGATCTCGCCGCTGGATCCGAGACCGCGGTTCCCCAGCACGAGCAGGTCCGCATCGATCTCCTCGGCGTACTCGCCGATCTGCTCGTAGGGTCGTCCCTCGCGGTCCGTGAGGGTCACGTCGACGTCGGCCCGCATCTCGATCTCCTCGAGGAGTTCTCGACCGCGGTCTTCGACTTCCGTAACGACCCCGTCCGAACCGCTCAACATCGATTCTCCGTAGCGGCGGGTATCGACGACGTAGATCGCGTGGAGAGTGGCGTCGAACGTCGACGCGAGATCGAGGGCGTGGTCGACCGCCCGGTTCGCTGACTGACTGCCGTCCGTCGCGACGAGAATCGTATCGTACATGGACGTGCTGTCTCACCACCACCCGGAACAAATAGGTTTCAGGCGCCTCCGAGTGCGCGACGGGTGCCAGGAGCCATTCGCGGTTGCTATCAGTATCGATCGAAGTACCGATCCTGAACCTTGACGAAGACCGCCATCAGTACGGCGAAGACGGCGGCGGCGACCGCGAGTTGGGCCCAGTGGACGAGACCGAGCGGCTCGACGTCGAACAGCAACTGGCCGGTCGGGGTGTAGAGTACGAGCAACTGCAGCGCGATCGCGACACCGACCGCGAACACGAGCCACCGGTTCGAGAAGATTCCGAGACCGTACCGGAACCGAATCGCCTGAATACGGACGATCTCGAAGACGACGAATCCGGTGAACACCATCGTCTGGGCGAGTTCCCGTCCCGGTTCGTAGCCGGGGGTCCAGCCGAGCAGTGCCCCGGTCACGTCGTAGCCGGGGATCAGTTCCCCGTAGAAGTTGAGCGTGAACAGCGGAAGCAAACAGACCGTCATGAAAGCCGCGATGCCGACGATCGAGGTCACGATCCGTCTGGTGATCACACCCTCCTCCGGCGGTCGCGGTTCGCGTTCCATGATGTCCTCGGCGGCGGGATCGACCCCCATCGTCAGGGCCGGAACGCCGTCGGTGACGACGTTGATCCAGAGGACCTGAATCGGCGTGATCACGAGTCCGAGGCCGGCCAGCGTCCCCGTGAAGATCATCGTCACCTCGCCTCCGTTGCCCGATAGCAGGTAGTTGACGAACTTGCGGACGTTGTCGAAGATGCGACGCCCGCCCCGGACCGCGTCCCGGATCGTGGCGAAATTGTCGTCGAGCAGAACGATGTCCGACGCCTGTTCGGTGACGTCCGTCCCGCGGACCCCCATCGCGATGCCGACGTCCGCGTTTTTGACGGCGGGCGCGTCGTTGACTCCGTCGCCGGTCATCGCTACCGTATGTCCGTTCGCCTGTAACGTTTGGAGGATGCGCGTCTTGTGCTCGGGCGACGTGCGCGCGAAGATGTCGACGTCCTCGACGATCTCGCGTAGTTCCTCGTCGCTCGTTCGCTCGAGTTCCGGGCCCGAGATCACGCGCGTCGAGCGGAGTCCGACCTCCTCGCCGACCGCACGAGCCGTGACCGCGTTGTCGCCGGTTATCATCACGACGTCGATCCCGGCCTCGAGACAGCCCGCGATCGCACCAGGGACCTCGGGACGGGGCGGATCGAGCATTCCTTGGAGGCCGAGAAAGACCATCCCCTGCTCGAGATCTTCATCCGGGTCCTCGGTCTGGGAGTCGGGGACGTCGGGTCGGAAGGCGAAGCCCATCACGCGCAACGCGTCTTCCGCGAACGACTCGTATCGACCCTCGAGTTCTCGCCGGCGCTCGTCGGTGAGTTCGACGAGTTCGCCGTCGACGAGTTCGCGGTCACAGCGCTCGACGACGGTTTCCGGTGCCCCCTTCATGTATGCAACCGTGTCGCCGTCGGGTGTTCGGTGGACGGTCGTCATCCGCTTTCGCGCCGAAGTGAAGTCGACCTCGCCGATCCGGGGGTGGACCTCGTCGAGTTCGTCGTGATCGAAGCCGGCCTTCTGTGCGGCGACGAACAGCGCGACCTCGGTCGGATCGCCGAGGTACGTTCGGTTTTCATCGGTCTCCGACGCAGCCGTCGGTTCGGCGTCCGTATCCCGTTCGCGCGTCCCGATATCGACGTTGTTACACAGCATCCCACAACGGAGCACCTCAGCCACGCATTCGTCGTCGACGGCCTCACCCTCCCGGAGAAATTCGCCGTCGGTATCGTAGCCGGTGCCGGTCACCTCGTAGGTTTCCCGGTTGGCGACGATCCGCTGGACCGTCATCTCCTCCTCGGTGAGCGTCCCCGTCTTGTCCGTACAGATAACGTCGACCGAACCGAGCGCTTCGACGATCGGTAACCGGCGGACGAGCGCGTTCTGTTCGGCCATCCGTCGCGCCCCGAGCGCGAGCGAGAGGGTGACCACCGCGGGAAGCCCCTCGGGAACTGCGGAGACCGCGATACCGACCGCCGTCAGGAAGACCTGCAGCGGCGGCGTGTCCCCAATTATCAGTTCGGTGATCGCGATGATCGAGACGATCCCGACGACCCCGAGTGCGATGAGCTTCCCCAGACGGTTCATTTCCGTCTGAAACGGGGTGTCGCGCTCTTCGGCCTCCTCGAGCGCGGTCGCGATCTGGCCGATTTCGGACTCGGGACCGGTCTCGACGACGACCGCCGTCCCGGACCCGCGCTCGACGACGGTATCCTTGTACAGCATGTTCTCGCGCTCGGCCAGCGAGGTGTCCTCGGCGACCTCACCGATCTCCTTGGAGACGCCGACGCTCTCCCCCGTCAAAGCCGCCTCGTCGACGCTCAGGTTGGACTCTTCGACGATCCGGGCGTCCGCGGGGACGATGTCACCCGACTCGACGAAGATCACGTCTCCGGGGACGAGTTTCGTGGCGTCGATCTCGGTCTTCTCGCCGTCACGACGGACGAGCGCGTACGTCGTCGACATCTCCCGTAACGCCTGAATGCTCTGTTCGGCGCGGTAGTCCTGGAAGAAGCCGAAGACCGTGATGAAGACGATCACCCCGGCGATGACCGCGGCGTCGATCGTGTGCCCGACGAACGCCATCACGGCTGCAGCGACGATCAACACCCAGATCAGTGCCGGCTTGTACTGGTCGATGAAAATCTGTAGCGGCGAGATTCCACCCGTGGCCTCGATTTCGTTCGCCCCCTCGCGCTCGAGGCGGGCGCGCGCGTCAGCCGGCTTCAATCCCCGTTCTGACGTCTCGAGTTCTGCGAAGACGTCCTCGAGTGGTCGCGAATGCCAATCGTCGTCGGTGCTCGCCGCGGGTTCGATCCGCTCGTGTTGTTCTGACCGTGACACGTGTGTGTAGTTGCTGCCAATAGCGTCGTATATCGGTGCAATCCCCAAGCTGCGGGAATTGTGGTAGTCCCTCGTGGCTCGCCGATGCCGTCGGGCTCAGCCGACCGAACTGTCGACTGCGAGTGTCGTCAGCCGGTCGGGGAGAACGTGATCAGCCACCCGTCGTCGCCGCGTTGTTCGACGCCGACAACGAAGCGTCTTCGAGCGCCTCGAGTGCGGCGTCGGTGAACAGTTCGCGGGTCGACGAGTTGGGATGTTTTCCGAACGGTGTGCTGGCGACGCCGGCGACGTAGGCGGTCATGCGCCGGCACCTACCACGATTCGTCTCTTAATCCCCCCATCAACTGGTATTTCGGCGCGAATGAGGCCGATCCTGACGTATCAGTTCGCCGAATGACACAAACGGGTTTGTAGACGTTAGGTGTAGGGGGGTGCATGCTCGACAACAAGATAGCCATCGTGACCGGCGGCGCGGTCGGTATCGGCAAGGCGATCGCCGAGCGGTTCGTCGAGGACGGCGCAACCGTCGTCATCGCCGATATCGACGAAGACGAGGGTTCGTCGGTGGCCGAGGACATCGGCTGTCGGTTCGTCGGTTGTGACGTCCGCGACTACGAGCAGGTCCAGGCGCTCGTCGAGGGAACCGCCGACGAATTCGGCGGTCTCGACGTTATCGTCAACAACGCCGGTATCGCGAGCGTGTCGTCGGTCGAGGAGATGGATCTCGAGGAGTGGAAGGCGGTGGTCGAGACCAACCTCGACGGCGTCATGCACGGCACCAAGGCAGCGTTGCCACACCTCAAGGAGTCGGACGGCTGTATCATCAATCTGGGTTCGATCTACGGACTCGTCGGTGGGAAAGGCGCGGCCTCCTACTCCGCGGCCAAGGGTGGCGTCGTGAACTTCACCCAGCAGGTCGCGATCGATTACGCCGATCAGGGCGTCCGCGTCAACAGCATCTGTCCGGGGTTCGTCGAGACGCCGATGACGAAAGAGCTACTCGAATCCGAGCGGTTCTACAGCTTCATCGAGCAGAAAACCCCCATGGATCGACACGGCCAACCGGAGGAGATCGCCCCCGTGGCGGCGTTCCTCGCTTCAGACGGCGCGTCCTACATCACCGGAGCGAACATCCCGGTCGATGGCGGCTGGACGGCGTTCTGACGATCCGCTCGCGTGTCTCGAGTACGGCTGACAGCGTATCCGGCGACGGATCGGCGGGCCGAGAAAGTTGGCAGACCGTCTCGCGCTCTGACCGAGTGATAAAATGCCGTCGAACCGGTTCGACGAACGGTCGCGGTTCGCGAGGACGGGAAGGGAGTTCGCGGCGCGTGCGGCTTTTGGGGGACGTCTGGCGCCCGCCGTATATCCGCGTCTCTGCCAGTATCGTTCTCCAGTCCGAAAGTTCGAGTTCACGTCAGTCCTGGTGACGGTACGTGATTCGTCGAGATGAGAGTATTATACCCGAGGAAGGCGTAGAAACGGCTATGAGCGATCGAATCCTCGTGCCGTACGACGGCTCACCCCCGGCGAAGAAGGCACTCGAGTACGCGTTCGAGAAATTCACCGACTCCGACGTCACCGCCCTCTACGTCGTCCCGGTTCCGGACGGCTATCGGGAGATGTTCGTAGAGACCGAAGAGAGGGTTCCCGTCGACGAAGAGAGCGGGCAAACGATTTTGGAGGACGCAGCGGAACTCGCGGCCGAGAGCGGCCACGAACTGCAGACGGAACTCGACACCGGAAAACCGGACCACGTCATCGTCGAACATGCAGCGGACGAGGGGTACGATACGATCGTGATGGGGAGTCACGGTCGAGCGGGCGTCTCGCGACTCCTGCTCGGAAGCGTCGCGGAAAACGTCGTTCGTCGGGCGACGGTTCCCGTCGTCGTCGTTCGATAAGCGGACCCGAACCGTTACGTACTATCGACTTCACGTCTGAGCTACGACTACTGATGTCCGGAGCCGACCAGGCTGGGCCGATTCGATCGATCCTCGTCGCGACCGACGGAAGCGCCGCCGCCGACGAAGCGCTCGAGCGCGCATTGGGACTCGCCGAACAAACCGGTGCATCGGTTCACGTGCTTGCTGTCGTCGATACGACGATGAATCCGATGCACTTCGGTGTCGACGACGTCGACGAACTCCAGCGGACGAAGAAGCGACTCGTCGACGATCTCGTCGCGACCGTCGGGGATCGCAACGTCGAGATTCACGGTGCGATCCGTCGCGGCCGCCCCGCTAACGCGATCCTCGCGTACGCCGACGAGAACGCGATTGACACGCTCGTCGTCGGCCGAACGGGACGGAGCCGAGTCGCGGATATGCTCCTCGGGAGTACGACCGATCGACTGCTCCGAGAAGCGTCGATTCCCGTCGTCGTCGTTCCGGCCGGCGACACCGACGACGGAGACGAGTCGCTCGAGCGCTGAGCCGAGACGGTCGGGAGCCGTGATTCCGTCGCGTGGGTTTACAACGCTCTTCGACCAACTACGAGCGACCAAGATGTCCCGATCGATTCTCGTCCCCCACGACGGTTCGGCGCACGCACAGACGGCGTTCCAGTACGCACTCGAGACCTTCCCGGACGCGCGGATCGTCCTCTTTCACGCGATCGATCCGTTCGAACTGAAACCCAACGCGGAGGACCAACTGCCGCCGTTGTCCGAAGCCTGGCTCGACGAACAGCGGTCCGAAGCGACCGAACTGTTCGACGACGCACGCGCCGGGATCGACGAAGGGAGTACAGCGGTCGAAACCGACACCGCGTTCGGTTCGCCGGCGCAGACGATCGTCGCCTACGCCGCGGACGGGGATTTCGACGGGATCGTCATGGGGAACCGCGGACGGAGCGGCGTCCCCATACGGCTCGGAAGTACCGCGGAACTCGTCGTCAGGCGCGCGGACGTTCCGGTCACCGTCGTTCGGTGACCCTGTCCCTGATTCGACGACTATCGAGCGGACTCGTCGCGCACGACGGTGACGGTGACCGGTGATCGACGGACGACCGTTTCGGCGACGCTCCCGAGCAACAGCCGGGTCGGGCCCGTCCTGCCGTGGCTACCGATGACGATGCCGCCGATCTCGTTCTCGTCGGCGTAGTCTACGATCTCGCGTGCGGGTTCGCCGTTCGTGGTCTCGGTCGACACCGCCGCGTCGTACTCGGCGGCTACCTCGCGAACCTCGTCGAAGATTCGCTCCTCTTCCTCGCGCGCTCGCTCGTACCACTCCTCGGAACCGCGTGGCGGTTCGTTCCGAACGTCGACTTCGGTTGCCGAACTGTAGCCCGGATCCATCGGATCGAGCACGTGAATCGCGACGATCGGTGCGTCGGGATACTCCTCGAACGCGTATTCGAGTGCGCGTCTGGACATCGGTGATCCGTCGACTGGAACGAGTAGTTGACGAGACATCGATCGTTCCTTCCCCGCGGCGTCTCAAAAGACTATCAGGCAACGCCGGCGACCGTTCAGCGAAACGCACCGTTCGAATACGACTCTCGCTTCTCGCTCTCGGCGATCGGTCTTCACCCCTCTTACCGTTGTCTCGGCCAGCGGTGTGTTCTCCACGCGGCGTCCACGCACTCGTCACGAGTTCGATCGCGAACCGAACAGTGCGTTCCTGCAGACACGGGTAACCACCGCCGTTATCGGACGATCGTGACCGGAACCGACGCTCGGCGAGTGACCGTCTCCGCGACGCTCCCGAGCAGGAGTCGCGACATACCGCCTCGGCCGTGGCTTCCCATGACGATCTGATCGGCGTCGTGTTCCTCTGCGTACCGGACGATCGTTCGCGCCGGCCGTCCGGTCTCGACTGCCGTCTCGAGATCGGTTTCAGTGGTCTCGTCGTGATCCTCGAAGCGGTTCCGGGCCCGGTCACAGACGGTTTCACCACGCTCGAGCGCCCGATCGAACGACCCTCCCTCGTAGTGAGCAGCCTTCGGGCCCCGTGTAGATACCGTCGGCTGGATCGACGACGTACAGCACGGACACGTGCTCGCTATCGTACCACTCGAGCGTGTATTCCAGCGCCTGCCACGCGAGATCCGACCCGTCGAGTGGGACCAGAACGTGTGTCGTCATATCGGAGCAGACGATCGGAGAACCAATAGTTCACGTCGGTATTGCATCGAGATGAGGACTGACGGGCTCGACCGGCCGCGGTCACGAATCGGTCTCCAACACGTCCGTTACGCGCCGTGCGCTGTCGCACAGTAACGGGACGTCGTCGGTGAAGACCTCGACCGCCACGGTTCCGTTGAACCCCTCGAGTTGCGTCTCGACGATGTCGTAATCGATCTCACCGGCGCCGATCGGCAAGTGTGTGTCGCCGCGGCTGCGTGCGTCGTGGACGTGCAGGTGCGAGACGAGATCACCGTACCCCGAGAGGAATCGATCGACGCCGTCGTCGCCGTCTTCCATGTACGCGTGTCCGACGTCGAAACAGACGGCCGTCGCCGTCTCGCGCGCGAGATCGCCGAGGACCGTCAGCGGTAACCCGCGCTTCTGGTGGCCGACGTTCTCGAGGACGAGTTCGACGCCGGCGTCGGTTGCAGCCGTCCCGATCGCGCGCAACTGCTCGGCGAAAACCGGTCGAAGATCGGTATCGTGTGGGTTTCGAGCGGTTCCGTGAAGGACCGCCTTTTCGGCACCGACCGACCCGGCCCACAAGAGGAGTCGGGTCAGATAGTCGACTATTGCGTCGTTGATTTCGGGAACCGGCGTCACGACCACTTGCTGGTAGGGGAGGTGGACGCAGAGATCGGCGTCGGCGACTGTCAGTGCATCCTCGAGTCGGTCCGTCTCGATCTCGTCGGTATCGGTTCCTTCGCCGACCGATAGCTCGGCGAAATCGAATCCGTCGATCGTCGTCTCCAGTCGCTCGAGCGAGTCTCCCACGGTGAGCCCAACGTCCATACGAACGCATCGGTTCCAATTCTCTTGATGGCTTCCCCGGAGGTCCAGGGGGTGCCCTCCTCGCCACTCGACTCGATGGATGCGTGCTCCGGGAGACAGGCACTATTATTACTGTACAGAAATTATTTCAAATAACAATCTGTTCAATTGCATTGACACTGATCGACTCGATACCGGTCCGTCACCGGGCCGTGCAGCGATCCGTGCGCGACTGACCCAACGACGATGCCATCAGAGAACGATCCCATGCCGCCGGACGAACCACCGAATCCAAACGGTGGTGACGTACTCGAGTCGCTGCTGTCCGAACTCCGAAGCGAGGCAACCGATGCCGACCGATCGGCGCTGCGTCGCGCGCTCGAGGTCGACGATTCCGCGCCCGCTGGCGACGGGACCGAGACTGACGACCTCGGTACCGACGGGAGCGTACACGACGAAGCCGCCGACACCACACTCGCGGAGCTGCACGCCGAACTCGAGGCCACGCGGGACGACCTCGACGTGGTACGGTCGGATATCGAGGACCTGCGAGCGACCGACGACGCCCTCCGCGGTCGCCTCGAGTCGACGCTCGAGCCCCGGCTCGACGAGGTTTCCCGTCGGCTCGCGGATCTCGATTCCCAGCAGACCGATCGTCGCTCCGAAGTGAGCGGCCTCCGGACAGAACTGGAGGCGACGAAAGACGAACTCGAGACGCGTCTCGAGGCCCACGAAGCGGCTTTCGACGCGCGAACGGACGAGCAATCGCAGCGAATCGACGACCTCAAAGCGCGACTCGAGCGCGAAGTGGTGTTGCTCCGGTCCGAACTGTCGACACAGATCGGCGACGTGAGCGAGGATCTCGAGGCGCTCGACGAATCGGTGCCGGACGACGTCGATGCCCGACTCGAGGCGCTCGAAACGGATCTCGAGCGTCTCGAAGCGTGGCGTCGGTCCGTCGCGGAGCGCACCCGATAACGCAGCCGCCCCGATCTGTCGACGATCGATCGGATGCCGTGAACTTTAAGCGGGCGTCATCCGCGTATCTGGGTATGAAAGCCACCGCCATGGCCCACCCGATTCAGGGGTTGGTCAAGTATCACGGAATGCGCGACGATATCGAGCGGCTTCCGTACCACGACAGCATCAGCCTCTGTACGGCCCCGAGCCACACGCGCACGACGGTCGAATTCTCGATGGACTACGACGAGGACACGTTCGTCGTCGACGGCGAGGAACTCCACGGCCGGGCCGCCGAACGAGTAGCGGCCGTCGTCGAGAAGGCCCGCTCGAAGTCCGACGCTGCCCACACCGTCTATCCCGTCCGTCTCGAGAGCGAGAACAGTTTTCCCTCGAACGTCGGTCTCGGCTCCTCTTCGTCCGGTTTCGCGGCCGCCGCGATGGCACTCGCCGAAGCGGCCGAACTCGACGCCTCGCGCCAGGAGATTTCGACCATCGCCCGCGTCGGGTCGGCCTCGGCCGCGCGCGCCGTCACCGGCGCCTTCTCCCAGCTTCACACGGGGATGAACGACGAGGACTGTCGCTCCCGACGGATTCCGACTGATCTCCACGAGAATCTCAAGATCATCGTCGGACTCGTTCCGTACCACAAGGAGACCGAAGACGCCCACAACGAGGCCGCCGACAGCCACATGTTCCAGGCTCGAAACGCCCACATTCACGGCCAGATCGCCAGGATGCGCGATTACCTCCGGAACAACGACTTCGAGAACGCCTTCGAGATGGCCGAACACGACTCGCTCTCGCTCGCCGCGACCACGATGACCGGCCCCTCGGGCTGGGTGTACTGGCAGCCCGCGACCCTCGAGATCTTCAACCGCGTCCGCCAACTCCGCGAGGAGGAGGACATCCCGGTCTACTTCTCGACGGACACCGGCGCGAGCGTCTACGTCAACACCACCGACGAGCACGCCGAACGCGTCGAGGAGGAGATTGCTGACTGCGGCGTCTCGACCACCGTCTGGAACGTCGGCGGCCCCGCGAAGCTGCTCGACGAAGAGAAGCACCTGTTCTAGGGGCGCGGTCAGCGCGTCGGCTCGCTCCGGCCGGTTCGACCGAACGCCGCTATTGGGTCGGTCGTCACTCACACCTCGAGTAGTGGCGTCAGAAATGGGTGAGTCCACACGAGTGACCGAACCGAGTCACTACGCTCGCGTGAAGCGCATCGCTCGCATCGCTGCACCCATTCCGATGAACGCAACGACGGCAATCACGAGCCACTGTCCGGTCTGCGTCGAGAGCGCCTGGGCGGTCATGCCGAGCAAGTCGGTACCGATAGCCTGCCCCAGCGCGAACAGGACGACGACGAGCCCGACGATCGCAACGAGGGTCTGCATCACGGTCGATACGACCCACATCCCGGGGTTGACCGGGTTCCGACCGTCCGGTTGTGCCGCTCGATCAGCGCCACGGGATCGGCCGCCATCTGGTTGCTGTGACATGGAACTTCACCCGTCGCCTCGTATCCGGTTGACGGCATTTATTATCCGCTTCCTACCCTATTTGCGCTCGTTACAATCTTCTCCGGTGATCGTTTCGATCGGTCGACTGGATCCACTACGCAATCCATATCACAATATCGGGGAGGGAAAACGGTGGTTCGGGGTGGAACTCGGCCGATCCGGAATTAGGTCCAGCGATCGAGCCCGGTCTGCGTGACACCCTCCTCGATCCGCTCGAAGCCGCGGGCGACTTCGTCGGCGTCGACCGCCCATTCCTCACAGACGTACTCCTTTGCGGCCTCGAGGTCCGGATCGAGCGACGTGTCGAACTCGTAGTCGTCGGTCACGTTCGGGTCGCGAAACAGCTGTCGGACGCGGTCGCCATATTCGACGTGCGCCCCGCGGGCCTCGAGGACGCTCCAGAGATCCCCGTGCTCGGTGATCGCCTTGATCGCCGTCTTGGGACCGATCCCCGAGACGCCCTCGTTGAAGTCCGTCCCGATGAGGATCGCCGCGTCGATGAGCTGCTCGAGGGTCAGCTCGTGGTGGGCGAGCGTGGCCTCGAGATCCATCAGCTCCGGATCCCCCTTGCTCGTGAGTTGACGCAGCGTGAGCGGCGAGCCGAAGAGCAGGGCGTCGTAGTCCTCCGAGCCGACGTAGTCGGCGTCGCCCCGTTTGACCATGTGGGCCGCCTGGGCCTCGCCCTCCGCAGGGGCTTCGACGATCGGCACGTCGAGCAGTCGGAGGAGTTCGCGACTGGTCTCCTGGATCGTCGGCGTCAGCCGCTGGGTGCGGGACTCGAGTTGGGCGATCGCGACCTGGTCGCCCTCCTCGCGGGCGGTCTCGAGTTGCTCCTCGTACGTTCGGCGCTGTTCGCGACGCGACTCGATCTCGTCGTCTTTGAGCTCCGAGGGGCCGCCGTCGAACACCATCACCGGGACGATATCGTTCTCGAAGAACTTGGGCAAGCCCTGGACGATGCCGATGAGGTTCGCGACCTCCGTCCCGTCGCTCGTGGTGTACTTCCCGCTGTTCGTCCACTTGACCGTCGTCGTCAGGTACCGGTAGAGCCAGTTGTGCGCGTCGACGGCGACGACACCCTCGATATCGTCGAAGGGAATCTCCTCGATGACGGCGATATCACGAAGTGCAGCGTTACCCATTAGGGGTGTCTTGGGAGGACTGGGATTTGTATCATTGGCTTCCAGTCGTCGCTCCTCGAGACCGACCTGGCGGGAGGTTGCCGCCCGGAGAAAGCGATCGTGGCAACGGTGGGTGCCACGTCCTCCCCAACCGACTTCTCCTTACGGGCGCTGCGGGACGGCTCCGCCGTCGTCTCACGGGTGCGTCGCACCCGTTCGACTGCTCGCGGACCCTGTGGGTCCGCGTCCGTCCCGACAGTCGCGGCGCGTTGCGTTCGAGAATCGCAAAGCGATTCTCGCAGCCCACCAGAAGTGCTACGCACTTCTGAGGACGCCGCGCACTGCCCGTTTGGATGGTTCGCGGAACCGAAGGTTCCGCGCTAACGCTCACGGCCACGGGCCGTTCGCTTGTCCCTCGCGAGTTTCGGCGCGCCTCGCGTCTCGCTCACCGCGCCGATGCGCGCCAACGGTCGGTCGAACTGCGCTTAGCCGCGGAACTCGAGGCCGGGTGGCTCACTGTCACGCTGGGAGCCGAGAAACTGCTCTTCTTCGTCGCTGAGATCGCGGTTTCGGAACTCCTCGAGACCGGCCTGATACCGTTCGAACTCGCTCGAGCCGTCGATCGCGACTGGGTACTCGAGCACCAGTTCGGCGATGCCCGTGGTCTCGCCCGTATACGCGAAGCCGGTTCGGTAGAGCGCCTCGTAGGCGAATGGGTTGTTGACCGCGATCCGGAGTCGCTCGTAGCCGCGCTCTCTGGCGCGGTCGCGGACGAGCGCGAGGAGTTCCGGACCGATTCCCTCGCCGCGCCGGTCGCGCTCGACGGTCACGTAGCGCAGCCAGAGAGTCCCGTCGTCGGTACGATCCTCGTTGAACGCGACGGCCGCGACGATCGGCGTCTCGACGACGGAGTCGTCGATTTCGGCAGCCGTGGCGGTCTCGTCGAGAGCGGCACTCGAATCCCGAGCCACGGCTTTCCCGGTGTTCGTCATGACGAACTTCCCGGCGTAGCTGAAGCGCTCGTAGTCGAGTCGGAGTTTGGGACCGTCGGGCGGCCAGCCGAGTAGTTCGTACTCCACACTGTGACCGTTCGCGCGCAACACACTAAGATCGAGGGTATCGACCCGCGCTCGAGCGACCGTCGTCTCGGTACTCGAGGCGACGACCGCGAGTGAAACGCGGCGGCCGACGGCTCGACCCACCCGAATTCCCCGGCCGTGATCGAGGTGGTGCCGCGGAGGTTGTAGTTGCCAGTCGAACCCTTTTGCAGACGCTCGTGGTACCCGGGGGTATGAGTACCGAGTCCGATAACGCGACGGCGTTTGGTATTAGCGGGGCCAGCGGCTGGTTAGTCGGTGGCGCACTCGGCGGCGCGATCGGTGCCGCCGCGTTCGGGGTCCTTATGTGGGTTCTCGACCCCGCGATCGTCGAGGTCGCGATCCCCTCGATTTACGGGCTCGAGCCCGTCGGACTCGTCGGTTGGGGAGTCCACGTCGTTCACGGGATCGGTCTCGGGCTGGTGTTCGGCCTCCTCGTCACTCGTGATCCGATCCTCGGCATTCTGTTGACGGACGTCGAAACGGACGCCGTCTCCGGGGTCGGCGCGATGGCCCGGATCGTCGGCGCGGGGTTCGTCTTCGGACTCGCAGTCTGGGCGATACTCCCGCTCCTCGTCCTCCCCGTCTGGGCCGACGCCGCGGGCGGTGGCGGCGCAGTCGGCGACTTTCCGACGGCCGCGATCGAGAGCCTCGTCGGGCACCTCCTGTTCGGAACCGTCCTCGGCGCGGTCTTCGCCGCGACCGTCGATTTGCACGGTCGGTCCTCCGACCGGCCGCTCGAGGACTGATACGCCGGCGATCGGCTATCGTAACCCAGGGATCGATCGTGACCGGCGATTGAAGGCGAAAGATTCCCGTCGCTATCGGTACTACTAGCGACGAGGATGGATCCACCACGGCTGCCGTCGACCGGGCCGGAAACGAGCCCGGACGTGCTCGACGACGCGTTTCTGGCGCTTCGAAACCGGACGCGTCGCTACGTCTGTTACTTCCTGCTCGAGCACGAGACGGCCTCGCTGTCGGAAGTCGGCGACGTCGTCACCGGTTGGATCCACGCGACCGACGGCGGAATCGTCGAACCACAGTGTCGGACCAACCAGTATTCGAACCTCGTCCACACCCACGTGCCGCGACTCGTCGAAACCGGCGTGGTACGACACGATGCGGAGGCGGAAACCCTCTCACTGGATCCCTGTCCCGAACCGGTTCTCGGCATGGTCGCTCGAGCCTGCGAGGCCGAAACCGGTATGTGAGACTGGAACCCACTCGACGGTTACCGACACACGAACTCTCAGATGTCACTCTCCGCCTACGTCGACCGATACACCCGACCGAATCGGTCGATCGTCGTCTACGCGCCGCCACCGCGACCGGCGGTCGTCGACCGACTCGAGGCGGAAATCGGCGTCGAGGACGTCGAACACCGGACCCTTCCGAGCGTGACGGCGGCTAGCCAGGCCTTCCTCGTCGTTCGCGAGGACGCGGAGTTCGTCGCGGCGGTCGGTCTCGACGCCGTCCGGGAGTTCCTCGAGCCGCCGGTCTACGACCCGTGGGACGAGCGCGTAGACGAGACGACCTACCGCCGCGTGATCGATATCTTCGAGTCGACGGTGTGGCACGATCTCGACCGCCGACGGCTGCTCGCGGTCAGTCGCGAGATCGAAAACCGCGCGTGGCGGGTCGGCAGCGGCACCCTCCGAGTCGGCTTTCAGCGCGCCGACGCGCTCGAGAAGATGGTCCCGGTATACAATCGCCTCGCCGCCGAGTCGGCCCTCGAGATCCACGTCTACATCGACGACGAGTGGGACCAGCCGTCGATCCCGGGCGTCACGATCCACCCCGACTCGGGCGACGAGATCGGGTCGTGCTGGTTTCTCGTCTTCGACGGCGACGGCGACGAACTCTGGAACAGCGCCCTCTTGGCGACCGAAACCGATCCCGGCGTGTTCGACGGCTTTTGGGTCGACGACACGCGACAGGTTGCGGCGCTCGAGCGGGCCGTTCTCGAGAGTGCCGAGTGAGGCTTCACTCCTGAGCGTAGGTCTTTCGGACTTCGAATCCGTCGTGCGATTGCTGTCGCTCGCGAGTTTGCTCGCGACAGCAACGCAAATCGATGATTTGCTGGCTTCCGAATCCGCTGGATTCGGAAACAATGTGCGGACCGGGACTTGAACCGGGCCATGAGCTTGGAAGGCAGCAGGCCGCTGTGACGCCGATTTCGTGCCCTAGATGCCTTCACGGCGCAATTTGGCGTGTTTTCGTGGTTCCCAGCTCAGTACTATTGATCTACAATTATAAAGACCCACGACGTGAGCCGCTGGCTTACGTGAGGTCAGTTGATTTCACGCTTCAACTATACCGAGTGTGCTATTTAGGCCGAGAAGGCTCGTCAGATGAAATTCGGTGGTCTATTGTACGCTGTGTAGAGCGACATGAGTAGGTCAACCAGTGACTCTCATCACTGAGCAATGATGTTCTACAATCACCCGATCGAGAAGGCTGTCTTCCCTCTTACTGTCTTAATTGTACTCAGTGAATGACTGCTGGCAAGGAATAGATGCAGTGTGATGTAGGCTACCTTCTTGAGCCAGACCGAGCCACTAACAGGTTACGGATCAATCACTACCTATGGTCGCCGTTGATGACAGCGTCGATGTACACGTTCGGACCACTGTTTGGAAGTGGCCGCTGTACTTGATGGATAGCTTACTCCGTGACGTCGAACAGATCGAAGCGGATCAGAGCGAGAAGCCGTCCGAACCAGTGAAGATGGAATACACCGCTAAATCAGCAGGGTGTATCATCTCCTCAGCTGCTCTGCTCGAGTCAGTAGCAAACACCGTCATCTTCGATATAGAGCAAGGAACGCCGGCTATGAAGCGATACGAGTTCGACGTAGAACAAGTACAGAGTAACATTCGAAGTGAGTACAAATCGATCTACGACGAGAAGGACTGTAGCTTCATCTATGCAAAGGTTCCCAAGAAGTACGACAAGATCCTCGAGTTCTCGGGTTCGCCAGTGTTCACCAGACACCAGAACCCGTACCAGAACGCCAGTATCGTCACGAAGCTTCGGAACCAGGCCATCCACGCAAAGCCGGAGTACGTAACCACTCAGGCAGAGATCGGAGATACACCTACCTACGGTGAGTATCAGAGCCTTCAGGGCGCTCTACAGGGAAAAGCGGCAAAGAACCCGTACAGTAACGCTCCTCTCTTCGAGTTTTTCAGTCACGGCTATGCAGAGTGGGCTGCCCAATCCGTTCTCCAACTCATTGATGAGTTCTATAGCCGGCTCGGAGTGGTGCCAATATACGAGACATCGATCGAAGAATTGTGTCTGAACGAGCTTCGATAACTCGTCGTGTTCCGCTGATACTGCGTATTAGAACACTTCCAAGTAGTCCTCGATCACTTTGCGCTCCTCATCGGTAAGATCGAAGAGATCATACACTGTCCCGTCTATCTCTGCCTCGAGTTCTTCGATATTCGTTTCCTCCACGGTCTGCTTGTCCGTCTCCCATCGGTCAAGAAGCGCCAGTACGTCGTCATCGTCACGCGGGATCGGTATCGAAGTCTCTTCGCCTTTCTTCACCTTACGACCATCTACTGCGGCGTGAACATACTTCGCTCGCTGCTCTCGCACATCCTTCGTAGAGGCTTCCATCCGAGGATCAGTGATCTCGTCAGACCTTCCTGCGGTCACAGCGAAGCGGTCGTCATCAATTTCGTCTACGCTGGCGTTCACGGGATACCGTCGAGTCTGCCACTCATAGTCGATATACTCGAGTTCCCCATCGAAGTCTCCCAGATATGCCTCAGGGAACCTTTCCGTCTTGCTTTCCAAATCAATCACATTAGTGATCTCGCTGGCTGTCTCTCGTAATGTAGTAAATTGATCTTCCGTTCCGTTTGTCACGCATGGGAGTTTTTCAACATATTGTGAACGATATTCATAGTATCCTCCTGCCTTGACTGTTGTAATATGCTTGAAATAATAGTCAAGAGCCTTCGAATTGAGTTCACACGCGATCTCTTCTGTTAAGTCACGATATTCAGAGGTCAGAAGAGTGCCATAGGCGGTTGTGAAATACCATGTGCCCTGCTCATCGATCATGAACGCGGCGTGTTCAGAGATATGGGCTTGGATGATCTTAGGGACCTCAAATTTACCTAAGTTCTTGGGATAGATGTATCCGTACCAATCTTCCTCGCCTTCTTTACGCCCACCTTCACGACTCTCAAGCGTTTCCTTGTGGGCTAAGAAGAAGTCCCATGTTTTCGGAAGATTTTCTTGAAGGTGTTCTTGCGAATACAACCCCGATTTGAGTTCTCCGTTTACCTCTTCAGCATAGTAGGGGTGGACAACGTGTAACCCAGACCAATCTCCTCGCCAACGAGTTACTTCGTCACCCTGTAGGAACGGGCGCAAAAGATCGGTCTCGATTTCAAACTCGCCAGATCCACCAATGGGTGCAACAGTGACCGTTTCTCCTTCATCGCTCGATTCAACCCTGTCTGCATCAAGTACATCGACAATATACACCTTGTTTGAGCTGGTTCGGATACCTTGGAACACTGCATCAGTAATATCTTCAACTTTCTTGTCGCATTTGTCCTCTAACTTGTTGAATACTTGTAACTCCTCCGGTGGCATGAGTGCCCAGTAGCCATCGTCAAGCTCTTTCTGGGGAAAATCGAATACATCGATATAATCATCACTGTAGCCTGGGTCTCTCCGATGATCGCGGACAGACTTGATGATTGCTTCATCTAATTCACGGCCACTGTCGTCGTCTACGTTTGCTTTTACTCGGACACAGCGAACATCGTTTTCTTCTCGAGCCGACTCGTCTGATTCGTCTTCGAGAATGAGAATTGCAGGATAGTTCGTCGCGTCCTCGAAAACGCCCGAATCGCGGAAGTCGTAAACTTCGTTGATCTGTGATCGTTCTAAGATGACTTCTCGAAGACCCTCGCCGTAATCGGTGACCATAAACTGATTCGGCGTAATATACCCAAGCTTCCCAGTTCCCTCTGTCAACCAGTTTAAGCCACGTTCATAGAAGGGGCAGTAGAGATCGTAATTCCCGGTCGCGGAATCGTAGAGCGTATCGAGGTACTCCTTCTGATCGTCGGGGAGATATTGGATACGAACGTATGGCGGGTTTCCGACGACGTACTCGTACTCCATGTAGTTCTTCACGACGAGTGCGAGAACGCTGTCCTCGAACATTTTGAACAGCCGCCCGTCTCCATGCTCCTCCCGGAGATACTGCACTGTCTCGAGGATGTTGTCTACATACGGTTCAAAAAACTCCTCAATACCCTCGTACTCCTGTGAGGTGTAACGATTGACCCCTTCCTCGAGACCACCGTGGTATTCCCACAGGCTTTCGGTCATGTGGTACTTTACCACGTCGAGGACACCCTGAAGCGCAGCGAAGTACTCTCCGAAATTGGGGACTCCTGCTTCCAAACGGATCGTATCGAACTTAGGCATCCGAACTCGTTGGAGCAAGAAGTCTCCGTCACGCTCTGTTTCGGGGACGTCCTCGTTATCAACCTCAACGGGGAGCGGAACAGGGACCAAAACGTCCTGCTCGTCCTCGGTCAGTGCCTCGAACGTCATCTGCTTGCTTCCGTCGTCACCGAGATCGGTGCCCGTCAGTTCACGCTCGTTCCGCAGCGTGTCCGTACGGAAGATCGGAAGCCGGCGGATCGTAAACGAAGAGTTCTGACGTTTGGCATTACGATATTCAGGCAGGATCGCGACCATGAACCGAATCTGTGCCATCAGGACTGCGAAGGGGTGAATGTCGAGACCGACGATACGGGGTCGAGTACATAGCTCCGTTAGATGCTCTTCCCAATCGGGATCGTCCTCGTAGCGACGGACGTCCTCGAGATACCGATTCACGGCTTCCACCAAGAAGGTCCCCGACCCACACGAGGGATCGATCAGTCGCTCGTTCGAGACACCGACGTCGTACCCCACGCCGTCCATGATGTACTCGATCACCGGCTGTGGGGTGTAGAACTCCCCGAGTGCCTTGCGCGTCTCTGGGTCGAAATAGCGCTGGTACAGATCGCCCAGCGGGTCGCCTTCGATAGCGGCGAAATCGAACTTCAACACCGAGAAGAAGACGTGAGCAATTGCACGGCTGAACCGCTCCTTGGTCGCAGGACTGACTCGAGTGATGTTACTGCCTTCCTGGGCAACGTCGCGGAAACGATTGTACGGGTTGGCGTGGAGCCGAGACGTCTCCTCCTGGTAGCCGTCCGTCCACCAGATGAAGATGTCGTCCTCGAAGAGGCTCTCCACGAGCTGCTGGTGCATATCTTCCATCAGCCCGTTCGCTGCGACGGGATAGGCGTCGAGGTTGATCTCGTCACTGAAGCCCTGCAACTCGTCAAAGTAGCGTCGGAGACCGCGATCATCCGGGAAGAAGTCGTGATCCTCCGTCGCCTTGGCGAGCAGTAACCGGGCTAGAAGGGCGTGCCCGCTCTCGAGGCAGAACATGAAGTCCTTGAGATCGCCGTTACCATCGACGAACGTGTCCCACGAATCGGGGACTTCGTCCGGTTCGCTGGCGTAGCTGGCATCCCAGAAGTCGTACGCGCCTTTCACGAACTTGGCTTCCTGCCCGTCGCGTAGCTCCTCGAGCAGATCCATCGAAGCGACGACGAGGTCGGCGAAGGGACTCCCCTCTTCCAACCGGAAGGTATCGAAGAAGTGCTCTTGACCCAGTTCGCTGTCGAGTCCAACCGGATCGAGACCAGTCAGATAGTCGTTGACGCTCTCGGGGTTCGTAATATCCCAGTCCGGTTTCTCGAGCGCAGCGATTAAATCTCGAGCGTGGGCCTCGGTCGCGTCGGCAAGGGTTAGTTCGAGAAGTGGCCCGCTCCCGTCCCGTCGATACAAGTGGAATTCCTCTCCGTTTGTTAATACACCGTAATCCGCTTTCAGCACATCGACGTAGTGGAACAGCTGATCAGTGTGTGAGTCAAGATCCTCGCCCGATGTCTTGAACTCGTAGACAGCTGTAACTGACTCGTTCTCGTCGAGCGTGACGTAGTCCGGGCGTCGGTTATCAGGAAGAGACCACTCGCTACGGAGATCGTAGCCAGCTCCCCGGTAGCCGAGATCGTTGTAAAATCCTTCGTTGAGATAGGCGTTTTCGACGTCTTTCTCGCTCATCTCCTCGTTGATCCGTTCCGAGATCCCGTAGAGAATATCAACGAACTCGGCAGCGTCGGTCATGGATTGTCCCGAGACAGTAGTAGGTCAAAAAGGGTATGGTTCACTCACACGACGATTTCCAAACCTGCTGGTAAGAGAGTAATTCGTGGTTACTCTGTAACACTCATTATACCAAGTAGTGGTATGCCTCTTGGCCAAGTAATAGACTATACTCTGTATGCACGAACCAAGTACGTGGACGCTCAATAGTCACATTGTTGAGCGGCCTCGGCGATTTTCGACCGGAGCCTGATCGTACCGCATGGTCGTCTCAGGGCTCTTGTGGCGAAGCTGTGCCTGTGCAGCGGCCAGGTCCTCTTCTCGAGTCATGTAGGTCCCGACAGAGTGGCGGATCGTGTACCAGCTCATGTGCCGGTTCTCGGTCGGAATATCCGCGATAACGGAGTTGCGTGTGCGCGGACCGGGACTTGAACCACGCGAAGACGGTCGCGTTCGCTTCGCTCACGCGCTGCGACTTCTCTACTTCAAGCCCCTCGTACGATTGCTGTCGCTCGCGAGTTTGCTCGCGACAGAAATGCGCGGACCGGGACTTGAACCCGACTGCGAGACGGTCGTCCTCACTTCGTTCGGACGCTGCGACTCGCGTGCTTCAAATCCCTCTCGCGCATTTTCTCGTCACGTCCGTTCCTCGAAAAGTGCGCGGACCGGGACTTGAACCCGGGCCATGAGCTTGGAAGGCTCAGGTCCTGCCACTAGACCACCCGCGCGCATTCTTCGATTCTGGCTCGGTGTTTAAGGCCCTTCCGTTTTCGGTCAACCCGCTCGAGTCGGCCACTTATACGCGCCCGATCGCGAGCGGTGCGAACTCCCTGGTCAGAACTCGGATTCCGCCCCAGAGCCAGCCACCGTCGCGTAGCAGTTCCCGCTCGAGACCTCCCAGTCGACCACCTCGAGCGCGCTCGCCGCGAGTTCGGCCTCGAACTCGTCGGGAGCGTAGATGTGGTAGAACCGATCGACGGTCTCTCCGCCCGGCAGCGTCCAATCGACGGTCGTATCGAAGCCCTCGGTTTCGTCGAACGTCTCGTGGGCGGTCGACCACGCGCTGAGGACCGCGCGACCGTCGGGGTCGAGCACGCGCGCGAGTTCGTCGAGGCTATCCCGACGCGCTCGTCGGGTCGGAAGGTGGTGCAACGTCGCGACGTAGACGGCGATATCAATGGAATCGGACGAAAGCGGCAGCCGTGCGGCGTCGCCCTGACAGAGCGCGACGTCGAATCCGCGCTCGGCCGCGCGCTCGCGGCCCGTCTCGAGCAGTCCGCGGCTGACGTCGAGACCGACGACGCGCTCGCAGTGTGGAGCCAACAGTTCGGCGTGGCGACAGTTGCCACAGCCGAGGTCCAAACCGACGGCGTCCTCGTTCGAGTCCGTCCCCGCCGCGCCCGCGTGCGTCTCGACGAACGACTCCACTTCGGGCCAGGCGTACTCCCTGGTCGAGGCGAAGTGCGTGGCGATCCGGTCGTAGGTGTCGCGGACGGCGACCCGGCGGTCCACGTCGCGCGCGTCGGGTCGGTCCTGCTGGTCGGCCATCGTCGGCTCTCCTCGGGGAACGTGCAAAAAGCGTTCGCAACCGGCTCAGACGATGATCGCGAAGAGGAGGATCGTCAGCCCGATCATGACGGCCGCGTGTTTCGCGCCGCCGCGAACGTCGCCCGTGCTCAACTGCCCGGCGATCAGTCCGGAGAGCAGCCCCTGAATGAGCGTCGCGTGATAGAACAGCGTACCGTAAGCCAGACCCTCGCCCTCCGAGAAGCCACCGAGTCCGTCGACGGCGGCACTCCCGGCGGTATCGGTCGCGATATCGGCGCCTCCCGTCGGCAGATTCGGCAGGAGGTACGCCGCGAGGACGGTGATGATGAACAGGAAGACGAGAAACGAGACGTAGACGACGATCAGGTACTCGACCATCCGCTCCCGGCGCTCGCGCTCGAGGCGTCGGTCGGCCGCGGCCTGTCGCGCCGCGATCCGGAGGACGGTCGAGAGGGTTCCGCTGGCGTTCATCGCCTCGGTGAGCAGGGTGACGACCCGGGAGGTCGACCGCGTGCGCACTCGCGTCTCGAACCGGCCGAGGGCGGTCTGTAAGTCGGCCCCCCACTGGACGTCCGCCCAGACGCGGTCGAGTTCGACCCCGAGCGGGCCGAGATCCGAGCCGCGGACGTGGTCGAACGCGGAGACCAGCGGCATCCCCGCCTCGTTGACGCTCGCGAGTCGATCGAGCAGGTCGGGGATCGCCGCCTCGATGGCGTCGATCCGGCGCCGATGGCCCTCGTAACAGATCGCGAACACCGAGACGACGAGTAACAGCCCGAGTGCGACGGCGTCGTCGATCGCCGCGACGTCGAACCCCCCGTCGAGCGCTCCCGGAAGCTGCCAGCCGATTCCCGCGAGGGCGATCGGCACGGTGATCGCCAGCGACAGAGACGGGCGCTCGAGGAGCGCCCGCGTCGGGTTGCCGAATCGTTCGCGGAGCCCCTCGATCCGTCGGTAGTAGCGAACGCGCTCGACGTTCGGGTGCGTGCTCGAGATGACGGTCGCTCCCGTCGCGGCTGGCTTCCCACCGTCAGCGAGGGGGGCGCGAGTAGCCGCATCCGCGCCGGAGATGCTCTCAGCAGCGCCCACCGGGCCGTCGGCCGCCGTTCCGGGCGTGATCTTGTCGGTGACCACGCTCAGATAGATCACGAACGCGAGGTTGCCGAAGGGGAGGATCAGGTAGACGAGCGCCTGCAGCGGATCGAGCGTGTCGCCGACGGCGATGCCGATAACGACGAGAATCGTGATGAGAAAGAGGGGCCCGGCGACGAGCACCGTCACGTAGGCCTCGGCGAGCGTCGCTAACAGGTCGAGGGTACGCTCCTGCTGGGATTCGGCTTCCTCCTGGTAGTCGTGATACTGGCGCTCGAGAAACGCCGAGAGGCTGTGGCCGCTCTGGAGGACGCTGACGAGGTTCTGCGAGAACTCGGCGAACTGCGGACTCGGGGACCGACGCCCCATCGTCTGCAGCGCCGTGACGACGTCCATTCCGAAGGTGTCCATGTTGCGCACCGCGACCTCGAACTCCGCGGCGGCCTCGCCGTAGGTGTCCTCCTGTGCGGCGACGATCCGAATCACCTTCGGGAACGCCATCCCGCTCCGCGAGAGCGCGTAGACGAACGCGACCGTCGAGGGGAGCGCCGCCTCGATTCGGCGAGCGCGGTTGTCGGCGACGTAGCCGGGATACCACCAGCGCAGCCAGTACGCGACGCCGCCCGTGATCGCACCGAGGGTGAGACAGGAGGCGAACAGCAGGCCGAACAGTTCGAGGGGCGCCAGCGCCGGAACGCCGCCGAGGTTCGCGAGGAACTCGAGGGCCCCCGGAAGCGCCTCGCGCAACGTCGCGGGATCGATCGAGAGCACGAGCAACACGCCCCAGATGACGTAGATGCCGAGCACCGAGCCGAGGATCGCGAACAGCCCGGTGTACAGCAGGGTCGTCGCACCGTACTCGCGGTACGTTACCGGGAACTGCGCGGCCCGGAGCGCCGACTGCCTCCGGGGATGTTCGCTGCGGAACTCGTCGACGTAGTCGCCGAAAAGCCGAATCGATGTGCGGGTGAGCGCGCGGTCGACTCGACTCGAGTACCTGGCGGCCGCTACGAGCGAAAAACAGCAGAGGGCGATGAGCAACGGGAGGAAGTTTGAAACTGACATGACGTGCGTTAGCCGTGATCGCTCCCGTCAACGTGCGTGTGCTCGCGACCGTTTCGACGCTCGTCCCCGCCCCCCGCACCGTCCTTGGTGCGGTTCGCATCGTTCCCGGTGCCGTCCGCGCCGCTCTCGGCAAACGAGACGCCCACGTCACCACCGCCGTCCGAGTCGGTAGCGTCATCGTCGCTGGCGTCCGCGATCGTCTCGAGAATGCCCGCCGAATCCGCGTAGTACTCGTTGACCAGCGCGGTAAAGCGCCGGTAGTCGGAGATCCCATTCGCCTGCAGGTACTCGAGAACGCGCTCGCGGTTCTCGAGTTCGGCCAGCAGTTCCGCCTGGCTCCAGCCGCGGTCGTCGCGAACGGCCTCGAGCACCTGGCTCCCGCTGGAGCGGAAGCTGTCGGTGTTGCCGTCCCAGGTGAACGCGGTCGAGTAGTCGAGTTCACCCGTGCGCTGGTCGATTCCCTCGATTTCGGCGAGCACCTTGTTCCGCCGGACGCGGCCGTCCTCGAGGCGGGTGAGTGTCTGAACCGAGAGAATATCGAGGCTCTGGACCATCGGCCGGGGGACGTTGATCGGCTCGTTCTCTAAGCGGTTGATCGCCGTCTGAACCGAGTCGGCGTGCATCGTCGAGTAGGTCGTGTGGCCGGTGTTCATCGCCTGAAAGAGCGTCATGGCTTCCTCCCCGCGGACCTCGCCGACGACGATGTACTCGGGACGGTGGCGCAACGCGGAGCGCAGCAGGTCGTACATCGTGACGTCCGTCCCCTCGTGGATGCGCTCGCGGGTGACCGAGGAGAGCCAGTTGTCGTGGTACAGCTGCAGCTCGCGGGTGTCCTCGATGGTTAACACCTTCGCGCGCGGCGGGATGAACATCGAGATGGCGTTCATGCTGGTCGTCTTCCCCGACGCGGTGCCGCCCGCGAAGACCAGGCTCTTGTTGTGCTCGATCGCCAGCCAGAGGTAGGCCATCTGCTCGACGCTGAACGTGCCGTACTCGAGCAGGTCGACCGGTGTGAACGGCTCGTCGGCGTACTTGCGGACGGTAAAGGCCGAGCCGCGCGGAGTGACCTCCTCGCCGAGGGCGAGTTCCGCGCGAGAGCCATCGGGCAGGGTCGTCTCGACCATCGGGTCCCCGATGGAGATGTGCCGGCCCGAGTGCTGAGCGAGTCGGACGACGAAGCCGTCGAGGTCGTCCTTCGCGAAGGAGACGTTCGTCTCGATGTCGGTGTACTCGTCGTGGTAGACGAAGATCGGCAGCTCGTAGCCGTCACAGGAGATGTCCTCGACGTGGGGGTCGTGCACGATCGGATCGAGGCGGCCGTAGCCCCGGAAGTTCCGGTGGACGTAGTAGAAGAGTCGATAGAACGTCGTCATCTCGACGTCCGCGCCGTAGCGCTCGAGGTACTCGTGGACCGTCTCCCGCAGGAGCGACTCGACGTCGGTAGCCTCGTCCTCGCGGTACAGGAGGGGATCGCGAATATCCTCGAACAGCGTCTCGAGTAACACCCGCTCGTCCTCGCGAAGCGTCGGCTCGACGGTGTGGTACCGGTACTGGTTCGTCTCCGGATCGTGGCCGATCGTGACGAACGAGAAGGGCGCGTTCACCCAGTATCGGTCGACCTCCTCGAGACCGTCGATCCCGTCGAACTCGAGCAACGGGCCGTGAACTGTCGGGTCGTAGTTGGAAACGTCGATCTCCGACCCTCGGAGCGTCTCGAGGACGCGACGGACCGTCCGGCGGGCCGTCTCGAGGGTCGACTCGGGACGGCCGTCGTCGCCGTCGGAATCTGCGCGGTCGGTCGCGGCTGGGTCGGTCTGATCTTCCATCTGTGGTGTTGCCCCGCGAGCGATGCAGCGTTCGGCGGTTACGTGAACGGTCGACTCGCAGAGTGGCGGGTCGCTGGCAAGTCGGGCGCGAACCCTGATAAGTGAGATGGCCGAACGATCAGTCACGAACTGGTATGCAAACTGGACGAATACCGCCGCGGGGTGCGTCACGTTGATACGGTATGAGTGCGAACCCTCGAGTACGGAATGAGGCGCGAGCATTTCACACTAGATGTCTGCAATGTCGACTGGGTCGAGACCGACGGCGAACCGAGCAAACCCTCGGTATCGATTAACTTTACCGGCCCGGCGACGATGCTCCGCGAGCGCCTTACCGGCTCCGACGGAGACGTTCTCGAAGCGAGCGAAACGGACGTTGCGCTTCGACTCCAGGAACCGCTAGGCAGCGACGCCGCGGGTGTCGTTAGCGTCACGAACCGGGTCACCGGCGAGTTCATTCTCGAACTCAACGAGGCGGCCGACGACGTCCTCACCTTTATTCGGGCCGCCCGTGGCTACGGCGAGGACGCCACCGAGGACGAGGGCCGCTATGAAGTCGAAATCACCCTCGACGGCGAGCACCACGTTACCTACGACAAACGGACGTTTCTGGTCTACGACGACGAGGGGAACCTGCTTCGCCAGCACAGTCTGATCCCCAGCGGCGTCGAACTGTAGGCCGCGTTCGACCACCGCTTGGGCATCGACCGTCCACCCGGCGATCGGTCTTCCCACTCCGCTGGAACCGACCGGTAGCTATAAGTGTTTTAGGGACGCCTAAACCAAACGAACGCCGGCAGACGCCGGAGGGTCGATCGATGGGGAACGGACAACTACTCACGACGGCGGCCGAGGAACAACCATCGGAGCCAAACGCGGAGAACGTGGTACTCGAACTCGAGAGCGTCGCCAAACGGTACGGCACCGAAGAGGTCATCCCAGACCTCTCGCTGTCGGTCTGTGACGGCGAGATTCTCACGTTACTCGGCCCCTCTGGCTGTGGCAAGACGACGACGCTGCGCCTGATCGCCGGACTCGAGAAACCGAACGGCGGCCAGATCAGACTCCGAGACGACGCCGTCGCGGGCGACGGCCGATTCGTTCCGCCGGAGGAACGGGGCGTCGGCGTCGTCTTTCAAGAGTTCGCCCTCTTTCCACACCTGACCGCCCGCGAGAACGTCGCCTTCGGCTTACAGGAGTGGGCCGACGAGGAACGCGACCATCGGGTCGACGAACTGCTCGAACTCGTCGGGCTCGAGGATCAGGGCGATAGCTATCCAGAAGAGCTCTCCGGCGGGCAACAACAGCGGATCGCGCTCGCCCGTTCGCTCGCCCCCGAGCCGGAGATGCTGTTGCTCGACGAACCCTTCTCGAACTTAGACGTCGATCTGCGCGTCGAGATGCGCGAGGAAGTCCGCCGAATCATCAAGGAAGCGGGCGTCACCGCGGTCTCCGTCACCCACGATCAGGAGGAGGCGCTGTCGATCTCCGATCGCGTCGCCGTGATGAACGAAGGCGACATCGAGCAGATCGACACGCCCCAGCAGGTCTTTCAGCAGCCCGAATCTCGCTTCGTCGCGGGCTTTCTCGGTCACGCCAGCTTCCTCTCGGCGGAGGTTCACGGCGATAGCGTCGACACCGCGCTCGGCCGCGTCCTCCGCGACGACGTCAACGGCCTCGCCCACCAGTACGACGGGACCAACATCGACCTGCTCGTCCGCCCCGACGACGTAACGGCCTTCCCGGCGAACGGCAAGGAGGCCAACGGCTCCGTGGTCTATCGCCGCTATCTCGGTCCCACCGTTCTCTACCGCGTCGAACTCGATTCCGGCGAGACCATCGAGTGCATGCACAACCACTCCGACCGGATCGACCTCGACGAGCGCGTCGCCGTCCGCGTCACCGCCGACCACGAACTCGCGTGGTTCCCGGCCGGCCAGCGCGACGGGACCACGCAGGTCGCCGCCGACTGATTGCCGTCGGGCAAGTCGCTCCCCCTACGTCCGTGTTCTGCCCCAGTCTCCTCGAGCCAGCGCCTCGAGGGCGACGTGCGAGCGATAGCGCTCGATGAACGGGTTGATGACCGAGAGTATCCACTTTCAGATAATGACCGGCAGGAACTGGCGACAGGTCGCGACGGCGTGTGGGCTCGCTGCTCCGGTCGTCGCGCTCGGTGCAATCCTCCTCGCGACGCTGCTCGCCGCGCCGGAGACGTTCACCTGGCGCGGCCGAGCGCTCTCGGATATGGGTCGCTACGAGGCCCGGACGTTCCGTCTGTTCAACGGCGGACTGATCCTCGGCGGGCTGCTCGGGATCCCCTTCGCCTGGCGGCTTTGGGTCGCGAGTCGAAGCGGACTCGAGCGCCTCGGCGTCGTCCTCTGGATCGCGACCGTCGGGCTGGTCGGCGTTGGCGTCTTCTTCATCGGCCACACCGAGTTCTACCTCGGCACCGATCTGCACGCGCCGGCCGCGCTGGTGTACTTCGGGCTCGCGCCGTTCGCCCAGTGGGTCTACGGTACGGGGCAGATCCTCGCCGACGAGCGACGGCTGGGGCTCGTTTCGATCTGGCTCGGAATCGTCCACCCACTCGCGTGGCTCGGGTGGCTACTCTCCCGGAACGGCGCGAGCGACCCGATGGCGTGGTTCGCCGTCCCCGAGATGGTCGCCGCCCTCGCCTTCGGCTGCTGGATTCTCGTTCTCGCGTTCGGTCAGTACCGGCAAGACGCTCGGTCCCGCACGGAACCGGCAACCTGAGTTCGCTCGAACGGTCTTGTTTCCGGGTTGCACACAACGTTTATGCCGAAACCGTTCGTACGGGCGTCCATGCATAAAGACGAACTCCTCGAGCTCCACGAAGAACTCGTCGTCATTATGGAGTACTTCTCCCAGCGGGAGGACGTCGACGAGGCGCTCTTCGAGCCGTACCACCAGCTCGACGTCGACCCCTCGCACGTCCACAAATCGAAGAGCGAACACAAACACGCGGTCTTCGTGCTCGGCAACGCCCTCGCGAAGGGGATGAGCGAGGACGAGTTCTCGAGCGCGGGCCGGATCGGTAAGCGGATGAAGGAGCTCGCCGAGGACGCCGAGTCAAAAATATAGACAGTATCTAGGCGAAACGTATTTAGTGCGGTTCTCGCTTGTTGACGTATGGACTCGCGCACGCAAGAGCGCGCCGAACAATGGGACTCTCGCCCGTTCAGTGGCGGTTACGACGGTCTTACTGATCTCGCTGCTTCTGAGTTCTCGGGAGCCGTCGCTGCCGCCGGAACGTGGCTGTTCATGCTCAACGGCCGCATCGTCGGCGTCGTCGACGGCACGATCGAGGACTTCGAGACCGCCTCCGGGACCGTCTACGAGGCCCCACACCCCTCTCTCCCCCTGCTCTGTGCGATGGAAACACAGGGCGGCGAGACGAGAGCGAAGTACTACACCAACGAGACGCCGCTCCGGGAGGTCGACGGGACGCTCCAGGAGGGTTCGTTCACCGGCTACGTCGAACTGAGCGAGAACGTGCTCAGCGGCGACTACTACGCGGTCTACTACGGCGGCCGTCGAATGGCAGCTGCCTACATCGGCAACGCCGAACGGCTGCTCACCGGCGACGAGGCGTTCGACCGAGCCGACGACGAGGTCGGAATCTACGAGGTCCGCGACGTCGATATCGACGTGACGGACGTGCCGGGGACGGCTGGTGCCGACGCCGACGAGAGTGCCGGGACGACTACTACCGCGTCTCCCACCGACGCCGACTCCGCATCGACGGACGTCTCGGGCGCCGATCCCGCACCGGAAACAGCATCGGATGCCGACTCCGCTTCGGAGGCGCTAACGGGTACCGAACCCGGTACGGGCCCCGACACCCACGCCGAACCGTCGGCGGACCCGACGGAGTCCGCTATCGAATCGATCGACATCTCGGGGTCGGAGCCGACCACGACGGCCGACGAGACGACCACCAACTCGCTGATCGACGACGTCGCGTTCGACGACGTGACTGGCGAGTCGTCGGCTCCCGAGGAGACCGGCGAGCCGTCGGGGATCACCACGGCCGATGAGTCGGCGCTGGACGCATCCTCGAGCGGCATCACCGCGCCGGAGTCCGAACCCGACGCGTCGAGCGAAGACTCCCTCGACGCGGGAACCGACTCGAGTGTGGAGACCGAACCGAGCACCGGGTTCGACTCGAGCGGAACCGCACCCGACGAGTCGGTGTCGACCTCGTTCGACGAAGCCGCGACGGAGTCGCCGGAGACCGACTCGGAACCCGTCGACTCGCCGACGGAGTCGGTATCGTCAGCGCGGGCGGGAGAGGCGGCGGCGGACCGGACCGTCGTACCGGATGCAGCGTCGGAGTCGATCGACGAAGGGACGGACGCCGACGAACAGCCGTCGTCGGCCGAGTCGGACACTAGCGAACGCACCAGCCCCGACCTCGCGGAGGTGGAGGCGGCCGCGGAACAGCTGGATCAGAACGATATCTCCTGGACCGAGGACGACGTCGACTCGGCCGACGACGCGTCCGAGGAATCGGAACCGGCTGAGCCGACCGAGTCGGCGGACGGACCGAATGCTGAATCGAAACAGCAGGCGGATCCGGAGGACGAACGCTTCGAGGAGGAAGCGCAGTGGCGCGAAACGCGCAGCATTCCGTCGATCGACCCCGACAACAGCCAGTCGACCGACGCGAAACGGGAGTCGACCGCGGGCCGTGGAGCGAGCGCGCGAACGAGTGCAAGCGGTCGCGGCCGGTCCGACTCGTCGACCGGCGAATCGGAGAGCAGTGCTCGCGAGACGTCCGCGTCGACCGACGACTCGAGTGCGAGCTCATCCTCGCGCTCGACGTCGAACGGATCGAGCCAACAGCACGGCGCTCAGCAGCGACAGTCAGGGGAAACGAGTACCGAGTCCGGCTCGAACCGCGGAATCACGAGCGCTACCGGCACCGAACAGCAACAGCGAATCGCCACGCTCACCCAACAACTCGAGACGCTGCAGGAGCAACGCGACGCGCTCGTGACGAAAGCCGAGGAGCTCGAGACCGAACGCGATCAACTCCGGTCGGAGAACCAGGAGCTGACCTCGACGGTCGACCGACTCCAGAGCCGGATCAAGGAGCTCGAAGCCGAACTGCAACGCGCTCGCGAGTCGGCGGCTACCACCGGCACGGGATCGGACACGCCGGCAGCGAGCACGCAGCTCCCACCCCAACGGGCGTTAGCCGAGACGAACCTCTTCGTCAGGTACGGCTCGAAGAGCCAGCCGACCCTGGAGACGGCTCACGACGGCGATGCCGACAAAGCAGAGGTGGCCTCGAACCTGCAACTCGAGCACCACACCAGCTTCGACGCGGCCGACGTGGCCGTCGACGGCGATCCCTACGAGGAGTTCCTGTCGGCCACCATGGAGTACCGGTTCGTCGACTGGCTGACCGAGACGGTCCTCTACGAGATCCGGGATACGGGCAACGGCGACGCGCTGGGCGACCTCTACGACGCGATTCCGCGTATCGACCGCGCGGAACTGGGCGCGTCGATCTCGCTCGCGGACGACGAGACCGAAGACGTCCCCGACGAGGTAACGTTCGACGTCGTCGCGTTCGACAAGATGGGGAACCCGCTCGTCGTCGCGAATCTGAACGACTCGCGCGATCCCGCGACGCAGGGGATGCTCGAGGAGATGGAGGAAGCCGCCTCGGCGGTCAAGGCCAACTACCCGGACCTCGCGGCGTCGGTCGTCGTCACCTCGAGTTACTTCGAACCCGGCGCGCTCGAAGTGGCGGACCAGGCGACGAGCGGCGGATTCCTCAGTCGCGGCTCGAAGCTGAGTTACGTCAACCTCTCGCGAAAGGAGGGGTATCACCTCTGTCTGGTCGAGTCGCGCTCCGAAGGGTTCCACATGAACGTTCCCGAACTCTAAGTTCGGCGCCTCGCTTTTGTTCGGTACGCCGTGCGCGTCCCCGTCGTTCGTCGTCTCAGGCGTGTCTAGGGGGACCTCGTCTGTGAAGCCGGTCGGTCCGAGATGCGTCTCGAGGACGATACAAAAGCGCCAGAACAGCAGTTATCCGCCGGCTGTCGACCGACGTCGGTCGAACGAGGACGGGCGGCAGCGGCGATAGTCTGCGATTCGATTCGGCGGGGACTGGTCCCCCGTACCCCAGGACGGCTCGAGAGCCGCTGTCGGTCTCGAGTCAGACGAGTGGGGGAGGTTAGCCTTCGATCTCGGCGACGTCTTCGATCTTCATGCCGTCGAGTTTGTCCATAATGTCGTCGAGCTTGCCGTCGAGCTCGTCGACGAACTCCGCCGTTCGCTCGGTCTTGATCGCACCCTGGCTGGAGGGCTCGATGAGGTTCTCCTCCTCGAGGACGCGCAGCGAGTAGCGGACCTTGTGGTGGGGGTAGCCAGTCTCGTTCGACATCTTGACGATCCCGATCGGTTCGTTTTCGATAACCATCTTCAGGACCTGCAGATGTCGTTCCAACATATCGACTTCTTTCTCAAGTCGGTCTATCATGGCATTTGTTAACTTGTCGTTGGGCCTTTTAAAAGTTACTCCTGCCGATTCGGCGGCCCACTGTCAACTCGATGTTCGTTCCTGTCAGTAGTTAACGCTTCCGTTCACGGAGAGACTGGCCGCACGATTCGCGGTCGAATCGCCACCCGTCGTCGGGACCGATGATGTTCGGCGACGAATTGCTTGAGGGATGGGGAGGCTCGGAGTTCGCTCGAGCGCGGCCGCATTTCCGCCGATCGTTTCGGGTCGTTCGGGGAAAGTGGTCACCGAATCGGTCGACATCGAGACGAGGGTATCGTCGGTCTCGAGGGGCGAACGTATCCACGACCGTGTATATCTCGACGCGTTAGACCCGGCCATACCGTAATCTGTTTATCGGCCGGGCAAGAACCCGTCGCTGTTATGACCGTCACAATCGTCGGGTCGCAACTCGGCGACGAAGGCAAGGGTGGAGTCGTCGACCTCTACGGCGACGCCGCCGACGTCGTCGCCCGCTATCAGGGCGGCGACAACGCTGGACATACCGTCGTGGACGACGGTGAGAAGTACAAACTATCGCTCGTGCCGTCGGGCGCCGTCCGGGGGAAGGTCGGCGTCCTCGGGAACGGCTGCGTCGTCAACCCCGAGACGCTGTTCGACGAGATCGACACGCTCCGCGACCGGGGACTCGAACCCGATGTGCGCGTGGCCGAACGCGCACACGTCATCCTCCCCTACCACCGGGCCCTCGACGGCATCGAGGAAGAAAAGAAGGAAGATCTCGCGGCCGGAACGACCAAACGCGGTATCGGTCCGACCTACGAGGACAAGGCCGGCCGCCGCGGCGTCCGGATCGGCGACCTGCTCGACCCCGAGGTCCTGCGCGAGCGCCTCGAGTACGTCGTGCCCCAGAAGAAGGCCCTCGCCGAGGACGTCTTCGGCAAGGAGACCGGCGAGGAGTTCGACATCGACCACCTCTACGAGACCTACCGCGAGTACGGCGAACGACTCGCCGAGGAGAACATGACCGTGGACTGCGGGACCTTCCTCCAGGAGCACATCGACGACGGCGACAACGTCATGCTCGAGGGTGCGCAGGGAACGTCGCTCGACATCGACCACGGGGTCTACCCCTACGTCACCTCCTCGAACCCGACGTCGGGCGGTGCGACCGTCGGCACCGGCCTCGGACCGACCGTCGTCGGAAAGGGAGAAGTCGTCGGCATCGTCAAGGCCTACCTCTCGCGGGTGGGCACCGGCCCGCTCCCGACCGAACTCGGCGGCGTCGAGGATCAGACGCCGAACTACGACGGTGCGGAGGGAGCGGACGACGCAGAAGAGGAACTCGCGACGTACATTCGCGACGAGGGCGGCGAGTACGGCACCGTCACCGGCCGACCGCGCCGCGTCGGGTGGCTCGACATGCCGATGCTCCGTCACGCGGCCCGCGCGAACGGCTTTACGGGGCTCGCAATCAATCACATCGACGTGCTGGCCGGACTGGACGAGGTGAAAGTCGGCCACTCCTACGAGTTCGACGGAGAGGAGATCTTCACGATGCCCCCGACAACCGAGCAGTGGGGCCGCTGTGAGGCGACGTTCCGAACGTTCGACGGCTGGCCGGAGGTCGACTGGGCCGAAGTCGCCGCGGAGGGGTACGACGCCGTCCCCGAGAACGCTCGAACCTACCTCGAGTACGTCAGCGACGAACTCGACACGCCGATCTACGCGATCGGCGTCGGTCCCGGCCGCGAGGAGACCGTCATCGTCGAGAATCCGTACGAATCGGCCTAACGCCCCGGAGTCGGGACCGCCACTCGCACTCCGACGCGTTCCCGAAACCTTTTGCTGCATGCGGCCAGCCTACGTACTATGAAGGAGTCGCTGCTGGAGATCCTCTGCTGTCCGCTCGACAAACACGATCTGGAACTCGAGGACGCCGAATACGCGACCGACGACGACGGCGACGAGACCGACGAAATCGTCGCCGGCGTCCTCGTCTGTAGCGAGTGTGGCGAACGGTACCCGATCGAGGACGGGATCCCGAACCTGCTGCCGCCGGATATGCGCGAGGAGACCCCGGCCTGAGCGGCCCGATTCACGATGTCTCGAGAGGTCACCGTCCACGTCAATCGCGGGTCCGCAGATTCGCTCGAGACAGCCGTCGGTACCCTCGAGACGCGAGAGTCGTTCGGTCTGCTTCTCGAGAGCCACGGCCCGCCCGCACACGTCCACTGTCGGCTCGGCGGCGACCTCGAGCGGATCGCGTCGCTCGAGACATCGAACTACTACGTCGAATCGGAGGGTGAAACGTACGTTCCCGTCCACGTCGCGTCCGAGGCGATCGATCGCCCGGTCGAAGGCACCCTCGAAGTGCTGACCGGCTACGGCTCGGAGTCGCTGTCGATCCCCGTCGTCGCGAAACCGGCGCCGGGCGAAGTCGACGTCGACGACTCGCTCGCCGAGCCCGCCCAGCGGGAGCCGGAGCCGAGCGCCCTCGAGCGCGCGGTCACCGCGACCGGTCTCGAGCCGGCGACGCTCGTCGTCGTCGCGCTCGGCATCGTCGCCGTCGCAATCGCGACGACGACGGCAGCCGCGATCGGCGGGCCGCTCGCCATGGTCGGCGTCGGAATCGTCGCGATCGGGTTCTGCGTCGCGGTCGCCTTGCTGGTTCTGTAACGCGGCTCGAGTCGGTTAGTCGTCCCGTCGTTCTCGAGCCTCGAGGCTCCCTTCTTCGTCGAATCGCTTCGCTCGGAGGTATCGCGCGCGAAAGCGGTTCGCACCGTCGTTGACGTCCGCTTCGCGGATCTCGTCGGTTCGGCCTTCCGCGACGGCGTCGATCAGCTCCGCGAGCTGGTTGAACTCGCTGGTGGTCAACTCGAGTTCGTAGCTGTGCTCCTGTTCGGACTCGAGGATGGTCCACTTGCGGGCGGCGGCGACGACGAGCGAGCAGGGCTCCCGGCAGGGGAAGGTCCCGTCGCCGCCGTCGACGTCGAGGTCGTCGCCCTCCTCGTACTGCCACTCGCGACGGCGAAGACACTGCGAGTCGACGCAACACGCTTCGGCCATCCAGTCGACGGCCTCGCGGGGGAGTTCGTCGATCACGTCGTAGATGCCGGTCTGACGCTCGGCGGTCTCGAGCCAGTGGTCGATGTCCAGTGCACCCCGCTGCTCCCGGTGCCAGTTGGCGACCGTTGCGGGGTAGAAGAACTCGACAGTCTCGACGAGTTCCGAACCAGAGAGCCCGGTAAAGGCCCAGCCCGAGACGAGCGTGGGTGCGGTCTTCAGCGGCCGGTAGCGACCGTCCTCGTCGTAGGTCGCGATCTCGCGGGCGTCGAGGGGGTCGTCGTAGACCTCGAGGTCGGTGAGATCGGTGTCGGCGTCGTCGACGTGCCAGCAGTCGTAGACTCGGTCGCCCGCGGGCTCGTCGACGTCGTCGACCAGCCGGGCCGTGATGCAGAGCTGTCCCCACTCGCGGTCGACCCCATCGCGCAGGGCGTCGTACCGCAGCGGAACGGCGAGCGACTCGTCGTCGGCTGACGTGACTCTCGCGTCCGTGTCCTCGCCGCCCACGTGGTCGTCGGCATCGGTCCCACCGTCCTCGAGCGGCGCGCGTTCACACCACCGGAGGAACGCGCGTCGAGCGGTGCCCTCGCCGCCGACCGACTGCTGCCAGTAGTGCCAGTTCGTGACGTACTCCGCGATCGGCTCGATCGCCTGCTCGAGGTCGTCCTCGTCGAGCCCCGTTCGGACGCCGTCCGGCGTCGCGAGGATGTAGGCACCGTCCTCGCGGCTGATTCGAAGCCCGTCGCAGTCGATCCCCGACTCGGTGTCGACGGCGTCGAGCAGCGACTGAAATTCGGCTGCCGTCACCGACACGCGTCAGTCCCCCGCCTCTGCGCCCGGCTCCGATCCGGCGTCGCGATCCGTCTCGCTCGAGAGCGTTACCTCGTCGCGAACGGCCTCGAGTGCGCCGCCGATGTCGGCTCCGGCGTCCGCCGCGCGCTCTAAGAGGACGTCGGCCATCAGCCCCTCGGTGCCGACCGCGCCGGCGTACCAGATGCGGTGGCCGTCGACGTCCGCGGGGACGTCCCAGCCGAGGCGGTAATCCTCGGTCAGTCCCATATCCTCGGGGATGTCCTCCTGGGTGTGGTAGCCGTCGGCGATGAACAGCGGGACGACGACGATATCCTCGCTTTCGAAAAAGTCCGTGACGTCGTCAACCTCGGGCTCTTCGTCCATGAACAGCGCCTCGACCTCGTCGAACCGATCCATCTCGCGGATCCGGTCGGTGTGGTACTCGACGGCCTTCGCCGAGTTCTCGTTGCGCTCGGTGCCGTGGCCGACGACCGCCAGCCCGACGCCCTCGCCGACGTTCGGATCCTCGGTGACGGACTCGGCGCGCTGGACGATGACGTCCGTCATCGCGTCGTGCGTGCCGGCCGGGCCGCAGTAGTGGATCGTTTTCCCGACGTCGTCGGCCTCGAGCGTCGCCTGCGAGGCGTCCGTTCCGTCGGAGTCCCAGCGGTCCGGATCCCACTCCTCGAGTCGGAGCTCGCGGGGGATCACCTGCTCGGTGAAGTAGCCCTCGCTGATGAACAGTGGAACGACGAACACCTCGTCGGACTCGAGGGTTCGAATCACCTCGCGAAAGTGCGGTTCTTCCTTCCAGAACGCCTCGCGAACCTCGTCGAACGCGCCCGTCTCGCGGACGGTATCCGCGTGGGCGTAGGTAGGGTTGGAGGCGTCCGGATTCAGGTGCGAGCCGTGCGCCGCGATAACCAGCGCTTGCATGGTCGCCCGTTAGGATGGGGACGGTTTAGCAACTTCGCTGTCGGCCCTCGTCGCCGCCTCCTCGGATCGTCTCCTCGCGTGCTCTGGGACTCGTCGTTTCGCGTGCCTACGCTGACACGGCGAAGTCGGTTCGCGCCGCACACACCTGCTCCCGGGCCTGTAATTCGGCGCGAACGATGTAGCCGCCCGGCTGCGGAGCCGTCCACTCGGCCTCGTAGGTCTCCGCCGCTCCCGCCTCGAGTCGATCCGTGCTGAGCATCTGTGCGAACATCCGGCCCTCGCTGAACCGCCAGACCTCGCGGCCGTCCTCTTCCACGACGAACTCCGCCTTGCAGGCGTCCGAGAACTGCAGATCGACCGACTCCGGCCCCCTGTTGATAACGGTAAACGCGAACGTTACCAGTTCAGATTCGCCGTCCGGTCCCGAGACGTCCGCTTCGAGCCGTCCCTCGAGTGACATAGCCGCGGCTTCGGGGCGAACCCGGATAGGTCTTTTCGGAACTCGTGTGCGCACTCGAGCGCTACTCCCCGTTCGTGCTCACACCGTCATCCGAGACAACGAACGTCGAAAGCGCACCGTCGACGCCGAGGCGAACCCGCGAGCCGACGCCGACCGTCCGGACGGATCGATCGTCGACGACCAAGGTCACGTCCCCCTCGTCGCGCTCGACCGTGAGCGCGACCTCGTCGTCGGGGAGCACCCACCGTCGCGTCCGCGTCGCAAAGGGGGCGATCGGCGAGACGACGACCGCGTCGATACTCGAGGCGAGGTGCGGGGCCTCGAGCGCGCTGCTGTAGCCGTAACTGCCCGCCGGCGTCGCGACGACGACGCCGTCGGCACGAAACGTCGAGACGGATTCGCCGCGACTCTCGACGCCGTACTCGGAGATCCGCGCCGGTTCGTCGGTGACGAGCGTCACGTCGAACAGCGCGCGCTCGCGGGTGCAGTTACTCCCGTCGTCGTCCGCGCTCCGGGTGTCGTCTGCGCTCTCGTCGTCTTCGATCTCGATCCCCAGCACCGAGTGGCGACGAACGGTAGCATCCCCCTCGAGGACGGCCTCGAGCGCGGCCGGAGCCCGGACCGCGGAGACGGTGTCGATCCCGTCCACGTCGCCGATCGGTAAGACGGGAACGCCGGGGTGGGCGCGAGCGACGGCCGAGAGGTCGGTTTCGCCCGCGGTCACCAACAGGGACGGCTCGGCGGCGAGGACGGTCTCGAGGTCGCCGCGGACGGTCGTCGCGCCGCGGTCGCTCGCGGCCGGTTCGACGTCCGACGGCGTCGCTGTCCTCGAGTCGACGATACCGACGACCGGCTGCTCGGCTCCCGACCACGCGGCGTCCATGCCGTGGCGTTGGCGCGGATCGGAGAAAAGCGTGGGGTTAGCCGTCCGTGTTGCCCTCCTCCTCGACCGCCCCCTACTCGTCGTAGGGCCAGTCGCCCGTAATTCGGATCCCCTCTGCAAGCCCCTGGTCCTCGAGGGCTGCCGCGATCTCCTCGGGTGCCCGGTGCTCGACGGTCACGTTCTCGCGCGCGAGGTGGACGACGAGGTCAGTCAGCAGGATGGCTTGCTCCCGGAACGTCCGCTGCTCGAGTTTCTCGAACGTGTCGGCGAAGGTGTGGCCCCAGCCGCGGCCGACGTCGTCGGAGGTCGACTTGACGTGGTAGCCGGGGACGCCCCACCGGACGAACGGCCAGTGGTCGCTGTGGGGCCCCATCTTCGGCACCGTCTCGATCGGGTGACCGTAGCGCTCGGCGATCTCGGTCGCCGCTGCCTCGAGTTCGTCGAAGCCGTGGGTCGTCACGGAGAGCGTTCGATCGCGGACCACGCCGTCGCTGTTGACGATCGCTGCGATCGTCTCGTGGTCAGTCGTCTCGGCGTGGTACGAGGAGCCGACCAGGCCGACCTCCTCCGCGCCGTAGGCGACGAACTCGACGCGCGTCTCGAGCTCGGCCTCCCGGTTTGCGAGCGCGTTCGCGAGTTCCACGACCATCGCGGTGCCGGCGCCGTTGTCGAGTGCGCCCTCCGCGATGTCGTGGGCGTCGACGTGGCTCGTCACGAGCACGCGCTCGTCGGTGTCGGGTCCGAGCTCGGCGTGGACGTTCTGGCTCTCCGCCGGGTGGATCTCCGCCTCGACCGTGAGTTCGATCTCGTCGCCGTCGAAGCGCCGAGCCAGTCGCGCGCCGACCTCGCTCGAGACGCCGACGGCCGGAATCTCGCCGATCGGTTCGTCGTCCGTTCCGACGCTCCCGGTCGGTGGCAGACAGCCCGCGACGTGGTTGCGGTAGACGAAGCCGACGGCTCCGTTCTCGACGGCGTGGTAGTACTTCTCCCGGCGGTGGAGGTACCGATCGTAGTGGTCCGGAATGTCGCTGCGGACCATGACGACGCTCCCCTCGAGGTCGCGGTCCTCGAAATCCTCGGGCAGGCCGTAGCCGAGGTCGACCAGCGGTGCGGTGACGCGGTCGGCCGGACTGCGCGGCAGCGCGATACACTCCTGGGTCGTCTCGCGGGCGGTGATCGAACTCTCACCACGCGTCCACCCCTGAACGTCGAACGACTCGAGGCGGACGTTTCGCGCCCCGGCCTCGACTAACGCGTCGCGCGTCAGTTCGGCGGCCTCGCGCTCGCCGTCGCTGCCAGCCATTCGGTTGCCGATATCGACCAGTCGCTCGAGGTGGTCCCAGCCGACGTCGCTCGTGAAGACGTCGCCGATCCAGTTGCTCATACTCGAGCGGTGAACGTACGCGTGGGTAACTGTACCGTTCGCGGAACTGTTCTATCGGGAGAACGTTCCGTGTTGACATGCTTTCGATACTGACAGGTGGAACTGGGAATCTTTTTGAGTCCCCTCCCTCTCGAGTCGAGTATGCGGGAGACGCTTGCCGACTGGCGGCCGGCCATCGACGAGGCGATCGCCGACCTGGTCCCACGCGAAATCGACGCCGACTACCTCGAGTCGTTCTTCGGCGCCCCCACCTACGAGTACGATCCGACCGGCATTCAGCGGGCCCTCTCGACGCCGCTGTGGGAGCTGCTCGATCGGGGCGGGAAACGCTGGCGCGCGGTGCTCTTTCTCGTCTTCGTCGAGGGCTTCGGCGAGGATCCGGCGGAGTACGTCCACTACGCCTGCATCCCGGAGATCCTCCACAACGGGACGATCATCGTCGACGACGTCGAGGATGGAGCCACGATCCGGCGGGGCGAACGCGCGTTGCACCACCTCTACGGGCAGGATATCGCACTCAACGCCGGTAACGCGCTGTACTTCCTGCCGCTGAAGGTGTTGACCGAGAACCCCGCCGACCTCTCGGCGGAGCAACGCCTCGCGGCCTACGAGATGCTGATGTGCGAACTCAACCGGACCCACCTCGGCCAGGGGATGGACATCTGCTGGCACAACGAACGCGACGTTCGGATCACGCCCGAGCAGTACCTCGAGATGTGCGCGTGCAAGACCGGCTGTCTCGCCCGGATCGTCGCCCGACTCGCGGCGATCGTCACCGACCAGCCCGACGAGGTCGAAGAAGCCGTCGCGGCGTACGCCGAACTGACCGCCGTCGCCTTCCAGATCGGCGACGACATCTTGGACGTCGAACACTCGCTGGGCCGGGCCGGCGACTTCGGCAAGGAGTTCGGCAACGACATCCGCGAGGGCAAGCAGACGCTGCTGGTCATCCACGCGATCCAGGAGAGCGACCCCGAACAGGCCCAACGACTCCAGGACATTCTCAGCGCCGACGAGAACACCGACGAGGAGATCACCGAAGCCCTCGCGATCATCGAGGACGCCGGCAGCCTCGAGTACGCCCGCGAGCACGCCCTCGGGCTCGCGGCGCAGGCCCGCGAGCGGATCGACGGTCTCGAGTTCGACGAGGAGACGACCCGAAAGCTCCGCGAGTTCACCGAGTTCGTCGTCGACCGCGAGGACTGACGGCGGCCAGCAACGGATCGTCCGGTGGCGACGAACCGTCCAGCAGCGACGACACTTCCGGCGGCGACGAACCGCTGCTGCATCGACGAACCGTCACGGGTCGATCACAGTCACGGGACCTGACGCCGAGCCCTAGCTACTACTTGTCGGACGTGGTAGCCGTCGCCAGTGACGGCCGATCACTCGAGTGCGAACGACCGAGAGCGGACCACGGCGAGCCCGTGGCCCGTCCTTATCGCGGTCGGACTCGTCCTCTCGGAGGTCGGCATCGTCGTCGATCTCTTCCCGATCGCCGTCGGCGGGCTCGTGCTGTTCGCCGCGAGCGTCGCCGGCATACTGGCCGAATCGAGCCACGTCTCGAGCCCGTGGCCGCTCGTGATCGGGTTCGGCGTGCTGTTCGTCGCCGCAGGATCGGCGCTCTACGCGCTGGGAACCGGCGCGGTCGCCGTCCCCGTGGCCGACGGACTCGTCGGACTCGCGAGTCGCGGTCTCGCCATCGCCGTCGCCGGCGTCGTGATCGTCGTCGGAAGCGCGATCCTCCGCTCTCGAAGCCGAATCCACTGATCGACACAGCCCACTCCCACTCATGAGCCGACGCGCATTCGACGCGGAAGTCGCCCTCGACCTGGCAGTGAACCTGATCCCGTTCCTGATCATCCTCTTTTTCGTCGTCCTCTTCGCGGCGTTCAACCCGTGGGGGTTCTCGCTGTTGCAGTCGACGCTCCAGTTCGCTATCCTGCTGCTCACGGCGGGACTGCTCGCGCTCGTCACCCTCATCGCAGCGCGCGCGATCGAGGGCGACGAACAGACGAGGCGCGAGTGACGGCAGCGCAGTCGCGTCGATAGCAGATGGCGAATCGGCGTGCGAACCGAACGCGATCCGCGACCGCGATGCACTCGATTCCGCGTCAGTTGACGATGAGGACGAAGCCGGTCAGTCCCATCAGGAGGGCGATTCCGACGAGGAGCAAGAGGAACAGCTCCTTCTCGGCGAGTCCTCGTCGGCTCCTCGAGTCGTCTGAGTCGGTTGGATCGGAATCCACGAATGCTCTCCGCGAAGCTACGGGGGCGACGATCAAAAAACGGTGTGACGGTCACTCGAACGCCACAGATATCGGGCCCGAGCGCCGTCGGTCGACACTCCCACAGACACGAACCGGGCAGTACCCGGCGGATGGGGGTGGGGGTGGAGTGGGAGTGCGACGGCAGGGGTGGGACACGGTCCGTGCCCGCGAACTGCCGTGTCCCTACGTATACGGACACCGGAAATACCAGTGGCTCCAAACGAATTTGGTATTTCAGCTGGGAAACACGACCGCGCGGCCGCTCGAGTGTCCGCGTTCGGACTCGCGACGAAAACGCAACAGCCTCGGTCCCGCCCGATGAACGGTCACGCGTGACTGACGATCGAGAACTCGGCGGCCGGCGCGTCGTCGTCGGTCTCGTCGCCGCGCTGACCGCCGTCACCGCCGCCTTCGGCGCCCTACTGGGCTTCGTGCTCCCCGCGTGGACCGGGCTCGAGGAGTTCACCGTCCTCGAAATGACCGTTCCCGTCTCGCCGGTGACGTTCGGACTCTACGGCGGCGTGACGATCGGCGTCTTTCTGGTGACGCTGCTGGTGGTCGTCCAGGTGATCTCGCGGTTCGACGAGAACGCGGTGTGAGCGCCGCGAGACGGCGCCCGTTCCCGAACCGTTCGCCGAGCGATGCGAGCGTGGCAACCGCGGCGTCTCCGGTCGGTGTCGCGGGAGTTATCCTTCCCGGACCGCAATCGACCGGTATGTTGTCGACGGACGTGTTCGTCGTCGGGGCCGTCGCGCTGGTCGGACTCGCGATCCTCGGCGTCGGACTCTACATCGCTTCGATCGGTGCGGGCCGGATCCGGACCGCTCGAGCGCTCCGCGAGACCGGTCCGACGGCGCTGTGCGATGTTGCCGGGGAACCCGGACTCGTCGCGTTCGAAGGGACCGTACGCGAGGACGACGACGGGACCCTCGAGGCCCCCGTCACCGGCACGCCGTGTCTGGCGTACACGGTACAGGCTCGGTCTCGGGCGGACGAGACTGGCCGGAGCGATAGCGACGCGGTGGGCGGCGGGACTGGCGCGGCTACCGACACGAACACCGGGGCTGGCACGACTCCCGACGTCGACGCCGGGGCGGTCGAAACGGCCGAAACCGCCGGCACCGACACCGATGACGATCGCTGGTCGTTCGACGGCGGTGCGTCGGCCAGCGTTCCCTTCGCGGTCGAAGACGGCACCGATCGTATCGCGGTCGACCCCACGAACGCCGTCCTCTCGCTGGAGGACTGGGCGACCGAGACCGCGTGGACAGACGGTTCGGGGCTCGAGCGCGACGCGCTAGATCGTCTGCGCGCCGTCGGCTTGTCCGGTGTCGACGACGAGACCGACGAGCGCGGTTCCGCTCGCCGCCAGTACCGCGAACTGCGCCTCGAGGCGGGGGACGACGTCCACGTCTTCGGCGGGACCGTCGTCGACTCGAGTCGTACCGAGCGGGCGTCAGACCGTTCGGTGACCGTTACCGGCGGCGACTGGTTCGAAATCTCGGCCGGCGGACAGCAGACGGTGCTCTCGGATAACCGTCGGTCCGGGTCGCTGTATCTCATCTTCGGCGGGCTGATCGCCGTCCCGGGCGTTGGGTTTACGCTCGCGGGGATCGTCGGCCTGCTCACCACGCTGGTGCTGTAAACGGCCGAAGAACTGTGAGCCACGGTCCAGCGAGGAATCGATCGATATCGAAATCTCGTTCGTGCTCGAGGTGTACACCGTTCGGCTCGACGAGGGGACGATAGCCGTCGGCGACGCGAAAATGGCCTTTTGTGCCCGTCAGCGTTGTGGGCGATCCCGTTCCGTTCGCTCCCGTTCCTCCTCGAGTTGGTCGAACGCCCAGTCGATGTCGACGAGGTTCCGGGGCGGTTCGTTCAGGCCGCGGCGACAGACGACCTCGAGCGTGCGATTCCGTGCGTCGGGCGTAAACGGTGCCGCGGCCATCAGGCGGGCGACGTCGGCCCGCGGGATCGATCCCGACACCGAGTCGCCACCCTCGCCGACGACGGGGTCGTCAGTGGGCGGCGCGTTGGTGAGTTTGCCGGGGCGAATAATCGTGTGTCCCAGCCCCGACCGACGCAGCGCCGCCTCGGCGTCTCGCTTGGCACGGAGCGAGCCCCGAAGCAGAAGTCTCGCGGGGAGCGCCATTCCCGTCTTCGAACTGCCCACGCCGATCGCGCTCTCGTGGACGAAGTAGTCGACGTCAGCCCCCATCGCGGCCGTAATGAGGTTGATAACGCCGGTCCGGTCGACCAGCTTTCCGCCGAGCGTGTGGCGCACGCCCGCCGGCGTGCCGAGCGCGCAGTAAACGACGTCGCACTCTTCGACAGCGGCGACGGCGTCGGCCGACTGGAAGAAGTCGGCGACGATCACCTCGTCCGCGCCGAGTCGCTCGAGCGTATCGACGTTCGCGTACGACTGCGTCGTCGCGCGGACGGTGAGATCGGTCGGCCGGAGCACTGAGAGGAGTTCGTGGCCAGTCTCTCCGCTCGCACCGGCGACGAGAACGCGGTCGGCAGCCGTCAGTCCGGAGGGGGTACCTGCCATCGACCGGGCTACTGTCCGGGGACGGATAACCTTCACCAGTAGACAGCACGCCCGACAGTCGTGTCCGGGGACCCGTCGTATAAGTTACATTCGGCGACAATCTCCGGCCGAAGAACAGGAGTCGGCTACTTTCCAGACTGCAACCGTTTCGTCGTCTCGACGAGCGGGTGGCGGGCGTAGTCGACGACCTCGATGTCGTCGATCCGCTCGAGTTCCTCTTTCTCCGCGGTGGCTGCCATCCCGAGTTCGATCGCCTGATCGACGACGATGACGTAGGCGTCCATCTCGTCGATACCCAGTCGATCCGACGCCATGACGCGGTGGTGGCCGTCGGCGAGCAACAGCGTGCCGCCGTTGTCGATGACCACCAGCGGCTCGGCCAGCCCGTGTTCGAGTTCGTACCGTCGTCCCTCGAGTTCGTCGGCGTAGACCCGGCCCTGCGTCGGCGTGAGCGCCGCGAGCGAGACCGTTCGTCGTTCCTGCTCGAGTTCGGTGTCGTGGATCTGCTCGAGCGTTCGCATCAGTTTCCCCACCTTCTCGGGCGTGGCGCGCTCGATCTGACTGCGGATGACGTCGGCGTTCGAGATGATCCCCACGAGGTTCCCGGCGTCGTCGACGACGGGAAGCTTCTGGATCCCCGACCGGAGGATGACGCGCGCGGCGTCGGTCACTTTCATGTCGGGGTGGGCGACCAGCAGGTCCGTCGTCATCACCTTGAAAATCGGCTCGCCGTCGTCGGCCAGCAACAGGTCGCGGGCGCTGACGAACCCTTCCACCCGTCGCCGTTCGCAGACTGGAAAGCCGCTGTGCTCGTCGCTCTCGGCGATCCGTGCCGCGACGTCGCCGACGGTCTCGTCGGGGGCGACCGTTACCACGTCGCGCGTCATGTACTCGTGGACCTGGGGTTTGCTTCTGTCCGACGCGACCTCCATACGTCATTCGAGGGACTCCGCGCGCAAAAGCGTGTCCTCCCGTCGGTGACTGCCGACACTGACCGCTCGGTCCTGGATCGCTCCGACTTTCGCCGGTCGTCTCCCTCTCGCCAGTCGCGTTACGCCGATTCCCCGCCTTCCAGTTCACCCTCGTCCTCGGACTGTGTCGGCTCGCTCACTCCGTCCTCGTCGACCGAAAACAGCCACTCGCTGGTCTGGGTGTAGGCCCCGACGGAGACTCCCGGTCGGCTTTCGATCGCTTCGAAAAACCGATTCGTGATCACCTCCTCGACGACGCTGACGATCGACTCGACCTCGTCTTCGTCGTCGGCGCTCCCCAGAATGCCGATCTCGAGTTGGGCACCGGCCATGTCGGCGTGGCCGCCGGCGCTCCCGATCCGATCGAACGCGTCCCGGAGCGTCTCGCCGAGGTCGACGTCGCTCGCCCGCGATCGAGCGGAGAGAAACACCATCTCGTCTCTGAATCCGAAGACGAGCGTCGTCTCGACGCCTTCGATCGACAGTAATTGGTCCGCCGCCTGTGGCAAGGCGTCGCGGTTGGCGAGTTGGCCGACACTGGCGACAGCGACAGAGTCGCGCTGGATCCGGTTCTTGATCGCTCGAGCGATCGTATCCAGGGTCTCCCCTTCGACCGTCGGCTGCTCGATCTGGCGCAGGACGGACGTCTCGACGTGGGGCCACAGGATCGACGCCGCCTCGAAATCGGCCGGCGAGACCTCCCGCGTAAAGTCGTTCGTGTCGATTCGGATGCCGTAGAGCAATGCCGTGGCGGTCGCCCGTCGGGGCTCGAGACCGAACCGATCGAGGTAGTCGGTCATGACGGTGCTGGTCGCGCCGGCGTGTTCGCGCAGGTCGACGAACTCGCCGGGGACGGGACCGCGGGGCGGGTGGTGGTCGATGACGATGTCGACGTGGAGGTCCTCGGGGAGTTGGTCGTTGACTCCGGGCCGAGAGTGGTCGACCAGTGCGAACGCGTCGTACTCCTCGAGCGAGTCCTCGTGCGAAAGGTTCCGAAGGTCGAGCTCGAGCAAGTTGACCATCGCGCGATTCTCCTGGTGGGAGATGTCTCCGAAGTAACAGGCGTCGGCGTCGACGCCGACCTCCGCGGCGATATCGACCAGCGCGACGGCGCTCGCGATCGCGTCCGGATCCGGGTTGTCGTGCATGACGACGGCCAGCCGGCCGTCGATCGTCGAGAGCTGTTTTCGGAGGCCGATCGCCGCACCGGCAGAGGGTCGCGCGACGCCGTCGATAATGTGATCGACCATTGCACGTTTTGCGTCGACGACGTGGTCCGCGAACCTCTCGAACTGCGTTCGATCCGACGACGCCACGTTCCCGCCCAGATAGGCCACGATCGACGCCGTCGGAAACCGCTCGCGCGCTCGCTCGAGGGCGGCCCGATTAACGTCAGTGCGGTCGCTGGCGACGAATATCACGTCGGGCTGTTCGATGTTCGCGATCACCGCCGGATCGGTCGGGTCGGCACACCAGGCCGGAATGCTCTCGTCGCGAAGCGTCTCGACGACGCTCTCGTCCTCGGTGACGACGAGCAGTCGGTCGCGGGCGTCACCGGTGCGCTCGGGTATCTGTTCGACCACCTGGCGGCCCACCGTTCCGCACCCGAGCACGAGCCGGAAAACCATACGTGCCGGTTTGCAACCCCGTGCGGGAAAAGCTACCGGGTCGGCGCTCGGCGACTGCAAGAAGTCAGTTTCGACGCAACCGCGAATCGTCCGTTGTCGCGCTATCAGATCGGTACGGCAGGCCGCCTCAGCCGAGGGCGGCCACCGCGGCGTCGAGCGCCGCGTCGACGACCGGCCCGAAGCCGGGGAGGATGAGGACCGTCATCACGGCGGCGACGACGATCGCCGCGTAGAGCCCGGTCGGCCGGGCGAGTCGGTCGCGGGTAGTCGCGGGCTCTTCGATCCAGAGCGCCTTGACCAGCCGCGAGTAGTAGTACAGCGAGAGCGCGCTGTTGACGACGAGCGCGGCGGCCACCGCGAGCATCGCCGTGTTGGCGGCCGAGGCCTCGAGCGCCCCCATGAACAGGAAGAACTTACTGAAGAAGCCGCCGAAGGGCGGGATCCCAGCGAGACTGAACATGAAGACGGCCATCGCGGCGCAGGCGATCGGCGCCTGCCTCGAGAGCCCGTTGTAGTCCTCGAAGGTGCGACCGACGCCCCAGTGTTCGGCCAGGGCGACGAACAGGAACGCCCCCGTGTTCATGAAGCCGTAGACGAGCAGGTGCATCATCGCCGCACCCATGACGAGTTCGCCGCCGTCGGCGGAGAGGCCGGCGACTCCGATCAGCGCGTAGCCGGCGTGGCCGATCGAGGAGTACGCGAGCATCCGCTTGACGTTGTTCTGGGTCGCCGCGGCGAAGTTCCCGACCGTCATGGTGACGATCGCGAGGATGATGAACGCGACCGTCCAGTCGAAGCCGATCAGGGCGTTCATCTGGTCGCCGAGCGGGAAGGCTTCCGTGAAGACGCGGAAGAGGATGACGAAGCCGGCGGCCTTCGAAGCCGACGAGAGGAACCCGCTAATCGGTGCGGGCGCGCCCTCGTAGGCGTCCGGCGCCCAGAAGTGGAAGGGGACGCTGGCCGTCTTGAACGCGAAGCCGCCGATCAGCATGAGGATGCCGAGCCCGAGCAGGCCGCCGTAGGGGTCGGCATCGCCCGCGGCGATAACCTCGGCGATGTTGTCCAGTTGCAGGTGGCCGGTGGCGCCGTAGACCAGCGAGATTCCGTAGAGGAAGATCGCCGACGACAGCGCGCCGATCAGGAAGTACTTCAGTCCCGCTTCGACGCTGCCGCGATTGTCCTTCAGGATCGCCACGAGCGCGTACGAGGGAAGACTCGCTAGCTCGAGGGCGATGAAGATCGTTACGAGGCTGTTAGCGGCGGCCATCATCGACATGCCGGTCGCCGCGAGGACGACCAGCGAGTAGTACTCGGCCTGGTAGGCGTGACCGACCAGATAGTCGTAGCTGGCCACCACGATCAGGGCCGTGACGATGGCCACGATGATCATGAAGTACAGCGCCATCTGATCGACGACGAACTGATCGCTGAGAACCGTGATCTCGCCGAGTCCGCCGTCGACCGTCGGCGTGCCGACGCCGGCGACGATGAACCAGACCGCGACGGCAAGCGACGCGAGCGCGCCGCCGGCCGCGGTGCCCGCGAGTAGCGAGCGGTTGGTCGAGTGCGGCGAGATGCTGTCGAAGACGAACAGCGCGAGCGCCGTCCCCGCCAGGATCAACGCCGGCGCCATCGCGGTCCACTCCGCGAGTTGGAACACCGCCATCACAGGTCACCTCCGCTCAGGATCGGATCGACTGCGTCGGTTATCATCTGGAAGATCAGGTCGGGAGCTACGCCCAGGGCGATGATGAGCCCGAGCAGCACGAACATCGGCGCGATGTCGTGCAGCGGGGCGCGGCTCACCTCGTAGTCGGTCTCGAGTTCGTACGGTCCGAAGACGGCACGCTGGAGCGCGAAGAGCAGGTAGCCGGCGACGATGACGATGCCGAACATCGCCAGCGACGTGAACAGTGGGGCGTACGGGAAGTCGGCCCCGAACGCGCCGAAGAAGATGAAGTACTCCGCGGCGAAGCCGGACATCAGCGGCAGCCCCATGTAGCCGAAGGCGCCGGCGACGAGGATGCCGACGGCGACGGGCATTCGGTCGGCCATCCCGGACATGTCGGTGACGAGCCGGGTGTGGGTGGCGTTGTAGATGACGCCGACGGCCATGAACATCAGCCCCGAGATGAGGCCGTGGCTGACCATCTGGAACGTCGCGCCGCCGACTCCGAACTGGGTGTAGGCGACGAGTCCGAGGATCACGTAGCCCATCGAGGACACCGAGGAGTAGGCGACGATCCGTTTCAGGTCGGTCTGTGCCAGCGCCAGCATCGCGCCGTAGATCACGCTGATGACGGCGATGGCGGCGATCGGCACGGCGTACGCCTCGACCTGGTCGGGGAACATCGTGAAGTTGAACCGGAGCAGCGCGTACGTTCCCATCTTCAGCAGGACGCCCGCTAACAGCACGGAGGCGGGCGTCGGCGCCTGCACGTGAGCGTCAGGCAGCCACGTGTGGAACGGGACGACCGGGACTTTCACCGCAAAGCCGAGGAACATCGCGATGAAGACGACCGACGCGAGGGTGGTTCCCTCGAGGCCGAACAGTCCCTCGGGACCGCCGTTGAGCATCGCGTTCGCGATCTCCGGCAGCGCGAAGCTCGTCACGCCGTCGCCGAGGCCGAAGATCAGCGCGATGAACGCACCGAACATCACGAGCGACGCCACGTTCGTGTAGACGAAGAACTTGATCGCGGCGTACTTCCGGCGCGGGCCGCCCCAGATACCGATCAGCAGGTACATCGGGATCAGCACGGCCTCCCAGAAGATGAACCAGAGGAAGAAATCCAGCGCGGTGAAGACGCCGATCAGGTTGGCCTCGATAAAGAGGATGAGCCCGTAAAACTGGGACTCGCGGTCGTCGATCGGCGTCCACGAACTCATGATCGCCAGCGACGTCAGGATCGTCGTCAGCACGACGAGCGGCAGGCTGATGCCGTCGACGCCGACGAACCACGAGATCGAGTACTCGCCCAGCTGGATCCACTCGAGGTGGGACTCGAAGGCGAGCGTGCCGTCGAGTAAGGCGTTACCGCTGCCGTCGAACGCCGTGAACATCCAGATGCTGAGCGCGGCCGGCACCAGGCTGATGGCGAACGCCAGCTTGCCCGCGATGCGGTTCGGCGCCATAAACGTGACGAGCGCGCCGATCAGTGCGACAGCGATTAGTGCTTCGATCATCATCAGAACCACCCTCCGTAGACGCCGAGGAAGACCAGTAAGGCGATGAACCCGGCGACGATCAGCGCCGCGTAGTTCGTCACGATACCGGTTTGCAGTCGTTTCACCCAGCTACTGCCGAAGAGGCTGGCGGTCGAGATGCCGTTGACCGAGCCGTCGATGACGGTCTGGTCGAAGCGGTCGGCCGCTCGAGAGAGCGGCAGCGTGAAGCCGCGTGCGAGCCAGACCTGGTACTCGTCCTGGTAGTAGTTGTTCTCGATCGTCCGGCGGGCGCTGCCCAGCCGTTCTTTGTGGGCGACGGGTTCCGGAACGTTGTACAGCTTCCAGGCGAGTCCGGCTCCGGAGAACGCGAGCAGGAGCGAGAGTCCGGCCGCGACCAGGATCGTCAGCTGTTCGGAGCCGATGACGCCGGTCTCGTAGGCCAACAGCTCGCCGTAGGCGCTGTAGGTCAGCCCCTCGACGGCACCGTACTCGCCGTCGAGCCAGTGCTCGAGGAAGACGATGTCAACGCCCAGAATCTTCGCGACGGGAGCGAGGTTCGCGACGCCGGCGACTAACGCGAGGACGCCCAGCGTGAGCAGCGGGACCTTGACGGCCCAGCCGACCGGGTGTGGGTCCTCGGCGGCCTCCGAACGCGGCTCGCCGTGGAAGGTCAGGAAGACCATCCGGAAGGTGTAGAAGCCGGTGAAGAAGACGGCGACGAGCCCCATCGCGTACGCCGCCATGATCACCGGTTCGTTCAGGCCGACGATGAGCGCGTCGTAGAGGATCTCGTCTTTGGACCAGAAGCCCGAGAACGGGATGATCCCGGCGAGTGCGAGCGCGCCCGCGAGGAACGTGTAGTAGGTAACCGGGGCTTTCTCCTTCAGGCCGCCCATCTTCCACATGTCCTGTTCGTGGTGCATGAGGATGATGACGGCACCGGCACCCAGGAACAGCAGCGCCTTGAAGAAGGCGTGGTTCATGAGGTGGAAGACCCCGGCGACGTAGCCGCCGACGCCGAGTCCGAGCATCATGTAACCGTACTGGCTGATCGTCGAGTACGCCAGCACCTGCTTGATGTCGTCTTTGACGACGCCCATCGTGGCCGCGAAGAGCGCGGTGAAACCGCCCACGAAGGCGATGATCGCCAGCGCGGTCGGGCTGAGCGCGTAGTAGCCGAACATCCGCGCGACGAGGTAGACGCCGGCCGCGACCATCGTCGCCGCGTGAATGAGCGCGGAGACGGTCGTCGGGCCTTCCATGGCGTCGGGCAGCCAGGTGTGGAACGGGAACTGGGCGGACTTGCCCAGCACGCCGCCCAGCACGAGCAGTCCGGTGATCGTCACCCAGGTCTGGGCGTCGAAGCCGAACAGCGTGTCGCCGTCGGCGATCGCGGTCTCGGCGGCCGCGACGAACGAGTCGTCGCCCGCGAAGGCGACCGTGCCGAAGGTTGCGGCGATGGCGACGACCCCGATCAGGAAGAAGTAGTCACCGAATCGGGTGACCAGGAACGCCTTCTTCGCGGCCGAGGGCGCGGATCGCGTTCGGAACCAGAAGCCGATCAGCAGGTACGAACAGAGACCCACCAGTTCGAAGAACATGAACGCCATCAGCAGGTTGTCCGCGTAGACGAACGCGAGCATGCTGAACGTAAAGAGGCCGAGTCCGGCGTAGTACCGCGGGAGACCGGTCTCGCCCTCGGCGTTCATGTAGCCGAGACTGAAAATGTGCACGAGGAACGCGACGAGCGAGACGATGACCAGCATGAGCGCCGAGAGCGGGTCGATCAGGATGCCGAACGTGAATTCGATCCCGTCGCCGACCTCGCCCGCGGCCTCGCCGGCCGTCCACTCGTAGAGCGTCTCGTGATACACTTCGCCGCTCGCGACCGCCGCAAGCATCCACAGCGAGAACAGCAGGGAGCCTGCCGTCGCCGCGATGCCCGCGATCGCGCCCTTCCTCGGCATCCACTTGCCGAAGGTGAGCGCGACCACGAAGGCCGCGAGCGGGAACGCCGCTATCGCCGGCGCGTAGGAGAATGCACCTTCCATCTTACCACCTCATCGTCGTCGGAACCGTGACGTCGACGTCACGGAAGTTGCGGTACAGCACCAGGATGATCCCGAGACCGACGGCGACCTCGGCGGCGGCGAGCGCCATCGCGAACAGCGCGAAGACCTGCCCCGTGAGGTTGCCGTGATAGAACGCAAAGGCGATCAGGTTGATGTTCGCCGCGTTCAACATCAGTTCGACGGACATCAGGAACATCAGTGCGTTACGACGCGTCAACACGCCGAACAGCCCGATCGAGAACAGCGCCATCGACAGGAGAACGTAGTACTCGACGCCGACCGTCATCGGTCGTCACCTCCCGTCGACTCCGCGTCGGCGTCGGTCGTCCCGTCCTCGGAACTCGCGCTTTCGGCGGCGGACCCGCCGTCCGTCGCCGTCGGCCCGACCGGACCGAAGCCGCTCGAGTCGCCGGAACCGGTGCCGGGTGCGGCGTCGCTTGGGCCCGTACTCCCGAGCGCCGACACCGGCTCGCCGTCTTCCTCGCGTTTTGCGAGGACGAGCGAGGCGTCGAGCGCCGCGTCGAGCGTGAGCGCGATCAGCAGGAACGCGGCGAGGAACGGCTCGGTTCCCGTCACGCCGTCGGACTCCTGGAGCGTCGCGAAATCGAACATCGCGTAGCCGATCGCGGCGGTGATCGACTCCGCCTCGAAGCCGCCGTCGGCCATCGGCTGGAACGACGTATTGAGGACGATCAGCGCCATCAGCCCGAAGAGGGCGACGGCGAGCAGCCCCGGAGCGAGCGTCCTTCCGAGTCGAAGTTTCGGTCCGGTCGTCATGCCTGTACCACCTCGTCGGACGCCTCGTCGTCACGCTGGGTGAGCATCACGGCGAACGTGATGAGCACCAACACCCCGCCGACGTAGACGAGGACCTGCATCATGGCGACGAACTCGGCCGCCAACATCACGAAGTGTACCGCGATACTCGTCAGCGCCACGCCGAGCATGAGCGCCGAGTGCCACGGATCCTTCAGCAGGACCACAGCCAGCGCGCTGGCGAGCGTCACGAACGCAAACGCCGCAAACGCAATCGTTTCCAACATTGTTACTGGTAATCGACGTCCCCCTCCCCCTCGCCGATCCACGCGCTCCGGTCGGGTTCGCGTGACTCGAGCGGGTCGATATCCTTGTACCACGGTACGGCTTTCAGCTGCTCTTTGTTGTAGACGAAGTCGTGTTTCGTATCCGCCGTGAACTCGAAGTTCTGGGTGAGCAGGATGGCGTCGACCGGACAGACCTCCTCACAGAGCCGGCAGTAGATACACTGGCCGATGTGGAGGTTGTACTGTTCGCCGTTGCGCTGGTCGTCCATCACGATCTGAATCGTGTCGTTCGGACAGACGTTTTCACACTGGCGACACCAGATACAGCGCTCCTGGCTGAACTTGTGGACGCCCCTGAACCGCGGGGAGACGTCCGGAGCTGTCTCGGGATACTCGACCGTGAAGGTCGAGCCGTCCAGTGCGTGCTTCATCGTCGTCGCCATCGATTTGAGTAACCCGATCATGCTATCAGCCCCACAATTACCGCAGTGAGTACGAGATTCGCAAAGGAGAGGACGAGCAGTCCCTTCCAGCCGATCTCGATCAGTTGGTCGATCCTGACTCGAGGCACCGCCGATCGGAGCCACTGAGTCAGCAGGAACACCGCCCAGATCTTGATGAGGAACCAGACGATGCCGAGCTCGGCCGGGCCCGGCCCCGCCGGACCGCCGAGGAAGATCGTCGCGATGATCGCCCCGCCGAGGAAGATGTGGAGGAACTCCCCGAGGTAGATCAGGACGAAGTAGACCGAGGAGTACTCGGTCTGGTAGCCGGCGACGATCTCTGTCGGCGCTTCGGGCGTGTCGAAGGGATTCCGACCGACTTCCGCGAAGTTCGCCACCAGGAAGAGGACGAACGCGAACGGGTTGACGAGCGCGTACCACGCCGGAATCGAGACGATGCCGAGATCGAACGTTGCCGCCTGCGCCTCGACGATCGTACTCATCTGCAGGGAGCCGGCGAAGATGACGACCGACATCCCGGTGACGACCAGCGGGATCTCGTAGGCGACGTTCTGTGCCACCGCTCGCAGGCCGCCGAGCATCGAGTACTTGTTCGACGACGCGTAGCCGGCCATCACCAGACCGATGCTCGCGATGCCGGCCACCGCGAAGACGTACGCCAGCCCGACTTCGGGGTCGGCGAGGTGGATCCCGCTTCCCATCGGGATGACGGCGAAGCCGAGCAGCGCCGACGAGGCGATGACGATCGGCGCGAGGTCGTAGGCCGGTCGATCGGCATTCTCGGGGATAATCAGCTCCTTCGAGAGCAGCCGCACGGAGTCGGCGACGATGATCAGGATGCCGGCCGGTCCCAGTCGGTTAACCGCGATACGGTCGGTGAACGCCGCGGTGATCTTCCGTTTCGCCCACGGGCCGGCGACGCCGGTCATCGCCAGCATCAAGTTTCCGATGAGGAAGGCCGCCAGAAAGATGGCGAGCAGTTCGCCACCGGTTCCGTACGCGTCGAGCCCCGTCAGATCCCCGATCCGTTCGGGGAGCAGGATGGTGTCGTCGTTCTGGAGCGGCGTCCGTGTGATTGCGCCGACCATAGTTACCGATCCACCTCCCCGAGAACGATGTCGAGACTGCCGAGCGAAGCGATCAGATCGGGGATGTACTCCCCTTGGGTCATCTCGCCGAGCGCCGAGAGGTTGTGGTAACACGGGCTGCGGATCTTGAACCGACCCGGTTTGTCCGTTCCGTCGGATCGGATGTAGATGCCGAGTTCGCCCTTCGCACCCTCGACCGCGCGGTAGACCTCCGTATCCGCGTCCGGCTTCAGCGTCCGCGGGACGTTGGCCTGGATCTCACGTTCGTCCTCGGGCCAGTCCTCGAGTAAGTCGAGACACTGCTCGATGATCTTCGCGGACTCCTCGACCTCCCGCATCCGACAGAGGACGCGGCTGTAATTGTCACAGCCGTCGTCGGTGATGACGTCCCAGTCGAGTTCGGAGTAGTAGCCGTAGGGGTCGTCGCGTCGAATGTCGTAGTCGACGCCCGACCCGCGGGCGACGGGTCCGGTACAGCCGTAGTCCTTGGCGACCTCGGGTTCCAGAACTCCGGTGTCGATACACCGGACCTGGAAGATCTCGTTCGAGGTGACCATGTCGTTGTACTCGTCGACCTTCGCCGGGAGTTCGTCGAGGAAGTCCCGCGTCTTTGCGATGAACTCCTCGCGGGGTTCGGGCAGGTCCCAGGCGACCCCGCCGAGGCGGAAGTAGTTGAACATCAGCCGCTGGCCGGTGAGATCCTCGAGAATGTCCTGGACGACCTCGCGGTCGCGGAACGCGTACTGGAAGACGGCGGTGAAGTCGCCGTAGACGTCCAGGCAGAAGGTTCCGAGCGCGAGCATGTGGGAGGCGATCCGACAGAGTTCGGCGCCCATCGTCCGGATGATCTGAGCGTACTCGGGGACCTCGATGTCGGCCAGGTCCTCGGCCGCGCGGGCGTACGCCCACTCGTTCAACAGCCCGGCCGAGACGTAGTCCCAGCGGTCGGGGTAGGGCATGATCTGGTGACGGTAGGTGCCCTGCTGGCACATCTGCTCCTCACAGCGGTGCAGGTAGCCGACGTCGGGATCGACGTCGACGACCGTCTCGCCGTCCAGCACGGTTTTAACGTGGAGCACGCCGTGGGTCGCCGGGTGATGTGGACCGATGTTCAAGAACATCGTGTCCGACTCGGCGTCGTGGTGGTCCGGCTGAATCGGGTTGGCGTGTTCGGACAGGGTGACGAGCTGTGGCTTCTCCTGGTCGTAATCCAGCGAGAGCGGGTGGCCCTGCCAGGTTTCAGGTAGGAGGATCCGTCGCGGATCGGGGTGACCTTCGTAGTCGATCCCGACGAGGTCGAACGCCTCGCGCTCGTGCCAGTCCGCCGTCCGAAACACCGGCGCGGCGGACTCGCTGACGGGGTCGTCGGTCGTCGTCGGCACGACGATCGAGACCTCCTGGGTCGGATCGGCGTACTTCTTCATGTGGTAGATCGACTCGTACCGATCCTCGTACTGCTGTGCGGTGAGACAGGAGAGATGATCGAACCCCGCCTCGTCGCGCAGATCCGAGAGGACGTCCTGGACGTCGTCCGGTCGGATGACGAACCCCGGCGCGTTCAGGTGGTCGTCGCGTGCGAGCGCGCGATCACCCAACAGCGCCTCGAGGTCGTCCTCGGTGGTCTCCACCGGTCGCGTTCGCTCGAGTCCCGAACTCATGGTGAATCAGCCCAGTTGTAGCGCATGACGAGATCGTCCTCGTCGATCTCGCTCGCGAGTTTCTGGACGAGTTCGTCCTTCTCCAAGTCGCCGAACTGCTCGAGTTCGTAGGGTTTGACGACGACGGGCGAGGACTCGCCGTTTCGAATTCGTTCTTGGAGTTTGGCGACGCCGTAGACCAGCGCCTCCGGTCGCGGCGGGCAGCCGGGAACGTGGATGTCGATCGGAATAATCTCCTCGGCGCCCTTGACGACGTTGTACCCTTCCTGAAACGGACCGCCGGAGATCGTACACGATCCCATCCCGACGACGAACTTGGGTTCGGGCATCTGATCGTAGACGCGCTTCATGCGGGGGCCGAACTTCGAGACGATCGTTCCGGGAACGATCATCACGTCGGCTTGTCGCGGCGAAGCGCGCGGAACCCCGGCACCGAAGCGATCGAGGTCGTGTTTGATCGCGTACGTGTGAATCATCTCGATGCTGCAACAGGCGATTCCGAACTGCAGCATGAACATCGAGTTCCCCCGCACCCAGTTCATGAACTTGTCGAACTTCGTGAGGATGAACGGCGTCGAACCGAACGCCTCCCGCAGTTTGGAGTTGAACCGGTCGTCGGGACCCTCGCCGATCCGCGAGTCGCGGGTGTCCGTCGACGGTGCGGTGCTGTCGTAGATCGATTGCCGTGGATTGTCACTACTCATTGTCGGTCAGTGTCGGACGCTGCTTGCGTTCGTGTCTGTGCCCATTGTACTGCACCAGTGCGCCACGCCCACGCGAGTCCAATCATGAGGATGGCGACGAACAGCAACATTGGACCGAGCGCCTCGAGAAGCCCGTACTCCGGCGAGGCCAGCGCATCCTGATAGACGACCGCCCACGGAAACAGGAGGACGGTCTCGATATCGAAGACCACGAACAGAAGCGCGACCATGTAGTACTGAATGTTAAAGCGGATACGCGTTCCGCCGGTCGGGATCTCGCCACTCTCGTAGGTGGCACGTTTACTCGTTTCGGGAACCGACGGTCGAATGAGGTAGGACACCACCATCATACCGAGTGGTATCGACAACCCCACGAGCGCCAGCATCCCGATAGCGATCCAGTCGTTCATCTCCGTAACGTTCGGAGATTCATACCCCACGCATATAAGGGTTGATTGTTCGTTTTTCGGCCGCAGACGGGCCATACCGGCGACTTCCGCCGTATCGAACCTTCTCGAATAATCACTGTAAACTACATATGTACATTTCGTGATTGAACGAATCGGTATCCCAGGATTACTCGATAGAGGAAACCGCAAGAGGGAGACGCAGTAGAACGACAGAGGACCGCGTGCAGCGGTGAGGGTAACCAAACGGATGTTCAATTTTCGAGAGAGTACACTTTGCTATCCGATCGATTGTTCGAACTCGAGATCGAACCGAAATTTACCGGTTCGAAAAGTCGACCGTTCCCTCGTCGTGGAGCGCTCGAGAGACCGACCCGACCCCCTCGCGGAGCCCCTCGTGGTAGGCGACGAGTCGGTCGCGAACCTCGTCGGACTGGCGCGCGAGAATCTGGGCCGCCGAGAGCGCCGCGTTGAACGATTTCCCGGCGTCGACCGCCACGAGCGGCGCCCCGGTGGGCATTCCGATGACGCTGTCGACGGACTTCTCTTGGACGGGGACGCCGATCACGGGCAGCGGATAGGCGATCGAGGCCGTCATGTTCGGCAGGTCCGCGGACTTCCCGCCCGCGCCGGCGATGATCACCTCGAGCCCGCGATCCTCGGCCGTCTCGGCGTAAGCCGTCATTAAGTCCGGCGTTCGGTGGGCGGAGGTGACGTACGTCTCGAAGGTAAAGCGCTCTGCGGGCGGGTCCTCGAAATCGGTCTGCTCGGCGAAGCCGAGTTCGTCGACGAACGCGTCGTAGGCCCCGCGACGCTTCCCGCCGGTCATCATGACCTCGAGATCCGAGTCGCTCCCCATGACGATGCCAACGTCTGGCGTCTCCTCGGTCGGACGGTCCTGTTCGGCCTCGCGGTGTAACCGGTCGATTAGCTCGGCGACGCTGTCGCTCATGATTGTCAGTGGTCGGCCGGAGGACTTCAAACCGCCGAGACCGTTACGGCGTGCCGGTGCTCACGCCGATCGGAACGTTACCGCGTGGCACTCACTCGGAACGGAACGTTACCGCGTCCTCGAGTTCCCGTGCAGTCTCGAGCAGTTCCTCTACGTCCGCATCCTCGTCCCGCCCCGAGACCGTGACGTGTCCCATCTTGCGCCCCGGTCGGGCCTGGCGCTTGCCGTACCAGTGGAGGTTCGCACCGGGGGTCTCGAGCACGCGGTCGACGTGTCGCAACTGCGCGTCACGGTTCTCCTCGACGTCGGCCAGCAGGTTCGCCAGCGCGGTCGGCGAGCGGAGTTCGGTCGACCCCAGCGGCCAGCCGAGAACGGCCCGCGCGTGCTGTTCGAACTGCGAACTGTGTGCGCCCTCGATGGTCCAGTGGCCGGAGTTGTGCGGGCGCGGGGCGATCTCGTTGAGTAGAACTTCGCCGTCTGGCGTTTCGAAGAGCTCGATTCCATACACTCCGCGCCCGTCCATGACCTCGAGCACGTCTCGCGCGACTTCGTAGGCTCGTTCCGTTGCCGCCTCGCTCGAGCGCGCGGGGACGATGGTCTCCCGAAGGATCTCGTCGACGTGGATGTTCTCCCCGAGCGGGAAGGTTGCGACCTCGTCGTCCCCCTTCACCGCGATGACGGACACCTCGCGCTCGAACTCGACGAAGGCTTCGACCATCGCGGGGCCGGCGACCGACTCGAGGGCCTCCTCGGCCTCGTCTTTCGATTCGACGGGGACGTTTCCGCGGCCGTCGTAGCCGCCCGTGCGAGCCTTGAGCATCACCGGCGCGCCATAGTCGTCGATGGCGTCGCGAACGTCGTCAGCGTCGTCGACCGCGCGGAACGGCGGGACGGGAATGCCGGCGTCTTCGAGTTCCCGTTTCTGGACGAGTTTGTCGTGGATCGTCCGCAGCGTCGACGGCTTCGGGTGGACGGGCGTTCCCGAGTCCTCGCTGACGCGCTCTAAGACGTCCTGGTCGGCGAGTTCGATCTCGAACGTGAGCACGTCCGCGCGGGCGGCGAGTTCGCGGATCCCGGCCTCGTCGCCGAAGTCGGCGACGATCTGGTCGCGGACGACGGGCGCGGCCGGGCAGTCGGGCGTCGGATCGAGCACGACGACCTCGACGCCCAGCGGCGATGCCGCCTCGGCGAGCATCCGACCGAGCTGTCCCCCGCCGACGACACCGATCGTCGGGCCTGGCGTTCGGAGCGTTGTCATTGCGCGCTCGTTGACAGCGATTGCGCTTAAGAATTGGTAATCCGCGACCGGTCTCGACGATCGACGCCTCGTCGAGTACGGTCTCCGCTCGGCTTCGCGCGCGCCTCGATCGTCGCCGTCACGGCCGCTGTGGGGCGACTCCGCTATCCGGTCTCGCGAGCGTTACTCCCGTTCGTGGACCTCGAGAACCTTGCCGGCCGCGATGGTTTGGCCCATATCGCGGATGGCGAAGCTCCCGAGTTCGGGGATCTTGCTCGATGGCTCGATGCTGAGCGGTTTTTGTGGGCGGATGGTGACCACCGCAGCGTCACCCGACTGGATGAAGTCGGGGTTCTCCTCGGCGACCTCGCCGCTCGCGGGATCCATCTTCTTGTCGATGGACTCGATCGTACACGCGACCTGGGCCGTGTGGGCGTGGAACACCGGCGTGTAGCCGGCCGTAATGACCGAGGGGTGTTGCATGACGACGATCTGGGCCTGGAACGTTTCGGCGACGCTCGGCGGATCGTCGGCCGGGCCGCAGACGTCGCCGCGGCGGATGTCGTCCTTGCCGATGCCGCGGACGTTGAAGCCGACGTTGTCACCCGGTCGCGCTTCCGGGACTTCCTCGTGGTGCATCTCGATCGTCTTTACTTCGCCGCCCACGTCGCTGGGCTGGAAGGAGACGCTGTCGCCGACGTTCATGATGCCCGTCTCGATTCGTCCGACCGGGACCGTACCGATCCCCGAGATCGTGTAGACGTCCTGAATCGGGAGTCGGAGCGGCGCGTCCGTCGGCGGCTGGGGCTCGGGGAGGTCGTTGAGTGCTTCGAGTATCGTACGGCCGTCGTACCACGGCGTGTTGTCGGAGGCGTCGGCGATGTTGTCGCCCTCGAACGCCGAGATCGGGATGAACGAGGCGTCGTCGGTCTGGAACCGGACTTGCTCGAGCAACTGCTCGACTTCGCCGACGACCTCGTCGTACGTCGACTCCTCGTAGTCGACGACGTCCATCTTGTTGACCGCGACGATGAGTTCGTCGATCCCGAGGGTTCGGGCCAGGAAGACGTGTTCCTGGGTCTGCGGTGCGACGCCGTCGTCGGCCGCGACGACGAGGACGGCGTGATCGGCCTGACTCGCACCGGTGATCATGTTCTTGACGAAGTCGCGGTGACCGGGCGTGTCGACGATGGTGAAGTCGTACTCGTCGGTCGAGAACTCCTGGTGAGCGATGTCGATGGTGACGCCGCGCTCTCGCTCCTCGGCGAGGTTGTCCATGACGTAGGCGAACTCGAATCCGCCCTTGCCCTTCTCTTCGGCCTCCTCGCGGTGCTGCTCGATGACGTGTTCGGGGATGCTCCCCGTCTCGTACAGGAGCCGTCCGACGAGCGTACTCTTCCCGTGGTCGACGTGGCCGATGATGGCCAGGTTCTGGTGTTGGCTGTCTGCGCTCATCTGTGATCGGCTAGTAACTACTTCGCGTTCGCTCGTAAACCCTCGTCCAGCACTTCCTGACCGTTCGAAAACTGAGAGCGTGCTCGCGTCGATACCCCGCGTTCGATTCACCCACGACGGTCCGATTCGTCCGCCGAGAACGGTACCTCTTTTACGCAGCCTCTCCACCGCTGGCATATGACCACGCTCGGACTGGTGGTCGCGGAGTTCAACCGTCCGATCACCGAGCAGATGGAGCAGGAGGCACTCGAGGCGGCCCAATCCGCGGGCGCCGAGGTGTACGAGACAGTCACCGTTCCGGGCGTGTACGACGCGCCCCTCGCGGCGGATCGACTCGCCCGCCTCGAGACCGTCGACGCCGTCGCCGTCATCGGGACGGTGATCACCGGCGACACCGATCACGATCAGGTGATCACGGACGCGGCCGCCCAGCGGCTCGCCGACGTGAGCCTCGAGCGTGACACCCCGGTCACACTCGGCGTGACGGGCCCCGGCATGTCCGCCGCCGAATCCCGCGAACGCGTCGAGAACGCGGCGAAAGCCGTCGACGGCGCGCTCGACCTCGTGGACGAACTTCCCGACCCCGACGCAGATTCAGCGTAACAGCACCAATTCAGCACAATGTCTATGGAATTCACCGACCGCTTGACCCGAGTCGAACCGTCCGCAACGCTGGCCATCTCCGCGCTCGCAACCGAACTCGAGAACGACGGCGCCGACGTCGTCGACCTCTCCGTCGGCGAACCCGACTTCCCGACGCCCCAGAACATCGTCGACGCCGGCCAGGACGCGATGGACGCCGGCCACACCGGCTACACCACCTCCGCAGGGATCATCGACCTCCGCGAGGCCATCTCGGAAAAGCTCGCCGCCGACGGACTCGACCACGGCCCCGAGGAGATCATCGTCACCCCCGGCGCGAAGCAGGCGCTGTACGAGATCGTGCAGGCCCTAATTCAGGACGGCGACGAAGTCGCCCTGCTCGACCCCGCATGGGTCTCCTACGAGGCGATGGTCAAGATGGCGGGCGGGGATCTGACCCGCGTCGACCTCTCCGACGCCGACTTCCAGCTCGAGCCCGCACTCGACGACCTCGCGGACGCCGTCTCCGACGACACTGAACTGTTGATCGTCAACTCACCGTCGAACCCGACCGGTGCGGTCTACTCCGACGAAGCCCTCGAGGGCGTCCGCGACCTCGCCGTCGAACACGACATCACCGTCATCTCCGACGAGATCTACAAGGAGATCACCTACGGCGTCGAGCCGACGAGCCTCGGCACGCTCGAGGGGATGGCCGACCGGACGATCACCGTCAACGGCTTTTCGAAAGCGTACTCGATGACCGGCTGGCGACTGGGCTACTTTGCCGGCCCCGAGGAGCTAATCGACCAGGCCGGAAAACTCCACAGCCACTCGGTTTCTTCAGCTGTGAACTTCGTCCAGCACGCCGGCATCGAGGCGCTCGAGAACACCGACGAGGCCGTCTCGGAGATGACCGAAGCGTTCGAGGAACGTCGGGATCTGGTCGTCGACCTGCTCGATGAACACGACGTCGACGTCGCCGTCCCCGACGGCGCGTTCTACATGATGCTTCCTGTCGATGACGACGATCAGGCCTGGTGTGAGGGGGCGATCGAGGACGCCCACGTCGCCACCGTCCCCGGCAGCGCGTTCGGGACGCCCGGCTACGCGCGGATCTCCTACGCCGCGAGCGAGGAGCGACTCGAGGAAGGGATCGAGCGACTGGCCGACGAAGGCTACCTGTAAGCACCCGTCCTGTCCAACGGGACGGCCACACCACGTCGTGTTGCCGTCCGTGATAGTGTGGAACTGCTGGTGTGCCTTTTACTTGTTTCCCGGTAGCCAGCAACCAGTGATGACACGAGAGACGACTCGACGACGTATTCTACAGGTAACGGGTGGAACACTCGCCGTTGGAGCGACGGCTAGCGCGGTGAGTGCACAGGAAGACGACGAAGACGACGCCATCGACGACGATTACAGTCCGCTCGACGCCGACGGCGAAATCGACGAGTCCTGGCCGATCGAGGACCGCGACGCCGTGACCGTCGAGGAGGAGATCGGAGACGTGGAGACGGGCGACGACGTCGTCGTCCCCGAGGAGTTCCTCCTCGATGGAAGCGTTATCGCCGGCGGTTCGGTCGTGCTCGAGGACGACGCAGAAGTCGATGGCGCCGTCGACGCCGGTGAACACGTCCGCTTCGAGGACGACACGGAAGCCGAGGACGTGGCTGCGGGCGGACACGTCGTTCTCGGTCCCGACGCGGAAGTCGACGGGGACGTCGAAGCCGGCGGCGACGTCTTGGTTCAGGAGGACGCTGAAGTCGGCGGGAACGTCGACGCCGACGGGGACGTCGTGCTCGAGGACGATGCTGAGGTCGACGGCGACGTCACCGGCCAGTCCGTCGACGTCGCCGATTCCGCGGAGGTCGACGGCGACGTGAACGAAACGGGGTGACATCCTCGAAGCCGACGGCTACGCGGAGTTCGAACGTGTGAATTCGTGCCTTCGGCGGTACTGCATCGACGCCCCGATTTGGCGGCGAATCAGGCCACCGTCTCCGCATCACTCGGCTAGAAACGGTGGTTTCTCACGGCTATCGACCCGGGTCAGAACAGCGGCGCGATCACGATCCCGAACTCGTAGCTGTAGATGTGGTTGAGCAGCAGGTAGGTGACGACGCCGAGGACGAGGCTCAGGACCCACGAGGCGGCGGCGATGCGTCCGACCTTGGCGTGGGAAGTTTGCCGAAGCTCCGCGGGCGTGTGCGTCAGCCCGAGGATCAGCGCGTAGAGCACGACCGGGACGGCGACGATCGAGAGCAGGATGTGGATCGCGAGCATGATCAGGTAGGCGTAGTAGACCGGGTCGGGACCGACGAACAGCTTCTCGCCGTCGCCGCCGCCGACACGGGTCAGGTAGGTGACGAGGAAGACCAAGATTAACACGAACGCACCGATCATCGCTTTCCGGTGTTTCTCGACTTCGTCGACGCGGATCCAGTACCAGCCGGCGACGAGCAACACCGTCGTGGCCGCGTTGATGACGGCAATCGCGTGCGTGAGGAAGTCGACCTGAGAGAGCGTGAGGTCCGGATAGATCGGCAAGTCGAGCACGAAGGTCCCGATGACGAGGGCGTAGCCGACGATCGACAGGACGATTGTAACACCCATCGGCTGCTCTCGGAGCCGTCGTTTCGCGTCGGCGGTTGCCATTATCGGGGGTTAGGATAGGGGCCGTATTTGTCTTGCTGTTCCGGCTCTCCGACGGTCGCGGAGGCCGGCGAACCCGTCTCGGCCGTCAGACGGCGGCATCGCTACGTCCGAAACGGGAGCCTATCGAGTCGTTCGCGGACGAGCGGCCGGAGTTCGAAGAGATATCGTTCGGTGTCTCCGACGGTCTCGTCACCGTCCCCGAGTGCGTCATCGCCAGTTTCGCCCGCATGCTGGGTGTACAGCACCTTTTCGACGGTGACGTCGGCTGGCATCTCTTGGGCGATGACGACCGCATCGAGCGCCCGACCGGGCTGGATCTCGACGTCGGTTCCACACCACCGCTCGGGCAACTGCTCGGCGTGTGGCGTGACGATACTCGAGCCCTCGTACAGAAAGCCGTCGTCGCCGATGAAACTCGTGTTCGCCTTGCCTCGCCAGCAACGGGGCTGGGAGCTCGTGTTGTGAACGCGGAAGAAGGCGACCGTTCGATCGGTCGCAGCGGGGACGTGCTCGTCGACGAGGTCGGCGAGGGAGAGGTCGTGGACCAACGCCGAGAGGGTGAGCGTGAGATACTGGCCGCCGACCGTCAGCGTCTCGTGACTGTCGACGGGCGACTCGTCGGCCGAACACGCGTCGGGGTCGTACGTCGGCGTGGTTTGACGGGGACTGCTCGCGGCATCGTGCAGGTGTGGAATCGCGCCGCCGTCGGTTTCGGGATCGTCGGGTGGCTGTTCCCCGACGATCGCTTCGTAGGCGGTCTTGATCCGGAGAAAGCGTTTTCGAGAGCCACCCTGGTCCGGATGATGTTCTTTCAACAAGGTCCGGTAGGCTCGCCGAACCGCCCGCTCGTCGGCGGTCGGTGGTAGCCCGAGGGCCTCGTAGTGGCTCTCCATCGTTCCGTACTACGCCCCTTCGACGAAAAGAGTCTTTCCGTCCGACGAGCGTCACGTCGATCCTGGGTAGCGAGCACCGTGGCTCGAGGCCCGTAATACGTGACTAGCGCGTCAACTATCGCTACTCCGACGAGTCGGCGCGCTCCTCGAGGACGACCGAGCCGTCTCGCTCGATGGTTACGTCGTAGTCACAGAACGAAAACGTCACCTCACCGCCGGGCCGGGGTGCGCCGTCGGAGCGGCGCGCAAAGAGCGCATCGAGTGCTTCCGGATCGACGACCGTGTGCAGCGATTCGTACGTCGGCGGGTGCAACTGCTCGGGTGGAATTCCTTCGGCCGCAGCGATAGCCCTAATAACGTTCTGACTTGGCACTTGGTCACACGACGTATCGACACTGTCGCCATCCCCCTCCGTCATACTGGTACCCTACCGAATCCGATGGAATAAAACTGTCCTTCTTGATCTCGATTCTGACAAAAATACGGCTAGTCACCTTCGATATCGAAGGAATAGTGACGAAACTATCCCCTGGCGATTTTGATCGAGTGAGTGAATCGCTACCGTCGGAAGTCACCAGTTGATATTGACGATCTGACAGTGTAATCGATCGTTACCGAATCCGGATCGCGGGTTTTCCCGGTCGTGCCCGCGCTGCCAGTTCGTCGTCGTCGCTCGCACTGCGGACGACGACATCGGCGTCGAACTCGTCGGTGACGAGCCAGCTACTGCGCTCTAAGATCGCCAGTTCGTCGGCTGCTGCGAGCACGGACTCGAAATCCGCGCGGTCGTCCCGGCCGGCTAGATCGGTGACGAACGTCGCGACGGGTTCGCGGCCGACCGCGAGTTCGGCCACGGCGTCGGTCTCGAGGACTCGATCGACGAGCGAACCGGGATCGCCGTCCGCGAGCTCTTCGTCGGCGTAGTCGGCTGCGATTCGGAGCACGTCGTACTTCCACGCCGGAGCGACGACGAGTTCGATCCGTTCCGGATCGTCGATCGCGGCGGTGTCGACGATATCCCGAACGTCCGCGAGGGTGGTCTCGACGAGTTGGCGCTCGCGTCGGTAGTCCTCGAGTTCGGTCTCGGGTTCGGGCCAGTCGGCTTCGACGACCAGGCCGTCGCCCCGGAGTTTGTTCCAGCACTCCTCGCCGAGGTGGGGCGCCATCGGCGCGATCAGCGCGGCCAGCGCCAACAGCCCGCGGCGGTAGACCTCGCCGTGTGGCCTGTCGTACTCGCGGTAGCGCCGAAGCACTCGCGCCAGTTCCTGAATCTCCGTGGCCGCCCGGTGGAACCGGAACCGGTCGTACTCCTCGGTGGCCGCGGCGATCGTTCGGTCGATCTCGCGGGCGATGTACTCGTCGTGATCCAACCGCTCGACTCGCGTATCGCCTTCCGCGACGAACGCGGTAGCCATCCCGTACAGCGTCTGCTGAAGATCGTAGGCGCCGCGGACGTTGTTCGCGGTCCACTCGAAGTCCTGTTCGGGATGGGCCGCCGAGAGGACGAACAGCCGCGTCGTCTCCGCGCCGTACTCCTGTGGGGCGACGACGTTTCCCTTCGAACTGGACATCTTCTCGCCGTCGTACAGCACCGTCCCCTGACTCTTGAGCTCCGTAATCGGTTCGCGCCGATCGAGCAGATCCAGGTCGGCCAGCGCCTTCGTGAAGAATCGCGTGTAGAGCAGGTGGAGGATGGCGTGTTCCTCGCCGCCCACGTAGACGTCGACCGGCAGCCACTCGTCGGCCAGCTCGGTGTCGAACGGCGCGTCCTCGAGCTGTGGCGAGAGGAATCGCAGGAAGTACCACGAGGAGTCGACGAAGGTGTCCATCGTGTCCGTCTCGCGCCGGGCCGGGCCGCCGCAGTCGGGACACTCGGTTTCGCGGAAGGAGTCGTGGGCCTCGAGCGGGTTCCCCGTCGTCCGGACGAACTCGGGCAGTTCGACCGGAAGCTCCTCGTCGGGCACGAGGACGTGTCCGCAGTCCTCACAGTGGACGACCGGGATCGGCGTCCCCCAGTAGCGCTGCCGGGAGATCAGCCAGTCGCGCAGGCGGTAGGTGACGTCTTCCGTCAGCGCGTCGTGCTCGGCGACGACCCGCTCGCGGACGACGTCGCTCTCGAGCCCGTCGTACTCGCCGCTGTGCTCGAGAATGCCGTCGTCGGTGTAGGGGCCGTCCTCGAGGCTGGTTCGTTCGTCCGGGGTACTGGGAATGACGACCCGTTCGATCGGGAGGTCGTGTTCCGCGGCGAACGTGTGATCGCGCTCGTTGTGCGCGGGGACGCCCATGACGGCCCCGGTGCCGACGTCCTCTAAAACGTAGCCGGCGACGTAAACCGGCAGTTCTTCGTCGGTGAGCGGATGGGTCGCCGTCGCGTCCGTCTCGACGCCCGTGAACCCGACCTCGCTCGGATCCTGCTCGCGAACCGCGTCGACGTACGCCGCGACGTCGTCGTCCGTTTCGGCGAGTTCCCGCGCGAGATCGTGGCCCGGCGAGACGGCGAGATACGTGGCGCCGTAGACCGTCTCCGGACGAGTGCTGAAGACGTCAACCGCCCCCTCGCTATAGTCCGCCACTTCGAACGAGATACGAGTCCCTTCCTGCCGACCGATCCAGTTGCGCTGAATCTCGCGGACGCCGTCGGGCCAGCCCTCGAGGGCCTCGAGATCGTCGTGGAGCTCCTCCGCGTAGTCGGTGATCGTGAAGAACCACTGATCGAGTTCGCGCCGGCCGACGGGGGTCTCACAGCGCCAGCAGACCCGTTCGTGCTCGTGATCCGCAGCGCCGCTGCTCTCTCGACCTGAGGTCTCACTCCGTTCGTGCCCGCTGCTCGCGGCGTCGCCGCTCGCTCTTTCCGAGGTCTCGCTTCGCTCGACCTCGCGTTCCTCCACCTGCGCCGCCGCAAGCACCGTCTCACAGTCGGGACACCAGTTGACCGACGCGGCCTCGTACTCGACGAGACCCGCCTCGTAGAGGCGCTTGAACAGCCACTGGTTCCACCGGTAGTACGCGGGCTCGCAGGTGGTGATCTCTCGAGACCAGTCGTAGCCAAAGCCCATGGTCTCGAGTTCCTCGCGCATCCGACGAATACAGGCCTCCGTCCACGAGCGGGGATCGGTCTTGCGCTCGAACGCCGCGTTTTCCGCGGGGAGTCCGAACGCGTCCCAGCCCATCGGGTGGAGGACGTCGTCGCCCTGCATGCGGCGATACCGAGCGTAGGCGTCGGTGATCGCGTAGTTTCGAACGTGCCCCATGTGGAGCGTCCCGGAGGTGTACGGAAACATCCCGAGCACGTAGGTCGGGTCTTCGGCGTCCTCGGCCAACGTGTAAACGTCGTCGCGCTCCCAGACGTACTGCCAGAACTCCTGGACCTGCGCGTGATCGTAGTGTTTCGTCATTGTAGCGGGCGTTCCTGGCGAATAGTGGGTGAGCCGGCTATATCATTGTTCGGCCATCGCGACGGATCGTCCGCCCGCGCGGCAGTGCGGGCCGCTCGACGGCGTCGGCTGTCCGCTCCCGCGGGACCGAATCCACTCGATACCATTCTCACGGGTCGATGACGATCGATGTGGGCTGGGCTTAACAAAGCTTGTCGGGCCCAAACGGTCGGTCGAATGGCTCGTTCAGACGACGGTCCGGCGCCGGACGACGATCCGATACCGGCAGCGTCGACGTTGCTCGTAACTGTCCTCATCGTCTTGGTCACGTTCGCAGCGCTGGCAATGGTCTTCAACCCCGGTATGGGGCCGGGGATGCTCGGCCCGGGTGAAGAGTCGTCGGAGAACTCGTCGGCGAACGACTCGGCTACCGAGACGCCGTCGACCGACCTCGATCCCGACAACGACTCCGACGATAACGCATCGGACGACAACGAGTCGACCGAGTCGGATCTCGCATCAGACGAGGGGTCGGATGTGGACGAACCGAACGAGACCGAGTCGCCAGACGATTCGGACGATGGTGACGGTCCACCGGGGCCGGACGGTGACGGGCCGCCCGGACAGGACGACGACGGCCCGCCTGGACAGGACGGCGATGACGGCCCGCCCGGACAGGATGATGATGGGACCGACGAACCCGATACTCCGTTCGACGACGTCGAGGGTGAGGACGACGCTGGTGACGACGATACCGATAGTGGGAACGGTGGCGACGACGCTGGTGACGACGATACCGATAGTGGGGACGGTGGGCCGTTCGACGACGGCGGCCCGTTCGACGATGACGGTCCCGGGAGTCCGTTTGACGACGGTGGGCCGTTCGATGGTGACGGACCAGACAGTCCGTTCGACGATGGCGGACCGTTCGACGACTGATAAGCGATCGGGCCCGACAGCCTATCGCCGCCGTTCGCGTGTCTGTACTCCGCTCCGAGTTGTGTGCCGAGCCGTCGCCGTGCCAACTCTCGAGTCCCGATCGAGAGCCACTCTCACGAACCGAAAGACGCCTCGAGACTTATCCGCGCTCGTGAATTACCGCGAACCATCGATGGCTGACTCAGGAACGGGTACTCGACCGATGCGGAAACCTGCCCCACCGGACCGATGACCGCGACGCGAACGCCCGCGAAACGCGTCCGGTCGGTGCTCGACGACGCACCCCAGATCGCGCAGTTTCTGGGGCTAGAGACTCGAAAGCTGGCCCGCCTCCTGCGCGCCGGGCGACCCGGTGCGGCCGTCGGCTCGATTGCAGAACTGGCGACCGGCCGCAATCCCTACTACGCCTTCCGACTCGAGGACCGACGCTATCAGCCCGTTTCCGTCGGCGACCACGAACTGGTGGTCGACACCACCGACGCCGGCATCTCGCGGACGTTGCTCGCCTACGGCGTCCACGAGTACCGCTCGTCGACGGCCTTCGAGCGCGAACTCGAGCGCCTCGCCGCGGCCATCGACGGTCCCGTTCGCGTGCTCGAGGTCGGCGCGAACATCGGCTACTTCTGTACCATCGAAGCCGGAATTCTCGGCGATCGAGCGCGGATCCACGCGGTCGAACCGATTCCGTCGAACGTCGCCCTCCTCGAGCACAACCTCGAGCGCAACGGCTACGCCGACCTCGCTGACGTCGAGCGACTCGCGTTCGGCGACGAGGAGCGGCCGGTCGAGATGCAGTTGAGTACGCACTCGAACCAACACCAGGTTCGCGCGGGCTCCACAGCGACGGATAGCGTTTCGGCGGCGGGCGGCGTTTCGTCGGCTGCGGACAGCACCTCGTCGACAGCGACGCTCGAGGACGGCGAGAGCGAGACGGTCGCGGTCGAACAGACCACCGGAAATCGGTACCTCGCGGATCGAGACGTCGATCCCGCCTCCATCAACGTCGTCCGGTTCGACGTCGAAGGCTACGAGTCCGCGGTGCTCGAGGGGCTGACGGACGTCCTCGAAGCGCCGGGGCCGACGGTCGTCTACGTCGAACTCCACCCGCTCGATCTCTCGTCATCGGCGAAGGCGGGGGTTATCGACCGCTTCGCGACGAACGGGTTCGAAATCGTCTCGGCGGTTCGAACGGACGCCGCCGCCGGTGTGCCGGACGCGCGGCGCTGGCACGGCCTCGAGTGTGACGTCGAGAGCTTCGACGACCTTCGACGGGCGATGGCCGAGAGCGATCACTCGATCGAACTGATCGCGCGGAAGTAAGTCTCGGAAACCGTCGGTACGGTCTCGAGCGTCCAATCTCAACCTTTATTATCGTTCTGATCTGCAATATTCCAATGGCCCGTTCGAAGGACGTCGTGTCGGCGGTCGACGGGCGACACGTCGTCATCGGTATCGGCGGTCTGTACGTCGCACTCGGTACCGCGCGTGTGCTCACGCAGCTACCGTTGGACCGATCGATCGCGTCGGTCGCGATCGTCTTCGCCTTTATCGCCGGCTCGGGAGCCGTCCTCGTCGTCGGCGGCTATCGACTGCCGAACGACGAGATCCATCCGCAGTTCTACTCGACGATCGCCTGGTGGTGTTTGGGCGGAATCGGCGCCATCCTCGGGATGCTCGCGCTCTATCACGTCCAGCCGGATACGGGGCTGACCGAACCGGAACGATCGATCCCGATACTCACGGCGTTCGCCTCCGCCGCCGGGTTCGGAGTCGGGACGTACGACGCGCGAGCGAGGACGGCCACGCACACACTCCAACAGCAAAATCGGACGCTCGAGCGCGTGCAAACCCAACTCGAGGAGTCCAACGAACGCCTCGAACAGTTCGCGTACGTCGCTAGCCACGACTTAAAAGAGCCGCTGCGGATGGTCTCGAGCTACCTCCAGCTCGTCGACAGCCGGTACGCAGATGAACTCGACGAGGAGGGCGAGGAGTTCCTCGAGTACGCCGTCGACGGTGCGGAACGCATGCGCGAGATGATCGACGACCTCCTCGAGTACTCCCGCATCGAGACGCGGGGCGAGCCGTTCGAACCGGTCGACCTCGGTGGCGTAATGGACGACGTTCGCAAGAATCTCGAACTTCGACTCGAAGAGACCGACGCCGACCTCGAAGTCGAAGACCTCCCTCGCGTCGAGGGAGATGCGAGCCAGTTACAGCAACTGTTCCAGAATCTCCTCTCCAACGCCGTCGCGTACAGCGGCGAGGAGCCGCCACGAGTCACCGTTACCGCCGAACGCGACGGCGACGAGTGGATCGTGTCGGTCAGTGACGAGGGAATCGGCATCGACTCCGCCGATCAGAAGCGTATCTTCCGGATCTTTCAGCGACTGCACAGCCACGAGGAGTACGAGGGAACGGGCATCGGACTCGCGCTCTGTCAGCGAATCGTCGAGCGCCACGGCGGCGACATCTGGGTCGACTCAGAGCCCGACGAAGGAGCGACGTTCTCGGTCGCGCTCCCGGCCGCGGGCGAGCACCGCCGCGAGGCGACCGATATGCACCCATCGACGTGAGCGGCGTCCGACCGTCAGTCCGAACTCACCGCGACGTGCTCGCGCGTCTCCGGAGCGTCTCCTCGAGCCGACCCAGCCCGTTGCAGACCCCCCGTGCGTAGGACAACAGGTAGAACCCCATTTTCTCGCGTCGAGAGAGGTCGCTCCAGCCGTCGACGCTGCGGACTCGCTCGGGTCGGGGCGGGAGGTACGGAACGGGATTGAGCGCGACCGGAACCGTACTGTCGTATCGATCGGGGTGGAACACGCGAAGCTGGTAGACGCCGCGGCCGACGCGTCGCGACTTTCGCAGAATCGCCTCGGCCGTCGACCGCGTCGGGTGGTATATCGTTGCCTCCGGCGCGAACTGGAGCGCTCGGCCGGAGTCGCGAACCCGGTGACCGAACTCCCGATCACCACCGGAGATCAGTCGCGAGTCGAACGGGCCGACGTCGTCGATCACGGACCGGTGGACGAACAGGCAACACGTCGGTGCGAATCCGAGGTCTTCGATGAAGTGATCGATGGGAAACCCGGTCCGCAAGTTGTACCGTTCCGCGAGCGAGCCACTGTTCTCAGAGGGTACCATCTCGACGTTACAACCCATATACTCGGCGTCGGTCCGCTCGAACGCGTCGACGGCGTCGACGAGCCATTCGTCCTCGGCGATCATGTCCGCGTCGACGAACGCGAGGATCTCACCGTCCGCGTGCTCGATACCCCTGTTTCGCGCCGCGTAAGAGCTCTGGATCTCGTCTTCGACGAGAACGGTTATCCGGTCGTGATCGTCCGCGAACTCCCTTGCGACGGCCGGCGTTTCGTCCGTCGAACCGTTGTCGACGACGAGTATCTCGTGAGCGTCGGTCGGATACGTCTGTTCAGCCAGCGAAGCGAGCGTCTCTCGGAGCCCCGTCGGATCGTTGTAGACGGGGACGACGACCGAGACCTGCGGCCGCTCGCCCGCATCCACGTCCTGCTCCCCGCTCTCCGCGCCAGTTCCTCGCGGCTCGTCGTGTGTGCTGTGTTCGTTCATCGCTATTCGAAATACCGTCCGTTTCGGTCGCTGTTCAGTCACTCGAGAGGGACCGTAAAAAGTAGCGACAACATTCCTCTCGAGACAGTCACCGAACTCGGATCGTAGCCGGTTCGAAACGGGGCCACAGTCACTGTACGACCGCCCGAATCGGTTGTGACCAAATCAATACCAATTATGCCGACTTTCAACCTAAGTCGGAAGATACTCGCAGCGAGAGATCATCAACGCCTGAGAATTCAGTCCATGGATAAGTGTCTCTGGCCGATCGTTCACAATATGTGTCCAGTTGCGCGTAGGTACACCACTCTCCACTACAGCCGGTCAGCGGGTGAGTCACGATCGTGACGCTCGTCAGCGTGATCATCCCCACCTACGACCGGCCATCGTTCGTCGAGGGCGCGGTCGAGACGGCGCTCGAGCAGACGCACGACGAGATCGAAGTCGTGATCGTCTGTGATCCGCCCGTCGAGGAGACGCGGGCCGTCCTCGAGCGGTACGAGGACGACGAGCGCGTTCGGCCGTTCTACAACGACGAGCGACTCGGCATCGCGGCGAGCAGAAATCTGGCGATAGCGCGGGCCCGCGGCGAGTACGTCTGTATTCTGGACGACGACGATCGCTGGGACCCCGAGAAGGTCGAAAAACAGCTCGCCGTCATGGAGGCGAACACGGACTGCGGCGTCGTCTACACCGGCGGTCTCGTCCGACAGAACGGCCGAACGGCCGGCACCTACACGCCGTCGATCCGCGGCGAAATCTATCCAGAGATCCTCGCCCACTTCGATCTCAAGCCCTACTCGAGTCACATGATCCGCGCCGAGTGCTTCGAGACGGTCGGTGACTACGATACGAATTTCGATTGCGGGGAAGACTGGGATCACGCGATTCGAATCGCCCGCGAGTACGAGTACGAGTACGTGGACGAGCCGCTGGTCGTTCGGCACTTCCACGACTCGAACGTATCGGCGGCGGCCGCGATCGAGCGGACGGATCGCCTGCAACTCGAACTCGACGGGACCGCGGATATCTTCGGGCAGATCTGGTCGAAGTACCGCGATGAGATCGAACGTCACCCCGAGATCGAACGGCAACTGCAGTACGACCGACACCTCTCGTGGGGGTGGACGGAGATCGAGCGCAACAACCGACGGCGGGCGCTTCGGTACGGGTGGGAGGCCACGAAAAACCGACCGTCACTTGCTAGCCTGGCGATCTGTTGTTTCGCCGTTCTCGGCTCGTCGGCACTCGACCTGGTTCGAACCGCTCGTGACACTATTTTACATACCCAGTTCGACCGGGTGAACGACAACCGACTCGCCGAATAACCCGCGCTCCGCTCCGATCCGCGCGACGAAGCGGGTCCGTCGTAGCCGTTATCCACCTGATAATCGCCTTCGAGCGGCCTCGGATTCGAACTCGATCGGGCCGGTCTGACGGACCGTACTCCGCTCGAGGGCTGTACGAGGCGGAGCGCCACTCGTGTATTCGGATCGACGATCGACGGATACGCTCGACGCCAACGCATCGACACGTTCGGTGTGACCTTACGTCGGTCCGGCTCTCGACTGCTACAGACGGTGGGGCTCGCCGGCGTGTCCGTTCTCGAGTAGCGTCGTAACGGCAGTATCGCCGTGATCGTTCCGCTCGCTCCGGTATCGTTTCGGACTGTTTCATCGGACGAAACGGTCTTATCTGCGGTATAGTGAACCGCCGAAAGACGAAACGAACGGGTAGTGAACGTCATCTCTCTCGTACGCGGTGGGTATTCCGCTCGCCAGCGTACACAGACCGACCGTCCGGTTCGATTTCCGGCGAACCGACCCGCAGCTACGCAACCGAATCAGTTCGCAGACACGGCGCTCAGCCGGAGTGCGAGCCGACGACGACCGGCTGCGAAGCAGTCGGAGACGTCACGAACGGACGACGCACCGAGTACGTAACTCAGACTGTCATTCAACTCTCACCAATGTGCCCCAACGTCAACCAGCAACCGACACGGACGCGGTCCACCCAGCGCGGCGTACAGGTACTGCTCACCGTCAGCGGAATCGTCTTCCTGGTGGCCGGGCTCGCACTCGCCGCCAGCGGCGCTTCCCTCGGGAGCGCGCTCGGTGCGGTCAACGACGACTGGGGAGACACCGATGGATCGGCCGACGACGTCGGCTCGGACGACGACGGGGGGTCCGACGACGAAAACGGCGGCGAAGACGAGAACGGCGAAGACAGTGATGAGGGCTCCGACACGGACGACGGGGATTCAGATAGCGGTGACGGGGACGATACGGGTGACGACCAGGACGACGGTGATGATCAGAATGGCGATGACGACCAGAACGGTGACGACGACCAGGACGACGACGAGACCCACACCCTGACCACGATCGTCGAGGATGACGACGGTGACGAGATCGACGACGCCACCGTCGAGGTCGACGGCGGTATCGGCTCGAGTGAAGAGCAAGCGGTCGACGACGGCGAGGCCGAGTTCGAACTCGAGGACGGCGACTATACGGTCACCGCGAGCGCGGACGGCTACGAGGACGACGAAGTGGACGTCGAGATCGACGGCGACGACGAGACGATCACGCTGGTACTCGAGGCGGACGACGATGACGACGAGACCCACACCCTGACCGCGATCGTCGAGGACGAGGACGGCGACGAGATCGACGACGCCACCGTCGAGGTCGAGGAGTCCGGGTTCTTCGGCTCGAGCGAGGAGCAAGACACTGACGATGGCGAAGCCGAGTTCGAGGTCGAGGACGGCGACTACACGGTCATCGCGAGCGCGGACGACTACGAGGCAGACGAAGTGGACGTCGAGATCGACGGCGACGACGAGACGGTCACGTTGGTGCTCGAGGACGACTGATCGGCGCGTCGATTCACGAGCGTTCTCGAGCGGTCCGTTTTCGAACGGCGATTCCGACCGAACGGTGAGCGATCCTTCTGCGTCCGTCTCGATCCCGAGGAGCCGATGCCAGATCTGAATACAGGGCGCGAATGCAGCATGAGTTCAGAATCGATCGACAGTAGCAGTGATCGGTCAGTACAAGTGGAGCAAGTAACGGAGCAGCGGTCGATTCGGAGAGTACAGCATACCACTTTTGCCGCCACTGACAAGCCCGACGAAACGTGCTGTCCATCGCTATCGAGATGCGTTTACCGGTTGTGAGAGTGGATACTCAACTCGTCGCCGTCGAACCAAATTCGATAGCGGTCAACAGTGAAGGAAACAGTGACTTGTTCGGATTGTTGGTCTCGGACGAGCGCATCGAGTGCGTCCGAGTTAACGTAATCGTGTAAGGTGGTTTCGCGTTCGGTTGCAAGCTCGGTTGGATCGACGCCCATGGCGGTTGCGAGAGCGGTGACTGCGGCGGTGCTCGGTGGTGTCGCCGACCAATCGTACGTTTTCTGCAACTCAACGGCATACGAATCAACCTGACTGCCATCCACCGCTGAATCCCCCTCATCCATACACCCCATGCTATAGCATACCACATAAAGACCTGTGACTTTTCGAGTGACCGTCCGTCTGATCACTCTGCTCGCTCTCCGTCGAGTCGCCACGTGAAGATCGCTCGGAGGACGACAACGAGACTATTTCGGTCGCCTGCACCCCAGATTGCCGTCTCTTCGAACTCAGTAGCGCCGCTGGAACCGTTCACGAGCGCGCTGACGAGCGCCGTTTCTTCGTCAGTGATCACCAGGTTCCCGGCGGGCGTATCTCGCCACTCCCACAGGGTTTCGAACAGCTCGGCCGACGGCACCATCTCCTGAATCTGGTCTTGAACGTCGTCCGAAATCCCCGCGAGATAGATTTCTACCCCGCGTTCTTCGGCGTCCTGAAGCCGGTCGAGGTGGTCGTCGGTGAGTAATTCATCGACGGTCATGTAGACGATTTGCTCGTCTGCGTCGGCGATGAACTCGTCGATGCGAGACGATACCGCCTCCCGACCGGTCACCGTCCAGACGCCGAACTGCTCGCGTTGTGGTTGGGCTGGCCCGATCACCTCCAGACGCTCCGCAAGTTCGGTAATCGTGTTTTCACGCTGGGTGTTGAGCATGCGGATGATCGTTTCCTCGGATATCACCGTGAATTTCCGCGGCGTCGTGTACTGGATGTCGATGAAGCCCAGTTCGTGGAGCCGATCAGTCGCTTCGTACACGCGGGTACGTGGCACACCGTTGACGCGGGCAATGTCCTGTGTGGTTCCTGTGCCGAGCCGAAGGAGGTTGATCAGTGTCTGGGATTCGTACTGAGACAAGCCGAGATTTTGCAATCGGTCGAGCGCCTCGGCTTCGGCCTGCTCTTCGTCAAATGGTGCCATATGTTGTGATATGGCATGGGGCCGAATAAAGTTCCTTGAGATCGGGACTCGAGGTCGCGTCAGCCGGACGGAACGCCATCGCGGGTAGAGAGACGGCTCTCGAGAATCAGCGTGCGAGTCGGGTATCGGACGGGACGGCGAAAAGTCGTCAGTATCGCGGCGTCTCGATCACTCGACCGTCACGCTCTTCGCTAAGTTGCGCGGCTTGTCGATCGGTCGCTCGAGTACGTCCGCAGCGTGGTAGGAGACCAGTTGGAGCTGTACGTTCGCCAGCAGGCCGGCCCAGACGGGGTGCGTGTCGGGAACCGACAGGTGAACCTCGGCGACGTCGGTCAGCGGGTGATCGTCGGGACTGACGGCGACGATCGGCGCGCCGCGGGTCTGGGCTTCGATCGCGTTCGTCTTCGTCTTCCCGTCGCCGCTGCCGGTGGCGACCGCGAACACCGGCGTCTCGTCGGTCACGAGCGCGAGCGGGCCGTGTTTGAGCTCCCCGGCGGCGAACCCCTCGGCGTGTTCGTACGTGATCTCCTTGAACTTCAACGCGCCCTCGAGCGCTACCGAGTGGCCGAGCCCGTTGCCGATGAAGAAGTACGACTTGCTGTCGACGGTATCCCGGGCGAGCGACGCCGCGTCGGTCGTCTCGAGGACTCGCTCGACGTGTTCCGGGAGCTCTTTCAGCTCCTCGAGCATCGTCTCGCGGTCCTCGGCGGGGGTCGCCGTCGGAACGTCGGCCGCGAGCCGCTGGGTGAGCAACGCGAGCGTGACCGCCTGCGACGAGAAGGTCTTCGTCGCGGCGACGCCGACCTCCGGGCCGGCGCGGATGTAGATCGCGTCGTCGGCCTCGCGTGCAGCCGTCGATCCCACGACGTTGGTGACGGCGAGCGAGCGGGCACCGCGCGCGGTCGCCTCGCGGACGGCCTCGAGCGTGTCGGCGGTCTCACCGCTCTGGGTGACCGCGACGACGAGGGTCCCCTCGTCTACGGGTCCCGACATCGACGTATACTCGCTCGCGCGGACGACCTCCGTGCTGATCCCCGCCGAACGAAGCAGGTTGGCGCCGTACATCGCCGCGTGATAGGACGTTCCGCAGGCGACGAACTGGACGGTCTCGACGTCTTCGAACGTGCCGGCCGGCAGTTCCTCGAGCGCAACGTCGCCGTCGTCGATCCGGCCCTCGATCGTGTTCGAGAGCGACGTCGGCTGGTTGTTGATCTCCTTGAGCATGTAGTGATCGTACTCGCCTTTCCCCGCGTCCTCCGGGTCCCAATCGACGGTGTCGGTCGATCGATCGATAGGAGTGCCCTCGAGATCGGTGATTCGGTAGGAGTCGGGATCGAGAACGACGATATCGCCGTCCTCGAGGTAGATCACTTCGTCGGTGTGGTCGAGGAAGGCCGGGACGTCGCTTGCGAGGAACCACTCCTCGTCGTCGAGTCCGAGGACGAGCGGCGAACCCTTTCGTGCGGCGTACACCGCCTCCTCGCCGTCAACGATCGCGGCGATCGCGTAGCTGCCCTCGAGCGTCTCGACGGCGCGGCGGACCGCCTCCTCGCTGTCGCCGGTTTCCGTCCGGTACTCGTCGATGAGGTGGGGGATGACTTCCGTGTCGGTGTCGCTCTCGAACTCGTGGCCCTTCGCCTGAAGTTCGGTTCGGAGCTCGTCGTAGTTGTCGATGACGCCGTTGTGTACGACCGCGACGTCACCAGCCGTGTCCGTGTGCGGGTGTGCGTTCGCGTCGGTCGGCGGGCCGTGGGTACTCCAGCGCGTGTGGCCGATCCCCATGTTGCCGTGGGGCTGGCTCTCGAGCGAGGACTTGAGGTCGTCGACCTCGCCCGAGCACTTGTGTACCTTGACGCCGGAGCCGTTCTGGACGGCGATCCCCGCCGAGTCGTAGCCGCGGTACTCGAGGTTCTCGAGTCCCGACAGAAGCGTCTCCGCGGCGTCACCGTGACCGATACGCGCGATGATACCGCACATCAGCCGCTCACCTCCGCTCGAGCGGCGGTCGTCGGATTCGTCGCGCTTGTCAGACGGTCTGCAACGGGTGCCGCGTTCGGAACGGTCGTACCCGGTCGGTGCGTGGGAGCTGCCTGACGGACAGTGCGATTGTGTGTCATTGATATCACCTACCCACGCCCGTCGACTGCGAGACGGGGCGGGTCGTTACAACCGTCAAGACCGACAGCGGCCATTACTATACCACGGATAAGCTGAGCGCTATCGTCTGTATAATGCGGAATTCGTTTGCACGAACTGCAAACGAGCCGTGGGTTGTCAGGGTGTCCCGCACTCGAGAGCGCTATAGCGGGACCGACTCCGTGTGCGGGAGCGGTCGCACCCTCGTAGAATCGGGCAGTCGTACCGATACGGAACTGATCCAGAGTCGCCGATTCCGCCGGTGGCGGGTATTTCGGTAGCCGATAGGAGCCGGCTTCGAACAGCGGTGGATCCGTCAGTGGATGGGTTCGAGTCCGGTCCGATTCGGCCCCGGATCGGACGATACCTCGCTCTGGACGGTCACGACGACAACGGCAACTACACGCTGGGCTGGCGTGGTCGTGTGGGATACGAAGCGACGGGACGGATGCGATCGGTTGGAAGACCGTGGTGTGCGTGGCGGAATCCGACCGATCGTCTCCGTCGAACCGAGAGACGCCCGATCGCACGGCAGCCGTGCGATCGGTACTGAACCGTTTCAGTCAGTACGAGAGTGGTGCGAGAGTGTGGTGCGTACTCACTGAATCGGTTTTCCGGTGTCGGTACACTGCGTTTCCGTCTCCGGCTCTCGGTCGGACAGGGTGATGAGATTTTCTCGGCCGACCGAGGTCTTCTCGATCGTGCCGTCGGTGTGCATCTGCGAGCAGATCCGGCTCACTTTCGACTTCGACCAACCGGTTTCGTCGGCGATCTGGTGTTGGCGAATGCGGCCGTGATTTGCGACGAGCAGTCGAACCACCTCTCCCTTGTCGCTCAGGAGTTCGGTCGGTGTCTCGGGTGAGAGATACTGTTCGTAGGGTCGGTGATCGTCGGTGGGTGAGCCAGTTATTTCACCCGACTCGTCCGCTGACTGTGACAACAGCGGGTGCGTAGCGAGTTCGACCTCCCGGTTCGACAGCAGTTCTCGCAGGCGGATGCCGACGAGTCCGCAAATCAGTAGGAACAGAACCGCGATCATCGCCGCTTCCCAGATCGATGCGCCGCGTAGCATCGACAGCCAGGATACCGGTCCACCCAACTGATCGCTATCGCTGGGAGCTACCGATGCGAACGTCTGGACGTCGAGTCGACGAATCGGCACCGAACCCGTACTCGAGGACACGCTGGCGTGTATCGAGGCGAACGCGGGTTCGAGTTCAATCTGGGAAGTTGAAACCATGTGTTTCACGGTTCTGACGCGGTCGGTGGGTTCGGGTCACGCCGTTCGTGATCGAACTGACCGCATGAATTATCGGACCGATGCCCCCTTCATTATGAATCCGTATAGGCCCGTTTAACACCAGTATAAGCCGCTGACGTCGATATCGACGTGAACCATCTGAGCCGCCGACTCACCCCCAGCAGATCGCCTCACGAGCGGATGGTCGTGGTGCAACCGTTTATTCTGGCTATAGTAAACCACCCGAACTGTCTCTGGATAGATGAGGAACGCGAACGGCACCGAGCCGAACGAAACCGTCACACGAGCGGGTGTGACGGCCCAGCGACCACGTATCATCTATGACCACGACAATCAGCGACACCGAGAACCGAGCGGACGACCGAGAGCGCGACCGACTACCCCTTCGATCGAGCGACGAGGGGACCACCCTCGAGCACGTCGAGGAGCAGTCCGTCCGAGAGGCGACGATCTGCGTCGTCGGACTCGGCTACGTCGGCCTGCCGCTTGCGGTCGGCTTCGCGCAGTCGGACTACCGTGTCATCGGCTACGATATCGACGAATCGACGGTCGAGCGTCTTCAGGACGGCGTCGACACCACCGGCGACCTCTCCGACGAAGCGATCCTGGACGGCGACATCTCCTACACGACCGACGCGGCCGAGATCAGCGAGGCCGACTACGTCATCATCGCCGTACCGACGCCGATCGACGACGACGACCGGCCGGACCTGCGCTTCGTCGAGAGCGCGGCGACCACCGTCGGCTCGAAACTGACCGCCGGCACGACGGTCGTCCTCGAGTCGACCGTCTACCCGGGGACGACCCAGGACGTGTTGATCCCGACGCTCGAGGAGGCGGCCGACCTCACCGCTGGCGAGGACTTCTTCGTCGGCTACTCGCCGGAGCGCGCGACGCCCGGAGACGACGAACACGGACTCGCACACGTCGTCAAAGTCGTCGGTGCACAGACCGAGCCGGTGCTCGAGGACGTGGCGACGCTCTACGAGTCGGTCGTCGACGCGGGCGTCCACCGCGCCCCCTCGATCGAGGTCGCCGAGGCGTGCAAAGTCGTCGAGAACACCCAGCGCGACCTCAACATCGCGTTCGTCAACGAGCTCTCGATGGCGCTCGAGCGGATGGACGTCGACACGCGGGCGGTCCTCGAGGCCGCGGGTACGAAGTGGAACTTCCACGACTACCGTCCGGGACTGGTCGGCGGCCACTGCATTCCGGTCGATCCCTACTTCCTCGCCCACCGATCGGCCCAGGAGGGATACGAGCCCGAACTCATCCGGGCCGGTCGCGACGTCAACGAATCGGTGCCGGACCACATCGCCGATCTGACGATCAAGGCGCTCAACCAGTGTCACAAGACCCTTCGCGAGAGTCGCGTGCTGGTTCTTGGACTGTCGTACAAAGCGGACGTCGGCGACATCCGGAGTTCGAAAGTCGCGAACGTCGTCGACTCGCTTCGGGAGTACGATATCGACGTCGAGGGCTTCGATCCGTTCGCGGACGCCGATGCGGTACAGGAGACGTTCGACCTCGAGGTCCAGGAGACGCTTTCGTTCGAGGGCTTCGACGCCGTGCTCCTCGCGACGCCACACGCCGAGTTCGAACGGCTGGACCTCGAGGCCGTCGCGGCCGAACTGGGGGAGAATCCCGCCCTGATCGACGTCACGGGAACGTACGGGGCGGACGCGGCCCACGACGCGGGATTCGTCTACCGGAGGTTATAATCGCCAATGCGAGTCGTGATCACGATTCAACACCCCGGACACGTCCACTTCTTCCGAAACCCGATCGAGGAACTGGAAGCCCGGGGACACGAGGTCCACGTCTTCGCCCGCGAGAGCGACGTGGCTATCGCGCTGCTCGAGGCGTACGATATCGACCACGAGGTGCTCGCCGGCGAGTCCGACTCGCTGTTCTCGTTGGCCACCGTGCAGGCGACCTACGAGACGCGCCTGCTGGCCCGGGCGCGACGGATCGATCCTGACGTCGTCACGGCCATCGGCGGCGTCGCCGCCGCCCACGTCGCGTCCGTTTTGCGTACCAAGAGCGTCGTCTTCTACGACACCGAACACGCGACGCTCATCACGAAACTCGCCTACCCGTTCGCGGACGCGATCTGTACGCCGGCGTGTTACCGCGACGACGTCGGCTCGAGCCAGGTGCGCTACCCGGGGTATCACGAACTCGCCTACCTCCATCCGAATCGGTTCGATCCCGACCCGGCCGTCCTCGAGTCGGTCGGCCTCGGTTCCGACGATTCGTTCGCCGTCGTTCGTCTCAGTAGCTGGGAGGCCTCCCACGACGTCGGTCACGGGGGGTTCGACGACCCGCGCGAGGCGATCGATCGACTCGAGGACGCCGGTCTCGAGGTGTTGCTCACGGCGGAAGGTGAGCCACCGGTCGACCTCGAGTCGTACCAGTTTTCGACGCGACCCGAACGGTTGCACGATCTGCTCGCTTACGCCGATATCGTCGTCAGCGAGGGCGCGACGACCGCGACCGAAGCCGCGGTGCTCGGCACGCCGGCCGTCTACGTCAACCCGCTCTCGCTCGGCTACACCGCCGAACTCGAGGCCGAGTACGGACTGCTGTTCGGCTGTAACGGCGACGATCGCCACGCTCGAGCGCTCGAGACGATCGACGACGTCCTCGAAGCGCCCGCTGAAACGTGGGCCGAGCGACGGGAACGCCTGCTCGAGGAGCGGATCGACGTGACGGCGTTCGTCGTCGAACAAATCGAATTACACGCGCGCACGCGAGGTGCGAAACCGACGCCGGCGACCAATCCACGCTAACCTACTCATGAACGTACTTCAGTTGGTCACGTCCCCGCGACCGTTTTTCGACCAGCAGGTGTCGGTCCTCCAGGATCGGGGCGTCGACTGTACCGTCCTCGACGTCCCCGGCGCACACAGCGGCGACTCGACGCGAGCGCCGACGGACTACGCGCGATACTATCCGCGGATCCTCTCGGAACTCCGTTCGGGCGACTACGACCTGATCCACGCGAACTACGGACTCGTCGCACCGTTCGCGCTCGCGCAGCCGACCCGGCCGGTCGTCGTGACCCTGTGGGGGACGGATTTGATGAGCGACCACGACTGGCTCCGCTCGCTCAGCCGGTTCGGTGCCCGCCGTGCGAACGCGGCAATCGTTCCGAGTCGGGCCATGTCGAACGTACTCGAGACCGACCACGAACTGATCCCGTTCGGTGTCGACACCGACCTGTTCAGACCGATGTCCCAGGCGAACGCACGCGAACGCGTCGGCTGGGAGACCGACCGACCGATCGCGCTCTTTCCGTACGATCGGACGCGAGCCGTCAAGGACTACCCGCGAGCGCGACGGCTGGTCGAGCGCGCCGACGCCGACCTCGAACTGCGGACGGTCACCGGCGTCGACCACGAGGAAATTCCACACTACATGAACGCGAGCGACGTCCTCCTCGTGACGTCGGAACGCGAGAGCGGTCCGATGGTCGTCAAGGAGGCCGCCGCCTGTAACCTGCCGGTCGTCTCGACCGACGTCGGCTTCGTCCGCGAGACGGTCGCGGACGTGACCGGCTGCGTCGTCAGCGACGACGACACGGCGCTGATCGACGGGCTCGAGTACGTCGCCGACGCTCGCCGCCGATCCGACGGCCGCGAGACGATCGACGGGCTGAGTCTCGACGCGCTGGGCGACCGGCTCCTCGGCGTCTACCGTGACGTGCTCGAGCGAGACGGGCCGTCGGGCCGACGAACGGAGGTGGGCCACGGTGTATAGCAGGCTGTCGGAGCTGCGACCGTTACGGCTCGACACCGTCGCGGCGATCGTCGGTCTCGTGCTCGCGCTGGCACTGTTGCCGCTTCGATTCTTCGCGTCGCAGCTGTATCTCGAGACCGTCCCGTTGATCCTCGGGACCGCCTGCGTCCTGTATCTCGTCTCCCTCTATCAGGGGGCGAACTCGACGAGCCTTCCGACGCTCCCGTCGGGAGTGGCGATGGCGCTTCCGAGCATCGTTCTGGCCGGACTCTCGGCGCTCGTGGCACTGACGGTGATACAAGGCGCGCGGACGCCGCTCTTTTTCGGGGTGGCGAGCGTCCTCGGGACGCTCGTGATCGGGCAGATCCTCTTCGTGAACGACCGCGAGTTGCATCCCGGAATCTTGCTGCTCCAGATCGTCGCCTTCGCGTTCGTCTTCCGGTTTACCGCCCTCTACGCGACGCCGGGATACATCGGGATCGACATCTGGACCCACACGGAGCTCACGCAGGCGATCCTCGACGAGGGCTCCGTCGGCGGCATCTCCCACGACAAACACTACGCGTCGCCGTTTTACCACCTGTTAGTCGCGTCGTCGTCGGTGCTGTACGACGTGTCGCTGCGGACGGCGCTGTATCTCTCCGTCGGCATCGCGATGCCGCTGTCGGTCCTGCTCGTCTACGCCACGGCGAACCTGCTCGTCTCCGCGCGGTGGGCGACGTTGGCGACCGCCCTCTTCGCCCTCGCCAGCCACGTCTCGATGTGGGGCATGCACCTCATTCCGACCAGCCTCGGGCTGGTCTTCTTCCTCGCGATGGTGTACTCGCTGATCCGCGTCATGCGCATCGAGTACACGATCCGCGACTTCGCGTTGCTGGTCCTGTTCAGCGTCGCCGTCATCCTCACCCACCAGGTGTCGACGTTCATCATGCTGGTGTTGTTGGCGGCGGCGTTTCTCGCCCAGATCGTCTTCGAGATCGACCCGCTCGGGCTGACACGCGTCGACACGAGCGTCTTCCGGTCGAAGAAGCCGGTCAACCTCATCGGGCTCGTCGTCTTCAACTTCGGGCTGACGATTTTCGTCTGGTCGCTGACGCCGTACGGCGATCAGTCGTTCCTCGCGACCGTGATGAGCTTCTTCAGCCAGACGATAGAGGAGAGCGCCGGCTTCCTCAACATCGCGAGCGACTCGGGCGACGCCGATCCGGACGAAGCAGCACAGGCGGCGACGACGCTGCTCGATCAGGTCGTCCCTTACGTGGACGCCCTCGGATTCCTTTTCCTGCTCGGCGTCACGTTCGTCGGCTGTCTGTACGTCGTCCACCGCCGACGCGCCGAACAGTCGGTGTTCACGCTCCTGTTAGCGGCGGCGTTCATGCTCGTCTTCGTCCTCGGGCTGCCGATGTTCGGCATCCGGAACTTCATCCCGACCCGGTGGTTCGCGTTCCTCTTCGCGCCGATGGCGATTCTCGGTGCGATCGGCCTGCGAACGATGGTTCGGGGACTCGAGCCTCGAATCGTCGTCTCCGTGCTCCTGATCTTCGTCCTCGTCTATCCGGGTGCGATGATACTGGCGGTCGAGAGCAACTCCGAGAACCCGATCTTCGACGATCACCACGAACAACTGGCGTACAACGAAGCGGAGCTCGCCGCGGTCGACTCGATCGGCGAGCTAACCGGCTCCCAAACTGGAAGCGAGATTCGCGAAGATCAGCGAATCCACACGGATCATCCGTACCAGACGCTGTTCTGGCGTACCGGGGCCTATCCCCGGTCGGGAATAGGCACCGCGACCGTACCGGACGGCGGCGTCGCCGACCACGAGTACACGGTCTACCGCTCGACGCAGTCGACCGACGCGGTCTACTTCACCGACGCCGACGGCAACGGACGGATCGAGCAGATCGATCAGCCGCAACTCTGCCGGCCGGATCAGGCCACGGTCTACACGAACGGTGAAGTGACGATGTGTGCGGCCGGGCCCGGATCCGGCTAATCGCCGTTCACCCGTCGTCGGACCACTCGTTTTCGATGCGACCTCAGTGACCCACCTGGCCGTCCCGTTGGTTCAGCCTGGAGGAACACCTTTGGCTTCGGTTTCCGCACCCTGTGAGACGATGACGAACGCGAAGGCGATCGTTTTCGACCTGGACGGAACGCTGCTCGAGCACCGTCAGGCGTACTCCGAGATACTGGCGGCGACCTTCGAAACGGTCGAAGGGGAGGCACGGGAAGAGTGGATCGAACGGTACACTGACGTCTTCGACGAGCTGTTCGAGGCGTACGAGCCGAATCCGGTTCCGCGGGCGTTCGCCAGTATCGACGCCTGCTCGGACCCGGAGCTGCTGGCGGACGAACTCCGTAGACGGGAGGCGCCGGCCTGCGAACCGCCCGACGCCGTCCACGCGGATCTAGACCGCCTCTCGGACGGCCATCGGCTCGGCGTGCTGACCAACGGTTTCGAGGGCTGACAGCGGTACAAACTTCGCGAGCACGACCTCGAGCAGCGCTTCGAGACGGTCGTCACCTCCTATCAGGCCGGGGCGCACAAGCCGTGCGAAGCTCCGTACCGATTCGCCGAGGCACGGCTCCCGGCGCGAGCCTACGCGATGGTGGGCGACGACGATTCGGACGTCGACGGCGCGAGGAACGCCGGCTGGACCGCGTTCCGATACTCGGGCGGCGGATTCGCCGATCTTCCCGATAGCCTCGATTGGGAGTAGTCGACAGGGAGGGCTGCGATCGTCGCGGTCATTGGTTTGTTTGAATTCGCAGCCCCCTCTGACCGGTAGCACAGCGACCGTTCGACGGGACCCGTGTCAGCGACCGCTCGAGGCCGATCGATCGACTGTCGATAGAAACAGCGAAAGAGGCGGATCGCGGGACCGACTCCGACTCATGCCTGCAGACGAGTCCGAAGCCACCGGTAGCCGTCGGCAGCGATCGGCGCACCGTCGACCAGCCAGAGCGCCACGACAGCGACGCCGAGCCCGAGCTGGAGGGCGACCGACGGCGTCACGCCGCCGGCGAGCAACTCGTTTACGTACCGGACGAAGTAGAGGGCGAAGTGGTCCAGAAATCCGCCGTGGTCGCCCGCCGGCGGCGACTCGAGCGGCCAAAGGACGACCCGTGGCTCGAATCGCGAGCTTTCGCGCAAGGGGTCGTAGACGTCGGTCACGAGGTGTGAGCCGTACGCGAGTGCAAACGCGCCGGCGAGGAGTCGGTCGCCGTGCCGGGCGGCCACCGCGTACACCGCGAGGCAGACGATCGGAGCGACGAAGATCGAGTGTCCGATCGAGTAGCCGGTTTCCGTGATCCCGAACGTCCAGGCGAGGGGTTTATCGACGAGATCCGGGAGCTGTGAGCCGATGACGACAGCGACCGTTTCACGGCTCGTGGGTGCCCGTCTGAGGGCCACGTTCGCGAACAGTGAGTACAGAACGTACGCAAAGGCGAGGTGCTCCCACGGAAACATCTATTCGGCTTCGATCGGCAGGTGGATCGCTCGATAGGCGTTCTCGGCCGTCGGCTCCGACGGCGGCTCGTCGTCGTAGAGTAACAGCGTCAGTCGGAGATCATCCCCCTGCATCGACGGCGTGATCTCGAGCGTTTGCTCGTGTGCGTCGCCGTGGGCGACCGTCGCCGACTGCCTATCGAGTTCGGCCGCTTCGGTGACGGTCGCATCGCTATCGTTGGCGTCGCCGTCGCCGACACGCTCGAGCAACGCCACGGTCGTGTAGTCGCGTTCCTCGTGTTCCTGATTGGTGATCGACACCGCGAGTTCATCGGTCTCACCGGCGGTGTACGTCGACTGATACATGGTGTCGATATCCCCGCTTACGGTCTCGGTTTCGACGGCGAACTCGGTAAAGCCGTCGCCCTGGGGTGGGTTCGCGATCGCGAAGCCGGCACTCGCGACCAACAGGACCAACGCGACGACGATCGCCACGTTGTACGGTCGGGTGTTCGTTCGCGAGTACGCGTTCGGTCGCGCTGGTGTGTGAAACGATAGCGCGGACGAGAGCGACGGCGCGAAGCGGCGGTCGGCTGGACACCGATAGCGAGAACCAATCGCGAGTACCGAAAGCACGACCGTGAACACTGCAATCCCGGGGAGCACCGTTTCGAGCGTCAAACCCCTAGGGGTTGCGGACGCCAGAAGGGCAACCATCGGAACGGTCGCAACGCTAAAGACCACTGACAGTATCACTCGTTCGACCGACTCGAGTCCCCCAGTGACGATCAGCGGATTTCCGAGCGCGGTTTCCTCGTCGTCGAACGGCTGATACTCGTCGGTCGGCTCGTCCGGAAACAGCGCAGAGACGAGCGCATAGCCCGGTAGAAAGCAGACGAGCGGAACAAGAAGCACCGTTCGGACGACGCCACCGACGCCGGAAAATATCCCGAACGTCACTGCGCCAGTGATCGCGATGACGGCTGCGAGGTCGAAAAACCACCAGTGATTGTCGCTCATGAGGGAGTCGTTGGGGCGATAGCTGGTTTATTATCGGCACGGTAAGCGGCCTACTGAAGGGGGTGTCTGCCGGCTGCCGGGGGACATTATATCAAAAATCAGATACAGGTTCTACGTGAGTCTCTTTCGCCGGTTCTGAACGATCCCACGGGGTACAACAGTCCCACATTCGGATAGACCGTTCGCAATTTTTCCGATTCAGCTTAAGAAATTAAAAACTGCAATCAGATCCAGGTATGCCGATGATCGCGCAGTAAGAGGGCTCTGGACCAGATATAAAAACACTAGAAAAGCGATCAAGGTTCGTGAAATCATCTAAATCGCGAATATCGACAATTTACAGTTCCAATGCTTTATTACCCCCTTCTGTTTACGGGATATTGGTGCGATGAACGCGACATATATCAGCGAAAAAGAACACGGTGAGCAGGAGACGGACGGTGACGTCGATCAGCCATCGGAAGCGCCTATGGATGGTGACGTCGACCAGCCATCGGAAACCTCTGCGTTTTCGAAGGACGAAATCTTCCACCTGCTGCAGAACGAACGCCGCCGAATGGTTCTTCGATACCTTCGTGGCACCGAAGGACCGGTACGTATGCGCGATATTGCAGAGCAGGTCGCGGCGTGGGAACACGATACGACGGTCGAACAACTCACGTCCACGCAACGCCAGCGCGTCTACATCCCGCTCTACCAGTCTCACCTGTCGAAACTCGACGAGGCGGGCATTATCGACTACCAGAAAAACCGCGGTATCGTCGAACGGAAGCCGCTCGCGAATCAGGTCGATCAGTACCTCCAGATCGAGCCGGCCGACGAATCCATGCCCGCACAAGCGACCGACGAGAACTGGGACGACTACTACATCGGCGCGACGGTCCTCTGTTACGTCCTCCTGGTCGGTGCCGTCGTCGAGCTGCCGTTCACCTCGTTCCTCTCGGGGATCGCGTTGAGCGCGCTGATTCTCCTCCTGTTTTCGGTACTGACCGTTAGCCGACTCGTCAACCGGTAACGACTGATCCCGCACTGTAACTGTTATACGACAACCGTTAGTACGACGAAAATAGCTGCACCCAACACCGCGAGCGAAAGAACCGTGAGAACCACGCCGGACGCCGTAATCGGTGGTGTTCTCGAGACGGCTGACGCCATTGCGATGCCGTTCTGTGTTCCGGATCGAGCCTGTGGCGGCCGCTCGACGACCCCCTGGGACTCGTCGAACACGATGTCGTTCGAGGCGTCGAGTGCCGGAAGCCGATCCTGATGTAACTGTTCGTGGACGGCCGCCCAGGTTTCGACCGGCGGGTCCGCGGGCGCGATCAGCTTATCGGCGACCTCGTCGACGGTCACCGGCGTACTCATCTCGTCGAGTTCGACTATCAGCGCGGTATCGGACTCTGGGACGAAGTGCGTTGCTCGTCGGCTGGACACGGACGGCTCCTCTGAAAGATCGCTCGGCGGGGAGTGATAGATCGTCACTCCGGTGCTGGTGTCCGGATCACCATCGGATTCCTCTCCGGGGGGGGTCTTCCGACGAGGATCGAAACCAAGGCGGCGTCAGACGCATGACTCGCGCTAAAACTGCGTGACATATAAGTATTGTCTCGGTTTGGCGGCTGCAACAGATCTATCCCGTCATTAGACGGGTTTCGGCCGGTGTTCTATCTCGTCGAACCGTATTCGCGGCGGGCGATTTGTATCGAATACGTTATCCGATCGTCGACTGCGGTGGCGAGAGCCACGGAATGGATCGGTCTCTCGAGTCCGTCCAGCACTCGAGCCATCCGCGAAGGTCGATCAGCCGAAGCTTGTGTCTGGCGGGGAGGTCGTGGACGTGTTCGGCGTCGGCGAGCAGCCGCCGGTCGAAGTCGTGGCGTTCGAAGAGGGTCTTGCGGTCGGGCCAGGGCGGTTGAAACGACGAGAGCAACGGCGTCTTCCGACGAACGAATCGCTCGATCTCGTTGAACAGCATCGTATCGTACGGCCGATCCGGCGGCCTGTGTCGCAACACGTCGCCGTCGAGCTGTTTGCACGCCTGGAGAAAGGTGTCGGTCGTCCGGTGTTCCGGTGGCGTCCGAAGATGCCAGTCGACGAGTTCGCGGTCGGTCGCCAGAAACGACGTCAGGAATTGATCCGACAGGTGGTTGTGGAACGGAATCGACGGCTGATTGGCGATACCGACGCAGGTGAGCGTGTTCTGTACCGTCCGCGCGCGATCACCCCTCGCGTCGAACTCGGCGTCGATCGCCTCCCTGACGAACGCCTCCGGCTCCACGTCGAACGACGTTCGCTCGGCGAGTTCGAGGCTGGCTTCGCGGCTGTAGCCGAACTTCTCGAGCAGCGACTCGATCGGGTCCGGATCCGGATCGAGTCGGGAGACCGGGACGCGTTTGCCGAAGACGTCGACGCTGTCCTGTGCGGTGAAGTGACCTCGGAAGAACGTATCACAGAGGAGTCCGTGATACATCGTATCGACGTCCATCTCGTCGGTGTAGCCGGCGTGATGGATGTGCAACGACTCTTTGATCCCCTGTGAGTACCGGATCTTCGACTCGTCGGCGCGGAGATAGCGCTCGTCCGGCGGGAACGCGGTGTGGCTCGCGTCGTACTGCTCGGCGAGTCGTTTCGCGCCCTGTACCTCCTGTGCGTCCGGCGAGCCGACCGTGTAACTGTGGTCGATGTCGGCCACCTGCGAGAGGATGATCCGCGAATCGTACCCCGCCGAGAGGAGTACCCCTTTCGTCCCCGGGAGCGCCGACCGCCGTCGAAGCGCGCGCTCGAGACGCTCGGCGAGTTCGGTCGCGTAGTCGAACTCTTGTGGCTGATAGACGAACCGGTCGAGCGAGTCGACCGAATCGACCGTCAGCGCACTGTCTATCGGGAGCCGGCTCAGTTCGTCCACGCCGGTCTTCTCCCCGAGGGTCACGCCAAGATGCAAGAACTCGAGGATACCGTTTCGGTCGAGCGTCGGGTCCGCGACGGGACGGCTAACCTCGGCGGGGTCGGTGCCGAAGACGCGAACGCCGGGGTCGTCGGTGTAGAAACATTCCCGGGAACGGACCACGTCGGTCGCGACGATCGCTTCGTCGGCGGCCGCGGAGTCGAGCACGGCGACGTACGAGCCGTTGAGTTCCGAGAGGGCCTCGCGGCCGTCCGCCTCGTAGCGCTCGAGGAGCCACCGAGCGGCGTTCGAGGCGTCGCCGGGGACGTACACCTCCCCCCAGATGACGCAGTAGCCGTCGTCGCCGGCGTATCGCGCGCTCCAGCCGTGGGTTCCGAGGTCGGAGTCCCTGATCCCGACCGTGGTAGTCGAGCCAGCGAGCACCTCGTCGAACTCGTCGCTGGATCTGAATCGGTCGAACGTCTCGATACTCCCGAATACGCCGAAGAGCTCCCTATTCATCGTCGAAGATCACTGTATTGTCGACGCACGAGAGACGACGGCCGATCGAACGAACTGGTCGTCACGCACGTACGCCTGATTGGTCCAACCTCCGGTCCTGCGGTCGTTAACTATGCCATTGTTAAGCCTCGAGACGGCCGCACGGCGGTGATCTGAACGATGGGGGATTGCGGACTATCGACTCTATAATAATGGGATCGCTGTCGATACCTTCGACTCGTCTATGACATCCGACCGACCGACGCGACGACGAATCCTCGCACTGTCCGGTGCAACCGCGGCCGCTGGTCTCGCGGGGTGTACCGATCGCCTCGAGTCGCTCACTGGCAGCTCCGACGGTGACGACTCCTCGGAGGAGGGAGAAACCACCGAGCGGGCAGCAGCGCTCGCGGACGGCGTTCCGTCGCTCGAGACCGAGTACAACAGCCGCGAACAGTACCGGCAGCCGGGGACGTCCTTCGATGACTTCGAGGACCTCGACGCCTGGGACGTCGTCCAGGGCTCCGGGGAGGCGGACGAGGACGTCGTCTTCGACGGCGATCAGAGCTACAAACTGGAGTCCGACGGCAGCGAGAACGTCGTCGCCCAGCGAGATCTCAGCGGTGAAGATCTCACCGAGACGGACCTCTCCTTTGCGATTCGGACGACGACGCCACAGAACATCACGATCAACCTGCGTCTCGTCGACCAGTTCGGCAGCGAGCGCGTGTACTCGCTCCGCGAAATCACGTATCGCGAGCCCGACGTGGGCTGGTTCCGCTCGAGTCCCGGCGTCTTCGAACAGAGCGAGTACGAACCCGCGATGGACTCGCTCGACCGTCTCGAGATTCAGGTCCTCCACTCGATGGACGAGGCGGAGGTCTGGATCGACGACCTGCGAACCCACGAGAAGCCCGACCAGGGGTACGTCATGCTGGTCTGGGACGACGGCACCAGCGACTACTACGAGACGGCCTCGCCGCTGCACGACGAGTACGGCTTCCGAACCGTTCAGGCGCCGGTTCCGCGGTGGACCGAACAGGGACGCGACGGCGTCATGTCGGTCTCGGAGCTCCAGGAGCGCCAGGAGGAGGGCGACCAGATCGTCGTCCACGGCACGCACACGCCAATTCACGAGTACGACGACGACGAGGAGATCGAAAACAGGCTCCGAAACGACAAACAGTGGTTCATCAACAACGAGTTCGAGGGCGCCGACTACATCGTCTACCCGCACAACAGCTACGACCGGTCGAGCCTCGAGCAGAAGACCGACTACCACTACTGCGGTGGCTTCAACCAGGCGGGCAACGTCAACACGACGAGCGTCTACGGCTTCGATCCGTTGGCGCTACCCCGAACCATCGGCCACGACATCGACATCTCGAAGCGCTGCGTCGATCTCGCCGCCGAACACAACCAGTGTACGATCCTCAACTTCCACGAGTTCGAGGCGAACAACACCATGCCGGAGGACGACTACGAGGACCTCCTCGAGTACATCGACGATGCGGACGTCGAGGTCATCACGTTCGACGACCTCTGGGAGCTGCGGACCGAACAGCACTACGAATAGCGCTCCACGTTAGCCGAAGCCGTAGCGTGCGTCCCGTCGCTCAGTACCGAATCCGATCCGTTCTTCGCGTGCCACCGATTCGCTGCTACCGCAGTCGTCGTCTCGAAAGTACCCTTCGTCTCCCCTCGTCCCGTTTCGTCGACAGCGCAGCGACCGTGGGACAGAGTCAGGTGCGGACGACCGATCAACTCGCCGAGAGCGTAATCTCCTCTGTGGCAGTCGTCCCGGTATCGTCGGTTACGCGCAACACGACCGTGTGGTCGCCGTTCGCACTAATCGTCACCTCGAGCGTCTCGCCAGTCGCGTCGAAGCAGCCATCGTTGCCGACGTCCCACTCGTAGCAGACGATTTCGCCGTCCGGCACACACGAACGCGAGCCGTCGAGGACGATCGTCTGGCCGGACTCGAGGGACAGTTCGTCCGCGTCGCTCGGATCGGTCGTGATCGTCGCGGTCAGCGAGTCACGGTCCGGCGTGTCCATCTCGTCGTCTGGCGCGTCGTCCGCTTCGTCCGGCGTTTCGTCGTCGGGCTGTTCTTCGACCGGTTCGTCCGAGTCGCCCGTCTCCTCGGGGTCGTCCGCTTCGTCCGGGGACTCGCCGTCCGCGTCGTCCGCCGGCTCCTCGGCAGGATCGTCGGGAACGTGGCCGTTGTCGGGCACCTCCTCGGGGAACAACTCGTCTTCGACGAGTCGTTCGGCGATCACCGAGTGCCAACGAACGCGGGTCTCGAGCTCGACGTCGGTCGACAGCGTCTCCACGAGGTACGCGTCGGCGTCCAGATCTCGAGCCGCCTTGTGGACGAGAAGCCCCTGCGGGTCGCTGTTGGGCCCGGAGAACCGACCGGTCTGGAACGCGAGGTCGGGATCATCGACGTAGTTCTGCGTGGCGTAGTCGGCGGCGTCGGCCGCTGTGGCCGGGGCGCCGTCGCCGTCCGAGTGGAAGATCGCCTGTCCGACGCCGTCGACGGGGTCGCCGGCGTAGATGCCCGTCGACTCGTGGAGGTCGAGGACCACGTCGGGGTCGGACTCCACGACGACGTCCCAGAGCGCCCGCGAGAGTTCCGTCTCCGGCTCGCTCCCTTCGTGGAACTGCCGATTCAGGTCGACTCCATCCTCGCCCGTCCGCGTTCCGCGATCGACCGCGACGGCGTCCGCCTCCGGAATCGTGACGAGCGTGCCAGCCTCGATCGTCCAGTCGGCGATCTCGTCCGCGGCGACGTAGCCGGCGACCTCGTTACCGTGGACGCCGCCGACGACGACGACCGTGGGTCCGTCCGCTTGCGCGGTCGTGACGTGTACCGTCGTCTCGTGGACCGTTCCCTCGAGTATTTCGAACGACTCCCGTGAGACTCCTTCGTCGGTCTCGCTGCTCGCTGTGGTGGCGCCGATACCCGCGAGGACGGCGCCGGCCGTGAGTGACAGTGCTGTTCGTCGTGAGAGTGAGCTCCGTTGCATCCAGCCTCACCTTCGAGAGGACCGATGTTTACTATCGCGAGAATAACCTGAGAATACATCTATTATCGCGCTCGCAATGGTTGTCGCGGCGACGCGACTAATCGTTCCAGCACAGAAACGGTTCGGTAACCGACACGCAAACGTCCGGGCTACAGGCGGAACAGGCCGACGGTTCACCGGACGCCGTGACGCTCGTAAAATCGCCTGACTCGGTCGTCCGCTAGCAACGGTCCGTGGACCTGAATGGACTTGAGCCCTGGGTAGCTGTTCGCCTCGATCACCGAGAACTCACCGTCATCGCCCGTGACGATGACGTCCCAGCCGACGTAGGGAACGAACGAACAGGCGTCCGCCATCTCGAGAACTCGTTCGCGAATCTCGTTCCAGCCGGGAATGTGGGTGCCCTCGACGGGCGTTTTCGTCTCGGGGTGGACCGCGTGCCACTCGAGGTCGCCGTCGCCGGGAGGTTGCACACCGGGACCGAGTTCGCCCGTCTCGAGGTCGATCTCCGCGGAGAGACCGCCCTGCGTGAAGTTGTCCAGCGGCGCGGAGTCCGACGTCCCGATCCGCTGGATCGCCGCGGCGATGAACGGCTCGTCGCGCTCCTCGTCGTACATCGTGATGATTCGGATCGTGTTCGGCGTCTCCGCGTAGAGGCCGTCCGCGAACGCGCCCTGTTCGACGTACTCACAGACGAGGTACTCCTCGAGATCCGAGACCAGCGATCTGAACTCGGCTTCGGCGTAGCGGTCGCCGTTCACCCGGTAGCCGTCGTCCGTGCGTTCACACAGGAGGACGTTGTTCCCGCCGCCGCCGCGAACCCACTTGAGGACCAGTCGGTCGTCGCGCTCGAGCCGTTCGACGACGCGCTGGGCGGCGTTGCGGGTCTCCGCGGACGAGTGCAGATCAGGACGATTCGAGTCCTGCCGCTCGGTATCGCCGGAATTCCGACGCTCGGCAGCCCCCCGTGAATCGGTTTCGCCCTCACCCTCACTCTCGGTCGGGACGACCGCGCCACCGTCGGTCACCTCGCGTCGGCTATCGCTCCCGTCGACGCTGTGGAACGAACCGTTTCGGATCATGCCGTAGACGCCCATTCGGTGGTCGTCGAACGGCTGCATCACGCGGTGGAAGAGGAGTTTGTTCGACAGCGCGATCGACCACGTTCCGTTGATCTGCTTCGTCCGGACGAATCGGCGATAGTCGTTCAGGTAGTCGCGGTACGTCGACTCGTCGAGGTCGTAGACGGCGTCGGAGCGGCTCAGAAAGCCCCGGCGCCAGAGCCAGAGCCGACGCCGAATCGACGGCGAGGCGGCCGACTCGCGCTCGGTCGCGGCGAGGTCCTGTAGCCCCCTGGCCGTGTGGTAGAGTGTTCTGACGTTCACGAGTCGTCCTGCCAGAGAGACGGAGTTAGTTATCGATTCGGCAAGACCGTTGCACGCTCGAGAGCAAACGCCGTATCGTTTCAGCCAGTAAAACAACGGATACTACGTCATTCTCTCGTGCCTATACGTACTCGTGTCGGCAGGACGAACGTTAGTCGGTGAAGACGCGACGGGCGACTGCGCCCTGCGTCAGGACGATTGCGACCAGAACAAACGCGACCGTCGCGACGATCGGCACCGGCCGACGTCGAACGCCGACGCCGGCGGCCCAGCAAAGCCCCGGATACTGCCGCCGCGACGGCGCCGCCTGTCGGAGGTGCCAGAGGCCGCGGAGGAGCCGCCCCTCCGAGAAGTAACACTTCGCGAGGATCAGCTGGTGGCTCGAGCGAATCTCGTAGCCGTCGCTCTCGAAGCGCTCGACCGTCTCGTCGTACATCGACAGATACTGTTCGTCGGCGTTTTTGATGACGTCTGCCGGTGGGATCGCCGTCTCCTCGCGGATGACCAGTTCCTCGTCGACGTACGCGAGGTTGCCCGCCTCGAGCACCCGGAGACAGAACTCGGGGTCCTGAAACCGGTCGAGCTGTTCGTCGAACCCGCCGATATCGCGGGCGACGTCGGTTCGAACGAGCAGCGTCGAGCCGGCGCCCGGCTGGACGTTGTCCGCCAGGATCTCGCCGATCAGCTCCTCGCCGCCTTCCATCGCTGGCCGGTCGTTCCCTCGAGCGAGGACGGTTGCGGCCGTCGATCGAAGCCAGCCGTCCGTTCCCGACAGCTCGAACGCCGCATCGCAGTAGACGCCGACCCACTCCTCGGACCGTCCGTCGAGGGTCTCGAGCTGTCGCTCGAGCTTCTCGGAGCGCCACTCGTCGTCGGAGTCGAGGAAGGCGACGTACTCGCCGCGGGCGTGGTCGATGCCCGTATTCCGAGCGACGTTCGCCCCCTGGTTGGTCGCGTGGACGACGGGCCGAACCCGCGGATCGTCGTACTCGGCGAGCACCGAGGACGTGTCGTCCGTCGAACCGTCGTCGACGACGACGACCTCGAGGTCGTCGACCGTCTGTGCGAGCGCGCTGTCGATCGCCCGTGGAAGCGTCCGTGCTCTGTTGTACGTCGGGATGATGACGCTGACGCGAGTCATTTTCCGGTTCTAGTCGTTCGCGTCGCATTATTATCGAGTCGATAAACGCCGCGATGGAGTTTCAGTCGGTCTCACGAGCCGACCGATCGTCACAACGGACGTGTGACGAGACGGTCTGAACGACGCGGGCCGGTCCGCTGCGGCCTAACAACTCTATAAGAAAGACCCAACGGTTCGTCGACACCAGCAATGACGAATCGAAACCGACGAACGTTCGTGACCGCCGTTGGCACGGCCGGGGCAATCGGTCTCGCCGGCTGTCTCTCGACCGTCCGCGAGTGGCGCGACGATGGCGGCGAGCCGTCAGCCGAGGCACGAACTCCCGACGAGGACGGCGATGACGGCGCCCTCGACCTCCCCGGTGAGACGATCGAGGACTTCGAGGATCTCGACGGCTGGGCGGCGATGATCGACGCCGGCGACCTCGAGGCCGAAACGGACGATCCCTACGCGGGATCGCAGTCGGCTCGCCTCCGGGCGGCCGACGGAACCGACCGAGCGGCCGTCTATCAGGTGCGCTCTGACGGTATCGACCTGTCCGATCAGAACCTCTCGCTGGCCGTCAACTTCACCGGCCGCGACCAGCTTCACCTCACCCTCGAGTTGCACGCGCCGAACTCGCGGAACGCGTACGCGATGGATCGTACCCTCACCGGGCCGACCGACCGCTGGGTGCGCGTCGACTTCGGTACCAGCGAGATCGATGGCGATCCGGATCTCACGGACGTCCGCGAGATCCGCCTGGCGGCTCGCCGCCGCGGCGATCAGTCGGGATCGATCGACTGTCGAATCGACGACCTCCGGGCCGTCGACCGACCCGAGACGGGGAACGTGATGCTGCTGTTCGACGGCACGCTCGAGAGCCACTACGAGCACGCGCTCGAGCCGATGGCGGACTACGACTTCGCCGGCGTCGAAGCCGTGATCTACGAGGCGCTGGGGGAGTCCGAGCGGCTCACGATCGACCAACTCGAGGAGTTGGACGACGCCGGCTGGGATATGGCCGCGCGGCCGCGAACCGGCGCGCAGTACCTCCACGACTACTCGCCGGAGGAACAGGAGGGTGCGATCCGGCGAACGAAGGCGTTCCTCGAGAACCGCGGCTTCGAGGACGGCGCGAGGCACTTCGTCACGCCGCGAAACGTCCTCGGCCCGGAGACGATCGATCTCGTTCGGGAGTACCACGAGCAGGCGTTCCGCTACGGCGGCGGCCCGAACGCCCTCCCGCTGACGGACCCGCACAACGTCGGTGTCTTCTCCGGATCCGACGGCGAGACGACGAAACGGTACGTCGACCGCGCAGCGGAGTACGGCCAGCTCGCCGTCTTGCATTTCGAGCACATCGGTGAGGACGGGCTGTCGACGGACGACTTCGAGGACCTCCTCGAGCACATCGACGACGCCGACGTCGAGGTCGTAACCGCCTCGGAGCTGCTGGAGGGGAGCTGATGTACCGGGACGCGAGCGTCGGCGTCGTGATGCCCGCCTACAACGAGGAGGGGTTCGTCGGCGACGTAATTCGCGAGATGCCCGACTACGTCGACCGGATCTACGCTATCGACGATCAGTCGACCGACGGCACCTGGGACGAGATCCTCGAGGCGGCCCGAGCGGACGCTAGTTCCGACGGCCCATCCGAACCGAGGGAGGACGCACAAATCGTCGCCGACGGCGGATTCACGGGAGATCGAGCGGCCCTCGACGGCGGCGTCTCCGCACTCGCCAAACGGGCGTCGGTACGCGACCCGATCGGCCGCGTCGTCCCGATTCAACACCGCGAGAACCTCGGTGCCGGCGGGGCGATCAAGACCGGCTACCTCGCGGCCCTCGAGGACGGCGTGGACGCAACGGTCACCGTCGACGCGGACGGGCAGATGGATCTCTCCCAAATGACCCGACTCCTCGACCCGATCGTCGAAGGCAAGGCCGACTACGCGAAGGGGAACCGGCTCCTCTCGAAGGAGTACCGGGCCGCGATGCCGCGGTTTCGGTTCGTCGGCAACGCGATTCTGACCTTCCTGACGAAGATCGCCTCGGGCTACTGGAAGACGATGGACCCCCAGAACGGCTACACCGCCATCTCGAACGACGCGCTCGAGGCGGTCGACCTCGAGAACCTCTACGAGTACTACGGCTACTGCAACGACCTGCTGGTGAAGCTGAACGTCCACGGCATGCGGGTCGCCGACGTCGCGATGCCGGCCGTCTACGGCGACGAGGAGTCGAGCATCCAGTACTCCAGTTACATCCCGAAGGTCTCGACGATGCTGCTCCAGAACTTCCTCTGGCGGCTGAAGACCAAGTACCTCGCCCTGGATTTCCACCCGCTCGCGCTGTTCTACCTCGTCGGCGCCGGATTGGCCGGCGCGGGCGTCCTCGCCATTGGCGCGGCGCTGATCGCCGCGCTCTCGAGTCTCGGTGCGGTGGTCGATGGATCGACGACCGTCGTGTTGTTCGTCGCCGGGATCGCATTCTTGCTGTTCGCGATGGTGTTCGACATGGCCGAGAGCGAACACCTCGAAACGCAGGTGCGGTAGCGTTGCGTCGGGAAGCAGCGAACCGTCGTTTCGTTTTGCTGCTCAGAATTCTCGGACCGTGCGATTAGGACGAGGAGAGTAAGTACCTGTCCCGTGATCGAGCTATCCGACAACTAGCAGAGGGTGCCCCACGGATCGAGAGAGCACGTTCGGCGGGCCGGCATCGGTTGTTTGCGCTGAAAGTACGAACCAGCCGTTCATTGAACGCGTGAATCGCCCGCCCCGCCCCATATCAGATATGGATAATGTTTTCTGACTGAACAAGATGTGAAGGCAGAACTATCTATTCACGTGTCTGATGTGGATTTATATAATACGACTCTAATGTGTGGGATAGAATGTCAACGATAGCTGAGGAGGTGATGGACGAACCACCCGAAGAAGCGGAGGACTACGAACTCTCGGTTGGCGACGTGATGACCGATGGATACGTCGCGGTTCCGGCTGATACCTCCATCGAAGCGGCGACGGATCGGTTCCAGGAGTTTTCACCCAAAGATTCGACACAGACCACTATTTATTACACATATGTCACTGATGCTGATGACCGCCTCGTCGGAGTTGCCTCACTTCGAGAGATGTTGTCAGCACCCGATGACGATCCTATCTCGTCGATTATGAAAGACGAGGTCGTGTCGTTTCACGAGACTGCTGACGCCGAGCAGGCCGCCATGGATGTTGCGGACCTGCACTATCCCGCGGTTCCGATCGTCGATGACGACGAGCGACTGGTCGGTATCGTTCGGTCGGATACGCTCGTTGACGTGATGGAAGCAGAAAGCAGTGAGGACATGCTCCGGATGCAAGGGATGAACCTCCCGGAACTGAAAGCAAGCGACCTCACCGACGTGGAAGAACAGCGGAGTCGGCTCATGTTAGATGCGTCCCTCTGGGAGATTCTTCGAATCCGAGTTCCGTGGCTCATCGTCGCGCTCGCAGGTGGATTTCTGGCCGGCGGTGTCATCGGCGTCTACGAGGACACCTTAGAGGCGGTCGTTATCCTCGCGTTCTTCATTCCGGTAGTGATGGACATGGGTGGGAACGTCGGTACGCAGTCGTCGACGATCTTCATCCGTGGCGTGGTGCTCGGCCATATCGATAAGAGTAACGTGGCTCGTCGAATCGGGAAAGAAACCGTGGTCGGTGCGATCATCGGACTCATGGTCGGTGCCGTCGCCGCCATCGTCGCGTTCGCATGGATCGGACGGGCCGATATCGCGTACGTCGTCTTCGGTGCGATGGTCGGCACATCCGTCGTTGCGGCGTTGGTCGGATTCCTCATTCCGTGGCTCGTCTACCTGATCGGCCAAGACCCGGCGGCGGCGTCGAATCCGATCGTCACCACGATCAAAGACGTGAGTGGACTCCTGATCTACTTCGGGCTGGCAACGCTGCTCGTGATCGAACTCGGTGTGTAGAGACTAGCTCCGCTCCGAACCGTTTGCCTTGACGACGACAACGGGCATCGGTGCCTGCCGAACAACCCGTTCGGCGACACTTCCAAGTGCCAATCGTTTGACGCCATCGCGTCCGCGGTTACCGATGACGATCTGATCGATACCGTTTTCCGCCGCGTACCCTACGATGTCTCGTATCGGGTCTCCGAACTCGTGTGCCGTCTCGATATCGGTGTCGAACGATTCAGCTCTCTCACGGGCCGTCTCGAGCAGTCCTTCGGCAATTTGTTTCTCCGTCTGTTTCCATTCGTCGAGGCTTCCACCCGCAATGAATCGGTTTTGGCCGCTCTTCAGACTGCTCACGTACAGCACCGTAATCGTCGAGTTCGGGGAGTTGGTACAGGCGTATTCGAGGGCGGCCATCGAGGGATCCGAACCGTCGATTGGAACGAGAACGTCCATAGCGAAGTATTCTCAACCATTCGTCTTCAAATGCGGTGTCGAAGCTGTCACGTGTCGTTTCGAACTCCGACAGCTCCAAAACGGTCGTCAGTTACCGATGAGAGCAAGGGAGCATCTCGAGTGACTCTCGAAAACCACTCACCGTGTCTCAGGGCGAGATCAACAGCGCGTCCGCTTCCAGCACCCCCAGTGCGAGCCCCGAGACGAGCAGCGACAGACCGGCGAGGAACAGCAGGTGCTGGTACCAACTCCGTGGCTGGCCGTCTCCGTCGCTCTCGAGTCGCTCCTGGACCGACGCGGCTCTCGAGCCGAGCGGATCGGGGAAGATCGAGAGCACTTCGAACGGCTCGGACGGGTCGAGCGCGCCGACGAGGAGCGCGAAGGTGACGAAGATGGCGAACCCGACGGGCGGGACGACGGCGAGGGCGAGCCACGGACTCGAGATCGCCGTTGCGAGGGCGACGATGGGGGCGCCAGCGAGGACCGTCGTCAGCGCCACCCGACCGATTCGGGCGTCCGCGAGCGGATCGAAGCCGACGATTCGGGCGCTCCAGCAGTGGAAGACGAACATCGTCCCGTAACCCACGCTGGTCGCGATTGCTGCGCCGTGCATCCCGTAGCGCGGAATGAGCGCGACGTTCAGGACGACGTTGATCAGGGCCGCCGCCCCGGTGGCTGCGACCGGGTACCGAAGCGTTCCCTCTCCCTGTGAAATCGCCAGAATCGGCCGTGCGAGCGCGAAGCCGAGCGCACCGGGGAGCAACAACAGGAGGGGAGCGACCGCCGGCGTCGCCTCCGAACCGAAATAGATCGGCACGGCGACGTCGGCCAGCGCCGCGAGACCGACCGCCATGACAGCCGTCAGAAGGAACGTGTACCGGGTCGCCTTCGACGCGAGTTCCGAAATCTTCCGGTGGCGGTTCTGCGACCAGAGTTCGGAGGTCGAGTGGACGAAGACGGTCTGGATCGCCAGCGGAACGAACCAGAGGAACTCGGCGAGCACCAGCGCCGCCCGGTAGTTCCCCACGTCCGCGCTCTCTCGGAAGTGCTGGAGCATCACGATGTCGATGTGGTAGAGCGACATCAGCAGGAAGACGAGCACGATGCTCATCGAGTTGAACGTGAGCATCTCCGTGCGCGGAAATCGTTCCGTCGGCTTGCTGTAGATACACGACAGCGGGATCCGACGGTGGACGATGATCAGTCCGGCGATAGCGACGAGCAGGCTCGCGGCCAGGTGACCCGCGAGCGCACCCATCACGCCGAACACGTACGCGAGCGGAAGTGCGACGGCGACGAACCCGACCTTGTCGAGGATCTTCAGCGGCTCGGAGTATCGCTCGAGTCCGAACCCCATGAGCGTCTTTCGAGCGTAGTCGCGAAACTGCGCCGTCACGACGAGAACGGCGAGGACGTAGAAGTAGATCGTGAACTCCTCGCCGAAGGCGAAGCTGACGACGTTGAACTGAGCGGCGAGGACCAGCAACACGGCACCGACGGCGGCGAGACCGACCGCCAGCCGGAAGTAGAAGCCGACGACGTGTTCGCTCCAGTTCGTCGCGTTGCGGTCCTCGGCGAGGAACTTCCGGACGCCGTCGGTGATCCCAGAGCTCACGAAGATCATGTAGATCGCGAAGACGGACATCAAGAAGGCGTAGTCGCCGTAGCCCGATGCACCGAGAAACCGGTACAGCAGCGGCGTCGAGAGCGCGGTGAGGACGAGTACGACGACCTTCGCGCTGACGACCGAGAAGACGCCGCTCGCGATGCTTCGGTTCACGCGGCGACCACCCGGCGCCGTCGGCCGAGCGGTGATGCCGTCGTTCGACCAACCGGTACGTCGTCGTTCGACCGCCTGTGCCGACGGGCGATACTCATGATACCGAGACGGTGTCGGCAGTGGTGCCTTATTATACCCGTGTTAAATCCGCCAGCGGGCCGTTCCCGCACGAGACGCCGATTCGATCGACCGGCCGATTTCGTCACCGTTCCCGACGATCGAGCCGGTCGAAATCGGACGACTCTCGGCCGAACGAGAGCTTATCGGACGGATAAGTATAGCCGACCGCGTGCGAGTTCGATCCGAACACGATGAGTCACGAATCGACGCGCCGTCGCTTCATCGGTATCGCTGGAACGGGCGCGATCGGACTGACGGCAGGCTGCACCGACGCGCTAACCGGGCGCGAGAACGGGTCGAACGACGACGAGTCGGACGACGACGATGGGAGCGACGAGGATGGTGTAACCGAGGACGGAGACGAGTCGGACGACGTCCCGAGCCTCGACGGCGGTGCCGTCGCCTTCGTCTACGACGACGGGCCGATCGAGGATTACGAGGTGGCGTTCCCGGTCCACCAGGAGTTCGACGCGCCGGCGACCGCAGGTATCGTCTCCGAGTGGATCGGCCGTGAGGACTTCAACGACAACGATTGGATGGACGTCGATCACCTGGAGGAACTCGCCGACGCCGGCTGGGAGATCTGCTCGCATACGACCGACCACACCGCACTCGCGGCGTTCGAACTCGTTGAGGACGTCGATCCGGACGACATCCGGATCTACCCGGAGCAGCGCAACCACGGATTCCACCACGAGTACGATATCGAGGTCACCGACGGCGAGGCGACCGTCCAACGGACCGTCGTCGACTCGGGTCACGACGACGTCGGCGGCTACCTCGAGTTCGACGAACCGGTCGGCGAGTCGTTTCTCGCGGGCGAGACCGTCGAGCGCTATCCGGAAGAGCTCATGCACGAGTTCCTCGGGGCGTCGAAGGAGGAACTCGAGGGACTGGGATTCGAGGTCGACACGCTGCTCGCGCCGTACGACGTCGTCGACGGACGGACGGTCGACATCGCTGGCGAGTACTACGACGGCATTTCGAACGTCAATCCGGACTCGATGGTCAACGACCGACACGAGTTCGATCCCTTCGAGACTAACCGCGCGTACTTCGCCGAGAACACGACTCGCGAGGCGGTTCGAGAGGGGCTCGATCGAGTCGCCGAGGAGGAGGCCGTCGGCGTGCTCGGCGCCCACACGTTCAAAGAGGAGGTTACCGAAGAACGGATCCGCGAGGTCCTCGAGTGGGTCGAGGAACGTGATCTCGAGGTCGTGACGTTCCGCGACGCGATTCGAGCGACGTAAAACGATCGGTAAGCTCGCCGTCGATAGGCAGGTACGACCCTACTGGTACGTATTCCGCCAGCTCACCACGTCGCTCGCGCCGAGGTCGTCGATCCCGCCGACGATTCGATTCACTCTGAGCTCGGGGCCGTCGATGCCCGGATAGAACCGGACGCCCTCGAGACCGTCGCGGGAGGACTCGACCTCCGAGTTTCGGAGGTGGTTCCCGTCGCCCTGATCGACGTACGGGTACTGGCTCGCGCGGAACGTACAGTTGTAGAGGGTGGAGTCGTCACCCGTCATGACGACCCCGTTTCGGTCGACGCCGCCGCGACCGGGTTGATCGACAGTGACGGTGCTGAACCGACAGTTGTCCCGGCCACACCGGATACCGTCACGGAATCCGGCCGAGGTGACGCCGGCGTTGCCGGAGACATCCAGAAGTTCGACGAGCACTCGATCCTGTTTGTCGGTGTCGCGAATCCAGAGGGGGTACCCACCGGCGGCCTCGTGAACGATTTCGGAGTCGACGATGTGCGAGTAGCCGGCCTCCGGCGAGATGACGATCCCGTGGTTCACATCGTCGCCTCGGATCTCGACCGTCGCGTCTTCGATCCGGGACCGCTGGCAGGTGTTCATCACCGAAATCGCGTGACTCGTCGATTGCGGTGAACTGATCGTCACCTCGGCGCCGTCGACGTGGAGGTCATCGCCGTTCTCGAGGCGGATCCCGCGCTGACTGTTGTCGTAGGAACGCGTCCGATCCACGACGACGGAGACGTTTTTGATGACGCTTCCCTCACCGCCGACTCGGACGTTCGCGCCGTTAGAGTTCTTGAACCGGCCGCCGTCGACGATGACCGTTCCCGCCTCGTTGATCGCGTACAGCCCGTTGTCGGGAAATCCGCCGAGTTCGCAGTCGACGAACTCGAGTCGGCCGACGTTGGTGTTCGCCTCGATGCCGATCGGACCGCGCCACATGTTGCCCGCGTTTGGCGTCTCGTCGGCGTGAACTCCGCCGTCCGGCGCCCGAAACCGTTCGACGGTTCCTCGTCCGTCCGAATCGGTGATCGCGAACATCCCTGGACCCCACGTTCCGCTGTCGTGTTCGCCGTCGATGGTGATATTTCGCACCTCGAGGCGTTGGGATACGCTCGCTTCGATCGTTCGGATCCCCGTGTCGGGGGCCGTCTGGTCCACGTCGAATCCCTCGAACCGGAGGTGTCTACCAGGGGCGTACGAGACGCCGAGACGGAACAGCCTGAACCGCGGTCCGTCGAACTCGTGGTAGTTCGCCGGAACAAGCGTCGCATTGTCGCCCACGAAACCGACGTTCTCGAACCCCGTAAATCGGAACTGTTTGTCCATGTAGTACCGTCCTTCGGGGAACACGAACAGGGTATTGTCCGCCCGAAGCTCCTCGAGTACAGGGGTAATCGACTCCTCACCGGTCCTGTCTGCACCTGCTTCGACGACGTTTACGACGTTGTCGTACTCGTCCTCGTACTGTCCATAGCGTTCGTGGTATGCACCAACAGTCGACGCCAAACCGACACCGGCAGCACCCGTGATCGCTACACCTTGTAAAAACCTTCGGCGTGAGCGAGAGAACGACGATCCTTCAGTCGTCGATCCGTCGAGTTGACGGGTATTCTCGCTTCGATGGGACTCACCGCACGTCGAACTTCGTTTACCACTTCCTTCCGACATTGATAGTCACTTCTTTTTGAGTGATGACGGGGTCCAGTATCTATGGATTCGGATAGCAAGCTTTTAAGTCCGAAATCCAATCTCGAAATCGTCAATAAAAACACATTAACAACTACTACAGACGATTTCATCTCGTACAAGTGAAGAATACAAGTCCGAGAACACACGGAATCGGGCGCGTATGGGTACTGGGTTATCACCTATCTAAGAGTACAGGTATCAGTCACCGAGACGGATATGGGTAAGGGCCCACCCTATGGGATACAGTCGTGATTGGTCGGTGACCGATGAGCAGCGTTACCCAGTAGGAGTCGAAACTCCATCGGTAAGGCCGAAACGGACGGGGCAGCAGGTCGTTGAACGCAACGAGGTCATCGTCGTGGTACTCTTAGCATCTGCAGGAACACCGACGAGAGACGAGACGTCAGCGACACGGCCCACAGAACACCGTTCGTCCGCCTTAGCACCTCGAGCACAACGCCCATGACGCAGCTGTCGACGTTCGATCGGTCGAGAAGTACGACACGTCGAAAAACGTGTAATCGCTGTAGCTGCGAGGGTTTCAACGAGATGCAGGGGCGCCTCGGACGACCCGAGTGTACGGACTGGACGGCAACGCGGACAGAAATAGTGTATTCGAAAATCGAAGCGCTCCGGATGTTTGCGAACGGTCGGTTCGCAAGGCGTTGGACACCGGGGAACGAACCGGCGGCGAGTTCTCGAACCTGCCGTCCGACGCGGGAGTCGTCCTGGCACAAGTCGGAGTGCAGATCAGTGTCCCGAGCGACGACGAACACTGCGACTTTCTCCGTCTCCGTCGGTTCGACGTTCCCGTAACCGCCGCAGCGGCAGGTGGGAAGCTGTCAGGCCAGGTTGCTCGGTGTACGATCGTTCTCGAGCGTGGCAGCGATCAACTCGGAAACGGCGCGTCGGAGTCGCTGGGAGACCGCCGAGTCCGAAATCTCGAGTCGTTCGGCGAGCCCGTCCTGGGTGATCCCGCGTGGAATGTCGTAGTAGCCGGCGTAGTACGCCATGAGGAGAATTTCGTGTTGTTGCTCGGTCAGGAAGTACGTCCCGTTGTCGGAGACCGAGAGGTCGTACAGCTGCGTGACCCGAAACGAAACGCCGCGGTCGCGACTCCACGTTCGGAACGCGGTCAGCGCGTCACGGTCCGGTAGATGCACCCGTGCGATCCAACCCCGTTCGGCGCTCGTCATCGTGAACACGAACAGCCCGCTCTCCGCACACCGGTCGGGAACGATTTCGACGTCGGTCTCGACCGTCACGCGGTAGATCGACCGATTCTCGAACGTCGCGACTCGCACCGGGTTCGAGACCGTGGGATCTTCGTCCATCGCTCGCTCGAGGGGTCCATACTCGTCGCTAAAGACGGAGAAGAACTGCAGCGTTTGATCAGCAGTCGTCGCCTCGTACTCGTACCTGATCGTTACGTCGGGATAGCGCGCTATCGTTGGGGCCAACGCGAGGTCGTCGTGAACGAGGTGGACTTCGGCGATAAATCCCATACTAGCCGTATCATCTGCGATTCGACCGGCGACCCATACTTATAGAGCGTGTAACTGCCCGTTGCAGCGGTCGAAACTGTTCGTGAGCGGAGTGCGGCGTCAGTTCAGGTAACCCTCGTCGCAGCGGAACTCGTAGCCGTCGTGCGGCCCGGAACCTGATCGCAGATACGGAAGACGGCGTCTGGTCTACACGGTTCGATCCCGTCCGGTCTACACGGTTCGACTCGGTCCGGATCACGGAGGTGCTGCAATCGCGTCCTCGAGGATCGCCACGGCGTCAGTGGTCAACTGCTCGGCCCGAGATTCCGCTCGCGCTTCGGCCGTGACCCGGACGACCGGCTGGGTGCCGCTCGCTCGTAGCAAGATCCAGCCGTCGCCAACGTCGGCGTAGACGCCGTCGATCGTGCTGATGTCCGTGTACCGATCGCAGACCCGCTCGCGAACTCGATCCATCACGGCCGCTTTCGCCGTGACTTCGACCGATCGTCGGTGGATGGGGTACGTTTCGACGTCCGCGACGAGCGAGGAGAGCGGTCCACGGTCGGCCACGAGTTCGACGAGTTTGCACGCGGCCAACGGGCCGTCCGGGCACAGCGTCTCCGTCGGCCAGATCCACGCGCCGCTGGGCTCGCCGCCGAAGACGACGTCCGGACGCCTCGCACGGTCGGCGACGAAAACGTCGCCGACTCGCGTTCGACTCACGGACGCACCGACTGCCGCGAGCGCGTCGTCGACGATCATACTGGTATCCACCGGTGCCGCGACGACGTCGCCGTCGGTCGCGACCTCGCGTGCGAACAGCGCCATGAGCACGTCTTTCGGCACGAACGTCCCGGTGTCGTCGACGGCCAGGGTTCGGTCTGCGTCGCCGTCGTGGGCGATTCCGACGTCCGCATCGGTCGTCTCGACGAGCGACGAGAGGTCCGAGAGGGTCACTCGAGTCGATTGATCGTCGGTAGCGCTCGGCCGACCTGGGAACCGTCCATCTCGGTGGCCGTTCACCGTGACGACGTCACAGCCGAGGTCGGCGAGCACGCGGGCGGTGATTCCGCCCGTCCCGTTTCCGACGTCGAGGGCGACGGTCGGCGGGTCGTCGATCGAGACGGCATCTCGCAGTGCAGTCGCGTGTCGATCAGGTGCATCGTCGAGGGACTCGATCGATCCGTACTCGTTCCAGGCGCCGAGACCGTACTCGTCTCGCTCGATTCGCGTCGCGATCGTCTCGCACTGCTCGGGGTCGAACGCCTGTCCAGTTGCGGACCACAGTTTGAAACCGTTGTCCGGCGCGGGATTGTGCGAAGCCGTCACGACGACTCCTGCGTCCGCGTTCGTCCACGGGACGGCTCTCGCAACCGTCGGCGACGGAACGACGCCCGCCTCGAGCACGTCCGCGCCACACTCCCGGAGACCGGCGGTCAGTGCGTCGAGGAGCGCGTCGCCGCTCTCCCGAACGTCGCGCCCGACGACGACGCGATCGTAGCCCTCGGACGCGACGGCCCGTCCGACGGAGAGTGCGAGCGCCGTCGTCACGTCGTGGCCGACGGTTCCTCGAATACCGCTGGTTCCGAACATACGCGACGGAGCGCCGACGTGGCGATTACTATGCGACCGTTAAGAGACAGCTAGGTACTCAGTCCGTCGTTCTAATACGAGGACGAACGAATACCGATGTCCTGCTACGGACAGCGACTCGCGGTCGTCACCGAACACAGAACAGAAACCGTGCAGACTTCGTTCGAACGCGGCTCGCGGGCATCAGCCCGACGTGTGGAACCGGCCTTCGAATCAGTGGACCGAACGGCCGTCGATGGCGTCGTTCGACGCGAGCGAGTCGGTGATCGTCGTCGCAACCGTCGCCAGCGTAAAGAGGCCGACGATGAGTACGGCGAGCGTCAACTCGGGGAGCTGCAGCAATCCGGCCATCGTCGCGACCAGCAGTCCGGTGCTCGCACACGCGGACGTCACGTGATAGTCGCCGACGGCGTTCGCCACGATCGACCGAGGTGAGCCACGGGTCGAGCTATCGGCACTGTCTGTGGTGTCCTCGAGGTACGGACGGAAGGTCTCGATGCGATCCGTCGACCGGACGATTCCGCGGGACTGGTCGTACTCGATGATCCCTTTCTTGTCGAGTTTCGGGAGGTGGGACTGGTAGAGCGGGATATAGACGCGCTGGCGTTGTGCGGAGGTCAGGTTCGCGACGGTCGTATCGTTCTCTTTCGCAGCGACGTACTCGGCGACGTCGCTCATCTTGACGGGACCGTCCCTGTTCAACATGTACGCGATCGCGTCCCGCCGGCGGTTCGTCTGTAGCACGTGGAAGATGTCGTCTCGGGAGAGGGGCGACGATCGAGCAGACTCGGTCGTGTCTGCGGGTTCGTCAGAGCGGCAGCGGTGTTGGTTCGATGTGGAGGTCATGGTCTGCATCCAGAACAGGTTCGTAGTTCGATGTAAAGCTTCTGTTCTAGGTATTGGCCAGATATATTTTCAAGTAATCATCAAGAAACAATTCGGATTATGCGCTATTCGTGTCGAAACGACCGACAAAGGCGACGAGGGGACACCAGTCCGGAGTGGGTGACCGTCTTGCTGCGTTGGACTCTCAAGTACTATGTGTAGAATGCAACCGGCTATGGAAAAGCGTACTACCAACATGATTTGGAGTGTGTGGTGCTCTCATTCATTCGTCGACGTTCGGCTTCGCTCCGTCACGAACTTGATAGTCGGTATTCACGACGGTGGACGATGGAGCGGGATTCCGAGCGAGCACGCAGTACTCGCGACGGAACGCCCTGTGACCTCGAGTCCTCGTCGAACTGTGCGTCCATCGCTACCAGTGGCTCGGCGTCACCCGCATCGGTTTCGACGGTACTCGTTCGAAGCGTACCCCGCATTCCTGACTGCTATGGGGGGTGGATCGACGGGTCGTGAACACGGCTTTCCGGTCACGGTGGCTCGTAGCGCAGATATCACCGATCTCGCAGGAGAGCTGGGTTTGCGGAGCGATTGCAAAGTCGAGTGGCTCTCGAGTCGCTTCTAACCGAATTCGAATCGAAGCGGCTCGGTCCTCGGGGATGCTGCGATCGCTGGAAGACTAATCATCACAGAGCAAGAACAGTTAATGTCGTCTAATAGAGTTGATCGAGCATGACCCGCGAACAGGAGGATCTGAAGCTCCGATTCTCTGTCGGCAGATTTGAGCAAGATCTGATTTTCTTCATCATGATCGTTCAAGTTTCGTTGGTTGCGATGGCTTGCGTTGCTACACTATGGACCGTTCATATGACTATCAACGCCTATCTGAGTCCCAGGAATGAAACGTTTATGTACGCCGGGTGGATGCTGTACCCAATCGGGGCGATAGTAGTCGTTTATCTTCTCAATCACCTGTACAAATGAACACCATTCTTCTGGTATCGCTGTTTCTCTGCTGCTTTGCCGGCCGACGTTCTCGTTGGAGGTTATTCGCGTGGTAAGTGTACACGCGCGTGGAAAATCACCAAAACGGCTGTGAAGACTGGAAGGCGGATTCGAACCACGAAGGCTCGAATCCTCTCGCCTTCTGGGCCCGAATCCGCGAGGATATTTGCGGCTCACGAATTGTTCGCCGCAAAATAGTCCCGGGCGGATTCGAACCGCCGTCATAGGCTCCAAAGGCCCATATGATTGGCCACTACACCACGGGACTTCTCACTTCGTTCGAAGCCCCGTGTTCCTCGCAAATCCGTTCGGATTTGCTCACCACCACGGGGCTCCTCGTTCATCCTCGAGTACTCGCAGTTCCAGCGGAACTGCGTTCACTTGGGGACTCCAGTTGCGGGATATGAGATGCCCGCACAATAGTGTTACTTTTCGTCTCGAGTCAGTCCCGCCGTCGGCCAGTTCTGCGAACGATGTCTCCTACTCGAGAACGCCCACCCCTCAATCAGTCCGCGGAATCGACCGCGCGCCGAGTCCGAATGCGATCACAGCCAACACGGCCAAGATCGCGAAGTTCGCCACTGCGGGCTCGAGACCCGCCACATCAGCAGTCCCAGCCTCGGGGAAGGTTGCCGCGCGGACGCCGCGAGCGAAGTACGTCAGCGGCGAGACGTTCACGAGCGGTTCGAACCAACCGGGGAGTTGCTCGAGCGAGATGAACGTCTCCGAAAGGAACAGTAACGGGAGTCCGATGGCGTTGCTCGCGGCGATGGCGCCGTCCTGGGAGTCGGTGTAGCTGCCGAGCATCGCACCGATACCGCAGAAACAGACGACGCCGACGAGGATGTACGGGACGAGCCACGGCGAGAACGCGATCTCGGCGCCGGTCAGGACGACCACGAGCGCGAGGATGAGTACGCTCGCGAGGCCGATGATCACGGCGTTGACCAGCGTCTGGGCCAGCAACCACTCACCGCGGGTTACCGGCGTCGTCGCGAGTTTCTCGAAGCGGTTGCCCTCGCGGTGGCGCGCGACCTCGCTGCCCATCCGCGAGAGCGGCGTGAAGAGCACGACGACGGCGAGATACGCCGGTACGTAGTACGCCGGCGGCTCCGTGAACAACCCCTCGCCGGTCGGATCCGTTCGCACGAGCGCGCCGAAGATGACGATCAGAATCACCGGGAAGAAGAAGGTGAAGAAGACCGCGGTTCGGCGACGGACGAACGAACGCCAACCCGCGCTGGTTTCGGCCCGAATGCGACGCAGTCGGCTCACGCCGTCTCACCCGCGTGAGTGATGTCGTCGGCGCCGGCCTCGTCGGCAGCCTCGCCGCCACCGCTATCCGTTCGCTCGAGTTCCGTCCGATCCGCGAGCGCGAGGTAGACGTCCTCGAGGTCGGGTTCGGCCCACGAGAGGCCGGTGTACTCGAGGCCGCGATCCTCGAGGTAGTCGACGACCGTTCCGATCTCTGCAGGGGCGATATCGCGAACGACGACCGCGCTCTCCGACGTTCGTCCCTGCAATCGACCACGTTCCGGACGGCCGACGGGGAACTCGAGGTCGGCGAACGCGTCGAGATCGGCGGCCGTCTCGACGGTGAGTCGACTCGAGCCACCGTGGTCGCGGACGAGTTCGTCGGGCGTCCCGCGAGCGACGAGCGAGCCGTCGGCGAGCAGGCCGACGCGGTCGGCCAACCGCTCGGCTTCGGCCATGTCGTGGGTGGTGAGGACGACGGTCGTCCCGCCCGCCGCGAGGTCCTCGATCAGCCGCCAGACCGTCCGCCGGCCGGCCGGGTCGATCCCCGTCGTCGGTTCGTCGAGAAAGAGCACGTCTGGGTCGTTGACCAGCGTCGAGCCGACGCAGACGCGACGTTGCTGGCCGCCCGAGAGGTCTTCGTACCAGGTGTCGCCGGTATCCGCGAGGCCGACGTCGGCGAGCACCGCGTCGGGATCCCGCGGGTCGTCGTACAGTCCGGCGTAGTAGGACAGCAGTTCGCGCGCGCTCAGACGATCCGGCGGGGAGAACTCCTGCGGGAGGACCCCGAGGCGATCCCGGTCGATCGCCGCCGGCGCGTCGCCGAGCACTCGAGCCGATCCCGAGTCGGGATCCGTCGTTCCCGTCAGCGCGCGAACGAGCGTCGTCTTCCCGGCCCCGTTCGGGCCGATCAGTGCGAAGACCTCGCCGCCCGCGACGGAGAGCGACGCCCCCGATAGCGCCACCGTCTCGCCGTAGGCTTTCTCGAGGTCCGTCGCTTCGACCACGGCTTCGGCTTCCATACGGGCCGGTATCGGTCGGTTGCGGGTAAGAAGTTCGATTCGTCACGCCGCCCGTGTTGCGGGTCGGCTCCGCTCTCGATGCGGTGCAGAACGACGCTCGCAGACGAAGACGTCGTCTCGGCCGAAGGTGAAAGCACGAGAACGTTTATCAGCGTTTGTAGCCATATGTACATAAAGGTCTTTCATGAAGAAACTCATCAACGAGCCCGACGGTGTCGTCGACGAAATGCTCGAGGGAATGGTTGCCGCTCACGACCTGCGGCGACTCGAGGAGACGGAGGTCGTCGTCCGCGAAGATGCGCCGGTCGAGGGGAAAGTCGGCATCGTCTCCGGCGGCGGAAGCGGCCACGAGCCGACCCACGCCGGCTACATCGGTGACGGGATGCTCGATGGCGCGGCAGCCGGCGCGGTGTTCACCTCGCCGACGGCCGACCAGTTGAGCGAGATGATCTTAGCCTGTGACGGCGGCGAGGGCGTCTTCTGCGTCGTCAAAAACTACGAGGGCGACGTGATGAACTTCGAAACCGCCGTCGAGATGGCCGGGATGGAGTCGGACGTCGAAGTCGAGACCGTCGTTGTCGACGACGACGTCGCCGTCGAGGACTCGCTGTACACGTCGGGTCGACGCGGCGTCTGCGGAACGATCTTCGTCCATAAGGTCGCCGGCGCGGCCGCCCACCGCGGGGACGACCTCGAGGAGGTCAAACGCCTCGCCGAGAAAACCAACGACCGCGTCGGGACGATGGGGATGGCCCTGACCTCGTGTGTCACGCCCGAAAAGGGCGAGCCGACGTTCGATCTGGGCGAAGACGAGATCGAACTCGGCATCGGCATCCACGGCGAACCCGGTACCGAGCGAACCGACACCATGAGCGCCGACGAGATCACCGACCACCTCACCGAGGCCGTCCTCGAGGACCTCGACCTCGAGGCGGGCGCGGAGGTCGCCACGATCGTCAACGGGATGGGCGGGACGCCGCTGATGGAGCTCTACGTCGTCAATCGTCGATTGCAGGAGCTGCTCGGCGAGGCGGGCATCGAGACATGGAACGCCCGGGTCGGCGACTACATGACGTCGCTGGATATGGAGGGCTGTTCGATCACGCTGCTCGAACTCGACGACGAACTCAAAGAGCTGCTCGCCTACCCGGTCGAAACGCCCGGACTGACGGTCACCGGCGGGGAATAAGCATGCCGGAGGAGTTCGAGCGACAGTGCGACCTCGTCGTCACCGCACTCGAGGCCGTCGCCGATCGGCTTGCCGAAGAGAAGGAGACGCTCACCGAACTGGACTCCGCGATCGGTGACGCCGACCACGGCGCGAACATGAACCGCGGGTTTCAGGCGGCCCTCGAGAAGGTGTCCGAGAACGACGCCGGCGATCCGGCCGACGTCGTCAAGACGATCGGCGTCGCCCTCGTCTCGACGATCGGCGGGGCGTCCGGTCCGCTCTACGGCGGCTCGATCATGAGCGCGAGTCAGGAACTCGAGGGCGGGATCACGGCCGACTCTAGCGTCGCCTTCGCTGAAACCTACCTCGAGACCGTCGAGAGCCGCGGGAAGGCGACGGTGGGCGACAAGACGATGGTCGACGCGCTCACCCCCGCCGTCCACACCTACAAGAAATCGATCGAAGTCGACGATCTCGACCCGCTCGAAGCACTGGCCAAGGCGGTCGACGCTGCCCAACGTGGCGTCGAGTTCACGACGCCGATCCGCGCGAAGAAGGGACGAGCCTCCTATCTGGGCTGGCGCTCGGTCGGCCACCAGGACCCCGGCGCGACGAGCACGCTCATGATTTTGGAGGAGCTGCTCGCGGTGGCAGCCGAAGAGCTCGACGGCGAGATCGAACGCGAGATCGACGCCGAGGCGGACGTCGATCCCGCGGAACTCGAGGCCGAGAGTCCGGGCGAGGGTGACGACTGATGGTCGGCATCGTCGTCGTCTCCCACAGCGCCAAAGCGGCCGAGGGGATCTGTGAGATCGCCCGCGAGATGAGCGGCGAGGGTGCCCTCGAGTACGCCGGCGGCGACCCCGACGGCGGGATCGGCACCAGCTCGGACCCCATCAGGGAGGCGATCGAGACCGCGTCCGACGGCGACGGCGTGGTCGTCCTCGTCGATCTGGGGAGCGCCGTGATGAACGCCGAGCTCGCGATCGAGATGGCCGGCGTCGACGACGTCGTCATCGCCGACGCGCCGGTCCTCGAGGGGGCGCTCAACGCGGCGGTCGCCGCGACGTCGCCCTCGGCCACCGTCGAGAGCGTTCGCGAGTCCGCCGAGGAGGCCCGCGACGTCTCGAAGGTCTGAGGCCTGAGGACTGAGCTACTCGCCGTCCAGCAGCCTCGCGACCGCGTCGCGCGTCCCCGCCTCGAGCGCGCGGTCGGCGAGCGCCCGCGCCGCCGACGCCTCGACCTCCCGAACCCGGCGTTTGACCGCCGGGATCGCGATCGGACTCGTGCTCAGCTCGTCGACGCCGAGCCCCATCAGGAGTTCGGTCACCGCCGGATCGCCGGCGAGTTCGCCGCAGACGCCGACCCACGCGTCGCTGCCGTGGCTTGTCGTCCGATCGATTGCCCGGAGCACCGCGGGGTGCAACGGATCTTGCAGGTCGGCGACGCGCTCGTTTTCCCGATCGGCGGCCATCACGTACTGCGTGAGGTCGTTCGTCCCGATGCTCAGGAAGTCGACGCGTGCGGCGAGTTCGTCGGCGATAAAGGCCGCTGACGGCGTCTCGATCATCACGCCGATAGTGGGGCGTTCGTACTCGATCCCCTCCTCGGCCAACGCCGATGCGGCGGCCTCGAGCCGAGCCTGCGCTTCCTCGAGCTCTTCGACCGTCGCGATCATCGGGAACATCACCGCGAGCTCGCCCCCGCCCTCGGTCGCGGCCGCCCGGCAGATCGCCCGCAGCTGCGTCTCGAAGAGGTCCGACAGCTCCTCGAGGGCGACTCGAATCCCCCGCGCACCCAGAAACGGATTACGTTCGGACGCCCCCTCGCGGTAGGGCAGCGGCTTGTCCCCGCCGACGTCGATGGTTCGGACGATCACCCGCCCGTCGGGAAAGGTCTCGAGCGCGTCCGCGTACGCCTCGCACTGTTCGTCCTCGGTCGGCGGCTCCTCGCGGTCGAGGAAGAGAAACTCCGTCCGGAAGAGCCCGATCCCGTCGGCACCCTGGGTCGCGGCGGCCGCGAAATCGTCGCCGCCGACGTTCGCCGCGACTTCGATCGGCCGGCCGTCGGCGGTTTCGACGGGCTCTGCGATCGGTTCGACGCGTCGGTCGCGTTCCGCTCGATTCCGCGTTTCGGGGTCGGGATCGGCGATCACGCGGCCCCGCTCGCCGTCGACGACCACCTGAGTTCCCGCCTCGAGCGCGCGTAACTCTTCGCCGACGCCGACGACGGCGGGGAGGCCGAGCGCTCGCGCGATAATCGCCGCGTGGGCGGTTCGCCCGCCGGTGACCGTCGCGACGCCGGCGACGGAATCGGGGTCGAGTCCGGCCGTGTCGCTCGGCGTCAGTCGGTCGGCGAGGAGGACGCTTCCGGACGGGATCGCCGCCGTCTCCCGTCCGAGAAGCTCGCGAACGAGCCGGTCGCGAACGTCCCGGAGGTCGTCGGCGCGTTCGGCCATCGGCCCCTCCATCGCCTCGAACTGCGCGATCGGCCCCTCGAACGCCGCCTGCACCGCGTGTTCGGCCGGGAGGTCATCGTCGACCGCCTCGTCGATGCCGTCCTCGAGTTGGGGATCGGTCAGGAACGCCGCGTGCGCGTCGAAGATCTCCGCCTCGCTCTCGCCGACGCGCTCGACGGCCGCCGCCCGTTCCCGTTCGAGCGTTTCGAGCGCCCGTTCGCGAGCGGCGACGATCCGTTCGCGCTCGCTCGACCGATCGACGGCGTCAGCGTCGGGCGGCTCCGGCAACTCGAGGTCCGTCGCGAGCCAGTGGACGGGGCCCACGCCGACGGCCGGCGTCACGCCGGTTCCCTCGAGCCGTCGCTCGCCGTTCGGTTCGGTCATCGACCGGTCACCTCACTCCTCCTCCGGGGTCGTCAGTATCTCCTCGAGCGCCTCGAACGCGGCGTCCTCGTCCGGGCCGTCGACGGTGAGGCGAACCCGCTCGCCGCCGCGGACGTTCAGCCCGGTGACGGCGAGCATACTGCTCGCGTCGACGGGATCGCCGTCCGCCGCCGACACTTCGATCGCGCTGTCGAACTGGCTCGCCGTCGAGACGAACCGCGCTGCCGGGCGCGCGTGCAGTCCGTTCTCCGGGACGACGGTTAGCGACCGCTCGATCATGCGCGACCTCGCGGGCGTTCGGGATCCGTCGACTGGCGGTTCGATTCCATACCGCTCGTAGGGCCCCGATCGACGTAAAACGGTCGTCGCTCGCCTCGATCGCAGGTCGGCGCCTTCGCCTGCGCTGTCGCCTCCAGAACGGGGTGACGGATCCCCGCAGCCCTCGCAAGCCGAACCATTACGCGCCGATTCGTCGTAGCGACGCGAGAATGACCCAGATCGGTTACACCCTCTCGAGCGAGGAGCACGGCCCGAACGAACTGGTCGATATCGCCCGGCGCGCCGAGGACGCCGGGTTCGACTTCCTCTCGATCTCGGATCATTTTCACCCGTGGGTTTCTGCACAGGGCGAGTCGCCGTTCGTCTGGTCCACGCTGGGTGGTATCGCCGAAGCGACCGAGGACATCGAGGTCGGCGTCGGCGTCACCTGCCCGACGATTCGCATCCATCCGATCAACGTCGCCCACGCCGTCGCCACCGTCGACGAGATGTTCGGCGACCGATTCACGTTCGGCGTTGGCACCGGCGAGAACCTGAACGAACACGTCACGGGCGAGCGCTGGCCCGAACACGACGTCCGCCTCGAGATGCTTGACGAGGCGATGGACGTAATGAGTAAGCTCTGGACGGGCGAGACCGTCAGCCACCACGGCGAGCACTTCACGGTCGAGAACGCCCGGCTCTACACCTGTCCCGACGAGCAGCCGACGACGATCGGGAGTGCGTTCGGCCCGCAGACGGCCGAGTGGGTCGCCGAGAACACGGACGGCCTCTGGTGTTCCGGCCCGAAGGAAGCGCCGGTGGAAGCGTACGAGGACGCCGGCGGCGACGGCCCAAAATACACGCAACTTCACGGCTGTTACGCCGAAACCGAAGACGAGGCCGTCGACACCGTCTACGAGTACTGGCCCAACGGCTCCATGCCGGGCGAACTCTCGCAGGTACTGCCGAACCCGGCCCACTTCGAGCAGGCCGCACAGCTGGTCGAAAAGGAGGATATCGCCGAGTCCGGCACGACCACCAGTCCGGACCCCCAGGATCACATCGACAGCATCGAGCAGGCCGTCGACGCCGGCTACGACCACGTCTACTTCCACCAGATCGGACCCGACCAGGAGCTGGCGATCGAGTTCTACGAGGAGGAAGTGCTGCCGTCGGTCCAGTAGGGTCGATCTCCGCCGTTTTCTGCGCTTCGACGTCGGCTCGGTCGTCCCTCGAGCCAAACGTTCAAGTACCGAACACGTGTCTGCGAAACAATGGTCAGTCCGAACGAGGATCCGATCGAACTCGTTCCGTCCAGACACGACGCGTGGCGCGAGCGCTTCGATGCCGAACGCGAGCGCGTGACCGACGCGCTCCGCGACGCGACGCTCGAGTCCGCCGTCGACCGAATCGAACACGTCGGTTCGACCGCCGTGCCGGGCCTCGCCGCGAAGGACATCGTCGACCTCGACATCGTCGTCGCGGACGACGCTGTGGATGCGGTCTCTCGAACGCTCGAGTCCGAACTCGGCGGCGACAGGCACGAGAACAGCGACGAGTGGCATCCCGTCTTTCGCCGCGAGAACGTCCGGCGATTCAACGACCACGTCTTCGCAGCATCGAGCGACGGCTGGAAGATCAGCGTGGTTACGCGGGACGTTCTCGTCAAACACTCCGAACTTCGTGCGGAGTACGAGACGCTGAAACGTGACCTGGCGGCCGAACACGACGATCTCGTCGCCTACTCGACGGGGAAGACCGCGTTCGTCGAACGCGTACTCGAGGTCGCCCGGACGGACGACGCAGTATCGTTCGAGTTCTCGGTCCCCACCGACCATCGCTAGTCGGATCAACCGACATTGGACCGAGGGACCAGTTATCGGACTCGAACCCGGTAGATCGCGAACGACTCGAGCGAATCAGTCCGATCGAATTTGTGACTGGTGTTCGGATCGTCAGCCCGACGAGCGCGACCGACGAACTTCGATACGTCCGTCGTCAGAAATATCGACCGCGTACGTCTGCTCGCCCGCGATCTCGAACGAGACGACCGTCTCGCCGTCGCCGGTTCCATCCCCGAGGAGCGTATCGAGCGCCCCCGGATCGACGTGTTCGTAGAGAACGAACCCGAGTTCAGTCGGGGCAGAGAGCGGGTCGACGTTCGTGACGGCACAGATCGCGTGAATGACGGCCATGCTGGCCGGCGTCTCGGCGTCGTACTCGTGGACGATCGGTTCCGGCGACTCCGCCGATCCACACTCGCGGACGGCCGACTCGTTCGGTTCCATCGTCGGACATAGCAGGTGGCACGAACAAGACGCCTCGCCATGGGCCTGCAAGGACCCCGATCGAAACACGCGACGATCGGGAGCGATTCGCCGCTTCCCTACCGTTTTCCCGCTGGCGGACGAAACTCCTCACCATGGAGTACACCACGCTCGGCAACACGGGCACGACCGTCTCGAGACTCTGTTACGGCACCTGGCGATTCGGACGCGAAACCGGCGGCGTCGTCGAGACCGACCGCGAGGAGGCCCACGAACTGCTCGATGCGGCCTGGGATCACGGCATCAACTTCATCGACACGGCCAACGTCTACGGCGATCCGGACGGCACCAGCGAGGAGTGGATCGGCGATTGGCTCGAAGCGCGCGACGACATCGACCGCGAGGACCTCGTCATCGCCTCGAAAGTCTACTTCCCGTTCAACGGCTGGGGAGAGCCCGGCCCGAACGACTCCGGACTCGGGCGCAAGCACATCCGGGCTCAGATCGAGGGCACCCTCGACAGGCTGGGGACTGACTACCTCGACTGCTACTACATCCACCGGTGGGACGAAGAGACGCCGATCGAGGAGACGATGTCGGTCCTTTCGGACCTCGTCCGCGAGGGCAAAGTCAACCACCTCGGTGCGAGTACGATGGCCGCCTGGCAGCTCACCAAGGCGCTGTGGACCAGCGACGTCGAGGGCCTCGAGCGCTTCGACGTTACTCAGCCGATGGTCAACGCGGCCCACTACGACGTCGTCGGCGACTACCTCGACGTCTGTGCTGACCAGGACCTTGCCGTCTGTCCGTACTCGCCGCTGGGCGGCGGTTTCCTGACGGGGAAGTACGAAAAAGCCGAGGACGGCTCCGTGGAAGCGCCGGACGGCTCCCGCGCCAGTTTAGACGACCTGTTCGAGGACCGCTACGCCACGGATCGCGCCTGGGACGTCCTCGAGGCCGTCGAGTCAGTCGCGAGCGAGGTCGACGCCACGCCGGCGCAGGTTTCCCTGCGGTGGCTGATGGACCAGGATCGGTTCACCTGCACGCCGATCGTGGGTGCGCGCACGCCAGACCAGCTTGAAGAGAACGTCGGCGCGGTCGAGATCGAACTGAGCGACGAGCAGTTCGAGCGCATCGACGCGGCCCGAAACGACGGCGAGTAAGGTGAAAGGTCGAACGGGCCATCGAGCGCGTGTTGCTGGCGCAATACCCGGATAGCGAACCGGGTAAGCAGTAGGTTTCATACTTCCAACAGTAATAGGTACCCCGATGAACACGTGGTGGCGACGAATCGTGCTGTCGCTCGTCGCTGTTTTTGGGATCGTGATCGTCTACGCCTTCATCTATCAGTGGGGGATGCTGACGTTCGAGGGCGAGGAGCGAACGATCTACGAGTCGATTCAGGTCGTTATCGAGTCGCTGACGACCGCCGGGTTCGGCGGCGATACGGACGCTTGGAACAGCGCCCCGATGAATCTCATCGTTATCGGAATGAACCTCAGCGGCGTGTTGCTCGTCTTTCTCGCGCTGCCGCTGTTCGTCGTGCCGCTCTTTCAGCGGGCGCTTGCGACGCAGCCGGCGGAGTCGACCGACCTCACCGATCACGTCATCATCTGTTCACACAGGGAACGCGAAGACGTTCTCAGGGACGAACTCGAGGCCGCGGACGTTCCGTCCGTCTTCGTCGACGACGACCCGGAAACCGTCACGGACCTCACGGCCGACGGCATCGAGGCGATGGTGGGTGATCCGGAGCAAGAACAGACGCTTTTAGCGGCGAACATCGACGAGGCCCGCGCTCTCGTGGTCGACATCTCCGATGAAGCCAATCCTGAAGTGATCCTCACCGCGAGGGAACTCACCGACGAGATCCAGATCGTAAGCGTGGCCGAGGACGAAGCCGCCGAGACCTACCATCGCTACGCCGGTGCGGATATCGTCGTTCGGCCGCGACAGGTTCTCGGTCACAGCCTCGCAGCGAAGGCCGCGATGTCGATCACCACCGAACTGCAGGAGACGATCGAACTCGACGAACAGTTCGAGATCACCGAATTTCTCGTCGAGCGTGACAGTGATCTCGCCGGTCGGACGATCGCCGAGTCAGGCGTACGCGACCGCATGGGCATCACCGTGATCGGCGCGTGGTTCAACGGCGAGTTCGTCCCCGCACCGGATCCCGAGACGACCATCGACGAACACACGATCCTGCTCGTCGCCGGCTCTCACGAGACGCTCACGGAACTGACCGCACGAACGCTCTCGCCCGCGGAAGAACGCACCTTTCGGGTCGTCATCGGCGGATACGGGGAGGTCGGCCAAACGGTCAGCAACACGCTCGAGGCGGAGGGGCTCTCCCGGACGGTTATCGACAAGCGCGAAGACCTCGGCATCGATGTCGTTGGAGACGTCACCGACGAAGATACGCTCGAGGCTGCGGATATCGGGAGCGCCCGATCGATCGTCCTCTCACTCGACGACGATACGGCCGCCATCTACGCGACGCTCGTCCTCGAGAAGGTGGCTCCCGAGACCGAGGTAATCGCGCGAGCCAACGAGACCGAAACCGTGCGAAAGCTCTACCGGGCGGGCGCCGAGTACGTCCTCGCCCTGTCGACGGTAACGGGACGGATACTCTCCTCGATCCTGCTCGAGGACGAGGAGGTGCTGACGCCGGAAACGCAGTTCGAGATCATCCGGACGACGGCACCCGAGTTCGCTGGCCAAACGCTGACGGATCTCGATATTCGCGCATGGTTGGGGTGTACGGTCGTCGCGGCCGAACGGGACGGCGAGTTGCTGACTGATCTCGGTCCAGAGTTTACGATCCAGCGAGGCGACAGCCTCATCGTCGCCGGCAGCGACGAAACCGTTAATCGATTCATTGCCGCCTCCCGGTGAGTCGGACCGCCTGGGTGCCGACAACGGTGTTTCGGGAGTTCTCCGATACCGGGGCCGTCCTCGCCGGGGCCGTTTCTGTAGACGAGGAGTCAGTACGCGACTATCCAATATCTGGCCATCGAGCGCTGGCAGCGTCGTGCAGTGAAGACTATCGGAGGAGTGGTCGCATTGATCTTCCTGCTGTCGCTGCTCTATCACTACAGTATCGTCGTCCTCGAGGGGCGCTCGACGAGTTACTTCCAGGCTACGTGCTCTTGCTCCGCGTTCGGTACCCTGCGGTAGCTACGCAGCGTCCTCGACCGTCTGCACGATCTCCTCGATGTCGAACGGATCGTCGACCTCCTCGCCATCGACGAGTACCGTCGGCGTTCCCCCGACGCCGGCGTCCTCGCCGCGTTCCCTATCGGCGGCGATCGTCGGGTAGTACGTTCCGCCCTCGAGCGCACCGGTGACGACGTCGGCGTCGACGCCGACGTCTGCCGCGGCCGTCGCGAGGTCCTCGTCGCTCGTATAGTCGTTCTCGTACAGTACCCGTTTGTACGCAAAGAACTTCCCGGCCGGCTCGTCGTCGGTCGTGGTTTCGCTCTGGACCGCTCGAGCGGCGTTCGCCATCGGGACGGCCTCGTCTTCGACGGGGATCGGGAAGTCGGTGTGGCGGTACGTGATTTCGCCGGGTTCGATCAGCTCCGATTCGAGCGTCGGGAAGACGTCCGCCTGGAAGCTGTGACAGGACGGGCAGGTGAAATCGGCGTAAACCTCGACGGTTACGTCACCGTCGCCGAGCGTCGGTTCCGGGAGCTCTCGGTCGGGGTCGACGTCCTCCAACTCCTCCGGATACTGTTCACCGAGCAGCGACGTACAGCCGGCCAGTCCGGCGGTTAGGGCGGTGCCGACGGTGACGGCGAGAAACGATCGGCGGTGCATTGGCTGACGGTACGAACGGCGCGCGGTTAGGAATGTCGGAACGCCACGGGACGTTCGTCTCAGATCACGAGCGCGTCGATCAGCACCGCGATCAGGACGGCTCCGAGGAAGGCGTTCGAAGCGTGGAACGACCGGAACGCCGCGGCCTCGGTCTGCTCGAAGTGGAGCCGGATGGCGAACCAGAGGAAGATCCCGCCGAATATCGCGACCGTCGCCGCGTAGAGCGCGCCGAGGTCGGTGATCCAGGCGAGCGCGATCGTCGAGACGAGCGTCGCGGCGATGTAGTAGACGATGTGTTTTCGGGTCTCGGTCTCGCCGCGCACGACGGGCATCATCGGGAATCCCCCGCGAGCGTAGTCGTCCTTGTACGCCAGCGCGAGGTTGTAGAAGTGTGCTGGTGTCCAGAGGAAGATCACGCCCGCGAGCGCGAGCGCCGGCCAGCCGATCTCGTTGGTGACGGCGGCCCAGCCGATGAGCGCCGGCAACGCGCCGGCGGCACCGCCGATGACCGTGTTCTGGACCGTGTTGGGTTTGAGCACGAGCGTGTAGACGACGCTGTAGAAGACGATCGCGGCGAGTCCGAGCGCGGCCGCGAGGAGATTGATCGTCAGGAACGTCGCCAGCGAGGCGATCGTCAGGAGCACGCCGAAGGCCATCGCGTTCCGAACCGGGATCAACTCGGTCGCGAGCGGCCGGTCGGCGGTCCGGGACATCTTCTGGTCGATGTCGCGCTCGAGGACGTGGTTGAACGTCCCGCTCGCGCCGATGGCGAGGACGCCGCCGCCGAGCGTGGCGACGATCGTCGAGACGGTGAGCGCGGGACCGGCTGCCAGCGCCATCCCCGCGGCGGCGACGAGACAGAGCAGCCACATCAGCCGCGGCTTCATCATCTTGAAGTAGGCGAAGGCGGTGAGCCGCGCTCGAACGAGCCCGCCGGCGGGGAGCGGACGGGACGCGGGAGCCTCCCCGTCGGCGGCGACGGACTCGAGCGGCTCGGGTTGCTCGATTGCGTCGTTTGCCTCGCCGGTCGCGAGTTCGAGGTCCCAGGCGAGTGCGAGCACGATACCCGTAAAGATCACGAGACCGAGTGTGAGGTGGAGCCCGGGAACGATCGCCGCGGGTCCGAAGATCGCCGTCGCGGCGCCGACGCCGACCTGAATCACGTAGAGGACGGCAGCGGCGATGATCGTCCATCGGACGCGACTCGAGACGTCGCCGAGGACCGCCGTGACGGCCGTGGCGGCGACGAGCAGCCCGACGATAACCGCCGCGAGGCGGTGGCCCCAGGCGATGACGAGTTCGGTCTGACTCAGCGGATCGGCCGGCGCGTGGCAGGTCGGCCAGGTCGAACACGCCGACGCCGCGTTCGTCAGCGAGGTCGTCGCGCCGATGATCAACAGGAGGTAGACCCCGAGCGCGGTCGCTGCGAGCAGCGCAGAGAAGCGTTGTCGGCTACCGATCGGACGGGGAAAGGGCGACGATGTGGTTGCCACGACTGTTCTCGTCTGAACCGTTCGACTCTGCGTATTTATGAGTCCCGCTTTTTCCCGCTCTCCGGTCGGTCTCGACCGGCAGTAGGACCGAATCGGTTCGGTCCGATATCTCTCCAGGCCGGCAATCACGATCGCTGAAACGAGGGCGAGCAACGATAATGGATGGTCACGTACCGTCCGAGACGGTGTCTCCGTCCGACGCTTCTCGCGCGACGAACGCTCCCGGGTGCAGCGGTGATGATGATCCGGGGCCGACGATCCGCGATACCGGTCCGGAGACGGCCGTCCGCGGCGACGAGCCGGCCGCGCGCTGTCCGTACTGTCACCAGCCGTTCCACGACGAGCGGTTCGAGACGTTGCACCGCGGCCTCGAGCACCCCTCGAGGCTCTCCGACCGCGAACGGGCCGCGTTCGAACGCGCATACGCCGACGAAGGGACGGACATTCGCTGGTTCCGGCTGCAGGCGCTCGGGACGCTCCTCCTCCTCTACTTTTGCATGCTGTTTCTGTACGCGGTCGTTACGTGAGACGGGAGGTGGCGGCCTTCCGGTACGCCCGCAATCGGTCCTACATCCCCATATCTTCGGCCGCCGTCGGAATCGGGAGGTCGTGCGGGGAGACGCCCAGCAACTCCCCGGCGTGGTCGAGCGCCATGTCGAATCCGTAGTAGCGCTCGAGTTCGTCGCCGTCGGCCGTCGGTCGCACCTTCAGCATAGCGTACCCTTCGATGTTCTGGGCGATCGCGGCGCTCGTGCCGGCTCGAGCCTGGGAATCCGCCCCGTCGCCGGTTGCCACGAACTCGAGGACTCGCTCGGTCTCGGTCTCGTCGTACGTCGCCGTGATGCCGTTCGCCTCGGCCGTTCGGTCGTCGGTCATGGTCGACACTCGCGGACGGAGAACCGGGAAGCTATCGGTTCCGGCGAGTCCCCACCGAGCCGGGGAAAGCGTACTCGAAGCGTGCAACGGCGGCGAGGAATCGACACCGATATTTTCGACCACCGACAGGATGCGGTCGTGAGTCGAACGGAGTCCCGCGAGTCACCGCGACCGATCGCGACGTTTCGCAAGACGCGGTCGGTCGCGATCCAGTGGGCGGTCGTTTCTGCGGTCGGCTTCTTCGGCTTCGCCTACGGTTTCGCGCACGTGCTCGCCGCGATTCGGGGGACGTCGCTCGAGCCGATCGTCATCCCGGCGTTCGCGCCGTCGGACGCCCTCGTCTGGATCGCCCTCTCGGTGGGATTGGTCGCGCTCGTCGTCGTTCCCCACGAACTCCTCCACGGCGCGTTCATGGCTCGTTACGGAGGACGTCCAACCTACGGTGTTGGCGTCTCGCACTTCCTGCTGCCCTACGCCTATGCGGAGACGGCGAGAACGAACTACACCCGAAATCAGTTGCTCGTCGTTCTGCTTGCCCCCTTCGTCGGAATTACAACCGTCGGTCTCGCCGCGATGGTCGTCTACCCGTCCTCGCTGCTGGTCGTGCCGCTGGCGGCGAACGCTGCGGGTTCGATCGGCGACCTCTGGATGGCCGCCGTCCTGTGGCAGTACCCCGCGGACGTCCGGGTCGCCCCCCTCGCCGACGGCGACACACAGGGGTTCGGGATCTACGGCTCGAGCGACCGTGCCGTCGAGCGAGGAACCGGGGTACGGCTGCTCTCGACGGTCGCCGCGGGTGCAGTGGGGACCCTCGCGGCGTGTTCGATCGCGCTGGTCGGTGCGGTGTTTCTCTCGCTCGCCGCCGGCTCCGGAACCGTGGTACTCGGCAGTAGCGATGGTCAGTGGCTGCTCTTCCGTCACGAACTCGATCCGCAGGCCGGAGCCGTCCACCTCGAGATCGGAGCCGCGCTGTGGCTCGCCGTCGGGGCGCTCGGCGGGTGCTGCTGGGCGGTCGCCGTCGGCTGCTACCGGTCGCTCGGCTCCGCGTAGCCGTTCTCGGCAAGGACGAAACCGTAACGTTCGTGCCGTAGTCGAGGCGATATCGGCGCATGACCAAGTGGCTCCGGAGCGGTCGCCGCCGCGACATCTGCGTTCTGCTCGCCGCCGCGGACGAGGGCGAACTGCGCGGCCAGCAGTTGAAATCCCGTCTCGAGTCCCACTACGACGACCACCTCGAGCCGAAGGCGTTCTACGGCTCGCTGTCGGCGCTGGTGGACGCGGGATTCGTCGAGAAACGGACGGAGGGAATATACGACGTGTACGCCCTTACCGACGGTGGTGAGCGGCGGGTTCGCGAACACTACGACTGGGTTCGGGAGTGTCTCGAGGGCCACGAGGGCAGGGAGTAGTCACGCCCGCCAGCCTTCGGTGCGGAGAACTATACCGATCCGCGGCGTACGTACACCGGAGCGATGTCCGCATCAGACGCGAACGATCCGAGCGACGGACCGACGGTAGCAGTCGAAACCGGCTGGTTCAGGTTCGGCGTTGCCCTCGCCGTTCTTCAGTTGGTGTTTCTCGCGCTCGTGATCGGTCTGTTACAGATCGACGTCGTCCTCGGACTGATCGCGGCCGTGACGCTGAGCATCGTCGGCGGAATCGCGATTACGGTGTACGTTCTGTGGTTAAAGTAACCAGCGCCGGACGAGAAGCGACGACCGCCGTCAGGCTTCCTCGAGCAACTGGTCCCCGATCGTGTTCCGCAGCACTTCGCTCGTGCCCTCGTAGATCTCGTTGAGTTTGGCGTCGCGATAGAAGCGTTGGGCGGGGAAGTCCTTGGTGTAGCCGTAGCCGCCGTGGATCTGGATCCCCTCGTTGGCGACCTCGCGGCTCACCTCGGAGGCGTAGAGCTTGGCCTGCGAGGCGTCCTTGATGTAGTTCTCGCCGCGGATCTTTTTATCCGCAGCTTTGTGCATGAGCATCTTCGCGGCCTGGATTTTCGTGTCCATGTCGGCCAGTTTGTGCTTGATCGACTGGAACTCGCCGATGGGCTGGCCGAACTGCTCGCGCTCGTTGGCGTAGTCGCGGGCCTCCTCGAAGGCCGCGCGAGCGATCCCGACGCCACGGGCGGCGATGGTGATTCGGCCGCCGTTGAGCGTTTTGAGGGCGTGGACGAACCCCTCGCCCTCCTCGCCGAGCAGTCGATCTTCGGGGATGCGCAAGTCGTCGAACCGAAGCTCGGCGGTCGGACAGCCCTTGTCGCCGAGTTTCTCCTCCGTTCCTTCGACGATGAAGCCGTCGTCCGCCTCGGGTTTGACGACGAACGAGGAGATCCCCTTGTTGCCAGCTTCGGGATCCGTTTTAGCGAAGACGGTTACCGTATCGGCCACGGAACCGTTGGAGATCCAGAGCTTGCCCCCGTTGATCACGTACTCATTTCCGTCCTTTTCGGCGGTTGTCTCCATCGCCGGCACGTCGCTGCCCGCGCCGGCTTCCGAGAGCGCGAACGCGCCGATCTCCTCACCCGCAGCCAGCGGCGTCAGGTACTCCTCCTTCTGGGACTCGTCGCCGAACTCGTAGAGCATGTTGCCCGCGAGCGAGGTGTGGGCCGCGACGATCGTTCCGAGACCGCCCGACCCCCGCGAAATCTCCTCGAGGCCGATCGCGTAGGAGTGGTAGTCGAGCCCGGAACCGCCGTACTCTTCGGGAAACGGCATCCCCATCAGTCCCAGTTCGGCCATCTCGCTCACGAGATCGGCGGGGTACTCGTCCTCGTGATCGATCTCGTCGGCGACGGGGACGACCTCTTCGTCGACGAACTCGGATACCATATCTCGGATCTGCTGTTGCTCGGCCGAGAGTGCGAAGTCCATGCGCGAGTATTCGGGGCGACGTGTTGTTATTATTGTTGCTGCGCGCGGTCGCTTCGCCGCCTGACCGGTCGAACCGAGTGCTTGAGGGACTCCGAACTGGGGGCAGATGCCGAGTGACGATCAGTTCGCGGCGATCGTCTCGAGGGCCTCCTCGATCGGCTCGTCGCCCGAGAGAATTTCGAACGTCTCCCCCACGAGTTCGTCGTGCTCGAGCGCGGTTACGAGCGTCCGGGCGACGTCTTCACGGGGGATATCGCCGGCGTCCAGCCCGATATCGTCTCCGACCTCGATCGTTCCGATGCCGGAGTCGTTCGTCAACTCGCCCGGCCGAACGATCGTGTCCTCGAGGGCGCTCTCGCGGAGGTAGTCGTCGGCTTCGGCTTTCGCCGTCAGGTAGTCCTCGAGGGCGTCGGGGCCCGATTCGGGATCGTCGGCACCCATCGAACTGAGCATGACGAACCGGTCGACGCCCGCCTCTTCGGCGGTCTCGATCAGGTTGATCGCGCCGTCGCGGTCGACGCCGTAGACGTCGTTTCCGCCGGAGCCCGCCGCGAAGATGATCGAGTCGCAGCCCTCGAGCGCGTGGGAGACGGTCTCCGTCAGATCCGCGACGACCGTTTCGTCGGCCCCCTGCGACTCCATTTCGGCGACCTGGTCGTCGTCCCGGACCATCGCCTTGCCCTCGTGATCGCTCTCGCCGAGAATGGCTGTCACGTGCTGTCCGACCTGTCCGTGAGCGCCCGCGATGAGTACGGTTTGCGTCACGCTCGCCTTTCGCCGGCGGTCGGGATAGCCGTCGGGTCGGAATACGCCGGGCGGGTGTCGTATCGAACACGCGGCCGGTCGCAGTCGTCGCGTCGAATCCCACGGGAGATGATCGTCTCACGGATGCTGGACGGACGTTCACCGGACCGGACAGGTAGCCGATCGTAATTGCTGGCGGTTTCGGCTGACGGCGATGCAGATCGCCAGCACGGACGTCGATCGGGCACACAGGATCGGCGCTGCGAGTATCGAACGGAACATTCCGCCGAGACCGCGGTGTTTTTCCGGGGTGGGAACAAACTCTCACAGAGTAGATGACCACGGGCCAGCCCGAACCGCCGACTGACGCCGACCTGGAGTGGTGTTACGACGCGGTTCACGACGTTTCGCGGACTTTTTCGATCACTATTGATCGGCTCGAGGAGCCGATGGCGAAGCACATCTGTCTCGGCTACCTCCTCTGTCGCGTCGCGGATACGATCGAGGACGCGGGACACATTCCCCCGGAAGCCCAGAGCAACCTGCTTTCGGCGTACGACGAGTTGCTCGATCCGGACGCCGACCAGACCGTCTCGGCGTTTATGAACGAGGTCGAGCCGTGGGTTCCGGACGAGCGAACCGACGACTGGAACGTCGTCGCAGAGACCCCACGCGTCCTCCGGACGTTCGAATCCCTCGACGAAGAACCTCGCGAGATCATGCGCGAACCCGTCCGCGAACTCGTCGACGGGATGGCGATGTTCACGAGTCGGTACGCCGACGAGGGCGGACTCCGCTTACAGACGCTCGAGGAACTCGAGGAGTACTGCTGGTACGCCGCCGGCACCGTCGGCACGCTCATCACCGGGCTGGTCGCCCGTGGGGCGTCGCCCGAACGCGCCGAGGAGATGCGGAACAACGCCCGTTCGTTCGCGCTCCTCCTCCAGCTGGTCAACATCGCCAAAGACGTCGAGTCGGACTACCACGAGGAGAACAACGTCTACCTCCCCGCCGAGTGGCTCGAAGAGGAAAACGTCGACCTCGAGGCGGTGACCGACGAGTCCAACCAGCGCGGCGTCACCAACGTCATCAAGCGCGTCACCGGACGAGCCGAAACCTACCTCGACGACGCCCACCGCTACCTCGAGGTCGTCCCCGAAACCCACGGCAACCGGCTCTCGGCGTGGGCGATCCCCTACCTGCTCGCCGTCGGCACGATGCGCGAACTCCGCGAGCGCCCGGAGGACGTCGTCCGCGACGGCGACGTCAAGGTCTCTCGAGCGGAGGTGTACGCGCTCCTCCAGACGTTCGAGGGGAACGTCTCTCGAGCCGCGCTGGCCGAACTCCGCAAGGAGATGGCCGAGAAACCGCTCCACCAGTAGCTCGTTCTCTCGCTGGCCCGACGAGAACGCTCCGTTCTTCGACTTGTTTTTCTTCGACCCGTGGTCGGGACGACCCGTCCGCTACCGCGCCGAGTTCAACAGACGTCGGACGGCTCCACGCGGCTCTCGAGTTCGCCGTCGGCCGTCACCGCGATCGTAACGTGCGCACAGTCGACGCCCCAGCCCGATCCCTCGAGTCGGTCCCTGATCTCTTCGGTCGAGAGTTCGAGTCGGTGGTCCGCGACTGCCGCGTCGATGTGCCACTCGCCGGCGTGTTTCATCCAGAGTCCGGAGAGGTGCGTCCCGTCCGCGCCGCCAGCGGGTTCCAGGCTCGCGGTTCGCGTCCCCTCGCGGTCGCTGACTGCGTCCGTGACGGTCACCTCGAGTGTGACGGCCTCGTCGGACTCGTTGACGACCTCGAGGTGGTACAGCCGAATCGTCTGTCGCGTCTGATACTGAGCCCACGCGTACCCCCGGTGAGCACCGCGGCGACGCTGCCGAGTCCCGCGCCGAGCACCGTTCGGCGGCTGTACCGAGCGACCATGCGTTTGATAATTCGGCCAGTTGACAAAAACCCTGTCCCGACGTCACGTTCGGAGGAGTCGTCCGCAGTCGATCTCGCCGAACCGCGGTCGTGGATCGGGTCGCCACTGACCAATCGCTTGCACAGTCCCGTCAGAAACTATAACTCCATCCCTCACAACTACCCCTTCATGTGTCGGGAAACGAAGCGTGAACCCGCGTGGGTGTCGGCGATTCGGCTGGCATTCCTCCGGGGGCAGGTCGACGTCGACGGCGTGATGGAAGAGGCGAATTTGATCCCCGGCCGCGAAGGAACGGTTCGAGACGTACTCTCGACGATGGCGGACAGAAACCTCCTCGAGCCGGTCGACGGGGCCGAAGACCGGTACGTGCCCGGAAAAGTTCTCATCGAATCCGACCGGTACGACCTCGACTTCTCGAAGGCTTCCGACGGCGGTGCTCATCGGTGGCGCTCGAGCGGCTAACCCGTCCCCCGTCCGCAGGTATAGCGTAAGCTATGTATCGACTACGGCTCTACCCTACGGCGATGGGAACCCTTACCGATACGAAAGTTTCCGAGAAGAACCTGACCACGGTGCCGAAACCGGTCCGCAACTTCCTCGATGTCGGCGCCGGAGACCGAGTCGAGTGGCACGTCGAAGACGGTCAGATCGTCGTCAGAAAACTCGAAACGGAGTAGTTCCGCAGATCGCTCGAGCCGGCTGTGTGGGTGCGATGGGGTTGACACGACACGGCTGCGTCTACAGGTCGTTAGGGTGGTCGACGTCGCGGCGCACACCGGGGTCGTCGACGGCCACGAGCACGCTCGCGTCGCTCCCGAGCAGGATCTCGCGTCCGCCGATATCGCCGTCGACGTCCCCGAGCGCGTCGAAGAACCGCTCGTCGAACAGCACCGGATTGCCGCGGACGCTCTCGAACGCCGGTGCGATCGCGTCGCCGGCGTTTTCGGCGTACGCCGTCAGTAGCGCGTTCACGGTCGTGGGCGCGACGAACGGCATGTCGCCGAGCGCGACGACCGCCGCCTCACATTTTTCCTCGCGGTCTCGGATTGCTCGAATGCCCGTCCGCAGCGACGAGGCCTGACCGGTGTCGTACGCTTCGTTGACGACGGTTTCGATCGGGAGTCCCTCGAGTGCGGCCCGAACCCGGTCGGCCTCGTGGCCGAGCACCGCGACGACCGGGTCGACGTCGCTCTCGAGGAGCGTTCGCGCGGCGCGACGAACGATCGTCTCGCCGTCGATCGTCGCCAAGAGTTTGTTCTCGCTCCCGAACCGACTGCTCGTTCCGCCGGCGAGGAGCACTCCGGCGACCGCCGGTTGGTCGCGGGAACGTCCATCGCCGTCGTCGCGATCGAGTTCCTGCTCGAGTGGCCTCGAGCGCTGATCCACGTCGACCACCGGAAGATTCTCTGACGAGGGCGACTCCCGCTCCGCGTCGGGTGTGCTCTCGGTCATTTTCGTCATCGCTTCACCTCAATCACCGCTCGAGAACGGTGTGGGGAACGACCGCGACCCGTTCGTCCGCTCGGATCGCGTCCTCGGTCAGAACGATCCCGTCGGCCCGACTCGCGCGCGTACTCGAGGAGAGGACGCTCGGGTCGAACGTCTCGTCGTAGACCGCGAGCGCGGAGTCGACGTGGCCGAGCGGCATCGCGACGCCGTCCTCGAGCGTGACCGGAATGGCGTACGTGAAGCCCGGCGTCGCGATGTCGACGGCTCGAGCCATCCGTGCCGAAATCGTCGGCAGGGCGTCGTCACCGGTGAAAAAGGGTCGGGCGACGAGCGCCGTTACCAGGTGCGCGCCAACGGGTTTCCCCGGGATGGCGATCGCCACCGCGTCGTAGTCGGGGAGGCGCGCGACGGCGATCGGTTTGCCCGGTCGAAGCCGCACGCGGTGAAAGAGCACGTCGCCGAGGGCGTCGAGCGAGCGAACGACGTAGTCCTTCTTCCCGACGCTGGTGCCGCCGGTCGTGAGCACGACGTCGTGCTCGCTGGCCAGTTCGTCGATCCGTGACGCGACCAGATCGTTCTCGTCGGGAACCGATCCCTCGTAGGTAGCCTCGTGGCCCCACGAGCGAACGAGTCCGGCCAGCATCGGCGAGTCGAGGTCGCGGTGGCGACCCTCGTGGATCTCCGTCCCGGTCGCGAGCAACCCGACAGAGAGCGGTTCGAAAACCGTCACCTCGTCGATTTCGAGGTCACCGAGCAACAGCGTATCCTTCGCGCCGAGGCGTTCGCCTGCGTCGAACAGCTGTTCACCCTCCGCGACGTTGCTGCCTCGTTCGTAGACGTAGGTTCCGGGCTCGAGCGTCGGCCCCGTTAGTCGTCCGTCGTCGACGGCTGCCTCCTCCCGCTTCAGTACCGCGTTGGCCGCCGGCGGAAGCGGCGATCCGGTGGCGATCCGGACCGCCGTGCCGTCGGCGAGCGCTCCCGGATCGTCCTCCGGAAACACCGACCGGTCGACCACCTCGAACGGATACTCGTCGGTCGCGTCGAACGCGAACCCGTCCATCGTCGCGTGGCTCCGCGCGGGAACGTCTACCGGCGCGCGGATCGGCTCCGCGAGCACCCGTCCGGCGGATCGCTCGAGCGACACGCGCTCGGTCGATCGGTCGGCCAGCCACATCGAACGGAGCGTTCGCATCCGGTCGACCGCGTCGTCGAGGTCGATCAGGTCGTCACCGTCGTGCGATATCTCCCCCGTCATACTCGTAACTTTCCGGATCGACGTGATCCGCGATTAACACTAATGTTTATTGGGGTGGTACGGTATAACATATACTGTGGTAAATAGTATGCACATAGTGCAGGGTTATAAAAGATGATGGCTGGTAGAGAATCACAAACACGACTGCGGAACGGGTGGTCGTAATGGAGTTCGACGGCGAATTCGAACTCGAGGACGTTCCCCCCGAGAAGGCGTGGATCGTCCTCTCCGACCCGGTCGCGGTCCGGAACTCGCTGAAGGGCTGTAAGTACATCACCCCGATGGACGACGACTTCAGCTTCGACGACTACGAACCCGACGAGGACCTCGAGACGCTACCCGAGGCCGACCCGGAGGACGTCGCCGAACGCGCGTTCGTCGAGGGCCGGGAGTACGCCGCGTTGATGCAGGTCGGCGTCGGGAGCGTCAAACCGCGGTTCGAGACGTCCGTGACGATCCAGGAGCGCGACGAGGAGGACTTCATCATGACCGCCACCGGGAGCGGAACCGCGAGCGGGAGCAGTTTCAGCATGGACTCGGGGATGCAGATCCACCCGCTCGAGGAGGGCGAGGGCTCGCGGATCGAGTGGTGGACCGAGGCCGACATCTCGGGCCGGATCGCCCAGCTCGGCTCGCGCGTGATCGAGCCCGTCGCCAACAAGATCGTCGGCAACTTCTTCAGCGACATCGAACGGCAGATGAGCGACGTCGACGAGGAGACGGATTCGGGTATCACAGACCGGATCCGCGGAATGTTATGAAGCCGGCGCAGTTCGAACAGCACGAGCCTCAGACGGTCGAGGAAGCCGTAAGCCTGCTCGAGAGCTTAGACGACCGGGCGATCCTCTCGGGCGGTCAGAGCATGGTCCCGATGCTCCGGTTCCGACTCGCGGTTCCGGAGACGGTTATCGACATCAACCGCATCGAGAGCCTCGACTACCTCGAGGAGGAAGACGGCTGGCTCACGATCGGCGCGCTCGCGCGCCACGCCGACGTCGAACAGTCGGAATTGGTCGACGAGAACTACGGCAGCTTCGCCGACGCGGCGCCGCTGGTCGCGGACCCGCAGATCCGCAATCGCGGAACGGTCGTCGGCGGCGTCGCCCAGGCGGATCCGAAGGGCGACTGGGGCAGCGTCCTGCTCGCCCACGAGGGTGAGGTCGTCGCCCACGGGCCGGACGGCGAGCGAGTCATCCCGGCGAAGGACTTCTTCCTCCTTCCCTACGACACGACCCTCGACGAGAACGAACTCGTCACCGAGATTCGCGTGCCGACGCCGGAGCCGCGCGAGGGGAGCGCCTACCACAAACTGAAGCGCAAAGTCGGCGACTACGCGATGGTCGGCTCGGCCGCGCGACTCGTCTTCGACGAGGACGGTCGGATCGAGCGGGCGGGGATCGGTCTCACCGCGGTCGACATCACGAACGTCCGCGCGACCGATGCGGAGGACCACCTCGAGGGCGAACGTCCCGGCAGCGACCTGTTCAAACGCGCCGGGGAGCTGGCGGCCGAGCAGTCGAATCCCGAGTCCGACGAGCACGGCGACGCCGGCTACAAGGAACGAATGGTGAACGTCCTCACCCAGCGCGCGCTCGGCGACGCCGCCGAACGCGCCGGGGTCGTCAAACGGAGGGTATCACAGTGACAGACACACGAGAGATTACGCTGACGGTCAACGGAACCGAACACACGATCGAGGTCGAACCCCGACAGCTGCTCGTCCACGCGATCAGGGAGGAACTCGACCTGACCGGCACGCACATCGGCTGCGACACCGGAAACTGCGGGGCCTGTACCGTCCTCAAAGACGGCGAACCGATCAAGTCCTGTCTCATGTTCGCGACGCAGGCCGCGGGGAGCGAACTCGCGACCGTCGAGGGCATGGAAGAGCTCCCGGAGGCCCGCGGCGAGTTACATCCGCTACAGGAGGGATTCCGCGAGGAACACGGCCTGCAGTGTGGCTACTGCACGCCGGGGATGCTCATGTCCGGGAAGGCCCTGCTCGACGAGAATCCGAACCCGAGCGAAGCGGAGATCCGGGAGGCGATCAGCGGCAACCTCTGTCGGTGTACCGGCTACCAGAACATCGTTCGCTCGATCGAGTACGCCGCCGAGGAACTCGAGGAAGGCGAGATCGCGGCCGCCGACGGCGGCGTTACCGTCGACGGAGACGGCTCGACGGAGGCGTCCGCCTCGGTCGATTACGACATCCCGGACGGCGAGTTCGACTGCGGCGCGGAGAACTGCTGTGGCGGGCCGACGACGGACCGCAAGCACGGCGGCTCGACGACGGACCGCGAACACGGTGGCGATTTCGGCGGTGATTCGCGATGAGCAGCGACTCCGAACGGTTCGCGGAAGCGGAAGACGGCGGCCCACAGCCCGAGAAACACTGCGGGCACGGTCGCGGCGGCATGGGCGAGGAGGTCAAACGGAAGGAGGACCAGCGCTTCATCACCGGTCGCGGCAACTACGTCGACGACATCAAGAAGCCGGGGATGCTCCACTGCGAGATCGTTCGCAGCCCGCACGCCCACGCCCGAATCGAGAACATCGACAAATCGCGTGCGCTGGACGTCGACGGCGTCGTCGCCGTCCTGACCGCGGAGGACTTACTCGAGTACGACCTCGCGACGATGCCGACGCTGATGGACGACACGCAGGACGTCCTGGTCAACGACAAGGTGAAGTTCCAGTCCCAGGAGGTCGCCGCGGTCATCGCGACCGACCGGTACACGGCGAAAGACGGCGCGGAGAAAGTCGTCGTCGACTACGACGTGCTCGATCCGGTCGTCGACGCGGAGAAGGCGCTCGAGGACGACGCGCCGCTGATCAGAGACGACATCGAGGGCCAGGAGGACAACCACTGTCTGGACTGGGAGACGGGCGACGAGGAGGCGACCGCCAGGGTGTTCGACGACGCGCCGGTCACCGTCAAAGAGCAGATGCTCTACCAGCGACTCCACCCCGCGCCGATCGAGACCTGCGGGGCGGTCGGCGACTTCGATCCCGGCAAGGACAAGCTAACCGTCCACATGACCTCGCAGGCGCCCCACATCCACCGGACCCTGTTCTCGCAGGTCTCGGGGATCCCCGAACACAAGGTTCGGATCGTCAGCCCCGACGTGGGCGGCGGATTCGGTAACAAGGTGCCGATCTACCCCGGCTACGTCGTCGCCGCGGCGGCGTCGTACGTCTTAGAGCAGCCGGTGAAGTGGGTCGAGGAGCGCTCGGAGAACATCCAGTCGACCGGGTTCGCCCGCGACTACGACATGCAGGGCGAACTCGCCGCGACCGAAGACGGCGAGATCCTGGCGGTCAGGACCGACGTGCTCGCCGACCACGGCGCGTACAACGCCGTGGCCCAGCCGTCGAAGTTCCCCGCCGGGTTCTTCAACATCTTCACCGGATCGTACGACGTCGACACGGCCTACGGCACCCTGACGGCGGCCTACACCAACACCGCGCCGGGCGGCGTCGCCTATCGGTGTTCGTTCCGCGTCACGGAGGCCGTCTACCTCATCGAGCGGATGGTGAAGGTGCTGGCCGACGAACTCGAGATGGACCCCGCCGAGATCCGGCGGAAGAACTTCATCCAGCCCGACCAGTTCCCCTACGAGAGTCCGACGGGGTGGAACTACGACTCGGGCGACTACGAGAAGGCCCTGGATCTCGCCCTCGAGATGGCCGACTACGACGACTACCGCGAGGAACAGCAGCGCCGAATCGAGGAGGACGCCGACAAACTGCTCGGCATCGGCATCTCATCCTTTACGGAAGTCGTCGGTGCGGGTCCCGGAAAGACCTGCGACATCGCGGGCGTCGAGATGTTCGACTCCGCCGAGATTCGGGTCCATCCGACCGGCAACGCGACGGTTCGGGTTGGCGTCCAGACCCAGGGGCAGGGTCACGAGACCACATTCGCCCAGATCGTCGCCGAGGAACTCGGCATGGACGTCGACGACATCACCGTCGAGCACGGGGACACGGATACGGACCCCTACGGCCTGGGAACGTACGGCTCTCGGAGCACCCCCGTCGCCGGCGCCGCCGCGGCCGTCGCCTCGCGGAAGGTCCGCGAGAAGGCGAAAGCTATCGCGGCGAACGAACTCGAGGCCGCGGAGGCGGACATCACGTGGGACCGCGAGAGCGGCGAGTTCCACGTCGCCGGCGCGCCGGACCGGTCGATCTCGATCACCGAGATCGCCGCCGGCGCGTACATGAACAAGCCCGCGGGCGAGGATCCGGGACTCGAGGCGGTCAACTACTACGATCCGCCGGAGATGACGTATCCGTTCGGCTCCTACATCGTGATCGTCGAGATCGACCGCGAGACGGGCGAGGTCGAGTTCGAGAAGTTCGTCGCCGTCGACGACTGCGGCAACCGGATCAACCCGATGATCATCGAGGGCCAGATCCACGGCGGACTCGCCCAGGGGATTGGGACGGCGATGATGGAGCACGTCACCTTCGACGACAACGGCAACGTCACCGGCGGCGACTTCATGAACTACCTGCTGCCCACGTCGATGGAGATTCCTGAGTTCGAGACCGGCCACACCGTCACGCCGTCGCCCCACCACCCGATCGGGGCGAAGGGCGTCGGCGAGTCGCCGACGGTCGGCTCGCCACCGGCCATCGTCAACGCCGTCGTCGACGCGATGGCCCACGGCGGGATCAGCCACGTCGAGATGCCGATGACGCCCGACGTCGTCTGGGAGAAACTCGACGAGGCCGGACTCGCCATGGACCCGGCCGACAACGTCGCCCTCGAGTTCGACGTCCAGTCGAGCGACGAGGCGGCGGACGACTGACAGCCACGATGAGCGGACTTACGTCCCGGCACTCGAGCGCTCGTCGCGGCCACCGATGGATGCGAGCGGCCCTACGACGAAACTCGCCCGTATCCTCCCTCCGTGACGCCGGCAAACGAGGCGTCGACAGCACGAAATGACCGAAGACACACCACACGAGACCACGAACGCCGAGTCGACCAGCGATCGAGCCGACGCCGTGAGCGACGGCGAACTCGCACAGCAAGAGCGAGCGCTCGCCGAGCGCGGGACACCCTACGCACGGGCCACCGTCGTCCGCCGCGAAGCGCCGGTGTCGGCCAACGTCGGCGACCGGGCGCTCGTCACGACCGACGGCGACCTCGTCGGTTGGGTCGGCGGCGCGGCCTGCGCCCAGTCGCGGGTCGAAAGCGAGGCCCGCACAGCCATCGCCGAGGGAGAGCCGCGGCTGATCGGTCTCGCACCGGAGCCCGCCGCGATCGATCGCCCCGGACTCGAGGCGTTTCCGATGACGTGTCAGAGCGAGGGCACCCTCGAGGTGTTCATCGAGCCGGTGGTTCCGACGACGACACTGCTCGTCGTGGGCGGCTCGCCCGTCGCGAACTCGCTTGTCAGATTAGCGAGCGAACTCGCAATCGACGTGACGGTCGTCGACCCCGATGGGGGCGGCGGAACCGTTCCGGACGACGTTACGGTGCTCTCGACGCTCGAGCCCGAGTCGATCGCCGAAGCCGTCGGCCCCGCCCCGCTCGTCGTCGCGGCTTCGATGGGCGAGTACGACGCTCGCGCTGTCGCCGCCGGCGTCCTCGCGGACGCGCCGTACATCGGCCTCGTGGCGAGTGATGCGCGCGCGGAGACGGTCGTCGAACGGGCCGCGGGACTCCTCGATCGGGATTCCGAGTCGGTCCGAGACGCGATCACGAACCCCGCGGGCGTCGATATCTCGGCTAAAACGGGCGCGGAGATCGCGGCGAGCGTGCTCGCCGAACTGATCGACGTGCGGGCTAATACGGGCGCGGTGACGGCGTCCTCGCGTGTGAGCGAGAGTCTCGAGGACGCAGCGACGGCGACCGACGCCGGCGACCAAGCGAGTGGCGCTTGTTGTGGAGGTGGCGTCAGTGAGACCGAAACGGCGACGACCGATGCGACCGACTCGAACAGCGTGAACGAACCGAACGACGTGACCGACGAGCCGGCAGTCGATCCAGTCTGCGACATGACCGTCGATCCCGACGACGCGCCGAGCGTCACGCACGAGGGAACGACCTACTACTTCTGCTGTCACGGCTGCGCCGACAGCTTCCGGGCCGATCCCGGCGACTATCTCGAGACGGTCGAAGACGGGGAACTGATGTCACCATGACCGACGAGACGCCGGCCCTCGCGTTCGAGACGATCTCGGAGTCCGCGCTCCTCGAGCGGTTCGAGGAGCTGAACTACGTCGCCGACGACCGCCTCGTCACGACGGTCTACCTCGCACTACAGCTGGGGCGGCCGCTCCTCGTCGAAGGGCCGCCCGGCAGCGGAAAGACCGAACTGGGGAAAGTCCTCGCCGAGGGGTTCGAAACTGAGCTGATTCGGCTCCAGTGTTACGAGGGCCTGACCGCGGAAAACGCGCTCTACGAGTGGAACTACACGAAACAGCTGCTCGCGGTGCAGTCGAACGAGGGACGCGTCGGCACTCCGGTGGCGGCCGAGGGCGAAGCAACCGATTCGGGCGCTCCGGATGCTTCGAACGCGCCGGATGTTTCGAACGCTCAGAACGCCCCGGGCACGACGGACGACTCCGGGTCGAACACCGAGCGACCGCGCTCCGTGTTCGACGACGAGTTCCTCCTCGAGCGTCCCCTCCTGCGTGCGCTCACCGCCGGGAAGGATCGGTCGCCGGTCCTGTTGATCGACGAAATCGACCGCGCCGACGAGGCGTTCGAGGCCTTCCTGCTCGAACTGCTCTCGGATTATCAGGTGTCGATACCGGAGCTGGGCACGGTCAGCGCGGAGAACCCGCCGATCGTCGTCCTCACGTCGAACCGGACCCGCGGGCTGAGCGACGCGCTCAAACGGCGGTGTCTCTACCTGCACGTCGAGCCCCCGTCGTTCGAGACGGAGTACGAAATCGTCTCCCGCAAGGTGCCGGAACTCGACGCCGCCATCGCCGCCGAAGTCTGCGCCGTCGTCGAACGTCTGCGGGAGGAGTCGTTCCTCAAACGCCCCGGCGTCGCCGAGACGCTCGACTGGGCTCGAGCCGTCGCCGCGCTGCGAGCCGAGGGCCGGACCGGATCGCTCTCGGCGGACGAGATCGAGCGCACGATCGGCTGCCTGCTCAAGGAAGTCGAGGACGTCAAACGGGTCGACGGCTCGCTCCTGGAACGGCTTCGAGACGCCGCAGCCGCGGCTCGCGACCGAACCGACGCGCCAGACCAATGACGCCACGTCGGAATCCGTTCGATACTGAGGGGGAGTTCGAGGGGATCGAGCCTGAGGTTCAGTCCGAAATCGAGACCGACGGCGACGGTCTCGACCGACCATCGGGCCGCCACACCGCGCCGGATTTCGAGGCGGCGCGCAAACACGTGCTGACGGAGCTCGTTCGCTTCGTCGGTCAGCTTCGGCGCGAGGGCGCCAGCGTGCCGGCGAGCGGGGCGCTCGAGGGTGCGAGAGCGCTCGCGGTGGTCGGGTTCGCCGACCGAGATCCAGCCGCCGACGCGCTTCGGGCATCTCTGCTCACCGAATCGGACGATATCGACGTTTTCGATGCGGAGTTTCCGACCTTCTGGCACCGCTTGCGGACCGGTATCGACCGGATTTCGACCCACGACGACTCGCCTGCGCGAGACGGCGACGATACCGACGAGTCGAATCGGCAGGCAGCATCGTTGGAGGGAGCGGACCTGCCGTCGGGGGTGGAACCGCCGCCGCCGGAGTCGGACGACGGGCCCGAGAGCGTCGACCTTCGTCTCGCAACCGGACGCAGGCACGCAACCGGCGAACGGCCGTCGTCCGACGGCGACGACGGCGACGATGCACGGCTGTACAGCGCCGTCGGGCGGCGCGAACCCGTCGAAGCGACGCCGACTCCGCTGACCACCGACGAGACCGCCGCGGTGGACCGGTTTCTCGACGCGCTGTCGACGATTCCCGGCCGCCGAACGCGACTCGCCGCCACCGGCGAGCGGATCGACGCCCGGCGAGCGCTCCGCGCCAGCCTGGGGACCGGCGGCACCGCGGTAGACCTTCCGACGCGCGAACGAGTGCCGAGCGAACTCCACTGCTGTCTGCTGATCGACGTCAGCGGCTCGGTTCTCGATACGATCGATCGCGACACGCTCCTCGCGGTCGCGGACCGACTGCAGGCCACCGCGCGTCGGTCGTCCGTCTTTTTGTTCGACACCGACCTCGTCGAGGCGACGGAGCAGTTCGCGCGGGCGGACGGCGACCCCGCCGGGGCGCTGCGCGACGCCGAAATCGAGTGGGGCGGCGGGACGCGGATCGGCGAGGCGTTCGACGCGCTCCGGCGGCGCCACCCCTACGCGGTGGATCGACGAACGGTCGTCGTCGTTATTAGCGACGGGCTCGACGTCGGCGACCAGGAGATCCTCGAGGAGAGCGTCACCTGGCTCGCGGGCCGGGCCGACGCGGTCGTCTGGCTCAACCCGCTCGCGGTGTCGCCGGCGTACGAGCCGCGCTCGCGTGGGATGGAGACCGTCTACCCCTACGTCGACGGACTGTTCGGCTTCGCGACGCCGACCGATCTCGACGAGGCGGCGCGACAGCTCGAGCGCTACGGGATCGACGGCCCGGTCGGGTTCGAGCACGATCCCCGGCGCAGGCGCTCCGCCGCCGAGAGCGACGACAACGGAGGTGATAGCGGATGATCGACCCGATCCGACCGGCCATCGTCGACCGCCTCCGCAGCCGCGGAATCCCGGATGGCGTCACGGTCGAGTGCGTGACGATCGGCGAATCGGCGGTGCTGGTCGAACTGGCCGGCGTCCGCGCAGCGGATCGATCCGATCCCGAACTCGCGGCTGCGGGCGAGGGAACACGGACGGCCGGGCTCGCCCACCGACCGCCGGGCGAGTCGGTGTCGACCGACGACGTGGACCTCGAGACGCTCCTCCGATGGGCGACGTTGGAGTTCGACGATTTGGGGGGCGAATCGGATTACGACGGCTCTGAAGCGGATGAATCGGGCCGCATCGACGCGACGGTGGACGGGGACACCGCGCTCCGGATCGCGCTGGGCGTCGCCGCGATCAACGCGCTGTCGGCGCCGTCCATCGACTGGCGAACCGGTGATCCGATGGCGCTGCTAGATCCGAGCGTGGACGTGATCGCCACGGTCGGCGCCTTCAAACCCGCGTTCCGGAAGTTCTCGGACGTCGACGTTCGAGTGATCGAACGCGGGGACGTCGGCCCCGTCTCGGCGCCAGACGACGTGCGCGTCACGACGTTCCGGCCGGCCGAAGCGACCGCGGCGATGGCCGACGCGGACGTCGTGTTCGTCACCGGCTCCGTGTTCGTCTACGGCGGTCTCGAGCGCTATCTCGAGGCCGCACCGGCTGACGCGACGGTCGTCCTGATCGGTGCGACCGCGTCGGGGCTCCCGGAACCGATGTTCGAGGCCGGCGTCGACGTCGTCGCGGGAGCCGAGGTTGCCGCGCCGGACCGGGTTCGCGAAGCCGTCCAGAGTGGAGCGTGCGGAACTGACTTGCACGACGCCGGCGTACGGAAGGTGTATACGATGGCCGACGGCGTCGCTGATCCGGACCGCGGGCTACGGAGACCGGCGACGCCGGACGAACGCATAAATCGAAGTGAGGGAGCGAGCGACACGACCGACGGAAGCGAGCGACGGAGCGAGACGACCGGCGGGAGCGAGACCACAGACCCAAGCGATTCGAACCAATGACAGGAAGCAACTGGAGCGTTCCGGAGACCGAGGTGGTACAGCGCATTCACGAACGGCTCGGCGAGGACGGAACGGACGTCCTCGCGACGATCGTCGACGTCGAGGGGAACGCCTACCGCCGGCCGGGCGCGAAGATGCTGCTCGACGAAGCGGGCGAGGGCGTCGGGAGTATCACGGCCGGTTGCCTCGAGGACGAACTCCTCGTCGCGGCGAAGTCGGTTCGCGAACGCGGCCGGCCGGAGCTGGTGACGTACGACCTGATGGAGGACGACGACGATGTCTGGGGGCTCGGCGTCGGCTGTAACGGGATCATCGACGTCCTGCTCGAGCCGCTGACCGACGCCTATCGGCCGGCCGTCGAGGCGTTCGACGAGGGCCGGAGCGTGGCCGTTCTCACCGTGCTCGAGGGCGATGATGAGGGGGACGAAGGGGACGAGAGGACTGGGCGAGACGGAAGCGGTGAAGAAGACGCGTCCCTCGCTCACGGCGATCGGGCGTACTACCATCCCGAGGAGGGAGTCCTCGCGACGCCGGACGGCGAGCCGGCGACGGCGTGGCCCGACGACCTCGCGGGTCCAGCGACCGACCTCGCCGAGCGTGGCCGAGCGGATACCATCGAAATCGAGGTTCGCGGGGAGCGACTCGAGGTGTTTATCGACGGTCTCGCGGCCCCGACGGAGCTGGTCGTCTTCGGTTCCGGTCACGACGTCGGGCCAGTGACGGAGCTAGCCGCGAAGAACGACTTTCGGGTCACCGTGGTCAGCTTCCGGGGGAGTGTCGACCTCGAGGACCGGTTCCCCGACGCCGACGAAACGGTGACGACGTCGCCGGCAGCGATCGACGACGGGATCAACCTCGACGGTCGCACCTACGCGGTCGTCATGACGCACAACTTCGTCGACGACCGGCTGACGATCGAACGGCTGCTCGACTCGCCCGTCCCGTACGTCGGGTTGATGGGGCCACAGGAACGGTTCGAGGAGATGACCGAGGCCTTCGAGAGCGAGGGGACGACGTTCGACGGGGCGGCGCTGTCGTCGCTGTACACGCCGATCGGCCTCGATCTCGGCGGGGGTTCGCCCTACCAGATCGCACACAGCATCGTCGCGGAGGTGCTGGCGGTGTCAAACGATCGAACGCCGCAGCATCTGAACGCTCGCGAAGGACATATTCACGACCGAGTGAGCGTCGATTCGGAAGCGGATAGCTCGTCGACGTAGTGGGTGCTATCGAGCGTTCGCAGATTGATCTGTTTTGCCTCGAGAGGTTCGACGGCGACTCGGTCGGTGTTTACGCCTCGGCGAGTCGACGGCCCATGAGCCCGAGCGGATAGCCGAACGCGACGATGACGGCCGCCCAGAACGCCAACACGAGCCAATAGAGGATCACGCCGAATCCTACCGGTGGGGAAAGAAACGCCAGGCCGACGGCTCCGGCGATCAGTACGAACGCCGAGAGTACCGCGAAGAGAAGCGGAACGGAGGGCTTCGAACGGGTCGCTGAGGCGTGTCCAAGCGGCAAGAAGCACGCGGTAGCCAGTGCGAAGGGGAGGACGACGACGGCTATCGGACCGCCGAAGAGCCACAGCAACACGCCGGTTCCGAGGGTCACGAGCGCAGCAATGCCGGCTACTCCGCGAGTGCTGTGTCGGAAATCGCTCCGGCGAGCCGCAATGCCGATCGAGGCGTAGCCGATGCCGAGTGCGCTCAGCGCACCGAGTCCGGGACTGAGCGGTCGACCGGTCGCCGCCACACTCAGGGCGAGAAATCCGATCGCACCGATCGCTCCGGCCGCGACGAACAGCCGCTCGAGCGTCGCCGGAGTGAGCGTCTCGCGGCCCGGGTCGTAGCGAACGACGGCTACTCCCGCGAGCAGGAGCAGCGCTCCGGGGACGAGGCCTCCGAGAACGCCGCGTTCTAAGGCGGGCGGGCCGCGTTCGAGCCCGATCGTCGCGTAGCCGCTCGCGGTGTCGCGGATGCTGTCCTCGCCGTAGGTGACGTACGTCAGTCGGTTGAAATCGCCGCCGGATGCGGAGTCGTCGCTTTGCGTCCACGTCGCGGTGTTCCCCTCGACGCTGGCGTGGGCGGGATCGTTCGTGACGACCGTTCGCTCGGGTGCGTGGATCGTCACCCGCTCGGCGGTCAGCGAGTAGCGGGTGTTCGACGGGACGTCGGCGAAATAATCGACGAGCCAGGCGTCACCGACGCCCGACCGCGCGACATCGGTGACGGTGTAGTTCACGACGACGGTCTCGTCATCTATCGTCGACTCCACGGCTCGAACGTCGCCGCCGGCCGCGTGCGGCGAGACCCAGGCGTCGTCGACCGCGATCTCGAGTGCGGTTTCGTTGGTCCGGTATCGATCGGCAGCCGAATCGGTGACGGGAACGCGGGCGCTCCAGAGCGAATCTCCAGTGTCGTCGACGTAGATGTCGAGCGTACCGGGCCCCGTCGAGCCGTCGATTTCGGAATCGTCGGCGACTCCGGGCCCACAGACGCCACAGAGGGACGTCGGCGGGGGTGCACCAACGACGACGGCGACACCGGCCAGTGCGAGGAGGGTACAACAGAGGACGGCGGGTGCGAGTCGGGCGGGCCGCATTGTTTCGACGTACGGACATCGTTCACAAATAGATTCTGTCGAAGCTACACGATCGGTCGATGTTGGCGACAGATCAGTCGGCGACGCGGTCTCACGGGATCGAGCCACCGAAATCGAGCGTGAAAGACGAAGCCGCCATCAGATCGCGGCCGGATGTCACGGCTGTGTGCTGGCTCGAGTCGGCTATCCAGGCCCGTGTTCCGTAGTCTGGACAGTGCTTTGTCGTCTGGCCGGCGCTCTGTAGTTCCACTCTGGGGACAACCTTCAAGGCGAGACAGTGTGAGCTACTGATAACTGGTGGGTCGCGTGAGCAAGAACAACGTCGTCAGGAAGCGGGAGACGGAGACGGGAAGCGACAGCGAACGCACCGAGACTGTCGATCTCGGAATCGGTATTTCGGTCGATCTGGAAGTCGATCCCGCTACTGTCGCTGCTGACGCCGACGGCGCTATCGCCGCTGCTGACGATGACGATGGCGTCACCGCTGCCGGCGCTGGAACTGACGCCGATGACGGTGTCGTACTCGCGTTCGACGAACGGCAGGTACTCGAGGCCGGCGAGGATCGGCCTACCGACGAGACCGCTACCGACGATCGGTCGCGACTCGAGCCCGACGAGCGGACGGCTCTGAAAGCGGCCGATATCGACCCCGAGGCGATTCCGGAAAAGGAGTACTCCTATCGAATGTTGCTGGATGCTGGACTCGATGAAACGACTGCGGGGACGCTTCGACGGCGGTTCTCGCTCCCGTGGTCGTTCGAGAGCGACGGCGACCTCGACCGCCGGTCGGACGAGGTTCGCGGACTCGGAGCTGCCGAACGCGAGTGGATCGCCGTCAGTGCGGACGAGGACTGGCAGGCGTTCGAGTACGACGCGTCTCCCGTCGCGGCGGTCGGCCGAGAAAAACCGTCGGAGCGACCGTGGCCGAAACCGACGCCCGTGACGGCGGTGACCGGCGTCGGACCCGACGACGCCGACGAGTTGGCCGAAGCCGGGATTTGCTCGGCGGAGCGACTGGCGACGATCAGCGCGTTCGACGTCGCTCGAGTCCTCGGGCTGAACGTCGTCCACGTTCGAACGTGGCGACACAACGCCCGAGAACTGCTCGAGTGACAACGAGTGCCTCGGTAAACTACAACGAATGAGGGGAATCGGGCCGGATTACCGCGGAGATAACTACGATCGTACGTAATTTCGATAATCCGGACCATCAGAGATTTATAGCGGCCTGTTGGACCCACTTACAGATGATTCCGATCGACGATTCACCGATCGTCCGCGATGGCAAGTCACTGATTTTGGCGATGGACCACGGGTTAGAGCACGGTCCAGTCGACTTCGAGGACGTGCCGGAAAAGCTCGACCCGTCGACGGTGTTCGAGACGGCGACGCACGACGCCGTCACCGCGATGGCCGTCCAGAAGGGGGTCGCCGAGGGCTACTACCCCAGCTACGAGGACGACGTCAACCTCCTGCTGAAGCTCAACGGGACCTCGAACCTCTGGATGGGCGAGCCGGACTCGCCAGTCAACTGCTCGGTCGACTACGCCGCCGAACTCGGCGCCGACGCCGTCGGCTTCACCGTCTACAGCGGCTCGAACCACGAGGTCGAGATGTACGAGGAGTTCCGCGACGCCCAGGAGAGCGCCCGCGAGCACGACCTGCCGATGGTCATGTGGTCCTATCCGCGCGGACAGGGACTGAAAAACGACACCAAGCCCGGCACGATCTCGTATGCGACCCGAATCGCCCTCGAGATCGGCGCCGACATCGCGAAGGTCAAGTACCCCGGCAGCCCCGAGGCGATGGAACACGCCTGCAAGGCCGCCGGCGATATGAAGGTCGTCATGAGCGGCGGCTCGAAGACCTCCGACTACGAGTTCCTCTCGACCGTCGAGGCCGCCGTCAACGCCGGCTGCAAGGGTCTCGCCGTCGGCCGTAACGTCTGGCAGCGCGAGGACCCGACCCAGCTCCTCGACGCCCTCGAGCGAGTCATCTACGAGGAGGAGACGGCCGACGCCGCACTCGAGGCTACGGAATAGGATGACGGTGTCCGATCCAGTCGTCGAGAGCGTGATCGCGACGATCAGCCGCTCGGCGACCGAGATCAGACAGGGGCTCATCGGCCGTCGCGGCACCGTCGACGAGGAGAATCCGAGCGGCGAGACACAGGTCGAAGCCGACGTCTGGGCGGACGAACTGCTCGGCGACCGACTCGCCGCTATCGACGGCGTCGGACAGTACGCGAGCGAGGAGCGAGCCGAGGTCGAAGACTGCGGCGGCGATCCGGCGATGGCGGACGTATACGCCGTCGCCGTCGATCCGCTGGACGGCTCCTCGAACCTCAAGTCGAACAATGCGATGGGGACGATCTTCGGCGTCTACGACGCCGCGCTCCCCGCTCGAGGCGAGACGCTCGTCGCCGCCGGCTACATCCTGTACGGCCCGATCACGACGATGGTGCTCGCGACCGAGGACTCGGTCACGGAGTACGAACTGACCGGCGGCGAACGAACCGTCGTTCAGCGGGACGTTCGGCTCCCCGACGAGCCGGTCGTCTACGGCTTCGGCGGGCGCGTTCCCGATTGGCCCGACGACTTTCAGGAGTACGCTCGCGAGATCGAACAGGAACTCAAGCTTCGGTACGGCGGCGCGATGATCGGCGACGTCAACCAGGTGCTCACCTACGGCGGGATCTTCGGCTACCCCGGCCTCGAGTCCCGTCCCGAGGGGAAACTCCGCCTCCAGTTCGAGGGCAACCCCATCGGCTACATCGTCGAACGCGCCGGCGGTCGCTCGTCGGACGGTGAGCGATCGCTGCTGGCCGTCGATCCCGACGATCTTCACGACCGAACGCCGGTTCACGTCGGCAACGAGGAACTGATCGATCGACTCGAGGATCTGATCGCGTAGTCGAGATTCGGCGGTCCGCTGTTACCGACTTCGCTCGCCCGATTTTTGGCTCTCGTGGTTTCTAGTCGCCGGACCCCGTCCACGTCGCCGTGACGGTGACGTACAGGCCGACGCCGAGTATCAACAGCAGGTAAAACGCCCACTGGGGCCACCCGGTCCCGAGAAAGACCAGCGTCAGAAACACGACCCAGCAGGTGACGATGAGTAGATCGCCGACGAGTCGGGCGACGGATCTCACGATCCCGGGTTGGTCGGAACGATCGGAGCCGGTGTGGGTATCGGTTGCCATGAGTTAGTGGAAATGGGGTGGGAGTGAGGTGGGTGTGAAGCCTGTTTGGTACAGTTCGGTGCAGTTAGAAGTGATAGCCGTACATCTCGGTGAGTCTGTAGGCGCCGACGCCCCAGACGTAGCTCTGTCCCGGCCACCAGGTGCGAGCGTTGTTGAAGCCCGCGATGAGGACGTCTTCGTCGTCGCCCATGGGGTCGGCGAAGTAGCTCACCGAGCCGCTGTCGCCGTCGGTCAGATCCATTTCGCCGCCCCAGCGGATCTGGCCGTGCCGACAGAAGTTGTCGGTGAAGCAGGTGACCGCGTCGATCCCCTGGATAGCGCCCGTCGTGTGGCCGGTCACCGCGCCGACCTTCTCGAGTTGTTCGTCGCGGGCGATGAGGTCCGCGAGTCCGAGCCGGGTGAGCTGGCCGCGAACGCGCGACGGCGACGGCGTGTCGATCGCGTTCGAGGGCCGAACTCGTCCCTCGGGCGTGATCGCGGCGACGTCCTCCGCCGGATGGGCGTGTGAGACCGGGCCCAGTTCGACAGAGTCGCTTCCGTCGACCGGGAGGTTGAGGTAGTCGTCGTTCGTATTTGCGCCGCCGTCGAACGCGTGTTCGGCGGTCACGAAGAACTCCGATTCGCTGCTGGGGTCGTACATGACGGGACCGAGCGTCGCGATGCTGTTCGCCGTCTCGCAGGCGACGCCGCTCGGAACGTCGTCGCTCGTGACGGAGTCGACGACTCGCGGCTCGATATCTTGTGGCCCCTGCTCGATATCTTCGATCTCGCCGATCGTCTCGATATCGAGCGAGATTCCGTCCAGCAGTCCGTCGAACGATTCCCTGAGCGAGCTCGGATCGCTCGAGATACCGACGGAGACGGTGGCCGTCCCGCTGTCGTAGGATCCGGGAACGACCGCGCTCCCGAGATAGCCGGTCAACGCCGTTCGTGCGAGCAACTCGTTCAACTCGAGAGCTTTCTGGACGGATGCGTACCAGTCGGCGGGAACGTATCGCGTTCGCTCCTCGAGCGACCACGGGTCGTCGGGATCGGCTCGGACGTGTGCCGTGACGATGGGAACCTCGCCGTCGTCGGCTGCGAGGAAATCGTCGACGCCGAGCGCCCCGGCGACGCCGAGTGCGTAGCCGCCGGTAACGAGGGTCCGAAGAAACTCGCGACGATCCATGCCGGCCTCGATCCGATCACGGATCGTGGCGACCCGGTGGACGAGATGCTCAGTGTGTGTGCCTTCCATACCGCGATTCTGGTGTCTGCAATGTCCGTTCAGTTCACGACGCCAAAGCTAATGTTCACGTACACGGGAGGGTCGATGACAGTCGAATGTAACGACGAAATCGGCGATAGCGGTTGTGCCTGCACCTGCTACTCGTTTTGTATCGGCCGCTGTGCGGGCCGCGACGCGCCAATGCCGGCGCGCCGAAACGTTCGTAGGCGTTCATAAACCCGACCCGATATAAAACCTGTACGACTGAACGCAAGCGTTCGTGTCAGTTCCCCGTCCAGCAATAGCTGTCTTCGTGCTGGTGACCACGAAGGCAGCTACTGGCGGGCAGTAGATGCCCGACGGTACGACTCACTCCCGATCGGTTCGCGTCCACGACACGCGATCCTCCTCATCCCTCGTGGCGAGCTCCGAACGATCAGTGGCGGTCGGACGCGAACCGTTTTCTCCTCTCTACCGTCCCGTTCGAGGGTCCCGCGCTACAGTACCTTCTCGCTCCAAGCCACTCATCAGTGAGCGGGCGGTTTCGGCCGACGAGAACGCACTCGGGGTGCCGTCAGCTCCGTTCCCGGATCGTCGCGCGATCGAGTCGACGACGAAAACGGTTTTTGGTCCCCCCACACATCGTCTATCATGCACGTTCGTATCGCGGCAGGGGCGTCTGACGAGGAAGCGGCCGCTATCGCCGCCGCACTGGCCGAACACGTCGGCGAATCGGTCGAGGTGTACGTCGGCGACGACGACGAGCCGCTGGCGAGCCACGACGGAACGGCCGAATCGGAACCGTCGGCGGAACGCGAAACCGATTCCGCTTCGAACACCGGCGCTCCGCAGCGCGACTCCACCGGGAGCGGCCGAGCGGACGACCTCGAGCCGACCGACCGCGAGCGAAGGCTTCGCGCGGAGATCGCAGACATTCTCGAGGGCGGCCCCGAGAAGTACCGCGACCAACTCAAGGATTCGGAGAAGCTGTTCGTTCGGGATCGCCTCGATCTCTGGTTCGACGGCGAGAACAGCGAGTTCCAGTTCGAAGACGGCAGGTTCGCGGCGTTCGACGACTGGCACCCCGACGGAACGGGCGAGGAGACGGACGACCGACTGCCCGCCGACGGCCTCATCACCGGCGGCGCGACGTTCGAGGGCCGAGACGTCCACTTCATGGCCAACGACTACACCGTCAAGCGCGGGAGCATGGCCAAGAAGGGCGTCGAGAAGTTCCTGCGCATGCAACAGCGCGCGCTGAAGACCGGCCGGCCGGTGTTCTACCTGATGGACTCCTCCGGCGGTCGGATCGACCAGCAGACGGGCTTCTTCGCGAACCGGGAGGGGATCGGGAAGTACTACTACAACCACTCGATGCTCTCGGGGCGAGTGCCGCAGGTCTGTGTCCTCTACGGCCCCTGTATCGCCGGCGCCGCATACACGCCCGTCTTCGCCGACTTCACGATCATGGTCGAAGGAATGTCCGCGATGGCGATTGCGAGCCCCCGGATGGTGCAGATGGTCACCGGCGAGGAGATCGACCTCGAGGAGCTCGGCGGACCGCAGGTTCACGCTCGAGAGTCCGGCTCCGCGGATCTGATCGCGGAGGACGAAGAACACGCGCGGGAGCTCGTGGCCCAGCTGATCACTTACCTGCCGGACAACTCGGACGAGAAGCCGCCCCAGCAGGAGCCGACCTCGCCGGCGCGGTCGCCGGAGGGGATCGACGCCGTCGTCCCGCAGTCGCCGAACAAGGGCTACGACATGACCGACGTCATCGACCGGATCGTGGATTCGGGCACCTACTTCGAGTTACGGCCCGATTACGGCCCGGAGATCATCACGGCGTACGCCCGAATCGACGGCCGTCCCGTGGGGATCGTCGCCAACCAGCCCGCCCACCGGGCCGGGGCGATCTTCCCCGACGCCGCCGAGAAGGCCGCGGAGTTCGTCTGGAAGTCCGACGCGTTCAACATTCCGTTACTCTACCTCTGTGACACGCCCGGCTTCATGGCCGGCTCACAGGTCGAAAAGGAGGGCATCTTAGAGCAGGGTAAGAAGATGATCTACGCGACCTCCTCGGCGACGGTCCCGAAGCAGACCGTCGTCGTCCGGAAGGCCTACGGCGCGGGGATCTACGCGATGGGTGGGCCGGCCTACGATCCCGAGAGCGTCATCGGACTTCCCTCGGGTGAGATCGCTATCATGGGCCCCGAGGCAGCGATCAACGCGGTCTACGCGCGCAAGCTCTCCGAGATCGACGACCCCGAGGAACGCGAACGGATGGAACGGGAACTCCGCGAGGAGTACCGCGAGGATATCGACGTCCACCGGATGGCCAGCGAGGTCGTCATCGACGAGATCGTCCCGCCCAGCGAGTTGCGGGCGGAACTCGCCGCCCGCTTCGCGTTCTACGAGGACGTCGAGAAGTCGCTGCCGGACAAGAAACACGGAACCGTGCTCTGATACGGTTTGCTGTAACGGTTTACCGGTGGGGTCGCGATCCGTTCTGGGGCCCCCCGGAACTGACTTACAGCAGACAGTGTGAGGACGGGAACCATCCACCGGTAGCGTTCTATTTCTCCAACGATCAGCCCGCTACTCGCGTTTTCATCTCTCCGTGTTCCGGCCGCCTATCCGATCTCGTCCCGCGATTACGTCGCTGGCGGATCGTGTAATCTCGAGACGATTTCAGGTCACGTCCGTTCACTATCGCGGACCGTTCGAGACTGTTATCACGGCGTTTGAGGGTCGTTACTGACCGAAAGCGTCGGGTCGACGAGGCCTACGCCTGGCATAACAATACCCCATTTGGTGGAAGCGTGGCGTGCGAACGGCACGCTCCCGACGGTCGACGCGTCGACGCCCGGTTCGACTCCGGCGGGGAGAGTATGAGTTCCGACGCCGCACACCTGCACCACCAACTCCCGGTCGACGTCTCGCCGGCCGCCCTCGAGCGGTTCTTCTGGGTCCTCGTCGGCCTCTCGCTCGTCGGGGACGTCGTGACGACGTTCGTCGGGCTCCACCTGGGGCTGGCCGAATCGAACCCGGTCGCTCGAAGCGCGATCGACGGCTACGGACTGCTCGGTATGCTCGCGCTCAAGGCGCTCGCGATCGGGATCGGACTGGTCTGTCGACCGATGCTGCCGAAGGCCTACCGAGCGATCGTTCCCGCCGGACTCGCGATCCCCTGGACGGCCGCCGTCTGCATCAACCTCTACATGATCTCGACGACGTTCTGATGGAGCGTCGGTCGACGCACCGTACGCAATCCGGCGAGGACGCTGCTACAGGTCTACCGCTGTGAGTCGGCCGAATCGTGCTCGAGCGTGACGCTCTCGGCATCGGCGTCGGTCGGCTGTGACTCGGACGGTCTCGGTCGGTTCGTCTCACCCTCCTCGAGTGCCGCCCGAATCGCTCGCAGTTCGGCGAGGATCTCCTCGAGCACGTCGTCCGACTCGACGTCAGCGTCGGAGTCGGTGTTCGTTCGGCTACTCGACGAACGACCCGGCGAGACGCGGCTGCTGATCAGCTGTTGGATCTCCCGCGGCTCCGGAATGGATCGAAAGCTCATCTCGACGCCGGAGCCGCCGGCGGAGCTGACCTCGACCGTGCCGTAGCCGACGCGGGTTCCGATGGCGCTCTGGCTGTAGGACGTGTTCTGGACCTTCTCGAAGTCGATCCGTTTGACGTCTCGCGAGAGGATACCCCGTTTCGCGTAGAGGGCGCTGGTGGTCACGACGTAATCCGTCCGGCGGATCCAGAGCACGGACCAGGCGACGAGCGGACCGACGACCAGCGCCAGCACGGCCGTAAGCGCCAGTCCGGCGGCCGCGTTGAACGGGACCACGAGTAGGGAGAGGACCGGAAGGGCGAGTAGCGCCGCCGTCGGCGCGATCGTTCGGCGATCCGGGCCGCCGGACCAGAGGACGGATTCGTCGTCGTCCAGCGAGAGCCACTCGAGACCGTGGTCGTCGCCGTCGGTCACGGCTGGTGCGTTCGCCATCGGTCACGCCTCCGCGTGCTCGCGTTTCAGCGAGAGCACGGTACGTTCGAACTCGCAGACGAGGTCGTCGTCCTGATTGTGTACCTCGACGTGCATAGTGACGATTCCGCGCTCACCGTCGCTGGTCTCGCGTTTGTCCGTCACCGTCGACTGGACGCGGATCGTGTCGCCGTGAAAGACGGGCTTTGGATGCTCGACGTCGTCGTAGGAGAGGTTCGCGACGATCGTCCCGTCGGTCGTCTCCGGGATCGAGATGCCGACGGCCAGCGACATCGTGTAGAGGCCGTTGACCAGTCGCTCACCGAACTGGGTGTCGCCCGCGAACTCGCCGTCCAGATGCAGCGGCTGCTGGTTCATCGTCATATCGCAGAAGCGCTGGTTGTCGCTCTCGGAGATCGTCCGCCGGCGCTCGTGTTCGATCGTCTCACCCACGGTGAACTCCTCGTAGTACAGTCCGGTCATAGGTTCGGAGTCGCACAGCGCCGATAAAAGCGTGGTGCTCGCTCGAGGTGGGCCACGGTCGTCGCTACTCGGGGAGAGGTCGTTCGGCGTCGCTCGAGCGGTGAGCGACGTATCGAGCGGTGAGTCGTCCGATACCCTATAGCCTCGAGCGACGGAATCCCTACTCGAGTTGGTCGAATCCGAATGAGTGGGGTCGATACCAGCGCCGTCACAGCCGTCGCGACAGCCGCGTCGATCGGTCTCAGTCTCGTGATTTTGCTCGCGCTCGGGGCCGGACTCTCGAGTGCGGCGATCGATAGCGACACCACCCGGCTCAGCGGCACCGTCACCGACGAGGACGGGCAGACGATCTTCGGCGCGAACGTCACCGTCAACGGCTCCAGCGAGGCGTCGAGGACCAACGCCGACGGCTTCTACAGTCTGGAACTCGAGGGAGGCGAGCACGAGGTCACCGTCGAGACGGCGGGTCACGAACCGAAGACCTGGACCGAGACCCTCTCGAACGGAAGCTGGACGCGAACCGACGTGACGCTCACCGCCGAGCCGACGGAGCTCGAGGGAACCGTGACGAACCCCGACGACGAACCGGTGGAGGGCGCGACGGTTCGGATCGCGGGCACCGATCTCGAGGCGACGACCGACGAGAACGGCAGCTACGCGTTCGAGATCGATCCGGGGAGCTACTCGCTCGAGACCAGCGCGGACGGCTACAACACGCGGCGGTCGACCGTCACCGTCAGGGAGAGTCAGCTGACGACGCGGGACGTTCAGTTGTCCGACGGCGGCCGAAGCGACGACGATGCGGACGAGGAAAGCGAGACGGACGACGAGAACGATGTCGACGGAGAAAGCGAGGACGACGATCACGAAGAGCGCAGCGATGGAGACGAGAACGATACCGAAACCGACGTCGATCACGACGAGTCGAGGAGCGACGAGAGCGTCAACGGCGACACCCGAGGCGACGACTCGTCGCCAGCCACGAATCGCGAACAGGTTCTCACGGTACTGATTTTGGCGGGGACGTTTCTCGCCACGATGATCACCGCCGCGACGGTCGGTCTCTATCGGAATCGATCCCGGTAGAATCGATCCCGGTGGCGGGACGATACGTGCGCGTGAACGGCCATCCTGTCGTCACTTCTCCCGACGTCTTCGTCCGGATTCAGGAATGCCTCACTCGACCATCCCAGTTTCCTCGCCGGCGTCGTGTTGCACCCAGATCGTCTTCGCATTCACGAACTCCCGAATGCCGTCGCGCGCGAGTTCGCGGCCGTAGCCCGAGTCCTTCACGCCGCCGAAGGGGAGTCGGGGATCGGATTTGACGAGTTCGTTGACGAACGCGAGCCCCGATTCGAACCGTCGGGCGACCCGTTCTCCGCGCTCGAGGTCCTGCGTCCAGACGCTCGCGCCGAGACCGAAGCGGGTGGCGTTGGCTTTCTCGATCGCGGCCTCCTCGTCGGGGACGCGAAAGACCGACGCGACGGGACCGAACAACTCCTCGTGATCCGCGGGCGCGTCGTCGGGAACGTCCGTCAGCACCGTCGGCGGGTAGAACGCGCCGTCGCGATCCATCGGCTCGCCGCCGAGTCGGCACTCGCCGCCTTTCTCGAGCGTTTCCTCGACCTGTCCGTGAAGCTCCTCCATGAGGTCCTCGCGAGCCTGTGGGCCGATGTCAGTCTCTTCGTCGCTGGGGTCGCCGACGGTCTGGGCGTCCATCTCCTCGACGAAGCGCTCGAGGAACTCGTCGTAGACGTCGTCGACGACGATGAACCGTTTTGCCGCGATACAGGACTGGCCGTTGTTAATCAGGCGGGCCTGAACCGCCGTCTCGACAGTTTGCTCCATCGGTGCGTCCTCGAGGACGACGAAGGGGTCGCTGCCGCCGAGTTCGAGGACGCTCTTTTTGAGTTCGCTGCCGGCTGTTTCGGCGACCGCGCGGCCCGCGCCGTCGCTGCCGGTGAGCGTGACGCCCTGAATTCGATCGTCCCCGATCACCTCGCCGATCTCGTCGGAGCCGATGAGGAGCGTCGTGAAAGCGCCCTCCGGGAATCCGGCCTCGCGGAAGATATCCTCGATCGCTTTGGCACAGCCGGGGACGTTCGAGGCGTGTTTCAGCAGGCCGACGTTGCCCGCCGCGAGGTTGGGCGCGGCGAAGCGAAACACCTGCCAGAACGGGAAGTTCCACGGCATGATGGCCAGAATCGGCCCTAGCGGCTGGTAGGCGACGACCGTGCGCGCGTCGGGTTCGCCGGCGATGACGTCGTCCGCCAGGAACTCGGCGGCGTGTTCGGCGTAGTACTCACAGACCCACGCGCACTTCTCGACCTCGTCGCGGGCCTGCCCGATGGGTTTGCCCATCTCCTCGGTCATCAGTTGGGCGTACTCCTCCGCACCGTCTCGAAGGACGTCGGCCGCCGTCGACAGCAACTGCTGGCGGTGCTCGACGGGGGTCTCGCGCCACTCCTCGAACGTCTCGGTCGCGCGCTCGAGGTGATCCTCGCGGTCCTCCGCAGACGTCTCCTCGAAGGTGTCGACTACCTCGCCGGTCGCCGGATTCTGACTCTCGATAGACATGGAGGGTCCGACTACGAGGAGGCGCTTCAAACGCGGGGGTGGCTATGGAAGGGCGACTCGAGTGCTCGGCGACGCTCGGGATCGTTTGGCCGGCGAGGCGGTGCGTTAGCAAGCCGACGTACTTCCGTGGCCACGGTGTAGACGAGGCACGATGACCGTATCAGATCCAACGGCGAAACCGGCGGAGTCGGCGGACCCCGAAAGCGCCGTCGAAACCGCCCGTCGGCAACTCGAGCGAGCGGCCACCCACCTCGACGTCGACGCAGGGATCGTCGAGCGCCTGCGACATCCGACGAGCGTCTATCGCGTGACGGTGCCGTTAGAACGCGACGACGGCTCGAGAGAGATGTACACGGGGTATCGAGCCCACCACGACAGCGGTCGCGGGCCGTACAAGGGTGGGTTGCGCTACCACCCCGACGTGAGCGAGGAGGAGTGCATCGGGCTCTCGATGTGGATGACCTGGAAGTGTGCGGTGATGGACATCCCCTTCGGCGGCGGTAAGGGCGGCGTCGTCGTCGATCCGAAGGAACTCAGCGCGGACGAGCGGGAGCGACTCACCCGTCGCTTCGCGGAGGAACTCCGCCCCGTTATCGGCCCGATGCGGGATATTCCCGCCCCCGATATGGGAACCGACCCGCAGACGATGGCCTGGTTCATGGACGCCTACTCGATGCAGGAAGGCGAGACGACGCCGGGCGTCGTCACCGGCAAACCGCCCGTGATCGGCGGATCGTACGGCCGCGAGGAAGCGCCCGGTCGAAGCGTCGGTATCGTCACGCGTGAGGCGATGGATTACTACGACTGGGACCGCGAGGAGACCACCGTCGCCGTGCAGGGCTTCGGGAGCGTCGGCGCCAACGCGGCTCGCTATCTCGACGACCTCGGTGCGTCCGTCGTCGCGGTTTCGGACGTCGACGGCGGCATCTACGATCCCGACGGCCTCGACACCAACGACGTCGAGGACCACGACGAGACGCCGGGGATGGTCTCGGGCTACGACGCGCCGGAGACGCTCACGAACGACGAACTCCTCGAGTTAGATGTCGACGTGCTCATCCCCGCCGCCATCGGGAACGTTCTGACCGCCGAGAACGCCCGCGACGTCAGCGCCGACATTATCGTGGAGGGGGCCAACGGGCCGACGACCTCGAGCGCCGACGAAATCTTCGAGGAGCGCGGGATCCACGTGATTCCGGACATCATCGCCAACGCCGGCGGCGTCACGGTCAGTTACTTCGAGTGGCTCCAGGACATCAACCGCCGGAAGTGGCGTCTCGAGCGCGTCAACGAGGAACTCGAGACCGAGATGCTCCGGGCCTGGAACGCCGTTCGAAAGGAGTACGAGGCCCGGGACGTGACCTGGCGTGACGCGACGTACATCGTGGCGCTCGAGCGGGTCGCCGACGTCCACGAGACGCGCGGACTCTGGCCGTAGTCACCGAATGCGGGAACGACGTTACGTCCGCACCGCAGTTAGCATTCCATTCCGGCACCCACACCCCTCGTTCAGAGTGAAAGAGCGGTCGAAGGTAGGGGAGGTCAGCAGGTCGGAATCGCGCGCAGTCGATTCAGGAAAAGGAGGAGAGATCGGTGTCGTGCGCCCTCGAGGAACTTTCGCTACCGGAGAGCCGATCGTAGGTTGGCAGCTCCTCGAGCGAGGAATCCCGTCGCACGGCCTTTACGATGTGTTTCGGGTCGGTGACGAGCCGGTGGAGGAGGTAGCTCCCCTGCGACCGACCGCCGCCGGTCTTCTCGGATTCGATGACGCCGAGGAACGCTTGCTCCTTGAGCTGTCGGTACAGTCCGTTCTCGGTGATCGGATCGGTGGCGACCAGTTCGCAGATACCGACGTAGCGCTCGTAGACCTCTCTGGTCTTGTACGTCTCGCGGTCGCCCGTGATGATGCGGCTCGCCAGCGCGTAGAGGGCGAGTTTCGCGTGCACCGTCGCGCCGCTCGTGAGCTCTTCGATCCGGTTGATCTCGGCGACCTCCTGAGCCTGCTGGATGTGGTCCTCCGAGACGGCCTCCGAACCGGTGCGGCGAGCGAGTTCGCCGGCCTCCTTGAGAATCTCGATCGCCTTCCGCGCGTCGCCGTGTTTCTTGGCGGCTAACGCGGCACAGAGTTCGATCGTCCCGTCCTCTAAGACCGCCGGCTGAAAGGCGTCCTCGCGGTTTCGCATGATCTCCCTGAGTTGGGAGGCATCGTAGGGGTGGAAGAACAGTTCGCGGTGCCCGAAGCTGCTGTCGATGCGCTCGTCGAGCGTCTCCCGGTACTTGACCTTGTTACTGATGCCGATCACGCCGATGTAGGCGTCCGTCTTTTGGGCCTCTCGAGCGCGTGAGAGTTGCATCAGGATGTTGCTGTTGTCCAGTTTGTCGATCTCGTCTAAGATGACGATGATCGCGTCGAAACACGCCTCGAGGATCTGCCAGATATGCTGGTAGTACTCCATGGTGCCGACGCCACGGACCGGAATGTTCTCCTGATAGTCGGTCTGCTCTTTCAAACTGAGCGCCAACTGCCGCGTCGCACGCGTCTCCGTGTTTGCCTCGGAGCAGTCGATGTAGAGAACGCCGCAGTCGATCTCGTTCGTTCGGGCGGCGTCCTGTGCGCGCGTCGCGACGTGTCGGGAGATCAGACTCTTTCCGGTGCCGGTCTTGCCGTAGATCATCACGTTGTTCGGTGGATCTCCGCGCGTGATCGCACCGACTTCGGCCGCGACGGATTCGATCTCGTCGTCCCGACCGACGATACGGTCTTCGTCGGGAACGTGTCCGACGTGGAGGAGTTCCTTCCGATTGAAGATGGGATCGTGAGAGTGGAAGAGCGGGTCCCCAGCCTGGTCAGCCATACCTCGGTCGTCGAAGACGGACATAATAAATCTATGGAAGGTAGTTCAGACTGATAGACTGCAGGTAGCTGTGTTAGTTCGCGCCAATTCGGACGATATCGATCGAGAGCGATAGAACCCGAGTTCAGACTGAACCAGTCTCGAGACCCACTCGAACTCCACCCGGGCCATCGTCGCTCGCCGTCGATCGTGATCACGACCCCCACACCCCTCGTTCAAAGTGAAAACGACGTGCAGGTATGGGACGAACCGTAAATGAGCAAGGACGCGATGGGGCGTTGGACTACAGATCAATCGACTGACGACGGTACAGACTGGACGTACCGGAGTTGATGAGCACTGATTACGTCTTCTGGACCTCGAGAACCGCGATCTCTTCTTCTTCCGTCTTCTATCGGTATCCGTCTAGCTAGTATAGTAGTATTATATTTTATGGTAGTGGAGATTGCCACCTATAGCGCAATATATACATATAGGTTCAGTCATCTCAACGTTTCTACGAGGTGTCCTATCTAACGGGTACCGACTCGTCGTCAGTACCCGTCGACTACAGTCGCCGTACTACAGTCAGTGCACTACAGTCGGAACCCATTTCACTCTGAACTGGGTGTGGGGGTCCCGATCAAGCGTGTCGGTTGCTGGGGGACGGTTCGCGACCGACCTACCTCGAGTTGCCTCCCCGTTCACCTCGGTTCTCTCCCCGTTCAAAGTGAAAGAGTCCTGAATCCATCGAATAGGTCGACGGCGCTGTTCGGATGCCTCCTTCGTTCCGTTCAACGTCGTCTGTCACCGCTTAACGCTCCGGGTGGACAGCGACAAAATGAGTCGTCGCATCGTCCCCGTTTCACTCTGAACGACGGGTCTCCCCCACGTAAATACTACGGCGCACTCGAGCCAGCAATCGTACACGGACACCCGCTCGAGTCGTTTCACTCTGAACGAGGGGTGTCCGTCGGCGACCGGTCTCGGACCGACGACGGTGACACGGCAAGTCCCGGTGACACGGTCTCCCCCATTCGCGGCTCGACGACCCGTTTATCGCCGGAGCGAGACGCATTCAGGATCGGACCACATTGACCGACGAAAAGTGACCGTGCGATCAGTATACTAGGTCATATCGATATCTTGGGTGAACGGGATACTGTGCACCATGATAGATATTCGCTACGCTTATCCTCCCGTCCGAAAAAGAGGCCAATATGACCGAAGGCGCGAACCCATTCGAAAGCCTCCAGTCACAGATCGACGAGGCTGCAACTCATCTCGAGGTCGGTGACGACGTCATCGAACGGCTCAAACATCCCGAGCGCGTGCTCGAGACCAATCTCACGGTCGAGCTCGACGACGGTTCGCTCGAGCGGTTCAAAGCCTTTCGCTCGCAGTTCAACGGCGACCGCGGACCCTACAAGGGCGGCATTCGCTACCACCCGCAGGTCTCCCGCGACGAGGTGAAGGCGCTGTCCGGCTGGATGGTGTACAAGTGTGCAACCGCCGGGATCCCCTACGGCGGCGGCAAGGGCGGAATCATCATCGACCCCGACGACTACTCGGAGGCCGAACTCGAGCGCGTCACCCGCGCGTTCGCGACGGAACTCCGTCCCATGATCGGCGAGGACCGCGACATCCCTGCACCCGACGTGAACACGGGCCAGCGGGAGATGAACTGGATCAAAGACACCTACGAGACCTTAGAGAACACCACCGAGCCGGGCGTCATCACGGGCAAGAACATCGCCAGCGGCGGCAGCGAGGGCCGCGTCGAGGCGACCGGCCGATCGACGGTGATCGCCGCCCGGGAGGCGTTCGACTACCTCGATAAGGATCTCGAGGGAGCGACCGTCGCCGTCCAGGGCTACGGTAACGCTGGCTGGATCGCCGCGAAACTGATCGATCGGATGGGCGCGACCGTGGTCGCCGTTAGCGACTCGAGCGGCGGCGTTTACAACCACTCCGGGCTCGATCCGGTTGCGGCCAAAGACCACAAGAACGAGACCGGCAGCGTCGTCGGCTACGAAGAGAGCGAGGAGGAACTGACGAACGAGGACGTCCTCACGCTGGACGTCGATCTGTTGATTCCGGCCGCCCTCGAGAACGCCATCGACGCCGACCTCGCCGACGACGTACAGGCGGACGTCATCTCCGAGGCCGCGAACGGACCGCTGACGCCCAAAGCGGACGCGATCCTCGAAGGGGACGTCTTCGTGATTCCGGACATCCTCGCCAACGCCGGCGGGGTGACGGTTAGTTACTTCGAGTGGGTCCAGAACCGCCAGCGCTTCTACTGGACCGAGGAGAAGGTCAACAGTGAACTCGAGGACATTATCGTCGACGCCTTCGACGCCCTCGTCGAGACGCTCGAGGAGTACGACCTCGAGAACCCCCGTACCGCCGCGTACGTCGTGGCGATTCGGCGGGTCGCCGACTCGTTCGAGGAAGCCGGGACGTTCCCGTAACCGGGGGTTCGGACGGAACGGTCGAACGCCGAATTCGTCCGCGGACATCTACTGCGGATCCGTTGCGTCGCGACTCGGTATCTTTTTGACGGTCGCTGGCCTCCGACCCACAGAGCGAATGGTACGCGAACGGCTCGCCGACTATCGTGATCGCGTTCGCGGCCAACTACTCGCGGCGTTCCGCGAGGAGCACACTCCGCATCAAGTTGCAGCGAGTTTTGCGATCGGCATCTTCATCACGGCGATGCCGACCGGGGGACTCGGGATCGGGCTGTTTTTCGTCCTCATCTCGATCTGGTCGTGGATCAGCAAACCCGCAATATTTGCCTCCGTCGCCGTGCTCAACCCGTTCGTGAAGCCCGTGGTCTATCTCGCGAGTTTTAAAGTCGGAGCCGTTCTGCTCGGGTCGGAGTCGGTCGGATCGCTCGACGGGACGGCCACCGAATCGGCGTGGGTCGCGATCCAGCAGCTACTGCTCGGCAATCTCCTCATCGCGATTGCCCTCTCGGTGATCGGATACGTGACCGTCTTACACCTGACGCGGGCCCACCGACGGCGATCAAGACAGCGAACGGGAACGTCGCTGCTCTCAATTCTAATCGGCTTCTTCCGACGGAAGTAATCGAATCGAACGCGTGTTCTACGGCTCGCTCGGCCCACCTCGAGCGCCCCTCGGTCCCTGCCTCGAACGATAGTGGTACCTGCTTCGAACGATGGATTTGTCCCAAGCGCAACTGTTTCCGCTGGCGCATACAGTCTCGGATCCAACAAACTCATATGAACGGACTATCGATTGGGAGGAAATGAAACGACGAACCGTACTCGGCGGACTGTCCATCGCGGGACTGACGAGCCTTGCGGGTTGTCTCGGTCTGGTCGGCATGGACGAACACGAGTCGTCGCCGGTCGGCGTCGAAGCGAGCGTTCGCGACGAGACGGGCTACGCTCAGACCGACATCGACGACATCGTCGTCGAAGAGGAGGTCGGCGCCAGCATCGCCACGGAGACGATCTCCGTCACGAACTACATGACCGAACACGAGAAGTCGGTCAGCGTCGGACCGCTCGACGGCCAGCGCGCGGCCGTCTTTATCGTCCTTACGACGCCACAGATCAGCATCGCCGGGCGAAACGTCAATCCGATCGAGGATATGTCCGCCCAGGAGATCATCGAGTTAGTCGAGGACAACTACGACGATATCGGAGACATCTCCCACGACGAGGACGGAGAGGTCACGATTCTCGGCGGGGAAACGACCCGGTCGCGGTTCGACGCCGACGCGACGTTCGACGGCCACGACCTCGCGGTCGACCTCCACGTCAGCGAGGCCGTCGAAACGGAAGACGACGACCTGCTCGTGACCATCGGGGTCTATCCGCAGGATCTCCGCATGCAAGAAGAGTCGAACGTCCTGGAACTCATGGAGGGCGTGACCGCCGATATCGATACGAACGACGACGGAGGCGACGAGACGGACGACGATGGAACCGAGGACGATGCGAACGGTGACGATGGCGACGACGGTGGGAACGGCGACGGCGAAGGCGGTGACGAGAGCGAGGACGACGACGGAGTACTCGGTACGCTCGAATAGCTTCCCGACCAGAAACGCGGCGACGCTACCGATTTTCGCTTCGTCGCTCAGACGATACCGGATCCGTACGCGACGCTGACGAGTCCAACGACCACGAGCACGACGCCGGCTCCTTTCGTCACCCGAACTCTGTCCGCGTTCTCGAGGTCGGCGCCGTCGTCGTCACCAAGCGGGGCCATCCCCTGTCGGTGCTGGGCGGCGACGATGGCGGGTGCGTACCGGACGCCGGCGAGGCCGAGTGCGACGAGGCCGAAACCGAGCAGTGTGAAGCTCACGGGTTCGGAGACGGAGCTACAGCCCCAGCTCGCGACCGATCACGAGGTGCTGGATCTCGCTCGTGCCCTCGCCGATCTCCATCAGTTTCGCGTCCCGGTAGAACCGCTGGGGGGCGAAGTCGGTGGTGTAGCCGTAGCCGCCGAGTACCTGAACGGCGTCTTCGGCGACCTCGCGGGCGGCCTCGCTGGCGTCGAGTTTCGCGAGGGCCGACTCGCGAGTGACCGGCTCGCCCTTGTCGTAGGTGCGAGCGGCCCGGCGGGTGAGCAGTCGCGCCCGCTCGGTCTTCCGGTGCATGTCGACGACCTTGTCGCGGATGGCGTCGAACTTCGAGATCGGCTGGCCGAACTGCTCGCGCTCCTTGCTGTAGGTCTTGGCGTGTTCGTAGGCCCCCTGTGCCAGCCCGGTCGAAAGCGCGGCGATCGAGATCCGCCCGCCGTCGAGCGTCTTCTTCGTCTGGTTCCAGCCCTCGCCTTCCTCGCCGAGAAGTCGGTCTTCGGGGAGTCGGACGTCCTCGAGGCGAATCTCGCAGGTCGGCGAGGCGTTCAGTCCCATCTTCTCCCAGATCGTACTCACCTCAAAGCCATCGTCCTCGCGGGGATCGACGATGAACGTCGAGATACCGTCGTAGCCCGCGTCCGGGTCCGTGACGGCCTTGACGAGAATCGAGCCGGCTTCGGAGGCGTTGGTGATGAACTGCTTGGTGCCGTTCAACACCCACTCTTCGCCATCCTTCTCCGCTACGGTGTCCATATCCGACGCGTCGGAGCCGCTCTCGGGTTCGGTCAGCGCCCAGCCGCCGAGATACTCGCCCTCGGCGAGCGGGCGGAGCCAGCGTTCCTTCTGGGCGTCGGTGCCGAACTGTTCGATCGGTTTCGACGCGAGCGACGTGTGCGCGACGTAGGAGAGCCCGATCGAGCCGGAGACCCGACCGAGTTCCTCGGCAACCAGCGCGTACATGAGCGTGTCGCCGCCGAGTCCGCCGTACGTCTCGTCGATCGGGACGCCCATCATATCCAGTTCGGCGAGTTGCTCGAAGATCTCCGCGGGGAACCGGTGTTCGTCCTCGATCTCCTGGGCGATCGGTTCGATTTCGGCGTCACAGAAGTCCCTGACGGTCTCTCGGACCATCCGGTGCTCGTCGGGTAGCTCGGTGTCCATACGCAATACTTGCCGAGGGGCGGAATAAACGCACCGACGGCGTTCGTCGACCGTCGGTCCGACAGCGCTGTCGGGTCGGTCTCGCGCCACCCGAGTCAGTCCCGCGGGACCACAAAGCATATTGCCCCAACCGGTAACCACTCTGGTAGGACGGTGGACAGCGGGTAGGGGTACTCGCGGTTTCTGTCCACCAATATATTACTCGCGTAGCGCCCCGTCTCGCTCCGTTCAGTTCTCGTTATTAGGTGAGCGACGGGACCGTTTTGGCTCGCTACGCACGCGTCGTCAGATACGGCGTGTCGTGATCGTGCGTTCTGCGATCCGATCACCGCGAAAATAGAACGGCAACCGCGTCAACTGCGCGGATTCGCTCGGGACGTTACCAGCCGCGGTCGTCGTCGCGATCGTCAGACCCGTTCGAGTCGTCCGTTTCGTCCGCGTCACTCCACGGATCCGACTCGTCCGTGTCGTTCCATGGGTCCGAGTCGTCATCCCACTCGCGGTCGTCGTCGCTCGTCCGACGCTCGTCGCGGTCCAATCGGTCGCGGTCGCCTCGAGCGTCACCGTCCCACGTGTCGCCTCGCTCGCCGGATTCGCCGCCGTCGGCGCGCACCGCGGCGCGCTGCTCGGGGATGAGATCGAGATCGGCGTTCGTATCGCCGAGCAACAACAGCGCGTAGTACTGGAAGTAGGTCGCGATCGGCGTCCAGACGAGCGCGACGAACAGCAGGATCGTCAGGAACGCGACGATGCCGACCAGCACCGAGAGAAATACGCCGATTTCGCCGGCGGCGAGTATCAGCAGGACGATCACGATGGCAAAGGGGATCAGCAGTGCGAGCGCTCCGAACATGATCACGAACCAGACGGCGATGGTGATCGCGAGCGAGAGGATCCAGACGAGGATCAGGTAAACCAGGTACTCCGTCCAGTTCCCTTTCAGCGTCGGCCACAACCGACGCCAGCCGCCGATGACGCCGCGATCCTCGAGCAACATGACGGGCGCGACGAACTCGTCGGTGAACCGTCGGGCGAGCGAGTAGACGAGATAGAGTCCGATGCCGTACAGCGCGTACAGTGCGACGAGAGTACCCGAGAGGGCGTCAAAGCCGCCCTGCAGCCAGATAACCGCCGCCGGTGCGCTTCCGAGGATTCCGGCGACCAACAACAGTCCGACTCTGAATAGGAACAGCCGAAGCCCGTTCCCGAAGTTCGCGCTGAAGTATCGTCTCACGTGGACCTCGGTCGTCCGGAGCGACTCGATGAAGACGAACTGCATCACGGCGCTGATGATCGCGTACAGTAGCCAGAGGAAGAGGATGATCCCGCCGACGACCAACAGTAGAACGAGGAGTTCTTCGACAGGGAACTCCTCTTCGAACTCTTCGACCTCGCCGGGCGTCTCTTCCTCGAACATCGGCTCGTCGGCGAACGTGCCGACGTCCCCGCCGGGGATCGTCGGGCCGCCCATCCCGAGCGAACTCACGAAGAAGACGACGATCGCGAGTTTGACCCACAGCCCTACACTGACCGGGGTCAGGAAGTTCCGAGTCGTCTCGAGTGCGTCGCTGAGATCGTCGATCGCATCCATATTGTCCACACATTTCATTCCGCTGTTGATAATGATACTGCTCCGCTCCCCTCGGCCGGATCGGTCTCCGGACGACCGGTTAGGCCCTGGTTGGCTGGGCCAATCATCGGACAGCCCCGGTAGTTCAATGTGGGGACGGCGGCGACCCGGTAGAGACGCCGTCGCCGGATACGTCTCGCCGGCGACAGTTCGGGACGCATTTAACACCGGAGCACCCACATCCGATATATGGATATCCGCCGGCTCGCCCGAGGAAACGTCGAGTGGGACCGCCTCGAGCGCGTGATCCGGACGCTGGCGGATCGGTACGACCGCGAGGAGGTTCGCGTGGAGTTTCTCGAGGCCGACAACTGGCTGTCGACGCCCTGCGTGATCGACGAGCGGTGGTTCGTCAAGATCGTCTCGCGACAGAACGCGCTCGTCCACGCGGTGTTGACGACGGGGCGAAACGTCGGCGCGGTCTCGGCGGGCACGGGCGGCTTTTTCGGCCGGTTCGACACGCCCCGGGAGATGGTCGAACACGAGTACGAGGCGACCGAGCGAATGCGCGAGATCGGCATCAACGCACCCCAGCCGATCGAAGCGTTCGAGGTCAACGGGCTGGGCGTACTCGTGCTCGAGTATCTGCCGGAGTTCCGATCGCTGGACGACGCGCCCGACTGGCTCGTCGCCGAGCGCGCGACGGAACTGTTCGACATGCTGGCCACCCTCCGAGATCACGGTATGGCCCACGGCGACCTGCGCGCCGAGAACATTTTGCTGTGTGAAGGCGAGTTCTACTTCATCGACGCGACCAACGTCCACGACGACCGAGTCGCCGAGACAACCGCCTACGATCTTGCCTGTGGGCTGGCCATCCTCGAGCCACGGATCGGCGCTCGAGACGCCGTGCGGGCGGCCGCGACGGTCTACGAGCCGGAAGAACTCCTCTCGGCGCGCCGATTCCTCGATTTCGTCCGCCTCCGTCCCGACCACGAGTTCGATTCGACGACGTTACGGACCGAACTCGAGGCGGCGGCGGATCTGAACCGGCGGTGAGGAACAGGGACACGATGTCGGTTTTATCTCTCCTGGCGATGGATGGATAGGTGAGCGGCGGAACGAACGCATCGCTTCTCCCACATATGACAGAATCGTCAGCGAACCCACCCTCGATCCGGGCCGTACTCTACCTCCGAAAACGGGCGTCTCCGGAGACCGTCCAGCAACTCAAGCGGATCGTCGACCGAGTACGTCGGCTCGAGACCGACGGCATCGCCGAGGTGGCGGTCGAAACCTGGACCTCAGTGACTCCCGCACTCGAGGAACTCGGCGATTCCGGCCCGTCGATATCGCTCACGGTGAACTCGTTCCGGGCGTGGGCGTCCGGCGAGGGGTACACGCTCGAGCCCTCGTTCGACCGGCGCGAAACCGGTTCGATGCTCGACGGTCGATCGGCCGTCCAGATTCGGGTTCCGATCGTCTCTCTGGCCGTCTACGAGAGCGATACTCTCCGCTGTGTTGCCCCCTGTTCGGATGGCGAGCGAACGTACTCTGTCGAACAGTGTCTCGCCGCGCTCGAAGTCGGTTTCACCGAACCGTTCGCGTTCCGAGACCGGTTCGGTCCGGTAGGCGAGGACTCGATGGAGAACGGTCACTAGCGCTCGTCCGTAGAGCAACCAACTCAGCGCCCAGTACGCAGCGATTTCGGATCCTGCGCGAGCCGCTGGCCTGTGCAGGCACTACACGTTTTGAGAAGATTACACTACTTGTGCACATGTGCTCTCGGTTTACTGACGCCGACGTCGGCAAACGGGTCGAGACGGCCGCCGGCGAGTCCATCGGGGTCGTCACGATGACCGGCGACGAGACGGCGTACGTCGAACTCGAGGGAAGCGTGACGGACTCGATCAAAGCTGCCCTCGACTGGAACGCCGATACCGACAACATCGTTCCGATCGGCGGGGCCGTCGTCCGCGAAGTGACTGCAGACGTGGTCCGACTCGAGGGCAAGAACGCGCGGACGACCGACGCAGATACCGATCCCGTCTTCGACCGCGACGAGTCCACCGGCCACGAGGGTGAGGAACGCGATCGACGAGCCGCCGGTGAACAGGGCGACGAAATTGACGACGACGAAACCGACGAGACGGCCGCTGCGGGCGAGGGCCGTTCGGGCGAGGCGATGGAGCCCGAGACGGACGAGATGACCGAATCGGGGGCTGAGCGCCACCCCGAGAGCGAAGACCGGCCGCCGGAGGGCGATCGAACGGTGACGAAAGACCGCGGAGAGAAGGAAGACCGATGAGCGAGGACTCGATCTCGAGCGCGTCGATCCGAGTGATGTCGGGCCGCGCAACAGACGACGCTCCCGATCGCTGACCGTACTCCGAACCAATGTCTCGTGGCATCGGCGAATTCGATCTCGTCCAGGAGTCGATCCCCGAGTGGGTAGCCGTCGTCATCGCCCTGCTCACCCAGTTGGGCGACGTCTGGTTTCTGGTGCTCGTTCTCACCGTGCTGTACTGGATCGACACGAGGGATCGGGACGATATCGCCGCCGTCGCGGGCGTCACGCTGGCCGGAATGGGACTGTACAAGGGGCTCAAGGAGGTGTTCGGGCTCCCGCGTCCCGAGGAACCGCTGCTCGACCCGACGCTGCTGCCGCGGCTCGTCCAGCCGCTGTACGAGGCGACGGCGACCGCCGGCGGCTACGGCTTCCCGAGCGGCCACGCGGTCAACACGACGATCGTCTATTTCGGGCTTGCGAGCGTCCTCTCGGTCGGCTCGAGACGACTCCGTTACGGCGTCGCCGCGTCGCTCGTCTCGTTGGTCTGTTTCACGCGGGTCGCACTCGGCGTCCACTACGTCGTCGACGTCGTCGTCGGGGTTGCGGTTGGACTGGCCCTCCTGTTCGTCGCTCGAGCGCTCCTCCGGCGGGAGTTCGCCGATCGGGCGACGATCACGTTCGCACTCGGCATCGGATTCAGCGCGTTCTTCCTCGTGACGAGCGATCGGACGCCGAGTGCGGTGTTCTTACTCGCCGGATCGCTGGGGGCCTTCGGTGGCTGGCAACTGGTCATGCTTGGTCGACGGCTCGCCGTCACCCCGTCGCGCTCGAGTTCGGTTCGCCCGATACTGTTACGAGGCAGCGCGGCGCTGATTGGCGCGGTTCCGCTCATCGCAGCGCTCGGAGACGGACCGTTCGTCTCGCTCTCGACCGCGGCCGGGGTTGTGGGTCTCGTCACGGCGCTCGCCCTCGTGATCCCAGTCGCTCGGCACTCGGATCGGGCACGGGAGCTGTACGGTCGCGTTCGTCATCCGAGGCGGTCGAACTGATGGCAGATCGATCCGGAGGCCGGACGGAATCGTGGGTCCCATCTCCGTTCCGACGCCAGCCCACTTTGTGTGTGAACCACAACCAGGTTTTTCACGTCGCTCGTCGTTCGGTTCGGTATGAGCCAGCAAGCCTCAGAGCAGGAGTACGGCCACTACATCGGGGGAGAGTGGACTGATGGAGATGGAGACGGAGACACGTTCGACAGTCGAAACCCGGCTACCGGCGAGACGTTGGCGACGTTCCAGCGCGGGACGGTCGGCGACGTCGACGCCGCCCTCGAGGCCGCCGAAGACGCCTTCGACGAGTGGCGGTCGCTCTCCTACATCGATCGCGCGGAGTACCTCTGGGACATCTATCACGAACTGCGCGAGCGCCACGAGGAACTCGGCGAGATCGTCACGAAGGAGTGCGGCAAGGAGATTTCGGAAGGGAAAGCCGACGTCACCGAAGCCTGGCACATGGTCGAGTGGGCCGCGGGCAACGCCCGACACCCCCACGGCGACGTCGTCCCGAGCGAAGTCGGGGCGAAAGACGCCTACATGCGCCGCAAGCCCCGCGGCGTCATCGGCTGCATCACGCCGTGGAACTTCCCGGTCGCGATCCCCTTCTGGCACATGGCTATCGCCCTCGTCGAGGGCAACACCGTCGTCTGGAAGCCCGCCGAGCAGACGCCGTGGTGCGGCCAGACTATCGCCGAGATGATGGACGACGCCGGGATTCCCGAGGGCGTCTTCAACATGGTTCAGGGCTTCGGCGACGCCGGCGCGGCGATCACGGACGACGAGCGCGTCGACACCGTCCTCTTTACCGGCTCCGCGGAGGTCGGCCACGAAATCTCGGGCAAGGTCGGCGGCGAACCCGGCAAGCTCGCGGCCTGCGAGATGGGCGGCAAGAACGGGATCATCGTCACCGAGGACGCCGATCTCGACATCGCCGTCCACTCGGCGATCATGTCGTCGTTCAAGACGACCGGCCAGCGCTGCGTCTCGAGCGAGCGGCTGATCGTCCACACTGACGTCTACGACGAGTTCAAGGAGCGATACGTCGACATCGCCGAGGATATCGCGGTCGGCGACCCGCTCGAGGATGACACGTTCATGGGGCCCGCCATCGAGGCCGACCACGTCGAGAAGATCCGCAAACACAACGAACTGGCCGAACAGGAGGGCGCGGAGGTACTGGTCGACCGGTTCGAACTCGGAGCAGAAGAGATTCCGGACGGCCACGAGGACGGCCACTGGGTTGGGCCGTTCGTCTACGAGATCGAGTACGACACCGACCTGCGCTGTCTGAAAGAGGAGTGCTTCGGCCCGCACGTCGCCCTCGTCGAGTACGAGGGAGAGATCGACCGCGCGCTCGAGATCCACAACGACACGCCGTACGGACTCGCCGGGGCGATCATCTCGGAGGATTACCGCCAACTCAACGCCTTCCGCGACCGGGCCGACCTCGGGCTCGCGTACGCGAACCTGCCGTGTATCGGCGCGGAGGTCCAGTTGCCGTTCGGCGGCGTCAAGAAGTCCGGCAACGGCTACCCGAGCGCGCGCGAAGCCATCGAGGCAGTCACCGAACGTACCGCCTGGACGCTGAACAACTCGAAAGAGATCGAGATGGCCCAGGGACTGTCGGCCGATATCACGACGAGCGAGGACTGAGCGCGGACGACTGCGACTCAGTGCTGACTCGTCGCTCGCCGTCCTCGCCCGAAACGCTCCCGTCGTCCGTTCCGAACGGAGCGACCGGGCCGCGATCAGTCGAGCACTACCGTGCGTCGGGCGCTTACGTAGCCTCTCCCTATCAGCCGTAACGGGTCAAAACCAAAGTCTCGAGGCGTGATCAGCCGACCCATGGGGATAATCGAAGGAGTCGGCGTCGCGGTAGCGATTGCGGGCGTGTTCGTCTACCTATTTCCCAGAACGGTGTTCAAACTGGCGCTCTTCGGCATGTTCGCGAAGGATCAGCTGAGCGCCTTCGGTCGGCGAGCGCTCAAAGCGATCGGCGCCTTCCTGATTTTCGAGGGCGTGTTGATCCTCTCGCTGATCACATACTGACTCCCCGAGAACTGCCACACAGCGGCTGTTTCGTCTCGCTACCGGCTGCCGGTACCGGCGCCGTGTCGTCGAAAAACGTTTTCAGGGTAGCGCGATCAGTCGACGATCGACTCGGCCACGTCGATCAGTTCGTCCGCCGTGAGTTCGCCGCTGACGGTGTAGCTGAGTCCGTCGTCTTCCCACTCGATGATCGTCCTCGTCTCGGTGGCCTCTCGGATCGTCGCGTCGACGTCGCCGATCTCGACGGGGTCGCTGTCGGGTTCGAAGACGGGATCCTGAGCCTCGTCGGCGACGCCAACGGTCAGGAACGAGCCCGCTTCGTCCGCGTACTGCAGCGTCGCGCTCCAGCCCACCATGTTCTCTCCGGCTAGGACGCTCTCGAGCGTGTACTCGGCGGGAACGTCCGGGCGGGGGAGATCGAACGGGACGTCGGCATCGGCGGCGTCAACATCAGTGTACTGCTGGGGCGTGAGTTCCTCGAGGTTCCTGATCTCGGCGTCCGCTGGCGGTTCGAACGCGAAGACCTCGTCGTCGATATCCTCGTCGAAGGCAACCTCATCGAACGCGACGGTCGTCGTCACCGACTCACCGACTGCGGGCGTGATCTCCTGTTTCACGGGGTAGTCGGTCTCCTGGTCGATCCAGAGCGTCGCCGATTCGTAGAGCGCGTCGTCGCCGTCGCCGGTGAGTTCGAGGACGTAGACGTCTCGGTCCGCGACGATATCGGTTCCCTCGACCGACGCGTTCGTACCGGTCGTGAAGGCCTCGACGAAGCCGTCGTTCAACGCCTCTTGGTCCTCCAGATCGAATTCGAACTCCATTCGGACGGCCTCGTTGTCGTCCGCGTCGTACATCCAGACCGTCGAACCGTCGGATACAATCACGTCGATGGGCTCGGGCTCGTCTGCTTCGACGATATCAGCCCGGTACTGATCCGGCCCTCGTTCCCAGACCTCCTGGGTCGTCGTGACGGTCTCCGTTCCGTCGTCCATCGTCGTCGTCTGGATCCCTTGGACGGTCTCCACGTTCGATTCGGCTTCGAGTGCGGCCTCGAGCAGCGCGTCCGCATCGGGTAGTTCCTCGTCGGGTAGTTCCTCGTCGGGCAGGTCCTCCTCGACATCGTCGTCGACGCTCGTGTCGTCGTCTCCTGATCCCACCGCGCCCAGACAGCCGGCGGTGACCAGCAGGAGGGCGACGACTACTGTCGAAACGTGTACTCGCTTCATCGCTTCTCAGTCTCACTTCAGCAATCCGACCTTATAAATCGGGAGTCGCGTTTTCTCGACCGGAACACCCGGCCGATTGCTGTCAGGAATGGAAGGAATGTCGGCTCCGGGAGGCGAATCGCTTATCCGACGGTTCGTGGAACAGCCAAACACATGAAAGCAGTCGTTCTCGCGGCGGGTCAGGGCACGCGCATTCGACCACTCTCGGATTCGGTTCCGAAACCGATGCTGCCGGTGGCGGACCGGCCGCTCGTGGCCCACACTATCGACGCCGCGGTCGACGCCGGAGCGGACGAAATCGTCCTCGTGATCGGCTACGAAGCCGACACGGTTCGGGACTACTTCGGCGCGGAGTATCGCGGCGTTCCCGTCAGCTACGCCGTTCAGACCGAACAGGCGGGGACAGCCCACGCCGTCAACACGGCCCGCGAGCACATCGAGGGTCCGTTCGCCGTCCTGAACGGCGACAACCTGTACGATCCCGCGGCGATCGATCGGCTCTTTACCGAGTGTCCGGCCATCTGTGCTATCGAAGTCGCAGAGCCACGCAACTACGGCGTCCTCAGCACCGAGGGCGACTCGGTCACCGGTATCGTCGAGAAACCCGCCGATCCACCGACGAACCTCGCCAACGCCGGGGCCTACGCCTTTCCCGAGGAGGCCAAAAAATGGCTCGAGGTCCCCGAAAGCGAGCGCGGCGAACACGAGATTACGGACGTCGTCGCTCGCGTGATCGACGAGTTCGACGTCACGCCCGTCACGCTCGAGCGCTGGCTCGACGTCGGCCGACCCTGGGAACTGCTCGAGGCCAACGAGTGGAAGATCGGCGATCTCGAGCGCCGGATCGACGGCGACGTGAGCGAGGACGCCCACCTGCAAGGCGACGTGGTCGTCGAAGACGGCGCGACGGTGAAGCCGGGCGTCGTCGTCGAGGGACCGGCGCTGATCCGTTCGGGCGCGACCGTCGGGCCCAACGCCTACGTCCGCGGGGCGACCCTGATCGACGAGGGGGCGAAAGTCGGCCACGCCGCGGAGGTGAAAAACAGCGTGCTCTCTCGAGACGCTTCGGTCAGCCATCTCTCCTACGTCGGCGACAGCATCCTCGGCCGGGACGTCAACTTCGGTGCCGGGACGAACGTCGCGAACCTCCGCCACGACGACGGGGATATCGAGTTCACCGTCAAGGGCGAGCGGGTTTCGACCGGACGGCGAAAGTTCGGCGTCGTCGCCGGTGACGGCGCGAAGACGGGGATCAACTCGAGTCTCTCACCCGGACTGAAACTCGACACCGGCGCGACGACGCTGCCCGGTGAGACGGTCGATCGCGATCGCTAACCGAACACGATACGTATCGATCGCAGAGTCTTATTCGAGCACGCGTCTCGAGAATCCACCGCCGCTCGAGCGCTGTACGGCGAGGCTACTAAAGGAGTTCCCCGGCGTACGGTCGCTTCACTTCGACTGCATGGCCCCAGCTATCGTCCACTTCCTCGTCGGTGCGTCACTCCTCCTCCTGCTGACGGCGCCGTTGGCGCTCCGATTCGAGAGCGTCCGTCGGTATCAACTGTTGCTGATCCTCGGCGGCGGGCTCTGGGGGCTCGCGCCGGACGCGTATCGCGTCGCTCCCGTCCTCGATCGCACCCTCGAGTCCCTCCACGATTCGCGGTGGGCCGACCTGTTCGCGTTCCACTATACGCTCGATCAGCCGGCGCTTACCGGGATGACGCTCGAATTAATCGTCGGATCGATACTCCTCTTTCTGGTCGCGGTCACCGTGTTTACGGCCGCGGGGAGTAGGAACGGATCCACGAGCGGGTCGCGGGGCACCCAGTTCGTCGCGGCCATCGTCTGCGTCGGGCTCGCGGCCCTGATCGCCGGGGCCGCCCTCGGCGCCGGGCTGTACGCGACGAACCGGCTCGAGTCCATCGCCACGCTGTACGGTCGCGAGAGCGCCCGCGCGGGGGCAACGCTACTGCTCGCGTGGAGCATCGTCACCGGCGCGGGCATTGCGGCGATCATCGCGCTGGCGGACGAAACCATGCGGGCGACCGATCCGGTCGCCGGGATCTCGGTCGGCATGCTGGTCGCCGTCGTGGGTTGGTTGTTCGGAATCGTCGTCGCCCTCCCGCTTTGGATGCAGCGGTTCTTCGAGCTTTCGCGGCCGTTTCCGTATCTTCACTGGCAGAGTCTGATCGGTCTACTCGTCTTCGGGTTCGTCTTCGGCTGTTGTTACTCGCTGCTTCGTCGACTTCTCAGACCGATTACCGCCGGAGAGACCGAGGTTCAGGCCTCGAGTTCGACGCAATAGCTTCGTTATCACGTCCGATCAGTACAGCTGTCGGGCCTCGTCACCGAAGACGGCGATACTGTCGTCATTTTCACCGGACGGAGCGGTGGCTCGATCGTCCGCCACCGCCAAATCGTATCGGGTTAAAGACTATCATCAACACCGATATACTACGCTACAGCGGGAACGCTGCTCGGTCGATACCGACGGCTAGCTGTGATTCCCGCATCGAAGTCGCGGTGTGGGCGCTGGGACCGCAGTGGTGTGTGATAATGGTGTGTCAACCGCAGCCCAGCCCACGTACTCTTGGCTCGAGTGGAGGGTAATTAGTCTACTGGAGATGCGTTGCCACCGGACTACACCCTCGTCTCGGTGACGAACTGTTCCGTCCGCTGTGCCGACGTGATCGTCGTCGTGATCGTGACCGTTCGGTCGTTGTTTTCGATCGCGAGAGCGCTCACGACGTCGATATCGATCCGCTGGGTCCGAGTGACGGTTTCGCCGGCCTCGAGGCGTCCGATCTCCTCGTCGGTCTCCCAGACGAGCGTTTCGCCGGCGACGACGGTGGCGGCGACCTGAACGGCAGTCGCATCGTCGGTGCCGGTGTTGGTGAGCGTCGTAGTGGCCTCGCGGCAGGTCCGGCCGCACTCGACGACCTCGACTACCTCCCCCTCGAAGGAAACGCCGCTCTCGAGGTCGGTCGCCGCCCGTTCGGTCGCATCGGCCGGACCGATGGTGTCGTCGGTCAGGGGTTCGTCGACACCGGCAGGCGGTGTGGCGGTCCAGTCGGTAGCGCCCCCCGTGAGGAGGGACAGGCTAGCGCCGGTGATCGCCGCGAGGGCTGTTCGTCGATGCATGAGTTCGTCTGCTCTCCGTCTGGAAGGGGGACCGTTGGGGATCGAAGCGCCGTCCAATGGAGGGGATCGATCGCTACTCCGTATCTCTCAGTGCGGTCGCGCTCGCATATGAACGTCGCTTGCACACCCTTCACCGGTCGGGAGTATCACATCCTTCTTCGGACGAGAGCAATCCGCCGTCAGATTCCACGTTCTCGCGGCCTCTCCCTCTTTACGGTCCGAATCAGCCCGCCGAGAGCGGATCGCCGAGACCGGGTACCTTTTTGAGGCGCTCGCCGAATTATCGACGCATGGTCGACGTCCTCGATAACAAGCGGGCCGCAACGCGGTTTCGGATCCTCGTCCAGATCGCCGAGCGCCAGCCCGCCGTCAGCCAGGGAGAGATCGCCGAGGAAGTCGGCGTGACGAGTCAGGCCGTCAGCGAGTACATCCGCGAACTCGTCGACGACGGCCTCGTCGAAAAGGAGGGTCGTTCGCGCTACCGCGTCACGCCGGAAGGCGTCGACTTGCTCTTTCGGACCGCCGACGACGTGCGCCGGTTCGCCGACCACGTCACGGGCGACGTGCTCGGGGCGATGAGCGAGGCGGCCTACATCGCGACCGACGACATCGCGGAGGGCGACACCGTCACGCTCTCGGTTCGAGACGGATTGCTCCACGCGACCCCCAACAGCGAGGGGCCGGCGACGGGCGTCGCGACGACCGACGCCGAGGCCGGCACCGACGTCGGCGTCACGAGTTTCGAGGGCGTCATGGAGCTCGAGCCGGGCTCCGTCACCGTTCTGCAGATCCCCGCGGTTCGCACCGGCGGGAGTCGCGCCGTCGACTCGGCAACGCTCTCGGAGCACTGTGCGGAGTCCGATCTCGTCGTCGCCGCCGGCGTCGAGGCCGTCGTCGCCTGCCGCCAGGCCGGCAGCGATCCGACCGTCCCGTTCGCGGCCGGCGAGGTCGCCGCCGAGGGCGCCGAACGCGGTCTCGAGGTGGCCGCGGTCGCCACCACCAACGAAGTCGGCCGGGTAACCGATACGCTTCGAGACGCGGACGTCTCCTACGAAGTGCTCGAGGGGTAGTCGATCCGCTCTAACGGGGTTTGACGAGAACGAGCGGTTTGCTGTCGCTGGCGGCAATGAGTTCCACGTCCTCCCCAGCCGATTCGCTCGCGCTAGAGGCGCTCGCTCATCCATTGGAAGACGCAAGCGTCTTCCACGCAGTCGCTCGTGGCATCCGCTCACGGGCGCGAAGCGCCCGTTCGCATGGTATGCGGGATCGGAGATCCCGCACTACTCGCGACGACCTCGCACATCTTCGAGCCGCGGTTCACCGCGGCTCAGCGCGCGCCACCGTACGTGGTCCGGTCGGTAACGCCTTTATTTGTACTGAGCGTTCGGCAAGGGGCTTCGGGTGACAGTTCCATCTCAGCAGCTACTATTACGTGACTGGCGGCTAACCGAACGGACATGGATTCCATCGGCACCGGACTCGCGGCGATCGACTGGAACGAGACGCGCGCGGACGTCTATCTCTCGCGGCCCGACAAGCGAAACGCGATGACGGTCGATCTCATGCGCGATCTGATCGAGGCCTTCGAGCGAGTCGACGCGAACGACGACGTTCGCGCGGTGACGTTGCTCGGCGAGGGGCCCGTCCTCTGTGCCGGCATGGACCTCGAGATGATGCGCAACCGAGTCGAACCCGACTCCGAGATTGATCGCGACGTCTTTCCCGAACTCCTCGAGACGATCGAAGAGACCCGTCAACCTGTCGTCGCCGGGATCAAACGCGCCGCGCCCGCGGGGGCGTTCGAACTCACGCTCCCCTGTGACTTCCGGATTATCGGCCGCGAGGCGACGTACGGATTGCTCGAGGTCAAACTCGGCACCTTTCCGCACGGCGGCGGGACCCAGCGCTTGCCGCGACTGGTGGGCCTCTCGAACGCGAAGGAGATCGTCATGACTGGCGAGTTCGTCGACCCCGAGGACGCCGCCGAGATGGGACTGGTTCACGAAGTCGTCGACGCCGACGTCGTCGACGAGCGGGCGAAGGCGTTCGCCGACGACCTCTGTGACAACGCTCCCCTCGGCCTTCGAAATGCCAAGCAAGCGCTCAATGCCGCCCTCGAGATGCCCCTCGAGAAGGGACTGACCTACGAACGGCAGTTAGGGTACGAGTTGGACGACACCGACGACTACCGCGAGGGGTTCGAGGCGCGACTCGAGGATCGAGAGCCGACGTTTCGCGGCGAGTGAGCACTCAGCGACAGCGCGGCTTACTCCTCGCGGCGATCGTACAACTGCACCGCCCGGTCGTGACGCACTGACAGCCCGTTCGGGTTTCGTTGTGCCGACCGGTCGGCGTAGCGAGCGCGGAGGCCGTCACCCAGGCCGCGGGCCGCGTTGCTGACGACGTCGGTACCGTTGGAGACCCACCCGGTCGGCTTCTCCTCTCCCGCGACGACGCCGCGAATGCTCGCGAACCCGTCGCGGAGCGCGCTCCCGACGGTTCGGCCGAGAACCGTCGGTCGCGGTCCGTAGTTCTTCGCGAGTCGATAGGACAGCGAGCGGTAGGTCCCTCCCCAGTCGGGGTCGGTCCGTCCGCCGTCGGTCCCGACCTCACATCTGGCGGCCATCTCCGCGTCCCAGGCGACGTCGAAGCCGAGACCGGCCACGCGGTGGGCGCAGTCCCGCTCGCCGTCGACCTCGAGGTACTCGTCGAATCCGTCCAGTGCCTCGAGGACGGTCCGGTCGAACGCGACGTTGTCGCCGTCGAAGTGCGTGACGCTGCGACCCTTGATGGATCGTGGCTTTCGAAGCTCGTAATCGGTGCCGCCGCCCGTGACGGGGCCGGTGACGACGTCCGTGCCGTCGGCGATCAATCGTTCGACGGCCTCGTACCAGCTGTGTTCGATCGCGTACTCGCCATCGAGGAAGGCGACGACGTCGCCGGTGGCCGTTCCGAGACCCGCGTTTCTCGAGACGTTGGGATTTCGCTCGGAGATTTCGACGAGCACGTCCACGTCGGTGCGGTCGCGAACGACGCCGGTCGTCCCGTCGGAGGACGGTCCGTTGACGACGATGACTTCCGTCGACGGCGGTGCTCGCTTCGCGAGTGCGTCGAGACACGATACTAACTGCTCCCGGTCGTTGAGCGTCGATACCACCACCGAGAGCTCCATACCTTGTGGTAGCGTTCGTCGGTAGTAAAAACAGGGGGGTTTCCCGCCGAGTGACGATCACTGCATCGTCTCAAGTCGTTCACACGTCGCGAACGAGAAACACGTGGCTTCGAGAGAGAACCCAACGGCTGGGAAAACCCGAGACAGGGCCGCCGACGACTGCAGGTAGCCGTCAGCGAACCCGCGTGTTCCAGTAGGAGACCGACGCGAGGTGGTCGGTGACCGGCAGTTTTCCGATGGTCTCGTCTATCGTCCGGATCGGTGAGGCGAGCACGTTCGGAATCGACCGGTAGAAGCCGTAGGGGACGATGAAATCGTCTTCGACGTCGACCAGGGTCAGGTTCGTCTTGGCCAGCAAGACGGCGACTTCGCTCTTCGAGTAGAGTCGCGACCCCATCGGCAGCGCCCAGTTGTAGATACTGCGCGAACTGAACCGATTGAACGTGTCGAAGACGATCTGCTCGCGCGACACGCGACGCATCTCTTCTAAGAACGCCTTCGGATCGTCCGCGAGGTGGAAAAACCGCATCGCGACGACGGTATCGAAGTGGTCGTCCGGGAACGGAAGCCGTCCCGCGTCACCTCGCAAGAACTCGAGCGTCCCCTCGAGTTCGACGTTCTGGGCCTTCTTCCGGCCCTGCTGTAACATTGCCGCCGAAATATCGAGTCCAACGACGTCGGCGCCTTGCTCGGCGAGCATCACCGAGAACCGCCCGGTACCACAGGCGATCTCGAGGATGTTCCGGTCCTCGACGGGCATGATGGCCTCGAGGACGGCTGCTTTCTCCCGGCGGTCGATCAGCTGTCCGCCCTGGGAGAATCGCTTGTCGTCGTACTCCTCGGCGACGTCGTCGGCCTGGTACCACTCCTGTCCTTTCACACTGGGCGCAACTACAGTAGCCGGAGGATAAAACGATACTGGAGTCTATCGGCGAGTGGACACGCAGGTGCCGACCCGAATCGAGCCAGCGGTGTCGACGATTCGTCGGAACTGATCCTCGAACTGAGAGTCCAGTGACGGTGACTGACGGACACTCGCTCGCCGGGGAATCGACTCCGAGCGACCCAGTATATAACTACAATCGGAAGACTGCGGCGGGATGCACGTTCTGTGTTAATACCTCATTCATACTCCTTATACAAACTGGACTATTCGTATCTACATATAGGGAAGCTTTACCACTGGCCATTCCGCTGTGGTAGGTATGAGCATGAGTACAGCCGAGGACCGTGCCGGTGCTGCCGAAGAAACCCTCTCAGAGGACGAATACCGCGACCGTCTCCGTGACCTGCCGCCGAGTGCGAAACTGGTCGCGAAAGTGCTCGAGACCGACTCGCCGCTCTCGCAGGGCCAGCTCGCCGAGGAGTCGCTCCTGCCCGACCGAACCGTCCGCTACGCGCTCAATCGCCTCGAGGACGTCGGTCTCGTCGGCTCCCGATACAGCTTCCGCGACGCGCGCAAACAGGTTTACTTCCTCAAACACTGACCGCCTGGCAGCCCGGTCCACATCTGTACGGGGGTACGGATGGGGGTGGTCCGCCGGCGTCAGTTCGAGCGACCTGTCGACACACACTTTTTCGCCCGCTGCAACGCTCGAGATATGCATCTCACCCGACTGGCGATTCCGGTCGCGACGCGCGCACCGGGCGGGGCGACCAACGCCTACCTGCTCGGCGACGACTCCGCGATGCTCGTCGACCCCGCGGCGCGGACCGACGAACTCGACCGGCTGGTTCGCGACCGCGGCGTCGAACACGTGCTCGTCACGCACACCCATCCCGACCACGTCGGCGCCGTCGAATCGTACGCCGCAGAGACGGACGCGACGGTCTGGGCGCGATACGGCCGCGTCGACCGGTTCCGCGAGGCGACCGGCGTCGCTCCCGATCGAACGTTTTCTCCGGGGACGACGATTCCGCTCGGCGACGACCGCGTTCGCGTCCTCGACGCGCCCGGACACGCCCCCGACCACGTGGCCCTCGAGGCCGGCCGCGACGGGCCGATCCTGTGCGGTGACTGTGCCGTCCGCGAGGGCAGCGTCGTCGTCGGCGCGCCGGAGGGCGACATGCGCGCCTACGTGACGACCCTGCGTCGTCTCTGGGCGGCCGACCCGCCGGCGCTCCATCCCGGTCACGGGCCGGACATCGACGCGCCACGCGAAACCCTCGAGCGACTGCTCACCCACCGAAAGCGCCGGGAAGGGAAGATTCTCGAGGCCGTCGACTCCGGTGGGCACACGCTCGAGGAGATCCTCGATACGGCCTACGAAAAGGATCTTTCGGGGGTCCGTGATCTCGCCCGCGCGACGGTCGTTGCCCACCTCGAGAAACTCGACGTCGAGGGACGCGTCCGGTGGGACGGCGAGCGATCGGTGCCGGCCGCGCGGACCGACTGATACGGATTACTGTAACGATTTACCGGCGCAACCGCGATCCGGGCGGCGGTTGCGCCGGAAATGACTTACAGTAAACCGTATGAACGGCGAGGGAGCGACTGCCTTTTCTGCCCTCGCAGGGAGTATCCGGTATGCAATCGCTCGAGGCCGAACTCGAGGAGGCCCGCCAACTCGCCGTCGACGACCTCGCGGACGCCATCGAGTCGATCGGCTTCGAGTGTACCCGCTGTGGGGCCTGCTGCAAGGGCCACGGCGAGGACGAACACACCGCGACGGTGTTTCCGGACGAGGTTCGCGACCTCGAGGCAAGCGCGGCCCAACGGGCCGCGGACAATCAAGTAGCGAGGGACTCCGAGAGTCCCTCGGACCGTGTGAGCGCCTCGTCGAGCCGCGAGCAGACGGTGGAACCGCGAGATAGCGAGGGTTACGAGGGCGAGTACGACTGGCGCGACGTCGCCCGCCCGATGCCGTACGGCCTGTCGGAGACCGAAAACGGCGACCTCGAGGGCGAGACATTCGAGTGGGCGCTCCAGACGGACAGCTGTGGGGACTGCACCTTCTACGAGGAGGATGAGGACGGAACCGGGGCCTGCGCTGCCCACGACGATCGACCACTGATCTGTCAGACCTACCCCTTCAGCGTCGCACTGGCCGGAACCAGCCAGCCGATGGGCGAAGCCGTTGATACGGAAGGCGTCGTCCGCGCCCACGAGTGCGAGGGGCTCGGTCGAGCCATCGCCCGCGAGGACGCCGAGGACCTCGCTCGCGCGCTGAAAGAACGCGCCGTGCGAGAGATCGAGGAAGCCATCGCCGTCCGAGAGACGTACGAGCCCGCCCCACCGGACCCCGGCGAGGTCGTCGTCCACGACTCCGAGGGGGCGAAACGGATCGACGGGACGCCGCTCGACGACTGAATCGTCACCCAACGGGGACCGACCTCCGACCGACCGCGAAACCGACAGGGAGTTGAGACCGTTCTTCGAAGGCCTCTGCATGACACTCGACTGGGACGGGGTGACCCACATCACGAAAGTCGATCCCGCGAAGCCGTTACCGGATGCTCTCGACGTGCTCGAGGGAACCGATCTGGTGATCGTCGGCGGCTCCGACGACGTCACGGAGGCGAACACGCTCGAGGCGATCCGAGCGATCGACGACGCACATCCCTCGACACCCGTCTTTCAGGAGCCGTACAGTTCGGACCACGTCTCGCGAGAGACGATCGACGCTGCGGACTTCGTCGCCGTTCCGGCGGTCTACAACGGCGACCGAGAGCATTTCGTCGGCAAACACGTCGATCTCTTCACCGAGGTCGGACGCACGCCAGAGGAACTCCTCGGGGCCGGACTTCCGGTCGTCGGCGATTTCGTCGCGTCCAAGGGCGTCGACGCGATCGCCGAACTCACGACGAGCCTGATCGGCGAGGGCTACGTCGTCCAGCACCTCGACTCCGCGGCGGCGACCACGTCGGGGGTCGAGGCTACCTACACACCGGAGGAAGTCGCCGGCGCCGCGCTCGCGACGGAGGCGTTCTACGGCTTCCCGATCTTCTACGTCGAGTACTCCGGCCGCTACGGCGGTCCCGAAGATGTCGAAGCCGCGGCGCGCTATCTCGAGGACACCACGCTCCTCTACGGCGGTGGCATCGACAGTCAGGAGAAGACGACGGAAATCCTCGAGGCCGGCGCGGACGCCGTCGTCGTCGGCGACTGTTTCCACGACGATCCGGAGACGTTCCGGGATACGATTCCGAGGACGTGAGCTGGCGGCGCGTCGCGGCTGGCGGTTGGTACATCTCCTCGGACGGTGGCTATGTGGTCGGTACACATCCTTGGACGACGCCCGTTCAACCGGTATACATCCGACCGAACGCCGACCCTGGATTCGGTCTGCAACCGACTTCGATCGTTACGATAGCCTGCGTTCCCGGCTCCGCTGCGTACGGTCGGTTCGGACGGTCGTCGTTACCCCGTCTTCACCGATCCGAAGGGTCACGCTCTCGAGCGTCGTCCAGTACTGTTTGTAGTGGTTCCCGCCAGCGTCGAGCAGCAGCTTCGACGCGACGAGTCCCGCCCGCTCTAACTGGTCGAGGCGCCGATACGCCGTCGGCTTCGAGATTCCCGTGGTCTCGACGATCTGCTGCACGGCCATCGGTTCGTCAAGTATCGTCCGAAGGACCCGACGAGCGTACCGATCACCGAGCAGTTCGAGCAATTCGTCGGTCGACGGTGTCGAGTTCTCCGACGTTCCGTTCCGTGCCATCGTTCAAACCACTGCTTCGGCCCCGCCAAACTGTTGGGACGAATCGTTTCGCAATTATATAAGTGGCCTCGCCGAGATAGCAGGGACGGACGAGGCCGAACGCAATGAACGCCATTCGGGTCGCGATTACGCACACGGAGACGACGATCCATCCGATCCACTCGCTCGTCTGTACCGCTCCAGCGGTGTCTCGAGAGCTGATTCTGTACGTCACGATCACCGACGGGATCGAAACGACGATCAACTACGTGGAAGGCGACCCGGACGTGTACGAATCGGCGCTCCGGACGGAGCTCGATATCGACGAGTACGAGATCTATTCGGACGGAGACGACGGCTGTTACTCCTATCTGAGAAACGAACTGGATGCGTACAACCGAGCGCTCGCGGCGGCGTTTCAACGCGAGACGCTCGCGGTGATCCCGCCGATAGAGTACCTGCCCGACCGGCGAATGGTCGTCTCGCTCGTGACCACGTCCAGCGACTTTCGGGAGCTCCGCGAGGAGATCCCGGACGAGTTGACGGTCGACGTGATCTCCGTCGGCTCCGTCCCGCAGATCGCACACGCTCCGCTCACGGTCGATCAACGACGAGCGCTCGAGGTCGCTTGGGAGCTCGGCTATTACGAAATTCCGCGGACGGCGACGCTTCAGGACATCGCGGATCGACTCGACTGCGCGGTTTCGACCGTCTCCGATCTGCTGCGACGGGGACAATCGAGTCTCGTCGCCGCAGCCCTCGACGTGAACGAGCACTAATAGGACCGTTCGGACGACGCCACTGCAACACCAACTCTTCGTTGACGACGTCTCTCGGGGAGCTAACACGGACCGGGGTCGAGCGTGACCGCAGACCGCTCGAAAACCCGGATAACTGATCGGTTAGAACGTTTCCTCGATGATCTCGCCGACGGCGAAGTTCGATTTGACTTCGGTGACTTCGACTTTGACGCGCTCGCCGACGTCGGCGCCGGGAACGATGATGACGTAGCCGCGTTCGACGCGAGCGATACCGTCCCCCTGTTTCCCGATGTCTTCGATCTCGACGTAGCGCGTTTCGCCGACGTCGACCGGTGGCTGCGGTTCGGACGGTGCCGTCTGTGGCTGGGCCGTCGTCTCCTCGGTCTCGGTCGACTCCTCCCGTGAGATGAGTGCGACTCGATACACTTCTTCCGGGTCGATGTCGCCGGTTTCGACCTCTTGACGTGGTACTTCGATGACGTAACGATCCTCCTCTGCTGAAACGTCCGCACTGAACAGACACAGGAGTTTTTCAGATATTTCCACAGTAGACCCTCGATTTCACCTCTTATGCTCATTCGTAATAGAACTACCGACAGATCGGGCGTCTGAACAGTTGAAAGAAAGTACGGATGTCGGACGGCAACATATAACACACACCCGAAAAAGGGACCGAATCGGCTCGAGAGAGCCGAACGGAGACGCTTGAGGCGTCGATCACCGCGCGTGCTCGAGACCGCGTGCCGTCACGAACTGCGAGAGATCGAACTGGGTCTCGAGGTCGGCGTCCGCAACGGTCTCGTAGGGGCGATTGATGACGATGTCGCCCGCGGTTCGGTCCCCGATTCCGGGGATGGCGGTGAGTTCGTCCATCGACGCGTCGTTGAGATCGAGCGGATAAGGGACGCCGGTGACGGAGCGATAGCCGTGATCGACGACGGCGACGTCGATCGTCCGCTCGAGTTCGCGCTCGCCCGGGATGCCGACGAGCAGCGGGTAGGTGCCGAGTTGGCGGCCGAAGGTCTTGCCGTCCTGGTGGTACTCGAGGTGGACGTTCGGGAGGACGGTGCCGGGCGGGGCGACGCGCTCGAGCATCGGCTGGTCGATCTCCTCGCGGACCCGCGTCTTGTACCGCTTGAACAGCTGTTTGTGCTCGTTTGCGATTTCGGCTCCCGTATCGCTCATGTCGGTGCCGTCGAAGGCCATCACCTGCCGGATGTTGATCCGCCGGAGCATGTAGCCCTCGTCGTAGACGCGCTGGAGGAACTCACGATTTCGTTCGTAGGTTTCTTCGCGCTCGCCCTTGAGACCGTGTAAGAGGTTGATTCCGGGCAGGAGTTTCGGTAGTCGGGTCGGCGGACCGTTGTCCACTCCCTCAGTCTCCGAGCGCTCCTCGGGTCGCCAGCCCGCCTCTTCGTTGACGATCTTGACCGCTTGGAAACACTCCTCGGCGGTGACGTTCAGGTTGTTCTCTTCCTGCACGATGGGATCGGCCGACTCGAGCCCGAACGCGGCCGTGTCACCGGGCGTGTTGTGCTCGGCGATGATCCGGATCCCCTCGCGGCTCGCCTCGGGCCACTCGACGATCGTGATCGGGTTCATGTTGTCGAGGTGGAGCGTCTCGAGGTCGGGTGCGACCTCTCGGATGCCGCTGTACAGCTGTCGGAGGGCGTCGGGGTTCGGCGCCTCGCCGTCGCCGCCGTAGGCGAGGATGTCGGCCTGCCGGCCGATTCGGAAGTGTTTGACGCCGTAGTCCGAGAGGGCGTCGACCTCGCCGACGACCGACGGCGGCGGCCGGAACGTCGGGTTGCCGTAGAGCGGCTCCGTACAGAACGAGCAGCGGTAGGCACAGCCTCTCGAGGTCTCGAGTTCCGCGATGAGGTGATCCGGATGGTTCGGGTGTTGCTCGACGATGAACGCCCCCTCCTGGGCCCACCGCGACACTTCGTCGACGTCGCGCATCCGATTGTTGAATCCCTCGAGACCGCTCTCGACGAGGTCGTAGACCGCGGCCTCGACGTCGCCTTTGGCGACGAAGTCGAAGTCCAGATCCTGCCGTTCGGTCTCGGTCGCGCCGGCGTTCTCGTCGCCGACGCCGAACTTGACGGGGCCGCCCATCAGGCTCGTGCCGCCCGCCGTCCAGGCCATCTTTCGCACTTCGTCCGGTTCGGCGGGCGTGCCACCGACGTACTTACCGGGGACGGTCATCCCGCCCAGATAAATCAGCAGGTCGGCCTCGTCGACGTCCCGCCAGTAGTCCGGCTCGTCGCGAAGCCGATCGATCGTGTGGTACGTAATCTGCTCGCGTGGCACCCCCGCATCGATCAGCGCGCCGGCCGCGTATCGCGGATACGTCGAAATGTACGGCGGCACCCCGAAGTGGGCGGGCTCGTCGACGTAGCCGTCGACGATCGTTACCGACAGCGTCTCGGGGTCAGTCATGACGTCGGGTAGCGCCTCGAGTGGTAAAACGGTGACTACACCGAACGAACGTGTCCACCCCAGGGTCGTCGTCGATGAACCGCTCGCTGCTCGCGGCTGTAGTTCGTACGGGCGACCCGCAGCGAGTAGCCGAAGCCAGTACCGTCGAACCGATGGTTCCGTAACCCGGACGTTGATAGTCGTCGTGACCCAAGAGAGGGTATGCCACCGACGGAGGAACTCGTCTGCACCGCGGAGGACTGCTTTCTCGACCTGTTCGAGAACCACTACACGTACGACAAGCCCGACGACCTCGAGGTGACCGACCTCTCGTGTCCGGTTTGTGGGGGAAGCGACTGTCTCGAGCAGGTCGAACTGTAGCTTCCCGCCGCCGCCGCAGTTTCGTGAACGCGGAACTCGTCAGACGTTTATTTTGTTCTATCAAAAGAGATATGAATGGGGCTAGTGTAGCCGATGGTAAGCCATGTCCTCGACCCTCCTCACGGTCTCCGTTGCGGTCTCCAGCCCCGCATTCAGAGGTGACGCCCCATGAGCCCCAGCAACCTCCGCAAGTCGATCGGTAACGCCCTCTACCGACAGGTCGGCCGCGCGAACGGACGCGTCCAGCAACACCGCTCGCTGCCCGTCGACGTCCTCGAGAACGAGACGAGCTATCAGGTCGTCTTCGACGCGCCGGGTGCCGAACCCGACGACGTACAGGTCCGCTATCTGGAAGGAAACGTCAAGATCCGAATCGAGCGGTTCCGCCAGTTCCGCGACGGCTACGAGATGCGCTTCCCCGGCCGCGGAATGGAACTCGACGGCGAGGCCGAACTGCCGAACGACGCGGTCGTCGATCCCGATGCCGGCGAGGCCACGCTGACCGAAACCGGCACGCTGCGCATCGACATTCCGAAAGATTCCTCGATCGAGACGGAAGAATCGGAGCACGACGCCGACTCCGAACCTGCGTCGACGCCGGAAGCGGACGAAATCGCCGTCGACGACTGAGTCGTCTCCGCTCTGTTTCACCTTCGAATTACGGTTCCGACTCGATCGCCATCCCGTCGACGATCTCGAACGACTCGTCGCCGTCGAACCGGGTTGGATCGAACGCATCGATTCCGTCGTCGCCGAGTACCTGTTCTGCGAGTCGCTGACCGATCGCCGGCGCGCGCATGAAGCCGTGGCCCTGGAAGCCGGTCGCGACGTAGAGGCCGTCCCGTAGCTCGCCGACCAGCGGGTCCCGATCCGGCGTCGCCGTACAAAGGCCGGCCCACGCCCGCTCGAGTTCGAGATCCGCGTCCGGGAGCCGGTGTGAGACGCGTGCGAGCAGCTCCTCGGCGAAGTCGGGATTGGCGTCGCGCTCGTAGCCGTCCGGATCGGCCTCGACGTATTCGGTTCCATTGCCGACGAGCAAGCCGTCGGGATGGGGCCGCAAGTAAAAGAAGTCCGTCGCGTCGTAACACATCGGCTCCGCGAGGTCGCCGCTCGCGACGAGCGCCTGCACCCGGTAGGGTTTCATCGCGATCGGGATACCGGCGTCCGCCACAAGCTGTTTCGTGTGTGCGCCGGCGGTGACGACCACCGCGTCGACCTCGCGTTCGGTGCCGTCCTCGAGGACGACTCGCGACGGATCGGTGCGAACCTGCACCGGGGTATCCGGCTCGAGCGTCGCCCCGGCCCCGTTCGCTGCGGCGGCGAGACAGGCCGTGTACGTCGCGGGATCGGTGTAGCCCGCCCCGCCGGCGATGCCCGCGACTTCGACGTCGTCCGTTCGTAGCGACGGAAATCGATCCGCGAGGTCGTCGGCATCGGCCTCGAGCGCGACGATGCCGTGCTCCTGCATCCGGCCGACCTGCTCGCGGATCGCGTCGGCGCGCTCCGAGTCGCCCTCGCGGGCGAGCCAGACGTACGGACATTCGACGAACGGAAAGGTGTCGTCGCCCGAGAGGTCGCGGAACCGCTCGATCGCGTCGGTCCCGATCTCGGCGTCGAGCGGGTCCGCGAAGGCGTCGTAGCAGACGCCCGCCGCGCGGCCGCTCGACCCGCTCGCGATTGCCCCCTTCTCGTACAGCGTTACGTCGGCACCCTCCCGCGCGAGGTCGTAAGCCGTCGTCGCGCCGACGGCCCCCGCGCCGACGACGGCGATTTCGAGGCCGGCACCCGACTGGACGAAGGCGTCCGCGCCGACGGCGAGTTCGGGGTCGTCGCCGTTGTGATTTCCGCTCATTTGTGATCACGCGGCCAGCAGTCCGCGAGCGGTCGGTCGACGAGCCAGTCGAGCAGCGCGTGTAACTGGTCTCGGCCGGCGTCGAACAGTTGCGCACCCTTCTCGGGGTCGGCCTGCGTCGGCCGCCCAACTGCCCCGCTCTCGGAGAAATCGATCGTATCGAAACCGAGCGCAGCGCCGTGGACGGACTCGCCCCACGCCTCGCTCGCGCCGGCTTCGGCGGCCTCGAGCGCGTCCGGATCGACGAGATCCTCGCGGAGGTGCCAGAGCAGGCTCGACTCCATCGCGTCCGCGTGGCCGCCTTCCTCGTCGAACAGGTCGTCGGCGATGTCCGCGACGCTGTCCCACCAGTTCCACGGCGGGGCGAACGCCGTCTCCTCGTCGCGCAGGGTACGTGCGGCCCGTCGAAGTGCGCCCGAGTTTCCGCCGTGACCGTTGACGACGACGGCCTTCCGGACGCCGTGTGCGGCGAGACTCGAGATGGTCTCCTCGACGTAGCGTTCGAACGTCTCTGCGGTCACGTACAACGTCCCGTCGAACTGACGGTGGTGTTCGCTGACGCCGACGGGGATCGTCGGCAGGACGACCGCATCGTCGCGATCGACGGCCGTCCGGGCGAACGCTTCGGCGGCCAGGTGGTCCATACCGAGCGCCAGCGCCGGGCCGTGCTGTTCGGTACTCCCCGTCGGGAGCACCGCGACCTCGGCCCGATCTATGGCGTCGGCTGCAGTAGTCGTCGTGTGCTCGGCGAGCAGTGACATGCGCACTGCTGGGCGTCCCCGTTACTTATACTGTTGGTGATTCGACGCGTGAGACGGCGGGGGAATCGTCGAAATCTAACCGATTAAACCTCGTGCGGTGGCGCGCGCTGACGCGCGGCGAACGAGCAAGTGAGGCGCGCGTCGACGCTGCGCGAGGGATGAGCGAGTGAACTCGTGAACGAGCGAGTCGGTTGGGGAGGACGTGGCAATCCCCGTCGCCAGTACGAGCAGCATATTCGAACGCCCACTATTCACGATGTGTACTCGAGTGATTACTACTCGCTACAATCTGTTCCGTTCCACAGCCGTATGGAGGTGATCGAGCGACTTGCGATGACCAACAGACAGCGGCTTACTCGAGAAACGGCTCGAGCCCCTGCGCCGGGTAGCCGACGACCGTGGTTGCGCCGGCCTCGCGCAGCGCGTCGGTTTGTGCGCAGACGTCGTCGGGCGTGCCGGCGAGCGCGTAGTCGTCGGCCGCCTCGAGCAGGATCGCTCGAGCGCGACCGGTTGCGCTCGTACCGATCGCGGCGTCGTCGGGCAGCGCCCGCTCGACTGGCCGTCGACGGGAGACGTACTCCCCGACGGCTTCGAGGATGCGATCCTCGTCGTCGGTCAGGACCGTCGGCGCGTAGACGGCGATATCGCCCTCGAACCCGGCCGATCGGAGTGCCCGGAGCTCTCGGTGGGTCGTCCGCGAGAGCAGATCGTACTGGGTCGCGCCGGTCGCCATCGCGATCCGCTCGACGCTTTCGGTGCCGACCCAGGCGTCGGGCGTGGTCTCGAGGGCGGCACCGAGGCGGGGCGCGACGGCCCGATCCCGCTCCTCGTCGGTGAGGTAGGCGGGGTGGCCTGCGACGAGAACGCGCCCGACTGCGTCCGGGAGACCCGCAGCGATCGAGTCGTCCCCCAGCGGGTCGAAGCCGTCGGCTCGGACGGGCGTCGTGACTAACACGTTCGCGTCGCTCGAGAGCGACGTCAGGGTCTCGCGGGCGGGCAGATGGTCACGTCCCTCGTAGTCGATCGCGATCGTCTCGACCGGGAGCGATTCGGCCGCCGAAACGTCACACTCGGCGGGTTTCAGGGCGATCGCGTCAAGTCCGGCGCGGGCGACGGTGCTCGTAGTTAACATCGGTGGCGTACTCGCGTGACGTGTCGGCGACCCGGCGAGCCAGTGTCGATCGGTGGCTCGCGAGTGGCGGCGTCTACGCGACTATAGACGTCCTCTGCCGTCGGCGCGCAAAAATCTGGCGTTCCGACGCGGGTTCGGTTTCGGTCGCCACGAGTCCACAATCTACTCGTAGGAGGGGCCCCAGACTCAGGCTGTGAGTGGAGCAATGGACTCGGTGAAAGGGGACTTCGGACGCGGACTCATCGTTATCGGGCCCGTCCTCGTGACGCTGTTTATCGTCTACACCCTCTACTCGTTCATCGCGGGCTTTACGCCCGGTATCCTGCTCAACGCCGAGACGCTCGAGGTGTTCCTCCCGTGGCTTGGCGAGTACGCTCGCGAGCAACTCGCCGGCTTCCTCCGCGTGCTAGCGTTCATCGCGACTCTCGCGCTCGCGATGTACGCCATCGGCCAGACGACCGAGACGACGACCGGCGAGGTGTTCGAGGGAATCGTCGACTACCTGGCGAACCGCGTCCCCGTCATCCGGGTCGTCTACAACGCCTCGAAGACGGCCACCGAGACGACGATCGGAACGGGAGACACCCTCCAGACGCCGGTCAAGATCGATACCTGGGGCGGACTGCGGATGACGGCGTTCAAGACGGGCCGCACCTCGCCGGACGGACGGGTCCTCCTCTTTTTGCCCACGTCGCCGAACATCACGACGGGATTCGTTCTCGAGGTCGCACCCGAGGAGATCACCGAACTCGACGAGAGCGTCGAGGAAGCGCTGACGCGCGTCGTGAGCGCCGGATTCGGCGACGCGGACCGCGCGGAGCACGATCTCGACGACGCGTCGATCTCCGTCGTCGGCGAGCTGCAGTCGGACGGGAAACCGCCACAGCAGTGACTTCCTCCCCACCCTACTCGCTCACGGCTGACGCCGTTCGCTCCTCGAGGGTGGGGCTTCCTGTTTCCACGACGTTGTCAGACTACGTCTGACAGCCTGTCGAGGTTCCCTCGACAAACGCGCTTTGCAGGAACCGAATCGGTTCCCGTAGGGAGCGCAGTCTCCGCAGGCGTTGGTTCGGGACAGCCCGTCCCTACTTGCTTCAGACCGCGTACCAAGATGTTGTAGGCCGCGTTCCAGTCCCTGTCCGCCGTGAACCCGCACGAGGGGCACGAGTGCTCGCGAACCCACAGTGGTTTGTCCGTCTCGACGCCACAGGCCGCACACTCTTTGGTCGTTCCGGCGGGATCGACGGCGACGAAGTGCGTGCCTTCGCGTTCGCACTTGTACTCGAGCATTCGGAGGAACGTCCCCCACGCCGCTCCGGCACGGTTGCGGCTGTTTGACGGAAGTTCCATCAACCCCTTGGAGTCGAGGTCTTCGACGGCCACAAGGTCGTACTCTCGAGCGTAGTGATTCGAGAGCTTGTGCAAGAAGTCTCTGCGCTTTCGCTTCAGATCGGCGTGACGTTTGGCGACGACACGCTGTTGCTTGCGGTAGTTTGCTGATCCGTGATCTTTGCGCGAGAGTTTTCGTTGCTCGCGTTCCAACCGGGCGCGTTCGTCGGACAGGTCGGGACGTTCGACAGCCGTACCGTCGGTGTCGTGGGCGTACTTCAGGATACCCACGTCGATCCCGACACAGTCCTCGAGCGTCTTTGGTTTTGACGACGCGTTGCCCTCGGTTTCGATCCCGAGAACGGCGAACCACTCGCCGGTGGGTTCCTGCTTGACGACGACCTCTTTGATCGTGGCGTCGTCAGGAACGTCGCGGTGGTAGACCATCGGAATATCGCCGATTTTGGAAAGAGAAAGCACAGTACGGCCACTCGTGTTGTTGAGTTCGAAGCCGGTTTGACTGTACTTGATCGAGCGATATTCCTGCGGTGCCTTCCACTTGAGTTCGCCGACGTGGTAGCCGTTGTCCTTCCGCCCCTTCAGTGTTGAGAGGTTGTCGTACAGCCGCTGTACGACCTTCTGCAGCACTTTCGAATGGACTTGTTTCAGGTCGGTCCACCAGTTCTTGAGGTCGGGAAGGACTGACTGCTCGGAGTATGCCGAGGTTCCGTTCTCTCGGTTGAGTCGGTGTAGAAAGTGGTTGTAGACCTGTCTGCAGGTATCGACAGTCCACGCTAACCGTTCGTGGAGTTCGTTGGTCGGATTGAGCCGATACCTGTAGTTGTAGCGCATGGCCTACTCGTCTTCGTCGTTTGGGTCGGTGACGCGGACGACTTTGACAGTGGCACCTCGCCACCGCTTGGGAACGAGCACGTGAGCGCCGTTGCCGGTTGGTTTCACTTCGGCTTTGTGGACTTCGTGCCCTTCGACCTCGTACCGATCCATTACCAATGTTTACACTACGTAGAAACATGAAGCTACCGATAGCGTTGGCCTGCGGGCCTGCTGTAGAACAGTGCAAGAAACACAAGCGGCGCTGTATCCCCTCCCTGCTCGCTTCGCTCGCTGAGGAAGGGGCATTAGCGCCTCGATTTAGGTAAACTCGTCTCGGAAAACGGCTGTCGAAACCCCTCGAGTGGCCGAACTCCTTAGTAGTGTGTCCGATCGAGCCCTTCGGGCGCTTCGAAAGCTGTCGTCAACTCGAGCAGCTGGACGAGGATCCGCCCCGTCGCCCCCCAGACGGTGTAGCCGTCGACGTGGAAGTAGTGGATGACGACGTCGCCGTAGTAGGGGTGATCGCGCCGTTCGTACTCGTAGTTATCGGGGTCGAGCAGTCCCGACAACGGTAGGACGACGATTTCGGCGACCTCGTTGCCGTCGCCGACGTACTCGCGGTCGGGGACGCGGGCGACGAACGGCGTGACCGCGTACTCCGTGATCGTTCGGATGTCGTCGAGCTGGCCGATGACTTCGACTTCCCGGGGCTCGAGTCCGATCTCCTCGTTCGACTCTCGCAGTGCGGTGTCGAGAATCGTCTCGTCGACGGGTTCGGCGCCGCCGCCGGGGAAGCTCATCTGGCCGGGGTGTTCGCCGAGGTGGTCGGCCCGTCGGGTAAACAGCAGGTGATCTTCGCCGTCGCGCTCGATGACCGGGGCGAGGACGGCCGCGTCGTATTCCTGGTCGTCGATCTCGAGCGGTTCGTGGCTCGCGACCGGCTCCAGGGTCAGGGTCTTCTGTGACATGGGTGTTCGTCCGCGTTCACGGGGATTCGGGGCTCACTCGAGGCTCGCCTCCAGTCGGTCTCGTTCGCTCGCGAGGTCGACCGGCGCCCAGGCTTCGACGTCGTAGCTGACGTCGAGCAGGTGCCGGGTTCGATCGTCGTCGTCGGCATCGACGGCCGACTCGGCGGCGTCGACGAACTGCTCGTAGACCTGTTCACCGAGGGCGTCGCGATCGAATCGACGGCGGTCGATATCGAGGATGTGCGGGACGTCTTCGGCGTGCTCGGGGACCGACGGAAACGCCGTCGGGCCGGCGACGAGCAGGGACTGACGGTCGTCGTCGACGCGCCGCTCGTACTCGACGAGGGCGAAGCTCTCGAGGGCGTCGTCGATCGCCGCCTCGAGCGCCGACTCGTCGACGGACTGGCCGTCGGCGCGGAACGCGGCTTCCGAGAGCGCCCGCTCGAGTTCCGGCCGGGTCAGTCCGCCGAAGAGGTCGACGACCCCTGCCAGTTCGTCGGCGGTCGCGTTCATACCCGCCACAACGAAGGGTGGGCAGATTAGTCTTGTGCGCCGGTGTCGATCCGTTCGGATCGGCGCAGACCGGTCGGTCCGCCCACCTGCCACGGTTGGGCCGCCTCGAGGACGTCGCTCGGTTCGAACGGCGCGTCGCGCCATCGCGGCAGCCGTCGGTCGGGGCCGGGCGGGGCGATCGAGTTCGCGTAGCGCGCGAGTTGGTCGCGCTCGTTCGCCGCGTCGTAGGAGAGTCCGTTGAACGCCGCGTCGGCGCTGTACTGCTGGACGAACCGATCGCCGGCCGCGAGATATCGCTCTCCGAGCGTTTCGTAGTCGGGATCGACGCCGCGTTCCTCGAGGACGCGGAGCAGTTCCGCGGCGACTTCACGGCTCATCCCCTCCAGACCGGTATCGCCGGCGACCGCGCGGTGGTCGTGCTCGTGGCGGCCGAGATCCACCTGCGCGGAGCCGTCGAACCCGGCCTGGTCGAAGGCGTCGCCGAGCGTGCCAACCTCGAGTCCCCAGGCTCGCGGCGCGCGAAGCTGTCGGGCGAGGCCCGCAGTGACGGCGAACTCCCCGGCCAGCGCGTACCGGAACGCCTCGAGATAGTCGAGGACGGGCGCGTCGTGATCGGCCGACAGCGTTCGGATCAGGGGCGCGTAAAACAGCCGGAACAGTCGCCCGTAGAGCTGATCGTCTTCGACGCGGGCGTAGTACCCCTTCGAGAACTCGAACTCCATGGTGAGCGGGGCGAGCAGCCGGCGGACGTGTGCGGCCTCGTAGCTCCGAGCGTCGGCGTCGTGGACGACGACGTACTCGCCGAACTCGGCGGCGGGGCCGAGCGCGAGCCAGACGTCCCGTCCCTTGCCGAAGCCGTTCGCCAGTCCCACGTCCGCGAGCAGCGTCTCCACCGCGGGCGCGTTACACCAACAGACCCGAATCGGTAGGGCGAACGACTCGAGCCACCGCCGAAACGGCTCGATCTCGTCGGCGTCGGCTCGAACGGGGACGATAACGGCGGCCGGGGCGGGCTCGAGGGTCTCGAGTTCCGAGAGGACGCGCTCGGCGGCGGGGTTCTCGTGTTCACGAGCGGTCATCGGAACGACGACGGTCGTCTCGGCGACCGCATCGGCGGTGTCATGAGCGAGCGTGCCACCCGACCCCCCATCTCGCCCCCCGAATGCGTGGAGCGTCGCGATCCGCTCCTGTACGTACTCCATCGGTGGAGTGTTCGGCCGAACTGGTAAAACGCCCACGACTCCGGCCAGATAGACCGCGGGGGTACCGCGGACTCCCACCGGCTCGTTCGTCCGATTGGTCGTGAACCCGACCGCTTCGTTCGGACCGAAACTCACTGCAGGGAAACTGTTGGATCAGTGACGACACGACCTCGAAATAAGCACCGGTCTTTTTCTCCCCCACCTTCGTAGGGGGCGAACATGAAATCAGTCCGGAAGGCACTCCGCGAAGGCGAACTCGAGAAGGACACGTACGATCGGCTCGTCTGTGGTGACTGCGAAAAGCCCCTGAAGACCGAGAACGACCCGAACGAGATCAAAACCGTTCGGATCTGTCCGGACTGCGCCGCGGAGTGGAAGGAGATTCGGTAGTCGTCTCAGTCTGTCGACGCCGCGGACAGTTGGCGACTCGCTATCGGCCGTCGGCTGTCGAGGGTCGAAACCTGCTATCCTGCAGTCGGCCGCACTCGCTCGAGTGCGGTGTATAGTGGCTCGAGACCGGGATAGCCGTGACGTCGCCAGAGCACGAAGGCGATGGCGGCGAGCACGAACTCCGAGAGGAAGTACGGATCGCCCATCGACTCCCGTAGGAGACCGAGGACGGTCGGCGGCCCCTGTTCGTACTCCTCGACGGGAATCGCCGGCCAGAGGAGGTGGTTCGCACTCCCCTCGACGCCCCAGAGCACGGGCAGGGCGTCGACGAGCACGTGCGAGAGCGCGCCGATCGCGAAGGCGATGCCGTACTCGCTGCGATCGTAGCGGCTGGCGAGCACGTAGAGGGCGATCGAGAGCGGGACGATGAGGAACAGCGAGTGTGCGAGCGTCCGTCCCGTCGGGATGACGCCCAGATACCACGCGAGCGGTTTGTCCACGAGGTCCGGAAACTGGCTGCCGACGACGAGAGCGAGCACGGAGACCTGCGCCGGCGGCGCGTCGAAACGGGCTCGCGTCGCGACCGTATAGCAGAGATAGGCGACGGCGACGTGTCCGAGTGGCCACATACTGGCCGGGACGAGGTGGAGGTGAAATATAACTGGTGCGATCGGTCGCGGGCGATGGGACGGTCACTCGTGGGCCGTCTCCGGAGCGGCGGTGCGAGAGCGGTCGACGAGCCAGACGACGAGGGCACAGCAGCCGGCGACGACCGCCGGCCAGCGGTCGCTGCTCAGGTACAGATCCGCCGAGGGGAACCGGTACTCGAGCAGCGGCCAGAAGACGGCGTAGGACTCCCCCGTCGGTGTCAACAGCAGAAGATCGAGGACGTGGTGTGAGAGCGCACCGACCGCGAGCAGGGCGAGCGCCCGTTTGCGCTGGGCCGGTGCCACGAGCAGGCTGCCCAGCCCGATTACGAGGACGGAGCCCGCGACGGTGTGCAGCGGACTCCAGGAGAACGGCACGCCGAGCGTCCACGCGACGAAGCCGTCCGGAAACAGGAGCTGAATCTTCACGAAGTCCGGCGAGAGCGCGCCGATCACGACCAGCGCGACGTGTGCCTGCCCCAGCGACTCCACTCGAAAGGTGAGGAGCGTGCCGATGACGTAGCCGACGAGGACGTGCGTCAGGACGTCAGCCACGTCGGTCACCTCCGTCCGAGGCGGCTCGTCCGCGTTGGTCCGCGTGTTCGATTGCGGATCGACCGTCGCCCTGGGACGATGGGTCGTCACCCGCTCGCGGCACGAACGCGAGCGCGCCCCGGTCGAAGCACCAGTGGCGGACGAACCACCACGCGCTCACGAGCCCACCCAGGGCGGACACGAGCAGCATGTAGCTCGTCTCGGACGACTCGCGAGTCGTCGTGCGTTCGACGACGAGCGTGGATTCGTCCTCGAGCGTTCCGAACGCGGTCACTCGATCGCCCTCCTCGAGCGGTCCGTCATCGTTTTTGAGCTGTGCGTCAGCGTCCACGAGCGTAAATCGGCCGTAGCCGCTGGCACGCGTCGCGATGACGACCGGGTCGGTGTCGACGACGAACCCGCCGAGGACGACCCGGTCGCCGACGTACGACTCGCGGTCCGGCGTGACCTCGACTTCGTCCGGATATCGACTCTCCGTCAGATCGCCGGTCGTCGCGCCCGCCCAGACCAGACAACCGAAGAGCAGCGCCAGAAGGACGAGTCCGGCGAGGACGCGACCGCGTTGGCCGTACGGCTCGGACATGCGTGTTCCTCGAGTGGATCGGTTAGCTGCGACAAATGTCTTCCGTTACCGCCGATCGCTGCTCGCGGGTGACGACGGCAACGACCCGGACGAGGAGTCCGAAACAGGGCCCCATCGTTATCCCGGTAACGGGGACTATTACGTCGTTTTCGAACGGTTCCAGCGTGGCGATCGCTCGGTAGCCGAACGCGCCGACCACGCTGGTGATCGGCAGAAGTGACACGCCGACTACCAGCCCGGGTGTTCCGAGAAGTGGCCGGCCGACTCGAGCAATTCGAGTCTGGAGCGGGACGTCAATCCGATCCGAACCCAGGGGTCGGGAGACAGGCGTCGCTGCAGTAGTGATACCGAAAACGGTCGTCGCCGTCGCGGACTCGCCACGTCAGGCGTCGCTCGCGCGGTCCGATCTCGGCTCCGCAGCTACAACACGCGGTCGGCTCGTCGACTCGGTGGTGGCTCGATGGACGAGTCGGTCCGCCGTACTGGTCGTCCATAGACGTGTTCTGTGACCGGTCTACAAAAACGGGCCGGTGGATTTTGTGGGCTATTATACGCGATCGGAAGAGACGCTGCGTCGTCCGCCGTCGTTTGACCGTGGGCCGCGGTAGGTGGGTCGCGGCGTCGTTGTCGTGCGACCGTCTGACTGACGTTTTTCAATGAGACTGTGGACCCGGCTACTATGGACACATCGAGGATAGTCGAACCGGATCGCGTCGACCACCGATCCACGGCCTGCCGGAGGCGACACCGATGACGTTACCGCAGGTGATGATCCGCCTGCCGCGTCGTCTCGGCGGACGCGCGAGGACGTGGCCGGCGTACCTCCTGGCCGTCTGCTTCCCGGGCACCGGCCACCTCTACAGCCGCCAGTGGAAACGCGGGTGCAGTTGGGCCGCGCTGTGCGCGCTCGCGCTCGTGTTTCTCAGCCCCGGCACGCTCCTCGTCGCCGGGACGCTCACCGAACCGATCCTCGTGACCGCGCTCCGACTCGAGGCGGTCAGCTTCGCCGACGTGGCGTTTCCGCTGACGATCATCGCACTCTCGACGATCGACCTCTACGCGCGGACGATGATCGATTCCGGAGCCGTCTACAGTTCCAACTGACCCGAGAGACGCGTCGATCGCATCGTTCGGGGCTCTCGCTCTTCGTTCGGCCACTGTTCTCTCGTCCGAACGATGTGATACAGGGCGTCAGGTTGATAACGACGCCCTCCTTCAGTCTTCCATGAATATGTCGCCCGCTTCCGCCGCGGCCGAGACGGGATCGGTCGCGGGTCTCGAGGCCGTAGGCGCGACGCTGACGCCGGCAGTTATCGGTTCGATGGGGTTGACGGATCTGCTCGCGTGGGTCGCGATCGCGGCGTTTCTGGCCGCCTTGGTTCTCCGATGGCAGGGCGTCCCCGAGCCGGCCAGACACCTCGCGATGGGGGCCTGGCTCACTTTCGGCGTCTTCTGGCTGACGATGGTGCCGTACTACTACTACGACGTCCAGAGCCCGCTCCAGACGGTGCTGGCGCTCGCGGCGCTCCCGCTGTGTGCGTACACGGGCTACCTCCTCTGGGACGGCCGCGACTCGCTGTTCCTCCTGACGAAAGCCGTCGCGTTCATGGGGCTCATCTATCTCCCCGCGGAGACGATTCCGGTCGTCCGAACGTGGCTGATCGAGACGACCGCGGTCCAGACCCACTACGGGATGGAACTGCTCGGCCACAGCCCCGGCATCAACGAGGGCGCGAACGGCTACCAGAGCCGGTTCGACTTCGACTCCGACGAGACGGTAACCGGGCGGACCACCTACATTATCCTCGCCTGTACGGGACTCGGCAGCATGGCCATCTTCGGCGGACTCGTCGCCGCGGTGAAGGCCCCGTTCAAGCGGAAGGCGATCGCCTTCGCGATGGCCATCGGCGTCATCTGGTTCCTCAACCTCGTGCGCAACGTCTTCATCGGGCTGGCCTCCCCGTGGGGCTGGTTCCAGCAGGACTGGCTCGTCTCGTTCATGGTCACGTACATGGGAGCCGAGGAGAGTCGGGTGTCCTTCCTCGTCGCGCACAACTACATCGCCCAGTCGCTGTCGATCGTCGCCCTCGTCGGGATCACCTACCTGCTCGTCAAAATCCTCCCCGAGATCTTAGAGCCGCTCGAGGACGTCCTCTTCGTCCTCACGGGCAACGAGTACGACCTGTTCGAGGCGCTCGGCAAGGACGAGGTCCGCGCCGACGGCGGCCCCGAGCAGCAGTGACCGCCGTCGACCTCCCCGTTTCGCCCTTCGAACGCGCGCTCTTCGTCCCCGACGCCGACGCGCTCGTCGTCGCGGACCTCCACCTCGGCAAAGCCGTCGACTCGAGCGTCGACGCCCCTATCGACGACGGGAGCGATGTCCGCGACCGACTCGAGTCCCTGCTCGAACGCACCGCGCCGGAAACCGTCGTCGTCGCTGGCGATCTCCTCCACTCCTTCAGCCGACTCCCGCGCGGCGTCGAACGCGATCTGGCGGGTCTCGAGACCGTCGTCGACGGTGCAGGTGCCTCCCTCGTCGTCACGCCCGGTAACCACGACACGATGCTCGAGGACGCGTTCGACGGCGACACGAGCCCCGAGTATCGTCTCGCGGACGGCGAGACGGTCGTCTGTCACGGTCACGAGGCACCCGCTCTCGAGGCCGACCGGTACGTCGTCGGTCACGATCATCCGGCGCTCTCCGTCGACGGCCGCAAACTGCCGTGTTTCCTCTACGGGCCGGGCGTCTACGAAGGAGCCGACGTGATCGTCTGCCCGGCGTTTACGAGGCTGGCGTCGGGCGCGACCGTCAACGGCATGGGTGCTCGGGATTTTCAGTCGCCGCTGGTCACCAACCCCGGCCAGTTCCATCCGGCAGTTTGGGACGACTCGAGCGAGGAGCCGCTGTGGTTTCCGCCGCTGGGCGAGTGTCGACGGCTGCTGTGAGCGACTCGGTGACGGGCTAGCTCCGGCGTACCCACCGACGGAGTGTCTCTTCGAATCGGTGAAACAGCAAAACGATCAGCGATGCGACCGTCAGCGAGAGGCTCATAACGACTACGAACAGCCGTGCGAGCCGTCGATCGACTCCTTCGGGTCGTCCCGTACCGTTTCTCGTCATTCCGTGAGGCTACCACCCGCTGACGGATAGTGACTATCCCTGATCGATCGCCGAATTCGACCGTCCACGCCGCGGCGGGGGTACCGCGTGCTCGCACTCGAGAGGCTATCGGGACAGGTCCTCGAGCACCGCTCCGGCCGCGTCTCGCCCGCTGCGCATCGCGCCCTGAATCGACGACCAGCGGGTGTAGTCGCCCGCCAGGTAGACCGGCCCGTCCGGATCGCGGGCGTTCGGCAGTCGGTCGTAGATCCCCGGCGGCTGGTCGAACTGAGCGAACGGGATTCGATCGGTGTGCAGCGTCTCGAGGCCGTCGAACCGCCGTTCCGGATACCACGATTCGAGCGCCCGTCGCGTTCGTTCGGCCAGTTCCGCGTCGCTCGCTTCTGCCCCGCGGCTGGTGTCGCTTCGCTTCGAGGGCCGTTGGCCCTCGCACCCGAGGTAGGTCGCGCTAATGAGAGTCGTGTCTTCGGGCGCGTACTCGGGTGCCACGGCGCTGTGCGGGACGACGTGGTTCGGTCCCTCGTCCTCGAGCGCGTTCAACACCAATCGCTTGCCGGTCTCGAGACCCGTCTCGTCCGGCAGCGCGTAGTACTGGGTGACACAGCCCCGCGCCTCGGTCGGGATCGACTCGAGGCCGGTCAACTCCCGTGCGTCCGGCGGATCGGTGGCGACGACGACCGCGTCCGCGTCGTGCGTCGCTCCGCCGGCCGTCTCGACGGTCGCAGACGACTCGTCGCTCGAGACCGACTCGACCGCGATATCGGTCTCGATCGTCCCGTCGACGTCCCGAACGTGCTCGGCGAGCTGTGCCGGTATCGCTTCCATCCCCCTCGCCGGAACCGCGGCCCCGCCAGCCGCGAGGGTCGCGAACGTGTACTCGAAGACCCGACTCGAGGTCGAGAGCGTTCGGTCGAGGGTGATTCCGCCGTAGAACGGCGCGACGAACTCCTCGACGAACCCGTCGGAGAAGCCGCGCTCGCGCAGGTAGCGTTCGATCGAGACGTCTTCCTCGCGAGCATCGTCGAAGACGTCATCCGGCTCGAGTCCCCACAACGCCCACCAAAGGCGAGCGACACGAAGCCGGTCGCCCACCGTGATATCGGGGTTGCGCAGCGTCGCCGGTATCGCGCCCGGCCGCTGACGCGGGTCGGCGAGCACCGACCGTCGGCCCGGTCGCGCGATGGTCGCGCCCGAGGTGAATCGGCGCAGGTCGAGGGCCTCGAGGTCCAGTTCCCGCCGCACTGCGGGATAGGCGGGAAAGAGCACCTGAAAGCCGCGATCGAATCGGTAGCCGTCCCGCTCGAGCGTCCGAACCCGGCCGCCGACCGTGTCGTCGCGCTCGAGGAGCGTCACGTCGGCCCCGCCGCCGGCGAGGTGGCGCGCCGCGACGAGACCGGCGAGTCCGCCGCCGACGACGAGCACCCGTGGAGTCGTCTGCATACCCCATCCGTCACGCCGGGGGACGTAAAATCGTGGACCTACTCATGCAGTTGCTTTTCGGATCGTGGCGCTCATCGGTCGCTCGCGGGCGGTCCAACTGCCCGCTACAGATCCGTCAGCACTCGGAGGGCGACCCCCGCGACGATAAGGAGGAGTCCGGCGATGGTCGCGAACGGTGGGATCGGGACTGGCAGGAGCACGATACCGGCGATGATCATAATCGTCGAGAGTCGAACCATGTGACAGCTACGACGAACTATCAGGTAGACCTGCGGCAGGCATGCACAGCGAACGGCCCGAACGCCGACACACGGGTACGGGCTCCCGCCGCCGGTATTATGCCCGGCCGGCCACAGTGTCAACCATGGTTTCTGCGACCGTTACGCCGATCGAGCGCGGCACGATCACCACCGACGTCAACAACATCATCGAGGGGGCGACGCTGGGGACGAACGACGAGCCGAACCCGGAGACGGTGATGGGCGACGGTCCCGTCTACAACCTCGTCATCGACCACCCCGAAGCGACGATCCTCTGGGACACCGGCTCGCATCCGAAGGCCGATTCGGGCCACTGGCCCGCCGACCTCTACGCCGCGTTCGAACACACCGGGTTGCGGCCGCTCGAGGACGACCTCGCCGACGCGGGCTACGCCGTCTCCGATATCGACTGCGTGATCCAGACCCATCTCCACCTCGACCACGCGGGCGGGCTGTACGCGTTCGAGGGGACCGACACGCCCGTCTACGTCCACGAGGAGGAACTGCAGTTCGCCTACTACAGCGCCAAGACCGACGCGGGCGACGAGGCCTACGTGGCGGGTGATTTCGACCGCGACCTGAACTGGGAGATCGTTCACGGCGACCGGGAGTACTTCGTCGAGGACCTCGAATTCGTCCACCTCCCAGGACATACGCCCGGCCTGCTCGGGGTCCAACTTGAACTCGAGGACGCCGGCACCGTCGTCCTCGCTGGCGATCAAGCTTACACGCGAGCGAACTATCACGACGAACTGCCGATGGGCGGGCAGTTACTCTGGAGCAAACGCCACTGGCTCGAGAGCCTCCGGACGGTCAAAGACCTCGAGCGACGGCACGACGCGACCGTTATCTGTGGTCACGACGGTGACGATCTCGAGACGCTCGAGTCGCTGTAGCGGCGGCCAGTTGCCGAGTCCGGTACGATTTTGCTCGTCGCGACGACGGTAGGTGGTATGGATACTGCTGACAATACTGACGACGCTGCCGAAGCCGACTTCCAGCCAGTCTTCGAGAATCGCGTCCGATTCGCCGAGACCGACCAGCAGGGAATCGTCTTCTACGGCGAGTACTTCACCTTTCAGGACGAGACCGTCTCCCAGTTCTTTCGAGAGATCGATTACAGCTACGAGCAGATGGAGACCGACGGCTGGCAGGTCCACGTCGTCAACACGGAGCTGAACTACCGCGACGCGGCCGAGTTCGGCGACGTGCTGGTCAACGAACTGCGCGTCGTCGAGATGGGGACGGCCAGCATCACGTTCGAGTACCGCGTGAAACGAAACGCCGACGACCAACTGCTCGCCGACGGCAGCGTTACGCAGGTCGCCGTCGACCTCGAGACCGAGGAGCCGGTCGCCGTCCCCGACGCGTTTCGGGAGGCCGTCGCGGCGTATCAGGGCGGCCTTCCGGAGTGAGACGGCCCGAGGAAGTCACTCGAACTATCGACGCACTCTCAAAAAAACGTCAGCCGCGAAGCGACCGCCTCAGTGGATCCCGATGTACGCCTCGCGGATGTAATCGTTGTCCTGGAACTCGGCCGCGGATCCCGCGAGTTCGATACTCCCGGTCTCGAGCAGTGCGAGGCGTTCGGCGTGGCGGAGCGCGAACGTCGAGTTCTGCTCGGCTAGCAGGATGGTGAGTCCCTCTTCCTGATTCAACTTCTCGATCGCGTCGTTGATGTCCTCGATGATGATCGGTGCCAACCCGAGCGTCGGCTCGTCCAACATCAACAGATCGGGATCGCTCATCAGCGCGCGACCGATGGCGAGCATCTGTTGTTCGCCACCGCTCATCGTTTCGGCCTCCTGATCGCGGCGTTCGTCGAGCCGCGGGAACAGGTCGTAGACCATCCGCATGTCCTCCTCGACGGCCTCGCGGTCGTCCCGGAACTGCGCGCCCATCTGCAGGTTCTCGTGGACGGTAAAGAACGGGAACAGGTCCCGATCTTCCGTACAGTAGACGAGCCCGTCAGTGACGATATCTCGAGGGCTGACGGTCGCGAGGTCGACACCGTCGTAGTGGATCGATCCGTCGTATTCGAGGAAGCCGGCGATCGCGTTCAGCATGGTCGTCTTCCCGGCTCCGTTGGGGCCGATGACGCCGAATATCTCTCCGTTGTCGACGTCGATCGAGACGCCCTGCAGTGCGTGTGCTTTACCGTAGTAGACGTGGAGATCGTCGATCTCGAGGTGTGGCGTGGTGCTGTCTGACATCTACATCGCCTCCGTACTGCCGAGGTACGCCCGTTTGACCGCCTCGTTCTCGGCGATTTCCTCGGGCGACCCCTCGGCGATCTTGCTTCCGTTGTGGATCACGACGATCCGATCTGCGAGCTTCATCAGTCCGCCCATGTTGTGATCGACGACGATCATCGTGATTCCCTCTTCCCGCAACTCCTCGAACTTATCGACCAGATCGTTGATCTCCTGTTGGTTCATCCCGGCGAAGGGCTCGTCGAGCAACAGCATCTCGGGCTCCGTCGCGAGCGCCTTCGCGATCTCGAGTCGCCGGATATCTGCGTGTGGCAACTCGTCGGGCATCTCCTCGAGTTTGTCCTCGAGATCGATTCGCGCCGCGTACTGGTAGATCTCTTCGTCGGTGGCTCCGCCGCGGAACGCCAGCACGCTGTTCGGAAGGGTGAACAGCTTGATGTTGGCTGCGACGGGCATCTCCGTGATCGGGTTGGACTCCTGAGACACCCTCGAGAGACCGTTCTCGACGACTTCGTGTGTTCTGTAGTCGGTGATCTCGGAGCCGTCGAAGTGGATCGACCCGTCGCTGACCTTGTACCGTCCCATCGTACAGTTGAACACGGTCGACTTGCCCGACCCGTTCGGCCCGATCAGACCGACGATCTCACCGCGATCGACCTCGAACGAGAGGTCGTCGACGGCGACCAGTCCACCGAATCGCTTCGTCAATCCGTCTAACCTGAACAGACTCATCAGTTCTCACCTCCGTCTCGGGAGCCGAGTCGCCCGAGATAGTGCCATAGTTTGCGGAACAGCCCGTCGCGGGCGAAGACGAGCACGAGCAGGATCAGCGTCCAGAGCATGACCCAACGGCCCGTCGCACCGAAGATTCGCAACACCTCTTCGCGGAGGACGATCACGAGGAACGCGCCGCCGATCGGTCCGAGGATCGAACTCATCCCACCGACGACGGCCATCGCGATCAGTTCGATGCTCCGGTCGACCAGCAGGAAGTTCAACGGGTTCACGGTGCCGTAGAAGTGTGCGAGCAGCCAGCCGCCGATCCCCATCGGGATCGAACTCAGCACGAACGACCAGATCTTGAACTTGGTCGTGTCGATCCCGGCGGCGGAGACGGCCGTCTCGTTCTCCCGAATCGCGACGAAGATCATCCCGACGTTCGATCGAGCGACGTACAGCAGCGTGACCGCGATCAACAGCATCGGGACCAGCATGACGTAGTACCGCATCACCGGATCGAAGGTTGTGATTTCGAATCCGCCGACGGTAAAGTCGATCCGGCCGACCCGCACACCGAGTTCACCACCCGTGTAGTCACTGAACGCGTAGGTGAGCTGGTAAAATATCAGGCCGGCGACGAACGTGACCAGCGAGAAGTACGGCCCCTTGAGCCGCAACGACGGAACGGCGATCACGAGGCCGATCGTCAACGCGGCGAGGACCGATAGCGGCAGCGTCACCGCGAGCGAGAGATCAGGGTTGACGTTCCCGATAAGCAACGCAGTGGTGTACGCGGCTCCGCCGGAGAGAACGGCGTGACCGAAGCTGATGTAGCCCGTATAGCCGCTCTGGATGTCCCAGCCCATCGCCAGGATAGCCCAGATCGACGCGAGCGCGAGCGTCCGCAGGAGACCACTCATGCCGAGCAGCGGTGCCCAGACGGGAACGAGCAGCAAGACGAGTAGCGAGCCGATAATCAGCGCGAACTGCAAGCCGTTCAACTCGCCGAACACCTGTCCGAAGCGGTCGTTGTAGCCGTCTGCGATCGAGTTGAGCGGGCCGCCGAGACGGCCGGTGTCACTACTCATGGACCCACTCCCTCCCGAACAGACCCTGTGGCATTACGAGCAGTACGATGACGAGCACGAGCAACGAGAACGTGCCCCTGAATCCGGCTCCGAGAAGCTCCACGGTCAGCGTCTCGAGGTAGCCGATCAGGTACGCCGCGACGATCGAGCCCTTGATCGAACCGATGCCGCCGATGACGACGATGATGAACGCGAGCGCCAATGGATCGAGCCACATGATCGGACTCGTCGACTGAAGCGTCCCGATGAACACGCCGGCGAGACCGGCGAACGCGCCCGCGATCAGCCAGGTCCGGGCTTTGATCTTCGGAAGATCGACGCCGGTTAGCTGCGCGCCGCGTTCGCTCATCGACGTCGCGAGGATCGATCTCCCCTCGTCGGTTCGGGTCACGTAGTACCACAGCAACCCGATCGCGATCCAGGAGACGACGAAGCCGACGACCTCGATGTTCGTGACGCGAACGCCGAACTGCTCGACGTGAATACTCCCCGGAACGAGGTTGATCAGCGTTCGCGGACTCGAGGAGAAGCCCATCACGAACAGTTCCGAGAGGATCAGTGCGACGACGAGCGTCGCGAGAAACGTGATCACCGGATTCTCCTCGATGTGCTCGACGAGGCCGATGTAGAGCACGTACGAGGCGGCCGCGGCGACGGCGATCGCGACGATGAGTCCGATCCCCGTCGGAAGCGACAGTATTCCGAGTGTCGATCCTGACGTGACGACGAGAAAGCTGTACGCCCCGATCATGATCAACGCGCCGTGAGCGAGGTTCAACACGCCGCCGACGCCGAAAATCATCGTAAAGCCGATCGCGATCAGCGCGTAGACGGCGCTGATCATCGCTCCCGTTACCAGTACCGAAATAAGTGCACCTAACATGTCTCACATCCAGTCGGGTGCGAGGTGGTCGGCGCTCGCGAAGTCGCGAGGGAAGACGCACTCGAACTCGCCCTCGTCCTGCCACTGCGTGACGGGGAAGTTCGAAATGGTGCCGTCCACTTCCGTTTCCATGACGTCGTGGGGGTACTCCGAGTCGGGGCCGTAGAACTCGATCTCCCCCGTTGCACCGGTGTGATCGGTCTCGAGTAGTTCGTCGACGATCGTATCGATATCCGCCTGATAGTCGGCCGTGCCGGCGCGCTCGACGGCGTTCTTGTAGACGAAGACGGCGTCGTAGGAGTTGTACCCCATGTACATCGGGAGACTCGGTCGACTGTCGCCGTACTCCTCGACGTAGGCTTCGGTGAACGGGACCGTCTCTTCGGTGATCTCTGCGGCGCCCGCGGCCCCCGACTGCGACGTCGTTTCGTACAGTGCTGCACCTTCGGAGTCGTCCCAGAACTCGGGCGACATCCCTGGAACGTGAATCCCTTCGATACCGAACTCGTACTCGTTTTCCCGCCAGTTGACGAGCATCCCCGTGCCGACGTTGTGTGCGAAAAAGCGCAGCATCGCGTCGGCGTCGGCGCTGCTGACGTCGCTGAGCATCGGCGAGAAGTCGTCGGTTCCCGGCGCCAGCCGATCCTCGTGGACGACGTTGAGTCCGCGGTCCTCGAGTTCGTCCGGGAGGTTCTCGGAGAACGGGACCGTCCAGGCGGCGTCGTCCGCGATGTGTGCGAAGTCCGTCCAGCCGTGTTCGTCGGCGAGGAACTCGGCGTAGTCTGCCATACCGAGCGCCTGCAGGTCGGAGTTGATCGGGCCCGACCGGAAGATGTTCTTGAACTGGTCGTAGTCCTCACCTACCGTATCGGTGAGCGTGATCGGATCCGCCGACCCGGTGATCAGGAACGGGATGTCGACCTCGCCCACGTAGTCGACGATTCCCTGCGTGACCTCGCTCACGAACGTCCCTATCAGGACGTCGATGTTCTCCTGTTCGACCATGCGCTCGGTCGCAGTCATCGACTCTCCGGGGTCAGCGAGGGAGTCCTCGGAGATCAGTTCGACCTCCTGGTCGAGAATCCCACCGTCGTCGTTGACCTGATCGACCGCGAGTTGGGCGCTGTTCTCCGCCCCCGCCCCCATGTCCATCTGGACCGGCCCGAGGTGACCGATACGGATGATGTCGTCGTCGTCTTCGCCGAGACAGCCGGCAAACGTCGTCGCTACTGCACCGGCTCCGGCTGCTCCGATAAATGTTCGTCGTCCAATCCCAGATCGTCCACCGCGTTTTCGACCATTGTTAACCATTGTTCACCACTATTGGCTCTCCGTCCTTCCTTTCCAATCACGCTATATTAAAGATGAGGGTAGTTAACAGACTACTATTGTCTGACGATAACAATACACGAATAGAAGCGGTTGCGGAACGATCTCCTTACAGCGGAAAATATCGACGAATTACCGGACGATGCGCTCGAGTGTACTGAAAGTAACCGTGTCGTTCACGCTCGGTACGTGTCTCCCTCGAGTGAGACGACGCCCTCGTGGTGGAGATGATCGAGATGTGCGAACGCCTCACCCGGTCCGTGGACGATGTGGATTCCCTCGAGCTCTCCGAACAGGTGTCCGCTCACCTCCCAGGCGTCGGCCGGGCCGTGGTCCTCGAGGATCCCGAGGACCTTTTCGCTTCGCTCGCGGTGGTGGTCGACGATCTCGAGCGCCCGGTCCCGGGGGTCGTCGATCGGATCGCGGTGGCCGGGCCAGAGCCGGTCGTACTCGCGATCGGCCAGTCGTCGGAGGGTCGTGAGGTACCGCTCGAGCGGGCGCTCGACGCGGACGTCCGCGCCCCCGACGTTCGGCGTGTAGACGGGGAGGACGGCGTCGCCGACGAACGCTTCCGATCTGTCGTCCGTTTCGATTTCGAAGCAGCAGAGCCCCGCCGCGTGTCCCGGTGCGTGGACCGCCTCGAGCGTTCGACCGCCGACCTCGAGCACCTCGCCGTCTTCGATCGGCGTGACCTCGGCCGGTTCGCCCTCGAGGTGGGCGGCCTGCTCGAAGAACTCCAGCAACGTCTCCTGGGCGTCGTCGGGGACGCCCCACCGCTCGAGGTACTCCCGTCGCCGCTCCTCTACGGCAGCCACCGCGTCGGGATCCTGCTCGATCAGCGGCGCGTCGGCCTCGTGGGCGTACACCGTCGCGCCGCTTTCGGCCTGAATCTCGCCGGCGAGTCCCGTGTGATCGACGTGAAAGTGGGTCAGAACGATGTTGTCGACGTCGGAAAACGCGTAGCCGCGTTCGGCCAGTCCCTCCCGCAGTTCCGCTCGAATCCCTTCCGTCGCGAGTCCGGTATCGACGAGCGTGAGTTCGTCGTCGCCAGCTTCGCCGCCTCTACGAGATTCCGGAGGCGTCTCGCTCTCCTCGCCGGCGAGGACGTACGCGTTGTTACGCCCTTCGAACTCGTCGTTCCCCAACGTGATACGGTCCATGTCGACACTGCACACGTCGTCCGTTGGTAACTGTACTGGTAGCGGAACGCCGATTCTGGGACCTCCGAATTCTCCTCCACGGATGGACGATAGTGGCGTCGTCGCCGACAAGCGGCAGGCAAAATCGATCGAGATTAGTGAGCCTCTCGATGGGTGGTTCGAGTCGTGGAGATCACAGGGACTATGGCTCACTGAGATTGATATACTGACCCGCAGATTGATTATTACTCGTGCGGTAGTGTTCCGTGGGCATGGCTGATGTTAATGACGTAGTTAAAGAGGAGTGGAAGGAGGATACAACAGCGTTTCAGCGAGTGAAGTCGATAATTGGAGGGACGTATGACGGTGAGACGGCACGTGATATTGCCGACCGAGCGTTGGTCGCAGAATCCACTGCTCGTTCTCACCTCGAGGATCTCGCAGACGATGGGTTCGTCGAGAAAACGTCGGATCCGACGAGCGGTGCGACGCTGTACCTTCGATCGTGGCAGTCGTTAGTCTTAGAGCAGGCCCGAGATATAGCTGATCAGACGGATTCGGAGACGCTGCTTCAGAAGGTAAACGAGATGAGAGAGCGGATCAGAGGGTTTCAGGAGACTACTGGCGTGGATAGCCCAGAGGACATCGCGTGGAACGATACGGAGCTCGACGAGGAGATGATTAGAACGTGGAAGACGACCGAGCGAAACCTCAGCTTCGCGAAAGTCGCACTCGCGCTCGACCAGGCCGAAGATATCGTCGACCGGCAGGCGGACGCATAGCGATGTCGCCAGGGAGCCACAGCTCAGAATCTCACTCGATACGCGGTGCAACTGATCGTCGTGGACTGATCACATTTCGCGACGAGGTCATCGCACAGGAGCCGTTAGCACGGGCCGAATTCGATGATCCGATCGAGCCTGAAGAGCTACGTATCTTTTTCTCAGACGGCATCGGGGATGCGACGTCTGGGAGGTTCGACGTTGGATGGACGGTCGATGGAGATTACAACATCCACTACACAGACGATGGCCGAGATCTACGGTGGGATTTCCACCCACACGATTATACGGCGCCGAGCGATGAGTCACATTTCCACCCACCACCGGATGCATCGAACGACGACGGTGATGTCGAGGCGTCGTGCATCAGCGTCTCGGATGTCGAGTACGTTGCCAGAGCAACGATCAAACTGTGGAGAGCGATGTACGATAGCGGAGCGACCACCGACCCGAACGGTCTCGACGATCCACCGTGAGACATCGATTCTCGTACGGGTACAGTACCTATCCCTCGAGTTCGGCCCGAAGCAACTGATTCACGTCACCCGGATCCGCACTCCCCCCAGTTTTCTGCATGACCTGCCCGACGAGGAAGTTGATCGCCCCGTCGTCGCCCGACGCGTAGTCGTCGACGGCGTCGGGGTTCTCGTCGATGGCCGCGACGACCGCTTGCTGGACTTCGTCCTCGTCGGTCTTGCCGAGCCCTTCGTCTTCGACGATCGCGTCCGGAGCCTTCTCGTCGTCGAGCATCGATCGCAGCACCGTCTCGCGGGCGTTTTTCGCCGTGATCTCCTCCTCCGCGACGAGTTCGACGAGTCGCGTCACCTCCTCGAAGCGCCCCTCGAGATCGGTAATCGCCATATCGCGGTAGTTGAGTTCGCCCAGCAAGTTGTCCGCGACCCACGTCGCAGCCAGATCGGGATCGAACTCGCTCGCGACGTCCTCGTAGAAGTCCGCGACCTGCTTCGTCGAGGTCAGCTTCGAGGCGGCCTCCTCGTTCAGCCCGTACTCGTCCTGGAAGCGCTCGCGTCGCGCCGAGGGGAGCTCCGGAATCGAGATCTCGTCCTTCCAGTGGGCGACCTGCAGCGGCGGCAGGTCGGCCTCCTCGAAGTAACGGTAGTCCTTCTCCTCCTCTTTCGATCGCATCGAGACCGTGATCCCGCGGGACTCGTCCCAGTGGCGGGTCTCCTGTTCGACCGCGCGCCCGCGCTGGATCGCGTTCTTCTGGCGAGTCTCCTCGTAGGCCAGGGCCTTCTCGGCGCCCTTGTGACTCGAGATGTTCTTGACCTCGGTGCGGTTCGCTGCGGCGAGTGCCTCCGCGCCGATGTCGGTGACGTCGCCGCTTTCGATCTCCTCTTCGGGAATGATCGAGAGGTTGGCGTCGATCCGCAGGCTGCCGTCCCGTTCGGCGTCGAAGACGCCTAGGTACTCGAGGACTTCCTCGAGTTTCGCGAGGAAGGCTCGAACCTCGCTCGGACTGCGGAAGTCGGGAGCCGTGACGATCTCCATCAGCGGCGTCCCCGCGCGGTTGTAGTCGACGAGCGTGTACTCAGCCGAGTCGATGCCGCCACCGCCGCCGACGTGTTGGAGGCTGCCCGGGTCCTCCTCTAAGTGTGCGCGCTCGATCGCGACCGTCCGGCGATCGCCCTCGACGGAGACCTCGAGTTCGCCCTCCTGACAGATCGGCTCGTCGTACTGGGTGATCTGGAAGTTCTTGGGCAGGTCGGGGTAGTAGTAGTTCTTCCGGTGGAATCGGGTCTCCTCGGGGATGTCGGCGTCGATCGCCTTGCCGATCTTCACGGCCCCCTCGACGGCGGCTTCGTTCAGGACCGGGAGCGCGCCGGGTAGGCCGAGACAGACCGGACAGACGTTCTCGTTGGGTTCGTCGGTCCGGTCGGTCGAACAGCCACAGAAGATCTTCGTGTCGGTCTCCAGTTGGACGTGGACCTCGAGGCCGATGACGGTGACGAGGTCGCCCTGCTGGACGGTCTGGGCAGTCATTGGAGGCGGTTCGGGCCCGTGGGGGTAAAACGTAACGGGACGGAGTCGCCTATCTGGCGTCCTCGAGTTCCTCGAGCGCCGCCGGATTCTCGATGCTGCTCATGTCGCCCAAGTCTTCGCCCGTGTACGTGGCCTGGATCGCCCGCCGGATGATCTTGCCCGACTGCGTTTTGGGGAACTCATCGACGAACAGGATTTCGCGCGGCCGGAACGGCTTCCCTAACTCCTCGCCGACCTGTGCGCGCAGTTCCTCGCGCAACTCGTCGGTCTCCTCGTAGCCGTCCTCGAGGACGACGTAGGTGACGACGGCGGTTCCGGTGGTGTCGTCGGGTGCGCCGATGGCCGCGGCCTGATTGACGGCTTCGTGGTCGATGAGCGCACCCTCGACCTCCGCGGGGCCGACCTTTCGGCCGGCCACGTTGAGCGCGTCGTCGGCCCGGCCGTGGAGGAACCAGAAGCCGTCTTCGTCCTGCTGGGCCCAGTCGCCGTGGTTCCACATGTCCTCGAACGTCGACCAGTACTCCTTCAGGTAGCGCTCGTCGCCCGACCAGAGCGATTTCGTCATCGACGGACAGGAGTCCCTCGCGACGAGGAAGCCGCGCTCGTGGTCCTCCTTCACCGAATTCCCCTGCTGATCGACGATATCGATGTCCATCCCGATCCCCGGCCCGCCGAGCGTACAGGGTTTGAGCGGTTCGGTCGGCATCGGCATCAGGAAACAGCCACAGATCTCGGTGCCGCCGGAGATGTTGATGATCGGTGCTTCGCCGCCGCCGACGTTCTCGTAGAACCACAGCCAGGATTCGGGGTCCCAGGGCTCGCCGGTCGATCCCAGGAGACGGAGCGAGGAGAGATCGTGCCCGGAGAGCCAGTCGTCGTCTCCGGCTCCGTCGGAGCCGGATGGCTCGTCAGACGGCGTCTGACGGTCGCCGTGTTTTCGCAGCGCGCGAATCGCGGTCGGCGAGATGCCGAACTGCGTCAGCTTGTGTCGATCGATCATCTCCCAGAATCTGTCGGGTTCGGGGTGATCTGGCGCGCCCTCGTACATGAAGACCGTCCCGCCGAAGGTGTGGGTGCCGATGAGCGTCCACGGCCCCATCATCCAGCCGATGTCGGAGACCCAGAAAAAGCGGTCCGAGGGCTTCAGATCCATCCCGAAGTAGACCTCCTTCGCGCATTGGACCTGCACGCCCGCGTGGGTGTGGACGATCCCCTTCGGTTTGCCCGTCGTCCCCGAGGAGTACAGCAGCATCGACTCCTGGCTCGAGTCGAGCGACTTCGACTCGTAGGCGTCGTCCTGCGTTTCGACGGCGTCGGTCCACCACTCGTCGCGGCCGTCGTCCCACGGAATTTCGTGCTCGCTGGCCGTGTCGCTGGAACCGAGTCGGTCGAAGACGATCGTGTCCTCGACGTGGCCGGCCTCCTCGATGGCCTCGTCGGCCGCCGATTTGAGGAAGACCGGATTCCCACGTCGATAGAACCCGTCACCCGTGAACAACACTGAACATTCGGAGTCCGCGATTCGGGTTGCAGCCGCGTCGACGCCGAAGCCCGAGAAGATGGGGACCGCGATCGCGCCGGCCTTGAAACAGCCGTAGAGGATCGAGACGACCTCCGGGACCATCGGCATGTAGAGTCCGACGGTGTCGCCGGTCTCGATGCCGCGTTCCTCGAGTGCGTTCGCGACCTGATTCGACTGCCGGTGGAGTTCGTGGTAGGTTACCTCCCGGACTTCGCCGTCTTCGCCCTCCCAGATCGTCGCGACCTTATTTCGCCGTTCCTCGTCGACGGCGGCGTGGCGATCCACGACGTTGTGGGCGACGTTGAGCTCCCCGCCGGGATACCAGTCGGTGAACTGCGGCCCCTTGCTGTTATCCCGTACCTCATCGTACCCCTCGTAGAACTCGATATCGAGGTAGTCGACGAGTTCGTCCCAGAACCAGTCGACGCCCGACTCCTCGATGCCGTCGACCTCGCTCGTCGTCCGCTCGATGAGGTCGTCGTAGTCGTCGATCCCGTACGTCTGCATGAACTCGTAGACGTTCGTCGACTCGACGAACTCTTGACTCGGTTCGTGAACGATCTCGTCGACGTCCTCGAGACTCGGATCGGTAGTGTTCCCTGTCATCGTTACTCGTACGTTAGCGTCATGCCGCCATCAAACACTAGGTCGCCGCCGTCGAGGTGGCGGCCGAGATCGGAGAAGCCGATCAGGTAGAGGTTGGCGACGTCGACCGGTTCCATCATCTCTTTGACGCGGGACTGGCCGAGCATCACGTCCTGAATCACCTCGTCGACGGAGATACCGCGTTGTTCTGCGGTGTCCGCGAGCTGGTCCGTCACGAGCGGGGTCTTCACGTAGCCGGTGCTGATCGAGAACGCGCGAATGTCGCCGTCGCCTTCGGCGGCGATCGACTGCGTGAGTCCCCGAAGGCCGAACTTCGAGACGTTGTACCCCACCTTGTCGCTGGTGACGTAGTGGCCGTGAACCGAACACATGTTGCCGATACAGCCCCGTCCGTCCTCGGTCTCCCGGAAGTGTGGCATGCAGAGCTTCGAGAGATAGAGCGGCGCTCGAAGCATGATCTCGTGCATTCGATCGTAGGTTTCCATCGGAAAGTTCTCGATCGAGTCGATGTGTTGCATCCCCGCGACGTTCGCGAGGTACTTGAGATCGCCGTACTCTGCGGCCTCCTCGACGATCCGCTCGAGGTGAGCGTCGTCGGTCAAATCCCCCACGATCGATTCGATATCGCCCTCGAGACCGAGCTCCTCGCCGCGTTCGATCGTCCCCTGAAGGCCGTCCTCGTCGATGTCCGTCGCGGCGACCGTGAGTCCGTTTCCGGCGGCGGCGAGGGCCGTCGCTCTGCCGATCCCCGATCCGCCGCCCGTGACGAGACAGACGTTCCGACTCGTGAACGCGTCGTCGTCGATTGATTGAATATCGTCTTCCGTCACCGTCGGTGGGGTCACCTGATCCTGAGACATAGCTTTCGCTCGATGTACGTTACCTTGGCACGCGCTAAAAGCCGTCCGTTAACATATCAACGGTCGTTTTCGCTTGCAGTTCGTGCCGGTGTCTGCACAGCGGTGCAATTCCCGAAATTGGCTTCTTGGCTCACGTTCGAGAGAAACTGCACCGATCTGTCATTGATACTGGTACATTCGAGACATAGGGATATGATTACTGATGGTAAATATTAAGACCTTGTATGTGATTTCCCACCTAGTAATGATCGATCTCGATATCGACATGCGACAGTACGATTGTCCGTTCATCGACACGACCGATGACGTCGATATCGCCTTCTCGGCCGTCCAGTGGCAACTGGACACCGACGACGAAACACTCGAGACCCGGCTCATCGCGAAAGGGGAGACGGCCGGGGCACTCGAGACCGGACTCCGCGAACTTCGCGAGCACCCGAACATGACGGAGTGTTACATCCTTTCGAAGCGCGACGCCGTCGCCCAGATCGGCACGACGATCGAGGAGACGAACGCGATGCGAACGATCGATCGGAACGGCGGCTACATCACCGGCCCGTTCCGGATCGAAGACGGCCGCGAACGGTGGCACGTCGGCTTCGACGACGACGGCGACGAGGATCGCACGCTCGCCGAACTCGAGCGACACAACGACTTCACCGTCGAGGATCGCGACCAGCTCGGCCCGACAGCCCTGTTCGACTTACTGGAGAACTCCGATAGCGCGATGCGACTGCTCGAGGGCTGTCGATCTCTCACCGAGACCGAACGCACGACGTTCGAGGCCGCCTCCAGAGCGGGCTACTACGAGACGCCGCGCGAGACGACGCTCGAGGAGTTGGCGGATCACTTCGATATCTCGAAGACCGCCGTCTCGATGAACCTCCGTCGGAGCGAGCGAAAGGTGCTGAAGGCGGCGTTGACGGCGCTCGAGAACATCGACGACGGCGGAGCGCACTGATTTTCACGCCGTCGTCGACGCTGTGTTAAAATCGCAACGGAACGCCACAGGAGGTGTCACTACCCGACCGTATCGGTCAAAGCGATTATACCGATCTGGTGACTGTCTCCGGCATGGATCTCGATCTCAGCCATCCCGTCCGGTGGGCGATCATCTACCGGGCGCTCACGGTCGGTGCGCTCGTAGCCGGCGTAGCGGTCGTCGCGTTCGGGTTCATCGCCGGCTTTCGAACGGCGCTCCTCTTGCTCTTCGCGGACCCGTTGAATCCAGGGCCCGCGATCGAGCAGGCGAACCCGTCGATCACGCTGCTGTTCTGCCTGCTCGGTATCGTCGTCTGGCAGTTCGGTAAGGCGTACGCGCTCTTTTTTACGCTCCCTCGTGCGTCCGGCCGCGCTGCGGCCCGCAAACTCGGCTCGAAGGGACGGTCGCGCGTGACGCTGAAGAACCTCGACGAGCGTCTCGCCAGTATGGAGGCCGAAATCGCGGAGACGAGGCGGGAGATACAGGCGTTAGAACGCGGCGAGACTACTGCGGCGTTCGACGAACGCGACCTCCTCGAGTCGGACTCCCGGCCTGCTCGGTCGAGCGACGAGACGCGACGCGACACGTCGACTGGCGACGCGAGGGACCGATCAACATCCGAGCCGGTTTCGACGCCGCGGTCCTCGGGTGTCGCATCCGGCAGGAGTCGTGCGGACGACGTCGAACGCGACGAACGCGAGTAATACGATCCGCGACCGACACATACTGTCTGCTGTAAGTCATTTCCGGTGAGACCGCGATTCGCCCTGCGGTCCCACCGACAAACCGTTACAGCAAACCGTATCAAGCCTCGAGAATCTCGTCCTCGTCGTCCTCGGGGACGACCAGCGAGCCGTCCAGGACGGTCACGCCGCGCCCGCCGACTTCGACTGCGCTCCCGACGCGCGCCCGGACCAGCCCCGGGCGGTCGACGTAGTGGCCCTGCTCGAGGCGGAGTTCGTCGGGAAAGTCGTCGTCGAACGCGCCGAACCGGTCGAGATACGCGCTGACGGAGCCGCTCGCGGTGCCGGTGACCGGGTCCTCGGGCACGCCGGCTCCCGGGGCGAACATTCGGCCGTGGAGCGTCGACTCGCGGTCGAGCGCGTCGAACGTGAAGAGGTAGACGCCGGTAGCGTCAACCTCCTCGGTCAACTTCTCGATCGCGTGCATATCGGGATCGGCGCTTCCGAGGTCCGAGAGGTAGGTGATCGGGACGATCAGGAAGGAGAGGCCGGTCGAGGAGACCGCGAGCGGAATGTCGTCGCTCGCCCCTTCGAGGGCCGCCTGACCGACGCCGAGCGCGTCGGCGACGCGGCCGTAGCCGACGTCGACCTCGCGAATTTGCGGGGTGTCCTGCGTCATCCAGACCGTTCCGTCCGACTCGAGTTCGATCTCGAGTTCGCCGACGTTCGTCTCGAGGGTGTAGGTCCCGGCCTCGAGCCCCTCGTCGTGGAGGTGGGCGAAGCTGCCGATCGTCGCGTGCCCGCAGAGGTCGACCTCCTGGGTGGGGGTGAAGTACCGAATGCGATAGTCGGCGGTCTCGCTCGAACGAAGGAACGCCGTCTCGCTGACGGCCATCTCGGCGGCGATCGACTGCATCTGATCGTCGGAGAGTCCATCGGCCTCGGGGACGACCCCGGCGGGATTCCCCGCCATCGGCTCGTCGGTAAAGGCGTCGACCTGCAAGATCCGAATCGTGTCCATACCTTCCCCGTGGGACGACCAACGTATCAATCTGCTGTCCTCGGCATTGTCGTGGCCGCCGATCCGGACGGCACGGTTCCTCGACCGATTCTCAGTCGTCGCCGGCCTGCTCGACGGACTGACTGTCGTCTCCGACCGCCGATAGAGCGTCGGAATCGTGCGTCCCGACCGGCGGGCGATTCACCTCGGCTGCGGGGGAGGCCTCGAGATCGGTCGTCGACTCGAGTCGGTTCATCTCGCCGCCCTCGCGTGGCTGGTCGGATCCCTCTGGACTCTGACCGCTTCGAGAACCGCGGCGCGATTCTCGAGCGTCTCGATCGATCCGCATCGAACAGAACTCGACGCCGCACATCGAGCAGAAGCGGGCCTCCTTGTAGTTGTCCTCGGGGAGCGTCTGGTCGTGATAGTCGCGGGCGCGGTCGGGGTCGAGCGCGAGGCCGAACTGCTCGCGCCACTCGAAATTATAGCGGGCCTCCGAGAGCGCGTCGTCCCAGTCGCGCGCGCCGGGGCGTTCGTTCGCGACGTCGCCGGAGTGGGCGGCGATTCGGTAGGCCGCGAGTCCGTCGCGGACGTCCTCCTCGTCGGGGAGCCCGAGGTGCTCTTTCGGGGTAACGTAGCAGAGCATCGCCGCGCCGGCCTCGGCGGCCATCGCGGCACCGATGGCACTCGTGATGTGATCGTAGCCGGGCGCGATGTCGGTCACGAGCGGGCCGAGGACGTAGAACGGGGCGCCGTCACAGACTTCCTGCTGGCGCTCGACGTTCTCGGCGACTTTGTGCATCGGAACGTGACCCGGCCCTTCGACCATCACCTGTACATTGTACTTCCAGGCGCGACGGGTCAGTTCGCCAAGGGTGTCCAACTCGGCGTACTGAGCCTCGTCACAGGCGTCGGCCAGCGACCCCGGCCGGAGACTGTCCCCGAGGCTGAAGGTAACGTCGTGCTCGGCAAAGATCTCGCAGATCTCGTCGTACACCTGAAACAGCGGGTTCTGCTCGCCGTGGCTCACCATCCACGACGCCATGATCGACCCGCCCCTGGAGACGATTCCCGTCTTGCGGCCGTCGGTCAGCGACAAGTGCTCCGCGAGAATGCCGGCGTGGATGGTCATGTAGTCGACGCCCTGCTCGGCCTGTTTCTCGATGACCTCGAGCAACAGCTCCGTCGTGAGTTCCTCGGGACCTCCCGCTCGCTTTACCGCCTCGTACAGCGGCACCGTGCCGATCGGCACCGGCGAGTGGTCGACGTGCGTTTCGCGTATCTCGTCGAGATCGCTCCCGGTGCCGAGGTCCATCACCGTGTCCGCGCCGTAGTGGACCGCGGTGTGGAGCTTTCGCAACTCCTCCTCGAGGTCGCTCGTCGTCTCGCTGTTGCCGATGTTCGCGTTGACTTTCGTCGCGAACTCGCGGCCGATGATCATCGGATCGAGCGCGTCGTGATTGACGTTCGCCGGAATCACGGCCTGTCCCTCGGCGACCTGTTCTCGGACGAACTCCGGCTCTCGGTTCTCCCGTTCGGCAACCCGTTTCATCGCGTCGGTAACCGTCCCCTCGCGGGCGGCTTGGATCTGTGTTTGCGCCATTGACAACTAGGTTGTATCATCGAGTTATATAGCTCTGACGTTGGCCGTAGATCGCGCGAACAAACACTGGTAGCACGCCGTCGAACCCAGCGCGGAAGATGTACAGATTTGTATGCGAACGGTGTATCTGTGCGTTTAATGCCCGAGACGCCGGACCACCCAATAGCCCAGCGGGCCTACGAGGAACTCGCGGCGGGGTACGACCGCGAGGGCGATACGAAGCCGTCGAACGCCTATCTCGAACGGCCGGCAACGCTCTCCTTGCTCCCCGAGACCGAGGGGAAACGCGTTCTCGACGCCGGATGCGGTGCCGGTCACCTCGCGGACGAACTCGCCGATCGCGGTGCGACCGTCGTCGGTCTCGACGCGAGTCGCGAGATGCTCGCGTACGCACGGGGACGGGTCCCCGATGCCGACTTCCTTCGGGCCGATCTCGAGGGAGAGCTTCCGTTCGCTGATAATGCGTTCGACGGCGTCACCAGTTCGCTGGCGTTTCACTACGTGAAAGAGTGGGCCTCGCTGTTTCGCGAACTCCGCCGGGTCCTGACTCCCGGCGGCTGGATCGTTTGCTCGGTGCAACATCCCCACGCCGACTTCGAGGAGTACGACGACGCCGAGAACTATCACGAGCTGGAACTGGTTTCGGCGACGTGGGACGCCTTCGGTAGCGAGGTCGACGTTCCGGCGTACCGTCGCCCGCTCTCCGCGATGCTGTCCCCCGCGCTCGAGGCCGGGTTCCGGCTCGACCGACTGCTCGAACCGACGCCGACGGAAGCGTACCGCGAGGCGAACCCGGAACGGTACGAGTACGAGGCGACTCGTCCGAACTTCCTCTGTTTTCGCCTCGTCGCGCCATCCTAACACACTGCTGACGTCCGTAGCACGCCTCCGACCGCTCACTCGAGCGACCCGACGGGTCCACCGCGAATCCGAACCGTCAGCGAGTCGTCGACATCGTCGGGGACCGAGACGAGAATACTTGCCGTCGCTCGTCCTCGAGATCCATCGCCGTCGCCGTTCTTCGGGACCGTAACCGTCGTCCGCTCGTCCTCGATGGCGAGCCAGTACGTCCCGGGCTCGGCACCGACGGTGACCGCAGCCTCGACGCGCTCGCCGGGCCGAATCCGATCCTCGAACCGAATCGACTCGAGCGAGAGCGACGACGGTTCGAGGTCGACCGAGACGGTGTGATCGAGCGTCGTCGTGTGGACGGCGACCTCGTCACTTCCGTCGGTACTGCCGTTCGCGTCCGGCTCCGCCGTCAGAATCTCGACGCCGAGTTCGGACTCGACCAGTCCGATCCGGTTGCAGATCGTCTGCTCGGCAGAGCCGGCGAAGAGCAGGCCGACGAGCGCACCGTCCTCGAGAAATACCGGCGACCCGCTGTCGCCGCCCTCGGACATCGAGCCGGTGACTAACTGCTCGCGAAGCAGTACGGGCCCGTGCTCGTCGCCGAAGTTCACGCGAACGCTGGCGCTCGTCGCCTCGATTTCGGCATCCGTCACGCCCGTCGTACGCCCCGTTTTCGTCACCGTCTCGCCACGTAGTGTCTCGTAGTCATCGCGGCGAACGCCGGTCGGCCACGCATCCTCGAGTTCGAAGTAGTCGGCCGCGTCCCGATCCGGGCCGGCCGACCGAGCGGCGACGTCGACCCGAACGCCCTCTTCGATGGGGACGTAGCCGACGAGGTCGCCGACCGCGTCGTCCTCGGTGCCGCCGTCGCGAGGCGAGGGTTGGCGGATCGGCGCGCCGGGGTCCGCTTCGTTCGAGCGGGCGTAGACGTGGTTGTTCGAGAGTCGAACGAGGTCTCCCGGCTCGATGTCGTCGCGCCAGACGACGTCTCCGTCGCCGGGATCGGTCACTCGAGCCGGGTAGGGACCGGCGGTTCCCGCCGTCAGGTTCGCGTTGCTCTCGCTGACGCCCGCGGGCACGGGTCGGTGGCGTCCCTCGCGTCCGGGTGCGGCTTCGGGGACCGTCTCGTAGATCGACAGCGCGTCGAACCCCTCGCGCTCCTCGCCGTAGCCCGCGTCCACGACGTCGATGGTCACGTCGTCGCCCGCGTCGGCGACGCGCTTTGCGACGTGGTCTTCGTCGGCGAGACAGTCGTCCGACTCCTTCTGGGTGACGAAGACGGTTACTCGGTCCTCCCGCTCGTCGTAGTCGACGCCGATCACGTTCTTGCACTCGAGAAGGTACTCGTAGTCCTGGGTGGTTGGCATGGGCTATTGCACCGTTCTACACAATATCCTAACCGCTACGTATTGAATTTAATCGAACGCGACACGCAGTGAGGACGGCGGGTTTCAGCCCACTTATGAGCGTCGCCACCCTGCGACCGAACAGGTGCCAACAGATGTCCGATCTACCGGACGATTTCGACTGTACGATCACTACCTGGGAGTACATCTACGGCCTGTGTCGCGACGTCGGCGACGAGGTTCGCGACGATGCCTTCGAACCCGACGTCGTCGTCGCGCTCGCCCGCGGGGGCTGGTTCGCGGGCCGCTGTCTCTGTGACTTCCTCGGGCTGGACGACCTGACGAGCCTAAAGATGGAACACTACGTCGGGACCGCCGAGAAGAGCGGCGAACCCACCGTCCGCTACCCCATGCCGGAGGGCAGCGTCGAGGGGAAGGACGTCCTCATCATCGACGATATCGCCGACACCGGCGGCTCCATCGAGCGCGCCCACGAGTACGTTACCGACCGGGGCGCCGGCGAGGTTCGAACCGCGACGCTCCAGTTGCTCGGAACCAGCGAGTTCGAACCCGACTACGTCGGCGAACACTTAGACGAGTGGACCTGGATCGTTTACCCCTGGAATTTCATCGAAGACATGGTCGATCTCGTCTCAGGCGTGATGCAGCAGGCCGAACAGGAGTCGTTCACGCAGGAGGAGATCCGTCACTATCTCGCCGAGTTCCACGGCATCGATCGCATCGAGATGGAGATCGCCCAGCCGAACCGGGTTCCGGAAGTGCTAAACGAGATGGAGCGACGCGACGTCCTCGAGTCCGCCGGGCCGGGCGAGTGGACGCTCGGCGACGACTGACTGCGTTTACGCGCTGGGCGCGATTGCCTGGCGGATCGACCGGATCCGAACGCGACCGTAACGCCGTGACTCGAGGCGGCCGCGTTCGACTCGAGGCCGGACGGAGCTTACGGCGACCCGAGCGAGGGCGGAACCTCGAAGGCGACGACTTCGTGGTGCGTCTCCCGGTGGTGATCCGTGCCGATCGCCGTCGCGCGCTCGCGACCGTCGGCCGCGTGTTCGAACGAGCAACTCTCGCACGTCACCAGGTACTGCTTCGGTCCGTCGTCCACATCGGTTGACTCCCTGTTCGTGAGCATACGCTCTCGTACATCACCACCCTGCTTGAGGGATTTTCCAAACAGATTAGGGTTGAAGGAAATGCAGTACGTGTTCGTGGTTGAGAGGTCGTGCCGTCGCATCGATTCCCGCTATCGGTTTCGACACCGTTTCGAACGGATAGATACCGAATCCAACGCGTCCGTTACTCGGCGACCGATTCGGCGTCGCTCGAGTCGGTCGCTCCCGTCATCGAATCCGTCCCGCCGTCGCCACCATCGTCGAGCAGCGACTCCTTCCACGTGCCCCGCGTAAACCACGCGACGGCGGCGATTGCGCCGACGATATCGCCGACGATGACGCCGGTCCAGATCCCCGTCGTTCCCCAGCCGGCGACGAAGATCAGGTAGTAGGTGACCGGCACGCGAACGACCCAGAGACCGAGAACCGCGAACGCGAGCGCCGTCTTCGTGTTCCCAGCACCCCGGAACGCGCCCTGAATGACCTGCATGACGCCCATGAAGACGAACGCGAACGCGGCAAACTGGAGGTAGGTGACGCCGTATGCGAGGGTCTCGGCGCGGCCCGCCTCTTCAGCCGTGAGGAACACCGCGACGAACGGCTCCGGGAAGAGGAAGGCGAGCGCACCGGCGACGAACATGATCCCCGCGACGACGCCCGAGGCGATCCAGGTCGCTTTTTCGGCTCGTTCGGCCTTGCCAGCGCCCAGGTTCTGACCGACGATCGAGTCCGTCGCCTGTCCCACCCCCATCGCCGGCAGGAACGCGAGCGAGATCAGCCGGTTGCCCAGCCCGTAGGCCGCGACGACCGCCGGCGGGAAGGTGACGACCATCGCGGTCATACCGACCAGCGCCAGCGCCGTCATCGACTGCTCGAGCGCCGTCGGGACGCCCAGCCGGGTGATTTCGGAGACGTACTCGAGGCGCGGACGGAGGTGGCCGAACTCGATATCGGGACCGACATCCGTGTAGTACAGCAGGTAGAAGCCGATCAGCGTCGCGATCCCGCGAGAGATCACGGTCGCGACGGCGGCGCCGGCGATCTCGAGGCGTGGGAGCGGCCCGACGCCGAAGATGAGCAGCGGGTCGATCACGAGGTTGATGATGACGCTGATGAACATCACCCGCATCGGCGCGCGGGTGTTACCGTACCCTCGCATGAGCGCGGCGAAGACGAAAAAGCCGAAGACGAAGGGCACGCCGAGGAAGAAGATCTGGAGGTAGTCAGCCGCCAGCGGGAGGATCGCCTCCTGGGTGTCGCTGTCGGCGGGGAGGACGTCGAGCATCGGCTGGGTCGCGAAGTAGCCGATAATGCCGAGGACGACCGCGACGATCGAGATGAACGAGATGGTCTGACCGGCGATCAGACCCCCCTTCCCGCTGTCGGCACCCGTGTGCTGGGCGATCAGGATCGCGCCGGCCGTCGTGAAGCCGGCACCGACTGCGATCACCAGAAAGAGCAGCGGAAAGGCGAGGCTCACCGCGCCCACGGCGTCGGGCGAGAGCGCACCGAGCCAGAAGGTGTCGCCGACGTTGTAGGCGACCTGCAGGAGCTGGATGACCACGAGCGGCCACGCCAACTTGAACATCGGCCGGACGAGCGACCCCTCCGTGAGATCACTCTCGTCCGGCGACTCGCCGGAGGACATACTACCTGCCTATCGCTCGACTTACTTGTTTTCTCGTGAGGTGTGATATCGTCAACCACTATCGTGCACACACATTAATACGAGTCGCCGCCGTCGAAGGCCCGCTCGACCTCGAGCGCCGTCCGCTCGTCGTTGAGGTCGATGCGGCGGACAATGTCGGTTCCAGGCCCCTTGCCGGCCTGCTGGGTGTATGTGGTGTCACCGGCCGAATGTGTCCGTTCTGTCTCTTCCCTCGAGTTCCCCGACCCGCCCGCTCCGGGCGCCGACTCGCGGGTCTCTCGTGATTCGGAGCCGCTTGCGACGTCCGGGTCGGCCTCGAGGCAGTCCGGACAGAACTCGTTGTCTCCCCACGCGAGCGTGTGAACCGGAACCCCGAGAACGACGAACTGACGCGCGTAGCGACGGTGCGTTCCGTCCTCGATCACCGCCTCACAGCGAATGCACTGCCGCCGATCCGACGCGAAGCGCTCGTCTTCGAATCGGTACTCGATTCCGAACGTGTGGGCCGGATACAGCGGGAGTCCCTGAAGTGTCCAACACACGAACAGCGTCCCGAAGAAGAGCGCCATCGAGAGCCAGACTGCGGTGCTCGAGTCGACGAAGACGAACGGGCCGACGAGCGACCCCGCGAGGGCCCCGACCGGGAGTAGCCGCCGCAGGAGGGCAAACGTCTCGACGCGGACGCGAAAGGCCGCGTCGTCCGGTCGCGCGTCGGCTGGTCTGGACATCGACCCGACGTTCGAACGGCGCTCGGTAAACGTTTGTGGCAGTTCCGCAGTCGGTTACCCACGACCGCCCGTCAGTTTCACCTCCGCTCGAGTCAGTCCGCAACCGCTTCGGTCGCTTCCGTCTCGACCGTCGCGTCCTGAACCCAGAGATCGCCGAACAGTTCGTCCTGCTCGAGGCGCACCCGGCCCCGGTGGGCGAGAAAGAGGAGTGCCAGGTAGGTCATCACGCGAGTGCCGCCGATACCATCGATTTCGGCGTACAGCACCTCCTCGCGGCCCTGTTCGTACTGGGACTCGAGTTCCGACTCGACGTCGTCGATGACCGCTTCGATGTCCTCCTCGTGGGTCGTGTGGGTGACGTCGTCGCTCGTCGGCTCGTCGTCCACCCGGAAGTCGTCGCCCGAGTGGTAGTTCAGCTCCTGCATCCCGCGGTCGTAGCCCCGCGGCGAGTCGCTCGTGTCGTAGGTTCGGGACTCCTTCCACCAGGTGCCGCGTTCGGCCCCGCGCAACTCCCGCACCAGTTCGTCGAGCGTTTCGGGCTTCCCACGGGCCTGCTTGCGCTCGAGGCGACGTTCCATCTCCGCCTCGAGGCCCTCGACGGGGTCGAAGCCGGGCGGGCCGCCATCGCTGCCGTCCTCGCCGCCGTCCATCGGTCCCTCGTCGGCGAACGGCGCCTCCCACGGTGGGAGTTCATCCTCCTCGGGTTCGTCGGGAGCGAACAGTTCGTCGCTTTTCATCCGCAGAAGGACGCTCGCGTAGAACAGCGCCCGACCCGAGGTGCGGAGGTCGGCGTCCTCGATCGCCTCGAGGAACTTGTCCGTCACCGCGACGATGTCGATGTCCCAGGGGTCGATCTCGCCGTCCTTGGCGAGTTGGACCAGCAGTTCGACGGGTTCGACCTCGTCGTCTTCGTCCTGCCCGTCTTCGACGTCGACATCCCCGCCCAGGTCGTCGTCTTCGGAGAACTCGAGGACCGATCCGTCGCCCGGCGACTCGGGAGCGTCGCTCGAGTTAGATCCCGGCGGCTCCCGATCCTCGTGACCCGCGATATTCAGCGGAATGTCGTCCTTCCCGCCGTCCGTATAGAAATCCTCATCGCGCCGTTCGCTTCGTCCACCCTTCGCGTCGCTCTCCGTTCGCGTATTCGAAAACTCCGTCTCCGTCGCCGTCTCCGGTTCCTCGGGCCGTTCGCTTCGCTCACGGTTCGCGTCACTTTCCGTTCGCGTATTCGAGGATCCCGTCGTCGCCTCCGGCTCCTCGACCTCCTCGTTAGTCACTCGCTGGCACCTCCTCACCCTCGTCGGAGCCGTCGCTCAGGTCGATGCCCGTTACCGCGCTGACGTTGTCCTGTTGCATCGTGACGCCGATCGCTCGCTCGGAGCGGTCGAGCATCGCGCTGCGGTGGGAGACGACGACGAACTGGGCCTTCTCGGAGAGCTCGTCGACCATCTCGCCGATCCGGTCGGCGTTGACCGCATCGAGGAAGGCGTCGACCTCGTCTAACGCGTAGAACGGCGCCGGATTATGTCGCTGGATGGCGAAGATAAAGGCGAGCGCGGTCAGGGACTTCTCCCCGCCGGACATCGCGTCGAGGCGCTGGATCGGCTTGTCGCCCGGCTGGGCCTTCATCGTCAACCCGCCCTCGAACGGATCGGCCTCGTCCTCTAAGTGCAGCGTTCCGGTCCCCTCCGAGAGCTTCTCGAAGATCTCCGTAAACTGAGCGGCGATCTCGTCGTAGGAGTCCATGAACGTCCGCTTCTTCTGGGTCTCGTACTGCTCGATCCTGTCGCGGATGCCCTCGGCCTCCTCGACCAGCGTCGCCCGCGCGTCCTCGAGTTCCTCGAGATCGCTCCGGACGTCGTCGTACTCGTCGATCGCGAGCATGTTCACGGGCTCCATCGCCTCCATGTCCGCGGTGAGGTACTCGATCATCTCGAGGACCGTCTCGTGATCCGGCACGTCCTCGGGGTCGTAGTCGCCGACCTCGCTCTCGAGGCTCTCGATCTCCCACTCGAGGTCGCCGACTTTGCTGCGGGTGTTTTCGAGTTTGCTCTCGACGGCGTTGACCCGGTCCTGTTGTTGGTCGCGGCTCGTTCGGGCCTCGGAGAGCTCCTCTTTGAGGTCACCGCGCTCGTCTTTCAACTCGGCGAGTTCGTCCTCTAAGTCCGCGACGGCTTCGTGTTTGCCCTCGAGCGTCTCGCGTTTGTCCTCGATCTTCGCCTCGTACTCCTCGATCCGGTCTTCGTGCTCCGCTTTGCGGTTCTGAGCCGTCTCGATGTCGTCGTGGAGGTCTTCGATTGCGTCCTCGGCGTACTCCTTCTCTAAGCTCAGCTCGTTGAGTTTGCTGTCGATGTTCGAGATGCGGTCCTCGCGTTCGTCGACCTCGGCTTCTAACTCTTCGATCTGTTCCGTAAGTTCCGGAATCTTCGAGTCGGCGAGTTCGGTCTCGAGTTCGTCGATATCTGCTTCGATTGCCTCGACCGCGGCCGTCTTCTCCTCGATCTCGCCCGAGATCTCGGTCATCCGTTCGTCGACGGACTCGCGTTCGTCCTCGAGTTCCGCGAGGTCGTCCTCGAGCGTCTCGATCTCCTCCTCGACGGACTCGCGTCGCTCCGTGAGACTCTCGAGGCTGCTCTCGATCGAACGCACCTCGTCGGCCGCGTCGGTCTTGCGGTCGCGAGCGTTGTCGAGTCGCTCCTCGACGTCACGCAGTTCTTCGCGAAGTTCCTCGCGTTCGTCCTGTAACTCGGTGATCTGTTTCGCGACGCGCTCGAGTTGGCCCTCGCCGCCCCCGGTAAAGGAGTAGCGGGACCCGCCGCCCGAACCGCCGGTCATCGCGCCGCTCTTCTCGACTAAGTCGCCGTCGAGGGTGACCATCCGGTAGTCGCCCATGTACGAGCGGGCGGTCTCTAAGTCCTCGACAACTAACGTGTCGCCGAGCACGTAGGAAAAGACGCCGGCGTACTGTTGATCGAAGTCGACCAGATTGTATGCGAAGTCGACGATACCCGGGTCGCTGGGCGCGTTAGGAAGCCGCCGCTGGCTCATGTCCGTCATCGGGAGGAACGTCGCCCGCCCCGCGTTGCGCGACTTGAGGTGGTCGATACACTGCTGGCCGATGACGTCGTCGGAAACGACCACGTTCGCGAGTCGCCCGCCCGCCGCGGTCTCACAGGCGACGGCGTACTCGCCGGCAACGGTCCCCAACTGGGCGACCGCGCCGTGGACGCCGTTGATCCCCGCGTTGAGGATGGTCGTCACCGCGCGACCGAAGGAGGAGTCGCCGCTCTCGCCCGCGTTGGCCTCGAGTTCGGCGTACTCCTGTTGTTTCGCCTGGATGTCGTCGTCGACGTCGTCGACGTCCGACTGGAGGCGTCGTTTCTCTCCCTTGAGGTCGTCGACGACGCCCGCGATGTTCGCGCGGTTCTTCTCCGCCTTCTCGAGCTCTCGCTCGAGTTCGGAGCGCTTGCTCTCGATTTCGGGGATCTCCTCGCGGCGCTCTTCGATCGTCGCCTCCTTCTCGCTGATCTCGTTCGAGCGCCGGCGCGCCTCGTCCAACAGGCGGTCCTGCTCGCGCTGGAGGTCGTTCTTGGTCGTTTTTGCCTCCTCGAGATCGTCCTTCCGGTCGGACAGATCCGCTTTGAGCTCGTCGAACTCGGTGTCGACGGCGTCGATCTCGGCCTCGAGTTCGTCGCGTTCGGTCTCGCGCTCTTGAATCTCGCTCGTGATCGAGGCCTTCTCGAGTTTGTGCTCGCGCATCTCGTCGCCGAGTTCCTCGATCGTCTCCTGTTTGCGGTCGATCTGGACGAACGCCTCGCGGCGGTTGGATTCCGCCTCCTCGATCGCCTCCTCGCTGGCTTCGATCTTGTCCTCGAACCGCGAGATCTCGCCTTTGATCTCCTCGATCTCGCTTTTGATTCGCAGCTGCTCGTCCTCGCCCTTCCGCTCGATCTCGGCGTTCAAATCCTCGAGGTCCTCCTGCAGGCGGAGCACCGTCCCTTCGCGCTCGTCGAGTTCGCGCTGGAGTTCTTCTAAGTCCTCCGCGAGCCCCTCGGCTTTCGACTGGGCGGATTCGAGATCCGCGCGCTTCTCCTCGAGTTCGCTCGCCTTCTTGTAGCCCTCGTACTCCTCCTTCTCGCGTCGGAGCCGGCGGTAGCGCAGGGCCTCTCGTCGCTCGTCCTCGAGCTGGGCGAGTCGGTCGCGTTTCTCCTCGATTCGCAACTCGGCCTCGTCGATGCGCTCCTCGACGACCTCGAGTTCACCGAACGCGTCCTCCTTCTTCGCGTCGAACTCGGCGACCCCCGCGATCTCGTCGATGATCTGCCGGCGTGCGTGGGGCGTCATGTTGATGATCTCGGTCACGTCGCCCTGCATGACGACGTTGTATCCCTCCGGCGTGACGCCGGCCTGGGCGAGTAAGTCCTGGATGTCAGAGAGATTGACCGAGCGATCGTTGAGGTAGTAGTAGGAGTAGTAGTTGTCCTCGGTCTCCTTGACCCGCCGGCGGATGCGAATCTCGTCGACGTCGCCGACGTCGTCGCTGCCGGCGGCGTTGACGACCTGCGTCCGCTCGAGGGTGTGATCGGAGTTATCTAAAATCACTTCGACGGTCGCTTCGCGCGGGCCGCCGGAGTCGTTACCGTCCTCGTGACCGGGGTTGTAGATGAGATCGGTCAGTTTCTCCGCGCGGATCCCGCGCGTTCGGGCCAGTCCGAGCGCGAAGAGGACGGCGTCGATGATGTTCGATTTCCCGGAACCGTTCGGTCCCGTGACGACCGTGAAATCCTCGTAAAAGGGTATCTTCGTCTTTCGGCCGAAGCTCTTGAAATTGTCCAGAACGAGTGCCTTGATATACATTCTCTTCTCGAGCCCTCCGTCTCTCCCGGGGATCGTGACGAGTTTCGTCGCGGGGTCGGCTGCCGTCGACACCGTCGACGGTCGACCGCGGCCGCGCCGTCGCCACGCAGTTATGCGACAATAATGTCGTCGCTACCTGAGTCTTCCGCTTCGTCCTGGGCCGTCGCCTCCTCGCTGTCGGCGTCGGCATCGGCTGCGGCTTCCGCAACCTCGTCCGGTGCGGCTTCCTGTGTCACCTCGTCCGCCGACTCCGCTTCTTTGCCGCCGCGTCGCTCGGGGACGCGGGTCGGCGACTCGGTGTCGAGTTCGGCCTCGAGCACGCGAATGCGCTCCTTGGATTCGATGAGTTCGTCCGTCAGCCCTTCTACCGTCGACTCGAGTTCCGCAACCGTCGATTCGAGTTCCTCGACGCGATTTTTCGACATATCTCCTAGGGGTCCGTCCGGCCACATAAACGTACGTCAGACAAAATTAATTTGGCTGGTACATTCTGCCTGGCTGATGATCGGTCGCTGTCCGTTCGACACTACTGTTCCGGATGGGTGGTGAGAACGGATGGTGAGGACGGGCGAGTCGGTCAGTTGTCGTCTTCGCGCCACTTGTGCTCGCACTCCGAACAGATGAAAAAGCGCGTCTCGCTCTCGTCGGCCGACCGAATCTGTTGCATGTACCAGTAGGCTCGGTCGTGACCGCACTCGGGACAGAGCGCGTCGGTCTCCGGCAGGGAGGTCTCGCCGGAGGACTCGATGATCTCGCTCGCCTCCTGGTCGTCCGTCACGATGTACTCGTCCGCGTCACCTTTCGGCTTCGTAAAGCCACAGCTGCCACACTCCCACAGCCCGTCGTCGGCTTTCATCATCGAACCGCATTCGTCGCAGAATTCCATTAGTGTCCGGGCTACGTCGGCCGAGAGACTTAAGCGACCCGTTTGGAGCCATCGGTGGTGACGGGGCGAACACGTTCGCACCCGCAGCTGTACGGACGAACGGATGCCTCAGATCGTCCGACGTCTCAATCGATCGTCGACTCCCGTGATAAGGGCTCTCAAAACGCAGGACGATGTTCCGATTTTTATATACCCGGTCGTGGTAGCACCGGTTATGTTCGGAACGAGCGGAATTCGCGGGGCGGTGGGCGAGGAGGTAACGGCCGAACTGGCGCTCGCCGTCGGCCGTGCGCTGGCATCCGAGGGGTACGAACGCGTCGTCGTCGGCCGCGACGTCCGCGAGAGCGGGACGATGCTGGTCGACGCACTCTCCGCCGGGATACGGGAGTGTGGCGGCGACGTTATCGAGATCGGGATCGCCCCGACGCCGACCGTCGCCCGCGGCATCGACTGGCTCGACGCGGACGCGGGCGTCGTGATCACCGCCTCCCACAACCCGAAGACGGACAACGGGATCAAACTCTGGTCGCCTTCCGGCCAGGCGTTCGACACCGAGCGCCGCGCGGCGATCACGGACCGAGTCGAGAACGAGCGCTACGACCTCGAGCGCTGGGACGGGATCGGCGACCGGAGACACCACGAGGGACTGCTCGAGCGCCACGCCGAGACGATCACGGACACCGTCGACGACCTCTCGGGGCTCGACGTGGTCGTCGACGTCGGCAACGGCGCGGGCAGCGTCACGGCGGAAGCCCTGGTCGACCTCGGCTGTGAGGTGCGAACGCTCAACGCCCAGCAGGACGGCCGCTTCCCGGGCCGGCCGAGCGAGCCGAACGAGGAGACCCTCGAGGACCTCCAGCGGCTGGTCGGCGCGACGGACGCTGACCTCGGAATCGCCCACGACGGCGACGGCGACCGCATGGTGGCGGTGGACGAACGCGGCCGGTTCGTTCCGAAAGACCTCCTGCTCGCGCTGTTCGCCCGGGAGATGGCCGGCGACGGCGACCGGATCGCCGCGCCGGTGGATACGAGCCTCGCGGTCGACGATGCGGTAGCGGCCGCGGGCGCCTCGGTGACGCGAACGGCCGTCGGCGACGTCTACGTCGCGGAGCGGGCGACCGAACCCGACGTCGTCTTCGGCGGCGAACCGAGCGGCGCGTGGATCTGGCCCGAGGAGACGCTCTGCCCGGACGGCCCGCTCGCGGCCGCGAAACTCGCCGCGATGACCAAACGCGCGGGCTCGCTCGCCGGGCTGGTCGACGACCTCGAGACCTACCCGATCCGCCGGACGTCGATCGACGTGACGGACAAGACGGCCGTCATGGAGCGCGTCGAGGCGACGGTTCGAGAGCGGGATCTCGAGGTCGACGCGCTGGACGGCGTTCGGATCGATCACGGCGACGGCTGGACGCTCGTCCGTCCGAGCGGGACCGAATCGGTCGTTCGGATCACGGCCGAGGCGCGCGATCCGGAGCGAGCCGAGGAGCTGTTCGAAGACGCTCGCGAGATCGTCCTCGCGGCGACCGACGGAGGCGAACCGCGCGGGACCACCGAAACGCCGTCCGCTGAGTAGCGCGCGGTTCCGACTCGAACGCGGGGATTCGATTCGACGGAAGCGACACGCTCGAGCGGTCGCTGCCCTTCGTGTCCGTCTTATTCTTTGGACCAGTCGATTACCGTTCGCCGGCCATCGCCGAAAAGAGCCGCTCTTCGAACTCTGGTTTGCTGATGCCGTCGGAGGGACCGATCCCGTTCATGTGGTCGACGGACACCTGTCCGCCGCCCATCCGGGCGTGGCCGCCCGCGTTGGCCATCGGAATGTCGCTGATGGCGTGGCGCAGGGTCTCGCCCATGTGGACCCGGTCGTCCCGCGAGCGCCCCGAGAGGTGGATCGTGTTGTCGTTCTGGCCGTAGACGACGACCGCCGTGACGCCCTCTAAGTGCATCAGTTCGTCCGCGGCCTGCGGGATCGCGTCGGTGTTCGAGAGCTCGCCCACGTCGCAGACGGCGAACGGACCTTCGACGCGTTTTTCGGTGATGGCCGTCGCTTTGACCCGTAAAACGTCGTCGCTGACCTGCGGGTTGGCGATCCGATCGAGGAGGTCCTCGTCGATACCCGAAAACAGCGAGGCGCAGGCGTCGAACTCGGCCCGCGAGCAGCCGTTCGTCAACTGGTTCGTATCCGACTGAATGCCGTACAGGAGCCCCGTGGCGAGCTCCTCCGAGATCTCGAACCCGTTGCCGCCCTCCGCCGCCATCGTCGCGCCGAGTTCGTCCAGATACTCGACGAGGATCGTCGACGCGGCACCGTAGTCGGTCCGAACGTCGGTGAACTCCGTCCCAGCCCCGTTGCCGGGGTGGTGGTCGACGACAGCGATGGGTTCGACAGTCTGTGAGCCCGCAAACCCGCGCGGCGTGTTGTGATCGACGAGGACGACGGCGTCGGCGGCGAGCTGCGAGCTCGATTCGATCGACTCGAGTTCGAGATCGAGAACGGTTCGGAACGCGCGATTTTCCTGGTGGCGAATTTCGCCGGCGTACTGCAGCGTCGCCTCGGTGTCGACGGCCTCGGCGATTCGGGCGATTCCCATCGCACAGGACATAGCGTCTGGATCCGGGTTCGGGTGCATCAACACCGCAATTTCGTCGTAGTTTCCCAGCAAGCGCTGAATGCGGACGCCGGGCGGTCGTCGAAACCAGCGGACGACCCACCAGCTGCCGACGACGACGGCCACGGTCGCGAGGACGAGCAGGGAGAGCACCAGGGGCTCGAGGGCCTGGAGTTCGTCGACGACGCTCTCGACCAGCAACGTGTCGGGCTCGAGAGAGACGCTGCTGATCGAGAGGTCCCGGTCGCTCATACCCGACAATCAAAGTGAATCACTAAGAAATTTCCCCCTCTGGCGACCGTTTGTCGTCAATATCTGCGCGTATCGGCGTGGTAGCGCCGTCAGCGACCGAGATAGTCATCGATCGCGTCCCGGTACCCCTCCCGATACGTCGGGTACGCGAACTCGTAGCCCAGCTCCCGCAGTTTGTCGTTGGAACAGCGTTTGCTGGTCAGAATGCGGCGTTTGCCGGCCTCCGAAACGTCTCCCTCCGCGAGTCGCTCGGCTTTCGTCTGCTTCGGCGGCTGTTCGAGGCCGCACTGCTCGGCCAGCCAGTCGGCGAACGCCCACTTTGGGGCGGGTTCGTCGTCGACGACCTGCACTACCTCGCCGCGCGCAAGGTCCTCTTCGAGGAGGTAGCGGACGGCTCCCGCCGCGTCGTCGCGGTGGACCATGTTCAGGTAGCCCTCGGTGACCGGGCCCTCGAGGTAGCGCTCGAGGCGGTAGCGACCGGGGCCGTAGAGGCCGGCGTAGCGTGCGACGGTGCCTTCGAAGCCGTACTCGGGAGGTAACTCGAGGGCGATCCGTTCGGCCTCGGCGAGCACCGCGGTCTTCTCGGTGGTCGGATCGAGTTCGGTCTCCTCGTCCACCCAGTCGCCGTCGTGATCGCCGTGGACACCCGTCGAGGAGGTGTAGACCAGCCTGTCGGGGCCGTTCTCGCGCTCGCCGAACTGCTGGATGGCCGTCCGCAGACCCTCGACGTAGACCTCGCGGGCTGCGTTCGCGCCCCGGCCGCCGCTGCTGGCCGCGAAGACGATGGCGTCGACGTCTGGAACGGCCTCGAGCGCATTCCGTTCGGTGACATCAGCCTTGACAGCGTCGAATCCAGTTGCCTCGATTTTCTCGACGCCGCCGTCGGAGCGACGCACGCCGGTCACCTCGTGACCGCGCTCGGTGAGTTGGCGGCCCAACTCGAGGCCAACGTGGCCACAGCCCAGAATTGCGACGTTCATACGTCGTCTCGTAGGTGCGCGTACATAATCTCGAGGTTCGAAGCGAAAATTAACCGTTCACGGTGTGGTCGTCGCCCGGAACCGGTCCGACTGGACCGAGTCAGCGCGGCTCAGGCCGACTCCGTGAGGGCCGGTTCCGCGTCGGTCGATTCCGATTCGATCGAGTCGGTGCGGTCGACGTACTCCGCGAGGACGACGAACGCGATGGCCCACGCGACGGTTGCGAGCGCGCCGGCGGTACCGAGGCTCGAGCCCTGCTCGATTCCGGGGAACGCGAGCGAGCCGGCGGCGAAGAGGACGGCCATCGCGGCGGCGGCGTAGACCAGTGCGCGCCAGCCGGTCGGTCGGAGGGCGCCCAGCAGCGCGAACAGGCCGATCGAGACGGTCGCGAACAGCATGAACTCGAAGTGACCGAACGTGACGTGTTCGTTGGTGAGCGTCGTGTGGCTCGCGTACTCGCCGACGGCGACGGCCGCCATGCCGAGCGCGCCGATGGCGGCGAGTGCGACCAGCCGGGTATCCATCCCCTCGAAGCTCGGCAGGATTTCTCTGCGAGCCGGGTGTAACAGGGCGATGAGCAGGACCGGAACCATGAAGACGAGGATCTCGCCGGCCGCCGCGAGACCGGAGGCGACGGCCGTGAGGACGAACGCTGAAATCGCGAAGGCGATCGCGGCTTGGAGCGCCCCCACTCGCTTCGCCGGGCGATAGAGCTGGACGGCGACCGTCGCGGCGAACACCGTCAGCATCCCGCCAATCATCATGTGGTGGACGCGGTGGACCGGGAACGCGTAGCCGCCCGTCCAGGCGGTTCCGACCATCACCATCGATTCGCGCAGCGCGAACAGGAGAAACGCGACGAAGGCGGCCGTGACGAAGTAGAACGCGGGCTTTCGCGCTCGGTGCGTACCGTCTTCGACGGTGCCCCGAACTCGGTTGCCGGCGGCCCTCGTCGACGTGGCGAAACTCATCGTCCCACCGCGCTAAGACGCGCGCTCACTGTCGATACCTGCTGCTCGATACGTGTTGGTGATTTCATCGTAATCGGAGCTAGTACGCCATCTCAGAATATAATCATATGTAATGATTGTGTAGAAACTCACGGCGTCGTGAGTGGGACGTGCGCCACCGGCCGGCCGACCCCGGTCAGGGCGCGCCGTCGGCGATCACGTACTGGATGTGAACGAACTCCTCGAGCGACATCGGCGCGCGCTGTTCGAGTTTCTGCTGTACTTCCTTGGCGTCCAGTTCGATCTCGAGTTCGCTCTCGATGGAATCGACGTCGAGCACGGCCGTCGACATCCCCAACAGGAGGTGCTCGCAGGCGATGGTCACCATCTCGTCCGGCTCGGGTTCGCCCGCTTCGAGCGACTGAATCTGGGCGACTTCTGCGATAGTGAGGTCGGGTGACTCGGACTCGAGCAGCGCCTCGGCAGCGTCCCGATCCACGTCGGTCTGCTCGGCGACGGCGTCGGCTCCGTGCTGGTCGACGACGGCCCGCAGGTCGTCCTCGTACTCGGCGCGGAGGTCGGCGGGCGAGTCGGGGACGGTCATCCGCTGGTCGTAGAACATGTGCGACGAAACGGGTATCTCGCTGAAAGGGATTGTTATCGTAGCCGCTGAAAGTCAATGCGCACCTGATCGCACGACAGTAGCGCGATTCGGAGCGAGCGCGGTTCGGAGCGAATGAAATGAGCGAGAACCGCGAAGCGAGCGGGGAACGAAGTGATCCGTGAGCCGAAGGGCGAGAACCGCGACAAACGAGTAGCGCGGGATCGGAGATCCCGGGGACCATGCGAACGGGCGCACAGCGCCCGTGAGCAGACGGAGAGGAACGACCCGCGAGCTATGCGATCAGTGTGCAAATCGTTTCAGTTGTTACGATATTGGCGATGCCGGGGTCGTCCGTGCGGGGATACTGACACCCCGCTGGCTGACCTCCTCGTCCGTGAACGAGTACGTTCGTCCACCCTCGATGTACTTGTCCACCGGAACGTTCAATTACCCGTGCTTACATGAAATCCGTATGAAAGTTGCCCTGATCGGGGTTGGTCAGGCCGGTGGCAAGGTCGCTGAACGGCTCACCCGCTTCGACGCGGAGATGGGTTTCGGAGCCGTTCAGGGCGCACTGGCCGTCAACTCCGCGGAAGCGGACCTCCAGTCGCTCGAGTTCGCCGACACCCTGTTGATCGGCGCGGATCGCGTCAACGGACACGGCGTCGGCGGCGACAACGAACTCGGCACCGAAGTCATGCAGTCGGACATCCAGCAGGTGCTCGGCGCGCTCGACGGGCGCGTCACCTCGAGCGCCGAGGCTATTTTCGTCGTCGCGGGTCTCGGCGGCGGAACGGGCAGCGGCGGCGCGCCGGTGCTCGTCCACCACCTCCAGCAGGTCTACGACGTACCGGTCTATACGCTCGGCGTTCTCCCCGGTCGGAACGAGGGCGCGCTCTACCAGGCCAACGCCGGTCGATCCCTGAAGACGCTCATCCGCGAGGCCGACTCGACGCTGCTCATCGATAACGACGCGTGGCACGAACAGGGCGAGAGCATGGACGGCGCCTTCGAGACGATCAACGGCAAAATCGCCCAGCGGGTCGGCCTCCTCTTCGCGTCCGGCGAGGCGGTCGAGGGCGTCGGGGAAAGCGTGGTCGACTCGAGCGAGGTCATCAACACGCTCCGCGCAGGCGGCGTCTCGGCGCTCGGCTACGCGACCGAACTCGCGAGCGAGGACAGCGCGGAGAACATCAACACCGCCATGAGCGTCTCCCGGCAGGCCCTCTTGACGGGCACGAGCCTCCCGGACGCGACGACGGCCGAAGCGGCCCTGCTGGTCATCGCCGGCGAACCCGACCGAATTCCCCGCAAAGGTGTCGAACGCGCGCGCCGCTGGCTCGAGGACGAGACCGGCAGCATGCAGGTCCGGGGGGGCGACTTCCCGCTCGACAGCGATCGACTCGGCGCGCTGGTCCTGCTCGGCGGGGCCGAACGCTCCGATCGCGTACGGGCGTTCATGGATCGCGCACGTGAGGCGAACCGGGCTCAGGAACGCGAAGAAGAGCGATCGGACCCCGCAGAACAGTTCGCGGACGACCGCCTCGAGAACCTCTTCTAGCTCCTGCCGATACGTCGGAAGGGCTTTTTCGTTCGGGTTCCGTGGGTGTGTCAATGAGTGGCGAGTGGACCGGCGGAATCGTCGACGGACACACCGACGATAGCCCGCCGACGGTCGAGGAGTGGCGGTCGGTCGCCGTCCCCGGAACGCGGGCGTCGTTCGCGGACGCGACGGAGCCGATGGCCTACCGAACGACGGTCGCGGATCCGCGCGCGGACGAGCGCGATCGCGCACTGCTGAAACTTCGCGGGAACGCGTCTCGAGCCGAAATATGGCTGAACGGAACCTGCGTCGGTCACCGCGAACCGTTCGTTGGTCCGTTTCGAACCGTATTCGACCCGCAACCGGAGAACGAGTTGATCGTCATCTGTGAGCGCCCGAGCGCGGTGGTCGACACTGGGGAGTCCACCGATGCGACCGAACACGGGACGTCCGGCGTCCCGTGGGCGGTCGACGTCGAGGCCCGACCGCAGACGTTCTGTCGCCGTCTCGAGGCCCGTCCCCGATTCACCGAGGACGGCGGCGTCATCGACGTCGAGTGCGAGGTCGACGCGGGCGAGGCGGTCGACGACGCGATCACGCTCTCGCTGCGACCGGAGGGGTTTCGCGGGAGCGCGGCGATGCAGCGGGTGCCGATTCGGGTGGGCGCGGGCGAGCGAGTGACGGTGTCAGACACGCTCGAGATCCGCGAGCCGTCGCTGTGGTGGCCGCAGGGGTACGGTCCCCAGCATCGGTACACGGTGCGGGCGAAACTCGGCGACGACGCGATTTCGAAGACGGTCGGCTTCTGCAACGTCGAACGCGACGGTGACGAGTTCCTGATCAACGGTCGGCCGGTTTGGCTCCGCGGGTTCGCGCGGCTCCCGGGCGGTGACCCCGTCGCGGACGTCGAACGCGCCGCTGCCGCGAACGCGACGTTCGTGCGCGCGAACGGGCACGTTCCCCCGGAGTCACTGTACGCAGCCTGCGACGAGGCCGGACTCCTCGTCTGGCAGGACGTCGCGGAAGTCGGACCGAACGACGAGCCGTCGACCGACGAAGCCGACGTGCTCGCAGCGACGCTCGCGAAGCGGCACGCCCACCGTCCGAGCGCCGCGATCTACGGCGTTTCTGACGAGTCGTCTGCCCCCTTCGACGGACTGTACGGAAGCGGGTTCCTGACGAAACTTCGGTTCCGCTATCGCGCGCGGCGAGCGGACGTCGATCACGGTGCAGCCGAATCGGTCGCCGACGCAGTTGCGCAGCGAGTCGCGGAGACGGTCGCCGAATCCACCGCCGAAGCCGCCGACGAGTCGATGCCGGGCTCTCCCGCCGTCGTCTCGAGTACCGGACCGCCGGGAACCGACGCCGACGCGACGCGGCTCTCGCTCGGCTGGGAGTACCTCTCGGCCGCGGACCTCGAGTGGCTACTCGAGCGCGATCGCACGCTGGGACGGCTCGTCGCGGGCTTCGATGCGGGATCGCTGGCTTCGGGCGACGCCGATCCCGCCGAGATTCCTGGGTTCGACGCGGCGGTACTCGAGCGACGCGTCGGGGCCGACGCGGGTCTCGAGGAGTCCCAGCGCTATCAGACGGAGACGCTGAAGACGGTCGCGGAGACGCTTCGTCGCCACGAGTCGAGTCTGTTGACGGGCCCTCCGCTCCGTGACGCGGCTCCCGGCGGCGGGATGGGTGTCGTGAGCCACGACGGCGAGGAGAAGCCGGCGTATCGCGCACTCGCTCGGTCGCTCGAGCCGGTGCAGGCGGTCCTCGATGGCCCGCCGACGCCCGGGTCCGTCGGGATCACGCTCTGTAACGACACGCACGACGCGCTCGAGGCGACCGTCTCCTGGGTGGCCGACGACGACGAGGGCGAGACGACGGTCGCGGTCGATCCCCTCGAGACGACGGCCGCTGGAACGGCCAGGATCTCCGGGACGGCGACCCGAATCGAACTGACCGTCACGGTCGGCGAACGGCAGGTCCGTAACCGGTATCGTTTATAAGCATCTCGAAAACCATGTTACAGGCCGACACAGTCCGTGGAGGCCCCTGCTAACTGTTTTCAGGGGTTACCGTACCGGTACATTTAAATTGAAGGCGCCAGTAGGTGTGAGTACCAGAACGCCACCGGGGCGCGTATCGCTCGACGATCGATGACAGGAAACTTATTCACCGAGGTTTCGCAGATCCTGAGCGAACGCTGTACACGGCCACTCGTCTCTCACCTACGACACGCACCCGACCGACGGGTACGGGTCGTACTCGAGGCGGGTGACCGGCGCTCCGGTGCGGGTATGGCACAGAGGTTTGACTAACACATGGTAGACGAATCGAAAAACATCGAACTGACAGAGGACGACCTAGAGAACAAATCGAAAGGACAGCTCATCAAGATGGCCGGGCAGCTGCGAGACCGGCGAAACGAGCTGAACCAGATGGCCTCCGACCGGGCTTCCAAACGCGACGATCTCAACGCCAAGACGCGCGAGAAAGTCGACGAAGCCCAGGAACACCGCGAGAAACGCGACGAGCTCAACGAGAAGGTTCAGGAGCACAAGGACAAGCGCAATGAGCTCAACGCCGAGGCCAACGAACTGTTCGACAAGGTCGAGAAGCTCAAATCGGACATGGAGCTCGACGAGGGCAAGGACCTCGACAAGCTCAAAGAGGAGATCGAGCAACTCGAGTTCAAACAGCAGACCGAAGTCCTCTCGAGCGAGGAGGAAAAGGAGCTCATCGAGAAGATCGAGGGCAAACGCGAGGAGTACGAAGACCGGAAGGGAAAACTCGATCAGAACGAGGATCTCGAGGAGCTCGTCGAGGAAGCCGAGGAAGTGCGATCGGACGCCTCCCAGCACCACCAGAAGGTGACGGAGCTCGCTGACAAGGCCCAGGAGCACCACAACCAGATGATCGAGGCCTATCGCGAGGCCGACGACATCCGCGACGACGCCGACGACATGCACGAGTCCTTCGTCGAGGCCCAGGAGGCCGCCGACCAGCACCACGAGGACTTCGTCCGCGTCCAGAAGCGTCTGCGCGAACTGGACAAGGAAGAAGAGCAAGAGCGCAAGTCCGAGCGCGACAAGAAGAAAGAGGAGGCCAAGGAGGAGGCCGAGGAGATTTACCAGAAGTTCAAGGAAGGCGAAACCCTCGACACCGAGGACCTGATGAAGCTCCAGAAGACGGGGCTGCTCTAGGTCGATCTCGTCTACCGGCGCAGTTGCAGTTTTCTCTCGTTTTTGGACCGCACAGCGTCTCGAGACACCCGTCGTAGCCATCGCTGTCCCGCGCCGCTGGCACTGACACCTGGTCAGCGATTACTTTCCTTGAGCAGTGTATTTTCACGCCGTGTGAACGGAGTGAGCTATTTTGTGCGTTCGCGGTATCGACGTGATATATCAGGACAATGGAAGCGAACACGAATCGACCGACGGAGGGAACGGTGAACCGGGAACTGCTCACCGAGTTGTACGCCGGGTTTAACCGCTTCGTTACGAACCGTGGTGGGCGAGCGGACGTGGTTGCGGCGCTGGCCGACGACGTCAGCTGGACGACGATGACGAGCGGCGAGGCGACGGAACAAACCTATACGGGTGTCGACGACGTTATCGAAAACGTCGCCGCGGGACTCCGCGATGGGGCGGATCACCTGCAAGCCCTTCCGGAGCGGTTCACGGAGGCGGGTGAAACCGTCGTAGTAGAGGGAGCATACGTCGGGACGGCCGACGGTGCCCCGTTCGATATCGCGTTCGTCCACGTCTACGAACTCGACGACGAAACGATCCGGAGCTGTCGGGCGTACACCGACACCGCACTCGAGCAACAGCGGTTCGCCCACTAACACCGTGTCCGTGAAACAGCACTCGAATTCCGACCACCGATCCGAAGTATCCACCTCATACCGATGACAGTCGATCAGCATTCTTCACGCATGCAACGAGAGAAAACTGACGCAGGTGTCCTCGTCCCCGGTATCGACGCGCCGAGCACCGTCGCCTGCCTGCGGTCGCTCCGGCCGCGCGGCGTCCACACCGTCGTCGCCTCGGACTCGCCGGCGACGCCCGCAGCCGCCTCGAAGTACTGTGACGAGTTCGTCCGCGTGCCGGACCCGGCAGACGATATCACCGCATACGGTGACGCGTTGCTCGAACTCGCCGAACGGCCGGACGTTCGAACGGTTATCCCGGTTCGCGAGGAGGACGTGTACGTACTCGCCGACCGGAAAGATGCGTTCGCCGAGGTCGTCGACACGAACTGGCCCGACTTCGAGACGCTTCGACAGGTCCAGGACCGCGTCGAACTCTTCGCCGCGGCCGACGCGGCCGACGTGGCGGTTCCCGAAACGGCGCTGCTCGACCAGTGGGACGACTGGGACAGCGAGACGATCGTGAAGCCACGATATACGGTCGCCGCACCCGGCTATCTCGGCACCGACACCGGGCGCGTAGAGATCGGCTCGACGGAGTACCAGCGGCCGGGCTCGCCGCCGGATTTGCAGGCCGCCGTCGAACGACGCGGCCACGTGCCGCTCGTCCAGGAGCGGATCCCCGACTCGCGGGAGTTCGCCTTCTTCGCCCTCTACGACGAGGGTGAGGCGGTCGCTACCTTCCAACACTGCCAGCGCCGCGGCTGGAAGTACTGCGGCGGCCCGAGCGCCTACCGGGAAGCCGTCTACGATCCCGACCTCGAGACCGCCGGCCGGGACCTGCTCGACGAACTCGAGTGGCACGGGCTCGCGATGGTCGAGTTCCTGCGCGACACCGAGGAAGAGGAGTACAAGCTCATGGAGATCAACCCTCGCTTCTGGTCGTCGCTCCCGTTTTCCGTCACTGCGGGCGCGGACTTTCCGTACTACTACTGGCAGCAGGCGATCGGCCAGCGAGTCGAGTCAGATGCGACGTACGAGCCCGGGACGGGCGGCCACCTGCTTCGGGGAGAGCTGAGCTACCTCCACAGCGTCGCGACGGAGGAGTATCCGATGGTCGAACGGCCGTCGTTCGTCGGCGCGCTGCGTGACGTCGCAACGTCTCTCGTTCGCGAGCCGCGATTCGACTACGCGGTCGCCGACGATCCGGCGCCGTTCTTCCAGGACGGACTGAACCTCGTGCAGGCGTGGCGAGCGAGTAGATCAGCGACGCCGTCGGCCGACGACGAGACCGTCGAAAACGAGGACGCGCGGCCGGTCGTCGAGAGCGACACGCCGGAACAGACCGACCAACCCGCCGCAGAACCCCACGGCGCACCGCCGTCGCAGGCGTCACAGCACCTCGACGACTGACGGTTCGGATCAGTTTTGCGTTCCGTTGTCACCGATATAGGATTGTCACGGATACAGGAGGTAGAGAAAGATAGCGTAGCCGAGGACGAGCCCCGCCCCGTCGAGGCGCGTGAGCCGGCGACCGTAGCCCATCATTCCGACCAGGACGAGCGTAAAGACGACCAACACCGGGAGCTCGAGTCTGAGCGTACTCGGCGCGATCTCGATCGGCGTGATCAGCGCGACGATGCCGAGGACGGCGAGGATGTTGTAGATGTTCGAGCCGACGACGTTGCCGATGGCGAACCCGGTCTCGCCGCGGAGGGCGCCGACGACCGAGGCCGCCAGCTCCGGCAACGAGGTGCCGAGTGCGAGCACGGTGAGCCCGATGAAGAGATCCGAGAAGCCGAACGCCGAGAGCAGGCTGGTACCGCCCGAGACCAGCCAGCGCGAACCGATCAGGAGCGCGACGAGGCCGCCGAGGACGAGCGCGACGTCTCGGAGCTCGACCCCGTCTCCGGCCTCCGGGTCGTCGACCATCGGTGCCGGATCCGCGCTGACGTAGTAGACCAGATAGCCCGTGAAACCGGCGAGAACGAGGAGGAGTATCGCGCCCTCGAGCCGTCCGATCGTTCCGTTGGCACCGAGAACGACGAGCAAGAGGGCCGAAAACAGCATAAACGGGACGTGCCGACGCATGACGATCGAGCTGATCTGCAGCGGTTTGATCAGTGCGGCCAGCCCCAACACCAGCCCGATGTTGGCGATGTTCGAGCCGATCACCGCGCCGAGACCGATGTCGGTCGAGACGTCCAGCGCGCCGATGGTCGCGACGAACAGTTCGGGCGCGGTCGTCGCGAACGCGATCACGGTCACGCCGACGGTCGCCGCTCGAAGGCCGATTCCGAGTGCGAGTCGTCCGGCTCCGGCGACGAGCAACTCGGCGCCGGCGTACAGCGCGACGACGCCGGCGGCGAGGAGCACCAGATAGAGCGGAATACCGGAGAGCATGGCCGCGGCTACACGCGAACAGCGTAAAAGCGGCCCGGAACTGAGTGTGGTCCCCGACGATCGGACGGCGATTCCCACCCTTACCGGACGATCGTCACCGGAACGGCCGCCCGACGGACGACGCGCTCGGCGACGCTGCCGAGCAGGACGCGACTCGCACCGTCTCGACCCTGGCTCCCGATGACGATGTGATCGATCTCGTGCTCGTCGGCGTAGTCGACGATCTCTCGAGCGGGCTGGCCGACGACGGTCTCGGTCGTGATCGACGCGTCGTGGGCCGCTGCGACCTCGGCGGCGTCCTCGAACAGGTCCTCGGCGGCTTCTTGGCCCGATTCGATCAGCGACTCGTAGGCGTAGACTCCGCCTTCTCCGTACCGCGACATGTTCGCGTCGACGACGTGCAACACCGTGATCGTCGCGTCCGGGTACTCGCGGACCGCGTGTTCGAGCGCCGCGCGGGCCGGCTCCGAGTCGTCGATAGGCACGAGGAGATTCATACTGGCAGTTCGGCGCATGTCCCCATAAGTGACGGGACTCACTCCCACACTCTGGGGGTTCCGTCTTGGAAGTCACACTCGTTATATCCCCGCCGGATCGACTGTCCCGTATGGCTATGGACGTCTTCGGGTTGCTCGGCAATCCGGTCGGTCACTCGCTGTCGCCGCCGATGCACGAAGCGGCCTACGACGAACTCGGTCTCGAGGCCCGATACGTTACCTTCGAACCCGAGCCCGCGGATATCGCGGCCGCGATCGACGGGGCCGAAGCGCTCGGAATCACGGGGCTGAACGTGACGATCCCCTTCAAACGGGACGTCCTCGAATCCGTCGAGGCGGACGAACTCGCGACCCGAATCGGCGCGGTCAACACGATCGACTTCACCGGAGAGACGCCGACGGGTCACAACACCGACGCGGTCGGCGCGCTCCGCGCGCTGCGGGACCACGACGTGACGGTCGAGGATGCGCGCGCGGTCGTCGTCGGCGCGGGTGGCGCCGGCCGAGCGATCGCATTCGGCCTCGCCGACGCGGGCGCGACGGTCGCAATCGCCAACCGAACCGAGTCGACGGCCCACGACCTCGCCGCGGACGTCCCGAACGCGACGGGACACGGACTCGAGACGGACGAACTCGCAGACCTGCTCGCGGACGCCGACGTGCTGGTCAACGCCACCAGCGTCGGGATGGAGGAGCACGCGACGCCGGTGCCCGCCGAGGCCCTCCACGGGGAGTTGGCGGTTCTGGACGCGGTTTACCGGCCGCTCGAGACGCGACTCCTCCGGGACGCGGCCGACGCGGGCGCGACGACCGTCGACGGCGCGTGGATGCTGCTCTACCAGGGCGTCGAGGCCCTCGAACTGTGGACGGGGCGGGACGCGCCGGTCGACGCGATGAACGAGACCCTCCGCGCACACCTCTGAGCCGACGGATCGGCCCGGTATCGACCCGGTAGAGGATCGTATCAGGCGAATTTAAGTGATGGAACCAACTATATCGGCACAATGGCAATCCTCCAGAAGATAAAATCGCTGCTGGGGTTCGGTGACTCGGATCCGGAGCGAGGGCGCAGTCGAGAGGTCGGGGTAACAGTCGAGCGGGAAGGGGCACAGGAGGACGGACCCGAATCGACGACGACCGAGACCGAACCGGAGTCGGAGCCGGCGGCGCCGTCGAGTCCCGCTGACGCTTCGGAGACCGAATCCGACGACGATGACGACGCAGCGGCTGACGCCGACGAATCGGCAGCCGCCGAGACGACCGCTGCGGCGTCGACGGACTCGATGACGGAGCCGTCGGACGGGCCCGAGGAGGCGGCCGAGCCCGCCGAAGCGACGGGGCCGTCCTCGGCAGACGCGACGCCGACGGACGAGAAGACGCCCGACATCTCCGAGGAGGAGGTGCCGGTCGAGGAGGCCGAGCCCGAAGAACTGGCCGAGGAGATCGAGGCGGACGACTCCGACCCGGAATCGGTCGAGGAAGACGACCTCGAGACCGAGTCCGAAGACGAAGCCGAATCCGAGTCCGACGTCGACGAGACCGAACCGGAGACCGACATCGACGACGCGGACGTGGACTCGGTGCAAGAAACGGAGACGGAATCCGACGCCGAAGCGGACGAGCCGGCGGACGACGCCGGTACTCAGGAGCCGGTCGACTCGATTAAGGGCATCGGACCCGCCTACGCCGACCGCCTCGCGAGTGCCGGCGTCGAGACCGTCGCCGACCTCGCCAGCGCGGACGCTGCCGAACTGTCCGGACAGACCGATATCTCCGAAAAACGCCTCCAGGGCTGGATCGACCGCGCGGAAGTCCGATAACGTCTCCGCGTCTCGAATCGTCCCACCGCTCTCCTCTCACCCCTTCAGCGATTTACCGGCCGTCACGAGGACGGTCGAGTACTTCTGTTTCTGGAGGATGCGGATTCCGCGCCCGAACCGCAAGAAGATTAGGCTCCCACCCCCTCTCGAGGCACATGAGCGATCCGCGCGTCGTCACCTCGCTCGAGTCGTTTCGAGCCGCCCTCACCGACCGGCTCGAGACCGGTGCTCGAGGGACCCCTGACTCGACGACGCACAGCAGTGGAATTCGCGTTCCCGTCGAACTCCGAGTCACGGTCGACGATCCGTTTCTCGCCTACCGTCGAGCCCGTGCGCCACAGGGAACGGGCGGCGCCTTCCTCGAGACGACCGGCGGCCAACCCGGCTGGGGCTACTTCGGCGTCGACCCCGTCGATCGGCTGACGGTCGGTCCCGACGCGGTGACGCACCCGCGAACCGACGACGGCTCGCCAACGCTCAAGGCGCTCGAGGGACTCCTCGAGCGGGACGAACTGGCTCGCGGCGACTGCGACGTCCCCTACCCCTGCGGCGCGGTCGGCTGGCTCTCCTACGACGTCGTCCGGGAGCTCGAAGCACTCCCCGAATCGGCCGACGACGACCGCGACCTGCCGCGACTCGAGGTCGGCGTCTACGACCGGCTGGCCACCTGGGAGGAACCCGTCGACGACTCCGCCGAAGGGGTGACGCTGCGAGTGACCGCCTGTCCGCGACTCGCTCTCGATGCCGATGGTGACGCGGCTGCTCCAGACGACGACACCGTCGAAGCGGCCTACGACCGCGGCTGCGAGCGCGCGCTCGAACTCGCGCGGGCCGCACTCGAGGGCGATCCGACCGTCGGCGAGCCGGCGGTCGAGACACCGGCGGCGACCTTCGAGAGCGACTGCGGTCGCGAGGCGTTCGCGGACCGCGTCCGCCAGGTGAAAGCATACATTCGTGACGGTGACACCTTCCAGGCGAACATCTCTCAGCGGCTGGTCGCCCCGGCCGCCGTCCACCCCGTCGCGGCCTACGACGCGCTCCGGCGGGTCAACCCGGCGCCCTACTCCGGACTGCTCGAGTTGCGCGCGGCCGATCTGGTGAGTGCCAGTCCCGAACTGCTGCTCGAGCTGGGGGAACCGCGCGCCCCGGATTCCGCTCAGGATCCGCGAGCGCGCGGCGGCGAGTTCCTCCGCACGGAACCGATCGCGGGCACGCGACCGCGCGGCGAGACGGCCGCGGAGGACGCGGCGCTCGAGGAGGATCTGCGCACCGACGAGAAGGAACGCGCCGAGCACGCGATGCTGGTCGATCTCGAGCGAAACGACCTCGGCAAGGTCAGCGAGTACGGCTCCGTCGAGGTCGAGGAGTACCGACGGATCGACCGCTACTCCGAGGTGATGCACCTCGTCTCGAACGTGACGGGGCGTCTCCGGCCCAACGAAACGCTGGCCGACGCGGTCGCCGCGGTGTTCCCCGGCGGGACGATCACGGGCGCGCCGAAACCCCGAACGATGGAGATCATCGACGAACTCGAGGCGACCCGACGCGGACCCTACACAGGGAGTATGGGAATCTTCGGCTTCGACGGGCGGGCGACGCTCAACATCGTCATTCGGACGCTGGTCCGCCACGGCGAGGAGTACCACCTTCGCGTCGGCGCGGGCATCGTCCACGACTCGGAGCCCGACCTCGAGTACGACGAAACGCTGGACAAGGCTCGCGCGCTGCTCACCGCCGTCGACGAGGCGCTCGGCGAGCGGGCCGGGATGGCGCTCGAGACCGATGGAGGTGACACAGATGAGTGACACGACGGGCGCTGCGAACCGAATCCTCGTTATCGACAACTACGACTCTTTCGCGTACAACCTCGTCCAGTACGTCGCCGAAGCGATCATTTCTGCGGGCCCTGCGACGCCGTCGCAGGACGCCGGCGAGGTCGCAGACCGGGTCGTGGTCCGGCGAAACGACGAGATCGACCTCTCGGACGTCGAGGCGATCGATCCCACGGGCATCGTCGTCTCGCCGGGACCGGGAACGCCGGAGGAGGCCGGAATCTCGATCCCGCTGTTCGCCGAGACCGAGTATCCGATTCTCGGCGTCTGTCTCGGACATCAGGCCCTGTGTGCGGCCAACGGGGCGCCAGTCGTCCACGCACCCCACGTCGTCCACGGCAAGCCCTCGACGGTGGATCACGAGGGCGACGGACTCTTCGACGGACTTCCCGAGACCTTCCAGGTCGGGCGCTATCACTCGCTGGCGGTCGAGCGGCAGGATCTCCCCGACGAACTCCTCGAGACGGCCCGGACGACCGACGAGCGCGGCGTGTTGATGGCGGTTCGCCACCGCGAGAAGCCCCATATCGGCGTCCAGTTCCACCCCGAGAGCATACTCACGCGCAGTCACGGCGGGGCTGCGGACGGGGACGGCATCTCGCTCGAGGTCGGCAAGCGAATGATCGCGAACTTCTGTCGGTTCGCCGCGGAGGAACGGCATGGCTGACGAGCGCGACCCGATCTACCACGTCGACGGCGACCTCGTCCCCGCGAGCGAGGCGACCGTCAGCGTCGACGACCGCGGTTTTCGGTACGGAGACGCCGCCTTCGAGACCCTGCGCGCCTACGGCGGGACGATCTTCGAGTGGGGGGCTCACCTCGAGCGACTCGAGGCCACCTGCGACGCGCTCTCGCTCGCACACGGTCTCTCCGGCGACGACCTCCGGGGCCGTATCGACGAGACGCTCGCGGCGAACGACCTCGAGGACGCCTACGTCCGACTCTCGATCACGCGGGGCGTCCAGCCGGGCAAACTGACGCCCCAGCCGGAGGTCGACCCGACGGTCGTCATCTACGCAAAACCGCTTCCGCGCGGGGGAGTCGACGGCGAGTCCGTCTGGGACGACGTGGCGACCGTCCGGACGGTCGAAACCCGCCGAATCCCCGATGAGTCGATTCCAGCCGCCGCGAAGACGCACAACTACCTCAACGGGATTCTGGCGCGGGCGGAACTGCGAGCCGCGACCGAGGACGAAGCCAGTGAGGCGGACGAAGCGCTCGTGTGCGATCTCGAGGGCTGCGTCGCCGAAGGCGCGACGAGTAACCTGTTTTTCGTCCGGGACGGCGTCCTGCAGACGCCGACGACCGACGGCGACGTGTTGCCCGGGATTACGCGGGCGATCGTGCTCGAACTGGCCGCTGAGGCCGACGTTCCGGTTCGAGACGGTCGGTACGAACTCGAGGATGTTCGCGCCGCTGACGAGGCGTTTCTGACGAACCGCACCTGGGAACTGCGGCCGATCGCGACGCTCGACGGACGAGCGATCGGTGGCGGCCCGATTACGGAACGGCTCTCGCGGCTGTACGACGAGCGCGTCGAGCGGGCGTGTTACGAGTGAGTACTGTCGGTCGCGGAAGCGCGGCTCGATCAGTCACGGAAACGTAGCCCGAACGCGACCGCAATCGTCCCGCGACCCGTCCGCCACACTTAGTTCCGCGCCGACGATTCACCTCGAGTGCCGCCTTCACTAGGTTCAAGCGTCGAAGGAGTCGACCTTCTCGTGTGCTTCCCGGCGGACGACGACGGCTGTTCGCGGTCTGGCGGCGCATCTTCGACCTCTCGTGGCCGGTGATGGTCGAACAGTTCCTCCGGACGCTGATGCGGACGACGGACATCGTCGTCACGGCGCTGTTCTCCCCCGCGGCGGTGGCAGCCGTCGGGCTGGCGGACCTCTACGCTCGGCTGCCGCTCCGGATCGGCCTGGGGCTCGGCAGCGGCGTCATCGCACTCTCGAGTCAGGACACGGGCAGCGGCGCGACGACGAACCGGGACGAAGCGATCACGCAGGCGATCCTGATCGGGGCAGTCGCCGGGGTACCGTTCGTCCTGTTCGGCTTCCTCTTCGGCCGGTGGGCGATCGACGTACTTGGGGCCGAGTCGGAGGTCGCCCGCATGGGCGGGCTCTACCTCGCGATCATCTTCGCGACGACCCCCGCCAGACACGTCACGCTGGTCGCCGCGCGGTCGATCCAGGGAGCCGGCGACACGCGGACCCCGATGTACGTCAACGGCGTTTCGAACGGGCTCAACATCGTCGGAACGCTCGTGCTTGGACTGGGGCTCGGCCCTGCCCCGGAGCTACAGATCGTCGGCGTAGGTATCGCAACCGCCTTCGGGAACGTCTTCTCCGCGGTCGTGCTCGTCGTAGCCATCCAGCGATCGTGGACGCCCGCGGGATTCGTCCGCCCGCGTCAGTGGACGATCACGCGGCAACTGCTCGCGATCAGCGCCCCGCGGATCGCTGAGGGGCTGGCGACGACCATCATCGAGTTCCCGTTCAACTCGATCCTGCTGTACTTCGGGACGGAGGTAAACGCCGCCTACCAGATCGGTCGCCGCGTCTACCAGCAACTCACCGGCCCGCTCTCCCGGGGCTATCGCACCGGAACGAGTATCGTCGTCGGCCAGACGCTGGGCGACGGCGATCCCGCCGGAGCGCGGTACAACGGTTGGGCCGCCGCCGCACTCGCCGTGATAACTATCGGTACGCTCGGCGCGGTCCTCTTTGCGGCCGCCGAACCGCTGGTCGCGTTGTTCACCGACGATCCGGAGACGCTGTCCTACGCGAGCGGCTTCGCTCGCGCCTACGCGCTCGCCGCACCCGTTACGGCGCTGTACATCGTCCTCGCGGGCGCGCTCACGAGCGGGAGCGACACGCAGACGCCGCTCATCGCCCGCGTCTCGGGAATGTTCGTTGGCATGCTCGGCGTCTCCGCCGTCGGTGGCATCTATCTGGGCTACGGCGTACCGGCGATCTACGCATCGATCGTGATCTACTACGTCTGGGCGACCGTCTACGTCGCCATCGGCTTCTATCGCGGCGCCTGGATCGAGCGAACGCAAACGATGATGGACGAGCGCGGCAGCACGCCCGGCGAGAATTGACCGTTAATCGTCGGACTCGAGCGGCGACCGTTCGGGCTCTCCGGATTCGCTCGGCGCCGCGAGGAGTTCGCGGTCCGTTCCCGACAGTTCGAGGACGAACTCGCTGCCGAACGCCGACGCCGGCGTCTGGAAGCCGGCCGGAATCCGCTTTCGGGGCCGGTCGTGCCCGTCGAGGAGCCGTTCGGCGGCGGTCACCGCGCTCTCGGCCGTGAGCGCGTACGGGTTCGGCGTGCGGACTCGAGCGCGGGCGCGACGGCCGGTCGATTCGTCGACCGCATCTCCCCAGACCGTCGCCGTATCGGTGGCGAGTTCCCGTTCGTCGGGACCGTCGGCCTGCGAATCGACCAGCCGCCGCAGTCCGCCTTTGATCGGGCGTCGCTCGAGCAGCCAGCCCAGGGAGTCGACGACGGCCATCCCCCGGGTCGCCCACGACGGCACGGCCGCGTACACCTCGATCGAGTCGATTCCGGTACTGTGTGCGGCGGTGACGACGTCGGCCCACGGGACCGAGACCGCGTGCTCGGGACCGGTACCGAAATCGATATCGCGCGTCCGAAAGCCCATCGGCACCTTGATCAGTCGGCCGTTTCGACGAACGACGCCGTCGGTTCCGAGCTGTTCGACGAACGTCCGGGCGGTTCCCCGCGAGAGTGGGCCGTTCCCCTTGACACCTAACGAGAGCCCGGTCGCCGACGGCAGCTGCTCGTGGAGAAACGCCGCCAGGCAGTCCGACGGGACGACCTCGAAGCCGACGCCGGGAAGCATCGTCACGTTCGCGTCTCGAGCCGCGTCGTCTCGTCGTCGCAGTCGCTCGAAGACGCGGAACTCGCCCGTGATGTCGAGGTAATCGGTTTCGGTCTCGAGACAGGCTTCGACGAGCGGATTGACCGTCTTCACGAACGGGCCCGCACAGTTCAACACGGCGTCGAAATTCCGGATGTGGGACGTGACGTCGTCACCGAGGCCGAACGTGCGTCCTTCGACGCCGAGTTCGTCCGCTTGACGCGCGACGGCTCGACCGTCGCGACCGGCGATGGCCGGCGAACCTCCTCGAGAGACGGCCTCGCGGGCGATCAGCCGACCAGTGTAGCCGTACGAGCCGTAGATGAGGAGGGAGTCCATTGGCCGTCGTTTGGTTCTCAGGGTGTTAAAGTTGCGTCAGACGGGTCCCATATCGAAACGTTCAGGATTTCCGGTCGATAACCGGGTTGCCAATGGACGTCTCAGAGCGGATTGCCGCGCTCGAGGAGGTGCCGTCGGAGTCGACGCTGCTCTTTCGAGTGAGAGACGACGAGGGCGAAGAACGGGAGGCAATTCTCGTCACGGGCGACGGCGCTGACGGTCCGTCTGGCGGCTGCGATGACGGCCTACACGACGGCTGTGAGACCGAACGGACCGCAGAACTCGCCGACGGACTGCAACTCTCCTGCTGGTTGAACTACTGTCAACACCTCACTCATATCAAGATCGACAAAGGGTCGGGTGCCCCCATGCGAGACGGTGAACTCGTCTGTGCCAACCACGGCGCGTACTTCGACAGCGACTCGGGCGAGTGTACGTACGGCCCCTGCGAGGGCGCGTATTTGAACGACCTCGAGATCACCGTCGACGACGGCGACGTCTATCTGACCGACGACGACTACTCGTTCGTCGGCGAGGGGCCGATCGACGACGACGACGACCTCACCTCGACGTCGAACGTCAAAATCTAGATTCTGATCAACGGAGTGCCGCGGGGGAGACCAGATCTCGTTCCTGGTCGTACTCGAGCAATCCGGCGTCGACCAGTCGGGGCAGATGATCGTGGTAGAGCGAGATGTAGACCTCGTGGACGCGCTCGGCCGAGATGTTCGTCACCTTACAGCCGGTTTCGCGAACGGCGACCTCCTCGGCGGCGTCCGGCAGCGTCAGCGATTCGCCGTACGTGCGCATCACCTCGAGGAAGTGCCGTCTGCGCTGGTCGGAGAGCAGCCCGAACGCCTGATCGACCGTCCTCGCCGACGCCTCACAGGAGTCGAGGTTGTCGAGGACCGCCAGCACGAACTCGACGCAGTCGGACTCGGTAGGGGGTGTGGCAGTCATGTGTATATTCCGTGAGACCGCTCGGAACGAACGACCTCCCGCGACGTGAAGACGAGAGGTGAGGGAGCGGCGGTCGGACCTGCGCGGAGTCGACCGTCCGTCGCTCGAGGGTTCGTACCGGTTTCTCGCCTCCACGGTAAATATTAGTATCGAATCCGTTTCAGGTTGTCAGCCAAAAGTGACTGTCCAGCCGAGGGGTACGTCTCACTCGATCGTCAGCGTCGGCTCGGAGACGGCCTCGCTCTTGCAACTGGGACATCGCGACGGCAGGTTCAGCAGGTCGTCGAAGTCGTCGAAACCGCAGTCGCGACACGTCGGCGGTGCGACGAGTAGCTGTTCGTCCGTCTCCGCGCTGTCCACCGACCGGAAGACGTGTTCGGCGTGTCGGAGCACCGAGTGGGGGGTGAGATCGAGTTCGACCGCGAGCTCGCTCGGCGTTGCGGGGTCTTCACGGAGGGCGTCTGCAAGTCGTTGTCGCGTCGTTTCGTCGGCCTCGCGCATACTCGGACGCACGGTCGTCGGCCCCTTACATCTCCCGCTCGCGTTCGGCGACTCGCGAACTGCTGAAAGGACAAACCACTTACCCCGCGCAGGTGAACACCGTGACATGAAGGCCGTCGTCCTTGCCGGCGGATACGCGACTCGGATGTGGCCGATCACGAAGCATCGGCCGAAGATGTTCCTCCCGATCGGTGAGTCGACCGTCATCGATCGTATCTTCGCCGAACTCGAGGCGGACGACCGGATCGACGAGGTCTACGTCAGCACGAACGAGCGGTTCGCGCCCGACTTCGAGGCCCACCTCGCCGACAGCGAGTTCGACAAACCGACGCTGTCGATCGAGGAGACGAGCGAGGAAGACGACAAGTTCGGCGTCGTCGGCGCGCTCGCCCAGCTGATCGACCGCGAGACCGTCACCGACGATCTGCTGGTCATCGCCGGAGACAACCTGATCAGCTTCGACGTCGCCGACTTTATCGACGACTTCGAGCAACGAGGGGCACCGACGCTGGCCGCTTACGACGTCGGCTCGCGCGAGAAGGCCAAATCCTACGGGCTGGTCGAACTCGACGGCGAGCGGGTGGTCAACTTTCAGGAGAAACCCGACGACCCCAAGAGCACGCTCGTCTCGATCGCCTGCTACGCGTTCCCCGCCGACTCGCTCACCCTGCTCTCGACGTACCTCGAGGACGGGAACAACCCCGACGAACCCGGCTGGTTCGTCCAGTGGCTCCAAGCGCGCGAGGCGACCTACGCCTACACGTTCGAGGACGCGTGGTTCGACATCGGCACCCCAGAGAGCTACCTCGACGCCGTCGCCTGGCACTTAGACGGCGAGTCGATGGTCGACGATTCGGCGTCCCTCGAGAACGCCACGATCGGCGACAACGTCCACGTGATGGCCGACGTCACCCTCGAGAACACGAACCTCGATCAGGCGGTGATCTTCCCGAAGGCGACCGTCAGAAACGGCGACATCCGTCGCTCGATCATCGACGAGGGAACCCACCTCGAGGATCTGGATCTCGCCGGCGCGCTCATCGGAGCCCACACGACGATTACGAACGGTTCGCCGAAGTGAGCAGACCGTCCGGTGTTCGCACACCCACCACCGAGCGAACCGCAGTCGACGCCGCCGCTGGACGATACAGCTATACGTCTCCCGTGTGATGTGTGTCGACAAGTTACATGTCCGAGAGGGTGCAGTCCATCCTCGACCGGCACGCCGAGGGCGTTCCCTGCGAGGAGCTCGCAGCCGCCTTCCACGAGCATCGCCGCTGGAGCGGCGACGATCCCCTGCTCCTGCTGGCCGAGGCCGCCGCGTCGACGACCGGCCAGGGGTTCGTCGGCGGCGTCAAGCCGACCGTCGAACGATTCCGTGAGGCGTTCGTGACGACCGGCCGCATCGATTCGTTCGACGCGCTCGCGGCGCTCGATCTCGAGGACGAGGGCCTGATCGACGCGTTCGGCGCGCAGCGAAAACGCCACGTCCTGCTCGAGGCCGCCCGCGTGCTCGCGGAACGGCCGGAAGCCGACGATCTGGCCGCGCTCGTCGGCTGGGCAAGCGATGCGGACCCCTACCGCTACGATGCAGATCCCGTCGGATCGATCGCCGGCGTCGGCCCCTCGAGTTTTCAGTCCCTCCGCCAGCTCGCGGGAATCGAGACGATCACGCCCGATTCGACGGTCGTGGCGCTGATCAACGCCGTCGACGACGACCTCGAGTCGTCTCCCCTCGATACGGCGACCGATCTGCGGACCATCGCCTCCGGCGAGTGGCTGGCGCTCGAGTCGTCGTATACGCCGCTGGAAATAGATCGGCTCGCCTGGTGGACGTTCACCGACGCGGACGACCGCGAGGTGGTTCTCGAGGCGGACGGATCGACCGCCGATCACGGCTGATCGCGACTCTGGGTACAGTACTCTTCACTCGAGCCGTGCGTCCGTAATCCGTACCCGCCCACGCGTTCCCTCCCACTCCGTCTCAGTACCACCTTTTTTCCGTTCGGGTGGCTCACACCGTTCGCCACCGCTCACGCAAAAAATCTGTCTGGCGAGAACTTCGCTCCCGCTGACCTTCGCTCGCTCTGCTCGTGAAGAGATCGAAAAAGAGCCGCTCGTTCACTCCGTTCACTCGCGGTGCAGAATCCCTTACTCGAGCCGCGCATCCGTAATCCGCAACCGTCCCCGCGTTCCTTCCCACTCGGTCTCGTACTCGAGACCGATCCGCTGCTCCATATGCGGCCCGTCCACGACCAAGGTCTCAAACTCGCCGCCCTCTCCGAGGATGTGGACGCCGTACTCCTCGTGTAGTTCCTCGAGTTCCTCGATGGCCTCGCGGTCGAGCGTTCGACCGAGCCACGACTCGTCCAGCCCTTCGGCCGCGACCTGGATGATTGTGATCTCGAAGCCGGCCTCGAGCATCGCGTCCGCGAGTTCGCGGGGCTCCTCCTGCCAGAGCGGGGCGTACAGCTCACAGCCGAGTCGGTCGCACATCCCCTGGATGCGGCTCGTCTGATACTCGCTCTCGACGGCGCCGGCGGTGACGCCGGCGATGCCGCTCTCGAGTTCCGAATCGAGTTCGGTCAGCGCGACCTCGAGCGGTTCGAGTTCGTCGTCGCCCTGCGTTCCCGAGTCGGCGGCGTCGGCGGCCTCGAAGTCCTCGGGCTCGACGTCGACGAGCGGGATCCCGGTGCTTTCAGCCGCGAGCGCGGCGAGAGCCGTCGCGGGGACGTGATACATGTAGGAGTCACCCGTCGGATGGACGGTGACGAGCCGGGAGACCTCGAGTCCGTCCTCGAGGGCCCGGTACAGTGCCCAGGAGGAATCCTTGCCGCCCGAAAAGAGACTCACCCACGTGCCGTCTGTGTCGCTCATGGTCGTCAGTACGTGTACAGGAGTAAATGGGTACCGAGTCGTCCTGTGCGGGCGTTACTCCATCGAATCCGGGTCGCCGTCTGACTCCGAATCGATCGTCGGTGTCGACTCCCTCGCGGGCCCGCCGTCTGTGAGTTCTGATGGGACGTCTGCGTTCGACTCTCGATCCGATTCGGAGATCGTCGAGCCGGAGCCGTCCGCGAGCTCCGCCTCGTCCTCGTTTCGGGTCCCGCTGAAGTACGACGCGACCCGCGCGCCGACCAGACTGACCACGATCGCGACGACGACGAACAGCGCGAGTCGCTCGCCGGCCGTGATCGCGAAGCTCTCGTTCGACACCACGCCGAACTCGTAGGCCGGCACCGAGAACGGCTCTTCGACGCCCTGTTGCTCGAGGAAGTACGCAGAGAACCCGCGAACCACCAGCGAGACGGAGACGACGATAAAGGGAAGGTTGAGGAAGGACGACCGGATCGGCTCGTCGCTGATGGCCTCGTCGAGCAGTCGGCCGGCGCTGGCCGTTAGGGCGGCCATCGCGAGCCACGGGACGGCATCGAAGACGAACTGCATCGCCGGGATCACGACACCCGGTGGATCGTCGAGACTCGAGACGCCGAGGACCCCGGCGAAGAGTCCGACGAGGGTCAAGCCGGCGGCGACGACGTAGGTGACGACCGAGACCTGCCCGGAGTACAGCGATTCGCGAACCTGATGGGCGACTCTGGCTATCCAGTCGTCGATATTGAACCCCTTGTATAGCAGAAAGACGCCGATGACGGTCGTGATGGCGGCCGCTCCCTGTGCGGGACCGAGGAACGTCGCCAACATCGGGAAGACCAGAAACGTCAGCCCGATCGGCACCAGCACGGTCTGGCGGAGCTCTTCGTCGGCGAGGAACTGCTTGAGCAGGTAGTACGTCGACTCGATGTCCCGCGCCTGTCGAACGACGACGCGGTCGACGGAGTCGACCTGCACGCGGCTCTCGACGATCGGCACCAGTCGCTCGTCCTCCGCGCTGTCGATGACGACGACCGCGGAGTCCGGATCGTACGTGGCCACGAGTTCGTCGATCTGCTTGGCGACGGCTCGGTCCGCCGAGACCATCGACTCTCGGTCCCCCGAGACGACCGCGACGACGACCTCCTCGTTCTCGTCGCGGAGATCCTGGGCGACGCGCAACGTCTCGAGCAGGGAGTTAACTCCCGAATCCTCCGGATCCGCGAGTCCGACGTCGGTCACGAGCGCGCGGACTGCCTCCCAGCCGACGACGGGCGAGCGAAGACCGGTCTTGCGTCCCACGTCGTCGGTCCGGTCGAGACAGACGACCAGCGTTGTCACGGTTGCTGTTCCATGCTGTGTGACGATAAAACCACTTACTCGTTCGAATTGTTGGTGGGCGGTGTACGGCGGGTGTCGACTCAGGTCCGCAGTCGGAACTCGCGGTCCTCCGCGAGCCCCGAAATACCGGCGCCGAACGCGTAGGCGACCTGTTGGGCACCGGTGCCGACGCGGGCCATCAGCGGCCGGTCGGGTTCGAACTCCTCGACGGAGATCTCGTCCCGGTCCAGCCGATCCGCTAGTTCGGTCTCGATCTCTCGGCGCGTCCCGAGGTGGTCGACCAAGTCCATCTCGTAGGCCTCCTCGCCGAGGTAGATGCGGGCCTCGGTGTCCCGGACGAACTCGCTGTCGAGGTCGCGGCCGTCGCTGACCCGCTCCACGAACGTCTCGTAGTAGTCGTCGATCAGTCCCTGCAGGTACTCGCGTTCGTTCTCCTCGAGGTCTTTCAGCGGGGTGCCGGCGTCCTTGTACTCCCCGGCGGCGAAGCGCTCGTAGGAGAGGCCGACCTTCTCGGCGAGGTCGCTCGCGTTCACCCGGGAGCCGATGACGCCGATCGAGCCGACGATGCTGCCGTCTCGAGCCCAGAGTTCGTCGCAGCCGCTGGCGATCCAGTAGCCGCCGCTGGCACAGACGTCCGTCGTGTACGCGACCGTCGGGCCGTCGAAGCGCTCGGCCGCGAGCCGGATGTCGTCGCTCGGGACGACCTCGCCGCCCGGCGTGTTGAGTTTCAGGAGTAAGGCGTCGACGGTCTCGTCCTCGTCGGCGCGGTCGATCTGGTCGACGATGTCGTCTGCCGGGGTCGATCCCGGACTCGAGGGGAATCGTCCGCCGCCGCCGTCGCGGGTGATCGGTCCCTCGACGGCGACCTCGGCGACGTCGTAGCCCGGGAACAGCGAGTTCGCGATGTTCCCCGCGATGCGGAGTCCGACGAGCACGACCGCGAGCGCGAGGACGATTCCGACGAGGTCCGTCATGTTCGACGGCGCGACGACGAACAGGGCGACGCCGATGGCGGCGAACACCGCGGCGCCAAGTACGACGATTAGGAGCCGTCCGAGTCCCTCACTGCTGACCATGAGTCACACCTCGAATCATATCGCTACCTGTGGGTGGCTCCCGTTAAGCACTGGTGGTTTCGGTCGAATCGGCCCTCGAGTCGGACGCTACTGTTCGAAGACGGAGTTTACAGCGGAAACGGCGTCGCCTGCCCGTCCCAGTCGCCGGCGGCACACCGGGACTCGAGTCGGTCCAGTCGCGGCCCGACGTGTTCGCGAACGAGCATCGCGAGGGCGTTCTCGGATCCGTCGCCGGTAATCCCGGTCACGTGCGGGTTGTCGGTCGCACTCGAGTCGTCGATCGTCACGAGCAACACTCGTTCGCGGTCGGCGAAGACGACGCGCCCGTGGTGGACCCCGTCGAGAGGGTAGTTCAGCCAGTCGAACTGGGGCTTACAGATCGTCGCCTGCGGGACGGCGGAGCGAACGACGTCCCGGACCTCCTGTGACCGCGATCCGATGTAGACGTCGACGCCGCGCTCGGCCGCGGCCCGCCAGCGCTCGAGACACTGGTTCTGGATCATCCCTGCGTCCGGAACCGTCACGAACAGTTCCTCCTCGGCGCTGTCGGCGATGTCGTGGGCTCGGCTCACGACGTTCGCTCGACCCTCGATAGTCCAGCACGCACCTACCTCCGATGAACCGAGCGCGGACGCGGGATCGAATTCGGTCCCCGTCGCGCCGTCGGCGAACTGTTTTCGGGCCGGCTCGAGTCTCGCAGTGATCTCCCCGAGCGGACTCGCGGCCAGCCAGTTCGCTCGCCACTGTGAGGCGTCGGTCGCGAGCCCGACGGTCTCGCTCGCGGCGTCGTACTCGACGAGGCCGACGTCGTCGAGGGCTGGCAGGTGATTGTGCGTGAGCGTCGTCTCGACGGGACCCCAGTCCGTCTCGCTGACGTCGACGAGTCGGGTGTCTTCCTCCCGAGCGGCGAGCATCGCAGCCAGGTCGGCAACGGGGAGCGACTCGTCGTGTCTCGAGAGGACGGCACAGGCGATTCGACGACGTGCGGGCTGGAACGCGTCGAGTGTCCGACTCAGCGTCTCTTCGTCGTGTTCGGGTCCGTCGGCCGGGGGTTCGAGGAGACGGGTGACCCACTCGGCTTCGAGAAGCGGATGGTCCGCGAGGGCGACGCGACGCGTCTCGTCGTCACCGACCTCTCGAAGCACACCGCAGTCGAGCAGTCGTGGAACGTGATTGTGGACGAGTTCGATATGCACCGTCCGGGACTGGGCTTCGGTGACGATCGGCGACCCGTGCACCCGGACCGCGACGTCGGTCGCGAGCGTCTCCAGAGATAGCGGCTCGTCCTGTTCGAGAAGCGTCGAAAGCACGCGTCGGCGACCGGAATCGGCGAGAACGTCGAACGCAGTAGTCGTTCGCTCGGTAGCGAGGTCCGAATTCATTGCCGGATAGAAACGATGGGTGCGGGAAAGGAGTGTACCAGCGTGCTCTGGTATGACCGGGAGATATAGCTAGAGAATCGTGACAGTCACCCGTTACTCGTCTCGCCGGAGTCGAGGTACGCCGTGAGGAGTTTCTCCTGTGCGACCCGGAGATGCTGGTGAAACGTCTGGCGAGCGATCCCGAGCCGATCGGCGATTTCGCTCGCGTCGCTGTTTCGCGTCGGCCACTCGAAGTAGCCGCCGTAGTAGGCCGCCTCGAGCGCGGTTCGCTGTTTCGTCGTCAACTCGCGCTCGAGCCGTCGGCGGAAGTCGCCACGGGGCTCGACCGCCTGCTCGTCCGTGCGTTTCGAGACGAGTCGCATCTCGGGGTAAACCGACGTCATCGTCTCGACAACGTCGCGAACCTCGACGTCCGGACTGACCTGGACGACGCAGCTCGCGACGCCGTCTTCGACGACCTCCGAGCGCATTCGGGCGCCGTAATCCGCGAGCAAGCCGGTGATCGTCGGACCTTGAACGACGAACTCCCAGTGGCTGTCGTCGCCGGTGGTATCGATGCGTCGGACCTCGCTGATCGACCCGTGATCGCCCGCGACCGAGCGGATCCGTTCCGGATCGGCGTCGCCGACCGTGACGTAGTAGACGTACCGTTCGTCGGTCAGCGGCAACACGTGCTCGAGGGAGAGGCGACAGCCGGTTCGGGCCGAGAGGTCGATACAGACGTCCTGCCGGTCGGTCGACTCGAACTCGAGTTCGACGACGGTGTCCAGATAGAGGAGTCGACGGACCGCCATCGCGTTGATCGCGTGCCCGATCGTGCCGCCGAACTCCTGGAGGACCTCTCGTTCGCGGTCGGCGAACGCGGCCGATTCGCGGGCTGCAACGACGAGCACGCCGTACGCGCGCCCACTCGCGACGATCGGCACGACGGCCACCGAGCCGTAGTCTCGATCCCGAGCGTCGGTTCGTCGCTCGTCGACGTCGCTCTCGCGAAGGTGTCGATAGCAGTGGACGGTTCCCGTCTCGAACGGCGATTCGTCCGGATCGTCGGTCGGGTCGACGAACGACGAGCGGACGTTTTCCACGCCGTCCGCATCGATGCCGGCCCGCGCCTGTGGCTCCCACGGAAGCCGATCGGGCGCTACACCGGTGTCGACCCGGCCGATGATGGCGAACCGGTAGGCGTCGGCGGCGGCGAACGCCTCGACGATCGCCGACTCGATTTCGTCGCGGGTCTCCGCCGCGACCATCGTCTCGTCGATCGTTCGAATCGTCGCGTTGAGTCGCTCGAGGCGCTCGAGTTCTCGCTCCCGGATCTTTCGGTCGGTGATGTCCCGACCGACGCCGGTAAAGCCGAGGACGGCCCCGGTTTCGTCGGTGATCCGCGCGCTGTTGAATTCGTAGGGGATGTGTTCTCCATCCTTCGTCAGCACGCGTCCCTCTTCGGTGACGCGCTCGCCGTCGTCCATGATCCGTTCGATCGCGCGTTCGATGTGCTCTCGGTCCGGCGGCGCGATGAACTCGAGTGGGTTCATCCCCTCGAGCTCGTCGGTGTCGTAGCCGGTGAGCTGCTCGAACCGGTCGTTCCAGTGGATCAGGCCGCGGTCGGTGTCGTAGGCGTAGAGGAGATCCGGCTGGGCCTCGAAGACGCTCTCCGTGAGCGCTTTTTCCTCGCGCAGCTCTCGCTCGCGAGCCTTCCGATCGCTCACGTCCCGGCCGATACCGGTAAAGCCGAGGACGGTTCCGGTTTCGTCGGTGATCCGCGCGCTGTTGAACTCGTAGGGGAGTCGGGTGCCGTCTTTCGTCAGCAGATCCGCTTCGGCGGTGACGTGGGTGTCCTCCTCGAGAACCCGCGTGATGGCGGCGGCGATCCGCTCTCGGTGTTCGGGCGCGACGAACTCGAGGGGTGCCATGTCGGCGAGTTCCGCCTCGTCGTACCCAGTCACCTCCGGCACACGATCGTTCCACTCGGCGTAGTTCCCGTCGGCGTCGAACGCGTAGACGATGTCGGGTTGGGCCTCGAAGACGCTCTGCGTGAACGCTTTTTCCTCCCGAAGCTCTCGTTCCCGTTCGTACTCGGTCGTCCGGTCGTGGACGAATATCGCGTAGCCCCGAAGGTGGCCACTTTCCTCACCGCATCCCACACCGACGCGCACGCTCGACGATCCCTCGCGGCTCCGATCGACCGCTGCGTCTCCGTTTCCATCCCCGTCGTCGTCTCGAATCGGGGCGACGACCTCGCGGACCCAGCGTCGATCCCCGTCGTTTCGGCGTCGCCAGCCGTCGTCTTCGGCCCGACCCTCGGCTCGAGCCCGCTCGAGGAGCTGCTCCGGACGGCCGGTTTCGCGGCTCTCCGACGGGAAGAAGACTCGATACTGCGTTCCGACGATTTCGTCCTCGTCGTATCCCGTCAGCGCCGCCGCCCGTTCGTTCCACGTGGCGACGCGACCGTCGGCGTCGAGCAACCAGACGGCGTGGTTGCTGACCAGAGCGCTCAGCTGACGAACGTCGAGATCGATCCCGTTCGGAAACACGGCGTCTTCCGGCGGATCGGCGTCGTCCGGGCCGTCGCCGATCCCCGACGGTGATTCGCTCGTCGAGTCGTCGCTCTCCGACGGGGAATCCGTCGCTGAGTCGTCGCACTTCGACGGGGAATCAGTCATAGGTAGGTGTACGCGGTCGGGGATCGTCAATCGTCACCAATGATGATGCAGGTTACCAACGACCATTCCCGAACGGGAAAAACCGATGGTAGCCATCGCCACGGCTTTATCCCACAGCGGGGGTAGCGACCCGGAATGCCGGCGAACAACGATCGAAAACCGACGACGTTACCGGCGCCCGGGTCGCCTACTCGAGTATGACTGCACTCGCTATCGTCGAGAGCCGGGCCGATCGCGCGTCGGTCCACATCTGCGACCGACTCCGCGAACTCGCCGACTGGGAAACCGCGACCGACGGCTCCCGGCCCGCGGCTGCAGGGGGCGGGACCGTCTACCGACTCGACGACGTCGAACTGCGCTCCTTCGAGGCCCTCCACCTCGAACTCGAGCGCCCCGCCGACGCCTTCGACTGCGACCCCGACCTGCTCGTCTTCGCGTCGCGTCACTCCGGCGACACGGGGCCGCTGCTGACGGGCCACGTCACGGGGAACTTCGGCCCGGCCGAGTTCGGCGGCGCGGACGACGCCGTCGCCGAGGCGGCCCCGAACGCGCTCGCTCGATTGCTCGAGGCGTTCGACGAGCACGCTCCCGACAACTACGACGTTGGGCTGGAGTGTACCCACCACGGACCCACCGACGTCGGCTGTCCGTCGCTGTTCGCCGAACTCGGCAGCGACGACGAGCAGTGGGACGACCCCGAGGGCGCGGCCGCCGTCGCCCGCGCGATCCTCGAACTTCGGGGCGTCGAACCGCACCGGAATAGGCAGCTTGTCGGCTTCGGCGGCAACCACTACGTCCCGCGCTTCGAGCGGATCGTCCGCGAGACGCCGTGGGCCGTGGGTCACGTCGCGGCCGACTGGGCGCTCGAGGCGATGGGACATCCGAGCGCCCATCGGGACGTCCTCGAGGCGGCGTTCGACGCCAGCGGAACCGACATCGCCGTGCTCGACGGCGAGTGGCCGGTGCTCGAGGAGACGCTCGCGGAACTTGACTGCCGGCTCGTGACCGAGACCTGGCTGCGCGAGGTCGGCGACCGCTCGCTCGACCTGGTCGCCGACGTCGAGTCCGCACTCGGAACCGTCGACGACGGAATCCGGTTCGGTGATCGCCGGGACGCCGCGTTCACCGTCGTCGATCTTCCGGCCGAACTGGTCGACGCCGCGGAGGGGATCGATCCCGACCGCGTGCGGGAGATCGTCGAGACGAACGCCGTCGCCTTCACGACCGAAAACGGCGGGAGTCGAGTCGGCGCTCGAGTCGCGATACCCGACGTCGGCGCCGACGATTCAACCGACGACTCGGCCCTCGATTCGGGGGGCGCGCGCGAGACGATCGTCGCGGAACTGGCGACCGTCCTCGAGGAGAAGTACGACTCGGTGACGCGCGAGGACGACGCCGTGATCGCGGAGCGAAGCGCGTTCGACCCGGCGCTGGCGCTCGAGGCCGGAGTTCCGGAGGGGCCGAAGTTCGGCGCGCTCGCGAGCGGCGAGTCAGTCACCGTCGACGGCGAACCCATCAAGCCCGAGAGAGTTCGCTCGAGAGAGACTGTTCAGTTCCCGATCCAATCTGACCGAATAGAGCGGTAATGGTCCCATACCGGGCCCGGTATCGGCATTTGAGCCGTCAGCAGTGGGTCAGTAATCTTTCCGTACTGTGTCAGACATCCGTCTGACGTGTAGGGGAAAGGTAATTATGCTCCATATTCTAGACTGGGTCAAGAATGGACTCCATCATCGACGACGCCATCGACGAGGCCGAAAACGGGGAGTCGGGAGGCGCCCCCGACGATGCCCCACCGCAGGACGGGCAGTCGCCGACCGGAGACGAATCGAACCCGACCGGAACCATGACCGACGACGAACTGGAGGACGTGCTGCAGGACCTTCAGACCGACATCACCGTCGTCGGTTGCGGCGGCGCCGGCGGAAACACCATCAACCGAATGCACGAGGAAGGGATTCACGGCGCGAAACTCGTCGCCGCGAACACCGACGTCCAACACCTCGTCGAGATCGAGGCCGACACCAAGATCCTGATGGGGAAACAGAAGACCAGCGGCCGCGGCGCCGGCTCGCTCCCGCAGGTCGGCGAGGAGGCCGCCCTCGAGAGCCAGCAGGACATCTACGACGCCATCGACGGCTCCGATATGGTCTTCGTGACGGCCGGTCTGGGCGGCGGTACCGGAACCGGTTCCGCCCCGGTCGTCGCCAAAGCCGCCCGCGAGGCCGGCGCGCTGACGATCTCGATCGTCACGACGCCGTTTACCGCGGAGGGAGAGGTTCGGCGCACGAACGCGGAAGCCGGCCTCGAGCGCCTGCGCGACGTGAGCGACACGGTGATCGTCGTCCCGAACGACCGCCTGCTCGACTCCGTGGGCAAACTGCCCGTCCGTCAGGCGTTCAAGGTGAGCGACGAGGTCCTGATGCGCTCGGTCAAAGGCATCACGGAACTGATTACGAAGCCCGGCCTCGTCAACCTCGACTTCGCCGACGTCCGCACGGTCATGGAGCGCGGTGGCGTCGCGATGATCGGACTCGGGGAATCGGACTCCGAAGCGAAAGCCGAGGATTCGGTCAAAACCGCCCTGCGCTCGCCGCTGCTCGACGTCGACATCTCGGGGGCGAGCTCCGCCCTCGTCAACGTCACCGGTGGGAACGACATGGCCATCGAGGAAGCCGAAGGCGTCGTCGAGGAGATCTACGACCGGATCGATCCCGACGCGCGCATCATCTGGGGGACCTCGATCGACGAGTCCCTCGAGGGCAGCATGCGCACGATGATCGTCGTCACCGGCGTCGAGTCGCCGCAGATCTACGGCAAGCCCGACGGCGAGGCCGTCCAGCCCGAAGCGCCCGCACAGGGCGAAGACATCGACTTCGTCGACTGATTTCAGTCGACAGCCACCCGCTCGCGAACGGGAGAGGACCGGGAGGAGTCCATATTCGTCACTCGAGCGTGTCGTGATATTCGACACCGTACCCTCGTACACACAGCGGAGCCGACGTGTCGGTGAACGGCTCCCGAAAACGTTGTTGCGGGCGACGCCAGTCAGTCGAGATAGATGGCTTCACTCGAGCGACTGTGTCTGCACGAATCGGTCGGCACGAAGATACCACAAGCGGCGTTCGTCGACGCGTTCGACGGGCTCGACGTCCGGGTCGAACTCGTCGGAGACGAGGAGTCCTACGACCCAACGGATGCGGTCGCCTCGTTCGAACCGCGCCCGGAGTTTCTCGAGGCGGGCTGGGTCCACTGCATCCGCGCGGGGTACGACGCGTTCGACACCGACGCCTACGAGGCGGCCGGAGTTGCGCTCACCAACAGCTCCGGGATCCACGGCGAGACCGTCGGGGAACTCGCCGTCGGCTACATGCTGTCGCTGGCGCGACTGCTGCACGTGTATCGCGATCGTCAACGGGAACGGGAGTGGCACGACCCGGCCTACGAGCGCCCGTTTACGCTCTCTGGCGAACGGCTCTGCGTCGTCGGTCTCGGAACGATCGGCACCGCCATCGCGGAGCGGGCCGACGCCCTCGGCATGGAGGTCGTCGGCGTCCGCCGCTCCGAGGAGTCGGTGCCGTCGGTCTCGCGGATCTACGACCCGTCCGCGCTCGAGGACGCCGTCGCCGACGCTCGGTTCGTCGCGCTCGCGGCCCCGCACACGCCGGAGACCGAGGGGATGGTCGATGCCGAGATGCTGGACGCAATGCGGACGGACGCCTACCTGATCAACGTCGCCCGCGGGCCGCTCGTCGACGAGGAATCGCTGATCGAAGCGCTGGAGGAGGGGACTATCGCCGGCGCCGCGCTTGACGTCTTCGAGACGGAGCCCCTGCCCCCGTCGTCGCCGCTCTGGGACCTCGAGAACGTTATCGTGACGCCACACCGCGGCTCGGCGACGAACCGCTACCACCTCGATATCGCCGAGTTGGTCCGCGAGAACGTTCGCCGGTATCAGGTGGGCGAGTCGCTACTGAACCGTGTGGCGTGATACTATCGGGCTACAGAGAGGAGAGATTTCACGGGCCGTGAGATCCGTCAGTCGTCCGCGGCCGCAGCGCCGCCCGTTTCGCCGGCCTCGCTCTCGAGGTCGCCCTCGATGCTCGGCGGGTACTTGCCTCGGTCGAGTTTCAGATCCGACTGGGGGCGCGCCATGCAGGTGAGGGCGTAGTTCTCGGCTTCCTCCTCGGTCAGGCCCCGGGCTGCGGGCTGGGTAACCTCGCCCTCGAGAATCTCGGCCGAACAGGCCAGACACATCCCCACGCGGCAGGAGTACTCCTGAGCGATACCCTCCTCGAGACAGCGACTGAGAATCGTTTGCTTGTCCGTGCAGGTGATCGTCTCGCCGGTTCCGACGAACTCGATCGTGTACTCTGTCATACAGGCTGCTACGAAAGACCCCACTAAAACTCTTTATTCACTATCTGTCGTCTCTAGCGCAACGAAAATCGCTCGTCAGTGGCCGTTCGCGCGGTCGTCTCCGTCTCGAATCCAGGATCCATCGCCAGATCGACCGACGCGAGCGCCACCGAGCTCGCCGAGCCGACAGCTAACACATAAAACGTTTTCTTCCCGTGGTGTGGACTGTGTTGGTATGAGCACGCAGGAGCAGTCCGCCGCCACCGCCGCGTCCGAGCCCCGCTCGCCGGACGTGGTCGTCGTCGGTGCCGGGACTGCAGGATGTTACGCCGCAGCGACCGTCGCACGCGAGGGCTACGACGTCGTCGTTCTCGAGCGAAAGACGGAGACAGAGGCGGGCCACATCGCCTGCGGGGACGCACTGAAGGGTGCCGACGCGTTCCCCGAGGCGATCCCGAAGTCGAAGCTCGAGCCAGCCTTCACGAACACGGGCGTCGACCACGGCCGCTTCGAGATTCCCCAGGAGGATACCGTCCTCGAGATTCCCGTTCCCGGCGAACTGGCGGTCATCGACCGCTGGGAGTACGGCCGTCGCATCATCGAGGGCGCCGAGGACACCGGGGTCGAGTTCCAGTACGATACCGTCGTGAAGAACGTCAGGCAGGCCGACGACGGCCGCGTCACGGGCGTCGACACGATTCGAAAGGGCGACCCAGTGACGTACGAAGCCGATATCGTCATCGACGCGGCCGGGTCGCTGTCGGTGTTACAGGACAACGTCGACTTTGCCGACTCCACCTTCGATACCAACGTCAACTACTCGCACTTCTGCTCGGCCTACCGCGAGATCGTCCGCGTCGAGGAGCCGGTCGAATGGGACGACGCCCTCGTGTTCAAACCGACCGAGCGCGCCGCGGGCTACCTCTGGTACTTCCCGCGGACGGACACCGAGATCAACGCCGGCCTGGGCTTCCAGATGACCGAGGAACCCATGAAACTCGTCGCGGATCTCAAAAAGGACCTCGAGAACCGCGCGGAGTTCGAGGGCGCGGAAGTCGAGGACAAACTCGGTGCCGCCCTCCCCACCCGCCGGCCCTATGACTCGGCCGTCCACCCCGGCTACATGGCCGTCGGCGACGCCGCGGGTCACGTCAACCCCACCACCGGCGGCGGCATCGCCGGCGCGGCCTACGGCGGCAAGTACGCCGCCGATCAGGCGATCGAGGCGCTCGAGACCGGCGACTTCAGCGAGGCGACCTTCTGGGAGTACAACGAGCGCGTCATGGAGCACTTCGGCGCACGATACGCCGCGCTCGACGTCTACAATATCCTCTCGACGGCTATCGACGTCGACGATCTGATGGGGCTGCTCGCCGCGATGCCGGGCGACAAACTCGCCGAGGCGCTCTACTCCGGCAGTACGGATATCGGCCTGAAGCTCAAACTCGAGTCCCTGATCAAGAGCCGCGGCCACTGGGGCACCATCTGGAACCTCTACCAGACCAAACGCTGTGCCGACGACCTGCTGGCCCACTACGAGCAGTACCCGACCAGTCCCGAGGGGCTCGCCGGCTGGCAGGACCGCCGCGACGAGCTGATGGAGCAGGTGTACGAGACGACCGGGGCGGAGCCGAAGTACTAACACCGAAATTTTATTCTGCGGTCTATCGTGGTCGCGAAACGCCGCGACCACGATGTCCCTCGATAAAATTTCGATCAAAAGCACCGGAAGACGTTCCGACTCGCTCACTTCGTTCGCTCCGTGGGCTGCGACTTCCGAGCCCTCGTTCGTTTCACTCACGAGGACACTCCTCCTTCCGCTCGCTCCTATTAGTCGCTCACATCAGTCGTCGGCCCGCTCGCTCGGCCTTCGGCCCCGCTCGCGGTAACTGTCGGTGAACCGCCTGCCCTCCCCCGAGTCGCGGACTCCTCGCAGTGCTCGGAGTCCGCTCCCGGCCAGTAAACTTCGAACAAATGTGTATCTGCCCGGCCGATGTTGTAGATTCTCGACGATCTCAACCATCTCATGACGTAAATATGATTTGGCCAAAAGCCTACTTAGTTAGGAGCTTCGGGTATTCCTGTCGGCCAGTTATATCGTGATGATGGTAGAAAACCACACACGCCGACGTGCACTGTCACTGATCGGCACGACCGGGGTCATCGCAGTTGCGGGTTGCTTAGGCGGCGACGACGACGCGGCGGACGACGGGAACGACCACGCCGACGATGGACACGACGATGACGAGCACAACGACGACGAACACGCGGATGAGATGGACGACCACGACGCCGGGGTCCGCGTCGCCCATCTCTCACCCGACGCGCCCAACGTCGACGTCTGGGTCGACGGCGACGCCGTCCTCGAGGACGTCCCCTACCGCGCGGTCAGCGACTACCTCGAGCTCCCGCCCGAGACGTACGACGTGATGATCACGGCTGCGGGCGACGCCGACACCGTCGTCTTCGACGACGAAGTCGAGGTCGGCGACGGCGACTACACGATCGCCGCCCTCGGCGAACTGGCCGAGGAGAACCAGCCGTTCGCCCCGGTCGTCCTCGAGGACGACCTGAGCGATCCCGGCGAGGACGCCCGGGTCCGCCTCGTCCACGCCTCGCCCGACGCCCCCGCCGTCGACGTGACGGTGGGTGACGGCGAGACGGTGCTGGTCGAGGACGCCGCCTTCGGCGACGCCGCGGCCGTCGAAGTCGCCCCCGACGCGTACACGCTCGAGGTCCGCCCCGCGACCGAGGACAACGACGGCGATGTCGTCGCGACGTTCGACGTCGAACCCGCGGCCGGCAACGTCTACTCGGCGTTCGCTGTCGGCTACCTCGAGCCCGACGCGGCCCCCGCTGACGAACCCTTCGACCTCGAGGTCGTCGTGGATTACGAGCACGACGACATGGACGACGACCACGACGGCGACGACCACGACGACGAAGACGACGGCTACTGACCGCCGGTGGTCGCCGAATCAGGCGTCTCGAATCGCAGCCGTTCGATCCGCTTTTTTGTTGGAGGATGCGTTCCGAGCAGCCGCCGAGCCACGAATCGCCTCGAGCGGTCGAAAAATCGGTGTTCCTCCCACGGCGGCGGCACGATCGAGAACGCGGCTGCAGTCCGGTGGCGTCGCAGATCCGTCGTGGGCCGTCTGGCGACCGACCGATCGAGCGTCTCGAGCGCGCCCGCGAGTGCGGCCGGCTCACCCGTGATCGCGACGGCGCCGTCGTCGGCGACGTACTCACGGTAGCGAGCGACGGCGATGACACACCACCGCGAGAGTGCTTGCAACAGGAGCGCGAGGAGTCCGAGATAGCCGGCCCCGTCGTAGCGCTCGAGGAACGCCTCGGCTTTCGCCGCCGGAATCGTCATCACCGACATGATGGCCGCATCGCGATTCGCGACGTGGGCGAGTTCGTGGGCCAACACGGCCTCGAGTTCCCGCTCGTCGAGCTCTTTGACCAGCCCGCGCGAGAGGACGATCGTCGACTCAGCGGGACGGTAGCCGACAGTGAGCGCCGTCGGCGTTCGCGTCACGGCGATTTTGACCGTCGGTGCCGGAACGTCCGCCTGCCGAGCCAGTCGATCGACGCGCCGGCGGATGGCCTCGAGTTCGGGGTCGCGCTCGAGGTCGGTCGAGAGGTGCACGGAGTCGTCGAGCGTTCGCAGGACGGCGACGTCGCCCGACAGTTCCGCGCGTACGGTGTGGACGAAGTGAGAACCGACGACGATCAGTGCGACGACGACCGAAATGGGGACGAAGAACAGTTCGGCACCCACCAGCTCGACGAGCCAGCGACTCGCGACGACGAGCGCCAGTACGGTGGCGACGATAGCGACGGTCCCTCGCCGGTCCATCCGTCGCCGAGCAGACTCGAGCGCCGCCCCCATCTCCGAGGCGATGACGGTGGGCTCGTACTCGAGGCTATTCGTCCAGGCAACCCGAACCGCGTGGTAGCCCGCGAGACAGAGCCCGAGATAACAGCCGACGCCGACGATGGCGGCGACCGTCGGTACGGACGCGAGGACGGGAAGAACCGTTCCGAGGGCAATCCAGTAGATCAGTCCGCCGAGGAGCAACACGAACAGGAACTCGGCGACGAGCAGTACCAGTAACGCGGCGAGCAAGAACGCACTCGCGGCGACCATTCGAGCCCAGAGTCCGACGCGAACGTGACGTTGAGAGCTTCCTCGCATGGACTGTTCGACCAACGCCGTGGAGTCCGAATCGACGCGCCGAGACGCGTCGGTTCGATTCCGACCGATACGTTAGCTACCGATTACGTTCTGACGAAGTATACATATTCGCTTCGCTGTTACGTGATCCGGCAGATACGGCGTTCCACGTCGTCGGAGTGCGCGGTTGCCGAAGCGAAATACCCAGAAGCGTCGATCAGGCCTGTTCGCGGCTGATCTGCTCGATCGCACCGCTTACGACGTCGATCCCGTGGGCGAGGCTCGCCTCGTCGACGTCGAACGTCGCGCTGTGGTGGCCGCCGGGATGGTCGGTCCCGATGCCGACGTAGCAGGCCGTCCCGCCGTTGTCTTGCACTGCCTGCATCAGGAACGTCGCGTCCTCGCTGCCGCCGAGTTCGTCGCGCTCGAGAACGCTCGAAACCCCCTCGGTCCGGCCCGCGACGTCGGCGACGATATCGACGAGTTCCTGATCGCTCGTCGCGCTCGGCGCTTCGGCACCCGTCGAGAACTCGACGTCGCAGCCGTGCATGTTCGCGGCGTTCCGGACGATGTGGCGGGCCTTCCGGTCCATGTAGTTCATGAGTTCGGTCGTCTCGCCACGGACCTCGGCGAGGATGCGCGCCTCGTCCGGAATGATGTTGGCGGCGCTGCCGCCGTCGACGACGCCCGCGTTGATCCGGGTCTTGCCGTCGTTGTGTCGCGGGATACCGTAGAGGTTCTGGACGGCCGTCGCCATCGCCTGCACCGCGTTGCGACCCTGTTCGGGGTGGCCGCCCGCGTGGGCCGACTCGCCCGAAAACTCGATCTCGAGGTGTTTGACCGCGAGGAAGCCGTCGATGCCGGCGACGATTTCGCCGGTCGGGTGGTCGAGTCCGATGTGGATCGCGAGCAGCGAGTCGACGTCCCGGATGTGTTCGCTCTCGGCCATCGACTTTCCGCCGCCGACGACCTCCTCGGCGGGTTGAAAGAACACCTTCAGCGTGCCCCGAAAGTCGCTCTCCGCGATTCGCTCGAGCACGCCGATGCCGATCGTCGCGTGGGCGTCGTGGCCGCAGGCGTGCATCGCGCCCTCGTGTTCGGAGCGGAAGCCCTCCGCGGCGGGTGCGTGATCCGGGTCGTCGCTCTCCCGTCGAGGGAGGGCGTCGATGTCGACGCGGAGGCCAACGGTCGGCCCCTCACCGCGTTCGAGGACGGCGACGGCGCCGGTGTGTCCGCCCTCGAGTCGCTCGAGGACGGCCTCGTCGGCGCCGGCCTCGCGGGCGCGCTCGAGCCAGACGGCCAGTTCGGCCTCGTCGGGAACGGCCATCCGGTGGTCGCCCGCGATCGCGTCGGGTCCGACGTGGAGTTCGTCGAGGTCGACGCGCGACTCGAGTTCCGCGACGATTCGTGCGGTGGTGTAAAATTCACACCAGGCGGGTTCGGGTTTGCGATGCAGGTCTCGACGAAGGGAAACGAGATCGTCCGTGCTCATACCTTCTCCTCGTCGTGAGCGCTGAAAATGCTACCGACCACCGACGGCGGCGGCGATTGCGGGGAGGACGACTCATACTTTCTGCTGTACGTCAGTTCCGGTGGGACCGCAGGACGGATCGCGGTCCCACCGACACATCGGTACAGCAAACCGTATCAGTTTCCGCGGCCCGCGCCGTGGATCTGCTCGACTTCGGCCTCGATGTGTACCGAATCGGGGAAGTTCTGCGAGGCGATGTTGCGCGCGAGACTGTCGTGGCCGTGGATCTCGAGTTCGCGGGTGAAGACGGTGTACTCCCACGAGTCGAACCGCCGGTCGTCGTCGCCGTGGAGCCGACACCGCTGGGGAACCGAGAATTTCTCCGGCGGGTGGGAGTGAGGTCCCTTCAGCGCGGCCCCCTTGCGTTCGGCGGAGGTTTTGATGTCCTCGACGATGCCGTCGAGCGCGGCTCGATCGCCGCTCTGGAGCGTGAGACGGGTGACGAAGGTCATGTGGGGTATCGTACAAACGTGAACGGTCGGCGCGTAAAAACCTGCTGAGATTCCGTTACGGCGGACGAACAGTCCGATATTCTCTTAACGTCGCACCTGTTAGCGAAGTTAATGGCAGTCGAAGCTACGAGCGCAGGCGCGATCCTCTTCCGCGATACGCGGGGCCGGCGCGAGTATCTTCTACTCAAGAGCCGCCCAGGCGATTGGGAGTTCCCCAAGGGCGGTGTCGAAGGAGATGAAGAGCTACAACAGACGGCGATCCGCGAAGTAAAGGAAGAGGCAGGTATCGACCAGTTCCGGCTACTCGACGGCTTCCGGAAGGACTACAACTACGTCTTCGAGGCGAACGGCACGACGATCCACAAGACCGTTCACCTCTTTATCGCGAAGTCCTTCGAGGCGAGCGCGGAACTTTCGAACGAACACCGCGACCTCCAGTGGCGCGACTACGAGCAGGCGGTCAACACCGTCACGCAGGACGGGCCGCGGGAGATCTTAGAGGACGCGCACGTGTTCCTCGACGAGTGGGAGGAAGAAGACGAAGAGTAGGGCCCACGATCCTCGCGATCGGGACAGTCCGCCGTCCGGTCCGAGCCTTATGCTCGCCGATCCGTTCGAGTATTGGTCATGTGCCGACCGACTTGCGAGTCTCGGTTTTGTCGATCTCAGTTCCGAAAGAGTACTCGACGCGGCACGCGTTCTGCCGCGAAGAGCATCGATAGCTGGCTCGCCGATCGCAGTCGATTACTGCTGCTTGACGACGATCGTATCCGCCACGAAGTCTCCAACGCGCTGGTTCTCGTCGGTGAGCAGTATCAGTACGATCGCAACCAGATTGAGCGTCGGCAGGCTGTCGATCAGCCAGAGCAGATTACGCAGGATCGACGCCCCGATCGTGCAGTCGGAGCCGTCGGACTTGACGACGACCAAGCCGAGCATGTACTTTCCAGGTGTGTAGCCGTAGAGTCCCTCGAGGAGGAACGCGTAGACCAAAACGCCGACGAAGCCGATCAGCGACAGGAGCAGAAAGGCTATGTCACCGAGGATGGCACCGAGTCCGATAATGACGACCCAGAGCAGCCCCATAATGAGCCCGTCGAGCAGGAAGGCGAGGATTCGCTGACCGATTACGTCGCCGTTCGTGCCGAGTCGCGGTGCGGGATGTTTCTTCATACGATTCCCGATTACAGTCAGATTTCATAAGAGTTGCTATTTAAATACTGTCGCCCGAGGAAGAGGGTCTCCGAGGTGTGTCTCTCCGTCAGGGCTCGCCCAATCCGGACTGTGAGCGACCGCAATCGACACTGCGAGCGGATCGAGTAGCGCTTTTCGTTCTCCGCTCCGAACGGCAGGTGTGGCTCGTCACACTGCCGAGTTCGGCTTCGAGTTACGGACCTGCCGGTGGGCCGAACGCGCCTGGCCGCCCGACGCCGCGAGCGACGACCACGCGATCGTCGTCGCCCGCCAGCTCGGGACGAAGCGCCGCCGCTGGGATACGATCGTTCTCGAGTGCAACCTCGAAGCCCTCCGCGAGCGCGCGAACTTCGGCCCGGAGCGACTCGACGGCAACCTCCTCCACGTCGTCCAGAACGCGCCCGCGGAGTGGACCTACTACCGCGACTGTCTCCCTCATCCCAGCTATCCGTGGCGCTACGTCCGCGAGGCGATTCATGAAGCCGACGACCGGGGTATCCTCGAGACCAGAAAGAACGGCAATCGCATCGAGATCCGTCGGAAGTGGCCCTACCCCGACTGGCTCGAGCGAATCGTCGCCATCGAAAACAAACCCGACCTCGACGCGAGTGCCGCGCGCGCGTTGGGTTCCCAACTCGAGTACGACGTCGCGATGGGGCTGGCCGACGAAGTCTGGGTCGCCACGCGCGAGACGGGCGACGCCGTCGAACCCGCGCTGTTCGAGCGGCTCCCGGTCGAGGCGGGCATTCTGACGCTCGAGCCCGACGCGCTCACCGCCGCGGTCGAGTGGTTTCCCCGAGCCCTCGCCGTCGACGATCCGGGGACGCGGATTCTCGAGCGGCCCGAGGGCGGCAAGCGAGACGGCTCGGCGGCGCGATTCGAGTACGTCGATCTCGCAGTGAAGGCCGAGAAGCGGCTCGCGATCGCCGAGCGCGCTTACGAGCGCGGCTGGCGCTCGTTCGTCGACACCATGCGACCCGACTGCCGACACTTCGAGTTGCGCGCGGCGGACGACAGTCAACTGCGCCCGCACTGCGCCGACAAGGGCCGCTGCCAGACGGCCGCCGAGTGTTCGGGCGGCTGTCCCGCGTTCGAACCGGAGCCGCCGGTCTGGCGAACCCGGGGGTGGCCGATCGAAGGTGGGCCGGGAAAACGCTGTCGGCAGCTGCTCGAGGATCGGCGACGACGGCGACGACCCGGGCTGTAGCTTCGCCGAAAACGCCGCTGTTGCCCTCCCAGTCGGAGACGAACGTCTCGCGTCACTCAGTCCGAGATGCTGACCTCGAGTTCGTCCCGCTCGACGGCCAGTCGGAACGTGGGGACGGTGCGGTACTCGACCTCGACGACGCCCTTGCGCCGGAGACTCTGCAGCCCCGAGCGGACGTCCTCGGAGTCGGGGTCGACGTCGAACTCGTCCCGGAGGCTGTGGAGGACCGAGACCACGCTCTCGGATTCGTCGTCGGGACCGGCCAGCACCGCGACGATCTGGGCGTGGAGCTCCGGCACGCGGATTCGGGACGGAACTCCCTCGTCTTCGGGATCGCTCTCGATTCCGGGTTCGACGTCGACGAGGTCGTTCGCCTCGGCGGTCGCCCGGATCAGGCTGTTGTCGTCGCGAAAGTAGTAGTCGCCCAGTTCGTTCTCGAGGTACTGGTGGACCTCGCTGCCGCTGTCCATGTCCCATCGCTCCTGTAGCTCCGAGTTCTTCGTCGGCTGTAGCTCCACCACGTCCGCCAGTCGTTCTGTGGCCTCCTCCGAGAGCGTCATCGTCGAACCGTATGCGCATCCGCTACTTTTGCGTTGCGTCCCGACGCTCCCCGCGCCGACGGAGCGATCGGTGGCTCGAGTCCCCTCTGTGCGACGCTCACACGCCGATACGGGCGCTACGGATCGACTTCGCGGACGAACGTCCGAACGTCCTCGACGAACAGCTCCGGAACTTCCATCGCCGCGAAGTGTCCGCCTGCGGGCATCTCGGCCCAGTGGACGACGTCGTAGACCTCCTCGGCCCAGACGCGCGGCGTCTTGTGGATCTCCGCGGGGTAGCGCGCGTGACCCGTCGGCACGTCGACCGAGTCGGGCGTCGCCGACCTGACGTCGGTCTCGTAATAGACGCGCATCGAGGAGCCGATCGTCTCCGTCAGCCAGTAGACGCTCAGGTTGTCGAGCAGTCGATCGCGATCGAACGAGGACTCGAGGTCGCCGTCGCAGTCGCTCCAGGCGCGAAACTTCTCCGTGAGCCAGCCGGCGAGCCCGACCGGCGAGTCGGTGAGTCCGTACGCCAACGACTGGGGTTTCGTTTCCTGAATCTCGTGGTAGCCGGTCCCGGTCTCTCGGAACTCCTTCGTCTCCTCGTAGTCGGCCCGTCCCTGCTCGTCCAGCAGTTCCATCGGCTCTGTGAGCGTCGACGGCGTCAGGAAGACCATGTTCGTGTGAATCGCGTCGACGCGATCGGGGTAGTTCGCGCCCAAAATCGCCGTGATCAGTGCGCCCCAGTCGCCGCCCTGCGCGACGAAGCGGTCGTAGCCGAGGCGGTCCATCAGCGTCGCAAAGGCGTCGGCCATCCGCGGGACGTCCCAGCCCGGTTCGGTGGTCGGCCCGGAGAAGCCAAACCCCGGCAGCGAGGGCGCGACGACGTGGAACGCGTCGTCGGGATCGCCGCCGTGGGCAACCGGATCGGTTAGCGGGCCGAGGACGTCGAGAAACTCCATCACGGAACCCGGCCAGCCGTGGCTCAACAGGAGCGGAGTCGCCGACGGCTCGGGTGACCGAACGTGATAGCAGTGGATCCGTTGGCCGTCGATCACCGTCGCGTACTGGTCGAACTCGTTGCAGCGCCCCTCGAAGGCCGACCAGTCGAAATCCTTGCGCCAGTACGCACAAAGCGACCGCAGCGTCTCGCGTTCGGTTCCGTACTCCCAGCCCGCGTCCGGCAGTTGGTCGGGCCAGCGCCCCCGCTCGAGACGCGCCCGAAGGTCGTCGATCGCCTCCGCTTCGACCGTCAGTTCGAAGGGCTCGATCGACTCGTCGGCTGTCGTCATACGAGTTGGTACGGTATCGTGTGCCAAAGGAGTACGGCCTCCGGTCGGCGCTCGCCTCTCGTTCGGTCAATCGCTCCCGACGACCGGGACCGGCCGCGTGGTCTCGAGCGTCTCCTCGATCTGCGTGTAGACGAGAATCGTGCCGAAGACGGCGAGGACGGTGCCGAAGACGAACGGAACGTAAAAGCCGTAGCCGACGAGCGCGCCCGAGGAGAGCGGGCCGATGGCGATCCCGTAGCCGAAGGCCATCGTCAGAATCGAGAGCTTCGAGCCGGATTCCCCTTCGCCTGCGAGGTCGCCCGCCAGCGCGAGCGACGGTGCGAACACCATCGCGCCCGCGATGCCCTGTGCGAGGCGAGCGACGAACATGAGTTCCGACGAGAAGAGAAAGCCCTGGACGAGCGTCGTCGGGATCAATAGGATCATCCCGCCGACGATGAACGGCCGTCGTCCGTAGTAGTCGCTGGCCCGACCGATCGGCGTCTGCAACAGGACCTGCGCGAGGATGAAGGCCGCGAACTGGAGTCCGAACCAGGTCGATCCCTGCTCGAGGCGAGCGTTGACCTGGGGTTGAATCGTCGCGAACAGGGCGATCGCGGCCGCCATGAACAGCGAGGCGACGCCGAGGGTAAAGATCGGATCGAGCAGCCGTTTGCCGGTCGGGTCGCGGATCGCGATCGAGAGGTCCGCGCCCGCGTTCGCCTTCGTCGCGTCGGGGTCGGAGATGAGGATAGTGACGAGCAGGTAGCTGATCAGCGCCGTCACCGTCGCGATGTAGAAGACCGCGTCGAAACCGGTGACTTCCAGGCCCGTCGGTATCGCGTACGGTCCGAGGTTGACGACCGCCCCGGCGGCGATGGGACCGGCGCCGAACCCGATCAGTCGAAACGTGTTGTAGACGCCCATGTTGCCACCCCGGTCCTGCGTCGTCGCGAGTTCGTTGACGAGCGCGATCGACGCCGGGACGATGAAGGAGACGCTGACGCCCTGTAAGCCGCGGATCACCAGCAGCGAGAGGTACGACTCCGCGAAGATGTACGAGAGGTTCGTCACGGCGAGTCCGCCGAGCCCGATCAAAATGAACGGCTTTCGACGGCCCACCCGGTCGGAGAGGCGACCGGTAAACGGCTGGAAGCTACTGTTCAGGAAGCCGAACAGGGAGAGGATAATTCCGATCACCATCGCCTCCTCGAGGCCGAACGTGGCCCCGCCGACGATGTCGCTCGCCACGTACAGCGGGATGACGATGATCAGAAACGAGTTGCCGACGCCGTCCGCCATCCGGGCGAACGCCAGCGCGAGCACTCGTCGGTCGACCGCGAACTGCGCGACGATCCGACGAGCGAGGTCCCGCATCGGCTATAGCTGCGGTAGCCGTTCCGATTATCCTTTCGAACCGAAATACCCGCGGGCCAGTTCGTCGACACTCGTCGGCAACGTGTCTCGTCGCCTCGAGCGACGGAACGGAAAATCGGTGGACACGGCCGACCCGACGGGTCGTCCCGAACGGGACGTCCTCAGTTGATCGTCGTGTGTTCGGACTCCTCGTTCAGCGCGAGGTTCGCCGCGATCTCGGCGTTTCGCATCGCGTACTGAGCGGTCTGCTGGAGGCTGACGAGCACCTCTCGAACGCGAAGCAGATCCTCGTTGTCCATCTCGGGGAGTTCGGCGAGAATCTCCTTCTCCTGATCGGAGATCTCGTGGAACATCGCTCGGACCTGGTTGGACTTGTCGTAGTCGCGTTCGACGGCGGCCTCGACGGCGAGGGAGGTGATCTCGTCGACCAGCTCGTTCAGTTCGCGGATGTCGCGCATGACCGAGCTATCGACGTTGAGGCTGTGGCCCTCCGTCTCGATGACGATATCGGCGATGTCCTCGCCGTTGTCCGCCGTCAGCTCGAGGTTCTTCGCGATCGATCGGTAGCCGATCAGCGGGAACCCGGTGTTGAGACCGACCGCACGCGCGAGGTTCGGGTTCTGGTAGGCCGTAAAGATCAATCGAAGCAGGAGGACGAAGATCTTGTTCGCCTGCCGTTCCCGGTTCAGGGCGCGCTGGGCGAGATCGGGGTTGCCGTGGGCCAACGCTTTGATGCCCTCGCCGCGCATCGTCTGTCCGGTTCGCTCGAGGCGCTCTAAGAGGTTGTCGAGCGTGAAGTCCTCGGGATCGACCGAACACCGGATCGAGATGCTCTCGGGGGTCTCCTCGATGACGCCGAGTCCCATCAGCTGGGTTTCTGCCTGATAGACGGCGTTGATGTGGTCGGACTCGAGCGCGCCGTCTTCGGTGTCGATCCGAATGACGCGGCGGCCGAGTACGTACTGCGCGACGATCGCGCGCTCGACGGCGTCGGCGTCGAGGTCGTCGGCGTGGATGATCGCCTCCGTCTCCTCGGAGCTCGCCGATTCGGGCATGACGGTGAGCGTCCCTTTCCCGCTGGTTCGCAGGGAGACCTCGTCGCCTTTCTCGACATCGTGTTCGGACGCCCATTCTGCGGGGAGGGTCATGGCAAGCGTCGACGGACCCAGTCGCTGCACTTTCCGCGTTTCCATATGGACATCTATGGAACGACGACACCTTAATCTTGACTATACCATCCTTATATCTGAATCGGATAGTAATATGGTTGGTTGTGAGGGCTGCCCCTATCGATACCTTAAACAAGCTTCACGAGTCGGGTCGTAAACCGCCCCGTTCGGACCTGCATCCAGCCGCGAAGCTCGTCGTCGAGTTCGCGGTCGTCGGTATCGACGCGCAGTGCGTCGATGCCGTCCAGTTTCGTCCCCGAGGCGACGACCTCGATCTCGTCGGCGCGCCGGATGACCGCCGGCGAGAGCTGGTGGTTGCCGCGGCCGAAGAGAAACCCCTGTCCGCCGATCGGTGAGACGACGATCGTCACCGGTCCCTCGAGAACGGCGAGGATCTCGCTCTCGGAGGCGTCGCGGGCGAGGAGTTCGCCGTCGCGCCAGACGTCGACGCCGAGCGGCGAGGGGTCGATTCCCAGTTCCCGCTCGATGGCTCCGACGGTGCCGCCGGGACCGAAGACGTACGTTCGTTCCCCGTCGATCTCGCGGGCGAACCCTGCAGCGAGCGAGTCGACGTTCCCGCTCGAGACCTGCTTGCTCGACTGGACGTCGGGCGCGACGGGAACCGGGATGACGGCCCGCAGTTCCGTCCGGACCTCCCCCTCGCGGTAGGCCTCCTCGTCGATGTCGTTGACTTCCCGGTCGGCGACGCGGTCGAACTCCGCGGCGATTCTGCCCGCGTCGGCTGGCGTCACCGCGAACACCGAGGAGTAGATCTTGACGCCGGCGGGGACGCCGAGCATCGGCGTCACGTCATCGCTTTCTTTCTCCAGTACCCGGGCGACGTCGACGGCCGTCCCGTCGCCGCCGACGAAGAGCACGAGATCGACGTCGCGCTCGAGGAAGGCCTCGACCGCCGCCCGCGTGTCCGCCGCGGTCGTCTCGGCAGTTGCCGGATCGTAGACAACCACGGGGTCGTAACCGGCGTCTCGCACCGCACGCTCGCCCATCACGTCCGCGGCCGTGTAGACGGTCACCTCCGGTGTCCGCCGGTGAAGCGCTTGCAGTGCTTCTCGCGCCCGCTCAGGCGCACGCGGCTCGGCCCCGCGGCGTCGCGCCTCCTCGAGTTTGCCGTCGGTTCCCTTCAATCCGACCCGACCGCCCATTCCCGCGATCGGGTTCACGACGACACCGAGAGACTCCATACCAGAGTTAGGGGAAGCCGATCCAAAAGCCGTGTGGTGTTTTCGGCGCAGGAGGGAGCGGGCGACGACCGCCGGGCGTCTCTCCCGCGGAGCGACGTCGAGAACTGCTCCCCATCGGGATTCTGAAAGATTAAGAGGGATGGGAACACACCGCCGAACATGAACCAACTCGCGTTCGCCGTGCTCGAGGCGGAGACGGAACTGCCGATGGAGATCGCCGGCTGGGGGGTCCTGGCACTGAGTCTGCTCGTGACGATCGGCTGGCTCGCCTATCTGTACCGATAACGAACCGCTGGCCGTCGAACGTCGACGGTTATTCTTCGGGTTCGTCGACGCGCTCGCGGAGCCACGCTGCGGCCGCAGCGACCGTCGCCTCGTCGGTCCCCTCGAGCGAGAGCCGAACCGATCCACCCGGATAGCTGCCGACCGCGACGTCGAACCGGTCTCGGACTTCGGCAATTCGATCGAGTAAGGCGCTCTCCGGTTCGTCGGCGACGACCTCCTCGCGGTACGTCGCGGTCCCCGAAAACTCGGACTCGATCGACTCGAACATCGCTTTCATCTCCGAGGGGACGCCCGGGAGCACGTAGATGCCCTCGAGGACGGCCCCGGGTGCGACCCCCGCCTCGTTGTGCAGCGCGCGTGCTCCCGTCGGCAGGTCGGCGGTCCCTTCGGTCAGGTCGGCACGCGAGTAGCCGTCGTCCTCGAGCCAGGCGAGCGCGCCCTCGTGTTCCTCGAGCGAGCGGCCGACGGCGGCGGCGACGCCCGCCATGGTGACGTCGTCGTGCGTCGGTCCGAGGCCGCCGGTGACGATCACGGCGTCGTACTCGGCCCGGTACTCGTTGACGACGCGAGCGATGTCACCGATTCGGTCGGGGATCGTTGTGACGCGCTCGACCGAGACGCCGCGGTCGCTGAGCCGGTCACAGAGCCAGGTTGCGTTGGTGTTTATCGTCCGTCCGGCGAGCAGTTCGTCTCCGACGGTGACGACCGCGACGTTCATGACGCCTCGTTCGGGCCGCGGAGTGAAACGAGTATCGAGGTATCGGTTCGGGCCCGCGGTCACCGCTGCGCTGGTACTCGACGCCACAGTGTCAGCCGTCTATACTGTTCGACGATCGTCGCTCGAGCTTATAAAACCGGTCCCGAAACAACCACAAGATTAAATCTTGATAATTCAGTACACAGTGAACGATGTCTCATAGTCGGAGGGAACGACCCGAGGCGGACTCGACCACGGTTCTTTCAGCGCTCGGGAACAAATACAGCGCAGAGATTCTCTGTGCTGCAGGCACACCGAAATCGGCACAGGCACTGAGTAACGATATCGAGATTCCGATCGCGACGTGTTATCGTCGCATCGAAGAACTCGTCGACGCCGGACTGTTGACCTGCGAGGGCCGACAGCTCTCCGAAGAGGGCCGGCGGACGAACATCTATCGGCGGACGCTCGACGAAATCGAAGTCGACTTCTCCGACGAGCGCCCGCAGTTTTCTCGGAAACGACGAACTGAAGCCAAAAACAGGCTGCAGGATCAGCTCAAGGACTGAAGGCGTCGCTCGCGAACGACTGCAGGTAGTCACTACCCGGTGGAAGGTGGTGCGGGCGGAGTCGAGACCGGGTAGCTTCGCCACGCTCGCCGGTTCCGACCGCGGTCTCGCAGAGACCTCGTACTTTTTGAGCCGTTCAGATTTCGCTCGCTAGCGAGTGCGGTACGTCGCTCGAGCCTTCCGTGCGTAGTCGTGTACCTGCGGCCCTGTCCGTCCACATTCGTGTGGCAACGCACCGAGTGGACCACAGTTAAGTGCTCTTGTGAGAATACCATGATATGACTGGACGAGCAACGACGTCCGATCGACGGGACGAAATCGGTGCCGACGGCGGCGAGGATGCGATTATCGGGACCGAGCGCGTTCTCCACGTCGGCCGGGATCGACCGATCAGAATCAGCACCGGGCACCGGATTCTCCACCACGACGGGAAGTGCTCGCGACCCCACGGTCACAACTACGAGGTCGCCGTCACCGTCGTCGGCGAACTGACCGAAGAGGGGTGGGTCGCCGACAAAGGCGATATTACCGACGTCATCGACGAGTGGGATCACATGTTCCTCCTCGAGGCGGGCGACCCCCTCGTGGAGGCCTTCGAGGCGGCCGGCGACGACGACGGCGTGATCGTCCTCGAGCATCCGCCGACGGCGGAGGTGATGAGCGTCATCCTGGAGCGAAAGCTCGAGGCCGCGCTGCCCGAGAACGTCACCGAAATCGGCGTTCAGGTCAACGAAACGAGCGAACTCTGCGGCGGGAGCCGGTTCTGAGATGCCGGTCTCGAACTCGGTCGATCGGGAGGTGACGCGAGCGAGCGCGACCGACGGCGACGCGGGCGGCCGCGAGTCGACGGACGAGCTCCCGATCAACGAACTGTTCTACTCCCTGCAAGGGGAGGGAACGCTCGCCGGCGTTCCGTCGGTGTTCGTCCGCACGAGCGGCTGTAACCTCCGCTGTTGGTTCTGCGACTCCTATCACACCTCCTGGGAGCCGACCCACGCCTGGCTGGATCTCGAGGCGATCCTCGAGGAGATCGAGTCGTACGAACAGGCCGAGCACGTCGTCCTCACGGGCGGCGAGCCCATGATCCACGAGGGCTGTGTCGACCTGCTCGAGGCGCTCGACGAGCGCGGCTATCACACCACCGTCGAGACCAACGGGACGATCTCCCGCGACGCGCCGATCGATCTCGCGTCGATCAGCCCGAAACTCGAGAGCAGTACGCCGACACCCGAACGCGATCCAAGGAGCGAGATTCCGGAGGAATCTCGGAGCGATGAGCGGCGACCGACGGGAGCCGCGAATCAGGGCGAAGGGGAGTGGGCGGAGCGCCACGAGAACGACCGGATCGATCTCGAGGCGCTCACCGACCTCGTCGAGAGCTACGAGTTCCAACTGAAGTTCGTCGTCACCGACGAGGAGGACATGCCCGAGATTCTCGAGTTGCTCGCCGACCTCCGAGACGCGGCGTCCGTCCCGATCCGGGACGACGACGTCCTCCTGATGCCCGAAGGCGCGACGCGGGAGCGACTCGAGGAGACCCGCGCTCGAGTCGCCCAGTTGGCGATGGACCACGGCTTCCGGTACACGCCGCGACTCCACGTCGACCTCTGGAACGACGCCCCCGAGACGTGATTTGCAATGACTGATACCACCGACGCTCCCACGACTGGCGAATCGACTTCGAAACGCGCCGTCGTCCTCCTTTCGGGGGGCATGGACAGCGCTACCGCCGCCTATGAGGCTCGCGACCGCGGCTACGAGATCTACGCGCTGCACACCTCCTACGGCCAGCGAACGGAGGACCGGGAACTCGAGTGTGCCCGCCGACTCGCCGACGAGCTCGACGCTACCGACTTCCTGCGGATCGAGACCGGCCACCTCGCCGAGATCGGGGCCTCGAGTCTCACCGACGACGAGCTGGCCGTCGAAGACGCGGATATGGACAGCGACGAGATCCCTTCCTCGTACGTTCCCTTCAGGAACGCGAACCTGCTCTCGATGGCCGTCTCCTACGCCGAGGCCAACGACTGCGAGGCCGTCTTCATCGGCGCCCACAGCGAGGATTTCGCGGGCTATCCGGACTGCCGGCCCGAGTTCTTCGACGCGTTCGAGCAGGTCGTCGACGTCGGGACGAAACCGGAGACCGAGATCTCGATCGAGGCCCCGTTCGTCGAGGACTCGAAGACGGAGATCGCCGAGCGAGGGGTTGCTCTCGAGGTCCCCTACGAACACACCTGGAGCTGTTACCGCGAGAACGAACCAGCCTGTGGGACCTGCGACTCGTGTGCGTTCCGGCTACAGGCGTTCCAGAACGTCGGCGTTCGGGATCCGATCGCGTACGCCGAGCGGCCGTCGTACGTCGAGGAAGCCGGCAAGTAGTAGACCGAGCCGTTGAGCCACAGGTCACAGTCGATCCCACCGACATAATTATTGATCAACACGTCCAACCCGATAGCAATGGCCGTCTCCTTTCTCGAGTGGTTCCGCGACGACGATGGGTGGACGACCCCGGACGGTCGCCGCGGCGAACTCGCCGGGCTCGTGATCGGACTCCCAATTTTCCTCTTCGTCGTCACGGGCGAGACGGGGCTCCCAGATCCGTTCGAGAGCCCCAGTGCTGTGCTCTTCGGGACTCTCTGTGGCTTTTGTTACGCGGCGTACTGGCGCCAACGGCTCTGTGCTCTCATCCCCGAGAGGGTGCGGAACTTCGCAATGGGCTCACTTCTCAGCGGCGGCCTCGGACTCTCGCTCCTCGAGGGCGTCGACCTCGCCGTTCCGACGGTGTTGTTCGTTCTGGCGGCGATCGGCACGATTCTCGCGATTTATCTCGCGTGGCTGCTCTCCCCGATTGAGGACGGACTCCAACCACCACGCCGAGGCGCCAGCCCGCCGCAGGCAGTGGAATCGACGCCTACTCGGTGATCGGCGAAACACCGGTAAACCTCCGCCAAGCGCCTACCGCCTTCCACGCGCCCTCCGTACGCCTACCACGCCTCTTCGAGAATCCCCTCGATATCCTCGACGGAGGGGTCCAGTCCCGGCGGTACGTTCGCCATCAGCCGGTCGGCAAGCACGTACTCGGCGACCGCGGTGAACTCGTCGGGTTCGGGGCCGTCGACGTCGCGAAGCCGCGCGGGGAGGTCGAGTCCGTCTCGAATCTCGGTGACCGCTTCGACGACCGCAGCGCCGTGATCCGCGGCGTTGTCAACGCCCAGCGCGTTCGCGAGCATCCCCTCTCGCGTGTCGACTCCCTCCTGCTCGAAGAGGTACTCGAGGACGTACGGGACGACGACGGCGTGGGCGGCCCCCTGCTGGACGTCGTAGGTGTGGGTCAGCCCGTGACCGAAGGCGTGGACGATCGAGAGTAGCGACCCGCTGGGTCGGGAGATGCCGTACTGGACCAACACGATCCCCTCGAGGATCGTCTCGAACGTGTCGATTTCGCGGTCGCCGTCGCCGAACGCGCGGAGGCCGTCCTCGAGTTTCTCGAGGCCGTGTCTGGCCGTCGCGTCGGTCACCGGCGTCGCGTCGGCCGAATAGATGGCCTCGATCCCCTTGTCGAACCCGTTCATCGCGGAGCCCGCGAGGATTGAGTCGGGAGTGGTCGCGACCAGCTCCGGATCGTAGACCGCCGCGGCGGGCATCAGCCCCGGCGCCGAGAGTCCGCCGCTGATCTCCTCGTCGACCGGTCCCGAGTCGGGCGAGGCGGTAAGCCCCCCGGCCATCGAGAGGTCGGCCCCGGCGAGTGTCGTTGGAATTGCGACGATCGGAATCAGCCCGTCGTCCGGGGTCGGAAGCGTACCGGTTTCGGCGAGCTCCCGGCCGGCGGCCGCCGGACCGAGGTCGGTCGCCGCGAGGACGCTGATAGCTTTCGCGACGTCGAGGCTGCTGCCGCCGCCGAGGCTCACGAGGACGTCGGCGTCGTAATCCTCGAGTCGGTCGCGACCCTCGAGGGCCGTCTGCAGACGCTTTTTCGGCGTCGTCTCGTCGAAGATGTGGGCGAGCCGGTCGCCGAGTCCCTCCTCGACGGGATCGATCACGTCGGGCGTGCTCCCGACCGTCGAGCCACAGACGAGCAGGGCGCGCTCGAGTCCCTGCGTCTCGAGTTCGGTCTCGAGTTCCGCGACGCAACCGGTACCGAACCGAATCGTCGCGGGATCGTACTCGAATCGGACGGTCGAGTCCCGCCGATCGTCGCTCGAGTGAGTTGGTGTCATAGATGGCGGTACGGGCGGATCCGTGTTAAAAGCGAGAACAGCGGCGATAGACGGACACTCGCTCGGGCGGAGGCCCATAGCCCCGATCGACGAGCCGACCACCGCTCCCTCCGCGTCGCTGCGGGCGGTCCCCGCCGCGAACAACCCGAGCGCGGCGGCTCGAGTACGCGTCGATCGCTCCGCAAAAAACGTGGACTGCCTTCCTCGATCGCGGATCGGGTCTCGATCCGATTACTCGGCTGCGACGTCTTCTTCGTCGACGTCGACCGCGGTCGCTTCCTCTTCGGCGACTTCCTCGGGACGGGCCTCGAGGGTCGTCTTCTGGATCTCGACGCGGCGCAGCGGGTAGATCGTCTTGGCTTCGCCGTAGATCGCCGAGGAGAGGCGACCCTCGACGACGCTGTCGACGAGTTCCTCGAAGTCGCGCTCGGCGGCGGCCTCTTCGATCATCGCGACCATCTGTTCGCGGATGGCCTTCTCCTGGCTCGCGTCGGCCTTCTTGGTCGTGAAGGCGACGGGCTGGATCTGGACGCGGTAGTCGTCCGTCGTGAGGACGGTGACGTAGGCCTCGACCTTCGAGGCGCCGCGGCGAACCAGCGAGCGCAGGTAATCCCGCGTCAGCGAGTGTTCGACGAACTCCGTGTACGCCGAGTCGCTGCCGACGTCGGTGACCTTGAAGGTCAGCTTCGTGTTGTTCTCGCTGGCGTTGTTCGTCAACTCGCCGAGCGTCGTGACGATGGTTCGGCCGTATACTTTCTCCGGTTCGTCAGCGGGGGTCTCGCCGAGTTCCTGCCGGTCGAACTGCTCCGGTGCCAGGATGGTGTACCACCGCTTTTCCTGTTTCGCTCGTGAAACTGATCGTTCACTCATGATGTATCGTGTGTGGTGTTGCTGTCTGCGTCGGACACGGTCCCCGTGTCCTGTGGTCGGTCGCGCTGTTCGGCTCCGTGCTGTCCCGTCCGAGCGACGTCGATTGCGACCTCGAGGTTGACTACGTAGTCGTCGACGTTCGAGTGGAGTCCGCCGGTCGTCTCGCGTTCGATTCGCGTGACGACGGCGCCGTCTTCGACTTCGGTCGCCATCTCGTCGGTGTTATCCGGGCGCAGGGCCCGTGCGACGAGTTCCGGGTCGTCGTGGCTCGTTCGGATAGTCGCGCGTCGGCTCACAGTACCTCCCTCACTGTCGCGATGATCGTCGACTCGTCCACGTCGGCGTCGTATCTGAGATAGCCGCGCCGTCGGCCGCCGTCGTAGGCGACGTCGGGAATTCCGACGTCTTCGAACTCGCGGGCGACGGCCTCGACGGTCGCACCGAGGCGCTCGTCGCCCCGGGTCGCGACCGCGGCCTCGCCGTTTCCGACGGCGAGAACCGACGGCTCCGGCGACCGGAACGCGACGGCCATTCGAGCGACCGCGTCGACCGGCCCGTCGTCGATTCCGAGGACGAACAGCCCGTCGTAGCGGCCGGTCGACGCGCCCTCGAGCGCCGCGTGGGCGTCTCGGCCGTCGGCTCGCCAGGCTGCGAGCGCCGGCTCGTGGGCGTCGTGGCCCATCGCGAGCGCCGCGCCCGTTCCTGGCTCCGTTCGCGCCGTCGCCTCGAGGACGTCCGCGTAGCCGCCGACCGTCGCGAACCCGTGGTCGGGCGTCGCGTACGGCCGGAGCGCGCGCTGGATCGTCTCCGCGGCGACCGGGGCTGCGTCGTCGTCGCCGATCACGTCGAGTGCGACGGCCGAGCCGATCGCCCGGTGGTCGTCGCCGTCGTACGTCTCGGGAGCCTCGAGGTCGATATCGAGTCCCGCGAGCGCGTCGCGCGTCGCATCCGGGTCGCCCGACCACGGCGCGTGTAGCCGCGTCGAGTGGGCGAGTCCGTCCACCGGATCCGCAGTCGGAACCGCGAGTCCGGGGCGACGGTCGACGAGCCCGCGTTCGCGGGCGGACTCGAGGAGCCACTCGCTCTCGCCGGCTCCCGGTTCTACGTCGGCGGCGACGAGGCCGGCGAGCGCGAGTACGGGATCCGGCGTCGCGTCGAGGTCGCGGACGAGGTCGAGCGCCGCGAGCGTGGCCGGTCGATCGGCCGTCTCGAGGCTCGTGATATCCGCGTCGACGGCTCCGACGCCGATCGTGGCGTCGTCGGCCGCCGGCTCTCGATCGCGAACGCGTGCCGTTCGGTCCGCGACGGTCCGTCCGACGCTGACCTGATACGGCGTGTCGCGTTCGCGAAGCGCCCTCGCGAGGAGGCCGCTCGCCGCGAGCGCGTCGCCGTCGGCTCGTGCCACGATGTGGACGAAGCCCGCACTCTCGAGAACGCTCGCGGCGGGGGCGGACGACGGCTCGGCGGAACGACCCTCTGTGGACATTAGTGAGGTGCGGTTACTCGTCGAGGAGGTCCTTCGCGACCTCGTAGGAGTACGTGAAGTCCGGCTCGAGCTCGTTGCCTCGGTAGTAGGTGACGAGACGGCGGACCTTCGACTCCGTGTTCTGCAGCGCGCGTTTGTTCTGGTAGTCCTGCTGGTTCTCCTGGATGTGCTCGCGCAGTCGAATCGCGCGTTCCATCAGGTTCTCGAGGTCCTCGGGGAGGTCCGACTTGGCGTCGTTCTCCTCGAGAATCGCGGTGAGCTTCTTCCCGGTCGCCAGCTTGACGTCCGGGATGGGCGTGCCCGTGACACCCTCGTCACGCAGCTTCATCCCGATCTGGCTGGGATCGTAGCCCTGCTCTGCCAGTTCGACGACGCGGTCTTCGATCTTGTCCGCGTCGACGTCGCTCCACTCCGGCGGTTCGTCTGCCGCTGGCTTGTCCGAACCGGACGAGCCTCGGCGGCGGGTATGCATTCGTGCCATTGGTGAGGATAGGAACCGCACTGACCGCTCGATTGTGCGATAGTCGGCCATCCGACTACCGTTGCACTTCCGCAATCCCAAGCCGTCCGAAAGAGTGGACGGCACAGTCAGATTTGCGGCCGTGCGCTTCCCACCAGCGCTTTCGCTCGGACGGACTAAAGGGTTTCTAGACTGGACTCGAGTCGAGAATCGTGGGTTTGATGTGAAAAATGGTGGTCTGCCTCGCGTGCGGCTACAGCAACGCCTTGATCTGACGGGCGCTGAGCCGACAGCCACAGGGCTGTGCGTTGTGGGTGTGCGGGCCCATCGTGATGACCCACGCGAGTTGACCGTCGAAGGTGGGACACCGACCCAACACTGACGGGTGAGGCTCTTCCTCACTCATGCTGGGTCCCAGCGTTGGCTGTGAGCGGTGTACTCCGAAGGCGATGCGACTGGCTTGCGGGACGTTTATATCGACGTGGTCGGAACGTAATCATGGCTTCGAGCTAGCGCTTGGAAGCCACGTCTCGGGTGCTGGTACACCCGGGGCATTTCGGCGCAGGCCCCCTGCGGCGGATCGGAGTCGTAGCTTCCATACTGGTCTTGTCTGGATATTAACTTATAACTACTGGAATGTGGGTTCGTGAGGACTGTGCGTGTTACCGTCAGGGGTGGCTCGAGCGTTTCGAGGGGTTTATCTATTCCCGTGGGAAAAGATGGAATGCGAACGAGGGCTCGTAGATCAGAGGTAGATCACTCCCTTGGCATGGGAGAGGCCCCGGGTTCAAATCCCGGCGAGTCCACTCCAATTTTTCCGCTATAATCAGGGTTCTACACCACAAGGTGTGGACATCGAGGAAGACGACACCTGACGCGACCGAATCACGCGTCCCCGCGAGCAACGTCAGTGTCGCCACGTGGGATTCAACACGATGCGGCGAGTACGAACGCTGTGCCATCCGACAGACTCCCTCACTCGGAGACGGGCCCCGACCGGAAGTCCACCGACGGCGGTCGGATATCTTCCGAAGCGGTCGTCGAATCGGTCCGCACCGCGCCGGTACCCGTCGTGAACACGCAGTATCTGGCCGACGAGCACGACGTTTCGGTCGACGAAATGTTCGAACAACTCTCCACAATGGTCGAAGTCGGGATACTGAAACACCATCGCGTCGAGGATCGATGGCACCTCTGGTGGCTCCCGCTCGAGTCCGAACCGGATAATTGACGAGCCTACTCGTCGCTCGTATCCGTGTCCCGAGCGACGGTTGCCCGTTCTCGAGCCTCCTCGATCTTCTCCTCCAACTTCTTCAGCACGGTGTATTTGAACTCGTCGGGCATCTGCCCGTAGTTGATATCGACGGTCAGCATCGCATCACAGTCGTCGACGATCTCGGGCGCCCAGCTTCCCTGTGCGAGTTTCGAGGTTTCGGTGACGATTGCCTCGCCGTCTTCGACGTCGATGAACGCCGTCACCGTGTTCCAGATGTTCGGATTGGTCGTCGTCGCCTCGTCGAACAGCCCCTCGAGTCGCGACTCCTTGATCGGTTCGTCGGCCACTTCCTCGCGTAGGTCCTCGAGCGCGTCGGCTAAGGCCTCGTACTCCGCGGCGGGGCGCTCGGAATCGTCGAGAATCATCGGGCCCACCTCGAGTCGGTGTTGAGACGCATGTGAGGTGCACGTTGGAACTGGACCACTAAATCTTCGGTCCTTCGGCTGTCCCGAGTATTCACAGATTGCGAGTTCGGTATCGCGGTATCGATGTGCAGTAGCCCAACCGGTCGCGGCGCTGTCGCTCAGGAGACGACCGAATGGCGAACCGGTCTCGAGATCGATACACCAGCAGACGCTACTCCGCACTCGCTCCGGAGTCCGTTCCTCCTCCGTCGTCGACCGCTACGAACGTACTCGCGCCACACGAACAGTCTTGCTGTCCGATGAGTCGAATGGTCCCATCGGGCCACTCTCGTGCGGCGTAAACCGAACCACAGTCCTCACACGCGGCGAGAACCCGCGTGACGTCGTCTTTGTGTGCCATCCCCACGATGTGAAGAGGCGAATAGCTGGAATGAAACTTTCTACTCGAAAAACCGTCAGGTGAAAAAGAGAAATTCTTACCAGGACTGTTGTCTAATCCGGCATGTTCGATACCACCACGGGAAGTTCGAAGACACCGAATCAAGTAGTATACTTGTCAGTATGCCAAGTCCGTCACGTTCGAGTTACAATCAACGATCGGTGGAATACTGGTTCCGTCGAAAACCAGTCCGTCGTTTCAGTATCCGTTCGAATACGTATTGCAGTACACGACGTTCGTCAGCGGGGTCACGATACGCGCCCTGATATAATGTTTCGAGCCACTGGATCGGTCAATATCGCCGTACTCGAGCGAACGATCCGTTTCTGTTAGATTTAGTGACATCCTATTTAATAACGGTCCCCTCGACGCCCCATCCGTAGCGATGACCGACCAGTTTGGGGGTCGTGTGCGGGCAGTGAACCGGGATTCGAGGAGTGCAACGTATTACACCGGCACACGACGGGGACGGCGGTGGCAAGAACCGCGGATCGAGACCGCCGCCGATTCGTTCGGACTCGGAGGGGTGCACTCGAGGCGGGGTCTCGGTCGAAACCGATACGAGAGTCGGCCGACGCAAGCGCGGGATGGTGCGGGGAGAAGACCGGGCGTGGCCGGCCCGACGAACGCGACGCGAACGCAGATCCAGACCAACCGATGACCAACTACGATCCGAAGCGAGACAGACCGACGGACTCACAGCCGGATGCGATTATCGTCGACGTCGTCGAGGCGTTGGCCGAAGCCGACCGACTCGAGCTAGAGGAGGTCGAGTACACCCTCTACGAGTACATCAATCCGATGGTCCTCACGGAGTTAGCCAGCCACGACACCGGCACGTGGACGTTTCGGTTCGACATCGCCGACCACGAGGTAACGCTGACGAGCGACGGCCGGCTGTTCGTCGACGGCGTCCTCTGTCGGGATGACCTGCTAGTAGAACAGTCGTCGACCTGCGCCCACAGGTAACGCCGGAATCGCCTCATCTCGCGACCGTGAGTTCGGATTCGACGTCCGACGAGAACACCGACCGCCGGCCGTGGGTCTCGCCGCGTAACTGCGGGACGTCATCGTCGGTCGGATCACACTGAGACCGTCGGTACGCGTCCCGGTCATCGATAGACGCCTCGGTAACCAGCAGACGTCTCGGTAATCAGCAGATGCCCTAACAGCAGAACTCTCTCGGGGCACCTGCTGGTATCCGTCTCGAGTGTCCGTTGCGACGAGCTGCCGCTGCTCGGCGTGTCCCTACGGAGCGACGTCGTTGCGAGGAGGAGCGCTACGAGGACGCCCGCGGTGGGAATCCGGCTGCTCCCCGCGTCTCGCTCACAGTAGCAGCGAGATGATCGCGAGCACGAGGAAGATCAGTACGAGCCACTTTGCGATGGACATGGACATGCCTGCGACGCCGCCCGCGCCGAGCGCGCCGGCGATGATCGCGATCACGAAGAACAACAGTGCGAGTTCTAACATACCTCTACGTAGGTCAGTTCGATGGAAATGAATTCGGCCTGAATACGCCACAGACGCGTTCCCGTATCGGTGGTATCGTCGCGCCAGTCGACCTCGAGCCGATCCGTCTCTCGGTTTTCGGACCTGTTCCGGTTCGTTCGCGCTCGAGCAACGACCCTCGACACCGAACACTGCCTAATCCAGCAAACCCCGTGGTCGGAACGAGAACGGAATCGGAAACAGAATCGCTCAACACCAGACATACCCGATAGTCAGTCGCCGTCCCATCGAAACACCGAACGCGACTCCATCGCCGGTAGCCGCTACTCGTTGAGATGCGAGCGATAGCCTTTCGGTTCGAATCCTCGCCGACAGATAACGCGCTTGCGACCGACGGTGATCGCACTGACCTGGCCGTCGTCTTCCATGCTGCTGATGACTTCCTCGAGGTGGTCGTCCGTCCAGCCGGTCTCGTTGCGGACCGTCGATCGATCGACGCGACCGCCGCGTTTGACGAGCAGTCTGAGAATCTTGTCCTCGTCGGGGAGATCGCGTTCGTCGACGCCGTACTCGATCTCCTCGGCGTAACTCAGTGTTTCGTCGTCCGTCTCGTCCGATTCGTCTGTCCTCGCGTCGCCGTCCGCCGTCTCGTCGGTCGAATCGCTCGACCAGAGCGACGAGAGGCGGGTCCAGAGTGCATTGAATACCATTGTCGATCACCCGTTTCGGAACCGAACGCCGTTCCAACGCGCATCGTTTGTGTACTGTTGTTTCATTTGTTACCTATCCCTGTCGCTGCTCGTTACGGTATGACTATCGTAATACCGCCGTAACCGAATAGCGACGGCCTTGCGACCCGCAAGTCGGTTATCACTTCAACGACTCGACATGCTTGGTGCGTGGTCACAGTGCTCATAGCCGATCACGCACCCGACGAACGATCTCGTCGACGTCGTACGTCTCCTCGTGCTTCTCGAAAACGAGTTCGTCGTTGACACGGACCGCGAAGACCCCGTTCGCGCCCGTCGCAAGCGTCACCGCCTCGAGTTGCTCGCCGAAAGTCGACAGAAGCGCATGCTGGAGGTTCTCGGCCCGCCCGAGGAAACCACAGGGGACGCAGTATTCGATCTCGACGCTCGTCATAGGAGACGATTCACCATCCCGATACAAATCAGTTCGGTAGCCAGTGCATTCTCGCCGCTGGAGTATCAGTCCCGGTTGTGACGATGATCCAATAGATTATTACTCCGGTAGGTTTCCAGTCTCGAGATAGGCCTCAGCGAGCGCGCTGAGCGCCTCGTGGTGGTTCGTCGAGTGGGGCGCGGTGAGCGGTGAGACGCTGATTCGTCCCTCGACGACGGCTCGTCGGTCCGTTCCGTCGGGATCGGGAAGCGTGTCGGGATCCATCCGCTCCCAGATGCGGTCTCGCATGTGGACGCGCGTCCCGTCGCGTTCGGCGTCCATCTCGTAGCGTTTCGAGGGCTTGGTGATCTCGATCGGTACGGGATCGCCGTCGGCGACCGGGACGTTCACGTTGAGGTAGGCGGCGTGGTCGAAGACGCCGGCCTCGAGCGCGTTGTCGACCAGATAGGACGTCACGCGGGTCGCTTCGGCGTACTCCTCGGGACCGAGGTCGATCTCGGACAGCGGCGTGTCCGAGACCGGGACGTACATCGAGGTCGCGATGGCGGGGACGTCGAAGAACGCAGCTTCGACCGCGGCACTGATCGTCCCCGATCGGCCGAGGACGTACTCGCCCAGGTTCGCGCCCTTGTTACAGCCCGCGACGACGATGTCGGGGTCGGGGCCGAGTTCGGCTAGCCCGGCGACGACGCAGTCGGCGGGGGTGCCGTAGACGGCGTACCCGAGGTCGCGCTCTTCGACGTCGACTTCGTGTGACATCGAGCGGCCGCAAGCGCTCTGGTCGGTCGCCGGAGCGACGACGGTCACGTTGGCGTGTTCGGCGAGGGCGTCGTGTAGCGCCCTGATACCGGTACTCTGGATCCCGTCGTCGTTAGTCAACAGGATCTCGAGGGGATCGCTCATAGCTGTCGGGTCGGAGGCCGGCGCGAAAAGCCCACCGCTTCGGCGGATCGGGAGCGTACTACTCGTCGAGTCGAGGTGATTCGTGGACGAAAAAGCGGTGTGAACCGACCTCAGCCGATGCGATCTACGATCGTCTCCTCGTCGACGACCAGGTTGTACGCCCCTTCGTCGTCGTTCCAGAGCGCGAGGATCTGTTCGAACGAGCAGATCTCGCCGTAGTCGGCCTCGAGTAATGGCCGATTGAGCGAGGTTTCACCGGTGAGGACGGCGTAGTGGTCGATCGATTCGCTCCCGTCGCTGATCTTGAACAGCGGATTCGAACGGCCCGAATCGTTACCGTATCCGTCGTCGCCGTCACTGCCGCCGCTCAGCGACCGACTGAGTTTCGCCGCGACGAGATCGATCCGGTTCGTCACGTGGCGATCCATGTCGGTCATGCGCGCCCAGTCGCTGGCCTCGAGCGAGACGTTCAGCCGCCGTTGGCCATCGAGGCGCAACAGCGAGTAGGAGAACTGGACGTCGACGTTGACGAACTCGCCGGGTGCGTGTTCCTCGTCGTGTTCGGGCGTCGCCTCGTCGAACTTTCGCTGGAAGGAGGGGACCTCGAGATCGGGTCTGGCGTCGAACGACCAGCCGCGGTCCGTCGGCCGCGCGCCCGACCAGAGCCGAACGGTGGGTCCGTAGACGGTGACCCGTCCGTGTCGGCCGGCGTCGTCGACGTTGTCGCCATCACCGTCGCCGTCGTCGACATCCCCATCGGACTCGCGCTCGCCGACCCCCATCTCTTCGGGCGTCCACAGGCGTTCGTCCTCGAGTTCTCGTTCGATCTCGCGCAACTGGATGCTCGTGTTCTTGTCCGCGGGGGACATCGCGAGCAGCGTTCCGTCGGGGGCGAGCAACTCGAGTGCGGAGCGCGCGACGGCGACGGGGTCTTCGAGCTCGCTCAGCACATTCGCGGCGATCACGAGGTCGAACCCGTCGTCGGGCGCCGTCGGATCGAAGCCGCTGGCGGTTCCGTCGCCACTGCTCGCGTTATCGTCCAGGCCGTGGTCGGCACCGCCGGTTTCGCCGTCGGCGCCGTTCGCGATGACGTTCGGATCGAACGCCTCGACCGTCGTTCGGTGAATCGTCGGGTGGACGTTCCGCCCGGTCTCCTCGAGCAGTTCCTCGAGGACGTCCGCGGCTGCGCTGGGTTCGATGGCGTGGTAGTCGACCAGAGCGTCGTCGGGGAGGTAGTCACAGAGTCCCAGTGCGGGACCGCCGACGCCCGCGCCGATGTCGAGCACGCGGAGATTCCGACCCAGCAGCCCGCTTTCGGCGAGGTCGTCGAGCGCGTACTGCACCGCGGCGTAGTAGCCCGGCAGGTGGTAGATCGCGTAGCCCGCCGCGACGTCGTCGTCGTACTCGACGTGCTGGCGCTCGAGGTAGCGGGCTTTGAACCGTCGAACCGTCGATCGCAGGAGGTCGCCGGTGGCGTCCTCGTGCCAGTCGACGCCGTAGCGATCGACCAGGAAGTCCTCGAGCCGGCGTTCGTAGGCGGCGGGAAACCGCTCGACTGGACCTCGATTCGGTCGAACCGGCTCGTCGTCGACGGGAACGAAGGTGCCGTCGTCGCGCTCGAGCAGTCCGAGGTCTGGGGCCTCCTCTCGGAGGAGTTGGCGAACGACGGCCGGGTGGGGACTCCCGTCGATGTAGTCACAGATTTCTTCGGGATCGATCGGTCTGACGTTGCGTAGATACTTGGCGTTCGAGCGGACGGCCTCGCGTTGGTCGGTCATTTGGGTGTCTCGTTGGTCGCGTCGTCGGTCGTCTCGCTCCGAGCTGCCGCCTCGTCGGCGGGCGGGTCGGGCTGCCACTGGCTGGCGGCCTCGCGGTACAGCGACTCGAGTTCCTCGGCGTCGGCGTCGGCGACGGTTGCGGCCGCGTCGGCGACGGCGTCGGCGCCGTCGAACGTCTGCTGGATATCCGCGTAGACCCGCGGGGTTCCCTCGGTGAACTGCTCGGTCAGGGTTCGAAGCCCCTCGTATATCGGCGTCTCGAACCCGTCCGGCACCGAGTCGGCGGCGAGAGCGAAGGAGAGGACGGCGGCGTGGGTCGTCGCCTGAACCGTCTCCATCGCGTCGTCGTGTTCCGTCGTCGTCGTCTCGATGAGATCGTTGCCGCCCGCGTCGAAGGTCTCGAGGAGCGCCTCGACCGTCGGCCCGGACTCGTCGCGAACGACCGCGATCGACCCGGGAGCCCGTTCGGGCGCAAACAGCGGGTGGAGGCTCGCTCGCTCGAGGCCCGGTGCGTGTTCGGCCATCGCCTCGAGCGGCGGTCCCATCACGCCCGAGACGTCGACGATCGCCCGCTCCGCCCGGTGTGCGTGATCGGCGACCGCGTCGGCGACGTGGGTCATCGGCACCGCGAGACAGACGACGTCGTAACTGTCCGTTCCCTCGAGCGCCGTCGTCTCGGCGTCAGCCCCCACCCGTTCGGCCGCGCCGGCCGCGGCGTCGGCGTCCACGTCGGCGAACGTCACGGTGGCGTCCGTGGCGCGGCCGAACCACGTCCCCATCGCGCCCGCGCCGACGATCAGTACGTCCATCGCTCGCTCCTACCGCCCGGCATCGCAAAAGCCGTTCGATCGATTCGCTCGAGTGACTGTCCGCACAGTGGATCGATCGTCGGGGTAGCGACGAGATACGTAACCGGTTCCGTCGAGTCGACGACCTGCCGATAGCGTGTCAATACCACCCAAGCTCTAAATCCGAGGTCGTCGTACCGACCCTATGGGAGCGATGGAGCGACCGGCGTTTTCCTCGGACGCACGCAAACGGCTCTACGAGTACGTCGAACGAAACGGGACCGTCAAGCGACACAAGTTACTGGACGTCGTGTCGCTCCCCTCCGAGGAGTTCCGGGAACACCTCGAGGGGCTGAAATCGGACGGCTATCTCCAAGAGGAGGAGGGAACGCTCGAGATCGCCCTCGAGTTCGGCGCGGTCACGGAGTACGAGACCGACGATCTCACGTTCCTCGTCCGCCCCGGCAGGCAGGCCGATTTCGACGGGCTCATCGACACGATTCGGGACGTGACCGCCGCGGAGACGTACGTCGTCGCGGAGACCATCGCCGAGGAACTGCTCTACGAGGACGCCGTCAGCCGTCACAACAGCGTCAGCTCTCGGATGTTCTTCGTCGCGACGGTCGACGGCGACGTCGTCGGCTGGACGCACCTCGATCTGCCCCAGATCGAGCACGCCCAGGGCACGGCCCAACAGACGGTCGGCGTCCGCGAGGAGTACCGAGGGCACGGCATCGGTACCAAACTGCTCGCTCGCGGCGTCGAGTGGGCCGAAGCCAACGGCTTCCGGAAGGTGTACAACAGCGTGCCGATCACCAACGAGCGCGCGCTCGAGTTCCTCACCGTCCACGGCTGGGACACCGAGGCGATTCGGCGGGACCATTACGAAATCGACGGGGAGTGCGTCGATGAGGTGATGATGGCCTACGAGCTGTAGCCATCGGCCGTCGTAACAGGACGATCACTTTCGCTGTCGGTCGCGTGCGCGACGGCACCGGCCGCGAGAGGTCGATTCGAGACGATTTCGGTCGCCTACAGCAGACGCCAGCAGGTTCTTCGCTGACAGAATCACTGCTATGTTTGGCTAGCTGTATATTATATTAGGCCAATCCGTATAGAGAACAGCCAGGATACTCGATAAAATCATGTGGCCGGAGTGGAAAACTGGCCCACGGAGTTTCAATGAGCCGAGGACGAACACCGAAATCAATCAATCACGACTCAATTTCGATCGAATCATGAGCACGGTAAGCGTCGTTATAACCACTTATTTCAGGAACGACCAACTGCAGCGTGCGATTGAGAGTGTCATCCATCAACCGAACGTAGATGCCGACATCTACGTCATCGACATGTCGGGTCGCGAAACGGCTCGACCGGTCGCAGAAGAATACGGGGTCCGCTATGTCCCGATCCGCTCATTCAGCGTCGATAACGCACTCGAGCAGGTCGCAATCGCACGCGATATCGGTGCGTCGATATCCGACGGCGACTACCTCTACTTTCTGGACGACGACAACGTCGTCGTCAACGGCGGACTGTCGCGACTCGTCGAGGCGCTCGAAGACGATGTCGGAGTCGCGTGTTGTATCATGGACGGTCTACTTACACCACAACAGATCTACCCCTTCTTTGCTTCCGACGAGGTAGTCGATCCGGAAGCGGTCCTTGAGTTCACGCTCATGAACCTCGTCGCACCGTTCTCGCTGTCGGGAATGCTCATCGAACGGGACACGCTCGAGGCGATTCCGCCCATGCGCGAGCTCCCGCACGACGATATCGCCGTGGTGATCGAACTCGCCGCAGTTACCGGGTTTTCGACGGTGGGAGAGAAACTGGTCGAGATGCAGGGCTACCACGGCTTGAGCCTCACCGAAGATTCGATCGAGGGACGAATCGCGCTGTTCGAACACTACGCCGAGGTATATGACCATCTGCCGGACACGATAGAACAGTACGGTCAGTCGCGAAAGCACTTCCTGTTGGCCAAATTGGAGCTTCTCGACAGACGGTGGTCACCGCGTATGATCTACCACTACGGAAAGTACGCGTACCACTATCCCGACGCGACGAAAGTGCAGTATCTCACGGCCGTGGCGTCGCTGTTCGGTCGGTCCGGCGTTCAGACGCTCTGGTCGCGAATGGATTCGATGGATGCCACCGGCGGATGGTGAGTCAGGATTGCAACTGCGTTCTCCGACGACACTGGCGAACATTAATCAACAAGGTGAGTAGCCATAGTATTTCGCTGAATTTCCTTAGTTGCCGGTAATTTTATATAATATACATTGGTAAAATCATACGCAGATGTCACGTAGTAGTAAACTCACCCCTCGGAGCGGAGATGAGACCGATAACGGAACGAGCCACCAGCTCAATGATGTCGAAGCGGCCGCACAGGAGAAAGTGGCCGCGAAGACTGAAGCAGGCAAAGCGATTCACGACGAGAATCCGATGCTCTGTCCCCCGGTCTGTCTGGGATACGGTGCCGGCGCGTTTGCGACCGGATACCTTGCTACCAAGGAGGTGGCAAACGGAGCACAGCAGTCGCTGGCTATTCGAGACATGGCCGAACGCGACGTTACGGCAGACGCATCCATCGACGAGTTGCTCGAGGCGCGAACCGACGACTAAGCGATCGATCGTCGAATCGTCTTCATTTTGCAGCATCGACCGACTGTCGTGGCCCCGACCACTGCAGCAACAACTGTACGATCAAGTACTGATTGGCGGTGAGTGCTGTTGTCTGCGCTACTCCGGATCACGTCGCCAAGACGACGAGTCGTGGCGAGTCGAAGGTCAACTCCGGACCGGGGTTAGCCCCTTCGCCGATCATCGTAATCTCGTCGAACCCGGCCGTCTCGAGCATGTCTCGAAATTCTGCGGGTGCGTACAGCCGTCGCTCGAATTCCATCGTGTCTTCGTGTTCGTATCCGTCGTCGATAATAGAAAAGACATCGATGGTGCTGCTGAGGCGGCTCGTTTTCACGTCGAACTCCATTTGCTGTACGTGTAAGTTCCCGTTGACCACCTTGACGGTCGACTCCTCGAAGTTTCGGATCGTCGCCTCCTTGTTCCCTAACTGCATGAACAGGTAGCCGTCGTCCTCGAGCAGGTCGTTGATTTTCGAGAGGACGGCCCGGTCGGTTTCTTTCCCATAATAACAAAACGAATCAAATAGGTTTGTAACCAGATCGTAGTTCTCGTCCCACTCGTCGAGATCACGCATATCGAACACTTCGAACGATGCACGGTCGGCTACCCCTCGCTGTTCGGCCTTCTCCCGTGCTTGCTTGACGAACGCCTCCGAGATGTCGATACCGTCCACCCGACATCCCTCCTCGGCGAACCCTATGGCGTGTCGGCCGATTCCACACCCGATATCGAGAACACGGTCGGGCCGTCCTCCGCGTTTCTCTCTGATCGTCTGCAAAACGTTTCGTACCTGTCTGGACCCTGCCTCCTCCATGTTCTCGAGAATGGGTGCAAAGAGTTCGGCTTGATTCGTATACACTTTTTCCGCAGGGTTGTCATATGACATCATTCATACTGACTCTGTATACAACCAATTAAACTGTCGGTTTAGGACGTATTATGATAGTAGCAAAGGAGGATTGGTGGAGGCGTTTCTTAGCTCGTACGGCCCACCGTGAAAGCCAGAGTAGCCATTGAAAGTCACTGCACACCTGATCGCATGGCGGCTGTGGGATCAGTGTGTGAATCGTTTCAGTTGTTACTATATAGCCGGCCACACCACGACAGACGAACCGTCTTTTCAATGGCTCTCCGCAGTCGTTGATGCAGGAAGACCACCGGGATCAACTCTGCTCGTTTCATTAATGAAATTTAAGTGTCGAAGACATAATTGCTAACTTGAACAAAATATGAATGAACTGTTTGATCGTGACGCCGGCGGCGATCGGGAACAGTCGGCAGGCGACCAATCCAAACCGAGCGACGACCAAGCGGATACGCCTGCAGTCGCCATCGAAGGAGTTTCAAAAACGTTCGAGAACGGAACCGACGTCGTCACCGCCGTCGACGACGTTTCTTTCACCGTGGATTCGGGTTCCGTCGTCGGTATTCTCGGACCGAACGGCGCAGGAAAAACGACGCTTATTAAGTCGATTCTCGGTCTGATCTATCCCGATTCCGGATCAGTGCGGATCAACGGCCACGACATTTCGGAGAATCCGACGGCCGTCTACGAGGATATCGACGCGATGATGGAAGGGGCCAGAAACGACTACTGGCGGCTGACCGTCGACGAAAATCTCCGATTCTTTGCCAGCGTCGGCGGAGAACACCCCGATGCGATCGAACAGGAGCACGAACGACTGCTCCGCAAACTGGATTTGTTGGACAAGCGCGATGAACAGGTGCGAAACCTTTCACGCGGAATGAAACAAAAAGTCGCACTCGCCAGCGCACTCGCCCGCGACATCTCCGTTGTTTTTCTCGACGAACCGACGCTTGGACTTGATATCGAGAGTTCGCTCACGCTTCGTCGACAGCTTCGGCAACTGGTCGACGAGCGCGAACTCACCGTCCTGTTGACCAGCCACGACATGGATACGATTCAGTCCATCTGCGACCGTGTTATCATTCTGAACGACGGGGCTATCGTTACCGACGATACGGTCCAAAACCTCCTCGATATGTTCCAAACACAGGAGTACCGTTTCAGCGTCAGAAGCCTCTCCGAAGCGTTGGCCGCCGACCTTCGAGAGAGGTTTACTGTGACGGAACTCACCAGATACGAGGATCGAACCAGGTTTGTCGTCGCCGCCGATACTTCCACGTTTTTCGAACTGACGGCGTATCTCGAGGGGACGGACATTCAGCTTCTTTCGGTGGAAACGAGAAACGCTGATCTGGAAGAGATATTCATGGAGATCGTCGAATAGAACCATGTCGGAGCAGACAGCAAACACCAAACGGGGCGGCGTAATCACGTTGACGCGCGCAATCTTCATGCGTGAAGTGACTCTTTTCCTTCGGTACCCTGTCGAAGTCGCCGGTCAGTTAGTCGGTTTTCTCGTGATGTTCGGCATCATCGTTCTCGGTGGGCAGATGATCGTCGGCGACGGGTTCTCCGAGTCCTTAGAGGCGATTATCGTCGGGTATTTCCTGTGGATCATGTCTCTGACCGCCTACTCGAATATCGCGAACGAAATCGGGATGGAAGCGAGTTGGGGAACCCTAGAACGTCTCGCACTCACGCCGTTTGGGTTCGGCGTCATCATGCTCGTCAAATCGATCGCGAAACTGATAATCGCGTTTCTCACGGCGTTTTTGATCCTCTTGATCATGCTAGTGACGACGAGAACGACCCTCAGTATCGACCTCGTGACGATCATCCCGATACTCGTGTTTACCATTGCGTCGGTGTTCGGTATCGGGTTCGCCGTCGGCGGATTCACTGTTCTTTACAAGAACATCCAGAGTTGGGTGATGCTTCTTCAATTCGGGTTTATCGGCCTTATCAGCGCACCGGCTTTCGAGATCATGTTGTTGGAGTTCCTCCCGCTCGCCAAGGGGAGCGAAATGATTCAGACGGCGATGCGGAACGGAACACGACTCTGGGAGTTCTCGCTGACGGATGTCACCGTCCTCGTCGCCGTCGGTGTCGGTTATCTGGTGGTCGGATACGGCATTTTCGAGTTATGCCAACGCCGGGCACGAAAACTCGGCGTTCTCGGTCACTACTGATAGGGATTATCGTAAGTGTTCATAGTTTTCCGACGAAGAACTGAGCGACACCGCCGAAGGCCAGGCCTCGGAATCTCCGGTTGGCTACGAGAATCCCTATGAGTGGACGACGGCGGACAGTCGTCCTCACAGGATAACTGCAACGGTCTTCAACCGGTGTCCGTCGAACGTACCGGCCGGACCGATCCGCGTGCGCCGGTTGTCTATCAGTGGCTACTAGAGAGGGAAGAAGTCAGACGGGTCAAGGTTTCGCTATCGACCGGAACGTTCGGCAGACTGGTCCCGTTCCGCGCGGCCACCGAAAACGAGCAGCCAGACGAGACAGAAAACGACGATAGCGAAAGCGGTCTCACCGGTGTCAAGCGGCGACGAAAACGCCAACTCGAATACAACGAGTGCGAAGACGCCGGTAAGCGGGGTCACGAAGATCATTACCAGTGCGGCTAGTAGGTACGCACAAATTCGAGCGAGGTCAACCAGTTCGTTGTTGGGTTCGAAAACGCCGTTGAGAGCGGTGACGGCCACGAAGGCACACAACACCAGCAACCCGCCGCTGATAAGTTCGTTCACAGATCGACCAGCAACTTCCTCGAACGAAGTCGGAAGTCGACGGCTCATCGTCCCGATATCACGACTGGTCTGAGCGGCGTTCGACCGCCGAGATGAGAATGAGTACGAGTGCAAGGAGTAAGATCCCGATTAGTACGTCATAAACAAGAACTAGCGACGCCAAAAAGAACGCGGCAAACCGCATTCCAGTTGCCCAGTCGTAATCACTCGTAGTTTCAGCGTTGCTCATATGATACATGTACTTTCTGCATTAATATATATCTTCCCCATCCGGACGACTTATTGGGTTGTGTGGCCGAGTGAACGCCCAGACGGGGACAAATCCCTTTTCGAACGCTACGGCCAGTGCCTCGGAGACCGTCGCGGCCGACGGTTCGAAACTTCCGGTCGGAAAATTTTTATTGTTATTGTTCTAACTAGACGAAAATGCACCTAAACCGTGGTGGGAGAGCGGCAGACGTACAGCAGGACGAACGAGAGCTGACGGACGCCGTCGGCGGCTCCGGTGCGATGAAAACGGGCACGACGTCGGTCGGACTAACTGCACGCAACGGTGTCGTACTCGCAACCGATGCCCGGGCGACGGTCAACGGTGGAACGTTTGTCGAAAATCGCAACCTCCGTAAAATAACGAAGGTCCACCCGACGGCGGCAATGACTCTCGTCGGACACATTGGTCCCGCTCGCGCGTTCGCACGCCAGCTCCGCGAGGAGGCTGATTCCTATGAAATTCGACACGGGGACCCGCTGTCGATCGAATCGCTTGCGACACTCGCGGGGAATCTAGTCCGAGAACACGAGATACAGAACATCTCTCCGCTGATCGGCGGCGTCGACGAGAACGGTATCTCCGTCGTCGCGGTCGATACTGCAGGTGGCGTTATCGGTGAAGATTTCGTGGCGACCGGCTCCGGGATGCAACTCGCTTATGGCGTGTTAGAAGACCGTTACGAGGACGACCTCTCGGTCGACACAGCAGTTCGTCTCGCGGCGAAAGCGGTTCAGTCCGGTGTCAGCAGGGACACTCAATCGGGAGACGGCGTTTTCATCGGGACGATCACTGCCGATGGCGTTTCCATTGATGGGCACGACGATTTTTCCGACGTGTGAACACCCGGACCCGAGATCGGCCATACCGAGTCTGATCGTGACTGGTTCCTACCGAAACCCGTATCTACGGTCGAGTTCCGTGTGAGCCGGTGAATCCGTTAGACGATCGTCCACGGAATCAGCTGATTCGCGTAGTAGATAGCCGGATAGGTTGCTGGAAACATGATGACGAAACTGTTGATCCCCATGACGACTGCGTTGACGACGTGGAAGATGATACCGATTGCGAAGATGGCGACCACGATCTGCGGGTCGACGAACAACACTACCGGGAACAGAACTTCAAAGAGGACGATTTTGCCCCCTACGATCCGTTTCAACCAAGCATGGCTCTGAATCAGCTCGTAAAGGCGGTCGTCACCCCACGTCTTCGTCGAGAGCACCATCTCGAGAGCCTCGCCCGTTCGCCACTCCTTACCGATGGCCTTTGCGACACCGGCCAAAAAGTACCCCAGAATCCCCTGCGTGGCGATAAAGAGTATTCCGGCAAGTTGGATTGTTCGGTTGTTCGGCATGGCCGTCGCGACGAATAATCCAGCGTGGGTAACCAGCGACATATCGAACGCACCGCTGAGTCCCGCGGGGTGGCGAACGATCACGAGAACGTCGAGTACGAGCGCGACGAAGACGGCTACGGGGAGAACGACTTGGTAAAGAGGTAGCATCGATCCCAACGCTCCGATCCCTATCAACGCTCCGCCGAGGCAGAACCGGACGAGTATCAGCGTCGGAAAGCGGCCGAGAAGCGGCGATAACAGCGATATTCCACGTATGTTACCGACGTAGACGGAGACGACCTTCCAACTCATGAAGCCGCCGACGCCGTACTGTCGGCGAACACTGTAGAGTTCGGCGCTACTGTACAGCAAGTGTAGTCCAGTCAAAACCGTAATAAGACGAACTGCTGTTTCGAGATCGATCTCCGGTACTGTCATAAATGTAGTGAGCTCTATCCCGATCATAGCTTGTGGAAGTTAGAAACGAACATCGGCGTGGCGTCGTCTTGGCGGAGGCTGCTACGCATCAGCATAAACTGCGTTTTTTCCGCATCGTCGCGATGGTCCATCTTCGAGACGTAGTTGAGTATCATCATGTACTGGATCGTTAGGAGATGATCGTCCGACTCGATCGGTTGGAGGTTTCCACCCTCCGACTCCTCGGGTTCGTCGTCAATGTCGATCGGTTCCTCAGGGGTCGCGAGTCGCTTCGTCAGTTCTTGACCCGCATCGAACAGCCCCTTAGACGGATAGAGGTTCGGATTCCAGAGCCATTTCAACCGTTGTGGCGTATCCGTGAGTTCGGTCGTCTCGGTCCAAGCCGTGACCTCTCCGTCAGAGAGTTTGTCCCGATACAGGAGGTGGTAATCGTACTGTCCTGGATGCGGCGCGAAGAAGTTCCAGTTGGGTATGAGGAACGTAAGGAGCCCTAACCGGTCGGATAGCGGTGAATTGTCGCTCCACGTTTCCACCGTTGTTCCGATAGTTGCGAGCACCCACAGTCCCATTACGACTGGAATAACTACGATTGGTATTGACCCCATCATGTCGAGAATAATGTTGATAATACGCTAATTTTAAACTTTTGGAAATGAGCAACAGTATATGTGATTACTCGTATCGAAAGTTGGTGGAAAGAGGGTCCGTAGTCCGAATCAGTTGCAGGTACTACTTATTCGTGGTTTATCACTCGAGTAGCCATTCTTGAACGAGTTAATTAACTAGATTTATTTTACATCGATGAAACGATATGGCATGCACAGACTGGATCTGTGGTTCAAACAAGAACTCGACGACGACGAACTCCGAGAAATCGCGGAAACAATTCGAGAGGAGTATCCGGAGGCCACCGAGAAAATCGATAACGCGCTGGCCGAACAGGGCGCAATCGCAGAGTTGCTCCGTTCCTCGCCGGAATACGTCTCTGTCGACGCGTTCGCCATGTGGGAGAAACTAGGTATTCACGTGACGCCGGTCCACTGGTCGTCGCCGATCCCGGACGTCCACTCGCTCCCAGACGTCTGGGAAGAGCCGTCGGACTTGCCCGGCATCAACCTCCGTGTCGACGAACAATTCGAACTCCTTTCGACATTCGAATCGAAGTACAAAAACGAGTACGACGAGTTCGCGCTCATCGAGTCGTCCGACGAACACAGCGGGTTCGCAATTAAAAACCGCTACTTCGAATCCGTCGATGCAGAAATTGCATACTCGATGGTCCGCGAACACTCGCCGGAGTGTATCCTTGAGATTGGCGGTGGTAACTCGACGCAGGTGTTAGACGCGGCACTCCAGCGAAACGAGCAAGAGTGCGATCACTACGTTATCGATCCGTCGCCGACTCGATCCATAAAGCGCCACACCGATGCGGAGGTCGTCAAAGAGAACGTCCAGGACGTCCCGGTGTCGGTATTCGAATCGCTGTCAGAAAACGATATCGTCTTCATCGACTCGTCTCACATCGCCACGATCGGAAGCGATGTCCTCTATGAGTTTCTCGAAGCACTCCCTCGTCTCGGCGACGGCGTGTTGGTACACGTCCATGATATCTTCATCCCGTATCAGTATCCGCGCCGATGGATCACCGAGCGTCGCTGGTTTTTCAACGAGCAGTACCTGGTTCGAGCGTTGTTGACGAACAACGACGACCTCGAAGTCCTTTGGACGACTTACTACATGCACCGAAAACACCCGGATCGACTCGCGGAGGCGTTCGAGAGTTATGACGAGATCGGCCAGGAGTACGAGTCGGGTAACATCTACGGCATTCCTTCGAGTCTTTGGCTTCGGACGACGAAATAATTGAATCCCACGAGTAGGTCGGTTCTTACATTTGTATACATTATTCTTTCCAAAAGATATAATAATTTCTAAAATAGAAATCTTATCGCAATACGGCTATGACAGGTGATAACCGAAACGAAACGGTTGCAGAAGCGAGCGCACGAGAGCAGATACCGTCAGAAACCGAGGGAATGACCCTCGGAGAGGAACCCGTACTCTGTCCGCACGTCTGTGGTGCCTATGTCGGTGCCGGCTTTGCGGCTGGCGCAGCGGCTGGCTGTTACACAGAACGGTGTATCGATGGTAATCCGGAACCACTCAAAGACATCGACGAGAAAGTCGAAGACGACGCATCGATCGACGATATCGTTGAAACGGTTCAGGCTGCAGACTGAACCGAAAATTCGTTCTTTGCGCGTCCGATTCCCGCCCGCGTGGATCGGTGAAGCAGGGTTGACTTCGACTCGATCGTCACAACTTGCGTAGCCGTGATCATTAGATTAATACTATTTCAGTCAGATCATGATATAGAAGTATGGAAACGAGGAACGTGAATTCGAAGAATCACGTCAGTGGATCGGAAGAAGACGAAAGACAACTGAACGCTATCGAAGTGAACGCACAGGAGCAGGTTCCGAGTGACGTTTCTGGGAAAGCGGTCCACGAAGAGAAACCCATGCTCTGTCCGCCCGTCTGTCTCGGATACGGTGCCGGCGCGTTCGTCGCCGGATACGGTGCGACTCAGAGAGTCGCAAACAGCGGGGAAGAGCTGTATAAGTCCAACCAAACGTCCCTCACAGAGGTAGCCGAACAAGAGGTTACGGCGGACGCGTCCATCGAGGAACTGATCGAAGCGCGAAAGTAGGGCAGTTCCATTGTCGTATCTTTCGAGCACCGAGTATCAGTACCTGTAGTTTCAGGATTCAAGTAGCGGACCGATAACACAACCTATGCACGGATGACACAGATGCGAAACGAATCGTCCTCGGACGAGATGGCCGGATCGGGCCTCGTCCCGAACCTTCGGATTTGGCTTTCGGTTTCACGGATCGAATTACTTCGGGACCTTCGGTGGCTGCGGGCCCAAGATTACGTTCTTCTCGGAACCGTCGTCGTTGCGCTTCTGGCGACCCCCGGGCTGTGGTTCACGTACCGGTTGATGATCGATGTCGGTGAATCGTTCGTCACCGGTTCACCGCCGCTTGCGACGGCCACGACGCTCGTCGTCGTCGGCTGGATGTTCACCGTGTGTCTCTTCGTCGCGGACGGTGCCGGATCGAACGGCGAGATCGGGAACAAAAGCGCCATCCTAACGATGCGCCCGGTACGAGACATCGCTCCCGGACTCTTGTTCACTGAAATCGTCAAGATGGCTCCATACGTGTTCGTGCCCATCGCTGTCGTTTATCTCGGTTTATCGGTCGGCGTCGGAACGGTCCGTCCGTTCCTAAGCGGCCTCGCACTCGGAGTCGTCCTCACGGTTAGTTCCGGGTTGATCGGGTATCCGATCGGGGTTACGCTACTCGGCGGCATCCGCCAGTACCGTCACCTCAAGGCGATCAAACCGATTATCGGGGTCGTCCTCGGTATCACGTACTTCGCGACGATCTTCACCGGCGGCTTTACCGCGGTAGTCGATATCGTTCGGCCGGTTTCCACCTCGGCACCGCTCGGTTGGCTTGGGGCGCTCGCGTTCGCAACCGTCCCCGGGGCAGACGTCTCGAGCGCCGACGCAGCGAGTGCGGTGGCAGCAACGGTACTACTCGTTCCCGTTGGCATTGTCGGAACCGTCTTTGCCGCCAGGCACACCTGGTATGTGGAGGAGATTGCTAACGGTGACGGAGGGACCCGAGACTCGACAGACGAACTCGATGGAACGGATGCGACCGTGTTCGCCCGAATCCTCGGATCGCTCTGTAGAACGCGAGAAGCCTACGGGATTGCACGTGTGTCACTGCTTCGGCGGTATCGGTCTCCAGCATCGCTCTCGTATGGGGCGTTCCCGCTTTTGGGAGCCATCCCGCTTTTCGAGCAGTTGCTGACGACCGGATCCGTCCCATGGTACACGCCATGGCTCGTGATCGGATACGGCGGTTGGTTCGCCGGGCTCGCGTTCACTGCGAATGTTCTGGGGAATCAAGGACGAACGCTACCGTTGTTGTTGACCTCACGGACCAGTGGCCTACAGGTCGTTTGGGGGTCGATTGTGGCCGCAACGATCGTCGTCGCCCCGGTCACGTCGGTTCTCGCGGTTGGATCCGGTGTCGCAGCGAATCGGCCGCCGACCGAACTGCTCGGTGTAGGCTTTGCCGCTCCCGCAGTCGTCGTTGCTAGTGCGACACTGGCGACTGGGATTGGAACGACCTTCCCACGCGTTACAACCGTCGATATCAGCAGTTCGAAGAATCTGGAGCTCCCGAGTAAGTACACCCTCTGGTTGTTTTCTATGGTCGTAATCTGTGGAGCGTACGCAACGGCGATCGTCGTGGATGAGACGGCTCGGATCGTCGCAACGGGCCTCCTTTCGACGTACGCTCTCGATGTCGATCCATCCACTCTCGAACTCCTCAGCGGGATCACGATCGTCCTTCTCGTCGCCGGGATACCGGTCTCGTGTCTTCGCGCGGCCAGACAGTTCGATACGTATCGTCTATCCTGACAGCCTCCACACAACTGCAGTCGTGGGATTCCTCCGTGTAACCGGTCGTCGGGTCGTTGATTGACCGTCACTTCGAAATCGTTCGGTCGTCGTTCGAAATCATATCTCGATACGGACAGAACGCGGGATTTTTGAACGGTTGATATGTACGAATAGTCGAACGAATGAACCGGTATCTGATCAACGAGTCTGCTCTCGAGTCTTTCGTAGACGAGGGTGACGAGTCGGTTTTACCCGACATTTCGGTCATCATCCCAGTCTACGATAACCCCGATGGGATACGAAAGACAGTGACGTCAGTGGCGGCAGCTACGTACGAGACCGTTGGAATCCACACGGTGGTCACGCCAGCGGACGGGGAGACCGAAGCGGAGCTAGGGGTGCTTTCGGAGTCGATCGACGAGGTGACTGTCCACACGGAGACCGATTACGAGACGCCAGGGAGCGCCCGGAACGTCGCGATCGAGGAAGCGACCGGGGACGTCATACTGTTCACCGACGCGGATATGACGATCGAGAAGAACGGGCTCTTGAAAATCGCGGGCCTCTTTGCCGCTCGAGACGCTGATTACGTGGGGTTTCCCGTCGATATCGTCAGGGAGGGGGCGGCGGAGACGGTCGCGGGGTGGTACGACAGTCACATTCGCTTCCCCGTCGAGGCGTTCATGACCCGATACGGGTTTTGTCCAACCTGTAGCCTCGCAGTTCGGAACGGCGTGTTCGAAACCGGCCTTCGGTTCAATCCGACCCTCGATGCGGGCGAGGACGTCGTCTTCGGGGTCGAGGTGTCTGCATTGGGATTCGAGACCGGCTTCTGTCCGAACGTTACATTGACACATCCCGCTCGCGAGTCGCTGTTGGAGGTCGTCACAAAGGGCTGCAAGTCCGGTACGGGACTGTATCAACTCGACGCACAGTATGGATCGATAGTCGGTGAGGGATCTCGGCTCCGAGATTCGTCAGCGTATCTGCCCGCGCCTCGTTCGGTGTTGCGATCGAAGTGTCGCGAGTGGGAGTCGTTGTCTCCCCTTCACAAAGCGCTGATCGCGCTTCTGTACTACGTCGAAATACTCTCTCGAACGGGGGGCTATGCCCGCGCGGCACTCGGAGGCGAGGATCGGGAACTTCCCGAACAGATCCGAACGTGGTATGAACAGGTCGGCTTGGACGCAAAGTGACGTCCGCGGTCGCATGCGGTCGCCATGGCGTACCCTCAACTCAAATACGTGGGGATCTGAAGCGTACACTGATGACGATACGAATCGGTATCGTCGGTGCCGGTGCGGCGGCCGCAGCCGCGGCGTACGCGCTCGAGGACGAACTCGACGACCCCGAGATCACGGTCCTCGAGAAGTCCCGCGGCCTCTGCGGGCGCGCGGCGACCCGCCGCCGGGACGACGTGATCTACGACTACGGCGCGAACTACGTGAAATCGGACGACGAGCGCGTCGTCGAGTTGCTCACGGAGACGCTCGACACTGACGGGCTGGTCGACGTTACTGATCCCGTCTGGACCTTCGACAGCGCGGGCGAGGTGTCGGTGGGTCGGGACGCGGACGAGCACAAGTGGAGCTACGAGTCGGGACTGACCCAGCTCGCGAAGCGACTCTTCGCCCATACCGACGCGACGATCCACCGCGAGACGCGCGTGGAGACGGTAATCCGGGACGACAGCGCGGAACGCTGGCGGCTCGAGGACGCCGGCGGAGAACAGTGGGGACCGTTCGACGCGATTCTGCTGAATCCGCCCGCGCCGCAGACGGCCGAGTTGCTGCGGACGGCGGCGTGGGACGCCGAGATCCGTGACGAACTCGTCGACGCCGTCGACGACGTGCCGTATCGAACGATCTGGACCGGCGTCTTTCATTACCCGTTCGAACTCGAGCGACCCTACTACGCGCTGGTCAACACCGACAAGGAACACGAAATCGGTTGGATCTCACGGGAGGAGTGCAAATCCGGCCACGTCCCCGAGGGCGAGTCGCTGCTGATCGTACAAGCGAGTCCCGACTGGTCCACCGATCGGTACGACGAAGATCCGGCGGCGAATCTCGAGGCACTCGCCGAGCTCACTGCGGCCATCGTCGAGGACGAGCGCCTGCTCGAGCCCGACTGGACGGACCACCAAGGCTGGCGCTACGCGCTGCCGGAGGATGGCGTCGACCGCGACCCCCTTCGACGCGCAGAGGAGTCGGGCCTCTACTGTCTCGGCGACTGGGTCGCCGGCGAAGGCCGACTGCACGCCGCGTTACGGAGTGGGCTCGAGGTCGGAGGACGCCTCTGAACCGGTCGAGTCGTGCTGAAGACAGCGCGGGTATTCGACGGCGGAACGTCGATCCGAACTGTCCGCTGGTCGAGATCGGTGCCACGAGGTGCGTCACCGATCGGTCGGCGGTCGTTCCGTATCCCGAGTTCCGTTTACAGCGATTCGGTTCGGATATTTGCTTGCCGATGCAGCCCGTGTAATGAAACGAACTCGCGCTGGACGCTCAACTGGAGATCACAATGGCATCACCACAACGACGACCCGACTCCTCGAGTCTCGCCGAAGTGCTCGACCGCATCCTCGACAAGGGCGTCGTCATCGACGTCTGGGCGCGCGTCTCCGTCGTCGGGATCGAGCTGCTGACGATCGAGGCCCGCGTCGTGGTCGCCTCCGTCGACACCTTCCTCCACTACGCGGAGGAGATCGCGAAGATCGAGCAAGCGACGGCGGAGGGTGACTTAGAAGAGCTGGAGGAGCTCGAGGTCGAACCGCGAGCGGAATCGTCGCCCAAGTCGGCAGCCGAGTGACGTTCGGTCGACCGGTTCGTCACTCGCGTTTCGGCTCGACCCGCGGACCGTTACTCGTTTTTCGGCTCGAGGCCCACGCGATAGTCGGTCAGGTTCTCGTACCCGTCCTCGGTAACGACCACCAGATCCTCGATTCGCACCCCACCCACCTCGGGATCGTAGATGCCGGGTTCGATCGAGATCACGTGGCCGGGCTCGAGTTCGCCGCCGGACGGCGAGACGCTGGGCTGTTCGTGGATGTCTAATCCGACGCCGTGGCCCGTGCTGTGGATGAAGCCGGTGTCGGTGCTCGGATCGCTGCGGAGGGTTTCGTAGCCGGCGTCCTCGATGACGTCGCAGGCAACGCCGTGGACGTCGGCCCCCGTGACGCCGGCCTCGACGGCCTCGAGGGCGGCCTCGTAGGCTTCCTTCGTCACGTCGTACCGCCGTCGAGCCTCCTCGCCCGGGTCGCCGCGAGCGAAGGTGCGAGTCATGTCCGCGAAGTAGCCCGTCTCCTTGTCCCGCGGGAAGATGTCGATCACGATTAGTTCGTCGGCCGCGAGCGGGCCGCTGCCGCGGTTGTGGGGGTCCGCGCCGTCGGCGCCGCAGGCGACGATGGTGTCGTCGAGCCCGCAGCCGTGGCGAAGCAGGGTGATCTCGATCTCCTCTTTGACCCGTTCGCTCGTGAGCGCCGCGCCGTCGCGGACGAGCGTGCCGTCGTCAGCGATATCAGCCGTCGCGATCAGCTCCTCGGCGGTCGCCATCGCAGCTTCGTTGGCGTCCTGGGTCGCTTCGATCTGTGCGAGTTCCCAGTCGCTCTTCGTCGCTCGGATCCCCTCGACGATCCCCTCCGGTTCGACGGTGACCTCGAGGCCGCGCGCTCGCAACCCGTCCGCGGTTCCGGTCGGGAAGTTCCGCGGCACGGCCAGCGAGTCGACGTCGTGATCGTCCAGAAACGCCTCGAGCAGTCGGCTCTTGGCCTCGTAGGGGCCGTGTTCGGCGACGAGTTGCTGGTAGTCGTAGTCGGCTCGACGCGTCACCGAATCGGCGCTCGACTCCGTGCTCGCGCGGCCGTACTCGAGCCCCGAAACGAGCAGGTGAACGCCCTCGGGCGTGACGAGCGTCTGGTACGGATCCGGCGCGGTGAAGCCGGAGACGTACCGCTGGTCGGAGTCCGACGCGTCGTCGTCGATCAGGTAGCCGTCAGCGCCGTTCGCCTCGAGCGATTCCCGTAACGAGGAGAGGTCGACAGCAGTATCCATGCGTCGGAGTGTGGCCGGGGAGCACATAATATCGCGGATCGCGGTCGATGCCGAACGATCGCAGACTGGATTCGGACCCACAGACTTATGATTTAACGATAGTCATTCCCCGCATATGGACCGTCGACGGGTTCTGGCGGCGGGAGCCACGCTCGCGTTGGCCGGCTGCGTCAGTTATCCCGGTAGCGAGACGGACGAACCCACTGACGAGGAGTTCGCGGCAACACTCGTCGAGGATGCGATCGAGACGCGTCGACGAATGACCGATCTCACGGCGCGTCGAACGATGTCGGTCGAGACCCCCGACTGGACCGTCGAACGAACCGAGGACGTCGTGCGAGCGCCGCCCGCTAAACAGCGGATCGAGGTGCTCGAGTCGACCGATCCGAACGCGCCGGTCGGCTCCGTTACGGTGACGAACCGGGAACGGACGTGGGAGTACAATCCGGAGACGGGGATCGTCGACCTGCAGCACCATCCGTACAAGGTCGACACCGACGGGACGAGACGCGTCCTCGAGGCGCTCCTCGACGAGTACCGACTGGGGTACGACGGGACGACGACCGTCGACGGACGCGAGGCACACGTCGTCGAAACCCGTCCGCCGGTCGACGATATCGGTCGCTCGATCGACCTCGTCGTCGGAGATACGACGTACGTCATTCCGCTGTCGACGGCCGATCTCGAGGGACTGGACGTCGCTCGGACGATCTGGATCGACGACGAGTACCGGTATCCGATCGGGGAGCGGAACGCGGTCGAGGACGACGGCGAGACGCGATACAGCGTCTCGGTCACGTACGAGGGACTCTCGATCGACGACGGAACCGACTCGGAGACGTTCACGTACCAACCGCCGAGGGAGGCACGGGTCGTCACCGACGGTCCCGAACCGGACGGCATCTTCGAGTCGCGAACAGAAGCGGCGGACGCCGTCCCGTACGAGCTGCCGGATCCCGACGTCCCAAACGCGTACAGACTGGATCGCGTCACCGTCGTCGAGAAGGCCGAACGGTTCGGAACGACGACGACGCTGTGGTACAACGATCCGAACGCGGTCGCTCGGGAACTGTTCGTGGTCGTTCGGCAGGTTAGACGGTTCAATTCGAACGTCCTCGAGGAAGTCGAGATCGACGACCGGACGGCGTACTACCGCGATGGACGAATCCAGAGCGTCTTCTGGGAGTGTGACGACCTGAACTACGAGGTTTCGAGTCTGACGGTCGACGCGCCGATCCGCGAGATTGCGGCGTCGATCGGCTGTCCGTGAGACGTTCGGTCCGACTCGAGCCGGCGTACTGAACCGTCCGAAGCGGCCGTTTTAAATTCGAAAACTGAACGTGAACGATCCCAACCATCACCATTGTTTATGTCCTATCGCTCGAATGAGCGAGTATGACCGGAGTACGTTTCGAGAACGGAAAGCGCGTCATTCACGGCTGGAACGCCGTTTTCAGGGCCGCCTCGGCCGAACCGCGTCGGCAACTCATCGTTTCCCTGCTCGACAGTCCGGCCGACGGATCCGTTCCGCTGCCGGAGAGCGCGGTAAACCCGAACGTGCCCCCGAATCCGGACGACCTCCGACGGGAACTGTTCCACCGACACCTCCCGATGCTGGCGGATATGGGCTTTATCGAGTGGGAACTCGAGCCGTTCGTCGCCTCCCGCGGCCCCCGATTCGACGAGGTCGCCGTCGTTTTCGACGCCTTGCAATCGGAGGTGACCGACATTCCCGATTCGCTGGTCCTCGGCTGTCAACGGCTCGAGCGGGAACGAGAACTTCGATCCGGTGACTGAGCCAGCCACCGCTGTGGCAGTGTGCGCCCGGGTCGGCACCGACGGTTCACCTCGTGACGGCCGGCGTTCGACTTCGCGGATCGGTATCGGTATAGGGCGGCCACTCCACAGACCGACCATGAACGTCAGTATCACGCCCTCGAGGGTCGAGGGCTCGGCGCGGGCACCGCCGTCGAAGAGCTACACCCATCGGGCGATCCTCGCCGCGGGCTACGGAGACCACGCGGCGGTTCGTGACGCGCTCTGGAGCGCGGACACGCAGGCGACCGCTCGCGCCGTCGACCTGTTCGGCGGCGACGTGCAGCGACGTGAGGACGGGACCCTCGAAATCGGCGGTTTCGACGGCCGACCCGACGTCCCCGCCGACGTCATCGATTGCGACAACAGCGGCACGACGATGCGTCTCGTGACCGCCGCGGCCGCGCTCGCGGACGGCACCTCGGTGCTCACCGGGGACGAATCGCTACGCACGCGACCCCAGGGCCCGCTGCTCGAGGCGCTCGGAGACCTCGGCACCGAGGCGTTCAGCACGCGCGGAAACGGCCAGGCCCCGCTGGTCGTCACCGGCCCCCTGTCGGGCAGTACGGTCTCCATTCCGGGCGACGTCTCCTCGCAGTACATCACCGCGCTCCTGATGGCCGGTGCGGTCACCGACGAGGGGATCGACGTCGTCCTCGAGACCGACCTCAAGTCCGCGCCGTACGTCGACATCACGCTCGAGGTGCTCGCCGACTTCGGCGTCGACGCGCGTAAGACCGACGACGGCTTCGCGGTCGACGGCGGCCAGTCCTACCGACCCGTCGGCGGCGAGTACGCCGTCCCGGGCGACTTCTCGTCGATCTCGTATCCGCTCGCGGCTGGTGCCATCGCCGGCGCGGACGGCGGAGCGGTGCGCATCGAGGGAGCGAACCCGAGCGCGCAGGGCGACACCGCGATCGTCGATATCGTCGACCGAATGGGAGCCGACGTCGAGTGGGACCGGGAGGCGGGAACGATCGACGTCTCGAGCGCTCCGCTCTCGGGAATCGAGGTCGACGTGGAGGACACGCCGGACCTGCTGCCGACGATCGCGACGCTCGGGGCCGTCGCCGAGGGCGACACCCACATTACGAACGCCGAGCACGTCCGGTTCAAGGAGACCGACCGCGTGAGCGCGATGGCCGAGGAGTTGGGCAAGATGGGCGTCGAGACGACCGAGGAACGCGACTCGCTCACGGTTCACGGCGACGACTCCGACCTCGTTGGAGCGACGGTCTCCGGCCGTCGCGACCACCGGATCATCATGTCGCTCGCGCTCGCGGGACTGGTCGCCGACGGCGAGACGACCGTCGAGGGGGCCGACCACGTCGACGTCTCGTTCCCCGGCTTCTTCGCGATGCTCGAGGACCTCGGCGCCTCGCTCGATCGAGCTGCGTAACGAAGATAACTAAACCACCGCGTGACGTTTACGGTGGATAGCATATCGTCGGAGATTTTACCGATGTACCTAGTTATATGTGCATACAAAGATGGTGATAAACCATGGCAGACACCACGCCGGTAATCGTTAGCGCGGTCCGAACAGCACAGGGACGGGAAGACGGCGCGCTGTCCGAGTTCCGGAGCGAGGATATGTCCATCCCGCTGGTCAACGAGATGCTCGCGGAGACCGGTCTCTCCGGCGACGATATCGACGACCTGATGTGGGGTTGTGCACAGCAGCGCGACGAACAGCGAGCGAACATCGCTCGACAGATCGCCCTCTTCTCCGACCTCGGCGAGGGGGTTCCCGCGACCACCATCGACCGACAGTGTGCGTCCTCCGCACAGGCGATCATCAGCGCGGCGGACTCGATCGCCGCGGGCCGACAACAGGCGGTGTTCGCGGGCGGCGTCGAGAGCATGAGCCGCGTGAAGATGGGTTCGGCCGAGAGCGGGAGCATGCACCCGAAACTCGACGAGGAGTACGGAATGGCCAACCTCATGATGGGGATGACCGCCGAAAAGGTCGCCGAGAAGTACGGCGTCTCCCGGGAGGAACAGGACGAGTACGGCGCTCGGAGTCAGCAGCGCGCCGTCGAGGCCACCGAGGAAGGAAAGTTCGACGACGAGATCGTCCCCCTCGAGACTGAGGACGGAGTCCACGACGAGGACGAGGGGCTGCGACCCGGAACGACGCCCGAAAAGCTCGCAGACCTCCCGACCGTCTTCAAAGAGGACGGCACCGTCACGCCCGGCAACGCCTCCCAGATCGCCGACGGCGCGGCCGGCGTCCTCCTGACCAGCCGGGAGTTCGCCGACGAGAACGATCTCGAGGTCCTCGCCGAAGTCGGCACCAGCTACGTCGCCGGCGTCGACCCGACCGAGATGGGCGTCGGCCCCGTTCCGGCGACTGAAGGGTTGCTCGAGCGGGCCGGCCGCGAGATCGACGACTACGGACTCGTCGAGATCAACGAGGCCTTCGCGAGCCAGACGTTGTACTCCCAGCGAGAACTGGGGATTCCGGACGACCAGCTGAACGTCAACGGCGGCGCCATCGCCATCGGCCACCCGTTGGGCTGTTCCGGTGCGCGCCTGCCGGTCACGCTCGTCCACGAGATGAACCGTGAGGGCGTCGAGCGCGGCATCGCGACCGAGTGCGTCGGCTTCGGTCAGGGTGCGGCGATCGAGTTCGAACTGCCCTGAGACGAATATTTTTGGACTTTTTGGTCCAGATTTTGCGAAGGAGGCTGCGGAGCAGCCGACTGAGACAAAA
>NZ_FNFE01000001.1 GCF_900100335.1 Natronorubrum texcoconense | reverse complement strand
GCCGTCTCGAAATCCCCGTCGGGCAAGACCTGAAAGAAGAGTACGGTCTTGGCTACCACGAGCGCCTTCGCCTCGAAGTGCGCGGGAACCCGAAGTGGGATGGCAAACAGGGCCGTCTCGAAATTACCTACGATGAAACGAGCGATACGTACCGAGCTTTTCAACCTGTCACCGTGCCTGATTCTCGGCAGGATTCACCACTGGCGGATGAAACCGCCGCTCTGGACGTAGGCGCGAATAACATCGTAGCGTGTTCGGTTTCGACCGGCTCGCAGTACCTCTACGAAGGACGCGACCTGTTCGAACGGTTTCGTGAGACGACGACGGAAATCGCCCGCCTACAGTCGAACCTTCCCGAAGGGCGCTACAGTAGCAACCGTATCCGGCGGCTCTACCGACAACGAACGCGCCGACGGGACCACGCGATGAACGCTGTTGCCCGCGACCTCGTAGAACGGCTCTACGACAAGGGCGTTGCGACGGTGTACGTCGGGGACTTAACCGACGTTCTCGAATCGAATTGGTCGGTTCGGGCGAACGCGAAAACGCACAACTTCTGGGCGTTCCGCGCGTTCATCAACCGTCTCGCCTACGTTTGCGAGGAATACGGTATCGTCCTCGAAGCGCGGACGGAAGCGTGGACCTCGCAAGAGTGTCCCGACTGTGGGGAGCGAGAGGGGACTGTGCGCCACGAGGATACGTTGACGTGCCCCTGCGGTTCCGAGGGACACGCGGACCTCACGGCGTCTGAGACGTTCTTAAAACGCGAAGCGAGCGGCGAAGTCGGGCCGATGGCACGGCCTTCACGGTTCAAGTGGGACGACCATTCATGGTCAGCGTCATCACGCGCTTGTCTCAACGAACAGCGTGCGAACCCGCAAGTTGTCTCCGTGGGTCGGTAGCCGAACCCCCAACGGAGGAATCTCGCCCCTTTAGGGGTGGGAGGATGTCAAGCGGATTCGACAGTGTCTAGCACCCGTTCGTAGACGTCGTCCACGGTGAGTTCGTCCTCGAGGTAGGCCTCCGCCCACTCGGATTCCACGTGCCAGTGGGTCTGTTCGCCGTCGTCCGCGTCGACGGCGGTGACGTCCATCCGCTCCGCCTCGAGTCCGCCCTCGACGATGTCGATGTAGACGCCGATGAGCGTCCCCACCTCGTCGGTGAACTCGTCGTCCGTCTCGGTGGTATCGGCGTACTCCACGACGAACTCGTCGTCGACCATCTCCGTCGAGGTCACGTTGACACCCCAGTGTGAGGTGATCGTCTCGAAGAACACGAGCAGTTCGGCGTCGGAGTAGTCGTCCGACTCGGTGGTCTCGTCGGGTTCCGACCCGTCAGCGCCGGGGCCCTGATAGGATTCGGTGCCGTTCGAACCGGCGTCGCCGATGAACAGCATCCCGCCGGAGATGACCACGCTCCAGAGGACGAGCGCGTAAAGACCCGCGATGAAACCGGCCTGGACGCCACCACCGCCGTCGACGCCGGGAAGCTCCGACAGTCGCCCTGCCACGTTTCGATAGTTCGACGCCACGGCTACCACCGTGAGTATCGACAAGAGCACGACGACGACCGGCAGGACCAGCCAACTCATGTGGTTCCGTGGTAGACTCCAGCATATTGTTAATGATAGCGCCACAGTTCGATAATTTTCTATTAGTTGTGAGTATCAATACCGCGGGCGCGACGAACTCGACGGTGACGATCGGGGGAACTCGGCGCGGCGAGGAAGCACGCGACTAGCGGCTGTACGCTGCTCATATATAGGATGATTGACGCTGTGGTGCAACCCGATGGTGACGCCTTTCACCCCGACCGATCGATTCGCCGACGTCAGAGACGGCGGGTCGCCACCGAACGGCGACGACCCCGCTGGTGACGATCTCGAGGCCGGAGACGCCCTCGAGGCGAGACCGACGCCGGCCGTACGCGAGCCCGAGACGGCCGCGTGCCCGTCGCTCGAGACCGAACCGGCCGTCTCGAGGCGATAGCCGTGGCACCGATGCGCAGCGTCCTGGATCGTCCCGCGTTCGTCGTCGTGCTCGTCGTCGGAGCCGTGCTCGCGGTCGCCGTGCTCGCCGGGCTCGCGATCGCTGACGGCAGCGGTGGGGACCCGGCTCCCGAGACCGAGGCTGCGATTCAGGAGAACGTGAGCGAGGACGCGTACGCAGAACCCGTTCCCGAGGACGGGGACCTGTTCTTCGAGGAGGGCGCCGGCGACGGGAGCTGGGTGAGCTACGTCAATCCGCGCGACGAGTATCGGGACCCGAATCTGGGCCAGGGATCGGGGAAGATCTGCGTGACGCTGCTCAACGAAGCCGGCCAGCCGATCGTCGGCGAGAGCGTCCCGAACACGACGGCGACGATTCCGACCGGCGACTCGCTCGCGTGGCACTCCGAGGCCGATCCGTTCGTCGTCGAGTTCCCGCTGACCGACCACTACGTCCGGCCGCTCGACAGCGATCAGTTCGGGACGAATCCGGATCTGCCACAGGGCGACGGCTACATGGATTCACACTGCCTCGAGTGGCACGGCCTGCCGGAGGACGAGACGGTCGAATACGGCGAGGTCGAACTCGAGGGCGAACACGCGGACGATATCGAGGTCGTCGGCTACGTGCAACAGGCCCACCAGGCCTGGGAGACGGACGTCCACCCGATCGGCGACGCCGAATCCTACGAGGCGACGGAGGGCGGCTGGACCTACGAGACCGAGGGCTCACACGGACAGACCGTCGTGGTCTTGCAGTTGAACGGGGACGTCGCCGACCAACAGAGCCACGGCGAGACCGACGACGACGGACTGGCCGACGGCGTTGGCGGCTGGGTCGGGCTCGGAGCGATCGCTGCACTCGTCGCGCTGGCAGGCGTCGCGTTCAGTCGGTACCGGTAGTCAGTCGCGTTCACCCCTCACTCGGGTCTGCTGACTGGTCGCCTAGGGACGGATTACGCTCGGTTTACCGACCGATATCGGTGCACAGAACACCAGCGAGATCCGCTCGAGGACTGGGAGCCAGCTGACCGAGCGCTTCCGAGTAACAGCGGACATACCGCGCGGAAACGCCCCAATAGAGCTGTACGGATTTGTGTATGTGTTGTCCCGGTGAAAAAATTATATCGGCGGGGTCGAGGACTGTTGGCGTGAACCGTCGCTTCGGAGAGGTTGCACATGAGTCATTCACCACTATCAACTGGGGACACAGGTGAGCAGAGCACGAACGTCCCACGAGCGGTCATTCACAAGAAGATCCTCGACGTCGCGGAGTCACGGCCGACCGCATCGATGGAGGCGATCGCGGACGACGTCAGCGGTGCCACCGTCGCCATCGTCGACCAGGTCTTAGAGGAGTATGGCGATCCAGGCGAATCCGGCGATTCGGACGAATTCGAGGACGCCAGCGACGACTCGAGTAGCGACGCCGAGACCGACGAGCGCCAGCCGGACCGGACGTCCGACTCGTCGGCTACAGCGGGCGACCCACCCGAATCAGACGACGCGGAGTCAGCCATGACCGAACACGATAGCCAATCCGATACGGATCTCGAACTGTCGTTGGAACCGGACGATGTGACGGAGAAACAACGCGAGACGCTCGTGGAGATCTACAGACGACCGGACGCGACGCAGGCGGCGCTCGCGGAGACCCTCGGCGTCAGTAGCGCGACGATCAGTCAGCGTGTCAACGCGATCGACGGGTTCCACTGGGCCGATCGCCACGCGTTCGTCGAGGTGCTGTTCGACGGCGGCGACTGGTTCGAGGACGACGCCGTCGAGAAGCCCGATCGGGACGGTCCGGAACCCGATTTGGACTCCGACGCAGAGCGGGCGGCAGTCGATGGCACCAAGATGGACGACGAGGGAACCGACCTCGAGGAGCCGTCCGGGACCGACTCGAGTGCGACGAGCGACGTCGGCCGAGTGGCTTCCGGCGACGAAACGCCGGTGGATCGACGCCCGTCTACGAACGGGACTGGCGCCGAGCGAGCTCAGCGTGCGGATGGACGTTCCGCCGATCGAGTCCAGCCAACTGATGCGAGCGAGGTCGATCGGGCCGAGGCTGGGAACGCGAACGGCGTCGACCGAGCCGAGCCTGCAGACGCGAGCGGCGTCGAACGGACCCAGCCCGGTGCCGAGAGCAACGGCAGCGGGGACGCCACTGCCGGTCGTGGACCGGAGCCGGAGTCACAGGGCGACAGCGGCGACGAATCTCATGCGTTCGCTCGAGCGTCGTCCGATGACGCCGTGCCGTCGGACGCTGGCACGTCGAGTGTCCCCGGTGACGAGTCGGTCACCGAACTCACCGAGCAACTCGAGGCGGTCACGGAACGACTCGAGTCGCTGGAACGGCGGCTCGAAGACGATTCGGCGTCGGAACCCAGCGCCCTGTCCGACCCCGAACTCGCACACAAGGTCGTCCACGCGTGTCTCTCCGCCGACAACATCTCCGAGGACGAAGAGTTGCGACTGCTGAAGGAGATGGCGGCGACGGACTCCGCGCAGACGTGAAGTCAGGACGCGGCTTCCAGTTGATCCGTGGGACCGTCCGCGATTGTTTTCGGTGAACTTCGATCCGTCACTAGTAGACGCGAGGCACTAGTAAATTCGATCACCCACTAGTAGATGCAAACCACTAGCACCTCCCGGCCACTAGTAGACCGAAGCAACTCGTCGATGCGTGCCTAGAGCTGGGCGATCACTCGAGCGGTAGACCGCCGAGGACGGCGACGGGGCTGACCGCGAACGTGAAACGGACGCGAGATGGGAGCACCGTCTCCGTTCGCGAAGGCGTGGGGTGTCTCGAGCACCAGCCCCAGTGGCCCGCAGCCGGGTCGTCTCGGCGGCTTTCGGGTCGGGCGACGAGTTCAGGGGACAGCTATTTACCGATCATCGAACTGGGCATCGCACATGCAAGCTGTTGTCTTATCGGCAGGAAAGGGCACCCGACTTCGACCGCTGACCGAGGACAAACCGAAGTCCCTCGTCGAGGTCGACGGGCGGCCGATCATCGAAGACGTGTTCGATAATCTGCTCGAGGCCGGCGCGGACGAGCTGATCGTCGTCGTCGGCTACCTGAAAGAGAAGATCATCAATCGGTACGGCGACGAGTACGAGGGCGTGCCGATCACCTACGCCCACCAGCGCGAACAGCGCGGGCTCGCCCACGCGATCTTGCAGGTCGAATCGCTCATCGACGACGACTTCATGCTCATGCTCGGGGACAACGTCTTCCGGGGGAACCTCGCGGACGTCAGAAACCGACAGCAGGAGGATCGGGCCGACGCGGCGTTTCTGGTCGAACAGGTGCCCTACGAGGAGGCCTCCCGATACGGCGTGCTCGATACGAACGAGTACGGCGAGATCGTCGAGGTCGTCGAGAAGCCCGAGGAGCCGCCGTCGAATCTCGTGATGACCGGGTTCTACACGTTCACGCCGGCGATCTTCCACGCCTGCCACCTGGTCCAGCCCTCCGACCGCGGGGAGTACGAGCTCTCGGACGCGGTCGATCTGCTGATCCAGTCCGGCCGCACCATCGACGCGATTCGCATGGAAGGCTGGCGCGTCGACGTCGGCTACCCCGAGGACCGAGACCGCGCCGAGGAGCGACTCCGGGACGAAAGCGGTCGGCTCGCCGACTCGGGGACGGAGACCGAACAGGCGCCGCAGTCGACGACCGACTGAGCGGGCTCGAGACGTTATAGTAACACCTGAAACGAGTTACACACTGATCGCATAGCTCGCGGGTCACTACGTTCCCCGTCTGCTCACGGGCGCTGTGCGCCCTCTGCTCACGGCCCTCCGGTCCGTTCGCACGGTATGCGGGACCTTCGGTCCCGCACTATTCGCATGGTCCGCGGGACCTTTGATCCCGCGCTACTCGCTTTGCCGCGGTTCTCGCTCACTCCGTTCGCTCACGGGTCGCTTGCGCTCCCCGTTCGCTTTTCCGCGGTTCTCGCTCACTTCGTTTGCTCACGGGTCACGTCCGTTCCCCGTTCGCATTCCGCGGTTCTCGCTCACTCCGTTCGCTCCGAACCGCATACGCTCCGAACCGCGCCCGCTCCGAACCGCGCTTCCCTCGTGCGATCAGGTGTGCATTGACTTTCAGTGGCTACTATATTCGATAGCCGTCGACGACGCGCGCTCGGCACGGTGACGGGACACGGAGCCGGTATCGTTCGCTTATCGGTTGGTCCGAGCGCGGTACGCGCCCAGTCTTTATCAGTGCGCACATGGAGTGATCGGCGTAATGCCCGACGAGCCGGATCCCGCTGCGGTAGCCGACGCGGCAGCGACCTTCCGCGAGGACCGCGACGACGGAGCCCAGGCGCTCGAGACCGTCCTCGCGGTCGACGCCGACCACGACGGCTGGACCTTCGACGATCTCCCGCTGGATTCGGGGACGTTCGGCGAACTCGTCTCGCGGGGTATCGTGACGAAGTCCGACGGCGAGTACCGGGTCTCGAGTCGCGAGGGCGTGCGGGCGGGACTCGAGGGCAGGGACGTTTCCGTGGATCGGTCGGGTTCAGAGTCGGGGTTCTCGAGTCCGATCGCGCTCGACCCGCGCGCCGCCGTTGGGCTCGTCGGGGTGCTGGGATTGTTGCTCGTGTCGCGACTCTGGACCTACGGATCGGTGTTTCGCGGCGACGAGGTCGTCTCGCCCGCGAACGATCCGTACTACTATCGCTACTGGACGGAGGCGCTGCTCGCGGACTCGTCGGGGATCACCGATACGAGCGTGATCACGAGCCTTCCCGAGGGCGCGGCCGAACGACGGCCGCTGACGCACTCGACGCACTGGTTTTTCGCCGAGTTGCTCGGCGGCGACCAGTGGGCCGCGGATATGGTCGCCGCGTGGCTCCCCGTCGTCGGAACGGTGCTGCTGGGTATCGTCGTCTACTGGCTCGCCGTCGTCGTCAGCGACGACGTCCGCATCGGACTCGCGTCGGTCATCATCCTCGCGCTCACGCCGGCCCACGCCGTCTACACGCAGATCGGCTTCCTCGAGCACCGGGTTCACCAGTATCTCTATCTTGGCGTGACGCTGCTGACGCTGGCCTGGTTGGCCGTCGACCTCCAGCGGCGGGCGCTCGAGTCGACGCCGCGGGCGGCGGTCGTCGGGCACCTGCGGAGCCCGTGGACGTGGCTCGCCGCCGTCGTGCTGGGGATCGCGGCCACGCTGTCGATGTTCGCCTGGGGCGGCTCGATCCTGATGCTCGTGCCCCTCGCGGCGTACGTCGGGCTGAAGGTCGCCGTCGACGCGCGGGCCGGGCTCTCGCCCGCGGCGTCGACCGCGCCGATTTTCGTCGGGTTGGCCCTCGGTGCGGCGCTCGGTGTCTTTCTCCACTTCCGGCTGGGTTGGCACGATCAGTTCACCGCGGTCGTCCCCCTGCTCGTCGTCGCGGGGATTGTGGCCGTCGCCGTCGTCGGGGAGCTGTGGCGACGTCTCGAGTGGCACGCCGGGGTGCTCGTCGGCGTTCAGGTGCTTCTGGCCGGCGCCGGTCTCTTCGCGTTCCGTCGCGTGCGACCCGAGGAGTGGACGCGGATAACCGAGCGCGCCGACGATCTGTTCTTCAGGGAGGGGGCCCAGGAGACGGCGTCGCTTCTCGCCGTCGAGAACGCGGTCGTCCTCGGGCCGCTGACGCAGTTCGGTCTGGGCTTCTACCTCGGGATTCTGGTTCTGGCGTGGGCCTGCTGGGCGGTCTATCGCCGCTACGAACCCGGCTGGTTGTTGCTCGCGGTCTACGCGGTCTGCTGGCTCGCACTGGCGGCGATTCAGGGGCGTTTCGCGGCGCAGTTGGCGATCCCCATCTCGGTGCTCGGGGGAATGGGGCTCGTCTGGTTGCTGTCCTGGACCCACCTCGCCCGGGATCCGATGCCGTTCCGAGAGCGCGGGGAGGGCGACGTCGAGAGCGGGTCGGAAGCGGCTCGAGGCACCGTCGCGGACGGCGGCGAACGCCGGCCGAGTCTCGTCGTTCCGGGGGACGCCAAGACGCTCGTCACGTTGGTGTGGATCGTGCTGTTGGTGTGCGGGATGAGTCTCTTCTTCATCCCGTCGATGCTCGCGGAGACGACCCACAGCGACGCGCAGTTCGAAGCCACGGCGGTGATCGACGACCACGCCGAGGCGACGGACCGGGAGTACCCGGAAACCTTCGTCTTCAGCGAGTGGGGGGACAACCGGCTGTACAACTACTTCGTCAACGGGGAGTCGGAGAGCTACGCGTACGCGCAGGCGAACTTCGAGCCGTTCGTGTTCAGCGACGATCCGGACGGCTGGTACGAGGAGTTCGCGGAGCGCGACGTCGGCTACGTCGTGACGACCGACTTAGACGGCGAGTTCGCAGAGACGACTTCGCAGACACAGCTCCACGACGATCTCGGGACGGGTGGGGAGGAAACCGAGCCGCTCGCGCACTACCAGGCGATCTACGTCGGCGAGGATGCGACTGCGTTTGCGGTCGTCCCCGGGGCGACGATCACGTCGACAGGGGAGCCTGGTGAGACGGTGATCGTCGCAACCGAGGTCGAGGTCTCCGGGGAGACGATCTCTTACGAGCGCGAGGTGACCGCGGGCGAGGACGGCTCGCTCGAGGTGACGGTTCCCTACGCGGGCGAGTACGCGGTGGGCGACGGAACGGTCGAGGTGAGCGAGGAGGCGGTCGAGAACGGGGAGACGGTTCAGGTGCAGTGACCGTTCGGTCTCCGACTCGGTTTTGCCGTGTTCGGCTCGGGTACCGAGACGAACCGGTTAGTGACTGATTGGATCGATCGTTGTGGTTTCGGCCCGCTTTCGGGGCATCGGCTGACGGCCCGGCGGTCGCGTTTCTCGACGGAGTAGCGGGGGTTTTCCCGGCGCCTCGAGCGGAAATCCGTGTCAGCGATTGGTATGTAGTGGTTGGTATGACTCTGTTGCCATCCGTACAGCTAACGTTCCGAGAATAGATGTACACGAGAAAACATGAAATGCACTATGTAACCCCCGGTCGTGTCGGATAATGAATGTTCACGGGATGGAAGTACCGCACGGTGAGCGTCGTGGGTGTCATACTGCTGACCGTCGTCGCGGTGCTCGTCGCGAACCACCAGCTCTCTCAGACCCTGTTTACCTCGCACGTGCCGCTGTTCAACCGGCTCGAGGTGACCATCCTCTCCGGCGAGTCGCTCTACTGGGCAGTTCTCCTCAGCGTGCTCGCGGTCGGGGGGAGTCTCGTGCCGCTGTACAAACCCCAGCCGCGGCGGGTGCTGGATACGGTGTTTTTCGCCCAGCGGCGGGTGATCGTCGGCGGGCTCGCGCTGGCCGCGTTGGGCTACTTCAAGTGGTCGCACCGACTGCCGCGGGCGACGCTCGTGATGACCATCGGGGCGCTTATCATCGTGATCCCCGCGTGGTTCGTCTGGATCCACCGCAGTCCGGCCGACGATCCGGGGCGGACGCTCGTGGTCGGCGACGATCTCGAGCAGATGGAGCGGATCTCCCCGGCGCTCGACGTGCCGGTACTCGGGTATCTGTATCCGTCCGTGCTCGGCGCTGGTGGTGACTCCCTCTCCGTCCGGACCGTCGCCGACGGCGGGATCACGACCGGCGCTGACGGGACAGAGAGTGGTATTGCGGGCGACGCCAGTGCACTGGATCGGTTGGGTGGACTGTCGCGGCTCGAAACTGTGTTGCTCCAGTACGACGTCGACACGGTCGTGCTGGCGTTTCGCGAGCCCGACCGGGCGGAGTTCTTCGGCGCGCTCGACGTCTGTCACCGACACGGCATCGACGCGAAGATCCACCGGGAGTACGCCGACAGCGTGCTGGTCGCCGAGGACGACCTGGAGGGGATCGTCGACGTGGACGTCGAGCCCTGGGATCCGCTCGATCACCTGTTCAAGCGGCTGTTCGACGTCACATTCGCGACGGTGGGGCTGGTGATCTTCGCGCCGGTGTTTATTCTGATCGCCCTCGCGATCAAAGTCGACAGTCCGGGGCCGGCGTTATACAGCCAGGATCGCACGGCCGGCTTCGGCGACACGTTCCCCGTCTACAAGTTCCGGACGATGGTCCCCGAGGGCGAGTCGGCGACGCCGACGTCGGATTCGGAGAACGATCGAATCACTCGAGTGGGGGCGGTGTTGCGACGAACGCACCTGGACGAACTGCCCCAGCTGTGGTCGATCTTCGTCGGCGACATGAGCGTCGTCGGGCCGCGTGCGGCGTGGACGGAAGAGGAGGTGTTGCTCGAGGAGGACGCGCCGGCGTGGCGCAAACGGTGGTTCGTGAAGCCCGGGTTGACCGGGTTGGCGCAGATCAATGGGGCGAAGAGTACGGATCCCGAGGCGAAGTTGCGGTACGATCTGGAGTATATCCGGAAGCAGTCGCCGTGGTTCGATCTGAAGATCGTTGTGAGGCAGGTTTGGGGGGTGATGAAGGACGTGCAAGAGATTTTGTGGCGCTGAGAGGGATCGAACGACATATCCGCCTCCCGAAAGATGATTCGACAATGTGGATTCTACGAGGCGTACAGAAGGTACATCTGAACATGAAAGGTGAAAGTTCTCTATCGCCTGTACACGACATGGATGGCACCATATCCTGCTATAGCGAGCAATCCGGCTGGAATTCAATTGAGTAACGATGATACTTGAAACGATCTTATTGGTTATCTTCTGGGGATCGCTGTATGGACTTATACATAGTTACTTTATTTACCCACTCACATTGTGGATCGGTAGTCATCTCCAAAGTCCCCAACAGGGTCCTCACAATACCAACTTTCCTACTGTAGCACTAGTTATTGCTGCATATAACGAGGAAGAGATAATTGGTGAAAAGATCGAGAATAGCCTTGATCTGAACTATCCTGATGAGAAACTTAGAATAGTAGTATTCTCTGACGCTTCGTCAGATAGCACTGACAAGATTGTCAAGGAATACTCCAGTCATGGTATTGAACTCGCAAGGATTGAGGGTCGAGTAGGGAAAACAGCCTGTCAAAACGAAGTGGCGGAGATGGTAGACGAAGATATTCTTGTCTTCTCGGATGCAAACAGTATGTATGAACCGGATGCAATCAAAAAGCTAGTCCAAGGGTTTAGTTCCGATGTTGGATGTGTAGTCGGAGAACTCCGGTACCACGGGTCCAGCGACGTAGAGGGAGAATCCGTATACTGGCGATACGAATCAGCAATCAAGCACCTAGAGTCGCGAGTCAATTCACTCGTAACGGGTAATGGTTCCATCTACGCGGTGCGTTCCGAATCGTACGTGCCCCTGTCTCGAGATGCAATTAGCGATTTCGCTGAGCCGTTAGAGATCGTTCGAGGTGGGAAAGCCGTAAAGTATGTCTCTGCCGCAATTGCTTGGGAAGAGACGGAAAGTTCGTCAACATCCGAATTCCGCCGACGTGTTCGGATCGTTACTAGATGTTGGCATGCGATATCGAACTATCAAGACCTGTTGAATCCGCTACGACATCCGCTGTTTGCGTATCAACTTTGGTCTCACAAGATTCTGCGCTGGTTGTCTCCGCTCCTACTAGTGCTGGTGTTCGTCTCGAATTTAGGACTCGTTGTGGCGTTCGGGTCAGTACTCTACCAACTACTATTGGCTGGACAACTCGCGTTTTATCTTTTTGCAGTGTTAGGGGCTCTCGCAGAGCGGTTCGAGGTAGATGACCCACTAATCACTCACGTCCCATTTTATTTCCTCAAGTCCAATTACGGGATGTTGTTAGGACTATTGAACTTCTTACGCGGAAATAACATTGTTGTCTGGGAGACCTCCAGCCGGACAGCAGATGAGAAATAACGAACTTTCTATGTTATCAGAACTCGTGGAATCAATTTCACGAGGCCGACGATCCGTCCAATCATTAGTGCGGTAACTGCAAGCCCAGCGGCGAAATAGAATCCAAGAGTTTGTTCCACATCTCGGTCGGGTGGTGTTTCTACGTTTGCCGCCGTTTCCTTCTTATCTCCAGTTTCCGCAAACCGAAATGCCTTCAACGGGAATTTTACGAGTCCAGTGAGGATTGTCCAAGTGGTCGTTTGGTCATCTAGATACCACATCTCAACGCTTCCGGTACCGACACGGTACATCTTCCCCAAGAGAGAACGGAGCTGTCTGGAGGGATGATTTACTATGGCGTCTGGCGAATAGACGATATTCATGCCCGCCTTCGTTGCCGATCGCGTCCAATAAACATCTCCACCTGACCGTAAATCCTGTGGAAACATTCCAATTTCATCAACAACTGATCTCCGAGTAAAAAGGTTTGCTGTCTTTCCAATTCCATCACGAACAGTCTTGTCGTTCCGCATGTTTCCCTTCGCATCGAAACGCTCTGCCGCAGTCTGTTTAGATGTGAACTTGAATCGGACTCTCCCGGCGACAAGATCCGCATCCTTCTGAACCATCATCGAGACGCCAGACTCAATCCATTCTGCTTCAGGCGTACAATCAGCGTCAACAAACGCAAGGATCTCACCACTTGCCTCCTTGATACCCCTATTTCGGGCCGCATACGACCCTTGTATTTTGTCTTCGAGAAGAAGTTGGACAGGAAACTCACGAACAACTGATCTCGTTTCATCTGTTGACCCGTTATCGACAACCAGCACTTCGAAACATGAATTCGGGTACGTCTGTTCAATGAGCGCAGTCAAACAACTTCGAACCCCGTCGGGATCATTGTAGACGGGAATGATGACAGAAACGAAAGGGAAATTGTCACTATCAGATTTCATTTTCCTGCTCAAAACTGAGTGACAGCTCTATGTTCGGTAATCGAGTCGCTTCGTACAACCGGGCCGTCAACGTCGCAGGATCAGGATTGTTCCGAGACATCCTCATTGTCTCCGGGTCAAATGTCCTCTCAAATTGCTCTTTTAACCACTGGCGTTGCATTTCTATCGAATCTTCGGAAAATGTATTTAAAACGTAGGCCATTTCGATCCCTGCACAGTTGTATGGATATCCATATGGATTTCCGGCAAGTTGGTTTTTAAACTGGTCACTTTGGGCATATTCAAGTGAGCGCTTGAACTTTTTACTTTCCCAAAATTGATGATCAGGGAAATATTCGTTCAGAACACCGAATGCGTACAAGTTAAACGAGTGATATCCAATTGACGTCTCCTTCATTGGATCACCTGACTCACCACCGATAGTGGCCTGCATCACGTTAGAAATCATTTTATGTGCAACCCCAGATTGGATTCCTTCGGCGAATATTTTGCTGTACTTGATAATGTCGAATTCTGGTTTAAATGGATGATATATAAGGCCAGAATCGTATAGATTAAGGTTTTCTGGAAGTTCATCAAGAAAACTATGGACCTGGTGTTTGATTTTTGGCTCCGTATCTGGGCAATGGGCAAGCATTGCACCCGCCATTGCGAACCATAGTTGATGGTTGAATGTTTTATCAAGTGACTGGAATTGACCATCAACATCAACGTAGTCCCAGGCAGCAAGTTGATCATCGAATGAATGAAGCAAGAAAACTTCTTGTGCAAGGTCTATCAAATTAGGTCTATCAAAGTACTTTGCTGCCAATACCAGTGCTTCAATTGTCCAAGCTTGGCCAATTAGACCATTACAGCGTGATTTTTCATGTTCTTTTAGGTGGTAGAACGTTTGGTCGTATGGTCGGGCCTCCTTTGACAACAAATAAGAAAGACACTCATTAGCTTTTTTCCCATAGCGTTGATCTGCGGTCTGTTCTGCCAAATGTATTAGCGTGATGGTATGATGCGACGTGTTCCTAACTGGTGTTTGTGGGTTGCCCCAAGGTCCGTTGTGGCCAGATGGAACTTGTCCCTCATGAGCCTGGTCATCAATTATGTGATTCACAGAATCTTCTAATATCTGATAGAGTTTGTATTCACTCATTGTTTTTGTCTCTATGTGTATCAGCCAAATCCATTAGGTCAGGGTGGTTACGTTCATCGGTTGGAAGGAATTCCCCATTTCCAAATTGGTCTCGTTTTTCTTGCCACTTGCCATGTCGAACAACGACGCGAACAGGGATAGATTCCACATTGAGGATCTTTGCTATTGCTAAACGGTTCCGCCCATCAACAAACAGCAAAGACCCATCTCTACTAATATCTACTGCCACTTCATCGTACTTTTCCAGACAGGTATTTTTTATCACAAATGGCTCATCTATATTATCGAACCCCTCACTTATAACTTCATGTTTTGATTTATAGCCATTTGACTTTATATTATTATATAATCTATCTAGTCTTTCACATCTATTGTCTAGGTCGTTAATGGAATGGCAACCCCATTTTGGATTTCCTTTTTCTATTTGGTCTGCCACTCTATCATAAAAATCAGTATTTTCCCAAGGGATTTTGTCCTGAAAGTGTTTTTGAAATGCACGAAATAGATCGTACGTTTCGTCAAATTCCTCATTATTAACGTCCCAGTTTCCTGATTTTACTGTTCCAGAACTCGACCATTTTTCGAGACCACTTGTTGGGGAGAAATGGTTAACAGAGTTAGGATCTACAAAAATAATTTTGAAAGGGTCAGGTAGATGAGTGTATCTCCAATAAGATGGGTGCATTCTCTTGATTCTTTGTTTGTATCGAAAGTACTCTATTCGATCAATCAAAGTCAACTCAGTAAATCTCCAAAGGGAACTAACTAAGCTGAATATTCCTTCCTCCCGATATATTAGTCTTGCCCGCTTTGTTAGATATCTGAGTTCCATGTTGATGATCTATTTTGAATTCTCATAGGAGTACTGGCGATCACTACATTGAACACCATTTTCCTTGCTACAATATATGCCTGCAGAAACATATCCTAGAGCAAGACTCATGAACAGATATCTATTCCCAGTCATATCGAATGAAAACAGTGATGAGATAAACCAAAATAATATGAATGACACTAGGAACGATCCCATGTTCTTTGGTAGGAAATTGTAAAACAAATAAAGTCGTGATAAAGATAGAACGACTATGGTCCCAAACAATAGTAAACCTATTAGGCCAAGCTCAGATAAGACTTCCAAAATAATATTGTGAGGATATGCAACTATGTCTTCACCCCAAAATAAAACTCCATATGACCCAATTCCATGCCCAAATAGGGGAGATTGAATCCATAACTCTACCGAAGACCCTACATGGTCAAAACGCGCTAAGAGAGCTGTTTCGGTTTCGCCTGTATAAATAATGCGTAATGTTCTTCGGATTGCTCGGACCTCAGTTATGTCTATAATGGGAAGTGCAGCAATTAGTATTCCTAATGCTATTGTTCCTCCAGTAGCTAGATCGCGGATAACTGTCGGCACATACAACTCATAGTCGTTGAGGGAAAACTGTAGAAGTAGGAAGATGGCTGACGCAGCTATCAACGAGATAAAAGCGGCTCGTGATCCAGCGAGTAATATAGCAATTAGATGAGTTCCAATTACGCCTACCAAAATCAGTCGAGTATGAAGCTGACGCACGGTTGTTAGCCAGTAGATGAAGATTAGTGCGCTCGCACCCATCACCCGGGATGGGAGGAGATACGATCGATCTCCGATATGAAACCCCTGACTCATTTCACCAGTAAATATCTGGAAAATAACAGAGATAACCAAGGCTGAACCAAAGATTCCTAGTAGACGGAGAAATCTATGAAGGCGGATCCGTGACTGACCGATTATAAGGGCCCCTAAAATAGATCCCGGGACGAGACTATACAACCGTACAAGTTTGTGAGTGGCATAATTATTGCTCGGAGACCACGTCGCTGAAATAGTCGCATATATGATGAATATGGCTACTGGGGCGGTGAACAAAAGCATCGCGGAGGTTATTTTCCACCCACCAACGTATAATAAATATGCTGACCAAAAAAGTATAGTTACAAAAAATAATATAGTTAAATCGACACCTGTGGACTTTATGTATGGAAACTCTTGCCAGAGTGAGGCGAAAAGGAACAATATGAAGAGTGATTCGAAAGAGAATAGTTGACTAAAACTCCAAGCATCTTTCGTTGACATCTATAACCCAGATAACCCTACAGGTCATTAAAAGTAGTGTTGTCTGATGGTCCTTTACTGCATTCCAATTGTTTACGCCCTAATCACAAACACAATTCAATTGAGAACAATCAACATCGAAAATTAGGTCTTTTCTTGCCTCTCCTCTGTAATCAGTTGTACCAATATGTTCAATAATTACTTGATCTCCTAAAACTTCTCGCAAATAGTTTTTATGACTCTCTATAACATCCTCATCTTCAGTAGTCTTAAATTGGTCGCTACCTATATACTCGTAAGACTTTGGAGTCTCGTAAAACAGCTGATCAGTGTTCTTTCCTATTGTATAAAGCATATCCTCAGCAGCGTTCCATCCAAATTCTCGCCCCCAGTGATAGAATACTGTCAACAATAATGTCACATCAAAAGGTGGCATGTTCTTTATATTCTTAGGGTCAAGCTCCGACCTCAAGAAATAACATTGTAACTCCTTACTGGTCTGTGATTCTGCTTCTAGAATGGTCGATGCTGTTCTGTCAATACCAATTGCGAACAGGCCATGCTTAGCAAACCGGCGTGTTAATTCACCCTGGTCACAACCAATATCAACTATATTCTTTGCGTCATCATTATAGTGTTTGCTTATCAATCTCCACCGATCTTCTAAATCAATACGATTCTCACTCTGGTAATTCTTGTCTTGCAAAAGGAACGCACGTTGCGGATTTTGAGAAGCTACTTTCAACGCCTCAATAGTCCCCTTCTTTTTTTGAAACCGCTTGAAATCGGTATACCGTGATTTGAGCTTCGCGCCTATTCTCATGTCTGCACATCTGGGATGAACTCTCCTAATTCTTTGGTTAGTCAAAATAGACAACTTGGCTAGTACTCTCAACTCAAAGCAGTGAAACACGACTTGATCGGGCGACGGCGACCCGCTAAGTCCGCAGCGACGTTAACCGGTCGCGAAGAAAGATCGTTCACTCGAAATACGACCGCCTTCAGCGACTCAAGCGCCACCGCTGCAGACGGTGGGCCACTCAACTGGCGGATCGGTATCATACGCTCGAGCAACCCTCGATGCTGATCTCCACCGAAAACACTCTTGCTGTCGTTCGAGGAGGGTCATAACGACCTCAAGCACTGGCGACAGTTCGATCGTTCGGGTAACATCCAGATCGAGGCCAGCTTCGACGATACCTTCCACGTTGTCGAGCGCGCCGGTCGCGAGCAGGCGACATCGCTCGAGCCACCGTTTCGGCAGAGCCCGACGTTCAATGAGGCCGAATACTACATCAACAGATACCATGAGTCGGATCTCGGTCCGGATCGCTTCCAAATCTTGCTCATGTTCCAGCGGACCGAGAACCTAAGCGATGTCTTCAACCTGTGGACGAAGCTGGCGAGCCCAAGGTGTCCGAGCTCGACTGCGGGACAATTGCCTTTAGGATGACCAAGTCGAACCAGCCATTCATGATGGTGGCGAGTTCGAACGAGCGAGATGTGAGCCGACGGTAGTTTCAAAGAAATGTTCCGACGCAAGACGATCATCGCGACCGATGGCTGGATGGCGAGACGAACAGGACGTAGCGACTGAGGCCGTGCTCGGTCCCAAACCCGTGGTTTACGAACCTAGCGAGGTGAGCACTAGATGCCGCTCTCAGCCCTTCGCGTACTGACCGCACTGACGATCGGCTTCGCCAGCGGCATCTTTGTCGGTGAGATTGGAGTAGTTCCGGTATGAGAATGGCCGAGACCGACATCGACATCCACATCATCCATGTATCGACGTATGACGTGGCCTTCGTCGATCCGTACTTCCCGCAGCGTTGGTCGGAGCACTGCGACCGACTGGAACTCAACCCGACGATCGCGTGGCTCGAGGCATACGACCGGCTCGTGACCTGCATTCGCTTGGAGGACCGCCCGCGAGACGAGCAACAGTACATTCGTGACCTGTGTCTATGAGCACGACTAACGCACCCACCGACCCGAAGAGAAAGCCCGCGAAGCGGTCGAAGAAAAATGCGACTTGTCAAAGAGCATCGAGCTTTATATATTCTCACTCGAATAACGATTTTTTGAGGTCTCTGACGATACGTTTTATTGTATCTACAGTTCCTCTTTCATTCAAAGAGTTATAGAACCTTCCACGATAGGTATAGTGTTCATTGCCTTCAGTAAGAACTGTACGAATGTAAAAGCGAAAGCTCGGAGAACTAGTATCAAGTCGAAGTGGGTAATCTTTATATGAAAAAACCCGCATTCCAGATTTAGAATTCAGTAAATCTGCAATCTTTGATAGGCTTTCAGGATGACGCCCATGAACGATTTTGGCATTAGATGAAAGAAATCCAGTGGAACCGCTGTATCGAATTCGACAATTATATTCGCTAGGTAATGTGGCAACATGCACATCACTATGATAAAGTGCCTCGCGAAATGCTGGTTGATTAAGTGCACTCTTTGATTTAGAAATATGCTCCTGATAAATCGACTCCCAATCAATTAGTAATTCGCAGACAGCATCATTCCGTTTGAGTGCTAATACGCCCGTGTTATAGAGGGGAAAAGACTCCGGAACATTCTGATCCGGATATCCTTGATTTTCTGGAGTGGTTCTGCTTCCTGGGTTGTGTGCTGCAGCTACATCAAACTCATCTAGTAAGTGAAACACGTCTGAGATATTTTCGGTGATATATGTGTCCGTATCGATAAACAACGTCCGATCATAACAGAGCATCTCCGGTTGAACAATAGAATCACCATAGTCACCACGTGAATTTTCAATTGAATATATATTATCGAAATGAGTAATATCCTTGTCTGTGTCCGTAAAAAGAGAGATGTTAATGTCTGGCATGCATGATTTTATACTCCTCGCAGAATTTTTCGCCTCTTTAATATAATCTTCTCCAGTGGCAATATAGACAACCCCTCTATTTGATCCCATTTGCACTATTCAATAAGTTTTGTAGTCTTAAACCCTTCTTTCTAACCGTCATAAATTTATTAATTTTATATATGTATTGGGGATCGCAACAGAAGCACGTACCCAAAATAATATACACTTGTCTGAACTCATCCCAACTATGACGGATATCGGTGTTCTAACGTACCACAACAACGAAAATCGAGGGGCTATACTACAAGCTTATGCTCTTTGTGAATTACTTGAAGATACATTTGACACTAATGTTGATCTAATCGAATATCGAACCAAATCAAAAGAGAGAGATCGGCGAAACTCTCTTTTCATCTCAAAACATTTAGAGCGCATTGTTAGAACTCCACAGCGAGTCAGAGATCGACGTATTATTGAAACATTTTTGGATGATGAATTACCGACTAGCGAAGAATCGATCGTCACCGACAATCACCAAGAAGCAGTAAAATGGTTGAATAAACAGAGTTATAATCTCCTAGTTACTGGTAGCGACGAAATTTGGAAAATCAATGAACAGAAAAACACTAATATTCGCTCTAAAATTTTCCCATCACGCCCGTTCCCAAATCTGTATTTCTTAGACCCATCAATTTCCGCAGTTAAAGCATCATATGCAGCATCAGCAAACAAAACGGATATAAACACTCTTTCAAGCCAATCAATTACTAAGTTTAAAAAACATATTGGCGAGTACAAACATATTAGCGTACGGGACCGGCATACTAAAAATATTCTTAATGAGCTAGGTGTGAACGATGTAACCTTGGTTCCTGACCCAACACTTATGGTTGAAATCCCCACAAGAAATGTTGATTCAATCTTTCGAAATTTAGGAATTGATCCTAGAAAACCGATCCTTGGCTTCCACGGTCCTAATCAACAAGCTTTCAAAGAGATCTGCCACCAGTATCGAGAACGTGGTTTTCAGATTGTCACTCCTCGCTCATCACCGTTCGCAGATATAGAGCTGGAAGGGGTAGTGGATCCGTTTGAATACTATACTGCATACCAATACTTTGATATGGTAGTCACCAATAGTCTTCACTCCACAATCTTTAGCTTGAAGCATGGAGTACCCTTTGTAACTATCGATACAGACAGTATCTATGAGAGCATCCAAAGCAAAACACACTCACTTCTCCAGGACGTCTCTATGACAGATAGACATATCAGCGCTGTCGACGGTGACGTGTCCGAGTTCTACGAAGATATGGATAGATTAGAGCAGTCCCCTGATCAATCTCATATTGAAAGCCAGGTTTCGAAACTCCGAGATAGAGGATTTGACTATCTTGAACGGGTTGAGAAGACACTATGAAAACGAACACTGAGCTATTAGCGGATCATACGTGGTTAAAAATTGGTGGCCCAGCCGAAATTACAACTCCACAATCAAAAGAAGAACTTGTGAAAATATTGGATTGTTGTTACCAGTCAAATCGGGACTATCGTATACTAGGAAATGGATCAAACCTCCTCGTCAACGACGACGGCGTTGATGAACTTGTGATCAAAACCACAGAAGCATGTATGGAGTTCAAAGTGGATGGAACACAAGTTGATGTCGGTGCATCGATGATGGTACCCCAGTTTATCAATAAATGTATCAGCAACGGTTTGGGAGGATACGAGTATCTATATTCAGTCCCAGGAACTGTCGGTGGTGCAATCTTCATGAATGCCGGACGAGGAGAAAGTCACAACATGACGATCTCGGATTATCTTATCTCTGTCGAGGTATTTGCTGACGGTGAACATTGTGTTCTCACAAAAGAGGACCTTCAATTCAATCATCGCTATTCAACTTTCCAAGACCACAATGACTGGGTGATTTTATCTGCAACATTCGATCTTCCTGAACAATCTCAAGAGAAGGGTAATCGGCTTATAAAAGAACGAATGGAAAAGATCCGTAGACGAGAACGATCCAAACCAAATGCTGGTTCAGTATTCAAATCGGGTTCTCGGTTGCCACTACACAAGATTCCACCCGGAGGATTGTCCATTGGTAACGCAGAATTCGTTTCTGGAAATCGGATTTGTCATGACGGTAATGCAACTTTCACTAATATAGTTCGCCTCATAACTCTCGCCAAATTGTTAAATAGGCTTGTTCCACCGTTCGAGAACCCAGAAATCGAATGGGAAATATGGAACTGATTTCGTGCATGTTCGCAAATGAGTAGTCGAACAGTTTCCGGTATCATTTCGGTTTTGTCAGGAAAAATTGGTGTTCTCCTTCTGGGAGTTGTTATCACACCGATTCTAGTAAGGATACTTGGAAGTGGAAAATATGGGGATTATGCGCTGATTCTCTCTATATTTTCTATACTAACGACTATAGTCCACGCAGGGATCTCGGCCGGTATCCGCAAGTTCATGGCAGAACAACGGTCAGAATCTGGTTGGCAAGGTCTTGTCTTCGCGTTCTACGGCAGATTTGCGTTTGGTCTTGCTTCTGTTGTAGGAACTGCAGTAGTGTTATTTGGATTCTTTGGACCAGTCGAAGCAATATTCGGAGACGGTTTTTCTATATACTTAGTACTACTTGCAGTGATGTTAGTCACGGATCAGGTGTTCTATGTAATGCGCTACACCTTGATGGGACTGAATTTTGAGCAGTTATCGGAACCACTACTTGTTCTGAAGAAAGTCCTATTCGGTATCTTTGGACTTTCTCTTGCATATATCGGTTTTGACGTTGCGGGTGTCCTTGCAGGAACTGCTATCGCGTCAATAGTTTGTGGTATAGTCGCGGTATGGTTGCTTCGAAAACATGTTGACTTTCGTTCTCTTCTTACACCTGTTCCCTCTGATTTCCCACGGAGAGATCTTCTCGGCTTCAATCTCTACAACACTATTTTTATTCTACTCACAATATCATTATATAATGTTGATATTTTGTTATTACAACCAATCGCTGGAAGCCACGAGACAGGGCTGTACAAATCGGCACTGGTAGTCTCAGAGTTCATGTGGATCGTGCCTCAAGCTGTTCAGATTATATTCATACATTCGGCTTCGGAGCAGTGGTCAAAAGAAAATCACGAGGCGATTACAGAAATGGCGAGTCGAGCAACAAGATTCACACTCGCATTCACATTGCTATTAGCAATTGGTATTGCGGCACTAGCTACTGAGTTTGTGGAACTATATTTCGGCGCAGAATTCGTTGGTGCAGTAACACCACTACTCCTTCTACTACCTGGTGTAGTCGGATTCGCAATTGCACGACCAATATTTGCTATTGGACAAGGAAAAGGTGACTTGAGAGTCCTCATTGCGGCAACGGGATCTGCTGCTCTCATCAACTTGGTTCTAAATGTCCTATTGATTCCTCGATATGGAATGGCCGGTGCAGCAGTTGCAACGACGGTCGGGTACGGATCGATGCTGGTGTTTCATCTATCGGCTGCACGGCGTATCGGCTTCAATCCGCTTGTTGATCTCCGGCTTAGGGAGATCGGAACTGCTGGTGCTGTCACCGCAATTGCTGTCTTCGGGACTGCATCGTTTATTGAATCGTCATTTTTATCGCTAGTTCTTGTCCCACCCATTGGATTTACAATCTATGCAATTGTCTCACTCAAGATAGGCGTTTTTTCTCCAAGCGAAGTTCGGATATTGGAACAGCAACTCCCAAATCGCACTGCACGATTTCTACGGCTAGTTAGCGATAAAGTGCAGTAGTAAAAACAAATGAAGATCTATTGCGCAACTATTCTATACATCAAAACTTCTAATGAGAAATCATATTCAGTATGATTTTCTATCGATGACTGTCGGAGACACACCTAGTGGGTGCGAACAAAGATAGAGGTTCCAAACATTCTTACGGCCAACATCACCCTTAGCTATCATTCTGTTCGAGTTCACTCGCATCAAGCTCCCCCTCGAGATACGCGTCACCGATATCAGTAATCACGTAGAATCCTCGAGATGGCTTTTCCACGAGTCCGTATGAAGCAAGTTTTCGACATCGAACCCCGATATAGTCGTTGTTACGTTCGATTTCGTCTGCAATGGATTTCGGGGTGCCAGCGCCATGCATTTCGAGGTACTCGAGGATCTCATCATCAGCCCGTGTCATCCACTCAGAACGCTTTCGCATCTGTATAGCACTGCTAAAGGGAGTTGTATCAATCTAAGCGATTGCATCGCCACGGATATCTATTCCATACTCACAGATCAATTATACCCTTTAACAAGACTGCAAAGCATAGATTTATGTTGTATTATAGACCAGTAACAGTCAACGGGAAACTGATCTAGTACTGACGATCAAGATCAAAATCGCGACCCGGTGATGGAGCACCGAGTCCGCGAGAAGCTCCCGTAACCTGCCTACGGAAGCCATGTCGAACGACGATTCGCGGGGTAATGAAAGCCCCGACCGACAGGATGCATCGCTACCACAGACCCCCACCCAGCCGATCCGAACCTACCTCGAGGCTCTCGACACCCTCACCCGCGCGCTTCACGCGCGCCTCCACCTGGCCGAGATCGAGGGCGAACGGGTGCCCGACGAGACGCGCCGGAAGGCGCGTCGCCGGTGCCGGGAAATCAGAGCGGAAGCAAGCGGGATCGGACTTTCTCTACTCGGCCCGGACGCTGCAATTCCATATCATCCGGACGAGACCGACGCCGACACGGGCAGCGGCGTGACGACGTTCTCTGGCCCGCCGCCGAGCAAATTCGGCCGCGAACACCAGCACGACCACGAGCCCGAACAGAACCGAGAGCCCGACGACGAGGACGCCAACGACGAAGACACCGACAACGGTGAGCGCGATGACTGACGCCCTCGAGTCCCAACTCCGATCCCTCACCGAACGCGTCGAACGACTCGAGACCGAACTCGAGCGAAAGGACGAGCGGATCGCGACCCTCGAATCAAAACTCGACGAGCACGACGCGCGCCTTGAACAAGCCAACACCCAACTGAAGAACTACACCGATCGACTCGAGGACCACACCGATCGGCTCGAGGAGCACACCAACCAAATCGAAGATCACGCGGAACGGATCGACGCCCTCGAGACCCGGACCACGACCACAACCAGGCAAACCGAAGCGGCCCTGAAGAAGGCGAACGCCAACAAGACGCGGCTTCGCGAGCTCCAGTCGCGCGAACTCGAGAAGGGAGCCCACCTCCGAGCTAAGACCGTCGACGAACACGAGGTCGACGTCCCCGACGGGCGACTCGAGCGGATCACCAAGGACGACGGCCGGGCCTATTTCAGGCTCCCGGACACTGCAGATCCCCTCGACGGTACCAACACGACACTGGCATACGGCGACCTCCTCCCGATCCAGCAACTCGCGCGCATGGACGAGGACATGCTCCGGTCGACGACGAACGCGCTCCCCACCAGACTGGCCGCGAAGCTCTGGAAGGCACGAACCGACTCGAGCGTCGGCGACGATCCCTGGCGAACGGGCTGTAAAGGCATCACCGCCTCGCTCAAGGCAAGCGACCTGAAACACTGGATCCGACGCCAGGAGCCGGGAACGAGCGAGGCCTACGCCAAGAAGCTGGTCTCGCGGACGATCGACGCCGCCCTGGAGCTCTCGAAGAACCGGCTCGCCGTCCGCAAGCGAACCGAGCGAAAGAACGGCCTCGAGTACACCGAACGCCGACTGATCGTTCCAGACGATGCCGAGCTCCCCGGCGAAACCACCGACCGACCGCCGGAGACAGCTGACGTCCTCGGGTGACCGTGGACGGGACCGAGTAGCCGCCCTCGAGAGAGATCTTCCCTCTCAAAACTGAACGTCAAAAAACTCGCGAAGCGGGTGAGTAGTGGGTTGGGTAGCTGTGGGTGTCCTCTCGAGCAGTCGCTCGGCAGTCCATTCGAAAGACAACCGTGTGTTTGGGTCCGGCGACGACAACTGTCTCCGGAGACTCGATCCTGTAAGCCCGGGACCATTTATCGATGACCAGCACATAGCGATGAATGATGCGTAAGTCTGAATCGTCGCCCGACTCTGGGACGGCGGTCGTTGCGATCTCGAAGCACGGCCAGGCAATGATTCCGAAGCGGTTCCGAGCGAAACTCGGGATCGACGCGCCGGGGAAGGTACTGTTCCGTGAGACCGAGGATGGAAACGTCGTCATCGAACGGGTCCGATCCGCGACCGAGATGCAGGGATTCGCCGCTCGGAGTGAGGCATCGACGGATGTCTTCGCAACGGATCTCTTCCGAGAGAAGCGAGAGCGGGACCGATCCGAGCGAGACGATCGCTTCCCGCCGCAGTAACGGGACCCGATCGAACGCGTCCGCATTGAGTCAGCGTGAGCAGCGTCCACACTCGATACAAAAACTGGCGACAAGAAGCCCACAGCATAGGGCTGTCCACGGCGACCGATCAGGCTGGTTCGTCACGGAACCGTTCGACGTCCGCCGCGAGATCGTCGAAGTCGTCGTCCGCGCCGACGAGGAGCGTTCCGTCGACGGCGTCGGCCGTCGCGAGTGCGTACGCATCGCCGAGTGCCATCTGATGTGCCTCTTTGAGCGCGGCAGCGGTCTCCCAGCACGCGCGCGGATCGTAGACATCGACGCCCAGCTCCTCGAGTCGCTCGAGACTCCGCCGAACGTCGTCCGGACGGAATCCGACTCGAGAGCCGACGTAGAGGACCTCGGTCTTCGTCACGGGGCTGATGTAGCCCTCGAGCTCCCCCGAGGCGATGCGGTCGATCCAATCTTCGACGATGTCGCTCCCCGGTTCGTCGTCCAGGTAGGCAACGAGCGGCTCCGTATCGAAAACGAGCCGCTCGGTCATTCCACGTCCTCAGCAAACTGCTCTACCACCGCTTCGCCTCGCTGTCTATCTCGTTCGCGCTCGTCGCGAAGGACGGCCGTTGCCGGGCGTTCCTCTTCGCCGTCTCGCTCGAGGCCGCGGAACTCCCGCATCGAGCCGACCGCTCGAACGACGATCTCGCCGTTCTCGTTCTCGACGAACTTCACCCGTCCGGGAGCCGGGATCCCGTGTTTCTCTCGGAGCCGCTTCGGAATCGTTGCTTGCCCCTTTTCGGTGACGGAGACAACTCGCTCCTCACCGGGGCCGTTGGTATTACTGGACATAAGTAATACATTCGGCCAGAATTACTTAGTTCTGTTCTCGGCGTTTCGCCGAGCGTCCTCCCCACCTTCTCGCGACTCGTCGTCAACCCGTTCCGGCGGTTCGAACGCTGCCACAATCCCTTGCCCAACTCGAGTCTCGAGTAACTCCCCAAAACTCGACTGCGACCGAAGCCCGAGGGCGGCCAACCCGGCAACCATAAGCTGCCCGAGAAGCAGCGGCTCCGGGATCGTCGCCCGACCCGTTACGGTGACGGCTCGCGTCAGACCACCGCGCGGTCGGGTGGGACTGAAAGGGGCCGACGCGGTGAGCGAACGCGAAGCGTTCGCGAGGCTCGGGAGAGCGTGCTCTCCCGTTGCTCGAGGAAGGCGGGCGCAGCAAGCACCGAAATGACTGCAAGGAGTGAGGAGCGCAGCAAGCCCCCCGACTCGAGCGCGTTGGGGGCTTTCGGGGTGTGCGTCTCTTCGAGAGTACCATTTCGACGAGTGGAGTACGCCCAAATCGTCACGGAGAATCTTCCGCATCCTGTCGAGACCCATCATCGACACGCTCGGGCGGCTCGGGCGGTTCGAACGCTGCCACAATCCCTCGTCCGACTCGAGTCTCGAGTAACGCCCCTAAACTCGCCCGCGACCGAAGCCCGAGCGCGGCCAGCCCGGCGACCAGCAGCTGTCCGAGAAGCAACGATTGTGAGACCGATCCGACACGTACCATCAGAACCAACGACATGACCACCATGGCCAACACGACCGCACTCACGACCTGAATCGGTCGTGCCCGAATCGCCGACCCAACCCATCCTAAGGCACCCACGACGGTCGACGTTCGACTCCGCGCCGTAAACTCACTCACACCGCGATCCACCCCTCGAATCAGCGGCCCGAACGCTCGCGTCTCGCGGAGATCGATGACGATCACCTCCGGATCGGGCTCCGAGGTGAGCCACCGGTAGGCAAACGACGACTCCACCACGTCTCGACCCTCCGCACCAACACCCACGAGCCGCGACTCACCTCGCCACTGCCTGATCCGATCCCCGAAAGCGACCCCGCTCGAGACCACCTTACTCCCCGAGACCACCGAAAGCGCCCGAGACCCCTCACGCGCGCGCTCGAGTCGACTCCCACCAACGGACTCGTCCCGATTCCGAACGCTCGAGACCCGATCCAAACCCACCTGCACGAACACGGACCCCCCGACTGCCGATCGAACTCGATCACCACCTCTCCTTACCACCCGCAAAACGACCGACCGATCCCGCGCGGACTCGAGCTCGTTACTCAACCGCGGACACCTCGCCCTGAACGTTCATTCCGTCGAAGTTGAGGACGATGGACGAGCCGACGCCGAGTCGCTCACCCCGGAACTCGATGCCGGTCTCGGTTTCCGTCGTCTGCAACTCGACGACCATCGTCACATCCCGATTCTGCGGGTGCTCGCGCTCGTAGATGTTGCCGTCCTCGCTCTGTAAGACGACGGACGCCGGCTCGCTCTCGACGTCCTCGACGGTCGCGACGGTCTCGCCGCGCATCGTCTCGGTCATGCCCTCTCCCAACCCGTCCGCGACGGACGGCCGGACGTTCTCGAGTTCGACCGCCGCCCGCGTGGTGGAGGTCGCCTCGGCGTCCGAGAGCGTCTCCCCCTCCTGGCCGAGGTCCGAAACCGTGCCGGTCGTGGTGTACGTCCCCATATTGAGCTGGATCTCGTTGCCGAGCATGAGCGGATTACCGGCGACCTGGAACCGATCCTCCTCCCGATCCTCGTCCTCGATCCGTTCGCCGTCGACCTCTGCGCGGATCGTTACGTCCGGTTGGCTGCTGTTCCCTTCGTCCGCCGGTGACGGGGTAATTTGAACGTCGGTTACGGTAATCGAGTCCTCGGAGCCGTCGAACGTCGCGACGTCGCCCTCATCCATCCGCTCGACGACGTAGTCGGGCTGGTTCTCGAGTTCGATCGTCGCGTACCGCGTCTCCGACTCGCCGCCGCCCAGGGCCGCAACGACCGCGATTCCCGCGACGACCACGGCGAGTAACACGACGACGACGATCGCGTCGATGACGTTGACGGCTCCGAAGAGGTTCCCGTCGTCGTCGATCAGCGGCATGGATCACTCGAGAGGCGGCCGGCGCGGCGACACGGAGACGTCCGCGATGCCGGCAGTTCGTTCTGCTGGCGATACTCGAGCGAGCCAGCCGCGACCGACCGTCCACTCGCTGTCCCGTTGCAACGTCCCAAAGTAGAAAGTACGCCAGTTGCAGCCTCCCTGTTCGTCCCGCCGTCGCGTCGTCGACTCGACGGAGTGTCATTCCGCGTCGAGCGTCGGAACGGATGCATGCCACCGGCCACACCGTGGGACCACATAATTACCGGATGCTTACGCGACCCGAAACGGTTCTTCCCATCGCCCCCTCGCGGTCCGTCCGTTCGACCGATACGACGACGAACTCCCTCGCTCAACATACTATCGACGTGTCGACGCCGATGCCGCCGTCCCCGAGCGTCATGACCGTCCGTGACTCCTCGCAGTCGCCACTCGGTGGCGTCATCGACACCGAACTCTGACTGGACTCGGACTCCACGGTCGTCTCGTAGGTCCCCGAATCGACCAGGGCGACCTCGAGATACGCCTCGGCCGGAACGTCTTCGGTCCGATCGAGAACGGTCTCCTCGTCGTGTTCGATCTGGATCTCGACCGACCGCTCGTCGTCCGACGCGTTCCGGACGTAGAGCGAGTACGCCGCGTCCGTCTCCGACTCGTCGCCGATCACGATCCGCTCGAGTGGCTCGTCCGCCGACGACTCCCCGTTCGACGTGTTCTCCCCTTCGTCGGCCCACAGCGACTCGTTGTCGGACCCACCGTCCGCGGAATCCGCGGTCCTCCCGAGACAGCCGGCTATGGCGCTGACACAGACACCGGCACCAAGACTGATGATGTCGCGTCGGTTCATGGCCACGGATACAGGATCGAGCGCCAAACACTTTTTTCACGGAAAAGCGACTCTCAAACGATCGTGGCAATCTCGTCCCAGTGAGCCGTGTGTCCGTCGGGCCCTCGAGAACGGGCGCTACGCCTCCGACGGCGACGTTCGAGCGCGCGACGTGTTGGCGAGACACTGAATCGGCGTGCTGAATCGTTCTGGAGGTCGACGACGGCTGTGACGGGGAGCGTCTGCGCTGACGTAACGCAAGTGCCGGCCGGAGACTGCTCCCGCCATCGGATGGGCTCTCGAGAAACCGATAACCCACGATACAGTACGGGCGACGACGATGTCACGTCTCCCGAACGTTCTACGAAACAAGTACTGTTTCATCACGAAAACTGATATGTTAGCCCGTACGAAATAGCATCGGAACCGTTGTCAGCGATCAGTTTCGGGGACGGCGCGGCGAACCGAGGCCGGTGATGAAAAGGAGTAGCGGAGACAGAAATATCAATGTAGAAGTGATAGAATCACACATAAGTAGGGCAGAGACTCGTCGATCGTAACTAATAGTACGTTTTCGACCTGCTAAATCAACGATTCCCACTGAAACTGTTCTCCGGATATAAGTGCATGTCAGTAATTCGTCCCGACTGGGCAACGCGTCTCAGCGACCACAGTGATCTGGGAGCTGTGATGCGTGCCAGACCTAACAAATGAATCGAGCACTCGCAGTTACACTGACGGTAGCAATGGTCGGCGGCCTCATGTTTATGGGGTTCGCAGGAACCGCTGCAGCACAGGATATCAACATCAACACCGACGAGATCACTGCCGGTGACGGTGGCAGCGGTGGCGATGCGGCTGCCGAGACGGTGCAGGACTTCGATCAAACTAACGAAAATGCACAGGTCGGCGTAGCTGACTCCACATCGACTGCGGATTCGCTCGCAGCCGGTTCTGGGGCTGACTCTACTGCAAGCAGTAGTTCCGCTGCTGTCGTCGAACAGGATCAGAACGTCAACCAAGTAAACAGCATTGACGCAGACGCGACCACGATCGCCCTTGGCGGCGATGGTGGCGCTGGCGGTGACGCCGGTGTCGATGTCGGTGTCGATCTCGATTTCGGTGACGACAACGGTGACAACGGCGACAACGATGACAACGACAACAACGGCGACACCTAATCGATAACCGCGCCGATTATCTGACCATTCCCTAACGATCCGAATTTTTTGAGGCGGTCGGTACATTAGAGCCGGTAGTAACCAACAAGCCGATAGCCATTCGCTCCGTAATCGATACTCACATACTAGTGGCCGTAGCCCTATCTCCGTTCACGTTTTCGTGATCTACTTTTCCGCTTACTGCCTGGCGTGTTCCTACGACGGCCGCAACAACCGCCGTCTATTGTGGGCCCCTGGCGTTTCAGATTCGTCGGCGATCGTACTAATCTCTCTGACGTGACTCCACCACCGCACGAGTAATCGAACTATCCACCCCTCGTTCGGCTGACGTGGGAGACTCTCCGGCACTCACCGAGGAGACTCGGTCGCAAACAGCGTCGGGATCCATTCGTTCGAGCGATGTGAGCGAGAGCGGGTCGCAAAGGGCCTCGACGTGTGCCATCGACTGCCGCGGAGCTGCTAGTCTTGTGTTTCGAGAACCAACTACCGCAACTCGCCGTAGATTGGTGCAGTAACCGACGAGCAAAGAACGAGGGACGGCTGACAGCAGACGTATCGATGTACACGAGTACAGAGCTCTCGTGCAGGCTTTTAGAACGCAAAGCGCTCTACGGTCAGCAGATGACTAATTCGACTCACCGTCAGAACGCGATGTGTTCTGGAGATGCCACATCGCCACGGATCGCAGTCGAGGAAACCGTGCTGGAATCGACGGAACTGGTGCCGAATCTCCGCTGCAATCTGAGTTGGTCAATCGTTGAGGCTCCGTTCGGCCGCGGTTTTGCACCGAGTCATCGAGACAGGTCCATCTCTCGAGGCCGTATTTTTCGCCGGCTGTGACTCTTGATCGACGTCTCTCGACTGGGGTCCGGCAGCGTCTCGGAATCTCGCTGCGAGCTCGCGTCCAGGAACGGGTAAAATACGCGTCGATCGCTTTCGACGGCCTCGAGTGGAGTATCGGCCGACGTCGGACGGCGACTCTATCCGTTCGAGCGGGGGTCCGAGTTCGAGTGCCGAAACAGGTGCCTACCCGACGAACACCCGCGAATGGAACCGTATCTGTCCACGTAGGTGAAGAATGCCGAACAGGTAGCAATGGCCCCTCACGCGCAGTGACTACAAAATGGACCGTTCAACCCGTTAAACCGGGTATTCCTCCCCGTAACCGTTCTCCGGGTATAAGTAGGAGTCAGTGATACGTCTCGACTGGTCAACGCGTCGCAGCACCATTGGTACCGGAACCCAGTGTCGCATAGCTGTAATGCGTTCCAGAACGAAACAATGAACCGAGCACTCGCAGTTACACTGACGGTAGCAATGGTCGGCGGCCTCTTATTCGTGGGAGCCGCAGGAAGCGCCGCGGCACAGGATATCAACGTCAACACCGACGCCATCACTGGTGGTGACGGTGGCGATGGTGGCGATGCGGCTGCGGCGACGGTGCAGGAGTTCGATCAGACGAATCAAAACGCACAGGTTGGCGTAGCTGACTCGACGTCGACTGCGGAGTCGTACGCAGTCGGTAGTGGGGCTGACTCTGCTGCAGGCAGCAGTTCCGAAGCTGTCGTCGCCCAGAGTCAGACCGTCAACCAAGGGAACGCCATAGAAGCGAACGCAACCACGATCGCTGTTGGCGGCGATGGTGGCGACGGCGGTGACGCCGGTGTCGATGTCGGTATCGACATCGACCTCCTCCTCGCTGGACTCCTGTAATCGGTAGTCGTAGCGGTTATCGAACCGCCCCTATCATTCCTTTTTTCGCCGGCGATCGGTGCCCCAGAACGCCGTCAATCAGTGAGCGCCCGCTCTCACTCTATGATTCCCAGACTCGAGGAAGGAGCTCGCTGTCGCTCGTCGCGGTGGCTCCGTCGTAATCTATAGAGGTGAGAAATCGGCCGATCGAAGCGGTCTGTGCGTACGAAACACGTCGAACGCAGATTCGCTCGAGTGAGCGGAGAGCGAGGGTGAGCGCCGTGACGGTTGCCGTCTGCCAGTCCACTCGTATCGGCGTTTCGGAAGACGACCGCTCCCCGTTCACTCGAGGACCGGGTACAAAGGAAAATCCGGCAGCGTCGAGCGATTGGCCGCCAGCGAACCCGACGCACCCGAGCGCCGGTACGGATGACGGTCGACGAAACCGCCGCCCATATCACCCGCAGACGGTACCGGCTGTCCACTGTGATCGTCACGAGGCCACCTGATACCGAACTGTTCGATCGTCAAGACCCGGCTGCCAACCGTCGTATCTGGTCGCAAAACACGGCGGTTTCTCGGCTGCCCTGCGTCTCGTCGGCGGCGATAGCTATCCGATCGATGTCTCCCGACTGGCTCCTGGCGCCGTCTCGGCGGCTCGTTGGGGCTCGCGTCGAAAAACGGTTGGGCACGCGAACTGCACGTCGATCGCATTCGGAGGCAGCAACTGGGTTGTCGGCCGGCCGGTGACTGTCGGCTCCATGCGTTCGATCAGTGGTACGGGCCTCGTGTGCAAATGCAGACGCTCATCAGACGAACGACGACGGCGGAGCAACACTCCCGTTCGCGTAACCAAATAGCACCGATCCGAACGTGTATTCTCACGTACAATGACTAAACGGCACTGTTCGATCCGTTAAACCAGCTATTCCTCCCGTAACCGTTCTCCGGGTATAAGTGGGAGTCGGTGATTCGTCCCGACTGGGCAACGCGTCACAGCATCCGCGAGCGATTCGGTGTGCTGTGATGGGTGCCAGACCTAACACAAATGAATCGAGCACTCGCAGTTACACTGACGGTAGCAATGGTCGGCGGCCTCATGTTTATGGGGTTCGCAGGAACTGCTGCAGCACAGGACATCAATATTGACACCGACAACATCACAGCTGGTGACGGTGGCGACGGTGGCGATGCGGCTGCAGCAACGGTGCAGGACTTCGATCAGACTAACGCGAACCAGCAGGTCGGAGAGGCTAGCTCAGAGTCGACTGCAACGTCGGCCGCAGTGAGTGACGGCGACGGACAGGCTGCTGCAAACGACAAACACGACCCGAAGGACAAAGGTGCGGCTGATGACTTCGCTGCCGGTGGCGCTGAGTCCACGGCTGTGTCCGAGTCCACGGCTGCTGTGGGGCAGTCTCAGGACGTCGAGCAGGGTAACGCAATTGACGCAGACGCGACCACGGCCGCTGAAGGCGGCGACGGTGGCGACGGTGGTGACGCCGGTGTTGGTGTCGATGTCAACATCGATGTCGATGACTTCGACAACGGCTTCGGCCTGATCCTGTAATTGGGAGCTGCAACGGTTATTCCAATTTATTTATTTTACCGCACCCCAGAGCGATCAGTGTGACCGAAAACGGCGAGGCGATACGCCGTATCACGTGTGCGGATAGCGAATACCAGCTAACCCCCCGGATCCGCTCAAACTAAACCAACTGACCCGTTCAGACACGTTTCTATCGGCTAGAAACGGACTCCGCAACCAGCCGGCGAGAATCCGAATCAAGACGGCTGTATCTGGATTCCGAACGGCAATACTACCCACTGTCCGGTGGACCTGCGAATTCGACTGCCGCCGATACGACCTCGAGCAGCAGCCACCGTTTCGAACCGTCTCGTACGATGCCGACCGAGAGGTGCGCGGTTGCACGGTCGCTCGAGCTTCCGAACGCCCGTTCGTCATGGGTCGCGAGCCGCGTAGTAGCGACCGAGTACTGGGAAAACGATCCCCACGGTTCAAACCGAACCATCTGCATTGACGAGGTAGCGAGAGATCGCCAGACGACTCGACACGGTCCAACGAACAGCAGTCGTGATCCGGTGTGAGTTTCGCTGTCGATGGTTCAAGGAGTTACGGTTCCCAAACCAAAAGCGACCACGCTCACCGAGGATCACGCCAACGGACAACCCGGAAACCCTGCAACTGATATGACAACGACCGACTTTTCGTGGGGAACGATTACCCACCAGACCGATCCCGAATCGGGCGACACGAACGTCGAAATACTCGCCGAGTCCGAGGGACGCATCTCGCTCTCGGTGACGACAGCCGCCAACGTGGCGGACGCTCCTCCGGCGGAGCGAGCCGACACCGACGCGGAAGCCGAGACGGCGACGTTCCCGTGGGGGGTAGTGGTCCACACGCCCGACGCCGATGCTGGAACCACTACCATCGAGGTGATCACCGACGCTGAAGCCGACGTTTCGGTCTCCATGAGGGCAGTATCCGATAGCGAGACACATTCGGAGTCGACGACGGTGGTTCAGTCGTCAGCCGACGCGACCGCGAACGTCACTCAGTCTACGACGAGTTCGACCACCAGCTCGGTGGTCACCCAGTCCACGACGAACACGTCACAATCGACGAACATTTCGTCCGGAACGTCGATCGATATCGACGACGGCGACGACGACTGAATTCGGTCGTCGTCGAGAACTGTTCGATGGCAGCAGTCGGGCGCTCGAGCCAGTAGCCACTGAAAGTCAATGCACACCTGATCGCACGACAGTAGCGCGATTCGGTACCCGAAGGGCGAGAACCGCGACAAACGAGCGGGGAGGAACGACCCGCGAGCTATGCGATCAGTGTGTAACTCGTTTCAGTTGTTACTATAGCAGCCACGCTATCGCGTGCATCTCGAGGCTCCTGTCTCTTCTCGAGTACCGTCGCAGCTGAGATGGGTGTCGGTCTCGTCGGCACTCACGACACTCCACCCGACAAAAAATGTACGAGAGCACGGCGACCGATTCCGAACGGCCCCTCGCCGACGGTCTCGGACTACGTGTCAACCGACCCCGTCAGATCGCCGGCAGATCCGGAATTTCTGGCGTCACCGGATCGACCGAGATATCCTCGAACGAGTCAGTCCCGTCCGTGGATTCCTCCGTCTCCTCACTGATATCGACCGTCTCCTGTTCGGTGACCTCGCTGATCGTCTCCTCCTCGGTGACGGTCGCGCTCGCCTCCTCCACCGCGTCGTCACCGTCCTCGACGGTCGTAGATTGGGCCGCTGCCGTTCCGGCGCCGCTCAACGCGAGCAACCCTGCCGCAATCGCGATCACGAACACTGTCCGTCCGATCGTTCCGTACCGCTGTGATATCCGTCTCATGGTTGCCTCGAGGGCACCCACACGTCACCCACATCGGACAATAAATCGACAGAACTGTTCGCCGCGCGAACGGCTGCTTTCGCTCCGGAAATCAGTCCGAAAAGGCCCGGCCGTCCGAACGACGGCTGTCGAAGTCACGACCCCTCGGCATGTGGGAACGGCCGCGGCGAGCGAGCCACCGGAACGAGGAGGATACGAGCTGGATAGGGCGCAGTTACGCGCGCATTTCGACACAGACGACGCGCTGCTACGGGCTCCCGATTCCACACGCCGCCGCCTCTTTCACTACCGGCCGTGGTCCGTCAGAGCGTCTCGAGCAGCCGTCTCTGCGCGGTGAATCACCTCGCGAATCGCCACGCCCGTTTCGGCGGCGACGGCCCGCGCGTCGTCGTACTCGGTACTCACGTCGTACACTTCGCCATCCACGTCGCTCGCGATTTTCACCGTCACCTCGTACGTCTCACCCTCGACCTCGAGTTCGACCGTCTCGAACTCCCGACTGGCGATCCAGCGGTGGGTCGCGCCGGCGTCCCGAACGCCGAGCGTTCCGGTCTCTTCGGCCAGCGCTCGAGCCACTCGCTCCCGATCTTCGGGCTTACAGATCACCTTCACGAGGTGGCCGGGCCGGGACTTCTTCATCGTGGCCGGCAGGATCGAGACGTCTCTCGCGCCCGCGTCCGAGAGCGTGTCCTGAAGGCCGCCGAGGACCTCCGGCGTCGCGTCGTCGAGGTTCGTCTCGAGGACGGCGATATCGTCCTTCGCCAGCGCCCCCCGACCGCTGCCGTCGCCGACCAGCGCTCGGAGGACGTTCGGGTGTGGATCGAGATCGTAACCGCCGGCGCCATAGCCCGAGGTTTCGAGGTCGAGCGACGGCAGCGATTCCACGCCGTCGGCGAGGTGGCCCAGGATTGCGGCCCCCGTCGGCGTCAGGAGTTCGGTCTCGACGGGACCGCCACGAAGCGACCAGTCGGCACGCTGGGCGATCTCGACGACCGCCGGCGTCGGGACGGGGTACTCGCCGTGGCTCATCGAGATGCTGCCGCCACCCGTCGCGAGCGGCGTCGTGACGATTTCGTCGGGCCCGAGGTCGTGACACAGCAACACGGCCCCGACGATGTCAGCGATGGCGTCGTCGGCGCCGACCTCGTGGAAGTGGATCTCCTCGAGTGACTCGCCGTGAACGCTCGCCTCGGCCTCGCCGAGCAGTTCGAAGATCGCGAGCGCGTCGCGCTCGATCGCCGGCTCGAGACCCATGTTCTCGACGATCTCGCAGACCTCGAGGTAGCTCCGGTGGGGGCCGTGGCCTTCGGCGTGGACGTGGTCGTCTCCGTCGTCGAGAGAGTGCTGGTGACCGTGTTCGTCCCCGTCGGCGTGGTCGTGACCGTGTTCGTCCCCGTCTCCGTGGTCGTGGCTATGCTCGTGACTGTGTCCGTCTCCGTGGCCGTGAGCGTGATCGGCGTGCTCGTGGGAGTGTTCGCTCCCGTCGTGCTCGTCCGCGTGGCCGTGCTCGGCGTCGTGATCGTGGCCGTCGTGACCGCCATCGTCACGATCGGTCAGGTAGACGTCGACGGTCGTCGAGGAGATGCCGCACTTGACCGTCTCGTCGACCCGGTACTCCACCTCGAGGGCGTCGGTGACGGACTCGAGGGCGTCGGGATCGGCCCCGGCGTCGAGCAAGGCGGCGAGGATCATATCGCCGCTTGCGCCCATGCGGCCGTCGAACGCGAGAATGCTCATAGGTAGGTGGCGGGGTGGCACGGTCAAAAAGGCATCTGCTCGTCGCGAGGACGCCGCCGTATTCGGTGCTTACGCGAACTGTTGGTAGCCCCAAAACCAACCGATGCCGGTACAGCTATGTACGTTCCAGCCACACATACATATGGTAGCACTTAGCATACTATACGGTGAAGGCTAGCAAAAAACCTATCCGCTCACGAAGCGGAGTGAAAGACATCACCGTCTACCCCGAATCATGAATGAAGTTCAACTGGAGGTTGCGAAGGCGTACCCGAACGACTCGGGTCGTGGTATCGCCCGACTCGACCCGGACACGCTGTTGCATTTGAAGCTGAGTCCGGGCGACATCATCGAGATCGAAGGTGCAGACACCACCGCGGCGAAGGTGTGGCGTGCTGACCGGCAGGACTGGAACACCGACACCGTCCGGATCGACGGCTTCACCCGTCAGAACGCCGACGTGGGGATCGGCGAGCGAGTGACGATCCGCAAGGCAGAGGCGACGAAGGCGGACAAACTCACGCTCGCACCCCCCGAAGAGGCGTCGGTCCAGTTCGGCTCCGATGCGGCGGGGATGGTGAAACGCCAGATCCTCAAACGGCCGGTAGTCGGCCGCGACATCGTCCCGGTCATGTCCTCGACGAATCATCCATTCATGCGGTCGCCAGGCCAGGCGATTCCGCTCATCGCCGTCGAGACGGAGCCGGAGGGCGTCGTGTTGATCACCGAGGACACCGACGTCGAACTCCGCGAGGAGCCGATCAGCGGCTTCGAGAAGACCGGCGGCGGGATCACCTACGAGGATATCGGCGGTCTCCAGGGCGAGATTCAACGCGTCCGGGAGATGGTCGAACTCCCGATGAAACACCCGCAGATCTTCAAGAAGTTGGGGATCGAGCCGCCACAGGGTGTCCTGCTCCACGGGCCGCCGGGGACCGGGAAAACCCTGCTGGCGAAAGCGGTCGCCAACGAAACCTCCGCGAGTTTCTTCTCCATCGCGGGGCCGGAGATCATCTCGAAGTACTACGGCGAGTCCGAACAGCAACTCAGGGAAATCTTCGAGGACGCCAGCGAGGAGTCGCCGTCGATCATCTTCATCGACGAACTCGACTCGATCGCGCCGAAACGGGAGGACGTCACGGGCGAGGTCGAACGCCGCGTCGTCGCCCAGCTGCTGACGATGATGGACGGCCTCGAGGCACGAGGCCAGGTTATCGTCATCGCGGCGACCAACCGCGTCGATTCGGTCGACCCCGCCCTCCGACGGCCGGGCCGATTCGACCGCGAGATCGAGATCGGCGTGCCGGACGAAGTGGGTCGCGAGGAGATCCTCCAGATCCACACCCGCGGCATGCCCCTCTCCGACGACGTCAAACTCGGCCACCTGGCCGACGAGACTCACGGCTTCGTCGGTGCCGACATCGAGTCGCTGACGAAAGAGGCCGCGATGAAGGCGCTGCGTCGATACCTGCCGGAGATCGATCTCGACGAGGAGGACATCCCGCCGAGCCTGATCGACCGGATGATCGTCAAGCGCCAGGACTTCCGCGGCGCGCTCAACGAGGTCGAACCCTCCGCGATGCGGGAGGTGCTCGTCGAGTTACCGAAGATCTCCTGGGACGACGTGGGCGGGCTCCACGACGCCAAAGAGCAGGTCCAGGAGTCCGTCGAGTGGCCGCTGAACAACCCCGAGCGGTTCGAGCGGCTCGGCGTCGATCCGCCGGCCGGCGTCCTGCTGTACGGCCCGCCGGGCACCGGGAAGACGCTGATGGCGAAAGCGGTCGCCAACGAGACGAACGCGAACTTCATCTCGGTGCGCGGCCCGCAGCTGCTCAGCAAGTGGGTCGGCGAATCGGAGAAGGCCATCCGCCAGACCTTCCGCAAGGCGCGGCAGGTCTCCCCGACGGTGATCTTCTTCGACGAACTCGACGCGCTCGCACCGGGTCGGGGCGGCGAAACCGGCTCGAACGTCTCCGAGCGGGTCGTCAACCAGCTGCTGACCGAACTCGACGGGCTCGAGGAGATGGAGAACGTGATGGTCATCGGCGCGACGAACCGCCCGGACATGATCGATCCCGCGCTCCTGCGCTCGGGTCGGTTCGACAGACTCGTCATGATCGGCGAACCCGACGTCGACGGCCGAGAGCGGATCCTCGACATCCACACGCAGAACACGCCGCTGGCGGCCGACGTGACCCTCCGCGAGATCGCGGAGATCACGGACGGCTACGTCGGCAGCGACCTCGAGTCGATCGCTCGAGAGTCGGCCATCGAGGCCCTGCGAGAGGACCACGAGGCCGACATCGTCGAGATGCGCCACTTCCGACAGGCGATGGAGAACGTCCGACCGACGATCACGGACGACATCCTCGAGTACTACGAGCAGATCGAAGAGGAGTTCCAGGGCGGCGGCTCCGGCGGGCCCGGGCCAACGGGCCGACGCGGCAGCCGCATCGGCTTCCAGTGAGCTGACGCGCTGTCGATCAACGCCGATTTTTGCGATTTTCGTCGAGTATCCGCTCCCCATTCGACCGCCACCGTACGGTCGGCGAGGATCGCGCTCTCGCTGACAACGAAGTGGCACGGCCCGAACAATACCACGCTGGACTGTACTGTAATCGGGCCTTAGCGACGGTAGATCCCGATTGCAACGCGACGCTGTCACGATTCGTCGCCATCGTCGACTGACCGATCTACGGCCCGAAACCGAAGGTGTTCGTTCAGGGCGCTCTTATCGACGGTGAATTCCTCATATGATTGTCAAACGTTCGTCGCGTTATATGTACTGACCGTCGGATACGTGAGACGAACTCGCCCAAATCGATGTCGAAACCCTCCACTGCCAGCGACTCGGCCGACGCCTCCCTCGAGTCGACGGACGACCAGCACCGCGACGAGCGCGAGCCAACCGGCGACCGGGACGATCCCGACCTCGAGTCGAGTCCCGAACCGTCGACCGGCGACCGGACGCTCGAGGACGTCGCACCCTCAGTCGCGAAACCGATTCGCGTGGCCGGGTTCTGGGGAGCGATCGTGCTCCCGGTGTTGTACCTGCCGTTGCTCGCGGTCGGCCTGTCGACGCCGTTTCAGGCCCTGCTCTTTCTCGCGCTCCTCTCGGTGAACCTCGCTGCGCTGTACGTCGGACACACCCACCGCCGCCGGCAGTCGCGCGATCGGTAACTCGGCCGCCGGACGCCCGTCACTCGCTCGAGCGCCACCGCACCGCGTGCCCGAACTCTTCGCGCAGCGCCTGCCGTTTGACGAGCACGAAGCCGACCGCGATCAGACCGAAGCCGACGACGGTCGTCGCGTCGATGACTTCGCCGAGATAGAACCAGCCGACGACCGCCGCGAATATCGGGGCGACGTAGGAGACCATGTTGATCTCGACGGCCCCCAGTCGCTCGAGCAGGTCGAAGTAGAGGAGAAAGCCGATCGCGCTCGCGACGACCGCGAGATAGCCGAGCGCCCCGAGCGCCTCGGGGTGAGTCCACGCCGCGGGCTCGATCGATTCACCGAGTCCGAGACTGACGAGGTGCATGAGGAGTGCGCCGCCGATCATCGACCAGGCCTCCATCGTCTCGATCGGGAGGTCGGCCTCGATTGTGCGCGTGAGGACGCTCCCCAGCGCGAACGCGGCCGCCGCACAGAAGACGAGCAGCGTCGCGACGACGTCCGCCGTCAGCAGGTTCGACGGGTCCGGGCGAGCGATGATGCCGACGCCGACCAGTCCGACGAGTAGGCCGACGACACCGACCGCCGAGAGCGCGTCCGAAGGGGCGAACACGCGGGCGAACCCGGTGGTCAGCACGGGCGAGAGGCTGACGACGATCGCCGCCGCGGCTGCGGTGGTGTGTTGCTGACCGACGAACAGAAACGCGTGATAGGCCGCGATCAACAAGACGGCGCCGGCGGCGACCAGTAGCCACTCGCTACGCCCCCGCGGGTACCAGTCGTCGACGGCGTAGGCTGCGTACGCGAGCATGAGCACGCCCGCGATGTCGTATCGTAGCGCCGCGAACAACACCGGCGGGAAGTGATCGAGCCCCGCACTGATCGCGACGAACGCGCTCCCCCAGATCGCTGCGAGGGCCAGAAAGAGTCCGAGATTTCGATATCGGCTCACACGGAACGTCTCGCCAGTACCATCCTACGTGTTTCGGTTCGAAACGAACGACGCCGAGACCGAACCGCAGCTCTCGACTCGTGGAAAGGATAATCGAACGCCTCTCGAGCGTCGGCAATCCGTCGAAAACGGCGGCGACGCGAAACTCCTTGTCGAACGAAGACGCCGGCTCAGAGCGGGGGTAGCTCGCGAATCTCGGGCTCCGCTTCGGTCTGCTTGAACTGCTCTAACAGCGGCTTGATCTCCTCGAAGCCGTCGGTGAGCACGATGTCGCCGCTTCGCAGGTCGTACTCGATGATGTCGTAATCGGCGAGTCGTGGCAGGTGGTTGTGCACCAGCGAGACGTAGACCCGCTGTCTGGTCTCCTTGTCGATCTCCGCCGGACGCACGTCGAGCTCCCAGGCTGCGATCCCGGTGACGACGTCCTCGATGTTCGCGTCTCGGTGTTCCACCAACTGGTACAGCAGGAACCGGCGCTCGGACTCGGCGAGGAGGGAACAGGCGGCTTCCATTCGGCTGGCGCTCGCGTCGTTCATACCCGTACAACAGCCTGGGCCATATTACACCTGCTGCCAACACAGATTGGCTCCCCGATCCGAACGGTCGACGCTATGTTGGCACCGGTTACGCTACTTTCGGCCGTTTCAGTGGGTCATACCACCGATTCATGGGTTCTGTAAGCCCGCCATTCTCCGGCCCGGTATTCACGGACTCCGTCAGGTCCACGAATCCGGGTCGGCAGTTCGCTCGCGGGCCTCGCCGTGGAGGTGGCAGGCGACCGGATGGTCCTCGGTTTCGAGTTCGGGGGAGTCCCGTTCGCAGACGCTCTCGTATGACGCCCGCAGCCGATCGGCGGCGGCGTCCCAGTTCTCGTCGGCCAGTTCTGCCAGGGCTTCCTCGAGAATTTCGTCGTGACGCGGCGGGAGGGTCTCGTCGAGCAATCGCTCCTTCAGTGCCGCGACGAACCCGGGAACGTCCTCGGCGGGTACGCCGTCCTCGCCGCGCTCGAACCGGCCGTCGTCGCCGACGGACTCGAGCGAGACGTCGCGGCTTTCGATTCGTTGACGGACGGTCATGAGCTCGCGATAGGTATCCTGCTCGATATCGAGGTCTTCTGGCGGGATCACCATCGGACACCGCGTCCGGAACCGACACCCGCTCGGCGGGTTCCGCGGCGACGGCACGTCACCGGCGAGCGTCTCTCGCTCGCGCTCGCGTTCGTCCGTCGAGGCGCGTGGGACGCTTTCGAGCAAGGCCTGCGTGTACGGGTGTCTCGGGTCCTCGAACAGATCGCCGACGGGCCCGATCTCGACGATCTCGCCGAGGTACATCACGGCCACGCGATCACAGACGTGGCGAATCACGGAGAGGTCGTGGCTGATCAGCAGGTAGGTCAGATCGAACTCCGCTTGCAGGTCGTCGAGCAGGTTCAGCACCTGGGCCTGCACCGAGACGTCGAGCGCCGACGTCGGCTCGTCGAGCACCAGAAAGTCGGGCTCGAGCGCCAGCGCGCGGGCGATCCCGATTCGCTGGCGCTGGCCGCCGGAGAACTCGTGGGGGTAGCGATCCAACTGATCGGCCGAGAGGCCGACGCGCTCGAGGAGCTTCTGGACCCGATCCCGTCGCTCGGCTTTCGTCCCCACGTCGTGGATGTCGAGTGGCTGCCTGACGATGCTCCCGACCGTCATTCGGGGGTCGAGACTCGAGAACGGATCCTGGAAGACGATCTGTGCCTCGCGCCGGAAGTCGTCGAGGTCGCTGCCGTCCATGTCGTAGACGTTCGCACCCTCGAACTCGACGCGTCCGTCCGTCGGCTCCTGCAGCCGGAGGAGGGTCTCGCCGGCCGTCGACTTCCCGCAGCCGGATTCGCCGACGAGTCCGAGCGTCTCCCCGCGATAGATGTCGAGGCTCACGCCATCGACGGCGCGGACGGGCACCGGATCGTCGCCCAGCAGCCGGTCGAGGATCGAGTCGTTCTCCCAGAAGTACTTCTCGAGGTTGTCGACGCGGACGAGCGGCTCGCCGGTGCTCACTGGTGTTCACCTCCGGTAGTTTCGGCCGGCGGATGTTGCCGTTCGTCGTCGGAGTCCTCGTCTCGGTCGTCGGGACCGACGTGCTTGTCTCCGGCCGGGCGGTCCGTCCCGTCGAAGTAGTCGTCGGGCAACGCCCTTCCATCGTTGTACCCCGTTTCGGCGAGCACGCACCGCACCGCGTGATGGTCGCTGCCGCTCGCCGGATACTCGGGCGGATGGTTCAGGCAGTCCTCCATGGCCTTCGGACACCGATCCGCGAAGTGACACCGATCGCCCATCTCGTGGTCCAGCAGGCTGGGAACGTTCCCCGAGATCGGTTGGAGACGGCCGCCCCCACCCTCCATATCAGGGACCGAGCCGAGCAGACCCGCCGTGTAGGGGTGGACGTAATCGTCGAAGACATCCTCGAGCGTGCCGCGTTCGACGATCTCGCCCGCGTACATGACCCCGACGCGGTTGCACATGCGAGCGACGACGCCGAGGTTGTGCGTGATAAGGAGGATCGTCATTCCCATCTCCGCCTGGAGTTCGTCGAGCAGATCGAGAATCTGGGCCTGAATGGTGACGTCGAGCGCCGTCGTCGGCTCGTCGGCGATCAGCACGTCGGGCTCGCCCGCCAGCGCCTGGGCGATCATCGCCCGCTGAAGCATCCCGCCGGAGTACTCGTGTGGGTACTGGTCGGCCCGCTCGATAGGGTCGGGAATGCCGACCAGTTCGAGCAGTTCGATCGCCCGCTCGCGGCTCTCCGGCGAGACGTACCGCCTCGAGGAGAACATCGACCCGAGAATCATCGATGTCAGCGTGTACTGCTCCGATCGAGCGCGGGTCGACCGGGGGTTGGCGCTCGCACGCCGCTGAACCTCCACCGCCTCGGCGATCTGCTCGCCGACGGTGATGGTCGGGTTGAAGCTGCTCTGGGGGTCCTGAAAGATCATGCTGAAGTTCGATCCGCGCAGGGAGCGGCGAACCGACGGCGGTATCCGGAGGAGGTCTATCCGATCGCCGTCGATAGCGTCCGGGTAGTCGTCGCCGATCGCAGCGGCGAGGTCGGGTTCGCGGTACCAGATCTCCCCGTCGGTAATCTCGCCGGGCGGTTCGATCAGGTCGATGATCGAGCGGGCCGTGACGCTCTTCCCGCTGCCGCTCTCGCCGACGATTCCGTACGTGTCGCCGCGGTCGATCGAGAGGTCGACCCCGTCTACTGCGTTCACCTGACCCTCGTCGGTGAAGAACCTGGTCTTCAGTTCCTCGACTCGAAGAATTTCCTCAGTCATGTCAGCCGGCACCTCCGGCGCCTTCGCCCTCGATGTTCGGATCGAGGGCGTCCCGTAGCCAATCGCCGAGCAGGTTGACCCCGATCACGGAGAGGACGATTCCGATCCCCGGAACGGTGGCGACCCACCACTGGTTGCGCATCACGTCGTGTCCCCGTTGGATCTCGTAGCCCCACGAGAGCGTCGTCCCGGAGAATCCGAGATAGGAGAGCGAGCTCTCGAGGAGGATGATCGCCGCGACCTGGATCGTCGCGAGCACGATGATCGGCGTGAGGCTGTTAGGCAGGACGTGCTTGCGTAGGATCGTGGCGTGGCTCGCACCGAGCGAGCGCGCAGCCTTCACGTACTCCTCGTTGCGTATCGCCATCGCCTCGCCGCGGGCGACGCGCGCGAACCAGACCCAGGTGACGAGTGCGACCACCACCGTGACCATTCCGGGGAACGTAATCGTCTCGGGCATTCCGTCCGCGAAACCGGCCGCCACGATCGGATCGGGGATCCCGACCGTCCCTCGGCCGAACGCACCCATCAGCGCCAGTGCGAGAACGAGCGATGGGAACGCCAGCATGATATCCGCGATCCGCATGAGTCCGTCGTCGACTCGACCCCCGAAGTAGCCAGCGGTGAGACCGACGGGAACGCCGATTGCGGTCGCGAGCAGCGTTCCTGAGAGCCCGACGAGCAGCGAAGTCCGGGCACCGTAGAGGAATCGTGAATAGATGTCCTGGCCGACGTTGTTCGTTCCGAGAACGTGTTCGCTGGTTCCCTCGACGGTGTGGCTCACTCGCTCGCCGTCCTGGGCGATCGTGATCTCGTCGGTCAGTCCGAGCGGCGGATACGAAGCGCCGGCCTCGTCGCTGTGTCCCTGTTCGTGCGGGTTGTGCGTTGCCAAGACCGGCGCAAACAGCCCCATGAGGAGGATCGAAACGAAAAGAACGATCCCCACTTTTGCCAACAGGCTCCGGCGCAACTCGTTCGTCAGATTCGATTTAATTCGATCCGAAATCATTCGTCAGTCACCTGTGGGTTCAGCCGCGCGTAGAGGGCGTCGACCAGAATATTGATCACCACGAACGCGACCGCGATGAACAGCACGATCCCCTGGACGACTGGCCAGTCACCGTTTCTGAGCGATGTGATGAACATCTGCCCCAGTCCGGGCCAGTTGAACACCTCCTCAGTGATTACCGCTCCACCCATCAGCGTCCCGAGCTGGAGCCCGAGCACCGTGATGATGGGGATCAGCGTGTTCCGGAGGACGTGTTTGTACCGGACCAGCGTCCGCGGAAGCCCCTTGGCTTCCGTCGCGGTTACGTACGGCTTGCCGAGTTCGTCGATCATGCCGCTTCTGGTCAACCGCGTGATCAGCGCCGTAAAGTACGTTCCGAGCGTGATCGCCGGGAGGGTGATATAGCTGAGCCACGAAAGCAGATCGAGGACGTACCCGTATCGGAACAGGTTGTACATCGCCTCGTGGAACGCGATCCCTCGGCCGGACGTGGGAAAGACGCCGACCTGCATGGCCACGATCAGGATCAGCATGATCCCAAGCCAGAAGTTCGGCGTACTGATCCCGACGAGCGAGCCGAACGTGGCCGCGTAGTCCGCGGGCTGGTCGCGCCGCGTCGCGCTGACGACGCCCAGCGGGATCGCGATGACGACCGCGACGATCGTCGCCGCCACGGCGAGTTCGACAGTCGCTGCGAAGTGCTGTGCGATGATATCGTTGACTGCGCGACGCTGATTGTATGAGTACCCCAGGTTCCCCGTTAGCAGATTGCCAAGGTAGTCAAAATACTGTACGTACATCGGCTGATCGAGGCCGAGATCCTGTCGGATCTGGTCTCGCGTCGACTGATCGGGAACCTGACCCGCAATCAAGTTCACCGGATCGCCGGGAGAGAGCGCCCGCAGGGCGAACGTGATCGTCACGACGCCCCAAATGACGAACACCCCCTGTAGGAGCCGCCGTATCAGAAATTTTCCAAAGGCCATTCAGTTTACGTCCTGCGGTTAGCTGTTTTGAATAAGGTGTTTTCGTTTCTAATCATCCCGCGATTCGAGGCCGGGGCCGACCCGGCGGTTAGCTCATCTCCCAGACGAAGACGCTCTCGTCTTCACGGGCGTCCCACTCGATGTCGGCGTCGAGCCCGTAGATGCTCTGTTGCTGGTGGAGGAAGACCCACGGCGCTTTCTCCTGGGCCATCTCGTTGACCTCCTGAAGCATCGCCTCCCGTTCTTCGGGATCGTCCTCGACTTGTGACTCCTCGAGGGCCGTCTGCAGTTCCTCGTCGCGGAAGCTCTGGACGCCACCGTCGTCGTGGAAGAACCCGAACATGCCGTAGTCGGCGTCGCCCGTGATGACTCCCCATCCGATCAGGAAGAAGGGGATATCCTCGTGGTCGACGCCGGCGGAGTTCGCCTCCGAAACCACGTCGAACGGGACGGATTCGAAGTCACAGTCGACGTTCGGGAGCTGATCGATCTGGTCGGCCGCGCGTTCACCGACCTCGGCATCGTTGAGGTACCGACCCTCAGGGACGGTGAGCGTGATGTCGGCGGGGTCGTCCTCCGTGTATCCAGCTTCTTCGACGAGTTCCTCGGCTTGCTCAAGGTCGTGCTCGTAGGGGTCGAGGTCCGGATTGTAGCCGTTGACTTCCGGCGGCGTCGGCTGAGACATCGGGGCACCGAAGCCGTTCAGGATGTCGCTGATAATTTCCTCGTTGTCGACGGCGTAGTTCATCGCCTGGCGGAACTCCAGACTATCGAACGGCTCGACCTCGTTTTTCATCGGCAGGAAGATATTGCGGAACGAGGTCACTTCCTCGATTCGCACGTCGTCGTCGTTTTCGACGTTCCCGACCTCGCTGGGCTGGACGTTGTCGACGAAGTTGGTCTCGTCAGCCAGCAATGAACTCACGCGACCGGAGTCGGAAGTTTCGCCCTCAAAGATCAGTTCGCCGACGTTCGGTGCTTCGCCCCAGTAGTCGTCGAACGGCTCCATGACGATCCGGTTCTGACCAGGATTATACTCCGTGACCTGGAACGGCCCGGTGCCGTTAAACGCTTCGGCGTCCTCGCCGGAGATGACGCCGTCGTCGGTCGTCGGCGCGTCGTTCTCGTACCACTCCTGACTGACCGCTCGCAGGTAGTTGCCGAACTCGAACTCCGCGAGCTGTGCGGCCCCGCTGTAGGACAGCTCGAGGGTCGTGTCGTCGAGCGCTTCCGCGCCCTCGATCGAACCGAGTCCAGCGACCTGATCTGAAGCCGGCGGGACGTCGGGATCGATCTGTCGCTCGAGGGTAAACGCGATGTCCTCCGCGGTTAGCTCTTGGCCCTGGTGGAAGACGACGTCGCTGCGGATCGTCAACTCGACCGTGCCGTCGTCACCGTGTTCCCAGTCTTCGACGATGCGGCCCTGGGGTTCCTCGCCTGGCGTGACGTCAAACAACGGTTCGTAGACGTGGTCGTAGACGTTGAAGTACGGGCCGGTGATGTGATCGTTCGGGTCTTCGACGTCTGGGAACTCTCCCTGGGTAATCGTAAGCGTGTCAAGATCGAGGTCGCCGCCGTCGCCGTCATCGTCGTCGGGGTCGCCCAGACAGCCGGCGAGCGCACCGAGACCGCTCGTCGCCCCAGCCGCCCCGGTAAGCTTCAATAACGTCCGTCGATCGATGCTCTGGTTGATAACACCCTTCATACTCCATAGCAAACCGGATGATTATTTATAAATATTGGTATCTGCCAGCCGATATGCGGTTATATGTACACCGATGCATAATCTTATGCAGCGAATGGAAAGTATAAACGTTCCACCGTTCCGTCTCACGGGGAGATTTCTGGGATAACTTTAAGAAACCTTCGACTCGTACTACGAGTATGGCCGCTCACGGCCGGTCCGCCCTGCGGGACCTGTTCGACGAGTCGCCCACACCCCACATCGCTCACCCGCCGCGGACCCATCATCGTGACTTCTACGTCGCTACCGATGGGTCCTTCCGGAAGGCGGGCGGTGGACTGGGCGCCGTCATCGAAACGCGCGACGGCACCCGTGTCGCACGCGTCGCGACCACGGATACGCCGCCGGACAACAACGTCGCCGAGTATCGAGCGCTACATCTCGGACTCGACGTCCTGGCAGCGCGTGCGCCTCGAGACGCCCGCGTCGGCGTCCTCATCGACCACGATGCGCTCGCCAGCAACGTCAATAGCGCCATTCTCGCGACGAACCACCCGGACGGGAAAGCGCCGCGTCCGATCTCCGTCCCGTCCGCGACCCGGTATCACTGGCGGGGCATCCAGGCGCGACTCAACGGCTTCGGCGAGGTTCGGGCCGCGCGCATCGACAGCGACCAGAATCCCGCCCACCCGCTCGCGAACGCGCCGGACCAGTACCGGCACGTCAACCGTGAACCCGACCGCTGCGTTCTCCCGGAGACGCCGGAACCGACCGCGACCGAGTTCCCGCCGCCGTCTCGAGCCAACCGCAACGGCGGCGGTCGCGCTTCCGACTGAGCGTCGCGACCACGTCAGCCGTTCGACGGTCGCGCCTCGAGTTCGAGGCCGGACACGATACCGCAGCCGAGGCGGCCACCTCAAATTTCGCGTGCGCCCGAAGGCGAACGGAGCCGCCGCGGGCGCCGGTCTTTGTCCAGAGCGGCGCGGCGGTGAAGCGGGTGACGGACGTCGTGCAGGCTGTCAACCGATCGTGATAGTCCGGAATACCGTCCGCAGCGACCGAAAAACGAGTGTCGTCCCCCCAATAGTCGTCGGGCTTGACGCGCCATGATCGGTCATTGGTCCGACGCTGTCGATTTCGTACTCGGACTCGATCAGAGAGCCGACGCCGTCGATCAGTGGAGTATGTTCGAGCTAGTTTTCGTGCCACGGCATGTTTCCCTTGCTCTCGTCCTCGATTGAACCAAGGAGGGGGTAGCGACTGAGGTACGGCTGCCGGTTGTTGACGATCGGTTCCGCAGGCACCTCGACGGTGACATTGACGAGCAGCGTGTCGAATTCCCAGGCATGGCGGGCGTCGACGGCGCGGCCCGCGGCTCGTGTGGCATCGTCACTAGACCACGTGAGGTTGTCCTCGATTGTTGTACCGCTGTATGTTGACCGAACATTGGTGCTGCCGTCTTCGATTTCGAAGTAGTAGTCGACCGGTGGCGGCTTTCCAGTCTTTCAGGTCCAGCGGGTCGGGACGGATTTGGGATCTCCTATTGTAGATAACATAAATGATAAGATACTAGAAGTAACTATTAAGTTGTAGTGTAAAAACACTTTCTACGAGGATAATAAATCAGAAACAATGAAAGACAGCTCAGACAATACACGATCCCGACGAACTGTACTCAAGGGCGCAAGCACTGGTGTGGTTGGGTCGATCGCCGCATTATCGAGCGTCTCGTCTGCACAGGCGAGTACAGACGACGAGGAACCCGAGTGGACCAACACGTATATTGAGTCGTCGACTGATGAAATGTTTGGTACAGAGTATCTTCTCGAGCAATCACTCGCAATCGAATACTTTGGCGATGATGATGCGTTCGATGACACGGTTCACAAATACCGTGTGGCAGGCTCGACAGTTGCCCGAATGGAAGATGAAGATGGTGGCTGGCAAGACCCGTACGAGACGGGGGGTGATGTGGGTAACGCAGCAATAGACGAACATACTCTATCGATCGACATCAACAGTAATGATATAAAACTCTGGGACAGCAATGACCCGGAGTATCTGGGCGGCTTTCCCGTTTTTGAGGATGGAGGCGGCGTAGACTACTCTGAAGTAGCCGAATATACGATTAAAGCTGCAGTTAACAAACATCCGTATGGAAGAGCTGCGTTCACTGCCCACGAGATTTATAGCCAATTACAGAACATTCAAGATGCGAGCGGACCGGATCGATCAAGAGAGTTCGAATGGTCGTACTCGTACGATGAAGTCGTGGCTGATGCAAGTCACTATTATGAGTTTATGATCGAGGACGATGACATCTGTAAGCAAGAGGGCATTCAGATCTACTCGACGGCTTCAAATTCGGCTAACGGTGAAGTGGAGGTCCACGCTACTGCAACAGTGCCACAACTTGCTGACCCAGGTCTCTGCTGGTAGTCCTCTGAAGTCTAACCCAGGCGATTTTATTGTCTGACCATAATATTAGGTTTTATCTCCACGGATGCTCCGCCGTCTCGAGCCAACCGCAACGGCGGCGGTCGCGCCTCCGACTGACGGCGAACGCCGAGCGATCGCTTTACCACTCGAGGGCCGACCCGCTTCCTCGAGCGGGGGCCGAACCCAGTCGGCCGTCCTCAAGCGGAGATCGATCCACCCTGTCCGGCGGTCGGAACCGCCACCATTATCTCGTCGTTCGGGCCATCACAGTGCATGAGCCTTCGCGTCGCGATCGCGGCACCGTTCATCCAGAACGGGAGCCGACAGCTGCAGGAAAACGAACTCGTCGTCGCACTCTCGCTCGACCGCGACTGGTTCTCCCCCGACCAGTCCAAACGGCTGATCGACGTCGCGACGCGCGAGGGACTGCTCGAGCCGGGCGACGACGGTCTCGAGGTCACGTTCGACCCGGCCGACGTAACGGTTCCCGACGAGTTCGTCCCCGACGAGGACCTCCTGCAGGAACGCTCCGCGTTCGAGCGCGTCCTCGACACGCTCGTCGCGGCGGGCGTGGAGAAACACGAGGCCGTCGGCGCGATCAACACGCTGCAACAGGACCTCGGCGTGACGATCGAAACCGCCGCCGTCGTCTACGCCCGTCGCGAAGGGATCGACGTGTCCGAACTGGTCCCCGTCGCGCGGGCGGCGCTGAACGACGGCGGATCGTCGTAATCGTCCGAACGTAACGACGACGAGTCGATCTCGATCGAAAGCCGAAGCGCGTTAGTCTCCGGCCGACCGACGACCGATATGGTCGAAGCGCGGATCACCGACGGCCGCCGGATCGCCGAACTGCTCGCCTCCGAACTCGACGGCCGCGAGGACGGCACGCTCGAGTCGACGCAAGTCACGAACGCGGATCGCGACGTCGAGCCGACGGCCGACGGCTCGCGCGCGTACGATGTAACCCACGACGGCGAGCGGATCGCACGGGTGTTCGTTCACGACGACCGCGCGCGCCTCGAGTTCGAGGCCGGACAGGACATCGCAGCCGAGACGGCAGCGGAACTCGAGTTGCGTGTGCGCCCGAAGGCGACGGAGCCGCCGCGGACGCTCGTGTTCGTCGAAAGCGGTGCGGCGGTGAAGCGGGCGACGGACGTCGTGCAAGCCGTCAATCGATCGGTGTAACGATTAGCGGGTGCTGCCCGCTCGTCGCCGCGTCTCTCTCGTCGAATACTACCGGTCGTAACGGGTGTTCGAAACCCGCGAAAATGGCAACAGCGAATCCGTCGGCGCCTCAGTAGTCGTCGGGCGAGATCCGGTCGGAACCGGCGTAGACGAACGCCGTCCCCTCCTCGAACGTGAGGTCGGTGACCGATCCGGAGTAGCGGAAGCGGTGGTAGCCGTCCTCGATCTCACCGCTGGCCGTGCCGTCCGAATCCACCGTCGCGTGCCGACTGGAGGCGTCCCAGGCGATCGTCTCGATTCGGCCGTCGACGCTCACCTCGTACGCGGCCGGCGAGCCGTTGCTGACGATCGTCAGAATCTGTGGCAACTCTTCGCCGTACTCGCTGGGATCGATCCGCTCGCCGTCGAGCGAGACGCGAGCCGAGCCGTCGATCGTGATCGACTCGAGTTCGCCGCTGAAGCTGAACGCGTCGCGCCAGCCGTTGATGGTTCCGGTGACGTGTCCGCCGTCGATCACGGTGTCGTCGTTGATCGACGAGCCGTGTTCAGTCGTCGGTTCGACGTCGCCGCTGACGACGAACTCGTACTTGGTCTTGCCCGAGGCGCCGACGCCGTCGAGCAGCAGCGTCCGATCGAGGTCGTCGCCGTGCCACGGCATGTCGCCCTTCCAGTCGTCACCCGTCGCACCGGGGAGGGGGTAGCGACTGAGATACGACTGCTGGTCGTTGACGATTGGTTCCGCCGGCCCTTCGACGGTGACGTCGACGAGCAGCGTGTCGAACTCCCAGGCGTGGCGGCCGTCGACGACGCGACCCGCGGCGCGGGTGCCATCGTCGCTCACCCACATGTAGTCGTCCTCGATGGTCGCACCGTTGTACGTCGACGGAACGATACTGCTGCCGTCTTCGATCTCGAAGTAGTAATCCGTCGGCTCCGACTCGCCCTCGGCGACGAACTCGTAGGTGTGTTCGCCGGACGTGTGCCACGGCATGTCTCCCTTCCAGTCGTCGCCCGTCGCCCCCGGAAGCGGATAGCGACTGAGGTACGATTGCTGGTCGTTGACGATCGGCTCTGCCGGCCCCTCGACGGTGACGTCGACGAGCAGCGTGTCGAACTCCCAGGCGTGGCGGCCGTCGACGACGCGACCCGCGGCGCGGGTGCCGTCGTCGCTGACCCACATGAAGTCGTCCTCGATGGTCGCACCGTTGTACGTCGACGGAACGATGGGACTGCCGTCTTCGATCTCGAAGTAGTAATCCGTCGGCTCGTCTTCGCCTTCGGCGACGAACTCGTAGGTGTGTTCGAACTCGTGGTCGTCCTCGTCGTCGCTGTCATCCTCTTCTGGTTCGTCGGCTTCCTCCTCGTCGTGCCACGGCATGTCGCCCTTCCAGCCGTCGCCGGACGCGCCGGAGAGCGGATACCGATCGAGATTCGAGTCGACGTCGTTGACGACCGCGTGGGCGGGGCCCTCGACGGTCGCGTCGATGATGTTCGTATCGAACTCCCAGGCGTGGCGGCCGTCGACGACGCGACCCGCAGCGCGGGTGCCGTCGTCGCTCACCCACATCACGTCATCCTCGACGGTGGCTCCGTTGTACGTCGAGGGCTCGATCGGTCCGTCTTCGATCTCGAAGTAGTAGTCGGTCGGCTCCGACTCGCCCTCGGCGACGAACTCGTAGGTGTGTCGAAGGTCCTCGTAGTCGCCGCGGGGCTCGATCGAACCGCCGGAGCTGCCCGACGCGGCCGCTTCGGCCGACGTAGGGACGCCGTCGGGGATCGAGAGGTCGGGGGTGGAGCCCGCTCGAGACGTGTTGACTCGCCCCTGGGTTCCGCCGGAAATGTTCCCGCCGTCGAGAACGATCCGTCCGTTCTGGTGGGTGATCGCCGCGGCGCCGTACGATCCGGCGGCGAAGTTGCAGTTCGTGGCGGTCATCGTCTGGTTGCCCCAGTGCCACAGCGGCCGGCCGTGACTCTCGGAGTAGTTCCCCCAGCGACCGTAGCTCGTCGAGTAGTCCGTGTTGTCGTTGTACGCCACGCAGTTCTCGAGCGTGTCGCGGCCGGATCCCGTCCGGAACGTGGTGACGCCGTTGTTCTTCCCGTAACAGTTGGTCCAGTGGACGCTGCCGCCGTGGGCAGTGTTGGAACAGTAAAAGCCGTTGTTCGGGTAGCCCTGGACGTTCATTCGGTCGAACTCGACGCGACAGTTCGCGCTCCGGTGGTAGAAGATGGCGCCGGGGCCGTGAACGAAGCTTTCGCCTCGTTTGTTCGCGCCGTCGCCGATGTAGACGTTCTCGAAGCTGACGGTGCCGCCGGTGTTCGTGATCGAGAAGATGAAGCTGCTTCCCTGATAGAGCCCCTTGACCCCGACGTTGCGGATCGTGGCCGCGCCCTCGACGACTACGGTGATGCTCCCGCCACCGGTAACGTCGATGAGTTTGTTCTCCCACGTTTCGTTGCCGAGACGGATCACCTGTCCGCGGGCGGTAATGACGTCGTAATCGTCACCGCTCGCACTCGCCGCACCGGTCGCTGCGGTCGCCGCCGCAGTCGTCGCACCGGCGAGCTTCAGGTACGAACGACGGTCAAGTAACGTGTTATTATCTGCGCAATCGCCGCCAAACGCCCGCTTGTCGCCGTTTTCACCGCCATCCGATTCTGCAGTATCGCGTGCCATACGATCCTGTAATTCTCTGTTTTCTATATAAGCTTTCCCCCTTAAAAATGAATAAAATAATCAGAATGTCCTTGTATCGTGACTGAATATGAAATTATGATTGGCTTTGATTCACTATTTTTTATATATTGTGGGACTTTGCACCACCGACCGGTGGCAGCTACTCTCGACCGAGAGACCTGTGGCTCCAGACAACACAGAGCCGTTCCGGCTGCCGAACGAGTTCGATGCATCCGATGCGTTCGACGTACCGACTAGAATCGGATATCGACGATCCTCTCTCGAGGTGGCACTCACACGGTAGGCCTCTTCAGGCGGTGCGTGCGCTCACTTGGCCGGAGAATCGAACGCGTCGAGAATCCGTGGAAGCTCCGCGGCGATAGCCGACTGGTCGACGTGATCGGCGGCTCGCGGGTCGGGACCGGGCCCGTCCTCGAGCAACACCTGTACGACGTCCATCCCGGCGTTCGTCGCCCCGTAGACGTCGGCTTCGACCTCGTCGCCGACGTAGACGACGTCACCGGGATCGACGTCGAGTTCGGCGGCGATCGCCTCGAACGCGCGGCGGTCCGGTTTCCCGGCCTCGAGCTCGCCCGTCACGAGCGCCGCGTCGAAGGCGCGTTCCCAGCCGAGCGTCGCAATCTTGTCTCGCTGGGCGCGGACCGGCCCGTTGGTGAGCAGTCCGACGCGATACTCGTCGCGGAGCTCCCCGAGCATCGCCTCGACGCCGGGCAGCGCCTCGAGCGACGCCGCGATCGTCTCGCGGTAGGCGTCGGCGACGGCGGCCGGGTCCGCGTCGGTCTCCCGGCCCTCGAGCAGATCCGCGAAGATGGGTTCGCGCGTCTCGCGGGTGAGGTTTCGCCGGTGTGCGTCGAGGTAGGCCTCGCGAGTCAGCGCCGGCGCGCCGGCTTCGGCGGCAGCCTGTCGGAGGATGGTCGTTCGGTCCTGCGTGGGCACGGCGAGCGTGTAATCGAGGTCAAAGACGACCGACCGTGGCATGGAAGTCACCGGGCGCTCGAGGAGGTTGAAGCTATCCCTTCTACTCGGCGAGTGAAGCGAAATCGGTACCGAAACTCGAGTGAACGGTCAGTCGTCGCTCGGCTGCGGCGTCGGTTCGGAACGGGACTCGAACGTCGGACTCGACGCGAATTTATCGCGTCTCGGGTGGTCCGTCCTCGGTGGACCGTTTGATAACGCTGTGAATCGCCCAGACGGTCCAACAACCGACGAGGGCCGTAACAGCGATGAACCAGTACTCTCGGTACGCGTTTTCGAGAACCGCGGATAGAACGAGTATCGTGAGGACGTACACCGTGACGACCGTGAACAGATCCTCGAACGCTGCAGGCCGACGAATACGGGGTACCTTCAGCATCGTACTCGTAGTACGTTCTTCGAGAACACGTACCCTTGGTTCTGTTCGTTCGAGAGACAGTACGTACACCGCAGACGAATACGAGATGCAGGTACGCGTGAGGATCGCTCTGCCACGCCCATTCCGAGAACGAGGACGTGGTCGATGTATTCGTCGTTTCTCGCGTTCGACAGACGCGATCAGCTATTCGCCCACGGGCTAAGTCGTACTGCTTCCGATCACCGATGTCTGCTCGGAATCGTGGTCAACCGCCGAACCGCGGACGCATTCACCGATCATCGCCGTGCGAGTAATCGTAATTCTCGCCGTCCGTGTTCGGGACGGTACGCTCGAACTCGACCGAGTCCGGTTCCGACTCGTGGAAGCTCAGTTCGCGTTGGGGGAACGGGATACCGATTCCGGCGTCACTGAACTCGTCGTACACGCGCCGATTGATCTGATCGATAGCGCTCTTTTCCTTCAACGGATGGACGACGAACGCTCGCAGTTCGAACACCAGCGCGGAGTCGCCGAACTCGCTGAACAGCACCTGTGGTTTCGGCGAGTCGTGGATGAGCGACGCCTCCTCGCAGACGTCGAGCAGGATTCGCTCGACCTCCTGGTAATCGGACCCGTAGGCGGCCGTGATCGGGATCCGGAGACGCATCCGCCGCTGGGGCGTCGACTGGTTGACGACCTGCCTGGTATTCAGGACCGAGTTGGGAACGGTGATCGTTACGTTGTCTCGCGTGAGAACCGTCGTGCTCCGGATGCCGATGTCGACGACCGTCCCGCGGAAGCCGTCGTCGAGTTCGATCACGTCGCCGACGGTGTAGGTGTTATCGAAGTACAGCGAGACGCCGCCGATGAGATTCGAAATGGTTTCCTGGGCTGCGAGTCCGAGGACGATTCCGAGGATTCCGGCCGAGGCGAGAAACGGCGTGATCTCGATGCTCCAGATCGAGATCATCAGCAGGACGGCGCCGAGAACTGCCGCGATCGTCCAGAGGTTTTTGAACACCGGGGCGAACTTGTAGTCGGTCTCACTCGCGTGGGCGTGTTCGATCCAGCGATTGCCGAGTCGGAGCGCCGCCCACGTCCAGAGCAGGACGAACGCCGTGACCAGCGCGTCGACGAGGACGACGCTCGAGTCCACGAAATCGAGGACGACGAAGCTCAGATAGAGTCCGCCCAGTCCGATCGAGAGATACAGCGGCGCGTGGATCACCTCGAACAGCGTCCGGTTGAACGACGTCTCCGACCAGGAGTCCGACCGCTCGAGAAGTCCCTTGCCGCCCCACTCGACGAGTCGGGCCGCAACGTAAGAGAGCGCCAGAACGAATACCGCGACGAGCCAGGGGTTCTCGACCCCGATGGCTTCGAACGGGCCTGGAATCCTGATGGCGAGGTGTGGAATGGCGATCATCTCGGACTCCGTGATACGCACCATCTCGAGTCGACGGTTATAATGGTATCGTGAGCGGACGAAGCGGCTCCCGGGTGACGCGGAAGATACCGGTCGGCGAGCACAGTGCCCGTCGGAACTCGCTCAGAAAGCGGTCGAGCGGCGGGTCAGAGACCGTACGCCGAACCCGTTTAGGTTGTTCGTCAGTCGTCGCTTGGCCGAGGACCTGACTCCGAGCGACCCTCCAGTCTCGGGACGACAGTCGACTCAAGCTGACTCGAGTGCGGGGCGAGGAGTCTCAGCAGGACGCAACTTGCTACTGAAAGTCATTTGCATACACGATCGCAGGACGTCACTGAGACCGGTGTGTGACTCGTTTCAATGGCTACTGTAGCCGACGAAATCATAAATATATGATATAAATGGGATCATGGGTGTAGCGGCGAGTCATCGGGGATAGTGATATCACGATACAGACAAAGTTCCCGGGCCCGGTCACGCAATTCGTCCGGATGAGGAAGTCGACGGTCGTGTATCGTTTCTACGATAATCCACCCCATTAAATCGTCGTGCGTCTCTTCATCAGCAGCTCGATAGACAGCCTCCAGGATATCCTTATAATCAGTTCGAGGGTTCACATCACTCTGGCTCGGTCGCGCCAATTGTTGCTGTGCCCTTCGGATTCGTCTGATTGCGAACGCTGGTGAAGCCATTGCACGATATCCCGTTTCAGGCATCTTAGGTTATTGGACTTTTTTACGGCCATCACCGGATATCGGTATAGAAGCCGAAATTACGTCTGAGGCTGTTTACACCTCGAGCCTTCACGACCTGAAGGCCACGCTCTTGTGCCCGTACTACCCAACAGGAGCTCTCCAGATTCAACACGCACACGAATCGAACGTTGTCAGCAGTGACGAAGGAAAACGCGACGAGGACGAACTTCGATCGGGAACTAAGCTCAATCGTCTAATTCAGCTTTCTCTGTATGCGCTTGGGGTTCGTCAGCAAGTTCATCGACATGCTCGCCGCAGTGGGGACAGTATCGATCTCCTTGACGGCGCCGATTGAGTTCCTCGGTAAATCCGGAGGCGATAATACCTGCTGGGAGCGCGAAGAGTCCGATACCGAGTAATGCGATCGTCGCCCCGAGCGCTCGGCCGAGTGGCGTCACCGGGACCACGTCACCGTATCCGACAGTCGTGAGCGTGACGACACCCCACCAGATGGCCGCTGGAATACTCGAAAAGACCTCCGGTTGCGCACTCCGTTCGATATAATACATAAGGCTAGAGATGAAGACGAGCCAGATACTCATCACCAGGACAGTAATCATCAACTCGTGCGATTTCCTGCGGAACACGTTCGTAATCAGTGTTGTTGAGCTCGAATACCGGGCTATCTTCAACAGTCGGAACAACCGGAAGATTCTGAGCACTCGCTCGGCCCCCTGCTCTCCGATAACTACCGGCAGGTAGAACGGAAGTATGGCAAACAGGTCGACGAGCGCATACGGTGAGAGCATGAACCGAATGCGGCCGCGTATCGGGGACGAGTACCGGTCGTCGACCGTACAGGACCAGACCCGAAGGACGTACTCGATAGTGAATACGCCGACACAGATAATGTCGAATACATAAATATACCATCCGTACTGGGCACCGACCCAATCGACTGTTCCTGCGATATACGTCCCAACGTTCAGAACGATCAATGCGGTGATAAACAGATTCGTCCCGAGTGAGAGTCGGTCTTCAGTATTCCCGCCGTCTAAAAGAATGTATACGCGCTCTTTGACTGGTCGAAGTGACCCAGTGACCATACGTTGCTCCCACCTCACTCAGACCGACGGTATAAGACCGTTGTTCTCCACTGAGTTCAGGAGCAACCGGTGCAAAACGACGATCTCAGCGACTATCTGGTATCGTTACCACTGAAACGATGCACACACCAATCAGGAAGCTATCATGCGATCAGGTGTGTATCGACGTTCAGTAGCAACTATCACGAACATAACGTAGATAATTGTACGTTTCAAAACTCGACTGATGACTACTATTCTTGTTCCAGTGCGGTATCCGCTTTCCGAGCACAGTTATCGCACGATCGAACGCGGGTTAGATCACATTTCCGGTGACGATAGCGGTTCGTTGATACTGTTGCATGTGCGACTGCTTCAGCAGGGACGAAGTGTTTCTCGAACAAAATTGCGAAAAGCAGTCCAACAGCGGTTCGGAGAGATTCCAGCTCATTACGTCGTTCGATCGGGATATATTCTTGAAGAGGCGATCATCGACGAAGCTGTCAGGCAGGACGCCGATCGAGTCGTCATTGGAATATCCAAGACACGCTCGTTAAAACGAAAAGTCAGCCGACTGCTCAAGTTGGATCTTGACCTCGAACTCATACTCGAGAACGAACTCGACGTCGAACTCGAGGTAGTCGAATAGGGGACTCAGTGTGATTTCGAACACGATCGCTCACTATACCAGGGGAAAGCCCCACGAACGGCAGTTTCCGGAGTATAGGCGAGCGGTTGATCGTCGTCATACCGAGACTGTTCGATCGACCCACAAGATACAGTATTGGACAGTATCATCTCGAATACGTCAAGAGCGGGTTCTCGAGACAGCAGCAATCGCATCTTTGTTACGGTTGTTCAGAATCTGAAAAGAGTTCGCCAGTTAATTCCTCGGTCGTCTCACCGGTGAGAGATGATCTAACCATCAACTGACCACCGAGCATGCTCGGACTGATTACGACGTCGGCACCTGCTCGTTTCAACTTCGAAATGTTTTCTTTATTGGTCGCCGCAGCAGCGATCCGTATGGAGGGATTGAGCTTCTTTGCCGTGAGGATCGACATCGCGTCCTGCGAATCGCTGTCCGCTGCGACGATCGCGGCGGCCGCATCGTAAATTCCCGCTCGCTCCAGCGTCTCGCGACTCCCAGGGTCGCCTTCGAGAACCTCGTAGTCCCGTTCGAGCTCGATACTGTCCGGACCCCCCTGTGAAACGATCAGGAACTGCGCCTGCGACTCGAGTTCTTCGACGATAATTTCCGTCAACTCGCTCGTACCCAGAACGAGGACGTGGTTCTCTAACTCGTGATTCGGTGAGTCTCCCATCAGTTTTCACTTATTGTTTTTCTTCGTTCTACTTAATCGCACACTCTTAGTACACCGTCTTGGGTGAGAGAATGGTTGTCTTTACAGAGCGGCCTGGAAGAATTCCACGGAGCGTAACACCGAAGCGATTCTCCGTGTGTCTTGCCTTTTTCGATATGCAAAAATAGCTTTAGTGAGTGTTCGGACGCGTTACCACTGTGATGAGCAACATATATACGGGCCTTGCTCAAACCCGTCGTGTAGATTGACTCGCTATGGATCAAATCGCTCTTGCTGCTGATTTCGCGATCATTATTGTCGTCGCGACGATGATCGGGCTGATCGCGCGCCGGCTCGGTCAGCCGACGATCGTCGCCTACATCGCCACGGGCGTCGTTCTCGGTCCGGTGCTGTTCGACATCGTCACCGACGAGGGACTCGTCGACGTGATGGCGGAACTTGGACTCGGATTCCTTCTCTTCTTGCTCGGGATGAAGATGCGCTTCGACGATATTCGTGAGATTCTGACCCCAATTACGAATATCGCGATCGGGCAGACGGTCCTCCAGACTGCACTCGCCTTTCTCGTCGCGTGGGCGCTCGGCTTCCAAACCACCGAAATTCTCGTTATCGCGCTGGCGACGGTCTTCGGGGCGACCCCGATCATCGTGAAGGTTCTCACCGACAAAGACGAAATCACATCGTTGCCCGGAAAGATCGACGTCGGTGTCCTGATCGTCCAGGACATCTACCTCGTCGTAGTTCTCGCCCTCTTCGCTGCCGACTCGCTCGACAACGCCGGCGAAATCGCGTCGACCCTCGCCGTTATCTTCGTCATGATGGGCTTTATCGGCCTCTTCTCGATTCTGTCCTCTCGATACCTTCTCCCTCGAATCTTCCGCAGAATCGCGGACAACAAAGACATCTTCCTCATCGTCGCAATCGCGTGGGCGTTCCTGTTCATCGCGATCGCCGAAGGATTCAACCTCTCGGTCGAAGTCGGCGCGTTCCTCGCGGGAATCAGCCTCGCGCAGCTCCCCTACAGCAAGGAACTCGAGGATCGAATCACGCCGATCACCGACTTCTTCATCCTCGTGTTCTTCGCGAGCATCGGGCTCCAGATCGAGGGCGCAGCAAGCCTCTTCGCCTATTGGCAGGAGGCCGTAATCGCCTCGGTCATCCTGATGATCGGGAACTTCTGGATCATGTTCTATCTCATCGATCGGGAGGGATTCAGCGTCGAAACCTCCTTCCTGGGATCGATCAACATGGTCCAGGTGAGCGAGTTCTCGCTCGTCGTCGGTGCGCTCGCGATCACGCAGGGCTACATCGGTGCCGACGTGCTCGGCTATCTGACGCTGATGGCCCTGATGACGATGACCGTCTCGACGTACATCATCGCGTACAACCACGCGATCTACGAGCGCCTCGCCCCCTGGTTTAGCCGGTTCGAATCCGATGAAAAGGTCGATCGGAATCTCCGAACGTACAAGAATCACGCCGTTGCGATCGGCTACGACGAAGTGACCGAGCGGGCGCTGCCGTTGCTCGAGGAGCGCTACGGCGAGGTCGTGGTCGTCGACCGCAAGACGAGCCACATCGCGGAACTCGAAGAGAACGGTCGATACGAGTACGTGTTCGGCGACTTCCGACACAGTGAAGTTCGGAAAGCCGCCGGATTGAAGAACGCAAAGTTCGTCCTGAGCTCGAGCGTCCAGACTGACGTCAACGAAGCGTTGCTCGACGAAGTAGGCGACGACGCGATCGTCTTCGCCGAAGCCGAGCGGATTCACGATGCGCGCAGTCTCTACCGAAACGGTGCAACCTACGTTATTATGAACACGTACCTGACGGCGTCGAAGTTGAGCGATTACCTCGAGCAGTACTTCACCGACCGTGAGGCGTTCGAGGAGATCATCTCGCAAGATATCGAGCGGATCAGACGGCGCGGCCGATCGCGCGCCGAGAGCGAGCGGACCGGCGTCGATATCGAGTTCGATCCGCGGAAGCTCGGGGGGGACGACTGACGATGTCTGAACTCATCATCGCTCTCTCCGTGATGTTCGTCACGGCCGGGGCGCTATTGCTCGTCGCGAACCACTTCGGGTTCTCGCCGATCCCGTTTTACATCATCGCCGGTCTGATTACGGGTGCGAGTGGGTTCGTCGATCAGCCCGATCTCATCGAACTCGCCCAGTGGGGGATCGCCTTTCTCGTGTTCGTTTTCGGCATCCAGGTCGATTTCAACGACATCCAGTCGGTGTTCCGGGACGCCGAAGTCGCGGCGTTCACGCAGTTGCTCATTGTCGGATCGATCGCGACCGTCGTCGGATACGGTTTCGCCGTGTTCTTCGGTGCCGAGTACCCACTTCGGAACGCGATCTACTTCGCCGCCGCAGCGACGCTGAGCTCGACCATCGTCGGAGCGGGCGTCCTCGAACGGGAGATTCGCAGCAACCTCGTTCACGGGCGGTTGGCCTCCTCGATCCACTTTTTCGACGATATGGTTGCGATCGGCGTGATTCTGGTCATCTCCGCGGAGACGTTGAGCGATCCGCAACTGATCACGTCGAACATCGGATACGGGGTCCTGTTTTTGCTCGCCGGCCTCCTGTTGTATCGCCACGGATTCCCCCTGTTAGTCCGCGCGGCAGATGGGTTCGAGGAGCTAATCCTGATGGGGAGTATTTCGATTCTGATCGCGTTCATCGCGGCCGCCGAAGCGGTCGGCATTTCGATCGTCATCGGGGCGTTCGCCGCAGGAATCGCGATTCGAAGCGACGGTGCGCAGGCGCTCGGCGTCCGCAACGGAATTGAGTCGATCAGGGACTTCTTCGTGGCGATCTTCTTCATCACCGTCGGTGCGCTGGTTCAGATTCCAACCTTCGAGGCGCTCGTGCTTGCGGCGTCGCTGCTCGCTCTCGTCCTGTTCGTCAGTCCGCTCGTTCACACGCTTGCGTTTCTCTACGAAGGGTACGACACGAGAACGGCGTTCCTCGCGAGTTCGAGCCTGAATCAGGTGAGCGAGCTTTCGCTCGTGATTGCGATTCAGGCGTGGCTGCTCCAGACGATCTCCGACGGACTGTTCGACGCGATAATTCTGGCCGCGGCTGCAACGATGATCCTCTCGGTCGTCGCCAAGCGCTACGAAGACCTCGTCTACCACACCATCGTCGAACGACTCTTCAGAGGCCGACAGACCCGCTACGTCGACGAACACAGTCGAGTCGAAGAAGAGATCGACGGGCACGTCGTCGTCGTCGGATACGGTCGCCAAGGTCGACTGCTCGTCAACCGACTCGAGAAGCTAGAGGTCCCGTACGTTGTCGTCGAGAACGACCCAGTGCTCTACGACGAACTGCAACTCGACTGCAAGAACTACGTCTTCGGTGACGCGATGGCGTCGTATCCGCTGGAGCGAGCGCGCGTAGCCGACGCAGAACTCGTCGTCTCGACGGTGGATCATATGCCGCTCTCGACTCACCTCCTCGAGTTCGAAACGGACGCGGACGTGATACTCAGAGCCGAATCGTCTCGCGACGCCACTCAGTTGCTCGATTCCGGTGCGGCGTTTGTCAACGTACCGAACGTTCTCGCGTCGGATCAACTGCTCGACAACGTCGAGCAGGTTATCGAAAACGAGGACGCGACGACCGCGCTCAAAAACGAGCATCTCGAGGTGCTCGGAAACCTCGAGCGATACGGGTTCGCGTCCCGATTCGAACGGACTTAGATCGGACCGCCGAGATACTCGTGAACGGCGACGACTATGAGGAGGCCAGCGGCGAAACACACAGCGGCGATCAGGGTCGACAGGTCGATCGCTTCGGAGAGGCCCAACGCGCCGACGACGGCCAGTGCGACGCCGACTCCGTATATACTGAAGTTACGGAGGACGCTCTGAAGCGCAACCGATTCAAACATACTCGTCCCTACCAATACGCCGGTGAAAATCGTAACGATGTCGTCCGCTGTCCACTGACCGGGATCGAACGTCTCTCTTCCAGGCGTCGGCTCGAACGGTGATTCCAGCCCCGTCTTTCGGTAGCCGCGTCCATTCTCCGTTTTCGTTGCAAGGCTGGCAACTTTTTTTGTCCGTGGCTCTAGTACCAATTACGATGAAAAATTCTCTATCTGGTGCATCGCTCCAACGGGGGAGTGGAGGGAGAGACTGTGAGCGGTGAGGACGGCGAACTCGCCCGAAATCTCGGCTTCACCGAGGCGATGACGATGGGCGGGGGAACGATGATCGGTGCGGGCATCTTCATCTTGCCCGGAATCGCGGCTGAAGGTGCCGGCCCGGCGAGTTCCCTCTCGTTTGCGATCGCGGGAATCGTCGCCTTACTCGCGGCCATCTCGCTGTCGGAACTCGCCACCGGGATGCCGATCGCCGGCGGGAGTTACCACTACGTCAACCGCGCGCTCGGGAGTTTCTTCGGCAGCATCGTCGGTTGGGGAATGTGGACGGGGTTGATGTTCGCGAGCGCGTTCTACATGATCGGCTTCGGGCAGTATCTCGTCGAACCCGTTCCGTTCCTCGACGGACGTGGCTTCGTGGTCCTCTTGGGGCTCCTTGGTCTCGCCTTCCTCGTCGGCGTCAACTACTACGGTACCGAGGAGTCGAGCGCGTTCCAGAACATCATGATCGGCAGCGAGACGGCGGTTATTCTCGTGTTCCTCGCAATCGGGATCTTCTACGTCGACACCACGAACCTCGAGCCGTTCGCCCCGACGGGACCGAGCGGGATCATCGCGACGACCGGGCTTGTCTTCGTCACGTTCCTCGGCTTCGAGATCATCGCGACCGTCGCGGAGGAAGTGAAAAATCCGGGCCGAAACATCCCGCTGACGATGATCCTCTCGGTGGTGTCAGTCACGCTCCTCTACGTCGTCGTCATGATCGTCAGCACTGGCGTCGTTCCCTACGCCGATCTCGGCGACTCGCTCGTCCCCGTCTCGGACGTCGCGGTCGTAACGATGGGGACGGCGGGCGTCGTCGCGATCGTCGCCGCGGCGGTGATCGCGGCCATCTCGAGTTCGAACTCGTCGATCCTTGCCGCTGCGCGGGTCGTCTTCGCGATGGGGCGTGACAACTTGATGAACGACTGGCTGAACGCGACCCACAGCCGGTTCCGGACGCCCCACCGGGCGGTTATGGCAACCGGTGCGATCACCGCGATGCTAATCGCGGCCGGCCTTCAGGTCGAAGAGATCATCGCACTGCTGGCGGAAGTCGCGAGTTTCAGCTTTCTGATCTCCTACGCGCTCGTTCACGTTTCCATCGTCGTGATTCGACGGGCCAACCCGGACGCCTACGAGCCGGATTTCGAAATTCCGAGCCTCCTCTATCCCTGGGTCCCGATCGCTGGTGTCATCCTCTCGCTCGGGATCATCACGCAGATGGATCCGGTCGTCATCGCCATCGGCTGCGGTGTCGTCGCGCTCGGCGTCGCGTGGTACATCGGATACGTCCGCCACCGTGACGTCGACGAGAGTCTGATGGGGGAAGCGATCGTTGGCGAACCCGCGTCGACTGGCGAGCCGAGCGAAGGGTACACGGTCGTCGTTCCGGTTGCCAACCCCGAAACCCAGCGGGACCTGTTGCGTCTCGCCGCAGTCAACGCCCACACCCACGCCGGGGAAGCCGAGCCAGAAATCGTCGCGATAAACGTCATTCAGGTCCCCAGTCAGACATCGCTCGAGCAGAACGTCCAGTTCGAGGAAGAGCGGATCGAAGCGCAGCGACAGTTACTCGAGAACGCGCGCGAAGCCGCCGTCGACCTCAACGTCAACCTGCGAACGCGGGCGATCGTCGGCCGCGATATCGGGCGGACGATCCTCTCGGTGGTCGAAGAAGAAGCGGCCGATCACGTACTGCTCGGCTGGCGAGGGAAGCGACGGAAGCGGGATTTCGTGTTCGGGTCGACTATCGACCCGGTCCTGAAACGAGCGCCCTGTGAGGTTTCGATCGTCGATCTCGAGAAAGACCTTATCGGGTCGTCCGTTGCACTGGCTGGTCCCGGTCCCCACGCGCCGTTTGCTGCCCGGCGCGCGGCCGAGTTCGCGAAGCTCTCGGACTCGAAGCCAACGCTGTTGAACGCACAGCAACCGTCGGACGATCCCGATATCGATCCCGCCGAACTCGGTGAGCAGATGATCGACGACGTTGCGGCGGAAGCCGGGCTCGAGGCCGGTTCCTACGAGTCCGAGGTGATCGTCGTCGACGAGGTACAGTCGGCAATCGTCGACCACGTCGAAACGTACGACACCGTCTGTGCCGGCGTCTCCGAGAAGAGCGACTTCTCGAAGATTCTGTACGGCTCGATCGCCGAGAACGTCCAGCAACAGGCAGGCGGCAACGTGGTCATGGTTCGCGGTCCCTACAAAACGAATCGATCAGTGCGTGAGGCGCTCGTCGAACGGCTCGCCGACTGACTGCGAAGTCGCCGTTTCGGGCCGTCCCGACGCGGATCGCGTACGACCCCGCGAACCTTCCGAGCCGTTCCCCGTTCGCGGCCGAGAGACGTGTCGTATTCTGGCAGAAGTCAAAACCGGTCAGATCGAGAAAAGCGAGTAGCTTCGATTCATGTACGACAGAATCCTCCTTCCCACCGACGGAAGCGACACCGCAGACCTGGCCGCGGAGCGGGCCATCGACATGGCGGCTCGGCACGACGCTGGGTTGCACGTCCTCTACGTTGCAGAGCGAACGCGAGACGAACCGACACGGAAAGGCTTCGACGAAAAAATCACGGAAGAGTTGCAGACGGGCGAGGACGTCCTCGAGTCGGTCGTCGATCGATCGACCGAGGTCGGCGTCGAGACCGAGGAGACGGTTACGTCGGGCGTGCCCCGGACGACGATCGAGGAGTACGCCGACGACCACGACATCGGGCTGATCGTGATCGGGTCGACTGGCGCATCCGACGTCTCGGAAAAACTTCTCGGCACGGTGTCGAAGTATATCGTCAACGAAGCGCCCGCGGACGTCTTCATCGTTCGGCCGGACGTCCTCCTGAGCGACGCGGCCGAGTAACGGTCAGTCCGCGAGCCCTTCGATCAGAAACTCCGCCGAGGCGAGGTTGGTCGCCAGCGCCGTGTCGTGAACGTCGCAGATCCGCAACAGCGCCGAGATGTCGGGTTCGTGGGGCTGGGCGCGAAGCGGATCCCGGAGGAAGACGATCCCGTCGAGGAGTCCCTCGGCGACCTCCGAGCCGATCATCAGGTCGCCGCCGAGCGGTCCCGACTCCTTGCGCTCGACCTCGAGGTCGGTCGCCTCCATCAGTCGCTTGCCCGTCGTTCCGGTTCCGATCAGCTCGTACTCGCGTAACTGTTCCTCGTGGCTCTGGGCGAATTCGATCAGTTCCGGCTTCTTCTCGTCGTGAGCGATGAGCGCCACACGGGTCATAGGGCGAACAATCACCGGCGACGGGATAACGTTATTCCACAACCGGGGCGCCGTGAGACGGTGGGGAGCGCTGACGCAGACCGCGCGCGGAATCGAGCTACGTCACGGCGACGCGTCGCTCGAGCCGGATTTCTCCACGACACAGTCTCCGAGGACGAGCACGTCGAGCCCCATCCCGAAGAAATCCTTCAGCGCCTCCGTCGGCGTGTCGACGATCGGTTCGCCGTGGTCGTTGAACGAGGTGTTGAGGAGGACCGGCACGCCGGTCGCGTCCTCGAACTCGCGGAGCAACCGGTGGTATCGCGGGTTCTGGTCCTTGCGGACGGTCTGTGCTCGCGTGGTGTCGTCCGCCGGGTGAACCACCGCTCGGAGATCGTCCCGTCGTTCGGGTCGCACGTCGAACGTGTCGATCATGAACGGGCTGGTGGTCGCGTTCTCGAGGTACTCGTCGGCGGCCGACTCGATCATCGACGGCGCGAACGGCCGCCACTCCTCGCGGTGTTTGACGAACCGATTCACCCGGTCGCGGGACGCTTCGGTCCGCGGATCCGCGAGAATGCTCCGATTGCCGAGCGCCCGCGGGCCGAGCTCGGATCGACCCTGGAACCAGCCGACGAGCGCACCGTCCGCGATGCGTTCGGCGATCCGCCGTTCGAGGTCGTCCGGTTCGGTATACTCGATTTTGTTCGTCTCGAGGAGCCCTCGGATCTCGTCGGTTGCGTGCTCGTGGCCCCAGTAGACGGTCGTCATCGGATCGACGTCGGCCGGGCGACGATCGATCCAGCCGCCGCCGAGTGCGAGACCGGCGTCGTGAGCGACGGGCTGGACGAACACCTCGTCGACGGCCGGGTGCTCCCTGACCGCCTTGTTCAGCTTGCAGTTGAGGGCGACGCCGCCGGCCAGGCCGACGTTTTCGGTCCCGACGCGGTCGACGTACGTGCCGACCATCTCCGTGACGGACTCCTCGAGCAGTTTCTGTGCGGTGTGTGCGAGGTCTTTCTCGAACTGGTCGAACTCGTCGGTGTCGGTCGACCGCGGTCGACCGAACAGCTCCTCGAGGGCGGCCACGCCGTGTTCCGTTCCCCAGCGACCGGTGAGCGCCGTCACGTCGTAGTCGACGCCGGTATCGATCGTCTCCCGCAGCCGACGCTCGATCTCGGGGTTGTCCTCGCCGTAGGGGGCAAGTCCCATCACCTTCCCTTCACCGTTGAACATCCGATAGCCGAGGTAGTTCGTGATCGCGGCGTAGAACAGTCCCCAGCTGTTGGGGTGGTCGTACGTACGCACGCGCGAGAGTCCGTCGGGGGTGGCGTGCCAGACCACGGTCGAATCGTACTCCCCTTTCGCGTCGATGGTCACCACCAGCGCCTCCTCGAACGTCGACGGGTGGAACGCGCTCACGGCGTGACACTCGTGGTGGGAGCGACACTCGATCGGCGGCACCGGCGTTCCGATCCGCTGGAGCCGGGATTCGACGGCTCGGGTCGGCAGGAACCGTGCCACGAACTGGTCTCTGGCAACGTTCCGGAGGTGCGTGACTTTCCGAAGCGTTCCCTCCAGCTGGACGGTATTTTTCAGGTAGTGGGGAAGGATCTTCCGTCGAAGTTTCGGATCGTAGGGAAGGACGATCTTCTCGAGGTCGGCGAGCTCGATCCCCTCGTGGTCGAGACAGGCGCGGATCGCCCGCTCGGGGAAGGTGTCGACCGCGTGTTTGTCCCGCGTCAGGCGCTCCTCTTCGATCGCAAAGCGGAGCTCGCCGTCTTCGAACAGCGCCGCGCTCGGATCGTGTTGGCCGTAGAGGTCGATCGCCGGCTTGAATGACAGGGTGTAGCTCATGTGTTGGTTCGTCTGCGTGATCGGCTGTGTGGTCGGCTGTGTGAGTGGTGTCTCATCGGGAGGGTGGAACCGCAAGAGGCCGTTTTCGGTGTCGGAGGCCAGGGGACTGGTTCGGGTATCATGGGTACGTTACTCGACGTAGCCGAGGTCCTCGAGCCGTCCCTCGACGGCCGAATCGATCGCCGTTCGCTTCGACGCTGCGTACTCCGGGTAGCTCGTCGGCTCGGTCGCGTCGACGACGGGGAGTACGCGTCCGTCCATTCGGTCGCTGTAGGGCACGTCGAGCGCGGAGAGGATCGTCGGCGCGACGTCGAACAGATGGGCGTCCTCGATCGCCTGCGAGGCGTCGATCCCCTCCCCGCTGGCGACGAAGATCCCGTCAAGTTTGTGGTTCCAGGGCTCCGTCGTCTCGGCGAAGTACTCGTCGGCCGGTTGCGCCGAGAGGAAGTGCTGGAAGTCGGTCGGGATCGTGACGATATCGACCGCTCGATCGGTGTACGGCCCCTCGAAGAACTCCTCTCGAGGGGCGACCGTCTGGAACACGGGTTCGCCGTCGGGGGCGGTCACCGACTCGAGGTCCCGGATGAGCGCCGCCCTGACCTCGTCGTACTCCTCGTCTGGCACCTGCCCGTTCGGTTCGCGACCCTCGACGTTCAGCCGAACGCCGAGTTCGGTCCGCGCGCGGACGTACGCTTTCGAGTTCGGGAAGTCGACCTGCTCGTTCCCGGTTCGGACGACGCCGTCCGGAGCGTGCGCTTTCGCGAACTCCGCGAGGCCGAGTCGGTCCAGCACGAGACCGATTCGGTGCGCCGTCAGTCCGACGCTCGCCATCGCCGCGGCGAGTCGCTCCACGGCGTTCGGCTCCCACTCCTCCGCCTGTTCGCCGTCTCGGAGATCGTCTCGCATCACGTTCCACGTGGGCATCCCCTTGCCGCCAAGCGTCGTCTCGAGGTAGCCGGCGTCCTCGAGGAAGGCGTTGACGCGGAACTCGGGCTTCTCGTAGCGCCCCATGCCGTGATCGCTCGCGACGAACACTTGGCGGGGGTTACACGCCTCGAGCACGGCCCCGATCTGCTCGTCGGCGGCGGCGTAGACCCGTTTGACCTTCTCCCAGTCGCCGTCGAACTCGTGGAAGACGGTGTCCGTCTTCTGAAACTGGAGGAAGCCGAAGTCGGGTTCGAAGCGCCCGCTCAGGTACTGGAACGCCTCGCCGCGCATCTCGACGAGCCTGCAGTACTCGTCCATCTTTTCGGCGTCCGACAGCGATTCGTCGCCTCTCGAGTAGCTGGGATAGACGCGGTACGCCCCGATCTCCTCGCGGATGTCGTCGAGGATCCCCTCGGGGTGACAGGGCGGTTCCTCCGGGCCGATGAACCCGGGGACGATCGCGCCGTCGATCTCGTCCGGCGGGTGCGTGACCGGGACGTTGACGACGACGCTCGAGCGATCGTGTCGGTCGAGCAGCGTCCACAGTCGGTGCTCGCGGACGTCGCTCCCTTTCACGACGTGGAAATCGTAGCCGTCGAACCCGGTGAACCCGAACACGCCGTGTTTCCCGGGGTTGACGCCGGTGAACAGCGACGGCCACGCGCTCGGCGTCCACGGCGGAATCTGGGACTCGAGCGGGCCGCTGGTGCCGGCATCGAGCAGCGACTGTAGATTCGGTATCACGCCCTCGTCCGATAGCCGGTCGAACACCGACGGACAGCCGGCATCGATCCCGATAAGTAGTGCGTCCATCCGATTGCGATCCCTCCGCGCGTTCGTGGTCCCCGCGTTCCGTTCCATCAGATACGCGAGCATCGTCGTCGAGGGGTGATTATTAATATCGAGTAAAACTGGCGCCCCACCGTCGGGTATTCGATTTCACAGCCGTACCGAGAGACGCGAGCGAGCGACGTTCTCCCGACGGTTCGGCGACCCGCTGACCGCCTGAACGGGCGTTTAACACCTCTATAAACGTCCTCACCGCGGCGCGAACGCGGGCTCGTAAACTCCCGCTCGAGGAAACCTCGCTTAACAGATCCATCACCAAGGGTAACCGCTCGTAGGAACAGTGCATGGATCACGATCTCTCCCGACGTCACGCACTGGCGACGGTCGCTGTCGGGTCGACCGCACTGGCCGGCTGTCTCGGTTTCCTCTCCGGCGACGGAACTGACGACGAATCCGAGGAGGACGGCGGGAATGGCACGGACGGCGCCGGTTCGACGTGGCCCGCGATCCAATCCGGCGAGGTCATCGACGACTTCGAGGACCTCGACCGGTGGGGTGTTCGAAACGGTCGTCTCGAGGCCGCTCCGGACGAAGCGCGAACCGGCTCGCAAGCGGCCGTCGTCGAGAGCGACGAGCGGACCGCCGGGATAACCATCGGCCTCTCCGACGGACTCGACCTCGAGGGGTGGGACACCTCGCTCGCGGTCAAACCGGAATCCGCGACGCAGATCGTCGTGGAGTTTATCGCCCCGACCCGCGACGAACGGCTGAACACCGTTCGAGCGGTTCCCGACGGCTACGACGGCTGGTTTCGGCTCGACTGCGGCTACGAACACAAGCCAGAAGGGGAGCCGGAGCTGTCGAACGTCACCCGATTGAACGTGATCGCGGTCGGACCCGACGACGGCCCGACCCGGATGCTGGTCGACGACCTCCGACGAACCGAGGCGGTCGACAACGGAAAAGCGATTCTCGCGTGCTACGGCGGACACGACTCTCACTACGAGATCGCAGCCGAACTGCTCGAGGAACGGGGCTGGGCCGCCGCGGTTCCGGTCGATCCCGGGCGCATCGGCGGACAGGGCCGGATGGGGACCGACGAGTTACACGAGCTTCGGGACCGCGGCTGGGACGTCTGTTCGTATCCGCGGGGAGAGAGCGACCTCACCGAGCAGCCCGCGGAGCGACAGCGAACGGTCGTCGAGAGCACCCGGGATTCGCTCGCGGATCGTGGCTTCGAGGACGGTTCGCGGCACTTCTTCGCCCCGGACTGGCGTCGCATGACGCCGGAAACCCACGAGATCGTTCGGGAGTACCACGAATCCGGCTTCCTGTTCGGAAGCTGTACGACCGGCGCGCCGCCAACCGGGATCCATATGACCCCGGTGATCTGGGGGCCCGCGCTCCACAACGGCGTTCGACGACACATCAACCTCTGCGATCAGTACCGCCAGCTCACCGTGATTCGGATCCCCCGAATCGTCGAGGGAGAGGCCGGGAGCAACAGTATGTCGCTCGAGGATTTCGAACACCTGCTCGATCACATCGAAAACCGTGGTCTCGACGTGATCACGCCCTCCGATATCGTCGACGGGATGGACGATATCGACCGCGGAACTGGAGACGAAAGCGGCGGGAAACCGGACGGAACGATCCTCGAGGCGGGGAGATCCCACTCGTTCGACGGAGACGGAACGGACGAATCCGACGCGTTCGATCTCGACGAGGGAATCGTCACGGCACAGTTCACTCACGACGGCGATGGATCGTTCGCCGTGGAGCTGCTACCGGTCGATGGCGACCTCCCCAACGAACGGCTCAGTACCACGGCCGGAGTCACCGACGGCGAGTCGATGGCGCCCGTCGGGGGCGGAACGTACCGGCTCGCCGTCGACGCGGACGGCCCGTGGTCGATCGACCTGGAGCAGCCTGCCGTCCACGGCGACGACCTCGAGGAGCCACCGGTCGAGGCGTCCGGATCGGGCTCCGGATTCGTCGGGCCGCTGTGGGCCGACGACGGTCTCACCCTCTCCGTGACTCACGACGGCGACGGGGCGTTCGTCGTCGACGGCTACGGTGCCGACGGCGGCTGGGAACAGCTCGTCAACCAGCGCGGCGAGTTCGACGCCTCGAGATCGGCCGGCGCGAGCGGCGTCTCCTGGATCGACGTCGAGGCCGATGGCGACTGGACACTCGACGTCGGCGAACCGTGAGCACCAGTCTCGGACGGGACGGGACTCCACCGGCCAGCCGGAACCGTTTTTTCGACGGGCCGGTACGGACCAGCTAATGCCGTCTCTCAGCGCACACCACGTCGGGATCACCGTCGACGACCTCGAGCAAACGCTGCCGTTCTATCGGGACGTGCTCGGCCTCGAGGTCGCCGATCGGTTCAGCGTCGACGGCGAGGCGTTCTCGGACGCCGTCGGCGTCGACGGCGCCCGCGGCGAGTTCGCCCACCTCGAGGCAGACGGGATCCGAATCGAACTGATCGAGTACGAGCCCGAAGCGCCCGGCTCGCCCGCGGCCGGGCTCAACCAGCCCGGTGCGACGCACGTCGGTCTCGCGGTCGACGACCTCGAAACCTTCTACGCGGGCCTTCCCAACGACGTCTCGACGATCAGCGAGCCGCGGACGACGGCCAGCGGGACGTCGATCGTGTTTCTCCACGATCCGGAAGAGAACCTGATCGAAGTACTCGAAGCGTAAGCCTACTCGAGGTCCAATCGGACGGGACGCTCGAGGGGAAGGAGGGATGCTCGAATCAGACGGGTCGTCGCTCGAGTCGGACAGTCGTGCGGCTCACTCGGATCGGCGTCAGTGACGAACGGGCGAGGAGTCGAGCGTCGAGGACACTTGCTCGACGTCCTCTTCGCACGCGGTACAGCTACTCTTCTCGGAGTCGATGTAGACGTTTCCACAGGTCGAACAGTGAAAGAGGTTTCCGGGGGCGTCCGGGTTCGTCGGCCGCTGTTCGGCTGCCGACTTGTCGACGGCGTCCTCGCCCGACGCGTCCCGTTCGGCGAACAGCGTCGACCGGATCCGATCTCGAAGCCGACCGAGACGCGAGTTAGATTTCTCGTTGGTTCGAATAGCCATACTGTAGCGGACGATTATAGTACCGAAGTACCTGACGTCTAAAGTATTTGGAGGTCGGTCGGCACCGACGCGCAAAAACGCGAACGAAGCGTGCCGTTCTCACGCGAATACCACCGCAATCCGTTCGATTAGACCGTCTCAGCGGCATCGTTTGTTTCCTGTTAGCAAGCAACTCTGGCCGAACGTGTACCCTACGAAGCACCAATACGGATAGCAACCTTTTCGACCGCCGCAGAACCACTCGGAGGTATGAACTTCTTCGATCGCCTGCACGACCGCATTCGGACGGTCGACAGCGTCGTCAGCGTCGGTCTCGACCCCGATCTATCGCGGATCCCGGACCACCTACGGGAGCACGACCTGCCCCGCTGGGCGTTCAACCGCCGGATCATCGACGCGACTCACGAACACGCCGCAGTCTACAAACCCAACGCCGCGTTCTACGAGGATCCCGACGGCTGGCGCGCGCTAGAAGAGACTATCGCGTACGCGCACGGAAAAGGGGTACCTGTTCTCCTCGACGCGAAACGGGCCGATATCGGCAACACCACCCGCCAGTACGCCCAGTTGCTCGACACCGCGGACGCGATTACGGTCAACCCCTACATGGGGCGGGACTCCCTGCAACCGTTCCTGGCGGACGAGGAGTCCGGCGTATTCATCCTCTGTCGGACCTCGAACCCCGGCGGCGCGGACCTCCAGGATCTCGAACTCGAGACCGGCGAACCGCTCTACGAGCGCGTGGCCGCGCTGGCCGACCTCTGGAACGAAAACGACAACGTGGGCCTCGTCGTCGGCGCGACGACGCCCGACGAACTCGAGGAACTCCGCGAGCAGGTACCAGACCTCCCCTTCCTCGTCCCCGGCGTCGGGGCACAGGGTGGCGACGCCGAGGCGGCCGTCGAGTACGGCCTCGCGAACGGCGTCGGGCTGGTCAACTCCTCGCGGGGAATCATTTTTGCGGGAGAACACGATGGCGAGCGGTTCGCGAGCGCGAGCGGGCAGGCCGCAAAGCGGCTGCAAAAGCGGCTCAACGAATACCGCGACTAGTTCCCGTCGTCTTCGCTTGGCGAATCGTTACAGTCGACCCCGACGACGCGACCGGCGATTCGACTACCGACTCGCTTTCCCAGCAGTTCGACTAAAACCGGTTCGGACGGCGGTCGCTCCTCGAGCAGCTCCAGACCCTCGACGACGGCGATATCCATCGGACTCGAGTCGTGGGGGTGGTCGGCGACGAGCGTTCCGTCCCGCTCCTCGAGACGAAGGCAGAACTGTTCGCCGACGGCCAGCGACTCGCCGAGCAGATCGCGGAAGGAGGTCACGAAGAATCAGAACCGGTGGATGTCGACGTCGTCCGACTGGCGACTCGGATCCGCCTGTGTAGCACACTGGACGCACAGTTCCTTCGGATCCTCGAAGTGAACGTCGCACGCGAGCGTGCCGCAGTTCGCACACCGCTCCTGGGCCGGCCGTGACTCGCAGATCTGACAGAGACCACTGACGCTCATACCGGTCGTACGATCCGGATCGACTTGAAACCGGGGCTGGAACGATCCAGTGGCGCGATCACGGTGACCTCCTCGATGACGTCAACGGCCAGTGCGTTCACATCAGGATTTAAGACGGTAACGTTCTACTGCACGATTATGACTGACCGTAGTTTCGTGAGCCGCCGTCGAGCGCTCGCGCTATCCGGAGCCGCGTTCGCGACAGGAGTAGCCGGCTGTACCGGCAGCAGTGACGATGAGAGCGACGATAGCGACGAGTGGCAACAGCCGCTCGATCCGGACGACTGGGAAGACGTCGACGAGATTCGGCTGATGGGGTACACCGGTGGCTGGGAAGGCGCCGAACCGGATCTCATCGACGGCATTCGAAATCCGACGCTGCTCCTGTTCGACGGCAACGAGTACGAATTGACCTGGGAGAACGGTGACGGCGTCAACCACAACCTCGCGATCAGAAACGAGGACAACCAGGTGATCAGGGGCCTCCGAACGTCCGACGTGCGCAGTCGCGGCGACACGGCGACCCTCGAGTTCGAGGCGAACACCAACATGCACGAGTACCTCTGCGAGCCGCACCCGCGCCGAATGCTCGGCTACATTCACGTCGAGGAGTGACGTCCAGCCGAAGAATCGAAGCCGTTGGACCTTCTGCGAGGGTTTTATTATTCGACACAGTCATGCACTATGTTAACAACCCACGGGAAGGTTTTTGCCATGTGAGCAGCTACCGGTCTACATGAGCCGTGACCGGGCTCTCCTCGAGCGAGCCCTGGACCGTGGTGAACAGGACGGTGGCAACGTCGAGTTCAAGGAACGACTGTCACGTGACGTTCACCTCGAGGGTGGGCGCCGAGAGAGTTTGGCCGCGCAACTCCGTCACCGAATTCTCTCCGGGGACGGCGAGGCGACGTACGTCGTCGGGGTGACGGACGACGGCGGACTCGCCGGCATCGATCCCGATACGTTCTCCGAGACGATGGACGTTCTCTCCTTGCTGGCCGAAGAGGCCGACGCACACATCGACGACGTCCAGACGTGGGGCGTCAATGGAGGACTCGTGGGGGTCGCAATGGTTCGGGAAGGCGGCGTCCTCGAGACGGACGACGAACACGTCGTCGTCGGCACCGCGGGCCACGTCGACCACGGGAAGAGTACGCTAGTCGGCTCGCTCGTGACCGGCAAGCCGGACGACGGCGACGGTGCGACGCGCGCCTATCTCGACGTCCAGCCCCACGAGGTCGAGCGCGGACTCTCCGCGGATCTCTCCTACGCCGTCTACGGCTTCGACGACGATGGCGGCCCGGTACGGGTCGGGAACCCGAACCGCAAGGCGGATCGAGCAGCCGTCGTCGAAGAAGCCGACCGACTCGTCTCCTTCGTCGACACCGTCGGCCACGAGCCGTGGCTTCGGACGACGATCCGGGGACTCGTCGGGCAGAAACTGGACTACGGCCTGCTGGTCGTCGCCGCGGACGACGGCCCGACCCGCACCACGCGCGAACACCTCGGCGTCTTGCTCGCGACGGAACTCCCGACCATCGTCGCGATCACCAAGACCGACGCCGTCGACGACGAGCGCGTCGAGGAGGTCGAACGCGAGGTCGAACGCCTCCTCCGCGAGGTCGAGAAGTCGCCGCTGCGGGTCGCCCGCCACGGCGTCGACGCCGCGATCGACGAGATCGGCGACCGCGTCGTCCCGATCGTCGAAACGAGCGCGATCACGATGGGGGGACTCGAGACGCTGGACGAACTGTTCCACCGACTGCCGAAGACCTCCCAGGACACCGGCGAGTTCCGGATGTACGTCGATCGGAGCTACTCGGTGACCGGCGTCGGCGCGGTCGCCTCGGGGACGGTGATGTCCGGCGAGGTCGAGGCGGGCGACGAACTGCTGCTCGGACCGATGCCCGACGGCCGGTTCCAGGAGGTCGAGGTCCGCTCGATCGAGATGCACTACCACCGCGTCGACAAAGCCCAGGCCGGCCGTATCGTCGGCATCGCGCTGAAAGGCGTCAAGGAGAGCGCCATCGAGCGCGGGATGGTCCTCCTGCCTCGCGAGGCCGATCCAAAACCGGTCCGGGAGTTCGAAGCCGAAGTGATGGTGCTCAACCATCCAACCCGGATCGGCGACGGCTACGAGCCCGTCGTCCACCTCGAGACGATCGGCGAGGCCGCCGCCTTCCACCCCGAGGACGGCCGCCTCCTGCCGGGAGACACCGGTGAAACCACGGTTCGATTCAAGTTCCGCCCGTATCTCGTCGAAGAGGGCCAGAAGTTCGTCTTCCGCGAGGGCCGGAGCAAGGGCGTCGGAACGGTGACCGAGGTCCACTCGATGGACTGACTGATTCTCGTTTTCACTCGGTTTCCGCGCTCGAGATCGTTCCCACCCCGATCGGCGACGAGCCGGTGATCGTGCCGCCGAGCGTAACTGCGTCGGGTTCCATGAACAGCACCGTCTCGTCGGGCATCGAGACGTCGGTTCGGATCTGTCGCTCGAGAAAGTCAAGCGAGGCTGCCTCGGGGCCGCGTTTCACGAGCCCGCGTTCCATCTCGCGACGCGTGTTGAGACTCATGTAGAACTCGCAGTCGGCGTGGTCGGTGTGCTCCTCGAGGCGCCGATACACCGCCTGACAGACGTCGACCGGATCGGTTCCGGTCGCGTTGACGATCATGGTCGATTCGTCGCTCGACTCCGCATCGTTGCGTATCGAATCGACGATTGCTCGAAAGTTGAGCGCGCGGTCGGTCATCGAGTACGACCTCGAGCGCGAGCGGGTAAAATCGGCCGATTGATCCTCGAGTGCCAACGGACCGGTAGTCGGTTCGCGAGACCGTGATACTGGTGCTAAAAGCCACTGTTGCGGGCGTTCCGTCCGAGCAGAAAGTACAGGACGAGTCCCAACAGCGGCGCGAGGAAGACGACGATCGCCCAGAGAAACGCGGGGTGGTCGCTGTTTTGCTCCGCATCGGTGTACACCCACACGACCATCGCGAGAAAGATGACGGTGAAAACGATAAAGAAGAGGAAGCCGATAGCGGCACCACCTTGTTGTAATACAATATTTGGAAGCATAGGATAACGCGGGAAAGCAACTGTAAAATTCTTTTTGGTACCCGCGCTCGAGCGTAAACTACCGCTAGAAATGATTCATCGATGGGCTACCGAACGAATTGGTCGCCACGTCGATTCCGTTCACGAAACCGGTGGATGGCAGGCGAGCCTTCGTCTCTCCGCAGTGACGACTACCTGTACTGGCCGTCGTCGGTTCGTTCTCCGAGCCCTAACAGCGTGGCCCACTCGAGCAGTCGGTGAACGCGAACGCCATCGTCGAAGCGATTTCGACGGGTGTCGCTCCGACCGTCGAAAACGGTCGACTGCTGACGGAGCTCAGCAACGACATCCTCGGTGGAGCGCGGCGTCTCGGCTCGTTCGAGTCTCTCGAGCACCGAATTCGCTCCGTAGACACGGTCGCGAAACGCCTGCTGGAGGCGATCTGAATCGAGCGCTGTGTCGTCACTTACGCCCTTCGCGCTCGAGCACCGACGATACCCCGCTGGCTCCTCGGTCACGAGTTCGAGCGCCCGCAGAAAGACGAGCCACGCCTCGGCCTCGTTTCGTGCGTCGAGACGGGTCTCCTCGAGGAGATGCCGACAGCAGTCGTCGACGACGCCGGCTTCCGTGGGAACCGCCTCGAGGATGGCCTCGAGAGTCTCGAAGTCGTCGGGCGGTTCGGGAACCGGTTTGAACTGCACGGCTACAGATCGAACGACTCGACGAGCAGCGCTTCGTCCGTCTCACCGTGGACGTACGTCGGCCCGCCGAGCACGTCGATCGTCACCTTCGCGGGCGCGAAGAGGTCCGCGGGGACTTCCGCAAAGTCCCACTCGAGATCGTCGAAGATTTCGCCGAACGGCCGACCGTGGCCCTCGGCAGCCGTCGACGGGACGTCCTCGAAGACGTCGGCATCCTCGCGAACCGTGAGGTGGGCCGTCCCACCGTAGGCGATAGCGTCGTTCGTCCGGGCGATCGCCGTCCGCTCGTCCGCGGCGACGGGGGCCACCGGCGCTCGGCCCGTCGCCGAGACGATATCCAGCGGGTCGTAGCCCAGTTCGGAGAGGCGGAACGTCGCCAATTCGGCCGTCCGGGCGGCGTTCGTGACGCTCCCGACCAGGCTTGCGGTCGGATAGGCAAGCAAGAAGACGCCGCTCGTCTCGACCTCCGCGAGGTCCGCGACGTGTTCGGCCGCGGCTTCGGTCGGATCCTGATCTGTTTCGACGGCCAGCGCCGTCAGATCGAAGGCGTCCGTGTAGCCGACGCGGTGGAACTCCTCCTCCTCGGCGACGAGCGCTCGGGCGGGGCCGCTGCCAAGCCCCTCGAAGTCCTCCGTCATCACTTCCCAGCCGGCCTTCTGCGAGCAGAGCAGCGAGAGGGCCGGCTGATCCGTCGAGAGTTCGACGAACGGGATCGGTGCCCCACCGATCTCGCCGAGTCGGTGACTCGGCGTCGCCATCCCCGCCGTCTGGATCTCCGTCAGCAACAGTCCGGCCTCGATCCCGCCGTCGAACTCGAGACCGAAGTCGAGGACGCTCGCCTCGTTCTCGAGGTCGTAGCCGCCGATATTCAGCTCCTCGGCGTACTCGAGGGCCTCGTCGACCAACTCGATCGCCATCCGATTGAGACTTTCCATAGAACTGCTTCTGCGTCCGTCCTGAAACCTCTTGCAGTTTCGCATGCGTCGGGACGCTCGCAGACGTCGGTTCCGTATCGTCCTGCGCACGGAACCGTCGTTTCACTTTTTCGTAGTGGGTAGATCGATTGTAAGGTTTTGGAAAAATATCTCTTTACGAATTATCTTTCATTAGTTGTGATGGGTAGCAAATACGTTTCATAAAAAATCACTTTCTTGGACCAAAACAGTTATACATGATTAAACCTACCAAGAAACACGTTCACATATGGATCGAAAGGCGAAGGGGTCACGACGAGACGTACTGAAGGCAACTGCTGCGGCTGGGGTCGTCGGTCTTGCGGGCTGTCTCGGTGACGGCGCTGAACACACGATTACGATTGCGGGGACGTCGAGCGGGAGTGCATCGCAGGCAGCGGGACAGGCGCTCGCACGCGCCGCGGACGAACACAGCGAGGAAGTCGACGTAAACGTACAGACCTCCGAGGGATGGACGGCGAACCTCCACGAGTTCGACGCTGGCGACTTCAGCACGATCAGCGTCGACAACAACTCCCTGGCGAACGCGATCGAAAGTACGGGACCGTTCGAAGAACAGCCCGTCGACGAGCTCCCGATGCAGGGATTCGTGTTCACCAGCCTCGAGATGTTCTGGGTCGCACTCGACGGCTCCGGAATCGAATCGACGGCCGATCTCCGTGACGGCGGTTACACGATCTACCCGATCGAGCCCGGCTTCGGGACGAACCTGATCACGACGGAGCTGCTCGAAGACGACGGTATCCTCGACGCGAACGACGTCAACGAGGAGAACACGGACGACATTCCCGGCGCCGTCGAAGAGGGCCGCGTCGACGCGCTCGTCCTCTACGGATCGAACCGGGTCGAACTCGCCGGCTGGTGTCAGGAAGTCGACGTCCGAAGCGACGGCTCGCTGTACACCATCGAGACGGACGACGAGTTCGAGCAGACGCTCGAGGACCACGAGGGTGCACGTGTCGACTCCTTCGAGCCGTACGGGTTCGAACAGGACGTCACCGAGGAACTCGGCGTCGACGAAGTGACGAGCTGGGTCCTCGACGGCCAGTGGGCGTTCGGATCGGACGTCTCCGCCGAGGCAACCTACGAGCTGGCTCGTATCGCCCACGAACACCACGATACGATGCGCGAGGCGGACAACACGACGCTCGATTACGACGATCCCGAAGTGTTCACCGAGGCGATCATGCCCGACCTCGAGGTTCACCCCGGCGTCGCCGAGTTCATGCAGGAACACGACGTCTGGGACGACGACTGGGAAGAAGGCGAAGCCGACGACTAATCGGCTAACAAGTACCGAATTTTACTTGGACCAGTGGATCATTTTGACCAACGAGAGGCCAGCAAACGATGGTAGACGACAATACAACTAACGCTGGTGATCCGGACGAATCTGCATCACCGGCAACCGACGACGGGCACCAAAGATACGTAGACCCAGAACTCGGGGAGCGCCCGATCATGGAGAACGTACGAAAGCGACTCTCGAGCGAGAACATCAAGCGATATACGACGCTCCACTCGCTTTTCGTTCTGCTGACGATCCCCTTCTGGATCTACATCATGCACATGTCGACGTCCGGGGCACCACGAGGGTTGTTCGGGATCGGATTCCTCGGTGGGATTCTGTTGCTGTACATCCTCTACGAACTGATTCAAAACGTCGACGGGGGTACAGACTTCATCACAAAAGACGTCAAGCGGCTCTTCGCACGCGACAACGTACTCGACACGGCGGCCTTGCTCACGTGTGCGGCGATTACGCTCGTGACCTGTGTCTATCTCTACACGAACTTCAGGTCGCTCATCGATCGCGGATACATCACGCAACCCGAGACGGTTATCGCCGCGTCCTTTACGCTCGTGATGCTGTACCTCACGTGGCGTTCGTTCGGAATGACGTTCCTCGCGGTGGTTATCGCCGGAATCGCGTACGGACTGTACGGGAATTTCGTTCCCGGAACGCTCGGTCACGGCGGACTCTCGCTCGACCGAACGTTCCGAATCCTCGTCATCACCGTCGACGGGTTCTTCGGATTCCTGACCCAGCTGACCGCCGCCTGGATCGCGTTGTTCCTGCTCTATGCGGGGATGTTGAAGGCCTACGGTGCGTTCGACCTGATTCTCCGTGCGGCCGTTCGTTCGGCGAAGTACATCAGCTCCGGCGTCGCACAGACGGCGGTGCTGGCGAGCGCCGTCATCGGTTCCGTGAACGGGAGTCAGACCGCAAACGCGGGGATGACCGGCTCGTTCACGATCCCGATGATGAAGAAAAACGGCGTCAAACCGGCGACAGCCGGCGGGATCGAGTCCGTCGCGTCGACGTCCGGTCAGGTTCTGCCGCCGGTGATGGGAGCCGGCGCGTTCGTTATGGCCTCGCTCATCACCGGCGTCTCGTACGTCGACGTGCTCGTCGCCGGGTTGATCCCCGCGGCGATCCTCATGATCTCGATCGTCGTCGCCGTCCACTACGTGGCGGCACCGCAGATCGAAAACCCGGAGATGAAGGGACACTTCGACGTGAAACTCAGCCAGCTCGAGCTCGCGCTCGAAGGGATCAAGTTCGGTATTCCGCTGTTGATCCTCATCTACCTGCTCGGGATCGCCCAGTGGACGGTCCAGACCTCCGCGTTCTACACCGTCCTCTCGATGGCGGCGCTCGGCATCGCGATTCCGACCTCGAAGACGGCCTACGACACGTCCAGCATCCGACTCATCTTCTGGCAGTTCGTCGATACGATCAAACAGACGATCGACGGGCTTCGCGAAGGTGTCGTCGTCCTCGCGCCAGTCGCGATCATTCTGGCCGCGATTAACGGCGTCGTCGACCTCTTCGAGGCGACCGGCGTCCCCGGTGCGATCTCGCTCGCCCTGATGGACCTCTCCGGCGGCGTGCTGGTCCTCGGCGCCATCATGGCGATGATCATCTGTATCATCCTCGGACTCGGAATGCCGACGACGGCCGCCTACACCGTCGTCGCGCTGCTGATCGCCCCGACGTTCGTCCACGACTTCCTGCTGCCCGACTTCGCCGCGCACTTCTTCGTGTTCTACGCGGCGATTCTGGCGGGGCTCACCCCGCCGATCGCGACCTGTGTCGCGGTGGCGACGGGGATCGCCGGCTCGAACTTCTGGCGGACCTGTTTCGAGGCGGTGAAGATCTCCGCGCCGCTGTTCATCCTACCGTTCTCGTTCCTCTATCACCCCGAAATCGTCGACCACGGCGGTGAGTTCGGCGGCGGGGTGCTTCTGACGAGCTTCCTCATCCTGCTCGGCGCGCTCGCGATCATCCACGGACTGAACTACCAGTTCGATCTCAATCGAGCGCCAGCGCTCGCCCTTCGCGGGGTGTTCTTCGCGCTCGGCGTCACGTTGATGGTCTTCCCCGAGTTCATCGTTCAGGTCGGTGCGCTCGCCGTCGTCGGCTTCCTCTACCTCACGCAGGCGGCCGTCGGCGAGGAGACGCCGCTCAGCCGACTCACGACGATCACGTCCGGAATCAACGACCGCCAGAAGTAACGCGCGGCCGACCGTTTCGACGGTGGACCCGTTTTTGATTCGTTCGACTCGTCCACAGTCGCTTGCTCGCTACGAACAGCAGCGATTGCAGCGTGCTGTACTACGGACAGCGTTCGAGCTGCAGGCAAAACCGACCCGGTCGGACCGTATTCGGACGAGCCGCGCTCAGGACGGGACCGTGTAGCCGGCGTTTTCGATCGTCGATCCGAACGTCGCTTCGTCGACCGATCCCTCGTCGTATTCGATCCGTACCGCCGCCGTCTCGTGATCGGCCGTCGCAGAAACGACGCCCTCGAGCGACTCGAGGGCGTCCGTCACGGTTGCTTCGCAGCCGTCGCACGCCATTCCGTCGACCGTCAGGGTCGTACGCTCCATACGACCGCTACCTCCGCGGGCCTGTTGAGCGTTCCGTTCTCGGCTCTCGCCGCCACCGACCGGTCCGTGCTCATCGGTCCAGCTTCGATCGTCGTGCTCGACTGACAGCTCGATTCCGGGAGTGAACGTGTTTTATAGTTCGGTCTCAGTGCATGTCTGTATGTACGCCGCCCTCGTTTCGGACGACGGCGACGGTTCGAGAGCGCACGCTCGAGCCGCTATCGTCTCCGACCACCCCGATTCAAACGGGACCGCTCGGCCCGGCGGATGGAGTGATCGACAGTGAGCGGACTCACTGACGTGAGTTCCAACGTGCGTGCCCGCGGCTGGAAAGGATACACCGCGCTCATCCTCGGCTGGCAGGTCACCGCGAGCATCTGTTTTTACTCGATCTACGCGGTGACGCCGTTCGTCCGGAACGAGTACGGCGTGTCGGCGACGTACATCGGCGTGATGATGACGGCGCTCATGACGGGGTATACGCTCTGTTTGCTTCCGGTCGGTTCGATCATCGATCGGTACGGCGAGGCGCTCGTCCTGTCGGTCGGACTGCTCGGACTCGGCGTCGCTGCAGTAGTTCTTACGATGGCACCTTCCTATCCCGTACTGCTCGTCTGTGTCTTCGTGCTCGGTGCCTTCTACGCCACGGCGATGCCAGGAACGAACACGGCCGTCTTCAACGCGATCCCGCAGGAGCGACTCAACTTCTCGATGGGGATCAAACAGGTCGGCGTGACGGCAGGGAGCGGTATCAGCGCCCTCGTCATCCCCTGGTTCGGGGCGACGCGATTCGGCTGGGAAGCCGGGTTCATCCTCGCCGGCGCGATTGCCCTGCTCGTCGCCGTCGGATTCTGGATCGCGTACGACGAAGGTGGGCCGAGCGAGACCGATGACGACGGCGGGATCCGCGGCCACCTCGCGAACGTCGAGTACGCGATTCTCACCGTCGCCGGCTTCTTCCTCGGCGCCGGACTGTTCACGACGACCGGCTACACCATCCTCTACGTCGACGAGGTCGTCGGGGCCGGCGTCGTCTTCGCGGGGATAACTCTCGCCGCGGCACAGGTCGCCGGCAGCACCGGCCGAATCGCCTTCGGCTGGCTCGCGGATCGACTCTCGGGATCGCTCACGACCTCGACGCTTGCAATTCTCATCGCGCAAGCGGGCGCGTCGGTCGTCCTCTTCGTCGCCGTCACGGTCGTCGACTCGCCGGTCGTCGCGCTCGTCCTCTTCTCGCTGCTCGGCTTCGTTATCCTCGGATTCACCGGCATCTACTACTCCTGTATCGGCTCGCTCGTCTCCTCCGACGGCATCGCGAGCGCGACGGCGGGCGGCCAACTCGCGCTCAACTCGGGCGCGCTGTTCGCGCCACCGGCGTTTGGCTACCTCGTCGACAGTATCGGCTACGGTGCGGCGTGGTCGCTGCTCGCGCTCTCCTCGCTCGTCGCCCTCGGTCTCCTGATCGTGCTCTACCGTCGAAACTCGTAGGCGCTCACGCTAACAGAAGCACGCTCGAACTCCGGCAGTCGGGACAGACGCGTTCGCCACCGACACCGGTGTTTCCCTCGACGATCATCCAGTTCAGTTCGTTCGCGTCGCCGAACCATCCGCAGTCGGGGCATTCGGAGTTCATACGTAGTAGTTCGTCACGATAACACATACCACTTTTTCACGTAATTTGGCCGATCGAGCGGCGTCCTCGGCATCGATTCGCGACCGACTCGCCCTCTCAGGTGTTCGGTCCGTTCGCTACCAGCCGTTCGACCGTCCGTCACGCGCTCGAGCACCCGTTGACACGCTTCGTCGTTACGGCATTCGGTACGGTCTCCACAACTCGACCGATGACGATTTGCTCGTACAATGCGTATTGGTATCATGGCACGCCACATCCTCGTCCCGTTCGATGACTCGCCCCCGTCGACGAAGGCTCTCGAGTACGCGCTCCGCGAATATCCCGAGGAGCAACTGACCGTCGTCCACGTACTCAACCCGCGTCAGTATCACCTGTACGACGAGGGGTACGCGTACACGCCGGAACTCATAGAACAGGTGGAGGCGCGAGGTGAGGAGTTACTCGAGCGCGCCCGTGAGACGAGCCGTGAACACGACGTCGAAATCGAAACGGCGCTGATAGAGGGCGTCCCAGCGAGGGCGATCAATGAGTACGTCGACGAACACGGCGTCGATCACGTCGTCATGGGGAGCCACGGACGATCCGGTCCAACCCGAATCCTGCTCGGGAGCATCGCCGAAACCGTCGTCAGGCGGTCGCCCGTCCCCGTGACCGTCGTTCGGTGAGCATCGGTCGATTCTGGCGGTATCCGACTCCCGCGAACGGCTCGAGGAATGCTCACCACATCCACCACTGCCTCCGCTTCCGAGGAACAACTATTATGGTCGCAGATCCGAAAGCGCCGGTATGGAGGTCATCCACACGGCACTCTGGACCGACGATATCGACGCGACTCTCGAGTTCTACACCGACGTCCTCGACCTCGAGCGCGTCTGGAGCTTCACCGCCGACGACGGCGTCGAAAACGTCTACATCGGGACCGAAGACGGAGCCGAACTCCAGTTCAAGTACGATCCCGGCGGCGACGCCGTACCGGAACCGACCGGGATCGACCACGTCGCACTCGAGGTCGACGACACCGACGCGACGTACGAACACGTCGTCGAGGAGACCGACTGTGACGTCGAGATCGAACCCGTCACGATGGACCACATCGACGTCCGGGCGGCTTTCGTTTACGACCCGAGCGGCTACGTCGTCGAGTTCGTCGAGCACCTGGACTAACAGCGTCCGAGGAAACTCGAGTACCGGACTCGAGCCGATCGACTTCGTTCTCGACCGTTCGTTCGCAGAGCAAGTCGACGGCGGCGCAGATTGGGTCGTTACGAGCGACTGCGGGCCCGGCGTGTGCCGGTTTTCCCACGCACGTGTTTCAATGGGTGGTTTGATATGTGATTGGACTGTTCTTTCGACCATGTACACAGTACTCGTCCCGGTCGACGAACAACCAGACCGAGTGAGCGCGCAGATCGAGGCCGTTCTCGATCTCCCGAACGCAGCCGACGACGTCGCCGTCGAACTGCTGCACGTCAGGAAGGAACTCGAGTTCGCCGACAGCGACGAGGACGTGGAGATCGGGAAGATTCGCTCCGATCTCTCGGTCGACGAGCTCGATGAGCTGATCGAGACGCTCTCGCTGGCCGTCGACGAACTGGCTGAAGCCGATGTCGACACCACCATTCACGCGGCAACCGGCAACCCCGCCGCGGCCATCGTCGACGTCGCCGACAAGTTCGACGTCGACGAACTCGTCGTCGGCGCTCGCCGACAGTCGCCGGTCGGGAAAGTACTGTTCGGCAGCGTCGCCCAGTCCGTCATCCTCGACACCGATCGACCGGTAAAAGTCGTCCCCGCCTGAAGTCGGTCACTCGTCTCCACGGCGCTGCTCGCCGCCTGGATCGAGCGTTTGTCGCCGCGCTCAAACGCGAGATTCCTCCCACGCGTACTCCCCTACTCGTCTTTGTTTCTCGCTGCCCGGCCGAGGTGCTCCTCGACGGCCTCGACTTTCGCCGCCGCGTTCGTGTCTCGGTTCCGTTTGTCGTCGATCTTCAACACGGTGCTGACGCGATCGTGGTCGACCGCTTCGTGGGCCGCCTGCGCGGCCGCGAACAGTTCGCCGATATCGTCCGTCTCGATCACCGTCCCCATCGGATTCGTCTCGTACTCGACGTCGTACGCCTCGAGCGCGTCGACGGCCTTCGCGATCTCGCCGGACATACTATCTTCGACCACCGGTGCGACGCTCAGGAGTGCGATTACCGTCATCGAGTTTGCTGACGACGCGAAGGCTCCTAAACCCGTTCCATGCGGATTTCGAGTCGTCGACCTCCGCGACGAATTTCAGCTCCGGCGCTCTCACGCGGCAGTGGCCCCGGCGGTTCGATAGCTCGCGGAGCGCCGAAGCGACGGCTCTCGAGCGTCGAAAAACGGGGAGTAGAGAGCGACGGGGACGGACAGGTGCCAGGTTCAGTTGGGCTGGCCGGGACGGCTCGTCTCCGTCGGCGGGTAGACGATGACGTCGCCGTTCGCGTAGACGTACACCTCGTGCTCGAGCGCGGTGAAGGCGATGTGACCGCCGGAGCGTTCGGTGCCGTCGGCCTTCTTGCTGAAGATGCGATCGAGCGCGTCCGGATCGACGCTGTCGTAGAGGGAGAACTCGCCTTGGGAGACGTCGGTGTCCGCGATCGATGCGATGGCGTGGACGATCGTCGTGGTGATCGTCGCGGTGCTGTCGAAATCGTGGTGAAAGACGTAGCGATCGTTGGTCTGGTCGTACTGGAGGTCGTTCGCGTCGTCGGGGGTAGGGAGTTCAGTTTGCATTGCTAAATCACGAGTTCAATTGTCCATTGACCCGTAGCAAGCCACGGTATAAAAGCCAATCGCAGGCAGCATTAGTTACTGATTTTGACCCAAACCCTGCGAGAACTGTTCGATCAGTCGGATAGTATTCTTTTATTGATGGTCACCGAGACGGATATCTCTGTCGTCCCGTCAGTACAATCACGTGTTACCGAGCGTAGACTCGTCGTTTCCGTTCGTAAACGACGCCTTCGAGCCTATTTGCGGGCAGATGGCGGTTCCCAGCGAGATGACGCTCCGACACGGCGATGCGCTATCGCTCTTCACGAGTTCCGACGTAATCGGTTGCTCACCGCCTCGATGGCCGGGTTGATTCTCGGTTGTGGCCCTCGAGGGAGAGTCCGGGCTCGAGGATAGTTGCCGGATCCACGAGTAATCACTAGATACGCGTGCTGGCTGGGATTTGAACAACGGCCAGACAGGCTCGTACGCTGCGTGCGACTGATCTGACGACTTCACGGCTCCCGATACCGAGCGTGCGTACGCGGTGCTCGATCGGAACTGATCGCCGTCAAAATGTGCTGGCTGGGATTTGAACAACGCCTGAGAACCTGCTCGCTACGCTCGCAGAACCTCAGTCTGATTCAAACCCAGAGCGACTTCACGGCTCACGAGTGACGAGCACCGCGTAGCGTGTGCTCGTCGGAGTTGTTCGCCGCAGAAGTGCGCTGGCCGGGATTTGAACAACGCCCAGACGTGCTCGCTCCGCTGCGCGCGACTGGTCTCGTTCAAATCCAAGAACGATTTCTCCGAACACGGAATACTCGCGTTGCTACGCAACGCTCGTGGTGTTGTGTTCGGAGAAATGCGCTGGCTGGGATTTGAACCCAGGTTGTGACCATGGCAAGGTCACGTGATACCACTACACTACCAGCGCCCTGCTGCACTCTATTCTACTCCCGGAGGGATGTATAAGGGTTGCGAATCGGAGCGGCATCGCCATGTCGGAACATGTCGCTATCTGACCGCCCGCTATCGGTTCTCGAGTCCTCACACCCGTCCCAACGAACCCATTTTCCCCAAATCGGTCACGTAGTTATCACTTTTACAGAGTGTGTGGCTGTAACACACGAATTCGTGGGTGTGAGCCGTTCACAGCCGGGATCGAATCCGCTACCCTTTTAAGACATTACCGGCAACACATCGCTACAGTCTAGTGACGCGGCGCCGAAGCGTTTCGGCATGACCGTCAGCATACTCGTCCCGTCGTCGCTCACCCGTGAAGCCGAGGACAAACGCGAGGCAACTCGCAAACTCGGATACGTCGCCCGCGCGGCGACGATCTTCCGGGCCGATCGCCTGATCGTCTATCCCGACCGGGATGGCGAAACCGGGCGATTCGACGGCGGGTTCGTACACACCGTCTTGCGGTACGCCGCAACGCCGCCATACCTCCGCAACGAGGCATGGGGGATGCGGGACGAACTGGAGTATGTGGGCATCTTGCCGCCGCTCCGCGCCATGTCACAGACCGGCTCCGAATCTGACGGTTCGGGGTCGTCAAGACAAGGAATCGTGACCGAGGTCGGACCTGAAGGGCGCGTCCGGGTCAATTGCGGCTTGCAACACCCGATCTCCCTCAACGTTCCTCCGAAAATGGAGGTCGAGGAGGGGGAGCGCGTGACCGTCAGGATCTCTTCGCGACGACCGGTCCGGGCGAAACTCGTCGACGATCCCCTTCCGGGATTGTCGGTCGAGCGGACGGACCTCTCCGCAGCACTCGGCCGTGAGGACGCCGGCGTCTGTATCGCAGCCTCCCGATTCGGTGAGAAGCTCACCGTCGGGCGGCTCGAGACGCTGGCCGGACGCGTCGAACGAGACGGGATGACCGTCGCGTTCGGGGCGCCCGAACGAGGGCTGCCGGACATCCTCGACATCGAGGCTTCCGCCGTCACCCCTGCGGATGGAACGGGCGACGCGGTCGACGGAGTCGAACCCACTGCCGATCCGGGGTTCGACCTCTGGCTAAATACGGTTCCGGACCAGGGAAGCGAGGTTGTGCGAACGGAGGAGGCTCTGTTCGCAAGCCTCGCTCCCCTCTCACTGAGAGAGTGATAGAATGCCACAAGCAAATTCACCACGCAAAGGCTCACTCGGGTTCGGCCCACGACAGCGTGCGACCAGCGAGGTCCCACGCTTCAGTTCGTGGCCGGACGACGACGGACAGCCAACGCTCCAGGGATTCGCGGGCTACAAGGCCGGCATGACCCACGTCGTTATGGTCGACGATAAAGCGAACTCGCCGACCGAGGGGATGGAACAGACCGTCCCCGTGACGATCGTGGAGACGCCGCCGATGCGCGCGGTCGCACTACGAGCGTACGAAGCAACGCCATACGGCATGAAGCCGGTCACCGAGGTCTGGACCGACGAGTTCGTTTCCGAACTCGATCGCGTCCTCGACGTCCCCGGTGATGACTACGACGCCGACGCCGCCGAAGACGAGCTTCGGGGCTACCTCGAAGAAGGACGCGTCGACGACGTTCGCGTCATCACGCATACGGTTCCAGGGAGCATTCCCTCGATGCCGAAGAAGAAACCGGACGTGATGGAGACGCGAGTCGGCGGCGGCTCCGTTGAGGAGCGCGTCGACTTCGCCCTCGAGACCGTCGCAGACGGCGGCGAACACGTCATGAACGACGTGTTCCGCGCGGGCGAGTACGTCGACGCGAGCGGTGTCACGAAAGGAAAGGGTACCCAGGGTCCCGTCAAGCGATGGGGCGTCCAGAAACGAAAGGGCAAGCACGCCCGGCAGGGATGGCGCCGCCGCATCGGGAACCTCGGTCCATGGAACCCGTCCCGCGTTCGGTCGACGGTCCCCCAGCAGGGACAGACCGGCTACCACCAGCGGACGGAACTGAACAAACGCCTCGTCGATATCGGCGACGGCGCAGACGCGACGGTCGACGGCGGCTTCGTCAACTACGGCGAAGTCGACGGACCGCACGCGCTGATCAAGGGCTCGCTCCCCGGGCCGAACAAGCGCCTCGTGCGCTTCCGCCCGGCGATCCGACCCGGAGACCAGCCGCGCCTCGATCCCGAGGTTCGCTACGTCTCCACCGCATCTAACCAGGGATAACACATGGAAGCAACAGTACGAGACCTGGACGGCGACGACGCGGGCTCGATCGAGCTCCCGGCGGTCTTCGAGACCACTTACCGCCCGGACCTGATCGCCCGCGCCGTTCGCGTCGCCCAGGCAAACCGAAAACAGGCCTACGGTGCCGACGAGTTCGCGGGCATGCGCACGCCTGCGGAGTCGTTCGGTAGCGGTCGCGGGATGGCTCACGTGCCACGCCAGGACGGACGCGCGCGACGCGTTCCTCAGGCGATCAAAGGACGGAAATCCCACCCACCGAAGGCCGAAAAGGACCAGTCCGACTCGATCAACACGAAAGCGAAGAAACTCGCCGTCCGCAGCGCCATCGCGGCGACGACGGACGCCGACCTGGTCGCCGAGCGCGGCCACCAGTTCGACGACGACGCGGAGATTCCGGTCGTCGTGAGCGACGAGTTCGAAGACCTCCAGAAGACGAAGGAAGTCGTCTCGTTCCTCGAGGCCGCCGGTCTCGCGGACGACATCGAACGCGCCGACGAGGGTCGCAGCGTCCGATCCGGACAGGGGAAAGCCCGTGGCCGGAAGTACAAGACGCCGACGTCGATCCTGTTCGTCACCTCCAGCGAGTCCGGCCCGTCCCGAGCGGCTCGGAACCTCGCCGGTGCCGACGTGACGACGGCCGCGGAGGTCAACGCCGAAGAGCTCGCACCCGGCGCACAGCCGGGTCGACTGACCGTCTGGACCGAGAGCGCACTCGAGGAGGTGGCAGACCGATGAGTTCGATCATCGAGCACCCCCTCGTGACGGAGAAGGCGATGAACGACATGGACTTCGAGAACAAGCTCCAGTTCGTTTGCAACCCCGACGCCACGAAACCCGAGATTAGCTCGGTCGTCGAGGAGCGCTTCGACGTCTCGGTCGACAACATCAACACGCAAGTGACGATGAAAGGCAAAAAGAAAGCGATCATCAAACTCTCCGAGGACGACGACGCACAGGAAGTCGCCTCGCGAATCGGGGTGTTCTGAAGATGGGACGACGTATTCAGGGACAACGACGCGGTCGCGGTGGCCCGACGTTCCGTGCCCCGTCACACCGCTACAAGGCGAAACTCGACCACAAGAAGCAGGAGGACGACGACCTCGTCCGCGGAACGGTCGTGGATATCGAACACGACCCGGCGCGATCCGCGCCGATCGCCGCCGTCGAGTTCGACGACGGCGACCAGCGGCTCATCCTCGCCCCCGAAGGCATCGCCGTCGGCGAGGAGATTCAGGTCGGCGTCTCCGCGGAGATCAAGCCGGGTAACACGCTCCCGCTCGCGGAGATCCCCGAAGGGATTCCGGTCTGTAACGTCGAGGCGAACCAGGGCGACGGCGGTCGATTCGCCCGGGCCTCCGGCGTCAACGCGGACCTGATCACCCACGACCGCAACGCTGCGGTCGTCCAGCTTCCCAGCGGCGAGGTCAAGCGCCTCGATCCGCAGTGCCGTGCCACCGTCGGCGTCGTCGCCGGCGGCGGTCGAACGGAGAAGCCGTTCGTCAAGGCCGGGAACAAGTATCACAAGATGAAGGCACGGGGGACGAAATACCCCCGCGTCCGTGGTGTCGCGATGAACGCCGTCGACCACCCGTTCGGTGGCGGTGGCCGACAGCACCCGGGCAAACCCAAGTCCGTCTCGCGGGATGCCCCGCCGGGACGGAAAGTTGGTGACATTTCCTCGCGCCGTACCGGCCGAGGTGGAAACAAATGAGTCAGGAGTACCGAACCGGCCGCGAAGGTGAGTTCACCTACCGCGGTCACACGCTCGAGGAGTTGCAGGATCTGGACATCGACGAAGTCGCAGAACTGCTGCCCGCTCGAAAGCGGCGAAGTATCGAACGCGGCCTCTCCGTCGAGAAGCAGAAGCTGCTCGAGAAGGCCCGCGAGAAAGAAGAAGAGGAGACGGCGAACGCGCCGATCCGAACGCACCTGCGGGATATGCCGATCCTGCCGGAGTTCGTTGGCCTGACCTTCGAGGTCTACAACGGACAGTCGTTCGAGCGCGTCCGCGTCGAGCCCGAGATGATCGGACACTATCTCGGCGAGTTCCAGCTGACCCGCAACTCCGTCGAACACGGACAGGCAGGGATCGGTGCGACTCGCTCCTCGAAGTTCGTCCCACTGAAGTGATCATCGCATGGGAATCAACTACTCAGTCGACGCCGACCCGGACAAGACCGCGAAAGCGATGCTTCGGGAGCGTCACATGAGCCACAAGCACAGCAAGGAGGTCGCTCGCGAACTGAAGGGCCGAACCGTCGCGAACGCGCAGGCGTTCCTTCAGGACGTCATCGACGAAGAGCAGTCCGTTCCGTTCAAGTCCCACAACACCGGTGCGGGTCACCGCTCCGACATCGACGGCTGGGACGCAGGAAAGTACCCCGAGAAGGTCTCGGGCGAGTTCCTCGACCTGCTCGAGAACGTCGCGGCGAACGCTGACCACCAGGGCTTCGACGGCGAATCGATGGAGATCGTCCACATCGCCGCCCACAAGGTCGGCGAATCGGTCGGTCGCAAGCCCCGCGCGATGGGGCGTGCCTCGGCCTGGAACACGCCGGAGGTCGACGTCGAGATCGTCGTCGAAGAAGTCGACGAAGAAACGGAGGACGATAACTAATGGCTGACGAACATCAATTCATCGAAAACGGCCTTCAGCGGTCCCAGATCGACGAGTTCTTCCAGGAAGAGCTCGGCCGCGCAGGCTACGGTGGCATGGACGTCGCCAAGACGCCGATGGGAACCCAGATCGTCCTCAAGGCCGAAAAGCCCGGGATGGTCATCGGCAAAGGTGGCGAGAACATCCGGAAGGTCACGACGGCGCTCGAGGAGAAGTTCAACCTCGAGGACCCACAGATCGACGTCCAAGAGGTCGACGAACCCGACCTCAACGCACGGATCGTCGCGGACCGACTGGCCAACGCACTCGAGCGTGGCTGGTACTTCCGGAAGGCCGGTCACACGACGATCGACCGCATCATGGACGCCGGCGCGCTCGGCGCCGAGATCGTCCTCTCCGGAAAGGTCACCGGTGCCCGCTCGCGCGTCGAGAAGTTCAACCGCGGCTACATCAAGCACAACGGCGAACCCGCCGAAGAGGTCGTCGACCACGGCCAGGGCGTCGCAGTGATGAAACTCGGTACCATCGGGGTCGACGTCAAGATCATCCCGCCGGGAGCCGAACTGCCCGACGACTTCGGTGTCCACGAAGATATGGACCCCGCAGAGGTCGTTCCCGACGCCGTCGAGGCCAACAAGGCCGCAGGTGTGGAGGAGCTGCTCGAGGGCGAACCCGAGGAGGCCGAGGCCGCCGACGACGGCGCCGAAGCCCCTGCCGAGGATGCCGTCGAGCCCGAGCCAGAACTCGAGGAAGAGGACGTCGAGGAGGTCATCGAAGCGGAAGTCGAGACCGACGAAGAAGAAGTCGACATCCCCGACGAGTCCCCGATCGAGGACGATCTCGACGAACTCGAGGAAGACGTCGAAGCCGAGGCCGAGGAACTCGTCGCGGAGATGGACGAGGAGGACGCCGACGCCGACGAAGCGGCTGCCGAGGACGCGGACGACGCAGACGAGGGAGGTGACGCCTGATGGCGATCCTCCACGTCGCAGAGGTTCGCGACATGACCCCTGCGGAACGCGCAGAGGAACTCGAGGAACTCGAGACGGAGCTGCTGAACCAGAAGTCCGTCCTCGCCGCCGGTGGTGCCCCGGAGAACCCGGGCCGCATCGGCGAACTGAGCCGGACGATCGCTCGGGTCAAGACGATCCAGCGAGAAGAAGGCGACCTGGACGACGAGTAATATAACAATGGCACTGACACCCGAGACTCTCCCCCGACACGAACTCAACGGGCTTCCCGTCCGCGTCGTCGAGAGCGACGACGCCTCGCGGGTTGGCCTCGAGGGACGCGTCGTCATCGAGACGACGAACACCCTTTCGATAGAAGTTCGGGACAATGGCGAGTCTCAGGTGTTGATGGTGCCGAAGTCGGGCTCGACGTTCGAGTTCGCGATCACAGATGAAGCCGCCGGGGACGAGAAGTCCTCGGGGACTGCGTCCAAACTGGCCGATACTCAACCCGACCCGTCCGAAGAATCGGACGAGTCGGACGGAGCCGGCGGCGATGCCGCCGGCTGTGCTCGTGCCAGCGGGCACGCCGGCGAGGGCGTAGCCTACGTTACGGTCGATGGATCGCGGCTGCTCTCACGACCCGCCCGACGCACGGAAACGAATGGTGACTCACCATGGCAATAGGACTAGACGTTGAAACCCCTCCGGAACCCGAAAACCCGGAGGAATACGACTACGAGACGTGTCCGTTCTACGGCGAGCTTCCCGTTCGAGGACAGATCCTCGAAGGGCAGGTCGTCTCGACGGACATGGATAAGACCGTAGTCGTCGAGCGAGAGTACGACGTGACGGTTCCGAAGTACGACCGTCAAATGAAACGTCGCTCGCGCGTTCCGGCACACGTGCCGGGCGTGCTCGAGCCACTCTCGGTCGGTGACACGGTCAAGATCGCAGAGACCCGACCACTGTCGAAGACGAAATCGCACGTGGTCGTCGAAGTAACCGAAGAAGCGACGGCAGAGGACGTCGCTGAACTCACCGGCGAAGCGGAGCCGGACCCACAGCTCTCGGCCGAAGACCTCAGCGCCGAGAGCGACGAAACTGATGAGGGTGATGAGTGATGGAGGCGATGAAAGCCGACGTCACGCAGGGACTCAAGAAGGGGTCGCTGGTCACGTGTGCCGACAACACCGGCGCACGCGAACTCAAAGTCATCAGCGTCGCGGGCTACCACGGCACCAAGAACCGCCAGCCGAAGGCGGGAATCGGTGACAAAGTGACCGTCTCGGTCACCAAGGGTACCCCCGAGATGCGCCGTCAGGTCCTCGAGGCCGTCGTCGTCCGCCAGCGGCAATCGATCCGCCGGCCCGACGGCACGCGCCTGAAGTTCGAGGACAACGCGGCCGTCATCATCGACGAGAACGAAGAGCCCCGCGGTACGGAGATCAAGGGCCCGATCGCCCGCGAAGTCGCAGAGCGCTTCGGAGCGATCGCCTCTACCGCAACGATGATCGTATAGAACTATGAGCGAACAACCAACCAAACAGCGAAACGAAACTGCGCGTGCACCGCTGCACAAGCGAGGATCGCAGCTCCACGCGACGCTGTCCGACGACCTCCGCGAGGAGTACGGCACCCGTCGAACCCGCGTCAACGCGGGGGACACGGTCGAGGTCATGCGCGGCGACGACGCCGGCGAATCCGGCGAAGTCCTCCGCGCGATCCTCGAGGACGGCAAGATACACGTCGAGGGCGTGACGGTCGAGACGGCAGACGGCGAAGAAGTGCCGCGGCCACTCGCCCCCTCGAACGTCCGTCTCACGGACCTCAATCTCGAGGACGAGCGTCGTGAAGCACGCCTCGAAGGTGATAGCGAATGACGAAACACCAGAAACGACTGTCAGTACCGAAGTCCTGGCCGGTCGAGCGCAAGACTGAGACCTTCACGGTCAAAGCCGGCGCTGGACCGCACGGGGAGGACGGCGTGCCGCTCGTCGTCTTGCTGCGGGACGTACTCGGCTACGTCGACTCCAAGAAAGAAGCACGATACGCCCTCTCCGAGGATGCGATCCTCGTCAACGGGGAACCGATCAACGACGAACAGCGCCCGATCGGCATGTTCGACATCGTTGCGTTCCCCGGCCGAGAGGAGTACTACCGCGTCTTCCCCGACGAAGGCGGTCGGCTCGCGCTGACCGAAATCGACGAGGACGCCGCCGGAAGCCGCCTCGGAAAGATCGAGGGCAAACAGCAGGTTCCCGGTGGACAGACGCAGCTGACCCTCCACGATGGCACGAACGTCATCGTCGACGACGAGGCCGAGTACAACTCGGATGACTCGATCGTCGTCGACAACGAGGACAAGTCCATCGTCGCCCACTTCCCGTTCGAAGAGGGTGCGCTCGTGACGGCCGTCCGTGGCAACCACGGCGGCAAGATCGGCGAGATCGACGCGATCGATATTACGCCGGGCAGCGGCCCGAACACGATCGGTGTCGACACCGAGGACGGCGGCTTCGAAACGATTCAGGAGTACGTCGTCGTCATCGACGAGAACTTCACGGGTGATGACGAATGAGCGAGGCTGAAGCCGGCGAGTTCCACGAGATGCGCGAACCCCGCGTCGAGAAAGTCGTCGTCCACATGGGCGTCGGCCGCGGTGGCCGCGAACTCGGGAAAGCCGAAGACATCATCGAGGCGGTCACGAACCAGCAGAGCGTTCGTACCCAGGCGAAAAAGACCGAACCCGACTTCGGTATCCGCCAGGGCGACCCGATCGGCACGAAGGTCACCCTCCGCGGCGAGGACGCCTACGACTTCCTCGAGACGTCCCTGCCGCTCTCGGAGCTCTCCGCGAAGCAGTTCGACGACACCGGCAACTTCAGCTTCGGTGTCGAGGAACACACGGAGTTCCCGAGCCAGGAGTACGACCCGAACGTCGGTATCTACGGCATGGACGTGACGGTCAATCTGGTCCGACCGGGCTACCGCGTGGCCAAGCGCGACAAGGCCAACCGGTCGATTCCGTCGAACCACCGACTCACCCCCGAGGACGCCATCGCGTTCCTCGAGGCGAACTTCGACGTGAACGTCGAGGAGGCAGACGATGAGTGAAACTGAAACTGACGTAGAACGCGAGCAAACGGGCGAACACGCCGCAAAGCGCACGGGGCAGGAAGCGGCCTGCCAGCGCTGTGGCCGTAAACAGGGGCTCGTCGGCAAGTACGACATCAACCTCTGTCGCCAGTGTTTCCGCGAAATCGCTCGTGATATGGGATTCAAGAAGTATCGATAACATGACCGGAAACGATCCACTCAGTAACGCGCTCTCGGGAATCGACAACGCCGAGAGTGTGGGACATCTGTCCCACGAGGTAACGCCCGCCTCGAACGAGATCGGCAGCGTGCTCGAGGTCTTCTACGACCGCGGGTACATCGACGGCTTCGAGTACGTCGACGACGGTAAAGCCGGTCAGTTCGAGGTCGAATTGAAAGGAGCGATCAACCAGTGTGGCCCCGTCAAGCCCCGCTACGCCGCAGGTGCCGAGGACTTCGAGAAGTGGGAGAAGCGCTATCTCCCCGCTCGAGATTTCGGTGCGCTCGTCGTGACGACGAGCAGCGGTATCATGAGCCATTACGAGGCTCGTGAGCAGGGGATCGGCGGCCAGGTGATCGCATACGTCTACTAACCATGCGAGTCGAACTGGAAATTCCCGAAAACGTATCCGTCGAGATCGACCACCTCGACGTGACCGTCGACGGTCCAGAGGGCAACGTCACGCGACGTCTCTGGTACCCCGACGTGTCCGTCGAACTCGAAGACGACACTGTAGCGATCGAAAGCGACAACGAGGACGCGAAAACGAACGCGACCGTTGGCACCTTCGAGAGCCACATCCGCAACGCCTTCCACGGCGTGACCGAGGGCTGGGAGTACAAGATGGAAGTCTTCTACTCTCACTTCCCGATGCAGGTCCGCGTGGAGGGTGACGACGTCGTCATCGAGAACTTCCTCGGCGAAAAGGCACCGCGACGTACGACTATCCACGGTGAGACCGACGTCTCCGTCGACGACGAACGGCTCGTCCTCTCCGGTCCGAACAAGGAGGACGTCGGCCAGACGGCGGCAGACATCGAACAGTTGACACGCGTCAACGACAAGGACACCCGCGTCTTCTAGGACGGGGTCTACATCACCGAGAAACCCGTCAAAGGAGGTGCCTGATAGATGGCAGACGAAGAACCCGAAGACAACTCGGCCGAAGACGAGCCCCAGGAGCTCGAAGACATCAGCGGCGTCGGTGCGAGCAAGGCAGAGGCCCTGCGCGACGCCGGATTCGACTCCATCGAGGACGTCAAAGAGGCAGACCAGGACGACCTGGCCGAAGCCGAAGGTATCGGGAACGCACTCGCGGCCCGTATCAAAGCCGACGTCGGCGACCTCGAGGTCTCAGAAGAGACCGACGCCGAGATCGAAGACGAAGGCGCCGACGAGGAGGCCGACGTGGCAGACGACGTCGAAACCGAACTGCAGCCCCGCGGGCTGACCGAGAAGACGCCCGAACTCTCCGACGACGAGGAGCGACTCCTCGGTCGCCGGCAGAGCGAAGGAAAGCCGCAGTTCAACCGACAGGACTACCACAAGAAAAAGCGGACGCCGGAGTCCTGGCGCCGCCCGCGCGGGCAGCTGTCGAAACAACGCCGCGGTGTCAAAGGCAAGGGCCCCAAGGTCCAGGCCGGCTACCGCACCCCCGAAGCCGTGCGAGGGAAACACCCCAGTGGCTTCGACGAGGTCTACGTCGAGAACACGAACGACCTCGAGGGTGTCGACGGCTCTCGCGAAGCGGTCCGCATCGCCTCCTCGGTCGGCGCGCGCAAGCGCGAACGGATCGAAGAGGAAGCAGAGGAACAGGGCGTTCGCGTCCTGAACCCGACCTACGAAGAAGTCGAGGTGGAATCAAATGACTGATCTCTCCGCACAGAAGCGACTCGCAGCCGACGTCTTGGACGTCGGTCAGAACCGCGTCTGGCTCGATCCCGACGCCCAGTCGGAGATCGCCGAAGCGATCACCCGCGACGAGATCCGCGACCTCGTCGACGAAGGTCGCATTCAGGCCGACGACGCCTCCGGCAACTCTCGAGGCCGTGCCCGTGAGCGCAACAAGAAGCGCGCGTACGGACACCAGAAAGGCCCGGGCAAGCGCCGCGGCAAGAAGGGCGCACGCCAGAACGAGAAAGAAGAGTGGCAGAACAAGATTCGCGCACAGCGACGGAAGCTGCGTGAACTCCGCGATTCGGGCGAGCTGACGCCCACGCAGTACCGACAGCTCTACAAGAAGGCTGGCGGTGGGGAGTTCCGGAGCGTCCAGTACCTGTTGAACTACATCGACGAAACCTACGGTGACCAATAATGGCGACAGGACCACGATATAAGGTACCGATGCGGCGTCGCCGTGAGGTCCGGACGGACTACCACCAGAGGTTGCGCCTGCTGAAATCGGGAAAGCCCCGCCTCGTCGCTCGCAAGAGCAACAAGCACACTACGGCGCAGCTGATCACTCCCGGACCTCAGGGAGACGAGACGCTCGCAAGCGCACACTCCAGCGACCTAGAGGAGTACGGCTGGGAAGCCCCGACAAGCAACATCTCCGCGGCGTATCTGACCGGACTGCTGGCCGGCAAACGAGCCGTCGACGCCGGTCTCGAGGAAGCGGTCCTCGACATCGGTCTCAACACGGCCACGCCCGGGAACAAGGTGTTCGCAGTGCAGGAAGGGGCCATCGACGCCGGTCTCGAGATTCCGCACAACGATAGCGTGCTCGCAGACTGGTCGCGTACCCGCGGCGAACACATCGCCGAGTACGCCGAACAGCTCGACGAGCCGCTGTACAGCGGGGAGTTCGACGCAGCGGATCTCCCAGATCACTTCGACGAAGTACGAGAGGCGATTCTCGAATGAGCAACTACAACGACAGCGGATGGGAACCCGTCACCCGTCTCGGTCGGAAGGTCCAAGAGGGCGAGATCGACGATATGGCGACCGCCCTCGCCTCGGGACTCCCGCTGAAGGAGCCCGAGATCGTCGACCAGCTCCTCCCCGGACTGGACGACGAAGTGCTGGACATCAACATGGTCCAGCGGATGACCGACTCCGGACGCCGCGTGAAGTTCCGGTGTGTCGTCGCGGTCGGTAACCGCGACGGCTACGTCGGCTACGCGGAAGGCCGAGACGATCAGGTCGGCTCCGCCATCCAGAAGGCGATCGGTATCGCGAAGCTGAACATCATCCAGGTGCCACGCGGCTCCGGTTCCTGGGAGGACCGTTCGGATCGGCCACACTCGCTGACCCGTCGGACGACCGGCAAAGCCGGCTCCGTCGAGGTCGAAGTCATTCCCGCGCCCGAAGGGCTCGGACTGGCCGCGAGCGACACCGTCCGTCACGTCCTCGAACTGGCCGGCATCGAAAACGCCTGGACTAAGAGTCACGGCAACACCCGAACGACCGTCAACCTCGCGAAGGCGACGTTCAACGCACTCGAGAACGCATCGCAGTCGCGCCAGCCCCAGCAGCGGGGTCGACAGGACGAAGCCGAGGTGGCTGACCAATGAAAGCGATCGTTCAGGTCCGCGGTGAGGTAAATCGTAAGGGCGATATCCAGGACACCCTGGAGATGCTCAACATTCACAGCGTCAACCACTGCACGCTCGTCCCCGAGACCGACGCCTATCAGGGCATGATCTCGAAGGTCAACGATTACGTCGCTGTCGGCGAACCGGATGCCGACGTCCTCGAGACGCTGCTCGCGAAGCGAGCGGAGCCCCTCGAGGGCAAACAGGCAGACGTCGACGAGGAGTGGCTCGGTGAGCACACCGACTTCGACGACTTCGGTGGACTCGCCGAGGCACTGCTCGCAGAGGAGACGACGCTGCGCGAGCAGGGTCTGTCGCCGACGCTTCGACTGCACCCACCACGAGGCGGCCACGACGGCATCAAGAAGCCGACTGTCGAAGGCGGCCAACTCGGAAAGCATACAACAGCGCAGATTAACGACCTGCTAGAATCGATGCGATAACCATGACGAGTAAAAAACGACGCCAGCGCGGATCGCGCACCCACAGCGGCGGCACCCACAAGAACCGACGCGGTGCGGGCCATCGCGGTGGCCGCGGCCGTGCTGGACGTAGCAAACACGAGTTCCACAACTACGAACCGAAGGGCAAACACGGCTTCAAGCGACCGCAGAACATCCGCGACGAGGTCGCGGAGATCGACGTCCAGAAACTCGACGAGGACGCGATCCTGTACGTCGCCGACGATCTCGCAGATGAAACCGACGACGGCTACGCGATCGACGCTCGCGACGTCGTCGAAGACGGACACGAGGTCGACAAGGTGAAGGTTCTCGGCTCGGGACAGGTTCGAAACTCCCTCGAGATTACGGCAGACGATTTCTCCGAATCCGCCGAGGAGAAACTCGAAGCTGCCGGCGGCGAGGCCGTGCTCACGGAACGAGCACAGCAGGCCGCGGAAGCCGAAGCTGAGGCCGAAGAAGCCGACGACGAACAGAACGAGGACTAACATATGGGATGGAAGGAAGCCGCTGAACCGGTCTTGACGCGGATGCCTGCAGTCCGCCGTCCGGAGGGACACGTTCCCTTCAAGCGCAAGCTGGCGTGGACTGCGGGGATCCTCGTGTTGTACTTCTTCCTGACGAACATCGCCTTGCTCGGGTTGCAGGGCGGAGAGGCGACCGACATCTTCGGCGAGTTCCGTTCGGTGCTCGCCGGCGAGATGGGGTCGCTGATGCAGGTCGGTATCGGACCGATCGTCACCGCCAGCATCGTCTTACAGCTGCTCGGTGGTGCCAACCTGCTCGGTCTCGACACGGACGATCCGCGGGACCAGGTGCTCTACCAGGGGCTGCAGAAACTGCTCGTCATCATCATGACGGCGCTGACTGCGCTCCCGATGGTGTTCGCCGGCGGCTTCCTGCCAGCCCAGCAGTCACTGGCTCTCGGCGGTCTCGAGTTCGGACAGACCGAAATCCAGGTGCTGATGTTCACCCAGATCTTCATTGGCGGGATCCTCATCCTGTACATGGACGAGGTCGTCAGTAAGTGGGGGATCGGCAGCGGGATCGGGCTGTTCATCATCGCCAGCGTGAGCCAGCGACTCGTCACCGGGTTCATCCAGCCCAGCGCCGACGGGTTCTTCTACGACTGGTACCGGATCCTCACCGGTCAGATCGAGACCGGTTCGCTCGTCTCCGGCGACGGACTCTACACGCTCTTGCTCGGCGAGGGCCAGATCGTCGCCTTACTGACGACGCTGCTGATCTTCAGTATCGTCGTCTACGCGGAGTCCGTGCGGGTCGAGATCCCGCTCAGTCACGCCCGCGTCAAGGGTGCTCGCGGACGCTTCCCGGTGAAGCTCATCTATGCGAGCGTCCTGCCGATGATCCTCGTTCGCGCGCTGCAGGCGAACATTCAGTTCATGGGCCAGATCCTGAACAGTCAGTGGGCCGGGATGCCCGCGTGGCTGGGTAACTACTCCGGTGAAGAACCCGTCAGCGGGTTCTTCTACTACACCGCGCCGATCTACTCGCCACAGGACTGGATGTGGTGGACCGGTGCCGTCACGCAGGACGCGTGGATGGTGTTGATCCGTATCTCCGTCGACCTGACGTTCATGGTCATCGGCGGGGCGATCTTCGCCATCTTCTGGGTCGAGACCACCAACATGGGTCCCGAGGCGACCGCGCGCCAGATCCAGAACTCCGGGATGCAGATCCCCGGCTTCCGACAGAACGTCGGCGTCATCGAGAAGGTCATGGAGCGATACATCCCGCAAGTGACCGTCATTGGCGGTGCACTCGTCGGCCTGCTGGCCGTCTGGGCGAACATGCTCGGAACGGTTGGTGGTGTGACGGGAACCGGGCTGCTGCTGGCAGTCTCCATCACGTACAAGCTGTACGAGGAGATCGCCGAGGAGCAGATGATGGAGATGCACCCGATGATGCGCCAGATGTTCGGCCGCGAATAACCGGCGCACGTCTCGATCCACGGTTTTTCTTTGCGGTTCTCCCGTTCGCTTCTCACACCAGTGACAGCGACGCGTCTCGACGACGAACGCCGCTCGCAAGCGCATGGCCCGCGCTCGTGTTGTCGCACACAGTACGCAAGAGCGAAGCAGTCCCTATCGCGAGACCTTCGGAGACGACGAGCGCGTCGGACGCGTCAACGCCGAATCGAGCCGGCTCGAGTCACGTATCGAATCGTTCTCCGCGCTCCCCGCGTTCGTGCGGTCACCGGTCGCTCGTCACTCATCGTTCGCCTCTGATCAACGGTGGCCGGCCGGCAGCGAGTGCTCAGCGGCTACTGCGACCCACCACTCGAGCACAACTCGAACGAGGACACAGAAAATTCGGCCGCAGTCGGCCGTCTACGCGGTCCGTTCGATAGCGGTCGGTAACAGCCCGGATCAAGCGCGCGCTGATCGACTCGAGACGTCGGACCAACGCTTTCGGTAACTGTCGAGCGGAGCGTGACGAACCGCTCTTCGCAAGTCGGACGTGAGAGAAGAGACGAGTGGATGACGTCGCTCGGAAAGAACGGCGAGTTCGTGACCGTTACTGGATGGAGTAGCCCGCTGCGACCGTCAGCAGGAACACCATGAACACGGCAACGAGCATCATGTAGGTGATCGAGCGCGGTTCGTCTCGGAGGTGCTGGTAGTAGCCGGCGATCAACAGCGACTTGACGACCGCGAGGATAATCGTCCCGATAATCGCCATCTGCTCCGAGAATATCTGGTCGAGCTCGAAGAACAGGAACTTGCCCGTTCCGAGCGCTAACAGTACGACGTATATGAGAGTGTATGTCCGAACGTCAGCCATTGGTGTACAATCCGGATGACGGCCACTTATACCTTCCTCATACGATCGGTCACGGCCGTTCGCCGACGGGCCGTCCCGCTCCGCAACGCGTGCTTTTGGCGAACATCTTCGGTAGGCTCGTCGTCCGAAACGACACGTAAATAGAACCACGGGCTAACGCTCGAGCAATGGGTAGACGTTGGGTACTCCTCCGACGGGCCGGACTCGCGGGCGCGTTCGTGCTCGTCGCGCTCGCCGTCGGCGCTGGCATCGTCGCAGCGAGCAACGTCGCCGTCGGACTCTCGGAGCAAAGCGGCGAGACGACGGTCCCGACGTGGCTGTATCTCGCGACGGGTGGCGGCGTCGTCGGCGCGTCGGCGCTGATGACGATGTTGGTAACCGATCGCGACGTCATCGCCAGCTTCCACGACGATACGGTTGCGTTCCCTACGACACGTCTTCAGACGGCGGGCTCGCTGTTGCTCGGAACGCTCGGCATCGCTGCGCTGGTGTTCATCGTCGTCGTCGGCCTCGTCGGCCCCCAGCTCGGCAACTTCAGCGCCGCCGTCCTGTTGACGTTCGTCGGTGGCCGTGCGCTGTTGACGATCGTCGCGTACACGATCGGCAGTCCGTGGCACGCGCTCAACCCCTGGCGTCGGATCGCCGTCTCCCTCCCGAACGGCTACGCCACCTACCCCGCGTGGCTCGACTCCTGGCCCGCCGTGGGCACGCTCCTCGCGCTCATCTGGCTCGAGTTACTCGTGCCGTTGAGCAGTTCGGCGCGCGCGCTCGTCGCCGTGGTTCTCGCGTACTCCGCGCTCACGATCGGCTGTGCCGTCGTCTTCTCCCCCGAGACGTGGTTCCGGAGGGGAGATCCGATCTCCGTCTGGTTCCGACTCTACGGGGCGGTCGCACCCATCCAGCGAACCGACGACGGGCTCGAGGTTCGCTATCCCGGCTCGAGGCTCAGCGACGACGACGTGGTCACCGACGTCTCGCTGGTCGCGTTCGTCCTCGTGCTCGTCTGGGAGCTGATTTACAGCGGCTTCATCGTCACCGTACCGGGCGTTCGAACCGTCGAACTGTTCGTTGCTCTCGGGATCCCACCCCAGATCGTCTATCTGGGGCTGTTGCTGGCCGGCTTTGCCCTCTTCTGGACGGTGTACTGGCTCGCCGCCGCCAGGACGCGCGAGCGTGCTGGGACGCACCTCTCGCAGCGGTATCTCGCCCTCCGGTTCGCACCGCCGCTGCTCGCCATCGCGGCCGGCTATCACTTCGCCCACTACATCGGGTTCTCGATCTCGCTGTGGCCGTCGCTCGTCGATACGATGGTCGCCCCGCTGAATCCGCCCGAGAACCCGACCCAGTACGTGCTGACGTCGTGGTTCGGCTACGTCGAGATCGCCGGAATCCTCGTCGGCCATCTCCTCGCCGTCTGGATCTCTCACACCGTCTCGTTCGAACTGTTCCCTGAGAAGCTGCAAGCGATCCGGAGCCAGTACCCCTTCATCGTCGTCATGATTCTTTTTACCATAGTGAGTCTGTATCTCGTCTCGGCGCCCGCTATGGAACCGGTCTACGTACCTGGCTGAACCGTCCCGGTCCGACAGACGGTCGCCAGTCGCAGCGATCGGACACCGAAATACACAGTGTCGGACCCACCAAGCCACGATCACCTCTGTATCACCCACTTCGACAAACTCACCGCGGACGAACGAGCGGCGTTCGAGGACGAGCGTGGCGGTGAGGAGTACGAACTCTTCACGTCCCACCTCAAAGCGGCCGTCACCGTCTCTCCGGCCTCCTTCGTGTTTCCCTCCGTCTACGCGCTCGTCCGGGCCGGCTGAACGGACCAGTTCAGTCTCCAGAATATCTTTATCCCATGACTACCCAGTTGGCGTATCATGGCGGCACACCGTGCGGCTCCGACTGCCGGGGCCGTTCGTCTTCTCACCGTTACACTCGTCTGTCTGTTGGTGACGACGGCGCTGCTCACGCCCGCGCTCGCTGCGTCCAGTGGATTCGAACCGACCACCGCTGCCGACGGCGGAACAGGGATGGTTCAGGGTCAAACGACGGCCGGCTCCGCGAACGGCACGATCCACACCGACGTCGAGGACTCCATCGAATCGGCTACCGGAACGATCGAGGTCGTGCTTCGACTCGAGGAAGCGACCATCCCCGCGGACGCGACCGAGACGGAGGCCGAACGACTCCTCGAGGACCACGCCGCGGAGACACAGGAGTCGCTTCTCGAGCACGTCGCCGACACGCCCGGCGTCAGCGTCGAATCGGAGTTCTGGCTGACCAACGCCGTCCTCCTCGAGGTCGACGCCGACCGGATCGACCTCGAGACGCTCGAGCTCCTCGCGGCCGCCGACCCCGTCGAAGCGGTCCACGAAAACTTCGAGCTCTCCGTTCCCGAGGAGCCGACGGTCGACGGGACGAATAGTACGGCAGAGATGCCGGTCGATGGCGACGAAACCAGTGCTACGACTCGGTTGACGACACCGGGTATCGCACAACTGAACGCGCCGGCGGTCTGGGACTCGTACGACACCCGCGGTGACGGCGTCAGGGTTGCCGTTCTCGACACCGGCGTCGACGCCGATCATCCCTCGATCGATCTCCACACGGAAGATCCGTCGGATCCGACGTACCCGGGCGGCTGGGCGGAGTTCGACGCGGCGGGCGAGCGCGTCGAGGGGTCGACGCCGCACGACTCCGGCACTCACGGCACGCACGTCAGCGGGACGGTCGCAGGCAACGCCGCGAGCGGGGCGCAGATCGGCGTCGCACCGGACGCGGAGTTGCTCCACGGACTCGTCCTACACGAGACTAGCGGTTCGTTCGCACAGATCATCGCCGGCATGGAGTGGGCGCTCGAGGAGGACGCGGACGTGATCAGTATGAGTCTCGGGTCGACGGGCACACAGAGCGCACTGATCGATCCGGTGCAAAACGCCGTCGATAGCGGTGCCGTCGTCGTCGCAGCGATCGGCAACGACGGCGAGGAGACCTCAAACTCGCCCGGAAACGTCTACGAGGCCATCAGCGTCGGCGCCGTTCACGCGGACGGGACCGTCGCTTCCTTCTCCGGCGGCGAAACGATCGATCGAAGCGACTGGACTCACGAGCAAGCGTCGTGGCCGTCGTCGTACGTCGTCCCCGACGTGGTGGCACACGGTGTCGCCGTCTTCAGCGCGGTCCCCGGCGGCGGCTATCAGCCCATGCCGGGCACCTCGATGGCGACCCCACACGTCTCGGGAACGATCGCGCTGATGTTGTCGGCCGAACCCGATGCGACGGCCGAGGAGATCTCGACGGCACTCTACGGGACGACCTGGAAACCCGACGGCGCGGACGCGGACACGATGGACACGCGCTACGGGCACGGCATCGTCGACGCCAAGGCTGCTACCGACGCACTCGTCGACACTCGAGAGGCGATCGATACCGGTTCCGCGGACGGCGCGACCGAAACGGAATCGAAGACGACGGCACCGTACAGCCAACTATTCGCCGCTGGAGTCTCGGTCATCGTGGTGCTCGTCGCTGCCGTCACACTGCTTGCAGCGCGCTCGGTCTCTCGAGAGACCGAGCACTGAAATGACGGGAACATCTCGGCCGCGCACGCGGCTCGGCCCACCGTTTCTTGGGGACAGGAGATGGGTTCTCAGCGACTTTTCCGAACGTCGTGTGTCCTAACAGCCGCTCCGATAGGCGAGCGTACGATCCGTGATCGGTCGCCATGCTCCCGGCTGAGTCACAGGTAGTTCAGACGATGCGGAGATCGCCACTCGGCGACGCGTGAGCGACTCGTAGCGTAGCTACGGTGGGTAGCTGACCGGGACTGTTCGTGGGGCAGCGGTTTCCAGGCGGATCCGACTCGTCGTGGCGATTGGCTATCGCTCGAGGCCAACTGCGGTTCCAAAAAAACGGCGCTCGAATTCCGTGTAGCGGATGGCCGCTACATCAGGTAGAACAGCGGGAACAGGAAGACCCACACGATGTCGACGAAGTGCCAGTAGAGTCCGAAGAACTCGACCGGCCGGTGGTCCTCGAGGTAGGCGTCGACGCTGATGATCCGGTAGATCATGAAGATGGCGATGAGCAATCCGAGGATCACGTGCAGGGCGTGCAACCCCGTCGTGACGAAGTAGATGGAGTGCTCGATGCTGGTCCACCAGTACTCGCCGATCGCGAACTTGTAGTTGTACTCGTAGGCCTTGACGGCCATGAACGTCAGCCCAAGGAGGAGCGTCGCGCCCATGGCGCCGAGCAGCCCCTTCTTGTTCTGACGCTCTGCGAAGACGAGCGCCATGATGACCGTGAAACTCGAGGTGAGCAACACGTAGGTGTTGAGCAGGCCGGGCCAGGAGGCGAACGGAATCGTCTCCCAGTTACCCCAGCCCATGTGCAGGCGCATGAAGATGAACGCGCCGATCGCGGCACCGAAGACGACAACGTCGGACGCCAGGAAGATCCAGACGCCGAGTTTCGTGTTGCCGACACCCTCGAACGGCCAGCGCTCGGCGATGGCCATCTCGGGGGCGTTGAACTCCTCGACGCCGAACTTGAACAGCGTGTACGCGAGGATCACCAGTCCGACCACCGTGATGATCGGGTACATGATGTCCGGCTCTTCGACCGCGTGGCTGACGCCCTCGAGTCCGCGCTCCGAGGCGAAATCGATCATGTACGGCGTCATGCCGGTCAGGCCGAGGAAGAATACGAAGGTCCCGAACCCGATGCCGAGCGGCCAGATGCTGGCGTGGTCGGCGTGTTCTTCTTCGTGATCTGCGTCGACTGCGGTCGCTTCACCGTGGCCGGTGGCGACGCCGCCGTCGGTAGCCGCCTTCGAGTCGTCGACGAACTCGAGTCGGCCGCTGGCGTAGCTCGGCCGGCCGCTCCAGTTCTCGAGCGGCGGGGGCGAGGGGATCGCCCACTCGGCGGTGCGGGAGAACTCCCACGGGTTGTCAGGTGCGTCCGGACCCGAAACCCAGCTCTTCGCGAACGTGTAGAACATGATCAGGAACGACGCGCCGAGGACGAACGCCCCGACGGTCGCCATCTGATGGTAGATCTCCATGCCCTCACTGAAGTTGAAGACGCGCCGCGGCGTCTCCCAGGCGAGGAACATCGGGAAGTACAGCAGGTTGAACCCGATGAAGTAGACCGCGAAGTTGAGCTTGCCGAGCGTCTCGGAGTACATCTTTCCAGAGAGCTTCGGCCACCAGTAGTAGAGCCCGGCGATCAGCGCCGTCACGCCGGAGACCATCACGTAGTGGAAGTGTGCGACAACCCAGTAGGTGCCGCGGAACTCGTAGTCCAGTACGACGGCGCCGAGGAAGACCCCGGTGATGCCGCCGAGGATGAACAACACGAGCGCCCCGAGGCTGAACAGGAACGGCGTCGTGAATCGAACGCGTCCCTTGACCATCGTGTAGATCAGCGCGAAGACCATCAGGTCGAACGGCAGCGAGATCCCGATGGTCGTCGCCATCATCAGCGTCTTGATCTCGAGGTTGATGGTCGTCAGGAACATGTGGTGCATCCAGACCAGGAAGGACTGGACAGCCACGAGCACCATCGAGATGATGACCCACTTCCGACCGACGAGTCGCCGACCACAGAAGGTCTGGAACGTCTCGAACATGATCCCCAGCGCGGGGAAGAAGACGATGTACACCTCCGGGTGGCCGAAGAACCAGAACAGGTGCGCCCACAGCAGGCCCGAACCCTGATCGGTCGCGAAGTACTGTGTGAGGAACAGCCGGTCGATCGACAGCAACAGCAGTGCGGCGAGCAGCGCGGCGAACGCGAACAGCATCATCCAGACGGTCAGCAGCCACGACCACGTGAACATCGGCATGTTCCAGAGGCCGAGGCCCTCTGCGCGCGAACGGTGAATCGTCGTGAGGAAGTTCACCGTCCCGAGCGTGATCGAGAAGACGAACAGCATCAGTGCGAGAACTGTCGCGTTACTGCCAGTCGTCGCCTCCATCGCAGGGGTGTACGTCGGCACGTTCAGTGGTGCGTACATCGTCCAGCCGCCTGCGAACGTTCCTTGCTGGAAGAACGAGATGATGATGAGAAGGCCCGAGAACAGGTAGAACCAGTAGCTCAGGGCGTTCAGTCGCGGGAACGCGAGGTCCTTCGCACCGATCTGCAGCGGCACGAAGTAGTTCGCGAATCCGGACGCAATCGGGGACAGGAACCAGAAGACCATCAACAGCCCGTGAGCGGAGACGGCCTGGTTGAATTCGTTCCCCGTCAGCAGCCCCGTACCACCGGCTTCCCAGAGGTGGGCACGGAATATCAGTGCGAGCACGCCGCCGAGCAGAAGGAAGAACAGCGACGTTGCAAGATACAGGATCCCGACGTCCTTGTGGTTCGTCGTAACGAGCCAGCGCTTGACGGACGTCATTGGCGGAAGGTCACTCATTCGTCGTCACCTCCATTTTCGTCGTCATCGTCCGCTTCTTCGTCGTTCTCTTCGTCCTCGTCGTTGTCATCGTCCTCCTCGTCTTCGTCTTCCTCACCGAGCGTGTAGGTCTCGCTCGACGGACTGGTAATGGAGAGTTCGTCCTCGATCGTCTCGAACTCCTCCTCTTCGAACTCGATGACCAGATCGTACTCGCCACCCTGTTCGATGTCCTCGATGGAGATCGTGTCGTTATCGAAGTCCTCCTCGGTGTAGGAGTAGGCGAGGTCCTCATCGAACTCGTCGTTCTCCTGGTGGACGAGTTCGAGCGTGAGCGGACCGGTGTCGTTGATCGGCTCGCCCTCAGGGTCTTCGAAGCTGATATCGAGGTGGAACCGCTCGTCGAGCCACTGATCGAACTCGTCTTGCTCGAGGACCTGGACGGTCCCGTCCATCTGCGTGTGCTGGTCACCGCAGAGTTCGAAGCACTCGATTTCGTGTTCCGCACCGGCGTCCTCGGCGATGAACCACGTTTCGTCGTGTTCACCAGGGATCGCGTCCGCTTTCACGCGGAGATCCGTGATCCCGAACGTATGCCAGACGTCGCCGGCAGTCACCTGAATTGCGACCGGATGATCAGCGGGAACGGTCATCGTTCCGCTCTCCTGGGCACCATTTTCGTACTCGAAGTGCCAAGCGAAGCCGTTGCCGACGACCTCGATATCGATCGGTTCCTCCTCGAAGTCGTCTTCCGGGTCCTCGACGTACAACAGCATTCCGTACGTCCAGATAACCAGCGAGATAACGATAATCGCGCTGATACCGAACGATAGGAACAGTTTCTTTCCACCCTCTCCGCCTGTCGGTAACTCCCCGAGCGTGGGCAGCGAATCGTCGGCTTTCGCGTCGTCAGTGTCGCGATACTTGTACGCGTTGTACAAGGTGTACGCGACGACGACAACACCGACGAGCGTTCCGAGTGCGAGAAACACCTGAAAGATGCTCTCGAACACGTCTACGCGCGTCTGCACCTGCATCGGAGTCGTAAGTGCGCTGAAGATTGTATTCACCTCGTTTGTATACCGCTTATATGTCGGACGATGATGGCCGGGGGCACTTATCTATTTGGAAACGACCCGATCGAATCGGTCTCGTCGTCCACTGCTACCGCGGATATTGCTGTTCCGACGCGGTGACCCTTGCCACTATTTCTCAGTCCCTCAACATCCGCTTTGGGGGAGAGACCTTTTTTCTATCGCTGTGGGGCGGAATTCGTGTCTTCGATCGGACACCTATCCGGAGAATGTTCGCCCGAAAGCGAACGTGTTCGGATCGCAAGCGAGGGAGAAACCGCAACGTCACATCAATCCCCGTCGTACCACGTGGTAATTCGCTCGCGCGCGCTTCCGTGGTGTCGTGATCGAGACGAAAACGGGCCGCGTCTGGGACGACAGTCTGCGGAACGTTCTATAGCGTTGATCACGTACGGTTACATATGCCAGAAGAGGTCCTCTTCAAGTTCGAGCAGCGAATGGAGCGCGCCGAGATCGCCGACTACCTCCGAACCGTCGCGGACAGCCTAGAGAACGGCGAGTCAATCTCGCTCGAGGCAGGCGGCGAGTCGGTAACGATGAATCCGCCTGCTCAGCCGACGTTCGAGATCAAAGCCGAACGAGAGACGTCGAGCTCGGCGCCCGACGGACCGGGCGAACTCGGTCTCGAGTTCGAACTCGAGTGGGACGAAGGCGAAGACGGGGAGGGCGCCGGCGACGGAACGCTCTCGATCGAGTAGCTGGCGGATCGCCTCGGATCTCGAGACGCTCTCACAGCGGCCGCCGAGTCAGATCTCGACGACCCAGATACGAACGTCGTCCGGGAGTTCGTAGACTCGCTGGAAGATCGCGTCGAGACACTGAGCGATCCGGTTGGGGTCCGCTTTCGCGCTGATCCGGACGTTGACGCCTTCGGCGTCGTCCGGCCGGTGGATCTCGTCGATCTTGAACGCCGGAAACTCTCCGAGGACGGTTTTGAGCGTCTCGAGTTCCGTATCGGTGCAATCGACATTGATCGTTCCGTCGCCGAACTGAATCCAGGGGAGACCGAGTTCCGGATCGAGTTGGTCGTCGGTGCCGTCGTCGTTTTCGTCCCCGCCGCCGTCCTCGAAGGTTCCATCGTCACCGTCGCTCTCGAACACCTCACCGTCGACCTCGAGGGTCAAAAACTCGCTCCCTCGACGTCGATGCGCCGTGATGGCGTCGACGTACAACGCTCGTCGCTCCGCCGGATCGGTTGCCTCGAAACGCGTCATACCGCAGTAGATGTGCGCGTTTCTTTAAGCCTTTATGTGACGCCGGTGAACGAGCGAGTATGGCACAGCCACGAATTCTGATCCTGGGGGCGCCCGGGGCAGGCAAGGGGACCCAGAGTGCAAAGATCACCGAAGAGTTCGACGTCGAGCACATCACCACCGGTGACGCGCTTCGGGCGAACAAGGACATGGACATCTCGGAGATGGACACCGAGTACGACACGCCACGAGAGTACATGGACCAGGGCGAGCTCGTTCCCGACGACGTGGTCAACGCCATCGTCGACGAGGCCCTCTCGCAGGCCGACGGCTTCGTCCTCGACGGCTACCCGCGAAACATCGAGCAGGCCGAAGAACTCGAGGGGATGACCGATCTGGACGTCGTTCTCTACCTCGACGTCGGCGAGGACGAACTCGTCCACCGACTCACCGGTCGTCGGATGGATCCCGAAACTGGTGACATCTACCACATCGAGTACAACCCGCCGGAGGATCCCGACGTGGAGGCTCGACTCGAGCAGCGCGACGACGACACCGAGGAGACGGTCAAAGAACGACTCCGCGTGTTCCGTGAGAACACCGAGCCGGTTATCGAATTTTACGAGGATGAGGGGGCGCTCGAGCGCGTCAACGGTGAACAGGCACCCGACGAAGTCTGGGAAGAAGTGAAGGCGACGATCGAAGACGCGGCCTGAGCCGGTTTTCGGAGTATCGCGGTTTTCAGTTTCCTTCGACGTCGACTATGTGTTCGGCAACGTTTAGGTAGGTGATCTGCGGTGGGAGTGGATAGCTCTCCGGATAGATGTCTATCTCTGCGTCTTTGAGGTCTTCATCGTACTCGAACTCCATGCCGTTAGAATGGGCACAGATGGAGTACGCAACTATCGATCCGTAGAAATCCTCGTCGCCGGCTTGCATAATCACCTGATGCTCGGAACCACATCTGCCGTTCGGTTCGTCACCGTCCCACCAACCCATGTGCTCATCAGCTGCAACGTACAGTAATCCCTCAATGGTTCCACCTTGGTTGCCACCGGGACCGGAATCCACTCTCATCTCGGAGGTTCCGTAGATCTGGATGTACTGGGCACCGACTTTACGACAGTCGTCCACACAGATCTCACCGCCGACGTTCAACTGATCGCCGCCCGAATAGATTTTCAGAGAGTTCCCCTCACTCCAATCATCTACTCGTATATGCCCTGCATCGCCGACGACGATATCGCCTTCGACGATCAGTGTTGCATTTCCTTCAGAGATGTCGAACGAAAGTTCGTCGTCATTTTGAATTTCCTCGATGAAGTACGTCCCCTCTGATAAGGTCTCTTCATGGCCCTCCTCTGATAGGTTTTGGTCGATTTCCATCTTTTCGGTTCCACCGTCCTTCGCATCGGCAATCATCGGGTTAATCGTCGAGTCCAACGGTGGGAACGGTACAGACGACTCGGGATCATCGAAATGATCGTGGCCATCGTGGAAGTCATCGGAATTGTACGAGACACCCGAGTCGAACGCATTTTCGATCTCGTCGTAGCCGAACACAGCCCGAACTGTTCGATTCTCGGGATCGACATCCTGAACAGTCGTCGCACCTCCCTGCTGCTCGAAATAATCCTCCCAACCACGGTAATAGTCACTTCGGACTTCTATCGTTACAGAGTCGTTCTCAACAAGGCTTGCGTCTTGGAGTGGATCGGTGTTGTGGTGTGTGACAGTGAGATCTCCGGAGTTGAGTTCTGTCTCACCCCGTGTCTTGATGATCGGGAACGAGAGCGTCTCAGAATCCGCATCGTACTGAACTGGTGGTGCAGAAACGACTCGAGTTTCGGCGCCCGTTTCACGGAAGACACCACCCGCTTGATACGCGATTTTGGTACCGTCATCGCTAGTATACTCGATTGCCCCAATTGGAATCTCCTTGTCTACGTCACCGCCTTGAATCCGAAGACTCCCAGTATCACTCATCACGACGGCACCACTGTCTCCAATATCCATGTCCATCGTACGGGGAACGTCACTATTCGACGACGACGACGCCATCTGTTGGCTCAATTCGACGAACGCGCTTTCGATCCGTTCCTGTTCGGACTCGTGCTCGATCTCGCTGATCGAATCACCAGCGACGAGAAGAATACCGATACTGCCCGCCGCGACCATCCCGATCAACAGGACGATCCCCAGCACCGTCGATTGCCCTCTTCGTGACGGTGTAATTGTCCCACGCCCGAACGGAATACTCATGAACGCTATCTTGATAATATGGATAATAGTAATGTCGGTAGATCAAATACTTCTGAATCGTTTATATTCGTTCATAGGCGGTATTTTCGGCGAGTAACGCCCTCGAGGCCACTATTTCGGATCCGTGCGAAAAACTGTAACAAGAACTAGCTGTGGGGTGGGACGGGAGTCCGGACGGCTCGCTCGAGTGCCGGCCGAAGATAAACACTTGTATACCGAACGTACCCTAGCCCAACACAGATGACGCGTACAGCGGAGAAGATCAACGACCTCGTCCGCGAGGATTCTTCGATGACGGACGCCCTCGAGGCCATTCGCGAGGCGGCCGATCGAAACGGGGGCGAGGTCGAGTGGGCCGACGTCCGCGAGGAGCTTACCAGCGGACAATGGGGCCGACTGATCGAAAAAGGAGTATTAGTCGACGGCGACGAAGGGTTCGAGATCACCGATCGCGAGGCCTACGATCAGGCGCTCGACGGCGACGGTGACACCAAGAGCTACGACACCGACGTCGATATCGACGCCGAGGAATCGTCGTGGTCACAGTGGGACAAACTGGCCGGCGTGGGCTCGCTCCTGTTGATGTTCGGCTACTGGATCGAGTCCGTTCGGGATACGGTCGGTGGAACCCTCGACATGGCGTTGGGACCACTCGACGCCGCGCTCCCGTTCTACGGCGTAATTCTCTCGGTGGCGCTGTTGACGGGACTGTACTCGACGCTCCTGCAGGCGAACCTCATGAACCCCGAGATAATGGGGAAATACCAGGAGCGGATGAAGGCGATGCAGGAGAAACAGAAAGACGCCCGCGAGGCCAAAAAAGAGGCCGAAGAGCGCGGCGCGAGCGAGGCCGAAATCGAGCGTCTCGACGAGGAACTCGAGAAGGTCCGCGAAGAGCAGATGGAGGCCATGGCGGAAAACCTCGGCATGTTCAAAGAGCAGCTACGACCGATGGTCTGGATCATGCTCTTTACCATTCCGCTGTTCCTCTGGATGTACTGGAAGATCCACGGCGTCGGTATCGACGGCACCGTCGTCATGCCATTGATCGGCGAGACGAGTTGGAACGCCGGCTTGCTCGGCCCGATGCCGGCCTGGATTGTCTGGTACTTCCTGTGCTCGATGGGCTTTACGCAGCTGTTGCGCAAGGCGCTGAACATCGATATGACGCCGTCCGGGGCCTGAAGCCCTCGAAAAGACGATTCAGACAGCCCGGCTTTCTTCGGTTCGGTGACTCCTCGTTCGTTCGGGGATACGTTCGTGCTCTGTCGAGCGATTCAAAACCCATTTTACCAGTCACCGCGCAGTTCGACTATGTTACTCACCGTCTCCGGCCCGCCAGGGAGCGGGAAGAGCACGACCGCGGCGTTGCTCGCCGACGCGTTCGATCTCGATCACGTCAGCGGCGGCGACATCTTTCGGGAGTTGGCCGACGAACGCGGCTACACCCCCCTCGAGTTCAACAAACTCGCCGAGGAGAACGCCCAGATCGACCGCGATCTGGACCGTCGGCTCCGCGAAATCGCCGTCGAGGAGGACGATCTAGTCCTCGAGTCCCGGCTCGCGGGCTGGCTGGCCGGCGAGCAGGCCGACTTCCGGTTCTGGCTCGACGCACCGGCACGGGTTCGCGGCGAGCGGATCGCCGAGCGGGAGGAGAAAGACCCCGTCCGTGCGACGGAGGAGACGCAGGCACGCGAGGCCAGCGAGGCCAAGCGCTATCAGGAGTACTACGGCATCGATATCCAGGATCTGACGATCTACGATCTCTCGGTGAACACGGCCCGTTGGGAGCCCGACGCAGTGCTCGACATGCTCGTCACCGCCGTCGGGGAGTACGAGGCTGCGGGCGACGAGGGACAGGCACCGATCCCGATCGAGTACGAGTTCTGATCCATGGCTGATCGACCTCGTCTCCGCGGCCCGCCCGGCGATCGCTCGCCCGTAGAACTCCTCACGTTCGGCGTCGTCAATCTCGACAAGCCACCCGGCCCCTCCTCACACCAGGTGAGCGGCTGGTTGCGCGACTCGGTCGCCGAGACGCTCGCCGAACGCGGTGCGGACGCGACGCTCGAACAAGCCGCCCACGCCGGGACGCTCGATCCCAAGGTGACCGGCTGTCTCCCGCTCATGCTCGGTGAAGCGACCCGACTGGCACAGGTCTTCCTCGAGGGATCGAAGGAGTACATCGCCGTCCTCGAGTGTCACGCCCCGGTGCCGGCGGACGTCGAATCGGTCGTCGCCGAGTTCGAGGGCCCGATCTACCAGAAGCCGCCGCGCAAGAGCGCGGTGTCGCGGCGCCTGCGCGTCCGCGAGATATACGATCTCGAGGTGCTCGAGACCGACGATCGGCAGGTTCTCCTGCGGATTCGCTGCGAGAGCGGGACCTACGTCCGCAAGCTCTGTCACGACTTGGGTCTCGCGCTCGGGACGGGCGGCCACATGGGCCACCTGCGTCGATCGGCTACGACCCCGTTCGACGACAGCGATCTTCACAGCACGTCCGACTTCTTGGATGCGCTCGCCTTCTGGGTCGAGGACGACGATCCCGGCCCACTCTTCGACGTGGTCGACCCGGCCGAACGGATTCTCGAGGATCTCCCGTCGATCACGATCGCGGAGAACGCGGCTCGAGAGGTGGCCAACGGCGCGCCCGTGTACGCACCGGGCGTGCTCGAAGTCGATACTGGTGTCACGGCGGGTGATCTCGTCGCCTGTTACACGCCGAACGAGGCCGCCGTGTGTCTCGGGGAGTTCGTCGGGGATGCCGATGCGGACCGCGGAGTTGTGGTGTCGCTCGAGCGCGTACTGGTTTGAATTGTCTGGTGCTCGAGACCGGCTGCCGAGATAGTTTCCGGACCGGCAGTCGACCCGAAACGACACGCTTAAACAGCAGACGGACCTCCACCAAAATGCGGGACCGTGGGGTAGTGGTATCCTCTGCGGATGGGGTCCGTAGGACCCGAGTTCAATTCTCGGCGGTCCCATTTTCACGACGCAACGAACGAGGGAGCGGGGCGACCGCTGTGATGTGAGGAGGGAAAATGGGAGCAGGGAGCAGCTTTGCTGCGACCGTGGTCCCACGTTTCGCGACAAAGCAGCCAAGAGAGTGGATTCCCTCGCGACCGAAGGCCGATCGATTCGAGACCCTCGAGGCGGTCACTGCGGACGCCCTCGAGCAGTGGTCGAAGTCGGGGAACGATCCGACGGTTCTTCGCGGTGCCGAGCTGACCTGGAAGACTCCCAGCGGCGGGAGCGAAACCGGATTCGTCAGCGCTGTCGCCGATCGGTGAACCGGCTCGAGTAGTGGCAACGCTACCCCTTCCCTTCGTTTATACAACCAGAACTTCAGTAGCGGCTGTTTTTCACAAATTCGATTGTATTCGGACTCTCGAGGGCGGGGTCGGCACCGCGATCGCACCGCAACGCCTGCGGGGTCGTTTCACGCTTCTCGCGAAAACCCCCTTGGCGGGTGTCCCCAAGGGGACTGAGCCAAAAAATTACAACGCCCCACCCCCACCTCCGCACGCAGATCTCCTGTTGAAGCATCTGAAACAAGGGTTCAGAGATAATCAATGGACGACTCAAATCACGGTGTAGACGGAGTGCTTAAGAAGAATTCACGATATCTTCTATCAATTCAGCATACCATGATAGATTTAGATTCAGAGGTCCTTCTTCGGGATCATGATCAGAATGTAAAGTTGCTGAATGAACACCTAATAAGTATGTCCTCTCTCCAGCAAACATCGAAATTCCACCCTCTGTTTCCTGAATCGCTGAAGGTATGGTTAAAACCGGACTTCCGCTGGTACCTGAATGCATGTTAGCATCGGTAGCGAAACATTTCATCCCTTCAAATGGTACTCCATATGGACTGGCAATCAGTGCGCTTCGGGCAACAGGAAAATATGGACGGTTCCCTTTAAATGGATGGCCTATGATCATCGCCTGCTCCCCTGCCCCAATCTGTACGTCATCAGGCATAAACACATCTTGGCTAAACGCCATATTCCCATATTGTTGAAGATCTACATCTAGGGGAATAGCAGCTATATCTACATCTGAATCGGTAGGGTGGGAGAGCCAGTTCCTCTCACCACTACCATCTACTAATTCGATGTCTTCATAATGTAGGTTGGAAATGTTCGGAGTATCGCGCAATAGAATTCGGATTTCCTCTGGATCTTCATCCTCGGGATCTACCACATGTTTGTTTGTAATCAGATATTGATTTTCATCTTGGTCGGTGTAAAAGAACCCAGTAGCGTGGCTATTTGAATTCGGATACTGAATCAACGTTACAGTGGCATACTCTTGTGGAACTCCGCGGTTTGGAATAGGCATACTTCTATCCTTTAATATTAAGAGATGTTATACTACTTAATTCTTTTAGAGTGGGGGGAATGAATCTCGAGAAAAGCTGCTTTGATTCCCACTCCCTGGTATTGTACGTCGACAAATCCGGTTTCCCGAATATGCACACGAGTTGCGAATACTCGTGTATACGATGACGCATCTCCAAATGAGAGACCGTATCGGAATTCCGGAAACCGCCCTCCGTTGCTTATCTGTTGTTCGATCGCTTTGGGGTACATGGGCAAGACAAAACCAACCTATCGCGATACGCTCCGTGAATTCGAAAACGAGTGGTCACCGTACCACAGAGCACTTCGGTTCGAGTACCAAGATCACTTCGAGCGACTATTCGTCCAAGCACGGAACTTCGCGGATGCTGGTGGGATTCAGAATCACACCGATCCAACGACTACACACCTCATTTCGATGCTGCCCGCTCAGGAGTGCCGGATCGCAGACCTCGAGGAGCAACTCGAGTCTGTGAACGAGCGTATCAGTAATTCCAGCGAAAACCTCTCCAAAGAGTCCACTGACGGCCAATAGGCTTAATCCGCGCTGCTCGAATGGTCCACCCGACGGGGGGAGGAGTACTGTCGTTGCCGACAGGTTCCATTCGACGTGAGACATCCGTAACCCATCGTCACCGGTCGAGATCGTTCCAACGTCGATAGCCACCGACGCCTGATCTCTGACCGGCCCGTCCGATTGACACACCACCAGCGGATGGGGAGCTCCGACGTCGGTCCACCACCGACGTCTTCTTAGAGATAGCTTCTATTCAAACACGCGTAGAGCGTATCTCTATCAAATTCACATCTCCCAAAAAGTTCAAGTTGTAATTATGCGAGGCAATTACCGTAATGGAAAAGCGTGACGAGATTCGAGAAGAGCTATTCGAAATAGATACTAACGAATTCAGTGATTTTGTGAGCGATCTGTGGGAGCACCAGGGATACGATATCGAAGATGCTGATGGTCGTCGTGCGACGTTCAAAGCAGTCAAAGGAGGGGGATTTCTTCGTTCATCGACAACTGAGCTGATACAGCCACTCTACCGAGAAGGTTACAAAGTAGATAAGTCGGACGTGAATCGAGTCCTCGATCTCCGTTGGGGAGACGATATCGACGAAATCGTGGTAGTGACAACGACCGAATTCACCGATGGGGCGCGAAAGCAGGAAAAACGGGAAGAAGTTACAGTCCTCAATGGAGAGGAACTCGCCGATCTCATTATTGACGAAGGTGCTGAGAGAGTCCTCAGTAGATATACGCCGAACGGATCTCTTTTGAAAGGATTGGTCGAGCTATTTGTGATCCTGCCCCTGAGAATAGCGTGGTTCATCGTTGCTCTCCCGTTCAAATTGCTATTTGGGCCGGAAAATCAAGAGACAGCTCATGAAGAGTGAACCAGATTGGGGTAAAGTACTTGAAGAAATTTATTCGGAGGATCTGGTGTGGGAGGCTGACGTAGATATTGACATGAACCATCCTGTCGTTGCTACTGTCGATATGGATCCAGAAGCTGTAAAACGATGTTTAGCATTTCTATCACAGACTGGATTAATTGGTCGTGTTCAAGTGGGTCTCAAAGCAGATGTCAGTCGCCCCGGAAAGGAAGGTGTCATAGGGACTACAAAATCGGCAAGGATAAGAGGCACACATATAGGTCTGACTGAAAGAGGCTTCTTGGTTGCTCATCAGCGACAAATGCAAGAACAGCAGCAAAACCGCGAGGATGAACGCTCTGACAGACAAGATTCAATTAATTATATAATTGGTCTATTGACATTTGGCCTTCTGTCTATCACTGTTTTAGATTCGGCAGCTTATGTGTTTGTCAACCAAGGATCATATCTGAGTGCATATTTAACTGTTGGTGGTGGAATAATTCTTGTAGCGTTGATTGCTATTTCTCTTGTATATATTGATCCTTTCTCACAGCTCTAACCACTGTTGTAGACGGGTAACCCTGGACCACTTGCAGTTGGACGTCGTGAAGAACGGTTTCCCAATAGGAACACGAGACGAGTACCGGCCGTGTTCATATTCAGCCCATAGTCCACGAGATCGCCTCAGCCGTCGCGCCGGTCACGGCGGGTGTCACCCCCTCTTTATAAACTAAGACCGCTCGAGTGAACCGAAAAAACGAGGAGAGGCGGGTTGTGTTCACGGCTATGTCTCACTCAGAGACGCCCGGATCGGTTCGCATCCGGACTGACGACGGGAACGAATGGCGTTTCGACGCGATCCAGAAAGCCGCTCGGTTCTACGACTGCAACCGGAGCAACGCGGTCGCGTTCGCCTGCAATGACGTCGACCAGCTCGTCGCCGCAGCCACGCGCGTCCTCGAGCGCGACGACCTCACTCGCGAACAGCGCCGGGAGATCACCGAGACGCTGAGTACTCGAGCGGTTTCCTTCGATGCTGAGTTTGGAGTGGCCGTTCAGACAAAGGGAGAGATGTGATTAGCCGTCTCTGCGTTGTTATTGTTCGTTAGAGGTATTCCTTACACTCTTGTTGTGTGAGTTTAACGAATGTCAACACAACCTGCGATTAGGTTATTTCATCTTGGTTGTGGAACATGTCCCCATGGCGCAGAAAGCGTCTGATCATCAGACAGACGAAGGAGGCAACGAAGAAAAGATCAATTGTGGGCGGCGGAGCATACTAGCGGCCAGTGGTGTGGCCCTAGCAACAGCAGTAGGTGTTCCGATTGGAAGTGCCGAAGAACACGAGGACGAGTTCACTGAGGAGGAGATACTCACACTGCTCGAGATTGTCATCGAAGGCGAGGGCATTGAGATAGCTGAATTAGAGATCGAAGAGGAGGGCTTGCAAGATTCAAGGATCCTCTCGTTTGAATACTACCCGCTCGGGACAACTGAAGAAGAAATCGGGGAAGAGATCGGCTACGCTACCGGTGCCTTTGCCGAAGCGGTTAATATGGGACTGGAGGCCGAGCGGTTAGAAGCGACAGCACTCGACCTAGCAGGCGAACCGATATCGGAATGGTATATCGAGAGGGAATGGGCCGAAGCATACAATGCTGATGAGATGAGCGCAGTCGAAGTGGCGATAGAAGCGCTAGCGACACTCGAACCGGTTGAAGAGTAATTCGTTAGAATACGTCCGATATCGCTTTTTTTGCCTGTTCGGTTCCTCGATGGTCACCGCCACCGTGCCAGCGCAATAGTGGCAGATCACACGATCGAACCATCTTATCCTCGAGGATCGTGCAGCCGCTGCGACCGTGCGGTTTGTAGACGACGAAACAGTACCAGCCGTCGTATCGTCGAAGTTTCTCATGGTACTCCCGGTAGACCTTGAAATTCCCCGGCTGGCCGTTGCTGTGCTCGATCATCGTCGATTTGATCTCGACCGGCGTTCCGTTTTGAAACCGAGCATCGTGCCAGCTGGCCCACTCGAGCGTGAACCGTCGTATCTTCGCCATCCACTTCTCGCAGGCCGTCCCGAAGTGGTTCGCTCGCTTCGAGCGGTTCACGGATCGTCCCTCCGTTCGTCACGCCAGCGCCGGTCGGCTCGAGCGACCGCGAACATGATCCAGGCGGAGACCCCGACTGACGCGATCGCGAGCGGAACCGCGCCGCCGTACAGTGCGTCCGTCAGCGCGACGTTCGGCGGGCCGCTGAACTCGAGGGTGCCGACTGCGCCGATCGAGAACGACGCGAGCACGAACAACGGTGCGAGAATGCTGTCTGTGAGGTCGATACCGTCCGCCTGACGAATCGAGTCAGGAACGTACTTCTGTGGTAGACTGAGTGCCATACGCTCCCGCGTCTCCACCTCGTGCCGAAAAACTCCGGAATACAGTGGGGATCTATTGGCGGTCTATCGGTTCACCACATTGTATACCAAGGCGGGTTGCGAGCCGACGTATGGCCTTGAACAAACTGCGACAGCTCGATGGGAACTCTGCCGGAGTCACAATGCCGAAAGACGATCTCCGACTCGAGGGACTGATTGACGAGAACGGCAGCCCACGGATCGCTATATGCCCCGCCATCGTAGGTGCGCGCCAGGTCGCGTTCGTCGATCAACGGTTCCTCGCACTCCATAGCTGGCGATTGCCTCGAGATGGCAAAATGGTACCGTCTACGGTCTCACATCTGATATCGCAAGACGGTGTGGCTTCAAGACCGTGCTGTAGGGTTTCTGTACCCACCTGATTATCAGTATTGAAAGCGCCTAATTTAGAACATCTGATATGAATACCTTCACTATCAACTAATTATATATACTCTGAATTAGCTGGATGCTATCAGCACCGGAAACGACGAGAAGGCGACGCCGAGGTGTTGTGGTTTCCAATCCCCCTCGAGCGTCACCGGGTGGCTACCACACTTCCCGGGATAAGCTTTCTTACCGTTCGCGGGTGCGTGACAAACGAGAATCCAACAATGGATCTGACAAAATACAGAAACAAGCTAATTGGTAACGAAGACGAACGAGCGGTCTCACCCGTAATTGGGGTCATCCTCATGGTTGCGATAACCGTTATTCTCGCAGCCGTGATCGCAGCCTTCGTGTTGGACATGGGCGACATGGGAGACTCAGCACCGAATGCAAATTTCAACTACGATACTGATTCGGATGGATACATTGTCGCTGTTGAACACACAAGTGGTGACTCAGTAGATTACAATACCTTGACTGTGATTGTTGATGGTACCTCCTACGAATCTGAGGACTTGGATGGAGGTGACTGGGACGGCAACGAAGAGATCAGTGCAGGTAACACACTCGAAATTGATGGCGATCTTGATGGTAGTGAAACTGATGTAGAAGAAGTAACTATTACGTGGGAATCCGATGGCAGCTCGAGTACCCTCGCAGAATTCGAGGTATAATCTAAAATGACCCTCAAAACGAAACTGGTTGGAGACGAAGAAGAGCGAGCAGTCTCACCCGTAATTGGGGTCATCCTCATGGTTGCAATAACTGTCATTCTCGCAGCTGTGATTGCAGCCTTCGTGCTAGATATGGGTGATATGGGAGACTCAGCTCCAAATGCAGACATTCAGTTTGATTTGAATTACGATAGTGAGAACAATGGTGATGCCGGAGCTGTCCTAACGGTTACCCACACTAGCGGTGACAGCATAGATATCAATGAAATTGATGTCCAATACGAAGATGTTGCAACTGAGATAGATGATATTGATTCCGTAACTTCTGACGAATTTGATGGAGATCAAATAAGTGCTGGAAGTACATATGAAATCACGTTCGAATATGAAGGATCTGGTGAAGGAGAACTCAACGAGGATGTTGATGTCATTTGGGAGTCTGACGGTTCGTCCTCCTCGTTAGGTAGTTACGAAATCGATATCGAATGGGACGACAGTAGCTGAAATCGGTATATATTTCACTGCAGTTTTAATCTAACTTTAGATTTTTCGAGCGGCTCCGACACCAGGACGACATCGATCAGGAGGCCCTCGAGGCGGTCGAACTGCCGTTCGTCTACTTCCGTCACCGACCGGAGACGCCGTTGAAGAACAAACGCGAGGGCGAGCGGCCGATTGCACTCACGCGGGAAGTCGCCGACCGAGTGCAGGAGTACATCGACGTGAACCGCGTCGAGCGAGCCGGATCGGGCGATCGCCGACCGCTGTTCACAACCGAGAAGGGCGACACCGCTCGAGACTCCGTTTCGTAGCCGTCCAGTGTCGACGGAGGGCCGGTCGCTTGCGTGAGATCGAGGCTGCGTTCGGCGTCGACAACTGACTCACAGAAATGCAAGGAGTAAGCCCACGACTTCAGTCGTGGGTCACTGACGGCAAACAGATTCAAGCGCACGTACTGCGATGACTGGCTACAGGTATCGAATCCGATGCGTATCTCACTCGAGTCATCGATCGACCGCGAGGCCAATTCCATCGTCGAGGTGAGACGCTGATGTTCGGGCTCGAAGAGTACGTTCCGCCGCAGGTGACGAAGACGACCCTGTACCACGTCGTCGGCTGGGGCCTCCGACTCTACGTCTGTTCGCTCGTGGTCGTCGGCGGCTACAGCCTGCTCTGGGTGCTCGAGTTGGCGGGGGTGGTCCCCGAACCGTGGCTGTCGACGATCTGGATCGGGATCGCCGTGATGGGCTGTCTCTTTCTCGTCTTACTCGTCCCCCTGTTCTACTCGGCCCGGTCGACGACCCGGTAGCTCTCCACGGGGTCGCACCCACGCCATCGCTATCGCGACCGTCGGCTTTACGTCCCAGCCATCCCCACGGACGAGTAATGACGGTGGTTCTGGCCGGAGTCGGTGCGGACAGCACGAATCTGGGCGCGCTCGCGCCGTTGTACGACGACGGCCGCTTCGAATACGTCCCGATTCCCGAGAAGACCTGCGAGACGGACGAAACGGCCACGCTCGGTTCCTGGGAGCTCAGCACGAGCGACGAGACCGCGGCGGACCTCACGACCCGGATCACACCCCAGCCGATCGGCGACGCCGACCGGACCGTTACCGGTGACGAACTCGAGTCCTGGCCGTTCCACCACGATCCTAACTTCGAGGCCCTGACCTACGGCGAACACCGTACCAGCGGCTACGTCTCGAGGCTGCGCGCGCTCGAGCCGGACGACGTCGTCGGCTTCTACGCCGGCCTGCGCCGACCCGATGGCGACCGCGCTCATCGCTACCTGATCGGCTACTTCACAGTCGACCGCGTGGATGTCGTCACGCCCGAGATGCCCCGGGACGAACGCGAATCGGTCCTCGCGGCACACCCGGACAACGCCCACACCAAACGCGCCCGCGACGGCGAGTGCTACCTCGAGAAACCGGTCGTGCTCGTCGACGGCCGCGAACCCGGTGGTCTGTTCGAGCGCCACCCGATTCAGCTGTCGGACTACTACGTCAAGTCGGGGAACGAACGGGCGCAGTACTATCTGCGAGAGTCGATCGCGAGCGCGTTCGACGTCCGTGCTGGCGGGGAGAACATGATGTACAAACCGGCCTATCGCTGTGGAATCTCCGGGGATGCGTTCCGGCGACTCGTCGGCGCTCCAGGCGAGCGAACCGCCGACGACGCGGCGGTCGAGCCCGCCTAGCAGTGCGTCACTGGTGATCGACCGTGATCTCGAGATCCGAGACGTACGGCGCTACCGCTTCGAAGTTCGAGCCGGGGGTAATCTCCTCGGTCGTGCGGTCGTACTCGACGATATCGTACTGACTGAGCCGCGGCAAGTGGTTGTGGACCAACTGGACGAGGACGGCCGTCCGATCCGATTCGAGCGTCGTTGCCGTCGTCTCGCGTTGCCAGTCGGCGATCCGCTGGGCGGCTTCCGACACCGTCGTCCGATCGGTGACCGATAGATACCTGAGTAAATACCCACGGACTCGGTTGGCGAGAAGCGAATACACCGTTTCCCGCTCGAGGGTATCTCGTTGAAGCGACATTACGTTCGACACAATGAGGCCATCCGAAACAACGGTTGGCCCTAACTGGTTGGGTCCCCAACTATCGTATCCGATCGTCGAATGGTCAACGAACGGTGATATTCTATTGTGATTACCGTCGGGTCCGTAACGGATTATCTGAGACAGCCTCGAAAGGAACCGTCGAGTCGTCGACCCGAACGACGATCGGTCGGTTTCATGTAGTGATAGGTTATACCTTCGGCTAGTGACTGACGAGACGCCGTCCCGCCACGACCGCGTCCGGCGCCATCCGACGCCGGGATCGGGGAACTCGCTCGCTGACTGGACCCGCGCTCGTAATCCGCTTCGAGTCGCGATCTCGTACGTCGTCGTCTGGCTCGTGCGGATCTCCCCGAGCCTACGGCTCAAGCGCTGGCTCCTCCGACGCATCGGCGTCACCGTCGGGCCGGGCGTCTCCTGGGGACTCGAGGCCACGCCGGACGTCTTCTGGCCCGAACTGATCACCGTCGAAGCCGAAGCGATCGTGGGTTACGACGCCACGATCCTCTGTCACGAGTTTCTACAGGACGAGTATCGGACGGGGGAGGTCCGAATCGGCGAACGGGCCATGATCGGTGCCGGGGCCATCGTGCTCCCGGGGGTCGAGATCGGCGCGGACGCGCGCGTCGCGGCGAACTCGCTCGTGACGAGGGACGTACCGCCAGGGACGACGGTTGCGGGCGTTCCGGCCGAGCCGATGGGATCACAGACCACCGACGACGCTGTAGAGAGCGACGACGGCGAAACCGAAGAGTGAGACGGGGCGCGAATGCGAGCAGAGACGATTCTGTACGGCTGAACACGACAGATTTCGGTCGCGATTAGCCAAGCCAAAGCGATCCCCGCCGTTGCATCGCCTGAAAGTGTCGACCTCGTTGGATCCAGTCAGGAGATGATGGTCGTCTCAAAGAGCGTCAGCATCGACTCGCAGTCGAACCGGGCCGTCGGGCTGTAGTGTCGCGCTCGGGGCAAAGGACAGCGTCTCGGTGACCGGGCTGAACCGGTACCGAGAGAGCACCACCGCGAGAGTCAGCCGGAGTTCCAGCAGCGCAAAGCGCATCCCGATACAGTGGCGTGGGCCCCCGCCGAACGGAAAGTACGCGTACTCCGGACGGGACGACTTCGGTGCCGACCCCCGGTCTCTCCCTTCTCCCTTCGATGTCGTCCAGCGATCCGGACGGAACGACTCGGGGTCGTCCCACCAGCGCGGGTCTCGATGGCACGTCCACGGCGACAGTGCGAGGACGGTTCCGGCCGGGACTCGAGTGTCCAGCAGGTCGACCGAACGAGCGGGCTCGCGAAAGAACACGTGTACCGGCGGATAGAGCCGAAGCGTCTCGTCGACGACGCGGTCGACGGCCGGAAGCGCGTCGGGTGCAGCCGCGCCGTCCGGATCGGTCGCGGGGTCGCCGAACTCGGCGATCGCGTCTCGAACCGTCGCCTGTTCGTCGGGCTCGGTCGCGAGCGAGTGGAGCGCGTAAGTCAGGCCGAGTGCGGTCGTTTCGTGGCCGGCGAACAGGAACGTGACGACGTTGTCCCGGAGCGTCTCGTCGTCCATGCTGCCGTCTGCGGTCGCGGCGATGAGCATCGACAGGAGGTCCGTTCCGGAATAGCGCTCGTCCTCGATAGCGGTTCGTCGGTCGTCGATAATCCGATCGATGGTCCGACGGAGATCCACGAGCGAACGTCTGTAGCGTCGGTTTGTCGGTGAGGGGATCCACTCCGGGAGGAACGCGCCGACGCGCCGGGAGTCGTATCTCGCGGCGATAGCGTCGGCCGCTCGAGCAACGACGTCCCGCTCCGAACCGGGATCGATTCCGAGCAGGGTGTCCGCCAGGACCGCGAGGGTGAGCTCGCTCGCTGCGTCGGCAACGTCGACGATTTCGCCGTCCGTCCAGCCGTCGGCCATCGTCGCGGCGTTCTCAGTCATTGCGTCGGCGTAGCCGGTGATCCGCTCGCGGTAGAACGCGGGCTGCATCGTCGACCGCTGGCGCTGCCAGTCGTCGCCTTCGGCGAGGAAGATCCCGTCGCCGAGGAGGCTCCCGATCTGTCGTTGCATCATCTCTCCCTTGTGGTACGCATCGTCGCCGTCGACGAGGACGGTCTGGACCCCTTCGGGATGAACGACGACGTAGCACTGGTCGGTGAACATTCGGTAGGGCAGCAAGTCGTGTCCGCGTGCCGCGTCGAAGAACCCGAGCGGGTCGCCGGTTATCTGGTGGAGGTTGCCGATTACGGGTAGCGGTTTCGGACGATCCGTTCGGTCGCCGCCAATATCGGTGGGATCACCGCGGTCCTCGTCGGTGGACGCCGCGTCGCTACCGGTGCTGGTCCTCTCTGAAGCACGTGTCTCCTCGCTCATACCAGCGAATCGATGCCCTGAAACCCTCGTCGTTCTCACGGATACATCCGCCTATTTATAAGCTCAACCCGTCGGTATCGGTATGCGATCGTTTACGGTGGCGATCCGAATTCCGGAGTGGGTCCAGCATCCGATGCATCGATTGATCGACGACCACGAGGCGGTTCATCGGAGCGAGCTACTCGAGTGGAACGTCACGGGCGAGCAGCGTACTGCACTGGTGTTTCGCGTGCTCGCCGACCGCGACGTTTACGAGCGGGCGCTCCGAGAGACGGCGTCGATCCGCGAGTACGAACTGGTAGACGGCCGAGCCGACGAACTGTACCTCTACGTCAGGGATACGCCTACAGAGAGCGATCGGGAGCTGTACGACGCGTTCACGGCAACGAACCTCGTCGCCGTGCCGCCGATCACGTTCCTCTCTGGTGGTCGACTCACGATACAGATGTTGGGAACTGCCGCTGACGTCGATACCGTCGTAAACGCACTCCCCGGCGGGTTCGACGTCGAACTCGAGGCCGTGACTGCGATGGGGCCGACCGGCGGTCGCGTCGGACTGACCGAACGACAGCGAGAAACACTGGCGGCCGCCGAGCGAGTCGGCTACTACGACATCCCGCGTGAGGGAACCGTAAATGACGTCGCAGACGAGTTGGGACTCGCGACGAGTACGGCCGGCGACCACCTGCGGAAAGCGGAGGCGACGCTCGCACGGAGCTATCTCGACGGTCGGTTCTGAGACGTCACGCGTCCCCTGTTGTACGTGTGGACGCTATCGACGACACTGTGAATATCGACGCAACGGATCCCACCAGCACTGCGAAAAGATCGACTCGAGCGCTCGGAACTGGGACGTGGCCGGGCTACAGCGACGACCAGGACTTTCGGGCGACGTTCCAGGACGTGATGTCCGCGATCCAGCGGGCGGCGATCATCTTTTTCAGGTTCTTCGCGGGGAAGCCGCCGAAGGTGTCGACGGGGAGCATCTGCACGTCGTGGGCGACTGCTTTCTCGCCGACGGAGACGACGGTCCCTTTGTCGTTGTACTCCCAGGTCTTGAGCGGGCGGTTCTCGATGGCGCGCGAGATGTTCTCGCCGGCGACCTCGGCGGCCTGCCAGGCGGCCTGTGCGGTCGGCGGTGCGGGCTGGTCGCCCTGATCGATGATCGCCGAGTCGCCGATGGCGAAGACGCGTTCGTTGGAGGTCTGGAAGTTCGCTTCCGTGTTGACGCGGTTGTGTTCGTTCTCGAGGTCGACGCCGTCCATCGCGTCGCGGCCCGTGATGCCGCCGGTCCAGACGAGCACGTCGTGGTCGAGCGGTTCGCCCTCGTCGAACTCGATGACGTCCTCTTTGGCTTCGGTGATCGGGTCGTCCGTGTGGATCTGGACGCCGGCGTCCTCGAGGAGGTCGCGCAGCGCCTGCTGAACTTCCGGATCGTTGCCGGGGAAGATCTCCTCGAGCGCCTCGACGAGGTGGATCTCGATCGGCGCGCGGTGGTTGTCGCGGAACTCGGCGATCTCGCCGGCGGTCTGGATGCCCGAGAGACCGGCGCCGCCGATGACGACCTGTGCGGGTTCGCCGCGGGTGGCGGCCTGACTGGCGTCTTTGACGGCCTCGTGGATCTCGAGGGCGTCGTCGAGGCTCTTCAGCGTCAGCGAGTGGTCCTCGAGACCGGGGATGCCGTAGTAGGCGGTCTGGCTGCCGAGGCCGACGAGGACGTAGTCGTAGTCGACGTCGTCGCCGTCGGCGAGTTCGACGACCTGCTCGTCGACGTCGAGGCCGGTGACTTCGTCCTGGATGAACCGGGTCGACGGATCGGCGATATCTTCGACCGGGAACGTGATGTCCGATCGAACGTTCGGGTCGCGAATCACGCGGTGAGATTCGTGCAAAACGAGATGATAGTCGACGTCTGCGATCCACGTTAGCCGCGCGTTGCCCCCGAGCTCCGATTGGAGCTTGTTGATCGCACCAGCACCGGCATAGCCCGCGCCGAGCACGACGACGTTCTCAGTCATATTCGACAGTCTGATACACTACGATACAAAGGTGTTGGAACACGCATCGTGTTGTGGCGTGTTCTCACCTCACAGTATCCGATGTTCGGAAAATCGGACTCCTGACAGGTGTCGAACTCAGAGAATTTTGTTTCCGAACGCGCTTGCAGTCAGTTCGGCTCCGAGCGTCGCCGTTTCGTTCCCCTCGTCGAGGATCGGGTTCACTTCGACGACGTCCATCGACCGCAGGATTTCCTCGCTGTCGTGGCGCTCGGAGACGGTCTCGAGTGCGGCGTGGGCTTCCCGATAGGTGACGCCGCCGCGGACGGGCGTCCCGACGCCGGGAGCCGCTTTGGGGTCGAGCCAGTCGAGGTCGAGGCTGACGTGGACGCCGTCGGTGCCGCCGGTTGCGACGTCGAGTGCATCCTCGACGACGGCCGTCATGCCGCGTTCGTCGATGTCGGCCATCGTAAACGCCGTCATCTCGCTGTCTCGGACGAGTTCGCGTTCGCGCTCGTCGATGCTCCGGAGGCCGACGTACGCGATCGACTCCTCTCGGACGCGCGGCGCGGTGGCCCACTCCATCTCCGCGAACGCACCGTGGCCGAGCGTCGCGGCGAGGGGCATCCCGTGGACGTTTCCGCTGGGTGAGGTCTCGGGCGTGTTCAGGTCGGCGTGGGCGTCGAACCAGATCGCGCCGAGGTCGGCGTCTCGAGCGGCGCCGTGCATCGACCCGATGGCGACCGAGTGGTCGCCGCCGAGGACGAGCGGAAACTCGCCGTCGGCGAGCGTCTCCGCGACCTGGTCTCCCAGCCGCGTACAGATATCTTCGACCTCCTGGAGGAACTTGGCGTTCCCTCGATTCGGGCCGCCGGCGTCCGGATCCCGTTCTTCGGCCCGTGGGATAGCGAGGTCCCCGGCGTCGACCGGATCGACACCCGCGCGCTCGAGTCTGTCGGAGAGTCCCGCGTACCGGATAGCGGACGGTCCCATGTCGACTCCGCGACGATCCGCGCCGTAGTCCATCGGCGCACCGATGATTCTGACAGTCGTGCCCATACGTCCAGTTTACGACCGGGCGATTTGATGGTGACGGTCGAGACGGCGACAGATTTAGGGTTAGATGGCCCTAAATCTCAAATAGAATGATGCTGAGCGACGTGATGGAAGACTACCTCAAGGCGATCTATCAGCTCCAGCGCGAGACCGACGAGCGGATCAAGACGTCGGCCATCGCCGAGGAGCTAGACGTCACGTCGCCGACCGTCACGAGCATGCTCGATAAACTCGAGGAACGGGGCTTCGTCGACCGCGAGAAGTACCGCGGCGTCACGCTGACCGACGAGGGCGAGACCGTCGCCCTCGAGGTCGTCCGCCACCATCGACTGCTCGAGGCCTATCTCACCGAACACTTAGACTACGACTGGGCGGAGGTCCACGAGGAGGCCGACCGGCTCGAACACCACATCAGCGAGGACTTCGAGGCCCGCGTGGCGGACGCACTGGGTCAGCCGACGGTCGACCCCCACGGCTCGCCGATCCCCAGCGCCGACCTCGAGCCGCCGGAGCGTCCCGACGGCAAATCCGTCACCGAGTTCGAAGAGGGCGACGTCGTCGTCGTCGAGGAGGTCGCCGACCGCGACGCGGACGTCCTCTCCTACCTCGCCGACCACGGCGTCGAACCCGGGGTCGAACTCGAGATCGTCGAGGTCGCGCCGTTCGGGATGATCACGGCGCGCTCGAGCGAGCACGACGAGTCGGTCTCACTCCCCGACACCGTCGCACACCACGTGCGCGTAGCTCGTGGAGCGGAGATCGAACAATAGCGCGGGCCGGACCATATCCGTACACAAAATCGATCTGGAAGTTTGTTTAGACTCGATCTAACGGATCGTGCGTGGAAAAGATATATGTTTAGACGTCTCTAATCGATGCGTAATGACGACTCGAGTGTGTGTTGCTGGAGGTGACGGTTCGCGATGACGGATCGATCGATATACGATCTCCCTCGCTGGCTGTTAGCGATCGGTCCCCTCCTCGTGTTGGGGGCTATTTTCGGAGCGCTCTATCTCACTTCGCCGTTCGGTGACCTCGGAAGCGTGGACGAAGCGAGCACGGCGGATATGCTCTGGATGCTGACGATAATCGGGGCGATCGCCGGTATCATTCCGGTGTTAGTCGGGATGCTCTGGTTTCCGTTCATTCGCGATCTCGATCCGCGGTACTTACACGCCTTCATGGCGCTCGCTGCTGGTGTCCTCGTCTTCATTGCCGTCGAGATGACCGAAGAGGTCTTCGAGTACAGTGCCGACGCCGAGAGCACCGTACTCGCTGCCACGTTGGCCGTCGTCGGCGTCGGGGGGACGTTTCTCGTCATGTACGCAGCCAGCGAGTGGCGTCAGCGCAAAATGGCGGACCAGCAAAAAAGCGGCCTCGAGATCGCCTATCTGGTCGCGCTCGCGCTCGGCCTGCACAGCCTCGGCGAAGGGCTCGGCATCGGCGTCGCCTACGTCGCCGGCGACGCGTCGCTGGTGATGTTGCTCGTTCTGGCGTTCGTGATGCACAACGTGATGGAGGGACCGACCATCGTCGCCGCGGTCGCCCGCGACAGGGCGGCACCGCCGCTGTACCACTTCGTCGCAATGGGCACCATCGCCGGGGGCACCGTTATTCTCGGCGGCTGGGTCGGCAGCTTCGCCCAGTCCACTCTGCTCGCGATCCTGTTCTACGCCATCGCGATCGGCGCGATCCTCCAGGTGCTCATCGAGGTCGCGGAACTCATCCGGTTCGACGCCGAAGCCGTGTTCACCCGGGTCAACGCCGCGACGTTCTCGTTCGGTTTCGTCCTGATGTTCTTCCTCGAGGACGTCCTCACCGAGGTCCTCCTCGAAGGCTGGCTCATTCCGGCGTAAGCGGTCGATCGCCGTCGGTCGAAGCGAGCGACGGACGACGAACCCAAACGCCTTACTATGACCGGTTCAAACAGCAAAATCTGAGTGAATCAGCCCGACATACCCGTCGGGTTTAAGGAAATCAATTACGAACAATAAAGTATGTCATCCATCGAACTCACCCCCAGCCAGAAGAAGATTCTCCGTGCATTGACAAATCTCCACAAGGAGTCCGAATCCGCGATCAAGGGCGAGGACATCGCCGAGCAGGTCGACCGGAACCCCGGAACGATCCGCAACCAGATGCAGAGTCTCAAGGCCCTGCAGTTGGTCGAAGGTGTACCAGGTCCGAAAGGTGGCTACAAGCCGACTGCCGCAGCCTACGAAGCCCTCGAGATCCAGCAGATGGACGACCCCGCTTCCGTCCCGCTCGAGCACGAGGGCAACCCCGTCCAGGACGTCATCGTCGAGGAGATCGACCTCTCGAGCGTCCACCACCCCGAACTCTGCCGCGCGGAGATTCACATGCAGGGCCCGATGGGCGAGATTCACGAGGACGACTCGGTCATCGTCGGCCCGACGCCGCTGTCGAAACTGGTCATCGAGGGCCGCGTGGACGGCAAGGACGACACCAACAACATTCTCATCCTGCGAATCGAAGACATGGTTGCGCCAGCCGAAGAGCCTGCACACTGAGTCATCTACAGTTCTCGCCCCTTCATAGCGTACCCCGTACTCGAGAGTATCCAACGACGCTCCGCTCGCCTACTGTGCTCGACGGCGCTTCGACGCGCAAAAAAATTGCTGCGGGCCGCTCAGTTCTCGTCGCCGTCCGCCTCGACTTCGCCGTCCGCATCGGAAGCATCGGTTGCCTCGCCATCGTCGTCGGCCTCGGCGTCGGCCGCTGCGGCAGCCGGAATGTCGTCGACGCTCGCAACCGCGTCGCCGTCCTCGACGGCCATCACGATCACGCCCATCGTGTTCCGACCGACTTCGGAAATTTCGTCGACGCGAGTGCGGACGATCTGGCCGCGCTCGCTCATCATGACGAGCTGGTCGTCGTCGTCGACGGCCTTGACGGCCGTCACGGGACCGTTTCGCTCGCCCGTCTTGATGTCGATCAACCCCTTCCCGTAGCGCGACTGAGTGCGATACTCGGAGAGCCGGGTCCGTTTCCCGTAGCCGTTCCGGGTGACGGTCAACAGCGCCTGTCCGTCCTCCTCGTCCGTCGCAACGAGGCCGGCGACCGCGTCACCCTCTTGCAGTTTGATGCCGTTGACCCCGCGGGCGTTTCGGCCCATCGCACGGACTTCGCTCTCGTCGAACCGGATCGTCATCCCGCCCTCGGTGGCGATGACCAGATCCTGCGAGCCGTCGGTGACCTCGACGTCGACGAGTTCGTCGCCTTCCTCCAAGTCGGCCGCGATGATCCCGGTCGTGCGGATGTTCTCGAAGTCGTCGCCGGCGGTTCGCTTGACGTAGCCGTGGCGGGTCGCCATGGTCACGTACTCGTCCTCGCCGAAGGCGTCGGTGTCGACGATAGCGGTAATGTCCTCGCCGGGGTCGAGATCGAGGATGTTGACCGCCGATTTCCCGCGGGCCGTCCGGCCCATCTCGGGAATTTCGTAGGTCTTGAGCTGATAGACTTTGCCCTGATTGGTGAAACAGAGCAGGTAGTCGTGGGTGTTCGCCCGGAACACCGTCGTCACGCGGTCGCCCTCCTTGACGTCCGCGCCGATGATCCCCTTGCCGCCGCGTCCCTGGGGATCGAAGTTCTCGATGGGCATCCGCTTGACGTAGTCGTCTTCGGTCATGACGACGAAAACCTCTTCTTCCGGGATGAGATCCTCGTGGGTGACCGTCCCCTGATCCTCGATGATCGAGGTGCGACGATCGTCCGAATACTCGTCTTTGATCTCCAGCAACTCGTCTTTGATGACCGCGAGCAGTTCCTGCTCGCTCTCGAGGATGGTCGTCAGGCGCTCGATCTCGGCCTGGACCTCCTCGTACTCGTCTTCGATCTCGGCGGTCTCCATCGAGGTGAGGCTGCCGAGTTGCATCCGGACGATGTGTTCGGACTGGGCCTGTGAGAAGTCGTACGCCTCCTGCAGGGCTTCTTTCGCGGCCGAGCGATCCTCGCTGTTCCGGATCAGTTCGACGACGTCGTCGGCGTTCTCGACGGCCGTCAGCCGACCCTCAAGGATGTGTTCTCGATCCTCGGCTTCCTCGAGATCGTACTCGCTGCGACGGCGGACGACCTCGCGTCGGTGGGCGACGTACTCCTCCAAGGTCTCTCGAAGCGAGAGCACCTTGGGCTGGCCGTCGACCAGCGCGAGGTTGATGACGCCGAACGTTTTCTCGAGATGGTTCTCGAGCAGCCGGTTTTTGACGACCTCGACGTTCGCGCCGCGTTTACACTCGACGACGACGCGGACGCCGTCGCGGTCCGACTCGTCGCGCAGGTCCGAGACGCCTTCGATCAGGCCCTCGTTGACGTCCTCGGCGATGCGCTCGACCATCCGAGCCTTGTTCGCCTGATAGGGGAGTTCGGTGATGACGATGCGTTCTCGGTCGTTCTTCCACTCTTCGACCTCGAACTCCGCGCGGACGCGAATCCGACCGCGACCGGTCTTGTACGCCGAGTAGATGGCGTCGCGACCGACGATGTTCGCGCCGGTCGGGAAGTCGGGGCCCTTGACGTGCTCCATCAGGTCCTCGACCGTCGCGTCGGGGTTGTCGATCAGCTCGACCGTCGCGTCGATCACCTCGCCAAGATTGTGCGGCGGGATGTTCGTCGACATCCCGACAGCGATTCCTGAGGAGCCGTTGACCAGCAGGTTCGGGAACGCCGCCGGAAGCACGTCGGGTTCCTGCAGGCGGTCGTCGTAGTTCGCCGAGAAGTCGACCGTGTCCTTGTCGATGTCCTCGAGCAACTCTTCGGCGACGGGAGCCATCCGAGCCTCAGTGTATCGAGGCGCTGCGGCCGGATCGCCGTCCATCGAACCGAAGTTCCCCTGCCCGTCGACGAGGGGATAGCGCATCGAGAAGTCCTGGGCCAGTCGGACCAGGGTGTCGTAGATCGCGCTGTCGCCGTGCGGGTGGTAGTCACCCATCGTCTCCCCGACGATCGAGGAGGATTTCCGGTGGCTGCTGCCGGAGGAGACGCCCATCTCGTGCATCGCATACAGGATGCGCCGGTGGACCGGCTTCAGCCCGTCCCGGACGTCCGGGAGGGCCCGCCCCGCGATGACGGACATCGCGTAGTCGATGTAGCTCTGCTCCATCTCGTCTTCGATGCGGACGTTTTCGACCGCCCGTGCCTCTACGTCAGTCGGTTCGGGTACGTCTGAACTCATGTAGTTACGTCACCTCGTCTAAATATCGATCCACTCGGCTTCGGGAGCGTGATCTTTGATAAACTGCTTGCGCGGTTCGACGGCGTCGCCCATCAGCACGGAGAACATCTTGTCCGCGGCGGCCGCGTCCTCGACCGTGATCTGCTTGAGGATGCGGTTCTCGGGGTTCATCGTCGTCTCCCAGAGCTGTTCGGGGTTCATCTCGCCCAGTCCTTTGAACCGCTGGACCTGAGTCGGGTTGCCGTCGCACTTCTCTTCGACGATCTCGTCGCGCTCGGCGTCGGTCATCGCGTCGTACGTTTCGCCGCGGTAGCGAATCCGGTACAGCGGCGGCTGGGTCGCGTAGACGTAGCCACCTTCCAGCAGCGGACGCATGTGCCGGTAGAAGAACGTGAGCATGAGCGTCCGGATGTGGGCGCCGTCGACGTCGGCGTCGGTCGCCATGATGATCTTCTTGTAGCGGACGTCCTCGACGTCGAACTCGTCGCCTATCCCCGCACCGATGGCGGTGATCATGTTCCGAATTTCGTCGTTCTCGAGGATCCGGTCAAGTCGGTGTTTCTCGACGTTCAGGATCTTCCCCTTGATCGGCAAGACGGCCTGGAACTCCGGATTACGGGCCTGTTTCGCGCTGCCGCCTGCGGAGTCACCCTCCGCGATGAACAGTTCGGCCTCGTCGGGGTCTTTGGTCTGGCAGTCGGCCAGCTTTCCGGGCAGCGAGGTCGAGTCGAGCGCGGACTTGCGTCGCGTCAGCTCCTCGGCCTTCCGGGCCGCTTTTCTGGCCTTCGCGGCCTCGACGGCCTTCATCACGATCGCTTGGGCGGTGTCGGGATGCTCCTCGAAGTAGGTGCCCAGCCCCTCGTGCATCGCGCTCTCGACGATCCCACGAACCTCCGAGTTGCCGAGCTTCGTCTTCGTCTGGCCCTCGAACTGCGGGTCCGGGTGTTTGATCGAGATCACCGCGGTGAGTCCCTCGCGGATGTCTTCGCCCGTGAGGTTCTCCTCTAAGTCAGAGAGCAGGCCGTTGTCGCCCGCGTAGTCGTTGACCGTCCGCGTGAGCGCGGTCTTGAACCCGGTGAGGTGGGTGCCGCCCTCTCGAGTGTTGATGTTGTTCGCGAAGGCGTGGATCGAACCCTGCAGCTCCTCGGTGGCCTGCATCGCGACCTCGACCTGGATGTTCTGATCCTCGTCCTCGAAGTAGATGATCTCGTCGTGCATCGCCGAGCGCGTCTCGTTCAGGTACTCGACGAACTCGCGGATGCCACCGTCGTACTCGTAGGTGTCCGTGACGAACTCGCCGTCGTCGGTCTGTTCGCGTTCGTCACGCAGCGTGATGCGGACGCCCGAGTTGAGGAAGGCGAGTTCGCGAAGCCGATTCGAGAGCGTCGAAAACGAAAATTCGTCGGCCTCGAAGATGCCAGTATCGGCCCAGAACCGAACCTGGGTACCGGTCTCCTCGTCCGGCTCCATGTCGCGAACGCGCTCCATGTCGCCGACGGGTTCGCCCGCCTCGAAGGCGTGACGGAAGACGGCGCCGTCGCGTTTGACCTCGGCCTCGAGGCGCTCGGAGAGCGCGTTGACGACGCTCACGCCGACGCCGTGGAGGCCGCCGGAGACCTGGTAGGACTTGTTGTCGAACTTCCCACCGGCGTGGAGAACAGTAAGAATCACCTCGAGAGCCGGGCGCTCGTACTCGTCGTGTGTGTCGACGGGGATGCCGCGGCCGTCGTCCGAGACGCTCACCGAGTTGTCGTCGTGGATCGTGACGGTGATGTCGTCGCAGTGACCTGCCAGTGCCTCGTCGATCGAGTTGTCCACCACTTCGTAGACGAGATGGTGGAGTCCTCGAGAATCCGTAGAGCCGATATACATCGCCGGCCGTTTTCGCACGGCCTCCAGGCCCTCTAAGACCTGAATCTGTCCGGCGCCGTACTCACTTTCCTGGGACATGTAAAACCTGCTTTCGGGTAGTGGTCGGTCCCTAATAAAAGTCACGTACGCGCGCGGGCGAGCGCTCGGTAACAGTCGGTTGATCGTATCGAGGGAGCTACAACACCGTATTAGTTGCGTTCGGCGGCCGAGTAATAGAAGATTGGAGGGTCGATACGCCGAACGCGGCGAGGGCCGCCGCGACCGTCCCCGAGACGAATCGGGATATCACGACGGTTGTGGAAATCGTCGTCGAGGACCGTGTGTCGGGCGTGCTCGAGAACGGGACGAGTCGTCCCTGGGTGGACGGTCGACGAATCGCCGGCGCCGGACTCGAACCCGTCTGACTGCCGCCAGAGGGGAGACGAGTGCGTTTATACTATTGCAGGCAACGAACGGAAACCGTGCGGATCAGTACCGACCCGTATGACCGACGGGAAACAGCAGTACGGGTCGGCCGACGACCGGCTCATCGAGGACGGAGGGACGTACGACCACGCCGAACACGGTCGCGTCGAAGTCACGGGGATCTGGAAGCGGACCCAACGCATCCAGCGCCTCGAGACGGCGCGCAGGGAAGACGAGCGAGACACGACCGTGGTCCGGTTCGTTCCTGGGGAGAACGGCGAGTGGATCGATGAACTCGCCGAACCCTGTGGCGATTTTCTCGATGCCATCGAGTGAGCGAGCGGTCGCTACGCGAGCGATACGTGGTGTCTAACGAATAATCGGGCCGTGACACCCCTGTTAGACGCGGTTCGACGGTCGCTGACCCGGCGTTTCTCACTGCCCCTCGGCCGCCGGCAGGGTAAACGAAAACGTCGTCCCCTCGCCGGGCTCGGACTCGACGCTGATTTCGCCGCCGTGGCGCTCGACGATGCGCTGACAGAGCGCGAGCCCGATTCCCGTTCCGGTGTGCTCGCCGCGGCTGTGCAGCCGCTGGAAGACCTCGAACACGCGCTCTTGATCCTCGGGATCGATGCCGATCCCCTCGTCGTGGACCGACACCACCCACTGGCGTCCTCGTCGCTCGGCGTCGACATGAATTCGAGGCGGCTCGTCTCCGCTGTACGTGATCGCGTTCGTCAGGAGGTTCTGGAACACCTGGCGTAGCTGACTCGCGTCGCCCTCGACGCGGGGCAGTCGATCGACCGTAATCTCGGCCTCGGACTCCTCGATCTGGAACTGAAGATCCGACACGACGTCCGCGAGCACCGCGTCGAGCTCGACCGGCTCGAGCGGGTCGCCGCGCGTCTCCACTCGGGAGTAGGCGAGCAGCCCCTCGATCATCTCGCGCATCCGATCGGCGCCGTCGACGGCGAACTCGAGGAATTCCTCACCGTCGGCGTCGAGTTCGTCCCCGTACCGCTGCTCGATGAGTCGGAGATAGCTCGAGACCATTCGCAGCGGCTCCTGCAGATCGTGACTGGCCGCGTACGCGAAGTGCTCGAGCCGTTCGTTCGACTCCTCGAGCTGGGCGACCGTCTCCTCGAGGCGGCGCTGGTAGGCCGTGCGTTCGGTGATGTCGCTGAGCGTGATCACGGCGCGGGTCACGTCGCCGCGTGCGTCCCTGATCGGCATCCCTCTGACGCTGAGAATACGTCTCTCGCCGTCCCTGGAATCGATTTCGAAGGTTCCGGGCTCGGTCACCTCCTCGCCTTGAAGCACGCGAGCGATCGTCCACTCGTCGCGCTCGAGCGGCTCGCCCGTGTCGGCCCATCTAACCGAGAACTGATCGTAATCGTCGAACGAGTCGGCGTCGAACTCGTCGACGCCCCAGATCTCCTTGGCGGCCCTGTTCGCCTCGACGATACCGCCGTTTTGCTCCGCGACGACGACCCCGACGGGGAGGATCTCGAACAGGGACTGAAACTGTTCTTTGTTCCGCTGGAGTTCCAGTTCGGTTCGCTTTCGCTCCGTGATATCGGTGAGCGCACCGGGGAACGTCTCGGGGGTACCGCTCTCGTCGTACTCGACGTGCCCGCGAGCGACGACCCATCGGAGTTCGCCGTCGGCGTTCCAGACGCGGTACTCCTCCTCGTACTCCTCGCCCGACTCGACGGCAGCCTCGATCCGTCGCTCGACGCGGTCGCGATCTGCCTCGTGAATCGACGACGTGATTCGATCGAGCGGAACGCCCTCGCGGGCCGCGTTCGGATCGACGCCGAGCTTCTTGGCGAACGATCGACCCGTGACGAACTGATCTTCGGGAATGTGCCACTCCCAGGTCCCGACGGCACCCGCCTCAGTCGCGGCCTCGAGTTGCGTTTTCGCGTCTTCCAGATACCGTTCTCGTTCCTTTTGCTCGGTGATGTCCTGGGCCATCATCATCCCGGTGATGACGGTACCGCGCTCGTCGGTGATCGGCACCGCGTGAATGGCCCACTCCTGGTCGGCGTAGGAAATTTCGATCGTTCGCTCCTCGCCCTCGAGTGCGGCCAGAAACGCCGGTTCGAGGTCGTCGATCATCTCCTCGGGCCACACGTCGTAGAAATTCGCGCCCTCGAGGTCCTCGGGGTCGACGGGGATCCGATCGAAGCCCTGACCCGCTGCCAGCGTGTACTCGAGATCGGGGTCGAACAGTGTGACCAGTCCGTTCGGGAAGTACTCGGCGAGGGTTCGATAGCGCCGCTCGGACTCCTCTAAGGCCTGCTGGCGCTCTTTTCGTTCGGTGATGTCTCGGAAGTAGACCGAAATACCGGTTTCGGAGGGGTAGAGGTTCGCCTCGACCCAGAAGTCGAGCGTGTCGTAGTAGAGTTCGTAGTTGGTCGGTTCCTGCGTCTCCAGTGCCGTGTGGAAGGCGTCCCAAACCTCGTCGAGATCGACGAGGTCGGGGAAAACGTCCCAGAGCTCCTCGCCGACTAACTCCTCCTCGGAGTGCTGGAGAAGCTCCTCGGCGCGGTCGTTAACGTGGGTGAATCGGAACTCGTCGTCGACGGCGTAGAACGCGTCGGAGATCCGGCTGAGCATGCGCTGTAGTTCGGTTTCGAGCTCCTGTTCGAGCTCCCACCGATCGGTCATGTCGCGAGTCACTTTCAGGTAGCCCCGGTGATTCCCGTCGTCGTCTCGGACCGCCGTTATCGTGACGTTCGCCCAGAACTGCGTTCCGTCCTGCCTGACGCGCCATCCTTCGTCTTCGACCGAGCCGTTCTCGAGCGCCTGCTCGAGATTGTGCTCGGGAACGCCCTTGGCCCGATCCGCGTCCGTGTAGAACGTCGAAATGTGTTCGCCGAGGATCTCCTCGCGGTCGTAGCCCTTGATCTGCGCCGCGCCCTCGTTCCAACTAATGATGTGGCCGTCCGCATCCAGCCGGAAGATCGCGTACTCCTCGACGGCGTCCACCAGCGAGTGAAACTCCGCCTGGTTCTCCCGCAGGGCGCCTTCCGACCGCTTCTGATCGCTGATATCGTAGTAGAGTTCGACCCGTCCGCCGGCGTACTCGCCCGACTCGATCGGTTCGCTCTGGTACTCGAGCCACCGCTCCTCGAGATCGTCGCCTGCGGTTCCGATGACTCGACACTCGAGACCGTCGGCGTAGCTACCCTCGTCGTACGTGGCCAAGACGGTCTCCGCGAACGAACCGGGTTCGGCGACCGTCTCCGCGAGGGTGTCTTCGAGCACCGCCCGGTTGTCACGACCGACGATCGACTCGCGCTCGAGTCCGAAAACGTCCTCGAACGTCTCGTCGACCCAGACGACGTCAAACGCGTCGTCGAGCACGACGACGCCGATGTTGGCATCGTCGAGAATGGTCGTGATCGACCCGGAGGAAGTGTCCGCGATATCCGTCGGTGTCGATCGCTCGACGTCGGTCGCGTGTACCTTCCGGGTGGGCCTCGAACGATCGCGGGCGACGCCGATCGTCCCCCGAAACTCGTCGCCGTCCACGATCGGATTGATCCGCAGTTCGACGGGAAGCGTTCCGCCGTCGGCCGTTCGAACGTCGAGTTCGAGGGTCGCAGCGTCGTCGTCCGACCGCAGTCGAATGGCGATTTCACGTTCGATCGCATCGATAGTCGAATCGTCGAGCAGGAGGGAAACGTGCTCGCCGACGAGTTCGTCGCGAGCGTAGCCCGTCGCATCCACGAGTTCGTCGTTGACCGCGACGAACCGTCCGTCAGCGTCGAGTTGATAGAGACCATCGTCGATCGTTTCGACGAGCGCCCGATACCGAGAGAGTGCCAGGTCGTCGTCGACCTCCCCCCAAAAGGATCCATCGGTGGCACCCGTTCGTGTACTCATAGTCGGTGGTGTACCGTGAATAGTATAAACCCTCTGGCACACTACACGGTTTTTTCAGGCACGGATCATCGCTGGAGCATTGCCACCGGCGCGGTCCGAACTGAAAAAGCCGCGTCAGTGACCGGGCCATCGTTGACGGAGTTCGGCCCTGTACTGGGAGTGAAATGAGACCGCTGTATCTGGCCGCCGGTACCGTCGTACTCGCGGCGGTGATCGTCGACATTCTCTGGACGACGCTCTGGGTCGACGGAGGGTCGGGTCCGCTCTCGGGACGGCTAACCAGTTGGACCTGGCGCGGCCTCCGGACGGTAAGCGGCGATCACCCGCGCGCGTTGAGCGTCGCCGGCCCGCTCATCCTCGCGCTCACGCTCGCGATGTGGATCGCGCTGCTGTGGCTCGGCTGGACGTTTCTCTTCGCTGGCGACCAGACGGCCCTCGTCAGCCCCCAGACGGGCGAGTACGCCGACTGGACGGGACGGCTCTACTACGTCGCCTACACGATGTTCACGAACGGAAACGGTGACTACTCGCCGACGACGGGAACCTGGGAGATCGCGAGTTCGTTCACGACGGCGACGGGCATGGCCTTCGTGACGCTGGGCGTTTCCTACGTCCTCACCGTCCTCGGAGCCGTTTCGGAGAAGCGCTCGTTCGCCAGCGACGTCACCGGGTTGGGTGAACGCAGCGAGGCGTTCGTCCGCGCGGGTTGGGCCGGCGAGAGCGAGGAGTTCGACGGGCTCGATCTCCCCCTCGAATCGCTCTCGGCCCAGCTCTCCCTGCTCGCGGACCAGCACAAGGCTTACCCGATCCTCCACTACTACCACAGCGAACAGGCCACGCGGGCCTCGGCGATGGCCGTCCCCATCTTCGACGAGGCGCTGACCATTTTCCGACACGGGGTCGACGAGGAAGCCCAACCGAATCCAACGCTGGTCGAAAACGCGCGCTCGAGCGTCGACAGCTACCTCGACACGCTCGGCACGGCGTTCATCGAACCCGCCGACGACGTGCCGCGAGCGCCGGATCTCGATCGGCTCCGCGACGACGATATCCCGATGGCCGACGGGGAGTTCGACGGGGCGCTCGAAGACCTGACGGATCGACGGCAGAAGCTGCTCGGCGTCGTCCGAGCCGACGCGTGGTATTGGCCGCCGCTCGAGAACGACTGACGGCCGCCCGAAACGGATCGAACGCCGCCCGAGACGGACGGGCGTCGACTCGTGGACCCACACGATCGGTCCACCCCCGACCCCCGCCGCCCTCACCGGGTTCACTTTCACTCCGGTAACACACACCTTTTAGCCCCGCCGTTAGTATGGAGGGACAATGACGTCGTTTCAGTCGACACTCGAGGACGAGGCGGGGATCGCCGAGGAGTTGGCCGAGAGCCAGCAGGCGATCTCGATCGCGGAGTTCTTCGAGAAGAACAAGCACATGCTCGGCTTCGACAGCGGGGCTCGAGGGCTCGTCACGGCCGTCAAGGAGGCCGTCGACAACGCCTTAGACGCCGCCGAGGAGGCGAGCATTCTGCCGGATATCTACGTCGAGATCGAGGAAGCGGGCGACTACTATCGGTTGATCGTCGAGGACAACGGACCGGGACTGACGAAGGAGACGCTCCCGAAGGTCTTCGGGAAACTGCTGTACGGGTCGCGATTCCACGCCCGCGAACAGTCCCGCGGGCAGCAGGGGATCGGGATCTCCGCGGCGGTGCTCTACGCCCAGCTCACGAGCGGGAAGCCCGCCAAAATCACCAGTCGAACCCAGGGTGCGAGCGAGGCGGAGTACTTCGAGCTCATCGTCGATACCGACGAGAACGAACCCGAGATCAGCGTCGAGGAGACGACCACGTGGGATCGGCCCCACGGCACGCGCATCGTCCTCGAGATGGAGGCGAACATGCGCGCTCGCAACCAGCTTCACGACTATATCAAGCATACCGCAGTCGTCAACCCTCACGCGCGCCTCGAACTGCGCGAACCGCAGGAGCATTTCAAGTTCGAACGCGCGACGGATCAGCTACCCGAGGAAACCGAGGAGATCCGTCCACACCCCCACGGCGTCGAACTCGGCACCGTGATGAAGATGCTGTCGGCGACGGACTCCCAGACGGTCTCGGGCTTCCTCCAGGAGGAGTTCACGCGCGTGGGCAAGAAGAGCGCCGAGTCGATCATCGACGAGTTCCGCGACCGCCACTACGGTCGCGAGATGCGGTGGCGACCGCCCGCGAGCCACGAGGATATCGACCTCCGATCGTCGATCACGGACGCGACCGTGAACAAAGGCGCCGACGCGACGGACGCATTCGCCGACGCCATCGTCGACGCGGTCGACGATCGCGATCGGATCGCCCACCACGAACTCCTCGCGGTCGTCGATTCGGCCGCCGACGACGTCGAGTCCGAGCACGGAACGACGTTCGGCGACACCGTCCGCGAGAACGCCGTCGACGTGGTCTGGCGCGCGCTGATCGACGCGCCCGGCGACGACGCGACAGGGGAGGGAGACGAGACGGTCGACTTCGACGAGGACGACGTCGACAGCGAGTCGCGACTCGTCGCCGACCTCTACGCGCTCGCCGACGACGCGACGAGCACCCGCAAGGACGACGAGGTGATCCACGCGTTCGCCGAGCGCCTCGCGGCCAAGTTCGAGGACGAACGCGAGGAGGGCGACGAGGACGCGCTCACCCGCCACCGACTCACGCACAAGCGACTTCGCTCGTTCGTCGACCGCGCGGCGGATCTCACCGAGGAGTACGATGACGTTTCGTTCGGCGACACCGCCCGGGAGAACGTCCTCGAGGCCGTCTGGGGAGTCATGGCGACCGTCCCGGACGACCCGCCGCTCGTGCGGGAGTTCAAAGGCGACCGCGACGCCGCCAGCAACCTCGTCGACGGGATGCGCGAGACCGATATCATGGCACCGCCGACGCGGTGTCTCGCCCCCATCACCGAGGAGCTGATCTCGGCCGGGCTCGAAAAGGAGTTCGAGGCCGACTTCTACTCCTCGGCGACCCGAGACGCCGAAGTTCACGGCGGCGACCCGTTCATCGTCGAAGCCGGCATCGCCTACGGCGGCGACCTCGAGGCCGAAGGGAGCGCCGACGTCATGCGCTTTGCCAACCGCGTCCCGCTGGTCTACCAGCGCGGCGCGTGTGCGACGACCGACGTGGTCAAGTCGATCGGCTGGCGAAACTACGGGCTCGACCAGCCCGGCGGCTCCGGCCTGCCGAACGGCCCGGCCGTCATCATGGTCCACGTCGCGTCGACGAACGTCCCCTTCACCAGCGAGTCGAAGGACGCGGTCGCGAACGTCCCCGCGATCGAAGACGAGATCGAACTCGCGATCCGGGAGGCCGCACGCGAACTCAAGAGCTATCTGAACAAGCGGCGATCGATGCAACAACGCCGGAAGAAACAGAACGTCCTCGGGAAGATCCTCCCCGAGATGGCCACGAAGGTCGCCGAGGTAACCGAGCGCGACGAACCCGACATCGACGACGCCATCGCCCGTATCATGAACAACGTCCTCGTCGAGCGATCGCTCGAGGAGAACGGAACCAGTCAGGCCGTTACGGTCACGGTCGAAAACAACTCCAACACCAGCGAGTCCCTCGAGATCACCGATATCGTCTCGGCCGAACCGACCGGTCTCCCCGACGACGCGACCGTCGTCGAGATGGACGGCGAGTGGTTCGTCAAGTGGGAACCGGACGTCTCGAGCGGTGAGGACGCCGCCCTCGAGTACGAGGTGGCCGACGACGCCGAGTTCGATCTCGACGTGAAGGGTGTCGAAACCGAGAAACTGACCGTCACAGACCAATGAGCGCAGACAACGACCAGCAGGCACGAGAACAGTTGATCGATCTCGCGGCGCAGTTCTACGACCAGTTCGAACTGGGCGAGATCCCGCACATGTCCGTCCCGACGCGGACGAAGAACAACATCGAGTACAGCGAGGAGCTGAACGTCTGGGTGTACGGCGACCGCGAGTCGACGCGCTCGGCCAACTCCGTTCGCGGAGCCCGAAAGCTCCTGAAGGCCGTCTACACCATCGAGTTCCTCGCGGACCAACTCGAGCAGGATCGCTCGTCTACCCTGCGTGAACTCTACTACCTCTCGGAGAGCTGGGACAACAAGGAGGCCCAGTTCAACGATCAGGACGAGTCGAACGGGCTGATCGAAGACTTAGAGATCGTCTCGGGAGTCACCCGCGAGGACTTTCACATGCGCCCCGAGGAGTCCGGCGCGAAGGTCATGGGGCCGCTTCGCATCCGCGAGCAGACCAACCGCGGCGACCGCGACATCCACTGTCAGCTCGACGTGGGACAGGGCGGGTATCAGATCCCGAATAACCCGGACACCATCGAGTTCCTGGACAACGACGCCGAGTTCGTCCTCTGCGTCGAGACCGGTGGCATGCGCGACCGACTGGTCGAGAACGGGTTCGACGAGGAGTACGACGCCCTCATCGTCCACCTCGGCGGGCAGCCGGCGCGGGCGACGCGACGACTGACCAAGCGACTCCACGACGAACTCGATCTCCCCGTCACCGTCTTCGCCGACGGTGACCCGTGGTCGTACCGCATCTACGGCTCCGTCGCCTACGGCTCGATCAAGTCGGCCCACCTGTCGGAGTATCTCGCCACCCCCGAGGCCCAGTACATCGGCATCCAGCCCGCCGACATCGTCGAGTACGACCTCCCGACCGATCCCCTCTCGGATTCGGACATCAACGCTCTCGAGAGCGAACTCGAGGACCCGCGCTTCCAGACCGATTACTGGGAGGAACAGATCGAGTTACAGCTCGAGATCGGCAAGAAGTCCGAACAGCAGTCGCTCGCTGCTCGCGGTCTCGACTTCGTGACGGACACGTATCTCCCGGAACGTCTCAGTGAGATGGGCGTTCTGTAGACGGCCATCGAACCGACGTTGCGGGAGATGAGCCGGAGCGTCTCACCGAGATGGGCGTTCTGTAGACGGCCATCGAACCGACGGTTCGGGAGATGAGCCGGAGCGTCTCACCGAGATGGGCGTCCTGTAGACGGTCCTCGAACCGACGGTTCGGGAGATGAACCGGAGCTCTCAGTGAGGGTGAGTCGTCCTACCGAGGTTTAAACGAAGTTTCGTGAGCGTCGCGACCGCCGCTGTTCCGCCGAACGCTTACTCCGTCTTCCTACTCTTGGCGGTCGTGAAGGTGGAGCCAGACGGCACAGCAGACCGAGAGGAGACCGGCGACGGTGCCGATTGCGAACGCAACACGGTAGCCGGTCTCGGTGTACACGCGGGCACCGTCGAGAACGTCGCCGGTCCAGTAGGCGTCGAGAACCCACCCCATCAGTGTCGGGAAGGTCGCAGCGCCGAAGAACGACGCGCCGTTTATCGTTCCGATGGCGATACCGCTGGCTCTGTCGTCGTACCGATTCTGGACGATCGGATAGGTGAGGACGAACGTACCGAACAGGCTTCCGGTCAGGAAGAACACGACGCCGACGGTAACGAGTGGGGGGTCACCCGTTGCGGCAACGAATCCCAGCGCTATCGTATACAGGACGGAGCCGACGACGATGAACTCCGTATCGCGCTCGAGGGAGTCCGAGAGGCGACCGATGACGGGCGGCCCGACGACGAGCCCGATCCCGCCGAAGAGCGTGATCGTCGAGGCGACCGTCACCGAGACGTCGTAGGTCTGAACGACGTAGGGGATCCCCCAGAGGCCGACGAGCGTCAAATTGACCCCGCCGGTGCAGTACAGCATGACGGCGGCGACCCACGTCCATCGGTCGGAGAGGATCCGCACGGAGAACTCCCTCACTTCACCGACCGACAACATCGACCGTTCGGGAGCGCCTTCGATCGCCGGCAGACCAGCCCGCTCGGCGGAGTCTCGGACGAAGACGAACGTCGCGACCGCTACCACGAGTCCGAACGTTCCGAGGGCCAGTACGACCGTCCGCCACCCCGCGACGTCGACCGCGATGGCGAACGGCGTCGTCGCGAGGATACCGCCGACCCCACCGACGGCGAAACACAGCCCGTTCATCGTCCCGAACTCGTCGGCTCGATACCAGTTCGCGCAGAACCGAAGCAACGAGACGAAGATCACGCTCCCGCCGAGTCCGATGAGAAACCGTCCCGAGAGTGCGCCTCCGTATCCGCCGGCGAGTGCGAACCAGACCGCCCCGACGTTCATCACTGCCGCCCCGGCTGTGGCCGTCCGGCGGGGACCGATCCGATCGACGAGGATACCCGTCGGAATCTGCATCAGCGCGTAGATAACGAAGAATATCGCGTGCAGCGTTCCGAGCTGGGTCCCCGTGATTCCGAACGCGGACATCACCGGCCCCGCAATGACTGCCGTCAAGAGCCGGTAGATGCTCACGAGCAGGAACGTCGTCGCGAGGATGCCCCACAGAATCCATCGGCGGCGGTACGGATTCGACCAGACGTTCGACCAGATCGGCGGCGAAGAGACGCTCACACTACCACCACTGGCACGCCGACCGTGGAAAGTATTCCCAAACCGGAACAATCGGCGCCTCGCCGGCTCCGGTACCGTCGGACACTCACCGGCTCCGGCAGCGCCGCCGAGAGCCTGCTGGTCGCCTCGTCGAACCACAACTCCTCGAGTGACGTTCGAGCCACACACCGTATCCGCGACGCGGCTCCCTCGAAATGCCACTGCTGTGACGCCCCTGTCGTGACTGGACTACACCGATTCTCGTTCCGTCTCTGGATCCGTCTCCAGCAACCGGTCCGTCTTCGCGTTGCTCGCGGACGAGGGCGGGCCGGACCGGTCCGGAGTCGTGGGCCTCGTTCCGTTCGCACACTGTTTGCAGTAGTAGTTGCGCCCCTCGGAGGCCGCCAGCGGGACGCCGAGCAGGCAGAACTCCTTTCGGTAGATTCGCTCGAGTCCGCGACCGACGGGATCCGCACAGGCCGCACACGGTCTGTCGTAAGCGACGACGGTACGTTCGTCGACCGATCGGACCCGGCCGTTGGCCGTCACCGAGTGGCGGCTCTCGAGTCGTCGCTGGACCGACGGCAGGGCGCTCACACCCATCGCCGCGAACACGAACGCGAGGAGAAAGAGGGGGTAGCTCGCGGCTGCCGTGACGACCTGCAGACCGACCACGGCGACGATCGCGGCCGCGAGCCAGCAGACCGCAGCCGTCACGCGCCAGCGGAGCGCGGAGCCGGTGGACTCGCGATCGGCGTCGCTGTTCTCGACGTGGTCCGTTCGTAACACCATCCGCTCTGCGTCGCCGACGTACCGGTATGCGCCATAGAGTGCGTTCCCGATTCCCATCGTGAACCAGACGGTGATCAGCGCGACCACCAGGTGCTCGTCCCTGCTGCCGAACGACCGTTTCACCATCACGGCGTGGTCGCCGAAGTCGTGCTCGAGTTCCCAGCCGTCCTGCAGCGCCGTCGCGATCCGATGCTCGAGGTGTTCGCGGTCGGTCACACTGCCGCTCGAATCCGTACTCGCGCTGGCACGCGGACCCGTTCGTTCTCGCACGGTCGACGACTCGGCACTCGATCGGTCGGTCAGACGACCGTTCGACAGTCCGCAGTTCGGGCAGAAGTTCGCCGACGGCTCGAGACCGGTGCCGCAGTTCGAACAGTACGGCGGCCCGCCCCCGGTTCGATTCGATCGGCGATCGGTGCTCATAGTCGTGGAGTCGTCAGCAGTGACAGTAACGCTTTGGTCCGGTCGGATAGCTAACTAGTTCCACGCGGACGTACTCAATCGACCGGATCGGAGTATTCCGGCGCAAATAACGATCCGAACGGCGTCTCAACCGATGAACCCGAGTCGGAGCGCGGCCCCCATCGCACCGAAGACGAGGACGAGCACGAGACTCACGACGTAGTAGGCGTGCCAGGCTCGAGACGGACGGAACGGTTCCGGGAGGTGCTTCTCGACGACGTACCAGTTCGCCGGGTAGAAGAAGATCTCCGTGACCGCGAGGATCGCGGCGACGTAGAGCAACAGGGTCACTGGAACGTCACCGAGTGCGACGACCATCGCACTGCTGACGACGACCACACCGACGACGACGAGCTTTCGAACCCGTTCGCTGTCGATGCTCTCGTCCTCGAGTGCCATCGGGAGAATATCCCCGGTTGCGCGGGCGGCACCGTCGAGGAGCGTGATGACCGTCGAGTACAGCGCCGCGAACGCACCGATCAGCATGGCGTAGTACGACCACTCCCCGAACGAGTCGCTCAATATGTTTCCAATGGCGAAAGCGAGGTTGGCGTCCGTCGGCGGGTTCGGGTAGAGCACGTTCGTCGCCAGAACGACCATCGCCGCGATCAGGACGAAGCTGAAGACGTAGCCGACGTTGAAGTCCCGCCGCCCGGTTTGGATCCACGCGCGGATGTAGTCGTGATTAGCGGGATCGTTCGGATCGAGCCCCTTCTCGCGGAGTTCGCCGGCGCCTTCCCCCTTGGCCATACTCCAGCTCCCGATCAGGATACTGGTGCTGAAGCCGGTCGGTGCGAAGCCCGCTGCGGCGGCGAACAGCGCGATAAACGCCGGGCCGGTGAGATCCGGTACCGCGAACGCCGTGTCAGCGATCAGTTCCGGAGAGGGCGGTCCGACGAGCGCGCCGAGGAGAACGAGGACGCCCACCGCGATCGTGAAACCGATCAGGGCCTTCTCGAGGACGGAGTATCGAGACGTGATCACGAGAGCCCCAGCGGCGCCGACGAAGAGCACGTACGCCCAGGCGGCGGTGAGCCACCCCGGCGTGAGTGCGGCGACGAATGCGGCGGTACTCATCCCGACGCTGGCCGTGATGAACGTGTACATGACGGTGAACACGAGGATCGTCAGCCAGAGGGCCCAGTTCTTCGGCCCGGGGAGGTCGCCGTAGGCTTCGATCGGGTTCGCTCCGACTCCGTAGTTGTAGCGGATGCCGAGTTCCCAGGCGCCGTACTTGGCGACGTAGATGAGGCCGAACATCCAGATCGCGACGAGCCCGAACGTTCCGCCGAGCGTCGGTGCGAGGACGATGTGGCTCCCGCCGATGCTGATCAGCGCCCAGAGCATCGACGGTCCGAAGTGGTTCTCGAAGAACCCGCGCCAGTCGGACGATGGGTAGGTGAGTTCGGAATCCTTTGGGCCGCTCTCGTCGGCCGCGCTATTGGCCACGTCGGTCACCCGTTCGTGAATACGAAAGAGTCGGTCTCAGACGACTGTTCACGTGGTCGCCTCCGAAAGCTGTCGGATTGGTACCAGTATGCATGGCAGATGCGAGAGAGTGGCCAACCGTCAACTTATGTCCACGGATTCGTCCCCGAATGTGTGAGAGTGGTTAGTTCTGTTCGTCGAGAACCACCGGGACACCGCGGTTTGCGACGTCGACGACGAACGCGTCCGCGTCGATTTCGATCGCCTCGAAGGTGTCGTAGTGGACCGGCAGGACGAGATCCGGCCGGATTCGATCGGCCAGATCGGCGGCCTCGTGGCGGTCCATCGTGAACGTGCCGCCGACCGGCGGACAGAAGAGATCGACGTCTAGCTCCTCGTGGAACGGAAGCACGTCGGTGTCGCCGGGCCAGAACGCCGAGACGCCGTCGACGGTGACCGCGAAGCCACAGCCTCGTCCTTCGGGGTGGTACGGCGTTCCCGCCTCGTCGACGTGTGGACCCGCCGGATCGTTGTACGCCGGCGTGGTGAACAGATCCAACGGTCCGAGGACGAACGACTCGTCGGCGCGAACGCGTTCGACCTCGTAGGGCAGTGCCTCGGGCTGTTCGACCTCCCGATCCATCTCGCGGGCGTCGATCGATTCGTGAACCACGACGATGGCGTCCTCGTGAGCCACCCGTCGGATCGAGTCGGGATCGTAGTGGTGGTCGTGACTGACGAGAATCAGATCGCCGTCTCGCGGCTCGAGGCCGTCGAGGACGCCGTACGTCTCCGGCCCGGGATCCGTGTAGATGACGGCCCCCGTCTGGCCCTCGAGGCGAATCGTCGCGAGACCGAGCCAGTCGACGGTCACCGCACCGAATCGAACGGTCATGCCACTGTTTTCAGTAGTGCGGGGCGAAAACGGTTCGGTTCGAGTCGGTACGGTGGCCGACTGACTGTCGTATCGGAAACGGGACCGCTCAGGGACGTCGAATCGAGTGCGACAGCGTGCCGACGCCTTCGACCTCGATTTCGACCTCGTCGCCGTCGGAGAGCGGGCCGACGCCTTCCGGCGTGCCGGTGGCGATCACGTCGCCCGGCTCGAGAGTCATGTAGGTCGTGATCTCGGCGATGAGCTCCGGAATGGGGAAGATGAGCTGCTCGCGCGAGCCGTCCTGTTTCAGGTCGCCGTTGACGCGGGTCCGGACGCTCGCGTCGTCGGGGACCTCGTCGGGCGTCGCGAGCAGCGGCCCGATCGGCGCGGCGCCGTCGAACGCCTTCCCGCGGATCCAGTTCTGTTCTTTCTCCTGGTCGTCGCGGTTCGAGATGTCGTTGACGCAGGTAAAGCCCTCGACGACGTCCATCGCCTCGGCTTCGGGGACGTGGCGACACTGTTCACCGATGACGACGCCGAGTTCCGCCTCGTGGTCGATCCGTTCCTTTCCGGCGGGTGCGGTGACGGTGTCGCCGTGACTGGCGACCGCGTTCGGCGGTTTCAAGAAGAGCAGCGGCCGGTCGGGTACGTCGTTCCCCATCTCGTCGGCGTGGTCGGCGTAGTTGCGACCGATGCAGACGATCTTCGAGGGCTCACACGGTGGGAGGACGTCGATCGCATCGTCCTCGAGGTCGTAGCTCTCGTTCGCGAAGTGAACGTGGCCGCTCTCGAACTCGCCGCGTCGAATCGCACCGGCCGGGTCACGGAATCGAACGTATTTCATGCCAAATAGGTTGTCACGAGGCTTCAAAAGCGTTGAGATGGAGGCCGACTGCGGTGAACGCGGGAGTGTGTACTGTGCGTGACGTTCAGGTGCGTCAGCCTGTGCCACCGTCGACTCGGAACGGAACGCTTTTTACTAGGCCTCGGCAATGACTGATTGCAGAGTAAGATAGGCTCCGTTGGTGTAGTCCGGCCAATCATTTCGGCCTTTCGAGCCGATGACCAGGGTTCAAATCCCTGACGGAGCATTTTTGCGAACGTAGTGAGCGAAAGCGGACGGAAGGAATTTGAATGAGAGAAACGCAAGCGAAGCGAGCGTTTCGCGTGGTTCAAATCCCTGACGGAGCACATTTCGCAGAGACCATCACAAAACGCGTGTACGACGTATTGGACGAGAGCAGTCAAGCATGATATTATCTGACCGTGAAAACGCTCATCGGTCATAATGACCTCGTACTCGTATTTACCACTAGAATGGAGGATGAACTCGAGGAGGCAACACAGGACGAGGTCGAGGAGGCGATCGAGGAGACTGAAGGCGACGATGACGAGGATGACGACGATGACCTCCTGGTCGGGTCGTAGGGGTCCGTGAATGCTGTCGATCTTCGCACACTCGGAAGGCAAATACCAGCACGGCCTTCGAGATCGGCGAGAGCACGGTCGCGAGGGATGTCGCTACTGACGTACTCACAGCCTCGCGACGTCGACACCGATACGGTCGCGCTGACCAGCACCGAATATCGTTAGGTTCTCCGCGAGCAGCCCCACCGAAACCGACTCGCCCGTCGCTGGCGGCGTCTCGGTCCGCTCGACAATAACTTCTTCCTCGGTCTCGAGTCGGACGGTCACGTCGTAGCGGCAGCCCATATCGGCGACGCGGGCCACCGTTCCCGGCAACGATACCGATGGCCCGTCCGAACCGAGTCCACCGCCAGCGTCCAGCGTGAGATCGTCCGGCCGAACGTGACACGAGACGGCGGAACCGATCGAACCGTCGGCTCTCGAGTCGGGTAGCACGACCTCCTGGCCCCCAACTGTGAACGTCAGCGGCTCCTGTCTGACGACCGTCGCCGAAAGCTCGTTCGACCGACCGAGGAAGGAGGCCACGAACGGCGTCGATGGTGACTCGTAGAGCGTCCGCGGCTCCCCGACGCCGGCGACGCTACCGTCGTCCATCACGACGAGTCGGTCGGCGAGGGCCATCGCCTCCGCCTGGTCGTGCGTGACGAACAGCGTCGTGACGCCGGTTTCTTGCTGAATACGGGCGATCTCGCCACGCAGGCGCTCGCGCAGCGACCGGTCGAGCGCCGAGAGCGGTTCGTCGAGCAAGAGCACGTCGGGTTCAGGGGCGACCGCTCGAGCCAGTTCGACCCGTTGTCGCTGTCCGCCGCTCAGTTCCGCCGGGTACGCATCACGTTGTTCCGAGAGGTCGACCAGTTCGAGATACTCGCTCACGACGTCGGCCCGTGGGCCCGATTCGACGCCGCGTGCCCTGAGACCGTACGCGACGTTTTCGCTCACGGTCATGTGGGGGTAGAGCGTCGACTGTTGAAAGACGACGCTCACCTGCCGGGATTCGGGCGGCGCGTCGGTGACGTCCGCGCCGCGGAGTGTCACCCGGCCCGCGGTCGGACGAACGTGGCCGGCGACCGCCTGTACGACCGTCGTCTTGCCACAGCCGCTCGGGCCGAGCAGCGCGACGAGTTCGCCTTCCGCGACGCCGAACGAGACGTCGTCGACGGCCGATTCGGTCCCGTATCGGTGGGTGAGCGACTCGAGTTCGAGCATCATCGATCGATCACCGTCGGAACCCGACCGAATCGCTGGACGGCCGCGAGAACGACGAGCGTGATCGCGAACAGAGCGAGCGCGAGCGGGACGGTCGCGTCGATCCCACCGGTGATGAAGTCGACCCAGATGCGCGTCGGCATCGTCCGCGGGTTGTAGGCGACCATCATCGTCGCGCCGAACTCGCCGATCGCTCGAGCGAACGTCAGGCTGATCCCGGCGAGGATCGCGCCGCGAGCCAGCGGAAGCGAGACGTTCCAGAACGTCTCGAGCGGTCCGTAACCGAGCGACCGGGAGGCCTGCTCGAGGCGTTCGTCGACGGCGCCGAAGCCCGCTCGAGCGGTGATAATCACGAACGGCGCGGCGACGAACGTCTGGGCGAGGACGATCCCGATCAGACTGTCGGTAAGGGGGATTCCCGCGGCGGTCGCGGCGGAGCCGATCGGCGTAAACCGCCCGACCGCAGTAATGATCATCGCACCACCGACGACGGGTGGGACGATGAGCGGCAGGATCACCAGCGCTTCGACGAGGCGCTTTCCGGGGAACGACGTCCGGGCGAGGACGTACGCGAGCGGCACGCCGAGAATCGTCGCGATCGCGGTCGAAACCGGCGCGGTGAGCAGCGAGTTGCGAATCGCAACCTGTGCCTCGGGGGTCGACAGCCCGGCGACGACGGTCGCGGTCCCCGTCCGAGAGAGAAAGGTGACGAACGGAAGCGCAAAGTAGACGAGGATGAGTCCGCCGAGCGCGGCCGGGACGAGCAGTTCTGGTGCTCGCATTCGCCGGAGACGAGCCGATTCGGAGCGGCTCATACGTCGACCGCCTCCGGAACGTCGCCGTTCGGGGTGGGGACGTTCGATCCGACCGTCAACCCCGCCTCTTCGAGGAGGTCGGGCCGATCGACGAGAAACTGTATCAGTCGGTGGCCGGCATCCGGTTCGTCCGCGTCGTCGGTGACCGTCGCGTTGTAGACGATCGGTCGGCCTTCGGCGGTGTACCCCTCCTCGTCAGTCGTGAACTCGGCCGTCGCGTAGTGGTCGGCCAGTTCGGGGTCGGCGAAATTGTACTCGTCGGGGAACTCGAGGAAGGGGACCCCGTGATCGACCGCCATATTCCGGTAGACGATCGCACCGGCGCGCGAACCGCTCTCGACGCCGACCATGAGCTGTGGCTCGTCGGGCTCCTCGTAGACGACGGTCATCATGTTCTCGCGAAACCCGTCGAGACCGTACTCCGTCGCCGCGAGATCGAACGCCTGAACGGCGCGATAGCCCAGCGGATCGAGGTTCGGATCGCCGATCGCGAGGTCGCCCTCGTCGGTCTCTCGAGCCGGTTCGTACCACGGCTCGCCGTCCTCGAGACGCTGTCCGAACGTCGACTCCTCGGCGTACCCGATCCCGATACTGTTGGTCGCGAACGCGACGTCCCAGTCGGTGAACTCGCCGTACAGCCGATCGCGGAGCAGCGTCGCGTCGGCGCTGACGACGACGTCGGGGTGTTTGGTCCGATCTTCGACCATCCGCATCACGGCGTTCGCACCGTAGTACTCGCCGCGAACCTCGATCCCCGTCTCCTCCCTGAACGCCGGGCTAACGTGGTCCTCGAAGGTCCGGGCGAGACTCCCCGCTGCCAGCACGCGCACCGAATTCGCCGTGCTCCCGAGACAGCCTGCGAAACCGAGCCCGGCGAACGTCCCGGTCGTCGCGAGTACCGAACGGCGACGCATCCGACATCCGACCTGGTCGCCAGCCGTGTTCATACAGTGTTGTTCGGACTCGGCCGCACATATAACCACCTTCAGTTCCTATTCCCTCGGAAGATAACTAATACTGGTTTCGAGTGCGAACCTATTCGGTAGTAGAATTACGATCGGTACGCCGTTCGTAACTGACATCCGTTATACCGTCCCCAATAACCGGGGACGCGGGTCGTCGAAACTGCCCGGAGACGCGTCGAGGACTCACCGGATGGGGTGGCAGTTCCCGTAAGTCAGTGACGGTGACTTACCGAAGCCGGTAGTACGCCGTGTCAACCCGCTGCCAGCGTTTACTCCGTCGAGATCGATTTGAACGCATCACCGCCGCATCGACAGCCGTCTTTCCGACCGATCGGTTGTACCGTCTCGTCGGAGAGAATCCACGCCGAATACACGGCTCCACACTCACAACACTGGGCAGCCACTTTCGGCCGATCGCTATGCTGTGACATGACCTGTGTGGACCGTCGATCGGACGTCCGCGAACTGTTCGGTTCGGGCTCGCGCCGAAACGGTACACTGTTTTTGGCTATACGAAACGCAGTTCGCAGCTACCTGTGCGAGAACGGGCGCGTGGTACGTCGATCGATCGATCTGCGTTGCGTGCTCTCCAAAACCCCCTCCGAGCGGGCCGTCGTCCTCCCGGAGTCGCTGCATTGCGTCTCGAGGCCGATGGTGTGCCGAACGCTCGAATGTGGGAGTAGCAGCATCGCGTAACGGCGTGAGGGATTGCACGTGCGACAAAAATAGCTCTTTTAGCAAGAGAAAGATGGTTGTATACACAACTTCGACGGGTGGCCTCCCACTCCGAGCGTCACTCGGCGTTCGGAAACGACCCGTTCGACGGTGTACTCGCGACCGACCAATTACTCACCCGCTTGTCACGTTCGATCCAATGAATCTCGACGGGTATCGATTGTGCCCCATCGCTACTGAGTCGTTCGAAACGCTCCCGGCAACCTGCAGTGTCAGGCCGCTCGCGATTCGATCTCGAGAGATTCGTACCGTCGGTTACAGTTCAAACACTGGTAATCGCCCTCGATGTGCTCGTACAGCCGCTCCCCGCAGTGGTGACATCGGCCGATGGGGTATCTCATCTATCGGCGGGAAGGTATCAAACCGAAATAAAGCCTCGGCTATGGCACTGGCCACATTAAATGCGGTTCGCCCCCTCTCGTTCGGACCGCTGTCCGTCAGTTTCGGGGCACCCGCAGGACGACCGCGGCTGCACCGGTCGGTCGGCACAGCGGACCGTCTCAGGGACCACGGCGATGGAATTACCCGTCTGTTCGATCACAATTACGTATGGACGATCACACCAGTGACCCGTCGGTGACCCCACCACCCGGAGGTACCACGCCGGCGGGCTGGAACGCCGCTGAGGGCCACTGGGAACATGCGACGCTCCGTCGCGCAACGATCCACGGCGTCCGACTGTTCAACGGCGGAGCCTACCACGAGAGTCACGACTGCTTCGAACTCGAGTGGTACAACTACGGCCGCGGAACCGAGGAGAGCGCCTTCCTCCACGGGATGGTCCAGGTCGCCGCCGGCGCGTACAAACGGGCCGATTTCGACGAGAGCGTGGAGCGACGGTCCGCGGACCACCCGAGCGGTGCGAGGCGCGAACGTAGCGAGAGTCTCGATGGATCGAACGGTGAACCCGCGAGCGGGCAACGGCCGCGAGGAAACGTCGACGGAATGCGGTCGCTCTTTCGAACCGCACTCCAGTACCTCCACGGCATCCCTCGAGACTACTACGGTGTGGACGTCCTCGAGGTCCGGACGACGCTCACGAACGCGATCGAGGACCCGAGCCGAATCGACGAGTGGCGGATCCCCATCGACGGAGAGCGACCGTCCGCTCGAGCGGCCGATTTCGAGTACGTCGACGGGCTCGAGGAGTGACAGATCGACGGTTTCCGAGAGCGGACTGCCCGTATCGATGGCACACTGTACCGTGACAAACGACGACGTTTCCGTTTCGGTGAATTCTCGCGTGCGTGAGAGACCGAATCGCCTTTGGCCACCGAGACCAACTATTGGATAATGAGAGTTGCACAGCTCGGGTCGGGAACGCCGGAGATCGCCGTCGTCGCGGGCGTCCACGGGGACGAACCCTGCGGCGTCCGCGCCGTCAAACGGCTGCTCGACGAACGCCCGACTGTCGAACGACCCGTCAAACTCGTCGTCGTCAACGAGGCGGCGCTCGAGCGTCAGGTACGGTTCGTCGACGAGGATCTCAACCGCGCGTTCCCGGGCGGTACAGACGCAGAGACACACGAAGGCCGGCTCGCACACGAACTCATCGAGGAACTCGAGGGCTGTCTGGCGTTCTCGATGCACTCGACGCAGAGCCACGCCGAGCCGTTCGCGATCGTCAACCAACTCAGCGAGACGGCGAGGGAACTGGTCCCACAGCTCCCGGTGGCAGCGATGGTCGAAACGAGTAACTTCGCGGAGGGACGGCTCTTCTCCGAGATCGACACGATCGAAGTCGAGTGCGGGCTGCAGGGTTCCGAGACGGCCGCCCAGAACGCCGACCGCCTGACGCGAGCATTCCTGACGGCCGTCGGCGCGTTACCCGGCGATACGGTCGCGCGGGATCTGCCGGTCTACCGTCTCACCGACGTTATTCGGAAGGAGCGAGCCGACACCTACGAGGTGTTCGTCGACAACTTCGCCGAAGTCGAGCCCGGTGATCCGTTCGCGGCCGCCGACGGCGATATGCAGGTCGCACAGGAGCCGTTCTACCCGGTGCTCATGTCACCGAACGGCTATCGAAACGTCTTCGGCTACGCCGCAGAGAAGATCGACGAGTTGACACCGTCGCCGGCCGCGGACTGAGTTTCGACGTTTCGCGTAGCCGTCGGATCGACGACCGATATCGGAGCTACCTGAATCAAGACGAGAGTCCCGCCCTTTACGCCGGGGAGGATGTCACCAGGAGTACCGTCCCGGCATATCGCTCGGCGGCCACGGCTCGAGTTCCTCGGCGGCATCGAGCAAGACGTCGACGTGCTCGGTGTCGGCCAGTGAAACCTCGTCATCTGCCCAGTCGATGGTGATGATATTTCGGTCCATCAGTTGGGGGAAATGGAGGTGAACCAGTCGGACCTGTGCTCGGTCGGCCTGTGCGTCGCTCACTGCCTCGGTCGAAACGCGGTGTCGCCGCGCGGCGACCGCCTGTGAGAGTTCGTCGACGGATACCGATCCGTCGCGATCGACTAACTCGTGGAGAACGAACTGTCGGTCCGCACTGGCGAGCACTCGAAACGCGTCCCGTTGATCCATCTCCACTACCGTACCCCACAGGGCACACGGACATAGGTGGGACACCTAAAGTCCTTGGACCACAGCACTGCGTGCGTTTGCAACGTCTCGAGGGGACCGGCCGTTCCGGCTCGAGCGTGCGATTCCCCCGACCTACTGCTCCGTACTCGGCGACCAGTTGCCGCAACTATCGGTGCGATCGTTGAGACAGTCACCACGTTCAGGCAGTGCCTTCATCCGTCGTCGGACCGAACGACCGGGGTATGAGCGATTCGTCCTCGCATCCGACGCGGCCAGCAGAGCTGTTGTTGATCGAGGACAACCCGGGGGATGCACGACTCGTCGAGGAAGCGCTTCGGGACTGTCCGAACCCCAATCGGCTCCACGTCGTCTCCGACGGCGACGAAGCGATGGACTTTCTTTATCGGCGCGGCGATCATGCGGCCGCGCCGAGACCGGACCTGGTGTTACTCGACTGGAACATTCCGCGGACGAGCGGCGAGACCGTGTTGACGGAGGTGAAAGGCGATCCGGATCTCAAGCACATTCCCGTCACCGTCCTAACCGGCTCGAAAGACGAAGGTGACGTCGTCCGGTCCTACGAGAAACACGCGAACGCCTGCCTCCACAAGGCGGTCGAGCCGGGCGAGTTCATGGACACTATCGGGGTGTACACCGATTTCTGGCTCTCGGTCGCCAAACTACCGGCTGGCGTAGAGAGCAGCTAAGTCGGGACACGGGCCGCTTCGAACGAACTGGAACGCCGGCCGCTTCGAACGACGCCGCCCTCCGATCGCGTCGATCCGCTCGCGAGACGGTCCGAGATGGACACAATTTTCCCCGCGTCGATAGCTTTGATACCCCCACACTTCCTTCCGAAGAACGATGACTGCAACGCTTATCGTCGCCATGTTCGCGGAGCTGTTCCCCAACGGGATCAGCCACTACGTGATCGGCGGCCTGCTCGTCGGTCTCGGGGTCGCCGTGATCTACCTCGGCACCGGCATTCCAGCCGGCGCGAGTACGTTCCTCGAGTCGACGCTCTCCTACGGCTCGAGTCTCGCCCGGTTCGAACGGTATCGTACGTCCCGCGACTGGCGCGTCGTCTTCACGCTGGGGATCGTCGCCGGCGCGGCGGTCTACGCGCTGACCTTTCAGTCGGGGCTTCTCTCGAGCGGCCTCCAACCGGGTGCGACCACCGGCGAACTCCGGGAGGTCGGCGGAGTAACGATCTGGTTGACCGAGGTCCAGCCCTGGCGGCTGTTCCTCGGCGGCATCCTCATCGGGATCGGGACCCGACTCGGCAAGGGCTGTACCTCCGGTCACGGCGTCTGTGGCGTCGGGTCGGCCTCGGGTGCGTCGTTCGTCGGCGTCACGACGTTCCTGCTGGTAGCGATCGGTGTCGCCCAGTTGGTGGCGGCAACGGGGGTGAACCCGTAGATGGCAGCCGAACACGAGCAACACCCGCTGTTCCTGCCGCTGGTGTTCGTCGGCGGACTGATCTTCGGCTTCGGGCTCGGATTCAGTCACATGGCCCAACCAGAGGTCGTCCTGAACTTCCTGCAGTTCGAGGACTTCGGACTGCTGTTCGTCATGTTCGGTGCGGCCGTCGTGACCGGAATCACCTTCTTCGGCGTGAAGCAGTTCCGCAGCGAAGCGCCGCTGACGGGGGCGATTTACGGCCGTCGACTCAAAACGCTCGACACGAACGTCGTCATTGGCGGCGGCATCTTCGGCGTCGGCTGGGGGCTCTCGGGAATCTGTCCCGGTGCGGCCTACGCCAGCCTCGGCGTCGGGAATATCTTTATTCTGTACGGAATCGCCGGCATGTTCGTCGGCGCGTACGTCCAGGGCTACTGGCGTTCGGTACGCACCGAGAGCGAGTCGCCCGCGGCGGCCGCGGACTGACCCCTTTTTGCGCTCCTCGGAATCGCGTCGGATCGACTCGAGTTCACCGTAGCGTTCACACGTCTCGACTCCCTCGTGTCGAGTATGCCTCCGACACGGCGGCGCGTGCTCGCGGCGACCGGCTGTTCGCTCGCCCCGCTGGCCGGCTGTCTCACGGGCGTCGACTCCGACGGCCTGGAGCTCGTCACGCCCGAAGCGACGCCGGACGACGACTGGTCCGAACCAGACTGGCGTCCGGCGGACGCCACGCCCACCGAGGACGACGTCGACGCGACGACGGTCGTCGCTGGCCTCGAGATTCCGTGGGACCTCACGTTCGCCGACGACGACGCCTTCCTCACCGAACGCGACGGCGGCGTGCGTCGGTTCGACGCGGACGCTCTCGCCGCGGCCGACGAGACGCCGCTCGGTCCCGACGACGGCGAGACGATTCTCGAGGCCGAGGATCTCCCGGACCGAGCGGCCCCCGGCGAGGGTGGCACGCTCGGAATCGCCGTCCATCCCGACTATCCGGACGCATCCGAGCTGTTCGTCTACTACACGACCGACGACGACGGGACCGGAAACCGTGTCGTTCGCTACGACCTAGAGGGCGACGACCTCGAGACGATTCTCGACGACATACCGGGTGCGACGACCCACAACGGCGGCCGAATCGCGTTCGGTCCCGACGACGCGCTCTGGGTGTTGACGGGCGACGCCGAGGAGCCCGCACTCACGCAGGACCCCGGCTCTCGTGCCGGCGCGGTGCTCCGAGTGACGCCCGACGGCGACCCCGCTTCGGAGTCCGTCGACTGGGGCGACGACGGCGATCCGCGGACGTACACGCTCGGCCACCGAAACCCGCAGGGGATCGCCTTCACCCCGCAGGGGACGCCGGTGATCGCCGAACACGGTCCCGTCGCTCGAGACGAGCTGTCGATCCTCCGACCCGGCGGTAACTACGGCTGGGATCTCCTCCGCGGCGGACCGAACGATCCCGACTACGACGGCTACGACGAACACGACGAGGCGACGCCGCCGGTGGTCAACACGGGTCCCGAAACCACGTGGGCACCCTCCGGGCTCGCGTTCTACGACGACGAGACGATCGAGACCTGGGAGAATCACGTCTTCGTCGCCGGACTCACGTCGAACGCGCTGTACGCGGTGGCGTTGCAGCCGGCGGACGACGGAGCCGAAAATTCTGCCGAATCCGGCGACGGAACTCGGTACGACGACGACTGGCTCGACGACCGATTCGAGGCGACGGCTCACACCCTCTTCGAGGGCGAGTTCGGTCGGATTCGACACGTCGAACCCGGCCCGGACGGGTTGCTCTACATACTCACGTCCAATCGGGATGGCCGGGCTGGCGACGGGTTTCCGCTCGAGGACGACGACCGGATCGTCCGTCTCGATCCGGCCTGACTCCGTTTGTTGTCGTCGTCGACACCGCGTTCGAGGGGATGACGCAAGGTCTATCCCCCTTCGTCGACATGTGTCGAGTATGGACTTCCCACCGAATCAGGGTCTCGATCAGGACGAAGTCGACGAACAGGTCGACGAACTCATCGCCGACAACGAGGTCGTCCTCTTCATGAAGGGGACCGAACTGATGCCCCAGTGTGGCTACTCCCGCAAGGCGCTCGGGCTCATCTCCCAGCACCGCGACGAGGTCGAGGTCGTCGACGTCCTCGAGTCGCTCGACGAGTACCGCACCGCCCTCAACCGTCACAGCGGCTGGGAGACGATCCCCCAGACGTTCGTCGACGGCGAGTTCGTCGGCGGCTCGGACGTACTCGAGGAACTCGAGGAGCGCGGCGAACTGGCCGAGACGCTCGAGACGGCGTAATCCGAACGCGGAACTATCGATTAAATTTATCCGGCTAATTCGGCCACGTATTCAATAGCAGGTCATATAAGTCACGCACCCGTACTAGCCACCAGCGACTATCGCCGCAGACCATCCCACTATGTCAACAGAGGAATCCAGACACGTATATCGGCTGCACTCGACCCTCGAACTGCCCCTCGAAGAGCTTCGCGAACACATCGACGAGGCCACGTACCCGGATGGCGTCGCCGACGTGGAGATAACGCGGCGAAACAACACGCTCATTCTCAAGGCCGTCGCCGAGGACGAGTCCGTCAGCAAGTACACGCCGACGGCCCAGTTGAAAGCCAGCGTCACCGAAAACCGGGTCTACGAGGAGGATCCGGACGAACGCCGGCAGAAGTCCTTTAGCTGGGACGAGGAAGAAGAAGAAGAGATCGAGTCCGAACTCGTCGAGTTCGCAGCGTTCAAGGGCGACCGCGAGACGGTCCTGCAGAACTCGCTGTTACAGTACCAGATGTTCCTCGTTCTCTGTGGGATCGCCGAGGCCGCCGAGAAGGGAACGCTGACCGCGATTTCGGAGCGCGACGGCGACCTCGAGGCGACCCGAATCGTGGAGGGCGAACCCCGGCCGGCCGACATCGAAGTCGTCGAAGGCCCCGGCGAGAACGCCTCGGGACAGAGCGGCGTCAACTGGCGAGATAACAAGTTCATCAGCGACTAAGTACGACGCGAATTCTGGCGGCAATCCCGAAACTGATCGCTCTTACTGATGAGTTCAGCAGAAACCGATAGCGGACGGCACCGATTGGAACACCGCTCGAGTCCCTCTCAGGTCGGCTGCAACGACCGGCGAGATCCGTCAGTCCTATCTCTCGAGATCTGGACACTTGGGGCCGATTCGCAACACTGATATCTCCTCATCGGTGCAAGCCCAGCACACTTGTCCGTACTCGATGTTCGGATACTCGAGACGCTCGATACTCGACCCGCTCAACACTCACAACGACGCCACACTCCCCCTATTCAATGACTGACTCAGATCGACAACGTCCAGCGGACGGCTTTTTCGAGGAACTCGACACCGTCGTGTTCGGTGTCGGGTTCGCGATCGCAGTGGCAGCGGTGATCGCCTTCGTCGTCGCGCCGGATGCGGCGACGGGGTACATGGACAGCGCGAACCAGGTCATCTGGACCGGGTTCGGCTGGTGGTATCTGATCGTGATGTTCTTCCTCGTCGCGTTCGTCATCTTCCTCATCTTCGGTCCCTGGGGGAACATCAAACTCGGCGAGGAGGACGAGGAGCCGGAGTTCGCCTTCCTCTCGTACTTCGCGATGTTGTACTCGGCCGGGATCGCCGCCGGAATCGTCTTCTGGGGGCCGGCGGAGGCGGTCTCGCATTACGACGACGTTTCGCCGTTTATCGGCGCCGATCCGCAGTCTTCCGAGGCGGCCGTCGGGGCGATTCAGTACACGTTCTTCCACTGGGGCGTCTCGGCGTGGACGGCGTACGTCGTCGTCGCCCTGCCGATCGCCTACTGCGCGTACCGGTACGACGCACCGATGCGGATCTCGACGGTGCTCGCGCCCTGGATCGGCATCGACAACCTCGACGGGCCGCTCGCGAAAGCCGTCGACATCCTGGCGGTGTTCGCGACGATCGGCGGGGTCGCAACGACCCTCGGACTGGTCGGCAGCCAGTTCCTGGTCGGTATCGAGTGGACCACGGGTGTCTCCGTCGGTGATCTGGGGACGGTTCTCATCATCACCGGCATGACCGTCGCGTTCACGGCGTCCGTCGCACTCGGGGTACAGAAGGGAATCCGCCGAATCTCGTACGTCAACCTGTCGCTGTTCGGACTGCTGACTATCGTCACGTTCCTGCTCGGTCCGACCAACTATATCACGGCGATCGGCACCGAAGCGCTCGGCACCTACATCAGCCAGTTCGTCCAGATGAGTTTCTACACCGGCACCGCCCAAACGGGCAACGGCGGCGTCTCGGGCTGGGTCGGCGACTGGACGATCTTCTACTGGGCCTGGTGGTTCTCGTGGACGCCGTTCGTCGGGCTGTTCATCGCCCGAATCTCGCGGGGTCGAACCGTCCGGCAGGTCGCCGCGACGGGGGTGCTCGCGTCGACCGGCATCACGATCCCGTGGTTCGCGACGATGGGCGGGACGGCGATCTACCTCCAGAACGACGGCCAAGCCGACATCCTCTCGGCGATGGCGACGTTCGACGAAGCCGGCGCCGGCTATCCGCTCTTCGAGGCCCTGCCGCTCGGGTGGCTGTTGACCGCGATGTTCCTCCTGCTGGTGCTGCTGTTCCTCATCACGTCCGCGGACTCGTCGACGCTCGCGCTCGGAATGCTCACCACGGGCGGCGCACAGCGACCCTCGACGGTCAACCGCGTCATCTGGGGCTTTCTTATCGGTGCCCTCGCGTCGCTGCTGATCGTCACCGGCGGCGTCGAAGCGCTGCAGGCGGCCGCGATCATCACCGGCGGTCCGTTCTCCGTCATCACGCTGATCGCCGTCGCTTCGATGGCGCTCGCGTTCGGCACCCAGCGATCGTTGTTCCTGCGCGACGAGGACGAAGTCGACGTCCCGAGCTCCGGCGAGATGGCCTCGAGCGACTCCGAACCCACCGCGGACACCGACGATGACTGACTGTCGGGAACGGGAACGGCAAACGAGCGCCGCTCTCCCTCTCGCGCGGTAACCGAACGATCCGTAATCGCCGACTATTTTGCGGACGAACCGACCCCAGCGTGGTAAGCGATAGCTACCGGCATCCGTTTATCGACGCGTTCGCGCGCCTCGACGGGGGCGAATGTGAGACCGAGCTCACTCCGTTGGAGTTCCAGCGATGGCTCGATCGATAGTCGAGCCCTCGTACCGGTGAACGCACGCGCTGAGTTCGCGGTCGAAATCGGTCTCGGCGTCGATTGCGATCCGTACCGTCTCGCCGTCGATCGTGTTGATACTGAGGTGGGTCTCGCGATGACGCTCGAGTCCCGGGCCGCTGAGGTGCGTTCGGTGACGGGCCGCGTAGGCCACCAGTCCGCCCCCGCCGAGCGTCACGAGCAGGTACAGCGGAACGTACACGTTCGGTACGACGAGCGCGACCCCGACGAGCGCGAGGAGCGAGAAGATGCCGGCGCCGACGAACACCGGTGCGTACGCTCGGCCGATAGCAGGCTGCCTGCGGACGTGTTCGACGGCGCCCGCGACGCCGACCGTCGCGGTTGCGAGACCGACCGAAAGGGAACCACCGAACGCGTCGACGGGGACGTTGGCGGCGACGACGAGGGCGAGCGCGGCCAGCCCGACGATCCCACCCAGAAGGGAGAGCAGTCGGTCGTTCTCGTCCCCGGGCCGATACTCAGTTCTGGCTCGCCGTTGGCTTTCGATCGAGCAGATGTAGTCGTAGCCGACGTCGACGAACTCGCCGGTCTTCGAAACGCACAGTATCCGGCGGTCGGTCGCACCGACCGCTGCGGTGCCGCGAACGGCATCCTCGAGCAGCGTCCCGGGCACGAGATTCTGCACCGATTCGCCCTCGACCAGATGCCTCGTGAACCGCTCTTCCGCGGGTCTCATTCGACTGCTGGTAGCCCGAGCCAGCACATAGTAAGCCACTCCCTTCACCGTCGGACAACCGACCGATGGGTCGACAACACGAGTGCCGTCGTCGGGACGAGCGGATACCGTCAGCCGCGACAGGTTCACACGCCGCGCGGCCCGTGGCGGCCAGTACACGTTTACACTGTGGAGATCATTCACGGGTATGATACGTCGGGGAGACGACCGAGCAGTCACCGTCCAGATCGGGGCGATACTGCTGCTCGCGATCGTCTTCTCCGCGCTCGCGCTCTACCAGGTCAACGCCGTTCCGGAACAGAACCGAGGGGTCGAGTTCGACCACAGCGAGCGGATCGAAGGGGATCTCCTCGAGTTGCGCGATTCGATCCTGACCACCGGCACGACTGGTGCCACACGGGGCGTCTCGGTCGAGCTCGGGACGCAGTACGAGTCGCGGGTCGCCGCCGTTAATCCGCCACATCCGACGGGAACGTTGCGAACGATCGAGCCGGAATCGAACGTGACGATCGAGTATCCGAATTCGGCGGCGGACGATACGTTCGAGACGCGCCAGTTGGTGTACGAACCCGGCTACCACGAGTACCAGAACGCGCCGCGCACGGTCGTCGAACACTCCACGGTCTACAACGAGTTCGACGACGCGGCGGTCACCGTCGGCGAGCAACAGCTGATCGGCAGCGATCGCATCACGCTCTTGCTCCTCGACGGCGAACTCCACGAACAGACGTCCGGAACAGCGTCTGTGAGCGTCGAGTCCCTCAATTCGGCGCGTACGAAAACGCTCGATCCCGGAACGAAACTCACGCTCCCGACCGAGCTGATCGACCGCTGGGAGTCCGAGATCGACCAAGCCGACGGCGTGCGCCACGTCGACAGCCAGCCCGACGACAATACGGTCACGGTCGAACTCGAAGCGGAGTTCGAACTCGAGATCGCCCGCGTCGGGGTCGGTTCCGGCGGCAGCTCGGACGGCGGATTCAGTATCGGAAGCGACCGTTCCTCCGACGACGGTGACCGAACGGCCGGCCAGTACGACGTTTCCTTCGATGGTCCCAGTAGCGGTGCGACCACCTGTGATGACGGAGCGGGCTGTGACTATCACCTCAGCACCGGCTCCACCGCGAGCTTCGAGGCGGTCGCGGACGTGGAAGCGGCATCGTTCGACTTCGCGTACGATAGCGCCGGTGACGTAACGATCGAGTCGTTCGACGAGGACCGGGACGCGGGCACGGTCCAACTCGAGGCGACGGGTGACGGGACGTTCGAGTTGTTCGTCTCGAGCGGCGGGAGCGGCGATTCGATCACGGTCGACGTCAGGCAGGGCGTCGTCGTTCGGTCGGTCGAGCCCCGGGATCCCGTCGAATCCGGCACCGACCTCGACGTCGAGGTTACCGTCGAGAACCTGCACGAAGACGACCGAACGCAGAACGTCTCCCTGCTGGTCGATGGCGACCGAAACGGTGCGTTCGACGAGGTCGACAGCGGCGAGGTGACGATCGGGAGCGGCGAGATGGAGACGGTCACCCTGACCTACCGGACGGAAGACGACGACTCGCCCGAAATCGACGTGCGCGGCACGACCGACGAGGATGCAGACGGTATCGTCAGCACCGCAGACGTGTACGAACTCGGCGACTGGCTCGACGTCCAAATCGTCGGCACGAACGCCCCGGTGACCGAAGGCGAGACGCTCGAGGTGACCGCGGACGTCAGACAGACCATCGGGGCCGACGTTCTGCTCGAGATAGACGCTGAAGAGGTCGACCGAACGTCGGTCGACGAGGACGGCGAAGTGACGCTCACCTGGGACACCGACAGCGGCGACGCGGGAGAACGGACGATTACCGTAATCGCCGACGGGTGGGGCGAAGAGTCCGACGAGGCGACCGTCACCGTCGATGCCGAACCGGAGACGCTCAGCGTCGACGAACTAGCAGTCGACGACCGGAGCGGAAATCAGGTCGAACTCGACGTCGATTGGACGGTCAGCGACACCGACGGCGCGCTCGAGACGGTAACGGTCTTGCTCGAAAATGAAGCCGGCGACGAGGTCGACAGCGAACGGGTCGACGTTTCCGGGACGACCGCGAGCGGGGAGACCGAACTCAGGGAAACTGGAAACCCCGACGCACAGACGTACACGGTCACCGTCACCGTCTCGAACGGCGAGAGCGAGGGTACTCGAACGACGACGGTCGAGTACGCTGGCTAATCGGTCCTGCAGAAGGGGTCGCGGACTGCGGCGGTAAGTTCGACACACGTCGAAATGTCGAACGACAATATCTTGTATCTCGGTCCGCATTGTCGATGCATGACTGCAGTCGGTATCGACGCCATCGAAATCTGGACCGGGAATCTCAAACTCGACTTACCCGGGACCTTCGCGCCCGAGAAGGGCGAGGACCCCGAAAAGTACACGAAAGGACTCGGTCTCAACGCCAGTTCGTTCCCCGACAGCTACGAAGACATCGTCACGATGGGGGCAAACGCCGCCCACCGGCTGATGGAACGCAAGGGCCTCGAGCCCGACGATATCGGCCGCATCGACGTCGCGACCGAGAGCGCGTTCGACAACTCGAAACCGGTTTCGACGTACGTCGCTGGCTGTCTCGAGCAGGTCTACGGCGAGGACTTCCACCACGCGAACAAGGGCGAACGGAAGTTCGCCTGTATCGCCGGAACGCAGAGCTTAGACGACGCGTTCAACTGGATCCAGGCCGGCCGAAATCGCGGTCGCTCGGCGCTGGTCATCGCCACCGACACGGCGCTGTACGCCCGCGGTGACGCCGGCGAGGCGACCCAGGGTGCCGGTGCCGTCGCGATGCTCATCAGCGAGGATCCGAGCCTCGTCGAACTCTCGACCGAACAGGGCTACGGCTCGGCCGACGAGACGGACTTCCTCAAACCCAACCAGCAGTTCCCGTCCGTCGACGGCAAACGCTCCGTGCAGGTGTACCTCGCCCGCATGCGCGAGGCACTCGAAGACTTCGAGAGCGTCGCCGGCGAAACCCATCCCGATCAGTTCGCCTACATCCCGTTCCACACCCCGTTCCCGGGGATGGTCCGTAAGGCCGGGATGCTGGTCTACCGGCACATGATCCGCGACACCAGCATCGAGGACGAACTGGCCGAGGAGATCGGTCGCCAGCCCCGCGCCGAAGCGTTCGACGACGACGAAGCGTTCCACGACGCGCTGCGGGAGTACATGGACGCGCTCAAGGACACCGAGACCTACCAGGAGTGGTACGAGGCGACGATCGATCCGACCCTCACGCTCTCCCGGGAGGTCGGCAACTGGTACACCGGCTCGGTCCACGTCGCCCGCGTGAGCGCGCTGAAACACGGCCTCGAGAACGACCTCGACCTCGCGGGGAGTAAACTCCTCGTCGGCTCCTACGGCTCCGGCGCGCAGGCCGAGGGCCACGCGGAGACGATCCAGGACGGCTGGAAGGACGAAATCGAGGCGCTGAACGTCGACGAACAGCTCGAGAACCGGTACGACATGAGCTGGGACGACTACGAGGAGATCCACGACGTCCACAACCACGACATGGACGTCGACGTCGAGGAGTTCACCGCGCCCGAGTCCGAGTTCGTCTTCGACGGCTGGGGGCGAATGGGCGAACGGAAGTACCGATACGTCGAGTAGCTTAGTGAGCGGGGTTGTTTTTATGAGGATTTAGAGAGGGCGAGCGTGTTGTTGCCGCTGGCGGCGATGATTCCCACATCCTCCCCAGCCGATTCGCGTACTCCCTCCGGTCGTTCGCTCATCCCTCGCACGTTTTCGTCGGCCGACCTCACACTCGTTCGGTCGGCCGACAGCGTGCGCCACTGTACGCGGTTTGGTTAGTCTGAATGATAACGACTTCAGCGATACTGATAGACATACCCTGAGGTACGATCATCGAAACCCGTTCCTCGAGCGAAACGCACTACACCGTTGGCTGACTAGGTCGACCAACGACCACCTCGAGAGTGAAGCTATGGACCCGTTCACGTTCCTCGGCGTCGACGTCGCGCTGTTCCTGCTCATCGGGCTACTCGCGGGTGCCCACTGTATCGGAATGTGCGGCCCGCTCGTGACCGTCTACGCGAGTCGGATGGACGGCGCCGCGACCGACGGGGGGACGACCGCGACCGCCTCGAGCGCCGGGCGTGCGGGTCACCTCTCGATGTACGAAGTGCGCCAGCACGCGCTGTTCAACCTCGGCCGGACGGCGAGCTACACCCTCCTCGGGGCCGCCTTCGGCGCCCTCGGCGGTCTGCTGTTCGTCACGACCGCCGAGTTGACGCCGGCCGTCGACGTCGCCCGCGGTGCGGTCGGGCTTCTCGTCGGCGCGTTCGTCATCGTAACGGGCGTCTACTACGCGCTGGGGCGGACGACCGGCGGGATCTCCTTTCCCGGTCTCGAGCGACTCACCGGCTGGCTCGCCGGACGCGTCGACCGACTCGCGAACGGCCCCGGCATCGTCGGCCTCGGCGCGGTGCACGGACTGCTCCCCTGTCCGATCCTCTACCCGGCGTTCCTCTACGCGTTCGCGACCGGCTCGCCGATCAGCGGCGCGCTCGCGCTCGCGGCGCTCGGAATCGGAACGGTGCCGGCCGTCTTCGCCTACGGGACGATCATCGATTCGGTCGACGTGGCCCACCGCCGCCGGGTCCACCGACTGCTCGGCGTCGCGTTCGTCGCGCTGGGCTACGTCCTCTTCGCCCACGGGCTGATGAGCCTGGGAATCCACGTTCCACACCCCGAACTGCCGTTCTACGACGGCCTCGGAGCCGGTAGCCACGAATCCCACTGACGACACTCACGGAACTCACGATCATCCATGTCGAATCAATCCACCTGTACGCTGTGTGAACTCCCCGTCGAAGAGAGCGGCGTGACCGCCGGCGGCGAGGCGTTCTGCTGTGCGGGCTGTCGCGAGGTGTACGACGCCCTCGGCGATATCGACGCGGTCGAGGCCGACGACGTCCGCGACGCGCGAACCGACTCGAGCGAGGACGACTCCGAGGACCGAGTCGTCCCCGATGGCTACGAGACGACGTTCCTCGAGGTCGACGGCATGTACTGTGCGACCTGCGAGGCGTTCATCGAGTCGGTCGCGGGCGAAGCCGACGGCGTGAGTTCGGTCAGTTCCAGTTACGTCACCGACACAGTCCGGATCGACCACGACCCCGCGGTCGCCTCCGTCGAGGAGCTGAAAACCGAAATCAGCCAACTCGGCTACAGCGCGTACGACCGCGAGGACTCGATCAGCCGCCGGCGGGCCGACAACTGGGCCACGGGACGGATCGCGGTCGGCGTGCTCATGGGGATGGCGGTGATGATGCAGTACCTGCTCATCATCTACCCGACGTACTTCGGCGGGCTGTTCTACGACGAACGGACGACGGAGTTCTTCACGCAGGCGCTCGCAAGCGATCTCGCGACGCCGTTTTACCTCATGATCGCCGCGCTCACGACGATCGTTCTCGGCGTAACGGGGAAGCCGATCCTCCAAGGGGCTTACGTTGCCGTGAAGACGCGCTCGCCGAACATGGACCTGCTCGTCTCGATCGCAGCCGTCAGCGCCTACCTCTACAGCACGCTCTCGATCGTCGTCGGCGGCCCGCACATCTACTACGACGTGACGGTCGCGATCATCGTCATCGTCTCCGTCGGCGGCTACTACGAGTCCGAGATCAAGCGGAAGGCGACCGAACGCCTCTCGGACCTGACGGCCGTCCAGGTCGACGAAGCCAGGCGACTCCTCGAGACCGGCGAGACGGAGGACGTCGCCGTCGACGACCTCGAGCCGGACGAGCGCGTGGTCGTCCGCGCCGGCGAGCGGATTCCGATCGACGGCACGGTCGTCGACGGCGAGGCCGCAGTCGACGAGGCGGTCGTCACCGGCGAGTCCCTTCCGGTTACCAAAGTCGGCGGCGACGACGTCGTCGGCGGCTCGACGGTCTCCGACGGCTCCCTCACGATTTGCGTCGGCGAAGACGCCACGAGCACCGTCGACCGTATCAGCGAACTCGTCTGGGACCTCCAGAGCGGGACCCACGGCATCCAGAAGCTCGCGGACAAGCTGGCGACGATCTTCGTCCCGCTCGTGCTCGTGCTCGCGACGGTCGTCACGGTCGTCTACCTCATCCTGGGCTCCGGGCTCGCTACCGCCCTCCTCATCGGACTCACCGTCCTGATCGTCTCCTGTCCGTGCGCGCTGGGGCTTGCGACACCGCTGGCCGTCGCCGCGGGGATCCGCGACGCGCTCGAGCGATCGATCGTCGTCTTCGACGACAGCGTCTTCGAGCGGCTTCGCGACGCCGACACCGTCGTCTTCGACAAGACCGGAACGCTGACCACCGGCGATATGACGGTCGTCGACGCCGACTGCGACGACGACCTGCTCGAGCAAGCGGCGACGCTCGAGCGCCAGTCGGCCCACCCGATCGGGAAGGCGATCGCCGCCGAGGGACCGGTCGCCGACGGCGGTGCCGTCGAGTCCGACGCCGTTGCGGTTACCGACCCCGACCCGGACGCGGCCGATGGCGACGATGCTGCGGCCGAACGCGTCGAGTCCTTCGAGAGCCACCGAAACGGCGTCGTCGGCGTCGTCGACGGCGAGGAGATCGTCGTCGGCCACCCGGACCTGTTTCGCGACCGCGGCTGGTCGGTATCCGAGGCGATCGAGCAGCGGATCGCCGAGAGCCGCGAGACCGGTCGCGTTCCGGTCGCCGTCGGTCGAGACGGGGCGGCGGAGGGCGTGATCGTCGTCGGCGACGACCTGCGCGAGGGCTGGGCGGAGACGCTGACGGCGATCGCCGAGACCGGGACCGAGGTCGTCGTCCTCACCGGCGACGATGCGCGCGCAGCGACTCGATTCCGAGAGCACGACGCCGTCGACCGCGTGTTCGCGGGCGTCCCGCCGGAGGGGAAAGCAGAGACCGTCGAACGGCTCAAGCGTAGGGGTCAGACGGTCATGATCGGCGATGGAACCAACGACGCGCCCGCGCTCGCGGCCGCCGACCTCGGCATCGCACTCGGCGGCGGCACCGCGATGGCAGCCGACGCGGCGGACGTCGCCCTCGTCGACGACGATCTGTCGTCAGTCGACACCGTCTTCGACCTCGCTCGAGCCACCGATCGGCGCGTGAAAGGGAACATCGGGTGGGCGTTCTGTTACAACGCCATTGCGATCCCGCTCGCCGTGACGGGACTGCTCAATCCGCTGTTCGCTGCGGTCGCGATGGGGCTGAGCAGCCTGTTGGTCGTCACGAACTCCTCGCGCTCGCTGCTCGACGACGAGGCGTAGTCGGCTACGTCGAGCGAGAATCTTCCAGTGCAGTAATCTGTTAGGTGACCGTATGGTGGACTATGACCGATCGATCCAGCCGACCGGAGTGGCTCTCCGAACGGACCGGATTGACCCTCCTCGCGCTCGTGAGTGCCATCCTCGCGACGCTCATTCTCCTCCCGTATCTGCAGTACATCCTGCTCGGCGTCGTGCTCGCGTACATTCTCATGCCGGCCCAGCGCCGCCTCGAGCGCTCCGTCGGATCGATGACCGCGGCGCTCACGCTCGTCGTCGTCGCGATTCTCGCGATACTGCTGCCGATGCTGTACGTTCTCGCGGTCGCGCTCCGGGAGGCCCTCGAACTGCTTACGGCCGTCCAGGAGGGGTCGCTCGGAATGGCCGACGTCGAGCGTCGACTGGAGGTAATCGGCCAACCCGACGATCTCATCGAACTGTTCGAGACGTATCAGGAGCCGATCGGGACGGCGGCACAGGGGCTCGCGACGAGCGGGATCGAACTCGTCAGCGGACTGCCGGGGCTGCTCATCGGGCTCACCGTGACGGTGTTCGTCCTCTTCGCGCTGTTGCGAGACGGCGACCGACTCGTCGCCTGGATCCGTCACGTCCTCCCGATCGACGACGACATTCAGCGGGAGCTCCTCGCCGATCTGGACCAGCTCATGTGGGCCTCGGTCGTCGGCAACGTTGTCGTCGCGGCGATTCAGGCGGTTGCGCTGGGAATCGGGCTGGCCGTCCTCGGCGTCCCGGCCGTCGTCTTGCTCACGGTCATGACGTTCGTCCTCGCGCTGCTCCCGCTGATCGGCGCGTTCGGCGTCTGGGTTCCGGTCTCGCTCTACCTGCTCGTCGCCGGCGATATCGTCGGCGCGGTCGCGCTCGTCGTCTACGGCTCGATCGTCAGCGCTTCCGACACCTACCTGCGGCCCGCGCTCATCGGTCGGACGAGCGCCCTGAACTCCGCCATCATCGTCGTCGGTATCTTCGGCGGCATCGTCGTCTTCGGCGCGGTCGGACTGTTCGTCGGTCCCGTCGTCCTCGGCGGCGCGAAAGTCACGCTCGACGCCTTCGCTCGAGAACGGGCCGCGGAGACGGACGCGGAACCGGGGCTCGAGGACGACGAGGAGACCGAAGATCCGGCCGTCGACACGGAGGAAGAAACCGGTATTCGGACGGATGCGGACGAAGGTTTGAACGAGAGAGGTGACGGCGCTCGAGAGGTCCCGGCCGACACTGGCGACGGTTCGAGCGTCGAGACCAGTGACGAATCGCCCGACGTGACCAGTGACGAATCGCCCGACGTGACCAGTGACGAATCGACCACGTCGACCGATTCGAGCGGGGGTGCAGGGGTCGATGCCGAGGTTGACCGACCAGTCGAGCGGGACGGCGATTCCACTGATACCGATCGATAACTCGTCCGACTCGAGAGCGCGTCTCTCTCCTCAATCGTTCTTCCAGTCGCCGGACTCTTGCCCGTGGATCTCGCCTTTCGCCCTGCGCTTGGCAGGCCAGAAGGCGAACACGAGTATGCCGACGAAGAAGACGCCGAGCACTGTTGCCACCGCGAGCCCCGGAATGCCGGGGAGTTCGGCCGCTTCGGTCCACTGCTGTTCGGGCGTGAACAGCGTGACCTTGAACACCCACGCGACTCCCGTTACGGCGAACAACAGGCCGTAGACGCGGCGCAGCCGTCGGGAGAGCGCCTCGACGAACGAGACTTTGAACGTCGGACTGCGCAGATCGTCGCCCAACTCTTCGCGCCAGTTCGGATGCTCGACGCCGACGGGATCGATCGCGTTCGCGAACACGTTCTCCTGGACGAATCGGACGCGAGCGCGCCAGTGGTCATAGAACCGGTATCGGCGAACTTCGAAGAACAGGAAGATACAGAGGGTGAAGAGCCCGATCAGGAGGAGGAACGCGGGCATCTCCGGACTCGAGAAGACGAGCGAGAGCAACGCGGCGAGCAGGGCGATCGCCCAGTCCGTCGTGCGGTCGATCCGATCCTGTGCACCGCTCGCCTGACTGACCTCGCCGCGATAAAAGTGCGGGAGGACGCCGAGAAACGAGTCGGGGTCGGTCGCGACCTCGGCGCCGACCTCCTGATCTTCACGCCCGAGCGGCGACTCCCCGCCTCCGGACCCGTCGAACGGCGGCGTTCGATCGTCGTCTCGGCTGCCTGAACTGTCCATGCGGGTGGCCCACGCCGGCGGCGGTCAAAGGTGGGGACGGCGCGTCTGCAGGCACGACGGTGCGACTCGAGCGGGTAGCGGTCCATCGTTGGTCGGTCTCCGCGTGGCGTGATCGATCGCTTTCGGCGACAGGTTCCCGGAGCCGAAGAGGTGCGTTCATTACCCCGTGACCGCTACTGGCTGGTATCATGTCTCGAATCGCACGGGGCGGACCACGCTGGGGACGGGCCGCGACGTTCGACCGGGACCGCTACTAACTATGCACGGATCACACGCCACGGGGAGTCCGTACGCTCCCCACACGGACGCGGAACGCTCGCGGATGCTCGAGGCGGTCGGCGTCGAAACCGAAGCCGACCTCTTCGACATCCCGACGGCCGTCCAGTTCGACGGGAAGTTCGGTATCGACGCACGCTCTGAACGCGAGACGAGACGGCTGGTTCGCTCGATCCTGGGCCGAAACAGCGACCTGACGGAGCTGCTGGGTCGAGGCCACTACGGCTACTACGTGCCGTCGCTGGTCGACCACCTCGCCGACCGCTCGGAGTTTCTCACCTCCTACACGCAGTACCAGCCCGAAGTCTCCCAGGGGTTCCTGCAGGCGCTGTTCGAGTACCAGTCGCTGCTGGTCGAACTGACGGGCCTCGAGATCGCTAACTGCTCGATGTACGACGCCGCGACGGCGCTCGGCGAAGCCGCCACGCTGGCCGAGCGCGTTCGGGACACGAGCGGCCACCGCGTGCTCGTGCCCGACCTCCTTCGCGAGGGGCGACGGTCGACGCTCGAGAACTACGTCGCCGGCACCGATCTGGAGATCGAGGAGTATCCGACCGACGACGGGAACGTCGACCTCGCCGCCCTCGAAGAGCAGGTCAACGAGAAGAGCGTCATGGTCTACGCGGAGAATCCGACCGTTCGCGGAACGATCGAGGAGAGCCTGACGGCGATCGGCGACCTCGCCGCGGCCCACGACGCGCTGTTCGTCCTCGGCTCGGATCCCGTCGCGCTCTCTGTACTCCAGCGGCCGGCGGACGTCGGTGCCGACGTCGTCGTCGGCGATGCAAGCGTACTCGGACTCCCGACGAGCTACGGGATGGGACTCGGGCTGTTCGCGACGAGCGAGGACTACCTCCGACAGGTCCCCGGCCGACTGGTCGGCGTGAGCGAGGACGCGACCGACCGCCGGGCGTACACCCTCACGCTACAGACCCGCGAACAGCACATCCGCCGAGAGCGCGCGACGAGTAACATCTGTACGAATCAGGCGTGGGTCGCGCTCCGAACCGCGATGCACGCGGCGTCCCTAGGCCCGAACGGCATGGTCGACCTCGCCGAGCGCGGCGTCACCCGCGCGTCGGATCTCGCGGCGCGACTCGACGCCCTCGTCGGCGTCAAGGCGCCGGTTCACGACCGACACCACATCCGCGAGTTCGTCGCCCACGTCGACCAGCCCGCGGCCGCGATCGCCGAAGACCTCGAGAAACGCGGCTTCGCGGTCCACGTCGTCGGTGAACACCTGATTCAGGTCTGCGTCGCCGGCGTCACGGACGAACGGATCGATTCGTTCGTCGCGGCGTTCGAGGAGGTGGCCCGATGAGCGAGCGTTCCGACGACGCAAGCGCAGCGCCTCGAGCCGAGGGGGTCCGCTACGATCAGGCCCGGTACGTCGAGAACGGCCAGTACGAGCCGCTGCTCTCGGAGAAGGATCTGACGCGCGTCGAAATCGGTGCCGAGGGTGACGAGACGGACGACGGCGACGGCGGCGACGGCAGCGACTCGCCCCTCCCCGACCACCTCACGCGGGACTCCCTCGAGCTCCCCGAACTCTCCGAGCCCGAACTGGCGCGCCACTACACGCGGCTCTCCCAGATGATCTACGGGATCGACAGCGGCCCCTACCCGCTGGGGTCGTGTACGATGAAGTACAACCCGAAGTTCACCGAGGACGTCGCAGCGCTGCCGAAGGCCGCGGTCCACCCCGACCGCTCGGAACGATCGCTGCAGGGGACCCTCGAGCTACTGTACCGGCTGCAGGACTACCTCGGCCGAATCGGTGGCATGGACGCCGTCACGCTCCAGCCGCCGGCCGGCGCGGCCGGCGAGTTCGTCGGCATCCGCGTCGCCGCGGCCTACCACGAGCACAACGGCGAGGACCACCGCGACGAGGTCATCGTCCCCGAGAGCGCCCACGGAACCAACTTCGCGACCGCCGCGCTGGGCGGCTACGACGTCGTTTCGCTGCCGAGCGACGACGAGGGTCGGGTCGACCTCGAGGCGCTCGAGGCCGCCCTGAGCGAGCAGACGGCGGCGCTCATGCTCACGAATCCGAACACGCTCGGGCTGTTCGAGCGCGACATCGAACGGATCGCCGAGATGGTCCACGACGTGGGCGGCTTGCTCTACTACGACGGGGCGAACCTGAACGCCCTGCTCGGGCGCGCTCGCCCGGGCGATATGGGCTTCGACGTGATGCACTACAACGTCCACAAGACGTTCGCGACGCCCCACGGCGGCGGCGGTCCCGGCGCGGGTCCCGTCGGCGTGGTCGACGAACTGGCACCGTTCCTGCCGGCCCCTCGAGTGCGTGAAGGCGACAAGACGAAGAGCGGCGAGTCGACCTACGAGCTGTTCGACCCGGAACACACGATCGGCCACGTACACGGCTACCAGGGCAACTGGCTCGTTCTCGTCAAGGCGTTCGCCTACATCGCTCGGCTGGGTGATGCCGGTCTCTCGGACGCCAGCGCGAAGGCGGTGCTCAACGCGAACTACCTCGCGAGTCAGCTCGAGTACGACATCCCCTACGAGCCGTTCCACCACGAGTTCGTCGCCAGCGCGGGCGACCAGGACGCCGCCGACGTCGCCAAACGGATGCTCGACTACGGCGTCCACCCGCCGACGACCAAGTGGCCCGAGATCGTCTCCGAGGCGCTGATGACCGAACCCACGGAGGTCGAGAGCAAGGGGACGCTCGACCGGCTCGCCGCCGCCTTCAACGCCGTCGCAGCGGAGGACGACGAGACGCTCGAGGCCGCACCCGGCCGCACCACGGCTCGCCGGATCGACCAGACCAGCGCCGCACGGAATCCGCGGCTGTCGTGGCACGCGATCGGAAACACGGACGACGAGTAACGGCCGTCCGTCGCGTTCAGCCACGCTCGTTTGTCGCTTTCGGCTACACTCGTACGTCTTTCCCTTACTGTGAGCGGGCCGGCAATCCGTCCTCGAGGTGCTCGAGCAGCGCCGGGTGGAGCGAGCCGTTCGAGCCGAGCAGCGGCGTTCGGTCGTCGGTATCGAAGTCGAACTCGTAGGGGTCGCCCGTCTGGTCGGTGAGCGTCGCGCCGGCCTCGCGAGCGATGACGAGTCCGGCCGCGATGTCCCAGGGGTACGTGTCGTGCTCCCAGACGGCGTCCGCGCTGCCGCTGGCGAGGTAACAGAGATTGAGCGCGGCGGAGCCGAGCCGTCTGACGCCGCGCGAGGCCTGATAGAAGTGCGAGAGGAAGGTGCCGTCGGGATCGTAGCCCGAAATCAGCATGCTCTCGTCGAGCTGGTCACGGTCGGTCGTCTCGATCGGATCGCCGTCGCGCCAGGCGCCATTCCCGGCGATTCCGGAGAACAGCTCGTCGGTCTCGGGGACGTAGACGACGCCCATCACCGGCTCGCCGTCCTCGACGAGGGCGACCGAGATCGAGTAGTTGGGGTTGCCGTGAGCGAAGTTTCCGGTGCCGTCGAGCGGGTCGATCACCCACGTGTAGTCGCTGTCAGTGCCTCGCTGGCGCGCTCCCTCCTCCGAAAAGACTGCGTGGTTGGGGAACTCGTTGCGAATAACGGTCGTGATGATCCGATCGGCCTGGTGATCGGCCTCCGTGACGATATCGGATTTGTCGGTTTTGACGTCGATGGATTCCACCTGTCCGTGGAGTTCGCGAAGCGGTTCGCCGGCGGCCTTCGCGGCCTCCGTTGCGACCGTCAGCGCACGTTCGACGGTATCCGTCTCCTCGTCGGCGGTTATCGACTTCTTCGACGCGGCGGACAGCGGCTCGCGACGCTTCGCCGCCGGCACGTCGACATCCCGAACGTCCCAACCGAGTTTCTTCGTGATCGCGGTGAAGAAGTGGTCGTCGTAACTGGTTCGGACGATGTGGGCCAGTTTGTCAGCGCCGGTGGCCGTGATCTCGTCACCTTCGGTGAGGATGGTGTGAGCCCGTCCGCCGTCGACGAGCAGACTCGCCTGTTCCTGCGTGACGATTCGAAGCTCCGTCTCGGGGGAGACCACGATCGGACGGACGCCGAGTTTGTGCGTGTGCAGCGGGACGATCTGGAGCGTATGGTTGTTCACGGGGTAGTGGACCGGCCCGTTAGCCGACAGCGAGATGCCGGTCGAGCCGGTCGGCGTCGAGACGGCCAGGCCCGTCCCCTCGAACTCGCCGACGTACTCGTCGTCCGCGTAGACGTCGAGTCGCGTCACCTTCCGGTCGATCGGGTTCTCCGGGGGCACCTGCTGGACCATGACATCGTTGATCCCTGTTGCGTCCACGCCGGGTGCCTCGACGTGAACCTGCTGGCGGCTGTCGACGGAGGCCCGCCCGCGGAGCGTCTCGTCGAGCGCGTCCTCGAGGTCCTCGGGTTCGACGCGGGCCAGAAACGCGAGCGTTCCCGTGTTGACGCCCAGCTGCGGGATATCCCGCGGACTGAACGTCTTGACGCCCTCCAGAAACGTTCCGTCGCCACCGAGCGTCACGCCCAACGTCGCTCGACTCTCGTCGTAGACGTCGCCGATGTCGTCCCCGACGGCGACGGTCGCCAGCCCGAGTCCCCGTTCCTCGGTCCACTCGGTGAGCGACGCGAGCGCCTCGTCGCTGTCGGGACTGACGATCGCGATGATCTCGTCCGTCGTGGCGAGCCTGCGTCCTTGCATACGTATCCCACGAACTCCTCCCCAGAAGTAATCTTGTATGCGTTCTCGATTGAGGACCCGAGCGATCGATGCGTTCGACGGGGAAGGCCGGTGGCCGATCGTCGAACGGCTCCGTACGCGGCACAACGCTTGTCTCGATCGGCGACGACGGGTCTCGTATGGCTGTGATCGATATCGCACGGCAAACGGTCGTCACCGTCGAACCGGAAACCGCGCTATCCGACGTCGTCCAGACGATGCGGACGAAACGCGTCGGCAGCGTCATCGTCATCGCCGAGGGGGAACCGGTCGGGTTGGTCTCCGACCGCGACCTCGCCCTCGAGGTCCTCGGCGGAGACGGGGCGACGAGCTCGACGCCGGTGGGCGAGATCGTCTCTGGCGACCTGTTGACGGTCGCCGCCGACGCGGGGATCTCCGAGCTCCTCGAGCGAATGTCGCGCAAGGGCGTCCGTCGGGTCCCCGTGGTCGAGGACGGCGACCTGGTCGGCATCGTCTCGTTGAGCGATATCGTCGTGCTCCTTGGGATGGAACTCCAGCAGGTCGCGAACATTATCCGGTCGGTGTCGCCAGCCTACGAGCGACTGCCGCGAAGCGACGGCGATGGACCGTACTAAAACCAGAAGGGAGTTAGTCGTCGTTATGTCGCGCTCGAGTCGACGGCGGTGCCGTTGTCGCCGATCCGTACGAAGCCGTAGTCGCAGTCCGGGCAGTGCCACTTGACCTTCTCGCCGAGGTGGAGCGTGGTGCTCGCCGCACGGTAGAAGGTCCGCTCGTCACCGCAGTTCGGACAGTCGTGGTCGAGTTCCATGGCCATACGCGGGCGTTTGGCGCGGCGCGTGTTTAACGTACCGATCGCTACCGCCGGCGCTCGTCTCTCGATCGAGATTAACTCGAAGGAGCGGGGACGCCGAGAAACTCGAACGGCTCGGTGTCGACGAACTCTCCGGCGACGTCGCCAGCGAAGACGTTCGCTTGGTCCTGACCGAGCGGAAGCGTTCGAACACCGGTGTCGGCGGCGAAGTCGAGTTCGTCGAGATCCAGCCAGAAGACGTTCGGTGAGAGCGCGGATTCGAAGTAGTAGCGTCGGTCTCGGTGATCCGCGACCGTACGCCAGCGCGTCGAGGAGATGTGTGGTTCGTCCGGCGTACTGATACCGTACGGAACGGAGACGTTCCGGATTACGCCAAAGACGCTCGCCGTCGCGATTCGACGGTCCTGGGTTTGTGGTATCGCGTCCACGTAGAAACTCGCCCGGGCGAACCGGTCGGCCGGGCGATTGGTTCCCGGTAACATGACCGTGCCGCCGATCTCCGACCAGTACTCGTCGAGTGCGAGTTGCTGATCGAACGGTGGGGAGTTCGTCATCACCTGGTACTCCCGACCGTGATGGATCGTTAGCTCGCCATCGACGTACTCCAAGATGGCGCTGTCACCCGTGGCGTCCGACAGAGACAGGTGCAAGGTGGCGAACCGGCCTTCGTCGGGGATTTCCTCGGAGACGACGACGAACTCGTCTTCCCGGTGATTCTCGACCGCCTCGGCTACCGACTCGAAGTTGTCCAGGACGTACTGTACCCACATCGAAATCGCCAGTCCAGGTGAGTCGCCGTCCCACTCGGGGTAGTCGGATTCGGTGAGCCACAGAAGGTTCGCGACCAGGCCTGCCTCGTTCATCCCGTCTGTCGACGCAATGTCGTACGCAGAGGCGATGACGCTGCCGTACTCTGCGGACCACTCCACCGAGTTCGGACCGACCGCACCGGTTCGATCCATCCCACGTGGAAACACCCAAATGTTGGTTCCGATCTCGTCGTGCCAGTCCATCGACCGACCGGTAATAACGACGTCGTCGGGTCCCAGATACACTAATCGCGTGCACATCTACGATCGACCTCCGCAATCCCGGGCCACGGGTGCGTTATTTTCAGTCACGGGGGTCTCGTATACCGAGCAGGACCATAAGTTGCGTCCGGTCCAAACTGATACGTTCATAGCTGCGCTACCCGGGGGAATGAGGTCTCCTCGAGAGAACGGCCATTTTCCAGTCGTGTCCCGATATCGTATCGCCTGTCCGTACTGCGAGCGGACCCAATCTGACGACCTACCGATGCGTCAGCAGTTAAGTGGCCGCCGTCCGTCGACTCGCGTATGACGATCTATACCGGTCGCGGCGACGACGGACAGACCGATCTCCGGGATATGACTCGCGTCTCGAAGACCAGTGCGCGCATCGAGGCCTACGGAACCGTCGACGAACTCAACGCCCTGATCGGGACGATCCGACCGACCGGCTACGACGACGTCGACGAGCAGCTACGAACGGTTCAGAACCACCTCCACGTCGTGCAGGCTGACTTCGCGAACCCCGACCCCGACGAGGACGATCCCGCCGTCCGCGCCGATCACGTCGAAACCATCGAGGACTGGATCGACGCGTACGACGAGGAACTCGAGCCGCTGACTTCCTTCATCCTGCCGACGGGCAGCGAACACGGGGCGGCGCTCCACCACGCCAGAACCGTCTGCCGACGCGCCGAGCGTCGGGCTGTCGCCCTCGCGAGCGAGGAGCAGATCAACGAGCAAGCCGTGCAGTACCTGAACCGCCTCTCGGACGGGTTGTTCACCTTCGGTCGCGTCGTCAACAAACGCGACGGCGAGCCGGAAGACTCGCCGCAGTACTAATTCGCTGGCACTCGACCGAACTCGACACCGCCGTCCGTTCGCCCTGGGCTCGAGACAGACTCGCAGGTCGGCGTCGGGATCGGTACCGACCCCATCCTGTTGCCTACGAAAGGGCTATATCGGATGGGGTCCTCCCCTTGGTAGAAGGTCACATGAATAAGCACTTCGACGACAGCCGTTACTACCTCAGCCGCGCCGGCGAACACGCGAAACTCGGTCTCAGTGAAGCCCTCGAGCCCTACGCGACGCGACTCCGCGACCTGGTCGGCCGCGAGTCGGAACCGGAACCCGAACCGAGCCGCCTCGAGGCGGTTCGGGACGGCGTGTCCGATCTGGAGCGCAACGCCGCCGGGCAGGCCCGTGCAGTCGTTGGGAACGCTCGAGCGACGCTCTCACGGTCCGACGCGGCAGACCCAGCTGACGACCGCTGAAAGGAAGTCTTAAGTTAAACGCACGGATACAATCCCGTGCGGGTTGGTGATCTAGTCTGGTTATGATACCTCCTTCACACGGAGGAAGTCGGCAGTTCAAATCTGCCCCAACCCACTAATTTTGCTGCGAGCAATCCGCGAGCAGCAAATTCGTTACGTTAGGCAGATTTGAATCAGGGAGTGGAGCGAAGCGGAACGACCGTGGTTCAAATCTGCCCCAACCTACTCGCTCAGTTCGTCCGTGAGAACGTATTGTCAGCACGGGCGACATAGTTATCGTGACACCAATCCAGTACGACCATATGGATTTGTGTCGCGTATCCGCTCTCAGTAGACTGGAATTTTATGCTGCGATTGCTGTCGGGGGAGCAATCGGTCGCCTTTGTGCGTATCGACTCGGGTTTGAAGCGATCAATCCGTTTCTGACAGCTCTCCTCTGTACTGCTGGTGGAGCGGCCGTAATGGTTGGTGTGCTAATACTCAGTAGAGAGAGTTACTAATCGCATCCGCCCAGTACGCTGTGTACGTCGCAAATCTACTTCGCCCAGTCCTCACGAATCGAGGTAGTGGGACTCGAGCCACAAACAAAAAATCCACGACACCACGAGTCCAACTGAAAGACAGTCCGTCACGTCCCGACAAACGCTTACAGCTCCCTCTGTCATACGAGAACTTATGGCATACGAACTTCGCTGCGACAGCTGTGACCTCGAGCGCGAGTGTGCCGATTGGCCCGACGCGAACCGCGATGCGAGCGACCACGAGCGAGAGTATCCCGATCATTGGGTGAGCATCCACGATCTCCAGGCGGCCTGACGAGCGATCGGCCGTCGCCCGTTCGCCTTTCCATACACTCTTGGTCGCGTGCGCCACAGTTGGGGGAAATGCAGTACTACGAAGACATCGAGATCGGAGACACTCGAGAATTCGGCGAGTACACCGTCACGGCCGACGAAATCGTCGAGTTCGCCGAGCAGTACGACCCGCAGCCGTTCCACACCGACGCCGACGCAGCGGAGGAGTCCGCGTTCGGCGAGCTCGTCGCCTCGGGCTGGCACACCGCCTCGATGTGTATGCGGCTGCTCGTCGACGGCCCGATCGACGACCGCGCGAGCATGGGTGCTCGCGGGGTCGACGAACTGCGCTGGAAACGGCCGGTCAAACCCGGCGACACGCTCACCGTCCGAACAGAGATCCTGGACAAGCGCGTCTCGGAGAGCGACCAAAAGCGGGGGTACGTTGATACCCACGTCGAGGGATACAACCAGGACGGTGACGTCGTGGTCTCCTTTATCGCCTTAGGAATGATCGAGCGACGAGAGCCGGAACAGTAGCCGTCGTTCGCTGCTAGGCCTCGAGTTCCGTCTCGAGGTGTGCCGCGAGAATCGCCGTCTGGACCGTCCGCAGGTCGGTCTCCTGAATCGTTGCCGCGGCCTGAAAACGCTCGCGAAGCTCCGTGACGCGTCGCGGCTTGGCCGCGAGATGGACGAGCGTGAACGAGTCGGGATCGACGGTTTCCGCCGTCTCAAACGCTGCCTCATCGTAGCGCGTCGCGAACGACTCGAGGACGTCCGCGAGCAGGGCGTCGGTCGCGTCGGCACCCGGATCGCCGGCGGGGACGAAATCCGCCGTCTCGTCGAAATAGGTCTCGAGGTCGACGACGCCTGCCTCCTCGTACAGCGACTCGGCGAGCGCGTCGACAGTTGGTTCCGACAGGTAGACGCCGAACAGTTTGTACCGATCGTCGTCGGTCATACCTCCTCCTTCGTGGTCGACGTACAAGTATAGTAGACACTGAAAGTCAATGCACACCCGTTCGTCGGACGGCGTTGCGATCGGCGTGTAAATCGTTTCAGTGTCTACTATAGGGTCACCAAACGCCCGGATCAGAAGCGCCGCTGCAGTTCCGAGCGCTGTGTCGGCTCGAGTTCGACACGCTCAAACAGGGCCGCACGCTGTGACGGCTCGCCGTGTCCAGCCACGAAGCCGTTGAGCCGTGCAACGACCGTCGAGTCGACGAACGCGTCGCCGTAGCGGGTCGCGAGTTCGTCGCCAACGACTGGCGTCGAGCGGAGTTCGTACTTCTGATGGTAGTCTTCGGCGCGGGTGAACGCCTCGAGTCGTTCGAGATCGGTCGCGACCGATCGGCCGGTCCGCTCCTCGAGTACGTCTCGGGACCGCTCGGCAGCCGCCAACTGGTCGTCGTCAGCCGCGAGGACGACGCTCCGATACTGGCGTTTGGGCGCCGTCGATCCCCAGTCGTGGTTCGTCCAGTAGACCTCGAGTAGATCGTCGTAGCCCAGTGTATCAGGATCGTACTCGACCTGCACGACTTCGGTGTGGTCCCCGAGCGAGTGGTAGCTGGGGGTCGGCGACGTCCCACCAGCGTATCCGACACGCGTTCGAACGACGCCCTCTATCGCACCGAAGCGGGCGTCGGGACCCCAGAAGCAGCCCATTCCGAGCGTCGCCGTTCTCGTCTCGTCCGCCGTCGGCGTCCTCGCGTCCTGCTCGCTCGCTGGCGCGGTCGTCGCATCCGCACTCGAGTGATTCATGCCCGTTTTTCGCCGTCCAGACGGATGGCTTCGTCGCCGCCGGAGATCGACACTGCGACGCGCAATCGACCGGCACAGTCGGTTCCGGACTACCGTCTGTATGGACGGATCTCAACGGCCAGCGGCGTTGAAAATGGCGACTCGTTTAAAACTCGTAGTGAGCGATTTCGGCCGACCCACAGGTCGGACACGTGTCCGGTTCGTGGTCGAACTTCGACCCACAGTTGCGACACTCGTACAACTCTCCGTCGTCGCCGATGATCAGTCGAAGTCTTGTGACCACTCCCATCCCATCGATCCGTTTGGCCCAGACGGCCATTAATCGAACTGCCAGCATTGTGCGAAAGGTAACAAGTTCGCAGACCATCCGACCGAAAATACATTCCTCGAAATAAATAATATACTAAACACACATAATTATTTTGAGTTGAGTGATTTTTGTGATAGATGTCTTTCTGATAGTTTAGCACGGAACGAGCGACCTTGTATCGGTGCTCGTGTCGTACGAAGCGAAATGCCAATGACCACTCTAATCGATATCGATGTATAGGGCCATGTATGGCGGATATTTTTGCGCCCTCAAATTGGTCGGTCTCGAGCTCAAAACGGAGCGGAAATAGTCTCTGGTCCACAAACAGTCGATCATAATATACATATTCTGGTAGTAGCTCGAAACACTATTGAGAATGTTATAAAATTATTTGATTTTAATATAATAGTTTAGAATACATATACAGCATCGACTTCCTCAAAATCTTCATTTCCGAGTCGACGAAAACCGCCTACAGGGGCCACTACTACCGCTATATAACTCTAAAAACGGAGCGTTCCCGTGAACAATCGTGATGGCGTTCCACTACGTTCGAGGGACGTTGCCGGTTCCGCGAACGACGACAACTGTCGATCGACGGTTGGGAAAATTACAACCATATGGTTGTAAATTAGACTTCGTTCGGACAGACGGAACGCGGTAATCGAGCACAATCTTCGCTGAGATGTTAAGACACACGGACCTGGCAGTCGATCTCGCCTCTGAGTGCTGTTCAGTCGAGCTGAACGCCGACGATCGAGACAGACTGCGATGCGGGCTCACTCCGAGAACAGGAGGTTGACTTCGATCGTGTTCGCAGCCGAGAGCAGCTGATTGTGCAGTTCCTCGTGTTCCCACTCGTTCTCGAGTCGATGTTGTGGGCCGACGACTGTCAGTGCGCCGTGAACGTCACCGTCGTTGTCGAGTACAGGAGCGCCGACCGCGCTGATACCGGGAAGATACTCCCCCTGATTGTACGCGACACCGTCTTCGCGGACGGCTTCGAGTTCGGCTTCCAGCGTCGCCCAATCCGTAATCGTCTCGTCCGTAAAGGCCGGGAGCCCCCAGGTGTCGACGATTCGATCAACTTTCGACCGATCGAAGTGAGCGAGCATCGCCTTTCCAGCGGCCGAACAGTGGAGGTACGTCGGCGTCCCGACGCTGATACTCGAGGAGACCGATCGCTCTCCGTCGCAGGCCCGAATGACGGTTCCGAGGCCGTTCTGCTCAGTTGAACAGAGGATGCGCTCGCCGGTCCAGTCCGCGAGGTCCTCGATCGGCGTCTCGGACGCAGCGTACAGCGGTTCGGCGTGTTTCACGTGCTCGCCAAAGGAGAGGAATCGAACGCCGAGTCGGTACTCGTCGCCGTCCTGGACCACGTACCCCTTCGAGCGGAGCGTCGTCAGGTGGGCGTGAACCGTACTCTTCGGGAGGCCAGTCCGCTCGGTCAACTGGGTAACGCCCGCGCCCTCGGACTGCCAGAGGGCCTCGAGAATATCGAGCGTCTTGACGACCGATTGCACCCTGTCGCCCTTATCCGTGCCCTGGATTGTCATACCAATAGGTTGCCGCTGGGGTGACATAATTGTTCTGTTCTGTCGAACGCTTGCGTTCGATTGGCGCTCGAGAGAGACCGATTCATCTCCTCCCGGCAGACGTATGCGACACGATAACACTTATGTACCACGTTCTGTCATATAGGCTATGGACTTTAGCGAACCGTCCGAAGCGGTGCAGATCAAGCAGGCACTCGACGACTTCGTCGATCAGGAGGTCAAACCGCTCGAGAACGAGTACGATCAGTTCCTCGGGGCGGACTACGAGAAACACATCGTCGACGAGAATCACCGGCAGGTCCCCGAATACCGCGACATCGTCGAACAGATCCGGCAGAAGTCAGTCGAAGCGGGCTTCTACGGGATGACGATGCCCGAGGAGGCGGGTGGCGGCGACGTCGATATCCTCACGCGGGCGATCGTCGGCGAACACATGTCGAACCGGCCGCCGGGGTTCCACAGCGCCATCTTCGGCGGCGCGGGCGGCCCAACTCCGATCCTGCTGGCCTGTGACGAAGACCAGCGCGAGGAGTACCTTCAACCGCTGATGGACGGCGAGATCACGACCTGTTTCGCGCTCACCGAGCCGGGCCACGGGAGCGACGCCCACTACATGGACACGACCGCCGAGAAGGACGGTGACGAGTGGGTGATCAGCGGTCAGAAGTGCTACATCACGAACGGCCCGTACGCGGACTTCACGATGGTCTTCGCGCGAACGAGCGGTGATGACGGCGATCTCGAGGGGATCACCTGCTTCCTCGTCGACGCGGACAACCCCGGCTTCGAGGTCGGCACGATCCACCGCGCGATGGGGATGACCCCCGGAACGCACTCGGAACTCTACTTCAACGACTGCCGAGTCGGCGAGGATCAGGTGCTCGGCGAAGTTGGCCGCGGGTTCCAGTCGGCGATGTCTTGGATCGGCGGCGGCCGGATCAACATCGCCGCGGGCTCCGTCGGCACCGCCCAGTACTTACTCGATATCTCCGTCGAGTATGCCCGCGACCGGAAAACCTTCGACAAGCCGATCGGGCACAGACAGGGCGTCTCCTTCCAGCTCGCCGAACTGGCGACGGACATCGAGCAGGTTCGCCAGCTCTACCGCTATGCGGCCTGGAAGATGGACAACGGCGAGCGCGCCCGCAAGGAGGAGTCGATGGCGAAGCTCCGCGGCGCCCAACTCGCGAACGACGCGGCCGACATCGCCATGCAGGTCCACGGCGGCGCCGGCTTTATGAAGGAGCTTCCGATCGAACGCAACTACCGCTCCGCGCGGGTGTTCCGCATCTTCGAGGGTACCGACGAGATCCAGAAACGAACGATCGCCCGCGAGCTAATCTGAGGCGGGCCGATGAGCAAACCGACGGACCCGGCGACGGGACCAGCCGAAACGGAGATCACGCGACTCGAGTTCGACATCGAGTGGCCGCCGAAACACGCGGCGGCCTACCTGCTCGAGACGCCGGCACCGATCCTCGTCGACGCCGGAGACCCCAGCGACCGGGCCGAGGAGACGATCCGGGAGGGGCTGGCCGAACGCGGCTACGAGCCGGGAGACGTCGAGGCGGTCGTCGTTACCCACCCCCACAGCGACCACATCGGCCAGGTGCCGTTGCTGCGCGAGGCGGGCGCGACCGTCTACGCGCCCGAACCCGTCCTCGAGCGACTCGAGCGAAATCCTGACGATCTGGCGGACGGCGTCCGCGAAGTCGGCCGCTCGGCGGGCTACCGGGGCGAGGCGATCGAACGCGAGGTCGAACGCGCCAGGAGTTCGTTGCAACGCAACCGGCGACTGCTCGCCCCGGACGAGGCCGTCGGCTTCGCGTTCGACGACTCGTTCTCGGTCGCGGATCTCGAGTTCGACCCCATCCACACGCCCGGCCATCAGATCGATCACGCGAGCCTCGCAACGACGGTCGGCGACCAGCGCGTTCTCTTCAGCGGCGACGCGCTCGTCGAACCGTTCCGACCCGGGGCGATCCACGTCGGGATCGACCACGGCGCCTACGAGGCTGTCGACGCGTTTCACGACGCCATGGACCGACTCGAGTCCCGGTCGTACGATCGGATCTTCCCCGGTCACGGGCCGGTCTTCACGACGTACCAGGAGACCATCGAGTTCACGCGGAACGAACTCGAGTCGCTCACTGGGGCGACCCTCGAAGCCGTCGTGACCGTTGGGCCGGCGACGCCGATGGAGATCACCCGCAACCGCGCCGGCGAGGTTCGGTATCCGGCGCAGTTGCTCGACACCCTCGGCGCGCTCGGAACGCTGGAGCGACGGGGCCGCGTCTCGTTCGACAGCTCCGACGGCGTTCGTCGTTACTCGTTCATGAAGGCTGCACCCTGATCGAGGGGGAGGACGAGTCGGTCCGCGATCCCGCCGTAGGCGTCTCGAGCACGGTCGAGGAGTTCCTCGGGCGGCGCTTCGATCGCGAACGTCGCGAGCATCTCGTCCGTGACGCGGTCGGCCATCTCCTCCCATCGCTGGTCTCTGGAGAGGTCGTGGAGTTCCTCGCCGATCGAGCCCCAGCCGTGGTGCTCGAGGACGTCGTGGTAAGTCCTCGTACTGCCGTAGAACGCGATTCGACGGCGAACCTCCTCGCGCGAGCGATCACGCTCGTCTTCGGTTGCGCCCGTCACGACGAACGGACTCGCCGAGAGGGCGACGTCCTCGAGAGATCGGTCGGCGCGGTCCGCTCCCTCGGCGACCGTAGGGGCGATAACGTCGCTCGCGTACGCGGGTGTGTTGAACGGATGCATCGCCAGTCCGTCACAGCGTTCGCCCGCTAGCCGGATGTTGTACTCGTTGACGCCCGCGATGTAGATCGGCACGTCGGGGTGGTCGATCGGCCCGGGATCGAACGTCTCGGTCATCAGCGAAAACGAGTAGTGCTCGCCCTCGTAGTCGAGTTCGGCCTCGCCCCGAAAGACGTCGAAGATGTGGCGCAGCGATTCGACGACCTCGCGCAGTCGGGGACCTGGTGACTCCCAGTCCACGCTGAACCGTCGTTCGTTGTGTCCCTTGACCTGCGTGCCGAGACCGAGGACGAACCGCCCGTTGGAGTATTGCGCGAGATCCCAGGCCGTGTAGGCGAGGGCCATCGGACTCCGAGTAAATGCGAGCGCGATGCGCGTGCCCTGTTGGATCCGCTCGGTCCGATCCGCGATGATCGGATGCGGGAGGAAGGCGTCGTGGTCAGTTTCCGCCGTCCAGACGCCGTCGAAGCCGAGTTCCTCGGCGCGTTCGGCGGCGTCGCCGGTCTCGGTTGAAAGATGCGGCACGTTCGCGTCAATGCGAAGCGTTGACATACGGTGTGATCGACGGTTCGAGGCTTGAATCTACCGCCGAAACGGGACGTCGACGGGTCGGTAACCGACCGTCGGTCGATCGGGCACTCGACTCAGACGACCCGGTTCTCGAGGGCCTCGCCGTCCCGGAATCGGTCGTAGTTCCGGACGAACACGTCGGCACAGCGCTCCCAGTAGTGGGGGGTCGATCCGGCCATGTGTGGCGTCACGAGCACGTCGTCGCGGTCCCACAACGGTGACGCCTCGGGCAGCGGTTCCTCCTCGAAGACGTCTAACGCAGCACCGCCGAGTTCGTCGGCCTCGAGGGCGTCCACGAGCGCTTCCTGATCGACGACCTCGCCGCGGGCGATGTTGACGAGGACGGCATCGTCGGCGAGCGTCGCCAGCGCCTCCGCGTCGATCAGTCCGCGCGTCTCCTCGGTGAGCGGGCAGGCGAGCACGAGGTAGTCGCTCTCGGCGAGGACGGTCTCGAGCCCGTCCGGACCGTAGACGGCGTCGACGGCCGCCGGAGCGTCGGTCGGATCGCGTTTCGTTCCGATCACGCGGGCGTCGAACGCGGTACAGTAGTCTGCGATCTGCGACCCGATCGCGCCGAGGCCGACGATTCCGACCGTGTGGTCGCCGAGCTCACCGCCGGTGTATCGCTCCCACGTCTTCCTTCGTTGTTGGGCGATCGCGCGATCGAATCGCCGTTCGAAGTGGAGCAGATAGCCCAACACCTGCTGGGCGATCGGCTTCGCGTGGATCCCCGAAACCGTCGTCAGCGCGACGTCGCGAGCGTCGAGCGCGTCGTGATCGTAGGCGTCCGTCCCGGCGCTGAGCGCCTGCACCCAACGCAGATCGTCGGCCGCGGCCAGCACCTCCTCGGGGAGTCGACCGGTCACGACGATCTCCGCCTCGGCGACTACCTCGAGCAGATCGTCCTCGTCGGGATGCACCAGGTCGATGTCGGACCGGCGGTGGCGGATCTCCTCGAGCAGAATCGGGCCACCGCCCCCGAATACGTAGGGTGTAACGACGATGGTCATACGCTCACCGTCCGGGAGCCTGCCCCGTCGGCTCGTTCCTGCCGGTTCCGGCCGGCGGTATCCGTCCGCTGTTGCCGACCGCGTCGATGGTCGGTCGACCGTGACCGCTTGCTGAGTAGCTGACACCGTCTTCGCAACTGAGGCCCGTGTCGTCGTTCCATGGCCTACCGTACTGCCGGAACTGGTAAAATAGTGCGTGTCGATACCTGGTATCACTGGTATCTCGGCCCTAGGGATAGCTGGTATCCCCGCCCCAGAGATAGCTGCCGTCTCGTCATCAGGTGGTTCCGTCGCTCGAGTGGCGCCGCTAGAGGAACTGTAAACCGGTTGTATTTGGTAATCTGCGACCGATCATCGTGCCAACTTCGAACGACTCGTTGTGGAAGGAAATGGCCTTTTAGACACTTCTTGGCGAATAAGGTACTGTATACTCGACTAAATCGGATAGTGGTCGAGATAGTGTGGCTTTTGTAAGAATCTGTGAACGGCTACTCATCCTGCCAACAGCGAAACTGTTAACATATACCTTGTGTATTGTGATGGCATGGCAACCGATCTCGAGCCACTAGATCGATCTCGTCGGTTCTACGACGACGGGTTTTCGATCGGGAGGTTCGAAATTACCTCAGACGACTTCTGGGGCTGGCTGACAATTCTGCCAGTAGTGGCCCTGTATACGCTCGTTGCACTGATCCCGATTGGCTTTGCAATCCTGGCATCACTCCACAGCGTTCCCCTGTTGAACCCACAGTGGGAGTTCGTCGGATTCGACAACTACATCGAGGTCTTCCAGCTCGATCGATTCTGGGGCTCGATGTGGCGCGGGTTCGTGTTCATGATCGGATCGACGGTCATTCAGCTCACGGTCGGTATCTGGATGGCGCTCGTCCTGAACAAGATCTCCCGCGGGAGCCGAATCCTGAGTACGCTCGTGTTCACGTCGTACCTCATTCCGACGATCATCGTCACGATGATGTTCCTGTTCATGCTGGATCCCTACGACGGTGTCCTACACGCGGCCGGGAGCTCACTGGGTCTCTGGGACGACTACCTGCTCGGGAACACGAGCCTCTCGATGATCACGGTCGTCATCATCAGTAGCTGGAAGTTCTCGGCGTTCGTGACGCTGTTTACGCTCGCCCAACTCCAGTCGATTCCGGACCGCTTCTACGAGGCGGCGAAGGTCTGTGGGGCGACGACGTGGGAGATGTTCCGGGATATCACGCTTCCGCGTATTTACGGAGCCATACTGGTCGTGATCTTCCTCCGCGCGGTGTTCATGTTCAACAAGTACGACATCATCTGGCAGCTCACCCAGGGTGGGCCGGGCAGCGCAACCACGACGATGCCGATCCTCGCCTACCGGGAGACGTTCGATCTGGGCGCCTACGGCATGGGTAACGCGATTGCCATCGTGATGTTCCTGTTCCTGCTCGCGTTCGGGCTGGTCTACCTGAAGTACGCCAATCCGAGCGAGGAGGTGGAAACATGAGCACCGAAGAGGAATCCGACCAGCCGGCGTTCGGTCGCACGTTCCGGGTCTCACACACCTACCGCAGCATCATCTACCGAGCGGGCCTCTACGGCAGCGTGGCAACGTTGCTGCTGATCCTCGCGTTCCCGCTGTACTGGATGGCCCAGAGCGCGTTCACGACGCGTGAGGGTATTCAGGACGGGATCACGTTCCTGCCGACCCCGGAGACGTTCACGGTCGAGCAGTTCGATATCGTCTTCAACCCAACGGTCGGTCGATACCTCCTCAACAGTATCATCGTTACCACTGGGGTCGTCATCACCGTTATCGTGGTCTCGCTGATCGCCGGCTACGGTCTCGCGCGGTTCGACTACAAACACAAGGTCAAGGTGGCCCGCTTCCTGCTGGTGGGCTACATGTTCAGCCCGATCGTGATCGCGATCCCCCTGTATCTCATCTGGGACTACCTCGGGCTCCTGAACAGGTACGTCGGACTGATCATCGCGCTGAGCGCGTTGTCGATGCCGTTTGCAGTCTGGCTGATGTGGAAGTACATCCAGACCATACCGACCTCGCTGGAGGAGTCCGCATGGGTCGCCGGTGCGTCGCGATGGCAGGGGTTCAAGGACGTGATCGTCCCACAGACCAAGCCGGCGATGATCGCCAACTCGGTGTTCGCGTTCGCGATCGCGTGGGGCGACTTCACCATCTCCTACATCCTGATGCCGTCGAACGAGGCCACGACGTTCCCGCCGGGCATCTTCCGCGTGTTTACCTCCTCGTGGGAGACCGGCTGGGCCGAGTTCATGGCGATCAGCCTGCTCGTCTCGCTACCGGCGTTGCTGTTCGCGTTCTTCCTGCAGTCGTATCTCCTGAAGGGATTCAAGATCCGGGCGCTCTGAAGCACAGCTAGACAACCACACACCACTTCAACACCACACACAACACGAACCCATGGTCGAAATCAACATTCAGAACCTCACGAAGAAGTTCGGATCGCTCGTCGCCGTCGACGACTTCAACCTCACCATCGAGGACGGGGAGTTCATCACGCTCGTCGGTCCATCCGGATGCGGGAAAACGACGACGCTACGCTGTGTCGCTGGCCTCGAGAGCGCGACCTCGGGGCAAATCATGTTCGGCGACCACGACGTCACCGATCTCCCGGTCCAGCAACGGGGAATCGCCCTGCTGTTCCAAGATATCGCGCTCTACCCCCACATGACCGTCCGCGAGAACATGGCCTACCCGCTGAAACTCGAGGGGATGAGCAAGGAACAGCGCCACGAGCGAGTGCGCGAATCCGCGGAGATGCTCCAGATCGTCGATCAGCTGGACAAACATCCAAGCTCGCTTTCGGGGGGACAGCAACAGCGCGTCGCGTTGGGACGATCCATCGTCAGAGAGCCTGCGATGTTCCTGTTCGACGAGCCGATGAGTGACCTGGACGCGAAACTCAAACACGAACTGCGGCCGCTGTTCGCGGAAGTGACCGACAAGGTCGGCTGTCCGACGATGTACGTGACGCACGATCAGGAGGAGGCGATGACGATGAGCGACCAGATCGCCGTCATGAACGACGGGGAACTCGAGCAGGTCGGTCCGCCGGAGGAGGTGTACGACGAACCCCAGACGTCGTTCGTCGGCGAGTTCATCGGACGACCGAATATGGAGTTTTTCGACGCGGGCGTCAATCGGGAGAACGGAACCATCGATCTCAGTATCGGCGACGACGTCCACCAGATCACGACGACGGACGCACTCGCGCAGTATTCGGGTGGGAACGTGCGGATCGGGATTCGACCGCAGGACATTACGGTTGTCGAGGATCCGAACGACGGTGTAACCGGCGACCACGTGTTCGATGAAACGCTCGGTGATCAGACCCACAGTCTCTTCGACACGCCGCTCGGTCGGATCACCGTCGTCACGCCGCCGCGGTTCCGCGGCGGAGAACAACAGTACGGCCTGCAGTTCGACACGGACGCGATGAAAGCGTTCGATCCGAAAAGCGGTCTCCGAATCCAGTAGTCACAGCCCTGCCGATCGCGATCGGTCCGTCGTTATTCGGTACCGGTGATCGCTGCCGTGTCCGACCGAACACCGGTTGAACGATGTACTGATCCGTATCCAAACGCGTCTCGTTCGGTTGTAACGACGGCTTCTCGGCAAAGAAGCGGTAAAATAAACGATAGTTTTATAATGATTGTTAACAACACACACGATACATGCCGGGTAATGGTATTCACAGGCGGCGAGCACTACAAGGAATTGGAGTCGGTGCGGCTGGACTCCTTGCGGGGTGTCTCGGCGGCGGTGACGACGACGACGAAATACACGTTCTGACCGACTTCGACGGTGATGACTGGGAGAATCACTGGGATGACGTACTCATTCCAGCCTGGGAAGATCAGTCGGACGTCCCGATCGAGGTCGAGTACACCGGCTTCCAGGGAACCGGAGAACAACGACTCGCGACGCTGATGCAGTCCGGCGATGCACCCGAGTTCTACCACGCGACGACCTCCGAGATCGGTGACCTGATCAACCAGGGGCTGACGCGACAGGTCGACGACGTCGTCGACGACTTAGAAGACGAGTGGGGCGACGCACTGTTCAAGTACACGCTCCAGCCGATGACCGGCGACCGGGACGACGAAACGCACTCGATCCCCCACGGCGTTTACGTGGGCGGCTGTTTCAACTACCGCTCGGACGTCTACGAGGCGCTCGACCTCGAGGTTCCCGAGACGTGGGACGAACTCCTCGCAAACGCCGAAGCGATCGACGAAGCCGGCGGCGACTTCGAAGAGATGCGCGGGTTCGGAATCCCGGGTCAGCCGGATGGGAAAGCGGGGTCGGACTTCTCGAACTGGCTGTACAACTCCGGAGGCGACGTCTGGCAAGAAAACGGCGGCGACATCGAACTGTGGTTCGACGAAGAGCACGTCATGCCCGTCCTCGAGATGCTCGAGGAACTGTCCGAGTATTCGCCCGATCCGTCGAGCCTGAACTGGTCGGAAACCATCGAGTACTGGATCGGCGGCCGGTTCGGCCAGTGTTTCATGAACAACGCGTGGCTCTGTGGCCCGACGATCGGGACCCCCGCGGAGCCGATCGGCCTCGCGACGGAGCAGGCGTTGATCCCGGCTCGAGAAGGATCCGATCCGATCACGCGCGGGTGGGTACTCGTCAACGGGACGCCGATCATCGAGGGTTCGAGCAACCCCGACGAGGCTGGCGACTTCAAACGGATGATGTACGGTGCCGACCATCACGTCGACGTCTCGCTCGTCGAACCGATGCGCTTTATCCCGCCGTACGAGGATATCATCGAAGACGAGGAGTACCGCAGCGCCGAGGTCTTCGAGATGCACGACGGCGCGTTCCTCGCAAAGAACGAGTACATCATGGAGGAGCTCGTTCCCGAAATGGACAGCCCCGAGGTGGTCTCGAGTCCTGAGACCCTTCACGTACAGACGTTCGACATTCAGGCCCAGATGGTCAACCGGTTGCTCGTCGACGACAACGACGCCGAAGACGTCTACGAGTGGGGTGTCGATCAGTACGAAGATCGGTGGGAACAGGTCAATCAGCAGGCGGACTACTGACCGCTACTCAGCGGGCTGTTCGTCGGCGTTTTCTGTAGCTCGATCCGTCGAATACAGCGGTTGGGCCTCCGTAACTGGACGAACGACGAGCGTCCCGGCGAGCCGATCACCGAGTCGCCGACCGCGTGGAGATCTGCGAACGGACAGCCAGCCGAGGGCGTAGCCGACGGGGAGCCAATCGACGTACCGCAGTACGTTTCGAATCGCCGCACTACGGGCTGAGAGCCGGCTTCCGTCGTCGTCGACGACGAGAATTCCCATTCGTTTCTTCCCCGGCGTCCGAGCGTACCGCCACTCGAAGACGAACGTATAGAGTAGATACACCGGCACGAGTCCGACGATGCTCAGTGCGATCGCTTCACCCGTGTTCGCAAGGAAGTACTCGAGGAACACGACCATCAACACCGCCAGTATCGCGGTCTCGATGAGGACGTAACAGATCACGAGATCGATCACGGTGGCGATCGCGCGACGCTTGAGCAGCGCTGGCGACGCCGACTCGGGGTCGGGGTCGGGCACTCGTTTCGTCGGAATCCAGTCTAATACGCTCATCGTCGCTCACCCGCACGACAGCGGTCGGCTGATCGGCCGAGAGTGGGTTTCGGACGGTCCACGCGAGCTGATACGCAGGGTGGGGTCGTCAGTCTTCGGCATCGGTCTCGACTTCCCGACCGGAGTCGGACTCGTTCTCACGACCGGCGCGCGAACCGGCTTCGGCGCGTTCCTCCTCGTAGTCGTGTAACGATTTCATCCGCTTCTCGAGGTCGACGCCCTTCTTCGCTCGAAGGGAGCGGACGCGATACTTGTAGACCGGATAGGCGAGTACCATCCAACCGAGGATGATCCCGAGCACCCATCCCAGCTCCAGTGAGACGCCGGCCAGGAAAACGGTCGCCACGAGCGCGCTCGCGACGGCGACGAACTTCAGGACGGGCAACGGCAGCTTGTAGATCGAGTACTCGTAGCGTCGCTCGAATCGCTTGGGCAGATTCCACAGCGCGACGGAGCTGATGATCGCTCCGATCAGCGACGTCATCGCGAGCACCGAGGCCATCAAGACCGGCGTCGTCGAACTGATCGGCGGGACCATGATCAGTGCGGGGACGGCCAGCAGGAGGATCGCGCGGTAGGGCGTCTGGTACTCGGGGTGGAGTTTCGCGAAGAACAGCGGAATCGCCTCGTCGCGGGCGGCTCGCATCAGCTGTCGGGAGTAGGCCGTATAGAGCGTGTTGAGCGACGTAAACGCGCCGACGACGGCCGCGGTCGCGACGAGGTAGGCGCCCGCGGTCGGCAGGAACTCGAAGGCGGCGTAGGCGACCCCCGCGTCGCGGTTCTCGACGTAGAAGTCGAGCGGCACGACGCCGACGGCGACGACGACGAGCGCCGTCATCAGCGAGATCGAGATGATGGCGCTCAGTCCGAGCACCCGCGGAATGTTCGTCACCGGATCCTCGAGTTCCTCACCGAGGTCCGTCGCGAGGTTGAAGCCGTGCATCGCGATCGAAAGCGAGACGAGAGCGACAAAAAAGGCCCCGGTCCCCGACTCGAACATTCCGGAGTAGTTCGCCGTGTCGATTTCGAAGGTTCCCGGGACGATGAAGAGCAACATGCCTCCGATGATGATCGACACCAGCACGATCTGGACCTGCGTGACCAGCCGTATCCCCAGAATGTTGAGGGCGATAAACGGGATCATGACGGCGTACATCAGGGCCCACATCGGAATCCAGTCGAAGGTGGGGAAAAACTGCATGAACTCGGCGAAGCCGAAGGCGAGATAGAGCTGGCCCAGCCAGATCGACGGGATGACGAGCCACGGCAGCAGGAAGCCGAAGAAGGGGCCGATCAGCCGCGAGCCGTAGACGTAGCTCCCGCCGGCGGCCGGCATGGCTCCGCCGATCTGGAGCGTGCTGAGGATGCTGAACGTGACCGGGAGGATCACGAGCAACATCGCGACCGCGACCTCGGGACCGAGTCCGTCGTCGGCGATGAGGTGGGCGGGCAACAGAAACGCCGTCATCGCGATGACGTTGCCGACGATCAGCAAGGTACCGCCGAACAGCCCGATCTTCTCGTCGATCAGGCTGAACTCTGCGTCCGACATCTCAGGCGGTCACTCCGTCGCCGCGCTGATCCGATCTGCGGTGGCACCGTCGACTGGCGACACCGGTTCTGAGTCGCCGGTCCTCGAGTCCGCGGTTCGTACACAGCCGACCCTCGAGTTTGCGACTCGTACAGACGTCGAACTGGCGTCCACTATGGGCGCACGTGGCCATCCGTCTCCCCCGGGCGGGCCCCACCCACGACTGGAAAGTCATACGACAAACATATGCACAGAACGGCGTAAATCTAGCGGTCAGCTTTCACGATGAAAGGGAACAGACACCGTAATCCTCATCCGAAAAGAGTCGTCAGCCAACGGCTGAGACGAATCGTTGCAACGGGTTCTCGGTGGTCGGTCAGTCAGGACACCCATCACCAGTACCGAATACCAACGGACCGAATGCCGACTACTTGTAGGCCTGCATATCCGTCAGTTCGTAGCCGACGATGAGTTTCTGAATCTCGGTCGTGCCATCAGGGATCGTCATCGTGCGGGCGTCCCGGTAGTAGCGCTCGAGGGGATAGTCCGTCGACAGCCCGTTCCCGCCGTAGATCTGCATCGCATCGTCGGCCACCTCGACCGATTTCTCGCAGACCCAGCCCTTCGACAGCGAGGAGAGCATCCGCGCCTCCTCGTCGCCCTCGGCGATCTTCTGGGCGGTGTGGCGGGTGAGGAGCCGTCCCGTCTCGAGACCTGCACGGATATCGTACAGCTTCTCCTGAATCAGCTGCTGTTGTCCGATCGGTTTCCCGAAGACCTCGCGGTCGGTCGCGTACTCTAGTGCGGCCTCGTAGGCCGCCTGCATGATCCCCACCGAGATAGCGGCCATGCCGTTGCGCATCGAGGCGAACATCGTGTTTAGCGGATTGCCGCCGGCACCGCCACCGGTGGCGAACGAGGACTCGCTCGGGCCCATCCGACCGTCGCTCATGGCCTCCATCACCGCCCGCGAGAGCTTGTTCTCCTGTGGGACGCGGCAGTCGTCGAAGAACAGTTGGCCCGTGGGCGACCCCTTCCAGCCGAGTTTCTCGAGGGGACGGGTATCGAACCCGGCCGTTTTCTGGTCGACGAGGAACATGTCCCGCCGGTCGGCCTCGTCGTCCCACGCGACGACGAGCGCGATGTCGGCGATGGGGGCGTTCGACACCCACGTCTTCTCGCCGTTGATGACGTACTCGTCGCCGTCTTTTTTCGCAGTGGTGTTCGGCACCTTCGTATCGGAGCCGCCGGCCGGTTCGGTGATGGCGAAACAGCCGACGAGTCTGTCGTCCTCGTACTCCTCCGCGTAGGCGTCTCGCGTCCGCTCGGAGAAGATTTCGAACATCGTTACGGGCAGTGACATCCCCATCGTCACCTGGAGGCTCGGCCAGACTCTCGAGACCTCCTCGCTGACGATCGTACTCGTCAGCGGGTCGTCGAAGCGCTCCTCGGCGTAGGGGCCGACGTCGATTTCGGCCATCTGCTGCATGTAGCTGATCGCGTCGTCCTTCGAGAGGGGCTCTCGGTCGGCTTCGGGCAACTCGGGTGCGATCTCCTCGTCCATGAACTCGCGGACGGAGTCGCGGATCATCTCTTGTTCGTCAGTGAGCATCATTGTGTTGTCACTCGTGACAGCGAGCCAACTATCTTGCCAGACGAGATTAAATCTTCCCACGCAACACGATCGCTACATACGACTGCTCAGGTGACGCCCGAGTTCGCTTCTCGAGGACGCTATCGCCAAAAAAAAAAACGACCACCCAGACCTACTCGGACGGGAGTTCGCCGGCGTCCTGCAGTCCCTCGACGATGTCGTCGGCGACTTCCTCCGGACCGTGGTAGGGGAATCGGTCGTCGCCGCCGTCGGAGGCGTTCTGGAGCTCCATGATCGACATCGAGAAGTCGCCGGACTCGAACGTCGTGGCGGGACCGTTCGGCAGCGCCGGCAGGAACTCCATCGGGTTCGATACGGGGTAGTCTGCACCCTCGAACGCGTCGACTAGCTGTGCTCGAATCTCTTCGACGTCGGGCTCGGACATGGTACGGTCCGTGATAACTCAACCCACTCACATAATAGTTTGCGTGCTCACGAGTCGACTTGGTTCAACGACTGTCTCGCTCGAACCACCTGACGGGAGGGACGCCCAAAATTCGGGTGATGAGGATCGTGCCACCACCCACCGTGGTAAACTACCACAACCTATTTAGCGACCGTCGGAAAAACGCAGGGTATGACCGCATTCGCCGTCCGGAGGCACTGCCATGGCTGAGCCGATCGTCGCCGGCGTCGCCGAGAGCGACCTCGGCGAGACGCCCGATCGGAACTGGCTCGACAACGCCGGGATCGCGACGGTGCGAGCGCTCGAGGACGCCGGACTCGCCCTCTCGGACGTCGACGGCGTCGCCGTCGCGGGCGGCGACGACTACATGCCCGCGCTCGTGTTGTCGGAGTATCTGGACCTCGAGGAACCCTCGCTGCTCGAGGGCACCGAGATCGGCGGCTCCTCGTTCGAACACTTTTGTGGGCACGTCGGCGACGCGATGGCCCGCGGTCGGGCGGACGTCGTCGTAATCGCCTACGGCTCGACCAGCAAGACCGGTCCGGGGCGGGATCGCTCGCTCGAGGTAACCCACCCCGTCGACGGCTTCCTCCGGCCGACGGGACTGTTCCGCCCGCCGGGTGCGTACGCGATGGCCGCGAAACGGCATATGCACGAGTACGGCACGACGGAGGAGCAACTCGCCGAAATCGCGGTCTCGACCCGCGAGTGGGCGTCGATGAACCCGAAGGCGGCCCACCAAGAAGAAATCACGGTCGGCGACGTCCTCGAGTCCCGGCCGGTCGCCGAGCCGTTCAACCTGCTCGACTGCTGTCTCGTCTCGGACGGCGGTGGGGCCGTCGTGCTGGTTTCGGCGGGGAAAGCTCGGGAGTTGGGCGTGCCGGAGATCTCGGTCGCAGGCGTAGCCTCGACCAGTACGCACCGCCAGGACATCAGCGAGATGCCGGATATGACGACGACCGGGGCAGCGGTAACCGGGCCGAAGGCGTTCGACGAAGCCGGGATCACGCCCGCGGACGTGGACGTGGCTCAGCTCTACGACTCGTTTACCTACACGGCGCTCGTGACCCTCGAGGAGCTCGGCTTTTGCGAGAACGGCGAGGGCGGGTCGTTCGTCGAGGGCGGAACAACCGCACCGGGCGGCGAGTTGCCGATGAACACGCAGGGTGGCGGGCTCTCGTACTGCCATCCGGGCCACTTCGGCGTCTTCGTCCTCATCGAGGCCGTCCGGCAGTTGCGAGGGGATTATACCGGCGATCGGCAGGTCGATGGAGCGGAGGTTGCCGTGGCCCACGGGACGGGTGGCGTGTTGTCCTCGAGTAGCACCGTCGTCCTCCGGAGGGAAGCATGACGGGGGCTGAGTCGGGGCCCGTCGAGGATCGCCGCGACTCCTGGGAGGGGCCGGTTCCGGTACCAACTGGGGCGAATAGCGAGTTTTGGGCGGCGACGCTCGAGGGGGAGTTGGTGCACCAGCACTGCGAGGAGTGTGGGACCGCCCAGTTGTACCCGCGAGCCGTCTGTACCGACTGTGGGGCTGTGGATCCTCCGTTCGAGGCGAGTTCGGGCGTTGGCGAAGTGTACACGTACACCGTGTGTCACGTCCCGGGAGAACCCGGTTTCGGGGATCGGACGCCGTACGTCGTCGCGGCGGTGGATCTCGAGGAGGGGCCGCGGTTGCTGGCGCTGGTGGATTGTGACCCAGATAGGGTGGAGATCGGGATGGCGCTCGAGGTCACGTTCTGGCAGGTCTCCGACGAGGCTGCGCTACCCGTGTTCGTACCGCAGTGAGTGGAATCGGTGGTCTTCTTCGCATTTGTTTGAATCGGGATTGATGGTAACTCGAGCAGATTAGATTGAGATGCTTGCAACTCGAGTAAACTACTCACACTGGCGGCTAGGGATATCCACGCCCTCCCCGACCGATTCGCTCACTCGCTTCGCTCGTTCACTTATCCCTCGCGCAACGATAGCGACGCTTCCTCGCAGTGCTCGGAACCGTCGCCAGTGCGCGCCACCGCGGAGAAAGATACCGGCCTGCAGTACCTCGTCGCGAAAATCAGCGACTCGAGACGCCAGTTCCGTTCAGTCCTCGTCGAGCGTCGCCGTCGCCGACCCGGTCAGCAGCGTCTCGCCGTGGTGGTTCGTCGCCTCGAGATCCACTTCGACGACACCGTCGTCGGACTCGCCGTCGACGATCTCGCCGGTCGCGACGATAGCGTCGCCGGGGAAGACCTGCGACTGGAACCGCACGCCGAACGAGTCGACGGATTTGAGACCGAACCAGTCGGTCACCACTCGAGAGGCGACGCCGGCCGTGAACATCCCCTGTCCGAAGACGCTCTCGTTGCCCGCCCCGCGGGCGTAGGGCTCGTCGTAGTGGATCGGGTTGAAGTCCCCGCTGGCACCCGCGTACTTGACGAAGTGTTTGCGCTCGAGGTCCTCGACGACGACCGTCGGGCCGGTATCGCCGACGCCGACGTCGTCGACGGACGACACCGTCTCGAGCGATTCGGGCTCCGGAACCCGTCCGCCGTTGGCGACGGCTTCGGCCTCCGCATCATCAGCGTCGCTCGAGTCCGTCGACTCCTCGCCGCCGCCGTCGTCGCCATCGTCCTGGACGGCCCCTGACGTCTCGATGGCGGTCGCGCGATCGGTGAGCACGAGGTCGTCGTCTTCGTCCCGGTATTCGGTCTCGTAAACGGCAAACGTCATCGTCCCGCCGCGGCCGCCCTCGCGCTGGAAGACGTTGGCGAGCGTCGTCGTCCCCGTCAGCACGTCGCCGACCTGCAGCGGGCGTTCGTACTCGTAGGCCTGTTCGCCGTGGAGAACGTACTCGGGCTGGAAGCCGAGGTCGAAGCCGTACATCTCGATATCCTCGGGCCGATATCGCGGGAACCGGCTCACGCGGGGATAGGTCAGCGGCGCGGGAACGCGGTCGAAGCCGCGGTCCGCCGCGGCGTCCGCGTCGCGAAACACCGGATCGGGCTCCGTGATCGAGCGCGCGAACTCCTCGACCTTCCCGGCCTCGATCCGGAACGCCTCGACGGTGACCTTCGAGTCGCCGACCATCGCCTCGAGGTCGGCCAGCGGCTTATTCGGCACGGGCGACACCTCGAGCGAGCGAGCGCTGCGGTGATCCGTGCTGACGATCCGTCGGCCGCGTTCGGGACGGGGTCTCGATCCGGGTTCGTTCCATGCCGGATTGGTTTCTCGACGGCACGCATAATTGTATTCCTCGCGGGTGATCTCGGTTTCACCTCGCATCCGGATGGCGAACGCGCGGTGACCTGCACCCGACTCTCGAGTACGTGACCGGTCGAATGACTTATTTGACGGATCGTCGAACCAACTGTTGCACCATGTCAGCAAATACCACGCTGGAGTCGAAACGCTCCCGACCGATCGAGAGGACCGACGGATGACGACCAGCCAGTTCAGCCTCGAGGGACGGACGGCGGTCGTCACCGGCTCCTCGAGCGGTCTCGGGAAGGCGATGGTCGAACAGTTCGCCGACGACGGCGCGAACGTCGTCGTCACGTCCCGGGAACTCGAGAACGTCGAACCCGTCGCGGACGGGATCAACGAGAGCGAAGCGGACGGGGAAGCGCTCGCCATCGAGTGCGACGTTCGCGACCGCGAGTCGGTCGACGAATTGGTCGAGCGAACTGTTGAGAAATTCGGCTCGCTCGACGTGTTCATCAACAACGCGGGCGCGAGTTTTCAGGCCCCGGTGGCAGAGATCAGCGAGAACGGCTGGAAGACCATCGTCGACATCAACCTCCACGGCACGTTCCACGGCTGTCAGGCTGCGGGAGCGTACATGCGCGAGAACGGCGGGGGCAAGATCATCAACATCGCGAGCGTCGCCGGCCAGCGCGGCTCGAGGCGGATGAGCCCCTACGGCGCCGCGAAAGCAGCGGTCATCAACTTCACGTCGTCGCTCGCCGCCGACTGGGCCGAAGACGACGTCTGGGTCAACTGCATCGCGCCCGGTCTGGTCGCGACGGAGGGCGTCAAGTCCCAGATGGGCGTCGAGGACGACGCCGCCGAAATCGACCGGACGACCGCCGATCGAACGATCGGCACCCCCGAGGAGGTCGCCGACCTCGCGCAGTTCCTCGCGAGTCCCGCCTCGTCGTACATCGTCGGCGAGACGATGACGATCAAGGGAACGCCGCGACTGTCGGAGTGAGCCGACCGAGTCCGCACTCGATCCTTAGATCGACCCATGTTACCAGAACCCATACGCTTTTCAGTGTTATCGACAAATCTGCGGTCATATGGAGGACCTCGAGCTGGTTCCAGCGGAGACGCTCCTCGAGTCGCCGTACGATGGGAACGTCGCCCGACTACTGGACAGAGCGGTCGCCGAACGGCCCGACCAGATTGCAATCGAGCACGCCGGCGAGACCGTTACGTACCGGGCGTTCGCCGATCTCGTCGAACGATACACGCGCGGATTCCGAGCGCTCGGACTCGAGCCCGACGACCGCGTCTGCGTCTACATTCCGAACGGCATCGCCTTCTGTGCGGTCGTCTGGGCGTGCTGTCGGGGCGGTATCGTCGCCAGCCCGCTGAACCCGGCCTATCGACGCCGCGAAATCGAGTACCAGGTTGACCACGCCGACGCGGCGGCCGTCGTCGTCGCGGACGAGGCTAGCGATCACGTCGTCAGTGCGGTCGCGGACCTCGAGGCCGAACTCGTCAGCACGAGCGCCGACAGCAGTCACGAGTCTCTGCCCGCGCTCGCAGCAAGCGATCGTGCAACCGACGGTGACGGCGGCCTCGTCGAACGGTCGGACGACGACGTGCTGCTCCAGCCGTACACGTCGGGGACGACGGGGGATCCGAAAGGCGTCCTACTTACCCACCGGAACTTCCGAGTCCAGATCGCCCAGAGCGTCTCGAGTTACAGCGCGAGTCCCATCAAGGGCGACGGGCTGATCATCCTCCCGATGTACCACATCACCGGGTTGCTCCAGATGATGAGTTCGCTGTGCGCCGGTCGGACGCTGCACCTCATGCGGCCCGATCAGTGGGATCCCGAACGGGTGCTCGAACTCGTCGAGGAGCACGATATCCCCGCGTTCGTCGGCGTCGCAACGATGTTCAACGATCTGCTCGAGGCCTACGATCCGGACGAGTACGATCTCGAGGCGCTGGAACGGGCCGGACAGGGTGGCGACAAACTCCCGAAGCCGGTACAACAGGAGTTCGAGGAGACGTTCGGCGTGTCGCTCTCGGAGGGGTACGGACTGACCGAGACGACGGCGGCGACGCACACCGTCCGCTGGTCGACGCTCGGGAATCGGCCGGGCAGCGTCGGCCAGCCCGTCGGCCACACGCGCTCGAAGATCGTCGACGAAGACGGCGAGGAAGTCGGCGTCGGCGAGGAGGGCGAAATCCTCATCGCCGGACCGCAGGTGATGAAAGGCTACTACGAGAACCCCGAAGCCAACGAGGCGGTGTTCACCGAGGACGGGTTCTTCCGGAGCGGCGACATCGGCTCCCGAGACGCGGACAACTACTACTACATTAAGGGCCGCGAGAAGGAGATGATCCTCACGGCTGGGTACAACGTCTACCCCCGCGAAATCGAGAACGCGCTCTACGACCATCCGGCGGTGCTCGAGGCCGCCGTCTTCGGCGTCCCCGACGAGCGCCGGGGCGAGACCGTCGCCGCGGCGGTCGTCCCGACCGACGAGGAATCACTCGAGGCGGACGAGGTCGAAGCCTACGTCCTCGGCGAACTCGCCCCGTACAAACACCCGCGGTACGTCGAGGTTCGCGAGGAACTGCCCAAGACCGGGAGCGGCAAGATTCGCAAGACGATCCTTCGCGAGGAGTTTCGGGAGACGTACGACACGGACTGAGGCGACAGACGTGCTACGACACGGACTGAGGCGATACGCGTGGTATCACGTCGTCCGTGCGTCGACTCCGAAACGGAACTCGAATCGAGATCCGCCAACAGCAACGACGGCGATCTGCAGGATGGCTGCGAGAACCGGCAATCGCCACACCGATCGAACACAACCTTGAACACAGCGAGACCGAAACGGTGAACCGAACCAGATGACCGACGACGACACGTACTCGTCCGGCGAGATCAGGACGATCGCCCTCGCGGTCATCGCCGGGATCTTCTTCGGTGGCGTCGCCACCGGCGTCGCCTTTCCGACGCTGCCGCTGCTCGACGAGCGGCTGATCATCTCGACGCTGATGCTCAGCGTGATCCTCTCGGCTAACCGCATCGCGCGGCTGTTCATGAACACGCCGGCCGGGACGATCATCGACCGCGTCGGCGCGCGAACGCCGATGATCGTCGGGCTCTTCACGCAGGCGCTCGCGCCCTTCGGCTACATTCTCGGGCTGTACGTTCCGGAAGTCGTACTCGGGACGATTCCCATTTTCGGACAGGTATCGCTTCCGGGTCTCGTCTTCGTCCTCTCGAGGCTGTTCTGGGGGATCGGCAGCGCGTTCGTCTTCATCGGCGCGTTCGCGACGGTCACCTACGTAACCACGTCGGACAATCGCGGTCGCTGGGTCGGCTACCTGCGCGGCGGGCAGTCGCTCGGCTTCCCGGCCGGACTCATCCTCGGCGGGGTGCTGACCGACATCGCGAGCATGGAGATCGCGTTCCTCGCCGCCGGCCTCCTCGCGCTGATCGCGGGGACCGTCGCGACGCTCGTTCTCCCGGACATCCACGGCGGCGCCGACACCGACTCCGCGAAGCTGCGGGAGCTGCCGACCTTGCTCCGGGGTCGTCCGGCGGTGCTCGTCATCGGCTTCGGCAACTTCACCCTTCAGTTCCTCTGGGGCGGGGTCATCCTCGCGACGCTCGCCCGCTACGCGAGCGATTTCGGTCTCGAGCTATCGCTGCTCGAGGCCGCGGGCGTCAGCGGTGTCGTCATGGCTGTCGGCGTGCTCACGTCCGGAACGACGACGGTGATCATGGGCCGGGTCTCGGACCGCGTCAGCGACCGGACGCTGCTGACGCTGCCCGCGTTCTGTGCGATGAGCGTCGGCTTCCTGGTTATCGCGTACGTACCCACGCTCGAGGCCCTGTTCGCGGCGATCTTCCTCATCGGGCTTGGGATGGGGGCCGCCGCACCCGCGCTCATGGCGATCCTGGGCGATCTGACGCCCGGCGACGAACTCGGTCGGATGGGCGGCGTCTACAACGTGATGGGGGATATCGGACTGAGTCTCGGCCCGCTCGTCGCGCTGCCGGCCGTCGACGCGATCGGTTTCCAGTGGACCTACGCGCTCTGTGCCGCGCTCGTCTTCAGCTGTCTGCTGGTCGTCTCCGTTCCGTTACTCCGGAATCCGAAGGTCACGACGTCCGCCGTCAAGGCGGATTGAAGCGTCTCAGGTTTCGGCTTCGACCACCGGATTCGGCTCGGACCGTCCGCTTGCCGCTTGTGGGAATCACAGCACCCATTCGAAACCGTTAACAATGTTACTGTGGAGGTTGTGGACATGGCACAACAAGCAGCCGCCGTCGTCGGAGGCGGCATCATGGGTGCTGGAATTGCGCAGGTACTCGCCCGCAACGGCTACGACGTTCGCGTCCGGGAGATCAACGAGGAACTGGCCGCCGAAGCCGAAGAGCGCATCATCGAGGGGAACTACGGTCTCAACGACGCCGTCGAGGGCGGCTACCTCTCCGAGGACGAGAAGGCGGAGACGCTCGAGCGACTCACGTTCACGACGGATCTCGAGGAGGCCACCGACGGCACCGAGTTCGTCATCGAGGCCGTTACCGAGAAGCTCTCGATCAAGGGGCAGGTCTTTCGTGACTTAGACGAGGTCACCGACGATCAGCCGCTGTACTCGAACACGAGCGGCTTCTCCGTGACGTCGATCGCGAACGCCGTCTCGGATCCCTCGCGCGTGGCCGTGATGCACTTTTTCAATCCGGTCCCGATCATGTCGATGGTCGAGGTCGTGAAAGCCCCCGAAACCGACGAGGCGGTCGTCGAGCGCGCCGAGGAACTGGTCGACGAACTCGACAAGACGCGGGTCACCATCGACGACGATCCGGGCTCCTACGGCTTCATCGCGAACCGCTGTCACGCGGCGATGCGCGCCGAGGCCCAGAAGATCGTCGACGAGGGAATCGCGACTGAGGACCAAGTCGATAAGGCGCTCGAGGAAGGATACAACCTCCCCGTCGGGCCGTTCTCGCTGCGCGGTATCGGCGAGGAGTGGGACTAGAATCGCTGCACTATCCGTCGTGATTTTTTCGTGGGTGAGCCGATCAAGCAAGAGCCGTACTACGCGGCCGGAGCAATCCATCGGCGGTGGCGCGCGCTGTGTCGTGGTTCGCCGTCGACGAACCACGGCGCGAAGCCGTGCGAGGGATGAGCGAACGACTAAAAGGAGTAAGCGAATCGGCTGGGGAGGGCGTGGAAATCATCGGTGCCAGTTTGAGTAGTGTGGTCACAACTTCATAGACGTAGAGGCCAATAGTGATGGCTACTCATGCTGGCGGCTAGGAGTCCCACATCCTCCCCAGCCGATTCGCTCGCTTACTCGCTCATCCCTCGCACGGTGTCGTCGCTCGGCCCTCGCTTTCGCTCGGGTCCGATCGACAGCGCGCGCCACCGCAAAGCGGTTGACCGGGCTGGAGAAATCTGCAGCGTGCTCGTTCGACCGCTTATCTACCCTGGAACTCGGGCTCGCGGTCCTCGCCGAACGCGGCCGCGCCTTCCGCGTGGTCTTCGGTCTTCAGGAGCTCCGCGAAGAGCTGACCGTCGTACGCGATTCCCTCCTCGAGTCCCGAGTGGACCGCCATATCGGCGGATTTCTTGATCGCCTGAATCGAGAGCGGCGCCTGCCCGGCGAGTTCGGTGACGAACGCCTTGACCTCGTCGTCGAACGCGTCCTCGTCGTAGACGTGGTTGATGATGCCTTCCTCGGCGGCGCGCTCGGCCGAGATGTGGTTTCCGAACATCGCGAGTTCCTTCGCGACGGACGGGCCGGCGAGTTTCGAGACGTACTGGACGCCGCCGGCACCGGGGAGGATGCCGAGGTTGACCTCCGGGAAGCCGAACGTGCTGCCCTCGCTCGCCAGTCGGAAGTCACACGCGAGCGCGGTCTCGAGGCCGCCGCCCAGACAGTAGCCGTCGATCTTGGCGACGACGGGCACCGGGAACTCGCGGACGAAATCGTAGTGGGAAGGCGCGGAACTCCCGCCTGCCGATTCGTCCGAGAAGCCGCCGATATCCGCGCCGGCACAGAAGGCCTTCTCGCCGGCGCCTTCGAGGACGACGGCTCGCAGGGCGATCCCCTCGGCGTCGTCGTTCTCGGCCTCGAGCTGTTGCAGGCCGGCGACGATGTCGTCTCTGAGCTGTCCGCTGAGCGCGTTGAGCGCGTCCGGTCGATTCATCGTGAGCGTGCCGACGCCGGTTTCGCTGTCGAACTCCACTACGACCGTGTCGAGGCTGTCGTCCATGTCTGATGGTCACTATCGATCACTAAATAAGTACGCGAATCGCTCCGACGAGCCGACCGGAAACGGTCACGGAACCGTGTACGGCTTGCCGGGTCGCAAAACGTATCAGCGGTGGCGTCCGTATGGGAGTTCGTGTCACGGACGAACCGGCCGGACGCGGCGGACGACCGGTCACGCGTTCACCGCCTCGAGTTCACCGTCGACTGGCCCCCGGGCCACGCGGCGGCGTATCTCCTCGACGGTGACGAACCGATCCTGATCGACGCCGGAATGGCCGGCGAGCAGGGCCGAGCGGAGCTGATCGACGGGCTCGACAGCCACGGATACGTCCCGGAAGACGTCGACCATCTGCTGCTCACCCACTCGCATACGGACCACGTCGGGCAGATCGAAACGCTGTGCGAGGCCGGCGATCCGACCGTTCACGCGCCGACGCGAATTCGGGAGCGCTTCGCGCGGGATCTCGAGACCGTCGAAGCCGCGACGAGGCGGAATCTGGCCGAGGCGGGGGTCGACCCGGCGTACATCGACTCCGCGGTCGACCGGCTGGTCGAGGCCCACGAATCGAATCGCGACGCCCTGGCGCTCGAGGCGGTCGACGTCTGGGTCGACGACGACGAGCCGATACGCGTCGGGGAACGGGAGTTCGACCCCATCTACACGCCGGGCCACCACGTCACCCACCACTGTTACGGGACGACGCTCGGCGACGAACGGGTCGTCTTCGCCGGCGACATGGCCGTCGAGCCGTTCCGCGCGGCGGCGATCCACGTCAACTTCGACGACGGCGTCCGCGACGGGATCGACGCCTTCATCGACGCGCTCGAGCGACTGCAACGCTACGACTTCGACCGCGTCTATCCCGGCCACGGCCCGATCCACGAGAGCTATCACGAGACCCTCGAGCGCTCGGTCGCGGACCTCGAGGACCGGATCGACGGCTGCGCCGACGCCCTCGCGGGCCGCGACGGGACCACCACCGCGACGGACCTCGCAGACGAGTTGACCGACAGTTTCAGCGAACGGGCGCGGGTGCTTCCCGAACTCGTCGGCGCGCTCGAGGTACTCGAGCGCGAAGGGACGGTTCGATCGCGGCTCGAGGACGGAGTTCGGTACTACGATTCGGCGTAAGTCAAGCGGGCCGACAGTGGATCGACCGTACCTCGCCGGACGGAGTACGTCGATCGTGCCTCGCCGGACGGAGCCGTTTCGGTCCCGACCGGACAGAACCATTTTCAGGCTCGCCGTGGTAGTCGATCTATACCATGCACGAGGCAGTCATCGTCGACGCGGTTCGAACGCCCTTCGGCAAGCGAGACGGCTCGTTCCGCGACACGCATCCGCAGGATCTGGCGGCGAAACCGCTCGAGGCGGTTCGAGCGCGCAACGACTTCGAGCCCGAGACGATCGAGGACGTGATCTACGGCTGCGTGACGCCGATCGACGAGCAGGGGCTCAACATCGGACGGCTCGCGCCGATGGTCGCCGGCTGGGGCGACGTCGTTCCCGGCGTGCAGCTCAACCGAATGTGCGGCTCCGGACAGCAGGCGCTCAACTTCGCCGCGGCGAACGTCATGGCCGGCCAGCACGACGTGCTGATCGCCGGCGGCGTCGAGCACATGACTCGCGTCCCGATGGGGTCCGACGGGGCCGACGGCGTGGACGGCAAGAGCGCCGTCACGGACACCTACTTCGAGCACTTCGACGAGCTGACCCACCAGGGCGAGGGCGCTGAACGGATCGCCGAAGAGTACGGCTTCTCCCGCGAGGAGCTCGACGAGATCGCGGTCGACTCCCAACGACGGTGGGGCGAGGCCTGGGAAGCGGGTCGGTACGACGGCCAGATCGTTCCCGTCGAGACCGAGTTGGACGGCGAGTCGATCACCGTCGAGCAGGACGAACACCCGCGGCCGGAGACCGACCTCGAGACGCTGTCGAACCTCCCGCTTTCGTTCCGCGAGGAGGGCAACGGCCGGCATCATCCGGGCAACGCCTCGGGCATCGTCGACGGCTCGTCGGCCCTGCTGGTCGCCAGCGAGGAAGCCGCCGAGGAACACGGCTGGGAGCCGATGGCCCGAATTGTCCAGACCGAGGTCGTCGGCGTCGATCCCGTCACGATGCTTACGGGCCCGATTCCGGCGACGGAGCAGGTGCTCGAGCAAACCGACCTCGAACTCGAGGACATCGATCTCTTCGAGGTCAACGAGGCGTTCGCTGCGGTCGTCGCCGCCTGGCTCGAGGAGACCGGCGTCTCCTGGGAAAACGTGAACGTCAACGGCGGAGCAATCGCCCACGGCCACCCGCTGGGGGCGACCGGCGCGATGCTCATGACGAAACTGGCGCACGAACTCGAGCGTACCGGGCAGGACCGTGCGCTCTCGACGATGTGTATCGGCTTCGGGCAGGGCATCGCGACGATTATCGAACGGGTGTAGTCGTCTTCTGACGGTTCCGGAACCGGAACTCAGATCGTGTTCACCGGTTTTCGACGTGGACTCAAGCGGTGTACTCGAGACCGTCTGGACGGAGGACTAACACGCTGCTACCGTGGCAACGATGAGGGGCCACTCCCTCCCCAGCCGATTCGCTCGCTCCCACTGGTCGCTCGCTCATCCCTCGCGCAGTGACATCGGCCGACCTCACGTTCGTTCGGTCGGCCGACAGCGCGCGCCACCGTACGCCTGTCGATCGAGTAGCGACGATGGATGACGGTCCGTTGAAAAACGTCGGTGACGATACGGACGCTGCTGTTACTCGTCCAGTTCGTCGATACGTAGATTCTCGTCGAACTGCAGCGAGTTCTCGATCTCGGCCTCGTCGACGTCCTCGAAGGCCCAGCGGGCGATCGAGCGGCGGTGGACCTCGTCGGCCCCGTCGACGATACGGAACCGGCGGACGGCTTCGTAGAAGTACGCGATCGGGAGGTCCTTGCCGATGCCGTTGCCGCCACAACACTGCAGCGCGAGGTCGATCGTCTCGTTGGTGACGTTCGCCGCGAACATCTTCGACATCGCGACCTCGATACGCGCGTCGCTGCGGTCGAGTTCGCGCGCGGCGTGGCGAACCATACAGCGGGCGGCATGGAGTCGCGTTTCGGCGTCGGCGATCCGATGGCGGAGCGCCTGTTTTTCCTCGAGCGTCGTCCCGAACGCTTCGCGCTCTTGCAGGTAGGCCTTCGCAACCTCGAGCGAACGCTCGGCCATCCCGGAGTAGCGCATGCAGTGGGTGAGTCGGCCGCCGCCGAGGCGCATCTGGGCGATCTGGAACCCTTCGTTCTCCTCGCCGATGGTGTTCTCGACGGGGACGCGAACGTTGTCGAACTTCACCTCGGCGTGGCCGCCCGAGCGCTCGGTGATGCCGTGCCCACCGAGGTGCGGGACGTTACGGACGACTTCGACGCCGTCGGCCTCGGAGGGAACCATGATGATCGACGTTCCCGAGTAGGGGTGGGCGTCGAGATCCGTCCGAACCATCGTCAGATAGTAGTCCGCGTCCAGCCCGTCGGACGTCCACCACTTGTGGGCGTTGATAACCCACTCGTCGCCGTCTTTGACGGCGGTGCTCTGGAGCATCTTGGGGTCCGAGCCGCCGCCCTGTTTCGGCTCAGTCATCGCGAACGCCGTCTGAATCTCACCCTGGACGAGCGGTCGAAGCCACTCCTCTTTCTGTGCTTCGGTGCCGACCATCTCCAAGGTGTGCATGTTCCCTTCTTGTGGCGCGTTCGCGCGGATGGCGAGTGCACCGATGAGCGAGCGGCCGACCTGTTCGAACGACGGCAGCATGTCGCTGAAGTCCAATCCTTGCCCGCCGTACTCCTCGGGGACCTGCGGTGCGAACAGGTCGCGTTCCTTGGCCATCTCCCACAGCTCGTGGATCTCGTCCATCGTGATCTGCTCGCCCGTGGCGAGAGCCTCGCGCTCGCGCGGGATGACGATGTCGTCCATGAACGCCTCTACCCGCCCGGCAACCTCTTTCGCTTTCTCCGAGTCGTGATATTCCATATCATCCACAACCGAACACAGCAATGTAAATACATAGGTGTTCGTTCGCATTAGTTGGAAAGTGTTTACCGGTATCGACTCCCCGAAAGCGTCTATACTCGCGCGAAGACGAGACGTCGGTCCGTTGAGCGAGCACGTGACAGAGTTCGCTCCCGAAACGGCCGTCAGAAGCGTGAAAAATCAGGTCTTACGGTCGAGAGCCTACTCGTCGAGTGCGTCGATGCGCAGGTCCTCGTCGAACTGCAGCGCGTTCTCGACCTCGGCTTCGTCGACGTCCTCGAAGGCCCAGCGGGCGATCGATCGGCGGTGGACCTCGTCGGCCCCGTCGACGATTCGGAACGCGCGGACGTTCTCGTAGAAGTGCGCGATCGGGAGGTCTTTGCCGATGCCGTTGCCCCCCAGACATTGGAGTGCGAGATCGATCGTCTCGTTCGTGACGTTTGCGGTGAACATCTTCGACATCGCGACCTCGATGCGCGCGTCGCTGCGGTCGAGTTCGCGCGCAGCGTGGCGAACCATACAGCGGGCGGCGTGCAGGCGCGTTTCGGCGTCGGCAATCCGGTGTCGGAGCGCCTGTTTCTCCTCGAGCGTCGTGCCGAAAGCCTCGCGTTCGGCGAGATAGGCTTTCGCAATCTCGAGCGAGCGCTCGGCCATCCCGGAGTAGCGCATACAGTGGGTGAGTCGCCCGCCGCCGAGTCGCATCTGGGCGATCTGGAACCCTTCGTTCTCCTCACCGACCGTGTTCTCGACGGGGACGCGGACGTTGTTGAACTTCACCTCGGCGTGGCCGCCCGTTCGTTCGGTGATGCCGTGCCCACCGACGTGAGGGATGTTCCGGACGACTTCGACGCCGTCTGCGTCGGACGGAACGAGGATGATCGACGTCCCCGAGTAGGGGTGGGCGTCGAGGTCGGTCCGAACCATCGCCAGATAGTAGTCGGCGTCCAGTCCGTCCGATGTCCACCACTTGTGGGCGTTGATGACCCACTCGTCGCCGTCTTTGACGGCGGTGCTCTGGAGCATTTTGGGGTCCGAGCCGCCGCCCTGTTTCGGCTCGGTCATCGCGAACCCGGTCGTGATCTCACCCTGGACGAGCGGTCGGAGGATCTCCTCTTTCTGCTGCTCGGAGCCGACCATCTCTAAGGTGTGCATGTTCCCCTCCTGGGGCGCGTTCGCGCGGATGGCGAGTGCACCGATGAGCGAGCGTCCGACCTGTTCGAACGACGGCAGCATGTCGCTGAAGTCGAGTCCCTGCCCGCCGTACTCCTCGGGAACCTGGGGCGCGAACAGATCGCGCTCTTTCGCCTGCTCCCAGAAGTCGTGGATCTCGTCCATCGTGATCTGCTCGCCCGTGGCGAGAGCTTCGCGCTCGCGCGGGATGACGACGTCGTCCATGAACGCCTCTACCCGCCCGGCGACCTCCGTCGCTTTCTCGGAGTCGTGGTACTCCATACCAGGGAATAGACATACAACATTGTAAATGTACAACAAAGCGGTCAGATACAACGTTGCAAACCGAACTCTCTCGAGGCGATGAGAGTCGACAGACCGGGAGCCTCGGACGAACCGAGAAGCGGCGTGTACTCGAGTTCGTGATCGGCGATTCCTGACCCACAACTCTCGAGGCGGCCGGTTCCAGCGATAGTGGACCGAGCATCGGCCCGTCGGTCTCGAGACCGATCACTCGGGATACGCTTTAGTACCACACAGTGTTATGTGAGAACATGGATCTGGAAGACGTTCGCGAGGAGGCGAGAGCGGGGAATGCGGCTCGATTGCACGACGAAACCGCGCGCCACCACGGGTCGGCGACGGCCATCGAATATCACGGAACGCAACTGACACACGAGGAGCTTCGCGCGGAGAGCGCGCAGTTCGCCGGGGGGCTGGCCGACCTCGGAATCGAGCCCGGCGACGTGATGCTCCAGTATCTCCCGAACTGTCCGCCGTACCTGATCGGTGCGCTCGGGGCGTTCAAAGCTGGCGTCGCCGTCTCGCCCGTCAATCCGCAGTACCGGCGGCGAGAACTAGCCTATCAGCTGGAGGACACGCAGGCGACGGCGGTCCTGACCCACGCGGCGCTGTTACCGTACCTGCAGGAGGCGCTCGAGGAGATCGACTGGGACCCCGTCGTGATCGGCGTCGGAAGCACGGAGGAGGGCGTCGAGATGTTCTCCGACGTTCGCGGCGAGGAGACGTTCGTCGAGCGCGCGGACGACGATCTGGCGCTCCTACCGTACACCTCGGGGACGACGGGCAAGCCGAAGGGCGTCCGGCTCACCCACCGGAACTTCCGCGCGCAGATGTTCTCGGTGCTCTCCCAACCGAGCGAGCTCGACGACGAGGACGTCCGCAGCCTCGTCTGGCTCCCGCTGTACCACATCACCGGCTTTACGCACACCGCGTGGCAGCCCCTGCTCCGCGGCGGCAGTATCTTCCTCCGGAGTGCGGCGAACTGGGACGCCGACGCGGCGATGGCACTCATCGAGGAGGCGGGGATCACCCACTACGTCGGCGTCACCGCGATGTACGTCGACATGGTCAACAGCGACGAGTTCGGCGACTACGATCTGACCTGCCTCGAGTCCGCGGGCGAGGGCGGCGCGAAGATGTCCGTCGCGGTCCAACAGGAGTTCGAGGAGGTCGCCGGCGTCGAGATGACCGAGGGGTACGGGCTCACCGAAACCCACGGCGCGACCCACACCCAGGGGAGTTCGACGTTCGGCCTGCGCCACGGGACGATCGGCCAGCCGACCCGACAGACCGACTGCAAGATCGTCGATAGCTCCGGCGAGGAAGTTCCGGCGGGCGAGGAGGGGGAACTCGTCGTCCGCGGACCGCAGGTGATGGACGGCTATCACAACATGCCCGACGCGACCGACCGGGCCTTTACGGAACACGGCTACTTCCGGACCGGTGACATCGCCCGCCGGGACGCAGAGAACTACTACGAGATCGTCGATCGGAAAAAGCACATGATCAACACGGCCGGCTACAACGTCTATCCTAGCGAACTCGAGGAACTCCTCTCGGAACACGACGCTGTCGCCGAGGGCGCCGTCGTCGGCATTCCGGACGACCGACGCAACGAGGTACCGAAGGCGTTCGTCGTTCCCGCACCCGATATCGAAGCCGGAGTGGACGTCACCGAGGAGGACATCAAGGACTACTTCCTCGAGCGTGTCGCCGCCTACAAACACCCACGGGAGGTCGAGTTCATCGACGAACTTCCGCGGACGACCAGCGGCAAGATCCAGAAGTTCAAACTCGAGGATCGCGACGGCGAGGCGGCGGACGAGTGAGCGGCGTTCGATACGCCTGAATCTATCAGGTCCTCTGCTCGAGCTTGAAGTGATATATTTTCGATTATTAGCCACAATAGTCAGATAATTAATCACTCAGTCCGGGAAGCGATCGGTCGAACATATTCAACTAGATGTGCCCTTTGGTCGCTCTCAGCAGGGTATTCTCCAAGTAAACCGAGATACCTCTCGAGAATCCCAAACGCACAGCCCAATAGCCAATTTCGAGCGAATGGGCCATATACCGGCTCAATTGAGTGCCTTTGCTACTGACGAGGTGAGAATAAACAGATAACAATCATATTAATAAATAGTATTCTCCTAAAATTTCATATTCCCAAGCAGACAGCTACTGAACCCAACGCAGTACAACCGATGATCGAACTGAGTAGCTCCTATCGGCCGTTCGCGATTCGTGTATCACGAGTGGCAAACGATCTCGGTCCGAAAAACGGAAGTTGCGTTTATAACTGTTTCAGACGCTCGAGCACCGGATTATCGCAGCCGACCGTCGAATCACATGTCGCACACTTTTGTACTATCAGGAAGAACCATGAACGTATGCGAGCAGCCGTAATCCAGGAGCACGGAGAACCGCTCGAGATCGAAGACGTGTCGTATCCGGAGCCAGCCCCGGATCAGGTCGTCGTCGAGACCGAAGCCTGTGGCGTCTGCCGCAGTGACTGGCACGCCTGGCAGGGCGACTGGAGCTGGATCGGCGCGGGCGTCCCGGAGGGGCAGATTCTCGGTCACGAACCCGCCGGAATCATCTCCGAAGTCGGTGAGGACGTCGAGACGCTCGAGGCGGGCGACCGGGTCGCCGTTCCGTTCCACCTCGGCGACGGAACCTGTCCACACTGTCGTGAGGGGCGAGCGAACAACTGCGAAACGGTCCTGCCGCTCGGTCTCTCTGAGTACTCCCAGGGCGCGTTCGCCGAGGCCTTTGCGGTCCGCGAAGCCGACTTCAACTGCGTCAAACTGCCCGAGGAAGTCGACTTCACCGAGATGGCCGGGCTCGGCTGCCGGTTCATGACAGCCTACCACGCGTTAGCCGACCGAGCCGACCTTCGGCCCGGCGACTGGGTCGCTGTCCACGGCTGCGGCGGCGTCGGTCTCTCGGCGATCCACATCGCACAGGCGCTGGGCGCCCATCCGATCGCCGTCGACGTACTCGACTCCAAACTCGAGCGCGCCGAGGAACTCGGCGCCATCGAAACGGTCAACGGGGCCGACGTCGACAGCGCGCCACAGGAGATCAAGAAACTGACCGGTGGCGGCGCCGACGTCTCGATCGACGCGCTCGGTATCGCGGAAACCTGCCAGAACTCGGTCAACAGCCTCGGAACGCGGGGCAGCCACGTTCAAGTCGGCCTGACGACCGGCGAGGAACAGGGCCAGATCGACCTGCCCGTCGACGTCATGACGATGCAGGAGATCGACTTCCACGGCTCCTTCGGCATGCCGTTGGTCCGCTACGAGGAGCTGTTCCGACTGATCGCGAAGGGGACCCTCGAGCCGGGCAAGATCATCGGCGAAACCCTAAGTCTCGACGAACTCCCGGGGACGTTGGCCTCGATGGACGACTACGAGACGGTCGGCATTCCCGTCGTCACAGAGTTCTGAGGCGACGCGGCGCCGACAGTTTTCGAACGCGAATCCGTTTTTGCGTCGCTCGAGAGTGCGTCGGAGTAGCGTTCGGATCGAGTCCCGACTCGCCTTGACAGGGTTCGCAACCGCGGTTCGGCGGCGAGTCAGGGTCGAAAACCCGGGCGGGGGCGGGAGCCCGCCCCGGCGTGAGAGACATGAGCTAACTCGAAGCGGGGGCGAGTCCACGTTCGAGCGATCCGGGCACGAACACGCAATCGACTGGGTAGCGCGTCGTCTGTTGGAGCGTGTACCCGGCGGGGGCTTGCGTCCCCGCAACCAGTACATTGCAAGTCCGACCCATTGTTATGCAGCCACTTGCGCGATGGTGGCAGGGGCAAAACCTCGACAGGCGGCGGATACCGTCGTACAACGTCTCCCTTCGACGTGGTTGGCGCTGCCTTCGGCCGCGGGTGGCCGAGCGGCCGCCACGTCTGATCGCCGAACCTCGCCCGAATCACGGATGCTTGCCTGTGACGACCCCCAAACGATGGTACTGTAGCCCATCCGCTGGGCCATGCGCGACGATCAGGCTTCCGCCTCGCTTCGAATCGGTATCGTCGGACTCGGATACATCGGCACGACCGTCGGCGGACAGCTTCATCGACACCCGCACGCAACCGTCCGAGCCCTCTGTGACCTCGATTCGGCCCGGCTCGAAGAGACGGGAACCGAGTTCGGCGTCCCGACCGACGGACGGTACACCGACTACGCGACGATGCTCGAGGACGAGCCACTTGACGCCGTGCTCGTCGGTACGCCCCACACCCTCCACTACGAGCAGGTCGCCGCCGCACTCGAACACGACTACCACGTCTACTGCGACAAACCGCTCGCGACCGACCTCGAGCACGCTCGCGACCTCACCGAGCGCGCCGAACGGGGCGAGCAGACGCTGATGGTCGGCTACCAGCGCCATCTCCAGACGGCGTTTCGAACCGCGAGAGAGCGGTTTCTCGACGGCTCGCCGAACTGGCTGACGGCCTCCATTACGCAGGACTGGATCGACGACTCGATGGGAACGTGGCGGCTCGACCCCGACCTCTCCGGCGGCGGCTTCCTCTACGACACCGGCAGCCACGTCCTCGATGGCGTGCTCTGGACGACCGGTCTCGAGCCCGAATCCGTCGCCGCAAGTATGACGTTTCACGACGAGGCGGAACGGATCGACGAACGCGCGCATCTCGACGTTCGGTTCGAGAACGGGGCGACCGGGACCTTCTCGTTCAACGGCGACGCTCCGTCGGTCCGCGAACACATCCACTGCTGGGACGACGAGGGAGCGGTCTACCTCGAGGGCCGCCAGTGGGGCTCGCGAACGGTCACGGAGATCGATTCCGACGCGGGCGAGTACGACCCCTACATCGACTTTCGGACCGAACAGAACCGCGCCGAGGCCTTCCTCGAGAGCGTTCGGACGGGCGAGGAGCCGCCGGCCACGGCTCGAGACGCACTCCGGGTGACAGCACTCACGGAGGCGGCCTACGAAGCGGCGCGAACCGGCGATCGAGTGTCGGTCTCGCTCGAGAATTGAGGACGACATCGCGACGGTAGCAGCGGGTGACGTCGTCGCCGAACGGTGGCGGTCGGGCGCCCCGTAGCCGCGACTGATTCGTCCCAGAGAGGGTGTGGAAACGGCCACGAGAAGTGTCCGAATAACGCGATAAACTGTCAGATCGAACGGAGTTTACCGGCAGCTAATTCAGTTTCGAAAACCCAAGTCTATCCCGGCGCAGTCGTGCGGTTATGTGCTGTTTACTCTCCCATGTGACGGCGTCGCGAGAACGGAATCGGTTGGCACAGGTGCCGGCGGCCGGTCCGTCGACGACCGCCGGGTAAGAAACGCATAGCAGGTCGCGGCTTTCCGTTACAAGCCGGATAACTACAACTGGTCCTCGCTTTCGGTCGAGTATGATCACCTGCAGTAACTGCGAGACCGCCCAATTCCTGCAGATCACGCAGAGCCGCGTCTACTTCGAAGACGGCGAAATGATCAACGAGATCTCCGAAACCTACGAGTGTACGCTCTGCGGGGCGACCGGACAGTACATCTACGACGAGGACCACGACGAGGAAACCGTCACCGGCGACGTCGAACTCACGACGGAGCGACCGAAGTTCGCCTGACAGCGCGACGGACTGGTGCGGTCTCGTTCGACGGACAGCCGCCCGATTCGTGCGGTCGAACGTCTCGTTCTGTGTTCGCGTGTCGACGATCGGAGTCAGCGACTCGAGTCGCGAGCACCGGGAGGATCGAATACGAGACTGGACGGTCGGTCGTATTCGTCGCGTGTGTCACTCTCGGTTCGTCCGTCGACAGCATACGCCGAATCGGATCCGTTCGGCGATCAGTCCCGATCCTGCTCGTCGTCGACCGTAATCTCGTCGAGACCCTCGAACTCACGGCTTCGCTCTCGGTCTCGTTCCTGTTCCCGTTCTTCCAGCCGTCGGGTGCGCTTCTCTTGCTGACCGGCCTGTCTGTGCTGTCGACGAGTGACGGCCGTCTGTCGGCGTTCGATATCCCACTGTTCGAACAGGCCGTACTCGTTCATCGTCTCCATGCCCGCGAGGGCGGCCGTCAGCTTGAGCCCGACGAGCGGAATCTCCGCGACCGAGATGACGACGTCCGCACGGAGGACGGCTCCATCCCTGAGCAGGACGTCGAGGACGTCGACGAGGGTCTCTTCGTTCTTTTGCGGTCTCATGATCGGGGCTGGTCGGCCGACTCGGAGTCACCACCCAGTTCCGGCGCGAACGTGTACGGCGGCCACGGACCCGTGAACCTGACCTCGATGCCGTCGTTCGCGGCCACGTCGTCGAGCACCGATCCGACGGCTCCCTCGTCGTCCTCGTGGGCGAGCAGGGTGAGTCGGCAGAGCGTCTCGCCGTCGCTCGCGTCCCCCGCGACCTCGTCGGAGAGGGAGGCGCTCGGCGACCGCTCGAGTTGGTGTACCTCTCTCGCGTGCTCGTCGAGTCGCGCCTGCAGGTCGCCCGTAATCGACTCGCGGCGGGCCGCCCGCAGCTCCGTGAGCCGCTGGTCGAACTTCTTCTCGAGGAGGAACGCCGTCCCCTCCCCGGAGTCACCGATCTTGGCGTCGAGTTCGGCCAGCCGCTCGTCCCGATCGATCAGCGCCTCGTCGCTGATGGGGTCGGTTTCGACGACCTCGACGCGGTACTCCCAGTGGTCCGCCAATCCCGAAAGCGCGCGCTCGAGCGTGTCGGACTCCTCGCGCAGCCACTCTCGGACGCCCTCGTCGTCGTCCCGGAGGATCGTGTCGAACTGGAACGGGATCGGCGTCCCGAAGGCTTCGCCGGCCTCGTCGACCACCGTCTGGTGGCGGACGAGCCAGCGTCTTACCTGCGTGAGGTTCCCCGAGTCGTAGATGCCGTCGCAGGCGTGGACGACCGCGCCGATGCCGTCCTCGACGACGACCGAGACGGGTTCGCCGTCGACGCCGGTCGTCTCGAACGCATCGACCTCGTCGTCATCGTCGACTCGCACGATGCAGTAGAGGTATCGCCCGTCGTCGAAATCGGGAATGACGTCGTCGTCGACGGCCGTCTCGACGTCGTCCGAATCGCCGCTTTCGAGAGCGTCGAAGCTATCGACGCCGTCGACGTCCTCGAGTTCCTCGAGCCGATCTGAGGCGCGGTCGGAGCTCACTGTTCGTCACCCCCGAACACGGAGTAGCCGGGTTTGTTCGCGACGGTGTGATCGCCGTGGAGCTGTTCGATGGCATCGTTGACCAGCCCGTCCAGGTCGCCGCGGAGGTCGTCGACGCCCTCTTCGATCCCCTCGTCGTCTTTGAGCTGTTCGATCTCGGCCTCGATCGACGCGAGTTGCTGTCCGAGCCGTTCGATCTCCTCGTCGGAGAGGTTCCCCGACTCCATGCGCCGAACCGCTTCGCGCTCTAAGGCGTCGATCAGGATCTCGACGACCGTGATGACGAGCGTGACCAGCCCCTGGCGTGCGTCCTCACCGTCGCCGACGTCGATCTGTTTCATGCGTCCTCGGCCTCCGCGTCCGCCGTTTCGGTGTCTTCGGTTTCTTCGCCCTCGGCATCGGTGCTCTCACTGGCTCCTTCGTCGGCGTTGTCACCGGACTCCGCGTCGTCACTGAGCAGATCGAACCCGCCGCTCGTCGGCCGCTCCGGGTCCGGCCGCGCGCCGACGTGTTCGGTTCCGCGGTCGGGTTGCTCGTCGCTCTCGTCGTTCTCGCTCCCGTCGCTCGAGTCCTCGGCTTCGCGGTCGTCCGCGTCGTCTGCAAACTCATCGCGCGTCTCGTCCGCGTAGCGCTCGTCCGGCGTGACGTTGACGCCGCGGGTCGGATCGATCGGCGGCTTCGGTCGGTCCATCTCCGCGAGTTCGGGTTCGTCGACCGCCGCGGCGACCCGGCGCATGTCGGTTCCCTCGGGGAACTCGAGCCCGTACTTCGCCGCGGTCTCGAACGAAGCGATGGCGGCTCTGACCTGCACGCCGAGCAGTTGGGTGTCGCCGATCGAAACGGCGATGTCCGCGTTGATGACGATCCCCTTGTCGAGCAGCATCTCGACGACCTCGGCGAGGTCGGCCTTCTGTCGACTCGGCTGGAAGTCGTCAACCATCGCACTCACCTCCACAGCCGGTCGATTCCGCGTTCGCGTTCGAATCGGTCGTCTGGCTCACCCCGCGTCGTCCGGTCGTGCGCTGTGGTAGATCACTCATTGTTAGCTCTCCGCTGTTTTTCCCGCTCGATCTCGAATCGGCGGCCGTAGATCCGCTTTCGCGTCGGTGCCGTCGAGAGTTTGACCTGCTGTGGTACCGTCGAGTAGCGAGCGCCGCCACCGAGATCGCGCCGGTCGGTCGGAATCGTCGCCGCCGCGGTCGGGTTCCGCGAGTTGGTGCTCGTATCCTGCCGACGCATCTTCTCGCGGTTCATCTCGTACAGCTCCTCGAACTTCTCGTGGGTTTCGAGCAGCGCCGAGCGGAAGGCGTCGATTCCCTTCATCGCCTGCTCCTGGATTGCGATCTGGTAGGCCTCGGGATCCTCCGCGACGTCGATATCGCCGAGCGCCTCCTTCGCGTCGCCAGCGTCCATCTCGATCACGTCCTCGTCGTCGCTTCCGATCAAGTCGCCGTCCTCACCGTCGGTAACGTCCGAGATCGCGTCTTCGACCATCCCTGCGTCGTCGCCGTCTCCGAGCTCGTCGACCGCGTCCTGGAGTTCGCGTTTCTCCTGCCACAGATCGGAGAGATCGGTGGCGTCCCAGGCGTTGAGCAGGTCGATCGCCCGAAACAGCTGCGTGAAGTTGACGAGGTCGCTCGCGCCCTGCTCGTCGTCCGCAACTATTTCTGGGATCTCTCCCACTTCGATCGCCTCGAGCAGTTCGTCGCCGTCGACGGCGTCTGGAAGATCGGTGAGATCGATCGCCTCGAGCAGATCTTCGGTCTCTTTCACGACGGTTACGAGCGTCTCGACGTCTCCGATCACCGACTCGAGCGCACTGTCGTCGAGTTCGTCGATATTCTCGACGCCGCCGAGCAGTTCGTCGACGTTGCCGAGGGCGTCTTCCGCCTCGTCGAGGAGGGCATCGAAGCCGTCGGTCTCGTCACTCATCACCGTCCCCTCCCTCGGTCTCCGTACTCGCCGCTTCGTCGGTCGCCGGCTCGATCAGGACGGTGAGGACGCCATTTTTGATCGTTGCCTTCGATGTTCGATCCCGCCAAGGGACGTCGACCCGGTCGAGTTCGCTCCCCGAGACGGCGACCACGAGCGTCGAGTCGTCGAAGCCGACGGTGACGTCGTCCGGATCGGTGCCAGCTACGTCGGCGGTGACGAGCAGTTCGTCGTCGTGCCGGCGGGTCGTCAGGTGCCCCTCCGAGGAGGACGACCGACGACGCCGTTTTCGGGCCCGACCCGTATCGGAATCGGCGTGTCGATTCCGGTCGTCGGATCCCGCATCGGTGAACGATGTCCGCTCGAACCCCGACTCGTCGGTGAGGTCGTCACCCGAACGAACCGAGATATCGTAATCGAGGATCGTTCGGTCGGTCCGGCGGCGGCCCGACGTCGAGCCGCTGTCGAGTGACTCGAGAGCGGACAACAGGCTCGAGAGCCAGTGTGTTCCCCCGTCGTTCGCTTCGTGATCGTCGGATTCCGGGCCGGCATCCGTTCCGGACACCGAGACGCCGATTCGCGAGTCGTCCGATTCTCCCTCGCTCGGCCCCTGGTCGGATGTGGGCCCATCAGCCGTGGACTCGTCGCTCGAGGGTGAGTCGTCGATCGGGACGTCCGTCGAGTCGTCCACAGAGTCGTCGTTAGCGGGACTCGCGTCGTCGACGGTATCGTCGTACTCGTCGCTCGATTCGTCGCGTCGGTCGTCCGGATCGGAGTCCTCTTCTGTCATTACGATTTTACCTCCACGCGGCCGCTCGCGAGTCGTTCGTGGACGTCGCGGGCGATCTCGATCTCCGCTTCGATCTCTTCCTTTCGACGCTGGTACTCCTCCTCGGAGCGTTCGCCGAGTTCGTACAGCAACTGGTTCTCCTTGAGTTCGTCCTCGAGGCCCTCGATATCGTACAACTCGCTGAGCGCCATCGTGTGCAGCGTGTCGACGATGCCGACGAACGGTCGAATCAGGAGGTCGTCGAGGATGAACATGGTTACTGTTGGGCGCCGATCTTGACGTCGACGAAGCTGTACGGCGCGAACGGCCCCGTGTACCGGAACATGAGGTCGTCGTACTGTTCTTCGAGTTCGGCGACGGCGTCGTCGAACGCCTCGCGGTCCTCGCGCTCGACGAGATACGAGCGGTTGAGCACGAGCCGATCGCTGAACAGGTCGTTCGGGACCGACTGGGCGGCGATGGACTCGAGTTTGTCCGCGACGGCTTCCTCGACCGCGTCGTCGTCGACCTCGGCGTCCTCTTCGCGGACGATCTTGACCCCGAGTTCGATCCGACCCTCGACGTCGTTCAGTGCGCGCCGAAACGCCGGTCTGGCGCCGCGAAGAACGTTCTTCAGCGCTCGATCGCTCTCGAAGGCCATCCCGAACTGCATCGGGACGATCGCGCGGCCGCCGTCGCGCTCCATGATCTCCCGGAGCACGTCGTCGTGTCGCTGGGCGTCCTCGTCGGTCTCCTCCGGACTGGTCGTGTCGATATCGGAGACGACAGCGTTGAGACGACGGTGCGAGACCGTGTACACGCGGTCAGCCCCACCGACGGCGTCGGTCTCGAACTCGACGGGATCGTCGTTCATCACACCGTAGACGTACCGGTTGGTCATCGCTCGATCACCTGCGTGTCGGCGTTCGACACCCGACGGCTGTCGCTCGATACTCGTGCCCGCAGGCGCGGGCGTAATTCGTCGCCGGTCTCGAGACGGATCGATCGGAATATCATGGGAACGGAATTCGACTACTCGCCGCGAGCCCGAACACAGCACCAGTCGGACGCGAACGGACGTCACCCGCGGGTAGCCGAGGAACTCGTCACCTGAAATTCGACGCTCCGACGGGTTATCGTGGTGCTTGCAGTTGCAGCCGACGACCGAGACGAGAACGCAGCAGGCGCGAACGTCGTTCCATCCGAGTCGGTGTCGGATCCGGTATCGGAGGATTTCGGCCGTTTTGTCCGAGAATTCAGTGAACTGGCTTGCAGTCGCAGTGCAAGCCGTGTTACGAAGTCGGCGTGAACCTGTGACCGTATCATGGCAGCATCATCAGGCCGAAGACCCGACTCTTCGAGTCTCGCAGAGGTACTGGACCGTATCCTCGACAAGGGCGTCGTCATCGACGTCTGGGCTCGCGTTTCGGTCGTCGGAATCGAACTGCTGACGATCGAGGCCCGCGTCGTGGTCGCCTCCGTCGACACCTTCCTGCACTACGCGGAGGAGATCGCAAAAATTGAGCAAGCGACGGCAGAGGGCGACCTCGAAGATCTGGAGGAACTCGAGGTCGAACCGCGACCGGAATCGTCACCACAGTCCGCCGAATAACACTCCATGGCCGACGATTCTTCGCGCAAGCGCAAGGTCAGAGGACGAAAGATCGCGAGCAGCCGCTCGAGCAAGGAGGGACGGCGCGCAAAAAAGGAACTCGCTCGAAAATCCTCGAGCGTGGGCAAAAAGAACGGCGACAGCCCGCTTTCCGACCCCGAGGAGGTCGCGCCCGAGCCGTTCGTCGAGACGGACGCCGTCGCCTCGCTACGAGGCAGAATCAACGGCTGGCTCCAGGCGGATCAGCCGGTCCACCTGATCGGCCCGACGGGCTGTGGGAAGACGGCGCTTGCGCTGTCAGCTGCCGCCGAACGCGGACGGCCGGTCGTCTGGATCAACGGTGACGAATCCGTCGACACGGCCGCGCTCGTCGGCGCGAACGCCGGCGGAGAGAGCTACAAGGAGAGCGACCAGTTCGTCAGCGGCGTCAGCAAACAGACGGAGATAGTCCGGGAGCGGTGGGTCGATAATCCACTCTCGGTGGCCGTCCGAGAGGGCGCGACGCTCGTCTACAACGAGTTCTCCCGTAGCGATCCCTCCGCCCACAACGTCTTGCTCTCGGTGCTCGAGGAGGGCGTCCTCGAGCGACCGGGAAAGAAGGGGTCGGATCGATCGATCGACGTCCACCCCGAGTTCCGGATGATCCTGACCTCGAACGACGTCGAGTACGCAGGCGTCCACCGCCAACAGGACGCGCTGCTCGATCGGTTCGTCGGCGTCCACATCGACTACTACGACGCGGAGACCGAACGCGAGATCGTCAACTCACACGTCGACCTCTCCGAGGAAGACGTCGAGACGATCGTCGAGACGACGCGAGCGCTGCGCGACGAACTCGATGTCGTCGTCGGCACGCGAGCGGCGATCACAGCCGCGAAGGGGCTCACGGTGTTCGACAGCGGCAGCGAGAACGGCGAGTTCAAAGACGAGTTGCTGACGGAGGTCTTCATGGACGTGCTGGCGCCGAAGATCGCCGGCGAAGGCCCGGACGACGTCGAACAGCTCCGGTCGCAGATCGCCGAAGCGCTCTGACCGATCGACGGCCCCGACACCAGACGCGAAACCGAGAATAGGTTCACCACACGCCAATGGCCGAAGCCGACACCCACCAATCGACGGACCAGTGTAAGGCGCTCACCGAGGACGGCGAGCGCTGTTCACGGCCGGCCCGAGACGACGGGTTTTGCTACCAACACGACGAGAGTGATCAAACTGTGAGCGACAGTCAGACAGCCGAGGCAGAGCAGGACGAACAGGACGAGCAAGAACAGGACGCAGAGAGCGATGAGGGATCCGAGCAGGAGGCCGAGAGTCAAGAGTTAGGGACGGTCGACATGACCGCCGACGAGAAAACCGATCCCGATGACGTCGACGCCGACGTCGAAACCGACCACGACGAAATCGCCGGCGTCCTCGCGGTTCGACGCACCGTCGAATCGACGGCGGGCGAACTCATCGGCAGAGAGTTCGATGCGGTCAGCGAGATCGCGCCAACCGACGACGGCTGGCGCGCGGTCGTCGAAGTCGTCGAACGGCGGGCCGTCCCCGACACGCAGGACATCGTCGGACGCTACGAAATCGAACTCAACGAAGACGCGACCGTCCACGGCTACCGTCGCCTCGACCGGTATCGTCGCGGCGATACGGCGACGTTCGAGTAACGATCGTCCGTTCACCGAGACGGTTCTGCACGCCTGTCTGTGGCCATCATGGCCGCTCGAGCCGTGGGTATCGCTCGAGTCGTGTCCGATCCGTCGGTATTTTTTGGCGGAGTCGCGTTCCACAATCTCGGCGGATGGTTTTGATGCGTATTTTCCTTGTAGATTGGATAAACTAGATTCGGCCGGTGAGCTTGCTCGCGTACGTGCCTATACGATCAACCAGCGAGGGCATTTGGTGCGGCCCAGACAGTCGTACCAGGACTAGCTCCGACCGTTCATAGAACATCCTATTTCTCGGGTATCCACGCTGTGGAGAGCGTATCCATCTCTAATCGCCACCGACCCGTTCGGCGACAAGAACACCCACTTGGTCATGCACACGCTCGAGTGCAGTAACCGCGAATCCGCCGTCAGTGAGTGCGTCCACGAGCATTCCGACGGTCGCCCCATCCACCCCGTGGCCGAATAGCGGTTCTTCAGGGTCGGGCGAGCCGAAGAACATCGCGTCACCGAGGACGAATCGACGCGGGCCGAGGTCGGCGATGGCCTCGATAGCCTCGCGTTTCTCCTCATCGGGGAGGTGGTGCAGGGCGAAGTTCGAGACCACGATGTCTACCTCACCGTCGTACTGCGGGTCACGGAACTGGCCAAAGCCGAACTCCACGTTCTCGATACCCCTATCGGCGGCCTTCGACCGCGCCTGCTCTATCATTCCGTCACTGATGTCACGACCGACGACGTGGCCGGCGTTTCCGGCCAGCGCGAGTGCAATGAGGCCTGTCCCCGTTCCGAGGTCGAGGACGACGTCCTCGGGCCCAGGGTTGGCGTGCTCGACGACGAGCGAGGCGCACGCATTGTAGATTGTCTTCTGTTCACTACCGTGTTTGTCGTCGTACTGGTGAGCTATCTGCGAGAAGCGATCGGCAAGATCCTGAAGGCGCTTATCCATTATTACCACCTCCCTTCGAAGTCTTCCGTTGATAGTTCCATGTTGACGGTCGTGCCGACTGCGTATCCATCGGAGACGGCGGACGGTATAGAGGGAGGGGACCCACTAGAGGCGTCGCCTGCAACGAAGAGACCCTCGATCGACGTGAACCCAAACCCACGCTGAGATTGCGTTGCGTCGACGAGTCCAGCCTGGTTGACCTGAAGGTCGAGTTGTTCAGCCAGTTCGCTGTGCTGCCTCATCGGTGGGACATAGAACAAGGCGTGACGAGCTACGTCGCGGCCATCCGCGAGTGTAACGCTTTCAAGTTCACCATCGGAACCGTTGAGGGCGGTAATCGGTTCGTCCTCGATTTTAATTCCGCGCTCGCCGAACAGCGACCGCAATTCTTCGTCGAAGACGTCCTGTCCATCGGCGAATACGATGAGATCCTCACTCAGGTTGTAGATGAGCTTCGCGTACTCGACCATGTGTTGATTCGTGACGATTACGCCGAGGGGTTCATCACGGACTTCGTAGCCGTGACAGTAGGGACAGTGATACACGCCACTTCCCCAGAACTCTTCAAAACCGTCGGTATCTGGAAGATTGTCTCTGACACCAGTCGCGAGTACGATCTTCCGACTTGTGACGGTCTCGCCGGAATCCAGGGTACTAGTGAATCCGTTGTTGTCTCTACTGACATCCGTTACTTTCGTATCTCGGAACTCACCACCGTATTTCAGAACTTCCTCACGACCGAGTTGACGGAGTTCCTCCGGTGAAATACCGTCTCTCGACAGGTATCCGTGGGCTTCAGCTGCGGGACCATTACGTGGTTCGCCGTTGTCACAGACCAAGACGCTACGGAGCGAGCGCCCTAACTGGAGGGCTGCACTCAAGCCCGCAGGCCCGCCCCCGATAATGAGAACGTCGTATTCCAACTCACTGCCATCAGTTGTTTGCATACCTAATGCAATGAGGAGTGTGCTGATAAGGCTATTGCTGTCGAGGGCGACCCTCGTTAAATAGGATATATTGGACTAATTTGCCCTGTATGGCCCGTATCAGTCGATGAATTTGTTTGGTTTCCTCTCCGCAGAACTGCTTCACATCGATTTCGAATTCGCTCCTAAGTGCATACCAAATGCAAACTTTATGTGGTCGCAGCACTAAGAGCTGATAACAATGCCAGACGCCGTACAAAATCAACTCCGGGATGAACGAGAGTGTGAGGGTCTTCTTGACTGTATGTTCGGACTGAATGAGCTCGACAGAGCCGTATTTCGACTGTTAGCGGAATCTTCTGAGCCGCTTACCGTGGATTACATTGCGAAGTTTATTGGGAAAGAGCGGACGACTGCCTACCGTTCAGTCAAACGACTCGAAGAAGCAGGGGTTGCTGTAGAAGAGCAAGAAAGTTGTCCAAAGGGAGGCTATCACCACGTGTATAGAGTCTCTGACCCTGACGAGATCGCGAATGAGCTCCAACGAATGCTCAATCAGTGGTACGCTGAGACTGGTCAACTCATTCAGGAGTTCCGGGATACGTATGTCAAGGACCATTCTTCTGAATAGAACAATAGCCTCCCCCCTTAATATTAGATGATAGAAAACTGATAGAAGAGCGAGGGCACAACGGTCTTTGCGACGAACCTCTCAGCCGGTCCCAAGGAAGCTGAGACGTTCTGTCGTCGATACAGTCGTCGCTGGCAGATCGAGAACGAGTACAAGAGCATCAAGAACGACTTTTTAGCGAAGACATCTTCCAAGGATTACCGCGTACGGCTATTCTACTTCGTGTTCGCGGTGTTACTGCACAACATCTGGTGGCTCACCGATTTCTTGTAGAAGGCTGGTGTCGACGGCAAGATGAACTACGCGCCGACTCTGACGGCGGGTGAATGTGTCGAGTTGGTCTGTGCAGCACTAATCTCGCCGGAATAACGCTCAACGCCGACTCGGGCCACTCATCGTGAGTGGCGACACTCTGAGAGACGCAGAATTTTGGGCCGTATCTACGTACTCGATATGATCTGGCGAGGAGAACGGTTGAGTCCTCACCATAGCAGCCCCGTCGGACTACGATCAGTCCGTAACCCACGCGAAAATAGCCTCCCCTCCGAAACTCTGTGCGTTCCAGAAGTTCGGAGTTTGGCCGATTGACAAACGAAAACGAGGGTAATTCGACCTTCTCTGCTTCAGAGAGAACAGTTCGTGAACTGGTTCAACTCTCGCTACCCGCCCACCATCAGAATCATGCCACAAACGGACGAAAACAATCTATCGTAGCGAAAGTTGTCACTCAGGGTTAAGCTCACTAGAGGAGTATATAACGCCGCTATCCAATCCCGTCAGGGCCGAGACAAAGCAAGAGAATCTCCGTTATTTCCCCAGCAGGGACTGGTGGCGACTCTCCGTGATGCACGTCTACCCACGACCGCAACAGGAGGTTTGTCAATCGCCACACGTTGTACATTAGGACGCCAGCGACGAAGTAGAACAGGCGCACTCGATAATCCGTTGATGCCGTCGTTGGCAGAAAGTGTTTCTTGATGGATTTGTACTCGTTCTCAATCATCCAACGGTCCCGATACTGGGCGGTCAGACCCTGTATTCGGTCGGGCGGTACATCAGCGTTCGTGGTGAAAATAGCATAGCTTCCAGTCTCCTCTCGTGATGGAACGTACATGAAGTCCACTCCGTGGGTCCGCCCATCAACAGTTAATAGCACGTCGTTCACCACACCAACATCAGCGTCTGGATGCGTCTTTACCTTCTCAATGTTTTCGAGGTCTTGGTCTGCCTGCGCGGGCTTCGGAATGAGATAGGTCAGCCCGTTACGGTCAATCACATCTCGAACAGTGTGGGTACTGAACTCGCGGTCAGCCATGACCTTGTGAATATCCACGTACTCTTGGGCCTTCGCTAAGAGGCGCTCCACGACTGCTGCTTTCTTGATACTCTCAGCTGTATCGGATTCCCAATCTGAATTCTCTTTCACGGGCTCGATTGCCAGTACAATCGGCGTATTCTTGCCTATCACCGTGAGTGTCGCAAACTTGTATCCGCGTGCGTGCTCGTCTTTGAGTCCGCTCACCATCTCTGGATAATCCTCTTTGGGGATTTCGAGGTCGCGGTTCTTCCACGGTGACGGGTAGAACACCCAGGGAGTCACGTCGATGGCAACGTTCACTGGCTCACGCAGCGCGTCTCCGAAGTCTGTTCCCTCGATGAGGTTCTCGATAGCCGCATCGAACGGGTCGAGCAGCGTTTTCCGAATCCGTTTCCAATTCTTAGGGGTCGTTGCGTCACTGAACTCTGACAGACTGGTCTGTGGGTCGGGAGCGCCCAGTTTCTTGATTGTCCGCGTATGTGTATCACCGTGCGGCGTTTCACCTCGCCAACTGAAGCGAGCGGACCGACGTTTCATTTTCCGTTTCCCGCTCGCAGTCATCGAGAGGTATCCCTGGAGTTCCCAAAAGACTTCGTCCTCGTATTTCGCGTTTGGAGCGCGTTCGGTGACGAATTCCGTGAACACACGGTCACGTGCAACCCGAACAGCCCGCAGGATTTCCGCTTCGGTAAGTCCTTTCTCTCCCATCTCGTTGGGGTCGATTGTCGGTCCTTCATCTGGAGCACTTACAAGGTCATGGTCAGCCGCAATCTCGCGGATTTTCTCTGCTGCTGTTTTGAGCGCTTGCCGCCCACGGCGTGACAATCGATTTCGCACGTTATGGGAGATAGTCTGCTGACGTGGGGCTCCATTCAATCCGAAGCGGACTTGGAGAAACGGCCAGTGTTCGAGCCGTTGCTGCGTTTCAGCTTGACTAAAGCCAGAAGCCTCCATGTATAGCAGGACTCGTAGCATCGGCTCGAACTCGTACCGAGACGTAGTGAACGGGTCTTTAAAGCCATCCTCGGGTAATTCGAGGTCAGCGATGACACGAGTGATATGGTCGTGGATACGACAGAGGTCTTCTGCCTGGGTAACGAGGTCGTCGGCGACCTCGGACAGGGAATCTGATGAGCCAGTATCAGAGCCGTTCATTCTGTAGGATGATTTAGTATGATTTTGACTAAATTATCGGCGTGCTGCTTCCGCTTTTCCGATATACTGAGTCACGGTAAGCGGGTTAATAGGAACTCTGCGTAGACTTGGCTCTATACCATATCCAGGTCAGGGCAATATTTTGGTCTAAAACAGACCGAAGTCAAGATGTTATAATTCTTCATGGAGAAATGCTGAACGAGATGGAACGCCCTATTGACGAGTTTCTCTCCAAAACAGGAGCTATCGAGTTGTTGTGCGAAATTGACCTTGACGGGTCACGGTTTGAAGATTTGAATGACGACCTCCCAGTTAGCCGCCAGACTCTTGCAGTTCGTCTACGTGAAGCGAGCGAAGCCTCCCTAATTGAGCAGGAAACCATTCAGGGGGAGCGAGGGACAAGTCACAAGCACGTATTATCTGAGAAAGGAATACTTCTCCGAATGCAGCTGATAAAACCAGAAGGAGTCGCAAAATATCATCAGTATAATGACTCTAGGCAGCAATGGGACGAGAAGAAAGAAGAGATACGCGAAATAGCCTCTGAAGCAACGGTTGAAAGTCCCAATTCCCGATATACGGATGGGGTAAAAGCACTGAGATGCTTTGCGCAAAGCTTGGAAAATGGCGAGAAAGGTGATGATGGTGACTGAGTGCGTTCGATGTTTCGAGAACACGCTGAAGGAATTCTGATTTCAGCAACTTCTAATTCATATCAGAGATTAGGCGGCTCTAAATTCTTCATCTTGAAGTCTGATTTCGGGATGTAGCGCCCAGCGAGGACGGCCAACTCACGCGTGCGCTGGATGTCCGCAAGGTTATGCAGTAATAGGGGCACCCAGTCCTCGTTCTTGAACGCGTCCACCGCAGCCCCACTATCAGCAAATGGGTCACAATAGTCGTTTCCGATAAGCACCTCGTAAACTCCTTCCAAGTCGGACGCGTCACCCGTATCGAAGCGGTCCATCATCGTCATTGTGTCAGCGTACGCAACGTCGGGGAACGGCCAATCAACGTTGTGACGGACACAAGCGGTGCGCAGAAATGGTAAGTCGAACCCGCCTTTCCAGACCTCGCCGTTAAACGCGGTCAGGTAGTGGCGGTCACCATCAACACGCTCGGCTGCGCAATCAGCAAGAGCGGTGAGTAGTGCTCGTTCATCGTCAACGACGGTTACGTGGACAGTTGACCCAGTTTGGTCTTCAAGGACCGTTTCGAGACGATTCGCATCGGCATGTCGCCCGCTGGTGTTCAGCACGAGCCATGCGCCCAGGTCAAAGGCGAGTCCACCGACCGTGATGACAGAACCAGGTTCCAATCCTGAGGTTTCGATGTCGAACGCGAGTGGGGTGAGGTCGCCCATATCGACGTTATTGGTTGACCGCTTCGTAAGTTCGGGCGTGTGATTTCCAGAATTCCAATACAGCCCAGCAATGGCCGAACGGATTTCGGAAAAGTGGAAATCACACGCTTCCACTTATGTTATCGAATAGCATATCACGGACCTATGATACGGGATGCTCGTGTGCTCCAGCCCGAGTTCGTTCCCAGAGACATCGTCCACCGCACCCAAGAAGTCAACACGCTTTCCAACGCCCTAGAGCCCGTGATGGAAGGGAATGCAGGCGAGACCGCGTTTCTCTATGGTCCGTCGGGGACAGGGAAGACCTGCATCGCTCAATTCGTGGCCGAGCGACTCCGTGAGAACGTCATCGACATCAACTACCAGTACGTGAACTGCTGGGAGGACTACTCTCGATTCAAAACCCTATACCGCATTCTGGAGGGGATTGACCGCACGCTGGACATCCACCGCCAGTCCACTCCGAAAGACGAACTCCTCGAACGGCTTCACGCGCATGAGGGGGCACCGTATGTTATCATTCTCGATGAGGTGGACCAGCTGGAGGACAAGAGCGTCCTGTACGAACTGTACCGCACGCGGGGGCTAACGATGGTGCTCATTGCTAACCAGGAGACGGAACTGTTCGCCTCTCTGAACGAGCGCCTGACGAGTCGCCTGCGAACAGCCATCCGCATCGACTTCGACCGCTACAGCGTCGAGGAACTCGTGGCGATTCTGGAGGACCGCGTTCGCTGGGGTCTCCGAGAAGATACAGTGACAGACGGGCAGTTAGAGCTGATTGCGGACGCTGCGGCGGGCGACGCCCGAGTCGGCATCGAAGTGCTGCGCGTGGCGGCGCGGCGAGCGACTCAGCAAGGATTGGATACCATTTCTGATGAGGTCATCGAGACCTCGGTATCGGAAGCGAAATCGGAAATCCGCCAGCGGAACGTCGAGAAACTCATCGAAGAGCAGCGCATCCTCTACGAGATTATTACAGAGGAGCAGGAGATTGCGCCAAGTGACCTATACGAGCAGTACCGAGAGCGGGCTGAAGAACCGAAAAGCGACCGAATGGTACGGAATTACCTACAGAAGATGCAGCGATATAATCTTATCAAAGCGACTGGAGAGAATCGCGGTCGAACCTATGTTGCACTATGATTCCTACGTTAACGTAGTTGGCATCCCTATTTCTTTATCCAGTGAGGGTCGTGAAACTCGAATTCAGTATAGAAGATTCATGTATCACTTGACAAGCAGACTTTATCGACAAAAGATAGATATAGTAGCAACAGCGCATGTTATGTATGGATGATGAACACTCTTCGATGCTTTCTGCACATCTTCGTGCAATCCGCTCTGCAATAGTCGGCTTGGCACTTGCAGTACTCGCAGCCGCGTATATTATTAGCAGCACTCCATCTGACACGGATTTCTACCTATTTCTCCTTAGTCTTGTCATGATTGTGTATTCATTCGTACCACCGCTTGTCTATATGTGGCGAAACCCGTAACGCTTAGTAAGCAGACGTAGCAATTCCACCTTTCGCAGAGGCCCGTCGATATGTGTCTGTTCAGCAGGTTAGTTGTGGAACCACCGTTCCTAGTGATTTGATACTCGGACTTCCTTCAGAACGACCTCTCAACAGATAGAGATGAGGGGAGACGGTTCGTAGCGGGTCAACAGTAAGGTTACGTGAGAGCACACACAGATATTAGGTTTCTTATGATTTGTAGAAATCCATCCTCCGATAGTCTGTGCGTTCGGACGTCGCCAATTTCATGTAGCCGAATATGGTTTATTAGATATTCAGGGACAGTACTCACGTCTTCGAGGGGCGCAACGCTGAGAATCCTCCCGTACGTAGGTTCGATTACAACCTGTGACTGGCCCATCCGTACACGGCGTCGACGTCGACTCGGAAACTCGGTGTTCCCACTATCACACCGATCGCGACGTCGTCGCCTTCAGATTTGACTGCTGTGAGGAGTACTATCCCTGCTACCGGTGTCACGAGGAGACGGCGGACCACGAGGCGGTTCCCTGGCCCCGCGAGCGCTTTGACGAGCGCTCGGTACTCTGTGGCGTCTGTGAAACCGAACTCACCGTTCCAGAGTACCTCGGGGCCGACCATCACTGCCCGTCCTGTGACGCGCCGTTCAATCCGGGCTGTCGGGCACACGCCGACCGCTACTTCGAGACCGACGGCTCCGTAGCGTAGTCGTCGGCAAGCGGGTCGGCATCCGCCCACTTCACGCCGGTAATCTCGAACCGAGCACCGCCCGCGGTGCCCGTAGTCAATGTACAGTCCCAGCCGTAGGCGTCGACGATGTCGCTCACGATCGCGAGTCCGAGACCGGTGCCCGCCGGTTCGGTCGAGTAGCCGCTCTCGAAGACGGAGTCGCGATCGTCGTCTGGGATTCCCGACCCGTCGTCTTCGACGTAGAAGCCGGCTCTATCCTCGAGCGCTCCGACCGTCACTGTGAGGTCCTCACCCCCGTGCAGAACGCGGTCGATCCAGCAAGCTATTTCCGCGTCCGAAGCCGGATTTCGGATATGGATCCGGCGCTTGGCCCTCCCGAGGCGATGGCCGAGAAACGCGACGAGCTGACGCCCATGATGGCGCAGTACCACGACCTCTGTGCCCGCTACGACGACGCGATCGTCCTCTTTCAGGTAGGAGACTTCTACGAGACGTTCTGTGGCGCCGCCGAGCGGACCGCGAGATTGCTCGAGATCGCACTCACGAGCCGCGAGGACAGCACTGGCGAGTATCCGATGGCCGGCATTCCGATCGACAACGCCGAATCGTACGTCGAGACGTTGCTCGAGGCCGGCTACCGGGTCGCCGTGGCGGATCAGGTCGAAGAGCCCGGCGAGTCGCCGGGCGTCGTCGAGCGCGCGGTCACGCGCGTGGTCACACCCGGGACGCTCACCGAGGACGAACTGCTCGCGAGCGACGACAACAACTTCGTCGCCGCGGTGGCTCAGGAACGCGGCTCTGAAGCGGAAAACGACGACGCCGAACTCGCGCTCGCCCTGCTCGACGTCTCGACCGGCGACTTCTTCGCAACGAGTTCGACCTCGAGCGAGGCCATCGCCGACGAGGTGAGCCGGTTCGATCCCTCCGAGGCCGTCGTCGGCCCGAACGCGCCGACCGACGTCTTCGCAGAAGGCTGTATGGTGACGCCTTACGACGCGACGGCGTTCGACCGCGAGCGCGCTGGAGAAACCGTCTCGCGGTACTTCCGGAACCCCGACGCCCTGCTCGCCAGCGACGCCGAGATTCGAGCCTGTGGCGCGTTGCTCGCCTACGCGGAGTACGTCCGCGGCGGCGAACACGAGGGGGAACGCGACACGACGCTCGAGGAGGAAGCGAAAGACGGTGAAAACGACACCGACGCCGACGGTCCGAAGCGCAACCGCCTCGAGTACATCACCCATCTCACCCGATACGATCCCCGCGAGTACCTCCTGCTCGATGCGGTCGCCATGCGGAGCCTCGAACTGTTCGAGCCGCGAGCCGTGGAGGGCCGCGAGGAGGCGACCCTCGTCGGCGTGCTGGACGAAACTGCGTGCGCGCTGGGCGGCCGAACGCTCCGCGACTGGGTTCGGCGGCCGCTGCTCGAGCCCGATCGAATCGAGGCGCGCCTCGACGCCGTCGAGGAGTTGACGGGCGACGTCCAGACGCGGGAGTCGCTGCACGACCGACTCCGGAACGTCTACGACCTCGAGCGGCTGATCGGCCGTATCTCTCGCGAGCGGGCGAACGCGCGCGATCTGCGCTCGCTCCGGGACACGCTGGCCGTCGTCCCCGAGATTCGCGAGGAGATCGCCGACGCCGACTGTACGCGGCTGCGAGCGCTCCACGAGAGTCTCGATCCGCTCGTCGACGTCCGCGAGTTGATCGAGGACGCGATCGTCTCGGACCCCCCGATCGAGATCACCGAGGGCGACATCGTCGCCGAAGGGTACGACGACGGGCTGGACGACCTTCGTGCGACCGCACGCGACGGGAAGCAGTGGATCGACAACCTCGAGAACGGCGAGCGCGAGCGAACCGGAATCGACTCGCTGAAGGTCGGCTACAACTCGGTCCACGGCTACTACATCGAGGTGACGAACCCGAACCTCGAGTCGGTCCCCGAGGACTACCAGCGCCGCCAGACGCTCAAAAACTCAGAGCGGTTCGTCACGCCCGAGCTCAAGGAGCGCGAGGACCAAATCGTCGGCGCCGAGGAGCGCGCCGACGAGCGCGAGTACGAACTCTTCTGTGACGTCCGCCGCGAGATCGCCGAGGAGGTCGAACGCGTACAGCAACTGGCCGAGGCGCTGGCAACCCTCGACGCGCTCGTCTCGCTCGCGACGGTCGCCGCGCAGTACGACTACTGTCGGCCGGAGATTCTCGAGCGCGACGGAGGTGGCGGTGGGGCTGGGCGCGAGGGCCTCGAGATCGACATCGAAGGCGGCCGTCACCCCGTGGTCGAGCGCACCCAGGAGTCGTTCGTTCCGAACGACGCCCGCCTCACGAACGACCAGCGACTGGCGGTCATCACGGGACCCAACATGTCAGGGAAGTCGACCTACATGCGGCAGGTAGCCCAGATCGCCCTGCTCGCGCAGGTCGGCAGCTTCGTTCCCGCGAGGGCGGCGCGGCTCACCCCGATCGACCGAATCTTCACCCGCGTCGGGGCCAGCGACGACATCGCGGGCGGCCGCTCGACGTTCATGGTCGAGATGGACGAACTCGCGACCATCTTGCGCGAGGCCGACGAACACTCGCTCGTTCTGCTGGACGAAGTGGGTCGAGGCACGTCGACCGCGGACGGCCTCGCCATCGCGCAGGCGATCACCGAGTACCTCCACGACGCCGTCGGTGCGACGGCGCTGTTCGCGACGCACCACCATCCGCTGACCGAGTTGGCGGACGAACTCGAGGCAGCCTTCACGCTCCACTTCGAGGTCGATCAGGTCGACGGCGAGGTGGTCTTCCACCACGATATCGCGCCGGGGGCGGCCACGGGCTCCTACGGGGTGGAGGTCGCGACCGCGGCGGGCGTGCCCGAGGCCGTCGTCGAGCGTTCGAGGGAGTTGGTTACGGAAACGGACGCAACTGGTGAGACAGGCACTGCACTCGAGGACGACGCCGCCGGTGCCGGTGTGGCCGAGCCAGCGGCTTCGGCGGGCGGGATGGCGGCGACCACTCCGGACGGGGGCGATGTCCCAACGGATGTCGCGGCCGAACTGCGGGCGCTCGACCTCGCGCACCTCACGCCCGTCGAGGCACTGACTGAGCTAGACCGGCTAAAACAACTACTCGACGAGTGACGCGGTCGTCAGCATCCGACCGGTCAGTTCACGCGCTGCGGTCAGGGTTGACATCGTGTCGAGGACGGTCTCTGTATACCCATACTCTCGAACCCGTCCTCGAGTGCTTCGTCGAGTCGCTGGCCGTATCCTCGACGGACGCGCCGATCTCTCGCAGCGGTTTCCAGTCTGCAAACTGTTTGGACAGCATTCTCGCTTCTCCCGATAGATGTGTTACAAAGATTAATAGATCGGTCCCTCGGAATAGGTGGGATGACACGAAAGAACCAAACTGATGATGGTGAGAGTAATGGAGATGGGACAATTGAGCAACGGAGTGACGACCTCGTAGCGGGGCTCAACGATCACGGCTTTGACGATGTGTCTATCGATACATTCGATGTCGGTCACCCCGGGGGTGAGTACGGTGTCGTTACGTTCGGGACTGAATTGGACAGTTCAGACAAGACCACTGGCAAACGGGCCGGATTTGAAGACGGTGAACCCGCTGCAACGATCACCATACAGAGCGAGTATGATACATACGCGATCACGGTTGGGTACGGTACCCAACGCGGATACGAAACTGCAGAGCAGTACGCGATCGTAGACACGATCTCAGAGGCCGTCCAAGCCGCAAAACACTGGTTCGAAAACGAAGCGTGATCGTGCCCGGTCACCGCTACCCACTGTCACTCCTTCCGTGGTAGTCACACCGTGATCTTGACGCTACGTACAGCACGTATCCCGATACCAGACGCCAAGACGGCAATCACGTTCACTCCGCAGGCGGCTCGAGCGGGACGAACTCGAGTCCGTGGTCGGACAGCAGTCCGTCCGCTCGATCGGTGACCGACGGGGCGACCAGAATCCCGCGGACGGACGCGTCGGCGTGGAGATCTCGCTCGAGGGCGTCGACGTACCGCCGTAACTGACTCACCGCGTCCGGCCCGACGCGGCGACGTTTGAGTTCGACGACGACGCTCCGTCCCGCCGCATCCTCGCCGTAGATGTCGATCGCGCCGGCTGGCGTATCGCGCTCCGTCGCGAGCGGGGTGAAGCCGGTCTCGAGCAGGGCGGGATCCTCGAGGATCCGCTGGCGGAGATCCTCTTCAGTCCCCGAAAGCGCGAGTTCGTTCTCGTCCGCGCCGGAGAACGTCGAGACCTGCAGGACCTCCTCGAAGCGAACGCACAGTCGCTCGTTCGGCGTCGAGCGGACGCTCTCGAGGACGAGTTCGGAGTCGCTCTCGCCGTCGGCCCCACCATCACAGCGAACGTCGTGGTCACAGCCCGGCGGCTGCCAGTTGACCGGCTGTTGGCCCTCGTCGGTGTGGACCAGCGCCGCGCCGTCGGGTTTGAGCATGAGGTGACGGTCGCCGGCCTCGAGCGTACTCGAGGCGCGGCCGTCGTACTCGACCGTACAGCGGCCGAAGACCGTCACCAACGCCTCGCGCTCGAGTCCGTCGGCGATCGCCTCGCAGGCCGCCTCGAGGGTGGGCTGCTCGAGGGTGATCGCCTGCGACCGCTGCGTCGTCGGTGTCCCGGATGTCACTGCGACGACGTAGCTCTCGAGCGAATAAAAGGACCCCGGACTGGGGCGACGTGGTGGATTGGACGGGTATTTCGGTGATCTACGCCTTTTCTATCAGCCAAATAGTGTTAGAAATGGATCGGGTTCTGTCGGATATCACGAGGGTTTATTCGCGCCCGTCCCGGAAATCGGACACGATGACATCCGATCCAACTCGACGCCGCGTGCTGCAGTTATCCGGCGCCGGTGCGACCGCATCGATCGCCGGCTGTACGAGCATCTTTTCGGAGTCGGAGGGCGAACTCAACGCGGATTCGGAGCCCGATATCGATCCGTCGGAGGGAATTACGGCTGTCGTCCGCCCCACCGATGAGGCGTTGATGGAGGCCCAACAGGAGGTCATGGCCGACGCCGAAGACGGCGAGCTCGACCAACAAGAGGCCCAGCTCGAGATGCAGGAACGACAGCAGGAGCTGTTCATGTCCCGGTCGATCGAGTTCGAAGAAGAGATGGCGGACACCAATATCTCGATCGAAGCCGCGCTTGGCGAACACGGTGCGTTCTTGATGACGGGGTCGGACGACGAGCTGATGGATCTGCTCCGCAACAACGACGTCGACGCGTTGCTTCCCGGCGAAGAGTACGAGGAGGCACTGCAGGCCCAAGAGGAGGCCGGCGCTGAACCAGAGCCCGAACCCGAGCCAGAACCCGAACCCGACGAAGACATCGACGACGATTCGGATGATGATGCTGACGAGGATTCGGACAGCGACGACGCGGACGATGAGGGTTCCGATGACGACACGGACGCGGAATCCGGTGATGGATCGGATAGCGACGACGCGGACGACGAAGAGTCGGACTAATTACTCGACGCTGAACGGACTCTCGCGCTCGGTCCAGTTCCAGCCCGGAATTCGCTCCTGAAAGCCGGCCGCGAGCGCGGCTTCGCAGTCGTCGACCCCCGCATTCTCGTCGCCGTCACCGTGGACCTGCAGATCGGCGTAGTGAAAGGTCGCCTCGCCGAGCGTCCGCAACGGTTGCGTGCCGGCGATCGTCGCGGCGAGCTCTCGCCCGAGGATTTCGTCGACGACGAAGCCGGGATAGTCGCCCTCGACGTCGAGATCCCGGAGAATCGCGACCATCGCGGCGACGTTGACCGCCAGATCCCCGTCCGCGAAGACGACGTCGACTTCCTCGAGATACTGACTTTCGGTAACGTGGTCGACGTCGGTGTCGAAGATCTCGCCGAGATCGTCGCGGACGCCGTTGATGATCGGAACGACAGTCTCGACCCGTTCAGCGACCCAGGTACGCTCGTTTGCGACGCGCTCCGGTGTCAGGTGCATACCCCCCGTTCGTGCCGAACGGCCCTGGGTTTTGCGAAGGCTTATATACGACGCAAAGAATAGCGTCGAATAAGCGGGTTCTCCCTGGAATCTTCCCGCACGAACCAGGACAACCGTTCTGGGAGCGTGTTTGTCACAGCACGGTACAACGCGATGATCCGGGATACTGGACTGCAGACGACCGACGTTGTTTCAGAACCACGGCTCTCGACGACGCAGCCGGCGCGTGGCGGTTCTCGCGCGGCCACTGACTCGAGGACTGGATCCCGACTCCACGTATCCTGTTGGACGTCCGCTCCCTGGCGGCGAGTTCACGCAAGCCACAATTGGCGATTATGAGTACTGTAGAGCAGCAACTCGACGATTTGAAAGCAGAGATCACGAGCGAGTTACCGACCGATATCTCGGTCTCCTCGGTGAAGTACGAAGGCCCCGAACTGGTGGTCTACACCCGCGACCCGAAGAAGTTCGCCCAGCAGGGCGACCTCATTCGAAAACTCGCGAGTAAACTCCGAAAGCGGATCACCGTTCGCCCGGACCCGAGCGTCCTCTCGCGGCCCGACGAGGCTCGCGAGCAGATTATGAACGTCATCCCCGAGGAGGCGGGGGTCACGGATCTGGACTTCCACGCCGATACCGGCGAGGTCGTCATCGAAGCCGAAAAGCCCGGGATGGTGATCGGCCGTCACGGCTCGACGCTTCGCGATATCACGAAGAGCGTCGGCTGGACGCCGGAAGTCGTCCGCACGCCGCCGATCGAGTCCTCGACGGTCTCGAACGTTCGGAGTTTCCTCAAACAGGAACGCGACGAGCGACGCGACATTTTAGAGAAGGTCGGTCGACAGATCCACCGCGAGGAGATGTCCGACGACGAGTACGTCCGCATCACTACGCTCGGCTGCTGTCGCGAGGTCGGTCGCGCCTCGTTTATCCTCTCGACCTCGGAAACCCGCATTCTCATCGACTGCGGAGACAAGCCCGGCGCGGAAGGCGAAGTGCCGTATCTCCACGCCCCCGAGGCGCTCGGTGCGGGTCCCCAGACCATCGACGCGGTCGTCCTCACTCACGCCCACCTCGACCACTCCGCGCTCATCCCGCTGCTGTTCAAGTACGGCTACGACGGCCCGATCTACTGTACCGAGCCCACGCGAGATCTGATGGGGCTGCTCACGCTTGACTACCTTGACGTCGCGGCCAAGGAAGGCCGCGCGCCGCCGTACGAGTCGGAGCAGGTTCGTGAGGCGATCAAACACTGTATCCCGCTCGAGTACGGCGACGTCACGGACATCGCACCCGACGTCAAACTCACCTTCCACAACGCCGGTCACATTCTGGGCTCGGCCGTCTCGCACTTCCACATCGGCGACGGCCTCTACAACGTCTGTTTCTCGGGTGACATTCACTACGAGGACACGCGGCTGTTCAACGGCGCGACCAACGACTTCCCGCGGGTGGAGACGCTCGTCCTCGAGTCGACCTACGGCGGTCGCAACGATTACCAGACCGATCAGCAAGACTCCGAAGCAAAGCTCAAAGAGGTCATCACGGAGACCTACGAGAGGGGCGGTAAAGTCGTCATCCCCGCGTTCGCGGTGGGTCGCTCACAGGAGATTATGCTCGTTCTCGAGCAGGCGATGCGCAGCGGCGACATCCCCGAGATGCCGGTCCACTTGGACGGGATGATCTGGGAGGCAACCGCGATCCACACGACCTATCCGGAGTATCTGCGCGACGACCTCCGAGATCGTATCTTCCACGACGACGAGAACCCGTTCCTCGCCGAGGAGTTCAATCACATCGACGCCGGCGAGGAGGAGCGACAGGAGGTCGCCGACGGCGAACCCTGCATCATCCTCTCGACGTCCGGTATGGTTACCGGCGGTCCGATCATGTCCTGGCTCGGCCACCTCGGCCCCGACCCGGACTCGACGCTCGTCTTCGTCGGCTACCAGGCCCAGGGAACCCTCGGCCGCCGAATCCAGAACGGCTGGGACGAGATTCCGACCAGCGAGGTCGGTGCGATGGGCTCGAGCGGCAACGGCCGCGGGACGCTGTCGCTGAACATGAACGTCGAAACCGTCGACGGCTTCTCCGGCCACGCGGACCGCGCCGGCCTCGAGAACTTCGTCAAGACGATGAACCCCCGACCCGAGAAGGTCCTCTGTGTCCACGGCGACGAGCGATCCACGCAGGATCTCTCCTCGGCGCTCTACCACGACTACAACATGCGCACCTTCGCGCCGAAGAACCTCGAGACGTTCCGGTTCCTCTAACCGCCTCGGGATCGTCTCTCACGTTCGAAATTTCATTCGCGGTTGGCCTGCGAGTGCCGGCCGAACGCCGCAATAGACGGCTGTTACGGGCGCTCTTTCGACGCCTATTCGGAGCCGGATACCGTTCGTTCGATCATGAGTCGATACGCCGTCTCACTGGCCGTGGTCGCGATGCTCAGTTGGGGCGTCTGGACGGTGATCGCGAACGAGGCCACCCGAACGATCGATCCCGAACTCGCGATGATTCTGTCCTACTCCGCCGCCGTCGCCGTGGCCGTCGGCTACGTCTCGGTGTTGAACGACCCCGTCTCGCTCGAGCGAACGGGCGTGGTGCTCGCGCTCGTCGCGGGGGTGTTCGCCGGTATCGGTGCCGTCGCGTTCTACGTCGGTCTGAACGCCGGGCGGGCGGGGATCGTCACGACCGTCTCGGCGATGTACTTCATCGTCGCCGTAATTCTCGCCGCGGTGTTCCTCGGCGAGTCGCTCGCACCGACGGACCTGCTCGGGATCGCCTTCGCAATACTGGCGGTCGTCCTGCTCGCGAGCTAACCCTCGTCGGGTTCACGAACGCAGGTTACGCGTCGTCGTCGCGGTTCCGCTCGCCCTCCCAACCCTCCTCGTGGACGAGTTCCTCGACCGCGAGGCGCTCGCGCCAGCCCTCCTGTTGGAGCACGGGTTCGTCCGGAAAGCCGTCCTCGGGGTAACCCAGACAGAGATAGGCGACCGGCTTGACGTGTGGCGGGATCCCCAGCACCTCCTGGACCTCGTAGGGGTAGAGCACGCTCACCCAGCCGACGCCGACGCCCTCCGCGCGGGCGGCCAGCCAGAGGTTTTGGACCGCGAGACAGGTCGAGTAGACGTCCGTGCGTCTCATTGAACTTCGACCGAGGACGTGGGGCGCTCCGCGCGTCGGATCGCAAGTCACGCAGATATTGATCGGTGACTCACGGATTCCCTCGAGTTTCAGGTCGGCGAAGTCGGATCGGCGGGGCTCCTCGTAGCCCTCGCGAGCCGCCGCGATAGCCCGATCCGCGATCTCGGCGACCTCGGTTTTCGTCTCGTCCTCTCGGACGACGATTAGGTCCCACGGCTGCGAGAAGCCGACACTCGGGGCGTGATGGGCGGCTTGAATCAGTCGCTCGAGAACGTCCTCGGGAATCGGCTCCGGCCGAAACCGTCTGATATCACGCCGAGCGTAGATGGTCTTGTAGACCGCGTCCCGCTCGGCCGCCGTAAATGAAACCATTGATTCAGTAGATAAAGCATGGTTGTATAAACGCAGTGATCGGGGCGGGCGTCGATCGATACCGAACAGTTGCAGCGACTCGAGAGCGTGGTCACGCTCGTTCGATGTCAGTCGTCCGCTTCGGGTGCCTCAGCCGGGTCGACGACCTCGTTCGTCTCGGGATAGACCCCGACTTGATCGCAGAGATCGCCCATCGGACAGGCGTCGGGATCCTCGAGACAGGCCGGGTTCCGCGCCGTGCAGTACTCGCGGCCGAACTGGATCGTCGCCGTGTGGGCGAAGCCACATTTCGCGGCGGGAACGTCGCGCTCGAGGATGGCACGGACTTCCTCGTGATCCGCGTCTGCCGGGGCGATTCCCAGCCGGCGATAGATCCGGTGGACGTGGGTGTCGACGGGGAAGACGCCGCCGCGGCCGCCCGCAAAGAGGAGGACGCAGTCGGCGGTCTTCGGCCCGACGCCGCGGACGGAGAGGAGCGTCTCGCGGACGTCCGAGGGTTCCTCGTCTTTCACGTAGGCGTCGAACGCGGCGGCGGAGCCGAACTCCGCTAAGACCCACTCTGCAGTGTCGATCAGCGTCTCGGATTTCTGGTTGTAGAGCCCTGCACCGCTGATCGTCTCGGCGAGTTCGGACTGTTCCGCGTTCGCGAGCGACCCCGCGAGATCGACGTCCTCGGCATTGTACCGCTCGATCAGCGCGTCGTGGGCCGGCTGGCTCGCCTTATCGCTGGTGTTCTGACTCAGTATCGTCCGGACGAGACAGGTGAAGGCATCCTGTCCGCCGTAGGTCTTCTGCCAGTACAGTTCGCCGAGTCGATCGACGACCTCCTCGGCGCGGGTGTCCGCGGTCGCGGGATCGAAGTCAGCCGCGATACCGCCGCCCTCGACGCCGCCGCTGATGTTCATCGACGGTTCGCGATCCGACTCGAGGTCCGGCTCGTCGCTCATACCACCGCGTACGGTCTCGCGAATCAAAACCGCGACGGACGATTCCGCTCCGGTCACTCGACGCTGATCGTTACCGTCACCTCGGTCCCATCGGCCAGCGCGGTAACCAGATTCCGGTCGAACCCCGCGGCCGCGAACTCGGCGTCGTTGACGATCGTTCGGTCGTCGACGTACTCGCTCGTTCGACCCACCGCGCTGCGCTCGTTCGTGAACTCGAGGTCGGGATCTCCCCGTCCCGTCACCGAATCCGCGTACTCGCCGGCCTCGATGGTCACGGTGATCGTCGCGTCGGCATCCCGGCAGGCCTCCACGAACTCGGAGTCGAAATCGGCCGGCGCTCGGTCGGCCTCGATCGCGAGAATGCAGTCGCCGGCTGGCGTGAGGAAGTCGTCGGTCGTAATTTCGAACGTGCTCGAGTGTTCGGCGCTAACGTGTTCGTGGCCGCGGGCGCGGATGATCTCTTCCATGCCCAGCAGTTCGTTGCGGGCCGGAAAACGGCCTCGAATTCGATCACTGTCGGTGTGCCCACGTCACGACCGCGTCCGAAAACCGGTACGAAACTCACGAACGATGCTGCCGATCAGCATTCCGAACACGGCGAGGAAGAGGATCGGCACGATTCCGAGGCGCCACTCCTCGGTCAGCGAGCCCATCGCAGCGCCGCCGAGGACGGCTAACGCGGCCCCGCCGATTGCGAGCGCTGCCAGCCCGAGCCGAAGCGGCGATCCGGTTCGTCGAGCGAGTACGAATTGGGGCAGTCCGATCCCGACGGCGAGGTAGATCGCCAGCCCGATCGGTGTCTGCCCGAGAATTGCGAGACTGTCGGTCACGACGCTGACGACGCCAGCGAGACCGACGGCGAGGAGGAGCGAGAAACCGACGACTCTCGAATCGTTCACGCGTTACAGTCCAACTGAATGACAAAAACCGTTTCGATCGCTACCGGGGGACGACGCTCAGACGAGACTCGCGCCGTCGAACTCGCCGCGGCTGTACTCGACGTCCAGTAGATCGAGGATCGTCGGCGTGATGTCGAAGAGGTCCGCGTCGCCGATCGTCGCCTCGGGGTGGTCGATGTACAGCGAGGTATCGTCGAAGCTGTGCATACCGTTTCGGGGTCCGGTGGTGAAGATGTCCGAATCGGCCTTGAAGCCGGACTTGAGGTCGAAGCCCTTGTTCGGAATCGCGACCAGATCGGGCGCGATATCGTCGTGGTCGCCCCGGAACGCGGCTTCCTTCTCGACGACGCGCTCGACGACCTTCTTGCCGTCCGGCCCCTCGAGCGCCTCGAGATCGGCCTTGAGTTCGTCGCGGACCGCGTCGTACTCGTCCTCAGGGACGGCACCGCGAGGTTCGCGACCCTCGAGGTTGATGTAGAACCGTCCGGGGATGAACGAGTAGGCCTTGGTGTCGTCGGAGATGTCGCCAAGTTCTTCCGGTTCGTCCGTGCCGAAGGAGAGCCAGCCCTCCTCTCGGAGCCACTCGTTGAAGTGGACCTCGTAGTCGAGACTCGTAAACCCGTGGTCGGAGGCGACGATCATGGTGACGTCGTCGGGCAGCGCCTCGCGGAGCTGGCCGATGTAGTCGTCGACCTTCTGGTAGAACTCGATGAACTCGTCGTGGTACTCGCCGTCGCGCTCGTAGTCTTTGAACAGGAAGTGGTTGACTCGGTCGGTCGTCATGAAGACGCCGAAGAACAGATCCCAGTCGTCCTCCTCGATGTAGTGTTCGAACGCCTCGAAGCGAGCGTCGATCGTCTCGTGGGCGTCCTGGATGAATTCGGCCTTGTCGCCCTGGTGGCCGAGTTTCGGATTGACGTCGATTCGGTAGTCGAGCGTCTCGAGGTAGTCGCGGACGTCGTCGGGGTACGCCGCCTTGTCCAGCCCCGGCGAGAGAAAGCCCGAGACCATCCGCTGGACGTTTCGCTGGGGCGGGAAGGTGACGGGGACGTTCATCACGGTCGCGCGGCGACCGTCCTCCTGAACGCGGTCCCAGACCCGGTCGGCCTGGACCTCTCGTCCCATCGGGACGTAGGTGTCGTAGGTACCGACCTCCCGGTCCTGGAAGCCGTAGACACCCGTTTCGCCGGGGTTCATCCCGGTCGTCAGCGACGGCCAGCAGGCGCTGGATTCCGGTGGGACGATACTCGAAATCTCGCCAGCCGTCCCTTCGTCGGCGATCGCAGCGAAGTTTGGAAACAGTTCCTCGTTCTCCGATAGGAGACTGTACGGCACGCCGTCGACCCCAATAAATGCGACTCGGGGAGCTCCGTCGCCCCGCAATCGATCGAACAGACCCATGGACGGACGTAGTTCGACCGCATACAAGAAGGTTCGTTTCGAGACACTGTATTGAGACGGCGTGCCATCTCCTCACGTACTTCTCCGTTCGTACGCGTTCGAGTGCGCGCTCGTCCGGGCCGGCTCGAGCGAACTGGCTGAAACTCCCTCCTCGACTGACGAACTCAGTCCTCGTCCCCGTCCTGCTCGGACGCCTCGAAGTTCGCGGGGACGACCGTCAGATGGGCCATACCGGCACCGGATTCGGCTGGATCGTCTGCCGAAGCGGACGTTCGTGCGGACGGGTTGGTTGCTGCCATAACGAGTCTAGCTACGACGGGAAGCCGGATAAAATTACTCATGCTCATAATGCATGAGCCGAACAGGCGAACATAACTCTCGTGAATCCGGTGGCTACCGCGACGACAGAGCGGTGACCGTCAGTGCATCCGCACGGGTCCGGTGTCGGGGCGAGTTGTGAGGTGTTCCGGTCACGGGAGACTGAACGAAGTCAAAGAGTAACGAGACGTGAACGGTACCAAACGCGACACGAGGACGGGTGTATCATGGTGGCGATATACGCTGTGGTGCGATGAGAGAGCGAGAGCGGAGGCTTGGGGAGTGTTGATCCAAAAAACGGCGCGTAACGAACCGGTAGACGGCTCTTAGAAGTTCTCTTCGTAGAGTTCCTGCGCGTGTTCGATCGCGTCGTAGGCGGCCTGTTTATCCTCCCAGCCCTGGGTTTCGACTTCCTTTCCTTCCTCCAGGTTCTTGTAGCTCGAGAAGAACTCGTCGATCTCGTCGAGTTGCTGTTGGGTGATGTCCTCGAGGTCCTCGATGTGATCGTAGCGCGGATCCTCGGAGGGAACGGCGATGACCTTGTCGTCCTGCTCGCCGTCGTCGTCCATCTTCATCAGCGCGACGGGGCGAGCTTCGATGATACAGCCGGGGAACGTCTGGTCCTCGACGAGGACGAGTACGTCGAAGGGATCCTCGTCGTCGTAGTACGATTGCGGGATGAAGCCGTAGTCGCTCGGATAGTGGACGTTGCTGTGAAGCACGCGGTCGAGGACGACGCCGGGGACGTCCTTGTCGTACTCGTACTTGTTGCGTTCGCCCTTGAGGCACTCGACGACGGCGTAAATCTCTTCGGGTGGATTCGGTCCAGTCTCGAGATCTTCCCAGAGATTACCCATGCACCCGAGGCTTCATGGCCGATCAAAAAGTATTTTCGTAATCGATGTCAGCTTACGGGTGAAGGTCATCAGATACCACCAAGACGTGATTCGACCGAATCCACCAGTATTCGGCGTTGCGGTACCCGATCTGCCCGCGGGCGATCGGTGGATACCGAGAAATGGTTGACAAGTCTTAAATAGTCTGATGACATTTGCACAGGTATGTCAGAGGCACAATCAATCAGCGGCGATCAGAGTATTGCACGCGAACTTACCGCGTTCCAGAACAACATCCTCGTTATCCTCGCGAAAGAGCCGATGTACGGGCTGGCTATCAAGCGCGAACTCGAGGAGTACTACGGGACCGAAGTGAACCACGGCCGTCTCTACCCCAACCTCGACGAACTCGTCGATCTGGGTCTCGTCGAGAAGAGCGAACTCGACAAGCGAACGAACCAGTACTCGCTGACCGACGACGGCTACGACGCCGTCCTCGACGGCATCCAGTGGACGCTCTCGAAGGTCGTCACCGGCGACGACCGCGCCGAAGAGATCAGCGAGATCGTCGAGAACAGCTACTGAACGCGCGACCCGACCAACTCCACCAGACGTTTTTATCAGCGGTAGAGGAGAATATCCCGACCCTTGAGGTCGGGGATGAATCCGATAGGCATAGCGAAGCTAACCATTAAGTAGACAAAATTCTAACACGTAGATAGCGATGGAATACAGCCACCGTTACCGCGCCTATCCAAGCGGCGAGGTAGCGACGGCTGCCGAACATCACCTGGATGTTCATCGCCAACTCTACAACCACGTCCGATGGGACTACACTATCAGTCCCGACGACGACAAACCAAGCGAATACCAGCAGAACAACAAACTCCCAGAGTGGAAACGGCGGTGGCCCGTATTCGCGGAACTTCACTCGAAAGCCGCCCAAGCCACTGTCGCACGCTTCCACGACAACCTCTCAAACCTTCGCAAGAAGAAAGAGAAAGGATACAACGTAGGATGGCTCAAACGGCAATCACCCGCCGAATACCGAAGCGTCACGTACAACCAGTCAGGCTTCGACCTTGATAACAAGAGGGGCCGAAACGGGTTCGCGTACGTCCGCTTCAGTAAAATCGGCTGGGTGAAAATCCGATACCACCGCCCACTCACCGAACACTCCACTATCAAAGAAGTCACGCTGAAGAAGGAAGTAACGGGTGAGTGGTTCGTCTCGTTCAGTCTCGAAACGGACGACGAACACGTTCCAGAGAAACCCGACGTAGACTCGCTTAACGCGAGAAATAGCGTCGGAATCGACCTCGGTATCTTGAACTACATCCACACCAGCGACGGTAAGACCGTGGATTGGATCGACCTCGAAGATGAGTACGAACGCTTGCGCCGAGAACAGCGCAAACTCTCGCGCAAGGAGCAAGGGTCGAACAACTGGGAGAAACAACGCCAAGAAGTCGCCAAGGTCAAGCGGAAGATTCAGCGAAAAGTGCTGGACTACCAGCACAAAATCACAACGTGGCTCGTCACAGAGTACGACGCCGTATTCGTCGAAGACCTCGACGTAGCTGGAATGCTCCAGAGCGATGGGAACGCTCGGAATAAGCAGGATGTAGCGTGGCGACAGTTCATCACACTCCTCGAATATAAGGGCGACTTGTACGGTACACACGTTGTGCAAGTACCTGCTCGTGGAACGACGAAAGAGTGTGCATCGTGTGGCGTGAAGACGGCAAAGCCTATCTGGGTACGTGAACATTCGTGTCCGTCTTGCGGGTTTGAGACGGATAGAGATGCGAACGCGGTCGTCAGACTACGTCTGACGGGCAGCAAAATCGCGTGCGATTTTGCGACGGCGATGAACGTCCTACAACGTGGATTTTCTAAATTAGGGTTGGGATGGCCCGAAGACACGCCTGTGGAGACTGCGCTCCCTACGGACACCGCTGACTTTCAGCGCGTGTCTGCAAAGCGCGTCGTTGAATCAGGAAGCCTCGGGGTCGATCGAGAGAGCAAAGGTCTCTCGTGATGACGAGAATCTTCGATTCTCGAACCACTTGACCCCGAGGCGATTCACCGGACCCGCCGTTCAGGGACCGATACCCCGGCCGTCTCGTAGACGAGCGTGATCGACTCCTCGAGCGCGTCTCGTTGTGCGTCCGACGGCCAGGCGTTTCTAACGAAGTACTCCGACCGGAACTCCCGTAGCTCCGCGCCGGCCAGGTCCTCGATGTGCTTCGCGTAGTGGTTGCCGACGAAGTCGGCGAGCAGCGAGGCATTATCACCGTGTACGTCGCCGTGGCGTTCCCTGACGCGTTCGACGAGGTCGCGGTTGTGCGTTTCCACTGCGTCCCAGTCGTCGGGATCCGCCGCGCCTTCGAGCGGGATCTCGACGCCCCGCGAGATGTCGTCGATGCGGTCGGTTCGGATGACGCCCGCCTCGTCGTCGTGCCACTCATCGGGGTGGAGTACGAGTACGTCGTCGCCATCGTCCTCGCGGATCCGAAAGGTGAAGTCGTGGTCGTCGAGAAGCTTGTCGCGTCGCTCGGCGTGAGCCTGTGCTTCGCCCTCGTCGGAGACGGTGCGCTCGAGCCGCGTGAGCCGCTCCGCTTCGTCGACGATTTCGGCAGGAAGCTCTTCGTCGGCAGTAGTATCCCTCCCAGGCTGGGACCCCTCGGGCTCCCGACCGGAGCCGGCGGACGGGTCGTTCGAATCGGACATTAACGATCGGTACGCGCTCGAGGGTTTTTTCCCTTGCTGGTCTGGGCTTCGGTGGTGACGTCTGCTCTCGGTCTCAGCCCTGATCCAGCGCCTCGTTGGCGAGCTCGTCCGCGCGGTCGTTGACCTCCCGGGGAACGTGTTCTAAGGACCACTCGTCGAACGCGGCGAGGAGTTCGTGGACGGTCACGCGCTTCTCCCGCAGTTCGGGGTTGTTGGTGTCGTACTCGCCGCGAACCTGCTTGACGATGAGTTCGGAGTCGCCGCGCACGTGGAGTTCGTCGAACCCGTAGTCGCGAGCGGCCTCGAGAGCCGCGATCAGCGCCTCGTACTCGGCCTGATTGTTCGTCGCGGTGCCGATCCGGTCGCCCCCTTCGGCGACGATCCCGTCGCCGCTGACGATCACCCAGCCGGTCGCTGCGGGACCGGGATTCCCGCGACACGCGCCGTCGAAGTATGCGTGTGCGCGACCACCACCCTCGCGTAGCAGTGCCTCGATATCCTGTGGGTCCCCGCCCTGGATGACGACTTTGTCGTCGTACGCGACAGCGGTCGCGCCACCGCGGCTCGCACGCCAGCGCTCGTGGTCCGTGTTTCCGGATTCGACCGTCACACCCGCTTCCTCGAGTCGCTCTCGAGCCGTCTCGACGTCGCACTCGATAACCGGCATTCGTGGCTGTTGTCGTCGAGAGCCGGATAAAGTCTTTCCGGTTCCGAATTGTAAATCCCGATCTTGAAGAGCTCTGTCGCCCCATTTCGGCACATTAGCGTGGATAGACCAAAGCGCCCACCAAGGATTTATATACTATGGTGATACTACTATAAAAGTGCGATGACACGGTCCACCCGCCAGCGGGAGCGAACGCGTGAGACGGACGAGACCGAGGATCAGGAAGGGGTGCGTGCCTGCCCCGAGTGTGAATCGGACAATCTCGTAAAGGACTCCGACAGGGGTGAGCTCATCTGTGAAGACTGTGGGCTCGTCGTGGAGGAAGAAAAGATCGATCCGGGTCCTGAGTGGCGTGCGTTCAACCACCAGGAGCGCCAGGAGAAGTCCCGCGTCGGCGCGCCGACGACGCAGACGATGCACGACAAGGGACTGACGACGACGATCGACTGGAAGGACAAAGACGCATACGGCCGGTCTATTTCCTCGAAAAAGCGCAGCCAGATGCACCGCCTGCGTAAGTGGCAGGAACGCATTCGTACCAAAGACGCCGGGGAGCGAAACCTGCAGTTCGCACTGAGCGAAATCGATCGAATGGCGTCCGCACTGGGTGTTCCGCGCTCGGTCCGCGAGGTCGCGTCCGTCATCTATCGACGCGCGCTCAAAGAAGACCTCATCCGCGGCCGATCGATCGAAGGTGTGGCGACGTCCGCACTGTACGCCGCCTGTCGTAAGGAAGGAATCCCGCGAAGTCTCGAGGAGATTTCGGAAGTCTCACGCGTCGAACGCAAAGAAATCGGTCGCACCTATCGGTACATCTCGCAGGAACTCGGTCTCGAGATGCGCCCCGTCGACCCGAAAAAGTACGTCCCTCGCTTCTGTTCCGAACTCGAACTCTCCGAAGAGGTCCAGACCAAGGCCAACGAAATCATCGAGAAGACGGCCGAAGAAGGGCTTCTCTCGGGCAAGTCGCCGACCGGCTACGCCGCCGCCGCGATCTACGCTGCATCGTTGCTCTGCAACGAGAAGAAGACCCAGCGTGAAGTCGCTGACGTGGCCCAGGTGACCGAGGTCACGATCCGGAACCGCTATCAGGAACAGATCGAAGCGATGGGAATCCACGGCTAACTCGTCCGCTCACCAGTTCATCATTTTTACACGATCGATCGGAAGCCAGCATCTGCAGCGAGCAACGCGTCCCGACGGATCGTGTGATTACTCGTCCGCATCGATGTCGTCCGCACCGGCGCCATCCGCATCGATCTATTCCCCTCACGGATGCCGGCCGTGGCGGTGTTGTTTCGTCGTCGGGCGTCAGATATCGTCGCCTCAGTTCTCGTCATTGCCATCGTCGTCGCCGTCACCAGTTCCAGTTCCGCCGTCATCGTCGGTCTCGCTTTCGTCGTCAGTGTCGGCATCCTCCTCGACGATCTCGATCGAGAGCTCGTCGGTCATGTCGTAGGCGTTGTGCTGATCGTCGCCGGCCTGTGCACAGAGGTCGTACTCTCCCGGCTCTAGGTCGAGTTCGGTCTCGGTTTCGCCCTCGCTCAGGTGGTGGTAGCCGTCCTCGAGCGGGATCAGGTACCCCGGATCGACACAGCCCTCGTCGACGATGACGTGAAGGTGTCCGGCGCCGTCGTCGGGAGCGTCGGCCTCATCGTCGTCGCCGTCGTCGTCTTCGACCGCCTGCAGTTCGAAGTCCTCGACGTCCATCTCGATCTCGACGGGGGACGTCACCTCGTCGCCGTCGTCCGGACTCACGACCTCGAGTTCGCCCTCCGGATTCTCGTGATCGACGTCTTCGACCTGCTCCCCGTCGCCGTTTTCCTCCTCGGGACCGTCGTCTTCGTCGTAATCTTCTATCAGATCGCTACAGCCTGCGAGCGCCACAATACTGGCTGTAACGCTCGCCGTGAGATATCGTCGTCGTGTCGATGATCGTGTCATAGTAACTCGATCGCTCGGTCCACACTGCGGCTCGAAATCGGGCGGTCACATTTCTGGGGGCGTACTCCAGCAGGCGACCAGTCCCGCGCCTGAGATGCCTGTCCCTCACCGGTTGCGAGCACGGCAGTGAGCCGACGAGCGGTACCGCTAGCTCGCGCTTTCGCGTCGAAAAGCTCACGCCCTGCCCTTGCTATGGCTTCGTTTCCGTTGCCAGTCGTCGCTGTCGCTAGGCAAATCGGCCCTCCCAGAACGCGCAGCCGATCCCGTCCGAAGCGTCGTTCGCATCGAAGCGGGACGAGAGAAGAACGAGCCGTTCCGCGAATCGCTTCCGACTGCTCGTACTCCCCGACTGAAGACTCCTATACGTCGTCTTCGTCGTCCTCGAGGTCGTCCTCTGCATCGTCTTCGTCGTCCTCGAGATCCTCTTCCTCATCTTCCGCGTCGTCCTCGAGATCCTCTTCATCGTCCTCGAGGTCGTCTTCCTCATCTTCCGCATCGTCCTCGAGGTCCTCTTCGTCGTCCTCCACGTCGTCCTCGACATCTTCCTCGTCCTCGCCGGGGCCTTCCCCGTTGTCGTTACATCCAGCGATCGCAGCGAAACTGACTGCGCCGCTTAGTGCGATCAGTCGTCGGCGTGTGAGTCGATCTGTCATCTCTCTCCACTCAACACGGGGCGACTGATGGTCAATAGAATTCGGAGCCTAGTATCAGTGATTGGGCGACAAACGGCTGTTATATCGAACTGATTGTGCCGTGAAAATAGACGTGGGTCGACGACGTTTTGATTGGCACACTGATGGGTTCGACTGGCGACCGTTTCAGCCGAAACCCGCAGTGGGCGTCGATCGATACGGCGTCCGAAAACGGGTAGTTACCCGCATCGTTGCAGCCTTGATCGGTTCACTCGAGAAACTCGTAAACAGGGTCTGATACGTCGATCGCGTCCGACTCGGCTACTCCTCCTTCCCGACGCTGATGACCTGCAACAGCGAGTAGACCGGGACCTCCTCGAGCTCCTCGAGTCCCTGTTTGTCCGCGAGGACGACACAGGCGAGCGGTTCGCCGCCTTCGGCCCGGATGGCCTCGATGGTCTCGCGCATCGTCGTTCCGCTGGTGATGGTGTCGTCGACGATGTAACACTCGCGGTTTCGGATCCCCGCGAAGTTCCGGCTGAACGTACCGCCGAGCTCCTCGATATCGCCTTCCTCCCACTGGTGTTTCGCCGGAGTGTACGTCCCCAGATCCGTCTCGAGCTCGCGCGCGATGAGCGTCGCGATCGGACCGCCGGCTTTCTCGATACCGATCGTCAGATCGACGTCCTCGCCGTGTTTGGCGAGCATGTCGGCCATGGCTTCCGCGATCGCTCCCATCCGTTTGCTGTCCCTTCCAATCGCGGACCAGTCGACGTGGATGTCCTGTGGGCCGCCCGCGGGTTGGGTGGCCTGTGTCGGCTGATCCGTCGGCTCCGTCGTCGCGCCGCTGCGTTCGACGAGCCAGCTCGCAGTCTCCCGCGAGACGTTCAGTTCGTCCGCGATCTCCCCCTTCGAGAGCCCGCGCGCTGCGAGCTCGGCCGCGCTCTCGATCAGGTCGTCGACGTTTTTCATATAACTGGGATTTCGAGCGCCGTTTTTATAGAAGTTGCGAGGTGAAAACCCACGGCGTTAGCCGTCCGCAGAACGCAAACCGGTCCGATATCGAGCCGAATCGAAGATTCGCCGACCAGTAGAGTCCAAGAGACCGTCCCCAGTACACCCTGTACGCCCCGTCCTCGAGTGACCCTTCCCGGACGACTGGTACTGAAAACGATTATCTGCCTGCTCCCGCCTGTTGTACGCATGGAGCGCTACGATCTCGTCTATCAGCTGTACGACGACTACGATACCGAGACGCTACGTGAGTATCAGGCGTTCGTCGACGTCTTCCCGGCGGTCGACTCCCGCGTCGCGTTAGAGCACTGGCAGGGTGCGAACGAGGAACTCGAGCACCGGAAGAACGAGATTCGATCCGACTTCGCATCCGGCGAGACGTTCGCGGAGGTCGCCTCTCGAGCCAACCGGGATCAGGCCTTCACGGCGCTGGATCTCGAGGCCAAGTACGGCCGCGCGGTGAACGTACTGGTTTTGGACGTCGACGAGACGCTACGGTCGGCCGGCAGCACCGACAACGAGATTCCACGCGACACGCTTCACGAACTGACCGAGTTCCACGAGGCCGGCGTTCCCATCGTCATCTGTACGGGCCAGACCTTGGAGAACGTCAAGGGGTTCGCGATTCAGGGACTGGGAAGCGAAATCGTCCACTCGGGTGAGCTCTCTATCGTCTACGAGGCCGGAACGGGCGTCTTCACGCCGGGCCACGGTGCGGACACGAAACAGCTCCTCTACGAGGAACTGGACGACGAGATCCGGGACGTCTTCGACGACGTTCGCTCGCGAGTGCTCCCGGAGGCCCCAGAGGACCTCCGGCGGGGCTGTCACCTGCAGGGCAACGAGTTCAACGTCACGATGAAGCCGAACTACGAGACCGGCTCGACGAAGGCCAGAGAGACCATCGATACGGCGCTGGTCTACCTGATCGACCTGCTCGCCGACGCCGTCGGAACGGCACTCGAGTCGAACGACGACGGGAACGGTACGGCCGTACTCGACGACGAGACGGTCGTCGACTGGACGCGCGCCTTCTACGCCGATCAGGACCCCGAAATCAGGGGCGTCCTCGAGAGCGAGGGAGCGTACCCCGACCTCGAACCCGACGCCGTCCCCGACACGCTCGCTGACGTCCTCGAGCGGATCGACGTCGCCTACTACGAGGCTGACGCGGCCGAAATCGGTAGTCTCGAACTGAACAAGGTCGTCGGCGTCGAGCGGGCGCTCGACGTCCTGGACGTCGACGATCCGTTTAGCCTCGTGATGGGCGACTCGAAGAGCGATCTGCGCGTCATGCAGTGGGTCGACGAAACCGACGCGGGAATCGCGGCCGCACCCGAACACGCCTCGCAAGATACCTTAGAGCACGTTCTCGAGACGGACGAACTCGTCTTCGACCGCGGGAAGAGCGTCGACATCCTCCGGACGGTGTACGCGCTGAACCGGCTGGCCCGCCTCGATTAAGACGGTTCAGGTGACTCGCTGAGACCGTTCGATACCGTCTCTCTGAGACCGTTCGATACTACCGCCGTCCCACCGCGTCCGTTCGACACTGACGCCTCACTGACCGTCACCGACCGTGAGGTGCTGTCTTAAACGGCTGGAACACAAAAGCCCGCTCATCAATCGGATCGGCGCGCTATCGAGTGGTAGCACGATCCAAGCGGGAGTGTCACGGGCGGGCAGCGACTCTCATCGACGAAACGCTGACGAGACGTGCTCGCCACCCCGACGCGCGGATCGACGTGGTACTATGACACGATTCGAGTCCCGATCTACCTACGATAGCCGCACCGTTCATCAACCGGACTCGAGCCTGGCGTACGGGGTGATCGACCGATGACGACGATTGCGGAACTCACGCTGTCGACCGACGAGTTCGCGCTCGCGAAGACGCTCCACCGACTGCCGGACCTGACGGTCAGGGTCGAGAGCGTCGTCGCCGAGGGGCCGACGCGAACGATGCCCCTCGTCTGGTTCTCGACCGACGATCCCGAAGACCTCGAGGCGGCGCTCGACGCGGATCCGACCGTCGACGACTTCCAGTGTCTGCTCGAGACCGCCGACGACGGCGAGTGGTTCTACCGCCTCCAGTACGGCGAAGACGTCAGCTCCGTCTGCGGATCGGTCTACGCCAACGGCGGCACCGTCCTCGACGCGCAGGTCGCCGACGGCCAGTGGACGCTCCGACTGCTCTTTCCCGAGCGAGAGGAGCTCTCCGAAACCGTCTCCGCCATCGAGAACCAGGGCGTTCGCGTCGACGTCCGCCGGATGGTCGAAGCCGGCCAGGACGACGACCTCGAGACGACGGCCGCACTAACCGAACCCCAGCAGGAGGCTATCTCCGAGGCCTACCGGCAGGGCTACTACGACGTGCCGCGCGAAATCTCGCTCGAGGAACTGGCGGACAAACTCGACATCTCCCATCAGGCGCTCTCCGAGCGGCTTCGCCGCGCGAACCGCGTGCTCGCGAGCGAGCAACTGGACGACCCATCGGGAGAGTTGGCAACCGACTAAGGCGGTGAGTACCGCCAGCACGGCCGTTCAAGCAGCTGACGGCCGACAATGATACAGGCTCGTCGCGGACCCTGTCGTGCCCGTTCACGATTCGGGCTCCGACGATGCGCGAGCAACTAGGCGTCCGAGATCGTGTCGCTCAGCGGCTCCCGTTCACAGCAGCGCCCGCGTTCGAACCCGTCCGGACAGGACGAGCGCCCGTCCCGCGTCGTCGATCGAGAGCTCTTCGATCGTCGCCCACTGATCGGTGATATCGCGGTTCGACTCGACGTGGGCGCGGAGTTCGCCCGCGTCCGCATCGCTCTGGGTTTCGTAGAGGTAGACCTCGTGGACGTCGGTCGTGTCGCCGTCGAACTCGTACGCGCTCGCCGACCCGACGAGCCCCAGCTCCCAGTCGTCGAGTCGATCTTCGAACTCCTCCTCGAGGTCGTCGCGCTGCCACTCCGGAACGTCGTCGATATCGCCGTACTGGCGCTCTATTTCGGACTCGACCGACCGCGGCTCGTGGAGTTCGCCGCTCGCGAGGTGGGCCGATTCGAACTGCGCCAGCAGCGCGTCGCCGTCGTCCGTCTCGGACAGGCCGCCGACAGACGTCGTCTGGACGTCGATCACGGCTTCGAGCGCCTCGAGCGAATCGAGAGGCTGGCTGCCGGCGACCCTGACGACGTACGCCTCGCTGACGCCGAAAGCGTAGCCCTCGAAGGCGTACAGATCGAACCCCTCGTACTCACCTTCGCTGGAAAGTTCCGCATCCTCAACGGACCGATCTTCGGCCCAGTCCTCGAGACTCTCCTCGACGTCCGCGGGAGCGAACGTACCGGCGAGCGTCCCGATATCGATCGATGCGCTCCGCTCGTCCTCGGACGACTGGGTCCCGTCCCAGGTTTCTCGCGTGTAGCTTACGTCGTACTCCCACTCGACGCGCTGGGTGAGCTCCCAGTCGAGATCCGTCGCGGCCACGCCGGCCGTGCTTCGAAGCTCCGACCCCTGCTCGAGCGGCCAGTAGACGACGAGTTCTTCTTCGTTGTCGAAGACCGCCTGTGGAACGACGGTGTCGAACTCGAACCCGGTCCGGTCGTACCCCTCGAGTTCAGCGTCGTCGTACTCGTCGGTCAGTTCGTCCTCGTCGAAGAGATCGGCAAACGAGAGATCGACGAGCCAGCGGTCGACCGCCGGCCCCGATGCACCGTCGTCGCCGACGACCGGAAGGCTGCTCGTACAGCCGGCCAGTCCTGCACTGCTCATCGCAACGAGCCCGATCCCCCCGTTTCGAAGAAGCGTCCGTCGTGAAATGTCCCCTCTCATCACGTCTGAAGAGACAGTATCTCTAAATAGTATTTCTGGCTATCTTGCATGTTATTATGACGCATATTTCGGTCCTCGATCCGCGCTGGCTCCCGACGAATCATCCTCACGAACGTGTGAGAACCGGGGAAACACGCCTCGCAGTTCGACCGTCGTGTCGCGATCGAATCGCAGCGTTCGACGTCGCTGAAAAAATCAGTCGTCGCCAGTCTAGAAGACGGCCCGCGAGCGGACGGTTCCGGTGAGGATCAGCGTTCGACCCTCGTCGCTGACGGACTGGTCCTCGAGCGTTTCCCACTCCTCTCCGAGATTCCGATTGGCGTCGACGTGCTCACGGAGGGCATCCGCGTCCGCGTCCCGTTCGTTTTCGTACAGGAAGACGGTCGTGATGTCGGTCGTCTCGCCGTCGATTTCGCTCGCCGAGATCGTACCCATGAGGCCGGACTGCCAGTCGTCGTAGTCGTGTTGGTCTTCGAACGACTCGCGCTGGTAGTCAGGCAGCTCGTCGATATCGTCGTACTCGTCACCGAACTCGTCTTCGAAGGCGTTCTCGAGCGTCATCGGCTCGAAGAACAACCCGTTGACGTCGTCCCCCGACGGCAGTTGGTCCAAGAGGGTCCGGGCGTCGTCGTCATCGTCGACCCAGAGCTCGTCGCCGTGCCAACGAGCGTCGATGACCGTCTCGAGCGCGGCGATCGGCTCGACGTGTTGGCCGACGGTTACCTGCAGCACGTACTCCTCGCCGACGGCGAGCGCACTGTCGTCGATCTCGTAGAGGTCGAGCCCTTCGCGGTTGCCTTCGCTCGAGAGTTCCTCCTCGTCGTCGTACTCCTCTTCCGCCCAGCGCTCGAGACTCTCCTCGATATCCTCAGGGTCAAACGCTCCCGAGATCCCCCGCATCTCGACGTTCGTGCTAGCGGACCCGTCCTGTTCGTACTCCTCGCCGCTTCTGTCTCGCTCGGTGTGTGTAAACTCGAACTCCCAGTTCGTACGCGAGGAGAGCTGCCAGTCGATCTCGGTCGCCGACACGCCGACTCTGCTTCGGAACTCGCTACCGGTACTGAGCTGTGAGTAGGCGTTCGTCTCCTCCTCGTTGTCGAAGAACGGCTCGGGAACGGTGTACTCGAACGCCCGCGTTCCTGCTTCGGCCGCCTCGAACTCGGGGTCTTCGTAGTACTCCCCTAGTTCGTCTTCGTCGAGAATATCGGCAAACGAAGGCGCAGCAAGCCAGTTCTCCACCCCAGGTCCACTGGAACTATCGCCCACGACCGGGAGACTGCTCGTACAGCCGGCGAGTCCGGCTATCCCAACTGCGAGTGCACTTGCGCTTGCGTTTCGGACGAAGTTCCGTCGTGAAATATCCTCCACCATCGTGTCACTGATAATAGTATAATTAAATAGTATTTCCGATTCTCCTGTACCTATGGTAATCTGCCACGGTCAATAATTGAAGCGCCACAGTCATGTTAACAACTGTCACTCCAGATCCTCGCACGGCGTTCGCAGTCGACCTCGCTCTCGCGACCGAAGTCACTATTCGTTCACCGCTCGTATCACGAGGCGTGACCAATTACGACGCTGTCGTCTACGATCTGGACGGAACGCTCGTCGACCTCGACGTCGACTGGGACGCCGTGGCTACCGACGTCCTCGAGGTCTACGAGCGCGCTGACGTCGAGCCACCGGGCCAGGACCTGTGGGAACTGCTCGAGACCGCGAGCGACGTGGGGTTGGGTGTGGACGTCGAGTCTGCCATCGCCGCCCACGAACGGACCGGCGCCGAGACCGCACCGCGGCTCACTCACGCGGACGAGTTACTCAAGCAAACGGTCCCCGTCGGCGTCTGCTCGCTCAACTGCGAGGCGGCCTGTCGAATCGCACTCGAGACGCACGATCTGCTCGACGCGGTCGATACAGTCGTCGGCCGAGATACGGTCGGCACGCAAAAGCCCCATCCGGAGCCGCTGCTCGAGACGGTTCGGACGCTCGAGGCGGAGCCTGAAACGTCGCTGTTCGTCGGAGATTCGCCGCGAGATCGACTGACGGCAGAACGAGCGGGCGTCGCGTTCGAGTTCGTGGACGACGGTCCGGCGGGCGTCTAACGGGCTGTTCGGCTCCGTCGACTACCCCTGCGTTCGCTTCGCGTACGCGAAGACGGCGATCGCCGTCAGAAACCAGATCGGGGCTCCGACGCGGATCGCGAACTCGGCTCGAGCGCCCCAACTCGGGAGATCGGCGTTCACCGAGAGCAGGGCGACGATCGGTGCACCGACGAGGATCGTGGCGACGAAGGTGACCTGCATCACCCAGCCGTAGTCGACGCCCTCGGGGGTGGTCGTTTCGACGGGTTCTGGCACGACCGACAGTGGCGACCCAGCCCTCTTAATTTCTCCGTGTTCGACGCTTCGGCGTTCCGCTCGAACGTAGGCGTGAGTGCACGTTCGTCCGCGAACGAGTCGGTCGTACGGCAGTCTCGACCCCCTCCTGTCGGTCTCGCCGAAGAACGGTGGCATTTAATCGTCGGCGACGAACCTGTGGGTATGGCTACCGTGCGGGATATCAGAGAGAAAGCAGGCGACGAACGGATCACGATGTTGACGGCCTACGATGCGCCGACGGCCGGAATCGTCGACGACGCCGGCGTCGACGTTATTCTCGTCGGCGACAGCGTCGGTAACGTGGTGCTCGGCCACGAGACGACGGTTCCCGTCTCCGTCGACGGGATCGCCCATCACGTCGGCGCGGTCTCGCGCGCGACCGAAGACGCGTTGGTCGTCGCCGACATGCCGTTTCTCTCCTTCGGCGTCGACGAGAAAGACAGCCTCGAGAACGCCGGACGGATGCTCAAAGAGGAGGGTGCGGAGGCGGTCAAACTCGAGAGCGGCCCCCACACCGTCGAACTGACCGAGAAGATGGTTCAGCTTGGCATTCCGGTGATGGCCCATCTCGGCCTCACGCCACAGCACGTCAACCAGTACGGCGGCTACCCCCGACAGGGAACCGATCAGGCGGCCGCCGAACGAATGCTCGAACTCGCGATCGAACACGAGGAGGCGGGCGCGTTCTCGCTGGTGCTCGAGCACGTGCCCTCGAATCTGGCGGCCGAAATCACCGACGCGCTGGACATTCCGACGATCGGCATCGGCGCGGGGCCCCACTGCGACGGCCAGGTGCTGGTCTTCGACGACGCCGTCGGTATCAGCGAGTGGACGCCCACGTTCTCCGAGCAGTTTGGGAACGTCCGCGCCGAAATGGAGTCGGCCGTCAACGACTACGTCTCGGCCGTCGAATCCGGCGAGTTCCCCGCCGACGAACACAGCCACGAGGAGAGCGACCTCGAGGAGCTCTACTGATCGCAACGAGGCGAGTTTCGCAACCGCAGAAACGAGTTCCGCTGGTGCAGACACGCACGGTTCGGCCGCAGATTCGAAATGTGGCTTCGGCGTCGAGACATCGCTATCGCCTCCGAGGACGCCACGCGTTTCCCGCTTTCGTCGGGACGCAGTCGTCGCCGAAATCGTCGACTGTTCTCGCGTCGGGTCGGTCGGCTGCCGTCACTCCTCGGTGGTGTCTCCACCCTGCTCGGAGACGATATCCAGAAACTCGTCGATCGCCGCATTGAACGCCTCGGGTTGCTCGATCATCGCCAGATGTGCGGCGTCCTCGAGCGCCGCGATCCAGGCGTCGTCGATCTCCTCGGCGAGGTAGTCGTGGTATCTCGGCGGCGTCAGCTTATCGTGTTCGCCGTAGACTGCGAGCGCGGGACAGTCGATCGCCGACAGCTCGCCGCGAACGTCGAACTCGTGGCACGTCAAGAAATCCCGATGGGTGACTGCCTGGCCGGTCTCGCGGAGTTGTTCGATCGACTCCTCCTGGAGCGCCGGGTCGGGGTCGTGAAAGAGGCGATCCGGCCCGTGTAAGAACTCGATCGCGCGTTCGAAATCGTCTTCGAGCCAGTCGAGAAGATCCTCGAGGACGCCCAGACGGGCGCCGGTCCCCACCAGCACGGCGGCGTCGATATCCGGGTCGCGCTCGATCAGGAGTTGCATGACGACGGCACCACCCAGCGAGTTGCCTACCAGAACCCTGCTCTCGGTCGCCTCGACGACGGCCAACACGTCGTCAGCGTAGGCGGAGAGCGTCGTGTAGCCGGCCTGGGCGTCGATATCGTCGGATTCGCCGTGACCGCTCAGATCGAGCGTGACGACGGGGTTTCGGTCGGCAAGGCGATGCTGGGCGGACCAGACGTCTCGCGACCCGCCGCTTCCGTGGACGAAACAGATCGGCGAGCCGTCTCCGCCGCGGTCGGCGACGTCGTAGGCCGTCTCTCGGCCGTGGTGTGTTACCGTCTCCATACTCGTTCGAACGAGGGGTGGTGGCTTAAATTCTCGAGGAGCGTCGCACCGATGCCAGTCCTCGCTCAGTTCGCCTCGAGTCCGAATCGGAACCAGCCGGTCGACGAACTCGTGGGCGGACACAGCCCGGTCGACCCGAGCCCCGTTCTTCGAGAGAAGCGGTCATCTAACTCGGCCACGATTTGGTGTGAACTACGAACAATGCTCTTTCTCCGAAAACGGCCCCGTCTGCGCCTTAGTTGGCGAAAGATTTATATACTTTGGATGCTTACCTTGGGTTAGTTGAAGCATGACACTCGAACAATTCACCCGGAACGAAGGGCAGTTAGCACGCCAGTACCAGTACGACGACAGTTCGGTGCTGGCCGTCGACTTCGGGGCCCACGGAATCGAGGCCACGGTCGACCTCGTCGACGACACGGTTATCGTAGTCGCTGACGATCAGCAGTACGAATTCGATCTTCCCGACGGTGCAGACGACGCGCACACGTTTATGAAAAACGGCGTCCTCACTGTCGAGCTAGAAGGTGACCTATGAAACTCACAGTTAAACCACTCAAACAGAAGGATGCAGGGCGTGGACTGGCCGCGATCGACCGCGTATCGATGCGCGAACTCGATCTCGAGAACGGCGACTACATCGTCATCGACGGCAAGGGCGACAGCCAGGCCGTCGCGCGAGTGTGGCCCGGCTACCCCGAAGACGAGGGTCGCGGGATCGTCCGCATCGACGGTCGCCTCCGCCAGGAGGCCGACGTCGGGATCGACGACCGCGTCGAGATCGAGCCCGCGGACGTCAACCCCGCCAAATCGGTCACCGTCGCGCTCCCCCAGAATCTCCGTATTCGCGGAGACATCGGCCCGCTCGTCCGCGACAAACTCTCGGGACAGGCCGTCACCGAAGGCCAGACCGTCCCGTTCTCGCTTTCGTTCGGTCCGATGGCCAGCTCCGGCCAGTCGGTGCCGCTGAAGATCGCGAGCACGTCGCCGTCGGGCACCGTGGTCATCACGGACTCGACGAACATCGAGATCTCCGAAACGCCGGCCGAACAGGTTAGCTCGGGCGGCCCCGGCGGCTCCGCCGAGGGCGTTCCGAACGTCACCTACGAGGACATCGGCGGCCTGGACAGCGAACTCGATCAGGTCCGCGAGATGATCGAACTGCCGATGCGCCACCCCGAACTGTTCCAGCAGTTAGGGATCGAACCGCCGAAGGGCGTCCTCCTGCACGGCCCACCGGGCACCGGGAAGACCCTGATGGCGAAAGCCGTCGCCAACGAGATCGACGCCCACTTCGAGACGATCTCCGGCCCGGAGATCATGTCGAAGTACTACGGCGAGAGCGAGGAGAAGCTCCGCGAGGTCTTCGAAGAGGCCGAGGAGAACGCCCCCGCGATCGTCTTCATCGACGAACTCGACTCGATCGCCGCGAAACGTGAAGACGCCGGCGGCGACGTCGAACGGCGCGTGGTCGCTCAGCTCCTGAGCCTGATGGACGGGCTCGAGGAACGCGGCCGCGTCACCGTCATCGCCGCGACGAACCGCGTCGACGACATCGACCCCGCGCTCCGTCGCGGCGGTCGGTTCGACCGCGAGATCGAGATCGGCGTCCCGGACAAGGACGGCCGCAAGGAGATCCTGCAGGTCCACACCCGCGGCATGCCGCTCGTGGACTCGGTCGACCTGGACCACTACGCGTCCAACACGCACGGCTTCGTCGGTGCCGACCTCGAGAGCCTCGCTCGCGAGAGCGCGATGAACGCGCTGCGTCGCATCCGTCCCGACCTCGACTTGGAGGAAGACGAGATCGACGCCGAGGTGCTCGAGTCGCTGCAGGTCACGAAGGCAGACTTCAAGGAGGCGCTCAAGGGCATCCAGCCCTCCGCGATGCGCGAGGTCTTCGTCGAAGTCCCCGACGTCACCTGGAACGACGTCGGCGGACTCGGCGACACCAAAGAACGCCTCCGCGAGACGATCCAGTGGCCCCTCGACTACCCCGAGGTCTTCGAGGCCATGGACATGGAAGCCGCCAAGGGCGTCATGATGTTCGGCCCGCCGGGCACGGGGAAGACCCTGCTCGCCAAGGCCGTCGCCAACGAGGCCGAGTCGAACTTCATCTCGATCAAGGGCCCCGAACTGCTGAACAAGTACGTCGGGGAGTCCGAGAAGGGCGTCCGAGAGATCTTCGAGAAGGCGCGGTCGAACGCACCGACCGTGATCTTCTTCGACGAGATCGACTCGATCGCCACCGAACGCGGGAAGAACCAGAGCGACTCCGGCGTCGGCGAACGGGTCGTCAGCCAGCTCCTGACGGAGCTCGACGGCCTCGAGGAGCTCGAGGACGTCGTCGTCATCGCGACGACCAACCGTCCCGACCTGATCGACAAGGCGTTGCTCCGGCCGGGCCGCCTCGACAGACACGTGCACGTTCCCGTCCCCGACGAGGAGGCGCGCGAGAAGATCTTCGAGGTCCACACCCGCAACAAGCCGCTGGCCGACGCGATCGACCTCGGCTGGCTCGCGAGCGAGACGCAAGGCTACGTCGGTGCCGACATCGAAGCGGTCTGCCGCGAGGCGTCGATGGCCGCCAGCCGCGAGTTCATCAACTCCGTCGATCCCGAGGACATGCCCGACTCCATCGGTAACGTCCGCATCAGCAAGGAGCACTTCGAACACGCGCTCAATGAAGTCCTCCCGAGCGTGACTCCCGAGACGCGCGAGCGTTACGAGGAGATCGAAGAGCAGTTCCAGCAGGCCGAACCGGCCCAGGAACAGGATCAGCTCGGCCGCACCTTCCAGTAAGGGCGGTCTCGAGCGATCGAAGGCGAACTGAGACGTTCTCAGTTACCGCGTGCGATTTTTCTGACGCATCGAACCCCGCGTAGCGACGGCTTCGGTGATATGGACTCGAGCAAACCGACCTGGTCGACCGGGTCTCGGAGGACGACTGGCGACACCGGTCTCGAGCGACGACCAGTCGGCAAAGCGGCTGCTGAAGTCAGTCAGGGAGCCACCGCGAACGGAACTTGCGAGTCGGTTACTGCGCGAGTTCTGCCGACGAGTCCTCGAGATCGTCGAGCACCTCCTCGGCGTGTCCCTCGGGGGTGACACCCTCGTAGACGGCCTCGACGGAGCCGTCCGGGCCGACGACGTACGTGTTGCGGAAGACGCCGTCGAAGGTGTTACCGAACATCTTCTTTTCGCCGTAGGAGTCGTACAGCGTCGCGACCTCGCCGAGTTCGTCCGAGAGGAGATCGAACTCGAGGTCGTACTCTGCGGCGAACGACTCGAGGTCCTCGACCGGGTCGTCGCTGATGCCGACGACGTTCACGTCGCGGTCGTCGAACTCGGCGAGCGCGTCGTTGAACCCGCAGGCTTCGGTGGTACAGCCGTCGGTGTTCGCGCGCGGGTAGAAGTAGACGACGAGTCGCTCGCCGTCGAAATCTGAGCGGCGGACGGTCTCGCCGTGCTGGTTAGATAGTTCGAACTCGGGTGCTTCGTCGCCGACGTCGAGCATGGCCGTCTGTTAGCGAGGGTCGATGTATGCGTTGTGGTTTAGGGACGGCTTGATTTCGGATCGATACTCGTATTCGGTATCGACGAAGGCGTTATCGGTTGGTTTGTAGTAACATCAGTCCACGGTATGTAACGGAGAGAAGAGGAAAATAGACGGAACGACCTCGAAAGCCCCCGGCGCGCTCGAGTCGGGAGGCTCGCTGCGGGCCTCACCTCCTTGCAGTCGGTTGCGGTCCTTGCGTCGCCTGCCTTCCTCGAACATCGGGAGAGCAAGCTCTCCCGAGCATCGCGAACGCTTCGCGTTCGCTCAACGCGCCGGCCCCTTTCAGTCCCACCCACAGGCCCCCATCCTCCCCAGCCGACTCGTTCGCTACGCTCACTCGCCCCTCGCACAATGTCGACGGCGCACCCTCGTAGTGCTCGGGCGCGCCGTCAGCGCGCGCCATGGCCGAGAGTGGGGCTCGAGCGCTGCGAGAGCCGCACGATCCTACGGAAGCGCGTGCGCTTCCGAGCATCGCGAAAGCAAAGCTTCCCCTCACCGGGGGAGGGTAGGCATACAGCCGACCCTGGCGGACTGAAAGGGCGAAGTGGGCTCGCGTCGCAGTGGAGTCGCTGCGGCGGCCCTATCCGACTGAAAGGAGGATATCCGCCGCAGCGACCGCGAGGCCGCTGAGGGCTTTCGAAACCATAATCGAAGCGATGGGAAGTAGAATACGGAGGAAATAAGACTACTTTTAGATCGATAATACGCGAACTCTGTGAGCACAAACTTGGACGTCTCGGAGCATCCGTGAGCGAAACTCGGTTGGAGAGGTCGGAGAGATCACCGTTGGCAGTGTCTACAGCCCGCTTGAGCGGACCGGATACTCACAACAACACCAGGTTCAGAGATGCTACTCGAGCGGTTCGGCCGCTTCCTGCTCGAGCAACGGCGTCGCGTTCTGTTCGGGAAGGGTGACGATGTCGTCCGTCGACAGCGAGTATTCGCGGTCGTCGACACCGAGAATCGAACCGATGTCGCGGGTGATTTTGACGGTGACGCGGTCGACGTCGGTTTCGCTGCCATCGTTTGCACCCGCATTCCCGTCGTCGCCGACGTCCTCCGGCGGTGCCGGAGCCCCCTCCGACGGCGACGCTGAATCGTCGATCTCCGGTCCGCTGCCGCCCATGACGTCCGCGGGCGTGACGCCGCTCGAGTCGTCGGACCCATCGTCGGCCGTCTCGCTTCCGTCGGGTTCGGGGCCCGAGTCGACGTCGGTCGGCGCATCCTGCGGTGGCACCGGTGGCGCGTCCTCGGGCGGGGCCTTTGGCTCCGTCGTGCCGGAATCGTCGATCGGATCGACGGCCGTGGGGTCGCGTTCGACGGTCGTGGGATCGGGGTCAACACTGGCGTCCGTTCCAGCTTCGGGAGCCGCTTCGTCAGTTGCACCTGCCGCTGGCTCAGTATCCAGTCCCTCGAGAACGTCGAGCACACGAGTCTTGTTCGACGAGATGCGATCGACGAGGTCGTCGAAGAGGTCGGCCTCCTCCGCGGTCAGCCCGTCGTCGTCGGCCGGCATCCCCGCCGCGGCGAGGCTGGCCTGTTTGACGAGTTTGCCCATGCGTCGCTCGTAGACGGCTTCGACGACGTCCTTGGCAGTCTCGATCTCGTCGGTGAGCCGGCCGACTTCGGGCGAGGAAAAGGGGTCGTCGGCCTGTTCTGCAACGCGGTCGCGTTCGTCCTCGAGATCGGCGATATACTCGCCGACCTCCTGGTAGAACGAGGGGCGCAGATTCTGGAGGCTATCCTTCTGGCGCTCCTTGCTCTGGACCGAACGCAACTCGTCTAAATTCATTCTTTCTCCTTCTCGGCGCGGCCGCGTGCCATCAGGAACACGGCAACGTACTCTGGTAGTGACTGGTCACCCTCCGTGACCGTAAAACTATCCCCCCCGAGTTCGACCTCGCCGCCGCGGGTGACGTCGACGGTGATCTCGTGGCCCCGGAACGTCTCGGGGACGGCGTCGTCTAAGGGGTCGAACTCCACGAGCTCGTCCCGCTCGAGTCGCACCGTTTTCAGTCCGCTGCCACCGTGGAGACTCCCCGGCAAGCGGATGAGCCGGTTCGTGTCGGTCGTCACCGGCTCGTCGATCGGCGCGTTGTCGCGCTCGACCGCCTGACTGGCGAATCGCTCTGCCAGTTGGGAGACCGCGGTGTGGACGGTGACGTTACCGGCCTCGAGCTGTTCGCGGTTGTTCCGGGCCGCGTTGAGCGTCGCCGTCGCCTTCCCCTCGCCGATGCCGTCGAACTCTTGGAGGCGCTCCAAGGCGTCCTCGTCGTCCATCGCAAGCAGGTCTTCGACGAACGCCATCAGGTGGTCGTGGGTTCGGGCGCCCCAGCCGCCGTCGATCTCGAGCGTTCGTCGCTCCGTCGGCGTCTTTCGCCCGAGCCCTGCGACGGTCTCGGTGTCGATCAGTTCCTCATAGTCCATTCCGATTCCCCGAACGTAGTCGACGATCTCTCGGCGGTGTTCTCGATCCAGATGCAGGACGTTCTCGTCGCGGACGTGGACGTGATAGCCGCGGCCGCCCGAGAAGACGAACTCGAGTTCTTCGAAGCCGAAATCGTCCTCCAGGAACTCGATCAGCCGGAACAGTGCGTCCTTACACTTCGCGAGCATCTCGGCGTAGGAGTCCTCGCCGAGGGTCACACTCGGCAGGTGGTCCGCGTCTAAGTCGAAGACGAGATCTGCCGACTGCCAATCTTTCGCGTGCATCGAACTGGCGCCGGGATCGCGAAACCGTCCCGCCGAGAAGTAGACGTGCTGCGGTCGTTTTCGAACGAGAAACTCCGAAAGATCGCCTAGCTCGAGGAGCGACCGGTGGCGGACCATCGTCGTATCCGGGCCCTCGGTCCAGGGGATGTAGCCCCACTCGCGTTCGTTGGCCGCGGGCGGCGGCGTGATCTCCGTCCGCCGGTAGTGATCACGAAATCGACCGCGAAGATAGGCCCTCGTTCGCTCCTCCATGCGTCTGGGGTAGTCGTGCGTGCGGGGGTATAATCCTGCCGGATGGTCGACTCCGAACGCAGCTATTTCCGTCTCGTCGTCTTCCGTTATCGTGAACCGATGCTCGGGTCACTGCACATGGGCTGGCGTCACGTCCTCTTCGCGAACTGGCCGGTTGATCCGGCCGTAGTCGAACCCCACCTCCCGGAGGCGCTCACACTCGAGACCCACGACGGACGGGCGTGGCTCTCGGTCGTTCCGTTTACGAACGTCGATGTCCGACCGCGAATGCTCCCGTCCGGCGCGGGGATTCCGCTCCCCGAACTCAACCTCCGGACCTACGTGAGCCACGACGGCGCGCCGGGCGTGTACTTCTTCAGCCTCGACGCGGACGGGCTCCTCGCGGTGCTCGGCGCTCGGCTCTTCCATTATCTCCCGTACTACTACGCGAAGATCGATCTTCGCACGACAAACGGTCGTGTTCGATTCACGAATCGCCGACGTCATCCGGGGGCCAGACCGGTCCAGTTCGACGCGACCTACGGCCCGGTCGGCGACCGCTACAGTGCCGAACCGGGCACGCTCGCCGCGTTTCTCACGGCACGCTACCGCTACTACACCGAAGCCCCGGACGGAACGCTTCGCTACGCAACCATCGATCACGAGCCGTGGCCACTGTACGACGCCGCCGTCGAGATCGAGACCAACACGCTCTTTCGCGCCAACGGGTTCTCGACGCCGGAGTCCGACCCGGTTCACTTCTACAGCCCCGGCGTCGAGACGATCGCCTCCGGGAATAAGCGTACCAAGTAACTAGCGTGGGTTTATCTCAGGTGAATCTACAGCGGTGAACACATTCTCGGGGTGCCGGTCGCGGCGGAGAATCGTCACTGTGGTTCACTGTCGTCGATCTTGAGACTCGGCGCCTCATCGGTGAGGATGTGCTGTGCCAATGACTTCGCGAGACCGAACGGGACGGCGTTCCCAATCTGTTGCGAGCAGCCTTCTTACACCTACCCGCAAATTCGTACTCTAGTGGAAGGCCCTGTGCGAACGGGAGTTCGTCGGGCCCAAGTAGCCGGTATGCTAACGCAGCCGTAACAATAGTTCTAATTCATCATATCTACAACCGCAATTAGTACAACAACTACTGCTATAGAGACCACAACCGCAAGGTTGTCATCTACCCACTTGTTTACGTTTTCTGATAACGAGTATATTAAAGACCATACAAGCAAAACTAAGCACATAGTCATAGCAATGAAATTGCTCTGGAGATACATCACTACCGCAAAGATAGCGAAGGTGAGACTGCCTAAGACCGGATTTTGGTTGCGTTCTTCCATATAATACGATGCCAACTATTTGAAGATATACTTTTCTATAGCCCTGGATACAGGGCTATTATAATAAAATATATTATATTTGAATATAACAATGGTAATTCAGTGGCCGATAAAACTGTGGTGGGAAAGAGATGGCTTACCAGAAGGTTTATTATTCTATAATATAGCTATTAATTGTATAAGAGAGAAATTCAATAGTACAAATAGGAGATCCGTTCTTAAAACGAGTGCCGCTACAATAATTGGGCTTAGTGGTCTTTCTGCAGTCGGTTCTGCTGTAGACTCAGAATCGTCAATATTTAATGACGTAGAAAACGTCGATGGCTGGGATAAAACACAGACCTATTATCTCAATGAAGAATGGTCCTGTGATGATGGGCTTCAAGACTTTTCTTATCGGAGTGGTCCAAGCCCCACTTCAGAATATGGTGTTGGTGTTCACCGAGCTCTTCAATTCCGAAACTGGAATTATCTCTCAAGAGGTGATGATCGACTTGATACTGGACCATGCCATAAATATGATTTTGCGCTAACATCTTTCGGCGCTGATGCAGAAAAATCAGGAAGTGACACAATCATCAATTGTTCTACCAATGATGATCCTGGCCGTTCAGTCTGTACCTTCTCACAAAGCGGACATAAAATCGGGGTAGAAGGTGTGAGTGGTCCACGCAGTCTCGAAAATGTTATGCGCCCTGATGATCAGTTGATTAAAGTCGGGGACGATATGTTTGGAGAAATAAATGGTGAAGATGTACTGGGTAGTAGTTCTGATTGGGTAACAGATGTAGACTTTGACGAGGCAGATTATAATATGGGTGAACCAGGAGCACTTACTAACGGAATAGGGCTTCTTCTTGGAGTTGGTTCAACGGTTGGAACGGGAGGGTTGGCTACCGTTCTTAAGACCGGCGGTATAGCACTCAGTGGAACTGCTCTCGCCGCAGAGTTAGTGGGGCAGCCAGATAGCGGTTCTGAGGAATTTAGCGGAGACTCCTACTTGTATGAATCTGGTGGAGTAAGTACTGGCCAATGGGCATTTGAGCACCACTGTTATTTCTCGATATTTGTTCCAGTTGGAGAGTCCTATCGAATCCGTTTTGAGGATGAATACAACGTGGCGGATTCATTTGTCAGAGGAGAAAAATTAGCGGATGACATAAATCTCGAAAATTGGCTCGAAAATAGAGAACACACTTCTTGGACAGTGGAATTCCCAGAAAATAGTGAAGGTGAACCCTCTAATTTGCCAGAGATTTATAGCCCGCCGATTTGTGGCCCAAGTGGATGTCTAAATAATCATGATGATGATGACGGTGAATAGGGAGTCCCCTCACCAAATGATGAATAATTAACTAATTAAGGACAATAGTCTTCCTTCGGATGCTCCCGTACTCTTCTCGCAGAGTGAAAAATTGAGGTCCCGCCGGCGGTCACGCCGAGGAGACCCTCGAAGATGGCCTGGATCGACTTCTGCGTTCTCACCGAGGTATAGCGTGTAATGCTTTGATGAGAACGGTGGCGAGAAAGTCAACGAGCTGGTCTTCGTGGAGTTCACCGTCCGCTTGTTTCTGATCGTTACACACAACTCGGCAAACGGGTTTCTCAACTAACGGCTTTGTGAGGTGCTGATACGGTCTACTGTAAGTCATTTCCGGAGTGACAGCGGGCCGTCTTACGGTCGTTCCAGAAAACAGTTACAGCAGACCGTATGAGGATTAGTAGTAACCCGTTCGGGCCGCGTTCATCCGCTACAATCACGATGTGCTTGTCGTAAGGCGAAAACAGGTTTTCGAATGCTGGTTTTTCGCTGTTAGGACGGCGATTAGATGCTTGTCACAGACCCCCTCGAGTACAGTTGTCTCGTCCATCGATACGTCACCCGATTACGAGTTCTCCATAGACTGGCAGAGATCGTACCCGGTGGGAGCCGATTCGATCTCACGCTCGAATCGGTGGACGATAGGCGTGCTACCGATCCGGCCTCTCGTGTAACAGTTATCCGACTGCACAGTGTACTCACGTGACAGACCAATGGCTCCGTCACTCGATGCGGTACTCGACGACGTCGACCTGGAGAACGACCTGATCCAACTGTTCGTCTCGGAAGCGGTGCGCGCTGGACTGGAGACGCCGTTACGTGACCCAATTCTCGAGGCCGTCGACGAAACGATCGGTGAATCACTCGACGAACGACGCGACGACGAGGCGACTGCCGGCGACGAACCGATTGCAGACGACGAACCGACTGCTGACGAGAAAGCCGAGACCGGCGCCAAGAGCCGGCTCACGATGGTCGCTCAGGGGCTATTAGTCTTCGTCGTGCTGTTCGCCGTGTTGTACGTTGCGTTCAGGTACCTACTCGGTGGCGAACCGGAGTGAGACGTGAACTCCCGACCGTACTGGTGCCCTGCACGCTCGACGCGTTCGGTGGCGGTGGCGCGCTCGAGGGATCCCGATCACAACGACTCGAGTTCCGTTTCGATCCCGTCGGCCGCTTCGATGCGTTCCGTCAAGTGCCGGACGAATCGGGCGGCGGGCGCGCCGTCGACGACGTCGTGGTCGAACGTCACGGTGAGGCTCAAGAGCTCTCGAGGCACGATTTCGTCGTCGGCGATTCCCGGCTTCCGTTCGATTCCGCCGACCGTGAGCTGGAGGGTGTAGTTCGTCGGGCTGATTCCCCAGCCGCCGCCGGTACCGAACATTCCGACGGACGTTACGGCGGCGGTGCCCGCGATGCGTTTCCAGCGCCGAGGAAACAGCTGCGGAATGCGCCACAACTGCCGCCGGATCGGGCCGGGTAGCCGGAGACCCAGAGACGCCGTTCCGGTCAGTCGTCCGCCGACCGGATCCGTCTGGGCCGCTCGTATCTCGTCGTGGATCGACTGCAGTGAACGCCGATCGGCCGCCCTGACGACGTGTGGAACCCCGATCTGCTCGCCGTCTATCTGCCGTTCGACGAGGACGTTTACGTCGACATCGTCGAACTGGACGGTCCGACCTCGCCAGTCCCGGTACGCCTGAACGTGTGGATGGGCGTCGATGGCTCGAGCCAGACAGCACACGAGAAACGCCGTGAACGAGAGACGTTCTCCCGTGTTCGATTCTCGGTTGCGAATGCGCCGTTTTGCCTCGGTGACGTCGACCTCGACGAGTCCGTGAACGACGCTGCGCCGGCCGGCCATCCGCATGTAGTCGACGGTGCCTCGACGCTGGAGTGAACCGGTCTCGACCGTGTCCCCGTGCTCAGTCATGAGTGTGATCAGTTGGCACGAGACATACACTTTGGCCCTTGCGGCCGTTCCGCTGAACGACGGCTACGAGTCTGCTCCCGATCACCTCGCGATGCCGGACTCACGTCGGAGCTCACGGTCGAAGATATCGCGACTCGGAACGAGAACGTCTCGAGCGCTGTCGGATCCAATACGAGATCGAGTTCCGGTTTACTCCGATTGGAAAACGGCCGCTTTAGCGACGCATCAGTTCCGAAATCTTGTCGGTGATGCCGACGTCGGAGCCGAGTTTCAGGTAGTAGGCGTCGCCGCCGTCCTCGTAATAGTCGTCGATGCGGCGTTTGATCTCGAAGCCGAGGTGTTCGTAGAACTGGAGGGCGTTCTCGTTGCTCGTCCGGGCGTGGCACGTGATCGTGTCGTGGTCTTCGGCCACGCGGGCGACGAGCTGTTTGCCGATGCCCTCGCCGCGGAGCTTCGGAGAGACCGCCAGAAAGAGAATGTAGCCGTCGCGTCGAACGGCCGCGAATCCGATCAGCTCCCCCTCTCGGACGTAGCAGTGGACCGTCGACCGACGGTAGGCGTCGGAGAAGAAATCGTGGCGCTGTTTGAGCACGCCTTCCCGCTCGTTGATCTCCTCTTTGAGCTGCCAGGCTTCGTCGACGTAGTCGTCACTCCCCGGCGTGACGACGCAGCTGTCGATATTGACGCTCACTATTTCACCCTACCATCGTCGCCAATATAATTCCACCGGCACTCGGCGGTTCGTATCGTCAAACGAGTGACCGGCTTCGAGAACCGCAGCGTCAATCGGTCGTCGACCGAAACGTCCCTGCGGGATCTCGGGATGGCGAAACCATGCGCCGGCGAAACCGACGGGCATACCATCCCGGTCGTCGAAGTCCGAGCCAGCAACCGATGACACGAGCGCAGGGCGGACGATTCGAACTCCGCGACCACACGGCAGACATCGCGGTCGCGGCGACCGGCGACACGCTCGAGGCCGTCTTCGCCGCGGTCGCCGACGGCCTCGCGGCCGCCTCGGCCGACGACATCCCCGAGGCGGCGGGGGACCGATTTCCGCTCTCCGTGAGCGCGGAGAGCCGCGAGGCCCTGCTGTTCGATTATCTCGACGAACTGATCTACGAACGGGACGTACGAGCGGCGCTCCCGGTCGATCACCGCGTCGAACGGATCGAGACGGTCGGCGAAATCAGTCCGGGAGACGGGACAGCTGGTGACGACGAGACCGAGTGGACCCTCGAGGCTAGCACGCGTGGCGTCCCACTGGACGAGGTCGACGCGCGCGAGGTGAAGGCCGTGACCTACTCGGAGATGCGCCTCGAGCGAGTCGAGGCTGGAGCGACCGACGAGGGCGGCTGGGAGGCGTACGTCGTCTTCGACGTGTGACCTTCCAGGTCTTCGCACCCATCCGCGGCTGGACGCCCAACGCAGCTGGACGCCGATTCGCACGCACGGCCGAACGGCAGACGTGTTTTCACGCTCGCCACGGTACGCTCGAGAGTGGATCAGAGACGTCGCCTGGTTTCGAGATTTCTCGCCGCGAGTATCGCCTCTCTCGCAGTCGTCGCTACTGGCACGGTCGCCGCACACGAGGAGTACGTCGTCGACGAGGAACGCGACGTCGACGTCGCGACGTTTTTCGACGACGCGCTCACCGACCCGTTCGTCGTCGGGCCCCTGTTAGCGGGCGCGCTCGCCGTCGTCGCCGTCATCGCGGGCTATCTCCGCTTCCGGCCGTTCCAGCGGGACCTCGGCGCGTTCCAGACGGCGATGGGAGAGTACACCGACTACGTCCCCTGGCTGTTGCGCATCTCACTGGGGATCCCGCTGATCGGCGCCGGCTTCACGGGCTACTTCGTCAGTCCCGCACTCGAGGTCGACCTGCGGATTCTGCAGGTGGCGCTCGGCTTCTGCCTGCTGTTCGGGCTTGCGACGCGGGTCGTCGCGCTGATCGCTCTCGCGGCCTATCTCGTCGGCGTCTCGATCTGGCCGATACTCCTCCTACAGTTGGAGTTCGTCGGCGGCCTGCTCGCGATCGCGCTGATCGGGAGCGGCCGGCCGAGCGCAGATCACGTCCTCCAACGGGTCGCGGGGACGCGGGGGACCGTCTACGGCCGAGTCGATCCGGTGTACGACCGCGCGCGAGCGCTACAGGAGCGGGTCGACGACTACCGACGCTACCTCCCGACGGTCGTCCGACTCGGTCTTGGATCGACGTTCATCTATCTCGGCCTGACACAGAAACTCCTCCAACCTGGACTCGCGCTCGCGGTCGTCGATCGCTACGATCTGACCGCGACCGTTCCTGCCAGCCCCGAGCTGTGGGTCCTGGGCGCGGGCCTCGCCGAAGTCGCCCTCGGGCTGGCGTTGATCGCTGGTCTGTTCACCCGAGCGAGCGCCGGGACGGCGATCGCGATCTTCACGCTCACGCTGTTTGCCCTCCCCGACGATCCCGTGCTCGCCCACGTCGCGCTGTTCGGAATGGCCTCCGTTTTGCTCATCACGGGCGGCGGTCCGTACGCCGCCGACGGCCACCTCGAGCGGCTCGGGATCGACGACGAGCGCGTCGAGACCCTCTCGACCAGCACCGAGTGACCCGCACGTCTCACCGGTCGAGTCCGTCGACGGACGTCGAGTACGTGTCGCCGAAGGCGTGATGTTCGGTCGCCGAGACGCGGCGAAGCCGTCCGTCGACCACGGCCTCGAGACGATAACCCGTCTGGACGATATCGTCCGTACACCCGCGGAGTCCGCCGCCGTCGTCCGCGGCGACGACGAGCACGTCCAGTCGGTCCTGTGAGGCCTCGTACTCGACGTGTGCCAGATCGACCGTGCCGCACTCGCTCGAGGCGTACTCGACCGTTCCCGAAACCCTGACGGTATCGTCCTCGACCCTCACGTCCGGATCGTCCTCGACCTCGAGTTCGGGATCGACGAGTTCGAACTCCGTCTGCACGCTCGAGCCGACGAGCGGAAGCCGGCCGAGACAGCCGGCGACGAGGCCGAATCCGCCGGTCCCCGCAGCCGCGAGCGCAGTTCGTCGCTTCATACGCCTCCCAACTCGAGGGACGACCAAATACGGACGGGGCGGTCAAACCCCGTTACCGATCGACCGCACGAGATCGGTTTCGAACGTTCGGTGACGGCGATTCCGACTCGCGACGGCGGCGGCAGAGACGAACTTCTTTCACCGTCCGGCGTCCAGTTGTACGTATGAGCAACACCACGTTCGACGCCGACGGCATCACGCTCGAGAAAGTGCGTGAATACGTCTGGGAGATTCCGCGGGAGGGCGACATGCGCGTCCCTGCGCGAGTGCTCGCGAGCGAAGCGCTCCTCGAGCAGATTCAGGACGACAAAACGCTCGAGCAGATCAAAAACACGACCCACCTGCCCGGAATCACCAACTACGCGATCTGTATGCCCGACGGCCACCAGGGCTACGGCTTCCCGGTCGGCGGGGTCGGCGCACTCGACGCCGAGAACGGTTGTATTTCGCCGGGCGCGGTCGGATACGACATCAATTGCGGCGTCCGGATGATGCGGACGAACCTGACCTACGACGAGCTACAGGGCAACGAACGGGAGCTCGTCGACTCGCTATTCGCCAACGTTCCGTCGGGTCTCGGCGGCGGCGGCATCGTCGAAGCCGGCATCGACACCGTCGACGAGATCCTTTCTCGTGGGGTGGACTGGGCCCTCGAGAACGGCCACGCCGTCGAAGAGGACCTCCTGCATTGCGAGGACGAGGGGATGCGCAAGGGTGCAGATCCCGACAAGGTGAGCCAGAAGGCCAAAGATCGCGGGAAGAATCAGATCGGCTCGCTCGGCTCGGGGAACCACTTCCTCGAGGTCCAGCGCGTGACCGACGTCTTCGACGGCGACGTAGGGGAGGCGTACGGCCTCGAGGAAGACCAGATCGTCGTCCTCATTCACTGCGGCTCGCGCGGGCTGGGCCACCAGACGTGTAACGACTACCTGCGCAAAATCGAGAAGCAACACCAGGGGCTCCTCGATCAGCTTCCGGACAAGGAGCTGGCGGCCGCGCCGGCCGGCTCACAGCTCGCCGAGGACTACTACGGCGCGATGAACGCGGCGATCAACTTCGCGTGGGTCAACCGCCAGCTGATCATGCACCGCACGCGGGAGGTCTTCGAGCGGGTCTTCGACCGCTCGTGGCAGGAGATGGAGATGGACCTGCTGTACGACGTGGCGCACAACATCGCCAAGAAGGAGACTCACACGGTCGGCGAGGACGGGGACCAGCGGGAACTCTACGTCCACCGGAAGGGCGCGACGCGGGCCTTCCCTGCGGGCCACCCCGAGGTTCCGGCGGCTTACCGCGACGTCGGCCAGCCGGTGATCATCCCCGGCAGCATGGGTGCCGGCAGCTACGTCCTTCGGGGCGGCGAGAATTCGATGGACCTCACGTTCGGCTCGACGGCCCACGGCGCGGGCCGGCTGATGAGCCGCACGCAGGCCAAAGACGAGTTCTGGGGCGGCGACGTCCAGCAGGACCTCGAGGAGCAGGATCAGATCTACGTCAAAGCGCAGTCGGGTGCGACGGTGGCCGAGGAGGCGCCGGGCGTCTACAAGGATGTCGACGAGGTCGTCCGCGTCTCGGACGAACTCGGCATCGGCGACAGGGTGGCGCGGACGTTCCCCGTGTGTAACATCAAGGGGTGACCACGACGCCGAACCGCTCTTCGTTCGATACGGACGGGAGCACTGCGTAGACTCGAGAGGTACCGCCTCCGGCTCGGGATTCGACATCCGGATACGTCGCGGTGCATCTCACGAGTCGCGAAGAGACTGACGTGCGAACGATCGATAGATTGATAGATCGAGTTCGTCGAACGTGGCGTCTTCCTCAGGCGTCTCGAGGACGGTCACGGTCTTTCGTTCGCCATCGAGGATACTATCGGCGAAAGACGACTCGGGGGATCGGGTCGTACGGCCGCCGTCCCCGTCCCCTCGAGCGGTCGATGGCTCCTGATCCATTACCGGCGCTGCTCACGAAACTGCAACACCTTTTTCGAAGTGATCGAAATGAAACGGAGAAAATGGAGGGGCCGGTGACCGGCGACGGCGAAAAAAGGAACCTCGTAACCGGCGTTCGAGTACCGTGATCGAGATGAATTGTACGGAGCTTCGCGCCGAACCGGTGTTTCCACCACCGAGGCCGGCAAACAGCCCAAAAACCGGATACGCCGTCCGACTTTTATAATGACTGCAAGGCGGAAACCAGCGACTTCAGGCGCGGGAGGAAACCGACAACACGGACACAAACCACGCTCGATGGCTGGCCGACTCCCTCATCCAATCCAAATCATTATAAATACAGGCTCTTACATATGAAGTACAGATGGTGGAGGACTCAGCCACTCGAACCGTGCCCATCAAACTCGATGTGGACGAGAGTGCCGCTGACCTTCTCCACCAGACAACCGACCGCTTCCTCGACGCCGCCAACTACGTCGTAGACACAGCGTGGAAACCAGACTGGAAAATCACCAGCAAAACCAAACTCCACGACCTCACCTACTACGACGTAAGAGAAGACTCACCGCTTCCGGCCAATCTCGTGCAAGCCGCACGCAACCGAGCCGCAGAAGCCGTTAAAGGCTGCGTTGAACGCTGGAAGGAAGGGAAGAAAGCCTCGAAGCCACAGTTCACCTCACGGTTCGCCAGCTACGATGCGCGAACCGTTACCGTCAACGACAACCATGCAACACTCGCCACCATCGACGGGCGAGTGACCGCAGAGTTTGTCCTTCCCGACGAACAGCGTGACACGCCACACTCGGCGTACTTGTTCAACGATAATTACGAGGTGAACGGAGCTACGCTCCACTATGACGATGTTGAGGACTGTTTCTACCTCCACGTGCGGACAAAGCCCGCCGTGGAGAATGATGAGGCCGAACAAGGCGATACCAAGCACGTCTCCGTCCTTGGTGTTGACCTCGGCATCACAAACATCGCAACCGCCTCAACCGGACGCCTCTGGAGCGGCGGTGAACTCAATCACTGGCACCGTGAGTACGAGAAGCGACGTGGCGACCTGCAACAGACAGGGACTCGCTGGGCGCACGAGAACGTTCAACGAGTCGGTCGCAAGCAGATTGGACGTTTCGAGCAGATGCTTCATGCAATCTCAAACGAACTCATAGAGGAAGCCCTTGAGAACGACTGTACTCATATCGTGTTTGAGCAACTCAAAGGCATCCGCGAGCGCCTACCGCACGCGAAGGCGGTTCACAAGTGGGCGTTCCGCCGCTTGTTTGAGTACGTCTCGTACAAGGCAGAATCTGAGGGGCTTGTGGTGAAGCAGATTAATCCGGCGTACACGAGTCAGCGTTGCTCGAAGTGTGGGTTCACCCACGAGGACAACCGCCCTCACAACAACGGACAGGACGATTTCGGTTGTCTGAAGTGCGGATACGATGTTCATGCGGATTACAACGCCGCGAAGAATATCGGACTGAAGTATCTCCGCGACCAGCAAAAGTCTGGACGTGGAGGCGCACCTGTAGGCGTGCGCTTGAACAGCGGGATGTTGAACGTGAACGGCGAGTATTCGCCTACCGCTCTTAGCGGTTAGAACGGGAGTCCACGCTGAATGCCACGCCCTTCAAGGCGTGGTAGCTTACTTCGAATACAGTGTGAGGGTCGCCCGGAACGAAGCCGTCCCGTACACGTCTACTTCAGCCGAAAGGGGTTCTCGTCGTCTTCGTCGCCCGAATTACCATCACCCTCGTCGCTCTCGTACGGCTTTCGCGCCGTGATCGTCACCGTCGCCTCGGGATCGTCCTCGTCGGCCCACGGGCTGTCGTACGCCGAAATCTCGAGATCGGTCACGTCCCAGCCCTCCGCTTCGATGAGTTCCACGAGGCGGCGCTGGTCCTCGAGCATGTCCTCGTCCATGCGGTAGCGTTCGACGGTCGGTCGGGTAGTTCTTGCGCCGGCCGCTTCGGCCCCGCTCGACCGATTGAAATCCGCCCAGGCGACGGCATCACGCGATCACCGCTCGTCGTCGGTGCCGACGTCGATGGCCTCCTGGACGAGCGTCTGATGGGCGCGCCGGAGCCGCTCGGAGAGCGCCTGATGGGAGATGCCGAGCTCGTCCGAGAGCGTTTCCATGTCCATGTCTCGAGGAATCTGGTAGTAGCCCCGATCGAGCGCTTCGACCAGCGTCTCGTACTGGGCGTCGGTCAGCCCGTAGAGGCCCTGTCTGTCGTCCTCGAGCTGGTGGATCTTCCGGATATCGACGGTGAGCCCGTGTTCGGTCGCGAAGTCGTACGTGCTCGAGAGCGAGTCGCGTTCGGGAAAGAGCACTCGGAACCGCCAGTGGGTCCCCTCGACGCTCGCGTCCAGGATCGTCGCTTGCTCCTCGGTCAACAGGTGGATGATGACGGTGACGTCGTCCACCCAGTTCAGCCGGTAGAGCCGTTCGTCGTCGAGGTCGGTAAGCAGTTCGTACTCGTCGACGCTCGGATCGTCGGCGAGCGCGGCGTCGAGCGTTTCGAGCGTCGATTCGTCGCCCTCGAACCAGACGTACGGCATGACGTAGTCGGGATCGTACGCGACGACGCGCTCGATCTCGACACCGAGGGAGTCCGTGGTCTCGAGCGACTCTCTGAGCGCGAACTCCTCGGCTGGGATCGTCAGCTCTGCGATCGTACTCATGGCGGCCACTACCACGTCCATCCCAAATAGTAATCGATCCGAAACCGAGACCGATTGCGCCACGATGACCCCGAACCGAGAAGCGACGGAGAAATAGATCGGTGGCTGTCACTAATGAAACCGAAATAGGTTACGTGGCCGTGGGAACACCCAGCGTGCTTAAGCGGATCCGCCTGCAATCGGGTGGTATGCTCACCGACGAGTTCGGGCGGGAGGTAACCGGAGTTCGGGTTTCCCTCACCGATCGGTGTAACTTCGACTGCGTCTACTGTCACAACGAGGGGCTGGGCGATACCCGCGGACCGATGGATCCGCAGGACGACGAGATGTCGACCGACGACGTCGTTCGCTTCCTCGAGGTCGCCGCCGAGTTCGACGTCGACGCGGTCAAGTTCACCGGCGGCGAACCGATGCTCCGACAGGATCTCGAGGAGATTATCCGACGAACGCCGGACCAGATGGAGGTCTCGCTGACGACCAACGGGACCTTCCTCCCGGGTCGCGCCGAGGGCCTCGTCGACGCCGGTCTCGAGCGGGTCAACGTCTCTCAGGACGCGCTCGATCCGGAGGACTTTGCGGCGGTGACCAAGAGCGGGGCCTACGACAAGGTACTCGAGGGCGTCGATGCGGCCCTCGGGGCCGGCCTCGACCCCGTCAAGCTCAACATGGTCGTCTTCGAGCACACCGCGGGCTACGTGCCGGAGATGGTCGATCACGTCGCGGAAAACGAGGGGCTCCAGCTGCAGTTGATCGAGTACATGCCCGAACTGACCGGCAAACCGGAGTGGAATATCGACATCCAGCGCGTCCACGACTGGCTCGCCGAGCAGGCGATCGAGATCGAACACCGCGAGATGCACGACCGGAAACGGTACTGGGTCGGTGGCAGCGACGCGGAAGATATCGACGAACTCACACCGAATTCGCCCGGTGTCGGCATGGTCGAAATCGTCGACCCAGTCGAGAACGCCACGTTCTGTGCGAACTGCCACCGGGTCCGCGTCACCCACGAAGGCTACCTGAAGGGCTGTCTCAACCGCAACGACGATCTGAAGCCGATGGGCGAGATGACCAAGCCCGAGATCCGCGAGGCGTTCCGCGACGTCGTCGCGAACCGGGTCCCCTACTACGGCGAGTACATGATCAAAAACGGCGACGGCGAGTGGGAGCTCAACGACGAGTACGTCGGCGAGTACGCGGAGATCTGAGCGTCGACCCGGACACTATCTTTTCGAGCGATTACCGGTTTCGCGAGAGACTCGATCGACTCTCGACGGCGGACCGGCCACGTCGTCTTCCGAGACCGACGATCAGTAGGATCGCCGCGAGCAACAGCAACACGGCCGCGGCGACCGGCTGGCTGCCGCCCGCAACGTAAACTGCGTAGCCGACCGTCCCCGCGAACAGCCCGATCAGGAGACTCGAGACGACGTGGACCGTCTCGAGTCTGCGCGTCTGCGCTTCGCGGCCGAGTTGGTCTCCGAGGGCGACGGCGCTGTGGCCGAGATCCCACGCGACGACGACGGCGATTGTTCCGACGACGGTCGGTTCGACCGCCGTTTGCTCGAGGCCTCCGATGACGATACCGGCGAAGATAGCGAGCGCGCCGGCGTCGAGCGCCGATTGGCGCGATCGGACGAGTCCGGCGGCGAAAATAACCGCACCGACGGCACCGAACGTGACCGCACTGGACGGACCGATGGCAGTCGAGAGAACGCTGACTGAGGCGGCGACGGCCGCGGCGATGCACAGCAGGACGGTGGGCTTTCGGGTGACCCCTTCTCCGAGGTCACCGCCGTCTCCGTCCTCGGTCATCGACGACCACCCGCGTGGCGTGCGAACACGGTGTCCAACGACTCCTCGTCGGGCCAATCGACGACCGGAATCCCCGCTCGCTGGAGATCTATCGCTCGGACCCGATGGGCGACCCGCGACAGCTGCTGTCCGGCCGTCCGATCGGCCGTCGGATCCGGGCTCACGACGGTCACCGGATGGCCGTGGGCCTCGAGCTGTCGGGCGATCTCGACGGACGCGTTGTCACACAGCGGCGTCAGGAAGACGACCTGACTGTCGCCGGAGAGCTGCCGGCGAATCGTCCGCAGCTGTCGGCGCCAATGGCAGTTACCGTCCGGCGGGAGCGTTGCGAACTGGGGATGGGTTGCGAGGGACTCCCGAAACTGCACCTCGTGGTGGCGTCCCGATCCCGGCGCGAGCCAGCACGGATCGCCCGACGACCGTCCAGTTGCGTCGCGACTGACCGGCCCGATAGCCGCGAGACCGACCGCTTCGCCCGTCGCGAGCAGCGACGCGCCGATCCGTCCCGCGGCGTCGACCGACCGATCGACGGCGTGGGCCGCATCGGGCCGCGGCGCGCAATAGGCGGCCAGTCGCGCGTCGACCAGCACGACAACGCGAGCCGCCCGCTCCTCGTGGAACTCGAGGGTCGCGAGGTCGCCCGTCTTGGCGCGGCGATTCCAGTCGATCCGGTTGAGCGGATCGCTCTTTCGGTACTCTCGAACGGAGTGAATCGTCGTTCCGGAACCGCCCTCTGCGGTCCGAATTCGGCCGGCGTAGGCCGCCGTCGCGTCTCGGAGCGGCACCGCCGACGCGAGCGGACGCATCGATGGCTCGCAGACGACCGTCGTCTCGGCGCCGACGAACTGCTCGCGTTCCGTCGACCGCGACAGATCGCGGGTGAGCACGAGTGCGGGATCGAACGCGTGGCTCCCTCGGCGGGCTGTCACGGCGTACTCGAGCGTCACCGACTCCCCCGGTCGCAGCGCGGTTCCGAGGCGACTCGTCCCCTCAGTGACCGCCATTCCCGGGGGGACGCCGTCGACGAGTCGCAGGTCGGGGACGAACGCGCCGCTCTCGTTCGTGATCGTCAGGGTGACCTCGAGGTCGTCGCCGGGCTCCGGATCGTCGTCGCTGACCGTTCGCTCGAGGGAGATGTCGAGCGCCGGCGGCTCGGTGGCGTGGGCGAAGCCGGCGTAGCCGACGCCGACGACCCCGGCGAGGACGACGGCCGGGGATTCGGCGATGGCACCGATACCGACGGCGAGGAGCGCGATGGCACCGACGCCGGACCAGTGTCCGGTCGGGCGAGGACGACGGGCTGTAACGTCCTCGACGGGGTCGGTCGTCGTTCGGCGGTTCGACCGCGACCGAGCGTGCGAGACGGACGAGCGGCCGTACGTGGACAGTGACGATCGGTTACGGTCGTCGATGGGGCGACTGAATTCGGCAGCCGACCGATCGGATTCGTCACCCGAACCGTCGCCCTCGTCGGCGAACGGCTCGGTGCTGACGGCGACGACCGCGGCGACCGCGTGTCGGATACCGGTCTGGTACCTGGTTTCGTCGGACCGGTTAACGACGGCCGCCAGTCGTCGACGGATCGACCGCGATGGAAGCTCTTCGGACTCCGAGAGGAATGCCGCCGCCGTTCGGTCGTCGGTCCACGTGCCGTCCTCGACGCGTCGAACCGCCTCCTCGTCGGAGAGCCCCTCGAAGCGCGTCAGTGCAACGATTGCAGCCGTCCTGATCTTGGCAGTGAGCCGGTTGCTGTCGACGACGACGCTCGACTTCATCCCGCGAAACGCATCGACTGCGTCGGTGAGCGATCGACCGGGAACCGGAACCTCGGTCCGTTGTTCGGGGTCGGGCGTCCCAGCGTGATGGTGGTCGCCGTGTGCGCGGGAGAGTCCGACGAGCCCGATACCGAACGCGACGAGTCCGACGAAGACGATGGTCTCGCTCGTCAACCCGAGATCGAACACTCCGACGACCGTGCCGATCGCCGCGAGGAACGTGACGCTCCCGAACAGCACCGCGATGCGAGCGGTGTTCACCGATTCTCACCCCGGGATCGATGCTCCTCGACGGGGTGCGGATCGATTCGGCCGTCGTTCGAGTCCGAATCCGGGTCGGCGTACTCGGATTCGATCCGGCGGAGCACCTCGATCGCCCGGGCCTCCCGCTCGGGCGTGGTCGGCGCGTCGCCGTACCGGACGTCCTCGAACAACCGCGTGAGTTCGTCGACGTCGGTACGGTCCATTCCGGCGTCGGTCGCGGCGCGGGCGAACTCCCGCGGCGTGCTCGAGTCGGGTCGATCGACCTCGAGCGGCTGGGTCATCTCCCGCCAGGCGCGGTAGACGGCGTTGTCGAACTCGTCTGTGTCCTCGAGTCGGTCGGCCGCCGCGCCCGCGGCCGTCCCGACGGCAGCGGTCGTCTCCCCGTCGACCCGCGAGTCGTCGTCCGCGAGATCGGAGCCCGACCGTCGGTCTTCGGCCCCGCCGGACTCACGAGAGAGGAACAGTCCGCCGAGGAAGATCGCCGTGAGCAGCGCTAGGAGGACGAACATCGGTCCGGTAGAGAATGAGGTGTCCTCCTCGGAGCCGGACGAGCCACCCTCGCCGCCCCCTCCCTCCCCGCTCTCCGAGAACTGCTCCGGCGGTTCGAACTCGCCCGCGACGAACGGCAACACGGTCATCACGGCGTACACCAGCACAGCCGTGACGAAGAGGACGACCAAACCGATCGCGATCAGTTTGACCGCCTCGCGTCGGTGGGCGAGGAGATACCACACGATCGCGAGCGCGAGGACGACGAGCAACAGCACGATCAGGTACTCGAGAAACGCCGGCACACTCGCGTCGGGGGCGCTCTCCGGCGGCGCCGGCTGGCCGACGCCGTCCCCCTCGCCGCCTCCGCTGCCACCTCCCGTGCCGTCGCTGCCGGTCTCGAGGGGCGAGCGGATGGTCGCCGCCACGAGCGCGATGGCGACGATCGCGCAGGCGGCGACAGCTAATCGACGGAGGAGGCTCGATCGGGACACCAGTTATCGTGAGCTAGCGGCCGTATGATAATAAATTGACCCATCGGACGTGGTGGGTCGGATCAGTCCGAACTTTTGCCGACCGCCTCGTCGGCGGCGTAGATCTCCTCGACGAGGTGGTCGTACCGGTCTTCGATCTTCGAGCGCTTCTTCTTCATCGTCGGCGTCATGAGGTCGTTCGCCTCGGTGAACTCCTCGGGGACCAGCCGGAACGCCTTGATCGTCTCGTAGGATTCGAACGCCTCGTTGACGTCGTCGACGGCCGCCTCGACCTGCTCGAGCACCCACTCGTTCTCGACGAGCGTTTCGATGTCGTCGGGAAGGGTGACGCCGTCGTTCTCCGCCCGACTCCGAAGCGCGTCGACGTTCGGAACGAGCAGGGCCCCGACGAACTTCTCGCCGTCGCCGACGACCAGACACTGTTCGACGACGTCGACCGAGGCGAAGGCGTCCTCGATGGGAGCCGGCGCGACGTTCTTCCCGGTCGAGAGCACGACGAGTTGTTTCGTCCGCTCGCGGAACTCGAGGTAGCCGTCGGGGCGTTCGTGGATGATGTCGCCGGTTCGGAACCAGCGGTTGCCGTCTTCGTCCTCGGTGAACGCACCCTCGGTCGCGTCGGGTTTGTTCCAGTACCCGTCCGTGACGTTCGGCCCCCTGATGAGCAGTTCGCCGACCTCGCCCTCGTCGTCGAAATCGTCGTCGCCGACGACCGAGCTATCGATCTTCGTCTCGAGGCCGGAGAGCGCCGGTCCAATCGTTCCGATGCGCGCGTCCGCCGGCGGGTTCGTCGCGACGACCGGCGACGCCTCGGTCATGCCGTAGCCCTCGTAGATGGGCAGGCCCATGCCGTGGAAGAGCCGGCAGAGCTCCGGGGAGAGGCTGCCGCCGCCGCTGATGAGCGACTCGATGTTGCCGCCCATGCTCTCGCGGATCTCCGCGAAGACCAGTTGATCGGCGCTCGCCAGTTCGCTCTCGAGTTCGTCGCTCGGGTCGTCGGCCGCCTGGTAGCGTCGGGCGACGTCGACGGCCCACTCGAAGACGTCGGCTTTCGCCTCGTCCTGACCGACCCGTTCCCGGATGCCGTCGTACAGTTTTTCGTAGACGCGCGGGACGCTCGTCATGCTGTCCGGCGCAATCGCGGGGAGGTCCTCGGTGAGCGTCTCGGGGCTCTCCGCGTAGGCGACGCAGCCGCCCGCCGCGAAGAGCATGAAGTGGCCACAGGTGCGTTCGAAGACGTGTGCGAGCGGCAGGAACGAGACGACCTGCGTCTCCTCGTCGATCGTGGGATCGTCCGCGTCTTTGTCCGGCCGCGGGCCGTAGCGCCGGTAGGTCTGGTTGATGTTCGAGCGGAGGTTCTCGTGCGTGAGTCGAACTCCTTTCGGCTGGCCCGTCGTCCCGCTGGTGTAAATTAGACTCGCGAGGTCGTCGATATCGCGACTCTCGAGCCACGACTCGTACTCGTCGCGATCGAATCGCTCGGCACCCCGGCGGTAGAGATCACCGAGCGTGAGGATATCCTCGCGGTCCGCGTACTCGTCGGTTTCGAGGGCGTCGAGCACGACGATGAACTCGAGGGCGAGATCGTCTTCGACCTCGAGGACGCGCTCGAGCAGTTTCTCGTTCTCGACGACGACGCCCGAGGCACCGGGGTCGTCGAGCAGGTACCGGATCTGGTCGGGCGAAGAGCTCTTGTAGACGGTCGTCACGACGCCACCGGCAGCTAAGAGCGCGAAGTCCGACAGCGCCCACTCCATGCGCGTGTCCGCGAAGATTCCCACGCGTTCGCCGTCGGCGACACCGAGATCGCGAACGCCCGCCGCGAGCCGGCGGACGAGTTCGCCCATTCGGTCGTAGGTGATCGCCGCGTACTCGCCGTCTGGGGCGGGCTCGAGCGGCGTCCCGTCACCGTCGCCGGCGATCGATCGGCTGTAGATGCCGCCCTTGTACCGCTGGGCGGGTCGGTCGCCGTTTCGGTCGACGCTCGCCTCGAACATCTCTGCTAACGTGTCGAGCTCGAGTACCGGATGTTCGAACGCGGCTTCGGCCTCGTATAGATCCATGGCTATACTGGAATTTCCGATCCTACATCATAAAGGGTGAGCGTCGCGGTCGATCGACGGTCGTTCGTGGCGGGTCGATCCGGCCCACCCCGGCCACCTTTCGTTGCGCTTAAGTACCCGTCGGGGGTAAATTCGGGTGCAATACGTGTAGGGGAGCAGTCCCCGAGTCCGGGAGGGCGATGATAGAGACACGGTGTTGTGGTAGCCAAGCGGCCCAAGGCGCATGGTTGCTAACCATGTGGCGTCAAGCCTCCGGGGTTCGAATCCCCGCCACAACGTCGGATATACTGACGAACTGACGTCAGTATTCAACACACGCTGGCGTGCTTTCGCCAGTTGCGTTTGCAACGCGCGCAGACCAGACAACCATACACGACACATGAGCGAGGAAGAACCTCAAGAACAACAGGACGACGAAGATCTTCGGTACTTCGTCCGCATCGGTCAGACCGACCTCGATGGGACGAAGTCCGTCGAGCGCTCGCTCTCGGAGATGAACGGTATCGGTCGACGGACCGCCCGACTCATCGCCGACGAAGCGGGTGTCGATCGAACAGCGACGTTCGGTCGACTCGACGACGACGTCATCGAGACCGTCGTCGAACAGGTAGAGAACTACGCTGACGAAGTACCCGAGTGGCTCGCCAACCGCCAGTCGGACTTCTACACCGGGGAGACGACCCACGAGATCGGCAACGATCTCCAGTTGACCCGTCAGCACGACATCAACCGGATGAAGATGATCGACTCCTACAAGGGCTCGCGCCACAAGCGCGGCCAGAAGGTTCGCGGTCAGCGAACCAAGTCCACCGGTCGTACGGAGGGCACCATCGGAGTCAACGTCGAAGAGATCCGCGAAGAGCAGGCGGAGGAAGCCGCCGCCGAAGAGGAGGATGACGAATAATGCCGCTCGGAACCGACACCAAACAGTACGAGACGCCGAACCACCCGTATCAGGGTGAACGGATCGCCTCCGAGCACTCCCTGCTCGACCGCTACGGACTCGCGAACAAAGAAGAGCTCTGGCGAGCACAGTCCGAGCTTCGCTCCTACCGGCGCGAGGCTCGAGAGCTGCTCGGCCAGGCCCAGGACGACGAGGTCGTCATCCGCCGCTCCGAGGAGTTCCTCGGTCGGCTCAAACGCGTCGGCGTCCTCGACGAGGGCGACGAACTCGGCGACATCCTGTCGCTCGAGATCGAAGACGTCCTCGAACGACGACTCCAGACGGTCGCCTACCGCAAGGGACTGGCGAACACGCCACAGCAGGCGCGTCAGTTCATCATCCACGGCCACATCGTGATCGGGGAGCAGCGTCACTGCATCCCGTCGTACGTCGTCGATGTCGACGAGGAAGACCTCGTCGCGTTCGACGAGAACAGCCCACTCGCGGACGATCTCCACCCGGAACGAGCGGAGGGACAATAACATGAGCCAGGACGACGACAAGTGGGGCGTTGCCCACGTACACGCATCGTTCAACAACACCGTCATGACCGTGACCGACCTCACGGGCGCGGAGACGATCGCCAAGTCCTCCGGTGGGACGGCGGTCAAACAGAACCGCGACGAGGCGTCGCCGTACGCGGCCATGCAGATGGCCGAGTCCATCGCCGAAGAGGTCAAGGCGGCCGGCATCACGGGCCTGCACGTTCGGGTCCGTGGCCCCGGCGGCAACTTGCAGAAGTCTCCCGGTCCAGGTGCACAGGCGACGATCCGCGCGCTCGCCCGTGCCGGCATCGAGATCGGCCGCATCGAAGACGTCACGCCGATCCCGCACGACGGATCGCGCGCACCGAAAGGCAAGGGCGGCTACTAACCCATGACAGCAGAGTACGACGTCGAGTTCGTCGAACGCGAGGATCGTGACGCACGCTTCCTCGTCCGCGGCGTGACGCCCGCGTTCGCCAACGGTATCCGTCGCGCGATGGTCGCCGACGTGCCGACGATGGCGATCGATACCGTCCGGTTCGTCGAGAACTCGTCGGTCATGTTCGACGAGCAACTCGCGCTCCGTCTCGGGCTCGTCCCGCTGACGACCCCGCCGGAAGGCGAGTTCGTCGAGGACGACACCGTCACGCTCTCGATCGACGTCGAAGGGCCGGCAACCGCCTACTCGGGCGATCTCGTCTCGAGCGACGACCTCGTCCAGCCCGCGGACGACAACGTGCCGATCATCGAGCTCAAAGACGGCCAGCGCCTCGAGGCCGAGGCCGACGCCGTGCTCGAACGCGGAAAGAACCACGCGAAACATCAGGGCGGTGTCGCCGTCGGGTATCGACACCTCCAGCGCGTGTCGGTCGTCGACGACCTGCCGGAGTTCGAAGAGCAGGAGTCACAGATCGTCCGCGGTGTCATCGAGGACGACGGCGAACTCGTGCCGACCAGCGAGTTCGACCACGATCTCTCGAACCGGTACCCCGGTAAGCAGGTCGAAGTCGAGGACGTCCCGAACGCCTTCGTCTTCCGCGTGGAGACGGACGGCTCCTTTACCGTCGAAGAACTGGTCACGCGAGCCGTCGACTCGATCGAGGCGCGTGCGACCGAACTCGAAGACGCAGTACAGCTGTAACGATGATTCATCGCCCCCACACCCACACGGACGTACGCCCGTTCGCCAGCGCCGCGAGCGACGAGACTGGCGCGGCGGCGTCCACTGGAATCGAAAGGGGTTTGAAGGGGCGACGGATAGACAGAAGTGCGAGCAGGGATAGCCAAGTCAGGCCAACGGCGCAGCGTTCAGGGCGCTGTCTCGTAGGAGTCCGCAGGTTCAAATCCTGCTCCCTGCATTTTTCCGACTCGACCGAACGGAAGAGTCGTGAAAATGGAACTGCAGATTTGAGCCACGGGAGTCGAGCGGTTGCAAAACCGACCGTCTCCCGGCGGTTCAAATCCTGCTCCCTGCATCCACTTCTCAGCAGTCGATCGATCCGGAGAGAGACGACCACCCGCGGTCGGTCTCTCGCTCGGTTCGATCGAACCGATATCGATTCCACGAACGCTCGAGGACGCGAGCACGCGCTCGCTCTCGAGCCCGCAGTATTTGGAGGAAACCAATGAGTAGCAAAACTAATCCGAGGCTCAACGATCTCATCGCCGAGCTGAAGTCGACGTCCCGCAAAGCGGACGCCGACGTCTGGCGAGACGTTGCGGATCGACTCGAGAAGCCCCGACGCACCCACGCAGAGGTGAACCTGGGCCGCATCGAGCGATACGCACGCGAAGAAGAGACTGTCGTCGTTCCCGGCAAAGTGCTGGGCTCCGGCGCACTACAGAAGAACGTCACCGTGGCCGCCGTCAACTTCTCTTCGTCCGCAGAGACGAAGATCGATCAGGTCGGCGAGCCAGTACCGCTCGAGCAACTGCTCGAAGAGAACCCCGAAGGATCCAACGTCCGGGTGATTCGATGAGTATCGCAGAGTTCGACGCGGACGTCGTCGTCGACGCCGGCGACTGCATTCTCGGTCGCGTCGCCAGCGAGGTCGCACAGCGCGCACTCGACGGCGAACGCATCGCGATCGTCAACGCCGAAGACGCCGTCATCACCGGCGACAAGGAGGATATCTTCGAGAACTACCGCACGCGCATCCAGCTGGGCTCCGACCGCGGACCCTACTACCCAAAGCGACCGGACACGATCTTCAAGCGCTCCGTTCGCGGGATGTTGCCGTACAAGAAGACGCGCGGTCGCGAGGCGCTCGAGAACGTTCGCGTCTACGTCGGCAACCCCTACGAGGACGACGACGACCGCGAGGCCGAGATTCTCGAGGACACGTCGCTGGATCGCCTGTCGAACATCCGCTTCGTCCACCTGGGCGAAGTCTCCGATCAACTCGGTGCTAACGTCACATGGTAACGAACACAAGTGGGAAGAAGAAGACCGCCGTCGCTCGCGCGACCGTTCGCGAGGGCGAGGGTCGCGTCCGAATCAACTCCAAGCCGGTCGAACTGGTCGAGCCGGAGATGTCCCGCCTCAAGATGCTCGAGCCGTTCCGCATCGCCGGCGAGGACCTCCGCAGCGAGATGGACATCGACGTTCGCGTCGAGGGTGGCGGAATCAGCGGACAGGCCGACGCCGTCCGCACCGCCATCGCACGCGGCATCGTCCAGCACAGCAACGATGCGGAGCTCCGCGACGCCTACATGGAGTTCGACCGCTCGCTGCTGGTCAACGACGTTCGACAGTCCGAACCGAAGAAGTGGGGCGGCCCCGGAGCTCGGGCTCGCTACCAGAAGTCCTACCGCTAAGGTGATTCAGATATGATGGTACCGGTCCGGTGTTTCACCTGTGGCACTGTCGTCGGCGAACACTGGGAGGAGTTCGACGAGCGAGCGAACGAGGGCGACGAGGACCCACAGAAGGTTCTCGACGAACTCGGCGTCGACCGCTACTGCTGTCGTCGCATGCTCGTCAGCCACACCGACCTCGTCGACGTCGTCTCCCCATACCAGTAACATGCAACAGGAACGTCACAATCGCTACGAGAAAGCACGCATCCTCGGCGCGCGAGCGCTGCAGGTGTCCTACGGCGCGCCGGTGTTGATCGAGACGAAGCAGACCGAACCGATCCTCATCGCCGCCGAAGAGTACGATGCCGGCGTCCTGCCGTTTACCGTCAAGCGGGGGTACGACCGGAAATGACGCGCATTACCGACGTTCGGCTGCGTCGAATCCTCGACTCCCGGGGCAACCCGACGGTCGAGGCCGACGTCGTCACCGAGAGCGGCGGATTCGGTCGCGCTGCAGCACCCAGCGGTGCCAGCACGGGCGAGTACGAGGCCGTCGAGCGACCCGCCAACGAGGCGATCGCCGCGGCCCGCGAACGCGCCGTCCCCCGACTCGTCGGTGAGGCCTACGCGGGCAACCAGCGAGAAGTCGACTCGATCCTCCGCGCTGCGGACGGCACGGACGACTTCTCGGAGATCGGCGCCAACAGCGCGGTCGCCATTTCGATGGCCGCCGCGAAAGCCGGTGCCGACGTCCTCGGCGCGCCGCTGTTCCAGCACTTAGGCGGTGCGTTCCGCGGCGAGAACTTCCCGATCCCGCTCGGCAACGTCGTCGGCGGCGGCGAACACGCCGCCGACGCGACCGACATTCAGGAGTTCCTCGTCGCCCCCGTCGGGGCGCCGAACGTCGAAGACGCCGTCTTCGCCAACGCCGCCGTCCACGACGCCGTCGCCGACCTGCTCGAGGAACGAGGCGTTCCGTCAGGCAAGGGCGACGAGGGTGCGTGGGCGCCGTCGATCGACGACGAGGAGGCGTTCGAAATCGTCGACGAGGCGGTGTCGCAGGTCGAAGACGAGGTCGGTTTCGGTATCGGCTTCGGACTCGACGTCGCAGCCGCCGAGATGTACGACGACGAGTCGGAGACCTACGAGTATGAGTCCGCCGGCGTCAGCCGCGACACGGACGAACAGATCGCGTACATCGCCGATCTGGTCCGCGAGTACGATCTGGTCTACGTCGAGGATCCCCTCGACGAGAACGACTACGACGCCTTCGCCGAACTCACCGACGAGGTCGGCGATCAGACGCTGATCTGTGGTGACGACCTGTTCGTCACGAACACGGATCGGCTCATCGAGGGCATCGACCGCGACGCGGCCAACAGCATCCTGATCAAGCCGAACCAGATCGGGACGCTGACCGACGCCTTCGACGCGATCGAACTCGCGACCCAGAACGGCTACGACTCGGTCATCTCTCACCGCTCGGGCGAAACCGAGGACACGACGATCGCACACCTCGCCGTCGCGACCGACGCACCCTACATCAAAACGGGTGCCGTCGGCGGCGAGCGAACCGCCAAGCTCAACGAGCTCATCAGAATCGCAGACGACGCGACATGACAGATAACGACGCAACCCAGGAAGGGCTCGACGCCGCCGAAGACGAGATCGACGAGGAGCCAGCCGAAGGGCCTGGCCCCGCCGCCGATCCCGAGGAAGACGTCGAGCCAGCCGAGGAACAGCCCGCCGACGCCGAGGCCGAGGAGGCCGACGCCGACGCAGAACCAGTGACCGACGAGGAGCCCGAAGACGAGGGGCCGACGCTCGACGACGACGTCATGAGCGACGAGGAGGCCGACCTCCTCATCCCCGTCGAGGACTACCTCGGTGCCGGTGTCCACATCGGTACCCAGCAGAAGACCAAGGACATGGAGCGGTTCATCCACCGCGTCCGAACCGACGGTCTCTACGTGCTGGACGTCTCGAAGACCGACGGCCGTATCCGCACGGCCGCGGACTTCCTCGCGAACTACGACCCGGAGCAGATCCTGGTCACCTCGAGCCGTCAGTACGGTCGCTTCCCGGCCGAGAAGTTCGCCGAAGCCGTGGGCGCTCGCGCCCGCACCGGCCGCTTCATCCCGGGCACGCTGACCAACCCCAAGTACGACGGCTACATCGAACCCGACGTGGTCGTCGTCACGGACCCGATCGGCGACGCCCAGGCCGTCAAGGAGGCCATCACGGTCGGCATCCCGGTCATCGCGATGTGTGACTCGAACAACCAGGTCAGTAACGTCGACCTCGTCGTCCCGACGAACAACAAGGGTCGCAAGGCCCTCTCGGTCGTCTACTGGCTTCTCGCGAACGAAGTCCTCGACAAGCGCGGCGCGGAGCCGTCCTACTCGCTCGAGGACTTCGAGAGCATGGTCTAACGCGTTCGAATTCGGATACTGTTCGTTTTTCGGGTGGACGACGAAGTCGGTCAGCGACTGCCGAGTGCAAACGCCGAGAACCGCTCTGAGACGCGCTCGAGTGGACAGACGAACAACAGAGTTACGTAGGAACCGTGCCAACGGGAGGTATGTTCGATTCACTGTTCGATTTCGAAGAGAAGGCGATCCCGGTCCCGGTCGTGGTCGCGACGGCGGCGCTGATCGCGATTTTCGCGCTCGGGATCCCGTTCCGCCTTATCGTCGGGTTCTGAGTACTGATTCGTCGCCCGATCGACGATCGTTCGTCCGCGCTGTCACAGAGATTTGGATCGGAGAGCCGGATACGGCACGTTATCAAGCGGATTAGGGCGCTAAAACCTCGCGCTTCAGCGCGGGGATACAGCGTCCGCGCGTAGTTTTAAGCGGTTCTACGGCGTACTGAATGCTAACCGAGGCGGTCTACCCGCCCTATCCTAATGAGACAATATCGGGATTCGCCCTTTCGTCGTGGAAGGCACCCCTTCCATCAGATGAGCAGGGTGCAGGAAGCACAAGATAACCCTGAATCCCCATCTCACGACGGCGGATAGGGGTAACGGTAGCGTGGCACTGCCAGCATTCCCTCGGGAATGTTAAACCGTAAATCTCCCAAACCAGCAAGCCTTCGCTTGTGGGAAGCTCTGCCGTTTACGGCGGAGAGGATGTCACACTCGCATCGTTTGCTCGAGACAGCGCTCGTAAATAGCTCGGAGCCGCGCCCCCATCTCGTCGGTGCCGTACCCGGTGATTTGCGGTCTCCCGTCCGCGGGTTCGCCCGTCTCGAGGACGGCCGCCAACCGCTCACGAAGCGTCTCCTCGTCGTCCGCGATCGCGGCGTTCGAGACATCCGCGAGCACCTCGCGGGCGAAACCGACGTCCCGCGAAACCACCGGAGTGTTACAGGCGACGGCCTCCTTGATCGTCATCGGGCCGCTCTCGAATCGCGACGTGAGCAGGACGGCGTCGGCGGCGTTCAGGTAGTACGGCACGTCCGCGTAGGGCTCGTTGGCAACGGTCCGGAGGCTGACGTCTCCCTCGAGTCCGTCGACGACGCGTTTCGCCAGCGGGTAGTTCTTCTCTTCGCGCGACGGCGCGTAGGGGAAGAGCACGATCCGCTCGTCGGTCGTCCAACCGACGCGTTCGCGGGCCTCTGCCCGTGGAATCGGCCGGAACTGTTCCGTGTCGACGGGGAACGGAACGACGTGACAGGATCGGTCGACGCGACCGGCCATCGCGTTCGATGGAACGACGACCTCGTCGGCTCGAGCGGCGAACCGTTCGATGAGCGACGCGTAGGGGTTGTCGCGATACTCGCCGCCCCAGAGCGTACAGACGACCGGCAACTCGGTCCGCGGGAGCGAGGACGCCGCGACGGCGAACGGACAGGTAAGCCCGTAGTTGGCGTGAACGAGGTCGTAGTCGTCGCCCGCTTCTCGGAGTACCTGCGGCAGATATCTGGCGTAATCAATCGGCGTTCGCTGCTCGACGTCGTCGTCGCGCGCGCGGTGTTCACCCGGAACGGGCAGAGTCGTCACCTCGACGTCGGCAGCGCCGAGTGCAGCAAGCTGACTCTGATAGAAGCTCCGCCAATCAGTCGTGGTGAGACTCAGGACGCGTATGGTCCTCATCGGTTCGAAATCGGCTCGTTGCGTTCGTCCGTTGCTGGGTCGAGCCCGACCCGCGCTCCGGTTGCTGGTTCTGGCTCGCTCCGTGGTTCCGTTTCCAGAGGCGGTTCGTCGACATCCTCGAGAAGCTGCCCGAGCACGTACTCGCTGACGTCGATCGTCTCCTCGAGGAGCGTCTCGCGTCGGTCCGCCCACGTCTCGGCGGCGTTCGGATCGCGGTAGAGTCGCTCGATGGCCTCGATGCCTTCGGCTTCGTGAGTCGTGTGGAACGACCGGACGAGTCCGCGTTCCTCGAGCTCCCTGAACTTCCCCATCTCGTTCTCTCCCGCGAACGGGCTGATGCGAACGGTCGGCGTCCCGAGGACGCCGGCCTCGAGCGTGGTCGTCGCGACCTCGCCGACGACGATGTCGGCGAACGCGAGCAGGTGGTGGAACGCCTCGGGCGGGACGGGGAGCGACTCGCCGCCGCTGGGGATCGATCCGTCGCCCTCCGCGGAGACGTACACCCGTCCGTCGGCGCCGAGCAGGTCGACGATTTCGCAACGCCCCTCGGGAGAGATCCCCGCCTTGCCGACGTCGTGGTTGCCGTTCCACGCGCCGAACCGGAGGACCGCGTACCGTTCGTCGGGATCGACGCCGTGTCGGCGCAGGACCGACGGATCGGGTTCGAATCGATTCGGGTGGAGGTAGGCGAGTTCGTGGTAGCCGGGGTAGGTGACGTGATCGTCGCCGTACTCTTCGCGGAAGCTCTCGGGCGTGTAGAGGGCGTCCGCGAACGGAAGGGTCAGTCGATTCCCGGTGTTGATCGCCGTCTCGGTATCGATGTAGACGTGGCTCTCCGCGCCGACCAGCGTGGCGACGTGCGTCGCGGCGATACCGTGACTGCTGACGATGTACGCCGGGTCGATAGCGCGTGCCCGCCGGAGCAGTCGCACCTCGTACGATAGTTGCGTCAGTCCCAATCCGAGCCAGCCGTCGGGTTCCCCACAGAGCAGTTCGTGATCGATGTCGTACGCGTCGAGAAGGCGTCCAGCCACCCCCTTTTCACGAGCGAACACGTGCACGTCGTGTCCCGTCCTCTCGAGTTCACGGACGACGTGCTTGAAGAAGTGGACGTTCGCCGCGTGCTGGATCGTGATGATGATATCCATTCGTGCTAAGACAGATAATTCTATACAATTGACACGCATTACTATCGGCGTCTTAGAACCGTACACGCTCTCGAAACCGCGACGACTATTGTTTAATTGATAATTGTGGCTGTTGCAATTGTGCTGACAGTACGGAAAACTCGTCGTTGGCTGGCGCCTCGAGACCCGTCGCAACTGCCGAACAGAGTCTGCCTGAACGGTATTTATGACGATGATGAATAGTTTCGAGCAGTTCATCGACTCCTTCGGCTGCGTCGATCGCCGTCGTGTCGAACACGTCCGTCGTGGATTCGATCCCGAACGCGCCCCGGTGTGGGATGTTTCGTGGGTGACCGTACCGCGTTCGTCGAACCGATTCCGGAAATCCTCACAGCTATCTTCGTAGTCGGTATCGCACTCGAGGGCGAATACGCTCGTTTCGAGGTGCAAGCGACGAGTGAGGATCCGTCACAACTGACAAAACGACGGATATCCGCGAGAGCAGGATGTGACACTCGAGTCGCCGAACGACGACGAACTCGAGTTCGATTCGCAAACACGCCGACTCGGTTCCGATAGCCCGGGCCAGCACGAACCGTTACGACGACGCAATCGCGACCAGTTCGTCCACGAGTTGGGCCGCGTCACCGGTCGTCGACCCGAACACGAACGTCGTCGGTTCGATGCCGAACGCCCCCTCGTGGTAGGCCACGAGCGGAACCCCGCCCCGACCCTCGAAGCGCGACCGAAGATGAGCGCCGCGGTCCTCGTAATCGGCGTCGAACTCGAGCGGTTCCAGCCCCAGTTCTCCGGCGGCCTCGAGAAGTCCTTCGTCGGTCGCGACGTTGATCGCACCCCGGACGTCGGAATCAACGGCGTTAGCAGCGAGAAGAGCCGTGGCGACGTGTTTCGACGCACCGAACTCGGGATTGGCGGGAATCTCGATCCGGCGACCCATCGAGTAGATTCGGCCCGGAATCGCGGCGACGTCGGTCTCGTCCCGCGGCTCCGGCAGACACATCCCGACGTTGGTGCCGACGTTCGGCACGTAGTCGGCCATCTCGGGAATCGCGGCCAGCGTTCGTGCGGCCGTCCGCACGTCGGCGAGCACGTCGCGTTCGGCCCGGACGTCGGCGTCGAGTCCGCGAACGCAGAGGTCACAGCCGAGCCCGCGAAGGGCGGGCATCTCCTCCTCGTGGAGTTCGCAGATCGGCCCGCGGTCCTCGAGAGTACGGACGAGCGCGAGGAGTTCGGCCAGCGCGTCGTAGCCGTCCATCTCGCCGCTCGAGAGCCCGTCGGCGATTCGGTCGACCGTCGCGACCGTTTCGGGGTGCTCGCGAAATCGATCGTCGCCACCGCTCTCGCCGCCGACGTACTTGCTGACGGCGGCCTGGGTAACGCCGAGGTTGGCCGCGATCTCCTGTTGAGTCATGCCGCGATCGGCGAGTCGGGTCGCGAGCATCGCTCGAACCGTGGGGAGAAACCGGTCGACGACGAGTTCGCTCGGCAGGACGAGAGACATACGACCGCGTAGCGCGGACACCGGCTTAAATCCGGCTACCGCGGCCGAGCGAGCGCGCTCGAGCGATCTCACCGCCCCGGTCAGTTCCGTGCGGCCCGCCGATCGGCGTCGAGCAGGCTCCGGAGCCGATTCGCGACGAGTTCGACGCTCACGACGAGGACGAGAATCGCCACGATCGCCGCCATCACGCGCGTGTAGTTTCTGGCGTTGAACGCCATGAACAGCGGGTAGCCGATCCCGCCAGCACCGACGATGCCGAGCACCGAACTCTTGCGGGCGTTGATCTCGAGGTAGAACAGCGTCCACGCGACGTAGGCCGTCGACACCTGCGGAAGTCGAGCGGCGGCGGTCGTCGCCAGCAGTCCGGCCCCGCTCGAGGCGACGGCGTCGACCGGCGCACGGTCGATCTCCTCCATCTCGTCGGCGAAGAGTCGACCGAGGTCGCCGACCGTCCCCATCGCGATGGCGAGCGCGCCGGCGACAGGGCCGAGTCCGGCGAGGATCACGAACAGGAGCGCGTAGACCATGCTCGGCACGGCGCGGACGCCGCCCAGAAACAGCCGCAGCGGGGCGTGGACGATTCTCGGCGTCACGTTGCTCGCGGCGAGGATCCCGAGACAGAACGCGAGCGGGAGTCCGATCGCCGTCCCGACGCCCGCGATAGCCAGCGTCTCGAGGGTCGCCGACGCCAGCGTCGAGCCGTCCGACTGCAACTGCGCCCAGAGCTGTGCGGGCGCGAGCATCTCCTCGAGTAAAACATCCCGCAGGTTCCGGCGGTGTGCGTAGAGGTACGCCAGATCGAAGCCGAGCCACCGTGCGGTCGCGAGGACGACGGCGACCAGCCCGACGACGGCACCGATCCGAACGACGAATCGGCGTCGCCAGCGGGCCTGTATTCGATCGAACTCCTCGCCGACGGAGGGGGCTGCAGATCCGGATCGATCGTCCACTCCGGCGTCGGGATCAGCCATGGTACACCTCCGCGATTCGGTCCGGATCCATCTCGGTCGCCGTCTCGTTGACCGTGAGCCGTCCGTCGGAAAGCCCGAGGTACCGATCCGCAACTTCACGGGCCAGTCGCGGCTGGTGGAGGCTCACGAGCCCGATCAGGTTCTCGCGGCGAACGACCGCGGCGAGGCGCTCGAGGACGGCGCGGGCGGTCGCCGGATCGAGCGAGGCGACCGGTTCGTCGGCCAGCAGCACCCGCGGCTCCTGCTGGAGTGCGCGAGCGATGCCCACGCGCTGGCGTTCGCCGCCCGAGAGGTCGCCGACGCGACGGTCCGCGTAGCCGGCCAGGTCGACCGCGTGAAGCCGTTCGATCGCGGCCCGCTTCGCCGCGGGCGTGTGCCACCCGAGCAGTTCCCGCCAGACGGGTTCGCGCGCGAGTCCGCCGTCGAGGACGTTCTCGAGGGCCGATTTGTTGTCGAGCAGTGCGCCCGACTGAAAGACCAACGCCGCGTCTGTCGGCTCGAGCGGCTCGCCCGCGAGTCGAATCGAACCAGAATCCGGCCGTTCCAACCCATCGATGCACCGCAACAGCGTCGTCTTCCCCGCACCCGACCGGCCGACCAGCACCGCGAGCGACCCGGGCTCGAGTTCGAACGAGACGTCGGCTACCGCCGCGACGTCGTCGTAGCGTTTCTCGAGGCCGGAAACGGTGAGCATGGGCGATTACTCGTCGGTCTCGTTCCCGTCGCCGGTTTCGGCCCCGTCGTCACCGTCGTCTGTTTCGGTTCCGTCGTCGTCAGTTCCGTTGTCTTCGTCGTCATCGCTACCCTCGTCCTCGGCGTCGTCGAGCGTCTCGATATCGACGCCCATCTCCTCGGCGATGTCGCGAACGTGGCCGTAGAGCTCCGGATCGAACTCGCCGTACTCGTCGACGCGGTGGTCCTCGAGCGCCTCCTCGGGCGTCTCAACGAGTCGATCGGCGAGTTCCTCGCGGACTTCCTCGGGCGTGTCCGGTTTGGCGACGATCACGTCGAACGGGATCGGATCGCTCTCGGCGATTTTGACGATTTCGTCGTCGTCGGGGTGTTGAAAGTCGCCGTAGGCTGCGGCGTCGACGTGACCCTCCTCGAGCACGCGGAGCGCGGCGTCGTGGCTCCCGGCCCACTGGATGTCGAAGTCCTCAGGGTCGGTCTCGAGGTCGCCCGCGTGCAGTCCCTCCTGAGAGAGCCGGTGGCGGGGGAACATCCCGCCGCTGGCGGACATCGGGTCGACCATCGCGACGGTCTTCCCCTCGAGGTCCCCGATCTCCTCGACGTCGGTGTCGGCTCTGGTCGCGATGTACGTGTGGTAGGAGTCCGAGCCGTGCGACCAGTTGATCGCCAGCGGGTGGACGTCGTCCTCTTGAGCGAGGACGAAGATGAACGGCGAGAGGTTCGCCAGTTCGGTGTGGCCGTTGACGACGCTTTCGACGACGCCGCTGTAGTTCGTCGTCGGCACGCCGTCGACGCTGTCGATTTCTTCGAAACCGTCCGCGAGCCACTCGAACGTGCCCGCGTACTGTTCTTCGAGTTCCTCCTGGCTCTGAAACGGCGGCAGACCGAACTCGATACTGCCGTCGGCCCACGCGCCGACGGGGTGTTCGTCGTCGTCGATATCCGAGCCGGCGAAGCCGTCGAGACAGCCCGCTGCACCCGCTGTGAGACTTCCTGTCACTGCGCCGAGATACGTTCTCCGGTTCATAGACGAACTGGGTACCACCGCTGGTTAACACTCACGAATACCACCGTCGGGAGTCAACTGGCTATCACGATCGGAGCGGCCATCGTCCCGAGAAGATAGCTATTAACCGTCGTCGTGCGAACGGCCGGCCATGGCAGTCTCGAGCGCTCCCGGGAAGGTGTACTTGTTCGGGGAGCACGCGGTGGTCTACGGCGAGCCCGCGGTTCCGTGCGCCATCGAGGTGCGGGCGCGGGTCGGCGTTGAGCAACGGGCGGACAGCAAACTGCGCATTCACGCCGAGGATCTCAGTCTGGACGGCTTCACCGTCGAGTACGGCGGGACGGCCGACGGACCGCCGGACGTGGACGTCCAGGAGTCGCTACTCACCGCGGCGATGGGGTACGTCGACGGCGCGATCGAGCAGGTCCGGGACGTCACCGGCGAGGACGAGGTCGGCTTCGACGTGACGATCGAGAGCGACATCCCGCTCGGTGCGGGGCTGGGATCGTCGGCGGCCGTCGCCGTCGCCGCGATCGACGCCGGCACTCGCGAACTCGGCACGACGCTCGAGACCGCGGAACTCGCCGAGCGGGCCTATCAGACGGAGTACGAGGTCCAGGGCGGACAGGCGTCTCGAGCCGATACGTTCTGTTCGGCCACGGGCGGGGCCGTCCGCGTCGAGGATGCCGACTGTCGCTCGCTCGAGGCACCCGACCTCCCGATCGTGGTCGGCTTCGACGGCGGGGCCGGCGACACCGGGAAACTCGTCGCCGGCGTTCGCGACCTCCGCGAGGAGTACGAGTTCGCCGCGGACACGGTCGAATCGATCGGCGACATCGTCCGAAACGGCGAGGAGGCGCTCGCCGCGGCGGACGTCGAGGAGCTCGGTCGACTGATGAACTTCAATCACGGCCTGCTGTCGGCGCTGGGCGTCTCCTCGCGCTCGCTTGATTCGATGGTCTGGGCGGCCAGAAACGCCGGCGCCCACGGCGCGAAGCTGACGGGCGCTGGCGGCGGCGGCTGTATCGTCGCCCTCGATCCGACCGACGAGACCGAGACGGCGCTGTCGTACACGCCGGGCTGTGAGGACACCTTCCGCGCCGAACTCTCCGAAACCGGGGTGGAACGACTCGAATGATCGTCCTGAAACTCGGCGGCAGCGTCATCACGGACAAGGATCGACCGGAGACGCTCGACGGGGAGGCGCTCGAGCGGGCCGCCGACGCCGTCGCGAGCGCGGTTGAAGACGGATCGACGGACCTCGTGATCGTCCACGGCGGCGGCAGTTTCGGCCACCACAACGCCAGCGAGCACGGCGTCTCCACGACTGATGGAACGCACGACGCGACCGCGGCGCTCGAGATCCACGGCGCGATGACAACGCTGAACCAGTTCGTGCTGACGCGGCTGCTCGAGCGCGATGTGCAGGCCGTTCCGGTCCACCCGTTCTCGGCGGGCCACCGCGACGAGGAGGGCCGTCTCGAACTCCCGACCGGGCAGGTCGAGACGCTGCTCGGAGAGGGGTTCGTCCCCGTCCTCCACGGCGATATGATCGCCCACGCGGGCTCGGGCGCGACCGTCGTCAGCGGCGACGAACTGGTGGCCGAACTGGCTCGCGACCTCGCGGCCGACCGAATCGGCCTCTGTTCGACGGTGCCGGGCGTACTGGACGACGACGAGGCGGTCATCGAGCGAATTTTGGCCTACGAGGACGTCGAAAGCGTGCTGGGTGCCAGCGATTCGACCGACGTGACCGGCGGGATGGTCGCGAAGGTGCGAGCGTTGCTCGCACTCGAGGCTGAAGCGTCTATTTTCGGTCTCGAAGAGTTGGATGCGTTCCTCGGGGGCGACGAACCGGGGACGACGATAGCGTGATCTGCAGGACGTAGAGGGACCGTTCACCCGACGATTGCTATTGCAACGAAACCGACGGCGATCCCGGCTACCAGTGTTATCGCGACCGTGAGACCGACGCCGACGACCGGCGAAAGTGAGGTTGCCAGGTCGCGTGTCGCCGATCGTGGAGTCATAACTGTGGTTGTCGTGTAGAATCCCTCGTGGGAAGAACGTACGTGTCGACTCAGCACTCGACTCGCGTTTCGTGTCGCCGGCGATCCATTGTGAGTGTCGCACTCGAGACCACACGAGCGATATCGCGGTCGATTCGGCCGAACGCTCGACGGCGCGATCTGGGTTTTGGGACGTGTCGATCCGCGCCGCCGAATTGGACGGACCGAGTCAGTCGAACAGCACCCGGTCGAGGATCGGCCGCAGGAACGAGCCCCGACGCGTTTGCTTGGAGTGGACGAGCAACACCGGTTGGTCGATAGCGGCGGCGAGACGGTCGGATCGCTGTTCGATCACCAGGTCCGGGAGCCTGCGGTGAGTCACCGTACTCAGGATGACGATATCGGCGGACTCGAGCGCCCGCGAGAGACCCTCGACGGAGTCGTTCGCGCGGACGATGGTCGAGTCGACGGGCACCGTACAGAGATCGTCCAACTCGGCGTGGTACTCTTCGATCGTCTCGGTGAGTTCCTCGGGAGCGTTCTCGGAAACGGCGTAGCAGAACCGGATGCGTGCGCCGAGGACGTCCGCCATCGCGTCCGCGAGTTCGACCTTGAGCGGATCGTTGAACGGACTCCGGTCGGTGACGATGGCGATCTCGTCGACCTGCACCCGCTGTTCGTGCTGGACGAAGACGACGTCGCAGGGCGCGTGGTCCATGATCCAGTCGGTGTCCCGCCCGAGGAGGGTTCCGAGGCGGCTGGTCGCCTCCTGGCGGGCGAGGATGAGATCCGCGCCGATTCGGTCCGCGAAGTTGACGACCGCGTGTCGCGTGTCGTGACTGACAATCTCGCCGACTTCGACGGGCACCTCGAGGTAGCGGACCAGTTCGTCGGTTCGCTCCTCGAACTCGATGTCGGCTTCGGAGAGCTCCTCGGCGGCCGTATCGAGAGGCACCTGATCGGGCACCTCGTCGAACCGAACGACGCGAATCCGGCCGTTCCGACGGCTGACGATCGGTGCGGCCATCTGGATCAGGGCGTCCTCCTGTTCACGGGAGACGTCCTGTCGGATCGGGATCAACAGTTCGTACTGGTCGGTAGCGCGGGCGGGTTGTGGGGAGTCCGCTCCTTCCTCGAGTTGCGCTTCGGTGTCGCGAACGAACTGCTTGCTAGCTTCCCGACGAGCGAGTCCCTTGGCGACGCCTTCGCGTTCGACCTTCTCCTTTGCGTACCAGCGGAACCAGACGAAGCCGAAGATCACGATGACGATCGAGCCGACGATCTCCTGGACGTCCATCTGGGAGATGATGAAGATTCCCGAGAAGATGCCGAACAGCTGGACCCAGGGGTAGCCCGGCGTGTGGAAGTCGGGGTTGTACCACTCGAGGTCACGTTCGCGGAAGGCGATCAGCGCCCCGCAGACGAGGATGTAGACGAGGATCTGGAACGCGCCGGCCATCTTGGCGATCTCGTCGACCTCCTGGGTGGCGACGATGAAGATGATGATCGCACCGGTGGTGAGGATGGCGACGAACGGCGTCGAGAACCGCGGGTGGATATACTCGAACTTCGAGAGGAAGAGGTTGTCGCGGCTGAGCGCGAGCGGGTAGCGAGAGGCGGTCAAAATGCCCGCGTTGGCGGTGCTGATGAGGGCAAGCAGGGCAGCGAGGACGATCGCACCGACGGCGAGTGTCCCGAGTGGGATGCCGCCCCAGATCGTCACCTCGCCGAAGAGGAGCTCCGTCGCCTCGGCCATCGGCTCCTCCGTGCCGGTCAGCGCTTCACCCTCGACGACGCCGACGAGGACGAACACGAGCAGGGCGTAGAGGAAGGCCGTGGCGATCAGCGAGACGAGCAGGCCGAGCGGGAGGTTCCGGCCGGGGTTCTCGATCTCTTCGGCGACGGCAGCGACTTTCGTCACGCCGGCGTAGGAGACCAGCACGAGCGCCGTCGCACTGAGGATCCCATCGATCCCCTCGTCGAAGAAGCCGTCGAAGTTCGCGCCTTCGACCTGAATGATCGAGCCGGCGACGAACGCCGAGAGGATCGCGAGCATAACGATGACCATGATCAGCTGGAGCCCCCCGGTCTGTTTCACGCCGAAGAGGTTGACCGCGATGAGCACGATCGCGAACGTAATTCCGAGCGCGCGGACGCCGGGGATCGTAAGCGTCGATTCGACCGCGGGAACGGCGAGATCCCACGTCGGAAGCTGGTAGACGAAGTTGATGTAGAACATGCCGCCGTACAGCGCGAGCGATCCTTTGAGCATCAGCATGAGCCACGTCCCGAGGCCCGCTATGGTTCCGAACGTCGGCCCCAGTCCGCGCTCGATAAAAACGTAGTCACCGCCCGCTTCGGGCATCGCCGTGCCGAGTTCGGCGATGGAGAGCGCCGCCGGCACGACCAGAATCGCCGCGATTACGAACGCGAGGATCACGGCCGGTCCCGCTTCGGCCATCGCGACGCCAGGGAGGATGAAGATCCCGCTCCCGATCATCGCTCCCATACTGATCGCGATCACGGCAAACAGCCCCAGGTCGCGCTCGAGATCTTTCGCCATTACCGGCCCGTTCTAAACGGGGGTTTAGAAAACTTCCCATTTTGGTGCCGTCAGTCTCATAAACTCGTGGTGGAAGCTAATATAGAAATAAATGGCGGCAATAATCGTACATTTGGGAGATTTTTACCGGCTTAGAAGTTCGCGACGACCTCGTGGAGACAGCCATCGCTTCCGTAGTAGCCGCTGTGGCCGGAGACGTAGCCGACGTCGTGGTCGGTGTAGTTCCCCGGAGGCGTTCCGTCGCAGCCGGCGTTGCCGACGGCGTTCCCCCACTCGGCGAACCCGTACGCCCAGTTGAGCACGCTATCGTCGTCCATCCAATAGTTGTCGACGCGGCCGGCCGCAGCGGCGATGTCTTCGCCGTAGGTCCCCGCCATCGAGACCGAATCGTCGTCGGCCGCCCCGCCGAGAAGCGAGACGGATGCGACGTCCGAAAGCCGATCCCAGGCGTGGAGGTTTTTCAGCGCCATCAGGACGACGCGGGCGCCGAGGGAGTGTGCGACGTATCGGACCTGTACGCCAGGGTTCTCATTTTTGTACGCATAGGTGAAGTTGGCGAGTTTGGCGCCGTTCTGTTCGGCGATCTCGGTCGAATCGTACCAACCGTGGTCCGAATCCCACGTGTAGCCGACGACCGGGTGTCCGTAGTCTTCGGCAGCGAACGTCGACGCCGCGGTGCCGAAGGTGCAGACGGCACCTTCCGGACTGTTGTCCCAGCCGTGGACGAACACGACGAGTTCCGACGGGGCGGAGCCGTGGACGCCGGGGAGATCACCGCCGGCGTACTCGACGTTGTGGACGTCGTTTCCGTCGGTGAGGTGGACGCCGCCCGACGTGGCGAAGTGGCCGCGCGTCGTTACGCGCGGAATCGACCACGGCGGATCGTCACAGCCGTCGCCCTTTTCGCCCGCGGTCGCGGTCGACGCACCGCCGACGATCGCCCCCGCCCCGACGACGGCGGCCCCCGACGTTCGGAGCACGGTTCGTCTCGAGACGACTGACTCGTGCCTGTTACTGCCATTCGTGGGTTGTGTTGGCATACAATTTTTTACTCACTAAACGAAGTAATGAATCTTTATACTATTTCGATAGATGAAAGGCGAGTGGTCCGTCTGCGGAACGTCGTCAATACGAGTGCCAGCTATCCGACGAATCCGCGCGTTCGGATCGGTACGAAACCGAACGGATCGGCGGCCCCCGCACCAATCTTCCCGAATTCGTTCGGCCGGTATCGCTCGTGCTGTCGCGGGCGGAAAACCCACGGAGTTTATACCGTACCGGTGTGTAGAGTCACGTAGCGAAACCCGCGGGCAAGTGCGTTCGGGGCTCACGACGGTGTCGTGGGCCGAATCGGAGACGAAGTGTCTCCCCGTTCGCATAGCGGGATGGCCGACGCGCTGTAAGACGCCGGGGCCGTGCGAACCGGGAGTCCGCGGACCGTTTCGACGAGAGTCCACCACGCGGCTTTCAGTACAACGAACTATGGAAATCGAAATTGCAACAATTGGCGGCTACGAAGAAGTCGGCCGGCAGATGACTGCCGTCCGCGCCGGTGAAGACGTCGTTATCTTCGACATGGGGCTGAACCTCTCGCAGGTTCTGATCCACGACAACGTCGAAACCGAACGGATGCACAGCCTCGATCTGATCGACATGGGTGCGATTCCGGACGACCGGATCATGTCCGATCTCGAGGGCGACGTGCAGGCGATCGTTCCGACCCACGGCCACTTGGACCACATCGGCGCCATCTCGAAACTGGCCCACCGATACGACGCCCCGATCGTCGCGACGCCGTTTACGATCGAACTCGTCAAACAGCAGATCGAGGGCGAACAGAAGTTCGGCGTCGAGAACGACCTGATCAAGATGGACGCCGGCGAGACGATGTCGATCGGCGACAGCGGTAACGTCGACTTAGAGTTCGTCAACGTCACCCACTCGATCATCGACGCGATCAACCCGGTCCTCCACACGCCCGAAGGGGCCATCGTCTACGGACTGGACAAGCGGATGGACCACACGCCCGTCATCGGCGACCCGATCGACATGAAGCGCTTCCGCGAGATCGGTCGCGAGGGCAACGGCGTCCTCTGTTACATCGAGGACTGTACGAACGCGAACAAGAAGGGCCGAACGCCCAGCGAAAACGTCGCCCGCGAACACCTCCGGGACGTCCTCTACAGCATGGAGGACTACGACGGCGGGATCGTCGCAACTACGTTCTCGAGTCACATCTCGCGCGTGACCTCGCTGGTCGAGTTCGCAAAGGACATCGGCCGACAGCCCGTCCTCCTCGGTCGCTCGATGGAGAAGTACTCCGGGACCGCGGAGCGACTCGACTTCGTCGACTTCCCGGACGACCTCGGAATGTTCGGCCACCGGAAGTCGGTCGACCGCACGTTCAAACGGATCATGAACGAGGGCAAGGAGAACTTCCTGCCCGTCGTCACCGGCCACCAGGGCGAGCCACGCGCGATGCTCACCCGGATGGCCCGCGGCGAGACGCCGTACGAACTGGACGACGGCGACAAGGTCGTCTTCTCCGCCCGCGTTATTCCGGAGCCGACCAACGAGGGCCAGCGCTACCAGGCCGAGAAACTGCTCGGCATGCAGGGCGCCCGCATCTACGACGACATCCACGTCTCCGGCCACCTCAACCAAGAGGGCCACTACGAGATGCTCGACGCACTCCAGCCACAGAACATCATCCCCGCTCACCAGGATCTGAAAGGCTTCTCCGGCTACGTCAACCTCTGTGAGAGCGAAGGCTACCAGATGGGCCGGGACGTTCACGTAACGCGCAACGGTAACCTCATCCAGCTTGTCGACTGATATGACGACCCCAGAGGCACGAGAAGAGGCGGTGCTCGAGGCCGTTCGGAAGCGCCGCGAGCAGGTCAACGAGGCCATTCCCGAGGAGTTACCGATCCAACGACCCGAACGGCTCTACGAGGCGTCGCGGTATCTGCTCGACGCCGGCGGAAAGCGGCTCCGGCCGACGGTGCTGCTCGCCACGGGAGAGGCGCTCGTCGACGTCGAGCCGCTCAGCGAGGACTACCGCGCGTTTCCCACGATCGATGGAGACACGATCGATCTCATGGACGCCGCCGTCAGCGTCGAGGTCATCCAGTCGTTCACGCTGATCCACGACGACATCATGGACGACGACGACCTCCGGCGCGGCGTGCCGGCCGTCCACAAGGAGTACGACCTCGAGACGGCGATTCTCGCCGGCGACACGCTCTACTCGAAGGCGTTCGAGATCATGCTCGAGACGGGAGCCGATCCCTCTCGGACCGTCGACGCGCTCGGCATCCTCGCGACGACCTGTACGAAAATCTGCGAGGGCCAGTCGCTGGACGTCACCTTCGAGAACCGAACCGACGTCACGCCCGAGGAGTACCTCGAGATGGTCGAACAGAAGACGGCCGTGCTGTACGCGGCGTCCGCGTGTCTCCCCGCGATCTTGCTCGGAGCCGACGACGAGACCATCGACGCGCTCTACGGCTACGGACTCGATATCGGCCGCGCGTTCCAGATTCAGGACGACGTCCTCGATCTGACCGTCCCGAGCGAAAAACTCGGGAAGCAACGCGGCAGCGACCTCGTCGAGAACAAACAGACGCTGATCACCGTCCACGCCCGCGATCAGGGTGTCGACATCGAAGGGCTGGTCGATACGACCGACGTCGAGGCGGTCACCGAGGCCGAGATCGACGACGCCGTCGCCGAACTCGAGGCGGCCGGCTCGATCAGCTACGCGAACGAGAAGGCACGCGATCTCGTCGATCAGGGGAAGGCACGACTCGAGGTCCTCCCGGACAACGAGGCCCGCGACCTGCTCTGCGAGCTGGCGGATTACCTGATCGAACGCGGCTACTAAGACGACTCACCCGAGTCGAGTCGATTTTTCTGTGGCGGTCGATCCTGACGCGACGCTGTACTGATCAGCCGCCGACGTAAATCGTGTAGTTGAGTACGATAGCGAAGCTCACCCAGGCGAGATACGGCACGAGCAACGCGGCTGCAAGGCGGCTGATGCGGTCGAATGCGACGATCGTGGCGACGATCGCAACCCAGAGGGCACCGATGATGAGCAGTCCCAGATCGGCGCGTTGGAGTCCGAAGAAAACGGGCGTCCACGCGAGATTGAGTGCGAACTGGAGCGCGAACGCGGCGAGTGCGAGCGTGACCGCACGCCGGCTCGTCCACCGCTGCCAGACGAGTACGAGCGAGACACCCATGAGCGTAAACAGCAGCGTCCAGACGATCGAGAAGACGTAGCCCGGCGGGAAGAACCACGGCTCCGCGAACCAGGACGTATCGGAGCCGACGACGAACGCCGGCGACGATCCGAGCAGGTTGACACCGAGTATAATGGCGAGGCCGCCGAGCAGTTCCCGTATCTCGAGGCGTCCGACGCGGGTTTCCATACGGAGCTTTCGATCCCGAAACGGGTAGTGGCTGTCCTTGGCAGCACAAGCAATCCAGCCGGGAGTTCGTCGTCCCCGTCGTCCACCGCTTCGAGACGCTCCCGAAACTCGGCCGAGCCGAATCCGGCCCCGCGAGCGAACACCGCGAGGGTTTTGGTCCGGGCACGAATAGCGCTCACCAATGGACGACGATCTACGCGAGCGGATCGAGCGCGAGGCGGAAAAGCACGCGCTGTTGAACGCCGTCAAACACGAGAGCGACGCAGACGTCGGGGCGATCATGGGGCCGCTGATGGGTGACAACCCCGATTTCCGCGAGCACGGCGGCGAGGTTCCGGGTATCGCGGGCGGCGTCATCGGCCGGATCAACGACCTCTCTTACGAGGAAAAGCGGGAGCGACTCGAGGACCTCGCCCCCGAGGAACTCGCCGAAATCGAAGCCGAGGACGAGGCAGACGAACACGACCTCCCCGACCTGCCCAACGCGGACGACTACGACGAGGTCCGAATGCGCGTCGCGCCGAACCCCAACGGACCGTGGCACGTCGGCCACGCCCGGATGCCCGCCGTCATCGGCAGCTACAAGGAACGGTACGACGGCTGGTTCTGCGTCCGCTTCGACGACACCGACCCCGAGACGAAGCGGCCGGACCTCGAGGCCTACGACGCGATCCTCGAGGATCTGGACTACCTCGGCTTCGAGCCCGACGACGTTTACAGAGCGAGCGACCGTCTCGAGACCTACTACGAACACGCCCGCGAACTGATCGAACTGGGCGGGGCCTACACCTGCTCCTGTTCGGGCGAGGCGTTCTCGGAACTGAAGAACAGCGGCGAGCCGTGTCCCCACCGCGATAAGGACCAGGAGACGGTCCTCGAGGAGTTCGAGGCCATGATCGACGGCGAGTACGAGAGCGGCGAGATGGTCCTTCGCGTCAAAACGGACATCGAGCACAAGAACCCCGCACTGCGCGACTGGGTCGCCTTCCGGATGATCGACACGCCTCACCCGCGCGAAGCGGCCAGCGAGTACCGCTGCTGGCCGATGCTCGACTTTCAGTCGGGGGTCGACGACTATCTGCTCGAGGTCACTCACATCATCCGCGGCATCGACTTACAGGACTCCGCCAAACGCCAGCAGTTCGTCTACGACTACTTCGGCTGGGAGTATCCCGAGGTGGTCCACTGGGGCCACGTCCAGATCGACGCCTACGACGTGAAGATGAGTACGTCGACGATCGCGGAACTGATCGAACGGGGCGAGCTCGACGGTTGGGACGACCCGCGCGCCCCGACGCTCAAGAGCCTCCGTCGGCGCGGGATTCGCGGCGATGCCATCGTCGAGGCGATGGCCGGACTCGGCACCTCGACCAGCGACGTCGACCTCGCGATGAGCGCGATCTACGCGAACAACCGCGACCTGATCGACGAGGAGACGGACCGGCGCTTTTTCGTTCGCGACGGCAATCAGGTTCCGCTGGGCGGCAGCCCGCCGGACGAGGCGAACCCGCCGCTCCATCCCAACCACGAGGAGCGCGGCGTCCGCGAGATCCCCGTCGGCGCCTCCGTGATGCTCGAGGAGGACGACCTCCCCCAGCGCGAGGATCGCATCTGGCTCAAGGGACTGGGTTGTTTCCAATTCACGCGGGACGTGCTCCAGTACACGGGCGAGGACATCGACGTGGTCCGCGAGGGCGACGTCGACGTCGTCCACTGGGTGCCCGCAGACGAGAGCGTCGCGGTTCGTATGCGAACGCCCGACGGCGACGTTCGGGGGCATGCCGAACCGGGCGTCGGCGACCTCGAACCCGACGAGGTCGTGCAGTTCGAGCGCGTCGGCTTCGCGAGAATAGACCGTTACGACGAGGACGAGACCGTCGTCTACTACACACACGACTGAGTCAGAGGGCGACTGGTCGGCACTCGAGTTCGGTTACGCTTCGGTGTCTTCGTCGTGCTCTGCTTCCTCGATGAGCACGTCGGGATCGGTGTCTTCGGTGTCCTCAGACTCGTCGATGGTTTCGGCCGAAACGGTTTCGTCGGGTTCCGTATCGTCTTCACCGTCCGCGGTCTCCGTAGTTGTCTCGGGTTCCGTCACGCGCTCGATTTCGCTGCTGCCACACTCCGGACACTGCTCCTGTTCGCTGAAGATTTCGGATCCGCAGTTTCGGCACCGATAGTCGGCGCTCTCGTCTCGAGCGGACACCGCCTCCTGTTTGAATCGCTCGACCTTCTCGCCAAGCCGCTCGAACATTCCCATAGTCGCGAGATGGTTCCACAGACAGATAAATTCCGTCGGTAGAACAAATGAGCTGAATCGCGGGTCGAAGGACCAGAGAGCGTCCGAACACCATTATTCGCTCGCATTACCGTCGCGGGAGCGCGATCGAACGGGTGAGTTGGGTACGCTCCCGGACGAGGTTCGATTACTCCGCTTCGAGCGTCACGTCCTGTTCCGTCACGCGGCCGAACCGAACGGCGACGTCGGTCTCGAGGCGCTCGTAACCCGATTCCGAGACGTCCAGCGTGTACTGACCGTGCGGGAGTTCGACGGTAAACTCGCCCGTCTCTGACGTCCGTTCGATCATCGTCGACCGGTCGCTCTTGAGTCGAACCATCGCGTTCGGAATCGGTTCGCCCGACTCGTCGGCGACCGTGCCCGAAACCCACCCGTCGGGGTGGATCGTCCGCTCGTCGTCGGGGAGTTCGACCAGCGACCGAACGCTCTCGTCGGCCTCGACGTACACCTCGTCGTAGCCGTCGCCGTAGCCGTCGGCGTCCGAGGCGCGAACCTCCCACCAGCCCTCGGCGACGACGAAGCCGCGTCGCCAGCGATCGTTGTCCGGCACCCGGCCGCCCGGCGCGATCACGCTGTGTTCCTCGCCGTTCCCGTAGATGGTCACTCGAGAGTCGATGGTCGACCCGCCGCCGTCTTCGATAACGGCGACCTCGAGTTCGCCCTTGTCCGGCCCCCACTCGCGGCGAAGGTCGAAATCGGCGGTGACCGTCTCGCCTGCCTCGAGGTTGATCTCTTCGGAATCCGCGACGTAGCCGTTCGAGTCAACCGCGAGCGTGTACGTACCGGGCACGAGTTCCCGCTCGTACGAGCCGTTGCTCGCGCTGTCGGTGTCGTGTTCCCCGTCGAACGTCACCGTGACGTCCTCGACGGGGGTTCCACCGTACGCGAGTCGGCCCTCGACTCGCCCCGTCTCCTCGGACTGGGACGTGGCTCCGACGGCGTTCGTGGTGCCGGCAGTGGCGAGAAGCCCTGCGGTGACGAGACTCGAGCGCTGAATGAAGGTTCGTCGATCGGAGTGCATGGGATGCTGTGGTGAGCAAGCCGTCATCCCGTCATATCTCTTCTGGAAACCGTCGTTTACAGCCTCGATAACGTCTCTAAAGCACGAATGTATCGATATAGTTTACGTGCGGTTGGCGACCGTCGACGGCTCGAGCCCGCACTCACTCGCCGCGTTCGAGGAGGTCGTCTCCGGTGTCGACGATCGGATCGGCGACGACGCCGTCCCGCCGACCCAGCACTCGCGCGTGGGCGGCACAGACCAGCCGGTTGTCGGTCCAGGGGATGTGGAGTTCGACGGCGGCGGGCCGGTCACAGTCGTCCTCGGTGCAGTCCATAGATGCTCTACGCCGGCGGCCGACTCAGTGTTTGTGCTCTTCGAGCGGGTCGGATAGAGACCAACGAGACGGTCGAGCCGTCAGAACGCGAAGACGGCGAGGACGAAGACGAACAGGATCGTCGCCGTCAGCAACGCCTGAATCGCCGTCGACGCGAGGGTGCCGACGGTCGCGAAGAGCGCGGACCGAGTGCTGTGGGCGGCGTCGCCGCGCCGGAAGTACTCGAGGAGGAAGACCGTCCCGAACAGGCCGACGAGCAGGCCGAGGGGTCCGACGACGAGGAGCAGCGTGATGGCCACGACGGCGGCGATGGTGGTCGTCGTCCACGACGCGCCGCCGACTCGAGCCGCGAGCGAGCCGGCGAAGAACTCGGCGAAGAGCGTCAACAGCCCGAGCAGCGTGAGGACGGCGAGCGTGATCGTTCCGGGTTCGGCGAAGCCGGAGTGCCACCAGTAGAGGTAGATCCCCGACAGCGAGAGCAGCCCGCCGGGGACGAGCGGGACGAGCGTCCCGACGACGCCGCCGACGAGCAACGCGACTGCGAGGATCGTGATCGCATCGACCATACCGACTCCGACGGCCGGCCCGGCAAAAGGCGTACGGTCTTCGGTGCAGTCAATGAGAGATCGGTCGGTGTCCGGCGTGTGATTCCCGCGGCGTCGGTGACCGGTTCCGCCTCCCGTATTCTTACGTACTCGCATCCGAACGAGTGGATATGACGCAGACACGCGGGGCGATCATCGTCGGCGCATCGTCGGGAATCGGCGAAGCGCTCGCACGGCAACTCGCCGACGAGGGCTACGAGATCGGACTCGCCGCCCGTCGGACGGAACGGATGCGAGAGATCGGAAACGAATTACCGACCAAATCGTACGTCGCGACGATGGACGTCACCGACACCGAGGACGCTCGAGCGGGCTTTTTCGAACTCGCAGAGGCGATGGGATCGGTCGACCTGGTCGTGCTCAACGCCGGCGTCGGTCCGTTCAACCCGAAACTCGAGTGGGAGCCCGAACGGCGGGCGATCGACGTCAACGTCCGCGGATTCGTCGCGCTCGCGACGGCCGCTATGGAGTACTTCGAGACCGTGGGTCGGGAGGATCACTCGAGCGAACTGGACGGCCAGCTCGTCGGCATTTCGTCCGTCGCGGCCCACTTCGGTGGCGGCGGGGTACAGGCCTACTGTGCGTCGAAGGCGTTCGTCTCGACGTATCTCGAGGGACTCCGGGCCCGTCAGCGCGGCGCGGACTCGAACGTCTCGATTACGACCGTCGAACCCGGCTACGTCGACACCGAGCTCTCGATGGGCGACTTCTGGGAGTGTTCGCCCGAGACCGCCGCGAAACAGATCGCTCGAGCGATTCAGAAGGAGAAAACACACGTTTACGTCACGCGGCGCTGGCGGGTCGTCGCGTGGGCCCTCGATCTGACGCCCAACTGGCTCCTTCGCCGGCTGTTGTAGCTGTCGACGCCCGTTATTGATGCGTACGGAACAGGTACATCGTCACGGGACCGAACACGGCGACGAGTGCGGCGGACATGAGCAGGACGATCCCGACCTCGCCGACCGTCGCGGTGCCGTGCATCAGCCCGCGCATCGCGGTGACGAGGTGGCTGACCGGGTTGACGGCGACGAACGCCTCGAGCCAGCCGGGCATCGTCTCCGGATCGACGAACACGTTGCTGACGAACGTCAGCGGGAACAGGAGCAGCATGCTTACGCCCATGAGCGATTCTGGGCTTCGCACGACGAACCCGAGTGCCGTCCAGATCCACGAGAGACTGAACGAGAACACGAGCAGGAGCGCCACCGCCGCCAGAACGCCAACGGCTCCGCCCTCCGGACGGAACCCGAGGAGCAGTCCGAGAACGATCACTATCGTCGAGGCGATCGTGTACCGCACGGCGTCGCCGAGCAGCGCGCCGACGACGACCGAGGGCTGCCAGACCGGCAGCGTTCGGAACCGATCGAAGACGCCCTCATCGATATCGTCGTTCAACGTGACGCCCGTGTAGATGGTGATGAACACGACCGTCATGGCGAGGATCCCCGGCAGGAGTTCCTGCAGGTACGCGCTCGTCGATCCCGCGAGCGCCCCGCCGAACAGGTAGGTGAACAGCAACAGGAACATGATCGGGAAGGCGGTGACGTCGAACAGCTGCTCGGGGACGTGCTTGATCTTCAGCAGCGCGCGCCAGCCGAAGGTGAGCGACGTGGATAGGGCGTTCGCTCGAGGCGGTCGCGGCTGGTTCGACACCGCCGCTCGCAGGGCCTCGGCGTCGGGCTCAGCCGCCGTGCGTTCGTCGCTCATCGGGACCCCTCTTCGGGAACCGCGTTCTCGTCTGCCGGCTGGTCGGTCAGCGCGAGGAACACTTCGTCGAGGCTGGGTTGGCCGAGCGCGAACTCCGTGACCTCGATCCCGCTCTGTGAGAGCTCCACGAACGCGTGGGCGATGCGGTCGGTTTCTGTCACGTGAGCCGAGAGCGCCGTTGGATCGGCCTCGAGATCCACGGGGACGTCGAGAATCCGGCTCAACGCGCGGCTGGCTTCCTCGCGCTGGTCGGGATCGTGTACGCGGACGTTCAGGATGCCCGAGCCGATCGAGGCCTTGAGGTCGCCCGGCGTCCCCTCGGCGATGATCTGCCCGGCATCGATGACGGCGATTCGGTCGGCGAGCTGATCGGCCTCCTCCAGGTACTGCGTCGTCAGTACCACCGTCGTTCCGTTGGCGACGAGCGCCCGGATGATCTCCCAGACCTGCGTGCGGTTCCGCGGGTCGAGCCCGGTGGTCGGCTCGTCGAGAAACAGCAATTCTGGGGTGACGACGATGCTCGCCGCGATATCCAGTCGGCGGCGCATCCCGCCCGAGTACGTCTTCACCTGTCGCGGCGCCGCTTCGGTCAGTCCGAACGCCTCGAGCAGCTCCGTCGCTCTCGCTTTTGCCTGCGCTCGCGAGTAGCCGAGCAGCCGAGCCAGCAGGACGAGATTCTCGCGGCCGGTGAGATCCTCGTCCACCGACGCGAACTGGCCGGTCATGCTCACCCGGCTGCGCACCGCGTCGGCGTCGGTCACCACGTCGTGGCCGAAGACTCGAGCCGTACCCGCGTCGGGGCGCAACAGCGTCGCGAGCAGTCGGATGACGGTGGTCTTGCCGGCGCCGTTCGGTCCGAGAAGGCCGTAGATGCCGCCCGCGGGGATCGTCAGGTCGACTCCGTCGACGGCTTTCGTCTCGCCGAAGTGCTTGACGAGTCCCTCGGTTTCGACGGCGAGCGTCGCTTTGCCGTCGCGGTTCCCGTCCGCTCCCGCGCTCTCGAGTCGGTCTCGAGTGCCGTCCGCCGACGCGACACTGGTCCGACTTTCCTCCGTCGAAGACGGCCCCTCGAGGCTCGACGGTTCCGCGAGGTCCGTGGCACTACTCGTCGACCAACGTTCCGTCACGGCCCCACCTCCGCGGGGACGGTACGTAGTCGGTTGTAGACTGTTCTTGATCGGTTGTGGGCGATACGACGAGCTAACGGTATGGTGACCGAGTGACAATTGATCATCGCGCTCTCCTCATTGTTTCAGACGCTACCAGAGCGGATATACTTGCGCCACGTGCAGAGCGAAAGTAGTCAAGTGAAGCCTTGAGGTGGCCGTAACGTCCCGATACGGGTCTCCTCGAGACACTTTCGCAGGGACCGATTGGCTGCGTCTCGGACGTCGCATTCGACGGCCGGTTCACCCTCGATTCGGAAACGGTCGTCGGCGATTCGGCCGACACCCACGTCTGCGTTTGCGGTCGAATTCTAGACGTGGACGCTCCGATGACTGTCAATGATGACCGTGCTCAGAAGAGCCGTGAATGGGATCTCAACCCGTTTATACAGTCATTCTCAGCTATTTAACTGAACGGTTAAATACGTGTGCGGCGTACATTTAACCGGATGGTTGAACGACAGTCGAACGATCCGGACCTCGATGCGATCTTCGGGGCGTTAGCCCACCCGACTCGACGGACACTCATCGAGCAACTGGCCGGCGGTCCCAAGAGCGTCGGCGATCTCGCGGAGCCCCACGACGTGTCCCTGGCGGCAGTGTCAAAGCACTTGCAGGTGCTCGAGGACGCGGGCCTCATCGAAGTCGAGCAGGACGGCCGCGTCCGCCGCTGTTACCTAGACGCCACACCGCTTTCCGACGTCTTCGGCTGGCTGACTCGGTACCGCGTGTTCTGGGAGGATCGATTCGACGCGCTCGCAGACCATTTGGAGGACGAAGATCAATGACAGAGTACGAGACGGCCGACGATACCGAGTTCGAACCCGAGGAGAGCGAATCCCGCGAGTTCGAACCGAGCGAGTACGACCTGACCATCGAGCGGACGTTCGACGCGCCACGCGATCGCGTTTGGGAGGCCTGGACCGACCCCGACCAGGTCGCTCAGTGGTGGGGTCCGAAGGGGTTCACCGTACCCAACTGCGAGATGGACGTTCGACCGGGCGGTTCCTTCAGTATCGACATGGAAGCTCCGGACGGAACCATCTACCCGGACGAAGGGGTTTTTCACGAGGTCGACGAACCCGAACGACTCGTCGTCACCAGTCGCGCCTTCGAGGACGACGACGGCGAGTTCCAACTCGAGGTTCGCCAGACCGTGACGTTCGCCGATCGCGACGGCGCGACGGAACTCACGCTCGAGGCGGAGGTCCTCACGGCCACGCTCGAAGTGGCCGAGGCGCTCGACGGAATGGAGCAGGGATGGAGCGAGAGCCTGGACAAACTCGAAGCGTTCGTCGGCCGGTCGACGAGGACGGCGGCGTGACTACCGGTATCGCGACCACACCGTGACCGAATGGACTCGCCACCGCGCATCCGACCATTGAGGCGTGATAGCGGCGGTGTTCGTTCCCCAGCATCTGGAGCGAGAACGTGTGGTCACGATGCGACCGACCGGGAATCGGTAGGCAGCTGGCGCCCGAAGTCGGCTCCCAACCGGCGCTCGGCGAACACGCTCACTTATCAGCGAACCGCGCTCGCTCCTTGAGCGCCGCATCTCCCCCGTACCGATCGACTAGCGGACGGAGTGCGGTGCCGAGCGCGCGCATGCACTGGCCCGTCGAGTGGTACGCGAGTCGCTCCGCGACGGTCGAGACGTCGCGACCCTGGAGCGCGCGCAGCACGAGCAGCCGTTCCTCGCGGTCGGTTAGATCGATGTCGGGCGGATTCTCGACGAAGTAGCGGACGACGAGTCGGCGGAACGGGGCGGGATCGACGTCGAACAGTCCGGGACCGTAGGCCGCGCCGGCGACGACCCGCCAGTCGTGCTCGGATAGCTCGAGCGGCGGCGCTGGCGCGTCGTCGACGGACCGCAGGAGTCGACGGGCCACGTCGGGATCGAGGTCCGACAGGGCGTCCGTACAGAGCGCCGGGAACCGGCGGGCGAACCAGTCCGCGTGGCGGTCGTAGAGGTCGGCTCCCGACTCGGTCGTCGGGGCGAGCATGAGCGCCGAGTACTCGCCGCTGGCGTCGTTGCGAGTCGTCGAGACGTGAACCGTTCGGTAGCCGTTTTCGCGCCAGAACTCGAGCAAATCGGGCGTTGCGCCGAACCCGGTGCCGAGCCAGTCGACCGTCTCGCGCGATCGCCGATCCCGTTCGACGTCCGAGACGCCTGGCGTCTCGCTCGAGAACTCCTCGCGGATACACTCGAGCAGCCGCGATCCCAGTCCGCGCGAGCGCACCGCGTGGTGGGTCGCGATGCGAACGACGCGGAGCCCCGCGGGTTCGCCCGCGGACTCGTCGCGTAACTGGCTCGTGAGCACGTCCGGGAGCATGTTTCCGCGAACGCGACCGCCGTCGTACATCATCGCTCGCGTCTCCGGCGAGAGGTTCCCCTCGCGAGCCAGCAGCGCGACGCTGACGACGCGGCCGCCGTCGGAATCGTCAGTATCGCCGGCGCCGTGGTGGACCAGCGCTCGAGCCTCGAGATTCGGCGCGTCGAGCAGCCGCGCGAGGTCGTTCGGCTCGGTGCGGTAGTGGGCGAGCACGAGCAAGCCGAACGCCTCCCTGAGCAGGTGTTCGTCCGCGAGCAGATCGTCCGGCTCGAGAGAGCGATACTCGACGGAGTCGGCTGTCGCGTCGGCGACCACCGACTCGACCGGCGGCCGGGCGTCGAGCAACAGGGCGCGAAAGGCCCAGACCTCGACGGGGTCGCCCGCGGCGTACCGAATCGGCTCGACGAGCGTTCGCTCGGCTACCTCGTGGTCGCTCTCCGCGAGTCGATCACGGAACCGGACCGAAAAGCCGCGGCCGGCCCCCTCGTAGCCGTGGATCGTCGTCGCGAACGCGACGTTGTCGGCTTCGAGCAGCGACTCGAGCATCGCAACCGGGAGCGCGGCGGCCTCGTCGACGATGACGACGTCCGCAGTCTCGAGTCGGGCCACGGCATCGGTCGGCTCGAAAAACCGGACACGGCCGCCGACAGCGGTCTCGAGACGCCGAGCAGTGTCGACGGCTGCGTCGACGTCTGTGAGCGTCCCGCAGAGCTCCCTCGCACGGTCGAAGATCTCGGCTGCGTTCCGCGATCGAGGCGCGGTAACGAGAACGTCCAGTCCAGTCGCGGCCATCGCACCCGCAGCCAGCCCCGCGGCGCTCGATTTGCCGCGGCCGCGGTCGGCCTCGAGGACGACGGCTCGTGGCTGGTTGCTTTCGGTCGCTTCTGGTGTTCCGGTCGCTTCGGTCGCTTCAGTGCCTGTCAGCAGCGACTCGAACGCAGCCACCGCGTCGACCTGGTCGCCCGTGAGACAGGCTTCGTACGTTTCGCCGGGGAACCGGGCGTTCGTCGGCGCCTCGAGCGACGGTTCCTGCTTGCGGCTGCATCGCGGTGCCGGGTTCGTCAGTCCGTCGTCGACGATTTGCTCGGCCTCGAGGTCGACGATTCCGATGCCGCGATGTGCGCGAAGCGTTTCGACGAGGCGCCGTCTGAACCGTCCGGTAACGTCCGCCAGCGAGAACGGCGGGACGGCGAGCGACTCGTCGAACTCGCCGCCGCGGCGATCGGGCCAGTCCTCGAGGCGTGGCGTGAGCAGGACCAGCAGGCCGCCGCCGTCGACCGCACCGACGACTTTGCCGAGCGCGTTCGGCCGGAGTCCGTCGTGGACATCGAGCGCGATCACGTCCCGAGTCGTTCCGAGGAGGTCGCTCGCGTTGGCCTGCGGGAGGTGTTCACAGCGCAGGCGGTCGTCGGGGCCGACGAGCGTGGTGGCCGTGATCGCGACCGGAAGGCTGTCGAGGATCGACTCGAGGTTGCCGTATCCCTCCTCCCGGTCGCCGGCGAGGACCAGCAGCCGTCGCTCGTTCGTCCCCGTCGCCTCGTCGAACAGCGACTCGGCGAGTTCGACGACATCCACGTCCATGTGGCCAAATTGGGGGCTCGAGAGTAATAGGCACCGGAGTGCAATCGACGAGCGAGTCGTCTGGAGGGGTGATCGGCGAAGCGCTCCGTTCGACCACAATCGACAACCCGAACCACCGGACGCCGCGCGTGGATTGGTCGGTTCGTCACACAGTCACGATTGTCTGTATCCTGTCTAATCGGCCCGTGTGGACCCGTCTCACAGCCCCAGTCGTTTGAACACGCTTTTAAGGGGGGCAACGCTACTGGCGTAGTACACCCTACGCGGGGTTGATGATGCTCCTAGCCTCACAGGACTTCCGCCGGAATCAGTTCGGCACGGGTGCCCAGCACCCGGACGGCAGGGGAGCGCGAGCCCACGTGTAGGAGAGGTGAACAACCAATGTCAGTCTACGTAACAACCGACATCCCGGCCGACCTCGCAGACGATGCCCTCGAGGCACTCGAGGTCGCACGAGACACAGGACGCGTAAAGAAAGGAACGAACGAAACGACGAAAGCGATCGAGCGCGGCAACGCCGATCTCGTCTACGTCGCCGAAGACGTCTCCCCCGAGGAGATCGTCATGCACCTGCCCGAACTCGCCGACGAGAAGGGCATCCCGGTCGTCTTCATCGAGACCCAGGACGACGTCGGCCACGCCGCCGGCCTCGAGGTCGGAAGCGCCGCCGCGGCGATCGTCGACGCCGGCGAGGCGGGCGACGACGTCGAAGATATCGCCGGCAAGGTCGAGGACCTCGACTGAGGTGATCAGAGATGAGTGCTGAAGAGGAAGAAAGCGGCTCTACGCCCGCCGAGGTCATCGAGATCGTCGGCAAGACCGGCATGCACGGCGAAGCCATGCAGGTCAAATGCCGAATCAAGGAGGGCGAGAACCAGGGACGAATCATCACCCGAAACTGCCTCGGGCCGGTCCGTGAAGGCGACGTGTTGCAGCTTCGCGAGACCGCTCGTGAGGCGGACTCCATCGGAGGACAATAACCAATGGTCGAGAAACGTACGTGCGACTACACGGGCGAAGAGATCGAGCCCGGCACGGGCATCATGTACGTCCGAAAGAACGGTAGTGTGCTCCACTTCGTCGACTCGAAGGCGGAGAAAAACTACAAGCTCGGTCGCGAACCGCGCGATCTGGAGTGGACCGAGGACGGTCGCCGTAACAAGGGGCCCGCCGAGGAAACCACTCCCGCTGCCGAGGACGACGATCAGGACGAGGTCGCCGACGCCGAAGCTGACGACGACCTCGAGACCGAGGAGGAAGCCGTCGACGAAGACGACGACTCCGAACCCGCCGGTGACGAGGACGTCGCCGAGGACGAGGATGTCGAAGGCGAGGCCGAGGACGCCGCGGAAGGCGACCTCGAGGACGCCGAGGACGGACAGGAAGACGACGGCGAAGCCGAAGAGACCGAGGCCGAACAATGAGCGACCACGAGCGGACCTTCGTCATGGTCAAGCCCGACGCATTCGCGCGCGGGCTCGTCGGCGAAGTTATCTCCCGACTCGAGGACCGCGGCCTCAAACTCGTCGGGATCAAAGTGATCAACATGCCCGAGGAGCGGGCTCAAGAACACTACAGTGAACACGAGGACAAGCCGTTCTTCGACGGCCTCATCGAGTTCATTACCGGCGGTCCGGTCGTCCCGATGGTCTGGGAGGGCCAGGACGCGACCCGTCAGGTCCGCCAGATGATCGGCGAGACCGATCCGCTCGAGGCAGCGCCGGGAACGATCCGCGGCGACTACGCGCTTGATCTCGGTCGAAACGTCGTTCACGCCGCCGACCACGAGGACGAGGGCGCGAACGAACGCGAAATCGCGATTCACTTCGACGACGACGAACTGATCGACTACGATCAGCACGACGCCGAGTGGCTCTACGAGTAGGACGTCGACCTCGTCTCGGATCGAACGCAGCGATTCGGACGGTTGATTTCTTCGTTTTCTCGCGTATCGTGGACAGTCGACACGAAACGGAGACGGTCGAGAGCCCCCGCGATCCCGTTGGGGCGGCCACCACTCAGTAATTATACTCGATATTATATTGCGGAGAATGTACATGTGTTTTTCTAGGTAGACGTAACATCTAATGTGACGGCTGTAGAAGGGACGGTTGGTGGTTTCGAATGGTAATACACGGTAGGTGGTTCGTGGATGCGTGAAACCGAGCGAGAGTCGACGAAGATCACGGCCGAGGTGACGCCGTCGCTCGATCTGATCTTCGATCTCCTCTCGAACCGCCGTCGGCGGTACGCGCTTTACTACATGCACGACCAACCGGACGGCGTCGCGACACTCGGCGAACTCGTGACCGCCATCGTCGCCCTCCAGCAGGCGGACTCGAGCGAGGAGGCGGCGATACCAGACGAAACCGACACGGGCGACGAAACCGACTCCGAAGCGAACTACGACCAGCGGCAACTGCGAATCCGAACGGAACTGAAGCACACGCACCTGCCAAAACTCGAGGATGCCGGAATCCTCGACCACGACCGGCGCAGCGAGACCGTTCGATACTGGAACCAGCCCTCGCTCGAGGAGTGGCTCGAGCACGCAAAGCACAAGGAACGCTCGTAGCTCGCTGTCGCCCAGATCTCGATCTCCGACGTTGCTGAAAGCTTTAACCCTCGACCCGTGGTGGAACCATCGGTGGCGGCGTCTCACACGAAACGAACCACACGAGGGGAGCCCGTTCGCCTGTGCGGTGTGATACCGTTTCTCTCCTCAAAACTTAACAGGCGAGATGCAGATACAACACTACAGGTGAATTCCAATGACTGACCACGAACTTCCACCACTACCGTACGATTATGACGCACTGGAGCCATCGATCTCCGAACAGGTCGTGACCTGGCATCACGACACCCATCATCAGGGCTACGTCAACGGTCTCAACTCCGCCGAGGAGACCCTTCAAGAGAACCGCGAGTCGGGCGATTTCGGCTCGACGCCCGGCGCCCTCTCGAACGTCACCCACAACGGCTGTGGACACTATCTCCACACGCTGTTCTGGGAGAACATGTCGCCGAACGGCGGCGGCGAACCCGAGGGCGACCTCGCCGACCGCATCGAGGAGGACTTCGGCTCTTACGAGGGTTGGAAAGGCGAGTTCGAGGCCGCCGCCGGCGCCGCCGGTGGCTGGGCTCTGCTGGTCTACGACCCGGTTGCCAAGCAGCTGCGTAACGTCGCGGTCGACAAGCACGACCAGGGCGCACTCTGGGGCTCCCACCCAATCCTGGCGCTGGACGTCTGGGAGCACTCCTACTACTACGACTACGGTCCGGACCGCGGCGAGTTCATCGACGGCTTCTTCGAGGTCGTCAACTGGGACTCGGCCGCCGAGGAGTACCAGAAGTGCCTCGACCACTTCGAGTAACGTAGCTGCCCGGAGACGCGACGACTCGGCAATCTCGACGTTTTTTTGAGACACGTTCCCGGTAGCCGCGCCGCTAGTCGGTCGCAGCCGGCGACATCGAGTGAGGATCACACGCACTGTTTTGGTTCTCGGTGGTCGAGTGCCCGTATGGCTACGGAACGAGTCGGCGGCGAGGACCGGCTACTCGAGCACACGTCGAGCGCGGACGCGAGCGAGGTCGACGGCGGGGCGACCAGCGCGGAGAGCGACCTCGCGGCCGCCCTCGCGGTCGCGGTCGACGGCGACGTCCGCTTCGACGAGTACACCAGAGTGCTGTACGCGACCGACGGGAGCATCTACGGCGCCCAGCCGGCCGGCGTCGTCTTCCCGCGGGACGGCGACGACGTCCGTTCGGCGCTCCGCGTCGCGGCGGACTACGGCGCACCCGTCCTCCCTCGCGGCGCCGGCTCTTCGCTCGCCGGCCAGGCGGTCGGCCCGGGCTGTATCGTCCTCGACCTGTCCCGGCACATGAACGACATCCTCGAGATCGATCCGGACGACCGGCGCGCCACCGTCCAGCCCGGGGTCGTTCAGGACGATCTCGACGACGCGCTCGAGACTCACGGCCTTCGCTTCGCGCCCGACCCGGCGTCGTCGAACCGGGCGACTATCGGCGGCGGCATCGGCAACAACTCGACGGGTGCCCACTCGGTCCGCTACGGCATCACGGACGCCTACGTCGAGGAGTGCGAGGTCGTTCTCGCGGACGGCTCGCTGATTCGCACGCGGGACGTCGTCCTCGACGGCCCGGAGTGGAACGAGATCGTCTCGAAAGACGACCGCGAGGCCGAGATCTACCGAACTGTCCGGTCGATCGTCGAGGACAACGCCGACGAGATCGAGGAGCGGTATCCGACCCTCAAACGCTGTGTCAGCGGTTACAATCTGCAGAAGGTGCTGCGAGAGAACGAAGCAGGCGAGGACGTGCTCAACCTCTCGAAGCTCATCGTCGGCGCGGAGGGGACGCTGGGCGTCGTCGTCGAGGCCGAACTCTCGCTCGTCACGCGCCCCGAGAAGACAGCGCTCGCAGTCTGCTGTTACGACGACTTACTCGAGGCGCTGGCCGCGGTGCCCGAGGCGCTCTCCCTCGATACCAGCGCGGTCGAGCTGATGGACGACGAGGTGTTCCGGCTGGCCGCGGAGTCGCCGGAGTACGCCGAGTACGCGGAGCCGATTCCCGACGGCACCGCGGCGGTCCTGATGGTCGAGTTCGACTCGGAGGTGGTCGACGATCTCGGTGAAGCACTGTCGAACGCGACGGCTCGCCTCGTCGACGACGGGACCGCGTTCGACTCGATCGAGGCGCTCGAGCCCGAGACGCAGGACCGACTCTGGAAGCTTCGCAAGGCGTCGATTCCGCTCCTGATGAGCATGGACGGCGATCCGAAGCCGTACCCGTTCGTCGAGGACGCCTCGGTGCCGCCCGAGGAGCTCGCCGAGTACGTCGCGAGCTTTCAGGAGATCCTCGCGGATCACGACACGACGGCGGCCTACTTCGCACACGCCGGCGTCGGCACGCTGCACATCCGGCCGGTCCTCAATTTAAAGGACGGAGACGGCGTCGAAAAAATGCGCTCCATCGCCGAGGACGTCACCGACCTCGCGCTCGAGCACAACGGCGCGTTCTCGGGCGAGCACGGCGACGGGCTGGCGCGGACGGAGTTCAACCCGAAGCTGTACGGCCCCACGCTCTGGCAGGCGTTCAAGGACGTGAAATCCGCCTTCGATCCGGATTGGCGGATGAACCCGGGGAAGGTCGTCTACCGCGACGATGACCCCACGGATATCAGAGAGCACCTCCGCTACGGCCCCGACTACGCCTCGCTCGAGCCCAAAACCGCACTCGATTTCGACGACGACGGCGGCTTCTCTCACCTCGTCGAACTCTGTAACGGCTGTGGAACCTGTCGCCAGACCGACGGCGACGTGATGTGTCCAACCTACCGGGCGACCGAGGAGGAGATCGCGACGACCCGCGGGCGGGCCAACCTGCTCCGAGCGGCGATCAGCGGCGAGATCGATCCCGAGGAGCTCTACAGCGACCGGTTTCAGGAGGAGGTGCTCGACCTCTGTATCGGCTGCAAGGGCTGTCAGAGCGACTGTCCAACCGGCGTCGACCTCGCGAAACTCAAAGCCGAGGTGAAACACCAGTCCCACGAGCGCAACGGAACGACGCTCCGCGAGCGCCTCTTTTCGAACGTCGATCGACTCGCCGCGGCCGGGAGCGCCGCGGCGCCGGTCGCCAACCGCGCCACGAACCTGCCGGGTGCACGGACGGCTCTCGAGAAGACGGTGGGAATCGCGTCCGAGCGAACGCTCCCGGAGTTTCAGCGGAAGACGCTGGTCGACTGGTTCGCCGACCGAGAGTCGACCGTCGACGCCGAAACGGCCGACGCGGGCGTCGTCCTCTTCCCCGACACGGACACGAACTACTCGAACCCCGCCCCCGGCAAGGCCGCCGTTCGGGTCCTCGAGGCCGCGGGCGTTCGCGTTGCAGTCCCCGATCTCGGACCGACCGGCAGAGCGGCGTACTCGAAGGGGTTGCTCGACGACGCCGCCGATCACGGCGAAGCGCTGCTCGAGAGCCTCGAACCCGCCCTCGAGCGAGGCTGGTCGGTCTGCTTCGTCGAACCCTCGGACGCCTCGATGGTCGTCGACGAGTACCGGTCGCTGCTCCCGGACCGCGTCGACGACGAGCGACTCGAGCGACTCGTCTCGAACGCCTACGGCGTCTGCGAGTATCTGGACACGCATCGGTTAGACGAGCGGCTTCCGGTCGACCACGGGGACGCACGCGAGCGAGTGACCTACCACGGCCACTGCCACGAGAAGGCTCGCGGCGCGGACCACCACGCGGTCGGCCTGCTCAGGCGCGCGGGCTACGCCGTCGACCCCGTCGATTCGGGCTGCTGCGGGATGGCTGGCTCCTTCGGCTACGAGGCCGAACACTACGACCTCTCGCGGGCGATCGGTGACCTGCTCCGCGAGCAACTCGAGGCGAGCGCGGCCGAGGCGGGGACGGCGAACGGGGATGGAACCAGGGTCGTCGCACCGGGGACCTCCTGTCGCACCCAGATCGGCGACTTCGAGTCGTACGACCGACCGCCGCATCCGATCGAACTGCTCGACGCCGCGCTCGAGGCCTAACGTTGTCTCCGCGGGTGCACTCGTCCGGTTACGACGAATCAGCGGAGCGGTAGAGCGACCGAGCGGGTCGAATGAGTTGAGCGAATCGAGCGAATCGGACGACTCGAGGTCGGCGATTTGCTGGACGATACTGAGCCCGAACCCGGTGCCCTCGTCTTCTCTGCTGTACCCTCCTTCGAAGGCTCGTTCACGCCGGTTTTCCGGGATCCCACAACTTCGATGCCACAGGGATACTACCAACCGACGGCCGCGTCGACGGATCGGGAACGAACGATTTAGGCGTCCGAGACCGATAGCACCCAGTAGATGCCCGTTTCCAAGTCCGAGTTCGACAGCCTGCCGCCGTGTGACTTCTACACGCCCGCGGAGTTGCTCGAGGCCGACCAGATGTACACCGTCTACGAGATCGCCCGTCTCCTCCAGGGGCTCGATCCCGACGCGGAGATCGACCAGGGGACCGAGGACGTCCTGCTCGACTGGACGATCCCGTGGATCATGACCAACGCCGACGATCTCGTCGTCGCCGAACCGCGTTCAGACGACGAACCCGCCCATTACGGGCTGAAAGAGGAAGAGGAGAGCGACAGAGCCGACGCCGACGAAAGTGACGGTGACAAAACGGCCGCTGACGAGAGCAACGGCGACGATACCGACGCCGACGACGACACCGAATGATCCTCCTCGTGGTCGGTGCCGACCGCGTCGACGCCGGCAAGACCACGTTCTCGGCGGGGCTCCTCGAGCGAACCGGGGCCGTCGGCTACAAGCCGCGCGCGGGCAACGACTACTGGTTCGACCACGACGACTGCCGGTCGGCGCTCGCCCACGGTCGGCTCTACGGTAAGGACGCCAAACGGCTCGCACGGGCCGAAGCACGCGGTCGCGAGCCCGAACGGCTCAACCCGGCCCACCGTCTGTGGCGGCCCACGCCGGACGGCGGAACCGGACTCCTCGGCAGGTCAGATCGGGAGTTCCTCGTCGACCGCGTCGGCCGGCCGAGTGACGGCGATAGTGTACCGACGTACGTCCGCAACGCGACCGCGGAGATTCCGGACGTCGTCGCCGACGCGCTCCCGCTCGAGGACGCCATCCCCGTCGAGACCGTCGGCGAGTTCAACGAGCTCGCCGAGGAACGGTACGTCCCTGCGTTCGAACGACTGGCGGCCGAGATCGAATCGACCGACGTCGCCGTCGTCGAATCCTACGGCGACATCGCCCAGCCGCTCCAGTCGCTCGAGCACGCGGCGATCAGCGCCGTCGCGGCCGTCGAACCCGGACAGGCGCGGATCTACGACGGCGATCGGTACTGCCGCGCCTGCGAGATCGCCAGTTCGAGCCCGAAAGACGGCGCGCTCGAGAAACGCGTGCCCGACGTGCTCGACTACCTCGAACCGCTCGAGCGGGTTCGGCTGCCGGCGCTCGGGGGCGAGGCGCGGGACGATCCGGCGCAGATCGCGCGGGCATACGAAGAGGCCTACGACGCGATGCTCGAGGCGGCCCAGCGGGTCTGAGAAGGGGTGGCACTGCCGAACAGCTGTTTCACCGTGTGAGGCCCGTTATCGGATCAATTCTCACGGAACGCCCTCGTATCTTCGTTATCCAGTACCGTCGAAACCCGTCGGTTCCGGTGCCAGAAGAAGCAATTTCAGTATCAGAGGGGTTAAAACCACCCAGTGAAACAACCGTGTAATGAGACGACGAACGTTCGTCGGTGCAATCGGTAGTGGGGCCGCGCTCGGACTCGCCGGGTGTCTGACGCAGGACGGTGACGAATCAGACGATTCGAACGGCGATCCCGAACCTGAGGAGTTGGATCTGGAGGGAACGCTCGAGGTCGTCACCTACGAGTCGATGATCGATGGCGACAACCCCGCCGGCCCGTGGCTCAAGGAGGCGTTCGAGGAGGAGTACCCCGACGCCGAACTCGAGTGGGTACAGCTTCCGGATCAGGGAATCGGACACTACATCAATCAGGCACAAGGTGGGCAGGAAATCGACGCCGACGTGTACTTCGGGCTGAACATCGACGATCTCGTGAGCGTCGATGATAACCTCGAGGAAGGAGGGCTCTTCCGCGGACTCAACGCGGATCGGATCGAGCGCTCGAGTCGGATTCGCGACGGGCTCGACATGGGTGACCCACACGACCGCGTGCTCGCCTACGACACCGGATACATCAGCCTCGTCTTCGACGAGACCGAGGTCGACGAGCCCGAGACCTTCGAGGACCTGACCGAAGCGGCGTACGAGGACGCCCTGATCGCTCAAAACGCCCAGACCTCGGATCCCGGACAGGCGTTCTTGCTGTGGACGATCGACGCGTTCGGCGAGGACGGCTACCTCGACTACTGGCGGGACCTCCGGGAGAACGGCGTCCGGGCCATCGAGGACTGGTCGGAGTCCTACTACGGCGCGTACATGAACGAGGAACGGCCGATGGTCGTCTCCTACTCGACCGATCAGGTGTTCGCCAGCGCGGAAGGGAACGACCTCTCGCGCCATCAAATCGGCTTCCTGAACGACCAGGGCTATGCGAACCCGGAGGGGATGGCGATCTTCGAGGATGCCGACAGCGTCGATCTCGCCTACGAGTTCCTCGACTTCGTCCTCTCGAACGACGCCCAGGCCGAGATCGCCGAGCGAAACGTCCAGTTCCCCGCGGTCGAAGACGAGTACGTCGATCTGGACGACGAGTTCGATCAGTACGCACACGTCCCGCCGGAGGCGGTGACGGTCGGCTACGACGACCTCCGCGGGAACCTCGACGAGTGGGTCGACGACTGGGCGCGCGAGTTCGCCAGCCAGTAATCGCCGGCCGTGTCCGCCACAGGTCGCGTCGCAGCGGGTCGCGTCCGCGCGTGGCTCGAGCGCCACGCAATCGGACTGACCGCGCTCGTGACGGCGGGAATCCTCGTCGTCATGCTGTACCTCCCCGTCGGCGTCGTCTTCGTCGAGGCCGTCCTCGAGGACGGAACGCCCACGCTGGGCCACTTCGCCGACGTGCTGACGGATCCGTTCTACTTCGGGATTCTCGCGGACGTCTTCGCAGAGCCGCTGGCGATCGGCACGCATCTCGGCTCCCTCGCGGGCTGGCTCGCCGCGATTTCGATCTCGCTGACGCTCGAGTATCCGCTCCCCGGCGTCGACCTCCCGGTGCCGTGGCTCGCCGTCGACACGCCCGGCGTTCGGAAGGGGCTGTTCGGCTTTACGGCCTATCAGGCCGCGCTCTCGACGGTCGCGAGCGTCGTGCTCGGGTTGCCGGCCGCGTACGTCCTCGCGAACTACGAGTTCTACGGCCGGCGAACGCTCCGATCGCTGACGATCCTCCCGTTCGTGATGCCCGGGATTCTGGTCGCGGTCGGCTTCTACGCGATGTTCGGGCGAGCAGGGACGCTCAACGGACTTCTCGGGACGGTCGGTCTGGGACCGTACGCGTTCATCGAGACGAGTCCCCTGGCGATCGTGATCCTCGCCCACGCGTTCTACAACGCGCCGCTGGTCGCCCGGCTCACCGTCGCCGCCTGGGAGTCCGTCGACGCGCGTACCGTCGAAACGGCTCGCAGCCTCGGTGCGAGCGAGCGTCGGGCCTTTCGGGACGTCGTCGTCCCGCAACTCGCCCCGGCCGTCCTCACCGGCGCGCTGTTGACCTTCATCTTCACGTTCATGACCTTCCCGATCGTGCTCGCCCTCGGTGGGCTGCAGCTCGCGACCGTCGAGGTCTGGATCTACGACCGTATCCAGCGACTCGACTACGCCGAAGCCGCGACGCTCGCGATCCTCGAGACGATCCTCTCGCTCGGGCTGACCTACGCTTACCTTCGCTACGAGTCCGCACAGACGGGGTTCGCACGGGCGCCGTCGCCGCCGCCGAAGGAGCGACTCGTCCCCGACCTGCGGACCGCTCTCTCTCCGCGCCGCCTTGCGATCTTCGGCTATGGGCTCGTCGCACTGGTGCTTTTCGTCGGTCCGATGGCGAGTCTCGTCGTCGGCGGGTTTACCGACGGCTCCGGCCTCACGCTTCGCAACTACTCATTTTTACTCGAGCGCCAACTCGAGGGCGCGAGTTTCCAGACGCTCCCGCTGCCGGCGATCCGGAACTCGCTGCTATTCGGGGTTGCGACGCTCCTGATCGCCGTACCGATGGGCGTCGTCATCTCGGTGTTGACGGCCCGAACCGGCCGCAGCGGGACGATCGTCGACACCCTCGCGATGCTTCCGCTCGCCGTCAGCGGCATCGTCTTCGGGATCGGGCTCCTGCAGGGGCTCGTGTTCGGCATCCCGCTGCCGGGCGGCTGGCGCTTCCAGGTGACCGGCGCCGTCGCGATCGTCGTCGCGCACGCAGTCGCGGCCTATCCGTTCGTGACGCGGAACGTCTCGCCGCTGCTGACGAATCTCGATCCGGCGATGACCGAATCCGCTCGCGCGCTCGGCGCCTCGCGATTCCGGGCGCTGTTCGACGTCGAGCTGCCCCTAGTCGCGAACGGCATCGTCGCCGGCGCGGCGTTCGCCTTCGCCATCTCGATCGGCGAGTTCTCTTCGACGGTAATTTTGGCCAGCGGGGGCGAGAGCTACACCATGCCCGTCGCCGTCGAACGCTACCTGGGCCGCCGATCCGGTCCCGCCATCGCCATGGGAACGCTGCTATTGGCCGTGACCGCAGCGAGTTTCGTCGTCATCGACCGTGTTGGCGGGAGGTACGAACTGTGACCGAGCTCCGACTCGAGGGGGTCTCGAAACGCTACAGGGCAGGAACGGACGAGACCACGACGGCCGCGCTAACAGATGTCGACCTCACCGTCAGGGACGGCGAGTTCTTCACGCTCGTCGGCCCCTCGGGCTGCGGGAAGACGACCACGCTCAGAACGATCGCGGGCTTCGAAGAGCCGACCGACGGGACCGTCTCCTTCGACGACGAACCGATGGCCGGTGTGCCGCCCGAGGATCGCGATGTCGGCGTCGTCTTCCAGAGTTACGGGCTCTTCCCGCACCTGAGCGTCGCCGAAAACGTCGGCTACGGGCTCCGGTTCCGGGATCCGCCGGGCGGGGTGAGCGTCGACGAGCGCGTCGCGGAATTGCTCGAACTCGTCGACCTCGAGGGGATGGGCGACCGAGCACCCGACCAGCTATCAGGAGGGCAACAACAGCGGGTCGCCCTCGCTCGCGCGCTCGCGCCGGCACCCGACTTGCTCCTGCTCGACGAGCCGATGAGCGCGCTCGACGCCCGCCTCCGGGAGTCGTTGCGCCGCCAGCTTACGCGGATCCAATCGCGACTCGATATCACGACCATCTACGTCACGCACGATCAGGAGGAGGCGTTAGCAATTTCGGACCGGCTCGCGGTGATGAACGACGGGCGGATCGAACAGGTCGCCTCGCCGCAGACGATCTACCGCGAGCCGGAAACCCGATTCGTCGCCGAGTTCGTCGGCGACAACAACGTCTTCGAGGGGACCGTCGTCGCTCGAGACGGCGACCGCTGCTCGGTCGACGTCGGCGGGAAAACGATCGCGATCCCGGCGGTTTCGAACGGGGCGGAGCGGGTGCACTTTTGCGTCCGAGCGGCCGCGTTGTCGCCCGCCGTCGAGCAGAATCAGTTATCGGTCTCCGTCGAGACCAGCGAATTCCGCGGGGAGACCGTCCGCGCGTACGGCCGGTGGAACGGCGTTCCGATCGTGTTACAGCTCGAGGAGAGTCCAGCGGACGAGATCACTGTCGGATTCGAGCCCTCGAGTGTGCACGTGCTGGAACCGTGACGGTCCCGCAGTCGGAACGAACTGATCGAGTTCGGCCGTGGCGTCGAGCCCAATTCGATGCCGGCGGATGGACGCTGTTTCGGCGGTCCGCGACTCAGGCCTGCCGGGCCATTCGGGCCGACAATTCGACGTGATCGTACGGGTTGTTCGTCACGCTCGGGCCGTGTCCCGTGTGCATCTCCGCGAGTCCCTCGTCGATCCGCTCGAGCAGCCGATCGATGCTCTCGATCAATTGCTCGCGGTCGCCCTCCTCGAGGTCGGTGCGCCCGAAACTCCCGTTCTGGAAGACGAGGTCGCCCGCGAAGAGGATGCCCGCGTCGGCCGCGTAGAAACAGAGGTGGTCGTTCTTGTGCCCCGGCGTGTGGAGGGCGACGTACTCGTCGTCCCCGAGTCGGATCGTCTCCTCGTCCTCGATAGCGTGATCGACGCCGTCGAACGAGATGTCGTATCCCCACGCGTCGACGTCGAAGGCGTCTGTAACGGCCTCGAGGTTGCCGACGTGGTCCCGGTGCGTGTGCGTGAGCACGACGGCGTCGAGGTCGTCGACTCGATCGCGAACGGCGCTAACGACGTCGAAGTTCGCCCCCGGATCGACCAGCACGGTTCGCTCGCCGTCGACGAGGTAGACGTTGCTCGTGAACACCTGGACGCCCTGCGCGAGATTGGCGATCATGGCCGTGGCTACGCTATCGACTGGTTTGTGCGTATCGACACGCTTCGACCAGCGGTATCTCCGCTCTCGATCGACGATCTCCCGATGACCGATGACGGGTTCCGGTATTCACAAGCATTTTTAGCTCCGCCACGTAGTGGTAGACGAATGAACCGGTCGGTTTCCGTCGCCATTGTCGCCCTCGTCGTTATCGGTTTTCTCGCCGGCAGCACCGGTGTCGGGGTTCCGATGGCGATGTCCGTCGCCGGTGTCGGCGAGAGCGCCTCGTCTCAGTCGGTCCCAGCGACGCAGTCGACCGTTCAGGGCTCGAGTACAACCGACACGATGGCTGACGAGTCGATCGCCGGTGACTCACAGGACTTCGACACGACGACGTTCCAGATCACCGTTCACGAAAACGGCAGTGCAACGTGGACCTTCCAGCACGAACAGCGCTTCGACACCGAAAACGAGTCCGAAGAGCGCGCGGCCTTCGAAGAGTTTGCCGAGGAGTTCGAGGAAGAAGAGACCGGACTGTACGAGCGATTCGTCACGCGGACCCACGGGATGACCGAAAGCGGCGCCGAGACGACCGACCGGGAGATGGAGGCGACGAACTTCAATCGGTCCGCGACGGTCGATGATCGGTTCGGAACTCGAGGGATCGTCGAGATGTCGTTCACCTGGAACGGTTTCGCGAAGGCCGAAGACGGGACCGTCGAAGTCGGCGACGTCTTCGAAGGGATGTATATCGGCTCGGATCAGTCGATCGTGATCATCGCCGGCGACGGCCTCACGTTCGATCGTATCGGGCCCGAAGACGAGGCCCGGCCCTCACACAACACGCTCGAGAACGCCGACTCGGTGCTATGGCAGGGCGAACAGCAGTTCCTCGACGGCAATCCGCGCGCCGTCTTCGTCACGGAGGGTGCGGGCGGCGGAAACGATGAGACTGGCTCGGCCGTTTCGGCGATCACGAACAGCGACGACGCGGCGTGGCACCTGGCTCTCGGCGCCCTCGTCGTACTGGGGGTCGGTGGCGCCGCCGTCTGGTACCGACGTCAACACTCTGGATCCGGGACCGACGATCGCACGGCCGCCGCCGGCGCCACGACGCAGTCGAACGTCACGTCAGCCGAGCAGACGGATTTGGACACAGCGCCGCCGTCCGCAGGCGAGAGCCATGGCGACGACTCGACGAACGGTGCCAGCCCGCTGACCAACGAAGAACTGCTCACCGACGAGGATCGAGTCGTCAGACTCATTCGCGAGAACGGTGGCCGAATGAAGCAGGTCAACATCGTCGAGGAAACGGGCTGGTCGAAGTCCAAGGTCAGCATGCTCCTCTCCGATATGGAAGAGGAGGGGACTATCAGCAAGCTTCGCGTCGGCCGCGAGAACATCATCAGCCTCGAAGGATTCGAACCCGAGGCAACTAAATCTCCCTTCGAGGAGTGACAGTCGTGTCACCGTTCATATCTGTGGTACGTCGGGACAGTGACGGATCGAAACGGAATCCTTAAACTGTCCTCCACACAATTATCTGATGTCGCACGCTCCGTTGGTGTAGTCCGGCCAATCATATTGCCCTCTCACGGCAATGACTAGGGTTCAAATCCCTGACGGAGCACTTCTCCCCGACGCCGTCCCGTGATTTTGAGCCCGTGCTAACCTCAAGTAACCATGGGACTCGAAGTCAATTCGATTCACATAGTCGGGCCATCCCGGCGCCGTCTTGCGATTAGCGAATTTGGACAGGCAATCCGATTAGCATTGCTCGATACGAGGGTCCAGAGATGGATCTGAGCGACTTCGCCCTCGTTCCCGGGCCGACCGAACAGCGACTCGGGCAGCGCCAGCTGGTAGACTATCGCAGTGAACGTGAGGACTGTCTCCGATGGCTCCTCTCGTTCGGCAAGGATCCCGAGAAGGCAGAGGGGTACGCCGAGACCACCGTTGGCTCACGTATCTACCGGATGGATCATTTCTACCGGTACGTGTGGGACGAGCAAGACCACTACACCACCAGCATCACTCACGACCACGCCGATGCGTGGATGCGAGAACTCGCATACGACGACTACAGCGATGCCCACCGAGACTGCTGCCAGAAGGCCGTGATGATGCTGTTCAAATGGCGCGCGCACGAGCGCGGTGGCGACGAATGGGACCCCGAGATACGGTTCAGCTCCGGCAGCAAGACGACCGTACCGAGGGACTTTCTCACTCGAGACGAACGGAAGCTCGTTCGGGAAGCTTCGCTCGAGCACGGTAGCGTTCCACACTACAACAACGTCACGCCAGACGAACGCGATCGTATGAAAGCGTATCTGGCACAGCGATTCGAGAAGCCAAAGACAGACGTCACGAAAGCGGACTGGGACCGTGCCAACGGCTGGAAGATTCCGAGCCTCGTTGGTGCCAGCCTTGACGCCGGCCTCCGGCCGATCGAAGTCGGTCGTGCAGTGACCTCGTGGGTCGACCTCGAGAACGGAATCTTTCGTATTCCGAAAGAAGAGAGCTCGAAGAACGAAGGACACTGGCGTGTCAGTCTGAGCGACCGAACGATCAAGATGCTCGACCGCTGGTTAGATCAACGAGCGACGCACGAGTTGTACGACGGTCGTGACGAGCTCTGGTTGACTCGAGAGGGGAACACCTACGGATCGTCGACGCTTCGGCGGCTGCTTCACGACCTGTGTGACCTCGCCGGCATCGACTACGAAGACCGGCAGATGAGCTGGTACACGATTCGCCACTCGACAGGCACGTACATGACTCGAGAGGAGGATCTGGCAGCAGCACAGGCACAGTTGCGTCACAAGAGCCCCGAGACGACGATGAAATACGATCAGGCACCTGTCGAGGATAGGCAAGATGCTTTGAACCGCATGGGGTAAGGTTGGCTCGTATGATATACCATTAGTTGTAATACGATCTCTTTATTCAGAGTGCGGCGAGAGGGTCGGGTTCAATATGGGGAGGGAGTTACCGGAAAGGACGTCATCCTTCAGCTATCATGAAAAACAGCGTGCAAGACTTAGAGAATGTATTCAGCAGTTCAGTTTCGATCAACGCCAGCTCAAACCACATCATCAAATAACAGAGCTTAGAATCTGCTCAAGCTGTTTCACAGACAAGAACCAAGTACTACAACTCGTTATAATTCTCCATGGCTAACAGAAGTTCGAATCGGTCAGCCAAACTTCGAGACGAAGCGGACATCAAGTACGATATTGATATGCCGTTCTCAAGTCGTGACTCCGAGATACTTCTTATAGAACAGAATGACGACGAAGTAGAGGTAATCGTAGGCAATATCCCAGAACCATCCGGCTACAACCTTGACAGGAATTATCCGGAGAACTTAGAGGACGAGGAAAACATGCGACGCCACACAGTCGCAGAATGGATTGTGGAGGAGACAACGGAAATGTTCACTGACTACGAATGGGAAACATCCGAATATAAATCTAATAACCCAAACTACCACTTGAGAGATGTTTACTTTACTTGTGATAAAGATGAACTTGACAACGCAGTCTTGACCGCAAAAACATTTCTTGCTGAAATTGAACGAAAGGCACTCTCACATGCTAAGCGGTTTGATCGTACCTATAACAGCCCGACTGATGACCTGTAACTGGGGGAAAGATGACTAAACTAACTCTCAACACGGTCAATTCCCTTATTGTCTGATCCGGCGACCTCGATCCGGACCACGCTGAGCGCGGCATCGACGCCATCGGGTGTGATCGACTGTAGCCGGTCTGTCCCTACTCTTTTCAGTGTACACCTGCAGTGTACATGTGCACCGACAGTGTACGTTAGTCGAGCTATCTCTATTACGTCCCATGATTATCTGATCAGAGTTTATGTACGGGGCGTACCCCACTAAGTGAGACAGCAATAGCGTAGAGATCTACGGATTTAGCATAGGAAAGCACGCCACGACAATACCTCAGTGGTAGAATTTTAGGCGATACGTCGGAGATGATTACGGACATCTTCGTCGGGCGGATGGATGTAGCGCATAGTCGATTCAGGCCGTTTGTGACGCATTTGTTTACGGACTTCCTCGTGACTGTCGGCTTCTTTGGCGAGAGATGTGGCCAGTGAGTATCGCAGACTGTACCATGAGATATTTCGGTCACTGTGATCGATCCCGGCTTCATCCATGATGTTCCGAAGGTTTCGGCCGAGCGGACCCGGAGAATATGGGTTGCCTTCTCGAGTGAGCCAGAGAGCATCAGTATCGTCGTATTTCGGCAGGGAGTTTCGTTGCTGGAGCCAGCGTCGCAGCACCTTTGCCGTCCGCTCCGTAATCGTATTGGTCCACGTTTGATCGTTCTTAGCGGCGTCATCCTTCGGGATCTCGATTTCCGGTGCCGAGAGCTTAAGCCACTCTGTACTGGCTCTCTCTATTTCAACCGGTCGGGCACCGATATCGAGAGTAACCATGATGATCGATGGCCACATCCAGCATCGGTTCACGTCTTCCCAATCGCTTTTCGTAACTTCCTCTTTCGGCTTCCCAAGACGTTGAGCGAGTTCGCCCTTGATTCGGTCTCTCTCTTCGGGAGTGCAGTTGTTGTAGCGCTTTACCGTTTTGTACTCGAGTACAGCTTCACGAATGAGACTTCTCTCATCTCGTTTGATCGGATCTGCCACTCGAGTACCGGCATCTGCCTGAAAAAGCGTGGCCGGTTCCCACTCCTTTCCATTTCGCTGGCTCGATCGAAATCGGAAGAAACTCAACAGGGTGCAGACCTGTTTTTTCTTTGAGCTTCCTGCGTATGGCTGACCGTTTTCCTTTCGGATCTCGTCGTCTCGTAGCTGCTCGAGGTACCAGTCTCCCATCTCGGGGGAGATCTGCATCGTATAGCCACGAAACTCGTTCCAGAGCTCCGGAAGAATACGGCAGAGTCGTTGAACGTAGTTATTCGCTGTACTCCGACTGTGTCCTTCCAATTGCCATTCGTCTCTACTTATGCCCTGTTTGCGCATCCAGCGATACCAGTCGGACAACTCCGATACAAAGTCTATAGCCTGTCGAGGGCCGAGTTCGTCAATCGTTTCTGCTCGGATGAGCTCGCGGACGTCAAAGGACGCATCTGTTTGACTGTTCTTCGCGGCAGCGGTGGGTGGTTTTCTATTAGACATTTTTGAGATCGTCAGTTCACTGGTTTCGGTGCGGTTCATCACTCTAGTCACACGTTGGGGAGTGTGCGGGTGGCTGCAGTTTTCTTAGTTGAGCATAGGCGTCGATACGGAGGGAGGTCTTAAACGGGCTGACGTCCACTCCTTGGTAGTAACACGCCAAAATTAAAGTACGATAATTCTCTACACCCCCTCTCCCCAAAGGATTATTTTAACACGTCGACACGGTTCAGATCCATGAACGATATCGACCTCAATCAATACCGAGACCGTGCAGGTAGTATAGAGATTGTAGTTTTGCTGTCGGAGTCAGAGAGACAGCGACAAGAGCTAATTCGCGGAATCAGGGCATCGGAATCGGCTATCGATAATCGGCTCGAAGAAGGTAGGCGACTAGGTGTAATCGAACCAGTTGCAACAGTTTCCTCGAGTAGTAGGTACAGACTTGCTGATGGTTTTAACCCCAGAGAGCACATCCCACCGATATATTTCAAGGAACTTCTCCCATATACGCACTCCCGTGAAATCCATAGAGATGATCTCAACAATTCTTCGAACGACGGTGGCCATACAGACGCTCCCGGAGGGAGCAGTATAACTACCAACTGGAAATAATCGCCACAGGGGAGAACTCGTCCCATGGGTTGAGCTGAAGGGTCAGCGTCTAATTTGAGGTCGTTGTCCGAACTGTTGCTTGCTCGGTTCGGTACCAGTCACTACTTGGCTTCACTAACTCTGTTGAAACCCTAAAACGGAGATTGGTTTCAGGAGTCATGCTGGATACAAGGTGCGAATGTGACACAGACTGAGAGGCGATCTGCGAGGGTTGATGATTGGTCAGTATGAGCGGAGGCGTTACCGGAGCAGCTACCCACCTCTTGGATAGACGTCAGAAACGACCTACTGAATATAGAGGATGAGGCAGTACGTTGGCTTCACTTGTTTCACACGGATAGAAGTGAACCATCCGCTCACTACACGTGCGAACTAAAACGGTTAGACTCAGAATTTGGTCTTCACCTATTTTTTGAGTTCGATAGCTTCTCTGCCTGTGCTGAGCGATCTCCACTGTCGCAACTTAAGCCGACTCTCGTGCGGCATTCGCGCTCTGTATCTTGCACGGCAGCGAGAGCATCTAATGCAACTGGCAGAAAGTCCAGCGGTCAGTACGCGTTACATGGCACGCGCCCGCCAGTGAGAAACCGCTGTGGATGGCGAGGGTAGCTCCTACGACAGGCTTGACTAGCACGGTCACCTGCTGACCACACAAATCGTACCGTTTGCTCCGTACAACGCACGAAAATTGACGAATCTCTACTATCACTCGATGCCCGGAGATCAGATCGAAATACTCGTTCTCGCAGGAAACGCTTCCGTCTACCTTGGTGGCGCTCTGTCACTCGTGAGACGAAGATATGACCAAGCCAGCATAGTTCCCCACGAAACGAACGCGAGGATACCAAGGGATAAAAAGAACAGTCTCGAGGAAGGTCCGGCCCACATGAGAATATAGGGATGTACCAACACTGCTCCTGCTAATCCAAGCCCGACCGTAGCGTACGTGGTCTGGTTTCCATTCGTACCCTCCTTTCGTGTAAACCCCGTCAAAAGAAGAAAAACGGCATACGGGCCTAAGGTTAGTACTTTTATGACCAAATGAAGGAGTGGACCAAAGTCTAACCGAGGTCCGGATGTCGTCCGGACAAGGTATTCGTCCCCGTCGTTCTCTACGAGTCCATATGTGGTATAGGAACCACCGCCAATATAGTGTTCTGTGGGGAAATCGGGCCAATCGGTATACTCGTCACAATAAATGAGCGATGAGTGGCAGACTGAGACGGGTCCGATTCGTTGCCATCCGCCGTGTTCATATTGGTTACCGGCCCTCGGTTGTTTGCTCTGCATCTCGCCGAACGCTCGTTGAGTCTCCGGCGAAAGGTCGGCTACGGGAACGGCCGACATTTCTTGCAATTCTTCGTTGTCTTCGACGTAGTTCTCGAACGCCTCAGTTGACTCATGGGCGACAGCATACGACGGTCCATTCGTATTGTACGGTGCTGCGAGTGCCCCAGAGTACAGGATACAGACAATCAGTAGAACTGCCACTCCGACAGAGTACCACAAGACGCGACCACCCCGCTCTTCAAGCATACTCTTTCAAATCTCTAATATATTGGCATATGCTTTCTGTCTGAACGATCACCAGTCTATGCCACATTTGCGCTGTGTATCTTGCACGACGATCGGAACATCTATCGCAGCTGGTAGGTTATCCGCCGATACATTCTCAGATGTAGTTACTGCTCAGTACAGGGCAAATAGTCATCTGTGAGACGCACGTCTCACACAATAATGAGTACTGACACCAATGATGGCGGTGAAGGAAATGGTGACGGCACCTCCAAAATCGACGTCCGGGTTCCAAATCACCTCCTCGAGGAGATCGACGAGAAGTACGAGCGTCGCGGGTACACCTCGCGGTCAGAGGCGATCCGCGACGCACTCCGTGACTGGATCGATCCACCGACGAGGCTCTCGGAAGAGACGCTCAAAGAACTCAAAACGAGCCATGAGCAGCGGGAACAGGGTGACACGCAGTCGGCTAACGACGTTCGCGAGCGCCTTAGCTTAGATGACTGACGTCGCGTACACTGAACAAGTGATCGGTCACCTCGAGAACCTCGACGCACAAGTCGTCGATCGTGTGATGAATAAAGTCGATGGGGCGACTGACATTGACTCCGGCATGAAACCATGCGCTGAACTCTTTCCCTGTATCCTTTGAGGACTCAATTCGGCCCGTAGCAGGTTCGTTCTCTTCTCTACCCGTTAACTGTATGGCTGACTGAAAAGACGGCTGGTAGGAAGGTTGACTGGCTGACTAACGAATATGCCAGCGAGTATACTGGCCTGTAGCAATTCAGCTACTCGCAGCAACCGGGCGGGGCTCCGCCATATCGATTGACGAGGTCGTGAATGCCCACGCAGCAAGCAGCATCACGGCGATCGACCACATTGGATACCCGACCGTAATCAATACCAACGCCATGACTGAAATTGCCACAACACCAACGAGGAACTGCGATATTCCGTGCACAGACGTTGGATCGATCACTTCCTCGTCGTGTTTCATCGCCGCGAACTCACGAACAGCTCGAGAGGTCGCAAGTTCCGTATTCCACCTCACGATTGGAAGGACTGCCATAGCGCCGACGATCGCGTGTGTCGAGTTGCTGTCTGTCTTTGGCCTCGTCACGAAGTCCGTGAGCGAACTCTGGTCATCCTCGTCCCCTGTATTTCGAGCTTCAGCGATCTCCTCTGGCGAAATCACGACATCGGTTGGGAACGCCGTTTCGAAGTGAGCGTTCGCGAAGCGGCGAAAGTGGTCTCGAGCGCGATGGCTGGCAAGATAGTGTTTGTCAACGATCTCCGCCGAGGCGCTTGACTGAGCCGCTGCAACGTCCTCGACCTTGGCGATGTACGCCTCATAGGCATCAAAGTACTCGTTGTACCAGAATTGGCGGAAATGCTTTGGCGTCGGCCTCGATCCATCAGGCAGTCGAATGTCGGCTCGATCGACGATTTTCTCGACCTCGTTGCGTACCCAACCATCAGATCGGGTACCGTCCTCCGAATCCTCACTTGGGAACAACATCTCGTAGCCTTCCTCTTCGAGTAACCCGATGTACTCCTCAAAGTAGTCTAGACCTGCCATGATCGGTGTAGTGCCTTGACCGTTCTTACGCTCCTCGTCGAAGCAGATCCGGGGATCAGCTGGGTCAAGGATGATATCTTCCTTAGCGTGCGTGATTAGTGGGTCACTGGTCCGCTGTCCACAGCCGGCGAGGCAGAGCAAGAGTATCTTTTGGGTGAGCAGTTCGCGTAACTCCGCGCTGCCGAGTTCCTCGAGAGTATCTTCGTCGACGGACTCAGTTGCTTCCCAGCACTTCCGGACCTGCGCTGGTTTGAGAGCGATTTCAGGAGATTCGCGGGTGTACGACCAGCCCATTCGCGGGAGGACTGCTTCAGCCGGATTCGAATCGACTTCGCCGGTCATCTCCAGATAGCCGTAAAATGACTTCAGCGTTGAGGCGTAGTTATATCGGGATCCCTCGGACTCTAATTCCTCGTTCATCGCTCGGAAAAGGTCGAGCGTGAGGCGGATGTTTTTCCCCTTAGGAGCACGGGCTGGCCGGAGGAGGTTGCTCGAGCCGAGAGCGTCTTGAGAGATCTCCATTAGCTTGCGCATGTGCGACCAAGCGCTTTTGATAGATGTGTCACCAAGGCGGCTAAATGCCGTATCCTCGTCTTCGAGCCACTTGCGGACCAACTGCTTCGTCTCACCGTGCGTTCCGGGGAGCGGCTTGCGCTTTCGAGAGTCGAACCCACATTCGTTCAAGAGGACATCATCCACAGTCTTGTCGTGGCGTTCTGCGTATCCTTGGATGCCGATCAAACCATGTTCACGGAGCCATTTGTGGGTCGGTTTCACGTCTGGGTTTTCCCCTTCCGCGCGCCGAACCTCGCGAACGTCGTCGGGAAACTTTCGTTGGACGTATTCCGAAGTCCATTTCAGAGCCGTCATATAGACAATTCTACTGGTGAGTTTGTAAAATACTACTGGTGGTATGAGTTATTGGACACGCACAACTGAATACACTGGTGGCAGTTTTTATTGTACCAATCAAAACAACCACCCCGACGCCGTCTGGTGGGTGGTGGCGCGACATCGATCTCGTCCTATTCCGCCCCCGTGAGAAATCGCAAGACTGCTCCGTCATCTATTACGACGAAGAATGTGCGTTTTTTGTCCATGTTACAACACCGAAGACCACCAGACCGGAAGCACCACTTGACAGGGTGATGACTCTATGATGTGAGAGTTGTCTTCTTTCCAGCGCTCCAAAACCCACTGCGTGCAGGGGAGTTGCCTGATTCGAGCGATCTGTTTCTCTCTGTGTCGGGGCTGATAGCGCTGTCAGTGTAATAACCGCCTGTTGCATACAATAACGGTTGAAATGAACTGTGCAAATTGCACTACGGATGTATAGGGCGGATTCTTCAGTATACTATCGAGTCGAGACGTAGTTAGATCTACTAACGTCCTTTTCCACGGAGATTCATAGCCCAAGAGACAGCTGTCGTACCGGTCTCAGATGTGTAGCTGTCGGCTCTATAGACTACCGAGAGACACCTCGAAGAAATACCCACAGCTAACAGGCCGGATAACCAGCGGCGCAGCGACCGATTTCGGTACGTGTGGGAGAGAGACGACTTCTCTCGAGGAGTTCAGTATCGTCTGGTTGGATCCGGAAGCGCTGTTGTTCAGAAAAATCGAGGTAGCGGGCCGTGACGCCGCATACAGTCAGCTACGGGCGAGAACGGGGGTCGCCTTCATGTAGCAGGCCACTCGTCAACTGTGTAGCTGGTGTCTCTCCGTCTCGCTCAGCGAGTTAGCAACGAGGCTGTTCGAACCAACTTGAAAACCTCGAGTCGATTGCGAGCGAGTATCGGTGGCTGCATTGTATCTCGGTTGTGAGCCGCCCTACTCACCACTGTCTTCGGACGAGTGGGATTCGTCAGCATTCTCGATCGGCTGATACTCACAGAGTCGCCCCTTGGCTTTGAAGCCAGGAACGTAGGAGAAGTGCCGCTCGCGCTCGTAGGTGAGCATCACTGGCAGTGTCCCCCGTCCCTCGCGAGGAGTGCATTGTCTTCGATGCATGCACAGTTCCTCGATCGGTGCACTCACGTTCGGTGCTGGCAGTGCACCACGATGTAAATCCTCGAGCGTGAGGACTCGAACTTCCCATTTCTGGGCGATTTCTCGGGCCTTCGGTGTCAGCGTCGTCGTGTGGCACAACACTGGCATTGCTCGACAGCTGAATGCGAGCATGCAGAGTCGATAGATGACGTTTGGGGTGATCGAGCGATTCTCCCAGTCTTTGCATTCGGCGACGATGTAGTCAGTTGGTCTGTTCCGTGGTTCTTTCCGCTTGGCGACGACGTCGATCTCGAGACCGTAGGCTGTCTCACGCATGTCCGTTACGTAGCCCCACTGTTTGAGTGCGCGCGAGAGTTGGAACTCGAGCCAGCGGCCGTCGCCTTTGCCGCGCCCTTCGATATCTCGAGTGAACTCTCGCTCGGCGTCAGTTGGCGACTGATCCTCACTCATCTCGCTCACCTCCTGTCCCGTCGTGGATTGTGGCTTGGACTTCGGCAGTGATCTCTGTACAACTGTTCCGTTCGGTGCTGGTGGGAAGCTCGGTGCTGTCGGTCATGGTCCTCTGTAGACAGTCAATTGTGGTCGGTTGTCCTTCGACGGCTGCTCGTCGGTCATCGATGCCGGGACGTCATGCGACTCGGCAAGTGTTTGGCGGATCGCGTCGAGTTCGGTGAGCTGAGAGAGGCGGGTTTTGGCTGCCAATTTGCGCTCGAGCGGGAGTTCGTCGTCCGTTTCGATCCGCTGTTGAAGAGTGTCTATCTGGGTGTCGATCCACTCGAGGGCGTCGGTATACTTTTCCCACGAGTATCTGGCCGCTTTGTCGGTCGTCAAGGGCATTTCTCGTGGCGATGGTTCGACTAACACTGTCCGAGCGTCCAGCAGTTGCGATTGCAACGCATGGAGTTTCCGCCCGATACGATCGCTCGCGCGTTCGTCGAGCCTGTCGTCAGCGAAGACCGCCGTCGAAAGGGTATGGACTGTGTTGGCGACCCGCTGGAGATCACCGTATCGCTGCTGGTTGCTGGTCGGCTCTGGCGTTTCGCTGTGGCTTCGGTCGTCGACGAGTTCGTATTTACGTTCTGAACCCGATGACGGACGGATCCACAACGGCTTCTCGTGAACAAACACTGGATACAGCGGGTGGAGTTCGACGAGGAAGCGGCGCGAGTACTGTTGGAGCCCTGGTTCGTCGATTGTGATGTACCTACTGTCAGCGTGTGTTCTGAGTATCAGCGAGCCGGTGTAGCCGACGAGTGTGGGTGGGACGTCGATGCCGGCGTCGGTAATTCGGAGCGTCTCAGTCGGTTGCTCGCGCGGGTGGATGGAGTTCAATGTTCCAAGGGGCTCCGTGTCCGTCGCGGTGATCTTCGAGACCGAAATTCCGTCAGCTGTTGGCGTCAGCAGGAGGTCTCGGTCGGGAGCTTCGATCCGTCTGGATCGGATCGGTTGGTTGTCGCACCCAATGATTCCTCGACTGTGGACGGTGTCTCCGTCTGCCATCCAAGTGAGCGTAACTCTCGAGTCCGGTGCGATCATTTGGAGTCGCTTCTTGAGCTTCCTATCGGCCATTTGGCTCACCTCGCTCGAGTTGGCTGCGACTGTACGGTGTTTCAGCGAGTGGGGTCACCGATGGCAGTCCGTGATCACGAATGAGTGGCTCGAGTGCCGGTTTTTCGATCGGCTGCCAGCAGGTCGATCGGGCACTGTAGGAGCGCAATATCTCGTCTCTGGCTGCGATGACGATCGGGTTCGGGCTGTCGAACGCGAGGACCTGCGGCGTGTCGGAGTCCCACGTGTGGTTAATCTGTTCGATGAGTGTCTCGAGTATTCGCGGAGTCGGGTTCTCGTCAGCGTGATCGGGCGCGGAGATGGTTGGGGCCTGGATCAGGTCGTAGCTCGTTTCGTGCCACTGCGAACCGTCCCAGACGGCCGCGATTTTGGCCCAGCCGCTGTCGGTTGGTGTGATGGTGAGTTTGCGGCGCGGCCCGTGTTCGGGCGACCACTGGAGGCAGATTTCGCTCATCATGTGGCCTCCGTTCCAGCGTTATGCTCACTGCCCGTGAAGCGGCCATTGGGCGTCGTCACGTCGGCATTCACCGGGGAAGCATCATCTCGAATTAGGATTCGATACTGGAGCATGCGGGCGAACTTGCCACGATACTGTTCATGCCAGCGTTCGTCTTTCTCCTCCATCGCCGCCGTTGCACTCTGGCTGCGATTGTACAGCTGCGGAAGTTCCTGTTCTGTGTATAGCAGATTGATGATCTGGACGTCTGCGATTCCTGTGCCGAAGTTACGCGCGCCGTTGAGTTGCAGTTCGTAGCCGTCCCTAAGAGCTATTTTATTTATTTTTGATATGTTTCCAGTCAACTGCTTAGCGACAACTTCTTTATCGGGTGGTATTGATTCTGTCATGGGTTCTTGGCCTTTTTGATGAGAACCCGTCTCGGCGGCCCTACCCGCCGTGATTTTCTTCTTGACGACGAGTTCTCACTATCCTCTTTCACTCCGTACATCTTAATGGTTTGCAAATACGCAAACGTATGCAAATGCACAAAGTTTGTATATTTGCACATAGTAGGTATATTTGCAATGCCCAACGAAATTACGGATGAGATGGCACGGACACGTGCGCTAATGACTAAGACCGATAGGAAGCAGATTACAGGTGGAGAGCATGTCGACGAAAATAACCGATATCAAGCGATCTCACGTGTGAGAGGCCGTATTAATGAAGAACTGCCAAGAGATATAGAAGTCCTCCAAGAGCATCATCCAGAACTGTATGATGAATTACGTGAAATCGTCTGTGATAGCCTGGAAGAAGAAGGTGAATGATACAGATCCTCCTTCATCGGACTCTAAGATAGCTGTTTAGAACCTAAAATAAACAACACCAGAGTATTGAGTGCAGCAACGATTACAACGTACTGGATTACGACCAGCCTCACAAGCGTGATTTGCCGCCGAAAACCATTATAACAGAACCCACATATTGGTTTACTGGCCATCTCCCTGTTGAACACTACATCTCCAGAAAGAGAATAAAGAAGATATTTCACCATATATCCTTCATAGAGCAGTAACCAATGGCGGAGTTTCGAGTTGAGGAGAAAGGTGACGATGGATATGGTCGCCTCGGCGAGCTCTGCGTTCCACACGGTCCAGTTTCTACACCCGCGCTTTTTCCTGTTATCAACTTTATTGGAGGTACAACAGAGAAGTCTGGAGGAATTTGGCGGCGCATACGAGATAATCTCATTGATGGTTCCCATTTGGACGGGATCATGTTTCAGGCGATGAGCTTCACGGACTATGGTGTCTCCCCAGCGAATCTCAACGACTTTTGGCGATCGCAAACCTTCCACGAGCGCTTCGACAGTCTTGATGCACCCGTATTCATAGATTCGGGTGGATTCAAGCTGATGAACTCGAATACTTTCGGTCAAGCACCAGTCGAAGGTGGAGCCGAAAATGAGTGGGGGCTATATACAAACCCAAAGAGTATTCTTGGACTTCAGATTGATTTTGGATCGGACATTATCGCAACTCTTGATTATCCCATTCCTCCGAAATTAAACGAGGAAGAGAAGGTAGAACGAATGGAGCGTAGTATCGACAGCGCAGTTGAATGTCTCCAGATTATTGAAGACCCCGACACCCTTAGCGATGGATTCCCGACAAACGAAAATGCAGCTGAGCGGCTGAAACAACAAAAGAGCGATGGTAACGAACCGGGTGTTTACGTAGCGCTTCACGGGCACGATTACGAAACGGTCAACTGGTACGTCGGAACGTTCCTCGAACGAATTGAAGAAGCAAACGTAGAACAGTCGTTTGAAGGATTTGCCATCGGGTCGCTCGTTCCCCTCCGGAGTAGCATCGATGTTCTGATCGATATTGTACAAGGAGCAACCGATGCGATCCCGAGCTCTCGAGCAGATGAGATCGGGCTCCATGTTTTCGGTGTCGGCGGAAAGCAGGTATCCCTCTTAGCGTTGCTCGGTGTCGATACCTTTGACTGTTCAACGCACGTCCAGACAGCAACCTATGCGAAATACACCATCCCAGATACGTGGGAGACAATTCACGTCAACGAGCTTGAACCGTACTTAGAAGACGGCGACTTCCCTTGCACGCTCGAACACTGTACGCTGTGTGGTTCAGAGAGTGATGTCGACTACCAGACTCTCGTTGATGAGCTCAACATGGACTTGAGCTACGATCAGCGTCAAGAGCGCAAGAGCAACGGTGAGCCGATCAAGAGCGATTACTATGCAGCGCTTGCGAGGCATAACTTCGAGGTCTACAATTCTGAACTCCATCGAGTTCGCGATCGGATTCGCGAGGGCACACTTCTCGAATATGTGATCGACTTCGCTCGGAATAACCCCGATATTAAAAAAGGACTGAAACAAGCACAGGTTCGGAACAAGAAACTTTGTCGCGATCTCGAAAAGAAAGAAGCGTACGATTTGGTTGCAGGTCCGGATTTGACCAGTGATCAGACAAAACTCTCAAAATGGGGTGGTGGTGTCGACGAGAGCACTGAGACACGAAGCATCTCGCTAAAGTATAATCCAAGTAGTTTTAATATCCTCACCCAACGGTATGAGCCACCCGCTGACAAACGAGTGCTGTTGCTCGTTCCATGTAGTCAAAAAAAGCCCTACTCGGAGTCCCGAACTCACTCAGTTCTGGAGACGAAACTCGAGGACAAACGTGACCATATTCATAAAGTAACTTTGTCGGGTATGTACGGTCCTGTACCAGAGGAGAAAGAGAGGGAGGACCCTGTCCTCGGGTACGAGTATATGCTCACAAGCGAAGATACCGAGCAGATTGACCTGGTCACGAAACGGTTACAAACATATCTGGAAACGTATGAGGATCACTATGATGAGGTCGTAGCATATGTCGCTAGCGCACAATACCGGGGTGTTATCGAAACAGCTCTCGACGAGTCTGGTGTGGGTGCAAGTGATGAGATTGTCTTCCCGCAGAACCCAAAATCATTCCAGCTCACTGAACATTTCCGGAATACGAACATCCAAGAACTGATAGACTACTTAGACTAATATTCTGGATATAGAGATTATTCAGCAATCTTTACCAAAGCGTGGACGCACCTCGGATGCATCCACGCTCGAGACTGTGGTGCTTATCAATTTTTCATTCCAGATTTATACTACATGGAATGTGACTCTGTTGAGGTGTACAACAGATATAGACATGAATAACATGCGGTGATATCCAGTCGAAACATCTTATAAGAACTGAAACACAATGACAAACTGACTGACCATACTTTACACGATGCACACACCACACGACACACTTGAAAGCGCAAAGGCCCGTGCTGCAGAAATTACCTGGTGGAACCGTGCGATGACCAAACTCAACGAAGTCGACGGCGTCAGTAACGCCACATCGTTCGTAGCGGATGATTTAATCGAACAGAAAGGCCCCTTCGTTGAGTTTGTCGACGCACCGCAGTTCCACGATCAATCCGCTGCAGAATTCCTTGCGGATCTGGATTACGATGAAGCGATCACAAACGCAATTGTAGAGGAGCTATTCGCAGGGGATACGAAAGGCTCACTATATCAGCATCAGGCTGAGACGATCGAAGCTATCGAAACGACCAACCGAGATAGCATCCTAGCGGTTCCGACGGCCTCTGGAAAGACGGAGGCGTTCTTTTTGCCGATTCTCAACGATTGTCTGTCGACGGACGAAGAGGGGCTAAAATCGATCGTCGTCTATCCGATGAAGACCCTCGGCGTCGACCAGCTCAATCGGTTTCTGACGTATCTCGATCAAATTAACCGATACCGAGATCCTGAAGATCGAATAACCATTGGTATCTGGGACTCTGACACGCCAACGCGTGTAGGAACTCGAGACTATGAGGTTGAAGCAGGATCTTACGTTCGTGGTCTCGTCGACCCACGCGATGACTCGGAAAAGCTCCGTATATTCGATGAGACGTCCGTTGGGACCGACGACATCACATACTCATGGGTACGGGTCACCCGTGACGGAATCCGCCGCGGTGTTGACATTCTACTAACGGTTCCAGAGGCGCTTGATTATATGTTTGTCTCGAACAACCCGGAGACCCGGGAAATCCTTGGCACCGAGCCAAACGACCAGCCAGTCAAGCACATCGTCTTTGACGAGGCCCACGTCTGGAGCGGAATCCAAGGATCGGCAGTCTCGCTTCTCTCCCGACGACTCAAAGCGTTCTATGCCGATCGGGACCCACAGGTTACGATGGTTTCGGCGACGGTCGAGGACCCACGTTCATTGGCTAGCGATCTAACGGGAACTCCGAAAGGAGAAATCAACGACATTTCTTTCACTGCACGTGAGTTCCCGGTTCAGGATACGCCAAATTTCGGCCGGTTCGAACCAGCCACACTCGAGGAAATCATTCACACACTGGCGCTGACACAGGTAGACGGGCCTGCTGAAACACAGATCACACAGTTCGAACTCGAGGGCGCACTCGCGACACTTCGTTCCATCAGGCTCATCGCGACAGATGACCTTCAGCTCGGACCCCGGGCTGAGGAGTGGATGATCGAGCCCATCGTCGACGCTCTGGACAAACTGTTACTCGAGCACGAAGAGAAGGACGAACTCGAAATCCTTGCCTCGGTAGAGGGACGAAACGCCGTTGTCGAAGCCGTCATTGAGGATAGCGGGTTCTTCAGTGGCTGGTACGAGTTCGTCATCAGTGCCGTCCCCGAAGTCCCTGCGTTCACCTCGTGGTTTGATTCGGGAACGACGGGTGAAGTCGAATTTAAAGCCTACGACGACTTGATCGCCGAAGCAACCGAACTCGGCCTCGAAGATCCGGAGGGAATCCTCGAGACCGTAATGGCGTTCGGTCAGCTCGCTGGGATCATCACCGAAAAGTATCACGTCTTCTTGAAGCCGCCGCACAAGGTCTACTGGTGTCAAGAGTGTGACCTCGTGACCCGTGACAGCAAGTGCCCGGAGTGTAACAGTGCGCTTCCGGAGATGCAGTTTTGCCGACGTTGTCACGAACCGTATATTGAGTGGGACGACGACGGCGATGAAACGGTGTTCGCGCCGATCAGCGCTGATGGGCCAGCTGACGAATGTCCGGGTTGTGAGGGCTGGATCAAAACCACCGACGTTGGCGTGCCGACATCTTCGCTGCTGTCGTACATGCTGACCGAAATCTGCCGGGTGACTCCGTCGAAGAAGACCCTCGTCTTCTCTGATTCTCGAAGTGCTGCTGAAAGCGTCGGTGACCAGATTATCGAAACCGAGTACGGGCTGATGGCAGAGACGCTCTACGTCCAGGAACTCATCGAGGCTGGCGGCGAGATGGACAACTACGAGCTGTTCCGTACCGTGTCGGACCGTCTACGCGAGGAGTACTGGCAGCCGCTTATCCAGAACGAAATCGACGAAGACGGGACGGCCTACAACTTCCTTCGGACGCTTCTCGACGATATTGAGGCACATGCGATGTTGAGCCGGTGTGAGAACCTCATCGAGAGTGCGATAATAACCGCTGAGCCGGTGACGTCCTTCGAAGATCCCGAAGCGCTCGTCGTTGCTCACGAACTGTATACGATGTTCGTGCTGGGCAAAAGCAATGCGTTCCGGTACAACAAGGTCGCTTTCGATGGCCTGACGAGAGAGAAAATGACTGACCGTCTCGACAGTCGAATGAAAATCTCGAGAAAGCAGATTGACGAAGTGCTCGACGATATCCTCGAAGCGTTCCTCGCGGAGGGGATTATTTCGCTGCAGTCTTGGGAAGAAGTTCAAAACGCCGTCCAGATGGCTGGAATTGACGAGCCTGCACGCGATGAGGTACACGCGTATCTCGAAGACGCACGGGAGACAGTTAACGAAGCCTCTCTTCAGGACGAACCAGCGGATAGCGGGGTCTTCATCAGAACGACTCGGCGTGATGAGTCGACGATCGTGTTACTTCCGAGCGCTGCGTTCTGTTCTTCTTGTTACTCGTCCTATCCAATCCCTGATAAGGGAGATGGGATCCATGAATGCCAGAACTGTGGTGACACACTCGAGACGTATGACCGATTCACCCGTGAAGGTGATACGCTCAGGGCCGATCCCGGCTACGCAAGGGTGGACTCTGGTTGGCCGTACGCAATCGACCACTGGGCCCACGACGTCACGCGGCCGCTACACGACGGCAAAGAGCCTGAGTTCATAACTGTCGGCATACACAAGGGGGACATCCCCCATACGCTCCGTGGGGCGATTGAGGAAGGGTTCCGAAAAGACGACCCGGACGTCAATGTCGTCAGTGCGACGCCGACGATGGAACTTGGGGTCGACATCGGGACTCTCGACACGGTAGCCCAGGTGGGGATCCCGCCGACGTTGACGAACTACGTGCAGCGGTCGGGGCGAACGGGCCGTACCCGTGGTAGTTCGTCGCTCGTGATGACCGTCGCTCGAGGGACTCATCCGGTCGACGGACACTACTACGGAAACCTCGAGCAATATCTCGCAGATTTCGAACCAATCCGAGTGCCGGACCCGTACGAATTCGACGAACTACTCGCCGGCCATGTCGTAACGGAGGTGTTTGCCTATCTGGCCCGGAACCCACACGAATCAAACGTCTTCGAGCGCGTTTTCACCCTTTCGGAGCCTCAGCGAGAGAACCTGTCCAGCTATGTTTCAGCGGTCGAGAAGCACCTCTCAATCCTCCGTAATTTCATCAGCGAGGAGATGGACGACCCGCTTCATGAACATGTCGAGTCGGTGTTCGGTTACCGTGGTGTCGAGGTCTATGAGGAGGTCTTCTTCGAGGAGGGGCCGCTCTCGCTGTCGACGCGAACAGAGCAAACGTTCTCACGGCTTACGTCGATGTCGAGCGGGGCTGATGCGAACAAGAATCTCACGGAGACGAATAGCCGACTCGATCAGTGGCTCTCACGGCTGGGGTACCTGGCGAACTACCGCAACTTCGGTCAGACGTTCCCGGTGAAATTCAGCGGCCGCAGGGACCACATCAGCTTCGAGTCGTCCGGGCGCCTATACGACATGTACCCCGGTGAGGAGAACGATCTGGGTGCGGTACTCACACTCCATGGAACGGATTACATCGTAGACGACGTTCGAGCGACTTCCTCGCCGGTCGTAGAACTTGCCGTGTGTACAAATGAAGACTGTGACCGTCCGTTCGAGAGCTATGAGACGGATCAGGAGTTCTGTCCTCACTGCGATGAGTCACTCGAGATAACGGACATCCATGGCGTAAGCAGTGTCGAGTGCAAGTCGGCAGTTGGTGGCCAACGCGGCTACAGCACTCGTGGGCTCATGACGACGCACGTTCGTCGCGCCACGGAAGACTTCCATGAGTCGGAAGAAATCACGCTGTTCGACCTGCCAGCAACCGTCAGCTACGGGCAGTTCGAACTGACCAACTTCGTCTACGCGTTCGAGCGCCGTCACTCGAGTAGCCCGAAAAAGAAGGTCCTGCGGTCAGAGGCTCTTGTCGAGCGTGATGAGAACGAGTCAAGTTCGACTGGAGACTCGTGGCTCGATCAGTTAGACGATGTCGAGAAAGAAACGTACCGTCCCGTCGGCCAGCAGTACCATACACAGGGGCTTCACTTCCGTGTTGATCTCGCGAGCGTGCAGGACCGATACGATGGTGTGGTCCACGACGGGAAGTCCTGGCCACAGGCGCTGGTTAGCCTCGAGCAATCGCTCGAGAAGGCGGTCGCAATCGTCGCCAACTGTGACCGATCCGACTTCAACGTGAAGACGAGTACGACCGACGAAACGTTAGATATCTTCATCGTCGACGGTCGACAGGGAGGTAACGGAATCACCTGGCAAGTGTTCGAAGAGGTAGACAGGCTCGAAGAGCACGTCATAGATATCGCAAGCTGCAAGCGGTGCCACAGCTACTGTGATGAGTGTCTTTTACTCTCCCGGACGCCTGCCTACTATCTCGAGAACGACCTCCTGGACCGGCGAACACTCGCTGGCATCGTTGGAAACGAGGGTGGTGACTGACGTGAGCGCTCAAAGCGGGGTGATATAGATGAGCCTCGAGATGATCCGACACCGGTTGACACAACCGGGTGTTGCGGTTATCTACGATGACGTCCCCGACTCCAGATGGTGGCTGCTACGGACGTTGCCAGCAATCTCGTATCTGGGAGTCGATCAGTGTACGTTCCCCACGTCGTGGCGACAACTCGACGGTGGCCAACAGTACCAGTTCCCCGGCTACAATTACCACGTTCTCGGGGGTATCGAACTCGAAGAGGGGTCTGACCTCTGTGTTCTGACGAACGAGTATTACGAATTCCAGACGCAGTACTCGATTCAACCATTGGTCACGGAGTTCTCGACAGGGGAAGGCACGCTTGTCGTCCTCACCGAGAACGAACGGTTCACACCCGACGGTGGACAGCGACCGCTTTCACAGGAGCAGTTTGCGACCCGCGTTGGCCCCGCAGATCGCATCCACGAGGCGTTCAGCAACTATTACGATCAGGAAGGCTGGGAGCTGCCGCTAACTGACACGCAGAACCTGTTCGTCCAAGATAACGCGTCACTCTACTCACTCGTGACCGGTGAAGACCTCTCGAAGACAACCGAGTTATTCGATCGGCTTCCCGAGGCACCATATCTCCCGCTGTACTGGGTGTTCTGTGACGTGTTTGCTCGTCCGAACGAATACGGGAGTGTTCCGCTAGATTCGGATGATCAAGTACCAGCCCTAGGCAACTGGCTTCGTCGACGTATCGAGTGGGATCGGAAAACTGCGATCGACGTGGCCAAAACGTTGAACCGTACGGTCTCTGACGATGGGAGTACGTTCGACCCCTCCTATGCCAAGCGATCCCCAAAACTTCGCGACGCACGAACCGCCCGACGACGATTAGCACCCGAAGAGAGCCGGATCGATGCACGTTATTACGATTGGCTCTCTGACATCAACTAACGAACTGACCAACGATGAGTAAAAATCAAGGCTACATCCTCAACACGGTACAGACGCCCGGTCCACTACGGACCGTGTTCGAATCGATCCGCAGGGGTCATACGACGTCTGAGGAGCTACGTGACGACACCGACCTACCCGCCGATCTGCTCAAGCAAGGCCTCAATGGCCTCCAGCAGCTCGGTATGATCGGTCGCGAAGAACCGGACTACTATACGATCGAGTATACCTGGGAGACCGGTGATCGCGGACTCGACTTCCGCATGACCGCGCTCAACCAGCTGGCGACACGAGCGGAACCCGGTGACTGGGGCAAACAGTCAGTCGTCCTTTTGAACTACCAGTATCTGCTCCAACACGATATCCAGTACTTCGAGAGTAACGATGAGGTCCTCTTCAACGAGATTAACGACTGGCAACAGAGTGACCGCGGGTATCGGCCTCGCTCGAGTCAGGGCCCGATCGTCCTCAACGAGCCAAAGTTCGTCAACTGGACGCGGCTCGTCGACTCCCTCGGACTCGTCTACAAAATGAGCGGCCGATCACACACAGTCTATCCCGACTTAGACATGATTGAACACTCGATCCGATTTGCCGTCGAAGATCTTGGTGAGGACGATCGAATTTCGATCGAGGACTATTTCGATTGGCTCAACCAGAATCTCCTGTTGATCGAGTTGACAGCCGACGGTACCGTTCCTGCACCGTTCGCCCGGGTGCTCTATACCCTTGTTCGCAATGGTGCGATACGAATCGTCGAACGCGGTGACGCAGGTGCAATCAGTCTTGATCGTGTGCCGAGCCACAGTGATATCGACCGAGAAGCGAACACACTCGAGGTGGTTGGATGACAACGAACGAACTCCAGACTCCGGCCGTGGCGGACGCTCGATGTCCGCATTTCGACCAGATCGATGAAGAGACCCTCCGGCGGTTGTTCAGTAAAGTCGCGGCGGTTCGATCCGAGGACCGTCGATTGTTCGACTTTACCCATCGTCGTATGGAGGTGTTCCGGGGAACGAATGCATCTAACGCAGAAAAATGGGGTGAGGAACGTGTCTACCGACTGTTCTCAGCTGACCGCGTCGGTAACTTCGCAGTCGTCATTGAAGGCGAAGTTGGGACAGGGAAGTCCGAACTCTGTGCATACCTTTCTCACCGCCTGCGTGACGATGGCCGCCCGCTGCTCCACATCGACAAGGACGACGACCTGATGTCAATCCTGTCCGAACGGATTCCCCAGTTTTACGAGGAACACTTCGGCGAGGAGCTCCCTGGGGCGTCGGAGTTCAAACAGCTTCGTGATGATATCGAAAACATCCCTCAGGCGGTCGCGAACAACGCAACCTCGGGTGCTATTCTCAACCTTCGAAGCCGCGGTTACGAGGTCAGCCCCACGGGTGATCAGGAAGACAATATCCGCGACTTCGTTCGAGGAAAGTTACAGCTGCTCGTTGAAAAGGGTGAGTACGCCCGCGAGATCAAGTTCATCACTGAGGGCGAATACAAGCAACGAGACGAGCTACAAATCTTCCAGCAGTCAGTCGGTGTGGAGGAAGCAGTCGATGCGTTCAATCAAGAACTGTGGCGGGAGGTCCGTGACCGATACAACACCGCGTCACTCGACGACGTCCTCGAGCACGTTGGCAGTCAGTTCACCAATACGCGACCGGTCATCATCTTCGAGGACTTCTCGATTACGGCGATGGAAGCCGAGAAGCTCCGAAATTACATGGAGCGAGACAAAGGGAGCGACAACTGGGACTTCATCGTCGCCGGTACTCGCGACTCGACTAGCGTCTTGCACACGCGGACTGCAGAAGATCGCTTCGAGTTCTTCCAGACGAACGAGCGTAACTCGAACAGCGTGCTCTTCCTGGACGAAGACATCGCCGTCGACTTTGTTCGGCCGTATCTCGGCTACATCAAGTCTTTCGACGACAGCGTCAGGTACGAGGAGGACGACTCCGGTGGGTTGACGCTTAAAGAAGCTCCCTCCGGTTCAATCTGCGCCCGGTGCGACTTCTGTGACGAGTCGTTCCGCGACCTGTTCCCGTTCAATCAGACGTTCTTGCACCGGCTGTACACTGGTCTGGATGAGAGCCAGCAATCGCCTCGAGAGTTCATTATGACCGTCTTCGAGGTGCTCGAGGAGTACCACGAGGGATTCGTCGATGTCCCCTCGAGTGCGAGCGTCCTCCGGAGTCTGACGAACAAAATCTCCGCTGCGGACGAAGTCTACGAAGATGCAGAGGAGTTCGCCGACTTCGCGAAGTGGTACGGCACCGTCGACCGGAGCGGCGAGAGGCCAGTAATCGTCATCGACAAGCGATTCGCCGATGCGTTCGGCCTCATCCCCGAAGACCCGGATAAGTTGCCAGAGCAGATAACAATCGATCAGGAATCTCAGCAGATCCTCGTCGCAGAATCCGGAGCCAGTGGTGAAGTCACGACTACGACGAAAACTGGAACGACCAAAAAGAAAGAGACTCAGGGCGAAGAGAAGTCGGTTCTTGAGCAGACGGTCGACGATCAGAAGGCGACGATTGACTCTTGGCTCGACAGTCCGACCGATCACCCGGAGACTGACCGGTACATTAAGACCGCTCTCCGTGACTTGCTCGAAGAGCTGACGGATGAATATCGTCTCTATGAAGGACAACCACTAGAATACAACCTGAGTAGCCAGAAATACCCGTTCGTTTACCCGGACGGGACTGAATCCCCGGATACCGATCAGATTGTCCTTGATCGACACGAGTTTCGGAGATCGGACCTTCGAACGCTTGTCGAGTTCGGCGTCAGGCGAGTCGAAAAGAAAAACACCGCTGACCTTGAGGGGACGTTACAGAAGCTCGGTACGCAGCTGACCGATTACGCCCACCAGTGGCGCCAGAAAATCATCGACACGTACCTCGAGGACGACAGCGTGTTCTACAAACAACACGCCAAGTACGACTTCACCGACTTCGTTCTAGCGTCGTACACTCACTTGTGTCTATTAGACTCGCCGTGGACGGAGCCCACACCAGAAAATCTCAACGACCAGTTTGAGAGCGACGAGGAGTTCTCCGTGGACTCTCAGCTCAAGAAACAGTTGAAGTCGGCACTGCCGCCGGAAGAGTACGATCACATCGAATCCGCGATGGAGTACGCAGACGACATCGAGCGGATGATGAGCGAGTTCCTCGCAATCTCGGCCGGGAGCCTCGACGTCCCCGCTGTCCGCCAACGGATGGAGCGTTCTGAGCCATACGACGTCCTGACGATGCTTGGACGCGGGTACATCAACAACATCGAAAGTCGAGTTCGATTCGATACGAGAAAGTCGCTGAAGGACTTTGCCGACGCGATGTACGATGTCCGACGCGAGCTCGACGAGATCAGCGAACGCGAGTTCGATGAGGATGTCGTCGAAACGGTCTCTACAGAGCTCGCTGGCGTCGACCTTGACAGGATCACGGACCTCTATGAGGGTCTCGAAACGTATGATGACGTGAACCCCGATTTCATCGAAGAGCTTGGGAAGTTCTGTCGGTTTTCACAGGAAGACATCGATAAATCCGTAGACGCAGCGACCCGTGCGACGGAACTCCGAAATGGTGATCGTGCGGAACAAATCCGCGCGGCGCTGATCAGTCAGAAGCTGACGGCAATGCCAGTCGTCAATCAGTATCAGAAGGTCCCACTCGAGATCAACGAGGGTGGTGCAGGAATAGACCGTCTTGGTGACCGGTTTATCGAGGTGAGTGATCACTATGTCAACTGAACCCGAACCTAAGTCGTTCGAAGAACAGGTCGAGGACATCTACCAGCAGTATCGCCACAAAAAGCTCGAGAGTCGCCTCGAGGAAATCGCCGAAACCATGGAGGAGACTGTCCTCCAGCAGATCCTCGCCGAGGAGTTTCTCCAAACATCGATTGAAATCGATGAGGAGGCGAAAGAGGCGGTTCAGGATGCTCGCCACCACCTCGAGAACAATGAGTACGGAGAGCTGAATTCGATCATCAATACCGTAGAGGAGCTGGTTGCGGATCAAGAACGGCGGGTCAGCAATAAGATCCACGAAGAACGGATCAGCATGAACAGTATGGTAAACGGTATGCAGCGACTCAATAGCCGCGTTGAGCGGGTCAGTGAGGCGAAGATCGAGGCTATCGATGAGCTTCTCGATAATTGGGACTGGAAGGGGCACGTGTACCGTGGGGAAGATACGAGCCTCGAGGCTCGCAAATCGCACGCTGCAGAGTTCGGGCAGGATATGCGACGGTTTTTCGAGGAGGCTCGAGACGACATTTTCGGCCCATATGAGGGAACACCGATCGAACCGATTGTCGACGATCTCTTATCGGATGACCCACTATATCTTGAATCGTTAAAAGATAATCAAATTGAGGAACTCCGTAGATCTGATTTAGAAAGCTACGTCAAGCTTTCACTATCCTAAGTATACGAGCTCCGAATTTGTTGTTTTACTGCTTATATTACGTATTTACATTTATAGGCCCGTATAAAAATCACGGAACCTATAGGTGGTGAACTTGCAGTGTGGGAATCTATTATCTATATATTACTATGAACACTCTCGAATTTATTCACAGTAAGAGCTAAACTGTTTCAGAATATCTCTCTCACGGTAAGTAAATATCATAAATATTTGTAGTTATATTAAATAACAATAAAGAGACTAATTTCAAAGCTCATTTAATTAGACAGTAGGTTTAATCAAGAAAGGTTCATTAGCTACCGACCTATATGTTGTTTACACGATTGTAAATAAAAATAATAGAACGTGTGGGCTACAGGTCCACCCAGATATCGGCTGCAGTTTCGGCCAGCTCTTCTGACCGGTCATTGATATCGTTCATGGACCAGCCGTTGTAGTTGTCGGCGACCTCGTTGGCCATCGTGTACTGACTGTCGGCGTAGTGGGGTGCCTTCTGGTCGAAGGGATCGTTGCTTGCGGCGATGTTGAGCCGCGATTCGAGGAGGGTGAGATTCCCGATACGGTCGACATCGAGTTCGAACTCTTCCTGCGTAACGCTGAGGGAGTCGCCCCAGGCGGAGTACTTCTTGGTATCGAAGCTTCCGCGCGGCGCGATGTGTTCGACATCACCCTCAGTACGCCCCCCGAAGCGGCTGCTGCTCCCCGATCGGAAGTGCTCGTGCTCGAGCGTCGAGAGGACGTACTGGGTCTTTTTGCCTTTGTTCCACTCCATGCGCGCGAACGCGCGTTCGAACTCCGGCTTCGAGGGCATCAGGTCCTCGAGTTCCTCGCGGACAGCGGCCACAGTATCGACCCCCGGCTCGAACGCGCTGTGTGCGAGAGTGATGTACGCCCGAACTTCTTGCGGGACACGCCGCTCGACGACTCGACGTGCGAGTGACATTTTTTCGGTCATCTCGAGGATCGAGATCAGCTCGTCAGCGGGGAGCCCTGTGTAGAGCGCACGCACGACGAGGATACGGGGCGGCGTCGCCCCGATCTTGTTTAGGTTCTCGAGATGCCGATTGATTTCGGCATTGTCCGCGTCATCCCTGTAGTGGGTGATGTTCGCGAGTGCGACGTCCCGGTAGTACTCGGTTCCGGTCGCGAGATCACCAGCGTAGTCCTCGAGGGTTAACGCACCCTCGTCCAGGCGCTCGTCCATGATCTCCTTCACTGTGTCGTACAGTTTGGAGTTCGTGATCTTGTCCTCGACCGGTACATGGGGGTATGCCATCACCCAGTAACGGAGCGCCCGAGATTCGTTCACCTCGTCCAGATTGCGCCGAGCCTCTCGCCAGGAGCGTTCGACGTTCGGTTTGTCGATGCTCGGCTCTTCGGCCAGCTCCATAAGCCGGTTTTTGATGTGGTCGACCGGTCCCCAGTGGACGCCGCGACCGTTGCAGCCCTCCGACAGGCGGTACGGTGAGTAGCTCTCGCTGAAGTTGAACACGCCGACGACCTGACGGTGAAGGAACCGCTCTTCCAGCCGCTCGATGTCGTTTGGACCCTTCACTCGAGCGTCGATCTCCGTCCGGATGCAGTGGATGAGGTCACCGAGCTTGTCGTGCGTGATTGCGTCCTTCGGGGTTGTCGGGTCGTCGAGAAGCATCTGGAACTCCTCGTCGTAGAGGTCGGCCGCCTCCTCGTCTTCCTCCTCATCGTCATAGAGTTGGGTCAGGCGCACGGTCGTCTCTGTGCCATCGCGGGACTGTGTCTCAAGGTACTTCCGTGTCAGTTCCCGTGCGGCATCTGGGTCACCGAGTTCACGGTATTTCTCGGTCAGGCAGGCGACGAGCAGACTCGCCGCGACCATCCTCTGCTGCCCATCGACAACGTATTGGACGACTGGTCCATCGCCAGCCTCGTAGTGACTATCGACTTGGAGCTCGATGACTCCGAGGAAGTGGGTTTCGTGTCCTTCCGGGCCGTCATCTCCCCGGTTGACTTCCGGGAGGGCGTCGACGTCGTCGAAGTTTTCTTGCATCTGCTCGGCGCCCCAGGCGACAGGACGCTGGTTGTCGACCATCTTGTAAACCTGGTCGCGCGCGAGCAGCGTTCCGATGCTAACTGTGTCCGTCGTGATACCGTGGTGGTATCCGGATGCGGTGAAGCTCATACGTTGTTTCCTTTATTTGTGGATTCGAGCTTCACCGGAGGCGATAGCTTTGATAGGCTGGGACACAAAGAGTCACCTAAGCCTCAGGAGGTGTCCACGCCTCCGGGGTGCCCCTCGGACCGGACCCCGACAAGGACAGTCCGAGGGACTCACTTGCTCAGGGGCTTACGCCCCTCACTTCTAACACCGAACGTCTCGATGTCAGAAGCTACTCGAACAGAGGGCAGTTTGTCATAAAAACGTTTCGCCATTATAGACATGTCGGCGGATGGGGGCGGAATAATAGGCCGTAGAGGCCCCACAAAGGATGTTTTCGCGGATGCGGGATCTGTCAAGTTTATTTTGATATGGCTTGTTCATATACGTCACAAAGAGAACAGGATTGGCCATCTGTAAACAAATAATCAGGTTTTGGAATGGGTGCGTCTAGAGTGTAATCTTTGTCTCTTCGCTACAGTAGGGCGAATTCGCTATTTACAACTGTCAAACTACCATAAACGGCAAATAAGCACATTCTCCTCCCCACTAGACATTCTAATCCCTCTGCCGCGTACAATAATTACAATCTTCGGAGGAACGTATACAAATTCTCGGAGTTAATACGAGAAGAAGAAAAGTGAATACAACTATAATATCCTAAATATGGCTGTGAATGGAAGTCTCTTCGATACCTATGTAAAAACTTGGTCATAACTCCAAGGGAGAGAGGTTAACCAGCTAATACGCTATTTTGAGATTATACACATGAAGTGGGTTCAGAATCTTCGGAGGGTTCAGAATACTAGAGAAGAACTGACAATCGTTTAGAACAGGCTGAGTACGACAAACTCCCGACCGCGATGACCGACCCTGCTGCAAATGGCAACTTGGTAATACACCGAGTGTGCTACACCGTCCAGTGAACGATCGACGACACATACCGACGTTCAACACACCGATAGCGACGGGCGTGCCAGTACCTGGTTGAAACCCGAACAGGTCGAACAGCTCCGGGACATATGCCTATCCGGCTCCGTCCCGACGTATTTTCAAGATAGAAACGAGGCGATAGTCGCGCTCCTCTATGACGCCGGCCTTCGCGTCGGCAAAGTGTGCGCCCTCGACGTCGACCATGTCGAACTCGAGGCCGGGACGGTGTACCTCGCGAACGACACTGTCCGACTACTCCGGCGATACCTTCGCGACCGCTGGAAAGACACCGACGCCCTCTTTCCCACCCGCTCGAGCGACCGCCTCACCACTCGGTCGCTCCAGCGCCTGGTCGAAAAGCCTGCGACCGAGGACGACGTCCGCACTCATGTCGCCGGCGGTGATATCGGCGATTTCAAGGACGTCACTCTCCATACGTTGCGTCACTCGGCCACCTATCGGATTATTTCGCTTGATGACGGTTGCCTCAAGGACGTGCAACTCTGGTTACTCCATGCGAACTAGCAATCGACGGATCAGATTTTCAGTCACCTTACTTGAGGTAACAGCGTTAGAACCAATCAAACACACTTTTAGTCACTGATGGGCGAGGAAGTCTTGACGATTGTGCAGATCTCGACTGAGAAGGTATTCGCCACCGCCTTTCAGTCCGTTCTTGAGAGGTGTATCCGTTCTCAGGCTGTGGATAACCATAAATTTGAGGAGAAGAACTATTCCTCAACATCGGCTTTGATTCGTAACGCAAGCTGAAGGCTGATTCCATCTATCTCTTTGAGATCGTTGACAGAGGCTTCTACTAATGCCTCTCTCGAGGTATACCCTGCCTCAGCGAGAGCGACTGCATCTGATTCGAGTACACCGCTGATCGTTGTTAGTTCCTCTAGGCTCGATTCAACCTCGGTATTAGCGTCCGTAGACACTGAGGTAGCAGTCGTCGCCTCATTAGAACTCCCGCTATCAGCTGTGGGACTTCCAGACCGATCATGTGAACCACTGCTGGCAGCCGTGCCCTTTTGGACTGAAGGTCGCTCGTTAGGCTCAAAACCTGCAAATCTGATAGCGTTAGCCCACGACCCGAACCGAAGGGAGCCAATCCCACCAGTGACGTCTCCGTGCTCGTTCATTTCAGTTGTCGTCGGTGGATGCCCAAGCTTCTCCGCCAAGTTCGAAATCGCATCGAGGATTCCCGTGTTCGTGTACTTTCGATTGCTCCAATCCGGCACATCTGTAGGATCAAAGCCAGCTTCCTCGAGTGCCTGATTCCACGAGTCAAAAACCGTTTCATAGGCCGTCGGTTCGTACTCGCCGTAAGCGGTGACCAACGGTTCAGTTGGCGGTTCATCGATAATCTCCGCAAAGCGCTGAATCTCCTGGACGAGGTCGCCTTGAGTTACTTCTAGTGAGCGTGTATCGTCATCCTTCGTCTGCTCCTGTGTAGCCGGTTCCTCGAGTGTGCCGGATGCAGCAGGGGGTTGGGATACTTTTCCTTCTCTTTTATTGCCTCCCTCTTGATCCGGAGAGACAGAGCTAGATGGGGAACTGTCTGAAGCTGATTTCCTCTCTCTTTCGGTCTCGTTCGACGATTGTGCTGTAGTATGTGCTGTGAGTTCCGCTTCTGAGGTGTCTTCTGGAATGAGACCGGCTCGCTTGTACGCACCAACAAGCGATCCAAACACTTCACGATACTGTTGATGAGAGTACTCGCACCGCTCGTTGACGTCGCTTGCTGTTGGAAGACGACCTAACTCTTGAGCAAGACCAACTAGTGCGATAATGAGATTACGGTCTTGTAGGTCAACGGGTTCGTTAGTGGAAGGTCTCGAACCAGATGAAGTGGACACCTCACCGGACGTATCTTGGCCCGCTGATCCCCGAGATTGGTCATTTTCGTTCATAAGCTGTTCCGCCTCATCAGTCACGCGGATGAGGCTACTCTCATCACGGTAATAATACTGTTTGAGCTCCGACTCGAGATACTGGTGTACTTCGCTCCCGGAATCGAACTCCCATCTCTCTTGGAGCTCTTTATTTTTCGTTGGCTGGAGTTCGACGATGTCTGCTAAGCGGCTCAAGTTTGCCTCTGAAAGACCGTCTCTCTCGTTCCGAATGGTCTCTTCTTTTGAGGGGCGATCACTCATGAAACTGGCTCTGTCTTCTACCTGTCCAAAGACGAACCCACCAACTTCTTCTACGTCTTCTCCATCCTGTTGTTCCGTGAGTTTATGCCCTCCATCCGTTAGTAGACGTGCCGAAGTCGATCCGAAAAGCTCCCGCTTTGGTTGGCTTCGGATACTCGTTAGATGCAACAATATGAGAGTCGGCGGTCTTATCATGGAGACAGTTGAATTTGATTACGGTAGATGTCTATCTCAGAAACGGTTAAATATTCCCTCCTGTACCCGAAATTCATCCGTGATCGGACATCGGCTCCGAAAGTGAAGTTCGACATCCTCTTCTAATCCTCAATATCAGCTTTGATCCGCAATGCCAGTTGAATGTCGATCCCGTCGATTGCCTGAAGGTCCTCTGCAGATGCTTCTTTGAGTTTCTCTCTCGATGTGTATCCATCTTTTGCGAGGGCAGCCGCATCTGATTGGAAGACACCGCTGACTTCCGTTAGCTCCTCGAGATCAGCCTCCGACGGTTCCGCCGTAGTCGTAGTTCGTTCAGTGGTAACCGTCGCAGTCACCTCCTCTTCGTTGGTATCTTCCTCGATGTCTGTTTCAGAGTATTCTAGGGTGACATCCTTCAGGCCTGCAAGTTCGATGGCTGTATCCATATCTCCGAATCGGGTACCCACTGTGGTACCCGAAATTGAGCCCTTCCGATTCATTTCCATTAGGGAGGGATTGTGGCCGAGCTGTTCTGCTAACTCGACGACTGCATCAAGAATGTCCGCTCGAGAATATTTCCGTCGGTTCCGAGCTGCCTGATCAATCGGGGAGAGGTTTGCCTCTCTGAGCGCATCCGTCCAGGAACCAAATGCAGCATAATATTCGTCGATAGAATATTTCCCATACTCTCTCATGAAATCCTCACTCGGCGATTCATCGAACATCACTGCGAGGTCCTGAAGATACTGGATGAGTTGTTGTCGGCTAGGACCTCCGGCCTGCAACGCCTCTTCTGCAGTTTGATCTATCGATGAATCCAGCCGAGAGACGGATTGATCGAGAGTATCGATTCTATCACGATGCTCGGTAGTTTCCAGGATATCGACTTCCTCAAACAATGCGGTCGCTTCGGTTACGAGGGTGGCGGCTGTTTGCTGTGATTCGACCGCCGCATCGACGTCGTCGACCTCCAGATGCTGATGCCCCTTCTCGATGAGCTGTTCGGCACGGTCGAGTTTGTATACTGCTTCCTCCCTCCTCTCCTCATGCTGCCGTTCGCGTTCTTGAACCGCGTGGTGGCGATACTGCTCTACCTGCTCGAGTCGCTCGGTGATTTCCCATGTATAGCTCAACTCGTTCTCTTCTGCAGTTTGACGCGCCCGCTGTAGGTAATCGATCGCCTCATTGTAGTTCTCTATCGCCTCGGAGAACGAACCGTCAGTGACGCGGTAGTTTCCATCACTGATTTGTGTTTCAGCAGTTGACATCGAATCTAAGACACGGTGCTTTTGACGGCGATTGCGTGTTTCCTCGAGCAGGTCGTTGACCTTTTCTCGTCGAGAATAGATCGCCTGCTCCCCGTCGTCCACTTTGGAAGTGATCTCTTTCGCATTATTACAACACTGTGTAGCGTAACCGAATTTTCCCGTCGCGGCATCGAATGACTCGTTCTCTAGCGCGGTACGCCCCTCGGCGATATACGTGTCAATTTCGTCTAATGCATCTTCGAACTCCTTTCGGAGTCTCTCCGTCCGGAGTTCCGCCCGCTTTTTCTCGATGTTTGCCTCTAGTTTCTCGAACTGTGTACGCTCCTCAGGTTGTAATCCTGAGGCCGGAACCGACTCGAGTGCTTCCTTTGCTTTCGTAAGCTCTTGGTCTACATCGGAGAAGTACTGGCGGTCCAGATGGTCACATGCAATCCGGTAGCGACGTTCCGCATACGTAAGCTGGTTGCTAGCTTGCTCACGGCGTTCAATCCGCTCTTCCAAATCTGAGCGAAGATCAGAAATACAGTCGATAGCTGCCTGTCCTGCAGCCTCCTGAAACTGTTTGGCGCGGTTTCGACCAATACTATCTATACCGGTCAACGAATTTGATTGATGCAGTTCCTCTGGTGTGGAGATTCCATGCTTCTCTAAGCGTGCGCGATACCCCTTTCCAATTCCTGACACGTCGTCTAATTCAGGAAGGGATAATTCAGTATGCTTGATTAGAAAGAAGGCGTGGTCAGGCTCTTCGATAGCGTCTTCTATTATTTCTAACTGCTCAACCGCATTCTGGAGAGTATCGGTATCGACACGGTCTCCCTGTTTGTTTCGGATGATATCGGTTTCCGCGAGTACGCCCTCTAGCCGCTTGACGACTGGCGTAAACTCGAGACGTTGCTCAAGTGTTTCGTAGGTCTCGATCAACATTTCAATCTGTGAGTCGAGACCATGCAGTTCCTTCTGATCAGCGAGCGGGGGTCGGTCGTGCAATTCTCGTAGTGCACCCTGATACTGATCTAATGTGTTAGATGCGGCTTGCAGTTCCCCGTCTGCGAGCAATTGATAGGCCTCTTTGGCCCCTTTCTCTACGCGCTCTAGGTTGCGTACTGCTTGCTGTATCCCCTCCAGATTTTCGTCAAGGAACTCGACTAGATTGGTAGATCGTTTGTGATGATGTCGTAGCTCTTGCAGCTGTTGTTCGTCCGAGCCGTCTTTTTTCTTGAATTGGGAGACCTGCTTTTCGACTCTACTTGCCGTCTCTGCGCACTCTCGAGCTCGCTGGCGAGCAGTGGTTATATCTTCTTTGTCGATAGCTTTGGCGGTATCATCGGTCAATTCATTGCAGTTCGACACACAGCTTTCGAGGAGACGGTTAGCGTGAGTATCTCTCAAACTAGTAAGTTTTCCTTTAATCAGGAAGACCCCGACCGAAAGGGCTGCAAACGGCCACCAAGGGGTACCGGGTATAACTACACTTGTAATAGTCACGAACAGTATGAACAAAAATACATAATGGGATAAATTTGCTATAGTATGGTACTTTTTTGCTGCTGAAAGGTTCTTTTCCATCTGTTGTTGCATATTTGTCTTGTGTTAGAAGTTCTATTCTGTCATTCCCCAAGTCTTAATTCCCGTTCTACAGCCGCTCGGACAATCGTAGAGGTATTGACTCCATCTACAACTTTAGATTGAACGACTGCGTAGAGAACGGGATTCAGTTCTACAAATCTGGGCTCTTCGGTCCCGTCTTCGCCCACCACTGGTAAATCGGGAGTGTCTATCTCGTCAAGATGCTCCCTGATCGCCTCTGCGACGAATTCTTGCTCATCGTCCCAATTTCGGCTATCGGCGACTGTACTCGATACTTTCTTCCATAGATCCGTGGCAATCGGGATTGCTTCCATCTCGACACCGCTGACGAAGTTTAGAGCGCTCTCTTCTGGAGAACTAGAGACAGACTCGCTCGTGTCCTCGAGAGCCAAGAGAACCGACGATTCGGCGTCAATCGCGTCCGCACACAGCTGTTCGAGGTGTGACCGAACCTCACGATCGGATGGCCAACTATAATTGTGCGGGGCTAGGTCGTCGATAGCGTTTGCACCCTCTCGTTCGAGCTGCCAGATCGTTTCGGCGACATCCGCCGATCGTGTCTCGAACGTTGGTTGTGCCTCGAACGATGAACCCCAAGCTAACAATTGACTCGCCGTCTCGAGCAATTCGATCCCGTCTTCCTGAGGGAGGAGAGCAGTGCTTGTGGTGGGAATCCCCATGATGTGGTGGAACTCCGCTTCCTTGTCACCATCTGGGTTTCGGAGGATACGACCCATGCGTTGGACTAACGATCGACTAAGTCGACCCCTGGCCCGATTGATCCCCACGTCCGCCGTTTGTATGTCGACACCCTCTCCGAGAACGGATGCCGTCCCAATAATCGCCCCTGACTTTTGGTTTTCATCAAATTCACGAACGACCTCGATCGTATCGTCCGCACTCTCCCAAACGACTTGGATGTAGTCATCGAACTCGTCGCCGAGTTCACGGCGAAGTCCCGATACGACGGTTTCGATCTCATCCCCGGATTCGAGCAACACTACGCACTTGTGATCTGTAACGGACTCTAGGACTAAGTTCGTAATCTCCGATAGCTCCGGAGAAAGATTGTATTTCGTCAAATTCCGTGATTTCACTGCCGATGAGAACTCGCGATAGCCGTCATGTTTCTTTTTGATCTCACGGCCTGCTGTAGACTGTACCACCGATCGAGCCTCGTGGAGGGTTTCGAACGCGACCTCGGATGGATCTCGATCCAGCTCCTGCATTACATCTTCGGGACCGCCATCAGAGAACCGTTCGGTACCCTGCTGGCAACGCTCAGTCACGTCGGTGAGAACCGACTGTCCCTCGTAGGGGACGAGGTGTACCTTCCAGTCACAGCGCGGGACGATTCCTGCCCTCTGTCCATCGCGCAGCGTAAAGGTAAGCAGTTTCTCGATGTTGCGACGCTCTAGTGTCCGCGCATTCGTTTCGTCAATCGAGCCGGACAACGCGACGACGTCGCCGTCGAACTCGTTCAGTATCGATCCAAAGCCACTATCGCCCAGATAGTGATGTGTTTCGTCGAGTACGACGAGGTCAGCGTCAGGGACGCCACGTTGGAGAACGCGCTTCGGCGTCCAGAAGTGGACATCCCCCCATGAGAAGGAGACAGTCTCTTCGCCGCCGGTCGTAGTACTCGCTTCCGGGATGTTCAATCGATGGTCGAACTCGCGTTTCCACTGCTCGAGTATTACCGTACGATGAGCAACGACTAGAACTGTCCCTCGTTGATCACTCGGCTGCAAATTTGGTTCGGTGAGTTCTCGATCAATGGGGTGTAATTTTCCGAAGTGGTGCGCGATTGCTCCGAGACCGAGGACAGTCTTTCCAGTTGCAGTCGCCATATCCACGTATCCTCTGCAATCGTTCTTGAGCCATCGTGAGAGGGCCTTTCGTTGGTGTTCCCAGAATGGAGTGACCATTTGCGGCTCTTCGACTAGCTCGAGGAGGCTTTTCGTAGAACGCCGGTACCCAGTCGCAACCTCGACAATCGCCTCGACGTACTGGGGACTTCGTGGCCGACAGAAAATCTCAGAGACGAGATCTGAGACTGCAACGCTTTTTGGCAGACGAATACGATCAATCCCTTTTGCGTCGAGGGAGTCATCGCCTTCGAAAGACTGCAATAGAGCCTTGTTCACGATCGCTTCAAGAGCGCGACTTGATGATTTAAAATTCGTCGTTTTTGACGAACGAATTTCGCGCTGAAGTTCCGTCAACATCCACGCAACGAGTCCGACTTTTCGTCCGGAAACGTAGCCGAGGGGAAGCGTCGTCTCTTCGTAGTCTACGGACATCGACTTTCCCAGGCCCTCTCGATAGTACTCACCTGTTTCACTCGCAAAATCAGCCTTTGTTAAGTTAGTTTCTCCTATTCCGATACCGTATTGAAGGAGATCAGCTGATTCGTCGATATACGAGGGCCATTGTGCCTCAGGAATCGAACCTAACCAGTTGTCTCGAAATAGCTCGCCGGGACTTGATTGATCTGTGACGTTGTCTGCGATATCTCCGATTTTCATCTATTAGTACCGACTGTAATATCCAACCGAATTCTAAACTACTATTCAGAATATATCATATTTGAGATTGTAAATAGCTGGCGGCCGCTAGGTAGTCACTAGCTGTTTACGTTCGGATTTTTTCAGAAATGGCAGACACAGTTTCTTTTGCGCTCGCTTTCCAGTCTTCCTCCCAATCGCCACCTCGCTTTGGCGGTTCAGGGTCAAAGTCAACGGAGTAATAGGAAAGTGCATCAATTGCGTCCTCTGCAATGTGACCGATGAACTCTGCATTCTTTCTCTTTGATGAGACTCCACCAGTCTCCAAATCGTAATATCCTGTGAAGATTTGGATGACAGTGACGTGATTCTGATCAACCTGTCCAGTGCTTAAATGTCGGAAAAGCTTGGCAGAGTTATCCGCTGGGTCGGCACGGCGCCATTCTAATTCGATAACAAGGAGTATCCCATCTCCAACACCAGCAATGTCAACTGGGGTACCTGCAATTCTATGTTCTGTTTTCCAATCTAATGAGGGATATAATTCAGAAAACTGATTACACAGATATGATTGGTACCGGGTTGCAAGTTCTCCCATATTTACTGATCTCTGTGGGTAGTTCTGAAACTTGCGGATTGATAAGACCGGATAATAAAATGCAAACTACACCTATATTGTAAGCATCGTTAGCTAGCGAGGGAAACGTTCATGGATGCACGTTGAACACATCGAGATAACAATCCCATTTCCACATGCAACACATTGACCGGAATACTGATCCCAACCGTTTAAATCCCGAAGTCCGGCCGCTCATCCAGTCTTTTCTCCATAATCGCCAGCTCTTCGATGCTGATCAAGATGAGGCTACATTCCTCACGGGCGCACTCAAATACGCTTCTCAGCAACAGAAGCGTCGCCAGACATCTCCCTATGACGGCAACGATCAGTTCGTCAAAGACATCATCGAGGTTTTCGGTTTCGATCCACTAGACTTCCAAAAGAACAGTTGGCAAACGGTCGACGAACTCGAGCGCGCCCAACGAGACGACGGTCGGACCAAAGCCGCAATCTTCTCCGCACCCACTGGCTTCGGAAAGACCGAGGCGTTCCTCGGCCCACTCTATCAACTCCTTCGTGAAGGACGCCAGGACTCCGTTGCAATCGTCTACCCGAGCCGGGCACTACTTCAGGACCAGCTCGGCCGTATCCTCGAGCACATCCATACTATTCGTGAAGAGACTGGGGACGAACTATCGGCAGGTGTTTACGTCGGCCAACAGCCATACGAGCTCGGTGATGTTTCCGGAAACGGACGGTTCTTCGATCAATCGCAGGTCCCACCGCGGTTCAGACTGACGAACTGCTGGTGTGGGGATGGATCGAACGCACTAGAATTCCACGGCTCCTCCAGATCCTACGAACTGCGGTGTGAGCAACACCCTGAAGAGCATACGTTCACTGACCGAGACCTAACTCTCGCCCGAAAAGAACTCGTCTCGAACAACCAGCCGAACATCATCCTCACGACCCTCGAGTCCCTGGAAGGATTCGCTCTCAAGCCGAATTATCCGCTGGTCGACCTGATCGACACGATCGTTCTCGACGAGGTTCATCTCTACACCCAGCTACGGGGATCGCACGCAGCCAATGTAATCAAGAACGTAAACGACGCTTCCAACGATCCAATCCTGTGGCTGGGATCGAGTGCAACGATCGATAACGCGAACCGGTTCGGGAAGCGTCTGTTCGACGTTTCGTCCGACGACATCGTAACGGAAGAGCCGCCAGCATCCGACTTCGATGAGGATCACGACGACCGCGAGCACTACTACTTCCTGCTCGCTGACTCTGATGGCCCCGGTGCGGCTCCGATGTCCATCCAGCAGCACATGATGCTGGGCCACAGTCTTCTCGAGGACGAGAACGGCGATCGAAGCAAGCTCCTAGGGTTCATCGACAGTATCTCGCAGGTGAACCAGAAACGGATCCAGCTCGAGGACGCCGACGGAGATCGCGAACTCTGGCGGTATCACACCGATCGAGAAGCGACCGACGACTGGCCATGGCTCGCTGACCAGATGAACCACGCGTACATCGACGAACCGTTGTCGTTCATGCCAGTCTATTCGGACGCAGGTTTCGACTCCGAGTCGGCATCGGAGAGCGATGTCCTTCTATCGACGTCGTTCTTGGAGGTCGGGATCGACGTCGGGGAGATCAAAATCGTCACCCAGTACCGGACTCCGTGGAACCTCTCGTCGTTCCTCCAGCGAGCAGGCAGAGCAGCGAGGGAACCGGGAATGGACGCACACATCGCCGTCTTCCTCTCAAATCTCACCGGGGATGCCAACATGTTCTATCGAGCCGATCGGTTCCTTGGATCCGAGATTCGAACTCCCCTGAAAACGGATAATAGCGTCGTCGAGTGGATCCACGAGTGCCTTCGCAAGTACTACAATCGGGCCTCAGAGGTCAGGGAAAACCGTCACCAGTACATCACACAGCGTGAGTCCCATCTCGCGTTTCTCGATGGGTATCTCGTCGACGATCTCGGCTTCGATCGCGTCTACCACATGATCGATGAGCCGAGCGCCTTCTTCGAAGAAGCGTTCGATATTGAGGTCACGAGTGAATCACTGTTATCGGAAGAAATCGTCCAAGAGGTTCGCAAGGACCTCGCGAGACATGTTCGAGAGATTGAAGATGAGTTCGAGGATATCGAAGGCTACTTTGACGTCAATGGTGGCGAGATTGTCCGGGGATCCGACGCTATCAATTCACATCTCGACGATGTTCAAGAGGAGATACTGACGCTAGTAAAGGCCTTCCTGGGTCAAACCGGAGGGTATGAATCAGTACTTCGTGAAGCAGGGGATTCTAATTACGAAGAGAACGCTCGCGAACTACGGAACACACTCGAAAACATCCGTAAGCAAGCCTCGTCGGCCGAAGGACCGCCTTCAGATCGGGTAGAACACTTTTCCGTTCTTCTTGCGGATATCTTCCGTTGTACCGGTGACCTCATCCATCTCCGGACCGCTGCTAACGCTGCGACTGATCGATCGGTGCCGACGGTGAATATGGATGAACTGCAGGCGGTTCAGCAGGCAGTCGATCAACTCGACGCGCTCACCACCGATGACAGGCTAGCTGAATTCTACCGCACTCAGCGGCGTGTCTATTACCTACAATCCGCGCTGAGTGAACTCGAGGAGTACGTCGACTACTACACACCGTATCTCAGTGTATTCGCAGTAAAACATCTGTTGAGGGCAGCGTACTACGTCGACCGTTATCTACGAGTCGATGGGGATCGACTCGCCAGGGACGTCTGGTACGTTCCACCCAATTACTATGGCGACACTGGACGCTACGTTACCGTCTTCCGTGGAGAGAACGACCGTGAAGGGACTGAAGAGTCAATTGACCAGCTGGTAAGCACGCATGCTCCGTACAGAAGCGAGTACCAGTCTGACTCAGGTGTAATGCAAGCGTTCTTGCCACGAACGAGGGTGACCGAAGATGGGGTAGAATTTGAATTCAAGAAAGATATTTCGGGAGAAGAGCGGGACGGAATGCTTGTTCCGGAGACGATACGGACGAGCGAAATCACTGATCTCACGGGCGATCGAGCACTCAACATCGTCCGGTACTGTCCCGAGTGCCTCCAGATCCTCACTGACCTCGATTCGTGTCTCCGCCACGACGATCGCGCATACGGAAAGATCCACTCGACCGCAAACGTCAACACTCGAGTCACGGAACGGATTACAGAGGAGTCCACGGGCACGTTGACGCTCGCAGATTTCACGGCCGCGATCGAACTCGCTGGAGTAACACTGGATATCAAACCTGCAAAGCCGATGGGTCCGGACATCGGCTATCATTTCGATAGTTCGAGAGACCGCTTCCAACGTGAAATCTCGAGCCCGGACACACCACTTGGCTTCCAACTCGAAACGAGAGGCCTCGTCTTCGACATCCAACCGTTCCTCGCGAGTATCGAGGACAATCTTCGCGCTGAGGTGGCACAGTACAAGGATCTCGCCGAAGTTGATTACCACCACCTGCTCTATCACACGGCCGCTCACTTCTTCTTACAGCTGACTGCAGACGTGAGCAGCGTCAATACCACAATGCTGCTCTACGGCTTCGACGAAGAGAAAGGCGAGGTCTACGTCTTTGAACGATCGGAAGGCGGCCAAGGGATTGTTGATTTAGTGTATGAAGAACTACGGACCGATCCCGGTTCCGTCCTCGAGGCAATTGCCCGGCTCACGTACAACGAACAGGTGATCGCCGAGCGGCTATGGGCAGATGAAGACTTCGTCGACGAAGTTCTCGCTGAAAGTACTGCGGACGATCGGATACGGGGCCTAATCGAATCTCACCTCGAAGTACTCTACGACGACGTCATCGACCGCGTCGAGGAGGAAATCATTTCGACCGTCGATCGCTGTCGTCAGTTCAAGACTGATGAAGGTGTAACGCTGGACGAAGCAATCCGAACTAAACACGTCGTCGCTCGTGAGCAGGTTGACGGTGCAGACGAATTCCCAGAGGGTGAAGTATCGGCACTTAAGATTGATATCGATGACCTCGATCGCGTCGAGACGATGTTCTATTCGCCGGACATCGATGGCTGCGTCGAGAACCTCCATCTCTCGGAATGTATTTCCGGGCACGATCAGAATGACTCGTTAAGCTATGTGGTGCTCGAGGCACTCCGTGATTTCATCCTTACTACAGTCCCCTCTGAAAACGCTACCAGCGCTATGTTCGACCGAGAGCTTCCGCCCGCAGGTGAGATAGATGGTACAAGCGTTTTCATTGACTTCTAACAGCCTCGCGTATTTCATCGGGTACACGCTCGTCCATGCCCGACGGGTCGCAATCGTTTCGCCGTGGATGAGCGATGTTGAACTCAAGTTCCCGGTGACGAACGCTCTCGAAGACCGTACGCTTCGTCTATCCAAGGCACTCCACCAGCTACCAGAAACGGAGGTGATGATCATCGTTAAGAAGGGTGAATCACACAACAACTATCTTCGTCGCAGACTGCCTGATCATATTACCCTCATCGAACTCGACGACCTCCATGCGAAAGCCGTGATCTGTAACGAATACGTGTACATGGGGTCTGCAAACATCACTCGAGGAGGCTTCTCTCTCAACCGCGAACTCTGTGAGATCATCGAGAACGAATACGAAAGTATCGAAGCGTATCTTGAAACAGAGCTCGACATCCACTGTTCTGATTTCTAAACAGAAAGCGGCGCGGTTTCTTGTTCCGTCATGATCGGGAGTAGAGTGCGTCTACTTCGCTGTACCCGCATAAGAGTTCTCGAACGAATTTATTTGTCGACTCAGTCGCTGATGACCGCTTGCCGCGTCACTTCATCGGACTCCTGATTCAGACAGAGGATTTCGATGAAAGACTGTCCGTCGTCTTCGTAAACGAGCCCGTTACTTTCGAGTTGAAATTCAATCTCGCCACCAAGATAACCCGTTCGTTCATATTCACGCAGCGTTGTGGGGTCGCCATACTCCCAGCAGATGATGAGATTAACTTCTTCGAATGTGAGATCATCCTCAAAGTGATCCGTTAGAGAATGATGTACAGCTGCGTTTCTGAGTTTACCACCTTGTCTCACTATTGCATGAACATCGGCGCTGGGTTCGAAATCCTCGACAATAATCGTCGAAGCATCCGATTTACCGTTGAAGCGCTCGAGTGCGAGCAGGACCTCCGTTCGATTGGTTGGGTCGAGCGATTGCCCTGATTCGACGCGTTCTCGACGTTCCTTCAATGAACTCCGGCGGTTTCGGGCACGACGCTTGATTTCGGCATCTCGACGAACCTCGAGGTACTCTTTGAACCACGGATCCTGGGTAACCTTCGAAAGATAGTATTCGGCCTCCTCTGTGAGCCGCTGGTACACAGAACTGGATTTGTTCCGAATCGACTCCCGGTTTGCTGAGAGTTCGATATCCTGACAGTTGACAACGAAGAAGAAATGAAGGAACTCGTTGTCGTGTGAAATCGCTTCATTCAGGCGCTCGACCTTGATGTGATCTTTCGCCAGCCAGACACCAAACTGTGCGGAGTGCTTACCGTAAGTCGGCAGTTCGTTTCGGGCGGCCTTCCCACCAACCATGCCGACTATCTGTAATGTCGCTGTGCCACCATCGTGTTCCACCTCAACTTCGGTCGGCTCGTAGTGCTTACACATCCTCTCGGCTGGGAATTCCGAAGACGTGTCGGGGTCAAGTTGTTCCTCGGGGAATTCGAACCGAGTCGTCGTTTCTAGTTTGGATCTGGAATCGTCGATTTCGTCACCCAACTTTACTGTGATGTTCATCTCCCGGTCCTCGTCATCGAACAGATACGCCGTTGATCCGGCGATCGTTTTCCACTTCAGATAATGTTCAATTTTGTTATAGGTGAGCGATTCCGGATCGAACCCTTGTCCGGATCGAAAGTTTCGGATTCGAATCCTCGTCCCGGAGTTCCCTTTCCTAACTGGTGTTTCGGTCACCTCATACTGTGGAAGCTCTCTTTGGTTGAGCTTCTTCCAAGGTTCGTCCATCTCTGCGCGGAGATTCGCCTCATCAGAAGCAGTATTAACAACGATGCGATCGCTCTTGTAGAATATCTTCGTACCGTGGCCCTTGTACCCGATCGAATCCGTCTTTCGTGAGTTCCCTAAATCAAAAAACGACTCGAGATCACGCAAGGTCATTCCGTCGCCATCGTCGTCGATGATGATATCAGAGCCCATTTCACGGCTTCTGATTTCAATTTCGATGGTTGATGCATTCGCGTCGTAAGCGTTCGATAGTGATTCCCGGATCACCTCGAGTGGGTCTTCGAAGTCGCTGGCAATCTCGAGAAATTCATTAACCTCGTTAACTTTCGGATTCTTTTTCATTAGAAGTACCCTCCAAGTGAGTGGTTGACAACACGGTGCGCGTGGTCTCGCGTTGGTTTATCCTGCGCCACGGTTGATTCGATGTATTCAATTAGCGGTTCAGTTTCACCACGTCTGACTCGGTCACGTATTTCAAAGATTGCTCGCTTTTGAACTATTAAGTTGTGCATCGCAACCGCCCCTAGCATGTCTTTCTGATAGGGTGCATTTCCTCTCATCCACTCTTTCAGATGCTCTGATGAGCAGACAGGACAGTCACACTGTTCGGGATTTGCCTCGGAAACGTCTACCGTCTCCATCAATGACGTACAATATCCACCGTTTATGGCGGTTTGGAGGTATGTTGATGAGTCGAAGGTATCCACTCCAAGTGCGACGAGAAGCGGGATCGCCCGGCTCGAGATTCCAAGAACGTGGAGCGGTAGTTCCTTGAACCCCCAATCTTTGAGAACAGCACGACAGTCGATAACGGCGTCAATGAGTGCGTTCCGGTCATCTTTTTTCGGAACGAGACTCCCTAAGGCAATTCCATCAAAAGCTGACCGAAGCGTTTCAGCGCTCGTATAGCGGGTGATCTCAGTGAGAAACTCATCCATCATGGAATAGTTGTAACCATGAAGTGTTAGATATCGGGCACCGTGGAAGTCAGACGATAATTCGAGGAACTTTGCGATGTTCGCCCCGGTTTGCTGAGCTTTCTCGATACGTTGTTTGTGCGTATCATCGGGTGCAATCGGTCGGTCAAGGTTGACAATTATATCTGCACCCATCTTCTGCTGAATCTCGTAGACCTTCTTTTGATCAATCTCGATTTGGAAATTGCTCCCGTCGAGTTCCTTGCTACTGAGGAATTTGAATCCTCCAGAATCGATAAATAAGGCTCCAGAAAAAGGTGAGAAGAGGTCGCGTTCTTTGACAGGCTGGGAAACATAGTCGTCATACCGTTCTCGAGTAATATTGTAGTCAGTCAGCGACGAAACGGACGTCATCACCCCATCAAAGAACCTCGAGTAATCACCACCGTCAACTCGGCTGTGACCTATCAGGAACTCTTTGATAGTTCGGTGAATTCCACCACCGTAGTTGCTGTTTATTGTGCCACCACCGTAAAAATTCAATACAGGAAATAGATTTGGCGTCTGAATAACCGTCTCTCCAACCGAGAGTAACCCTGCTCGAGCATCGCCAGCTGTCGACGTCACTTCGAAATCGACAGGTGATATAATTGACTTAGACATTAGTTTGCTCTCTTGATACCCGATTCATTTCCTCTCAGGAATTGTTTCAATGATTGCCCTTTTAGGCCAAGTCCATCACCACATACGTGGTACGTATTGACAGATAGATCATTGTCGAACCCGTCAATCGCTTTACGATATTCTTTACCAGCATTGATTACGACCCGTTCATATCCCATGTTAGATATATATTGGTGTAGCTGCTGCCTCATTGTCGGCCCAAGTTCTGTCGCACGCTGAGTATCCATTTTGCGGTCATATGCCGATATTTTTTCATTAGCTTTGACGAATCCATATTTTGCAGACAAAATTCCTATATCTATATCAGAGTTCACTGTCCCCTCTCTTCTCGACTTTTTTATAATTTTGAAGAAGTAGCCTGAGTACAAATCGAGTGCAGAAATGGGTTCAGGCGTCTGTTTTTTGGATTTCGAGCAGGATTGAACAAGTAGTGTCGACATGCTCTTACACCTGATCGTTGGTGTACTTGTATATAATTGACGGTGGTTCAGCGATTTCTGAACTGCTATTTTCTTTTATAGTAATCTATACCACCTGTTTTGACGTCGGATTTGAGCTTCGGTACAGTCAGTATCTCTGTGATTGCGTTTCCTCAAATCTCATTACCCTAATAACTATAGCGTGAATAAAACCAGCAAATACGGTACAGTTTGAGGCAGGAGTGAATACCGGTTAGTTGCATAAAATATTGACTCTGTTGAAACACTCTTATTTATATAATTCCTTGTATGAATGTACCACACACTACACGTGCGAATTGACCGACGAGCAAAATCCAATTCGGTTGCTACTACTCTGGCCGCTTCCAACGCTTCCAGTGCTTCTTCGTAGTGCTGTTAGGCGACGTTAGAATCGGCCTCGAGGTAGACGGCGTCACCAGTGTCGATAGCGTTCTCAGCCCGGTTGATAAGCTCGTCAATCGCTTGTTTTTGATCGGTGGTCTCAATCTCATCGACCGTTTCGAAGACGCCTTGACAGCGTGTTTCAATGGCGGAGGACTCGGAGCGCTCCTGATTCTTGCTGCGATATGGGTGCTGACCGCTCGACCCTCAGTGGTTGTTTCTGGTGTCCTCGTGTGGGCTGGGATGGCCGTATTGCTCATGGGAGAGGTTACAGCTGAATTGGGCGCTATGACCGCGTTGATCGCGCCACCGCTTGAGTTGATGGTCATCCAGCAGGGGATTTTCGAGGCATCGAACGACTGGGTCTCGTTTGGGTCTCTGCCGATTCAATTCGGAACAATCTCGTTCTACACACCTCGACCGGGAACACCGTACCTGATGATCCAGACTTCAACGCCTTGAATATGTAACGTGACGGGAAATATTTGCAGAGAGACTAATGCTTGGAACTATGTCCCGCCGCCTTCGCAGTGGGTTCTAATCCGGATCCGTAATGAGACGGATGAGCTTGGTTGCGCTACCATAGATACAAGTCAGTTAGCCATAAAGTCGAGTCACAGATGTGTACACAGTACGTTGGGGTTGACTGGTCGTCCGGCGAGTGGGTTTCTATAGCATATACAGACGGGTCGGACCCCCCATCGGTAGAGGTATTCGAGGAGATCACGGGTGTTTGGGATCACTACGGTACATCTGCATGCCGGATCGTTGTCGATGTCCCAATCGGACTCTGTGAGTCGCTCGAATCAGATGCGTGTTCGTGCGTCGAAGAAGACGGAGAACTTTCTCGGCACTGTGACGCCCTCGCTAGGAAGGTCATCGGGTCGCAATACAGGTCGGTGTTTACTGCGCCGGCACGAGAGGCTTCGAAGTTAGCTGCAGCTGGTGCTGATCATAGCGAAATAGGCGATACGAACGAAGAACTGACTGGAAAACGGCTAACGCAACAGGCAGCCGGTATCTCAGAAGGAATTGTGGAGGTGGAAAACCTACTCTTAGGCGATGGCGACCGAGAGGTTCTGATTGAAGGGCATCCAGAAGTGTGTTTTCGTGCACTGAAAGGCACGCCGCTTGAACACAGCAAACATACCGCATCCGGAGTTGCAGAACGATTGGCTGTACTCAGGGACGTACCTGAATATACGCAGGGAGACTGGCGGACAGTGGCTCAAGAACTTGGACGAGAGGGCCACAGAGTCGGTCTCGATGACGTGCTGGATGCATGTGCGCTTGCACTCACAGCCTGTGCGCCAAATAGGGAGTTTCACCGACTCCCATCAGATCCACAGACCGATGCGAAGGGGCTACCGATGCAAATGGTCTATCGGAGTGAGAATCAACTCATTTCTGAATAGACTAATCAGCACACAGGGTTACTCTCCAACACAATCCAATAGAAGCTGTGACCAACTTCATATGAGACAGTTCCGTGGATTGGAATCCGTTCCTATCTGGATGATTTAGAGGCGGGTATTCACATAGAGGTGACAGTCGCGATCTAATCTGGTGTTCTTGCCAGATAATTGGGAGTGGGTAGGGGACCTTCGAGACGTCGGAACCCACGTGGGGGTATGGGGAATCTTTATGTTCGAGCCCTAACCGAATCGAACTACCCTTGGTCGATGCCGCGGCTATGCGGAGGTCGACTCCGAAAAGTTGCGAGGGGCTGATCACCGTCCCTAAAACGGTGATCATGACCTCACCGTGCGGACATCAAGGGCAATGCCGAGTCGATATCATGACCGCACAAAATCACCTAATCACCGTTGATCGCATAAAGACGGCGAAAGCCGAGAGGAAACGACTTCTGAACACAACGAAGAACTGGACCCAGAAAGCGGGTCGGTGGAATCATGAGTACTGAACTCGAGCGAGCGGAGCAACAGATCTCAGGCGAACCGGTAGTCACTGATCACGGAGAGAAGACATGCGATCGGTGTGTTCATCTATCCATGCTACGAGGCGGATCAGCTGAATACGACCGAGAGACGCCAATCACAGAGGGCGACCAAATCCTCGCATTCCTCTGGCGTAGAGATACCGCTGGAACTGACGACGAAGCGTCGGTGCCGATGGCGGAGTACACTGTGATGTCACTCTATCACCAATATCACTACGAAAATGAGTGTGTCAGCGTCAATCTCGAAAACGACTATCATCAGATAGTCGTCAGTGCGACTGTCGATAGTGCCACCCTCGAGGGTGAGGAGTACGACACCGACCTGCTACTCACAGCACGTAGTGACGAACAGAAGTATCTCGTCTTCGACGACCTCGAGGAGGTTATGTATAGTAGCGCGAGCTAGCTCACTACCTAACCAATAGTATCGCTATTCTCGTCGTCGTTTTTGAAGAATCAACCACTAACTATGAACAACCACTTTGATAGTGAATGTATTGATGTCCAGGAAGTACTACCTGTAGAGGAGTACAATCGGGCCTTGTCGGATTCCTCTCACGACTGAAGTCGTGGGCTTCCTCCTTACATTTCTGTGAGAACGGCCATACTAATTGTGGCCCAAACGCAGATTCCATATTTCACTCTGGGTGAAAAAGGCATTGTCAACTGATAGAGAACCCTGTTGAGTGATAACTCTCACTCAGTCTCCGGGTCATCACCTAACGAGCCGTCGTATTTGTTCTGCTCGTCATCAGGAAGATACCGTCGCTCCCATTCAATGACTTCAGGGAATCCGGCGAACTCGTGGAGGCTTCCGACCGGTTGTTCGTTGAACTCGTCATCGATATCCCGCATCGCCGCCACTGGATCCTCGGCGAAAGCGCTTAGGTCGGCGTGGACGTTTGCGATGGTCGATAGTGTTGCGGCAATAGGGAATATAACGAGGTCGAACCCCCACTCCTCAAGCGACGAGAGATCGACGTACGGCGAGGAGCCAAGATCGCCGACGAAGTTGTAGATGATTGGTCCGTCGACTTCACGGCCGATGCGCTCGAGTTCTGACTCGTCGGTTGGCCCCTCGACGAACGCAATATCAGCGCCAACTTCAAGGAAATCGTTCACACGACTGATCGCCTCGTCGAGCGAGCCATCACCGGTGCCACGGGCATCAGTCCGGGCGATGAGAACGAAGTCCTCAGCACGGTCGTCTCGGACGTCGGCGGCGGCTTCGATCTTTCCGACTGCTTCCTCTCGTGGGATGACCTGTCGTCCTTTTGTATGCCCACACCGCTTCGGGAACGTTTGGTCTTCGATGTGGATGGCGCCAACGCCAGCTTTGATGTACTCCCGAACGGTTCGGACGACGTTCGTCGCGTTGCCGTACCCGTTGTCTGAATCGGCGATGAGTGGGACATCGATCCGCTCCTGAATGTTCGCGGCGTTGTCGATCATCTCCGGCATCGTGATGAAACCGGCATCGGGATAGCCGGTTTTCGAGAGTGATGTCCCGTATCCGGTCATGTAGATGGCGTCGAAGCCTATGGCGTCGGCAACGCCGGCCGTGAGCGGGTCGTGGACACCGGGACAGGTCAGTAGTTCGTCACGCTCGAGGCGCTCTCGCAGTGTTGCACCGGCGTCAGTCATAGCGAATCACTCGGCGCAGCCGTGGAAGTCGGTGTCGATGGAGATCGGTCGTTGTCGGCGTGGTTATGCATTGGTTGAGAGGTGTTCGAGTACGCTATCAGTTGTCACGACGTCACCGTATTTCGCGTCGATATCGTAGAGATTCGCTAGGTGTGGTCCGTCAGCGCGGTCACCGACCGCGTCGGCCGGAACGATGGTGCGGTAGCCGTGCTGGAGACTATCGACGGCCGTTGCTCGGATACAGCCACTCGTCGTAACGCCAGCGAGAACGAGCGTATCTACACCCTGTGTCGTTAGCTCCGTTTGCAGATCCGTTCCGAAGAATGCACTCGCGTACTTTTTCAGGATGACTCGCTCGTCACCTACGGGTGCAATCCGATCGTCCACTTCGACCGCCTCGGTTCCGAGTTGCAACTCTCGCAATGCGGGTACCTTCTCGATGAATCGTCCGGCATCGCCGTAGGACTCTTCGAACGCTACGGTCGTGAAATACCGGGGCAGATCGTGCTCCCGGAAGCACTCGAGCAGGCGGTCGGTCTGTTCGAGCACGTCGGTAACATCCGATCCGAGACTGGTATCGGGATCGGTGAAGGCGTTTATCAGATCGATAACTAGTAGTGCGGGCCGGTCGCCGAGGCCGACGCTCTTCCCGAAGTCGTCCTCGTCGTAGCCGGCGTCAATGTCGGTTGGCCAATCCATGATGTGGTAGGTTGATCGTATTCGTCCGTTGCTCAGTTGTTTCGATTCTCGAACGCCCGGCGCTCGTCGGCGATACGTGCTTCGAGCGTTTCGTCGTCCGGTAACGGACCGTAATCGAACTTCTGGAGACCGTCACGGTTCGCCCGAATCTCATCGCGTTGGTCGTCAGTGGCTGCCTCGTCGACGGTGCCGTCCTCGGTGAGGACAACGCCGAAGTCCGATCGGGCAGCCGTTTCGGTGAGAAGTCCGCGTTCGACTTCTTCGGCGACGACGGCAGCCTCGCGCTCGAGCGGATCTCCGAGTCCACCGCCACCAGCGGTGCTGAAGACGAGTTTGTCACCTGCCGCTACGACCACGTTTTCGACTTTCGATGGGAGCTCTGCTTCGGTCCCATCGGCCCGAATCAGTTTCTTCTCGCTCGTTTGGGCGTGCTTGCCGCCATCGACGCCCCACGGATACGTGTGTGCACGGTCGTCTTGGAACGTGATCGCACCGTCTTCCTCGAAAGTGTATACCTTCGTAATCCCGTGACCGCCGCGGAACTCGCCGGCACCGCCAGTATCAGCGCGGGTGCTGTACTCGTCGATCGTTAGCGGGTAGTAGGCTTCCTGATACTCGGCGGGGACCGTCCGGAACAGCGGCCACCACGAGTGACCGTCGAGTCCGTCACCGCCCGGCCGGGCCGGAATACCGCCGTAGAGAATTTCGAGCATCTGGAATTCGTTTCCGTCCGAGTCCGTTCCTGCGTAAACGAGATTCGGCGACGTCCCGTAGCTGCCCGCCACGGAAAATCCGTCGATGAGTTTCGAGAAGGTCGCCTGCAGAACGTCGAACTGCCGGGCCATAAGCGGCAGGCGATTCCCCAGCGGTGCTGGGAACTCCGGCTGGATAACCGACCCTTCGGGCAGGGTCACTTCGAAGAGATCGTAGTAGCCGTCGTTGAACGTGAGCAACGGGTCAAACGCCATGATGAGGAAGACCCCGGTGAACATTTTGAACATCTTCTCGTTCAGTAGGAAGTTCACCGTGCCCGGCACCTGCTCGTCCGTACCGGTCCAGTCGAGATAGACCGTTTCTCCCTCCCGGTAGATCTCGAGGTGGAGTTTGATCGGGCCGTTGCCCATCCCGTCGTCGTCGACGTAATCTTCGAAGGTGTAGCGTTCGCCCTCAGGAATGAACTCGTGAATGAGGTCGACCATCCCGTCCCGGGTGCGGTCGAGGATAGCATCGCAGGCTTCCACGTACGTTTCCTTGCCGAAGCGATCACAGAGTTCGTGAACGCGAGTCTCCGCGGCCTTCGTCCCTGCAGCTAACGCTTTGATGTCGGCTTCTGCGTGCTCGGGGAGCCGCGTGTTGTGGGCGAACGAGCGGAGCAGTTCGCTGTCGATCTCACCTTGCTTGTAGAGTTTGACCGGCGGCAGTCGCATCCCCTCTTCGAAGATCGTACTCGCCTGTACGGGCATGCTGCCGGGGGTCTTCCCGCCGACGTCCATCAGGTTGCCCCACTGGCTCGAGAAGCCCACGAGGTCGTCCTCGTAGAAGATCGGGCGCAACAGGAGCATGTCCGGCGTGTGCGAGACGGCACCGGCACACATGTAGGGATCGTTGGTCGCGATCACGTCGCCGTCCTCGAGGTCCTCGCGCTCGAACGGCGAGTTCTCGAGGATGGTGTCAATCGCCGAACCGAACTGGCCCATGACCATTCGTCCCTCCGCATCTGCGATGAGCGGGAACTGGTCGGACTGTTCGCGGATGACTGGACTGATCGCCGTCGTTTCGACGACCCGATCCATCTCCTCGCGGGTATTCGAAAGCGTACTCTCGATAATATCGAGCGTCGTCTGATCGACATCGTGCTCGCCGACGAACGCTGGTGTTGAATTGCTCACTGACCCTCACCTCTGTTAATCTCGATGTTTCCGTAGCGGTCGATAGTCGCACTGTGATCCGGCTGCAGGACGACTGTCGAATCGTCGTCGGTGACGATCGCTGGCCCGTCGATCTCGTTGCCCGGACGCAACTCGGTGCGATCGTAGATCGGCGTCTCGTAGGTGTCACCGCTGAAGTACACGTCGTTGTCGTCGATCTCAGCGGCACTCGGATCGGCATCTGTCAGCTCCTGTTCCTCGATAGTAACACCCTGCAGCGTTCCTTTGCCGATGACGCGGAGATTCGCAATCTCGAGCGGTGCATCGAGCGAGAATCCGAACTGGCGGTCGTGACGGCTCTCGAAATCGCCTTTGATTTCTGCGAGCCCTGTCTCGCCACGGAGGTTCTCAATCGTCACCGGGATCGACATCTGGATGTCCTGGCGGAAGTAGCGACATTCGGCGAAGTACTCGAACTCGTGGTCGGTTTCGTCGACGCCTTCGGAGACAAGCCAGTCAGTCGCTTCGGCCTCGAGATCCCGCAGTTTTTCGTAGACATCCCCGCCGTCGACATCTTCCTCGGTCTCCAGATACGTCTCCGAGAACTCGTTTTGGATGTCGGAGGTCAAGAAACCAAACGCCGACATAACGCCCGGTCCCGGTGGGATGATCAGGGGGTAGGCGTCCATGATATCTGCAAGCGCGTTAGCGTGCATCGGCCCGGCACCGCCGAAGGCAACGAGTCCGAACTCTCGGGGATCGTAGCCCTGTTCGACGGACACGACGCGGAGTGCGCTGTGCATGTTCTCGTTGACGATGTCGAGGATCGCTTGAGCGGCCTCCTCGACCGAAGTCCCACGCTCGTCGGCGACTGTCGCCACAGCATCGTGGGCTGCCTCTCTATCGAGTTCCATCCGGCCGCCGAGTTGGACACTCGGCGGAATCCGACCGAGGACGACGTTCGCGTCCGTCACAGTCGGTTCGTCTCCGCCCAAGCCATAACACGCCGGCCCGGGGTCGGCACCGGAACTCTCCGGGCCAACCTGTAACGATCCGCTCAGTTGCACGCGGGCGATCGAGCCTCCGCCGGCTCCGACCGTGTTCACATCGACCGATCGAGATTTGAATTCTCGATAGCCGACCTTCGTCTGGCGGGTCGTCTCAGGGGTTCCGTCTTCGACGAGTGACACGTCAGTCGACGTCCCACCCATATCGAGCGTCAATACGTCGGGAACGCCCTTCTTCGACGCGATGGTCGCCGCACCGACGACGCCACCACTGGGTCCCGACAGCGCGAGTTCGACCGGCCGCTCCTTGGCGGCTTTCGAACTCATGAGCCCACCGTCGGACCGAACGACGTTCATCGTGGCCGTCGAATCACCGTCTGCGAGCGAGTCGTCGAGATCCTCGAGATACTCGATGACCGTTGGCCGTGCGTAGTCGTTGATGACGGTCGTCAGCGTCCGTTCGTACTCACCGTACTCCGGGACGATCTCGGAGGAAATCGATACCGGAAGCTCCGGTGCCTCTTCGGCGATAATTTCGCGGACGCGTTCTTCGTGTTCGGGATTGAGGTACGCGTTCAACAACGCAACGGTCAGCGACTCGACGCCAGCTGCCTCGAGTTCCTTGACGGCATCTCTGATTTCTTCTTCGTCGAGCGATTCGGTCTCGTTCCCATCTGGTGAACTGATCGTACCAGCTATACCTCGGGTATCCACGAGGTCAGCGAGCGGATCCGGTTTCTCCATGTCCATCCAGCCATAGAGTGGGCCGGGCGTCCACGCTCGTGCCAAGTGGAGGATGTCTTCGTGCCCAGCAGTCGTAATGAGTCCGACGCGCGCCCCCGTCTCCTCCAAGAGCATGTTCGTCACGACTGTCGTACCGTGAAACAGGAGGTCAAGTTCGGATACCGATGTGTTCGCTTTTGCCGTTGCCTCCTCGATCCCGTGAACCACGCCCTCCGATGGATTACTGGGCGTCGAGAGAACCTTGTCTATCGTGATTTCGTGGGTCGTTTCGTCGAAGACGATAACGTCCGTAAACGTACCACCCACGTCAACGCCGAGATTATGTGTCATATGTTATCGTACAGTGTGGTAGACACCGTGTTGGGGAGTAAGAATTTCCCCAACAGCTGTTGGCTGATTAAATACTGGTTAGCCACTCACGGTATTCTGACCTCATCGAGTGCTTTTTCACCTTGGGAGGTATTGGCACAGTAGCGAAGCGATGTTTACCGCCACACTCCATTTCACACAGCACCGAGAGTGCATTCTCAGAGAACTTACGGCGGATATCGATGCGCCGATTCCGATCGAAATCGAGGAGATCCAAAACGGGTTCGTCACCTTCGTTCTTCACGCCGGCCCTCATGCAGATTCCTTTCAATCGGACCTCGAGCATGCGGATCACGTTAATCACGTCAAGCGTCTCGATGACGAGAATCTACTCATAACCAAACCCTCGTGCGGTGCGTATACGGCCATCTATCAGAACCACGGCACACTGCGCCGGTCAAATACGGTTTCGGGCCGTCAACGCGAGTACAACGTTCTCGTATTCCAGCGTGAAGATCTCAAAAACATTATCGACGATTTAGAGGGGTTCGGAACGGTCACACTCGGCAAACTCGAGGAGTTCAGAGCGACCACCGACTCGCCATTAACTGAGCGACAGCGAGAAGTTGTCACCGAAGCGCTCGCGCGGGGGTACTACGACTGGCCCCGAAAGATTACGAACGAAGACCTCGCGATAGAGTTAGAGATCAGCCGGGCAACACTGCACGAGCATCTCCGAAAAGCGGAACGTACGTTGTTGTCGTCGGCGTTAGCAGATAGTCACAAACGAACTGGAAGAGGCCAATTTGAGCGTATCGAACTCGAACAAGAATGACCCGAAATTAACGGGATTACGGATCCTTCAGGGATGGACCTGTGCTAGTATCGAGGCCGACCGTCAGCTGGTGCTGTGTCTGGATTCCCGTCTGGAACCGTTGGACGATCTCGGTTTGGTGCTCCGGACACGCCAACGGAATGATGGCGCCGTCTTGGACTCGGACTAGTGGATGCGGCGAATTGTACGGGACAAGACGGCAGCTGGGACACGACAATCCGCCGGCCGGTAGATGATGCAGGAGATCGACCGTGTCTTCGGATGTCAATCCACAGACCGAAGAGAACTGTTCAAGGTGCTCGTCACAGCTGAGGACGGGAATCGTGAGCTGGTCCAAGAGAAGAAACGACAACTCCTGCTGCCCGCCAGATTGGACGGCAGACTGGCACGCATCACATCCAATAGCCGACAGGGGCTGTTGGACATCTGGTACTGCCATTGTATACCCGCGGGTCGCCAGATAGGTAAGTAGTGGGATGCCACCCACGCTTCTAAGCTACGGCTTGATCACTGGAGGGAGAAACACCTTGGTCTGAGGGCTTCGACACAGGCCACTGAGTCATGACAAACCTAGCCTTAGCGCTATTCGGGTCGCGCTGCCGTTGGAAGTCGATCCGGTTCGCATAACAACGGGGCTATGCGAGTCGGCTTTGCCCGAGGGGCAAACTCGCGGGTTTTTATATAGGAAGCGACCGTCAGTTGTGACTGAACGGGCCGAAATCACGGTCGTCGGCGATTTCGGGGGATTGAGAGTCGTCTGAACGGTCTTTCAATCAGAGCGGACTCTCACGGCAATGACTAGGGTTCAAATCCCTGACGGAGCACTTCTCGGCGAACAACCTCGTGAGCCGAAAATGCGACCCTGGATTTGAATTAGAGAAACGTGAGCGTAGCGAGTGTTTCGCGTAGTTCAAATCCCTGACGGAGCATTTTTGCGAACGTAGCTGACAAAAAGTGTATGATCGGAGACTTGAAGTAGAGAATCACGAGCAGTAATGAGCGTTTCGCATAATTCGAGTCCCTACCGAAGCACCCCTTCGCAACCGAGACAGATCGTAACGCCGCCCCAGCTACGAGCCCGTTTCGACGAGTTCTGCTTCGCCGTACGTCTCGTCGACGGAGGTTACTCGAACCGTCGCTTCGATCGCCGCGATATCCGCCTCGAGAAAGAGGACGAACCCGCTTTCCGTTTTGCAGACGAGCGTCCCGTCGGCTTTCTCGTCGACGATGTCGACGTGAACGGTATCACCTGGTTCGGGCTTTCCACCGAGCGGTTCCCCACACCGCCAGCAGTCGGTATCGTACTCCGGAGATCCTTCAGGAGCGTTGCTTGCCCCGCAACGAGGCGTATTACAGCTAATAAACGAATCGTGTTGCCCAGGTTGATAGCGTCCCACGGTGCCATCGACACGACTAGTTCGTAAAAACGTGGCGCTGGATCGGCGGATGTGCTGCAGGTCACTCCGTTCCCGCGGTGTCGCGGAGTTCTGTGGCTGTCGAGTGGAACCGTTGCAGTCTCGGATCGGTATCGAACTCCCGTTGGCCGCGCGCTTTTGTAGCTACCACGCTTAAATCGCCACAGTGACCGCGCGAGACAACGACGGATCGTCGAATGAGGAAGTCGCTGGCTCCCGGCCCAGTGGAGGAGTCGCTGTGGAATCCGCTGGATCTCCGTCGGCCGATGCCGCTCCACTCACCGGGGGCGACGTCGCTGCCGGGACCGAGACCGCGACAACGAACCGTCACGACGTCGCCGTTTCCGTGACCGGCCTCAGCAAGCGATTCGGTGACGGTCCGACGGCGGTGACCGCCGTAGACGACGTCTCCTTCGAGATCGAAACCGGCTCGATAGTGGGATTGCTCGGCCCGAACGGGGCCGGGAAGACGACGCTCATCAAGTCGATTCTCGGAATGGTGTTGCCGGACGCGGGGACCGTTCGAATACGGGGGATCGACGTCTACGATCGACCTCGAGAGGCGTACGCGTACGTCGACGCGATGCTCGAGGGGGCGCGAAACGACTACTGGCGGCTCACCGTTCGGGAGAACCTTCGATACTTCGCGACGATCAGCGGCGTCGATCCGGATTCGGTGCGCGACCGTCACGATCGGCTCCTGACGCAGTTGGGACTCGAAGCGAAGGCGGACGTTCCCGTCCGCGAGCTATCGCGCGGGATGAAGCAGAAAGTATCGTTAGCGAGCGTTCTGGCGGGAGGTGCGGAAGTCGTCTTTCTCGACGAACCGACGCTGGGGCTGGACATCGAGAGCTCTCGAACCCTCCAGCGGGAGTTGCGACGGCTCGTCGAGGAAGAGAATCTCACCGTTATCCTCAGCAGCCACGACATGGACGTCGTCGAGACGGTCTGTGACCGCGTCCTCATCATGTCCGACGGAGCGATCATCGCCGACGACACCGTGGCGGCGCTGCTGGACGGGACGGATCGCCACCGCGTGCAGATCGCGAGCCGCGACCTCGACGCGGCGATCGTGTCGCGTCTCGAGGACCGATTCGCCGGAATTCGCGTCGAGCCGTACGACCGTGGCAACGTGATCGAACTGACGACGGACAGCGACGGGTTCTACGAGTTGTTTGACACGCTCCGCGCCGCGGGCGTGACGCTCGAGCGAGTGCGGACGATCGAACCCGACCTCGAGGACGTGTTCGTCGATTTGACGGCGGTCGATCGGGGGGAACGATGAGCCAACGGCTGCGCGAGGAGGACGTAACGCCGCAACCAGCCGGCTACTATCACCTCGCACGGGCCGTGCTCTACCGCGAGTTTCTGATTTTCGTGCGCTATCCGGCGAACGCTATCGGGGGCATCGTCATCTCCCTGTTCTTTTTCGGGGTGCTCTTTTACGGCGGACAGATGATCGCCGGGCAGGCGCTCACCGACTCGATCGAAGGGATCATCGTCGGCTACTTCCTGTGGACGCTGTCGGTGGGTGCGTACTCCTCCATCTCGAACGATATCGGAAGCGAAGTGCAGTGGGGCACCCTCGAGCGCCACGTGATGACGCCGTTCGGGTTCGCACCCGTCGCGATGCTGAAAGGGGTCGCGAAGATCGTTCGGACGTTCATCACCTCGACGGTGATTCTGGTCGCGATGATCCTGATCACCGGGACGACGCTCGAACTGAACCTGTTTACGATCGTCGTCGTCGCGACGCTCAGCATCGTGTCGGTGCTCGGACTCGGTCTGGCGGCCGGCGGCGTCACGGTGCTCTACAAACAGGTCGGAAACTGGCTGAATCTCCTCCAGTTCGGATTCATCGTCCTGATTTCGGCACCCGCGTTCGAACTCGGGTGGATGCGATTTCTCCCCCTCGCTCACGGGAGCGCACTCCTCCAGCGGGCGATGGTCGACGGCGTTCGTCTCTGGGAGTTCTCGCCGACCGACCTCGGCCTCCTGGTCGCGGTCGCTGGCGGCTACGTGGTTGTGGGCTACGCGGTCTTTCAGTACGCGACCCGCAGAGCGAGGCGGCTCGGCGTGCTCGGCGATTACTGACGGACGATGGGGCAAACTCGCACCGTCGGCACCGTGGCTTCAACCGTTTGCTCGACCTCCATGCGTCTATGAACCACGATCGAATCCACGCTCGAGAACCGACCCACGACGTCGATCGGTGGTCGGTCGGGACGATCGAACGCATCGACGAGCGGGACGGACACTGCGTCTTCGAACTGCAGGCCGACAGTGGAGGGACGGTCGAACTCGTCGTCACGCCCGCCATCCAGGCGTTAGTGTTGCGCAGACTGGAGCTCAAGGCAGACGAGTCGCCGGTCGGAGCTCGAGTCTGGTATCGAAAACGCGGTGGCTGACGCGGTCGACACGGAACGAGATCGACCTCGTCAATACGTCAAATAGGAAACTGATATTCGCCCGCGAGGAGTGCGCGCGCCAGTTCGATCTCATCAATTTCGTCGGAATGTCTATCATCATCGATCAAAATAATTGAATGACGGTCTCGCCGTGGGCTACTGTCGGACCCGATAAAAGTACTCGAATCCGAGTTGCTAATTCTCACATGAAACGCTACTGACCGGTCTACACCGAGGTGTGAGTACGTGACAGATTCTCGACTCGGTGATCGACCGATTTCACTCCAATCAGTCACCGTCAGTAACTATCACGGAAAAGGATGAAATGGGAGATAGCGAGCCTCCACGGGGGTTTTTGAGGTAGAAGCCGTACGCTCTTGGTATGCGACTTCACAACAGGGAGATCCGACAGGACGTCCGGGAGCTCGGTGCGTTGCTCGGCGACGTCTTGGAGGACCAGACCTCTCGACGAGCGTTCGAAACGGTCGAATCGTGTCGGCAGGCCGCGATCGATTACCGATCGGGCGAGCTCGACTCGCGCGATACGCTCATCGCGGACCTCCGCGGACTGTCGCCACACCACCAGCGAGTCGTCGCTCGGGGGTTCACAACCTACTTCGAACTGATCAACCTCGCCGAAGAGCGCGAGCGGGTGCGGACGATTCGAACGGAGTCCCACGAGGGGACCCTCGAGGACAGCCTCGAGACCGCGGCCGAAGAGCTGGGTAACAGCGACGTCGACACCGTCAGACAGGTCTTGGACGACGTGCTGATCGAACCGACGTTTACGGCCCACCCGACGGAAGCCCGACGCAAGACGGTCAAATCGAAGCTGCGAACGATCTCGACCGAACTCGAGACGCTCGACGAGCGGCTGCTGACCGAGAAGGAGGAGGGCCAGATCTGGCGGGATATCGACGCCGAAGTGACGAGTCTCTGGCAGACGCCGCAGGTCCGGAACCGCCAGCCCGAGCCCGAGGACGAGGCTCGAAACGTCCAGTGGTACCTCGAGAACACGCTGTTCGACGTCGTCGGCGAAGTGTACGACGAACTGGCGGACGCGATCGACGACGAAGTCGAAGGCGACCTCGAGATCCCCAAGCTGTTCGAGTTCCGATCGTGGGCGGGCAGCGACCGGGACGGAAACCCCTACGTCACCCCGGAGGTGACCGCGAACACGCTGGAACGCCAGCGCTCGGTGATCCTCGAAAAGTATCGCGAGGAGCTCAAACGGTTGTCGGGCGTCCTCAGTCAGGACGGGAGCCGGATCGACCCCGGCTCCGACTTCCTGGTCACGCTCGAGGACGATCGGGAGCGACTGCCCGGCAGCGCCCGAACCGCTGAGGAGCGCTACCCCGACGAGCCGTACCGACAGAAGCTCAAGCTGATGCGCGAGCGGCTCCAGCGCGTCGGCGACGTACGCCCAGGCGGCTACGACGAGGTCGACGACCTGCTCGACGACCTCGAGATCATCGCCCGGAGCCTCCGGAACAACGGCGCGGAGAGCGTCGCCGAGGCGCACGTGGACCCGATCCGGCGACAGGTCGCCACCTTCGGCTTCTCGCTCGCCAGTCTGGATCTTCGCGAACACCAGCAGAACCACACCGACGCCATCGCGGAGGCCCTCGATCGCGAGGGGATCGACTACCACGCTATGGACGAGGAAGAGCGTGCCGACCTGCTGACCGAGGCGATTCTCCAGGACGAACCCGTCGTCGACCTCTCCGAAACCGAGGGGCTCTCGGAATCGTCGACGAAGGTCCTCGACCTGTTCGCCAACCTCGGGGACTGGCAGACCGAGTACGGCGTCCACGCCATCGACACCTACGCCATCTCGATGACCGACGAACCCAGCCACGTCCTCGAGGTACTCTTCCTCGCCGACCAGGCCGGCGTGGTCTCCCTGCCCGAACACTGCGGACTCGACATCGTGCCGCTGCTCGAGACGGAGTACGCCCTCTCCGGCGCTCGCCGGATCATGGGGACCCTCTTCGAGAACGAGGCCTACGCACAGGCCCTCGAGGCACGGGGGCACACGCAGGAGATCATGCTGGGCTACTCCGACTCGAACAAGGAGAACGGCTTCCTCGCGGCGAACTGGTCGCTGTACAAGAACCAGCGCCGACTGGGCGAGATCTGCGACGATCACGACGTGACGATGCGGCTGTTCCACGGCCGCGGCGGCTCCATCTCCCGCGGCGGCGGTCCGATGAACGAGGCGCTGCTGGCGCTGCCGAACAGCACGGTCACAGGACAGGTCAAGTTCACCGAGCAGGGCGAGGCGATCGCCGAAAAGTACGCCAACCCGCGCATCGCCGAGCGCAACATCGAACAGATGGTCAACGCACAGCTTCGCGCGCGGCTGTACGCCAAAGAGCAGCCCGAAGAGGAGGTGCGCGACGAGTGGGTCGAGGCGATGGAGACCATGGCCGACGCCGCCCGTCGCGAGTACCGCGACCTCCTCGAGAGCGACGGCTTCGTCCGGTACTTCGAGCAGGCGACGCCGATCACGGTCATCGAGGATCTCGACCTGGGATCGCGCCCCGCCTCGCGCAGCGGCGAACGAACGGTCGAGGACCTGCGGGCGATCCCGTGGGTGTTCTCCTGGACGCAGTCTCGCTGTATCCTGCCGGGCTGGTACGCGCTCGCGACGGGCCTCGACGCCTACCTGGACGATGGCGGCTCGATAGACACCCTCCAGGAGATGTACGAGGAGTGGTCGTTCTTCCGAACCACGCTCGACAACGCCGCGCTCTCGCTGTCCCGGACCGAACTCGAAATCGCCGAACAGTACGCCGACCTGGCGAACGACGACCTTCGGAGTCGGTTCTTCCCGCGAGTGACCGGCGAGTACGAGCGAGCGACCGAGTTGATCACCACTATCGGTCAACGGGAGACCCTCCACACCCGCGACTGGCTCGGCGAGAACCTGGCGCGGCGCAACCCCTACGTCGATCCGCTGAACCTGCTGCAGGTGTACCTCCTCGATCGAACTCACCGAACCGACATCGAAGAACGAACGCTTCGGCTGACGGTCAAGGGGATCGCGGCCGGGATGAAGAACACCGGATAGCGAGCCGTCCGGTGGCCGCTTCTCTCAATCGGTGCCATCTTTATCGTCACCGTACCGTTCTGCAGCCGACTCGAAGCCCAGTTCGTCGTACTCGCGCCCCCGGCGCTGTTCGAGCGCGGCGATCGCGTCCGGCTCCGGCGCGGCGTCGTCGGTGATCCGGGCCCACGAGTTGTGGACCTTCGAGTGGCACCACCGACAGAGGTAGATCGTGATCTCGTGGGTCAGCTCCTCGCCGTTGCGGACGTACGAGAGGTGGTGTTCCTCGAGCAGCGGGCGCTCGTCGTCGTGGGCCATGCGCTTTTCCTCGAGTCCACAGCGGACGCACTCCCGATCGTGGTTTCGAGAGCGAAAGTGCGGGCAGTCGGCCCACGTCTCGTCGGTTTCGGGATCGACGACGGGACAGGCGTAGTCGTCGGCCGCGCGTTCACGGGCGAACTCCGGATCGTGTTCGTAGTGGTCGAACGCGTAGCGACACCGCCCCTCGCCGGTAAGATAGTCACAGACGCCTGCGAACTCGTACGGGTCGTCGACGCCGACGGACGTACCCTGGGGCGTTTTCTCCATGCCTCGAGTCAACGGTAGGGAACGAATCGGTTTGAATGCACCGAGCGGGGTTCGACACAACTGTCAACGGCACACCCTATTTGGCCATAACATTTTTCACTCCGTTCCTGTAGGCTGGCGAGATACTAGGTCAAACAGGAAGGTTTTTTGAATAATGATAACTGTTCTATCTCAATGCTCGATTCGATACGACGGATCGTCCCATCGACGATTCGACGAAGTTACGCACTGAAGTTCGGTATCGCCCTGTTACTACTCGGCCTCTCCGTCGGCGCGATCGGATTCGTCGCGACGGCCCAGATCACCGACAGCGTCGAAGAGAACGCGCTGGAAGACCAACAGTCGCTCGCCGCTCAGGAGGCGAACACGATCGACAACTGGGACGAGGAGAACGAACGACGGACTGCCAGTACGTCCGATACACCCGTCGTCGAATCGGGTGACGAAGAAGCGATCCAGTCCTATCTCTACGACCTCCAACTCGAGTTATCGGGACAGGTCGAAGCGATCCACTACGTCGACCAGGAGAGCCACGAACTGTTAGCGACGACGACGAGTGATGCGGCGACGCTCGAAGATGTCGAGTTCCCCGAGCCACACCGAATCGATTCGGAAATTTCGGCGTCGAACGTCGAACGAACGGAGCCGTACGCCGTCGACGACACGCCGGTCGTCTCGTACTATATCAGCACGGGTGGCCAGGACGACACGGCGATCGTCGTGTCGTTCGAACTCGAGCACGTGATGACGGATCTCGGTGCGACGGTCGAGGGCGAACGATCGACGGTCGTCGTCGATCGCGAGGGACAGATCATTCTCGACGACAGACTCACCGGAAGCGGCGCGGACGGATTACAGGATGGGTTCGTCGACTCCGGATTCCAGACCGCCTACGCGGACGAGCACCCACTTTTGGACGAGGCGCTGGCCGGTGAGAACGCGACTCACTCGGGGTCGATGACGTTCGACGAGCCACCAGTCAGTGCGCTTCAGTCCTCGCCACACGACTTCGATCCGGACGGCTACGTTGCGGCGTACCACGGGACCGAAACGGGATGGGTCGTACTCTCTCACACGTCGACTGAGGAGGCCTACGGCTTCGTTAACTCGGTCAACCAGTACGGAACGATGGCCACGCTGGGTGGCGTCCTCCTGATCGGTCTCGTCGGTGCCGTGATCGGCCGCAGTACGGCGACGTCGATCGACCGACTGACCGACAAGGTCGGTCAGATGGAGGAGGGTGATCTCGATGTCGAGTTCGAGACCAAGCGGATCGACAATATCGGCCGACTCTACGACGGCTTCGGCTCGATGCGCGACGAACTGAAACTGCAGATCACGGAAGCCGAGGACGCGAGGGCCGACGCCGAGCGCGAACGCGAACGCGTCGAGCGGATCAACGACGATCTCAAGCAGGCAGCGACGACGTACTGCGGGGTGATGGAAGACGCTGCGGACGGCGACCTCACCGTTCGGATGGATCCGAACGCCTCGGATAACGAGACCATGGAAGCGATCGCGGTCGACTTCAACGAGATGCTCACCGAGATCGAAGCGACCGTCGAGCACCTCAACCGGTTCGCGACCGACGTCGCGACCGCCAGCGAGCAGGTCACGGCCTCGAGCGAGGAGGTCAGATCCGCGAGCGAACAGGTCAGCGCGTCGGTTCAGGAGATCTCCGACGGCGCGGACCAGCAGTACGAGTCGCTACGGTCGGTCGACGCGGAGATGAACAACCTCTCGACGACGACCGAAGAGATCGCCGCCTCCTCGAACGAGGTCGCGGACGTCGCCGAGCGAACCGCCCAGACCGGCCGCGACGGGCGAAAGAAACTCGACGACGCCATCGAGGCCTGTGAGGAACTCGAGCGGGATCGCGACGCCGTCGTCGAGGAGTTCGACCAACTCCGTGACGAGGTCGCGACGGTCGACGAGTTGATCGACCGGATCGCCGAGATCGCCGAGCAGACGAACATGCTCGCGCTCAACGCCAACATCGAGGCCTCCAGATCCGCCGCGGGCGACGACGGCGGGTTCGCAGCGGTCGCAGCCGAAGTCAAGGAGCTCTCCCAGGACGTCAAGACGGCCACCGACGAGATCAGCGCCCGACTCGAGGAGATCCAGGACCAGACCGAGCGGTCGGCCGAGGAGGTCGACCAGACCAGCGAGGAGATCGAGGAGGTCAACGAACTCGTGACGAACGCCGGCTCCGCACTCGAGGAGATCGCGGAGTACGCACAGAAGACGAACGACGGCGTGCAGTCGATCTCGGCGGCAACCGAGGAGCAGGCCGCATCGACCCAGGAGGTCGTCGCGATGGTCGACGAGGTGGCGACGATCTCCGAGGAGACCACCGCCGAAGCCGAGAACGTCGCCGCGTCCGCCGAGGAACAGACGTCCGCGCTATCGGAGGTCTCCGAATCGGCCGACGATCTCTCCCAACAGGCGGTGACGCTCTCGGAGGCGCTCGACCGGTTCGAAACCGATACCGACGGCAGCGCCTCGGGTATCGAACTCGAGTCCCTCGAGACCGCCACCGGCGCTGCCGTCGTCGGCGACGCTCCGACTCCGGATGGAGACGCTGTCGAACGCGACGAAGACGCCGGTGAGGACACCTTCTCGTTCGGCGAGGAGACGGTTGAGACGGACGCGAACGCGTCCGAGGAGTCGGCCGAGGACGACTCCTTCTCGTTCGACGAGTAGCTCGACGGCTGAGCGAGCGTCGGCGAATCGGTCCGCGTTCGACGCCAGCGAGAAGATTTTTGCTATTCGCCCCCGGAGCCGAGAGCGTGCAGCTGGTTCACCACTCGACAGTCGGACGCGGTGACGATTTGGAGGCGGAGACCGACCCCGTGAGCCACGAGGACGTGCTGGCGACGGACGTCGAACTCGCGGAATCGATCGTGAGCCAGACCCGCGGGCTGATGTTTCGTCGATCCTTTCCGGACGACTCCGCGCTCGTGTTCCGGTTCGACACGGCCAAGACGCGCGACGTGCACATGCTGTTCGTCTTCTTCCCCATCGACGCCGTCTGGGTCGTCGACGACGTCGTCCAACGCGTCGAGCGACTGCGGCCGTGGCGGAGCTTCGCCCGCGAGCAGTGCGACCTGCTCGTCGAACTCCCAGCCGGAGCCGCGGCGAACGTCGAGGCTGGTGACAAACTCGTTCTCGCCGAACAGTGATCTCGACCGGTGTTCAGTCGACGATCTCGACTGCTCCGTCCCGAACCCGGACGTCGAGCAGGCTCGTCACGTCGCGCGAGACGTCCTCGTGGTCGACGTCGATCCGTCGAAGAACGGTCACGACGTCGACGATTTCGGCACCCACGGACTCGAGCGCCCCGCAGACGGCGTCGATCGTTCCGCCGGAGGAGAGCACGTCGTCGACGACGACCACGCGATCGCCAGCGTCGACGCCGTTCAAGAAGAGTTCATCCTCGCCGTAACTGGTCTCCTGGTGGACGGCGACCTCGTCGGGGAAGCCGTAGGAGCGCTTGCGGACGACGACCAGGGGGACGTCGGTCGCGAGCGAGAGCGCCGTCCCGTGGTGAATGCCCATCGCTTCCGGCGCGACGAGCGTGTCGACGGACTCGAGGTCGACACGCTCGCGGATGCCCTCGGCGATCGCCCGCAACACCGACGGGTCGACCGGCGGGACGCCGTCGGTGACGCCGTGGACGAAGTATTCGTAGCCGTCTCTGTCGACGACCGGGGCCTCGCGAAGCGAGCGCGCGAGCGGCTCCAGAGTTGAATCCATACTCGAGTGGGGGTACGACGGGGAGGTGGATGGGTGTTCGGGTCGGCGTTACGTCTCGACTCCGTGGACGACCCGCTCGCAGGTTGTACCGTGACCGGCGGAGTTAAGTCGCCGTGATTCGATAGGGGGAGATACAATGGCACGAGATACCTTCTCAACGCCGGAGTCCGAGGATAGAGGAAGTCGGGGCAACCCGGCTGGGCGTGAAATTCAGCGATGAAAGCCACCACTCTTCACTCCTACCTGTGACTCACTCCGCCGAGCAGACGATCTCTCCGGACCGTACCGTCCGCCTTCTCGACACGACGCTTCGCGACGGCGAGCAAGCGCCGGGCGTCTCGCTTTCGCCCGACGAGAAAGTCGAAATCGCGCGTGCACTCGAGCGCGCCGGCGTGTCGGTCATCGAGGCCGGCAGCGCCTGTACCGGGGCGGGCGAGCGTCAGGCTATTTCCCGCGTCACTGACCTCGGCCTCGACGCCCGCGTCACCAGTTTCTGTCGCGGGATCCGGACCGACATCGACCTCGCGCTCGACTGCGACGTCGACGGCATCCACCTCGTCGTCCCCTCGAGCGACCGTCACGTCGAGGGGAAGGTCGGCACCTCCCGCGAGGACAACCTCGCGAAGACCGCCGAGCTCGTCGAGTACGCCGCCGGCCACGACCTCTGGGTCGAGGTCATCGGCGAAGACGGCTCCCGGGCCGACCTCGACTACCTCGAGGAGCTCATGGGAACCTCCCTCGACGCCGGAGCGGACCGGGTCTGTTTCGCCGACACCGTCGGCCACACGGGTCCCGAACGAACCGCCGAGGCAGTCTCCCGACTCGCCGAACTGGGGCCGGTCAGCGCCCACACCCACGACGATCTGGGACTGGGCGTCGCGAACGCCCTGTCGGCCGTCTCCGCCGGCGCCGACCTCGTTCACTGCACCGTCAACGGCCTCGGCGAGCGCGCCGGCAACGTCGCCTTAGAGGAGGTCGCGATCGCACTCTCTCACGTCTACGACGTCGAGACGCTCGAGCTCGAGGAGCTGTACGGTCTCGCACAGACCGTCTCCCGAGCGACGGGAATTCAACTGGCGCCGAACAAGGCCGTCATCGGCGAGAACGCCTTCACCCACGAGAGCGGGATCCACACCGACGGCACGCTCAAGGACGACAAGATGTACGAGCCCTACGCGCCCGAGACGGTCGGGCGGGAACGACGGCTCGCACTCGGCAAACACACCGGGCGTGCCGGCGTTCAGGCGACGCTCGAAGAACACGGCGTCGAGGCCGACGACGACGCCGTCGCCGAAATAGCGACCCGCGTCACCGAACTCGGCGACCGCGGCCGACGGGTGACGGACGCCGATCTGCTCGCCATCGCGGAGGACGTCACGGGCGACGACCGCGAACGCGTGGTCGAACTGCTCGACCTCACCGCGACGAGCGGCGGGGCCGTTCCGACCGCGAGCATCCGACTCGCCGTCGGCGGCGAGGAGCGCGTCGCCAGCGGCACCGGCTCCGGTCCGGTCGACGCCGCCGTCTCCGCCGTTCGCGAGGCGCTCGGCTCGATGGCCGACGCCGAACTCGACTCCTACCACGTCGACGCCGTGACGGGCGGCACCGACGCCGTCGTCACGGTCGAGGTGACGATGGTTCGCAACGATCGCTCGGTCACCGTCGCTCGCAGCGAGGCCGACATCACGCGGGCGAGTGTGGAGGCGATGGTCGACGCACTCGATCGACTCCTCGCAGCCGATCCGCAGCCGCTTACACCGGCGGACGACTGACGAGCGGCGAGCGATTCGACGCGATCGGCGTTTTCGGGATGACTGACGCTTCCCGCTGATTACTCTTGGTTAGGCATCAGCCGCCCGTGGATGTTCCAGGGATCGAACAGGTAGACGACGGCGAGAAACAGTGCGACGATCACGACGAACAGCCGTGCGAACCCGTCGACCGTCGACGGAATCCCCGGCTCGAGCGTGATCGCCATCAACGCCGCGACCCCGATCCAGAGGCTGCCGACGATCACCCGCTGACGAACGTTCATACGTGGACGTTCGAGCCAGTCGTAATGAAGCCGGCGAGTCGAGTCGCCGGATCGATCAGAGCGACGGGCCGTCGATGCCGACGGTTCCCTCGTCGAGGACGTCCTTTCGGTCGTCCGTCTGACCGACGTCGGCGTAGCTCACCGGTCCCTCGACCTGGTGAGCGTTCGGTCCCGGCTCGTTGCCGAGATAGACGACGTTCGGATCCGTCCCGATTCCCTCGAGCAACTTGAACTTCGAGTCGGGGTCGCCGGCGAACGTGTCGAGTCGCTCCTGTGCGAGCGCCTCGCTTGCTCCCTCGAACTCCTCGTCATCGTCCGGCTCCTCGGCGAAATCGAGTTCGATCAGGAGTTCCTCGTCCTCGAGGTCGAGGCCGTGATCCACCAACACTTCGACCAGTTCGAGTGCGTCGGCTTCCTGTTCGACGAGACTACTGTTCTCCTCGGTTTCGAGTTGCTCCTCGTCGCTCAGTATCGCGATCGCCAGCAGGTTCCCGATCATCTCCTCGTCGAGATCCTCGACAGCGTCGACGATGGACTCGAGGTCGTCGTCCTCGCCGTCGAGTGCTTCCTCGAGGTCCTCCGGGCTGGGCAGGTCGCCGGCGGTGCGGACGAGGGTTCGGCTCTTGGCGGTGTTTTCGATGTAGCGTTGCGGGTCGCTGTTCGGATCGTTCATGTTGCCGAACTGGATCACTTCGGGCGGACAGGCGTCCTCGCAGGCGGTCGTCCCGACCATCTCGTCGCCCAGGTTGCCGTCCTGTCGGGTCGGACAGAACGTACACTTCTCCATGACGCCGCGCGGGCCGCGGGCGCTGACGGGACGGTCGCGTTCGTCGTAGACGTGGTCCTCGTCGAGTTCGTCGTCGCCGACCTCCGGATTCTCCCACTGGAAGTAGTTGACCCCGTACGGGCAGGCAACCTGACAGTAGCGACAGCCGATACAGACGTCGTAGTCGGTCAGGACGAGGCCGTCCGAGTCGCGGGTGTGACGAGCCGTCGTCGGGCACACCTTCTCGCAGGGAGCGTCGGTACAGTGTTGACAGGGTCGGATCAGATACTCGAAGTCCTCCGTCGACTCGAAGTCGTCGGCGTCGGGCGACGAGACGGTGTCGTCCTCGTACGCGAGGACGTACATCCAGTTCGCCCCCTGATCCCAGTCGTGCTCTTCAGCGCAGGCGACGACACAGGAGAGACAGCCGTCGCAGTGCTCGAGGTCCAGCGCCATCCCCCACTGAACGCCCTCGCCGTTCGTATCGTCCGGCTCGTCCGCCTCCTGGTCCTCGTCTTGGAGGAATGCGGAATCGGTGCCGCCGCTGTTGGTTGCGCCCCACGCTCCGAGCCCCACGGCCCCGACACCCCCCATTTTCTTCATCACGTTTCGTCGGGAGTCCTCGCCGACGCCGAACCGCGAGAGCGTCTCCTCGAACCGCCCGTCCTCCTCCCGAGCGGCCTCGATCTCGTCGGCCATCGGCCGGCTATCCTCGCCGAACTCCTCGACGACGTCGTCGTGGTACCGATCGTAGAATTCTTCCTCAGAGAGCTCCCCCTCCGTGACGCGCATGGCGTCTTTCGCCATCTCCATCCCCAGCTCCGCGTCGTACTCGGTGTCCTCGAGTGCGTCCTCGAGGCCGTCCTGCCACGATTCTCCGAGTGGATGGAACGGCTCCTCCTCGTCGCGCTCATCGCTGTCGTCGAAACTCATCGCGCCACCTCGCCCCGACGAGCGGCGCGGTAGATGCGGTCCGTGTCCATTGTTAGATACTGACACTGTAGCTAACAGGCAGATATCGATAAACGGGATGCTTGCGACTGACATGCATCTCTCCACTGTCGCCGATCACCAGGGTTGCAGTCAGATACTGGTCGACGGCCGACAGTGGTACCTGTAGCGAGCCACGGTATCCGAAATCGTGCCACCACAACCTGCCGGGAACAACGTTATTTCCGTCGGTCGACTGGACCCGTCTATGCACTCTCGAGAGCCGGAGGCTCTCGTTCCTGCGGCAGTTGATACCCTCCCGATCAACTTCGCGATTCTCGACGACGAGGGAACGATCCTGCATACGAACCGCGCGTGGCGGGAGTTCGGCGACGCGAACGATCTCGAACTCTCGGCGGACGCGATCGGGACGAACTATCTCGAGGTCACCGCGCAAGCGGAGACGGAGACCGCACGGGCGGTTGCCGCGGGCTTATCCGAAATCCTCGCGGGCGAACGGGACCTGTTCGAGTTCGAGTACCCGTGTCACTCTCCCGACGAGCGACGGTGGTTCCTCATGCGGGCAGCACCCTTTACCGACGGCGGGCAACGATACGTCGCCGTCGCCCACTTCGATATCACCGAGCGCCACGAGTATCAGCGTCAACTGGAGGCGTCCAACGAGCGCTTGGAGCAGTTCGCGTACGCCGTCTCTCACGACCTCCAGGAGCCGTTGCGAATGGTCACGAGCTACCTCGGGCTCCTCGAGCGCCGATACGCCGACGAACTCGACGAGGACGCCGACGAGTTCATCGAGTACGCCGTCGACGGAGCCGAGCGGATGAGAGCGATGATCGACGGGCTCCTCGAGTACTCGCGAATCGATACGAGGGGCGACTCCTTCGACCCGGTCGACCTCGACGCCGTGCTCGAGGACGTCCTGATGGATCTCGAGAGACGAATCGAGGACACCGACGCGGAGATCACCAGCGAGCCGTTACCGATCGTCGCGGGCGACGCCAGCCAGCTCCGCCAGCTGTTCCAGAACCTGCTGGACAACGCCATCGAGTACCGAGGCGAGGGGCCGCCTCGAGTGACGATTTCGGCCACGCGCGACGAAGACGAGTGGACCGTCTCGGTCAACGACGAGGGAATCGGGATCGACTCCGAAGACGAAGATCGGGTGTTCGAGGTGTTCCAGCGGCTGCACAGCCGGGAGGAACACCCTGGAACGGGGATCGGACTCGCGCTCTGTAAACGGATCGTCGAACGACACGGCGGCGAGATTTGGATCGACTCCGGTCCGAACGGCGGATCGACGTTCTCGTTCACGCTCCCCGCCGCAGACGAACCTACCGATTGAAACTCGTACCGCGTCTCACGACTCACTCACTGTTCGCCACCTCGGGTTTATCACCGCCGCCGGTGGAGAGTCTCCGTGTCACAAAGTACCAAACACGTCGTGGATCGGTTCCTGCGGGCGATGAACGATCACGACCTCGACGAACTGATCTCGTGTTTCCACGAGGACTATCGGAGCGAAACGCCCGCCCATCCCGAACGATCGTTCACCGGGCGCGCGCAGGTTCGGGCGAACTGGGTACAGCTGTTCGAGACCACCCCCGATCTGGCGGTCGAGTTTTCGCGAACGATGATCGACGACGACACTGCCTGGATAGAGCTGCGAATGCACGGTACACAGACGGACGAGGAACTGGACGTTCGCGGGGTCGTCATCAAGGGAATCTCCGGAGACCGCATTCAGTGGGGTCGAATTTACCTGGAGCCCGTTCAGCAATCGGCGGACGTGACGTGGGAAGCCATCTACGCCGGTCAGGAGGATGGGTGATCGGGCGGGGGTCCCTCGAGCGGGCGGATAGAACTCGCGAGAACGGGACGCGTCGCGTTGTCATCGGACTCGAGGGCCGAATCGTGATTCTCGAGCGCTTCGGATCGTGATCGCTACACCGTTCTGTGAATCTGCCGAGAGGGAGATTTGAACAACGCGAAGACGGTCGCTCCCGTCGGTCGCGCTGCGTCTTCTCTCGTTCAAACTCCCTGTGCGAGTTTCCAGCAGCACGAACGGCTCGCTCCGCTCGCCGTATTGTGCTGCTGAAAACGCCGAGAGGGAGATTTGAACTCCCGAGTCCGTGAGGACAGTAGATTTCGAATCTACCGCCTTGGCCGGGCTAGGCTATCTCGGCTCATCCTTACTTACCCGGGAGACGTTTTTACCCGTTTCGATTTTTCCGCCTGAATGTGAGTCGCTCTCGTCCCTCGAGAGCGAAATCCATTTGACACGAGTCTGCGACTCGTAAACCATGAACGGAACTCAGGCGACCGCCGACTGCGAGGCCGTCCTCGAGGCGATCGGCGACGCCGTCATCTGTGACCGCGCCTTTCTCGAGGAGATCCTGCTCGGCGTCGTCGGCCGCGGCCACGTGCTCGTCGAGGACGTACCAGGAACGGGGAAGACGCTGACGGCCCGAACCGTCGCGAGCGCGCTGGGGCTCTCGTTTTCGCGGATCCAGTTCACGCCCGATCTGCTCCCGTCGGACGTCACCGGCACGCACATCTTCAACGAACAGGACCGCGAGTTCGAGTTCTCGGCGGGCCCGATCTTCGCCAACATCGTGCTGGCCGACGAGATCAACCGCGCGCCGCCGAAAACGCAGGCCGCGCTGCTCGAGGCCATGGAGGAGGGACAGGTAACCGTCGACGGCGAGACCCGCCCGCTCCCGGATCCGTTCTTCGTCATCGCAACGCAGAACCCCGTCGAGCAGGAGGGGACGTTCCCCCTGCCGGAAGCCCAGGTCGACCGCTTCCTCGTGAAGACGGCGATGGGGTATCCCGACGCGGACGGCGAGGTCGAACTGCTCCGCCGCCGGGCAAGTCGCGAGACCGGCAGTCCGTCGGTCGATCCCGTCCTCGAGCCCGAGCAGGTTTCGCAGTTACGACAGGTACCCGAAACGGTTCGGGTGGACGAGGATCTGCTCGAGTACATCGCGACGCTGTCGCGAGAGACCAGAACCGACGGTCGCGTCGAGACCGGCGTCTCCCCGCGCGGAACCCAACGGCTGTTCGAGGCGGCCCGCGCGTACGCCGTCGTCACGGGCCGGGAGTACGTCACCCCCGACGACATCAAGCGCGTCGCGAAGCCGGTGCTGGCGCATCGACTGGTGCTGACGCCCGACGCGACGGTCAACGACGCCGACAAGGGGCGGATCGTCGAGCGCGTCCTCGAGTCGGTGCCGGTGCCGACGATCGACTGACTGTTGCGGTTCTGTTCGACCGAAAGTGGTAGCGTCGAGAGCGCGCGCCCGAGATCTGACGCTCAGTCGAGAATATCGCCGACGCGCCGCGGTTCGCCCTGCAGGTTCGGCTGTTCGGCGACGATCTTGAGCACTTCGTGGTCAGTCACGTCGTAGTAGGACTTCTCCGTGGCCTCTTCGATGAGTTCCTTCTCGAGGCGAAATTCGGTTCCTTCGTAGACGACGTCGACGCCCTCGTCGTCGAACGCAAGTGTAGTCATGTGCGAGTGTACGCGGTGGGGGCCATAAAAGCGAGGCGACTGCATCCGACAGGCGTGAGACGCGCGTCAGACGGACGGCGGACGACGCGCGAGATTTATTACCGGATAACTCCTTTGGCCTGAAACGTGGCATTTAGCAGGGATCCGCTCGACGAACTCGTCGTTCCCGACGGGACGGAAGCCAAGGAAGTCGACCTCGTGACCGACGGAGACGTCCTCGTCGGCGCCCGGTCGACGATCGACTTCGGCGTCCGCGGCCGAAACGTCCTCGCCGGCGAGAGCGTCGAGTTCGGCGGTGCCATCGAAGCCGAGGGCGACTGCCGACTCGACATGTGGTGTGACGTCGCCGAGAACGTGCTGGTCGGGCAGGACGCCTACATCGGCGAGCGAGTCCACGTCGCGGGCGAGATGAAAGTCGCCGGCGATCTGGACATCGGCGACGACGTCGAGATCGAGGAGGGGTTCGAGGCCAACGGCTGGATCGTCATCCGCAACCCGATGCCGACCATCGTCCTGCTTTTCGTTTACCTCAAACATCTCCTGCTCGTCGGCGAAGAGGACACCGCCCAGCGGCTCGTCTCCGAACTCGTCGACGAAGAGGGAGACGCCCAACCCGACGTCGAACCGCTCGTGATCCCCCGGAACGCGACCGTCAGCGACGACGCCTGGCGGGTCTCGACGCCCGCGACGATCGGCGACGACTGCCGGCTTCACGGCAACGTCCGCGCCGAGACGATCGACGTCGGCACCGATACGACGATCTTCGGCAGCCTCCGCGCTCGAGGCGACGTCACCGTCGGCGAGGGAACGCGAATTCACGGCGATCTGACGACCCGCGACGGCGACGTCACGATCGAACCGACCGCTCGCATCCTCGGCGACGTCTCGTGCAACGACCTCGAACTCGGCCCCGAAGCCGAAATCGACGGCACGATCCGCGCGGACGGCGAAATTACGATGGGGACGACCGAACGCGATCCCGAGTGAGCACGACCGAATCGCTAACAGTCGGTTGCATCCGTGATCGTCTATCCGACGGTCAGTTCGTCACGTCCGCCGAGAGATCCCTTGTCGTGGATTCGCTGCCCGCCTCGAGCCGAAAGTGTCGCCGGTCGAACGAGTAGCGAGCGGACCGACGGCTTCTCGTGGCGATTTTTACCCCTATTCTTAATACCGATAATTACGATAGGGGTTGACAGGCATGGGAGTGACAATCACACAACCGAAACGGAGGGTGCGATGCGATCGATCGTACTGACGAAAGGGGTCCCGGACTTTTCAGAAGGGGCCGTCTCGTTCGACGAGGACGGCCACCTCGAGCGCGGAAAGACGCCGACGGTGATGAATCCGAACGACAAGTTCGCCGTCCAGGCCGCGCTACAAACGCGGGTTCGCCACGGCGGGCACGTTAGCGGGATGAGTATGGGCCCGCCGGGCTACGCCGACGTCCTGAAGGAGGCCATGGAGACGGTCTACACCGACGACAATTACCTGCTCTCCGACCGGGAACTCGCCGCGTCGGACACGTGGGCGACGGCGATCACGCTCTGTGCCGGTCTCGAGACCTATCAGGAGGAGGTCGGCGACATCGATATCGTCTTCGCCGGCTTCAAATCGGCCGACGGGGAGACGGGCCAGACCGGCCCCCAGACCGCGTGGGCGATGGACTGGCCGATCGTCACGCACGTCCTCGCGCTCGACATCGATCCCGACGAGCGAGTGCTCCGAGCGAAACGGCTCGTCGAGGGCGATATCGACGAGATCGAGACCGTGGAGGTGCCGCTTCCCTGCTTCGTCGTCACCGATCCCGAGTTCGAGCCGACCTACCGAAAGGCCTCACACCGGCTGACGCACAAGCAACTCAGGGCTGAAACCGAGGAACGAGCGGCCGACCACGAGGAGCACCTGACGACGTGGAACCACGAGGATCTGAACCTCGATCCCGACTACATCGGGCTCGACGGCTCGCCGACGATCGTCTCGTCGGTCGATCCGATCCCCAAAGCGCCCTCGGAACGGGAGGCGACGATGATCGATCCCGGCGACGAAGACGAGATGAGCGAGATGCTCGAGGAGATGCAACCGTACGCGACAGGAGCGGGTGATTGAGATGACCGACGTAGACCCCAACGAACACACGGTCGACGAACTGACCGAGGAACTCGAGACGATCGACGACGCGGACGAACTGCAGACGATCCTCGAGGCCGAACAGACCGGACAGGATCGGGCGACCGCTCGCGAAGCGGTCCACAAGCGCCTCGAGGACATCGGCGAACTCGACGCCGACGAGTCGGAAGCCAGCGACGGCGTCGAGGAGGGAACCGAGACCGAAGGCGAGTACGAGGGGACGAAAGAGGACGTCGGCGAAGAAGCCGAGGGCGAGGAGGTCGATGAAGCGGTCGAGGACGAGGAGACCGAACCGGACGAAGCCGACGTCGAGGAAGACGACGGCCTCTCACACCCAACGCGCGACAAGCGACACGTCCGCGCGCTCGCCGACGGCGAGTACGCCGACATGTGGGTGTTCTGCGAGACCCAGGGCGGCGAGTTGCTCGACGTCTCGCTCGAGATGCTCGGCAAGGCCCGCGAACTAATGGACCAATTCGAGGAGGACTACAACGACGAGGAACGCGTCGTCGCGTTCCTCATGGGCGACGACTGCGAGGGGCTCGCCGAGGAGTGCATCGCCTACGGTGCGGACGTCGCGGTGTACCACGACGACGAACGGCTCGAGCGATTCCTCCACAAACCCTACACCGAAATTACGTCCCACATGGCCCGCGGCGAGGGGACCGTCGAGAGCACCGACTGGCGCGAGTACGACAAGCCACGGTACATCCTGTTCCCGGCGACCAACAACGGTCGCGACCTCTCGGCGAAGGTGCAGGCGGAACTCGACTCCGGGCTGGCCTCCGACTGTTCGGACCTCTACATCGAGGAGAACGAGGTCTCGAACCCGGTCAAGACGGGCGAGCCCGGCGTCAAGAAGACTTTCGAGAAGGTCTTACATATGAAGCGGCCGGACTTCTCGGGCTTCGAGTACTCGACGATCCTCTGTCTCGACAATCCGGGACGGGAGTTCCACCCGCAGGGGGCGTCGATCATCCCCGGCAGCTTCGATCCGATCGAACGTGACTCCGACCGGGAGGGGCTCGTGATCGAACACGACATGGACCTCGAGGCGGACTGGTTCCGCGTCGAGATCACCGAGCACGACCAGCTCGAGGCCGGAATCGACCTCACCGGCCACGAGGTCGTCGTCTGTCTCGGGCGCGGCATCGCGGACGATCCCACCCAGGGGATGGAGCTCGGACTCGATCTGGCCGACGCCTTCGAGGACGCCGAACTCGGCATCACTCGGGGAATCGTCACCTCGTCCTACCAGTTCGAGGGCCACGTCGAGGAGTACTCGAAAGAGGAACGCCAGATCGGCGAGACGGGACAGGTCGTCGCGCCCGAGCTGTACATTGCTGCCGGAGTGTCCGGCGCGGTTCAGCACAAGGTCGGGATGGACGAGTCGGACACCATCGTCTCGATCAACACGGATACCGACGCCCGAATCCGTGACTTCTCGGACTACTTCGTCGAGGGCGATCTGTTCGAGGTGTTGCCGCGGCTGACGCGGGCGGTCGAATCGGGCGAGATCGAACTCGAGGCGATGGCGGACGGGAGCGGAGGTGACGACTGATGAGTACTGAAAGCGACGACACGGGCGAGTACGAACACTACGAGGCCGTCGTCGTCGGCTGTGGCCCCGGCGGGGCCGCGGCCGCCGCGCGACTGGCGGATCACGGCGTCGAGACGCTCGTCTTAGAGCGCGGCACTGAAGCGGGATCGAAGAACGTCTCCGGCGGACTGATCTACGCCGAGGAGTCGGCCGCCTACACGATCGACGACCTCTTCGACGGCTTCCGCGAGGCGGCCGCAGAACGGCCGGTCACGGACTACCACATCCACAACATCGCGGGGAACAAGGTCAAGAGCTACGAGCTAACCGACCTGCACGAGCACGACACCGACTGGTGTGACGCGGTGCTCCGCCGGCAGATGGACTCCTGGCTCGAGCGGCGCGTCCACGAGAAGACCAGCGAGACGGGCGGCGGCGTGTTGACGGACGTCCGCGTGAACGGCCTGCTCCGCGAAAACGGAGAGATCGTCGGCGTCACCTGCGACGAACTCGATCCCATCAAAGCCGACCTGATCGTCGGCGCGGACGGCGTCAACTCCGAACTCGCCCGCGACGCCGGGCTGATGGACTGGGAGGAGCCCGACGAGTGGTTCCAGGGCGTCAAAGCCGTCGTCGACATGGAGCCGGACGTGGTCAACGACCGCTTCGGGATCGACGACGACGAGGGCGTCGCCCACCTGTTCTCGGGCGACCTCTTCGAGGACGTTCGCGGCGGCGGCTTCCTGTATACCAACGAGGACTCGCTGTCGATCGGGACCGTCTTCCACCTCGACAGCCTCGTCGAAGAGAACGCCGAGCCACACGAACTGCTCGACGCGTTGCTCACCCATCCGTTGCTGGCCCAGTGGCTCCGCGACGACTACGACGAGCGCGAGTACTCGGCGAAACTCGTCCCCGACTCGAAGAAGGTTGCCCACCCCGAGCCCTACCAGGACCGACTGGTACTCGTCGGCGACGCCGCCGGTCAGATGCAGGCCCAGGGTCCGATCATCAAGGGCATGAACCACGCCGTCACCGCCGGCGCGCTCGCGGCCGACGCCTTCGTGGTCACCCGCGACGATGCAGAATCCGAGGCCGCCGGTCGACGGTACGCACAGATGCTCGAGAAATCCGGCACGATGGACAAGCTCCGGCCCCGACGCTACGAACTCAGCCGGGGCGTCGGCGAGCACGACCTGGTCGAGAGCGCGGTCGATCGAGTGCTCGAGTCCCGAGTCGGTTCGCTCGCGGTCGGCAACCCGATCGCGAACGGGCTGCTGAAGCGAGCCTACAACTCGCCGTTTCTGGTGTCGATGTTGCCCGACACGAGCACGGGGTACGTCACGCTCCCGACGGTCATCGGCGAGCAACACGGGCGGACCATCCACTGGGGCAGCGAGATCGAGCCGCCGACGCTCGAGGAACGCATCGGCGACCTCACCTACGATACGGACGTCGGAAACCCCCACATCGAACTCAGAGACGAGTCCGCCGAGGCCAGCGGGGCGGCCGTCCACGCCTGCCCGGTCAGCGCCGAGGACTTCGGCGGCGGCTGTTACCGCTCCGAGACGGTGAAGACGAACGGTACGGAGGAGACCCTGGTCAGCCTCGACACCCAGCCCTGCATCGAGTGTGGGACCTGTGCGATCGTCGCCGACACCGAGTGGGAACACCCGCGGGGCGGCAAGGGCGTCGAGTACCGCGAGGGATAGCCGTGAGCCGATACGGCCCGCGGATCGCGGCCCTCGAGCGCCGCGCGGAACGCGATCGGGCTGCCGTTGCAGTCGACGACAAGACCGTTCTCGAGCCAGAGAAGGCCTCGACGTATCTCCGCGAGGGCGCGGGGCAGGCGATCTGGCTCTACGTCGAAGCCCGAACCGGCGGTCGCTTGGTCCCGTTTTCGCCGGCCGAACTCGAGGCTCTGGAACGAGCGATGAACCGGTGGCTCGAGTGCTACACTCGCTGCTACGGAGTCGCGTTCGACGCCGATTTTACGGTCCGAGAAGCCGCGGAACTGCTCGTCCAGACGCGAAACGTCGACGACGTCGGCCAGTTGTTGACCGGAACGCCACCGCGAGAGCGCTGCTGACGCGCGCCGGGACTCGGAGATGCCGCTAGTAGATCAGTTCGTCGTCGTTCTCGACCATGTACAGCGTCCGTGCGGCGATGTTGACCGCGTGATCGCCGACGCGCTCGAGGTCACGAATCGTCAACAGTAGCCGGGAGACGTCCTGCAAGAGGAGTTCGACCTCCGAGGGGGAGTCGAGTTCGCGTTCGATGAGGTCTCGGACGACGATCTCGCTCGCTCGCTCGGCGAAGTGATCGAGATCGTCGTCGCGAGAGGCCAGCTCCCGGCAGGCCTCGGTGTCCTCGACGTCGTAGGCGACCATCGCATCCTCGATCATCTCGAGGGTGAGATCGCCCATCTCCTGGACGTCGACGTCGGGGAAGAGGTTCTCCTCGGCGTCCAAGGTGTACTCGCCGAGGTTGACCGCGAGGTCGGCGATTCGCTCTAAGTCGGTGATGATCTTGAACGAGGCGGCGATAAAGCGGAGGTCGCTCGCGACCGGTTGCTGCAGGGCCAGCAGATCGATACAGTCCTGCTCGAGATTGAGGTACATTCGGTTGATCTCGCCGTCGCCCTCGATCACCTGGTAAGCGAGCTCGTCGTCTTTCTGCTCCAGCGCGTCGAGCCCCATCCGAAGTCGCTCCATGACGACCTCACTCATGTAGAGGATATCCTCGCGGAGTTCCGCGAGCTGCTCCTGATACGATTTCCGAGCCATGATTCACGCACCTTTCCGGGCGAAGATATAGCTTGCGCTCATTTCGACGGTGATCGCGGCGTCCAGTAACCAGACGGAGTCAGCTGGCGGGTGTCAGAGGCGGACCGGACGGGACAACACCCGAAGAGCCGACCCCATCGCTAACGTTGCTCGATTGGAAAACACTATACGAACGTCCTCTAAACACCTGAAATAGAGTACGTTCGATGGCAAACGACATTATAATACCAACAGATGGGAGCGAGTACGCCGAAAAAGCAGCCGAAATCGGATTCAATTTCGCCGAAAAGCTCGATGCGACGGTCCACGCGCTCGCCGTCGGCGATGTCACTATCTCGGAGATTTCGTCGATCGGCGGCGCGCCGCCCCAGAGCAAACAGGACGTCACCGACGTCGCCGCCGAGTGGGCCGACGATCTCGCGGCGGCGGCCGAAGAACGCGGTCTCGAGACGGAGACCGTCGTCAAAACCGGCGTCCCCGCAGAGGAGATCGCAGCGTACGCGGCGGAGCTAGACGCCGAGATGATCGTGATCGGAACGGCCGGCCGGACCGGTCTGGAAAAACGGATTCTCGGCAGCGTCACCGACAAAGTCGTGCGAACGGCACCCGTCCCGGTCGTGACGGTTCGACCGGACGGAAGTATCGACGCGGCCTGATCGTCGCCCCAGTGCTCTCGGTGGGACCGCTGTGTTCACCGCTTTCGTCCGAACGATGGTCGTCCGAGTGCCGAGTTCTCTGCGTGACCGGAATCGTCAGCGTGCCGGGGTCGTCTCGAGTCCGCCGATGGTCCTTTGAGACCACGAGTCGTACGGTCTCGAAACCGATGGGGAATCGGAGCGAACGGGAGACCGGCGACCGACCCGACGATCACGGCTACGGCGAGGGCTGGGAGGAACTTCGCCAACAAACGCTGCGTCGGGACGGGTACGCCTGTACGCGCTGCGGGGCCGACGATCGGACGCTCCAGGCCCACCACGTCGTCCCGAGATCGGCCGGCGGACCGGACGACCTCGAGAACTTACTCACGGTCTGTCGTCCGTGCCACGGCGTGATCCACCGGTCCAACGGCGCGTTCGACGACGTTCGCGACGACGCGCCGCTCTTTCCCGACCGCACCGCGCCCGCTCCCGTCGCCCGGATGCGGACCCCGGACGATCAGTGCTGTAGTCGGTGCGGAGCCCAGCGCGACGACCCGACGGAACTGGTCGCCTGGACCGACGTGCCGACACCGGCAGACGGGCGGGAGACCGACCACCTGATCCTCTGCAAACCGTGTGCCGGACTGGTACTCGAGCGCGAGCCGAACTGTACTCGAGGCTCGCTCTCCGCCAATCACCGGTTCTCGACGCACGAACTCGCGTCGCGACGAGCGAACGCCCCGGTTCGTCCCAGCGTGTTCGCGTCGCCCCAGGTCGCGATTCGTCGGGAGCCCCGGACCGCTCGCGAACGACTGGTCGACGACACGCCGCTCCGGTTCGCCGTCAACCACGCCGGGATCCGCTGGGCGATGCTCGCCGCGATAGGGTACGTCCTCCTGATGCTCGTCGTCTCGCTGTGAACGTCGTGTACAGACCTTCCCTACGCCTGCTTTCGGTCCTGCAGCCGGTGACCGCGACGCAGCGGTCGCACGGAGCCCAGTGACTGCCGGATCGGCACTCACTACGTTCATCACGCTCTCGGTAGTCCCTAGATGCGTGCTTGGTAATAGCACGCTATTACCGGGGCGATACCCGTTCGTCGCGAGTCGGACGGGGGAGATAGTATGGCAACAACAGCAACAGACGATGATGCGGCGATCGAGGAACTGTCGGCGACGCTGCGAGGTGAACTGATTCGACCCGCCGATCCGGCGTTCGACGACGCGCGCACCGTTTACAACGGAATGATCGACAAGCACCCGGGGCTGATCGTCCGGTGTGCGAACGTCGCGGACGTGATCGCAGCGGTAACGTTCGGACGCGAACGCGGGCTCGAGACGGCGATTCGAAGCGGGGGCCACAGCGGTCCGGGACTGGCGCTCGTCGACGACGGACTGGTCATCGATCTCTCCGAGATGACCGGGATCCGAGTCGACCCCGAGGCGGAGACGGTCCGCGTCGAACCGGGCTGCACCTGGGGCGACGTCGACCACGCCACCCACGCGTTCGGGATGGCGACCGTCAGCGGCGTCATCTCGACGACCGGCGTCGGCGGACTGACGCTCGGCGGCGGCCACGGCTACCTGAGCCGAAAGTACGGACTGGCCATCGACAATCTCGTGAGCGCTGACGTAGTGCTGGCCGACGGCCGCTTGGTCCACGCCAGCGAGGACGAGAACGCCGATCTGTTCTGGGCGCTGCGCGGCGGCGGCGGTAACTTCGGCGTCGTCACCGCGTTCGAGTTCCAGTTACAGCCGGTCGAGACGGTGGTCGCCGGCCCGATGTTCTGGCCGATCGAGGAACTCGAGACGACGATGCGCTGGTACCGCGAGTGGCTGCCCGAAGCGCCGGAGGACGTCTACGCGTTCTACCTCACTGCCGAGGTTCCGGGAGATCCCTTCCCGGCGGAGATACACGGCGAGAAGGTCTGCGGGCTGCTGTGGTGTTACACGGGCCCGGAAGCGGAGGCGGAGGCCGCGATCCAACCGGCCCGCGACGTAGCTGAACCCCTGTTCGAACACGTCGGGCCGATGCCGTATCCGACGCTCCAGAGCATGTTCGACGACCTCTACCCGCCGGGTGACCAGTGGTACTGGAAGGGAGACTTCGTGGCGGAGTTGACCGACGACGCCATCGAGGAGCATCGACGCTTCGGGGAGGTGCCGACCCCTAAGTCGACGATGCACCTCTACCCGATCGACGGGGCCGTCCACCGCGTCGGTGCGGACGAGACGGCGTGGAGCCACCGCGACGCCACGTGGTCGATGGTGATCGTCGGCGTCGATCCGGACCCCGCCGAACGCGATCGCATCACCGAGTGGGCTCGCGACTACTGGGCGGCGTTGCACCCGCACTCGGCCGGCGCGTCGTACATCAACTTCATGATGGACGAAGGCGAGGAGCGGATCCGAGCGACCTACGGGGACAACTACGCCCGGTTGCAAGAGGTCAAATCGAAGTACGATCCCGACAACTTCTTCCGGGTCAACCAGAATATCGAGCCGGCGACGTGACCGCCGGCGGAGGAGACCGCGCTGTCACTCTCGACGGGCGACTCTACAGCCTCGACGGGAACACCGACGTCGACACCCTGATCCAGCACCCCTACGATGTCGACAACACGCTTCAGGTGCATTCGGAGTATCTGTCGGAGACCGTCGGGGTCGATGTCGAACCCGAGCGTTTACCGCTGGCGGCGACGCCGGGCCACTCGAGTCGGACTGAGAGACGGCTCCGAAACCGATCCGCAGCAATAGGCCAGACCTACGACACCGAAACGTGATCCTCCGCTATCGGAAGTGTCGACGGTCAGTGGAGATCCGTTCGTCTAAACCGTGCGTATCCGATCGCGAGCGGCCCGACGAGCCAGAGGCCGAGCACGACGAGTCCAACCCAGTTTTGCAGATAGAGCGCATCGGACTCGTTGAACACCGTGAGTTCGTGAAACTCGGGGACGAGCGCTCTCGAGGCGTACTCGACCGCCGTCGATGGGTTGAGTACCCCGACGAACTGTATCCACTCCGGCAAGCCGTTTTCGGGGAGTTCCCAGCCAACAGCGACTAGCTGCAAGAAGAGCAAGAACGCGTCCCAGAGCAGCAAGAACACCACGAAGAGAACGGTTGCAGCCCCGAAAGCCATCGATCTGGATTTCACGAACGCCGAGAAGCCGACTCCGATTGCGACGTAAACCGACCCGTACAGCAGTGTCAAGAGCGTGTACCGAACGAATATCCCGAGCGCGAACGAGTCGTAGGTAAGTATCGCAACAGCGGCAGCAGTAGTGTACCCGGAAAGTATGGCAACCCAAATAACGGCTGTTCTGCCGAGAAATTTGCCGACCACTATATCGAGTCGAGTATGCGGGAGCCCCAGCATAAACTTGAGACTCCCGCGCTCGCGCTCGCCGGCGATCGCGTTGTAGCCGAGTCCGAGTCCGATCAACGGGACGAAAAACACCGCCGACTGCTGCATGCTGTTCATCAACGCGAGGGTACTTCGCGGCAGATAGCTCCCCTCGTGGATGTTGGGGACGTGCTGGATCGCGGCGAGGAATCCTGCCCAGAGCACGAACGCCAGCGTCGACACCAGCAGTGCGTTCGAACGAACGGTATCGAGAAATTCCTTCTCGGCAACCGTAATCAGGCTCACCGGAGCGACACCATGTACTATCCGTTTTCCGGGTGGTATAAAGCCTCACCGAACGTGTTTTCTATCCGAACTTTCCGGTGATGTAGTCCTCGACTCGATCGCTCTCGGGGTTCTCGAAGATCTTGTTCGTGTCGTCGAACTCGACGAGGTGGCCGCCGGTGAGGAACACGGCCGTTTTGTCGGAGATACGGGCCGCCTGCTGCATGTTGTGCGTGACGATGACCACCGTGTACTCCTTGGCGAGCTCCTCGACCAGATCCTCGATCTTCGAGGTGGCGACGGGGTCCAGCGCCGACGCCGGCTCGTCCATCAGGATGACCTCGGGGTCGGGCGCGATGGCGCGAGCGATGCAGAGTCGCTGTTGCTGGCCGCCGGAGAGGTCGAGTCCCGATGAGTCGAGCTGGTCTTCGACTTCTTCGAGCAACGCCGCGCGCTCGAGTGCGGTCCGGACCTGCTTCTCGACGTCGCCGTCGTCTTTGCCCTGGACGCGCAGCCCGTAGGCGACGTTGTCGAAGATGCTCTTCGGGAAGGGGTTCGGCTTCTGAAAGACCATGCCGATCTTCCGCCGGAGGGCGACGGGATCGACGTCGTCGTCGTAGACGTTCTTCCCGTGGAAGTAGAGGTCGCCCTCGACGCGAGCGACGTCGATGAGGTCGTTCATCCGGTTGATCGAGCGCAGGAACGTCGACTTCCCACAGCCCGAGGGACCGATGAGCGCGGTCACCTTCTTCTCGGGAATGTCCATATCGATCCCGTGAAGCGCCTGATCGTCGCCGTAGAAGACGTCGAGGTCTCGGGATTCGATGACGGCATCGTCGACGCGCGGGGTGCCGAGCGGCGCGTTGTCGGCCATCGACACGTCCGACCGAGCGCCGTCGGATTCTGTCGTCGATACGGTTCTGGGTCCGCCGCCATTCGCGGTCATATGAGGTGGTTGATCCTTGGGACTCACGCAGTTACTTGTTCCGAAATGTGCTTCGTTACGGGCAGTGTCGCGCAGGTACTCGCTCGAGCCACGACGGGACCGTTACTCGGCTCGGCGGACCGGCAATCTGGTTCGAGAGGCCGACGAACTGGCCACATGGGCCGGCAGAGGGTCCTATCTGGTGGAGTTCGGTCGGTCAATCTCTCGGATCGTCCGACTCGAGGCGCCGTCGTCATATCCGACACGATCAGTCGATCGAATAAATAGTGTGCTATGACGACTCCGTTCGGCTGCTGTCGCCCATATACCGCTACTGAGGGATATATAGGGAACTGTAGTCGAGGCACGAACGCCGTCAACCCTGGCCATCGACCGCCCGAACATCGGGGCGATAGCGCCGGAAGTGTATCAGGTCCGCTCCTCGTCGTCAGCGTCCGCTGTCGAGTCCGGCGCTCGAGCGAACTCGAGGACGACGGTCGTGCCGTCGGCTATCGCCGCGGTGCTCGAGTCCGCCGCCGGGATCAGCAGCCGTCCGTCGTACTGAGTCACGATCCAGTCGACCAGCCAGAGCCCGATGCCGCCGGTGTGACTGACCTGCGAGATTTTCCGGTTGCCGGTGATGACGGCGGCCTCGTCCGCCGGAATGCCGGGCCCGTCGTCGGCGACCAGAATCCGAACGACGTCGTCGTCCGTCTCGACGGTGACGTCGACGGTCGGCTCGGGGCCGGCGTGGTCGGCGATGTTCGCGAGCAGTTCGTCGATCGCGACGGCGATCTCTGGTCCGCAGACGGCGACGGCTCGATCCGGCATCGTCACGGTCAGGTTCGGTTTCGCGTCGTCGGCTCCCGACAGCCCGAACTGGACGATGCGTTCGTGGACGACGGCCGCGAGATCGATCCGCGGCGACTCCTCGCCGACCGGGTCGAGCAACTCCTCGGTCATCCGCGCTCGGTCGGCTAACGTGAGCAGTTCACCCGTCACCAGCCGGATCTCTCGGGCCGATTCCCGCTCGGGACCGTCCAGTTGATCCTCGAGGTCGCTGGCCCGACCGGCGACCACGTTGAGCGAGTTTCGGAGGTTGTGTCGCAGGATTCGATTGAGGACGAGCAGCATCTGCTCGCGCCGGGCCAGTGCGGTCCCGAGTCGCTCGAGCGCGTCGTCGATGCGCCGCCACTCGGCGGCCCCCTCGAACGACGGGCCCGCGTCGTACTCCCGTCGTTCGAGGGCCCTGACGCGGTCTGCGAACTGGCCGATCCGACGGATCTTCGAGCGGTACACCCAGCCGCCGAAGACGATGATCGAGCCGAGCAGGGCGATGCCGGAGACGGCCTGAAAGACGGCGAGCCGGTTGATTCGAGCGTCGACCGCCGCTCGATCACGGTGGGCCGTAACCGTCCAATCGACGGTCTCGAGGTCGGCGCTGTGGGCGACGGTCTGGTCGAAGCGATCGGCAGTCGTGTACAGCGTCTCGGTCTCAGTCGCGACCGTGACGGCCTCTCGCTCGTCGTCACCGCTTAGCCCGTCGAACAGACCCGTCTCCTCGAGTTGGGAGCCGCCGTTGATCGAGCCGACGACCTCGCCGTCGACGACGAGCGGCGCGCTGATCACGACGACCGTGTTGCCGGTCTGTGCCCGAAACGGGTCGCTGACGTGTTGCTCGCCGGCAAGCGCCCGCTGGACGTAGGTGCGGTCGCTGAAGTCGTCACCGACGATCGCTTCGGATTCGAACCCGAGTGACGTTGTCTCGAACGACTGGACCGTTCCATCCTCGTCGACTACTGACGCCCCGTCGAACGCGGTCGACGCGACGAACCGCTCGAGCGCCTCCCCCTGCCGATCCGCTCCGTGGGCGGCGAGATCGGGGTTGATCCCTCCGACTGCGACGGTTCGCCGCTGTTCCTCGAGGCGGTCGTCGAGGATCGACGCCGAGAGCGTCGCTCGGTCGGCGACCGACGTGTTCGCCTGCTCCTCGACGTCGGTTCGGTGGGCGTCGAACGTGACCACGAGCACGGCTCCCGCGACGAGAACGACGACCAAAAACACGATTCCGAACCGATGCACGAGCCTCATGCGAGCATGTATCGATACACGATACAGATAACGAACGCATTATTCTTGTGGCCATAGCCTTAATTCACTGTCATTTGGGCCAGGTACTAACGTGTTTGATCGGTCCGAAACCGAACAGCAGGAACTGGAACGGTCCGCGGGCTCGATGCGATCGTCCGGCGTGTGGACGCTACTTCCGCCGATCGTACTTGTTCCGGATGTAGATCGCGACCGCGTTCATCAGCAACAGAACTGTCAGGAGGACGATAATACCGGCGGCCGCGATGTGCTGGAAGTCACCTTCGGGCTCTTTCGCCCACGTGAAGATCTGCATCGGCATCGCGGCGAACGAGCCGGTCGGATCGGTCAGGTTCGGCGGAGCGAACATCGAGGTGGCCGCGCCGACCATGATGATCGGTGCCGTTTCGCCGATCGCTCGAGAGAGCGAGAGGATGATCCCCGTCATGATTCCCGGGATGGCCTCGGGGAGGACGACGTTGCGGATCGTCTGCCACTTCGTCGCACCGGTGCCGTACGACGCCCGGCGCATCGAGTCCGGCACCGCGCGCAGCGCCTCCTGCGTCTGGACGATGACGATCGGAAGGATCAACAGCGTCAGCGTCAGCGCACCCGCGAGCAGGCTCGAGCCCGCGCCGACCGCTCTGACGAACAGCGCCAGTCCGAGCAGTCCGTAGACGATCGACGGAACGCCCGCGAGATTCGAGATGTTCGCCTCGATGAACCGCGTCAGGAGGTTGTCGCCGGCGTACTCCTCGAGGTAGATCGCGGCGCCGACGCCGAGGATCAGCGTGAAGACGGCGGTCATCGCGATGAGGTAGATCGAACCGACGAGCGCCGGATAGATGCCGCCAGGCCCGGTCGGCAGGTCGCCGTAGTTCGCGGGATCGTAGTGTTCGGCCAGGTAGGACGGCGGGTGCGTCAGGAACTCCCAGGTGAGCCAGCCCCAGGCCTCGTTGACGACGTCGAAGACGAGCGCGATCAGCGCGACGATGCCGACCATCGTCGCCAGCAGGCAGGCGCCGAGGAAAATCCGCCCGTAGAACCGCATCCGACGGATCGAGGAGTCGTCCACCTCGAACGCGTCGGTTTCGGTCGGCGCGCTCATTGGTACTCCTCCCGGTAGCGCGAGCGGATCCACATGCTACCGACGTTCATCAGGAAGGTCATCACGAAAAGCGTCAGCCCGATCGCGAACAGGCTCATGTAGCCGATCGAGCCGACGGAGGCGTCACCGGTCCCAATTTCGACCATGTACGCCGTCATCGTCTGCATCTCGGCGAACGGGCTCATCGTGATCTGTGGGAGCATTCCGACGGCGAGCGTGACCGCCATCGTCTCGCCGATCGCTCGAGAGATCGCGAGAATGTACGCGGCCAGAATCCCCGACAGCGACGCCGGGAGGACGACCTGCGTCGAGACCTCGAACTTCGTCGCACCGAGACCGTAAGCAGCGTTTCGAAGCGAATCCGGCACCGAACTCATCGCGTCTTCGGAGATCGACGAGACCATCGGGATGATCATGATCCCGACGACGATCGCCCCGGAGAGCACGTTGAACGTCCCCACGTCCGCGTAGAAGTACTGGATGATCGGCGTGATAAACGAGAGTGCGAAAAAGCCGTAGACGATCGTCGGGATCCCGGCCAGAATCTCGAGGGTCGGCTTGACGGTGCGACGAACTCGCTCGTCGGCGTACTCCGAGAGGTAGATCGCCGTCAGCGTGCCGACCGGGAGCGCGATGAGCGCCGAGCCGATCGTCACCACGAGCGTCCCCCAGACGAGCGGGAGAACCCCGTAACTCGGATCGGTTGCGTCCCGCGGATTCCAGGTAGTCCCCGTGAGGTACTCGACAACCGATACCTCCGCGAAGAAGTCGATCGCCCCGTCGAGAAGGACGACGATGATCGCCAGCGTCGTCAGTACGGTTACGAGCGCACACGAGAAAAAGATCCACTTCGCGGCCCTGTCGACGAGCGATCCGACGTTGTTGTCTTCACGGCTGAGATCGATCGGCTCAGTGCTCATCGTCTCCCCCCAATTCCTCGTCGATCAGTGTGCGGCTCAGTGCCGTCGATAGCGGTGTTCATTCGTACTCCTCGAATAGTTCGTCGAGTTTCTCGTGCTGCGCGTCGATCGTCTCGTCCGGAACCGCGTAGAAGCCGACGTCTCGGGCCGTCTGTTGGGTGTTGTCGAGATAGTACCGGAGGAACACCCGGACGACCTCCCGTTCCAGCGCTTGCTCGCGTACGTAGAGGTACATCGGCCGTGAAAGCGGCGTATACGTGCCCTCTTCGATCGTGTCCGGTTCGGGGTAGATACAGCCGTCGCCGTCGTCGACGGCGATCAGATCGAGGTCGTCCTCGTTCTCGTAGTAGTAGCCGGCGCCGCCGAACCCGATCGCGTTGCGATTCCCTCTGACGCCGCGGATGATCGCGTTCGTGTCCGGCGTTCCGCTGTAGTCGCTGCGAATGTTTCCGACGTCTCCGTTGATCGTCTCCGTGAAGTAATCGAACGTTCCCGACGCCGTATCCCGGCCGTAGAACGAGATCTCCTCGTCGGGCCACTCGTCGTCGAGATCCTGCCACGTTTCGACGTCCGACCCGCTCTCCCACAGTTCGCGGAGTTCGTCGGTCGTCAAACAGTCACACCAGTCGTTCTCCGGGTGTTTCATGATCGCGAGTCCGTCCGTCACGACCTCGAGTTGAATCCAGTCGACGTCGTTGCTGTCGCACAGATCCTGCTCGTCGTCGGCGATATCGCGGCTCGCGTTCTGTAAATCGGTTTCGCCGCGACAGAACTGCTGAAAACCGGCTCCCGTTCCCGACCCTCTGACTGGAATCTGTACCTGATTGTTCTCCCAGTTGAACTGCTCGGCGACGAGGGCGCTGTTGGGCAACAACGTGTTCGATCCGTCGATAACGATCTCGCCCTCGAGACCGCTATCTTCGCCGTGAACGATACACCCCGACAGTCCCATCAGACTCGATCCTGCGACACCGAGTAAAACGCGACGACGAGAGACGCCGTCCGCACCGGACATCGGCTCGGTACCCATCGAGTAGGTATAGCGCACGTCCAGTCTAAATACCCTACTATGTTATCTATATATCTCTATGTTCGACACGGAGTAACAGGAGCGAGTTCCTGCCGTAGAACGGTTACATACGTCGGATTATCGCCACGTTGTCCCCCTGATCCGAGAGACGACATCTATAGAGAGGAGTGAATTTATACGTACCCTCCCGAAAGCGTCTCGCATGGAGACGCGCAAAGTGCAGGTAACGGGCGGTTCGACGTACACCGTCTCACTGCCGAAATCCTGGGCGACCGACAACGGCGTCAGCGCAGGAACGACGGTCGAATTCTACCCCGAGAACGATTCGCTCCTGTTGACGCCCCAGAGCGAGACCGACCGTCAGGAGGGGACCCTCGAAATCACCGACCTCGAGGGCGAACGACTCACGCGGGCCGTCATGACGATGTACGTCAGCGGGTTCGACATCATCCGACTCGAGGCGGGCCGAATCACGACCGACCAGCGCAGCGCGATCAGGAGTGCGACCCAGAGTCTCGTCGGAGTCGAAGTGTTAGAGGAGACGACCGACAGCGTCGTCATTCAGGACCTCCTCGACTCCGCGGAGCTCTCGATCGTCAACGCGGTGAGCCGAATGCGCCTGATCGCCCGATCGATGCTCGAGGACGCCGTCACTGCGCTCGTCGAGAACGACGACGACATCGCACAGGACGTTATCGAGCGCGACGACGACGTCGACCGGCTCTGGCTCGTCGTCTCCCGAATCTTCCGCGCCACGCTGCGCTCGCCCCGCGCCGCGGAGGAACTCGGCGTTCCCCGCGAGGACTGTTTCGACTACCACTCGAGCGCGCGCCAACTCGAACGAGTGGCCGATCACGCGGCCAAGATCTCCAATCTCGCGTTCAAGCTCGATGAGATCCCCGAGGACGTCGCCGACGCGCTCGTCGAACTCCACGGGGACGCCTCCGACATCCTCGAGAAGGCGATGGACGCGCTGGTCGCCGAGGAGTCCGAGGAGGCCACGCGACTGGGCCACGCCGCCCTCGAGTCCGTCCTCGAGATCGACGAACACACCCGGCGGATCGACGACATGCTGCGCGACTTAGACCCCGTCCAGGCCCAGTCGCTCGGCTTGATCGTCGACTCGCTCTCACGAAGCGCCGACTACGGCGGCAACATCGCGGAGACGGCGCTGCAAAAGGCCGCGCCGCGGCCCTGAGCCCGGTATTCGGCTGGAAACCCAACTCTTTGTCTCTCCCGTCACCGCGACGCCGCGCTCGAGAGCGTCGTCACTCGCGGTCGAACGAACGGTACGAGTGTCGTCCGACTCCGCCGGACGAACCGATAATCGAGACGTTACTCGAGGAGAACGGCGTTGACCTGACCGGTCTGGCCGGGTCGGGACGTGACGCGGGCCTGTCCTTCCGAAGTGTCGATGACGGCGCCCTTCGTGATGATGTTTCGGCGGACGTAGTTCGGGTTGGCGTCGTTCTCGACGACGTCTTCGATGTCGGCCGAGACGGTCTCGTCGCCCTTGTTGACGCTCGCGACGTTCGTTGCGAGTGCGCGCGTCTTCGTTCCGTTTCCACGGACGTCGACGGTTCGGAATCGCTGTTCGCCGACCTGCGTCTCGGTCGGCAGGCGACCGAGTTCGTCCTTTCGGCGTTTGCGGACGTTCTTCAGTCGGCCACCGGTTCGCTTGCGCGTAGAGCTACCCTGGTCTTGCATACCCGCAAACAATCTCGGCGGATATTTATATGCAACGGGATGGACGCCGGCGATGAACGACAGCCGTGCGCCGTGCTCACACGGTATCGCGGTCGTCGCGTTCGAGCCGAATTCGCTCGTCCTCGTTGGTCTGTCCCCGTCTCACCAGTCTTCGTTCGTCCGCAACCGATCTCACTCGTCTCCGACCAGACAGTACGCGTGGCCCGGAACCTCGGTCGTCTCCTCGTTTTCGTCGTCCGTCGATACGACGGCCCGTTCCGCGTAGTAGATTCGCCCGTCGACGGGGACCGGTGCGCTGGTGACGCGCCCCCGGTTCTCGACGCGCCAGTTTCGGTCGCCGGTTTCCTTGTCCAGCGCGTAGAGATGCGAATCGTACGAGCCGACGAGTACCGTCTCCGCGGTGATCGTCAGCGCACCGATGACGCGGCCGTCGACATCTGTCGACCAGATCTCCTCGCCGGAGGCGGCGTCGAGCGCGTAGACGAAGCCGTCGTCGCTTCCCATGTAGACGATATCCGTCTCGACATCGACCGCCGGGTTCGACATGATCGATCTGCCCGCCTCGAACGCCCACTCCTGAGAGCCGTCCTCGAGATCGAGGCAGTAGAAGGTATCGTCCCAACTACCGAAATAGCCGTAGCCGTCGTGGGCCGCGAGCGTGCCCTTGATTTCGGCGCCCGCGCGAAAGGCGCCGTCCTCCCGTTCCTCACCGTCGGCTTCGGCCTGGAACTCCCACGCGAACTCGAGGGAGGGGTACTCCCAGCAGTAGAGGACGCCGTCGTTCGAGCCGGCGAGGATTCGCCCCGTCTCAAGGTCGATCGTGGGCGAGGGATGGGGCTGGCCCCACATGCGGTCGTCCTTCCAGGTCGGCTCGCCCGTGTTCGGATCGATTTCCCAAAGCGTCCCCGTAGAGGGCGAGCCGTACTCGGAGACGACGTACAGCGAGCCGTCGTGGTAGGCCGGGCTCGAGCCGATCGCGAGCGCGTCGTCGAGATCCGCGGATCGAGTCCGCCAGACGATCTCGCCGCCCTCGATATCGAGAGCGTAGAGGTCGCCGTCGTAGCCCCCGATGTAGGCGGTGTCGCCGACGACGGCCGCCGAGCCGTGGAAGCCGAGGTCCGTCGCGCCCGTTCGCGTCGACCAGCGCAGTTCGCCTCCCGGCGTGTAGCCGTAGACCCAGCCCGTATCGCCCGCAAACAGGATCGTCTCCCCGTCGGGGGTCGGCACGGGGCTGGATTTGGCCGCCGTGTGCTCGACGTAGTTGAGCGGGAACTCCCAGTTGACGGTCACCGACTCCGGGACGGTTTCGTCTGGGTAGTACCCAAGTCGACGGAGTCCGCCGTGGAACAGCGAGACGTCCTCGGTGCCCTCGAGGCGGTTGCCGAGCGACGTCGGAAGGTCGACACAGCCGGCGAGTCCCGTCGCCGCGGCCGCGCCGCTCGCGGCGAGCAGTCGCCGGCGGGAGAAGCCAGCAGCGCGGTCTCGATCGGTCTCCGACACGGAGGAGTTGTTCGGACGTTGCATTCGGGTTCTACTGACACTCGGTACCCGCGACAGCTAAAACGCGGTGATCGATCGCCGCTCGTTCGTCACTTGGCGGTTCCTGCTCACTTCGCTCGCTCACGGTTTCCTTCGTTACCCGTTCGTGTCTCGTGATTCTCGCTCATTTCCGGCTCACGGGTCGCTTGCGCTCCCCGTTCGCAATTCGCGGTTCTCGCTCACTTCGTTCGCTCACGGGTCACTGCGTTCCCCGTTCGCTTTGCCGCGGTTCTCGCTCACTTCGTTCGCTCCGAACCGCGTTCGCTCCGAATCACGTTACTCTTGCTGTGCGTCGACGACCGCCACACCCGCCAGATTGACGATATCCTTGACCTCGTCGCCCCGCTGGAGAACGTGGACCGGCTCGTCCATCCCGACCAGCATCGGGCCGATGGCGTCCGCGCCGCCGAGGCGCTGGAGCAGCTTGTAGCCGATGTTGCCCGACTCGAGGTTCGGGAAGACCAGCACGTTCGCGGGTTCGTCGAGGTCCGAGAAGCCGTAGGTGCCCTCGAGGATATCCTCGACGACGGCCGTGTCGGCCTGCATCTCCCCGTCGACGGGGAAGTCGACTTCGGGGTCGTCCTGGAGCATCGCGGCCGCCTTGCGTGGCTTGCGGGTGCCCTCGTTGTCGACGCTGCCGAAGTTCGAGTACGATAGCAGTGCGGCGCGCGGTTCGATGTTGAACCGGCGGGCGAGTTTCCCCGTCTGCTTGGTGACCTCGGCGAGGACGTCCTCGTCGGGGGCCTGATTGACCGTCGCGTCGGCGACGAAGATCACGCGGTTCTTGAACGTGAGCATGTAGACGCCGGCCGCGTAGTCGACGTCGTCGTCCGTTCCGATGACCTGCAGCGGCGGGCGCAGGGCGGACGGATAGTGATGGGAGAGTCCGGTCAGGAGCGCGTCGGCGTCGCCCTGTTCGACCATCACGCTGCCGAAGTAGTTCGAGTCGCGCTCGACGAGTTCGCCGGCCTCGCTTCGCGTGATCCCCTTCCGCGCGCGGAGTTCGTGCAGGCGTTCGGCGTACGCCTCGTAGTCGCCGACCGAAGGGTCCGCGACCTGCGGATCGTAGTCCAGCCCGAGGTTCGCGGCGGTCCGGCGAATCTCGCCCTCGTCGCCGATCAGGATCGGCAGGGCGATCCCCTGCTCCTGGATCTGGTAGGCCGCCCGGATCATCTTCTCGTTCTCGCCCTCCGCGAGGGCGACCGTCTTGGGGTCGCTCTTGGCCTTGTTGAGGACGACGCGCATCATCTCGCGCGATTTGCCGAGGCGAGCCTCGAGCTCCTCCTCGTAGGCCTCGAGGTCGATCTCGGTCCGTGCGGCGCCGGACTCCATCGCGGCCTCTGCGATCGAGGGCGCCACGCGGAAGAGCACCCGGGGGTCGACCGGTTTCGGAATGATGTAGTTCGGGCCGTACTGGATCGGCTCGTCGCCGTAGGCCTTGACGACCGCGTCGGGGACGTCCTGCCGTGCGAGGTCGGCCAGCGCCTCGGCGCAGGCGACCTTCATCTCCTCGTTGATCTCGGTCGCGCGCACGTCGAGTGCCCCGCGGAAGATGAACGGGAAGCCGAGGACGTTGTTGACCTGGTTCGGGTAGTCCGAACGCCCGGTCGCCATGATGACGGTGTCGTCGCGGGCCGCTTTAGCCTCCTCGTAGCCGATCTCGGGATCGGGGTTAGCCATCGCGAAGACGATAGGATCGTCGCCCATGGACTGTATCATCTCCTGCGAGACGATGCCGCCGATCGAGAGGCCGACGAAGACGTCCGCACCGTCCATCGCGTCCGCGAGGTCGCCTTCGGGGACGTCGCGAGCGAACTGCCGTTTGTACTCGTTGACGTCGCCCGCGTCGGCGCGCTCGGCGGTGATGATCCCCGAGGAGTCACACATGGTGATGTTCTCCTTCTTGCAACCGAGCGAGACGTAGAAGCGGGCCGTCGCGATCGCGCTCGCTCCGGCACCCGAGAAGACGATTTCGAGGTCCTCGAGGTCCTTTCCAGCGATATCGGCGGCGTTGAGCAGCGCCGCGCCGGAGATGATCGCCGTCCCGTGCTGGTCGTCGTGGAAGACCGGAATGTCGATCTCCTCGCGCAGGCGCTCCTCGATGGTGAAACAGCCCGGCGCTTTGATATCCTCTAAGTTGACGCCGCCGAACGTCGGCTCCATCATCTTGACGGCCTCGACGACCTTGTCGGGATCGGCCTCGTCGAGTTCGATGTCGAAGACGTCGATGTCGGCGAAGCGCTTGAACAGGACGCCTTTCCCCTCCATGACCGGCTTCGAGGCCTGCGCGCCGATGTCGCCGAGTCCGAGCACGGCGGAGCCGTTCGAGACGACGCCGACGAGGTTACCCTTGGCCGTGTAGGTGTACGCCTCGTTTTCGTCCGCGTCGATCTCCAAACATGGCGCGGCGACACCGGGTGAGTACGCGAGCGAGAGGTCACGCTGCGTGTTCGTCGGCTTCGTCGTCGAAATTTCGATCTTTCCGGGCGGATCGGTTCGGTGGTACTCCAGTGAATCCTCGTCTAATCCCATATCGGGGACACTGCGGGCGACTACTAAAAACAATGCGAAGGGGAGGTACGACAATTGTCGAACATATCGATTGGTCTCTCCCCCTCGCATCGCGTCGTTCCCCGATTCGACCGTTTTATACGCACCGCTCGAGTGAGGTGGAGTATGGACGTCGCGCTTGGTGGGACGTTCGACCCCGTCCACGATGGCCATCGACGGCTGTTCGAACGGGCGTTCGAACTCGGGGACGTGACTGTGGGACTGACGAGCGACGAACTCGCACCGAAGACACGACACGTCGAGCGACGAGTCAGAGCGTTCGACGAGCGAAAAGCGGCGCTCGAGGACGAACTCGAATCGATCGCCGCCGACTACGACCGCGAGTTCGAGATTCGACGCCTCGACGGACCGACCGGCATCGCGACCGAACCGCAGTTCGACTATCTGGTCGTCTCGCCCGAAACCAAAGACGGCGGCGAGCGGATCAACGAAATCCGACGTGAACGAGGCCACGACCCACTCGAGGTCGTCGTCGTTCCGCACCTGCGGGCCGACGACGGTGACATTATCTCGAGTACGCGAATCGTCATGGGCGAAATCGACGAACACGGGAACGTCCTCGAGGACGCGGACAGCGAGACGGGCCGCTCCGAGTGAGTCGGAGAAATTCCCCATCGTCTGCGATGTAGGTGACTGTTCACCGCTGTTGTATCCGATTTCGGCTGCGTATCGTCTACTTACAGTGTCTCAGTGTGAAACTGTCCCCCTGAAACGGTCGAAACGGTGGCTTAGATCGACCTACCACCGCGGTGGTTCGAGACCCGCGGTCTCGAGTAACTCCTTCCAGCGGGATTGAATCGAGAGTCGCGAGACGTCCGCAGCGTCGGCGACGGCCCCCTGCGTTCGGCCGTCGCCCGCGACGAGCGATCCGGCGTAGACGCTCGCCGCGAGAACCGCCCGTTTCGACCGGTCTTCGTCGGGAACGTCGGCTAAAAAGAGATCCACCGCACACGACCGAGCGTCGGTCGAGAGCTCCAGTCGGTCCGCGACGCACTCGAGTTCATCGAGCCACTGTTCGTATTCGATACGATCTCGAGCGCTGTGCATACGAGAGGGTATCGGTGCATCGCCGATAAAGCTACGGAATAGGTGTATCAAAAGTTGAGTATATCGATAGGACTCGAGACATATACTCGGCGAAACGATCGACCAGCGCGGCGCTGTCCCGGACAATGTTCAGCTACGAACGAGTAGGCGAACTGGCCGTTCACTGTCAGTTTCACTAGGATACAACTACTAAACCGTCGCTGTCCCGCCATTCCAATAGACGCTCGTCGACCGGGTACGATCCGCGGCTGCGTCTCGTCTATGAAAGAGCCAACCTGCAAGCTCGTCTGCACCGGGTGCGGTTTAGAAATGCCGTACCGGGATCGATCGCTGGCCGAACAAGCGGCGGAGCTACATCAACTCCGGGACTCGGAGCACGTGACGTTCATCGTTCCGCCGGACTGGTCACCCGAGGAGCCGGTGACACACCCGTAGTGCGTATCGACAGTTTCTTACTGAGTTCGTGGATAGCTGAGAGTGCGCGCGGGTAGCCAAGCCAGGCCAACGGCGCAGCGCTTAGGACGCTGTCCCGTAGGGGTCCGCCGGTTCGAATCCGGTCCCGCGCACTGAACGAGTTTTCGAGCGCAGCGAGAAAACGAGTGAAGGAGCAGGACAGGATTCGGATCTTGCAAGGAACGCGCAGCGACTATCGGGAGCGAGCATTTCTTGCTCCGGTTCGAATCCGGTCCCGCGCATGCTTCTCCGAGCAATGACGCGAGGAGAAGCATCGCGAAGAGGATTCGAACGAGAGAAGACGCGCGCAGCGTCGCGAGCACGTCTTCACGTGGTTCGAATCCGGTCCCGCGCTTACTACACGAACTACGTCGTGGGCGGAGAATCCGGCCCCGCACAGTCGAGTACGATACCACTCGAGCAACCCACCCAACAACCATCGAGGCCCACGCTGCGAGCGTCCGCCGACACTCGAGGACCGATCCGAATCGGTGACCCGACCGTCGCCGAGCCCCCGTCACGGCCGGGAGCGGCCTTCTGACCGGCGAAACCGGATGCCACGCGACAGACGCACGTCAGACGGTCCACAACGCTTATTCACGCGGGACCGACTTGTATGATCAATGGACGGGTTAGACGACGTGTTCGGGGATCTCTACGCGAATGTCGATGCGGTCGTTCTCTTTTCGCCGAGCGGCTCGTACTACGAGCGGTTTACGGACATCGAGGACCTCGATCTGATCGTCATCGGCACCGAAAACGCCGTCGGCGCGGAGACGTTCGTCGAACTTCCCCTGGCGTTCGACGACATCAGAGAGCGAATCAAGTTCGGCCTCGAGGGCGCGTTAGAGCAGGACTTGATCGACGGTGGCGACGAACTCCTGTGTGCGACGAACACCTTCTCGGACAGTATCGACACGCTCTCTCGCGTCCGCGCGGATGCCGAAGCCCACACGGGAATCTACGACCTCTTCGTCAAATCCCGGGCGGAGCCGGAGGTCGTCAAGGCGGTTCTCGAGTTGGCCATCGAACTCGGAAAGAAAGGACAGAAGGGGAAACCGGTCGGCGCGCTGTTCGTCGTCGGCGACGCGGGCAAGGTGATGAACAAGTCCCGGCCGCTGTCGTACAACCCCTTCGAGAAATCTCACGTTCACGTCGGCGACCCGATCGTGAACGTGATGTTGAAGGAGTTCTCGCGGCTCGACGGGGCGTTCGTCATCTCCGATGCGGGGAAGATCGTCTCGGCGTATCGGTACCTCGAGCCGTCCGCCGAGGGAGTCGACATTCCGAAGGGGCTCGGCGCGCGCCACATGGCGGGTGGGGCGATCACGCGGGATACGAACGCGATAACGATCGTCCTCTCCGAGAGCGACGGACTCGTGCGGGCGTTCAAGGCCGGCGAGCTCATTCTGGAGGTCGATCCGGAGGCGTACTGATATGGATTGGCAGACCCTCATCGACGAACCGGCCGTGATAGCCGCAGCAGTGCTGGCGCTCGGAATCGTCGTCGGCTATCTGGTCGGACGGCTCAACGAGGAGTTGTTGACGGCATCCGGCGTGCCGGAGACGGTCGAGGGGACGCCGTTCGAGCGAACCGCCCAGTCGATCGGCACCTCCACGGTCGGCATCGTCGCGCGATTGAGTTCGTGGTTCATCTACGGGATCGCCGTGCTCACGGCGATTCACATCGCGCAGTTGCTGGATACGGACGCGTTCTGGCTGCGCGTGACGGAGTTCATCCCGCAGGTGTTCATCGCCGTCCTCGTGCTCATCATCGGCTTCATCGTCGCGGACAAGGCGGAGCTGGTCGTCGGCGAGTATCTCCGCGGCGTCAAACTCCCGGAGGTGTCGGTCCTCCCCAAACTCGTCAAGTACACCGTCCTGTACGTGACCCTCATCATCGCGCTGGGTCAGATCGGAGTGCACGTCGTCGCGTTGCTGATCCTGTTGACGGTGTACGCTCTCGGACTCGTCTTCGTGGGATCCCTCGCGTTCAAGGACTTTCTCGTCTCGAGTGCAGCGGGCATTTACCTGTTGCTCAACCAGCCCTACGGGATCGGAGACCGGATCCGGATCGGCGAGCAGACGGGAATCGTCCAGGAAGTCGACCTGTTCGTGACGAAAATCGAAGACGAGTCCGAGGAGTATATCGTCCCCAATCGGAAGGTCTTCGAGGATGGAATCGTCCGGATTCGTGAGTAGAGCGGTTCGGAAAGAACCGCTTACGAACGGGGAGTGAAACGACCCGTGAGTCGAAAAGAATCAGAGACTCCGCTATCGAACGAGTCCGACGAATCGGTAGCGCAATGCGGGCTCGTGTACTGACCTGCGGGCCCGATTGCTGCCGAGTGTCTCGTGCGCATCTCAAATACCGATCGAACTGTTGCTCGCTGACTTGCCGAACTCGAGTCCGCTACTTTTTCCCTCGAGATCACCCAGCGACCCGCTATGGAATCCCTGCTGGCAAATATTACAACCACTGTTACCGCATGCATCGATAATCCGTAACACTGTTATCCACTACCGGATATATCACGAACAATCTCTCGAGATAGATACAATGTCTGAACACGGGATAATCGATCAGAAAGTTGGGCTGATAGGGGCCACGGTACTGATAATCGGGAACGTCATCGGAGTGAGTGCGTTCGTGCTTCCCGGCCCGCTGGCGGGGGATGCCGGCCCGGGGATCATCTTCGCGCTGTTGCTCGCGTTGATCCCGCTGACCTTCGGGATCCTCATGTCGCTGCAGCTGGGCAGTGCAATACCCGTCGCCGGAGGGAGCTACGTCTACGCGTCGCGGCTCGTGGGTCCGTTCTGGGGCTTTTTGCTCCCCTGGATCACGATCCCCGGCGTCTGGGCCGGCATGCTGTTCATCGGACTCGGCTTCGCCGAGTACGCCGGGTTCGTCGCCGACAACATCTCGGCGATTCCGGCGATTCCCGATATCTGGTTGATCTACGGGCTACTGATCCCGTTTATCGTTTTGAACGTACTCGGGATCAAGATGGTCGCTATCGTCCAGTTCATCATGGTGTCGATTATCGTCGTCGGAATGCTCGCGTTCATCGTTCCCGGCACGTTCATCGTCGATACGAACAACTACACGCCGCTGTTCCCGGAGGGAACCGGCCCGGCTATCGTCGCCGTCGTCTCGCTGTACTTCCCGCTTCGAGGCTTCCGACTCGTCGTCGAACTCGGCGAGGAGATGGAGAATCCCGCGAAGAACATCCCGCGCGTGCTCGGGCTCTCGGCCGCGATCTCGCTCTCGCTGCTGGTCGGACTCGTCGTCGTTCTCGTCGGCTCGACGAACTACGAACTCCTCGGCGGCATGGACGCAGCCGTTGCGGAGGTGTCCCTACAGAACTTCCCGACGGCACTGACCGCACTCGTCCTGATGGCCGCGGCGATGGGTGCGCTGACGTCGATTAACATGACCTACACCGCCTACTCGAGGCTCCTGATGCGGGCCGGGCGTGACAACATCATTCCGGGGGCGATCGCCCGCATCCACGACCGCTACGACTCGCCGTACGTGGCCGTCCTCCTGCTGGGCGTCCCGCCGCTGCTCGTCGCGCCGATCTCGCCGGGAACCGTCACGCTCTCCGTGGCGCTCTCGCTGACGATCCTGTTCGGACTCGCGGTCGCCGGCGTCGCGCTGTGGAACCTGCCGAAGGTGTTTCCCGACCGCTACGAGTACTCGCTGTACAAGCTGCCGCCGTGGCTGCTCAAGATCACCGCCGCGGGCGCCGTCGTCTCCGCCGTGATCCTCTGGGTGCTGGTGTCGACGCAACTGCCCGTGATGGTCGCCGTCCTCGCCGGCTGGATGATTCTCGGCTACCTCTTCTACCGGGCCCGAATCGCGTACTTCGAGAAGCGCGGCGTCGACCTCGAGAACCGGATGAAACGCCTCCACGAGAACGAGCAGTTATAGACGAGTCGTAGGCGATTCGAATCAGCGACCGGTTTTCGGCCGACCGCCGTTCACGCGTCCTCGAGCGAGAGCCCGGCGTGCCAGCGATCCGCGCCGGCCTCGCGCTTGACGGCGTCCATCTTCGCGAGCAGGTGGGTCGCGAGCGTCGCCGTCTCGGCGGCGCGTGATTCGCCTTCCGTTCGGAACTCGCCGGTTTCGCGGTTCGCGTAGACGGTACAGACGGCACCGGCGCGAAGACCGTAGATGTTCGCGATGGTCACGATCGCGCTGGCTTCCATCTCGATATTTTTGACGTTCGCCTCCTTCAACTGGTCGACGAGATCGTCCGCGTTAGCCGCCTCGAAGCCGTCGAAGCCGGGTCGCCCCTGCCCCGCGTAGAAGGAGTCCGCGCTCATCGTGATGCCCGTGTGGTAGTCGTAGCCGAGTCGCTCGGCGGCCGCGATCAGCGCGCAGACGACCTCGTGATCGGCCGCGGCGGGGTAATCCTCCCGAACGTACTCGTCGCTGGTCCCCTCCTGGCGGACCGCACCGGTCGTGATCACCAGATCGCCGACGTCCATCTCGGGCTGGATTGCGCCACAGGAGCCGACACGAATAAACGTGTCACAGCCGACGCGGGCGAGTTCCTCGACGGCGATGGCCGCCGACGGACTGCCGATCCCCGTCGACGTGACCGAAATCGGCGTTCCCTCGGTTGTCCCCGTCGCGGTCCGGTACTCGCGGTGGTGGGCCGTGACTTCGTGGTCGTCCCAGAAGTCGACGATCTTCTCGAGTCGCTCCGGATTCCCCGGGAGGAGCACGGTCTCCGCGACGTCGTCGGAGCCGACCTCGAGGTGGTACTGTACGTCGGCGTTCGGATCTTCGCTGTCGCCGGTCATTCAGACGCGGTGATTCGCACCGCCGCCGTATATAACTGCAGGGCCGACGTACCGACCGGTATGGCACGCGGATTCGAGGGACCGGACGAACCTGACGACACGGCCGAGGCCGACGGTGCAGCCGGGGCTAACGGTACGGCTGGTGCCGACGGTGCGGGCGAACCTGGCGGTACAGCCGGAGCCGACGATGCGGCCGGGATCGAGGGCACGCTCGCGGACACCTACGTCGCCGCATTGCAACACGATCTCGTCGATCTCCCGCCCGAGACGACGCTCGTCGGCGTCGTTCGGAAACCGACGCCGTGGTTTCACGCGGCCGTCGACGAGAATCAGCCGGAACTCGGGCCGCCCACCGAGTTGCTCGAGTCGTTCCGGACGACCGTCGACGACCTCAAGATGCGCGGCGTCTGCGAGGAGGGTGCGCACAACGCCGCGTGGGACGAGGTCGGGTTCGAGGAGGCGTATCGAGACCACCTCGAGGAGTCGGCCGACGCGCGGGCGGCGCTCGAGGGCCTCGAAACCCGACTCGCGGACGGCGAGTCGCTGGCGCTGGTCTGTTTCGAGAACACCGCGAAGAAGCGCTGCCACCGGACGGTGCTTCGGGACGTGCTCGCGGAACGAGCCTGACCCTCACCAACTCGCCGGAACCCGTCGAACTGATATGGTAGCACCCCTATCCGCGATCCATGCACGAGTTCGACACGGACGAGCGGTCCGAAGACGAAATCGCGCGGTTCGTCAAGACGGTCGTCACCCCCCGTCCCATCGCCTGGATCAGCACGCGAACCGAAGACGGCGTCGACAACCTGGCTCCCTTTAGCTCCTACAACTACGTCTCGTTGAAGGAACCGACGGTGCTGTTCAACACGCCAAACGGCGACCGCGACGAACTGAAAGACACCGCGCGAAACGCCCTTGACACCGGCGAGTTCGTCGTCAACGTTGTCACCGAGTCCGAGATCGAACGGATGGACCACACCTCGGCCGCGATCCCATCAGAGGAGAGCGAGTTCGATCTCGCCGACGTCGAGCGCGCCGACTGTCGGACCGTGTCGGCGTCGCGCGTCGCGAACGCGGCCGTTTCGATGGAGTGTACGCTGCACGACTCGCTCGAGGTCCACGACAAACTGATGATCCTCGGCGACGTCCAGCACGTCCACGTCGACGAGGAACTGCTCGCCGAGGGTGACGGAAAACTCGATATGCGGGACCTCCCGACCGTCGGCCGGCTGGGCGGGCCGTACTACACGGTCTCCGATCCGGTGGAGTTCGAACGCCAGTTCTGACCGAATAGCGTGTGGACGACTCGACTCGTTACTCGAGCATCTCCTCGGTGATCGTGTTCGGCAGCAGGCCACCGAGCGTGTACTCCGTTGGCTCCTCGTCCTCTCCCTCGTCGCAGATCACGAGGAGGTCGTCGTCGCAGAACTCCGCGAGCGTCTGGCGACACATCCCGCAGGGGGTGACCCCGTCCCGGCGGCCGGAGCTGACGGCGAGCCGCGTAAAGTCGCGGTGACCGTTCTTGACCGCCTCGGCGACGGCTACCTCCTCCGCGTGGAGGCTGTTGCTGTAGTTCGCGTTTTCGAGGTTGCAACCGACGAAGACCTCGCCGTCGGCCGTCTCGAGGGCGGCGCCAACGGGGTACTCGGAGTAGGGAACGTGGGCGTCGGACTGGACGTCGCGGGCGATCTCGAGGAGTTCGGTTTCGTTCATAGCGGTGCTAGCTCGAGCGCGGACAAGAAGGCACCGACGGCCGTGAACCGCTCGGGGTTGAACCCCGAGGCACTCTGCCTCGGCCGCCTGTAGAACCGCTGCCAGACGCGAAGCGGTGCTCAGTCCTCGCCGGACTCGTAGTTCTCGCCGGCGGCGTCCGGCAGCCGGGTCTTCCCGACGAAGGTGATCACGAGGATCACCGTCACGTAGGGAATCGTGCGGATGAGCTCCGACGGGACGGCGTAGCCGATGTTCTGAATCCGAAGCTGGAACGCGTCGAGGCCCGCGAAGAGGAACGAGCCCGCGAGCGCGCCGAGGGGGTGGTAGTTCGCGAACAGGTAGGTCGCGATGGCGATGAATCCGCGGCCCTGCATGTCGGTTTCGCCGCCGCCGGCGAAGGTGCCGAGCTGGCCGAGAGCGAACCCTGCACCGCCGAGGCCGGCGAACACGCCCGAGAGGATGACCGCCGCGTAGCGGACCTTTCGGACGTCGACGCCGGCCGTGTCGAGCGCCTTGGGATTCTCGCCGCTGGCGACGACCCAGCGCCCGAAGCTCGTCCAGTTGAGTACGTACCAGCCGACGAGGACGGCCCCGAACATGAGGTAGACCTGCGGCGGCGTGTCGAACAGCAGATAGCCGAGCAGCGGAATCTCGGACAGCACCGGGATCGTCACGTTGTCGAACGTACCGACGTTGCCGGTGTTCGGGCTGTCGAAGACGATCCGCGAGACGAACGGTGCCAGCCCGAGCGCGATGAGCCAGAGCGCCAGTCCCGCGATGATCTGGTCCGCCTTGTACTCGATGCAGACGACCGCGAACAGCAGCGCGAACAGCGTGCTCACGAGCACGCCCGCGAGCAGTCCCCACCAGTGGTGTGAGACCGCGAACGTCGACTCGCCGGAGCCCAGCCAGAAGGTGACGATCACCGCGCTGAACGCCGAGACGATGAGCAGACCCTCGATTCCGATGTTGATCACGCCGCTCTTCTCCGCGAAGATCCCCCCGATCGCGGCGAGCGCGATGGGGACGGCCAGCCGGAGCATCGCCGTGTGCGTTCCCGGGCTGGCGGCGACCGACAGCGTAACGCCCGCCCACGAATCGGGGAAGACGACACCGAGCGCGATCCAGAGGACCGCAACCGAGGCAGTTATCGCGATGACGGTCCAGCGTGAGAGTCCGTCAATCATCGCGTTCACCTCCGTCGTCGGCCGTTGCACCGTCTTCGGCGAGTTCACCGCCGTCTGTGCGGACGAGGTCGCTACTGCCGACTTCGACGTATCGTGTGCCGATCATACGGAAGAACTCCGGCATCGCGACGAACAGGATGATGAGACCGCTCAGAATCCCCACCAACTCCGGCGGGACGGCCGTCGCGGTCCCGATCGCGCTCGAGCCGCTGTCGAGGACGCCGAAGAGGAGCGCCGACACGCCGATACCCAGCGGGTTGTTAGCCGCGAGGATCGAGACGGCGATGCCGTCGAAGCCGAGCGGCGGCACGCTCTCGAGCCAGCGGCCGTGTTGCATGAGCACCCAGAGCGCGCCGCCGATGCCGCCGAGCGCGCCGGAGAGGGTCATGCTCGTGACGATCATCCGTTTCTCGTCGACGCCGCTGTAGGCGGCCGCCTCCGGCTGGACGCCGCTCGTCCGGAGTTCGTAGCCGAAGGAAGTACGCGCGAGCAGCCAGGCGATCCCGATCATGAGCGCGATCGCGAACGCGAGCGCGAGCAGCGAGAAGTTCGCCCGGCTACTGAAGCCGACGAGCGGGATGTTCGGAATCTCGGCGTACTCGGGAATTCGCCGAGTCCCCGGATTGGGGCTGTCGGGGTCCTGGAACTGCCACGATAGCAGCGTCGAGGTGATCCCGACGGCGACGAAGTTGAGCATGATGGTCGTGATGACCTCGTTCGCGTCGGCGTAGGCTTTGAGCGCACCCGGAATCGCGCCGAAGAACCCACCCGCGACCGCACCGGCGAGCACGCCGAGCGGGATGAGCACGACCGTCCCGACGACGCCGCTGGGAACGACCAGCGAGGCGTAGACGACGGTGACCGCCGTCGCGAGACCGCCGACGACTAACTGTCCCTGCGTCCCGATGTTGAACAGGCCGGCCCGGTAGGCCACCGCGAACGACAGTCCGGTGAAGATCAGCAGCGTCGTCTGCTGGAGCGTCGTCGCCAGTCGGTGGTTCCCCGGACTCCAGCCGCCCTCGAGCGGGTGGCCGAGCGCGCCCAAGAACAGCTCGTAGTAGACCTGCATCGGGTTGTAACAGAAGGTCCAGCCGGCGACGTTCAGCCCGGTCTGACAGGAGGCGAAGGCGCCCGAAACGAACACGAGCACGCCGCCGACCAGAATCGACGCGAACAGGGCCGCGATACTGATGGCGATCCGCTCTACGATCGACGCACGGACGAGTCGCTCGAGAAGCGCCTCGAGTCGCTGTCTCATGCGTCACCTCCGGAATCGGCGTCGGTGGTCGGTGACATTCCGTCGGCGGAGTCGGACGCGGCTCGTGACTCCGGCCGTTCGCCGGCCATGAGCAAGCCGAGTCCCTCCTCGGTGAGATCGTCGGGATCGGTGACGTCCATGAACGAGCCCTCGTAGATGACCGCCAGCCGGTCGGAGAGGCTCCGCACCTCGTCCAGATTCGACGAGACCAGCAGGATGGCGATACCCGCCCGACGGAGTTCGAGCAGCCGTTCGTGGATGAACTCGGTCGACCCGATGTCGACGCCGCGGGTCGGGTGGGTCGCGACGACCAGCCGCGGATCGCGTTCGAACTCGCGGCCGACGATGAACTTCTGCTGGTTGCCGCCCGAGAGGGATTCGGCGTCCGCCTCCGCGTCGGGCGGGCGAACGTCGTAGGTCTCGATGATCTCCTCGGAGTGGTCCCGGACCCCCTGCCAGTCGATGCGTCCGGACTCGGAGAACTCCTCGGAGCGCTGGCTTCCGAGCACGCCGTTTTCGACGAGATCGAACGACATCACGAGCCCGCGCTCGTGGCGATCCTCCGGGATGTACGACATGCCGGCGTCGATTCGATCGCGGCGCGACCAGTCGGTCACGTCCGCGTCGTCGAAGACGACCGACCCGCGTTCGGGCGCTCGAAGCCCCGTGATCGCTTCGATCAGTTCGGCCTGACCGTTGCCGTCGACCCCGGCGATGCCGAGGATCTCGCCGGCCCGGACCTCGAGATCGATGCCCGAGACGACCTCGACGCCGCGCGCGTCTTCGACGGCAATATCCTCGACGGAGAGGATCGTCTCGCCGACCTCGTTCGGCTCGGTTTCGGCCTCGAGGAGGACCTCTCGGCCGACCATGTACTCGGCCAGTTCTTCTCGCGTCGTCCGGTTCGGATCGACCGTGCCGACGGATTCCCCGTCCCGGAGGACGGTGATCGCGTCCGCGGCGTGGGTCGCCTCGCCGAGTTTGTGCGTGATGAAAATGATCGTCTTCCCCTGGGCCGTTAGCTCCTCGAGCACGTCGTAGAGCCCCTCGACCTCCTGGGGCGTGAGGACGGCCGTCGGCTCGTCGAGAATGAGAACGTCGGCGCCACGGTAGAGCGCTTTGAGGATCTCGACGCGCTGCTGGACGCCGACGCTACAGTCGGCGATCGTCGCCGTCGGATCGACGTCGAACCCGTAGCGATCGCAGAGATCCCGGATCTCGCGCTCGATACGCTCGCGGTCGACCGCCATCCCGAACCACTTTCGCGGCTCGTTACCGAGTGCGATGTTCTCCGCGACGGTCATCGTGTCGACCAGCATGAAGTGCTGGTGGATCATGCCGATCCCCGCGTCGATGGCATCGCGCGGCGAACCGAACGCCCGTTCGGTGCCGTCGACGACCACGCGACCCTCGTTCGGCTCGTAGAGCCCGTAGAGGACGTTCATCAGCGTCGTCTTTCCGGCCCCGTTCTCCCCTAGCAGGGCGTGGACGCTCCCTCGCTCGACCAGCAGGTCGACGTCGTCGTTCGCGACGACGCCCGGAAACCGTTTGGTGATTCCGTCGAGATGCACCGCGAGATCGCCCGCAGTCGCTGTCTCGACTCCGCCCGCGTCGTCGGTGTGTTCCGTTCCCGGCTCGGTCATGCGCGATCAGACGTCGTCGGGATCGTCCGGAACCTCGATCTCGCCGTCGATGAGTTCCTGTCTGGATTGGTCGACCTGCTCCGTGATCTCGTCGGGGATCTCGTCGCCGATCGTGTCGCCGTAGACCGCCTCGACGCCGCCGTCCTCGAGTCCGAGCTCCTCGGTTTCGCCGCCCTCGAACTCGTCGTTGACGATCGACTCGACGGCCGTGTAGACGGCCTCGTCGACGCGCTTGACCATGCTCGCGAGGATCACGTCGGCGTAGTCTTCCTCCTCGAGCGACTGATCGGAGTCGACGCCGATCGCGAACCGACCTTCGGATTCGGCGGCCTGGAAGACGCCCACGCCGGTCGCACCCGCGGCGTGGAAGACGATATCGGCGCCGTGGTCCTGATACATCGAGAGTGCGGCCTCTTGACCGCCGCTCGTGTCGTTGAAGTCGCCGACGTACGAGGAGATGACCTCGGCGTCGTCGTTCGCGTACTCGACGCCGGCGGTGAAGCCGGCCTCGAACGACTCGATCAGGGGTGATTCGACGCCGCCGACGAAGCCGACGACGTCCTCGTCCGGGTTCGTCTCTCCGTCGCCGGCCGAGAACTCCTCGGCGGTCAACAGTCCCGCCAGGTGGCCGACCTGGAACGAGCCGCCCGGCTCGTCGAAGACGTAGTTTCGGACGTTGTCTTCCTCGATACCCGCGGTATCGATGATCATGAAGTTCTGATCGGGGTACTCGGGGGCGTTCTCCGCGAGCGCGTCCTCCTGTGCGAAGCCGACACAGGTGATCAGATCGTACTCGCCACCCTCCGCGAAGTCGCGCTGGTGGCCGTCGAACTCACCCTCGTCGTCGGGTTCGGCTTGATCGTAGCTGAGGTCGAACTCGTCCTGTGCGTCCTCGATCCCCGACTGCGCCATGTCGTTGAACGAGTTGTCGCCGAGCCCGCCGCTCGCGTAGATCATGCCGACGTTGAACTCCGTGTCGGCGTCTTCGCCGAATCCGCCCACACAGCCGGCTAACGTGGTTAGTCCTGCGACACCTGCACCAGTAAGGAACCGCCGTCGATTCTGCGCCATAGCCCTGAATAGCGTAGACATTCGGTTTATACTCGTCGGAATCGACGAATGTAATAGTAACAGAACTAGTCTGTCTACACTTGTTATTCGTTCCGAACACGAGCGGCGTGAAACGCATAGCCGGAATCGAAATCGCCCGGCTTTCACGAAACCCGATCCGGTTCGACTCCGCCGTCGTGAACCCGACCGAAGCGTCGAATCGGGTTTCGGCGCTTCGGATCCGATTCGCTCACCGGGAAGCCGCGATCGCGGCCTCGACGACATCGCGAGCGTCCGCGACCAGGTCGTCGACGGTGTCGCTCTCGGCGTAGATCCGCACGTAGGGCTCGGTCCCGCTCGGGCGGACGAGGACCCACGAGGCGTCCTCGAACTCGAGTCGAACGCCGTAGCTCGTGTCGACGGCCGCCGCCGGGAACGCGTCGGAGAGGTCGGTCTCGAGGGCGGCCATCGCGCCGGCTTTGGCGTCGTCCGGGCAGTCGACGCTGACCTTGCGGTAGGGCCGTTCGGTGACGGGCGCGCGGAGCGTCTCCGTATCGCCGGCCGCGGCGACGAGGGCGCTGACGACGGCCGCGCTCGCGACGCCGTCGATCCACCCACCGAAGGCCGTGTGGATGTGTTTCCACGGCTCCGCGGCGAAGACGACGGCCGTCTCGTCGTCGTCCGCCGCCGCACGGCGCTCTCGAGCGATCCCCTCGTGAAGCGCGCCGAGACGGACCCGTTCGACGCGCCCGCCCGCGTTTCGGACCTGTTCGTCGATGCGCGCCGATGCGTTGGGCGTCGTCACGACGACGGGATCGTCGGCGTCGCTCGCCGCCGTGTAGTGGGCCGCAACGAGGGCGAGCACGGTGTCCTCGTGGATCACCTCGCCGTCGGGACCGAGCACGACCAGTCGATCGGCGTCGCCGTCGTGGGCCAGTCCGAGGTCGAACGAGCTCGTCTCTAAAAAGGCCGAAAAGTCCGACAGCGTCTCCGGCGTCGGCTTGCTCTCGCGGGCGATAAAGTGGCCGTCGACGTTCGCGTTGAGCGCGACGACGTCGGCGCCGAGTCGTCCGAGGACGTGGGGCGTCGCGAGCGATCCCATCCCGTTGCCGCAGTCGACGGCGATCTCGAGCCCCTCGAGCGGCGCGTCGTCGGCCGCGGCATCGCTCGACGACGTGAACTGCTCGCGCACGTAGGCGACGACGGCGTCCCGATACGCGTCGAGGACCTCGAGCGTCGACGACTCGCCCCACTGGTCCCAGCGGACGGACTCGATTTCGCCGTCGCTCTCGACCAGATCCTCGACGGCGCGTTCGGCGTTGCGGTCGAACTCGACGCCGTTCGCGAAGAGTTTGATGCCGTTGTCCTGGGGCGGGTTGTGGCTCGCGGTGAGCATCACGCCCTTGCGGCCGCGCGAGGCAAACGCCAGCGTCGGCGTCGGTACTTCGCCGATTCGAACGACGTCTGAGCCGGCGCTCTCGAGGCCGGCTTCGACCGCCGCGGCGAGTGCGGGTCCGGTTTCTCGGCCGTCTCGGCCGACGACGAACGTCGTGTCGGGATCGCCGGCGGCCTGTCCGACCGCGAGCGCGAGTGCTGGCGTTACCTCTTCGACCGGGCCGCGGATCCCTGCAGTCCCGAAGAGCGTCATAGCAGGCCGTTCCGCGAGGAACTACTTAGCAACGTTGCACCCGATTCGGAAGCGCCGTCGCTATAGTAACAACTGAAACGATTTACACACCGATCGCAACGCCGTCCTGCGATCGGGTGTGCGTTGACTTTCAGTGGCTACTATACGGAATCGGCGGGCGGGGGAGGGCTGGGCTGAAAACGAGAGGCTGCTAAACTGCCTGAACGGTCGGTCGACGGCGTGGAACGTCGACTACTCTTCCGGCATGTCGTCGATGAGGACGACCGCTTCGCCGTTGATAACGGTCGCGTCCTCGCTCTCGTTCCGGATGATCGTCTCGAGGCGGAACTGCCTGTTTCCGAGGTCCTCGACGATCTCGACGCGGGCGGAGACGCGGTCGCCGATGCCGACTGGCCCGCTGAACTCGAGGTCCTGGGAGAGGTAGATCGTGAGTCCGGGGAGTCGCGCTAGCGCGGCGCTGATGAGACCGGAAACGAGGGTCCCGTGGACGATTCGCTCGCCGAACCGGGTGCCGGCGGCGAAGTCCTCGTCCAGGTGGAGTCGGTTCGTGTCGCCGCTGACGTGGGCGAAGGCCCGGACGTCGTCCTCGCTCAGGACTTTCTCGAAGGTGACGGTGTCGCCGACGCTGATGTGGGCCGGGTCGTCGACCGTTCGGTCGAACTGCCAGTCGAGGTGGGAGTGATCGATGGACGGAATCGACGCGGCGACGGTCTCGGTATCGGAGCCGTTCGAAACGCCGGGTGCCAACATGGCGGACATCGCCGCGCGGTTGGCAGCAGTCGCACTTTCGAAGAGAGTCTGGGCCATCGACGTCCACGCGTCGGTCATGGCAGCGAAGTTATGTTTCGCAGGCTTCTCGTGGGACATCTACGGGCCGGTAGGTGTGTGGTGGTTATGACTTCTTTGGCTGACCTGGACGATTTTAACCGTATTGTACACGATTATTAGCTATTTTCGTTCGCCCGACTCGCTCGATCGGGTGATTCCCGTACCCTCGTTCGATCGGCATCGCCGACTCGTCGCCCGTCTGAAGACCGCGAGAGCACGTCCGATACGCTCCGAACCATTGGATGGTATTAGATGGTATCTAGTGGAAACTCTTATCAGGTCCGAGCCCGTACGTTCTGTTGATGACGGACGACTCCGACCGATCGCTCTGGTTCCCGCCTGCGATGTTCACCGAACAGATGCAGGAGGCAGGCGAGCAGGTTGCCGAATCCCAGCAGGAGATGATGAAGAAGATGATGCAGGCCAGCGGCTCGAACCCGTTCGATACCGGTTCCAGCTTCGGCCCGATGAACATGGGAACGGCGACGTTCAAAGCTCGCGTCCAGAGCGGCGGTCGGATCAGCATTCCCGGCCCGGAACGGGAAGCCCTCGACATCGAAGAGGGCGATATCGTCCAGACGATCGTCGTACCCGTCAAGCGAAACCGAGAAGATCAATCATGACTCAGAACCCATTCACCGCCGTCTTCGACGCACAGCGCACCGCACTCGAACAGTCCCAGAACCTCACCCACGACGCCCTCGAGGCCCAGAAGTCCTCGATCAGCGCCTTCGGCGACGCCGTCGAGAGCTCCGGCGCGATGTTCGAATCCAACGCCGAACTGACCAAGGGCGCCGTCCACGCCTACTTCGACGCCCTCGAGGCCTCCATGCCCGAGCAGGCCGCCGAGTTCGACGACCTCCGCGAACTCGTCGACGAAGGCTTCGACTCCGCAACCGACGCACAGCACCAGTCGCTCGAGGCCGTCGTCGAGGCCATCGACGAGTCCGAAGCCGCCTACGACGAGTTCGCCGCCAACTACTCCGAAGTCGTCGACAGCTCGTTCGACGCCGCACTCGAGGCCCACGAACAGGTCGAAGCGAACGTGACGTCCGTCGCCGACAACGTCGAGGAAGCCGCCGAAGAGTTCGACGTCTCGGCGTAGACCGCAGCATCAGGCGCAGCCTTTTCAGCGCCGCACCCCCAATTTTAGCACAATGACAGATTCACAGCCCCAGGACCAGAACTGGAACGCAGTCGTCGAACAGTGGAACGAACAGTTTATGGACGCGATCGAGGAGAACATGGAAGCCCAGGCCCAGTTCGTCGAGAGCTGGTCCGAGGCCGTCGGCGACGCCACCGACGAGAACGAGATCTCCGAGGGCGTCGAGGGCTACGCGCGGGCCTACGAAACGTGGATGAACGCCTCCCAGCAGATGGTCGAGCGGATGAACGACAGCGTGGAGGGCGAGGACGTCGACATGGAGGAGTTCCGTGACATTTGGCTCAACACGGCCAACGAGGCGTTCAAGGACGTCATGTCGACGACCGCCTTCGCGAAAATGACCGGCGAGACCGTCGGCGACATCCTCGAACTCCAGCAACAGGCAGACGAGGCCTCACAGGAGACGCTCAGCCAGCTCGGTTTCGCGACCAGAGACGACGTCGTCGAAGTCGGCGACCGCCTCGTCGAACTCGAACGCCGCCAGCACGCCGTCGAGGGGAAACTCGACCGCGTTCTGGACCATCTCGAGGAGGAATGATGAACCCGTTCACATCCGTCATGGACATGCAGCGCCAGACCTGGGAGGCGGCCGCCGATCTGGCCGACAAGAGCAAAGTCACACCCGATCGGACCGAAACGCTCGAGAACGTCGAGGTCGGCCAGACGCCGAGTGAGGTCGTCTACGAGGAGAACAAGCTCAAACTCCTCCACTACGAGCCGATGACGGAGGAGCAACACGACGTGCCGATCCTCGTCACGTACGCGCTGATCAACAAACCGTACATCCTCGACCTCCAGCCCGACCGCTCGGTCGTCCAGACGCTGCTCGAGTCCGGCTTCGACGTCTACCTGATCGACTGGGGCGAGCCCTCCAGGCTCGACCGCACGCTCGGACTCGACGACTACGTCAACCGCTACATCGACAACTGCGTCGACGTGGTCCGCGAGCGCTCCGGCCAGGACTCGATCAACATCCTCGGCTACTGTATGGGTGGCACGAAGTCGGCCATGTACGCCGCGCTCTACCCCGAGAAGGTCAAAAACCTCGCGCTGATGGCCGCCGGCCTCTGCTTCGCCGGCGACGGCGGCGTACTCGAGCTCTGGGGCGCCGACGATTACTACGACCCCGAGACAGTCACCGACACCTTCGACAACGTTCCCGCCGAATTCCTCGACGTCGGCTTCGCGCTGATGGATCCTGTCGCGAACAACATGACGAAGTACGTCCGCTTCTACGACAACATGGAAGACGAGGACTTCGTCGAGAACTTCGCCCGCATGGAGCGCTGGCTCGACGAGGGGATCGACGTCGCCGGCAAGGCCTACGAGGAGTTCATCCGTGACATCTACCAGGAGAACAAGCTCTACGAGAACGAGCTCTACCTGAACGGCGAACACGTCGACCTCACGAAGATCGACATGCCCGTCCTCCAGATCGTCGCGGAGTACGACCACCTCATCCCACCGGAGGCGTCGAAACCGTTCAACGACGTCGTCAGTTCCGAGGACACCGAGATCCTCGAGTTCGCGACGGGCCACATCGGGATGTCCGTCTCCTCGCGAAGCCACGACGAACTCTGGCCGCAGGTCAGCGAGTGGTTCGAGGCGCGCTCGAACGGAACGGATATCGAGGCCGAACCGGAGACCCCGGAGCCCGAGGAAAAGGACGCCGCACTCGCCGAGGACGTCGCCGGAGACGAATCCGGTCCTGCGGATCTGACGGACGGCGGCGCGGCGGTCGAAACCGACGCCGGTGTCGAGACCGAATCGGCCGGCATCGACGCGGAGACGACCGATCGAACCGACGCGGAAGTCGCCGCGCGCGGTGAAGACGACGTTCAGGAAGCGCCCGCAGAGCCGGGCGAGATGGCCGTCGACGAAGACGTCGTCGAGGAGGTCGCCGGCGAGGACGCCGCCTCCGAAATCGAGTCCGAGACCGACGATCTGACCGATCTCAGCGGCGTCGGGCAGGCGTACGCGGACGATCTCACCGAAGCCGGTATCGAAACCTTCGATCAGTTGGCCGATGCCGACACCGCGGAGTTGGCCACCGAAACCGGTATCTCGCCCAGCCGAATCGAAGACTGGATCGAGCAGGCCCAGAACCGGTAGCATACGGTAATAGCCGACGGTTTGCGTGACCGCACCGTGCTATCGAACCATCCCTCGCGTGTGTGTCGTCACTTCCTCTCGTCGCTGTATCTCCTGATACCCAACATGTTGTTATTTATCGCCGGACGTTGAACGGGTGTACCATGTCTATGGATGGGCGAACCTGTGTTATCACCGGCTCGGCGCGCGGGATCGGACGCGGTATCGCGGAGTACCTCGGCGCGGAGGGTGCAAACGTCGTGATCAACTACCGATCGTCGAAGGAATCGGCGCTCGAGGCGGTCGACGCCATCGAATCGGCGGGTGGGAGCGCCGTCACCGCACGGGCCGACGTCGCCGACCGTGAGGAGGTCGTACACATGCGTGAAGTCTGTCACGACGCGTTCGGCCCGGCCGACGTCTTGGTCAACAACGCCGGGATCACGGCCGACGAACAGTTCACCGAGATGACCCGCGAGGAGTGGGATCGAGTCATGGACGTCAACCTCGGCGGAATGTTCAACTGTACCCAGGAGTTCTACGACGACATTTGGAACGCCGACGAGGGGAGACTGGTCAACATCTCGAGCGTCGTCGGCAAACAGGGCAACTTCGGACAGGCCAACTACGCCGCCGCCAAAAGTGGGATGTTCGGCTTCACCCGCACCATCGCCCTCGAACTCGCCAAAGGCGGGTCGACGGCCAACTGCGTCGCGCCCGGCTTCACCGCGACTGATATGCTCAAGAGCGTTCCGGATCACGTCCTCGAGCGAATCATCTCGGGCATTCCGCTCGAGCGGCTGGCGGAAGTCGAGGACATCGCCGCCGTCGTTCGCTTCCTCGCCAGCGAGGACTCGAGTTACGTGACGGGCGAAGTGATCGACGTCAACGGCGGGATGGACCTCTAGCCGGCGTCGTAACGCGGATTTACTCCCGAGTTGTCGAGCGCGTACGGTGTTCGGTTGCCGTCGTTCGTGCGCTGTTGATTCCGTTCGACGCTCGAGACGAGTTCGTACACCCTCGCAGCTAAAATATATTTTAGCTAACATCTATTCCGTCGGGACTCCTCTTCGTTACTGATGCAATCACCAATGAACGTCAAGACGAGTTTCCTCGGGTCGAGCGGCATCCAGCCGAGCGGCAACGGGAGACGATCCGACCGAGACGACGGGGGGACCGACCCGCACACCCTACCGAACGAGATCACGACGGGAACCACGACGGTCGGTGCCGTCGGTACGGACGGCGTCGTCCTCGCGGCGGACAGGCGGGCGAGCCTCGGTGGAAAGTTCGTGACGAATCAGTCGGCACGGAAGATCGAACCCGTCGCCGACCGAACGGCCGTCGCCTTCTCGGGCAGCGTCAGCGACGCACAGTCGTTCGTTCGCCACCTCCGGGCCGAACTCCGAGGCTACGAGTTGCGCCACGGCGACGCCGCGTCGGTCGAAACCGCCGCGACCGTGGCCGGCGATCTCGTTCGACGGGGTCCCTACCGAATCCTCGACCTCGTGCTCGCCGGCGTCGACGACGGCCCGGCGGTCTACCAGATCGGCGGCGGCGGTGGCGTCATGGACACCGCGTACGCGGCCAGCGGCAGCGGCATGCAACTCGCCTACGGCTCGCTCGAGGGGGGCTACGAGCCCGACCTCCCGCTTGCGGACCTCCGTCGCGTCGTTGCGATCGCCGTGCAGAGTGCCACCGAACGCGACACCGCCAGCGGCGATGGGATGACGATCGCGACGATTACCGCCGACTCGCTCGACCTCGAGCAGTTCGGGAGCGTCGCCGACGGCGTCGCGTCGACGGGCGACGGGGCTGGAAACGTCGGGTCGAACGATCCGAACGCGATCGAGGAGTCCGACGAGGAGGTGCGCTGAGATGGACTCGAGTGCACCACAGCAGGCCTACGACCGCGGTAATACGATCTTCTCGCCAGACGGCCGGCTCTACCAGGTCGAGTACGCTCGCGAAGCCGTCGAACGCGGCTCGCCGAGCGTCGGCGTCGTGACCGACGACGGCGTCGTCCTCGCGGCGCGAAAGCGCGTTCGCTCGCCGCTGCTCGAGGCGGACACGATCGAGAAGATCCACGAGGTCGACGACCACCTCGCGATCGCGTCCGCGGGCCACGCGGCCGACGCGCGACAGCTCGTCGACGTCGCGCGGCGGGTCGCCCAGCACCACCGGGTACGATACGGCGAGCCAGTCGGCGTGGAATCGCTCGCGACCCACCTCGCGGATCACGTTCAGGAGCACACCCAGACGGGCGGCTCGCGTCCGTTCGGTGCGGCGCTGCTCGTCGGGGGCGTCGATCCCGGCCGACCGGGCGAGGGCGTCGGGCAGCCGCGGCTCTTCGAAGTCGATCCCAGCGGCACCCCCTACGGCTGGCGGGCCGTCTCGATCGGGAACGGCACCGACGGGATCAGGAGATTCTTCGAGGACCGACTCGAGGGCGACCTCCCGGGAGAGACGCAACGGGGAATAGCCACGGCACTCGAGGCGCTCGCGACGACGGCGGAGAGCGACCTCGAGCCGGAAAGCCTCGACGTGTGGACGATCGATTCGGACGCGGCGACGGTCGAGCGGCTGTCCGCCGACGAGATCGCGGCGGTACTGGCTGAACTCGAGTCCTAGCCGAACTGCTCGAGACCCTGGCTTATCCCTCGACTGTCGCCCGCTGGACGTCGACCACGTCGAGCCCGTCGTCGACGTACAGCGGGAGTACCGCATCCTCGAGTTCGACGACGACCCGAACAGCGAGCGGATCCTCCGAGAGCACCGTTTCGGCCCACTCGTGGCCGACGTTCCAGATGGGGCGGTCGCCGACGTTCCGGTCGTGCTCGTGGTAGAACGAGACGACCGCCGGCTGTTCGAGCAGCGCCAGCGTGACGGGACAGCGCGCTTCGGTGCCGCAGGTGGAACACTCGAGGACGGCCTGGACGTGATCCGCGTGCTCGGATGGCAACTCGTCGGCGACCGCAGCCGATGGCGTTTCGAGTCGGGTGTCGACGGCGCCGGCACACTCGGGGCAGACGCCGTCGCGCATGAGCGCGAGCCGGTGACGGTGGTGGCGGTCGAACGCCTCGGGAAACTCTCGTCCGTGGGCCTCGAGTCCCGACGGCGGGAAGCCGAGTTGAACCAGTCGGCGCTCGCAGTCGGCACAAGCCACGGTCACGACGTTGTCGGTCGACTCGGCCTCGAGCGCGTCGCGCTCGCAGAACGGACACGCCTCCTCGAGCGCGATCGGCGGGTGGTCGACCCGGTGGGTGTAGGTACCGGTTGCGATCGCCCGGGCGATCTGCAGTCCGGCGTAGGTGAGTTCGTAGCCCGCCGTGCGTTCACCGGCCCCCTCGCGTTCGTCCGCCGCGTCCTTTCGGAGATACGGACCGACGAGCTGCTCGAGGTGATAGGCGAAGCCGGCCGACGTGTCTACCTCGGAGGCGTCGAACAGGTTCGAGAACGTGGCTCGCGACGGCTCGTCGCCGTCGGTTCGCTCGAGCATCGTCTCGAGAATTCCCATCCGGATCTCGTTGCCGAGCGCCTGGAAGGCGTCGCTTGGAGTCGATAACTGTTCGGTCCGGGCGGTCTCGAGGTCGGGCCCGAGAGGCGAATCCACCGGTTCGGTCCCGGATTTGTTCCCTTCTGCGGTAGCCGACGGCTCGTCCGTGTCCTCGAAGGACATGCCGCGGGGTTTGGGTCCGAGTACCAAAGTAGGTTCCGCGTGCGGCAAGTGAATCGGACTGTCGATCGTGGCTAACGTCGGCTCGCGTTCACCCGTGCGCACACTTATCAAACGGGACGAAAAGTGTCCAGTATGGTCACGCCAGACGCGTTCTATCACGTCGCACTGAAAGTCCCGGACGTCGGCGACGCCGTCGCGTTCTATCGCGATACTCTCGGCGGCGACCTCATCGAGCACGAACAACCCGACGAGGAAGCCACGGGCGCGACAGCCGTCGAGCACGCCGCACTGATGATCGGCGACAAACACCTCTACGTCTTCGATCGAGCACCGTACGAGGCCGCAGGACTGGTCGACGAGCTACCGTACGGGGTGCTCCACTTCGGCTACACCGTCGACGACGTCGATGCGGCGGTCACGGATCTCGCAGACGACGTCTCGTTCGTCATGGAACCCACCGTCTTCGGCGAGCTAAAGGTCGCGTTCTTCGAGGACCCCGCGGGAACGCGGATCGAACTGCTCGAGTATCTGGACTGACGGTAACCGCGGCTCAGGTCCGTTCTTTCTCCTTCGCGAGCACCCGCACGTTCTCGATGCCCGTCGAGGGATACTGTCCGTCGTCGTCCTTCTCGACGGCTTTCACCATATCCCAGACGACGTTCAGGCCCGTCGTCACGCCCTCGAGCGCCTCCATCTCGCAGCCCGTTTTCCCCGTCGTTTCGACGCCAACCTCGAGTTCGATACGGCCCTCTGCGAGCGAGAAATCGGTGTCGACGTTGGTAATCGGAATCTGGTGACACATCGGGATCGTCTCCCAGGTGTGTTTGACGGCCTGGATCGCGCCGATGCGGGCGGTCGCGAGCACGTCGCCCTTGCCGACCTGATCCTCCCGAATCGCCTCGATCGTCGACGGCTGGAGGTGGATCTCCCCGACCGCGACGGCCCGGCGTTCGCTGTCCGGTTTGTCGCCGACGTCGACCATCTGAACGTCGCCGTCGTCGGTGGTGTGGGTGAGTTCGTCGGCCGCGGCCGCCTCGGACGACCCCGCCGCGTTCGACGGTTCGTCAGGTGTCTCACTCATCGTCCCCACCCCAGAGTGCCGCAGGAATCTCGTCGAGCATATCGGAGGCGAGGAAGCCGAACGTCTCAGTGCTTGCGATTCGTTCACCCGCGAGGCCGTTGACCTGCGCGCCCGCCGCCGCGGCGTCGAACGGTTCGGCGTGTTCCATCAAGGCCGCGACGATGCCGGCTAACGTGTCGCCGGTCCCGCCGACTTTCATGCCGACGGTGCCCGAGCGGCTGATCCGTGTCCGCTCGCCGTCCGTGATCACGTCGGTCGCGCCCTTCGCGAGGACGATGTGACCCAGCTCGGCCGCGAAGGATTCGATCTCGTCCGCTGCGGCGGCCAGATCGTCGGTATCGGGGCCCCCCATCCGGGCCAACTCGCCGCGATTAGGCGTACAGACCAGCGTCGCGTCGGTCTCGAGGTCGGGCACGACCCGCAAGGCGTCCGCGTCGACGACGACGCGGCCGGAATAGGACTCGAGGAACTTCGCTGCGGCCTCGAGCGTCTCGTCGGCGATACCCAGTCCCGGCCCAAGCACGACGACGTTGTCGTACTGTTGGGCGGTCTCGAGGAGTTCTTCGGCCCGCTCGGGCGTGAGCACGTCCTCCGCGTAGGGCTGGACGATGAGGTCTTCGCTGTAGCCCTGAATCTCGCCCGCGACAGCGTCGGGGGCGGCGACGAAGGCGAGTTCCGCGCCGGCTCGAAGCGCACCCTGCGCGGCGAGCGCCGGCGCGCCGGTGTAGGGACCGCCGCCGATGACGTAGGGTCGGCCGTCTCGACCGTCGGGTCGGGCGAGCGAGATATCGCCCGGGCCAACGTAGCGCTCGGCCGCGGCCGGAATGCCGATGTCCGCGACGGTGACGTCGGCGTCGAGTTCCTCGAGCCCCGGTTTCGTATCGTGGAAGGTGACGACCCGATCGGCCTCGACACCGTTGTCCGCGTGGTCACCCTCGTTCGCGTCGAAGCCGGAGGGGACGTCGACGGCGACGACGGTCGCATCGGCGTCGTTGATCGCCTCGGCTGCGGTCGCGGCAGGCTCTCGAAGGTCGCCGCTGATTCCGGTGCCGAGCATCGCGTCGACGACGACGTCGCAGTCGGGGAGGTTGAACTGACTCGAGTCCGTGAGCTCCCGCGTCTCGTACTCGCTTTGCTGGAGGGCGTCCCAGTTCTCGCGAGCGATCTCGGTTCCGATGGTCTCGGACTTCCCGAGCAGGAGGGTCGTAGTGTCGTAATCGTCCAGAAACCGCGCGGTGACGAACGCGTCGCCGCCGTTGTTCCCGCGGCCGGCGACGATGGCGACGCTCGAGCCCGGTTCGGCGACCTCCCGAACCGCGCGGGCGACCGCGTGCCCGCTCGACTCCATCAGCTGCTTTTGTGCCACGCCGAGCGCCGCGGCGTTCTCGTCGACGGCGGCCATCCGCTCGCCAGTAATCATGCGGAAGCGTTCGACGGGCCGACCGTTGAAGATTGCGGACGACACGCCGGATTTCACCCACCCTTTCAACTCGGTTGACGTTAATTTCTCAACAAATCACAAATTGACCTTACAACTGTATTTGAGGTGCAGAACAGTTCCTCAACCGCGTCCAGCGCGGGAGATGGCTCGACAAATCTACGCGTAGAAAACCGAGCTGTCACCTTTCCAGTGTGTGAGGTCGGCGTCACTCGGCGCTTCGCCGTTGTGCGACACCCGAAGAAGCCGAGCGGAACGTTTCCGATTTTCATCGTCTCCTGGGTCGCTAATACACGTATATGCGTGCATTTTGTACGAATCGTGGTCGCCAATAATTTCCTCGCGCGTTACATCGATTGGCTGTAATTCACTCGAGTCAGTTGACGGGGCGACTTGTATCGCAAGAATGGAATGCTGTGTGAAATCCGTCTCGTCGATCCACTGCCTCTCTTCGGTACTGAGATCTCGTTCATCGAGAAGATCGATTTCCGATAGCTGCTCTCGCTCGGTGAACAGATAGACCCCTATCCAATCATCGTCGAGATGTTCGAAATGCAGCGTTTCGTAGGACAACGTGTCGCCTTCCTCGATATCTGGTTCCGGGCAAGAACGATCGCTCTCCGAATCATCCATTGATTGGCACCCTGCTACTGTGATAGAGAAACTGGACACAGTGATCGACAGTAGTGCTCGCCGATTCATGTTCAATACAATACGTCAACATTTAAGTATATTCTGTTGTGGGAATAGCAACGTAATCAGCGCACTATGGGCATGCTGTTCGAGCCTGTAGAGACGCTCTTCACGACACTTCACGAAAATCGGTACGAGACCGACAGCCCTCTAGATTCATCGGCCGCCCGCCGAAGAGTGCGGACGGCGGTGTCGATCCACACCGTTGAGCGCCGCTGGTCGACCGAACCGAATCGATCGCCGAACACCGCTCGACACACCAAACCGCGCGATTGGCCTACTTGCATCGCCAATACGCTCAAGTTCTCGTGTCCCCCAGCACCGCTGTGAACGTCTTCTGGCTCGACGAGGACCCGCGGCTCGCGGCGCGGTATCACTGCGACCAGCACGTGAACAAACTGCTGCTCGAGGCCGCCCAAGTGCTCTGTACCGCGGCCCGCGAGAACGGCTTCGAGGCGGACTTTCTCTACAAACCGACCCACACCGGTCATCCGGTGACGCAGTGGGCGATCGAGTCTCGAGCCAACTGGCTCCGACTGCGCGAGCACGCCGAGGCGCTCAACGCGGAGTTCGTCGAACGATACGAGAAGGACGACGACCACGCTTCCTGGGAAGTGATCGAGCGGATCGATCCCGATCGAATCGCGTTTCCGAGCGACGAGCCGACGCCTCGCCCGCAGGCGATGCCCGACGAGTACAGGCGACCCGACGATCCGGTCGCGGCCTACCGGGCCTACTACGCCGGCGAGAAGGCCGACTGGGCCGAGTGGAACTACTGCGACGAGCCGCCGTGGCTCGCAGGGTATCTGGCCGACCTCGAGTGATCGATCGCCAGAAGGCCGTACTCGTCCGTCGCCGTGGCTTCTAGTACCGAATCTCGAACCCGTCCTCGCCCTGTGGCTCCTCGTACTCTGCCTCGACGTTCTCGACTTCGGCCGCGGGACTCCCCGTCTGACACCACTCGATCATCGACTCGACGGCGTCTTCGGGCCCCTCGAAGATCGCCTCGACGCGGCCGTCCTCGAGGTTCTTCACCCAGCCAGCGATTCCCTTCTCCCGTGCCGTATCGCGGGTGTTCGCACGGTAGTAGACGCCCTGGACCGTGCCCGTGACGAAGACGTGCGCGCGGATTCGCTCTGTCATGTGCAAGCCATCGACCGCGACCGTCAAAAATCCGGCTTCGCGTCACCCCGGTATCGAGGCGATTACGATATACGCCGGGCGCTACACACTCGACGACGAGAGATGGGCATCATCGACCGCTTCGAGGACGAGTATCTCGACGTCTCGAGTAGCCGCGCGACGATTCGTGAGTTACTCGAGCTGTTCGTCGGTTCGATCGTCTTCGTACTCGGCGCGAGCGTTCTCGCGTACTATCTGCTCGGCCGAACTGTCGCCCTCGCCGTCACGGCGATTCTCGCGGTGATCTTCGCCGTCACGCTCGTCTCGCAGGCGTACTGGGCCGCGACCGGGCGCGACGACTACAGAAAGTAGCTTCTCGCGGTGCAGACAAATTGGCTAACAGGCCCTTCAGCATCTGTCACACCGAGAGCGCGACCGACCGGTTCGTTACTCCCCGGTTCGCAGGTGATGGAAGATGTACGTCTGGGCGTAGCCCGCGTACTCCCCGCCTAATCGCTCGCGGATCGCCCGCGACGTGTCGGCGTAGGAGCCTCGATCGCAGTCGGGGTAGTACTCCTCGATGGCCGACTTGATCCAGGTGTCCAGCGGAACGGCCTCGTCGAAGCCCAGCGAGAACAACAGGACGCAGTCGGCTACCTTGTCGCCGACGCCGACGAACTGCGTGAGATAGTCCCGGGCGGCCTCGTACTCGAACCCTCGAGCCGCAGCCGGATCCGCGTCACCGCTCGCCACCATCTCGGCCGTGCGGACGACGTACGGCGCACGATAGCCCAGACCGAGCTCCCGGAGTTCGGCTTCGGTCGCCGCCGCGAGCTGGTCCGGCGTCGGAAACGCGTGGTAGGTTTTACCGTCGAATTCGATCGGCTCGCCGTACTCGCGAGCCAGCGTCGAGACCATCGTGTGGATCCGACTGACGCGCATCTGGGCGGAGCAGATAAACGAGATCAGACAGCCAAAGGGCGGGTCCTCGACCAGTCGCATCCCCCGATGGGCGTCGTAGGCGTCCCGGAGGAGCGGATCGTCCGGCGCGGCCGCCACGATGGCCTCGAGGTCGTCGTCCAGCCGTACCAGTCGACGGACGGCCGCCTCGGCGTCGGTGGTCGACTCCCACTCGAGGATGCCATTTTCTTGTCGAATACGGATTACGTCCCCGTCGACGACGGTGGCGTACCACGAGTCCTCCGGTTCCGCGCCGTGGTACATCTCGCCGTCGCTGCGTCGCCAGCAGTAGCTCTGGCCGCTCTCGAGCGTCCGGTACAGGTCGAGCCCGCCGGAGAGGCTGTCGACCGGAATCGTCCCTGTGTCCATCTGTCCGACCCTTCGGGAGCGGAGGCTTTTGCCTTTCGAACTGGCCGGCGACCGACGTCGTCGGTCGTCGTGATCGAAGCGTAGACCGAGGGACGGCGCAGCCGTTCGTGGAATCGGACTGAAATGAGGCGAACCTTCATACTGCAGGCGACACAATGTCTAGGTATGCACTGCAGGGTCGTCGTCGAAGCCGCCGTGCCGGTGTTCGACGTTGAGACGGAAGACGAGGCGATCCGTATCGCCATCTCGAAGACGGGCGAGATGTTGAACCCTGATTTAAATTACGTCGAGATCAACATGGGCGAGCGCACGACTCCATCGGGGGAGGAGCTGCCGCCCGCTTTCATCGCGGCCGACGAAGCACTCGTCGCACTCGAGTTGGAGATGTCCGTCTTCAACGTCGAGCGCGAGGAACACGCCTCGCGAATCGCTCGCAAGGAGATCGGACAGCGACTCGAGAACATCCCGCTCGAGGTCATTAGTATCGAGGAGTTCGAGGACGAGGACGAAGACGACGACGAGTCGACGACGGACGACGAGACGGAATCGACCGACGAGACGGAATCGGACGAATCGACGTCGACCGAGGGGAGCTCCGAAGCGACTGACGACGATGACGACGAGATCCTTCCCGAGTTCGAAGATTTAGTCGAATAAGTCGTTCCCGAGTACGCGGATCGAGTGAGTACCCGAGCCTCGTTTTTCGTCGGGCCATCGATCGTTGCCTGCTGGAACGATCCGTTGACTCGAATTGAGTGGACCAAAACTGGATATCGTCGACGAAACCGACCGAAACGGTCGATCAGAAGATACGTCTCGTCAGTCAATTATTGCGTACCCGAAGGAGACGACGTGTTTCTCAGTCTGCAGTAGCGGCAACTGCTTCCTGCTCCCCCTCGCGCATGTTCATCGTGATTCCCCCCGCGAGTGCAAAGACAGCAGCTTTGTGATCTGTTTTCGATTTGTGAATCGATGTCGGTCGGATCCCGAGCGTTTCGTACTCCTCGAGATCAATCTGACAGTCGTCCCACGCCGCACACTGGTTCGATACCTCCGCGAGAAGGCCGTGAAGGTGAATGAGCTCCTGCTTCTTCATAACCATCCAATCCTACCCACTGCAGGGTTATATTATTATCTTGAGTCGCGTTAACACGCAACCCGTACTTGGACGAGGGTATGTCACCGGCTAGATGACAACGAAGGTCGTCCCTACCACTCGAAAACCACCCGAAGGGGGCGGCTACAAGCAAGTATTACCGTCGTAAATCACAAGTTCGTCTCAGTTTCCAATGGCACTACTTCGGAGAGTTAAACGGTCACTACTGCTGGACCGAACGCGAGACGTGGTGACGTCGATCGCCGTTAGCCGAGTTGTTTCAGCGTCTGGAGATCACGGTCCGTTCGCATGAACTCGGAGAGCCGTCGGGATGCGTGACAGTTCGGGCAGTGAAACATCGAGGTGGATCCAGGGAGGTCACCCGGAGTAATCTGCCACTCTTTCGTACATTCAGGACACAACAGCTGGACGGTCGTCTGGTCCATGGCACGGTATTACACACCACGCCTCAAAAGTGTTGCCGCACGGTTACTCACGAAACGACCGATCCGCACCTCCCGACGTCACACCGATACCACCGATGACAGATCCCCGAACGACGTCGGTTACGCGGGGGCTGCCGTGTCGGAGGCTTCGAGGAGCTCCTTGTAGCGGTTTCGGATGGTGACCTCGGAGATGCTCGCGACCTCGCTGACGTCGTTCTGGGTGACCTTCTCGTTCGTCAACAGCGCGGCGGCGTAGACGGCGGCGGCCGCGAGGCCGACCGGCGACTTGCCGCTGTGGACGCCTTCCTGGCGCGCGGACTCGAGCAGTTCGCGGGCCATACGTTCGGTCTCGTCCGAGAGGTCGAGATCGCTGACGAACCGCGGGACGTACTGCTCGGGGTCAGCGGGCTTGACCTCGAGACCGAGTTCCCGGATGATGTACCGGTAGGTTCGGGTCAGTTCCATCTTCTCGACGCGGCTGACGGCCGAGATCTCGTCGAGACTGCGGGGCGTGCTCGCCTGGCGCGCAGCGGCGTACAGCGACGCCGTCGCGACGCCCTCGATCGAACGGCCGGGGAGGAGATCCTCCTCGAGGGCGCGGCGGTAGATCACGCTGGCGGTCTCGCGGACGTTCTCCGGAAGGCCGAGCGCGCTGGCCATCCGGTCGATCTCGCCGAGGGCCTGCTTGAGGTTGCGCTCCTTCGAGTCGCGGGTGCGGAAGCGCTCGTTCCAGGTGCGAAGCCGCTGCATCTTCTGGCGCTGACGACTCGAGAGGGCGCGGCCGTAGGCGTCTTTGTCCTGCCAGCCGATGTTGGTCGACAGCCCCTGGTCGTGCATCATGTTCGTCGTGGGCGCGCCGACGCGGGACTTCTTGTCCTTCTCGGCGGCGTCGAACGCGCGCCACTCGGGACCGCGATCGATCTCGTCTTCCTCGACGACGAGTCCGCAGTCCTCACAGACCGTCTCCGCGTGTTCGGCGTCCGAGAGGACTCGGCCGCCACACTCGGGGCAGGTCTCTCGCTCACCCGACTCCTCGGTCGTTTCTTCGCGCTCTTCCTCGCTCGTATAGGTTCTAATTGTCGTGTCTGTCATGGTGTATCGGGACGGTTACTCGGGGCTCCCGGGTGGGGAAACCAGAAGAAACCCGGTCGCCTCGGCTAACGTATAGTTAGGCCGGAAGGCATATAAAGATTTCGTCTCCTTTATAAACTAATCGGGAAAACTTTTATATACGCTTTGGTTATATAGCGATTAATCGTTATCGATGCGTATCGCAGCGGCCGACTACTCGCCTTCGCGGCCGCTGCAGACCGGCGATCGTGAACGCCGTCCGACTCGGCGTGCCGTCACGTCACGCAACCCAACGTCGACCAGCTACAGAAAGCTATCGTCAAAACATGTTGGGAGTCACCGCTTCGACCCGGTCCCGTCCCGTGAGGACGGCGCTCGAACTCAGACCGTGAACAGATGTCCCTCCGTCGGAACGTCGAACAATCCGACGCGCGCGCCGGCATCGAGCCACGCGTGGCCGTAGGAAAACGACGCCAGCGCGTTGACGCGGTCGCCTTCCTCGCGGAAGTGCTGACCGTCCTCCAGATACGAGGCCGCCATCTCGTAACACTCCTCGGCCGCTTCGGCCATCGGCGTTCCGTCCGGCGGGGCGACCGACGCTTCCTCGAGCGCGTCCGCGAGTAACTCCCCGTAGCGATCCGTTTTCTCCTCGAGATCCGCAGCCATACCCGGTGATCGGCCGTGGGCACCGTAACAGTGTCGTCAGCGAGTCGCGTCCCAGTGGCAGGGACGGTCCCAGATACCGAACGGTTCGACCGTAAACACGTAGGGAACACGTTCAACGGCGTTAACGCCTTCATAGGTTTGAAACCGGGCGTGCTGTACTCGAGCGTGCGCCAGATCGAACTGTTCGTGCCGGACGACAGATCCGACGACGCGTTGTCGGTCCTCGACGACGAGGGGATCGACTACGTTCGGACCGCCGAAGCCGGCGACGGGACCGACGGCGAACTCGTGAGCTTCCCGCTTCCGCCCCAGGCGGTCGAACGCGTGCTGTCGTCACTTCGTGAGGCCGGAATCGACGACCAGTTCGTCGTCGTTTCCTCGATCGAGACGGCGCGAACGCCGCGGATCGACGAACTCGAGGAGCGGTACGTCAACGGCCAGGAGGAAGACGACAGCATCGCCCACGAAGAGATCCGGTCTCGAGCGATGAACATGACGCCGGGTCGGGTCACGTACTACGCGATGACCGTGTTGAGCGCGATCGTCGCGACCGCGGGACTCCTCCTCGACTCGCCGGCGATCGTCGTCGGTTCGATGGTGATCGCCCCGCAGGTCAGCGCGGCGCTGACGGGCACCGTTGGCCTCGTGCTCGACGACCGCGAGATGGTCATCGACGGGCTCACGTCGCTGGCGTTCGGGCTCGGCGTCGCCATCGTCAGTGCGTTCGTCTTCGCCTGGATCGTTCGCTCCGGCGGCGTCGTCCCGTCGACGATCGACATCACGGCCATCGTCCAGGTCCAGAACCGAATCTCGCCCGGGCTACTCGCGATCGTCGTCGGGATCTGTGCCGGTGCAGCGGGTGCGTTCGGTCTCGCGACGGCGATCCCCGTTTCGCTGGTCGGCGTGATGATCGCTGTCGCACTCATCCCGGCGGCCGCGGCGGTCGGTATCGGGATGGCCTGGGGTGACCCCTCGGTCGCCCTCGGCGCGTTCGTCCTGGTCGCAGTCAACGCCACGTCGATCCTGTTCTCCGGGCTCGCCGTCTTCTGGTATCTGGGATATCGACCCGACGGCTGGACCCGCGGCTCGATTCGGGAGAATCTCTCCAGTGAGTGGGTCGACACGCTCGCCGTTGCCGTCGTTCTAGGCGTGATCGTGCTCTCCATGGGCGGGCTCGTGTTGGGGCAGTACGTCCTCTACGAGAACAGCGTCAACGACGAAGTTCGCACCGTTCTCGACGACGACGAGTACGCCGACCTCGAACTCGTCGAGGTGCGAACCGAATTCGTCGGCGTCGGCGTCGACGACGAATCGGCGGTGACGGTCGTCGTTCAGCGGCCCGCCGACGCGCCGTACCCGAATCTCGTCGCCGATCTCGAGACGACGCTCGAGGATCGAACCGACCGCGACGTCGCCGTCGTCGTCGAGTTCGTCGACGCGGGGCGGTCTACCGAGGCCTAACGATGCCACAGCACGTCACAGGAGCCATCCTCGCGTTGCTGAGAACGCAAGCGGTTTAGGCACTCTGTCCCAACTCGTGCTCATGAGCGAACAGCCTCGAGTCGAGATCTATACCAAAGAGGACTGTCCGTACTGCGACAAAGCCAAGGATCTCTTCGACGCGAAGGGAGTCGAGTACGAGACGTACAACGTCACGGGCGACGACGACCTGTTCGAGGAGATGGTCGAGCGAGCGAACGGTCGCAAGACGGCTCCCGAAGTGTTCATCGACGACGAACTGATCGGCGGCTGGGACGAAACCAGCGCGCTCGACGAGACGGGCGAACTAGACGCGAAACTCGGGATCGAAAGCGACACCGAGGACGGTGAAGTCCTCGAACACCGCAAACTCATCATCGCCGGGACCGGAATCGCCGGACTGACCGCAGCGATCTACGCCGGCCGCGGGGACAACGAGCCGCTGGTCATCGAGGGCGACGAACCCGGCGGCCAGCTCACGCTGACCACCGACGTGGCGAACTACCCCGGCTTCCCCGAGGGGATCAGCGGGCCGGAACTGGTCAACAACATGAAAGAGCAGGCCACACAGTTCGGCGCCGACCTGAAAAACGGCATCATCGAGAACGTCGACGCGGACACCAAGCCGTTCCGCGTCGAACTGACCAACGGCGACGTCTACACCGCCGACGCGGTGATCGCCGCCTCCGGTGCGAGCGCGCGAACGCTCGGCATCCCCGGCGAGGACGAACTGATGGGCTACGGTCTCTCGACCTGTGCCACCTGTGACGGCGCGTTCTTCCGCGACGAGGACATGCTCGTCGTCGGTGGCGGCGACGCCGCGATGGAGGAGGCGACCTTCCTGACCAAGTTCGCCGACACGGTCTACATCGCCCACCGACGCGAGGAGTTCCGCGCCGAACAGTACTGGGTCAACCGCGTCCAGGAGAAGGTCGACGCGGGCGAGATCGAGATCATGAAGAACACGGAAGTGACCGAGCTCCACGGCTCGCAGGCGGAGGGCGTCGACCACGTCACCCTCGTCCGCAACGACAAGGGCCACCCAACGGACCGCCTCGACGACCCCGAGACCGAGGAGTTCGAGTTCGACGTCGGCGCCGTCTTCTTCGCGATCGGCCACACGCCGAACACGGCGTATCTCGAGGGCACCGGCGTCCAGATGGACGACGAGGGCTACCTTCGGACCCAGGGCGGCGACGGCGGCGGCCAGACCGAGACCGACGTCCCCGGCATCTTCGGCGCCGGCGACGTCGTCGACTTCCACTACCAGCAGGCCGTGACGGCCGCCGGAATGGGATCGAAGGCCGCACTCGACGCCGACGAGTATCTCGAGGATCTCGAACGCGCGGAGTCGACGAGCGAGGGCGAGGCCGTCGCCGCGGACGACTGATCGGCCGTCGAGCCCCCGAACGACTGTTTTTGCGTCGGATTCCGATGACTCGCGAGGAACTGCTACCGGAGCGGACGAGTGAAAGCGGGGTGACGGCGCGAAATTGCCGAGTCGTCTCGACGACGCTTGTGAACTCGACGTCGGCCGGTCGAGACGGCGTTTCAAGCCCGATAGATAGGGTTTACGGCCGTTCGTCGGTCGAAAGACCGGAAGACCTACACCGACCGTGTGACGAGGGAGCTACATGACTGTTCGATCCGCTATCGTCCTCGCCGCGGGGGAGGGAAAGCGGCTCCGACCGCTGACGGAACACCGACCGAAACCCATGCTCCCCGCCGCCACCGAGCCGATACTGGCCCACGTCTTCGACGCGCTGATCGCGGCCGGAATCTCGGAGCTGACGGTGGTCGTCGGCTACGGACGGAACCGCGTCCAGTCGCAGTTCGGCCCGACGTACCGCGACGTCCCCGTGGCCTACGTGACCCAGGAGAAACAGCTCGGGAGCGGTCACGCGCTGGCGGCTGCCGAATCGACGGTGTCGGGGTCGACCCTCGTCGTGAACGGCGACCAGCTCGTCGACCGACGGATCGTCGAGGACGTCATCGACGCACACGGCGAGACCGACGACGCCGCGGCGACCATCGGCACGATCCAGCACCGCGACGTCTCCGAGTACGGCGGCGTCCTCCTCGAGCCCGACGACGCGGGGGTCTCGTCCCGCCGCGTCACCGAAATCGTCGAGAATCCGACCGACGACCGAAGCTATCTGCTTAACGCGGGCGTTTACGCCCTCGAGACGCGCGCGTTCGATACCGTCCGGAGCGCGAACTCACGTGGTGGGGAACACTCGCTCGTAGACGGGCTCACCGCGTTGATCGACGGCGACGAGCCGGTTCGAGGCGTGCGCTCGAAGGGTATTTGGATCGACGCGACCTATCCCTGGGACTTACTCGAGGTTGCCGACGCCCTCCTCGAGAGCGATGGCGGCGTCGAGAGCACGACCGCGGCGTCCGCTCGAATTCACGAGCGCGCGACGATCCGTGGCCCCGTCGTCATCGCGGACGATTGCGTGGTCGGGCCCGGCGCGGTGATCGGGCCCAACGTCTGTCTCGGCGAGAACGTCACCGTCGGCTCGAACGTCGTCTGCGAGCACAGCGTCGTCGACGCCGATACGCGGATCGGTCCGAACGCCACGCTCGTCGACTGCGTGACCGGCCGCGGCGTCCGGATCGGCGCCGGCTCGACCGTCGTCGGCGGGCCGGGCGACGTCCACGTCGGCGATCGGATCCACCGAAACGAGGGACTCGGCGCGCTCATCGCGGACCGCGTCCGCGACGGGGGCGGCGTGACGTACGCGCCGGGAACGATCGTCGGCTCGAACGCCGTCATCGGCCCCGGAACGACCGTCAGCGGGACGATCGACTCCGAGACGGAGGTTCGGTCCTGATGTGCGGCATCGTCGGCTACGTCGGATCGAACGACGCGATCGACGTTCTGCTGAACGGGCTCTCCGGCCTCGAGTACCGCGGCTACGATTCTGCAGGTGTAGCGCTGGCGAACGGAACGCTCGCGGTTCACAAGCGGGAGGGCGAGCTCTCCGCGCTCGAGTCTGCACTGCCGACCGAACAACTGCGCGGACACTCGATCGGCATCGGTCACACGCGCTGGAGTACGCACGGGCCGCCCTCGAACCTCAACGCGCATCCGCACACCGACGGCGAAGGACGAGTCGCCGTCGTCCACAACGGAATCATCGAGAACTATCAGTCGCTGCGCGACGAACTCACAGCGGACGGCGTCACGTTCCAGAGCGAGACCGACACCGAGGTCGTTCCCCACCTGATCGCCCGCGCCCTCGAGGAGGGGATGGCCCCCGAAACGGCGTTTCGCGCCGCCATCGATCGAATCGAGGGGAGTTACGCCGTCGCGGCCGTCTTCGCCGGTTCGGAGACGATTCACGCCGCTCGACAGGCATCTCCGCTGGTGCTCGGTATCGGCGACGACGGCTACTACCTCGCGAGCGACGCGCCGGCCTTTATCGAGTACACCGACCGCGTCGTCTATCTGGAAGACGGTGAGTTCGCTCGACTCTCGCCCGAGGCGGTCGTCGTCACGGACTCGAGCGGGACCGTCGTCGAACCGTCCGTCGAGACGATCGAGTGGGACGCCGAGGACGCGGGTAAGAGCGGGTACGACCACTACATGCTCAAGGAGATCCACGAGCAGCCGACGGCACTGCGGCAGTGTCTTCGCGGTCGCGTGGACGAACTGACCGGGACGGTGACGCTCGAGGAACTCGACGCGCTCGAGTCGTCGTCGCCGGTGCAGTTCGTCGCCTGCGGAACGTCCTACCACGCCGCCCTGTTCGGGGCCACGCTGTTACGCGACCGCGGCGTTCCAGCTCAGTCGTTTCTCGCCAGCGAGTACTCGACCGACCGGATTCCCGTCGACCCGTCGACGCTCGTCGTCGGCGTCACGCAGAGCGGCGAGACTGCAGATACGATGCGCGCGTTACGCGAGGCGAACCGCGCCGGCGCGGAGACGGTCGCCGTGACGAACACCGTTGGGAGTTCGGCAGCGCGGGAGTGTGACCACGCGCTGTACATTCGTGCCGGACCGGAGATCGGCGTCGCCGCGACCAAGACGTTCGCGAGCCAGCAGGTGGCGTTGACGCTGCTCGCGTGTCGGCTGAGCAACGGGTCGTGCCACGGCGTGATTCGTGCGTTGCGCGACGTTCCCGATCAGGTCCAGACCGTCCTCGATACGTCGCAGGCGACCGAGATCGCCGCGGAGTACGCCGAGTCGGACGCCTTCTTTTTCATCGGCCGGGGCTACCAGTATCCCGTCGCGCTCGAAGGTGCACTCAAACTGAAAGAGATTAGCTACCGCCACGCCGAGGGGTTCGCCGCGGGCGAGTTGAAACACGGCCCGCTGGCACTGGTAACCGAGGAGACGCCGGTGTTCGCGCTCGTCACTGGCGACGACGAACAGGCGCGCAAGACGGTCAGTAACGTCAAGGAGGTCGAGGCTCGCGACGCGCCCGTCGTGGCGGTGACGGACGGCCGGACCGACGTCGAACGCTACGCGGATCACGTCCTCGAGGTACCGGCGTCGAACGAGATCGGTGCGGCGGTCACCGCGAACGTCCAGTTGCAGTTGCTCGCCTACTGGGTCGCCCATCGCTTGGGTCGGTCGATCGACAAACCGCGACACCTCGCGAAGAGCGTCACGGTGGAGTGATGGCTCGGACTGAAGTCCTCGCCCTAACGCGGCGAAACGCGGTCGTCGCTACCGACTCGGAGCGAAAACGTGATGAGTCCGTACACTCACATGATGGCCAATGACCGACGCCGACTCGAGCGCGCTCGCCGATGCGACCGCCTCGTTTCTCGCGGATCACGACGAGGCGGAACGGGCGCTCGAGACCGTGCTCGAGGTCGACTCCGAAGCCGAAACCTGGACGTTCGACGACGTTCCCCTTGACTCGGGAACGTTCGGTGAACTCGTCTCTCGAGGGATCGTCGAGAAGGCCGACGGGGAGTACCGGGTCGCCGACGCGGCGGTCGTCCGGGCCGTGCTGTCGGGGGAGGCCGTGGAGTCGGATACCGGCGACAGTGGCTCCCGCGACTTCCGTTCGGCAGTCGACCTCGGAATCTGGGGCGATCGACGGGCCCTCGCCGGACTCGCCGGCGCGCTGTTGCTGGTCGTCGCGATGCGGCTCACGCAGTTTCGGTCGGTGTTCCGCGGCGACCACGTCGTCTCGCCGGGGAACGATCCGTACTACTACCGGTACTGGACGAACGAGTTACTGGCCGAGTCGACGAGTCCGACGGATATCGGCGTTCTCGCGGAGCTGCCGGCCGGCGCCGCCGCTCGGCGGCCGCTGACCCACGCGTTGAACTGGTGGTTCGCGACGCTGCTAGGCGGGGACCAGTGGGCCGCCGACGCGGTCGCGGCCTGGCTCCCCGTCGTCGCCTCCGTCGCGCTCGCGGTCGTTATCTACGCGCTGGCGGTCGTGGTGACGAGAGACGTCAGGGTCGGCATCGCCTCCGTGGTGTTGCTCGCGGTTACGCCCGTCCACGCCGTGTACACGCAGGTGGGATTCCTCGAGCACCGGCTCCACCAGTACTTCTGGCTCGGTGCGACGCTCCTCGCGCTGGCGTGGCTCGCCGTCGATCTGACGCGGCGACGCGAGACGAGCGCCGATCGGGACGCGGTTCGCGACCACCTCTCGTCGCCGGCCACGTGGCTCGTCGCGGTGGGGCTGGGCGTGGCGTTGGGTGCGTCGGCTCATCTGTGGGGCGGCTCCTCCCTGCTGTTCGTGCCGCTGGCTGCCTACGTCGGGCTTCGGGCCGTCATCGACGCCCGCGAGGACATCTCGCCGACGCTGGCGAACCTCCCCGTATTGGTCGGGATCGGAATCGGAACGGCGATCTCGGTCTGGCTCCACACCAACTGGGGCTGGCACTCCGGTTTCGTCGCCTACACGCCCGCGATGGTCCTCGGCGGTGCCGTCGTTGTGCTCGCGCTCGGCGATCTGTGGCGACAGTTCGAGCTCCACGTCGGCGGACTCCTCGCGCTCGAGGCGGCCGTCGTCGCTGCGGGACTCTACGCGCTCCGCCGGCTTCGACCGGGCGACTGGGCGGAGGCGCGGTCTCGAGCCGACGATCTGCTCCTCCGGGAAGGCATCACGGAGACGTCGTCGCTGTTCACTCCCGAGTACGCGGTGATTTTCGGACCGCTGATCCAGCTCGGGGTCGGCTTCTATCTCGGAGTCGCGGTACTGATCTGGGCCGTCTGGCACGTCTCTCGACAGTACGAACCGGCGTGGTTGCTTCTCGCGGTGTACACGTCGACTCTCATGCTACTCGCCGCGATTCAGGTGCGATTCGCCGCACAGTTCGCGGTTCCGCTGTCCGTTCTGGGCGGCGTCGGCTTCGTCTACGCCCTATCGACGGTCGACCTCGCGCGGCGACCGCTCCCGTTCCGACGAGGGACCGAACGACCGAACGCGGTGGCCGCGGACGGCGGCCGCGACGAGCCCTCGATCACGCTGCCCGACGCACGGAAGTTCGGGTACGTCCTCGGCATCGGGCTCCTCGTCTGCGGCTTTAGTCTGCTCTACGTCCCCGGACTCTCCGGGCAGGTCGCCCACGACGATTCGGCGTTCGAGGCCGCGCTGACGATCGACGAGCACGCGGCCGGCGCGGATCGGGAATACCCCGACAGCTTCGTGCTGAGCGAGTGGGGCGACAACCGAATGTACAACTATCACGCGAGTGGGGAGTCCGAAAGCTACGCGTACGCGATGGCGAACTTCGACGACTTCCGGTTCGGCGACGATCCGGACGGCAACTACAGCCAGTTCGAGGACAGGGTCGGCTACGTCGTCGTAACCGAGCGAGAGACCGAGTTACCGGCTGAGAGCACGCACGCGCAACTGCTCGAGGACCTCGGAACCGGCGGCGACGGCGGCGAGGCGCTCGTCCACTACCAGTTGCTCTACGCGGACGACGATCGGTCCGTAGCGGCGTTCGCCGTCGTTCCGGGGGCGACGATCGAAGCGGACGCCGAACCGGGCGAGACGGTGACCGTCAGTACGTCCGTCTCGGTCGACGGCGAGTCGCTCACGTACGAACGCGACGTGACCGTCGGAGACGACGGCCGACTCGAGGCGACGGTTCCCTACGACGGGACGTACGCGGTCGGCGACGACGACGTCGACGTCAGCGAGTCGGACGTGCTGGAAGGGGCGGTCCTCGAGGTCGGTGCGGACGGCGACGGGGACTCGAATTGAGTCGCTGATCGCGATTCGATCGATATCATCAAGACGACGACGGCCCAACACGGAGACGAATGCGTCTCGTCGTCAGAATCGTCGTCTCCACGCTCTTACTTGCGGCACTTTTCGGCCTCTGTGTCCACTACGGTGGGGCCTACGACGACAACTGGCCCCATCCGACGGGCGATCAGTTGGGAGCGGAGTACGACGCCTACGCGGGCGAACGCGTCCTGTTGATCGGGAGCGTCCAGTCGGTCGACGGCGAGACGATCGTGATTCACGTCACGGACTCCGCCGACGAGGTCGCGGCCGAACTCGAGATCGACGGCGTCGACGAGCCGGTGGCCCCCGGCGGGACCGTCCAGGTCTACGGGGTGCTCGAGTCCGATCGAACGATGACGGCCGACGAAACGGTCGTCGTCGACCGCGACGCGAACGCGTACGGCTACAAACTCGGGACCTCCATCGTCGGCGTCCTGCTCGCGATCGGTTACTTCGGTCGCCACTGGACCGTGAACCCGCGAACGCTCGCCGTCGAACCGCGAGAGACGGAGACCACCGAACTCGTGGAGGGGGCAGACGATGGCTGAACTCCTCTCGCACGTCCTCGCCGCCTACGCCCTCGGTACCGTCGTGAGTTGGCGTCTCGAGTGGGTGACAAAGCGCTGGGTCGCCGTCGCGATGATCGGCGCGCTCCTGCCGGATCTCAACCGCATCGGACTCTTCGTCACGGATGCGACGCTCGAGAGCGTCCTCGGCGTCCCCTTCAGTGTCGACGCGATCCACACGCTCGGTGGCGTCGTTCTGCTTTCGGCTATCGGCGCGATGGTCGTCGCCGACCAGCACCGGCGGGTGTTCGGCGTGTTGCTCGCCGGCGCGCTCTCGCATCTGCTCGTTGACGCGGTCAAGGCGTACGCCGACGGTGCTGCCGGCGCGTGGCTCTATCCCGTGACCTGGGCCCGCCACCCGACCCCGAACCTATACGTCTCGTCCGATCCGGCCGTCCTCGCGGTTGTCGGCGTTACGGCGCTTCTCGTCTGGTGGACTGACCGCACTCGAGGCGAGGAGCGGTAGGTGCGGTCGTCGGAACGGACGCGAAGCCGCGTCTCCCGTCAGGTCACAATACCTATGTGGATGCAAGAAACTCACCACTGATATGAACGACTCGGGTGTGCCATGGAGCTAATCGACGAGAACGGGAACCTCTTCGGGACCGTCAACGTCGTCGATGCGCTCGCCGTCTGTCTCGTCCTCGCGGTCCTCGTCGCCGGCGTCGCGGCCGTCGGGGCGCTCGGAGGGGGAGCCGACGCCGATGACGACTCCGCGAACGAGATCCGCTACGCGACCATCGACCTCGGGACGCAGCCGTCGTCGACGGCCGAGGACGTCTCGGTCGGCGACGAGATGGCTCACGACGACCACCCCCACACGCTCACCGTCACCGACGTGTACGCGCCGCCGGTCTCGAGCGGCGAGACCCACGTAACCGTCCGCGCGGAGGTCTCGGGAACCCACCTCGAGAACGGCGCGTACGCCTTCGGCGACGACGAGTTCACAGCCGGACAGAACGTCTCGATCGACACCGGCGAGTACGCCACGACTGGCAGCATCGAGACCGTCGAGGAGGAGGGAGCCGAACTCCCGCGAACCGAGACCGATGTGCTGCTCGAGGCGACGCTCTCGCCGTCCGCCGCCGCGGACGTTCGGGCCGGCGACGAGGTCGCGTTCGGTGAGGAGACCGTCGCGACGGTCGAAACGGTCTCCGTCTACCCCGTCGGTGACGAGCACCACCGAGTGTTCGTCGGCGCGACGTTGACGACGCTCGAACGTGGAGCGGATCTCCGGTACGGACACGTACCAGTCGAATCCGAATCGATGATTCCGATCTCGACGGCGGACTACGATCTCGCGCTCGGTGTGCTCGAGACGGGGGTCATCGAGGAGGCCGGCGAACCGGCGACGACGACCGTCGAGATCGACCTCGAGAAACTGAGCGACCGCGAGGCGAGTCTGTTCGAACCCGGGCTGACCGAGACCGCCGGCAGCGAGACGTGGGCGACGATCCAGGACGTCGAGCGCGAACCCGCGTCGGTCGTCGTCGAAAGCGAAGACGGCGAGCTTCAGAAGCACGACCATCCGACGCGAGACGACGTGACGCTCACCGTCGAGCTACAGACTCGAAACACCGAACTGGGGCCCCGATTCCAGGGCGCGTCTCTCAACAACGGAGACACCGTCTACCTCGACTTCGGCGTGACGTCTATCGAGGAACGGATCTGGCTCGTCGAGGGCTGACCATGGTCGATTCGAACCCCGGAACTCCCAGATCAACGCTCGAAACCCTCGGAGACCGAGTTCGCCAGGGACTTTCGGCGTCACGGCTCGGCGGCGGCGTTCGAACGCTCGTACGCTTCGTTCGCCACTCGCGGCTCTACCGCTGGTTCACGACCGAGCCCGAGCCGAACGTGATCGTCATCGACCTTCGCGAGACGTACACGGTTGGCCCGTTCATCCGACTTCTCGACCGCTGTCTCGAGGGGCTTTCGGACGCCGCGACCGACTCCAAAACGGCCGACGTCGTCGCTCGACTCGAGACGGCGTTTCGGAATCGGCCGCTGACGGTCGTCGGACTCGCGACGGCCGTGACAGTACTCGTCTCGCTGCTCGTCTCCGTCGCGCTAGGTCGACTGGGGACGGCGCTGCTCGTCACACACGCGGCCCTCGTGTTGGTTTCACTTCTGGGTCTGCGTTCGGAGCGGACGCTCGAGGAACTTACCGAAACGCGGGCGTGGACGGTGCTCGCTGCCGCGTTCGAGCCACCCGAGCCGCCCGAAAAGCGATAGAGTCACCATCACGAGCGGATACGCCCCGACCACCCCGGACATCCGCTCTCGAACCGACCCTCGTTTTCGAACGACTGACGTCGTCACACGCGGCTCGAGACGGCCGTCGATATTCGGGGGGACGCGATCCGCAAAATCGGTGGCCGGTATCGAGCCGTCTCTCCTCGGGGTCAGTAAACTCGTATTCCGGTTCGATTCGGGGCTACCCGCGGATCATCTCCCGGACGTCAGCGAGCACGTTCCAAACCTGTCGGAGGACGATCTTTACGTCGATCCAGAAGGACTGTCGGCGGATGTACTCGAGGTCGTACCGCAGCTTCGCGTTCGGATCGGTGCTGTTCGCGTCGTTGATCTGTGCCAGCCCGGTCAGCCCCGGCTTTACGAACCACCGCTTGCGCCACGCCGGCGCGTCCCGCTCGAGCAACACCTCCTCTTCCGTCCAGACGGCGCGCGGGCCGACGACGCTCATGTCGCCGACGAAGATCGACCACAGTTGCGGCAGTTCGTCCAGGTGCGTCCTCCGCAGCACGCGGCCGACGCGCGTGATCCGGTCGTTGGTTTCGTCGTCGGTGGGCGTCGCGTCCTCGCCCTCGGGAACCATCGACCGGAACTTGTAGACCGAGAAGGTCTCGCCGAGTCCGGCCGTCCGATCCTGGCTGTAGAGGACCGGACCCGGACTGTCGTACTTGATCGCGGCGGCGATCACCAGCATTAGCGGTGCGAAGACGAGCAACCCGACCGTCGCGAACAGAACGTCGAACACGCGCTTGAACAGGTGGTCCAACGGATCCCAGGGCTCGAGATCGACGTCGACCAGTTCGCCGACGTCCCCCGCGGAGACGAGCACGCTGTCGGCGTACTCCCGGTGGACCTTGGCGTTGACGCCGTGCTCGTGACAGGCGTCGAGCGCGCCGAAGAACTCCGCCCGGTCGGCCTCTCGAAACGCGAGCACGACGGTGTCGACGTCGCGCTCGACGAGCACGTCCTCGAGTCGCGAGAGCCCACCGAGTCGTGCCAGTCCGGCGAGCGCTCGCGGCTCGTCGGGCGTCGACTCGAGCCGGTCGTTCGGTCCGGCGCCACCGATCGACTCGCGGCGTTCTACGGCGACGCCACCGTCGGCCCTGACGTCACCGGTTCTTGCTCGGGGGGTGTGACCGTCGATATCGTCCTCGTCGAAGCCGTAGGAGCCGACGTTCGACGGGCAGAGGTAGCCCAACACGGGGGCGTCGACGGCCGGCGCGATGCGCTCGATCTGGGCCAGATCGTCGCCGACGAACAGCGTACGGCCGTCCGACTCGGTCGGTCGGTGACGGATCCAGACGAACCACGCCGGAATCAGTATCGCCAGGAGCCCGACGATCATGACCAGCGTCGCTCGAGGCAGCCTATGGGACCACTTGAAGTAGCCCAGGGCCGCGAGCGCGAGTCCGGCGACCAGCAGCCGTTTCTGGGCTAGCACGACGGTATCCAGGAGTCGGCGCGGCCGCGGTCGATAGAGCGGCAGGAGACACGCCGTGACGGCGACGACGGAGAGGGCAATCGCCCAGTAGAGCGAGCCGCCGGAGAGGACGGTTACCTCGAGGCGATTGAACAGCGGGACGTACGTCGTGAAGACGTGTTGGGCGAACGGGTGGTTGGTGGCGACCACGGCGGCGATGGTCAACCCGACCACGCCGAGGACGCTCGCGATCCGATACCGCCACCCAGTAAGCATTCGTTATGATGAACGAGTCGGCAGTGTCATAACTTTGTTGAAAGCAGTGTCAATCCGGGAATGGGTCGGTGTCACAACGGTCGCTTTTCGGGCACCGTTCTGAGTGATCCGAATCATCTACAGTGGCCTCCGTCGAAGGTAGAAGGCTACTAACGCAACCATCTGGAAATTCGACACGGTAATTATTCATCCCACGGATGCAGTACACCAATAACCAAACATGTTTTATCAGTATCCAATGTGATAGAATTATCGTCGCCGGACGGTGAGCGTGGCCGAACCGCGCGCTCCGCTGTCGTCGGCGACGGACTTCGAGTCTCGGATCGAAAACAGTGGTTCGATCGACGCGGCGGGCTCGAGCACTCGAGTTGACTCGGCTCGCGTATCCGGTTCGAAATTGGTACGCTGGACTGACTCGAGCAGTAGCGAATCTATCCGAGAAGAAGATCAAATTTCGAGACGAACCAGAGCCGACAGCGATGGCTGTCGCTGGGTGGTGTAGCGTCCGAAAGAAATGAAAGTGCGTCGGAGCCGGACGAAGTCCGGTGGTTAGTCAGCTGACTTAGTTCTGGCGTCGCAGGGCCAGCATGGCGGCTGCGAGCAGAGCGACGACAGCGACAGCGACACCGAAGCCGGGCGTTCCGTCATCGTCGTCGTCAGCGTCGTCGTCGGAGTCGTCAGCGTCGCCGTCGTCAGCGTCGCCGTCGTCGGCGTCGCCGTCGTCAGCGTCGGAGTCGTCCGAGTCGTCAGAGTCGTCTTCGCCATCGTCAGCCTCGGTGACGGTCAGCGTACCGTCGTAGGAGGCGTCGTCAGAGCCGCTCTCTGCGGTGATGGTGAAGTCGAAGTCACCCTCGCCGAGGTCTGCGCCGTCGGCGGTGGTGAGCGTCACGGTCTCGGAGTCGTCTCCGTCAACCGTCACTTCGTCCGTGTAGACCTCACCGTCGAGCTCGAGCTCGAGGTCGACCGTCACTTCGTCGCCGTCGTTGTTCGTAACGACTGCGTCGATGTCGGTCGACTCTTCGGTGGTGATCTCTGCGTCGTAGTCAGCGCCGAGGTCGATGCCGGATGCATCCTCATCAGATGGCGAAGTGAGAGTCAGTCCCTCGAGAACCGCGTCATCTGCGTTGTTATCGACCGTAAGGTCTTCGGCGGTGATGTCGAAGAGGACACCGACTTCTTCGCCTTCGAGATCGAACTCGGCAGCGAACGCGTAGTCATCGTCAACGACAGTGTCGGTGTAGTCAACGAATCCACCCTGATCGCTTGCGGAGTCTGCGTTAGCGTCGATTACCGTACCGGGTGCGATCGTCGTCGTACCCGTTGCGGTTGCATCCGAGTCAGCTGGGAGCGAGTCGATGTCGTCCCACTCGAGTTCACGGTCGACAACGGAGAACTCGAATTCCTCAGTGACGTTGTCATCGTCTGCGCTCATGAAGGTGTTTGCGTCGGCATCGATGGTCAGCTCACCGTCGTAGGTCTGACCAGCAACAAGGTCTGCCGCTGTCAGGTTGACAGCGTAAACCAGGTCGCCATCGTAGTTTTCGAGGTCGTCGGTGAGCAGTTCAAGGTCAAGGTCGACGGGTTCGCTACTGTCGACAGGACCAGTACTCTGTGGTGAAGCCTCGAAGCTAATGCCTTCGTTCTCGATGTTATCGAGTCCGCCCGCTGCACCGTAATCTTCGAGAACGAAGATGATGCCATCTTCCATTGCGAACGTGTCGGTCTCAGTGACCGTTGCATCATCGTAGTTGTCGAATCCATCGTAGACATCATCGTCAGCTGGAGCGGTGTGGGTAGAGACACCACCGATGTCTTCACGGTCCTGAACGATGAGACGGTCACGGTCGAAATCGCTTTCGAGACCGGTCTCGGACTCGTCCAGTGCGTTACCGACGTTCAGGTTCCAGTCCCATGCAGGGAGTGGTTCGTGCTCGCCGAGCTGACCGCTCGTGTTCTGGGTGTCAATTCCGTCTGCACCCTCAACGACGCTCCACGCGTCGGTAGTGTTGTACGTGTTGTACTGGAGAACGACTTCGTCGTCTTCGATTCCAGTGATGTTAGCGACCGTCGAGAAGTCATCCTCGTAACCGAGCATCACAGCGGCTTCGTCAGTACCTTCGACACCGATGGTGATCTCAGCGAGGTCTCCCTGAGAGACGGTGTCAACGTCGACGAAGTAGTAATCGATATCTGCGTCGATGATCTGAACCGAGGCAGTGTCTTCAGCAGTCGTGTCGGCTGCTTCGATGGTGAACTCGATCTCATCACCATCGTCGACATCGACATTGCTGAAGTCGAGGTCAAACTCGTCACGTGCGTCGACAACGATGTAATCTTCATCGTCGTGTTCATCAGTTGCCGAGCTGTTATAGCTCTCGAACAGGTCACTGAGTTCACTCTGGCTGAACGCTTCTGAACTCACTTCAGCGTGGAAATTACCACGGTTGGAGTCGATGTCCAGAGTTGCGTCACCATCTGCAGAGACAGAGTCAACATCGAAGGAGGCATCCAGACTCTGACCTCGGATGTTGAATACCGTATCTTCCCCATCGTCACCTGTGATGTAATAGCTATCCTGTTCAAGGTCACTCGTGTCAAGTTCGACACCATCGGAATCCACGTCAACTTCACGGATGAAGTCGCCGCCATTATCCGGAGTGCCTTGGTACAGATCGGCAGTTCCGTCGCCTTCGTCAACGCCAGTTACGAGAACTGCTTGTCCTTGCCACGCGGTACCGTTGTCGCTGACTTCGTATTCTTCGTCAGCATGGTTTGCCGCCGCTGCCCCCGCAAACGCTGCGGACATGGCAACAACCGACATAACCATAAGCGCGGCCAGGAACACTGCGCGTCCCTTTTCGCGATATGAGATTTCGTTTGTCATTTATGTTGTCTTGTGTTTTGTGTTGGTTGGTCTGCGATCGATACGACAGGAGTGCGAGTGAGCGACCAGTGCAAACCGCCGCACTGTCTCGCACCGGGTAGGGGTATCAGAAATGTATAAAGCATCACGTAATAAGCTTTCTGGAACACTCAGTGTTCGATTACTTCGAGTGTAATTACACGAAATCGCATGACGTGGCGATTGTCGGTGGCTCGAGCCACCAATTGATACCACCTCGTGAACATCGATTCTAACCCAGTATTACTCATAAAGAATTCTGACTATCTCGAGCTGGTGTAGATATTCACTCACTGTTACTCGTTCTGATCGCCCCACACTCGCGAGTCCGTTTCGCCTAACTTCTGATTACTACCTCGAGAACCGACACGAACACCAGTTTCGTTCACGACAACTGACCCCTGCCTCGAGCGAGGCGACACCAACCTACAATCGTCGCGACGATACCGCTTCGATCTAGTAACGAACGGAGACAGTCCTGACCAGAATCGTTTTACTAACTCCCTCGGAACACGGACGCTATGGATCTGGACCGACGACGCGTGCTACGACTCACCGGGGCGACCGCGACCGCCTCGATGGCCGCACTGGCCGGCTGTACGAGCGCCGACGACGGCGATGATGACGACGAAAACGGGGCCGACGACAACGACGAAAACGGCGACACCGAGACGGAAACCGACTCGGAGGACGAGACCGGCGAGTCCGCCGGACTCCACGACTACGAGCGGTGGCTGACGAGCGACGCCGACGGCGAACTGCTGTTCAGCTACGTCGACTGGGCCGGGCTCGGCGAGTTCGAGGACGACGATGACGAACCAGTACCGGACGAGGACGACGCCGACGTGGAGGATCCGATGATCGAACTGCCGATGGTCGGCGCGCTCATCGCGGCGATGTCTGCGGGCTTTGCGGCTCCGAGCGCCGGACTCGGCCCGATCGTCGATCTGGAAGACGACACGCTGGCGGCGGACGACGCCGAAACGACGCTCGACGAACTGCTGTTCGTCAACGAGACGCTGCTCTTCCTGGGCGACGTCGCGACCGACGAAGTCGTCGACGCGCTCACCGAGCCTGACGACGATCCGTACGCCGCCGGAGCGACGTTCGACCACGTCGACGACGTCGGCGACTTTGAACTCTACGAGAGCGAGACCGACGACGACGGGTTCGGAGCGGCCTCGAGTCAGGCCGTGGCCGTCGGCGCGGACGCGATACTTCTCGCCAACGACTCCGAAGACGTCGACGGCGTCGATCACGTTCGATCTGTCCTCGAGGCCGCCGAGGGCGACCGCGAGCGTGCGACCGACGAGCGCGAGGAGTTCGACTGGACCCTCGAGACGGCCGGCGAGGGCCACGTCGTCCTCGGCGGGTACGGCGGCGAGGAGGATCTCGACGACGTCGAGGAGGCGAACACGATCGTCAGTTCGCTCACGTTCGACGCGGACGGCGGCGCCGAGGGCGACTTCGCGGCGACGTTCGAGACGATCGACGACGAAACGGAAAGCGAACTCGAGACCGAACTCGGCGCGACGGCCGACGACCGAACCCTCGATATCGAGGACGATCGGGTCACCGCGTGGGCGTCGTGGGACGCGGATAACGAGGCGCTCGAGTAGTCACAGAGTCACCTCGCCTCGAGGTCGAACCGCGCTCGTCGCCGCACCGACGGTTCGTCGACGGCTCGAGTATCCTCGCAAAAATAGCGTCAGTCTCCGTCTTGCCGTCCCGATCGACTGTCCTTCCGAACGCGTCGCCGCTCAGAACGGGAACAGCGAGTCGGCCTCGAGGTCGCGCTCGATCAGTTCGATCTCGTGGCCGTCTGGATCCTTCGTGAAGGCGTACATGTTGTCGTTGCTCTCGGGGTCCCGGTAGTCCTCGGCCTCCCGCTCGAGCAACTGGTCCCAGTCCTCCTCGAGGTCGTCCATCCGAACGCAGAGGTGGCCCCAGGCGTCGCCCATCTCGTAGCTTCGCCCGTCGTAGTTGTACGTCAGTTCGACGGACATCGCCTCCTCGGCGGCGTCCGACGGCTCGACGAAGTAGTTCGCGAACGAGTCGGACTCCCAGCGACCGACCTCGTCGTACTCGAACTTCCGGGTCCAGAAGCCGAGGGCCTCGTCGGCGTCCTCGACGCGGATCATGGTGTGGTCGAGCGACCACGTCGCCCCTTGATCGCGCTGGACGATCTCGATCTCGTGGCCGTCGGGGTCTTTGACGAACGCGTAGCGGCCGCCGCAGCTCTCGGGATCGCGGTAGTCCTCGACGCCCCCGTCCATCAGCTGTTCGTAGTGTTCCTCGAGTTCGCCTTCGGGCACGCGAACCGCAACGTGCCCCCAGGCGTCGCCCAGTTCGAGGTCCGCACCCTCGTTGTGGGTGAGCTCGAGCATCGCGCCCTCCTCGTGCATCTCCTCGGGCCCGAGGTAGACGATGGTGAAGCCGTCGCCCTCGTAGCGGTCTTTCTCCTCGTACTCCAGGTGCGTCTGATACCAGTCGAGGGATTCCTCGAGATCCTCGACGCGAATCATCGTGTGGTCGAGCGTTCCGTCCATACGCGACACGACGCCTGCGGGATCAAAAAGCGTGGCGAAGCCGGCGGTCTACTCGCCCCCGCGGTCGCCGTCGGTGCGCTCTGCGTCCGTTCGCGACGCGATCGGATCGAGTCCCTTGCGCGCGCCGTCGAGTTCGGACAGCCCGCGGACGAGCGCGTAGAGGAGTGCGACCCCCAGCGGGAGGAAGAAGACGGGCGAGACGTCGAGATAGCCGTAGAGCAGGTAGCAGACGATCACGACGACCATGACGGTCGAGGCGTAGTAGATCTGCGTGCGCACGTGGTCGATCAGGTCGGCCCCGGTGAACGTCGACGACAGCACGGAGGTGTCGGAGATCGGCGAGGTGTGGTCGCCGAAGATCGCCCCCGAAAAGACGGCGCCGACGACGACCGGCATGAGGTCGAACGATCCGGTCAGGCTGTACGCGAGTTCGATCGCGAGCGGCGTCACGATCCCCATCGTCGCCCACGACGATCCCATCGTGAACGCGATGAAGGCCGCCACGAGGAGGATCGCGATCGGGAACAGCGCGATCGGAATCGCATCCCCGACGGCGCCCGCGACGTAGTCGCCCGTCTCGAGCGCCGACGCGACGTCGCTGATCGCCCACGCGAGGACGAGGATCGTGACCGCGGTCACCATGAGCCGGAAGCCGTCGATGACGGTGTCGACGCCGTCGCCGAGATCGAAGAGGTCGTAGGCGACGCCGATCGCGATCGCGGTCGCGACCATGGCGAACGAGCCCCAGACCAGTGCACCCGCAAAGTCCCCCGCGCCGACGATATCGACGAGCACCTGGAGCCAACCGTCCTCGCCCGCGGCAGCGCCGACCGCCGTCGGCGCCCCCTCCTCGGCCTGCTCGGCGGTCCACCCGTCGTAGCCGGTCCAGAGCGCGCCGGCCAGCGTGACGGCGATGAGGACGACGACGGGGGCGAAGAACGTCCGCAGCATCGGCCGGTCGTCGATCGGTTCGCCGAGGTCCTTCTCGACTTCCTGTAGCGGCTGGGCGTCCTCGCGGCTGACCTTCCCGGTCGTCCACGCGCGGTGTTCCGCGTCGAGCATCTCGCCGAAGTCCCGGCGGGTGTAGACGACGATGCCGACCATCGCGATCGCGAGCAGCGAGTAGGTGTTGTACGGAATCGACCAGACGAACGTCTCGAACGCCGTCGGCGCCTCCTCCTCGACGCCGAGGTCGTCGTAGCCGGCGGCGATCAGCGAGAGCTGGAAGGCGACCCAACTCGAGAGTCCGATCGTCGCCACGGGCGCGGCCGTCGAGTCGACGATGTAGGAGAGCTTCTCGCGGGAGATGCGGAACTGGTCCGAGATCTCGCGCATCGTACTCCCCACGATCGCGGTGTTCGCGTAGTCGTCGAAGAACATGAGCAGCCCAAGCACCCACGTCGTCAACCCGACGGTCCGCTGGGTCTCGAGTCGAGCCGTCGCCCAGTTACGGACCGCAGTCGCGCCGCCGAGGCGCCAGATGAGCGCGACGCCCGAGCCGAGCAGGATCGTAAACAGCAGGATCTGGACGTGAAAGCCCTCGTCGGCGATGATCGCGCCGACGATCCAGTCGAACGTCTGTGCGATACCGAGGCTCTCGGTGTAGATGACGGCCCCCGACCAGACGCCGAGGAACAGCGAGAGCATCGGCCGCCGGGTCACGATCGCGAGGACGATCGCGAGCAGCGGCGGAACCAGCGACAGTGCACCGAATTCGGACATAGTAGACGAGCCATCGTGCTGGCGAATAACGCTAGTCGATCGGAACGGTACACTCGTCTTGCTAATGAATTCCTGAGAGACTGAACGATCGAGTGGACAGTCGCTCGAGTCCACACTACCATCGGACGAAACCACCGCTACGTCTGGACCGTCTCGACACCGCGGAGGCTATCGCCGCAGAATCAGTTTCAGCACGTCCTCGTCCTCGAGCACGTGGTCCTTGCCGACCTGTTGCTGGTCGTGAGTCGCGCTGGGCCCCGTCACGCGAGCGAAGCGGAACCGCTCTTCCATCTCGCCGCCGAGTTTGTCGATGGCCTCTTCGACTGTGGCGCCCTCTTCGATGACGAGCGGCTCCTCCCAGTCGATGCCGCGCCCGGGTTTCTCCATGTAAACCCGAATGAGTCCGAGGTTGTCCCAGATCCGATCTTTGAGGACGTCCAGTCCCTTCTCCTCCTCGGCGCTGATGAACGTCACCTCCTCGGGATCTAAGTCGCGCTCGCGGAGTTGCTCGTCCACGGTTTCCTTGTAGGAGGGTTCGATCAGGTCGACCTTGTTCACGCAGGTGATCGACGGGATGTACTCCCGGTTTTCCATCAGGCCGTCGACCAGTCGATCGATGTCGACGTTCTCCTGGAGGTTGAGGTCCGCGTTCACGTAGCCCTGATCGCGCAACACGTCCGAGATCGTCTTCTCGTCTAAGTCCTGCTCGGTGCTCGAGGTGATCTTGATGCCGTCTTTGATCTTCGGACGGACCGTCACCCGCGGCGGTTCCTGATCGACGCGGATGTTGATGTCGTACAGCTCTTCCTGCAGCCGATCGTACTGCTCGATCTCGAACACCGAGAGGGTAAAGATGATCAGGTCGGCGTTCCGGACGACCGCCAGCACCTGCTGGCCGTCACCCTTCCCCGTCGCTGCGCCCTCGATCAGTCCGGGCACGTCCAGCATCTGGATGTTCGCCCCGCGGTGCTGGAGCATGCCGGGGTTGACGTCCAGCGTCGTGAACTCGTAGGAGCCCGTCTCGCTCTCGGCGTTGGTCAGCGAGTTCAACAGCGAGGACTTGCCGACGCTCGGGAAGCCAACCAGCGCGACGGTCGCGTCGCCGTGTTTCTCGACGGAGTAGCCGGTGCCGCCGCCGGCCGAGCTCTGATTCTGGAGCTTCTCCTTTTTCTCCGCGAGTTTGGACTTCAGCCGGCCGATGTGGGCCTCCGTCGACTTGTTGTAGGGCGTGTTGGCGATTTCGTCTTCGATCTTCTCGATCTCCTCCTCGAGCCCCATTTGTCTGTACCCAACCGCCCGTGCCGAAAAACACTTTCGACCCCTCCGCAGTGCGGTGGCGGCGGCGCCGTCGTGCGCTCGATCGTCGCACACCGCCTTCGCCGTGTAGTCGCCGCTCTTCTGGCGGACTGGCGGCCGACGTGACGGTTCTCTTCGGACCGGCGATCAGCCGATGCGACATCGCCGCTCGAGGGCGGGCGTTGGGAACTCCGAGCCGATCCGCTTCGATCAGTAGTCGACGACGATGGTATCTTTCACGACTCGAATCCGATCGACGGGGACGAGCAGCCGACCGTTCTCGTCGGTTTCGAAGTCGAGCGACCGGGACTTGATCCGCGCAGATGGGTCGACGACGAGATCGTTGAGCTTCCCGGACGTCGTGTTCAGCGTGAGGTTGTGAACGGTTCCGAAGTCGACGCCGTCGACACCGACGACGGACTTCTTCGTCAGCGATTTCGCGAGCAGTTCGACCATGACTCTCGAGCCGTCGGTATCACTCATAACTACCCGGACGCTTAGGACGGTGCAACGGTTTCACTCGACAGTTTCACTGTCCGAAAGCGACGATATGAGGGCCTTATGGATCGACGGCAGCGACGATGGCGGCCCTGAAGAGCCGGCGCGAGCGGTGAGCGAGACGCTCCGGTCCAGTTTCGGGACGAACACTGGTGACCGTTCTCGTCGGTGAGACGCATCGAACGGGATGGTATCTACGGACACCACGAACGACACGCGGTACTACCACCGGATTCCGGCACCGACGGCGACGACTTCGACACAAATAAACGACGCGCGACGCACCGTTCACACGATGTCAAACGCGGCGCGGCTGCGCGATAGCACCCAGATCGTGCTCCCTCGAGCGGTCCTCGAGGGCCTCGAGCCGCCGCTGGACGACGAGTTTACCGTGACCATCGTCGCCGACGGCGAGGATCGGTGTCGGATCATCGGCAGCCCCGTCGAGATCAAAGCGGCCAGCGAGTTTCTCGTTCGTCGCGGAATCTCGGTGCAGTGAGATATCACCGACACGCGCCAACGGGCCTAACCGATCGCAATACCCGGCGAAACGGATCGTCCTGTTCGTCCTGTTTCCTCAGTAATATGTAGTCCGTATCAATACATTGCGTAGTTCGCCGCTAACTTAGTGCGTATAGCGAGACTGGACATTCGACGGCGGTTGTAATGACAATACCTGTACCAGAGAGATCGATTCAGTCGCGAGCCACAGAGCACAGTCGACGACAGAGCCACCGATGAGCCTCGTCGTACACGATCCCACGGTCGAGGGCTCGACGATCGAGTGCGAGATCACCCCGCCGCGTCACCTGCGACGGTTCTTCAGCGGCGAGCCGTTTCGCGTGGAGTACGACGTCGATCTCGAGGGCCTGCCGACGGAGATCGCGACGATCCCCGCACTCGCACACGTCTGCCCGGTCGCGTGGGCTAACGGCGTCGACGTGGAGGTGTCGGCGGTCGACGAGACCTTCCTCCAGTCGCTCGAGGAAGTCCGCGAGGTGTTGGGGCGGATGTATCCGTCGTTCATCGAGGGCGGCGAGATTCGCGTCGGCGAGGTCGTCGACACGCGAGCCGACCGCTCGCCGGACGAGTTCGACGACAGCGGACTGCTGTTCAGCGGCGGTATCGACTCGGTCGCGAGCTACGTGCGACAACGCGAGGAGACGCCGACCCTGATCAGCATTCAGGGCTGGGTCGTCGGCGTTGAACAGGACGATCGGTGGGAAGGAGCCATGACGCATATCGACACGTTCGCGGCGGATCGCGGCCTCGACGTGCAGAACGTCCGTTCGAACATGCTCTCCTGTCTGGACATGCCGATGTTGCAGGCCCACTACAAGCGCTACGTCGACGGCGCGTGGTACAGCTCCGTCGGCCACGGCATCGGCCTCGTCGCGCTCTGTGCCCCCCTGTCGCACGCGCTCGGATTGGGGACGATCCACATCGCCTCGAGCCACACCGACGAGTTCGACCAGCCCTGGGGATCACACCCCAGCATCGACGACAACGTCCGCTGGACGTACACGAGCGGTAACCACGACGGCTACGTACTGAGCAGACAGAAGAAGGTCGAACTCATCGCCGACTACGCCGAGACCGAAGCGGAGACGTTCCCGATACGAACCTGCGTGCACGCGGACCGCGGCGGCAACTGCAACGAGTGCGAGAAGTGCTACCGGACGATGGTCGGGATGGTCCTCGCGGGGCTCGATCCCAACCGATTCGGCTACGAGATGGACGAGCGGACGTTCCACGAGGTTCGCGAGGGCTTCGAACGGCGAACGTTCGTGATGGACGATCACACCGTCTTCCACTGGCGGGACATTCAGGACCACGTTCGCTACGATCGGGAGTTCCCGGTCGATAGCGCGACCGAATTCTTCCAGTGGCTGGAAACCGTCGATATCGACTCGATCACGGAGTCAGCCACCGAAGCGACACACCGCAAGGTCATCCGCGGCGTCGCGCGTAACATTCCGTATCCCGTCTACAACTCGCTGTACCCCGTCTACGGATCGCTCAAGAAGCGGATCTGATCGAGTTATTCGGTCGGGGCGAGAACGCGATGACGAACCCAATCCGCCAACGAACGGGTTAGCGCTCGGGGTGGGTCGGCGCATCGAACCCGCCGCGGACCAGCGGCTTCGAGATATGCCTCCGTGCGCACGGGGGCACTTCGTACCAGCCCGTCTCGAGGTCGCGCTCGAGTCCTCGTTCGACTTTTTCGTCCCTGTTGGTCCCACAGTCCCGACAGCGATAGCCCTGATTCCGCCCCGCACTTTTCATCGTTCGCTCGCAGTCGGGACAGGTCGGCGTCACGCGCTCGGTCGTCACCAGCTCGCGGACCGCGAACTTCTCGAGTTTGAGCGTTCCCCGCGACACCTCGCCGCAGGCGGTGAGCCGATCGCCGACCCGTAGCGCTCGCACGCGGTCACGGAACCGTTTCGTGGGTTCGAAGGCGGCACACTCGAGCCGAGAGGCGTCGGCCGACCCAGCCGCCAGATCGAAGAAGACGTGCCCCCCGCGACGCGTTTCGGGCTCGCTCGCGACCCGTCCGTCGACGCGATATGCCCGGCCGTCCGCGACCGATTCGAGGTCCCCCTCTCGCAGGTGGACGTCCGTCCCCTGATTGGTCACGAACAGCTGGCTCGAGGCCGCGGGTTCGCTCTCGATCATCCCGGCGACATCGCGAACGGTGCCGGGGTCGTCACCCCGGATGCCGTACAGGATCGGGCCGGGGGTATGGGGCACGCAGACGGTCTCGTTCTCGCCGCGGTCCACGGTGTCCCAGACGTCGGGGTAGCCACAGTCGGCCGCGTCGAAGACGCTCTCGCGGTCGACGTCGCGTGGGGTTCCCCATCTGCTCGAGTCTCTGTAGGAGATGTGTTCGTACGTCCACTCCGAGAGCGCCCGCCGGCTGCCGATCGCGGCCAGCGCGCCGATCCGCCCGCGTCCGTCGCCCGCGTGCCACGAGCGGTAGCCGTGGCGCTCGACCACTGTCGCCGCCTCTGCAATCTCGAGGTGTTCGCGGATCGCTCGACGGGAAAACGCGCTCACGTCGTCCGAAACGTCCTCGATCCCGCCTTCGGCCACGACGAGCCCCGGATTGGTGCGCTCGTCGGCCGTCTCCGAGAGCGACTCGAGGCGGCCTCGAGCGATCGAGAACGCCCGATCGGGATCGGCGTCGGTGTGTACCGCGAGCGCGGCGTTGCCCCGCGTCTTGTAGGGCACGGCGGGGTTGAGCCGAACGAGCAGCAGTCTCGAAACCGTCGCTCCCTGTCGGCGCAGTCGCGCTGCGATCTGAGCGGCGACGTAGGTCGTGCACATCCCGCGCTCGCGGGAGTCGGTATCGTCGAGGCCGACGACGGTCATCGCCCGGAGTTGGGACGGGAGCGAGTAACCGCTTTCGGGATGGTTCCTCGAGTCGCCCGCTCGAAATAGATCGAACCGATCAACGGAAGCGACCTATCACCGGCGGGGCCGATACCCAGTATAAAAGTATACTGCCGGTACGTATCCGAACCGCGACACGGCACCCGGATGTCCCGGGGAAAACGTCTTATACGAGGAATCGCTTACATCCCCGTATGTCCCGCTCCGCACTGGTCGGCAACGTAACCGCGATGCTCGAGGACGCGGGATTCGTGGTGAGCGACCGGTGTGCGATCCGACCGAAGAGTTTCGATATCGCCGCACGCCGGGGTGAAGACCTCATTCTGGTCAAGATCCTCGGCAACATCGACGCGTTCAACGAGGCCACGGGCCACGAGATGCGTCGTCTGGGGACCTACCTTCGGGCGACGCCGCTGGTCATCGGTCTCCGAAGTCGCGACGAGGATCTCAAACCCGACGTGACCTACTTCCGCCACGGCGTCCCCGTCCTCAGTCCCGATACCGCGTACAACCTGTTTATCGAGGAGGTTCCGCCGCTGATCTACGCCGCACCCGGCGGCCTCTACGTCAACATCGACGGCGACTTACTCGCCGACGAACGCCAGGACAGAGAGTGGAGTCTCGGCCAACTCGCGACCGAACTCGGCGTCTCCCGGCGAACCGTCTCGAAGTACGAAGACGGGATGAACGCCTCCGTCGAGGTCGCGATGACCCTGCAAGAACTGTTCGACGCGCCGCTGACGAGCCCCGTCGACGTGCTCGACGGCGCCGACGAGGTCCACGAGAGCGACTCGACGCCGGACGACCCCGACGCCGATCCGGACGACGAACAGGTCGTCGCCGTCCTCACCCGGGCCGGCTACAGCGTCCACCCGACGCTACGCTCGCCGTTCAAAGCCGTCAGCCGCGACGACGAGGACGACGACGAAGAGGTCGTGCTCACGGGCCACTCCGAGTTTACGAAAGCCGCCGAGAAACGGGCTCGGATCATGAGCTCCATCGGCCACGTCACCCACACGCAGTCCGTCTACGTCGTCGATCGGGCGAAACAGGAATCCGTCGACGGCACCGCGCTGGTCGAACGCGACGAACTCGAGGAGCTTCGCGACGCCGCGGAGCTCCGGAAGGTCATCCGGGAGCGCGCCGAACGCGAAGAGGCGGCCTGAATCGGTTTTTGCGACGCGGTCCGAGTTCGATGGGCGGCTTCGAGACGACGCGCGAGCCGTTGCTCACGAGTCGACACAAGACCGGAACCCGATTCGAACGATCGAACGGTAGGGAGGATTCAGGCGTACGTTTCTTCGAGGTACTCGACGATATCGTCGCTCTCCGGCATTCCCTCGACGCCGTTTGCCTCGTCGGTGATGACGGGAACGCCGGTCTGGCCGCTGACTTTCTCGACTTCGGTCCGTTCGCCGTGTGACCGGGGGACTTCGATGATGTCGTACTCGAGTTCGAGGTCGTCGAGTTTCGTGCGGACTTTCGCACAGTACGGACAGCCGGGAAGTTCGTACATCGTAATGTCGGCCATATGGATACGGATAGTCGACTGAGCCCTAAGAGACCACTGGTCGGGTGTCGAATTGCCGGAATCGAAGACGAACGGGCAGAAAGCAACGGCGCGAGCCGATCAGAACGTGATCTGGCCGGCTTCGACGGCGAAGTAGATCGCGAAGTAGCCGACGAACAGGATGGCGAGTACCCACTGACCGGGGCTGACGTCGCGTGCCTCACCGATAGCCGCCTTGATGAGCGGGTAGCTGATGATCCCCGCGGCGAGTCCGTTCGCGATCGAGGCGGTCAGCGGCATGATCGTGATCGTCAGACCGGCGGAGATGGCCCAGACGGGATCCTGCCAGTCGATGTCGGCGACGCCCTGGAGCATGATGATCCCGACGACGACGAGCGCGATGTACGTCGCGTACTGCGGAATCGCTCGCATGAGCGGCACGAACAGCAGCGCCGCCAGGAAGAGCACGCCGACGATCAGTGCGGTGAAGCCGGTTCGGCCGCCCTCCTCGATACCCGTCGAGGACTCGATGTAGGTCGTCACCGTCGACGTCCCGATCATCGCGCCGAACGTCGTCCCGACCGCGTCGGCCATCAGCGGGCGCTCGATCTCGGGGAGGTCACCCTCGTCGTCGAGGAAGCCACCGATCTGGGAGACGCCGATGAGCGTCCCCGCGGTGTCGAAGAAGTCGACGAAGAAGAACGTGAAGACGACGAGCGCGAAGACGAGCGGATCGTCGGCCATCATTCCGAGTCCGTCGACGAAGCCCGAAATCAGCGGCGTGATGTCGTACTCGACGGAGAGCAGCATGCTGAGAAGCCCGTCGTTCGTCGCCTGATCGTAGGCGGGTTCCGGCACCAGCGAGCCGGGAGAGACGACGTCGAGGAGCGTCAGCAGCCAGCCGGCGACCGCGGTCGTGAGAATCCCGATGATGATCGAGCCGCGGGTGCCCCGGGCGTAGAGGAAGAAGGTGAGCGCGAGACCGGTGAGCGAGAGCGCCGCGACGGGGCTCTCGAGGACGTTCCCGAGCGTCAGCAGCGTCGCGTCGTAGCCGACGACGACCTCCATCTCCTGGAGTCCCAGAAAGAGCAGGAAGACACCGATACCGGCCCCGACGGCGAACTTGACGGGTTCGGGGAACAGTTCGATGATGTACTTACGGGCCCCGACGGCCGTCAGTGCGATGAAGATGATCCCCTCGACGAAGACGGCGGCGAGGGCGAGTTCCCACGGCACGCCGAGGATGATCACGACGGTGAACGCGAAGAAGGCGTTGAGCCCCATCCCGGGGGCGAGTCCGAACGGGCGATTCGCCCAGAACGCCATCACGCCGATCGCCAGGACGGAGGCGAGGATCGTCGCGATCGCGATCACGTCCCGCGTCTGGGCGTCGGTGTAGCCGTCGATCGTGATGGCTTCGGCCAGAATCGCGGGATTGACCACGATGATATAGGCCATCGCCAGAAAGGTCGTCACGCCGGCGAGCGTCTCAGTTCGATAGTCTGTCTCGTGTTCGTCGAATCCGAAGTAGGCCGCGAGTGTATCGGAAGCCCCCATATTGGACGATCGAGCATAACAAGAGCGATTAGTTAAAGCTTCCCGTCCGAAAGTCGATAGCTAATAGACACGTTCGTGCAATGATTCCGCGGTAACCGCGTTCGACGACTCCCGGTCGGGCTTCCGACGAAGGCTCGAGAGGACCGGATCGGGATCAGCTTTATCGGCTCCGGGAGAAACGCCTGACTATGGAGGAGACGGTATACGAGCCGTTCGCCGGCGATTCGGCTATCGCACCGCGCCACATCGACGACCGACCACGGCGACGGTTACCGGACCGTTTGCTGCGACGGCCATCGGACCGTTCGCCTGGTGATCGCCCGTGATCCAGGACCGAAACCGGCTGGCGACGACCGACGCTCGCGACCTCGCTCTCGACTGTGTCGAAGCGGGAATCGCGGCCGGCCATCCGCGGCAAGTGATCCGCGAGAGCGTCTCGCTCGAGGGACGCGATCGCCTTCGCGTCGCTGACGGGACGGACGATCTCGCACAGTACGACCTCACCCAGTACGACGAGATCACCGTGCTCGGCGGCGGGAACGCCGCCGCACACGTCGCTGTAGCGCTCGAGGACGTCCTCGGCGATCGGATCGACGGCGGCGTCGTCGTCACCGACGATCCGGTCGAGACCGACCGCATCGCGGTGCTCGAGGGCGACCACCCGGTGCCGAGCGAGCGCGGCGTCGAGAGCACGCGCGAACTGCTCGCGGCCGCCGACGCCGCGGGCGAACGAACGCTCGTGCTGGCGGCGATCACCGGCGGCGGAAGCGCACTTATGCCCGCGCCCGCGGGAGACGTCTCGCTCGAGGATCTTCGAACGGTCACCACCGCGCTGCTCGAGAGCGGTGCGGACATCCGCGAGATCAACGCGGTCCGAAAACACTGCTCGGCGCTGAAAGGGGGCCAACTGGCTCGTCGCGCAGCCCCCGCGACCGTCGTCTCGTTGCTCCTGAGCGACGTCGTCGGCAACGATCCGAGCGTGATCGCGAGCGGACCGACGGTCCCCGACGGATCGACGTACGCGGACGCGATCGCGGTGCTCGAGCGGTACGAAATCGACGTTCCGGGAGCGGTCGCCGATCGGCTCGAGCGCGGCGACGGTGGCGATATTCCGGAGACGCCGGGGGAGGAGGATCCCGCCTTCGACGCCGTCTCGACGCACGTCGTCGCCGACGGAATGACGGTGCTCGAGGCGGCCCGCGACGTCGCCGTCGACCGCGGCTACGAACCGCTCGTCCTCTCCTCGCGCGTCCGCGGGGAGGCTCGCGAAGCGGCCACGACTCACGTCGCCGTTGCGGAAGAGGTGCTGGCCACGGGAGTCCCGCTGTCGCCGCCGGCCGTCCTCCTCTCGGGCGGCGAGACCACCGTGACGGTCACCGGCGACGGGAGTGGCGGGCCGAACCAGGAGTTCGCGACGAGTGCAGCGATCGAACTCACTGGCGGGATCACCGTTGCAGCCGTCGACACGGACGGGATCGACGGCGCGACCGACGCCGCGGGGGCGCTCGTCGACGAGACGACCGTCGACGAGCGAGCGACCGCTCGAGCGGCGTTACGACACAACGACGTCTCGCCGTATCTGGCCGAGCGGGGCGAACTGATCCGAACCGGCGCGACCGGTACGAATCTGAACGATCTACGGGTGGTCGTCGTCGAGTCGGCGTCGACGAGCGATGACTGACGGGCGCGATTACGGACAACACGGTGCTTGCGTTCGGTCTTCCCGTCCTCGAGCCAACGTATTTCACCTCGGGGCGTGTACTACTGTACCATGAGATTCGTCATCGTGGGTTACGGACGGGTCGGTTCGCGAACGGCACGCATTCTGAGCGACGAAGGTCACGAAGCGATAATCGTGGACAACGATCCCGATCGTATCGAGCGCGCGGAAGGCGACGGGTTCGAGACGACGCAGGGAAGCGGTGCCGACGAGGACGTCCTGATCGACGCGGGGATCGATACCGCCGACGCCATCGGCGCGTTCACGCCGGATCTCAACGTCAACTTCGCGGCCTGTATGGTGGGCGAACACCACGGCTGTCGCACCGTCTTGCGGATCGACGAGGACTACCGCGAGGAGATCTACGAGCGGTACGCCGCCGACGTCGACGAGATCGTCTACCCCGAGCGACTCGGCGCGGCGGGAGCGAAGACGGCCATGCTCGGCGGCGACTTCAACGTCGTCGCGGACCTCGCCGCGAACCTCCAACTGACCGTCCTCGAGATCACCGAGGACTCCCCGGCCGTCGGCAAGCGGATCAGCGAACTCGACTTACCCGCAGACGCGCGAATCTACGCGCACGGTCGCGAACGCGAGTCGCTGACGATTCCGTTGCCCGGAACGGAGCTCGCGAGCGGCGACGAGGTCGCGATCATCACCGAAACCGATCGGGCGGACGACGTTCGGTCGGCGCTGTTGCCGGCGAGCGCCTGACGGGCTTCGTCGCGGAGACAGCCGTCTCTGGAGTGGTCGATCGTCCTTACGAAAGCGAGAGGGGAGGAATGCTGGCGCGCGGATGGGGTGGGTTGGAGTGGGATGGGGAGCGATTTCCGCCAGAGCGCGCCAGTTGAACCAATGGTTTCGAGAGCCAATAAAACCGCGTCAGACGCCCGAATGACACGGGTCAGCTCGCGAGAATGTCAATCGTCCGGCCGAAAGACGAGGACGTTCTGGTGCACCATCGACGGGACGAACGAGAACGGATAGCCGTAGACGTGGAGATCCTTCGTCGGGTCGTACCAGATGAGGTTCGCCGCGAGCGTCACCGGCGCGGTCGACTCGATCGCTCGAGCGAGATCCGCCGAGAGGAACTCGTAGGACTGCTCGCGATACATGTCGCCGATGAAGACGACCAGGTGGCCGTCGGGGGCGACAGCGTCGGCGAAGCGGTCGAACTTCGCGGCCATGTCGGCCAGCCACTCGGCTTTGGTCTGCGTGTCCGATTCGTCGGCCGGCGTGCCGTCGCGTTCAGCGTCGGCGACCGCGTCCGTCGAGTCGGTCGCAGCGTCGTCACCGACATCGAACGCGCCGAGTTTGCTCTCCCGGGTCGCGCGCTCGTTTCGCGTCTGCTCGAGTTCGTCCATGTGCCAGTAGGGAACGTCGGTCAGGAGCAGGTCGACCGAGTCCTCCGGAACCGCTTCGATTAACTCCCCACAGTCGCCGTGGCGCACGTCCTGTTCGGAAAGCGGCGGCTCGCCGCGACTCCGTCGCGCCTCGTTCTCGCGCTCGAGGACCGTCTCGTAGATCTCGATCCAGCGTTCGGTGCGCTCGAAGCCGATCGCTTCGCGCAGTCCCGTCCCCTCGTGTTCGCAGAAACTCGCGCCCAGCAGGGTGCCGCCGACGCCAGCGAACGGGTCGAGGACGGTGTCGCCGGCCTTGCTGAACCGATCGATCAGGTCGGCACAGAGCCGCGGCGGCTTCTGGCCGCCGTGTTCGCTGCGCAGGTCGTGTTGGACGTCCGGCGGGTAGCTCTCCGCGATCACCGACTTCGTCGCGTACTTCCACTCCTTGCCCGTGAGGTCGTTGACCCGATTGCGCTCGTCGTAGATCCCCCGCCCCTCGACGTAGCGCTGGTGGTCGGCGAGTTCGTCGGTATCGATCAGTTCGCCGCCCTCGACCGGGAGCGACTCGTCTCGAGCGCGTTCGGCGTCGAACGAACCGTCGTCGTCCGTGAACAGGCGACTCTGTCGGTGCCGGCCCCCGTCGTCTGCCATATACCTCGAGTGAGGATTGCAGCCGCATAAATGCCTGTCTCTCCTCGAGGAACGATAGACCGCAGACGGCGTGATCCGAACCGAAGCCACCGGGTGGCGGAGCCGGCCCGTCCGTCGGCGAACCGCAGACCGCCGCCATCGAGTTGACCCGGTGCTTTTGTCGGTTCCGGGAGAGGGAGGAACTGATGGGAGTTCTCGAGAGCGTCGCACTGTTGGTCGTCGGTACGGCTGCCCTCTGGCTCGGTGCCGCGTGGCTCGTCGCGGCCGCCTCGAAGCTCGCCGAATCGGTCGGGATCTCGCCGCTCGTCGTCGGTCTCACCGTCGTCGCCTTCGGCACCTCCGCGCCGGAGATTGCCGTTTCGACGACCGCGGCGCTCGAGGGTCAGAGCGACGTCGCGGTCGGGAACGTCGTCGGTTCGAACGTGTTCAACCTGGGTGTGATCCTCGGGCTCGTCGCCGTCCTCGCCCCGTTCCGGGTCACGACGACGCTGCTCCGGCGCGACGCGCTCGTGATGGCCGGTGCGACCGTCGTCGCCGCGCTCGTACTGGCGGATCAGTCCGTGTCGCGACTCGAGGGTGCGCTCCTCCTCGTCCTCTTGCTCGGCTATCTCGTGACGCTCGGGGTGGCGATCCGTCGGTCGTCGGGTACGGACTCGAGCACGGAGGCCGATAGTTCGGACGGTGGGGCGGCAATCGAGGAGGATGGGGAGATCGAGGAAATCGAGGCGATCGAGAGTCCCGAGATCGAAGCGATCGGCGGGACGGCGGACGAGAACGGCCCCGTCACCGACGAGACCGCAACAGCCGACGATCCCGTACGGTTCGGTCGCGAGAGCGTTCGCCTGCTCGTCGGCCTCGCACTCGTCGTCGTCGGCGGTCGCGTCCTGGTCACCTCGGCGACGACCATCGCGCTCTCGCTCGGGATCTCGCCGTGGCTCGTCGGCGTGACGATCGTCGCCGGCGGAACGTCGCTACCGGAACTCGTCACGTCGGTCGTTGCGACCCGACGGGGCGGGGTCGCCATCGCGGCGGGCAACATCATCGGCTCGAACGTGTTCAACTGCCTCGGCGTGTTGGGACTCGCGGCGGTCGTGCGCCCGATGACCGTCGATCCCGCCGTCTTTCCCGGCGTCGTCTGGCTGGTCGCCCTGACCGCCGTCGCGACGGGGCTGCTCGCGACCGGCAGACGCGTAACGCGACTCGAGGGCGCGCTCCTCGTCGCTATCGGCGTGAGCTACTGGGTCGCGACTGCCGTGAGCTGACCGCCGGCAGTGACCTTTCCTGGTGGTAACACAGATGTCAGCGAGACGCTTTGTACCTTCGAGCCGTACCACGCGTATGAACATGCTCGTCGACGGCGAGTGGCGAACGGACGCTGGGGAGTACACCGACGACGACGGCTCGTTCGAACGCCAGGAGACGACGTTTCGCGACCGGATCCGCGACGATCCGGACGCCCGGTTCCAGCCCGAAGCGGGCCGGTACCACCTCTACGTCTCCTACGCCTGCCCGTGGGCGCACCGAACGCTCGTGGTGCGAGCGCTGAAAGGGCTCGAGGACGCCATCTCCGTCTCGGTCGTCGACCCCTATCGCGACGAAGACGGCTGGCAGTTTACCCCGGACAAAGAGGGGTGTACGCGCGATCCCGTCCTCGACGCCGACTACCTGCGAGAGCTGTACGTCGAGGCCGATTCGGATGTCACCGGCCGCGTCTCGGTGCCCGTCCTCTGGGACACCCAGGAGGGCACGATCGTCAACAACGAGTCGAAGGAGATCATGCGGATGCTCGACACCGAGTTCGGGGAGGTCGCCGACCGAGACGTCGATCTCTACCCGGCGGACTTGCAGGACGATGTGGACCGAATTATCGACGAGATCTACGAGCCGATCAACAACGGCGTCTACCGGGCGGGTTTCGCGACGAAACAGGGACCCTACGACGACGCGGTCGACGATCTGTTCGCCGCGCTCGACCACTGGGACGACGTGCTGGCGGACCAGCGGTATCTCGCCGGTGATCGGCTGACGGAAGCCGATATCGCGATGTTCACGACGCTCGTCAGATTCGACAACGTCTACCACACGCACTTCATGTGTAACGTCCAGTACGTCCGCGAGTACGAGAACCTCTGGCCGTATTTGCGCGACCTCTATCAAACGCCAGGCGTTGCAGAGACGGTGAACATGGACCACATCAAAGAACACTACTACACGACCCACCCCGACGTGAATCCGAACCGGATCATCGCTCGAGGCCCGGATCTCGCGTTCGAGGCCCCACACGATCGCGACGAACTGCCCGGCGGCCCGCCGTCGGCGTTAGCTGGCGCGAGCGCGGACGACTGAGACTCGGTGGACGCCCCGCGTGCGGTACGGTGGCGCACGCTATCGCTCCGCCCGAGCGATAGCGAGGGGGAGCGATACCACTGCGCGAGGTCTTCGCAAACTTGTGAGCGAAGGCGTGGAAGACGCGAAGCGTCTTCCTGTGGATGAGCGAGAGAACGAAGTGACCGAGCGAATCGGTTGGGGAGGGCGTGGCCCTCATAGTTGCCAGTGTGAGCAGCGTCCCGCTCGCCTCCGTTCTCGGATCGCAGCGGAGATCGTGAGAACTGCGACGGTACTGACCGCTTACGAACTGCTCGGCGGTCGTCCCCGCTCCTTTCGCCACGACTCGAAGCTGTGCTCGGGTTCGTCGGCGTAGAACACCCGCCAGATGATGTACGCGGGGATGAGCACCGGCAGCAACGGGAGCGCGATCATCACGAGAATTGCCGCCATGATGTACCCGAACAGGGACATCTGGGTGTTCGGTCCGTAGCCAGTCGACTCGCGTACCCGTGTCATATGTCTCGGTACGGACCAGTCGCTAATCGGTCTTACGGTCCGCGAATCGGCGGACACCGAACGGCCCACTCGCCTCGAGTCCGCCGTCACCTCACTCTCCCAACACGTTCGCCGAGTCGTCCTGCGGGCGATACCCCAACTCGAGCATCGTCTCCGACAGCGAGAGAAACCGCTCGGAGTTGTCCGAGATACCGTGGGCGGTCGTCGGATTCGACTCGAGGCTCGTCGTCGCCGCGGCCTCGATCACCCGGCGGCAGTCGCCGTCACTGAGCCACATCGCGCGAGCGAAACGTTCGCCCGCGCCGTCTCGGTCTGCGACCTCTTGCTCGAGTTCGGCTTCCGAGAGCAGCCAGCCGATCCGCAGGTTCACCACGTCGATCCCGTGGCGCTTGGCGTAGTAGTGGCCCATCGCCTCCCCGAAGACCTTGGTGACGCCGTAGTAGGTGTCCGGATCCATCTCGTCGTCGGGTCGGACGATCTCGGGCTTGCCGACCGTCGACTCCGGCCGGATGGGCGAGACGGTGTTTTTCATGTTCACCGCGTGATTCGAACTCGCGAAGACGACTCGCTCGAGGTCGTTCTCCGCTGCGGCCTCGAACGCGTTGTACGCCCCGTCGACGTTCGGTCCCGAGAGCTCGTCCCACTCCGCCCGCGGGTTCGGGTTGGCCGCAAGGTGAATCAGGACGTCCTGGCCCTCGAGAGCGTCGACGAACGTCTCGCGGTCCGCGACGTCTATCGGCGTCGTGTCCAGATCCTCGCTCTCGCTGTGCGAAAAGAGCGTGAGATTTGCGTCGGAGAACGCCTCGATAGCCTCCCTCCCGACCCGTCCTGACGCGCCGGTGATGGCGATATCGGTCATAGACGGTCGACATCGGGGCGGCGGAAATAGCTCCGGCCAGCGCGTTCCGGCTAGTACTAGAGGGGATGTGAACTGATACCGATTGCGTGAACGCGGACGCGAACACCCTGAAAGCCCCTTCCGCTCTGGACTCCCGGGGCTCGCTGCGCGCGCTCCCGTCGGTCGCGTGCTTACGTCGCCCGGGTTCGTCCAGAGCGGAAGCCCCTTTCATTCCCACCCGGCGGTGGGTGGCCGGGCAGCCGAAACGCTCTGAAAGATGGGTGCTGAACTACGGTTGGACGACCAGTTTGCCGATGCTTTCGCGATCCTGCATCGTCGCGAAGGCGTCGGCTGTCTCCTCGAGCGAGAACGTGCGATCGATTTCCGGCGACAGCTCTCCTGAAGCCGTCAACTCGACGAGTCGTCGCAGGTCGTCCTGGGTTCCCATCGTCGAGCCGACGATGCGCTTGTGTCCGAGGAAGAGGTTCGTCACGTCGATGGTCGACTCGTTGCCGGCCGTGCGGCCGCAGATCACCATCGTTCCGCCGCGGGCCAGTACGTGCTGGCCGAGTTTCGTGTACTCGCCCCCGAGGTGGTTGATGACCGCGTCGGGGTCGCCGATGTCCGCCAGTTCCTGCCGGATGACGTCGACGTTCGTCGCCTGTATCGCGTGATCGAGGCCGAGTTCCGCGACGCGGTCGAGTTTCGTCTCCGACGACGAGGTACCGATCGTTCGCGCGCCGAGGATATCGGCGAGTTGGACGGTCGCGACGCCCACTCCGCCCGTCGCACCGGGAACGAAGACGAGATCGCCCGGCCCGACGTCGGCCCGTCGGAGCATGTGATAGGCGGTCATGTACGCCGTCGGTAGCGCGGCGGCCGCGGTCGCATCGACACCGTCCGGCAAGACGACGAGTCGATCGGCCTCCACTCGAGCCCGCTCCGCTAGCCCGCCGTGGTACAGCGAGAACCGCTCGCACGTGTTTTCGGGACCCTCGCTGCAGAATCGACAGGAGCCACAGGTCTCGTTCGGGCAGAGCACGATCCTGTCGCCCGGTTCGACGTTCCTGACGCCGTCGCCCACGTCCTCGACGACGCCCGCGACGTCCAGCCCCGTGACGAACGGGAGATCGGCCGCGTCGACCATCGCCGAGTCGCCCTCGAGAATCCACAGGTCGTGTCTGTTGATCGCGCTCGCTTCGACGTCGACGATCGCTTCGTCCGGACCGGGGTCGGGCTCCGGCTGGTCGATCACGCTCACGCCGTCCGGGCCGATCAGATCGGTGAAGGCTGCGGCTCGCATCGGTACAGGAGTCGGTCTCGAGGGTAAAGACCGTGAGGGCCGCGGAACGTCGATAGCGACGTGGCGGTTCGCCGGCAGGAACGCTTTAGAGGCTCTTACCCGACGACTCGAGTATGCTGGAGAATACCACAGCGTTCGTCACCGGTGCGAGTCAGGGACTGGGCCGCGAAATCGCCGTCGCGTTCGCCGACGCGGGTGCAAACGTCGCCCTCGCGGCCCGCAGCGACGGGATCTACGAAACCGAAGCGGTGATCGACGCGCCCGAACGAACGCTGGCGGTCGAAACGGACGTGACCGACGCCGACTCCGTCGCCGACGCCGTCGAGGCCACCGTCGACGAGTTCGGCGGGCTGGACTGTCTGGTGAACAACGCCGGCATCGCCGGACCGACGGCCCCCGTCGAGGGAACGACCGACGAGGAGTGGCTCGAGACGCTCGACGTCAACGTCGTCGGCATCGCTCGAGCGGTTCGGGAAGCCTCGCCACACCTCCGCGAGTCCGATCACGGCAGCATCGTCAACCTCTCTTCGATCGGCGGCAAACGGCCCTACCCCAATCGGACGCCCTACGCGGCCTCGAAGATGGGCGTCATCGGATTGACGCGCGCACTGGCTTTCGAGTTCGCCGAAGACGACGTCACGGCGAACGCGATCTGTCCAGGTCCGGTCGAGGGCGAGCGCATCCGGAGCGTCTTCGAGCGACAGGCCGACGAACGGGGGGTCGAGTTCGAGGAGGCCAAAGACGACGTGCTCGACAATCTCGCGATCCGCGAACTGGTTCCGCCCGAGGAGGTCGCCGCGCTGGCGGTCCAACTCGCCAGTCCGGACGCTCGGCACGTGACGGGGCAGGATATCAACGTCTCCTCCGGCGGCGCCTGGTACTGAGGGGAAACGGTTCTCGGCCGGATTTGGACGATCCGCCCACCGAAGTTCGCCAGTTTCGAGGGCGGTCTACACCGTCTCGTCGGTTCCGATCACGTCGATCGACGTCTCCGCCGAATCGTCCGATCCCTCGACCCGAACGGGGAACGTCTGCCCGTTCGCGACCGTTGCGGTCTCGAACTCGAGCGTCACCGTCTCCGTCCGATCGACCGTTCTCGATGCGGTATCAACCACCGTCGGATCGTGTCCGACGACGAGTTCGACCTCGGCCGTAGTCGCCGAATCAGCGTCGGTCTCGAGTTCGGCCGTCACCGCGAGCGTCTCACCCGCGGGGACGGGGTCGTTGGTCTCGAGCAGGGCGACCGATATCTCGCCGTCGCCGACATCGTCGTCGGTATCATCGCCGCCGTCACCGCCGTCGAAGTCGCGATCGAACGACTGGTACTCGTCCCAGAACGGCTGCGAACCGCCCTCGCTTGCGCCCAGCGTGATCCCCTCGCTGCGCGCATCTTCGACGTCGTCCCAGACCGCGAGCGGCCACGGTTCGTCACGGCCGTCCTCGATCATCGAGGCCTCCATCTGAACGTCCGTTGCGACCGCCTGGCTGATACCCTCGAGGTAGCCGTCGTAGAACTCCCGGAGCATCTTCGCAGCTCGTTCGTTGTCGCCAGCCGTCTCCTGTGCGCCGATCGCGGAACTCCCGCCGACCGAGAGTAAGGCTGCCACCGCACCGGCTCTGAGAACGGTTCGTCGCTGTGGACTGTGTTCGTCCATGACTGGTCTCGCCACGATAAGAGTAGAAAAGCTACCAGACCGTTACACTACCACAGGAACCGATTACTCTGGAGTTAGTGGGCGAATCAGTTCGTAACGAACGGAGGTCACTCTCGGCTGAGAGTTCTCGAGATGCCTCGACCGCCGACCGCTAATAACCGACAGTCGTAGTCGTGTTTTCGGCGACCGTAGCCGGGATAGACGGCGATGACCTGACGGCTGTGGGAGCCGAATCGTCGACGAAACGATCCGGATGGCGGTCACTACTGTCCGTCAATCCCGTATTTTCGTTTCGTTGAATTGTCAGAGCGATGACTCAGCGGAGGAGTTCGGCAGCGGTTCGAACCCCGTTCGCCATCGGCGACCTCAGTCGACGAACTGATCGAGCGTCGCGTCCAGCCCGTTTCGGACCTCGCGTACGAGCGCCCCCTCGATATCGAGGCCCAGCACGTCGACGGCCGCGCGGCCGACGCGCTCGCGCATCTCCGGTGGCGAGTAGACGCCGAGTCGCCACTGGGAGTACTGGGCGGCCCGCAGCGCCTCGACGAGCGGCGACTGCTGGCCCAGCCGACGAATGTCGCCGTTGACCAGCACGCGCGTCGTCGACTCCGTCATCGACGGCCGTCCGGGAACGTCGAGGATCACGCACTCCGGATCGACGTCCGCCGTATCGGCGATCTCGCGTTCGAACTCCCGGATCGATTCGTGATCGGACTCGATGATCCCGCCGGGGACGTCGTCGATCTCAGCCCACACCGCCCGTTTGTACAGGTCACGCTGGTCTAACCGCCGCGAGAACTCGGTCGTCTCCGCACACGTCCGCAGGGCGACGATCAGGTCGTGATCGTCCATCCGCTGGAGCGTTCCGGCGTCGACATCGGTCTCGGGTGACTCGAGCAACCGTTCGCTCGCGCGCCGGAGCATCGCCTTGGTGAGTCTGGCGACGCTGTGACTGTAGACGGTCGGGTTCATCAGCGCCCGGGCGACCAGCAGGCTCTCGGCGGCCTGGACGTTCCCCTCGTCCAGCACGAGTTCGCCGTCGGTGAAGGTGAGTTCGCGGACGAGGCGGCCGTGATCGATGGTGCCGTAGGGAACGCCGGTGTGGTGGGCGTCTCGCACCAGGTAGTCCATCCGATCGACGTCGAGTTCGCCCGAGACGAGCTGTCCGAACCGGCCTTCGCCCGCGACGAGGTCTGCAACGGCGGCCGGCTCGAGGTCGTGGCTACGAAGGACGTCGCCGACGTCCCCCTCCGCTAACAGGCCGTGGACGTCGTCGTGATACCGACCTGTCCGTCGGTGGGTGACCGCCTCGAGGTTGTGACTGAACGGGCCGTGGCCGACGTCGTGCAGGAGCGCCGCGGCGTGGACGTGTTCGGCCTGTTGGCCGTCGATTCCGAGGTGTTCGAGGGCCTCGCAAGCGAGGTGGTAGACGCCCAGACTGTGTTCGAATCGGGTGTGGTTGGCGGAAGGGTAGACCAGCGAGACGGTTCCGAGCTGGCGGATGTTCCGAAGCCGCTGGACGGCGGGCGTATCGAGGAGGTCGCGCGCCACGCCGTCGACCCGGATGTGGTCGTGGACGCTGTCCTTGATCGTGGTCATACCCCCCGGTTCGGCGCTATCCTACAAAAACTGTCGTCTGAATCCCGGTGGTCCGGCTCCCTTCGACGGACCCGAGGAACGCAGTTCACACGCGCTTTTCGCCGCGCGACGACCCCGTGATGACGTTTGTACCCGTCTACCTTCACACACGTTCAGAGAAGATGCTAACTACAAATAGTTATCAAGTAAATAATTATATTTCGACAACTTTATCGTCCGTTCCGTATGTCACACAATCCCAACCGGCGTACGGTGGTAGCAGGAATACCGACTGCGATCGGCCTCACGGCGATCGGAACCGCGAGCGCGGACGAAGAGCGAGCCCGATACGTCGTCAGCGGTGGCAATCCGAATCAGCTCGAGCGAGCGGGATTCACGGTCGTCCACGAGATTACAGGGGCGAACGTGTACCTCGTCCTGGGGCCCCAAAACGAGGACCCGTCGAACGCGAACGGCGTCGATGCCGCCTTCGAGGATTTCGCATACGGACTCGACGTCCCCGAAGGCCCGACAGCGACGGACACCGAGGGCGAACTCGAGGACGAGCAGTGGGACAAGCGGCTGATCAACGCGTTCGATGCACACGAGCACGCGACCGGATCGGGTACCCGTATCGGGATTATCGATACCGGCGTCTACGACGGCCACCCCGATCTGGGGAACGTCGACACGGACGCCAGTCGGACGTTCGTCGACTGGGAGGAGTCCGATCACACCGGCGACGTACAGTATCACGGCACTCACGTCGCGGGCATCGCGGCGGCGACCGGAGCGTCGGGCGTGACCGGCGTCGCCCCGGACGCCGAGATCGTCTCGCTCCGGGTCTTTCCGGCGGAAGGTGACCTTCTCGCCACCGTGGGCGACTCCCTCCTCGCCCTCGACTACGCGGCCGAGCGCGGACTCGACGTCGTGAACATGAGCATCGGAAGCCCGCCGCAGCCGCCGCGAGACAATCAGGAGGGATACCGCATCGCTCGCCAGCGAGTGGTTCGCAGCGTCGCCCAGCGAGGGACGTCGGTAGTGGTGAGCGCGGGCAACGACAGCCAGAACCTGCAGCAGGGTGGGTGGGTCAGCCTCTGGGGAAGTATCCCTCGAGCCTCCTCGATCAGCGCGACGACCGAAGACGACGAACTCGCGGAGTTCTCGAACTACGGGGCGAACGAGATTTCGGTCGGTGCACCGGGGGCCGGTATCCTCTCGACGTTCGACCCGGACAACGAGGCGCTTCCCGGAGCCGAGTACGCGAGCGCCTCCGGAACGTCGATGTCCGCACCGCAGGTCACCGGACTCGCCGCGCTCGTGCGCGAACTCGACCCTAGCGCCACCGTCAACCAGGTCGAGAACGTGATCGAACGCGGTGCGGAGGGGAGCGGACGCGGCGACCCAGAGACCGGTGCCGGGCGGATCGACGCGCTCGAAACTGTCTCGCTCACGTAACCGAACCGGCAACCGTTTCGGTCCTCAGTTCGAGCCGACTCGTGCCTAGATGCGCGTTCGTTCGGCACGAAACGGACGACATCGGCCGGCGCCCCCACGCCGACTCTCCGCGCCTACGCCCTCGTATCGACCATCTCGGCGAGGGTGGTCCGTAACCGTTGCCTCAGGGGATCGCCGCGACGATGGAACTCGCCGACTACCGCCGGACGACATAAAAGCGACCGTCAACTGACGCGGAGTCACTTACCCGCGTCGCCGTCGTCTCTTCGGAGACATGACCGAACTCACTGTCCCGCCGGACGCCGACGAAGAGGAAGCAGCGGCGCTCGTCAGAGAGCACATTTCCGTCGGCGACGTTGTCGAAATCTGGAAGCGGGAACGGACGGACGCCGACGATCCGGAACACTCGGGAGCGGTGACGAGTTTCGAGCCGGCATACCTCGAGATCGACGGCCAGTCGCCGGAGAACAAGAGCATCCGCTACGACGAGATCGATACGGTCATCAGGGCGAAGACGGCCGACGAGAAGTAACCGACGCGAGACGCCTCGAACCGTCGTTCCGACGCTAAGCCGTCCCGCATTCTTCGGTTGCCTATCGCCGACGAGCAACGGCGTCCCGCGAACGCGCCCCGCTTCGACGAGAGTGGTTTTACTCCGTTCAGTTATTGTAGTAGAGGGCGCAAATAGCATTATTTATTAATAGGGCTAGAGTTTTTACTAACACCGCGCCGGCAGACAGGGTTCGTGGCTCCGGCGCCGCCAACAGAATGACAGTCCCGATCGCTCGAAATCCCCAACATATACAAACTCGATTTCAGTAATGAAATGTGAGTTGATGTCAGTGTCGTACGAGTCCGTGCATATCGAGACGACTGCTACGTGCCGAGCCGCCCGAGTAGTGGTCCCACCGGAGTCGACCAATGGTTCATGCGCGTGCGACGGCCCGCCGGTGTCGGTCGTGGGTGACTCGAGCGTCGAACGGCGACCCACCTTTCGGCGCGACGCGCACGGACGAGCGTTCCAGCCATGATCCGGACGCTCCTCGCGCGGCTCGGGTCGTTCGCGGCTGTCATGTCGCTCGTCTCACTGGTCACGTACGGCTTCGTCTTCCTGACGCCGGGCGATCCAGCGTACACGATCCTTCGAGAGCAACGACAGAGTCCGCCGTCGGAGCGCGAAGTCGAGGCGTTCCGTAGCGAACACGGGTTCGACGACCCGTTCGTCGTCCAGTATCTCTCCTGGCTCGGCGACGTCCTCAGGGGCGACCTCGGAACGTCGTACTATCGGTCCGAACCCGTCGCGTCGCTGCTGCTCGAGTACCTGCCGAATACGCTCGAACTCGCGCTAGCGGCGATGGCCGTCTCGCTGCTGCTGGCCGTTCCGACGGGCGTCCTCAGCGCGGTCCACCGCGATACGTGGATCGACCGCACTAGCCAGCTCGCCGCACTGATCGGCGTCTCGATCCCGAACTTCTGGCTCGGCTACCTGCTGATCCTCGTCTGCTCGCTCTGGCTGGGGCTGACGCCCGTTTCCGGCGTCGGTACGCTCGGCCACCTCGTGCTCCCCGCACTCACGCTCGGCACCGGTATGGCCGCGATCGTCACCCGTCTGGTGCGTACGTCGATGCTCGAGGTCCTCGAGGCCGACTACGTCGTGACCGCACGCTCGAAGGGCGTCCGCGAACGGCTCGTCGTCTACAAGCACGCGCTACGCAACGCGCTCGTTCCCGTCGTGACGATCGTCGGGCTCCAGTTCGGCTTCGTCTTGAACGGGGCCGTCGTCGTCGAGGTCGTCTTCCAGCGACCGGGGCTCGGCACGCTGCTCGTCGACGCCGTCTTCGCGCGCGATTATCCGATCGTGCAGGGCGTCGTGCTCGTGACCGCGTTCGCCTTCGTCGCGACGAATCAACTCGTCGACCTCGCGTACGTCGCGCTCGACCCGCGGATCGAACGCGGACGGGGTGAACGGCGATGAGCGACCGCGAGGCCGGCCCAGCGAGGTCGACGGGTCAGCCGCGGACGCTCCTCCAGCGCAGTCGACGACTGCTCCGACGTCGGTTCGACCGCGGACTCCGAACGAACGCGCAACTCCGCTTCGGCGGCGGGATCGTCTGCCTGCTCGCGGTCGTCGCGATCGTCGGCCCGCTGGTCTCGCCGTACGATCCGACGGCACAGGCGCTCGGCGCTCGACTCGAGGGACCGTCGCTCGCCCATCCACTCGGGACGGATGCGCTCGGTCGCGACGTCGCGACGAGAGTCGCCTACGGGGCGCGAATCTCGCTCGCACTCGCCGTCGTCGCGACGCTCGTTCGGCTGTGCATCGGGACGACGATCGGTCTGTTCGCGGCGACCGGCAGCCGGCTGGTCGACGCCGCGTTGATGCGGTTGGTCGACGCCCAGCTGGCGTTCCCCGGACTCGTGCTTGCGCTCGTGATCGCCGGCACGCTCGGACCGAGCCTGACCAACGTCGTGATCGCGCTCTCGGTCGTCGGCTGGGCGACGTACGCCCGTGTCGTTCGCGGGAGCATCCTCGCCGTGAAGGATCGACCGTTCGTCGAGTCGGCTCGGCTCTACGGGACGCCCCGGCGACGGATCGTCACCCGACACCTGTTGCCGAACGTCACCGGACCCGTGGTGGTCCTCGCGACGCTCAACCTCGGGACCGTCGTCCTCGCGGCCGCGGGGCTGTCCTTTCTCGGGCTGGGCGCACAGCCGCCGACGGCGGAGTGGGGGACGATGGTCGCCGACGGCCGGAACTACCTCCGGTCGGCGCCGTGGCTCATCACCGCCCCCGGCGTCGCGATCGCGTTGACCGTCGTCGGCTTCAACGTCCTCGGCGACGGCCTGCGGGACGTGCTGGATCCAGACCACATCGACGACAGCGAACGGAGGCGAACCTGAGATGGACTCGAGACTCGAGATCGACGACCTCCGCGTCCGATTCCGAACGGGTTCGGAATCGGTCCACGCGGTCAACGGCGCGACGTTCCGGGTCGAGCCCGGCGAGATCGTCGGTCTCGTCGGCGAGAGCGGCTGCGGGAAGTCCGTCACGGCGAGATCGATCGTCCGACTCGAGGAACCGGGCGAGATCGTCGGCGGGAGCGTCCGATACGACGGCCGCGAGCTGACGACCGCCGACGACCGGACGCTGCGACGGCTCCGCGGTCGGGAGCTCGCGATGGTCTTTCAGGACCCGTCGACGACGCTCAATCCGGTGTACACCGTCGGCGAGCAGATCGCCGAAGCGCTCAGAGTCCGCCGCGATCCGGACCACCAGCCCTTCCTCAGGGAGCTCGCGATCGGCGCGGGTTCGCGACTACGCTCGCGGGCGCTGCGAGCGGACGTCCTCGAACTGCTGGAGACGGTCGGCATCCCGCGTCCGGACGAGCGGATCGACGCCTATCCACACCAGTTCAGCGGCGGGATGCGCCAGCGGGTGGCGCTCGCGATGGCGCTCGCCCGGCAGCCGTCGGTGTTGATCGCCGACGAGCCCACGACGGCGCTCGATACGACGACGCAGGCGGCGATCCTCGAGCGACTCGCCGAACTCAACGCCGAGCGCGACATGAGCGTGTTGCTGATCAGTCACGATCTGGGCGTCGTCTCGGCGCTGTGCGATCGAATCGTCGTCATGTACGACGGGGTCGTCGTCGAGCAGGGGCCGGCCGACGAACTGCGCTCGAATCCGGCCCACCCGTACACGAAGGCGCTGCTCGGCTGTCTCCCCCACCGCTCGGAGCCCCAGTCGCGGCTGCCGGCGATCGGTGGCACGCCGCCGGACGGCGCGCCGCCGCCGACGGGCTGTGTCTTCGCCGACCGCTGTCCGTCCGCGACGGACGACTGTCGCGCCACGGCGCAGCCGATCGTCTCGATGGGCGACGACCACATCGTCCGGTGTGGCGTCTCGGACGCCCGCGACGCCTCGCTCGAGTCGATGGTCGAGCAGTTGGAAGCGACGGCGAAGGCGGCGACGGACGGCAACAGGAGCGAGGCTGAAACGACGACGAAGGCGCCGACGGACGGCAACGGCGAAGCGATTGCCGACCGACCGATGCTGGAACTCGAGCACGTCGAAAAATCGTTCCGACGGTCGGACGCGCTGGTCGATCGACTCCTCGGAACCGACGAGCGCGTCCCGGCCGTCGACGGCGTCTCGCTCGAGCTTCGACCGGGAGAGACGGTCGGCCTCGTCGGCGAGAGCGGCTGTGGGAAGTCGACGCTCGCGCGGGTAGCCGTCGGACTCGAGGAGCCGACCGACGGGACGGTCCGACTTCGCGGCCACCCCGTCGGGGGCGCCGAATCGCGGACGGCCGACCAGCTATCCGAGATCGGCGTCGTCTTCCAGAATCCCGGCGCGAGCCTCAATCCGAAGCGGACGGTCGGGGAGTCGATCGGCGAACCGCTGCTCGAGGCCGGCTGGGAGCCCGATCGGCGGAACGACCGCGTCGACGATCTCTGCTCGCTCGTCGGACTCTCGCCCGCCGCCGTCGATCGGTACCCGACCCAGCTGTCTGGTGGCCAGCGTCAGCGCGTCGCGATCGCTCGCGCGCTCGCACTCGAGCCGTCAGTGCTCGTCTTAGACGAGCCGACGGCCGCCCTCGACGTCTCGGTGCAGGCGACGATCCTCAACCTGCTCGCCGAACTGCAGGCAGACCTCGATCTCGCGTACCTGTTCATCTCTCACGACCTCGGCGTCGTCCGCCACGTCGCCGACCGCGTCGCGGTGATGTATCTCGGGACACTCGTCGAGGTCGGCCCCGCGCGTCGAACGCTCTCGAGTCCGACCCACCCGTACACGCAGACGCTGCTGGATTCGACGCCGGGAGAGCGATTCGACGCGGGATCGATCGCGACCGAGACCCAAGACGCGCTCGCGGGAGAGCCGCCGAGTCCGACCGATCCGCCGTCGGGCTGTGCGTTCCACCCGCGGTGTCCAGCCGCCACGGAGGAGTGCGCCCGTCGCGAGCCGGCGCTCGAGTCCGTCGGCGAGGCTCGCTCGCGATGTCTGTACGCCGGCGAGTTGGCGGACGCGGAGCGGACGGGACTCGAGGCGACCGCGAAGAGCGACAGCTCCGAGACCGAATTCGACCGCTCCGGCGAACCGCCCGTCGAACGACCGACTCACGACACTGACTGAGACCTGACTGAGACATGACTCACGACACGAACTACCACATGAACCGACGCACCGCACTGAAGACGACGCTCGGAGCCACGGCCCTGGCCGTCGCCGGCTGTCTCTCCGACGAGCCCGAAACGGCCGACTTTCGAATCGGCGGCCCCTGGGAGCCCAACAGGGATCCCCACGACGGGGGGAGCTCGCTTCGACGACTCGGGATCACCGAGGCGCTGGTCGCCGTCGACTACGAGGCGAATCCGGCCCCAGGCCTCGCGACCGACTGGGAGCGACTCGACGACCGACGGTGGCAGTTCGACCTGCGCGAGGGCGTGACGTTTCACGACGGAACGTCCCTCGACGCGGCGGCAGCCGTCGAGTCGTTGCGCCGCACCGTCGACTCGTCGGCGTTCGCGGCCGTCCCGATCGAAACCGTGGAGGCCGTCGATGAATCGACCGTCAACGTCGAGACCGAGACCGCGTTCTCGCCGCTCCCGTCGCACCTCTCGCGAAACGAGGCCGTCCTTCTCAGTCCTGACGCGATCGAAGCCGACGGCTCGATCACGGATCCGATCAGCACCGGACCGTTCGCCCTCGAGTCGTTTCGGTCCGGTTCCGAGGTTCGAATCGTTCGACACGACGACTACTACGGGGAGACGCCGTCGTTCGAGTCCGTTCGCTACGAGGTCGTCGACGACGACCAGACGCGGCGGATGAAACTCGAGAACGGCGAACTCGAGATGGCTCGTGTCCTTCCGAACGAGATGGTCGACGATCTCGAAGCCGAGGACGATATCGACGTCTACACGCCCGAAATTCCGCGAATCAGGTTCCTTACGTTCGATACGACAACCGAGCCGTTCGACGACGAGCGCGTTCGGCGAGCCGTCCACTACGCCGTCGACCGTGAGTCGATCACCGAGTCGATCCTCGACGGGATCGACGACCCCGCGGTCGGGCCGTTCTCCCCCACCGTCACCGACTGGGCGAACCCGGATCTCGAGGACCACTCCTCGGACCCCGACCGCGCTCGATCGCTGCTCTCCGAAGCCGGGTGGTCGGCCGACTCGAACGACGTTCGTAGCCGAGACGGCGAGGAGCTGGCCGTCGAATTCGTCACCTTCGACGCCAGGAGTCTCCCGCTGATCGGACAGACGCTTCAGGACCAACTCGCCGACGTCGGGTTCGACGTCGATATCACGACGATGGAGTACAGCGCGATGGTCGACCGCGTCGGCCAGGACGCGTTCGACGCCTATCTCACCTCCTGGGGGACGCTCTGGCATCCCGATCCCGATCGACTCTCCGAGATGTTTCACTCGACGGATGCAACGCTCCATCACGGCTACGAGAACCATAGGGTCGACGAGTTGCTCGAGGAGGGTCGCGAACTCACCGATCGCGACGAACGGCTGGAACGCTATCACGAGGTTCAATCGATCGTCGTCGACGAGGCCCCGATCGTCGTTCTCACCGACTACGCGAACGTCGTCGCGACCGCAGCCGGCGTGAGCGGCTACGAACCGCACCCGACGGAGTCGCGATACGGCCTCGAGTCGCTCGAGTACGATTCCGAGTAAGCTGACGGACCGCCGTCGAAAACCCTTGCGTCACTCGGCCGGCACGCCGTCGACGGCGTCCGATCAGCGCCCCTCGACTCGATTCACGAACGAGCAGAGCGCGTCGACGGCCGTCTCGAACACCCGTTCGCCCGTTTCGGCTGAGGCGGCCGTCGCGTCGCCGACCGCACCGTTCTCGCTGAACTCCTCCGTGAATCGGTGGACGACGCCGCCGTCGACGGTATCGTCCCACGCTTCGGCATCGCCTGCGACCGGTTCCCCGACGTCGTCGGGACGGAGATGGAGCAGAACCGACGTCTCGAGTTCGCCCGCGTGACCGACGTGCTCGTCGACGGCGCGCATCCACTCCCAGCAGTACGCCTCGAGCTCGAGTGCCGGCGAATCGGCGATCTCGCGGGCCAGATTCCCGAGCGTCCCGCCGTTGCCGCCGTGGCCGTTGACGAACACGACCGTCTCGACGCTCGAGTCTTCCAGCGACTCGACGACGTCGCGGACGTACCGGCGAAGCGTCTCCGAAGAGACCGACAGCGTTCCCGCGAAGTGGCCGTGGTACGGCGCGATACCGACCGGCAGCGTCGGCAGCACGGCCGACTCGACTGTACACCGTCGGTCCGCTTCGGCGGCCATCGCCCGCGCGATGATCGTATCGGTGCCGACGGGCGCGTGGGGGCCGTGTTGTTCGGTGCTGCCGACAGGCAGAAGCGCCGTCGTCGGTGCCGCGTCCTCGACGTCCGTCCAGGAACTCGTCTCGAGTTGCATCGACGTTCGGTACTCGCGACGCCGCATAAGAAATATCGATCCGAGTTCGCGAGAAAAGTCGCGACCGACCCGCGGGCGGACGCCTATCGTTCCCGTTCGTACTCGCGCTCGAGACCTCCGTGTTCGTCGGCGTTCGTCGACGCCCCTTCGGTGAAGAGGTCGTCAGGAAGGTTCTCGACCGCCACGAGTCGCTCGAGTCGATGCTCGAACTCCTCGTCGTCGATCTCGCCTTCCGCGTACCGTCGCTTGAGTTCCTCGAGGGCACCGGGCTCGGTCGCTCGAGCCGACGGCTCCGACGACTCGTCGGCATCGTCGAACAGCAGCGCCGTGATCTCTTCGCCCCAGAACAGGAAGATCGGTGTGAGTAGGAACCAGCCAACGACCGAGATCGCCCCGGCAAGTCCGGCGAAGCCGGCGATTCCGGCGAGGCTGACGAGCGCGAACGTCACGACGCCGATCAGGAGCCAGAGCTCCTCGGCGACGAACTCCGCCAGTCTGGTTGCCATACTGATCAAACAATTCGTCCGGACTGTATAAAGTGGTTCTTACGGCCCGGGATCGTCCGTCCGTTCGTCGCCGGTTCCATCGTCCGTCGCGAGCGTTCGGTCGCGGCGGGCGTCGAACGCGCCCATCACGACGCTGGCGGTCGCGCCGTGGAGGAAAAGCGAGGCGAGGACGACGAAGCCGACGATCGCCCAGAGCCGTTCGGCGGCGACGGCGAGTTCGAGTTCCGCGAACGAGGCGTGAGCGAGCGCGAACGCCAGATAGTAAAACGAGCCGATGCCGCGAATGCCAAATGCCGAGATGATCATACGATCGCCCAGCGGCGCATCGGAGCCGACGAACCCGAGCAGGCCGGCGAGCGGCCGAACGAGCAGTATCGCCGCCAGTCCGACCGCGACGTCGGGCCAGGTCAACGCCGCCAACAGCCCGTCCGCGATCGCACCGCCGAACAGGACGAGCACGACCGCCATCAGCAGCCGTTCGACGAGCGACGCGAAGTCGTGGAGTTCCCGGTAATAGTCGTGTTCCCACTCGTAGCGTCGGAGTTCCAGCGCCGCGACGAACACCGCGAGAAAGCCGTAGCCGCCGAGCAGTTCCGTTACGCCGTAGGCCAACAGCGTCGTCACGATCGCCTCCGCGCCCGCCAGCACTTCCGAACGATGGGTTTCGACCGGCGCGTTGAAGACGAGCCTGGCCATCAGGTGGCCGATTACGTACCCTAGCAGGAGCCCCGCACCGATCCTGTACAGTCCGTCGAGAAGCGCCCACTCGAGGAGCCACGTTCGACCCGCGACGTTGTCGGCCGCGGCGATGGCGATCGCGAGGTACGTGAACGGAAACGCCAGGCCGTCGTTGAGCCCCGCCTCCGACGTGAGCGAGAATCGAACGGAGCCCCATCGGTGGACGGACGCGCGTTCGTCCTCGAGTTCCGTCAGCGGCGCGCCCGCATCCACGTCGGAGGCGAGGACGGGATCCGTCGGGGCGAGCACCGCACCCAGAAGCGTCGCCGTTGCCGGGTGGAGTCCGAGCAGCGCCCAGCCGAGTACCGCGATAGCTGCGATGGTCAGGGGCATCGTGACGGCGAGCAGCCGCCACGTCGCCGTCCAGTTGCGCCACCCGAAGGGGCGATCGATCTTCAGTCCCGCGCCCATCAGCGCGATGATCACGACGAGTTCGGTGAGGTGTTCGGTCGCGACCGAGTTGCCGACGGGATCGATCGACGGCGTCCCCGGTATCGCGAAGAGAGCGACTCCGAGACCGACGTAGAACATCGGCAGCGAGAGCGGGCGGCTCGCCAGCAATCGCGGTAAGAGAATCGCACCCAGCAGTCCAATCGCGACGATGATGAGCGCGACGTCGTAGCCGTCCATCGAGGCCGGTATGACGGGCAGCGAAGAAACGAAGCGGCTTGCGTATCCACGATCGGATCTTCGTCGGGTCCGTCGAGACGAATCGGGATGCGACGAGTCGGTGTAACGGGCGGCGCTACCCGGTTTCGACTACATCCTCGAGGAACTCGAGCAGTATCTCGTTGAACGCGTCGGGATTGTCTTGGTTCGCGTTGTGGCCGGCATCGGGGATCACCTCGTACCGGCAGTCGGGTTCTCTCTCGGCCCACGCGGGTGCATCGCGCGCGATGGTTCCCGTCCCGTCGTGCTCACCGTGGGTCAACAGGAACGGTCTCCGAATACGATAGCCGGGTTCGGCGTGGTGGCAGACGGCGACCGCCTTCCAGACGGTGAGAAACTCCCGCTTCGACAGTTGACAGGTCGCATTGTACGCGTAGCGTTTCGCCGCCGGTGTTTCCGCCGTGTTCTCCGCAATGACTTTTCGCAGGTGGTCGGCGGGCCAGAGCCGAAAGAGGAACGGCGTGAGTCGAAGGGCGAGATACTCGAGCCTCGGCGGAACGGTCAGTAGATCCGTCGAACCGATGATTCCGAGCGCGGTCACGCGCTCCGGATACCGAAAGAGGAGTTCCTGTGAGACGTACCCGCCGAACGACTGTCCGACGAGGACGAACTCCTCGTCACCCAGGCGGTCGATGATCGCCATCAGGTCGTCGACGACGAGAGGCACCGTAAAGTCCGTTCCGAGGGGTTTAGAGATCCCGTGGCCCCGGATATCCCACGCCAGCACTCGGTATCCGGCGTCGACCAGCGCTTCTAGCTGCGGATCGAACAGCCGGTGATCCATCGTCGCACCGTGTGTGCAAACGACCAGCGGCCCGTCTTCCGGTCCGACGACCCAGTAGTGAATCTGCGAGCCGCCACGCTCGAGCACGGCCGGCCGACCCCAGTACCGTTCGTCTTCGTCGTGCGCCATACCAAGTATCGGTTATGGGAAGCGCCAAAGCACTCTCGGTACGGCCCTACTCGAGCGAGACCCACTCCCGAGCCTCGTCGCTCTCCTCGATGGCCGCGAGCACGCGCTGGGCGGCGAGGCCGTCCTCGAAACTCGGCTCGAACTCGCCACCACTCTCGACTGCGCTCAGGAACTCGTAGTTCTCGTGGACGAACGTGTGCTCCCAGCCGAGCACGTGGCCCGGCGGCCACCAGTGGTCGACGTAGGGGTCGTCCTCGTCGGTGACCAGAATCGTCTCGTAGCCGCGATTGGCGTCCGTTCGCATCACCTCGAGTTCGTTCAGTCGCTCGAGCGAGAACCGCAGACTCCCCTCGGAGCCGTGAATCTCGATCGTGTGGTCGTTTTTATGGCCGGTAGCAAAGCGAGAAGCTTCGAGCGTCCCCATCGCGTCGTTTTCGAACTCGATCTGGGCGGAGTAGGCGTCGTCGACGGTGACGGCTCGCGTCTCGTCCGAATCCGGAACCGGCCGCTCGTCGACGAACGTCTGCAGGTGGCCGCTGACGCCGACCATCTCGCCGGCGAGGTCGTCGTCGCCGACCAGGAATCGAAGCAGGTCCACCGTGTGCGCGCCGAGGTCGCCGAGCGCGCCCGAGCCGGCCAGTTCCTCGTCGTTGCGCCACGACCACGGCGCCTCGGGATCGACCAGCCAGTCCTGCAGGTAGCGTCCGCGGACGTGGTGGATCTCGCCCAGTTCGCCGGCCTCGAGCAGCCGTTTTGCGTACCGAATCGCGGGGACGAACCGGTAGTTGAACGCACAGCCGGCGGGCACGTCGCTCCCGGCGTTCCGGGCCGCTTCGGCCATCGATTCGGCCTCCTCGAGCGTCGGCGCGAGTGGCTTCTCGCAGAAAACCGGCGTCCCGGCCTCGAGCGCCGCGATCGAAGGCTCGGCGTGGACGTGGTTCGGCCCGAGGTTGTAGAAGGCGTCGACGTCGTCGACGACCTCGGCCCAGTCGGTCGCGATCGAGTCGAAGCCGAGTCGGTCCGCCGCGTCGGTCAACGCCGCCTCGTCGCGGCCGACGAGGACGCTGCGTTCGACGTCCGGCGCGTCCGGGAAGAACATCGGCAGCCGCGCCATCGCGTTCGCGTGTGCTTTGCCCATGAACCGATAGCCGAGAACCCCGACTTCGAGTGACATACGTACTCGTTCACAACGAGTGTAGTTAGAAGTTTTCGTCGCGGGGGCGTTCTCCGCAGGACACTCGGGAAAGACGCGCACACTCGACTTATCGTTCGAACACGAGCGCGTAGTGATACGGCGGGAGTTCGACGGTCTCGTCGAGAGCGAACGCTGCCGCGTCGAGAACCGTCCGTTCGGTTGCTTCGGGAGAAAGCCGCAACTCGGTCGGCGGTCCGCGCGGCTCACCGGCGATTCGGGTCGTCTCCCGAGGGCGGTCCGTCCAGTTGATGACGATGAATCGTCCCTCGGAGCGAAGCGATTCGTACGCCTGCTGCACGAACGTGTCCGGCTCGTCGATGCCGTGGAAGGTGTTGGCAATCAAGACGACATCGGCGGGTTCGGGAAGGTGCTGTGATAGCTCTCGAGCGTCACCAGTGAGCACGGTGACGTTCTCGATGGCTTGCTGGTCGGCGAGGTGCGATAGCTCCGCCAATAGTGACTCGTCGATGTCCAACGCGTAGACCGATGCGGGCGCGACGATTCGAGCAGCCGGGAGCGCGAAATACCCGTTTCCGCTTCCGATCTCGGCAACCGTGTCACCGGATTCGAGGCCGAGTTCGCGGAGCGTTTCTCCCGGTGTGGGCCACAGTTTTCCCCACCAGTCCCAATCGGGTTGTCTCGTGTTCCGAAACCGGTCCATGAACACGGCTTACGACCACACGGCGATAAATCTCACCGGAGGTGACCGATACGTCCGTCCCCGTACTGGGCAGGACGTGCGTCACCCGTAGTTACTCGGCCCAGTACGCCTCGCCGGGCTGTTCTCGGAACACCGCTCGGTCGAGCAGATCGACGGCTTTCTCGAGTCCTTCGCGCGAACTCGTCAGCGAGTCCTCATGTTCGATGCTCAACGCGCCGTCGTAGCCGACCATGCGGAGCGTCGAGACGATCTCCTTCCAGTGGCCCTCGCCGTGGCCGTAGCCGACCGACCGGAACAGCCACGATCGATTCGGCTCGTCGTCGTAGGCCGTCGTATCGAGGACGCCCTTCTCGCGGGCCTGTTCCTCGTAGACTCTGGTGTCTTTCGCGTGGAAGTGATGGATTGCGTCGCGTTCGCCGAGATACCGGATCGCGTCGCTGATCGTGATTCCCTGCCAGTAGAGGTGTGAGGGATCGAAGTTCGCGCCGACGCGCTCGTTCGTCTCCTCGCGCAGCCGAGCCATCCCGTGGGGTTCGTAGACCAGCATGTTCGGGTGCATCTCGATGGCGAGGTCGACGCCGTGCTCGTCGGCGTGGGCGGCGAGATCCGACCAGTAGTCGACGGCGACGTCCCACTGGTACTCGTGAGCCTCGGCGTGTTCGGAGGGCCACGGTGCCGTAATCCAGTTCGGGACCTCGTCGTCGGGGCCGCCGGCCGGCAGCCCGGAAAAGCAGGTGACCGTGTTCACGTCGAGCTGGTCGGCCAACTCGATCGCTTCGCGGAGTTCGGTGTCCGCCGTGGCTGCCTGCTCGTCGTCCGGATGCAGTGGATTGTTGTGGGTCGCGAGCGCGCTGATTCGCATCCCGTAGGTCTCGAGCAGCTCCGCCAACTCGGCCTGTGCGTCGTCGTCGTCGAGGTACTCCCGTCGAACGAGGTGGTCGTCGCCGGGATAGCCGCCGACGCCCGGTTCGATCGCGTCGACGCCGATATCGGAGAGGTAGGCGAGGGCACCCTCGAGCGATTCGTCCGCCAGCGGTGGCGTGTGTACACCGATGTCCATACGAATCGGTAGCGGCGCCACTGGCAAATATATTTCCATCGTTTGTAGTAAAAAACAAATCCGCAGTAGCGACTACGCCGTTGTCGATCGGCCGACGGTCCCTGTCGGCCGATCGATCGACGGTCCATGTCGGCCGTCTGCGATGGCTCCCTCGAACCGTCAGGCGTCGTCGAGTGCGACCGATCGGCCGTTCTCGCTCGAGCGGTAGATCCCGTCGACGATCCGCTGGACGGTCAACGCCTCCTCGACGGACGAGCCCGCGTCGCCGCCGTTCTCGATCGCGTCGAAGAACGCAGCCTGTTCGTCACCGTGCGTGTCGTTCTCGCGGGTCTCGACCGTCGTATCCAGCATGTGGTCGGTGACGTCCGCGCTCGCGGAGTGGATGGTGAGCTCGTTCGTGAGGAGGTCGAACCGCGCGGCGGCCTCCGTTCCGCGGACGACGAACTCGTGGGTCGGCGGCCGGTTCGTCGCCCACGCGACCTCGAGCGAGATCGTCCGGTCGCCGGCACAGCGGACGAACGCGCTCGCGGAGTCGTCGACGTCGAACGCGGCGGCGCCCTGGTCGTCGCCCCACATCTCGAGGTAGGAGTACTCCTCGCGGGAGCCGAACTCCGAGCGGGTGACGCCCGAGACCTCCTCGACCTCGGGGTAGCCGAGCAGGTACAGGGAGAGATCGATGGCGTGCACGCCGAGATCGATGAGCGCGCCGCCGCCGGAGATCTCTCCGCGAGTGAACCACGAGCCGCGGCCGGGAATGCCTCGGCGACGCACGTAGTTCGCCTCGACGTGCGTTACCTTCCCGAGGTCGCCGCGCTCGATCCGATTCTCGAGGAGTTTCACGGCGTTCATAAACCGGTTGTTGAAGCCGATCATGCACGTTCCGTCGCTTTTCGCTGCGGCCTCGCTGATCCGCGCCGCACTCTCGACGGTGTGTCCCAGCGGTTTCTCGAGGAGGACGTGAAGGTCGCGTTCGAACGCGGCGACGGCGTACTCCTCGTGGAACTTGTTTGGCGTGGTGATGACGACGGCGTCGACGTCGTCGTAGAGCGCGTGGTGGTCGGCGTAGCTTGTGGCGCTGTATTGGGTCGCGAACCGCTCTCGCGCCTCCGCGGAGACGTCCATTCCGCCGACAAGCGGCACGCCGAGATCGACGAGTCGCTCGGCGTGGTGGTGGCCGATGTTTCCGAGACCGACGATTCCGGTCGGAACCGCCGGCGACGTCGATTCCCGCGTCATCGGTCCTCCGTGAGGGGAGTTCGGTCGACGGCGGCCGCGTGACGGCGGGCGATGGCGTTCTGCTCAGTACAACTGCTCTTCGTTCTCTTTGCGTTCATTGTCTTCTCGTTGTTGCTGTTTCTGCGTTTTTCGTCCGCGACGATACTGCCTGAGTCCCGGGATGATCGTGTTCCTCACGTCGAGGGCGAACGAGACGATCCCGTAGATCCAGAAGAAAAACAGGACGGTCAGTCCGCCGTAGTAGACGATCGGCACCAGTTCACTCATGCTGCCCACCCGATTCCGCTTCCGTCGGCGTCGGCTCCGCCTCGGCGGCCGTCGGCCGAGACGACAGGTCCGCGATGCCGTGCGTGATCGCCGTCCCCGACGCCGTCTCGAACAGGTGGATCTTCGAGCGATCGAAGACGACCGACACCGATTCGTCCGCGTCGATGACGGTGTCGGGATCGACGCTCATCAGCAACTGGTTCGAGGCCGTCGACACCTCCTCGCTCGTCATCATCTCGCTGCTCGTGTCGTCGAGCGAGAGGTAGACGAAAATCTCGTCGCCCATCGGCTCGAGGACGTCCGTTCGCGCCTCGATCACCTCGGACGCGCTGTCGACCGAGTCCGCGTTCTTCGTGAGGTAGATATCCTCGGGTCGGATCCCCATCGTCACGCCGTCCCCGACGGCGGACTCGAGGCCGTCGGCGGCGAACTCGAGATCGAAGTGATCGGTCCGCAAGCCGTTAGCGGCGAGTTCTCCCCGGACGAGGTTCATCGACGGCGAGCCGATGAAGCCCGCGACGAACAGGTTCGCGGGCTCGTTGTAACAGACCAGCGGCGGGTCGATCTGCTGGAGTTTCCCGCCGTTGATGACCGCGATCCGATCGGACATGGTCATCGCTTCGGCCTGGTCGTGGGTGACGTAGATGATCGTCGTGTCCAGCTGTTTGTGGAGTCGCTGGAGTTCCGTCCGCATGTGGACGCGGAGTTTCGCGTCCAGGTTCGCCAGCGGCTCGTCCATCAGGAAGACGTCCGGCTCGCGGACGATCGCGCGAGCGATCGCGACCCGCTGTTGCTGGCCGCCGGACAACTCGTTCGGCATCCGGTCTAACATCCCCTCGAGTTGGACGATGTCGGACGCCCGGTCGACCCGACGGTCGATCTCGTCTGTGTCGTACTTCCGCAGTCGGAGGCCGAACGAGATGTTCTCGTAGACGTCCATGTGCGGAAACAGGGCGATGTTCTGGAACACCATCGAGACCCCGCGGTCTTTCGGCGGCAGTTTCGTCACGTCGGTGTCGCCGATGTGGACCGTCCCGTCGGACGGCTTCGTGAGCCCGGCGATGGTCTCCATCGTCGTCGACTTCCCACAGCCAGACGGGCCGACGAGACAGATGAACTCGCCGTCCTCGATATCGAGGTTCATCTCGTTGACGGCGACGATGTCTTCGTAGCGTTTCGTAACGTCGTTGAGTCGTACTCGTGCCATTGTTACTCTTTGAGTGCTCCGTCAGTGAGTCCGCTGACGATCTTTTCCTGCGCGACGACCACGAGGATCAACATCGGCAACACGCCGACGATGCTCGCTGCAGCCATCAGGTTGAAATCCGTCGTGTACTGCGTCTGGTAGCTCAGGATCCCGCCAACCAGCGGCGACCACTGCTCGGGTTGGTTCTGGAGCGCCATGATCGAGCTGAAGAAGTACTCGTTGTAGACCGCGATGAACGTCAACACGGCGGCGGTCGCGACGCCGGGTGCCGACAGCGGCATGATCACGCGGAACAGCGCACCGAGTCGGGTCGTCCCCTCGACGCGCGCCGCGTCCTCTAACCCGTCGGGGATCTGTGCGTAGAACGTCGTCAGGATAAAGATTGCCAACGGCAGGAACAGCGCGCTGAAGGGCATGATCATCGAGCCCGGCGTGTTGACCAGCCGCGGCGGCTCGAACAGTTCGATCCCGAGGAACGGAACGACGACCGCGTTCCCGAGGAACGCGTCGAACAGCGGGATCAGGAACGCCGCCGGCGGGAAGTACGAGACCGCCAGGATGCCGAGCATCATCAGCCCGCGGCCGGGGAACTCGAGTCGACCGAAGACGTAGCCCGCGAGACTCGCGAGGATCAGGACGATGACCGTCGTCGCCGTCGCGAGCACGAAGCTGTTGAACACGTAGAGGTGGAACGGCACCTGCTGGAACACCTCCACGAAGGAGGCGACGTTGAATCCCTGTGGCGTCGGGAACGGGATCTCGCCGAGAAGCGGGACGGTCACGTTCCAGTCGCCACGCGTAATCGCGCCGCTCGGGGTCAGTGCCAGCACCAACAGCCAGTAGAACGGGAACAGCGTCGTGACGAGGAAAAACGCCGCCGCGACGTAGAACAGGGCCCGGTACAGCCGCTTTCGCTTTTCGGGCTCGTTGACGACGCCGTGGGTCCACCGTTCGAGCGGCCCCATCTCATCCGTCGACTGCTCGGCCGGTTCGGATGCGGTCGTCATTTCAGAACCCCTCCCTGTACTGCTGGTAGATGACGCCCAGAACGGCGATGCCGATGATCCCTGCCGTCACGAACGCGACGGCGGCCGCGAGACCGCGGTTCGTGTCGAACGTCGCGACGACCATACACGACAGCGACGGGACGGTCGTACAGCCCGACACCGAGTCGATGAGCCCGTAGATCCGCATCGCGTCGATCGTTCGGAACAGGATCGCGATACCGAGCGCCGGGAGAACCAGCGGGAACGTGATGTACCTGAACTGCTGCCACTTGGACGCGCCGGCGACCTTCGCCACGTCGTAGAGGCTTCGGTCGATGCTCTGGAGACCGGCGAGGATGAGCAACGCCATGAACGCCGTCGTCTTCCAGATGTCGGCGACCGTGATGATCAGCAGCGAACTGAACGGATCGTTGAGCGTGTTGGATCCGGCGATGATCCCCCAGTCGGACAGCGGCCCCGTGAGGAAGCCGGCGCTCGGATGGAACATCAGGTAGAAGATCATCCCCTGAATGACGATCGGGATCGCCCACGGGATGATGATCGCAGCGCGGACCCATCGGCGGCCCCGGAACTCCTGATCGAGAACGAGCGCCTGTCCGAAGCCGATGATCGTCTCGAAGAAGACGCTCACGACGGTGAAGATGATCGTCACCGCGAGCGCGCTCCGGAGCAGTCCCTCGAAGTGGACGAACGGGAAACTCCCGCTGGTGCTGACGCCGGGAAGGAACGTGGTCGATCCGGGGAACCGCGAGTCGGCCGTCCCCGTGAGCAGTTGCGCGTAGTTCTCGAGGCCGACGAACTCCGGATCGGAGAGGACGTTCTGGTACAGCGACAGCTCGAACGTCCGCAAGAGCGGATACAGCGCGACCGCACCGAGCAGGAGCATTACCGGCGTCAACAGCAGGTACGCGAACCCGGTTTCGCCGAGGTTCTCCATCCAGCGCGTGATCGCGACGACCGGCCCGGAGCGGTTCGACTGTCGAGCCGGGCCGGTCGTCCGGTCTTCGGTGCTCATCCTTGCTCTTCGATGTCCTCGAGTGCGTCCTGGAGATCCGCTGCGGCGTCCGCAGGACTCTTGTCGCCGGCGACGGCGAGGTTGACTTCCTCGGCGATTCGACTGGATTGGTTCGACCACACCGTCGTCACCGGACGCGGCATGGCGTTCTCACCGGCCACGCGAAGGGTGTCGATGTAGTTGCCCATCGGCTCGACCTGTTCTGCCTCCTCGGTTTCGAACAGGTGTGGCTTCGGCGGGATCCAGCCCCAGAGGTCGAACATGCCGAGGTTGAACTCGTCGGTCATCGTCGCCCGGATGACCTCGAGGGCCTCCTCCTTGTTCTCGGAGTTGGGGTTGAGGACGATGTGCCAGCCGCCGAGTGCGGACGTCGATCCGCCGGTTCCCGGCTGGGCGGCCTCGTCCTCGCTCACGGCGTAGGGCATCGGCATCGCGCCGTAGTCGTCCACCGTGAGGTCGTGTTCCTCGCTCTCGAGGTTCGAATTGATCGCGTAGGGCCAGTTGCGCTGCATGACGGCGTCGCCCTCGAGGATGGCCTCGCGGGCGTCTTCCTCCTGCCAGGAGGTGATGTTCGACGTCGCGAGTCCGAGGGGGTACTCGTCCTCGAGGGTATAGTCGTCCGCCTCCTCGGCGACGAACGTCCGCATCATCTCCAGCCCTTCGACGAACTCCGGTTCGTCGACGGTCACGTCGCGGTCCCCAACCGGGCCGAACAGGTTGTCGAAGCCGCCGAAGTAGGCGCCGCCGAACGAGGACATGACCTCGTTCCACGTACAGCAGGCGGTGCCCTCGTACTGGTCCCACTGGGTCGCGAGTCCGTACTCGGCGTCGGAGGCCTCGACGATCTCTTCGGTGATCTCGGCCCACTCCGACCAGGTCATCGGCTCGGTGGCCCACTCGTCGAAGTCCTCGTCGTCGTACCCCGCCTCCCGCGCGTAGTCTTTGCGGTACTGCATCGTCGGGTAGTCCGGGAAGATCGGGACCCCGTACAGATCGCCTGAGTCCGGATCTCGAGCCGTCTCGGTGAACGACTCGAAGTACTCGTCGTCGACCTGCGAGAGGTCCTCGTCGTCGAGTTCCTCGCTCAGGTTGGCGATCTGTCCGCGCTGGATGAAAACGTTCACCCAGCCGTTGTCCATCAGGAACAGGTCCGGCTGGGTTTCTTCGGCCTGAAGCAGGTTCGTGTAGGCATCTCGTCGGTCGCCCGTGTCCTCGTCGCCGGGCTGTAGCCGAACGTCGATCCCGTCGGCACCGTTCTCCGCCAGCAAGTCGAGAATTTCGTCGCCGACCGCCTCCTCGGCGTTCGGGTCGATCCCCCAAACGACGGCGTCCTCGGACGTCTCGCTCCCGTAAATACAGCCCGCCAGGCCGACGGCGGCCCCGCCTGCACCTGCTGCCTTGACGAACGTTCGCCGCGAGACGTTCGAGTCGGTTCGACGACTCCCCTGTGAGTGCTTGCCAGACATATAAGGAGACATGATAGATATTACTATTTATATTTAATGGTCAGTGTACAACAGGTGTAGTTAATCGCAACCAACACACTCACTGGAAGGCGATTATCTCCGAGTTTCGTGCGTCTCGAAGGCTCTCAGACGGATTTATCCACCCGGAATACGAACACAGCGTTCCGATTAGCGCCCGCTCTAGTGGCCGGTATCGCTAATAGAACTCGCGTACAGCGCCGGGTTGGAGCCGCATTCGAGTCGTGAAAACCAGTGATCGAACCGACTGACGAACTACTCGAGCGACTCGATCGTAATCCGAATCGCCTCGAGATCCTCGAGCATCGCGCCCCAGCCGCCGATCGTGGTGCGCTCGTCGCCGTTCTCGATCGTGATCGCTGCCTTCCCTGCGAGCTGTGAAAGGGGCATCACCCGTTCGTCACTGGCGGAGACGCCGGCGTACGCGACGTCGGTGATCGTCCCCCGTTTCGTTACCTCCCGCCCCGTCCCGGTTTCGAACCCGACGACCGTCGCCTCGATCGTCACCCCCGCCTCGAGCAGCGGTTCGACGTCCCGCAGACACTGCCGCAGATCGACGTACGTGATCGGCGGCTCGTCGCGCCGGGCCGAGTAGATCGTCTCGTGGACCTCCCAGAGGCAGGTGAGGAAGTACCAGTGGAAGACGTACGCGTGGGTCCGATCGTTGACGATCATGCCGTACTCGTTCGTCGAGTCGCCGTGGGGGGAAAAGCAGGTCCACGATCGGTCGATCAACGCCAGAAACGGCGACGGGAGGTCGCGGTAGCGCGCCTCCGTACAGGCGTGGGCCAGCGCGTCCGTCGGCGGCAGCGCCGGCTCGGTACCGACCTCCGGAAACAGACACACCTTGACGTCGGCGCCGTTCTCCCGGGCCGTCGCGAGGGCGTCCGAGAGATCGGCGAACTGTCCGGGCGTCAAGCCGATCTGGACCTGATTGCTGGCCTCGCGGATCAGTTCGTCGGCCCGCGCCAGCACCGTGTCGAGGCGCTTGACGATACTCACCTTGTGCTCCTCGATATCGGGTTGGCTCCAGCGATCCTCGATCTCGCCGGCCGCCGTCTCGAACCGGTCGGCGCGGGATCGGAGGTCCGTGAGCACTTCCGCCGGATCGTGGGCACGGGCGTGCAAACTGTCCTGTTCGTAGGTTTCGATGTACCCCTGCTCCTCGAGCCCGCGCAGCACGTCGTAGATCCGCGGATCGGGAACCGAACTCGCCTGTGCGATGTCGGTCGCCGAGGCGGAGCCGAGCTCGAGCAGCGTCACGAACGCGTCGGCCTGGTACGGCGACAGCCCCGCGTCCTCGAGCGTCTCGACGAGTTCCTCAGCGTCCATCGGCTCTCATCCTCCCGAAGCCGTCACGCGACTCGCTCGACCACCGTCGGCGGGCCGGCCGGAGCCGTTGGCGTACAGCCGGGACGTGTTCTCTGATACGCTTCGCGTACTCGTCCATGTGCAGTCAAATATAACAGGTGTTGTAAAAACTTGTTGTTGAGACAGTACACTGAAGGGGATTCGATCGGTACGCACGGCGTATGTCCGATCCGCTCGAGCCGATTCGGCGACCCGAGTACACCGGTGAGAATCGCTGTTGGCCGTGTACGATCACCAACGGTGTGGTGCTCGCCGTCCTCGTCGCCGTCGCCGCGCTCCGGGGGCGTCGACGCCTCGCCGGTGCGGTCGCCGTCGTCGGGGCTGCCGCAATCGCGCTTCGCGGCTACGTCCTGCCGTACACGCCCCGGTTCGCCCCGCGGCTCGTCGCTGCGCTCCCGATCGACCCGTTCCACCGCGAGGTGTCGGCCGACGACGGCTCGCTCTCGGATGCGGGTGGCGAACCCGACGACGCGACGCGAGCACAGCCGTCCGGCGAGGAGATCGTCGCCGGACTCGTCGAGGCCGGCGTCGTCGAGTTTCACGGCGACGAGATCGCCCTCGATCCCGACTTTCGCGACGACTGGCGACGGGAGATGCGAACGCTTCGCGAGACCGATCTCGCCGACCTCACGAGTGTCGCCGACCGTCAAACCGACCCGTCGGTCGACGCGCAGTCGCGGCGCAGTTGGGGCCGGTCCGTGATCGTCCTCATGCCCGAGACCGGTGCCCCCGTCACGCTTTCGCGCGGAATCGCCATCGCCGAACTCGCCGCCGCGCGCGCCCTCGAGTCCCGCGTCGAGTCCGACGCGATCCGTCGCGCCGCGGGTCGGCCGCTCCGAACGGTCCTCGAGCGCTGTCCCCTCTGTGACGAGGCGGTGACCATCAGTCGCTCGAGTTGCTGTGGCGAGGTGACGCCGGCCGGTAGCCTCCCGTCGGAGAAGCTGGTCTGTCCCGCCTGCGACGAACGGTTCTACACGTTCGAGGACCCCGAGCGCTGATCAGTGTGTGATCGAGAGCGGCGACCGCCGATCGAACCCGCCGCCTACTCCTCCCAGTCGATCGCGTCCGTTCGTTCCGCGTGGCGGAGGATGAACGGCCCGAGCGAGCCGGTCCGCTTCGAAATCGTCGCGATCCGCAGGACGTAGGCCGCGAGCAGGAAGAACGGGACGAGCGCGATGGTCGTACTGGCGCTGACGACCCACACCATGTTGTCCACGCCGAGCGTCGCCCCCAGAACCGACGTCGGATCGAGGTAGAGCACCGTCGCCGTCGCGACGACCACCCCCGGCAGTCCGGCGTAGACGATCGACCGCGTGAGGTGGACGAGTTCCCACTGGAAGTACAGCGACTTGAAGTGCTCGAGCGCCGGTCCGAACAGCGTCAGGACGTCGATCAGTTCGTCGAATGCCACGTGTTCGTCGTCGGCGAGCGTGTCCTCGTGCTCGTGGCGGAGCCGCCGAACGGCGTAGATCTTCCAGGAGTAGTTGTAGTTCAACCCCGATCGGAGAACGTCGAACTCTCCGAAATCGGACGTCTCGAGCTGCGAGTAGATTTCGTCGGAGTTCCGGCAGACGTTCTCGACCAGTCGCTCGGTCCGGCGGCGGAGGACGTCGTCGTCGCTGTCAGCGACGGCTGCTTCCAGGTCCTCGGCCCGATCGCTGCTCGTCTTCACGAGCGCCTGCAGGAACTGCGAGGGATCGGGCGGGCCGACCGATCCGAACAGGTTCTCGACGTTGCGTCGGTACTCCATGGCCTCGTCCATCCACCGCTGCTGGTCGCCCAGCCGTCCGAGTTCCTGTGAGAGGACCAGCTGGTTGATCGAGACGACCAGCGTCACGCCCGTCAGAATCGCCGCGATCAGCGCCTGGAACGCCGTGTTGACCGGCGTCCCGTGGGCCATCGCCTCGCGAAGTGGCACGGCGACTGCACCGAGCCCGACGAAGGCGGCGAACGTGACGACGGACAGCAGCCCCGCGAGGAGCCATCGGTTCGCATCGAGCAGGAACCAGTGGGCGACCCGGCTCTCGCCGGTTCGTCCCCGGAGCGTATCGGTCGAGAACGGATCGTCCATACGGGCCGTTCGGGACGCGGCCGAAAAGCGGTTGAGCCTGAATCGCGGGCTCGAGCGACCGTCGGACGAGCCGGCGAGAACGGCTCAGAGACGGACGGCGCGAAACCGCAGCCGCCGATAGTCCGCCGTCCACGTCTCCTCCCCGTGATCGTACAGCCGCTCCTCGAGTCGATCCTCCACGGCCCCGATCACGGCCGCCTGCTCATCGGCTGGCACCGACGAAAAGAGGCTGTCGCCGAACATCTCGAGCCAGTTCCGGAGGCCGTCTTCGCCCGCCTCGAGTTCGGTCGGCCGATCGAACAGGCGCGCGAAGCGGACCTCGAAGCCGTGGTCCTCGAGCCGTCCGGCGTACTCGCCGACGCTCGGGAAGTACCACGGGCTCTCGGCGTCGTAGCCGCGGCTCTCGAGTTCCGCGAGCGTCGCGTCGACGATCCGCTCGACGTTCCCCGTTCCGCCGAGTTCGGCGACGAATCGACCGCCGGGTCGGAGCGCATCGCGAACAGCCCGGAGGGTAGCGTCCTGTTCCTCGTCGGGAATCCAGTGCAAAGCGGCGTTCGAGAAGACCGCGTCGAACGGAGTGTCGAACGACATCGTGCGAGCATCGGCGCGGACGAACTGCGTGTCCGGATGCGCTTCGCGGGCCCGTTCGATCATCTCGGCGGCGCTATCGACGCCGACTGCGGCCGCGCCGGTGGCCGCGATCCGGGCCGTGAGGTGGCCCGTGCCGCAGCCGAGATCGAGGATCCGTTCGTCGGCCGTCGGCTCGAGAAGATCGAGCACGTCCGTTCCGTACTCGGAGACGAACGAGTGGTTCCCGTCGTAGTCGTCGGCGTCCCACCTGTTCGAGTCGGCTGTCTCGTCGACCATACCGGAGACAACCGAACGAGGACGCTTGACGATTGCCCTCGGCCGAGGTCGCTGGGAACGGCACGGGAAGTCCCTCAGGATGTGACGACTGTCACTCGAACCGTCCGCGGTGGACGATCTCCTCGAGATCCTTGCGGCCGCTCGGCCGTTCGCGCTCCCGAAGGTCCTCGGACAGCGTTTCGGGCGGTGCGTGCTCACCGACTGCGAACATGGCCTCGACCGCGAACTCCTCGGGAACCTCGAGTTCGTCGGCCGCGCGCTCGTAGTCGAAGCCGGCCATTCCGTGGACCGCCAGGCCTCGGCGCGCGCCCTCGAGCGCGAGGTTCTGCCAGGCCGCGCCGGTGTCGAACGAGTGCGTCGGGGCCGGTTCGTCGTTGTGGTCGAACGTCGTCTTCGAGACGATGACGCCGAGTACGGCCGCGTCAGTTGCCCACGCCTGATTCCCTTCGGTGAGCAGGTCGACGAAGGTCTCCCACTCGTCGTCGTCGCGAGCGGCGTAGACGAACCGCCAGTGCTGGTTGTTGAACGCCGAGGGCGCCCAGCGAGCGGCCTCGAACAGCGGGAGGTAGTCGGCTTCCTCGAGCGGTTCGCCGGTCATCGCGTACGGCGACCAGCGATCGACGAAGAGCGAAGCGACGTCGTGTTCGGGGTCGCGGTGCTCGGCGGCCTCCTCGCGGAGGTCGGGTTGCGTCGGTGCGGTTCGTTGCATTACGCGCTCGTTCGCAGCTGCACTACATATTTATTTTTAGACATGGATGCTACCAGGTAACGGTCACGTCCCCGTCCCGTGTGTTCATTTGGCAACCGGTACGTAACTGTCTGTTCAAATACTAATTACCGATCCGAACCCGTCGATCGAACGTCCCAGATCGGCTTGCTCCGCCTGACTGGGCCGTCCAAGAGCCCACCGACCATCGTCGTGACCGATGGAGATGGCAACGATCGAAATGCAACAAGCTATGGAAATAGGTTGACCGCTGGAACCGCCGAAAAACGGGAAGTAAGCTACGGTGAACGAACCGCTCGAGCGTTCAGTCGTCGGCGGGCGTCGGCGCACCGCGTTCGATATCGACGTTGCCCTCGTCGAGGTCGGCCTCGACGTTTCGAGTTGCTTCGACCATGTTCGCCATCTTCCCGTAGGCGACCTCACGGGGCAGAAGCTTCACACCGCAGTCCGGGGAGACGACGAGCTGTTCCGGCGGCACGACCTCGAGGCCCTTCTTGATGTTCTCCTCGATCTGCTCGACGGATTCGACCTCCGCGACGTGGACGTCGGTGACGCCGAGTGCGAGGTCGGCGGTGAACTCGGGGTCTTTGAAGACGTCGAGCTGATCGTAGTCGCCGTTTGCGAGCTCGAGGTCGAACTCGTCGACGGGATAGTCGAGGATCTCGGGGTAGATCCGCGAGTAGTCGCCGTAACAGACGTGCAGACCGATGCGAACCTCTTCGGGGATGTCGGCCACGATGTGCTCTAACGCCTCGCCGACGATGGCGTGGTCGTCGGGCGTGGTCGCGAGCGCGGGCTCGTCGATCTGGATGTAGCGCGCGCCGGCGTCGACGAGCTTCTCGACTTCCTCGTTGACGAGGTCGGCGAGCGCGAGGGTGAGTTCGTCGTCGTCCTCGTAGGCCTCGTTGAACGACCAGTTGGCGAGCGTGTACGGCCCGGTGATCGGCACCTTCACCGGTCGGTCCGCCGCCTCGGCGGTAAATTTGTACTCGTCGACGAGCCAGGAGTCGGTGTACTCGACCTCCGACACGACGGAGGGTTTGTCGAAGTAGTTGTGCCCCCAGACCTTGACGGGGCCGTTGAACTCGTAGCCCTCGATGCGGTGGGCGAAGAACTCGACCATCTCGTTGCGCCGCATCTCGCCGTCGACGACGGTATCGAGCCCCGCACGCTCGTGTTCGTTCGTGATGAGGCGAGCAGCGTCGTCTTTGGCCTCCTGATAATCGTCTTCGTCGAAGCTGTGATCGGGGTCCTGGTACAGCTCCTTCGCACGGTTGAGCCACTTTGGCTTCGGATAGCTGCCGACGACGCTCGTCATAATGAAGTGGTCGTTCTCGTGGTCCTCGGGTCGGAACTGGTCTCGGTTTTCGTTCGTGGTCATGCGGCTGTCACCTCCGCGAGGTCCGCGGCTTCGGCAAGCGCCTCGAGTTTCTCCTGATACTTCGCGTACGGCAGGTAGAACGTCTCCGTGTTCGTGGTCAGGTAGACCGTCTCGAACTCGGTCACCTGCAGCTGGTCTTCGACCCAGTCGACGCGGTCGCGGATCGCTTCGGGATCCTCGACGAGCGTGTTCTGGCCGTCGGCGAGACCGAGCGAGATGTCGCCGGTCGCGCCGTACTCCTGAATGTTGTAGATGTTATCGTCCTGATTCGCAACGAAGTCGAAGCCGACCGCGTCGATGTCCGCGTCGAGCAGGTGGGCGTAGACCTTCTCCTCGAGTGCGCCCCAGTAGGGCTGGACGACGACGTCGGCGTCGGTTGCGCTCGCGACGCGATCGATCGCCTCGCTCGCTCGTTCGTCGGCGCCGTCTTCGGGCGGCTCCTCGACGAGGGATGGCTCGAGCAGGAACAGCGTCTCGTGGGCGGGGAAGGCGTCGACCTCGCCCGCGAGGAAGTCGGCGATGGCGTCGAGGAACGCCGCCTCGTCGCCGTACTGCTCGTCGGTGGCGAGATCGGCCAGCGAGTACGGACCGGGGAGGACGGCCTGCAGGTCGCCGTCGGTCAACTCGCTCGCGGCCTCGAGTTCGTCCGCGACGTCACCGGAGAACTCGAGGTCGTCGGAGACAACGGGCTCTCGATAGAAGTTGTTGTTGTCGTAGTAGCGGACGATTCCGCGGGTTTCGACGGCGTCGTGGACGGCCAGCGGGTGGGCGAGCATGTCGTCCCACCGGAGCTGTCCCTCGACGATTCGGTCGAGTCCAGCGTTCTGTTGGTCCTCGATCACGTCGCTGCGGGCGTTCTCGTAGGCCGCGGCGATCTCTCCGCCCTCGTCGCCGCCGATGAGGTCGTGTTTCTGGTGTCCTTTCAGGTCCGAGAGGTCGTCTTTCGCCCAGTCCGGGAGCGGAAAGAGCCCCGGCGTGGTCGAAACGTACTCAGTCATCGTGGATTCGGCTAGGCTATACCGACGCTTAATATTTTCCATATCAATAAATACGTGGCAGTAATCTCCAGGAGGATAATCGAGTGCGATATCGCTTCCACAGTCACCGTTGTCGTCCATCAGCGACGCGGGATCGACATCGTAGCAGCGTACGAGGATCCGTGAGCCATTGTTATATTAATATGAACGGTTAGCTAATTTTACAGTCTCGATTACCTAGTTGTTATTAACCCGGTTCTGGATGGCAGCGTATGGCGTTCGAAAATCCCCTGATTGTCTTTGCAATCGGGTTGATTGCCGTAATCGCGCTACTCGTGTGGCTTCGATTACCCGCCGTGCTTGGTCTCGTTATCGCCGGGCTCATCGTCGGTATCGCGACGGCCGAGGTTCCGCTCGGTGACGTCCCGTCCGAGTTGGCCGTCGGCCTCGGTGAGACGTTCGAAGGGGTCGGGATTCCGATTCTGATGGCGGCCATCATCGGGAAAGCGATGATGGAGAGCGGCGCTGCAGAACGGATCGTTCGGGCGTTCCAGTCGAGGCTCCGCGAGGATCGCTCCTATCTGGCGCTGTGGGGGAGCAGTACCGCGCTGTCGATTCCCGTCTTCTTCGACAACGTGTTCTTCCTGCTGACCCCGCTCGCGCGATCGATGCGGGCCCGCACCGGCCGCGACTACGCGCTGTACATCGCCGTCATCGGCGCCGGTGCGGCGACGACGCACGTCCTCGTCCCGCCGACGCCGGGCCCGCTCGCGGTCTCGCTCGAGCTCGGAGCCGATCTCCTGTGGACGATGATTATCGGTGCGACCGTCGCTATCCCGACGGCGATCGTTTCGGGAATCCTCTACGGTAAGTGGATCAATCGACGCCTCGACGATATCCCGCTCCGTGAGACGGTCGGATCGACCGCCGAGGAGGCACACGAACTCGCGGAACGAGACATCTCGGCGCTGCCGGGCGTCTTCGAGGCCTCGCTGCCGATCCTGCTCGCGGTCGTCCTCGTCGCGTCGAACACGACGATCGACTACTTCATCGATCTGGCCGATGCCGGCGTCTTTCCGTTCGACCTGATCCACGGACCACTCGAGGCGGCACAGCCGGCCGCGGCCTTCGTCGGCGATCCGAACTTCGCGCTTACCGCTGCCGCGCTGGTGGCCGCACTGACCTACCTGCGCATTCGGAACCTCGATCGGGACGTCTGGAACGACGAACTCGTCGAGGCGCTCAAAAGCGGCGGTCACATCGCGGCGATCACCTCCGCCGGCGGTGCGTTCGGTGCCCTGCTCGCGGCGTCCGGTATCGGTGATCACATCGTCGAACTCATCAGCGTCGGCGGCGCCGGTATCTCGGTGCTGATCTCGGCGTGGGTCATCGCGGCGGCGATTCGAATCGCACAGGGCTCCGCGACGGTCGCGATGATCACGACGGCGGGGATCATGGCGCCGCAGGTACCGGAGCTCGGCGTGAGCGCGGTCTACCTCGCGCTAATTATCGGTGCCGGCGGCAACATCTGCTCGTGGTTCAACGACAGCGGGTTCTGGCTCATCAAGGAGATCGGTGGGCTCACGGAGGCCGAGACGGTGAAGATCTGGACGGTGCTGACCACGATCATCTCGGTGACGGCGTTCATCATCATTATCGCAATGGCGACGGTGATTCCGAACGTGCCGGCCTGATCGATTCGGACGGTTTCCGTCGCCACTCATTTCGACGAACGGTAGACAGATGCCCGATAGTCGGTGGCGACCGGCTGCGTTACCGTCTCGTCTCTCCGTATCGATCGGCCGACTCGACGAGAAGTCAGCGACGAACGAATCCGATACTTATCGAACTAACTCGAGCACCGTCAGCGTCTCGAAGGGGAAGGAGTCGTCCGCGATTGCGACGGCGCTGAACCCGTGTTCGCCGGCCTCTTCGACGACCTCGTCGACCCCCGTCAGGCTGCTGACGAGCAGGTAGACGACGCCGTCGGGCGCGAGCACGCGACCGACGGTAGCGAGGAAGGGGTCGATCACGGCCCGGCCGTCCTCCCCGCCCGACAGGGCGCGCTCCATCCAGTCGTCCCACTCGTTTTCCGGGTCGGTCGGGAGGTACGGCGGGTTGAAGGCGACGGCGTCGAACGCGCCGTCGGCGAACGGCGCGACGAGATCGGCGCGAACCGCCTCGAGGCCTCGCTCCTGGGCCTGTCGAACTGCGTGGGGATTCAGATCCGCGGCAATCACGCGCGCGTTCGTCTCCGCGTCGATCCGACCCGCGACATAGCCGGAGCCGGTGCCGACCTCGAGGACGAGCGGTCCGGTATCTCCGTCTCGTGGTTCGTCGCCTCGCGGTTCGCTGTCTCGCGTCTCGTCGTCGGCCCCCGCAAGTCGGTCGCAGGCCGCCTGCGCGAGCAGGCGGGAGTCTTCCGCTGGCTGGTAGACGTCCGTGTCGACGCCGCGTCGGTCCTCGAGCCCCATCAGTCGTCCTCCGCGGGCGTTCCGGCCTGGCTCTCTCGTTTCGGTTCCTCGGCCTCGTCGTCCGCTGACGAGTCGTCGACATCGTTGTCCTGGGGATCCAGCGACGATTCTCCCGCGTCCCGGTTCTCGTCCTCCGCGATTCGAAGGCCGCCGGTTTCGGCCCGGCCGGTCAGTTCGCGCTGCGGGTACGGGATCTTGATTCCCTCGTCCTCGAAGCCGTGCTTGATCGCGTGAATCGCGGCCGTCTTCGACTTCGAGAATCGGCGGGCGCTTGGGTTGTCGATCCAGAACCGCACGCCGAGGATGACCGCCGAGTCGGCAAATTCCTTCGTGATAACCTGTGGCGACGGCGCCGTCAGCGACTCCTCGAGCGCCTCGACTTCCGCTCTCGCGATCTCGGCGGCTCGCTCGACGTCCGTCGAGTAATCGACGCCGACGTCGACTTCGACGCGGAGTCGCCCGCGTTTCGAGCGGTTGGTCACCATACTCGAGGAGATGAGGTCGTTGGGAATCATGATGTACTCGCCGTCGAACGACTGGAGACGGGTGTTGACGATCGAGATGTCGGTGACGATCCCTTCCTCGTCGTCGACCTCGATCCAGTCGCCGATTTCGAACGGCCGGTCGAACATCAGGACGAAGCCCGCGATAACCGTGCCGAGCGTCTGTCGGGCGGCCATACCGATGACGATACCGGCGAACCCGGCCCCGACGAGCAGGCCACCGAGGTCGTCGATCCAGACGCCGAGAACGATGATGAGCGAAACCGACCAGATCAGCACCTGCGAGAGGCGGTGCGTGATCTCTCGCTGGTGGTCGGTCACGGCCGTCGCCGAGCCGAGCACCTCGCGGAGCACTCGGCGGACGAATCGAGTGACGATGAGCGTCCCAATAACGAGAACGAACGTGAACACACCGCGCGCGATGACGTCGCTGCCGAGATCCTGATCCGTGTAAATCGATTGAATTTCGCTGGTCTGGTCCCAGACGCCCAGGACGATGGCCAGACTGAGGAGACAGGTCGAGATCAACACGCCCATCGAGATGATATCGCTGTACAGCGGTCGCGTGCGCTCGGTGAGCCAGTCCTGTAGCTGGCGATAGGAGAGGAGAACGATGAGGAGGAGACCGACCGCTGCGAACGTGACCGCGAGCCTGCCGTTGGTCGTCTCGAAGACGTTCGATAGCCAGTCGAACCCCGTCAGTATCTCGGACATAGGTAGTCGTCGTCTCTCGAGGCTGTCGTCCGCGTAGCTACGAGTATCCGTCGGTCGGTGTCGACACTGCCAACAGTTCTCGGTCGTCCGAAAATGGCCGTCACGGCCTTACTGTCCCTCACCCACCGCGCTGACGTCGGCTGCGAGCTGGGCCAGCGCCGCGAACTCCGCCGGTGCCATCGCACCGGCACGCTTCTGGAGGACCGCTTCGTCTGCCGCCTCGACGACCGCGTCGGGCTCCTCGAGCCCCGAAATATGGGCCGTGTTTCGAATCCCGTTCCGGATCGTCTTCCGGCGCTGGGTGAACAGCGCCTTGACGAACCGCAGGAAGAACTCCTCGTCGTCGACCTCGTAGTCCGGGTCGCGCGGCTCGAGTCTGACGACCGCGCTCTGGACGGCCGGCGGCGGCGAGAACGCCTCCTTCGGGATGGACTCGACGAGTTCGGCGTCCGCGTAGTGCTGGGTCGAGACGGAGAGTCGGCCGTACTCGGACGTCCCCGGTTCGGCGACCATCCGCTCGGCGAACTCCTGTTGAAACATCAGTACCAGGGGCCGTTTTTCGGGCAGGAGTCGGAACGTAATCTCGCTCGAGACGCCGTACGGGAGGTTCGAGACAGAGGCGGTGAAATCGGGGAGGTCGACCTCGAGGGCGTCGCCCTCGATGACCGTCAGCCGTCCGGCATCGATCTCCTCGCGGAACTCCTCCTGCAAGAACGCGGCGAGCGTTCGATCGCGTTCGACGACCGTCACCTCGTCGTCCTCGTCGCCCATCGCGAGCAGGCGGTCCGTCAGCGCGCCCGTTCCGCCGCCGATCTCGAGCAGGTGGGAGGTGTCGGCGTCGATCTCTGTTAAGTGGGTCGGCAGTCGATCGAGGACGCGGTCGTCGACGAGAAAGTGCTGATCGCGGTCCGGATCGCCCCGGACGCCCGCCCGGGCGATCAGTCCGTCTGGATCTCTCATTGCCGGCGCTACGGATGGGGGCGGTGTAAACGCACCGTCTCGCGGATTCGGCGGCGAAAATGAGCTACTGATTCTGTTCCTGCTCGCGCCGCCCGACGAACGTCTGGTATTTGAGGTCGTCGTCGCGCAGCTCCTCGAGGATGCGCTCGACTAACACCTCGTCGGGGTCGTGGAGCCCGGAGACGCGTTCCGAGAGTTCGTCGAAGCTCTCGAAGGGCTTGCGTTTTCGTTCGTCGAGGATGCCGTTACGGAGTTTCTTTCCGATCCCCGGCAGGAGGTTGAGCTGGTGGAGACGCAGCGTGATCGGCTGGGCGTCGTTGTAGAAGTCGACGAATCGCTGCTCGTTCTCCTCGACGAGATCGGCGACGACGTACTCGAGTTCCGACTGGGCGCCCGAGGAGAGATCCTCGTAGTCGACCCGGTGGGCTTCGGTGACGATCTCGCGCTCACTGGGTGGTTCCACGACGACTTCGCTCCCGATCGTGAGTCGCTCTTCCTCGTCGAAGGCGACCTGATAGAGCTGGAAATCGTCGATCCCGAGGGCGTACCCTGCTGGTGACTTCTCGTACTGTGGCCGGCCGTCGTCCGAGAGCCCGTGTGCGAGATAGTCCAACACGACTGCGCGGCGGATATCCGTCCCGTCGCTGTCGGCTTCGCTCATTGGTTTTGGATACGTCGAGGGCGTACTTAAAGAGTCGGCCCGCCATCGTGGGACGGGAAGCGCCGTGCCCGGCTATCGGAGCCACTGAACGTGACTGCACACCCGATCGAGTCGAGCAGCGCGGTCGATCCGCCGGGCGCTCGCGGACGCGGCGATCGAACCGACCGGCAGCGACTCCGGTCGCCGCCAACGGATCGAGATGCAACTGGTCGAGTCGTACTGAACCGTCGTCGTCAGAAAACGCACGTTTCGAACGGCGCTGGCTCAGACGGTTTGCTGTACCGATGTATCGGTGGGACCGCAGGACGGTTCGCAGTCCCACCGAAAATAACTCACAGCAGACAGTATCAGACGTACTGCGCGAGGACGTTGAGAATCTCGTCGAGTTCGTCGCCCGAGAGCGTGTAGCGCTGCTGGGCGTACACCGAGCGGAGTTCGTCCCGGTTGCGCGGCAGCAGGTTCGCGATCTTGTACGCAGTCGCTTCGTCGACTTTCTCGAGTTCCTGCAGGTCGTCGACGAGGTTTTGGGCCTCTTCCGGCTCCAAGACGGTGAATCGGTTGACGTGTTCGATCGCTCGCGCGAGTTCGTAGCGCAGTTCACGCTCTTCGTCCATCGCGCGTTCGGCTTCGATGTCGGCGAGCAGCTCCTTCGTCTCCGAGATCGTCAGGAACTCCTCGTCGACGATCTCTTTGAAGATCGTCATCCTAACTCAGATCCGGTTCTTGTCCTGGTTCTGTGCGCGCATGTGTGCCGCGGTGACGATCAGCGTCTTCTCCTTGCCGCGGTCGCTGATCTGCACCTTGAAGGCGTCGCCCTGTTTGCCGACGACTTCGCCGGTCTGTCCGTCGAAGCGCGGGTGGTAACGTCCGTTCGGAACGCTTGGGTCGATCTTCAGGTGGACTTTCTCTCCGTTCTCGTACTCCTGAATCGCTCGCTGTGGCGGCGACGTGCCGCGGTCTCGAGGAGCGTTCGCGAGTTTCCTCCGGGTTCCCTGACGAGGGCCATTAGAGTGTGGCATAGTCGTACGGCCCTCTTGAGCGCTGATCGTTATAAAACGCACGTCTTTCGGCTACCAGTTCCGCCTCGGCCCTCGTTCACACGGACCCGCCGCTCCGGAATGGTCAGACGCTCTCATGTCAGCGTCGCTCCCACTGGGGGTCCAATTCGAGCCGATATCCGTCCGTCCTCTCCCGTTCTGGCTATCGAAACGGATCGTTTCGCCGGTTCGGGAAACCACGACTTAACCGCCCGTTTGTGGACGGATAGTTATGCGTGATGGCTCCAGTTGAGAAGATATGCGCCACTACGACGTTCGGCTCTCCCCGGCGGACGGGTGGTTTCACCCGTTCGAGAAGCGAATCGACGAGTGCGAGGGGGTCGAACGCGTCGCGATCCAGCGGATCCGCCTGGCGACCGACGAACTCGGGGTAATGCTGTACGAACTGGGTGGCGAGTTCGACCGAGTCGAGGCGTTCGTCGACGACGAACTCGGCTCGTTCGACTACTGGCTCGAGGCCTTCGGCGACCGAATTCTGCTCTGCTCGCAGTTCGTCCCGAACGAAACCGTTCGCGCGCTCCTCCGGATTACCCGTGAGTTTCAGGTCTTCCTCGATCCGCCGATGACCTACGTCCGCGACGGCGACCTGCGGGTGACCTACCTCGCGACGGAGCCGTCCTTCCAGCGGGCGATGGCCGTCGTTCCAGACGGCGTCGACGTCGTACTCGAGACGAAACAGCCGTTCGAACCCGACGAGAACGTCTTCCTCGCGACGCTCACTTCCCAACAGCGCCGACTGTTTCGGACCGCGATCGATCTCGGCTACTATGCCTCGCCCCGGGAGACGACCTACGACGAGATCGGCCGCGAGGTCGGCATCGCCGGCGGCACAGTCGGCGAGCACCTCCGGAAGATCGAGGCGAAACTCGTCGATCACGTCGTCTCGGAACCGATCTCCGAGTCGACGCCACCCCAGCAACTGTAGGTTCCGGCGACACCGTTCCGATCGCCGCCGAAAGCAAGAGTAACCCCGTTGCAGTCCGTTGGGCCCGGTATGGACGACCGCGAGCGCGACGGCGACGACGACCAGTACCGACTCGAGACCCGTTCGATCCACGCCGGACAGGACCCCGACGCGGAGACGGGCGCGCTGATGACCCCGATCCACGCCAACTCGACCTACGAGCAAGACGCGCCCGGAGAGCATCGGGGCTACGAGTACTCGCGAACGGGGAACCCCACCCGAACCGATCTTGAGGCGAACCTCGCGAGCCTCGAGAACGCCGACTACGGCCGCGCGTTCGCCAGCGGCATGGCCTCGATCAACACCGTCCTCAACCTCCTCTCCGCCGGCGATCACGTCGTCACGGGAACCGACGTCTACGGCGGCACCCACCGTATCTTCACGCAAGTGTACGAGGAGTACGATATCGAGTTCACGTTCGTCGATATGACCGATCTCGACGAGATCGAGGGCGCGTTTCAGGAGAATACGGAACTGCTGTGGCTCGAGACGCCGACCAACCCGCTCATGTCGATCGTCGACATCGCGGGCGCGTCCGAGATCGCCCACGCACACGACGCGCTGTGTGCCATCGACAACACGTTCGCGACGCCGTACCTCCAGCGACCGCTGGATCTCGGCGCCGACATCGTCTCCCACTCCCTGACGAAGTACCTCGGCGGCCACTCGGACGTCGTCGGCGGTGCCCTCCTGACGAACGACGAGGATCTGGACGAACGACTGGGCTTCTACCAGAACTCCGTCGGTGCGACGCCCGGTCCGTTCGAATCCTTCCTCGTCCTCCGGGGCACCAAGACGCTGCCCGTCCGCATGGACCGCCACTGCGAGAACGCCCGCGCGATCGCGGCGTGGCTTGACGACCATCCCGACGTCGACCGGGTGTACTACCCCGGCCTCGACTCTCACCCCGGCCACGAGATCGCCGCCGAGCAGATGGACGACTTCGGCGGCATGCTGAGTTTCGAACTCGACGCGAGCCTCGAGGAGGCGAGCGAGGTCGTCTCGAACACCGAGATCTTCACGCTCGCGGAGAGTCTCGGCGGCGTGGAGAGCCTGATCGAACAGCCCGCGCCGATGACCCACGCGGCGATCCCCCGCGAAGAACGCATCGCCGCCGGTCTCACGGACGGCCTGATCCGGGTGAGCGTCGGCATCGAACACGTCGACGACCTGATCGACGACCTCGACGGGGCGATCGAGTCGGCGCTCGACTGATCCAGTCGCGACGCGTCGTTAGGAGGGATCTCCGACGCCGACCGGCCGACGGTCCGTTGCGGCGACGTGCCACCACAGGAAGCCGCCGACGCCGGCGACGAAGAGGCCGAGTTCCCAGAAGCTGAACGGTCCGACGAACAGACTCGCGAGCAAGCACACCGAGGCGGAGCAAAGGCCCCCGCCGAGTGCGATCGCTACTCGGCGCTCGGGATACCTCGAGCAGAGCCAGAAGCCGACGAGGAGGACCGCGTTGCCGATCACCGCGCCCGCGATCACGTCGACGAGGTAGTGAACGCCGAGGGTCATCCGAGTCAGGCCGACCAATGAGACGATCGAGAGCGCGCCGAGGTACCGCTGTCGTCGGCTGCCGACGGAGAGATACCTCGCGAGCGACAGGTAGACGATCGTCGTCGTCACCGCGTGGCCGCTGGGAAAGCCCGCACCGCTGTCGACGACGGCCAGTTCGTACAGCGGCCGGAGGAGCGAGGGGAGCGCCTCGAGCGCGACCAGGGGCTGTTCGGGACGCGGTACGGGAGCGACGATCTTGATCGTCCGCCAGATCCCCGTGCCGGTGACCAGCAGGCCGGCGGTCACAACTGCGTCGTTGCGGTCGTGAAACCAGTAGAGACAGCAGATGAGCAGCGTCGCGAACCAGATCGCGCCGAGCTGAGTCGCCATCGCAGTCGGAAACGCCAGCGCTTCCGGGACGATCTCCTGGAGGGCGTCGACCTCGCCGAAGTCACGTGCCATGGCTGGTCAGGTCGTCCAGGACATGAGCACGAACAGTCCGAGGAGCGCGAGGACGACGTACACCGACGGCTGGTGAACGACGGTGCGTCCCGAGAGCAGTCGCGCCTTGTTCGTCCACACCGAAATCGTGTTCAGGAGCATCACCGGCCGGAACAGGTCCCGCTTCCGAAACGGTTCGCAGATCGAAAGGAGTTCGTCCGTCCACTCGACGAACGGCTCGATATCCGCGTCGCCGTCGTCCGACTCGACGAGCACGCTCAATTCGATGTTTTGCTCGAACGCGACCCGCGTGAGATTGATCGAGCCGACCATCGCGGTCGGGTGGTCGCCGGTCCGAACGTAGAGTTTCGCGTGGAGACAGCCGTGTGGATACTTGTACAGCTGAATCCTGTCGTCGAGTTGCTGGAGGTCACGGGCGATCGAGGGCGTGAACTGATCCGCGGTCGGACTCACGACGACGACGAGTTCGTTCTCCGGGGACCGTGAGAGAAACCGCTCGATATCGGGGCGGATGAGTCGGTACGCGCTGTTGGTGAAGTAGCCGGTCACGAGATAGATCGTTCCGTCCTCGTCGAAGAGCCGTGTAATCCCATCTACGACCGTCGTATCACCGCACTGGTTACTAATTAATTCCATTCGAGATACCTCATTCAGCTATCCAATTCAGTGTAGCAACCTTCGATTCTGTCGGCATATACTTTTTGTTTCGTTGAAATGAATGGCACAGAGTCGCAGACGGAAGTCGATCGACTCCGCAACTGTCCAGGGAGCGTTCTCCCGTTCGTCCCCGCGATTAGTTCGACGGGCGGTTCGCTAACTGCGCCCGAAAGATCGTCTCGAACCCCTCGAGATACGCGCGGAGATCGACGCTCTCAGCCGCGCCGACGAACTGCGCCGCCTCGTCGTACTCGCAGCGCCAGCGATCGACGAAATAGGCCTCGATATCGGACTCGCGGATCGCCGTCACGATCGGTTCGACAGCGTCGTCCGTCGGCCGCGCCTCGAGTGCCCGTAGTTCGTCGATCGAGATAACACCGGACTCGAGCGCGCGGACGACGACGCCCGAACTGTAGTCGCCTTCGGCCAGCTCACGCTCCCACGTCGCGATCCAGTTGCCGACCCGGGCCATCCGCTGTGCCCGCGTGACGACCTCCCGAACCGCCGCGAGTTCGGCCGCGTCGAACGACGACGAGTACGCGAGATCGATATCGGCGAAACAGAGCACCATCATGTTGTGCGCGTCGTACGTCCAGAGTTCGCGCTCGGAGGCGAGCCCGGGATGCTGGGCCACCAACGCGGAGTAGTCGACCGATTGGAACGCCTGCCGGAGATCGAACCGGAACAGTTCCGCAAACTCTTCGGCCCGCGGCCCGTCGTCGTACAGGGTTCGCAGCTGTGCCCAGAGCTCCCGTTGAAATCGGACGTACTCGCCCGCGACGCCCGCTCGAGTCGGATCCGCGTCCTGATGTTCGAAGGGGACTTTCAACAGTTCCGCGAGCGTCTCCCGGTCGCCGTACCGCTCGGCGACGTCGTCGACGACGGTGATGAACATCGTGGCGAGAGTCTTCGCGCTGCGAGTTCGCCGGACGCAATCTGCATCGACACACGAGAGGCCGAACTCGGCCGTCGCCCGGTAGAACCAGCGCCAGAGGGAGCGGTCTCGATCCGCGATGCGCTCGTCGTAGGCGTCGGCTATCGGCCGAACGGTTTCCGGGAGCGACTGCGAAGCAGCGTCGGCGAACGGATCTGTCTCGACCTCGAGGAGAGGACGGTCGGATATATTTTTCATTACTATAACAATATAACGTATTGGACTTATCATTTTTCATCATTGCATCAGCGCACGCACAGAATATGTTCGGGTAAGAGAACTGCAGTCAGCGACGAACAACGCTTTCGTTCTGGCGGTGAACGTCTGGCGTATGGGAACGAACGAAGATCGCGATGCGGGCGTTCACACGCTTCCGATGACGGTCGACTACGGCGGCCGAGAGCTAACGATCACCCCGACGCTCGTCGAGACCGATCGCGGGCCGGTCCTGATCGACGTCGGCCCGCAAGGGACGATCGACGCCATCCGAACTCACCTTCGATCGCTCGGCTACGAACTCACGGATATCTGGCTCGTCCTCCTGACCCACCACGACGGCGACCACGCCGGGGGTCTCGCGGAGCTGCTCGAGCACGTCGACGCGGTCGTCGCGACCCACCGGAAGGAAGCGCCGTACGTGACGGGCGAACGGGATCCGATCAAGGGCGACGGCGATCGGTATCCGCCGGTGGCCGTCGATCTGGAACTCGTCGGCGGCGTCCGAATCCCGACGCTCGCGGGAGCGATGGACATCGTCGACACCCCCGGCCACTCGCCGGGCCACGTCTCGTTACACTTCCCCGAAGACGGCCTACTGCTTGCCGGTGACGCGCTCGTCGCGGACGGAAGCAGCCCGATAGACGGTCCAAAGGCCGAGTTCACACCGGATATGGACCGCGCGCTCGGATCGGTCGCCGACCTAGCTGCCCTCGAGATCGAACACGTCGTCTGCTTCCACGGCGGCTACGTCGACCGCGGCTCCGAGGCGATCGGAGAGATCGCCGAGAGCCACCGCGAGTGAGTGCTTCGGGCTCACCCCATCCGGCTCTCGGGTCCCGGGCCCCCGAAACGGAATTCTCATCGGGCTCGAGCGACAACGCTCGCACAATGCGAATCGAACTTCGCGTCTGCCAGCACTGTCTCGACGGCGACGACGGACACGGCGGCCACCACAAGTCGGCACTCCTCCAGGATATGGTCGCCTGTGCCGAAGTGATTCAAGAGCACAAGGACGTCCTCGACCTCGAGGACGTCCACATCCGGAAGGTCAAAGATACCGAGCAGGGAAAACCCGAGGCGCTGCCGGTCGTCGCGGCGACGATCCAGAACAACCAGATCGTCCTGAACGACACGCAACTCGTCGCGGAGGGCCAGGACGGAAACATGCTGCTGTACGCGAACCCCGACGACATTCTGACGGTGCTCGCGGGCAACGTCGACGAGATCAGCAAGGCCGTCCCCGGCGACGTCACCGTCGATCTCTCGCCGAAGGGTGCGGAGATCATCTCCAGCGCCGGTCTCGGCGCGGATCGCGAAAAACAACCGTAGCGTCCGTCGGGTCGGTCGACTCGGGGAGGTCGGCTCCGGCAACCGCTTTTCGCTGGCGGCTCGAGTCGAGGTGTAACGGCCGAATCGAACCGACCGACTGTCTCCGATACCGCTAGTCCGAACTCGAGGCTGCCTGATTCGGCGGCGACACCTCCTCTCTACGATCTCGGACGAGCAACCAACACGAGCACAGGAAGCCGACGGCGACGGTTCCAGCGAGGATGCCGAAGGCGATCCGGTAGCCGAACTCTGTGTAAGCGACGGTGCCGCCGACGGTTTCTCCGGTCTGATAGGCGTCGAGGGCTACCCCCATCACCGTCGGGAGGATCGTCCCGCCGACGAACCCCGCCGTGTTCACGGTCGCCGTCGCGACGCCGCTGGCGCCGGCCGGATACCGTTCCTTGACGACCGACAGCGAGAGCATCGCGGCGCCGAAGAGGAAGCCACACGCCAGATAGGAGACGGCGACGACGGCGAGCGGCGGTCGGCCGAAGACGGGAACCGCAGCGAGTGCAACCGCGAACAGCCCGATTCCGACGGTCATCGGCAGCAGCCGCTGGCCCTGTCTGTCGGAGAGCCAGCCGATGGTCGTCGGGCCGAACAGCACGCCGATCGACGCGAGGAGCGTGAAGTACGACGCCGTCGTGACGCTCAGGTCGTAGACGACGACGATGTAGGGGACGCCCCACATCCCCACCAGCGTCAGCATCGCGCCGTTGCCCGCGAAGAACACGATCGAGAGCAGCCACTGATCGAGGTCTCGCACGAGCGTCCGCAGGTGGCCGCCGATCTCTCCGAGCGTGACCGACGGCTGTTCGGGAACGCCCTCGATCGGTTCTAGCCCGGCGTCGGCCGGCGACTGACGCGCGAGGACGTAGACGGCTCCGGCCGTGACGAACCCGACGCCCGCGAGGCCGAACATCGTCTCCCGCCAGCCGAGCAGTTCGACGGTGACCGCGAGCGGCGTCGTCGCGAGAATCGCACCGAGGCCGGCCACGCTGCCGGTCAATCCGGTCATCGTCGCGAACTCGTCTGCGCGATACCAGTTCGCACAGAATCGCAGAATCGAGACGAAGATGACGCCGCTGCCCAGGCCGATGAGCGCGCGCGACCCGAACGCCGCGAGGTAGCTAGTGCTGAGCGCGAAGCCCACGGCCCCGACGCTCAGGACGACGGCACCGGCCGAGCCGACGTACCGCGGCCCGAGTCGGTCGGCGAGGACGCCCGTGGGAATCTGGATCGCCGCGTAGATGAGGAAGAACGAGGCGTGCAGCGTGCCGAGCTGTGCCGCCGTCGTCTCGAAGTCGGCAGTCAGCCGTTCCGACAGCACGGCCGTCGACAGCCGGTGAAGATTGACGAGCAGGAAGACGATCACTAGCGCTCCCCACGCGAGCCACCGGCGTTTCGTCGGATCCGACAGGACGTTCACGTCGACACTCTTTCTCAGGCGGGATGGTAAGAATTGTGAGATCCGCGCGGCTGGAGGAGTGCGACTCGAGGCCAGAGCGTCACGTCAGCGGCTGTTTCTCGAGCCACGCTACGGCGACTCACGAGTCACGGGGCGGCAACGAACGGCGCGATGCCGACGGCTCCTCGGCGTGTGTGGTTGCTGAAGAATTCGGCCGAAGACCGGATCAGATACGGCCGACGTTCTCGACGCCGACGCTCTCGACGCCCTCGACTTCCGAGAAGTTCTCCTCGACGGTCTCCGTCCCGCCCGAGCCGTCAGGGACGATCACGGTGGGGTAGAGCGCGATGAGACCGAAGGCGACGTCCTCGCGTTCGACGCCGTTGATCTTCGCGCCTTCTGGAAGGGCGCTCTCGAGACGCTCCTGGAGCGAGTCCAGGTCGATCTCTGGGCTGTCCGGCATGACCTTGATTTTGGCAGCTACTTTTCCCATGGGTATCTTACGGGCCGGTGAATCCGCAGTCGGGGCACTCGTAGAGGTTGCTCTGCTTGCGGCACTTGGCACAGCGGTAGATCTGGGCGCCACAGTCGGGACACTTGAACGCAGCGGCGTTCGTGCCCGCGATGTTGATCCCGCAGGAGACGCAGGATCGGGTCTGCTTGTCGTCCGTCGTACTCATACCCCTCCCTTTCCGCCCGCCGTTTTTAACGGTTGTCTTTTGGGGGCTCGAGACCGGTACGCTATCCACGATGCGTGTTGACGAGTGGTATGGGACGATTCACCCCAGCGTTTTCTGAGCCAGAAAACACCCGGCTGGGTACTTTATATTCCAGCCGAAAGGGAAGGATGAGGTTCGGTTGGTGAACGCCAGCCCGGACCTCTGCCTCTGACATTCTGCGGTCGAAACTGCAGCCGTCAGTCGTGCGGATGAAACCGCCGGACGGCTGCTTTCACCGCATCCTCGCGCCCGAGAAACGTCACCTTGTCTCCCTCCTCGAGAACCGTGTCAGCACCGGGGACGTACGTCTCCCCCTCGCGCGCGATGACGGCGACGATACAGCCGTCGGGGATCTCGGCGTCTAGCTCGGCGATGGTCGAACCGACCAAATCGCTGGCGGTGACCGAGATCTCCTGGGCGTCGTGGCCCTCCCCGATCTGGGTCATCCACTGGGCGAGCGCGGGTCGTTCGATCTGATTGTCGAGCGACCACGCGGTCGCGCTCGAGACGTCGATGGCCCGGACGTCGAGCGTCTCGAATGCGTCGACGTTTCCGGGCGTGTTGACCCGCGCAACGACGGTCTCGACGTCGTATTTCGTCCGGGAGAGCTGACAGACCAGCAGGTTCGTGTCGTCGTCCGCCGTCGTCGCGACGGCGATCTTCGCGTCCTCGATGCCGGCCTCTCGCAGCGTTTCGTCGTCGGTGCCGTCGCCCTCGTGGGCGGTGAATCCGTCCCGTCGGAGATCCTCGACGATGTCCGGGTTCTCGTCGATCAGGACGACGTTCTCTCCGCGATTCTCCAGTCGTGTGGCGAGCGACCGGCCGACCCGGCCGCCGCCGACGATGATGGTGCGCATTGGAATGACCTGAAAGTACTCCGCGATCTGGCGGGCGAGCCCCGCCTGCAGGACGACTGTGATGAAGATGACGAGAAAGACGGTGCCCGCGAGCGTCTGGGCGGCCTCGAACTGGCCCGCCGCCTCGAGTTCGATGGCGAACAGGGTCGCCACCGACGCCGGAATAATCCCTCGGGGACCGACGAACGAGAGGAAGAGTCGCTCGTCGCGACTGAACTGGCGATCGGTCGCCGAGAGCGCGACGAGGATGGGGCGGATGACGAGCGTGACCGCCACGACGACGGCGATACCCCCGAGTCCGAGTCCGAGCAGCGAGTCGACGTCGATCAGCGCCGCGAGCGAGATGAAGACGAACGAGAGCACGATCAGCGTGAGGTCGCGGTTGAACTGGAGGATCTCCTCCCGGTGGGGCAGGTCGACGTTACCGAGGACGAAACCGGCCGTCGCGGCTGCGGCCACGCCGGTTTCGGAGAACACCGACTCGGCGAGACCGAACGCGGCGAGCGCGCCGACGAGCGTCACCAGCCGGGCCAACTGCGGCGCGTTCCCCGCCGGCGTCGTCGCGTGAACGAGAATCGTGCGGACGAGAAGCGCGATGACGATCCCGATACCGATCCCCGCCGCCAGCCGCTGGAGGAACGCCGGCGGAATCAGCTCCGGCGAGTCCCCGACGACGAGGACTTCGAAGATAACGATCGCGAGCACGGCGGCGGTGACGTCGTTGAATATCCCCTCGGCCTCGAGGGCGGTGCCGACGTGTTCCCGGAGCGTGAGCACCTCGAGCAGCGGCGTGATCACCGTCGGGCCGGTCGCGATCAACAGCGCGCCGATCAGGAAGGCGACGTCCCACTCGGTGCCGAGGAAGAATCGAACCGCGAGCGCCGTCCCGATAAACGTCAACGCCGCACCGATCGTCATGAGTCGGACCACGGCCTGTGGGGCCTGCTCGAGTTTCTCGCGCCGGAGGTGAAAGGCGCCGTCGAAGATGATGATGGCGACGCTGACGCCGACGACCGTCGAGAGTCCGTCCCCGAAGGTCTCGATGGTGACGAATCCGAAGCCTTCCGGGCCGACGATAACGCCGATGACGATGAGAAAGAGCACGCTGGGGACCTGCAGGCGTTTGGCGAGCACCTGCGCGCCGACGCCGAGCGCGAGGATCGCGATCACGACTGACAGAAGATCCACGGGTGTGCGGAGGTGTACCACGAAGCAGTACATAACGACTCGGACGATTTCGGTCCCTGAAACCGTCCGATTGGGGCCGACCGTCGGCTCGCAACTCAACATTCAAACCCGGTCCGTTCCTACACGCAACCGAATGCGCCTCGACGACTACATCGAGGATCTCGAGCCCGACGAGGAGGCCGAGCGACGCCGCCTCGCGAAGGAGAAGTCCTACGCGATCACGGACCATCTCGAGGAGTTCGAGCAACGGTTCGACAGCGCGCTCAGCGGCGACTCCCTCGTGGGATCGACGGCGCCGTCGATCTTCGTCGGCCGGTCGAACTACCCCGACATCCCCGTGGGACTCCTCTCGCCGGTCGGCGACGAGGACGCGGCCGAGGAGTACGTCACCGACGGCAACTGGTACCAGCAGGGGTACGACATTCCGGACGTGCTCCAGCGCCGCACGGGGCTGTTGAACTCCAGCAAGCGCGCGAACGTCGATTCACCGAGCATCGCGAGCCGGATGGCTCCCTCCGTCCACGACACCTGGGACGGCTTCGTTGGCGTCCAGCGGGAGATCGCCATCGCCGGCAAGCCGGTCGACCTCGAGATCGGCCTCGACGACGCGCCGGATCTGGGACTCGACGCGGGGACGGACGTCGCGACGCCCCGCGGCCCCCGTGCTAACGCTCGCAACGCCGAACTGCGGGAAAATCCCTACGTCCCCAAGCAGGTCAAGAAGACTCTCGAGGACGACGACTGGCAGGCCCAGGGCGCGATGACCTACCTCTATCGTCGCGGCTTCGACGTCTACGAGATCAACTCGATCCTCTCGGCGGGCGCGCTCGGCGAGACGAAACAGCGCCGCCTCGTCCCCACGCGCTGGTCGATCACCGCCGTCGACGATACGATCGGCCAGTACCTGCGCGGTGGCATCCGAAGCAAACCAAGCATCGACGAGGTGCAGGTCTGGGCCAACGAGTACATGGGAAACCGCTACTGGGTCGTGCTTGCGCCGGGCAACTGGGAGTTCGAGCTCGTCGAAATGAAAGCCCCCGGCAGCATCTGGAACCCCAATCCTGGCGACGATGTCTGGCTCCAGAGCGCGAGCGAGGGGTACGAAGGGCGCTCGAGCTACGTCGAGGAAACGGCCGGAGCCTACTACGCCGCCCGGTTGGGGGTCTTGGAGTACCTCGAGTCGATCGGCCGCCAGGCGAAGTGTCTGGTCCTCCGGGAAGTGAGCGACGACTACTGGGCTCCCGTCGGCGTCTGGCAGGTCCGCGAGAGCGTCCGAAACGCCTTCGAGGGCGAGTACGGCGAGGCCGAGACGTTCCACGAGGCCGTCGCCGAGGTTTCGACGCAGTTACCGGTCTCCTACGCCCGACTCCGGCGAAAGTCCGAACTCGCCGCCGGGTTGCAGTCGAACCTCAGCGCGTTCTCTCGAGGCGGGTAGTCTCGACGACCGGCGGCCCACCCATCCCACTCGATCTGAACCGCTTTTGCTTCCTCGAGTGGCTCTGACAGGATGATTCTCCTCGAAACACGCCGTCGAGAACCCGCGCCTCTAAACCGTCCAGCGCCGTACGATCGGGTATGTGGCTCGCACTCGTCAGTACCGAACTGCTCACCGTGATCGCGATGCTCGCGTTGCTCGTCGGGGTCCCGCTGTTCGTCGTCGGCGTGATCGCGGTCTTCTCGGCGTACGTTCGGTTCGACGCCGAACAGTACCTCGAGGAGGTCGACGCGAGCGAGGGCGAGCAGGTCGGCGGGGACGACGAACGGCGGTGAGTGGGACCGGGAGAACGAGCGGTAGTGAGCACGCGACTCGAGACGCGACTGACGACGACGCCAGATTCTCGCTACGACTACTCCGCCTCCGCGAGCTGTCCGTCGGACTCCGCATCGGCCGGCTGCGAGTCACCCTCTTCGACGGTCAGGTTCATCGTGTTGAAGACGTTCAGTCCGGCCTTGAACACCGCGAGCAGAACCGGGCCGAGGAACAGTCCCATAATGCCGAGCAGGTAGATCCCGCCGATGACGCCCACGAGGACCACCGCCGGATGCAGTCCCGAGCCGCGGTCGACGAAGATCGCCCGCAGGTAGTTGTCGACGATCGAGAGGACGGCAATCCCGTACAGGAGCATTACGGCCGCGGTAAGCGGATCTGCCGTGATGGCGAGGTAGACGACGGCCGGCCCCCAGACCAGCCAGACGCCGACCGCCGGCAGGAACGAGACGACGATCATGACCACGGTCCAGAACGCCACGTTCGGGACGCCGAGCAAGTAAAAGCCCAGTCCACCCAGCAGCCCTTCCACGACGGCGACGAGGACGTGACTGTAGATCACCGCCCAGGTGACGACCTCGATCTCGTCGAACAGTTCGTCTCGAACGTCGTCCTCGAGCGGTGCGATGTCGCTGACCCAGGCGACGAACCGGTCGCCGTCAACCAACAGATAGTACAGGAGAAACACCAGCACGAGGAGCCCGAAGCTCATCCGAATGCTCGCGTTCAAAAGCCCGATCAGCTCCTGTAGGACGATCTCGACGGAACCGGAGAGCGAGCCTTCGATCTCCGCGAGGAGTTCGGACTCGAGTTCGTCGAGCACCTCCGCCTCGATCCCGAGTTCGAGGGCTGCGGCCCTGAGTTCCTCGACGGCGGCGAGTTCGTCGAAATCGTCCAGAAAGGAGAACACGGTCTGGAGCACGACGATCGAAAAGTAGATCAGCGGGACGACGGCGGCGACGATCGCGAACGCGGTGAGCGCGAGCGCGGAGAGACGAGCACCGAGTCGCTTCTCGAGTCGCTCGTGGGCCGGGTAGAGAACGAACGCGAGGAGGCCCGCAGCCAGCACGTACTGCAACAGCGGGGCGACCAACAGGGCGCAGATCACGCCGAGAGCGACGAGCAGGAGGGCGAAAAATGCGGTTCGAGCGTCCATACTGTCACGTGAGGCGAACAATACGTAAAGATTGACATTTGGGGCGCAAACGGATTCGAAATCACGAGTACGGCGGCTCGAGCGAGTCGACTCGGTGGAAACAGTGGCGAGCGGCGGTACAGAGATAGCGCAAGCGGGAGTGCGGTTGTCAGTCGACAGGCGCTCGCAGCGTCGTACGGACTACTGGAAGTCAGTTCCGGTGCAACCGAAACCGTCCTGCGGTTGCACCGGTAAATCGGTACAGCAGACCGTATCAGTCGGTGACTTCGGTATCAACGGAGTCGAGCCGCTCGAAAACCTCCTCGGTGAGATCGCCGGTGGTATCGATGATGTCGTCCCACGCTTCGTTGTCCGGTGCCGTACCCAGCAGTCGGGCGACCTTCATGATCGAGAGGTGGTAGACCCGCTGGCGTTCTGGCTCCTCCTGCCAGACGATCATGTTGCAGGGAAAGAGACCGCCGATTTTCATCGTCTCGTCGAGTGCTTGATCAGCGATGTTGGGATTGCAGGCCCCGAGCACGTAGTAGGGATCACGGTCGGCGTCGACCTTTTCGTTGAGCAGCTCGGAGGGCGAGAACTCGACGGGAATGCCGAAGCCGACGTCCTCACAGACCTCGCGGACGTGTTCGATCGCGTCCTCGTGGTCCATCTCGAGGACGGCCTGTTTCTCGCCGAAATCCTCCGGGTCGATCGTCGCGGGGTCTATTGGCAGTGACATACCCACTCTTCACCGTCGTGGCTCAAATACGTGTGGTCGAAACGCGGCTGGCAGTCGGTAGATTCGTGTCCGCGAGCGCGAACCGGACGCGGTTTGTGGAGTCTCACTCGGTGCGGATCTTGACCGACGCATCTCGAGGAAACCCGGGGAAAACGGGCGACAAACCGCCGAAGAATCGGTGCAAGCCGAGGTAACGAACTGACCGGTTAATGCCGGTGAGGGTCCGTCGAATTGGTGTGATGAATCGATACTTACTCGTGCTCACGATCGCCTTCGTCGTCCTCGTCGGGGGGACGGTTGCAGCGACGGCACAGCCAACTAACGGGGCGACAGCCCAGGGCGAGGGGCCGCCGGTCGACTTGCCCGACCCGGTTCCCGATTTCGTGACGGGTCTGCTTCAGTCGGTTAACGACTTCGTTAGCGGCGTCCTCTCCGCACTCGGCGAGGCCATCCAACGTTTCGTTCCGGGTGCCGGCGATGCTCCACCATCCGGAGCGTAAACGGTCGTAGATTCGGGTACCGAGGGTTGAAACATCTAACACGTTGGCTACCGTTTTGACAAGAATTATCGAGGACCGATTATTTTAAGCACCGCTGGTAGCACGGTGGCGTATGAATCTCCGCGTCGTGCTGGTGGTCCTCCTCGTTGGCGTCGGGACCGTCGCTGCCACGCCGATGGCGGTCGCCCAACCGAGCAGCTCGGAGTCGGTCTCCGTCGCGGGAGAGCCGGAAGAGATCGACGCCGACGAGACGCGGCTCGATATTTCGCTGGAGGAAGACGGCAGCGCCGAGTGGTCCGTCGAGTTCTGGGTTCGTCTCGACGACGACGAGAGCACCGAAGCCTTCGAATCCATCAGAGACGATATCGATGAGGACCCGGACGCGTACAGGGACCAGTTCGCGGATCGAATCGACGACACCGTGGCGACGGCGGTCAGCGCAACGGATCGGGAGATGTCGGCCGAGGAGTTCACCGTCGAAACCGCCCGTCAGTCGTTCGGTGCCGAGTACGGGGTTGTCAGATACACGTTCACGTGGCACGGCTTCGCCGCGGTCGACGGCGACGAACTCCACGCGGGCGACGCGATCGAGGGACTGTACCTCGACGACGAAACGCGGTTGTCGATCGGGTGGCCCGAGGCGTACGAACTCGTCTCGGCCGAACCCGACCCGGACGACCAACGTGACCGGACCGTCATCTGGCACGGAAGCGAGACCGACTTCGTCTCCGGCGAGCCCAGCGTCGTCGTCTCTTCCGGTGGACTCGGCTTCGGAACGATAGCCATCGGTGCGGCCGCGGTCGTCGTCGCCGTCGGAGCCGGTGGGATCTGGTGGTACCGAACTCGTTCGTCCGCCACGAACGAACCCGCCGACGCCCCCACGTCACCCTCCGCTGCGGAGGCGAGCGACGCCGATGCCCGGACGGCGACAGCGGGGACCGACGACACTCCCGATCCGCGGGACGACCTGCTCAGCAACGAAGAACAGGTTCTCCGCCTGCTCGAGGAGTACGGCGGGCGGATGAAACAGCAGACCGTCGTCGAGGAACTGGAGTGGACCGACGCGAAGACGAGTAAGGTCGTAAGCACCCTCCGCGAGGAGGGCGAACTGGAGTCGTTCCGTCTCGGACGCGAGAACGTGCTGTCGCTTCCGGCGGACGACGAGGCCTCCGATACGGCAGCCGACTCGATCCAAAACGGGTGAGCGATCGTCGGCGACGAGGCGCCAGCCGTTACCGACGGATTCCACGGTTGGGGCCGCCGGTAGCGGTGAGCGGCCGGTACTGTCGGCGTCGATCTGAGAAACGCAGTGGAGTGGTCACGAACTGCTCTCGAGGAAATTGACGCCGGCGAGCACGCACTCGCGCTTCGACCGACCAACTCGAGAAATCGCCAGACTGCAACGGATCGAAAATGGGAGAAAACGTCGGAAACGGTCGTTGAACCGGAGTAATCAACTCGAGTGTATATCACCGGTTACTCCATAGGATGAGTTGTCATGAACCGACTCACGACGATCATACTGGCGGTCGCACTCGTCGTCTCGCTGGCAGCGATGCCACTCGGCGCGGCGGGTGCCCTCGCGAACGAACAGAACCAGAGCGACGACGAATCGATTGCCCCCGGCGAACAGCTAACCGGTGCCATCGGCGTACAGGAAGCGGAGCTTCAGGGTGAGCTCTCGGAGCGAACCTACGGCATCGCGCTCGCGAACGCACAATCCGACGACGAGCGAGCGGACGTCGTCGAAAAGCAGTTCGCCGACGCCGAAGAGCGATTCGCTGAACACGAAGAGCGCCTCGAAGCGCTCGAAGAAGCCCGCGAATCCGGCGAGATTAGCGAAGGACAGTACCGAGCTGAAGTCGCGACGATCGCCGCGGAGACGGCCACGGTCGAACGCGTCGCGGGAGACGCCAGCGCTACCGCGGGTGAGTTGAACGAGTCCGTCCTCGAGGACCGAGGGATCAACGCGAGCGCGATTGCAGAGCTCCGAACCAATGCCGCCGAACTCGGCGGTGGCGATGTCGCCGCGATCGCACAGTCGATCGCCGGTGACAGCGTCGGCCAGTCACCCTTCGCGGACCGTGAACCGGGAGCACCGATAGACACGCCGGGCACGGATCGGGGCAACGATGCCCCACAGCAGAACGAAACCGCTCCAGACCGCGACGCCGATGACGGATCGGCTGGCGAGGACGCGGACGAAACCAATTCGACCGACAACGCAAACGTAACAGACGAACCAGAATCCGGTAGCGACGACTCGGAAACCGCGAACGAAGCCGAGCACGAAGAAACCGACAGCCACAGTGGTGACGAGTAACGATGCAGCGCGAACTCGCTACCGTAGGCGTCATTTCGCTCCTCTTCGTGAGCGCGTTCGCACTGCCAGTCGCCGCATCGAGTTCGAACAGCGGAGAGTCCGTCGAGGAATCAGCGGTTCACGTCGACCTCGACGCAGACGGAGATGCCACCGTGTCGTTGATTTCGATTTACGACCTCACTGACCCGGACGAACGTGATGCGCTCGAAACGCTTCGGGAGGACGAATCGGCACAAGATGAGTTACTGGACCGGGGCGCTGATCGGTTCGATTCAGTTGCGACAAACGCGGAAGCCAACGTCGGGCGCGAGATGACGGTGGCTACCGAATCGGCCGACGTTTCCGTCTCCGACGACCGCGGAATCGTGACGCTCTCCGTGACCTGGGAGGGACTGGCGGCAGTCGAAGACGACACGCTCGTCGTCACGGAACCGTTCGCAAGCGGATTCGACGCCGATCGATCACTCGTCGTGACCGCACCAACTGAGGCGACGATCGAGTCGTCGACACCGGAACCGACGACGCAAGACGAGACTCGGGCGACGTGGGACGCCGAAACCGATCTCGACGGATTCGAGCTGACGCTTTCGGGAGCGACGACGGCGAGCGACGACGCGAGCGACGGAACTCCCGGATTCACTGGAGGTGTTGCACTCGTCGCCGTCGGTCTCGCCGTCGCCTCGTTCGCCGCGAATCGTCACTGATCGGTCGATCGCTGATCGGACCGTGACCGTCCCGGTATCGGTCGCGACGAATTTTCTTCGTTTGTGAACTCGAGTCACAACGGAACCGGCAGCCACTCGAGGTGTTGCAACGCCGACGTCGGATCGAACAGCGGATCGTGAACCACGAGCCAGTCGAGCAACACGAGCCCGGCTCCGTGGGCGATGACGGAGGGGAGAATGGAGTTGGACTCGTAGTCCACCGCGCCGAAGAGGATGTCCGTCGGTCCCGACAGCAAGAACTCGATCGGCGGTTTCCCGGCGTGGTGGATCATGTAGACGACGGGGCTGATGAGCACTGCCTTGAACCCGATCTCCCTGACGCCGACACAGAGCAGGCCGCGATAGTACGTCTCGGCGGCCAGCGCAAGGATGAATAGCTGGACCGCGTGGGGCACGAATTCGCCCAGTGCGGCCGACGTCTCCCACATCGGATAGAACGCTCGGATCGTCGGCAGCGTCGAGCCGATCAGGTAGAACGGGAGGACGAACAGCGAGAGCAACACCGCGTTCCGGACGGCGACGCGGTTGATGTTCCAGCCGATGTGGTTCCCGTGCGTGAGGCCCAGAGCGAGCGGGCCGCCGATCAGTAACAGTCCGTCGACCCAGACCCGTCGCTCGAGGTCGCCCGGGACGTAGTTCATCCACAGAATCGTCAGGATCGCACCGGTCAGCAGCGACTTCTGGAACCACGAGAGCCGATCGAACTGGTCGCGAAGCCACCGACCGCCGCTCCGGGCACCCTCGGTCGCCACGGCTACTTACTCGTCCGCCGTCGGGATCGGTCCGGTGCCGATAACCGCTCGAACGTGATTTTCGAACTCCTGGTGGCGCTGGAAGTACGTCTCGTCGATCTCCTCGAGAATGGTCGACAGCTCCTGTGGCCCGTCGGGCGTTCGGACGACGCTGTCGCCCTCGAGTCGATCGATCTCGCTTTTCTCTTTGGGCCAGACCAGCCGGGACGTGACGCGGGCGAGGGGGGCACCCTCGACGGGGGTCGGCTCTCCGAGTGTCACGGCTGGCTCCTCGTCGTCCTCGTCGCTCATGAACGGGGGTTTGCGAGCGCGTCGATTCAAGCTTTCGTTTCCGGAGGGGAGGCGGTTCCGGAGTCGGCGGTTCGCTTCACCGGCCGATCGGCCCGACAGCGGTGGGAATCCCGACGGTTCGGCGTCGTGTGACCGCTCTATCGCACGACGTGTGTCTGACGTATCGTTTTGTGGTGGGAGTCCGAACACCCGTGCATGACAAGCCTGACCGAGGCCTACGACGGGAGCGCAGGGGAGGTGGCGAGCCCCCAGCGTCTGTACGCGGGGACGGCACTCGTCCTCGTCGGCGCGATCCTGGCGGTCGCGGCCGTACTCGTGGCGACGACCGACCTCTGGAGCGGGCTCGCCGCATCGCTCTCTCCGAACATCGACGCCCACTACGCGTCCATCCGTGTCGCCGGCGTGCTCGCCGGCCTCGGGGTCCCGGCCGCGCTCGTCGGCGTCTTCATCGTCCTTCCGGCCGGCCGTCGGGTCCAGGCCGCCGCGGCGATCAGCGTGAGCCTGTGTCTGCTCGGCGTCGTCCTCTTCTGGGGCGCCTACCCCAACGACTGGCGATCTTACGGCGACGACCACACGCTCCGCGTCTCCGCAATCTACCTGCTCGGCCTGTTTACGGCCCTCTGGAGCCTGTTCACCGCCGTCGTCAACTTCAAGACCCGCAACGACCCCGGCGGCGCACTCGAGATGAACGTCACCCGGCACAACCAGACCGTCGTCGAAGTCACCGAATCGAACGAGTCGACCGGCTTCGGCGGCATCGGCTTCTTCGGCGGCACGCCGGACGGCGACGTCGAGACGCAGACCAACGATTCAGAGTCCGACGGAACACGACTGTCGTACGACGAATCCTCGACCGCCTCCGAATCGAAATCACGGTCGACGACGGGAACCAGTGCCGGCACCGGCCGTTCCAGTGGCTCGGCACGTCCTCGAGCGCCGACCGCCGGTACCCCGACCAGCGACGGCGGGACGGCAACGTCGGATCTCTCCTCGCCGCTCGACGCCGGTGACGGCCGCGACGCCGAAATCGTCGGCTCGGAGCCGGCCACGCCGAACGAACCGACAGACCAGTACTGCGGGAACTGCGGCCACTTCGAGTACGTTCGCTCGTCCGAGGGAATGGTCCCGTACTGCGGCCGCCACGACGAAGCGATGGACGACATGGACGCCTGCCGGGAGTGGACGCCGAACAACTGATTTTCCGGTCGCCGATTCGCACTCGAGCCCTTCGCTTTGTGGACGAACCGACCACCACGAACTCGTATGGCGGCTGTAACGGTCGCGGATCACCACCCGATGCGAGGGTGAGAGTAGCCTGTCGACCGGCTGACCTACCGCTCGGAATCGGTCGGCGGATGCGGTACGTCGTCCGCCCTCGTCAGGGTCTTCGGCCCCCAGATCACCGTGAGCACAACGGCTAACAGTATCCAGTGGAGGTAGTAGGCGGGATCCGCGACCTCGAGCGTTTCGGCGGTGAAGTTGACCCAGCCGTGCAACAGGATGATGCCGAGGATGCTCCGCGCGGTGTGGTTGTACACCCACGTGAACGCCGGCGAGAGCGAGACGATTCCGATCGTGAACAGCCAAAACCCGATCGTCCCGAACCCAACCATATCGTGCTGGAACGACCCCGGAATAAAGAATAGGGGGAGATGCCAGAGCGACCAGACGACGCCCAGGATCAGGCTCGCGCCGAGTGCGGACCAGTGCAGTTGCAGCCGGTCTAACGCGTAGCCTCGCCACCCCAGCTCCTCGAGTATCGGCGGGAGCGTCACGAAGAACAGCGCCGGCAGAATCGCCGCCGGATTCGTCCCGAACTCGCTCACTCCCTCGCCCCACACGAGGCCTGAACCGCCCAGCAGCAGATCGACGGCCGCTGCGACGAGCGTCACCGCGACTGGGAGTAGCAGAATAATGGCGAACCACCGGACTCCGATTCGACGCACCTCCGTGATCCGGGCCCAGAAATCCGCTCGCCCTCGCGTTCCGTAGACGAGGTAGACGAACCCGATGCCGGCGACCCCGGGAGCGGCGAGTCCCGCCAGCAGTAACAGAATTCCCGCGGCGCTGTCGAATCGAAGACCGAAGGCGATAGCCGACAGCCAGAACAGCCAGGTCGCCCCCACCGACACGGCGAAGAACAACCACGGGCTTCCGACGGCGACGGCCGTGTTACCGATCGTTCGACGCGATGTAGTGGTCATGCGTTACGTACTGCACCCACGCGGTTAACGTGCGCTACGCCCCGACGTCACCAGGTCCGTCTCGAGTACTCGTAACCGCTCACGAACGTCCTCCAGCGGGGCCGTGTTCGGTACGCAGCGTCGACGGACTCGCTAGATGCCGAGCGTCTGCCGCCCTAGCTCGAGGCCCCACTGAGGAACCTCGTAGAGAACCGCCGCGACGAGCACCAGTTCCAGAACGGTGATAACGACCGTCACCGCGGTCGCGTGTTTGCTGCTGACCGCGACGCCGACTGGTAGCCCGAACTCCTTCTTCCAGAGGGGGTAGAACAGCGCGATGCCGCGTTTGCTCCCCGCCACGTCGAGCACGTAGTGGGTCAACACGCCGATCCAGACGTACTCGAGGTTTCCGAAGACGTACGGGAAGGCGATGAAGCCGGCCAGTACCGGAAGGCTGTGCAGCGTTTTCCGGTGTTTGCCGAACGCCGTGTCGACGTCCGGAAAGAGGGCCCCCAGCGTCACCGGGACGCCGATCATAATAATGGCCCGAAACGTCTCGAGGTCGCCCGCCGGCTCGAGGAGGTAGCCCAGTCCGAGACTCAGAAGAACGGCGTTGAGAACGTGTCCCTTCTTGTTCATCTATCGCTACTGGAGAGGCGACCGCCGAAAAGGTTTCTCTCGAGGACTGTCATCGGCTCGTGTCGGTTGGTCGTGACGTGCGAGACGGGAGCAAGTCGGAGTCCGTTCTCGTCTCGAGTTCCGGTGTCGTCGGCTCGCTCGAGGCAGCCTATTCCGAATCCGGTTATCGTTCCGCGATCGCGAGCGCCGTAAAGAGGACGAAGGCCGCGAACTCGGCGACTTTGGTCGACAGGGCCATCATATCGTCTCGCAGGTGGTCGATCGTCACCTCGATGACACCACCCTCGTCGTCGTGGCTGTGTTCGTGGCCAGCGTCGCCGTCGTGGCTGTGATCGTCGCCGTTGTGGTCGTGGTCGTCATCGTGACTGTGATCGTCTCCGTTGTGATCGTGGTCGTCGGCGCCGTTGTGGTCGTGGTCGTCGTCGCCGTTGTGGTCGTGGTCGTCATCGTGACTGTGGCCGTCGTCACCATTGTGATCATCATCGTGGCTGTGACCGTCGTCGTGGCTGTGGTCGTCATCCCCGTTGTGATCGTGACCATCCCCATCGTGGCTGTGCTCGTGTCCCAGTCCGGCATCGTCGAGACCGAGGGCTGATTCGGTGATTCCCGCCGCGTGCCAGTCGGCGTAGCCGACGATCGGGAGGAACATGACCGCCGCACCCGCGGCGTACGCCTGCGCCTCTCGGAGCAGTCCCTTGGAGTACGTGTAGATGAGGAGGAAGACGATCAGCGAGAACGCGACGAACGCAAACGGCAGTATCGAGACGGAGTCGCCGTTGACGAGCCAGTTGTACAGATCGACCATCCCGAACACCAGGTGGACGATCGCAGTAAAGAGTGCGAGAGCGCCTGCTGCAAAGACGGCGTGCTGACGGTTCATGCGGCCACTAGTCTGCTAATTCAAAAACCGGTTCTGGTCTAGCTGTCGAAAACGCTCGCCGGTCGGCCGAAATCGTCGACGGAAAACACCCTCGCGACTGATGGACACACTCACCGACCGAGCAGACGATCACTGAGCGTCGATCGCCTCGAGCAGATCCTCGAGCGCCCGATTCACGGTCTTCGCCCGGACTGTCGCCCGGTCGCCGTCGAAGACGTACCGGTTGACGGCGGAAAACGAGGACTCGCTCCCCCACGGACCGGCGTAGGAGACGCCGATGTAGACGGTACCGACCGGATCTTCCTCCGTGCCACCGGTCGGGCCGGCGACGCCGGTCGTCGCGATCCCCCACGTGACGTCCGCGACGTCTCGCACGCCGCGGGCCATCTCGTACGCGACGGGTTCGGAGACGGCGCCGTACTCGTCGAGCGCCTCGCGGCTGACGCCGAGATGCCGGCGTTTGGCGTCGTAGGCGTAGGTCGTCAGGCCGGAGTCGAAGTAGTCGCTCGCACCGGGAACGGCCGTGATCGCGGCGCCGATCAGCCCGCCAGTACAGGACTCGGCGACGGCGAGCGTCTCCTCGCGGTCCCGGAGCGCGTCGGCGACGGCCATCGGCAGTTCGCGGTCGATGTCGTCGTTCATCGTATTCGAGACGAGGGGCCGACGACGTGTCAAAGCACGGGTTTCGCGCGAGCGGATCCGCGGTTCGAACGGAAAGAACGACGGTCCGTGGCTCCAGTCTACCCTACATGGAGTACGAGACGCCGCTGTTCTTCCACGTTATGCAGTACGCCAAGCGGGCCGACCGCGACGTCATCGACATGGTCAGCGGGAACCCCGACTGGGAGCCGCCCCAGGCGCTTCGGGACGGCCTGCACGAGTACGCCGACCTCGAGCCCGAACAGTTCCAGTACCCGCCGAGCGAGGGATTACTCGAGTTACGCGAGGAGATCGCCGCTCGGCGGGGCGTCGACGCCGAGCAGGTGGTAATCACGAACGGCGCGGGTGAGGCGAACTACCTCGCGATGGCGCGGGCGTTAGAGCGCGACCGCGGGAACGAGGTCATCCTCACCGATCCGGTCTACCCCTACTATCCCGGCAAGACGACGATGTTGGGTGGGACCCAGCGATTCGTCGCGACGGACGACGAGGGGCAACTCGATCCCGCCGACGTTCGCGAGGCCGCAAGCGAGGAGACGGCGGCGATCGTCGTCAACTCGCCGAACAACCCGACCGGGGCGGTTTACCCGGAGGAGACGGTTCGGGAACTCGTCGCCGTCGCGGAGGAGTACGACGCGATCCTCGTCAGCGACGAGGTGTACGATCACTTCGACCTCTCGGGGGAGTTCTCGAGCGCGCTCGAGTTCGATTCGGACCACCGGATCGTCACCAACGCGTACTCGAAGTCGATGGCGATCACCGGCGTGCGCGTGGGGTACGCGATCTTTCCACCGCACCTCGTCGAGAACGCCAAGAGCCGGCACATGCTGGTCAACGTCGCGACCACCCGTCCCGGCCAGTACGCGGTCCTGCAGGCCCTGCGCGAGACCGGTCCGGACTACTACGAAGCCAATCGCGACCTGCTCCGCGAGCGCGTCGTGACGTTCACCGACGCCTTGGACGCGGCAGGTGCGGAGTACACCACGCCGAAGGGCTCGTTCTACGTCATGGCCCGCTTCGACGGCTATCCGGGGACGCTCGAGAACGTCGAACGATTGATCGACGAGGCCGGCGTCGCCGGCATGCCCGGCGAGGCGTTCGGCGACTCGCGAACGGCGTGGCTCCGATTCGCTCTCGTCACGCCGCGCGTCGAGGAGGCGGCCGAGCGGCTGGCAACCTACTTCGACTGACTCGACTGCCGACCTCGAGTCCGACGGCAATCCGTGTCGGATTCAGGATCCAACGGCTCTGGCAAAAACCGCAGTAAGTGATTGGTTCAGTATCCGCAACAGTCAGTACAGACGAAGGCATTATTGCTTGGTCCAGTCAGACCACGCGCGGTGGCGCGCGCTGTGGGTCGGCCGAACGACAGTGAGGCCGGCCGACGGTATCGTGCGAGGGATGAGGGAGCGATAGCGCGGGACCGGAGGTTCCGCGTACCGTGCGAACGGCGCTTTGCGCAGTTCGCAGATGGCGGAGCGAGCGAATCGGTTGGGGAGGACGTGGAACTCATCGCCGCCAGTAACTGCAGAACGCTTATTTTCACGATCGAACGTCCACACTCGAGCGTACAATAAACACACGTAGTGAGCAATTGACGGAGACTGCCACCCGCGCTCCGGCCGCAATACAGATACGAGCGGCCGAGAGTGTTGCAGGGAGATGCTGCTCGAGGCCGTCGTCGCCGCGTTCGTCCTGACGCAGTTATGCTACGCCCTCGTCAACTGCGGGCTGCTCGGCCTGTTCGTCCGTCGACCGACGAACGAGGTCGACGAACGGACGCTCGGACGCGCCCTCGAGACGGCGAACAGACGGCGTGAGCGACGGCCAATCCAGGCCCGCGCCGACGGCGGCTCCGAACCGCCACCGCCGCTCGATCGAAACGCTGTCGCACCCGCCCTCGAGCACGGTTCCGGCCCCCGCTGTCGACTTCCCGCCACGCAGCTCCCGCGGATGCACGTCCTCATATCAGTCGAACACGATCAGTGGGACCTCCTTGGGGAGACCCTCAAGAGCCTCGCGTCCCAGAGCTATCCGGTGTCGCTCGTGCGCGTGATCGTCGCGTACGACCCTCGCGAAACGGCCGCACCGGAACTCGAGGGTGAAATCGGCGCCGATCGACCGCCGGGTCTCGAGGTCGTGACGATCGAAACCGACCGCGATGCACTGGCGAGCGATCGGTCTCCCGACGAGTGGTGTTTCACGGGAACCGGCGTCTCGCGGGCCAAAGCCGGTGCGCTCACGCACGCCTACGATACCCAGTCCCGGACGTTCGCGGACGACGACGTCGTCACCGTCCTCGAGGCCGGCACGCGGCTCCCCGTCGACACGTTCGAACTCGCCGTCGCCGGCCTCGACGAGTACGACATCGTGCAGGCCAAGCGGACGGTCGGAAACGCCGACGACGGCGTCCTGCCGCTGCTCGAGTCGATGGCGAGTGCGGGCTGGTCGGATCTGTGCTACAAATCGAGCAAGGGGCCGTACCACCTCCTTGGTGCCGGATACTTCACCGAAGCGCACGTGCTGGCCGACCTGGATCGGTGGCAGCGCGAGGCGGACGGCGACGTGCCACTCGGAATCGCGGCCTCCCGTCGCGGCTACGATCTCGGGATTATCGATCGGTACGCTCGAGCGCACTGTCCCCCGACCCTCGAGGCCTGGGTCGACCGGAAACGGCAGTGGACCCGCGAGCCGTACCGGTATCTGTTCGCTCGCGGGTGGGCCGGCCTCGAGGACAGCCGATTCTGGACGGGGCTCGTTCTGATACAGGCGCTGGCGCTGCTCTCCGTCGTCGGCGTTCCCGCTGCCCTGCTCGTCGGACTCCTGTACAGCGGGGGCGTGGATATCAACTCGCTTACGGTGCCCGTCCTCTCGCTCGTCGGCTTCAACGCGCTCGTCTGGAGCTACTCGATCGTGGTGGCCTACCGTGCGGCCTGGGACGCGCTCCCCTTCCGAAGCCGCTGGCATCAGGCGGGCTACTCGATCGTCGTCAACCCGATCACGCAGGGGCTCTTTCTGCTGGTACTGGCGGTGCCGACGGCGCTTTCGATCGGCGACGCCGCTCGAGGGCGAGAGTAGCCGGCATAGGGATTCGAATCGAGAGACCGACGAATACTCGTGTCGGGACGGAGAACCGGCTGGCATGAGTGGAATCGACGTCGAGCCGGTCGACGAGGAGGCCGAGGACGCTTCGAGCGGTGACGACGGCGCACACACCATCGAGGTGACGCCGACGGACTCCGTCGCGGACGACGAACGCGAAACGATCGACGTGGAGCCGTCCGACGAGCCGATCGACGGCCCCGACTACGTCCTCTACGGCGGGAAAGGCGGCGTCGGAAAGACGACGATGGCCGCCGCGACCGCCCTCGACAGCGCCCGCGCCGGCACCAGCACGCTCGTCGTCTCGACGGACCCCGCACACTCCCTCTCCGATACGTTCGAAACCGAGGTGCCATCCGAACCCGGTCGGATCCGAGACGATATCCCCCTCTACGCGGCCGAGATCGATCCCGAGGCCGCGATGGAGCGCGGTCAGGCCGCGTTTCTGGGTGGCGGTGGTGGGGACGGGTTCAGTGACGACGGGTCCGAGGACGACGCGTTCGGTGGCGGTACCCAGGGTCCGTTCGGTGGGAGCGAGGCGAGCGGCGGAATGGGCGGCATGGGCGGTCTCGGCGACATGCTCGGCGGCGAGTCCCCGATGGACGCCATCTTCGGCGGCGCGATGCCCGGCGCCGACGAGGCCGCCGCGATGCAGCTCCTCCTCGAGTACATGGACGACCCCCGATTCGAGCGCGTGGTCGTCGACACGGCGCCGACGGGGCACACCCTTCGGCTGCTGCAGTTACCCGAACTGATGGACACGATGATGGGCCGAATCCTGAAGTTCCGCAAGCGGATGAGCGGCATGCTCGAGGGCATGAAAGGGATGTTCGGCGGGCAGGAGCCACCCGAGGAGGACGACCTCGACGATCTGGACGAACTGCGCGACCGGATCGAACGGCTCCGAGCGGTGCTGCGTGATCCCGCGCGGACGGACTTCCGGATCGTCATGGTGCCCGAGGAGATGAGCGTCCTCGAGTCCAAGCGCCTGCGCCAGCAGCTCCGCGAGTTCGACATTCCCGTGGGCACCCTCGTCGTCAACCGCGTGATGGAACCCCTCTCGGACGTCACCGACGACGTCGAGGGCGAGTTCCTCCAGCCGAATCTGGACGACTGCGAGTTCTGCCAGCGGCGCTGGGACGTCCAGCAGAAAGCCCTCGCGGAGGCCCAGGACCTCTTCCGTGGCACCGACGTCCGGCGGGTTCCCCTGTTCGCCGAGGAGGTTCGCGGCGAGGAGATGCTCGAGGTAGTCGCGGCCTGTCTCCGGTAACGCTCAGGGTCGCGGGACCGAATCGGTTACCCCTCCCGCCTCGAGTCGCGACGCGAACCGGTCCCGTCGCGCTCGGCGGCCCGCTGTCGAACTCGAGTGAGCGCGCGGGCGAGTCGGCTACTTACGAACGCCTCTCGAGCGGTAGTAGGCCGTGACTCCCTCGCGGATTCTTCGGGTTCGGTCAGCAACATGAGGCCGACGAACAGGCCGAACACGACCGACGAGACGCCCAGCCCACCGAGAAAGTGCGACTCGAAGGCCATGTAGACGTAGATCCCGGCGGCGGTACCGACGACGAACCCCTTCCAGGCCGTCCAGCGTCCCCTGATCCCACGACCGAGCGCGTAGACCAGCGAGCCGAGGTACAGCGACCCGGCGATCACTCCCGTGCTGAGCAGCGGATAGATGTACGAGTTGTGCGGGCCGCTACTGGTACCGGTGTCCGAACTGAGCGGCGGGTAGATCGACGAGTGATGGAACTCCCTCCCGATGCCGATCGCGACCCGACGTCCGCAAAGCCGATCCCCCACAGGGGGTCGGCCGCGAGTAGCTCCACGGAACGCACCCACATCTCGATGCGACTCATCAGCGTCGTCTGCATCACCTCGGAGACGTGACCGATACGGATCCCCGCGTACAGCACGGCGACGCCGGCACCGATACCCAGAAACGAGAGCAACCGATGTCGTCCGGCGAGTACGATGACCAAGCCGACGCTCGCGCCGGCGAGTGCAGCATCGCCCTCGCTCATGATCAGTCCGAGCACGCAGACGCCGAGCGCGGCGATCCAGACGAGTCCGCCGCGAACGAGTACGGTGTACAGCGCCGCCAGACAGCCGATCATCATGAAAAAGCCGTACGGGTTGGGGTTGCTGAACACCGAGACCGTCCGGATCGCGTACAGTCCCATGACCTCCTCGCCGACGAAGTCGGGAAGATCGGTGTCAGCCGTTCCGGCCCACCAGAGTACCAGTACCCCGACCAGAGCGACGGCGACCGCGGCCAGCGTGAGGGCCATCGCGAACGTCTGCCGTCGCCCCTCGACGAACCGAGGGAGGACGACCACGGTCGCGAACACGGCGAGTGGCGCGCTGAGCGCGACGTAGAACAGTTCCGTCTGCGGCGCGTGGAACCGATACTGCGCCACGAGTCCGAGCCAGTACCCGCCGAAGAGAACGAGAAACGCGGGGTCCGTCGATAGCCGAACGCTCGTAAACATCACCCCATATACGGCGACAGCAGCGAGTACGACGGCCGAGAGCAGATACCCCTGGTCCGTCGAGAGATACCACGTCGACGGTGCGATGCTTACGACGATCGCGAATACGGCGATCAGCGGATAGTGTAGCGGAACCGCCGGAGAATCAGCAGGCGATCGACCCCAGAGATACTCGGTGTCTCGCCAGTCACTCATCGGTACTGACCGTTCCGTATCCAGCAACGGCTTGCTTTCGGTCGTTCTCCGCGGGTGAGTCGCCGCACCGAAACTGATACGGACGTGACGTTCGATACCCCGCGCCAGTTCACGCCGAGACAGTAACACCTATCTGTTATCTCAGTTTGGTTGATGTATGCCGTCCCTCCAGCGGAAAGGCGTGATCGGGTCGATCGGCGACGGAATCGAGTGGCTCCGTCGAAATCCGATACTGATGGTCGTGTTCTTGCTGTACGGCTTGATCGAACTCGGCGCCGAGATTCTCGGACCCGCCGGAGTCGTGCTCACGCTGGTCGGCTGGCTCCTCTTGCCCTACATCGACGGGCTCGTCCACGTGATCGGCAAGCAGGAAGCGTCCGGGGAGTCCGGGGATATCGGGCGAGCCTCCTCGACCGTCCTCGGGCGGTACCTCTCGCTGATCGTGATCTGGATCGCCTACGTGATTGCGGTTTCCATCGGACTCATCTTTCTGATTCTCCCGGGAATCTACCTCGCGGTTCGCCTCTCCCTTGCGTTTCCGGCCTGCGTTATCGACGATCAGGACGCGTTCGAGAGCCTCAGCACGAGCTGGTCAGTGGCAAAAGGAAACCTCCTGAAGCTGTTCGGCATCTTCGTCGCATCGCTCGTCGTCGTCGGTAGCGTCGGGATCGTCACGGTGCTGTACACCGGTCTCGATGGTGAGTTCTACCTCACGTTCCTGCTCGTCTCGGCTCTCCTGACCGCGGTCGTCAGCCCCGTCGTCCAGTTCGCCCTCGCTCGCGTCTACCTCGAGAACCGGCCGACCGACGAGACGTCGACATCCGAGGACGACACCCAGAACGACGGGTGGGGAACGACGACCGACGACAGGACGCGAACTAACCGCGACGACGACCGCTGGGACGACGCAAACTGGTAGCGGAGACGAACGCGCCCGCTCCCGCGTCCCAGTTACGACTCCGATCGATCTTCCGGGACGACCGTTACCGGCCGATCGCTCGCGAGAATCACCGCCTGCGCGACGCTGCCGAAGAGGACCTTGCCGACCGGCGACTCGGTCCCGATGCCGAGGACGATCACGTCGCTGCCGACCTCCCCGGCGAACTCGAGGATAGCTTCTGCTGGTTCGCCCGTCGTCTCGTGGAGCGACCAGTCGACGTCACCCGACTCGAGGACGTCGATTGCGACTTCGACTGCGTTCGGAAGCCGCTGGCGGGCCGCAGCGTTCTCCGCCATCTCCTCGGCGAAGGTCTCGGAGAACCCGCCGGCGGCCCACTCAGCGTCCGGCGCCGAGACGTCGCTGTGAACGTACAAGATGTCGACGGTGCACTCGTCAGCGGCCGGGTTCTCGAGGATCGATTCGACCTGTGCGCGCGCTCGAGCCTCGATATCGTCGATCGGAAGCAGGATGCGGTACATGGCCGTCACTTCGAGCGCCGGAGTCAAAAATCGTCCTCCGACTCTCGGTGAGCCGTTCCGTGCTCGGTTTGGATGGACTCGCACGCCGCCGAATCCGACGCTCTTACTCCTGCATCGCCGGCTCGTCGATCGGGGGCTCGAGCCGAACCGCGTACAGCAGGAGACCGACGGCGAGTCCCATTCCGGCGGCGAGTAGCCACCACGATCCTTGGTAGCCGACGGTGTCGGCGAGGTAGCCGAACGCCGGCGGAGCGACGACCGAGCCGATCACGAGCGAGAGTTGGCCGGCGGCGGTCGCGCCACCCATCTCGTCGGCCGTGACCAGCGTCGCCATGTAGGAGTAGTAGATGCCGGTGTTTCCGAGCACGAAGAAGCCGAGGGCGGAGAACGCGATGGCGGCGTTCAGCGCGCTGTCGGTCGCCGCGACGACGACGAACAGGGCGGCCCCTGCGACGACTTGAGTGATCAGGATCGCCCCGATCCGCGTCTGCGGGTCGCCGGGCAGATTGTCGCTCAGCCAGCCCGTGACGACGCGACCGACGCTCCCGAACAGCTGCACCAGCGCGAGCACCACGCCGCCGAAGGCGACGGAGGCGCCGATATCCTCCTCGACGTAGAGAACGGTGTAGCCGGTCGTGGTAAACAGCGCCGCGCCGAGGAAGAAGCCCGCCGCGACGAGCACCCGATAGGGTCGGTTGCGCGACAGTCGCCGAAAGTCGGGGTACTCCGCCGCGCCGCCGTCGCCCGCGCCGCTGTAGAGGAGCGCGAAGAGGAGGGCGACGGCGAACCCGACGCCCGCGGCGATCAGGAAGCCGGCCTGCCAGAAGAGCACGCCCGCCAACCCGGTTACGAGCAGCGCGCTGATGCCGCTGCCGGCGGTGACGCCGACCTGCTTGATTCCCAGCGCGAAGTTCTGGCGGCCCGCGGCGATGCTGTCGTAGATCGCCTTGTTCGTCCCCGGAATCGCGGAGGCGTACATCGAGCCGAGGAAGAAGGCGGCCGCGAGCAACAGGGCGTAGGTGGGTGCGCCGGCGACCATCACGACGCCGGCCGCCAGTCCGACGAGTCCGAGCGTCAGCGATCGTTTCTCTCCGAAGCGGTCGATCAGCGCGCCGACGGGGAGGAGGCAGACCGCGTAGCCGAGCGTCAGGGCCGTCACCACGAACCCCACCGAGAACCGGGAGAGCCCGAACTCGTCGCGGAAAAATGGCGTCGCCGCGAAGACGGTGTAGTAACAGATACTCGCCGACACCTGCCACAGCGACACGAGCGAGACCGTCCGCCAGTACGACCGATCCATCGACCGTCGCCTCCTTTCTCGAGGACGCGCTTTACTGTCCCGGTGGCGGAGAGACGTTCCGGCTCGTGAGCCTGCTCTCGTCTCGCGTTTTCTCCCGGTACTGGGCGTTTACTCGCCGTCCCACTCGCCACCGACGCGGTCGACGCCCATCATGTTCTCGCCCGCGTGCTCGGTGAAAACGACCTTCATATTCTCGTCGGGAACGTCGAACGTCTCGCCGAGGTAGGCCATGGTCTCGAGCGCGAACGCGCGCTTGCGGTCGAACGGGCGACCCTGCCGGATTTCGGCGTCGAGAAAGAGGAGCGGCCCGTCCACCGCGCGACCGAGATGGAGGTCGGCCGACTCGCGGTCGCGGATCGTCACGGCGACGTGACCCGCGGTCGTCGCCATCTCGTCGGTGTACAGTTCCGTTACTCGGTCCGCAAGCGCCGTTTTCTCGGCAGCCGATAGCGACAGCGTCGTGTCGAACTGTAACAGCGGCATACCCCGATTTGGTGGGGCGTCGGCTTGTGAATTCCGGCGATTCGTCCGTCCTTCGAGTGGCCCACCTATCGGATCGTGTGCCCGTAATCGGATCTTATCGACGCTCGAGCGTGCGGAAACGGGTGCTACTTGCTGGTTACTTATTGGACGGCTCGAGCAAGCGACCCGTGAACGCCGAGTCCCGCTGACGAGACCGAACTGCGCGCTGACACCGAAGGAATCACATGGCCAACTCAAAGCCCGACGACGGACTGACGGACCAGCTCTCGAACCGCGTTCGAACGGCCACGCAGCGACTGTGGGCGTACCTGTGGCGGCTCAACGAGCAGACGAAGGCGTACCTCACGCTCGACGGCCCCGCGATCGTCGAAGACCTGGACGGTCTCTCCGAGGAGGAACGACGCCTCGCGCGGAAGGCCTTCGCGGACGGCGGTCACGACCTCGGCGAGACCGCGGGGGACGGTCAGGACCGCGACGTCGACGGCGGTACCGACGGTAGCGAGACGGCAGCCGGACGCGGAGATGTCGGGAGTACCGGCGGTGGTAACGGCGGGAACGGCGGTGACGATGGCGGTAATGGAGACGACGAATCCCCGTTCGACGTCGGCGGCGAGTACAAGCTCCGCCAGAAGATCGGGTTCGGTCTCGGTCCGCTGCTGTTCGCCCTGATCTTCTTCTCGCCGACGCCGGAGGGGCTGACTCCCGAGGGACAAGCGGTCGCCGCTGTCACGGCGTGGGTCGCCGCCTGGTGGATGTCGGAGGCGATCCCGATCCCGGCGACCTCGTTGCTCCCGATCGTCCTGTTCCCGCTGACCGGCGGTCTGCCCGTCGAGGACACGACGCCGTCGTACGCCGATCCGCTGATCTTCCTCTTTATGGGCGGCTTCTTCCTCGCGATGGCGATGCAGCGGTGGGGGCTCCACCGACGGATCGCGCTGCGGACGATCAGCGCCGTGGGCACGGAACCCTCGCGGCTCATCCTCGGGTTCATGCTCGCGACGGCGTTCCTCTCGATGTGGGTCTCGAACAGCGCGACCGTGATGATGATGGTCCCCATCGCGCTGGCGGTGATCTACCAGACCGCGGATCTGGTCGAGGAGACGAACCTCGATATCGACACCAGCCAGGGGAACTTCTCGTTCGGCGTGGCGCTGATGCTCTGTATCGCCTACGGGGCGTCCGTCGGCGGCGTCGGCACGCTCATCGGTACGCCGCCGAACATCCTCTTTGCGGGGCAAGCAGGCGAACTCTTCGGCGAGACCATCGGCTTCGCCGAGTGGATGCTCTACGGCGTCCCCATCTCGATCGTCGGACTCGTCACCGTCTACCTCTACGTGACCCGGCTGGCGATGTCGCCGGAGTTCGACGAACTGCCGATCGGGGCCGACACGATCGACCGACAACTCGAGGAGCTTGGATCGATGTCTTCGCAAGAGCGCATGGTGTTGGTCGTTTTCGTCGGAATGGCCCTCTCCTGGATCGGCGCGAGTCTGGTCGATCAGTTCGGCCTCCTTCCGGTTCCGGAGGACGTGGACACCATCGTCGCCATCGCCGGCGCGATGGTCCTCTTTACGCTGCCGACGACGACCGAAGACGGCGAGCACACGTTCCTGCTCGACTGGAGCAACGCCGTCGACATCCCGTGGGGCGTAATTCTCCTGTTCGGCGGCGGACTCGCCATCGCCGCCGGCTTCGGTGACACCGGTCTCGCCGCCTGGATCGGCGAACAGCTCGCCTTGCTCGAGGGCGTCTCGATGATCCTCATCCTGTTTTCGGTGGTGCTGTTGACCGTCTTCCTGACGGAGGTCACCTCGAACACGGCGACGACGGCGATGTTGATGCCCATTCTGGCCGGCGTCGCGGTCGGCATCGGCGTCCACCCCTTCGGACTGATGATCGCCGGCGCGACCGCGGCTTCGTTCGCGTTCATGCTGCCGGTCGCGACGCCGCCGAACGCGATCGTCTTCGGCAGCGGCTACATCACGCTCCCCCAGATGGCCCGCGTCGGCATCGGCCTCAACGTGATCGGAATCATCCTGATCACGCTCGTCGCGCTCTTCTGGCTGCCGATCGCCTGGGGAATCGACCTCACGACGCTGCCGACCGAGTTCGTCGAGGCCTGGGGCTCGTAACGCGCGACGACGATCTCGAGACCGTTCGGCCGAACGACCGGTTTCGGCCGTAAGACCCCATCGAGCGGCGACATACTGAACGTGCTCTCTCGTCGGACTGCACACTCTCAATTACCAACGGAAACCACGTTCCGACTGGCTGGGAACCGGGTGTCCGGTTGATACGCTCCGCCGAATACGTGATGGATGAGACGGTATGCCAGACCACGACACCCCAGAACGAACGCAGGCAGATGCGATCCTCGAGGCGCTCGAGGCGTCCAGTCCGGCGACGATCGCCGATCTCGCGACGGCCCTCGAGACGCATCCGGTAACCGTCGAGCGCCGCTGTCGGTCCCTCCAGCGAGCCGGGCATATCCGTCAGTGCACTGGTGGGGTGTACACGCTCGTCGAGACCGACACCGACCGGCAGACGACCCCCGCTGACGCTCCCGCAGACCGACACCGACCGGCAGACGACCCCCGCTGACGCTCCCGCAGACCGACACCGGCAACCGAACCCCGCCGACTGACCGCCCCTCGAGCGACCGAATCCGGTCGTCCCATAGCAACGATCCCGATTATCGTCGCTCGAGATGGCGGTCGTCCGCGGTTCGACGACCGCGTTCGACGTCCCGACTGCCGTCGCTGGCTGCCGACTCATCCGACAGTTCCGCCGTCGCACACTCGAGACAGTAGTAGTTGTAGTCCACTTTCCGCGTGTAGACCGGCAGCCCCGCGAGCGCGTACTCCTCTCGATAGCGCCGAACCAGTCCCCGCTCGACGCGAGAGTCACAGGCGACACAGCGTTCGTCGCAGTCCTCGTCGGAGCGGACGACCCGTCGATCGACCGACCGAACGCGGCCGAACGCCGACGGCGAGTGCCGACGGTCCAACCGCCGTCGCATTTCCGGATTGACGAAGATGCCGAAGGCGACGAGCACGAACGAGGCGACGAGCCAGAGCACCGCCAGCAACGCGTATCCGACTACGGCCCCCTGTGTCGCGCCGGCGACGATGTTCCCGGCCCCGACCAGCCCGAACAGCAGTCCGAACCCGACGAGGAGCCAGCCGGCGACGCCGTACAGGAGCGCCGAAACTCGATCCGCGAGTTCGACCGCATTCGATCGGCTGTTGGACATTACAGTGATCGACGTTCGAGAGCCGGTCGTGTAAGCGTTCCGAACGAATCGGCCGGTGGTTCAAACCAGTTTTCGGAGCAGCCGGTAGCCCGCGTCGCGGAGGGCGTCCGGCAGGAATCGTGCGTAGACGCCGTACTGAGCGAGCGGGCCGACCGGGTATCGGGCCGGCGGCTCGGGCGCCGTCGCAGACTCGAGAATCGCCCGCGCGACGTCTTTCGGCTCGGAGGCGAACGGCCCCCCGCTGCCGCCGCCGATCAGTTGCATCTCGTCGTACAGTTCGTACAGCGTCTCGTAGGCCGGCGTACGCTCGCTCTCCGGCAGTTCCTCGTCGACGCGATCGGTGAAGTTCGTCTCGACCGGCCCGGGTTCGATCACGGTGACGTCGATGCCGAACTCCTCGACCTCCGCACGCAGCGAGTCGCTCATCGCCTCGAGGGCGTGTTTCGAGCCCGCGTACGCGCCCGAGCCGGGGAACGAGATCCGACCGACGACGCTCGAGACGTTGATGATTCGGCCGGCGCCCTGAGCGCGCATGTGGGGTAACGCCGCGCGAACGAGTCGGTGCGGGCCGTAGACGTTGACGTCGAACTGACGGTGGAGATCCGACGTCGAGATGTCCTCCATCGGTCCCATCTGGGCGTAGCCGGCGTTGTTGACGACGCAATCGATCGCACCGGCGTCGTCGACGACCCGTTCGACCGCCCGGGCGACCTGGTCGGGATCGGTGACGTCCAGCGCGAAGGTCGTACAGCCGGCGTCCTCGAGCGCCGTGATGTCGTCCGGATTTCGCGCCGTCGCAAAGACCTGCCAGTCGTTGGCGAGGAACGCCTCGGCGGTCGCCCGCCCGATCCCCGACGAACAGCCCGTGATCAGGACGCTCTTCTTGCGCGCGTAGCGGTCCTGATCGCTCGTCTCGTCGGTTGTGGTCTCGGATACGGTGCGGTCGTCCGTGGTCGTTCCGGACGCTGTACGGTCGTCAGTGGCGGTTTCAGACGACGTGCGATCGGTCGCGTCGGTCTCGGTCGTAGTCGATTCGGCCTCGCGATCCTCCTCGACGACGGTGCCGTCCGCCCCATCGTCGGCTTCCTCGACGTCCTCAGCGGTGGCCATACGTGACGGGTTCGAGAGACGATACCTAAGTATCGACGGTTTGTCGCGCTGAACGTACTGTTCGGTTTCTACGATTCGGTTTGGCGAGTAAGTGCGCCGTCACGCCGGGGGCGTGTGGCTCGAGCACTGTAGCGACTGGTACCGGAGCGGTCCGTCGCTGTGGCGACAACGCGCGATCGATGATCGGGTCGATGGCTATCCGCCGACACCAGTTTTATTGGCCGATCTCGACCGACGAATCGACGAGAGTATCCATCAGCACCGGTGACGTTCTCGAGCGCTAACCGAGAGCTATTCACTATCGTGGTACTATTTACCACGTATGAGCACCTCGGCAGCGACCCAACCGGTACTGGTCGCGGTCGGCAACCCCGACCGCGTTGAACAGTTGGTCCGAACGGCCGGTGATCTCGCTCGCGCGAGCGAGAGTCCCATTAAAATCGTCTCGGTCGTCGTCAAATCACACGACTCGCCGTTTTCCGTCTACTCGGACGAGACGATCATCGATCAGTACGCGGGAAACAGTCGAGAGTTGTTGGATAGAGCGATTGCCGTCGCACCCGACGACGTCACCGTCGACGATGCACAGGTCGTCAGTCACTCGGTCTCCGAGGGCATCCTCGCGGCGGTCGAACAGACCGACGCGCGGGCACTCGTCGCCGGCTGGGAGGCGCGTGGAAGCCGAACCGACGCCGTTCTCGGGACGACGATCGATCGACTCATCGAACGCGCGCCGTGTGACCTCTACGTCGAACGCATCGGTCACGAGGCGAACGGCGTCGACTCGATCCTGGTTCCGGTCGCGGGCGGCCCGCACGTCCGTCCGGCGGTCCACGTCGCGACCGCGATCGCCGCGCGAAACGATGCGACCGTCCACCTGGCGTCGGTCGTCGACAGGGAGACGGATTCGAGCGCGGCCGGCGAGTACATCGAGCAGGCGCGGGCCGCTCTCGAGGAGGCGCCGGGACCACCCGTTCGGACGGAGGCGACGACCCACGCCGGCACCGACGTCGCGACGGAACTACTCGATATCGCCGCCGATCACGACGTCGTCGTGTTCGGTGCGACGCGTCAGGGCGTCATTCAGCGTCGGCTCGTCGGGACGATTCCGCGGACGGTCACTCGCCAGACCGACAAGACGGTCATTCTAGCCCGCGACGGAGACACCGTCGGCGGGTCGGTGCTCACCCAGATTCGACAGCTCTTGACCCCATCATAGCGATTGCCGCCGCACCGATCTCCTCATTTGCCGCTCAGGACGTCTCGTAGACTTCTCGTTTCGCCTCGTCCGCGTAGCTGTCGGCCAGTCGGACGGGTTCGGGAAGTTTGTACGACGAAGCGAGTGCGAGCGCGATATCGGCCGCAGTTTCGGGACCGACGCGGTGGCCGGGGCTGACGTACAGCGGGTTGATGTACCGATCCGGTGAGTCATATTGGCGCGTCTGGACCGCGTAGCCGATCAGGCTGCCGTCGGGACAGTCGACCCGCGAGTTGGCCTCGATGGGGACTCGAGTACCCGCTGGGAGGTTCTCCGTCTCCCCGCGCGGCGTGCCACAGAGCAGGCTCTTCGCGACGCCGACGGCTGGCACGTCCCGGATAACGCCCATGTGAGTCGCGATACCGGCCTGTCGGAAGTGAATGCGGCCGCTGCCGTCGAAGAGAAATAGATCGGGAGCGACTGAGAGTGCCTCGAGCGCCTCAAGGATCGGTCCGCCCTCGCGGAACGCGAGCAGGCCGGGGATGTAGGGGATCTCGAGCGGCGTCACCGCGTGGACGCGCTCGATCACCTCGCCGCCTTGCATCGCGACGACGGCGCTCAGCGCGCGGTCCTGGTCGCCTTCGGCGTTCGTGAGGAAGGACTGGTCGACGCCCGCGACGATCGGCGGGTCGTCGGGGCTCGAGGCCGTCGCGAGCGGGTTCGACAGTGCCCCCGGGTCGAACGAAAAGTCGTCCTCGAAGACCGCGGCGTCGGCGATTTCGCGCTGGAGGGCTTCCATGTCGTCGCGCTCGAGCGAGCCGTCGGGAGCGAGATCCGGACGAGGTGGAGTCATCGATAGTGACGAGTTGGCAGTGGGTGAAAATCAGTGCCTGGGTTGCGAGGGGGTGCTCAAGCGGTTCGGCGAGCGACGGGCGATTAGAACCGTCGTCGGCCGCCGGGACCACCCGGCCCGCCCGGTCCGCCGGGACCGCCGCCGCCGAGTTGGAGTTGGCTCGGCGCGCGAACGTTCTGGGTTCGTTTGATGTACTCGCCGTAAGCCAGTCCGATGACGAGGCCGATCAGGTGTGCCGCGTGGGCGATGTTGAACGCGCCCGCCGCGCCGCCGCCGATGAAGCCGAGGCTGAGGATCGCGAAACCGGCCGTCAGTATCCACAGCGGCATCGGGATCATGAAGAACAGGTAGACTCGGAGGTTCGGGTTCAAGATCGTGATGACGCCCAGGATCGCGAGCGCGGCCCCGCTGGCCCCGAGAACGCTCGAGGGATCTCCCTGCGCCATCGAGATACCGATCTGTCCGAGGCCGGCGAGGGCGCCGCTCACGACGAACAGGATGGCCAACTTCAGCGAACCGACGTAGCGCTCGACGAGCGGTCCGAAGAAGAATATCACGATGCTGTTGAACACGATGTGCATGAAGCCGCCGTGTGCAAAGGTCGAGGTGACCCACGTCCAGACGTACTCGACGTTCCACGAGGAGAGGACGAACAGGTCCTGAGCGACGCGCGGACCGGCGACGGCCTGCGTGATTAGCTGCGCGAGGAACGTGATCCACATCAGCGCCAGCAGCGTGTAGGTCATGTTCCCGCGGAAGTACGCGAGCGGCCCGCCCGCGCCGGTGTTGATGGGGAGTTTATCGGTGAGACTCGAGGCCTTCGATTTGCTTCCACCGCCGTTTACGGAGTCGTCGAACCCGCTGTCGAAGACCCCGTCGGGGTCGTTCCAGTTCTGGAGCCCCGTACAGTCGTGGTTCTCCGGCAGTCGGTGTTCACCACAGTAGGTGCCCCCGCAGTGCCGACAGTTGTAGGGCATGCTTTCGTCTTTCCCACACACGTCGCACTTCGCCATTGACCGGGGGTATGTGTGGCACCGCTAAGGGATTTGGGGTTCGTCCCTCACGCTGAATCGCGGCGCGAATGGCGGGCTTACATCCGCGCTCGCGACAGTTTTCCATCCCTAACAGTTCGACCGGGCTATCAGTCCCAGCTTGAAGACCGTCCGAATCGTTCGCTCGACCGAACACCGTCGAATCCGATCGGTTCGAGGGCGGTCGAAACGTGGCGGCGGCCCACCCCAGCAGGGACGAACTGTACATTTTTGCCCACCCAACCCGGATATCGAGGCGTGCAAGCATACGAGCGCAAGCAGCTGCTCGAGCGCGTCGAGCGCGATGGCGCGACCGTCGGCGCGGACATCCCCGAGACGATCACCGTCCAGGGCGAGGCGATCGACCTCCGGACGTTCGTCTTCGAGATCAAGCGCCGCGAGACGGTCCCGGCCGGCGAGCGCGACCGCGTCGAGCAGGCGAAGAAGAACCTGCGCCGCGAACGGAACGATCGCCTCGAGGCCATCGAGGAAGAAGACATCTCCCGCGCGGAAGGCGAGGACCTCGCCCAGAGCATCATTGGGATCGATCGGGCGCTGAACGCCTTGGAGAGCCTCGGCCCGACCGACCTCGAGCGCGAGCAAAAGGCCCAGCAGGCAGCCGATCGAAAGCGCTGGATGTCGTTCCTGAAGCAGGCCCTCGGCGACGACGACGCCGGCAGTCGGGGGGGACGATAATGGTGACCAACGCCGAAATCGCCGGCCGCTTCGAGGAGTTCGCAGACCTGCTCGCAGCCGACGGCGTCGAGTACAAACCGCGCGCGTACCGACGCGCGGCCGAGAACATCCAGGCCCACCCCGTGCCGATCGGGGATCGGGTCGCGGCGGGCGACGAGGAGATTCTCGAGGAGATCGACGGCGTCGGCGACGCCATCGCGTCGAAAGTCGTCGAGTACGTCGAGACGGGGCAGATCGAGGAACTCGAGGAACTCCGCGAGGAGCTGCCGATCGACATCGCCGACATCACCAGAATCGAAGGCGTCGGTCCGAAGACGGCGGGGAAACTTTACCGCGAACTCGGCGTGCAGACGTTAGACGACCTCGAGGAAGCCGCCGAGGCCGGCGAGATCCAGGAAATCAAAGGATTCGGCCCGAAAACCGAAGAGAACATCCGCGAAGGAATCGAGTTCGCTCGCGAGGTCGGCCAGCGCCAACTGCTGGGCGAGGCCCGTCCGCTCGCGGACGACGTGCTCGTGTTTCTCGAGGGGCTCGAAGCCGTCGAGCGCTGCGAGGTCGCCGGCTCGATCCGGCGCTGGCGGGAGACGATCGGTGACGTAGACGCCCTCGTCGCGACCGAGCGGAGCGAAGACGTCATCGAGGCGTTCGTCGATTGGGACTCCGTCGACAGCGAGATTGAGTCCGGCCCCGAGAAGGCGAGCATCCGCGTCGGCGAGATCCGCGTGGATCTTCGCGTGGTCGTCCCAGAGGAGTTCGGCTCCGCGCTGCAGTACTTCACGGGAAGCAAGGACCACAACGTCCGGCTTCGCAACTACGCGATCGCCCGCGACATGAAGTTAAACGAGTACGGCGCGTTCGACGTAAGTAACGTCGACGACCCCGAATCCGACCAGCGCGTCGGCGAGCGAGTAGCCGGCGAGACGGAGGAGGGGATGTACGAAGCCCTCGGCCTGCCGTGGATTCCGCCGGAACTCCGCGAGGATCGGGGCGAGATCGCCGCCGCCGAAAACGGCGAGTTGCCCGACCTCGTCACTCGAGAGGATATCCGCGGGGATCTGCACACCCACACCGAGTGGTCCGACGGCAACACGAGCATCGAGGCGATGGTCGACGCCGCCGCGGAGTTGGGCTACGAGTTCTACGGCGTCGCTGATCACGCTGAGGGCCCCGGAATCGTCGGCGGGATGGGGCTCTCGGCCACCGAAATCCTCGAGCAGGTCGAGGGGATCCGAGAGGTCGCCGCCGCGAGCGAGATCGAGATCCTCGCCGGCATCGAAGCCAACGTCGACGCCGACGGCGAGATCGGCCTCACCGAGGAGGTGATCGAGGCGCTGGACGTGATCGTCGCCTCGCCCCACAGCGCGCTCGATCAGGACGCCGAGACGGCCACCGAACGGCTCGTCCGCGCGATCGAGAACCCCGCCGTCGACGTGCTGGGCCATCCCAGCGGCCGCCTGCTCAACGAGCGCTCCGGACTGGAGTTCGACGCGCGACGACTCGGAGCGGCCGCCGCGGAACATGATACCGCCCTCGAGATCAACGCCAACCCGCGCCGGCTCGACCTCTGGGGGAGCGCCGTACAGGCCGCCCTCAAGGAGGGCGCACCCATCTCGATCAACACCGACGCCCACCAGCCGGCAACGCTCGAGTACATGCGCTGGGGCGTCCACACCGCCCGCCGGGGCTGGGCCGAGCCTGCCGACGTGATCAACACGTGGGACCTCGAGGACCTGCGCGAGTTCCTGCACTGATCGGCGACCGCTTCGGCACTGACTCCCATCACATGTGCTTGCTCCTCGACGTCATGTGCGGCGGGGTAGTTTCCTATCTGCGGATGTGCAACCACGACACCGTCTACGCCGGCGACCGCGGGGTCGAAGCCGACGACGCGTTGCTCGAGATCGCTCGAGCCGAAGACCGGACGCTCGTCACGAGAGACGTCGCACTCGCGGGCCGGGCGAACGATTCGATCCTGCTCGAGTCACGCGAGGTCGAGACCCAACTGGCGGAACTCGCGGACGCGGGGCTAGCGCTGACGCTGGCCGACGAACCCGCGTTCTGCAGCCGGTGCAACGGATCGCTCGAGGCCGTCGATCGGACGGCGTCGACGCCCGATTACGCACCCGATCCCGCGGATATCGACGTCTGGCGCTGTCGGGCGTGTGCCCAGCACTTCTGGCGAGGGAGCCACTGGGATCGGGTCGCGGACACGCTGGCGAAAATAGACGGAACCGCCGGAGAGTCGACCACGGACGGGAACTGAATCCTCGTGGTCTCTGCGCCGTGATGCGGTTATCTGTTCAGCACGAACGCGACGTCGAGGGTCGTCCGATACTCCTCGATCGACCCGCCCTCGACCTCGGCCGTCTGCGATTCGACCTCGACGCCGGTGATGTTCTCGAGCGTCTGATCCGCGTCGTCGATCGCGTTCTGTGCGGCGTCTTCCCACGACTCTGTCGAGTTCCCGGTCAGTGTGATGACTTTGACTGTTTCTCCCATAGCCTACGAGGAAAGACAGCACGGAACAAGGTAGTCGTTGGGCGTGAGAATGCTGTCTTCGGATCGTCTACCCGATCACGGACCGAATATCCGACTGACCCAAACCGTTTCAGGTTTCGACGGTGAACCCTCCGGCGTCTATGTCGAGTACCAACGAACACCTCGACCGAGCGGGAAAACAGGCGGCGTACATCACCAACGAGTGGAGCGACGACCCCGCGATCATGCAGACGCAGGCGCTGTGTTACGTCGGAGTGCAACTCGAGCGAATCGCGGACGCCCTCGAGGAGGAGCAGTAGTCGGAATCGGCCGCTCATACTGTCGGACAGAACTATTGTGAAAATTCGCCGCTCCCATCCGGCGAATTCTCTTCATTGACTTCTGTCCGACAGTATCAGTAGACGGAGACGTCGTCGAACCGACCGTCGTAGGCGATGTGATTCGGATGCGTCGGCTCGGTTCCCGAGAGGAAGAGCCGATCGACTTTCTCCCAGGTGTTTTCATAACAGAGATGGGCGAGTTCGCTCGCGGTCGTCCGCCATCGCTGCCGGCCGGTCTGGTGGGCGACACGTCGGGGAACGCCGTCCACGAGCGCGCTCACGAGGTCGGCCTCGGAACCGATCTCGGCTTCGAACGCGGTGTAGGCGACGCCGACCGTGCTCGTGAGGTGGGCGTACGACGACGTAAACGGCGGGAGTTCGAACAGGTCTGCCAGCTCGCGCGCCCGTCGGTTGTGCGACGGGAGATGTTTCGGGTTGAAGATCTCGACCGCGTCGATAGCGTCTCGATACTGGCGGAGATCCGCCTCGGTGAGGCTCACCGTTGCGAACTCCGGGTGCGGTGCCAACACGGCCGCTCCCTGTCGCTCGAACTCCGCCATCGCGGCCTCGAGCGGGATGAAATCCGGCACCGGCTCCTCGAGACCGATCGCCAGGACGTGTTTTCGATCGCGCCACGAGCCGGTGAACACCTCCCGTGCGGGGACGACCAGCAGGTCCTCGCTCGAGAAGCGGTTCGCTCGGCGCCGAATCTCCGGTAATCGGGTGAAGTGTGGTGCGTAGACGATGACGTCGAGACCGGCGGCGATCGCTCGTTCGACGACCGACTCGTCGAGCACCTTCACGTGACAGTCGACTCGAGTCTCCACAGCGGTACCCTCGCTCACGAGAGCCCCTTTCGAGACCGCCGGGTTATGAATTCTGATTCCGCGGCCAGCCGACGGTCTCCTTGATAACGGCGACGATCGGCTCGACAGGCTCGTCGGGCGCGAGTGCGAGGAGAAGTGCTTCGTCGCCCACGTAGACCCGTAATAGCTTCAGAACGTCCATCGACGTGGCGATGTATTCGACCCGTTCTGCGGTCGGAAACAGCGTGTTTCGGAAGAGTTCGATCTGCATGAAGTCCATGTGGACGTGGGTGTGAATCCGCTCGAAGTGTTCGAGCATCTCGTCGCTGCTGTCGTACAGCGCGATCGTTCGATCGTCGATGTAGAGCGGCCGAAACGACTCCGTGTCGTACTCACAAAACGAGTAGAGCGGGCCGGAGACAGTCTGCTGGACGGCACGGCGGACGCGGTCGGCGTCGAAAGAAGACAGTTTCGAGCGGTTCGTCGCGGGCATACACCCTCTAGGAGCCGACTTATCGAAGCCCTATCGTATGCAGGTCGCGATGGACGTCGGCCAGCAGTCCTGGCTGCGAAAGGATCATTAGGGCGGCCGCTCGATAGTTTCAGTGAGAGTGAATGGCCTGGGAATGCGGAATCGACGGCTGCGGAGCGGTGTTCGAGGACGTCGAATCGACCGTCGTCCATCAGGCGACGGAACACGAGCGACGGGAGTGTAAGGTCTGTGGCACCGTCGTCCCCGACGGCTACCTCGCGATCCGACACGCCTTTACCGAGCACAGTCGCGCCGAGTACGTTCGCGCCTACGGCGCGAACTCTGAAGACGTCCGTAACCGCGAGGAACTGCTCGAGGAGATCGAAGACGTCGCGAACATGCAGGCGATCGCCACAGAACTCAAGCGATAGCGGGCGCAGGTTCGTTGGACAGCGAGTAGGTGTGCTGTGCTCCGCTCGGCAGCGGTTCAGCCACAGGGGAAACCGAGCAACTTGACTTCACGCGGGTACTCCAGCGCTGTGGGAACTGAGGGTCGTCTTATGTATACGGTTGTACCACTATCCCCAAATGAGTCATATAACAAACAAGATATTTGATGCGTTAGCGGATGAAAAACGGCGACGCCTGTTATTCGCGTTGGTCGAGAAGAATTCGCAAACAGAGGTACCGATAACAGAGGGTTTTCCAATCGATACAAGTAGCATTGAGTACCAACACTGCCACCTCCCCAAATTAGACGACTACGGGTTTATCGAATGGACACCCAGTACGAATTGCGTCGAGAGAGGCCCTCAGTTCGAGGACATTCGACCAATACTGCTGTTCCTCTCTGAGGACTGCAACGAGCTACCCGTAGAGCAGTGAGTCCCCTCCCCACCCTACTCGCTCACGGGTCGTCCATCCCCGTTCGCTTTTCGAGGCACCCGCTTCGCTCGTCTTTCGGTGCTTTGCGCCGAGTGGACCGACTCACTACCGTTCGTCGGAATATTCAGCGCGGCCTCGCCGCGCTGACTGCTTGACGAGCGTGTTAGCGCTCGTCACTGTCCAGCACACGGATCTGGTCGCCGCGAACCGTCACCGGGATCGGAACCGTCGCACTCCTAAATTTTACTGCGTCGGATTCGCTCACGGCGTTCGCTCACCGCTCCTTGCAAAATTTAGTATAAAACTCTCTCGGCGCTTCGCGCCGAGCGAACCGACTCACTATCGTTCGTCGGAATATTCAGCGCGGCCTCGCCGCGCTGACTGCTTGACGAGCGTGTTAGCGCTCGTCACTGTCCAGCACACGGATCTGGTCGCCGCGAACCGTCACCGGGATCGGAACCGTCGCCTCGTACAGTTCGACGGTCACCTGATCCTTGCCCTCGTCGATGCGCTGGACCTGGGCCTTCTCGCCCTTGAACGGGCCAGCGATGAGTTCGACGATGTCGCCCTCCGCGATCCCCTCGACGTCCGGCTTGGGCGAGAGGAAGTGCTCGACCTCCGAGATGTCGGATTCGCCGGGCACGATGCTCCGGGCGTGGGGAATGTCCTCGAGGACGCGGTTCAAGACCGCGTTGCCCTCGGCTTCCACCATCACGTAGGAGGTCAGCGAATCGGGTGCGAGGGCGGCGTGAATCTCCGGCTCCTCGCGGTTGATGATCATGTCTGCTACGGTGCGCTCTTGACTCGCCGTCGTCTTGACTGCGAAGATCCCCATCAGAGACCACCAGTCAGCACGAGCATGATGCCTCCGATGAGGAAGCCCATCAGCCCGATGAGCAGGATCCCTGCGCCGGCGATCTTCGATACCTGAAGGAACTCCTCAGTCGTGGGTGTCGTTGCCATCTTCAACACCCGAACGTACGAGGTCAGGTCGTACGGAACGTCCATGTCTGTCTGTTCACACTGGGGCGTCTTTTATCTGTCTTTCGTGTCCGACGACGATTCGGCTCGCGAACGGGTCGACGTTGCAGGCGACGGCCCGACGAACAAACCGCTCGAGGCCGAACCCACGATCATGGCTGAAGACGACGCAGACCGAGCGAACGAGTACGAGGCGGAACGAGAGGCAGAGATCGAGGACGAACTCGAGCGCGTCGACCAAGACCCCGACCAGGTCGATGCCGGAGACGACGACCTCGGGACGCAGAACGCGCCTCGCGAAGAGGAGGAGGAACTCGAGGATCTCGAAGACGCCGAGGACGCTGACGCGGACAGCTAACGGCCAGCGACTGCACCGCCGTCATACCCGTTTCTACGTCGTATTCGACGAACACCCCAAATTTCCCACAATGTCCCGTCGGGATCGGCTCTGCAGGTAGCCAGTTCTGCGATACCGCCCAAAACGGCCCCCGTGGTTGGCTCGAACTGCACCGACGCCTGCAACTCCCACGAGAGTTCGTCCGATAGCCGTCTTCGGACTCAATCACTGGGTCAGTTCTTGTCGGCGCTCACCGCCGGCAGCGTCACTGAGAACGTCGCCCCCTCGCCGGGTTCGGAGTCGACCCAAATCTCGCCGCCGTGTCGCTCGGCGATTCGCTCACAGAGCGCGAGCCCGATCCCCGCTCCGTCGTAGGTCTCGCGACTGTGTAGCCGGTCAAAAATGTCGAAAATTCGGTCCTGCTCGTCGGGATCGATGCCGATCCCCTCGTCGCGGACCGAAATCGTCCACGTGGCGCCGGCTCGGTCGGCAGCGATCTCGATCCGTGGCGGCTCGTCGCCCGAGTACTTGATCGCGTTCGCCAGGAGGTTCTGGAATAGCTGCCGAAGCTGGTTGCCGTCGCCTTCCACGCGCGGCAGCGACGCCACCGCGAGCTCCGCGTCGCTGCTGGCGAGCTGGAATCGCAGGTCCCCGCGGACGTCATCGAGGACGGCGTCAAGTTCGATCGGCTCGAGCGGCGCGCCGCGCGTCTCGATACGCGAGTACTCGAGGAGTCCGTCGATCATGTCGCGCATCCGGTCGGCGCCGTCGACGGCGAACTCGAGGAACTCCTGGTTCTCCTCGGTGAGATCGGCGCCGCGAGCGTCGAGCAACTGGAGGTAGCTCGAGACCATCCGCAGGGGCTCCTGGAGGTCGTGGCTGGCGGCGTAGGCGAATTGCTCGAGCCGTTCGTTCGACGTCTCGAGTCGGTCGACGGTTCGCTCGAGTTCGCGCTCGCGTTGATTCTCCTCGAGTTCGTACGTCACCCACTGGCCCATCGACCGGAGGAAGGCGTGTTCGTCGTCGGAGAAGCTGTCGGTACACGGGTCGGAACTGACGAAGAAAAACGTCCTGTCGGTCCCGCCGTCGACGTCGAGATAGGTACCGAGGTACGCGCGAAGGTCGAACTCGTCGTAGACGAAGATATCGTCGTAGCCTTCCGCCTCGGGGTCGGAGACGCTTCCAGCCGCCCTGATCTCGGTCGCGGCCGTACAGTACGTCTCCGATAGCGGCAGTTCGACGCCGGGTTTGAAGTGTTCGTGATCATCGCTGACGTGTTCGACCTCGAACCAGTTCTCCTCGACGTCGACGCGGGCCATCACGCCGAGTTCGAGGTCGAACCGCTCACAGCCCAACTCGAAGAGGGCCTGTAACTTCTCCTCGAACGATTTCCCCGGATCCGCCGTGATATCGTTCTGGCGCTGGAGGTACCGTTCGCGCTCTCGGAGCTCGGCTTTCGCCCTCGTTCTGTCGATCAGCGTACCGAGCATGCGATCGAGCTCGTGGGTCGGCTGGGTAGTGTCGCAAAACTCGACGGGCGGAATGTAGTAGAAGTTGTGACAGACAGTGTTGTCGTAGATGAGGTGGGGGTGGACCCGTACGACGTCGCAGAGGACCTCCTGCGGGAACGCCTCGCGGTCGTACTGACAGACTGCGACGGCGTCCTCCTCGTCGAAGAGTTCGTTGACCTTGCTCTCGTAGGTCATACACTCCTCGACCGACACGTCGGCCTCGAGGATCCACGACATGTCGGCAGCCAGTCGGAACGCCTCGTACTCCTCGGTCGTCTCCCGGATGACCTCCTCGTAGACGGAGATCATCTCGTCGGCGTCGAACTGATCGTCGCGAAGGTAGGTGCTCTGGGTCGTCTCGAAGGCTAACGCACCGGACTCGAGGGCGGCGTCGACGTCGACACCCCTGTCCCGAAGCGCCGCCTCGACGTCGGCTACGTCGTTCTCGTCGACGACGTACAGACAGTGTTCGCCGCGTTCGATCCCCTGGCGGATGAACGGAGCCACGGCCGCGAACTGATCGTCGCTGGATTCGTAGATCAACGCGAAGTGGTCGTTACAAAAGTTTCCGTCCAGCGGCTCGACCGGGCCACGAAAGTCGGGACTGGTCTGTAGCGCATCGAGCGGCCGCTCGAGACCGAGAACGTCGTCGGAGATGGAGTGGGTAGGTTTGCTCATGAGGTTCCCAAGAATCGGTTATCATAGGAATCGCTTCCGGAGGTAAAAGCTCGACGGTCAAACGTGGCAAGGACCTGCATACTGGACGGCCACGTGGCCGCCGCCGAAGCGAGATCACGGCGCGTCGACGTCCGGCCGCGACTCGAGGGTCAACTCGACGATTCCGCGCTCCCCGTCGCGGATGATCTCGACCGGGATCGTCTCGTCAGGAGAGGTCTCGAGCGCGAGCACCGACGAGAGCCGGTCCTGATTGGGGATCTCCTCGTCGCCGATGGCCACGATCACGTCGCCGCCGACGGGGACGGCCGTCCCGCCGACCGTCGTGGCGCCGGTCGCCGGCTGGAGGACGTCCTCGGCGGGCCCGTTCGGGATGGTTTCGGTGATCAACACGCCCCGTGGCTCCTCGAGATCGTTCGCCTCGGCGATCTGCGGTCCGACGGGCGTGACGGTGACGCCCATGTAGGGATGTTCGTACGTGCCATCCTCGACGAGTGCGGGGACGACGCGATTCGCGAGCGCGGCGGAGATGGCGAACCCGATCGTCTGGCCCGCGCCGGCGAAGACGACGCCGACGACCTCGCCGTCGAGGTCCACGAGCGGACCGCCGCTGTTACCCGGGTTGACCGGGGCGTCGGTCTGGATCGCCGCCGGGATCGAGAACCCCGTCGGGCTCGGGAGCGACCGGTCGATCCCGCTGACGATTCCCTGTGAGATCGACGCATCGAGCCCGAGCGGGTTGCCGAGGGCGAGGACTTCGGCCCCGATCGTCGGCCCGTCGGTCGCGAACTCGAGCCCGTCGGGGCCGTCAGGAAGGTCGTCGACCTCGAGGACGGCGAGGTCGCTGTGGACGTCCGTTCCGACGACGTCCCCCGCTCGCCACTGTTCGTCCCGAAATTGGAGTTCGACCTCGTCGGAGCCGCCGACGACGTGGTGGTTCGTCACGACGTAGTCGTCGACCACGAACCCGGAGCCGAGTCCGCCGGGCGTCTCCTGACCGGGCTCGCCGGCCCCGGGGACGGTGATGAGCACGACGTCGTCGATCGCCTCCTGGTAAATCTCCGCGTACCGTCCCCCCACGTCGGCGTCGGTGGCTCCGTCCGGCTCGTCGTCGTCCTCAGTCTCCTGTGTACCGGCACTCGCGCTCACGACGCTCCCGAAACCGGTTGCGGTCGCGACACCGGCACTCAGCCCCAGTACCCGGCGACGGCTGACGGGCCGTTCGTCTGGCGACATACCCAGATTCACCTCGAGGAGGACAATAAAACACGTCCCGGCAGCGCCATCTCGAGGGTGGAAGCGTTCTCGCGTTCCGATCGGGTTCGACGGGGCACATCGGTGATTCACGAGCCCGACGCGGCTCACGCCGCGTCGAATTACCCAGAGCGAAGCTCTGTGAATTTGACTTCGCTTCGCTCAGTCAAACAACGCTGAGCAGCGCTCAGCGAGTTTGATGAATCTCACGATTCATCAAACAACTCCTCACCGTCGACCATCCGCTCCGCAACCACGTCCATGTCGAGGGTCACGCCGAGGCCCGGTTTCTCGGGAATCTCGATGTAGCCGTCCTCGATGACGTCCTCTTGGACCAGATCCTCCCACCAGCCGAGTTCGTAGGAGTGGTACTCGACGGCCAACGAGTTCGGAATCGCCGCGCCCACGTGGGCACTGGCCATCGTCGCGACGGGCGAGGCGACGTTGTGCATCGCCACGGGCACGTAGTACATATCCGCCAGATCGGCGATCTTTCGGGTTTCGCGCATCCCGCCGACCTTCGGCATATCCGGCGCGATGATATCGACGGCCTGCTCCTCGAGCAGCCGGCGCTGGCCGTGTTTCCGGTAGACGTTCTCCCCGACGGTGATCGGCGTCGTGGTCGACTGGGTGACCTCCCGCTGGACGTCGTGGTTCTCCGGCGGCACGGGGTCCTCGAGCCACCAGATATCGTACTCCTCGAGACGCTTCGCAAGCCGTTTCGCGCTGCCACCCGAGAACGTCCAGTGGCAGTCGAACGCGACGTCGGCGCGCGATCCGACGCGTTCGGTGATGGCTTCGACGATCGAGGCCTTGTGCTCGATCTCGGGGCCGCGAAGGTGACGGTTCGCACGATCCTTCTCGTGGCCCGACGGCACGTCCAGATCGAACTTCAGCGCGTCGTACCCGAGCTCTTCGACGACGCGTTCGGCCTCGTCGGCACAGGCTATCGGATCCGCCTCGTCTTCGGTGTGACAGTCGCAGTAGACCCGAACCTCGTCGCGGTACTTCCCGCCCAGCAGCTGGTAGGCCGGTACCTCGAGGATCTTGCCCGCTAGATCGTGGAGGGCGACCTCGATGCCCGAAATCGCCGTCACCGTGACGCCGCCGATCGAGCCCTCGCCGGACATCTTCTGGACGAGGTGCTCCGTGAGTCGATCGATGTCGAGCGGGTTCTCGCCACGCAGGAAGGGGGCCATGCGCTCGATCAATTCTGGCGCGCCCGCACCCCAATAGGCCTCGCCGGTCCCAACGATGCCCGCGTCGGTGTAAATTCGCACGAGCGTCCACGGGAAGTTGCCGTCGATCATCGTCGTCTGGATGTCCGTGATCTGGACGTCTCGGCCCCCGCCTCGTTCGCGGGTGACGTTCATCGTCTCCGCCGAGAGGTCGCGCATCGTGTACTCGGCGTTCGGATCGTGAAGCTGCGTGTAATCGACTCCCATAGCACAAATACTTACTTCGATAATAGTAATTGTTTCCATTCATTGATCGACAGCAACGGCATCGAGTCAGGGGTAAAACAGGATCGTGGCCGCGAACTCGAGCCGTGCTCAGAGACGGCTAAACTCGACGGCGGTCTTCACTACGTCGTCGCCGGTGTCGAACGCGCGTTCGAACTCCTCGAGCCCGTGGACGCCGGTGACGAACTCGTCGGTGAACCACGTCGGAAGCTGCGAGAGCGTATCGATCGCGGCCTCGAAGTGGCCGCGGTGGGAGTTGACGGTCCCCAGCAGCGCCTTGTTGTGGAGGACGAGTTCCCGGTGGAGGCGACCGCCGTCGACCTCGAACTCCCAGGGTTCGGGGACGCCGAGCAGGACGCCGACGCCGTTCGGCGCGAGCGCGTCGACCGTCTCGAAGGCGTGTTTCGCGTGGCCCGTCGCCTCGTAGACGAGGTCGATCGACTCGTACACGTCGGGAATCTCCGGCACGGGCGTCTCGCGCGAGTCGACGTACGTCGCGCCGAGTTCGTCGATGAGGTCGATCGTCGGATGCGGTCGGTCCCGCCGGCCGAGACAGTAGGTCCGGTCGATCTCGAGTACCTCCTCGAACATCGCGAGCGTGATGAGTCCGAGCGAGCCGTTTCCGAGCACGATCGCCGACTCCGGTTCCCAGTCGAACGCCGACCGGGAAGCGATAGCGTGCTCGATGGCCTTCTCGCTGATGCTGATCGGCTCGACCAGAAATCCGAGCGGGGCGAGCCGTTCGGGAATCGGCACGAGATACTCCGCGGGACTGGTGAAGTACTCCGCCATGAATCCGTGTCCGTCGACGATTCCTCGCTCGACGTACTTCCCCTCGGGAGCCATGTCGGGCTCGCCGCGCTCGAAGTACTCGTTGGTCCCGTTCGGTGCACGCCGAACGGTCGGGACGACGAACTCGCCTTCCTCGAGATCGGTCCCGTTCGCGTCCTCGACGATGCCGACGGCCTCGTGGCCGAGTACGAGTCGATCCGCGCCGTCGGGAAGGTTTCCGTGGTGGCCCGCGATGACTTCGTGGTCGGTCCCGTCGACGCCGACGCGAAGCGTGCGAACGAGCGCTTCGCCGGGCTTCGGGTCGGGACGGGGTTTTTCGACGAGGACGGGCGTACCGGCCCCGGGTTCGACAGCGATCGCTTTCATGGCTCACCAGAGAACCCCCGCCCGCAAAAAGTTTACCCAATTCGTAGTAAATATTTGAACGGCGCTCGGCCACCGTCAGTAACTATCGGTTTTCGAAGAGTTTTCGCTCCGCATACCGATGGCTGTCGCTCGATGCACGGGAGATCGAAACGGACGTCCGCACCCGTCGAAACGGAACTCTGCACCGCTAACGAGTTTTTCACGGTCGACGGAAAATTGCGAACGCGGGCAGCGATCAGTCGCTTCGGACGGATTCGACGGTCTCGACGAACTCGGCGGCGCTCTCCCGAACGCGGTCCATATCGTCGTCGGCGATCGCGTCGTAGTCGATGAGCGCGCTACCGGCACCGACGGCGACCGCGCCGGCGTCGAAGTACGACTCGACGTTCGCCGGTGAAATGCCGCCGGTCGGAATCACGTCGACGTCGCCGAGCGGGCCTCGAATCGCGCCGATGTGACCCGGCCCGACGGTCGAGGCCGGGAACAGTTTGAGCACGTCCGCGCCGGCCTCGAGCGCCGTGACGGCTTCGGTCGGCGTCATGACTCCCGGTGCCGAGAGCACGCCCTGTCGGTTACAAAGTCTGACAGTCTCGACGTCGGTGTTCGGCGAGACGACGAATTCGGCGCCCGCGTCGATCACCGACTGCGCCGTCGGCGCGTCGAGGACGGTCCCCGCGCCGACGATCGCGTCAGTGTCACCGAGTTCACGGTCGACGGCGGCGATCCGTTCGCTCACACGCGTCCCGTCCGCGGTGACCTCGAGCGCGTCGACGCCTCCCTCGTGAATCGCTCGCGCGACCGGAACGATCTGATCCTCGTCGATTCCGCGGAGCACGGCGATGACGCCGCTCTCGACGAGTCGGTCTCTGACCGACTGGCGTTCAGACACCGGCGATCCCTCCCGCTGTGTGGCAGTGGCTGTCCATCACGACGAGACGTTCACGCCCCCGACTCAAGAGATTTACTCACAGGTGAAAAACCGGCCTGCCCGGTTTCTCACTCCTCGAGCGGGCGGACGGTAACCGATTCGGCCTCGAAATCCTCGAGGAACGCGCCGGTGCCGCCGATCGTGTAGCGCTCGCCGTCGACGTCGAGTTCGAAGGCGTTCTCGATCGGCACCGTCGACGAGACGGGGCGGACGAGACTCTGCCGAACGGCGACGACTTCGCCGGAGAGCGTCGACGGAAGGTCTCGATCCCCCACGGGCGTTCCCGTCACCGTCGCCTCGATCCGGTTGTCCGTGGCTCGGTGGAGAGCCATCTGGAAGACCGCGTTGCGGAATCCGTCGAACGTCCGCGGGAGCTCTCCAGGCGCGCTCACGTAGCGTTCCTCGGCGGTCGGCCAGTAGTTCGCGAGAAAGGAGCCGGCGAAAACGGGTGTGAGCTGTGGCTGCGAGATGCTGATCGCCTTCGTCTCGCTCGTCGAACTCGTCAGCAGCTGGCTGGGGGCGAGCAGGCCGTGCTGGGCGTCGACCGTGAGCATCGTCGGCACGAGCGCGTCCCACGTGCGGACCGTACTCGCCGTTCCGGCCAGCGAGGCGATGTCCTGATCGTCGTCGGTGCCCCCTAACAGAAGCAAGACCAGGACGCCCCGATCGACGGTCTCCTCGAGCGTCGAGCGGATCTGGGGCAGTATCTCGACGGGCAGCGAGAGCGTGACCTCCGTCTCCGCGGCGGCCAACAGCTCTTCGATCCGCTTGAGCACCGTCTGGCGGGATTTGATCACCTCGAACTGTTCGCCCGTCCGTTCGGTCGTCGTGTACCGCGACTGTAACTCCGGCTCGATCGCTTCGACGCTGTCGGTGAGTCGTCCGACGACCGTCTCTGGCTGGACGGGGCGAATAACGGTCGGGACGGCGTGGTCGTCGACCTCGACGAAGCCGCGATCCTCGAGTTCCTCGCTGATGCTGTAGACGTACCGCTTGGAGACGTCCGCAGCGTCGGCGATCGTGCTCGCCTTCGACTCGCCGTGATCGAGTATCGCGAGATAGGTGTCGATCTCCTTCGCTGACAGGCCGAACTGCGAGAGCAGGTCGCCGAGGTCGTCGGTATCCATGTATACTCAGTAGTTCACAATTGTCCGGTTACGCTAAAAGATTCCCGATCACCGGGACCCGATGCCGTTCGCAGGCCGTCGTAGCTGCGACGATCCGTCCCGCCGGGCCCAAATTTTCGACCGTCGACGCTCCGGACGCGTCTTCGATCTTGCCTGAAAAGTAGGAACACATTTTTCAACAAGATTTAATGGGGCGGGCACCAACCGAACGTACGATGGAATTACACGGCGCCCTCAACGACTTTAAGCGATCTCAGGGCGATCCTCGGCGGTTTCCCGGGGAGCGACGCTCGACGACGGGGCTGTTCTCCGGTCTCGACGACAGACTCGTCCACGTCGCGCCCGACGGATCGATCAGCGACTACTCCTACCCGCTCTCCGGCGTTGCCGGCATCGAACGCTCCCGATTCGGCCTCGCGCTGGACGGCGAAACACACTGGTTCGACGACGGAGACCAGCGCTACATCGAAGACACGGCGGTCGTCGAAACCGTCCACGAGGTCGCCGGCTACAGCTGTATTCAATACGATCTCGCGGTGGGGCGAGGTCACACGACCCACTTCGTGCTCGACGACGCAACGACCGACACCGACGCCTCGATCACGGCCTGTTTCGGGTTCGCCCCCGAGGGACGGGCGAGCCGAATCGGCCAACTCTGGCACGGCGACGCCGTCGAGATCTACCACGACAGCGAGCGCGACTTCGTCGCCGCGTCGACCGATATCTCCGTCTCGGGACAGGTCCCCGAGCGATTCGAGGAGCTACTCGAGCCGGAGCCCGCGGCGTTTCCGCGCTCCGAGGACGACGACCGGTACGAGGAGGCCCGACTCAGCCCGATCACGATGGTCGAGTTCGAACTGACCGGCTCCGCACCGAGCGCGACCGTCGCGACGCTCCTGACGGAGACGTCCGATCGCGCCGACGCGCTCGAGCGCGTGCGATCGAACGCGATGGCTCACGGCGACCGCGAGTCGATCGTCGACGCGGGCCACAGTCAAGCCCGCGACCGGCTTCCGGACGCGGCGTCCGGAATCGACCGCGGGTTCGCGGATCTGCGGGCGCTCTGTCTCCTGCGGTCGTCGACGGGCGCGCGGATCGCCGGCCCCGAGTTCGACCCCTTCTACCGCTACTCCGGCGGCTACGGCTACACCTGGTTCCGCGACGACGCCGAAATCTCCCGGTTCCTCCTCGACGCCGACGAGCGGACGGGGCTCGGTCTCGAGGCGTGGCACGAAGCCAGCGCGCGCTTCTACGCCGACACGCAGCGAGCCGACGGGACGTGGCCCCACCGCGTCTGGCCGTACAACGGCCGACTCGCCCCGGGCTGGGCGAACGGTCGACTCGAGGAGGCGAACACCGCGGACTACCAAGCCGACCAGACCGCGAGCGTCGCGGCGTTTCTCGCGACCTACCTCCGGCGCGTCGACGCCGGCGACGAGCGAGTTCACGAGACGCTGACGTCGGCCCTCGAGGGGATGGACGCAACCCTCGCCGACGACGGCCTGCCCGAACGCGTCCAGAACGCGTGGGAGAACATGACCGGGCGGTTTACGCACACGACGGCGACGTTCCTCGAGGCCTACGCCGCGACCGCTCGAGCGCCGGTCGACGAGGACGTCGCGGCCCACGCGAGATCGCAGGCGACTCGCGTCTACGAGGCGCTCGACGACCTGTGGGTGGCAGACCGCGGCTGCTACGCGATGCGCCTCGACGGGGACGACCTCGACGACCGCCTCGACGGGAGTACGCTCGCGCTCGCGTCGGCACACCACGAGTACGACGCGGTCGCAGCCGTCGACGACGATCGGCTCGATCGGCTCGTCTCCCACCTCGAGACGACGCTCGACGGGCTCTATCGCGACCCCGAGGGGCCGATCGAGGGGCTGGCGCGCTTCGAGAACGATCCCTGGCGGGTCCGGGAACAGACGGACGCGAAGATCTGGACGGTGACGACCGCGTGGGGTGCACACGCAGCCGTCGAACTCCGCGAGCTGCTTTCCGCGAGCGGCCACGGCCGAGCCGCCGAGTTCGACGACCGCGCTCGAACGTTACTGGCGCTGGTCGCACCCGACGGTCCACTCCGACGACCCGGAGCGTATCTTCCGGAGCAGTTGTTCGACGACGGAACGCCGGACAGCGCGACGCCGCTCGGTTGGCCGCACGCGATCCGCCTTGCGACCGCCAGCGCGCTCGAGACGACCGAGACCATCGAATCGTCAACTGCCGACGCGAGCGGGAAGGCAATCAGCCACGAGTAACGGCGGCGAAACAGTCGGACCGCTACTTTTCGGTCGTCGAAAACGCGTACAGCCACAGCATCGGCTCGTCGTCGACGGTCGGTCGGAACGGAATCGGTACCGACAGTACGGAAACCGAGCGCAGTTCGAACTCGAGTATGTCCCGTTCGATCGTCCGAACGTGTGGAAACCCGCTACTGGGCCGGCGCTTCCGGCGGTTCGGTCTCGGTCCCGAAGATATCGATGCCGCTATCTCGATCGAACAGGTGGAGATCGGACTCCGAGAACGTCAGCGTCACCTGATCCCCGGTCTCGGGGGTGATCGTCGACTCGACTCGGACGATGAAGTCATCGGCGACGTCGACGTGGAGATAGTTGTCCGAGCCGACGGGTTCGACGACCTCGACGGTGGTTCGGACCGTGTTGTCGGCCCTTCCATCGGCGACCGAGACGTTCTCGGGTCGGATCCCCAGCGTGTATCGGTCGGCCGAGAGCTCCCCGGCGTGTCGGTCGACGTACGCCGCCGAGAGATCGAACTGGAACCCGCCTCCGGGACCGAGCAGCCGGACCCGATCGCCGTCGCGTTCGACGTCGACGTCGACGAAGTTCATCGACGGCGAACCGACGAAGCCGCCGACGAATCGGTTGACCGGGTTCTCGTAGACCTCCGTCGGCGGCCCGGTCTGCTGGAGGACGCCGTGGTTGAGGATGACCATCCGATCGCCCATCGTCATCGCCTCCTCCTGATCGTGCGTGACGTAGACGGCGGTGATTCCGAGCTCGTTTTGGATGCGCTGAATCTCCGCGCGCATCTCCGTCCGGAGGCTCGCGTCGAGGTTGGAAAGCGGCTCGTCGAAGAGGAAGAGATCCGGCTCGCGGACGATCGCTCGGCCGAGCGCGACGCGCTGTTTCTGTCCGCCCGAAAGTTCGTCGGGTTTGTCCTCGAGCAGGTCGTCGATCCCCATCATTTCGGCGGCCTCGACGACGCGACGTTCGCGTTCGGCTTCCTCGAGGTCGGTGCTCATCCGGAGTCCGAACTCCATGTTCTCGAAGACGGTCTTGTGTGGGTAGAGCGCGTAGTTCTGGAACACCATCGCGACGTCCCGGTTCTTCGCGTGGACGTCCGTGACGTCCTCGTCCCCGATCGTGATCGTCCCCCCGGAGGGCTCCTCGAGGCCGGCCAACATTCGGAGCGTCGTCGTCTTTCCGCAACCGGACGGACCGACGACGGTGATGAACTCGCCGTCTTCGATATCGAGGTTCAGATCGTCGACGGCGACGATCGAGCCGCGGTCGTACGTCTTGCGGAGCGAGTCGACGCTAACACGTGCCATACAGAAACGGTTTGGCGACCGTCTACAAAACCCTTTCTCAATAATCGGAATTTGTGGTGTACTATTTCATCTATTTTCGAAGGATCGGTGTCGGTACGTTACAGTTATTCCGTGGAAGAAACGCACACTGGAGCCGAATAATTCGTTCGGTACACCACGATCTCACGGAATTTTGGGTAACGGAGCGCTTGTGTGGCATCATTACGCATAAATATGATTAATAATTCAAAAACGGTGATTCGATGGAACCGAGACGATCTGTACCCACAACTATTAAATATGTGAATACATAATACATCACTGATTGAGGCATGACAATGAACCGCAGATCAATCCTGAAGGGAATCGGTGGAACGGCCGCAGCAACGACGCTCGCGGGCTGTATCGGGGGGCTGTTCACTGGCGACGATCCGGAGGTACTCTGGCACGAGTTCCAGGACGCGGAGGCCGAGGATTTCAACGACTTCTTAGCGGAGTTCAACGAGGAGACCGGCCACGACCTCGGCTCGAACTCCGTCAACGAGATGGAAGAACAGCTGGAGACCGCGCTCCCCGCCGGCGAGGGTCCCGTCGGGTTCACCTGGGCCCACGACTGGATCGGGCTCTACCACGACGAAGGCTACCTGTACGACGCGACCGACGACATCGACCTGAATCTCGAGGACACCTACTCCGAAGCGGCGGCCGAGGCGGTCCAGTGGGAGGGGAACGTCTACGGACTCCCGTACGCGGCGGAGACCGTGACGCTGATGTACAACCGGGAGATGGTCGAGGAGCCGCCGGAAACGATCGACGAGATGGAGGAGATCATGGAAGACTACCACGACCCCGACGGCGAGGGGACGTACGGTCTCGCCTACCCGCCGACGGACGTCTACTTCATGAGCGCGTACCTGCAGGCGTTCGACGGCCTGCTGTTCGACGAGGAGGCGGACGAGCTGGGCGTCGATTCGGACGCCGTAATCGAGGGCGGGGAGTTCATCGAACAGTCGCTCTATCCGTACACGCCTGCCGCGTCGGACAACGAAGCCCACGAGGCGACGTTCGGCGACGGCAACGCGCCGTTTACGATCAACGGCCCGTGGATGACCGGCGAGTACGCCGACCTCGATCTGGGCGTCGCTCCGCTGCCGCTTCCCGACGGCGGCGAGCCGACGCCGCTGACCGGCATTCCGCTCTGGTACTTCACGACCGAGGGCGAGGAAGCCGACGAGGGAACGCTCGAGTCCGTCGTCGAGTTCGCCGAGTGGTACACGACCAACGACGACGTGATCACGACGAACGCGGACAACGGCATGATCCCCGTCCACAACGATCACGTCGGCAGCGACGAACTCGGCGAGACGGTCGGCGCGTTCAGTGAGACCGTCGACATGGGCGTCCCGATGCCGGCCGACGCGAAGATGGACTCGGTCTGGGCCCCGATGGAAGACGCGCTCGATCAGCTCTTCTCCGGGAGCGAATCGGCGGCCGACGCGTTCGAAACGGCAGCCGACGAGATTCGCGACAGCTGGGACTGACGACAAACAATGGGTGTCTTTCCCTCCGGACGGTCGACAACGGAGCTCGTCGACGATCTGAATCTCGAGACCAGAGACCTCATCGGGTGGCTCCTCGTGGCCCCCGGGCTGTTGCTGTTCTCGATGTTCATGATCTACCCGATCGCGATGCTGATCTACATCTCGCTGACCGATGCGACGACCGCCGGCTCGGTCGTCAGCGGCGAGACGTCGGTCGTCGGGTTCGACAACTACGTCGAACTGCTCACCGACTGGCAGTTCTGGAACTCGATGTCCATCACCTGGCTCTATCTGGCCCTGAGCCTCGTGCTCAAGGTGATTCTCGCCATCGGTCTCGCTATGGTCCTGACCCACGAGCGGGTTAAAGGCAAACGCTACATGCGGGCGATCGTCATCATTCCGATGGGGTTCCCGCCGATCTTCACGATCAGCGTCTGGCGGGCGATGTTCAGCGGGGCGCGGTTCGGACCGATGAACGAGTTTCTGTCGATGTACAACGGTGCCGTCACCTCGGTCGCAGGCCTCGTCGATACGATCGTCTTCTTCACGACGGTCAACGCGCCGCAGTTCTTACTGGCCGACGTTCCCGTCGGGTTCCTCTCGAGTCGGTGGACAGCGTTCGCGGCGTACGTGACGACGGAGGTCTGGCTTGCGTACCCCTTCATGGTCATCATCATCGTGAGTGCGCTGCAGGACGTCCCCGGAGAGCTCCAGGACGCGGCGAAAGTCGACGGTGCGGGCTTCTTCCATCGGTTCGTCAACGTGACGTTCCCGTCGATCAAGGGTCCCGTCATCTTCGCGTCGATCCTGACGGCCGCGACGTCGTTCCAGAACTTCCTCATCCCGTGGGTGTTGAACCAGGGTGGTCCGGCCCGCCAGAACGAACTCATTCTGGTGTACGGCTACCGTGAGGCGATCATCGAGAACCAGTTCGCGCTGGCCTCTTCGATCATGACCATCGCGATCATCATCATTGGGATGTTCATGCTCCTCGCGGTGAAGAAAACGAACATCGCGGAGGGTGCAGCATAACGATGAAAGGACTCTACAACGCGATCGTCGATCTGAAAGCCGGCCGTCGAACACCCGAAGACGTCGCGAAAACGGCGCTCGCGACCGGGTTCGCCGTCTCGATACTGCTCGTGTTGATGTTCCCGGTCTACTGGGTGGTCACCGCCTCCCTCTCCGGGGGAAGCACGCTGCTTACGTCCGACGGCGTGTTCGCCGATCCGACGGGGTACAACCTCGAGGCCTACCGAACCGTCCTCGGCGGCGATCGGTTCTGGAGTGCACTTCAGAACAGCCTCGTGGTGGTCTTCGTCACGGTCAGCGTGACCATCACGCTCGCCGTTCCCGGCGCGTACGCGCTCTCGCGCCGAAAGTTCATCGGCAAGAGTAACGTCCTCTACGGCTACGTCCTGTTCACGCAGGTCGGTGCGGGGCTCTCGATCGCGGTTCTCGTCGCGCTCTACGCCCTGTTCGTCGAGTTCGGGGTCAACAACAACCTGCTCGTGCTCGGGCTGTTCTACGCCGGCGGGGCGATCCCGTTCAACACGTGGCTGTTGAAGCTGTTCATGGACAACATCCCGGTCTCCTACGAGGAGGCGGCGATCGTCGACGGCGCGAGCCAGTGGCAGGTGATGCGCGAGATCATCCTCCCGCTCGCCAAACCGGGGCTCGCCGTCGTCCTCGTGTTCGCGTTCCTCGCGGGCTGGAACGAGTTCATCGTCGCACAGACGCTGCTCTCACCGGGGAACGAGACCCTCTCGATCGAACTCTACGGGCTGGCCACCGGGAGCCGTCACTCCACGCCGTGGACGGAGTTCGCGGCGTTCGCGATCCTGTTCGCGCTCCCGGTCGCGCTCATCTACTTCTTCGCCCAGAGCTACGTCGAGAGCGGCCTCTCCTTCGGCGGGATGGAAGGCTGAAGCCTCAAATCGATTCTCTTCCACTTCCCTTCCGTCTCCGACTGCCGGTGTGACGACGAGGCGGTATCGTTCGTCCGTCGATACTGGCCCGCAGTCGACGGTATCAGTCGTCCACCGACTCGCTCTCGAGAACGACCACGCTGTCCACGACGATGTCGCCGGCCGCCGAATCGACGACCGACTCGCCGGTCAGCAGGTCCGTTTCACCGACCGACTCCTCAACCGCCACCGTCGCCGATCCGTCGCCGAAGTGAATCGCGACGACGACTCGCCGGTCCTCCTCGGGCGCAAGCCGGGCAAACGCCACCATGGCATCCGTCTCCGACTCGTAGTCGATTCGCCCGAGGCTCGCGTCGGTCTGTAGCGCGGGCTCCTCGCGGCGAATCTCGAACAGCCGTTCGTAGTACGCGAGCAGGGGCTCGTCGAACGCGCCCCAGTTCATCGGCTCGCGCCGACCGCGGACGCCGGTCTCCTGGCCGTAGTAGCACATCGGCGACCCGGGGAGGGTGAACGTCGCAGCGGCCGCCGCGCGCTGTGCCTCCCGACCGTACTCGGAGAGATACCGGTCAGTATCGTGGTTCTCAACGTACAGCAACCACTCCGAGTCCGGATGGGGGCCGCGCCGATCGCGATCCTCGAGCGCGTCGAGAACGGCGTCGGCGGTCGACGTGTCCAGGTGTGCGGCTCGATCTACGAACTCGTCGGCGACGGCGTCTTCTTCGTCGTCCGCCGGTGTATCGGTGGTCTCGTCGTCTACAGGGACGGCTTCGGCGACGTCCGTCTCGCCAGTAGCGGCGGCCGCGGTCGACTCGGCAGACCCGAACCGCTCGCCCAACCGCTCGAGCGTGTCGTGGAGGACGTCGTCGTGGTGCATGTGGAATCGGCCGCCGCCCATCTCGACGTCGGAGGGCAGGGTCTCGTCTAACAGGAAGAACTCGCCGTCGGCGCTCGTCACGCGGTCGTGGACCTCTGTCCAGAACGTCAGCGGGACGCCCCACGCGACGTCGGCCCGAATGCCGTCGACTCGTTCGGCCCAGAAATCGACGACTGAGAGCAGGTACTCCCGAACCTCGGGGTTTCCGTAGTCGAGATTTGGGATCCCGTCCCAGCCGAAGTAGGTGTCCGGATCGCGCGCCTCGAACTCCTCCCACCGGTACCAGTCGCGGTAGCGCTCGTGCTCGGGATGGGAGTCGTCGACCGCGGCCTCGTAGAACGGGTGCGTATCCGCGGTGTGGTTGATAACGAGGTCGAAGACGACCCTGATCCCGCGGTCGTGGCAGGCGTCGACCAGCGCCTCGAAGTCGGCCATCGTCCCGAGATCCGGATCCACCGTGAAGTAGTCCCGCGTGTTGTAGCCGTGGGGTCCACCCCCCGCCATCGGCGTCCCGAACCCGCTCTCGGCCTCGAGAAACGGCGTCAGCCAGAGGACGCCGACGCCGAGGCGCTCGAGGTGGTCGAGCCGGTCCGCGATGGTCTCGAACGTCGGCTCGTCCTGATCGGGAAACCGTCGGGTAAAGATCTCGTAGACGATCGAGTTCGGAACCCAGGCCGGCGGTTCGAAGGGGTGCTCGACGCGAACCGACCCGGTTTCCTCGTCGGGTACCAGTTCGATCGCGTCCGGGACGGAGCGGCGCTCGGCCACGGCGACGGCGTAGATTCGGACCGGTTCGTCCACGGCATCGATCGGAATCGTACCGTCCGACTCGAGGACGTCTGCGTCCCGATCGTCGACGTAGTACTCGACGGACGGCTCGTCGCCGACACAGGTCGCCGTCGGCGACAGGACGATCCGATCGTCCTCGAGTACCGCATCCAGTTCGATCCGCGGCCGGGGCGCGTCGTCGTCCGCCTCGGGGAAGGCACGAACCGTCAACCGATGGGTTCCGTCGGGTGCCTCGAGGGCGAGCGTGTAAACGCCCGGCACGTCCGGTTCGAACTCGGCGATCGGTTCGTCGGTCGGCTCGGCGGTCGATCCCTCCGGCGAATCGACGAGGTACCACTCGTAGGCCTCGTCTCCGTTGGGATTCCACGGCGCGAGGTCGTCGCGCGTCTCCATCTCTCGGCCGTTCGGGTTCACGATGCCGTCCCCGACGGTGACGAACCGCGGCGGACCGGGGTGGTGTGAGCCGTCCCCGCTCACGAACTCGGTCTCGTGGTCGGGAGTTCCGCCGTCGGTGACAATTCGTCGGTCCCGGCGCTCGAGATCGCTGTTCCAAGTCACGATTCGGCTATTGGCGAGTATCGATGTAAATATATGGTGTACTACTTCATCACTCCTACAATTCGTGCTGAAGCTTGTCGTCGACAATTGTGGAGGGGTCTCTCTGGCTCGAGAGAGACCAAGCTTCGTCAAACTCGAAACGCTGAGCAGCGCTCAGCGAGTTTGACTTCGCTTCGCTCAGTCAAACAACTCCTCACCGTCAACCATCCGCTCCGCAACGACGTCCATATCGAGTGTGACACCGAGACCCGGCTCTTCAGGAACCTCGATGTAGCCGTCTTCGATGACGTCCTCTTCGACCAGATCCTCCCACCAGCCGAGTTCGTAGGAGTGGTACTCGACGGCCAGCGAGTTCGGGATGGCAGCACCGACGTGGGCGCTCGCGACGGTCGCGACCGGCGAGGAGACGTTGTGCATCGCCACCGGCATGTAGTACATGTCGGCTTTGTCCGCGATCTTCGCCGTCTCGCGCATCCCGCCGACCTTCGGCATGTCCGGCGCGATGATGTCCACTGCCTGATTCTCGATCAGGCGGCGCTGGCCGTGCTTGCGATAGACGTTCTCGCCCGCCGCGATCGGCGTCGTCGTCGACTGGGTAATTTCGCGCTGGACGTCGTGGTTCTCCGGCGGCACGGGGTCCTCGAGCCACCAGACGTCGTAGGGCTCGAGCGCCTTCGCGAGTCGCTTCGCACTGCCGCCGGAGAACGTCCAGTGGCAGTCGAACGCCACGTCGGCGCGGTGGCCGACGGCCTCCGTGACCGCCTCGACGATGCTCACCTTGTGGTCGATCTCCGGCTCCCGGAGGTGGCGATTGGCTCGGTCTTTCTCGTGGCCCGACGGCACGTCCAGGTCGAACTTCAGCGCGTCGTAGCCCAGGTCTTCGACGACCCGCTCGGCCTCGTCGGCACAGGCCGTCGGATCCGCCTCGTCTTCGGTGTGACAGTCACAGTAGACCCGGACCTCGTCGCGGTACTTCCCGCCCATCAATTGGTACGCGGGAAGCTCGAGGATCTTCCCAGCAAGATCGTGCAGCGCAACCTCGATCCCCGAGATCGCCGTTATCGTGATGCCGCCGATCGAGCCCTCGCCGGACATCTTCTGGACGAGGTGCTCGGTGAGTCGGTCGATATCGAGGGGGTTCTCGCCTTGCAGGAAGGGCGTCATCCGTTCGATCAGTTCGGGCGCGCCTGCGCCCCAGTAGGCTTCGCCGGTGCCGACGATACCCGCGTCCGTGTAGATTCGGACGAGCGTCCACGGGAAGTTGCCGTCGATCATCGTCGTCTGAACGTCCGTGATCTCGACGTCGCGGCCGCCACCGCGCTCTCGAGTGACCTGCATCGTTTCCGCCGAGAGATCGCGCATCGTGTACTCGGCGTTCGGATCGCGAAGCTGTGAGTAATCGACTCCCATAGGAGGTGGTCGCTCGCGGGTCAGTAATAACTCGGGTCGGCGTTTTCACCCTCGAGAGATTTCGAACAGTCGCGTGGCTCGCTACTCCGTCAGGCTCGCAACGACCTCCGCCGGCGTCGCGTCGAACCCACCCGCCTTTGCCAGCGCCGCAGAGCCGCCGCCACCGCCGCCGAACTCGTCGGTTAGGTCGCCGATCACAGTCTCGGCGGAACACGATCCGCTGGCAGCTACGACGGCGTACGACGACCCGGTATCTCCAGCGATCACGACGACATCGGCGAGATCGCCCGCAGCGGCGCTCGCGATCTCACCCGCGTCGTTCACATCGACCTCCGCGACCGTCGTCGCGACCCACTCGAGTCCGCCCCGTTCGAACGGCTTCGCTCGCTCGAGGTCCGTTTCGACGAGTTCTCGGTGCAGCGACCGAACCTCGGCGGCGAGTTCGTCGCGCTCGTCGTCCAATCTGGCGAGTTCGTCCCCGACGTCCTCGAGGGGGACGCCGAGCGCCCGTCGCGAGGAGAGCGCCACGCGCTTTTCCGTTTCGCGGCGATCGATGGCACGCGGGCCGACCGCGAGTTCGACTCGCGTCAACCCCTTACCGGGGTTCGACCGGCCGAGAACGGTCACGGGGCCGACCTCCCGCGTGTTGCGGACGTGGGTTCCCCCACAGGCTGCGACGTCCCACGGGTCGCTCGAGCCGCCGTCCCTGCGAACGAGTCCGTTGGCGGTTCCGTTATCGTTCTCGCCTCCGATCGTCACGATTCGGAGACGCCCCTTCTGGAAAGCCCCTTCCTCGGTCGCCTCGTTGAACGCGATAGCCTCGCGCTCTCGGGCGTCCGCGACGGGGATATCGTCCCACGTCACCGGCCGAGACTCCCAGACCACCCGATTGACGAGCGTATCCAGTTCGAGCAGCGTCTCGTCGTCGAGCGCCGTGCTCGTCTCGAGGTCGACCCGGACCTTCTCCTCGCTGATGTCGAAGCCGCCGTAGCCGAGGTCCTCGAGGAGCCGTCTGCCGGCGCCGTAGAGCACGTGACTGGCGGTGTGGGCGCGCATGCAGTACATGCGAAACGACCAGTCGATCGAACACAGCACGCGCTTGCCGACCCGGAACGACGGCTCCTCGGCGAGAACGTGGACGTGTTCGCCGTCGTCGTACCGAACGTCCGCGACCTCGATGCCGCCGATCGTCCCGCGGTCGGCCGGCTGCCCGCCGCTCTCGCCGTAGAAGTAGCTCGTCTCGAGCCAGACGTTACGGCCGTCGATGGACGTCACCTCGGTTTCGAACCGCGTCGTGTACGGCTCTCGAGCCGCCCGTTGCCCGGTCATTGGGTGAACTCCGTCGTCCGCCATGAAAAGTCTGCTTGCCGAGGATCGCCCGCCCGCGTCGCGTTCGATCGGGATGCACTGCCGGTCGTGCCGTCACCCGCAGTCGTGTCGTTATCCGCGGTCGATCTCGTCGGCCGCAATCGTGTCGTCTACAGGTACGTCGTCACTCCGCGAGCGTCACGTCCAGGCGTTCCTCGAGCGCTTCGATTAGGCCGCCGCCGACGCCGGCCTGCGTCGCCCGTCCCTGTTCGACGGCGAGCAGATCCTTCTCGGGCGCGCCGAGTTCGTCCGCCAGTTCGTCGCGCTGGAGCCCGGCCTCCTGGCGCGCTTCGACCAGCTCCTCGCCGTAGTTCGCGACGAGATAGGGGAGCGGGTCGTCGTCGTAGTTCGTCCCCTCTTTCTCCCAGTGTTCGGAGTCGCCGTCCCAGACCGGGTTCGCCTTGGCGACGTTCTGGGCCGCCTTCTGCTTGCGGCTGGGGCCGTCGCTCGAGGCGCTTCCACCGCTGTCCTGGGAACTGCGTCGCTGGTTCCGCGAACTCGACTCCTGTTGGTTGTCGTCGTGCGGTGCGCAGTCGGGACAGACCTCGAGTTCGGCCCCGGCGACGGTCGCGAGCCGGAGCCTGTTGCTCTCGGCCCCGCAGAGTTCGCAGTTCGTCCCACCGCCTCCGGACGAGGACCCGGTCGAATACTTAGCCATGGTATCCTTTGGCAACTGTCGCATTTTAAATCACCGCCTCGGTACGGGTCAGTCCCGTGTGACCTCGCCGCAGGCGCGCCTACAAAGGAAAGGGCTTTTATAATCACACTGGATACGATTGAGTGCAGAAAGACAAAGACACAGCGAGCGTGGGTAGCCAAGCCAGGCCAACGGCGCAGCGTTGAGGGCGCTGTCCCGTAGGGGTCCGCCGGTTCAAATCCGGTCCCACGCATCGCATGGGTGGATGAGCTCCACCATACACGATGCAGGTGATCTCCTCCGAGGACATCACCCACGCATAACTTCTGACGAAACTACACTCCACAGCGAAAGCGCTGTGCTACAGAGCTAGGTACACACGTACTCGAGCAGTGCGAACACCGACCGACTCCCGTCAGCGGAGTCAGTCGATCGATCTCGAGCCCGGACAGTAACCGCTTTCCTTCCGCGGCCGAACGGCCAGATATGGAGTACGTCCCTCGAGAACGCGTCACCTCCCTCACGGCAGTTTTGAGCGTCGTCTCGCTCGCGGTCGTCTTCGCCGCAGCGGGCGGCCGGATTCCGTCCTCGACGGTTCCGGCAGCGCCCGAGTGGATCCTCGATCTGATTCCGCACGTCAACGTCCTCATCAGTGCGACGGCGATTGGGACGATCACGCTCGGCTGGCGGGCTATCCGTCGCGGGAACGTCGACAGACACCGCGTCGCAATGCTGGCGTCGTTCGGCCTGTTCGCAGCCTTCCTCACGCTCTATCTCTACCGGCTGGTCGCGACCGGCGGCCCGCAGCCCTTCCCGGGTCCCGACGCGGTCTATCAGTTCGTCTACCTCCCGGTCCTCGCGATCCACATCTTCCTCGCGGTCGTCTGCGTGCCGCTGGTCTACTACGCGCTGTTGCTCGCGTTCGCCTATCCCGTCGAGGAACTGTACCAGACTAACCACGCTCGCTTCGGCCGAGTCGCAGCGAGTCTGTGGCTGATCTCGTTCTCGCTGGGAATCGTCGTTTATATCCTGTTACACGTCACGTACTGACTCGCTCGAGAAGCGCTTTCGGGACGAGCGACGAGACGGACCGACCGAGAGCCGTCCGTCATCGTCGAACTGTCTACTGCGACCGATCGCCCCCGGCAGTCTCGTGGGGATAGAAACGGATCGTCGTGCTCGAGCCGAACGGTTTAGTCGTCGGCGTGGAGCGCTTGCCCGCCGAGTTCCGGACGGGTGACGTCGCGGTCAGTTTCCTCGCCGTCGATATCGTAGGGGTACTCGCCGGTCACGCAGCCGAGACAGAGATCGAGACGGTCCTTCTCGAGCACCTCCGCGACCGCGTCGGTCGAGAGGTACGCGAGGCTGTCAGCGTTGATCGTGTCGCGGATCTCCTCGGTCGTCTTGTCCGAGGCGATCAGCTCCTCGCGGGTGGCCATGTTGATCCCCATGTAACACGGCGCGACGATCTCCGGCGCGCCGATTCGGACGTGGACCGCCTCGGCCCCGCAGTCCTTGAGCAGTTGGACGAGCTGCGTCGAGGTGGTCCCGCGGACGATACTGTCGTCGATGACCGTGACGGTCTTGCCCTCGATGGTCGATTTGATCGGGTTGAGCTTGAGTCGTACCGCCCGTTCGCGCTCGTCCTGAGTCGGCATAATGAACGTCCGGCCGACGTACCGGTTCTTCATCAGCCCCTCCGCGAACTCGACGCCGTCGTCTTCCTCCTCCCGGAGCTCGCCGTTGGCGGTGGTTTCGGTCGCCGCGTCGGCGTAGCCGGCCGCGAACGCGCGACCGGAGTCGGGCACCGGCATCACGACGTCGCTCTCGACGCCGCTTTCCTCCCAGAGCTTGCGACCGAGATTTCGGCGCGCCTCGTAGACCAGCGTCTCGTCGATGACGCTGTCGGGTCGCGCGAAGTAGACGTGTTCGAAGAAGCAGTGGGCGGTGTTCTCCTTCTCGATCAGCTGGTAGGAGTCGAATCCCTGGCCGTCTTTCTGCAGGACGACGAGTTCGCCCGGACGAACGTCCCGGACGAGTTCACCGTCGAGCGTGTCTATCGCCGCCGATTCGGAGGCGAGAATGTAGCCGTCGTCGAGTTTCCCGATGCAGAGCGGCCGATTGCCCTGCGGGTCGCGCACGCCGAGAATCGTATCGTCGTGGCTGATCGTCAGCGAGTAGGAGCCGTGGATGCGCTGCATCGTGTGCTTGACGGCGCGCACGAGGTCCTCCTCGAGCAGGTTGCGCGCGAGGTCGTGGGCGATGACCTCGGTGTCGCCGTCGCTGGTGAAGGCGTGGCCCGTGGCGGCGAGTTCGTCCCTGATCTCGTCGGCGTTGACGAGGTTGCCGTTGTGGCTCAGGCCGAGCGAGCCGCTTTTGAACGAGACGGAGAAGGGCTGGGCACAGGAGGAGTCGACGGACCCCGCGGTAGGGTACCGAACGTGGCCGATCCCTGCTGCGCCGTTGAGCACGTCGAGGTCGTCCTCGTCGAAGACGTCGCCAACGAGTCCCATCTCGACGTGGCTGTGCTGTTGAAAGCCGTCGTGCGTGACGATCCCCGCGGACTCCTGGCCGCGATGCTGGAGTGCGTAGAGCGCGTAGTACAACGGTCGTGCCGCGTCTCGACCGCTCAGTGAGACGCCGACGACGCCACACTTCTCGGTCATTCCTGTTCGCCGGGGAGTCTCGCCCCGCCCATCAGTCATGGAAGTGAGTAGGCGCCCGAGTAGATAAAAATCCCCGTGTTTGTGCCCCACCCGCGGCGGTCGGTGTGTGCTAATATACAGTATCGTGCATACTTTTCTACAAGGCGACCGAGAGCGTCCGTAGCCCGACGTGGGCCGACCGGCTCGGCTGAGCGGGGTGATCCGTCCGGCGAACCGTCGCTCGTCGGGAATAGTCAGCATGAACGTGAACACACCGGGTGGATGAACAGGAATCATCCGCCCGAACCAGCGGTCGGCGGTCGAGCCACGACGGCGACGACCGACGGCTCCTCGCGAGGCGATGACACAGTGTTCAAGACGGTTGGCTCGAGTCCAGAACACATGCGACTCGAGGAGTACTGGGGCGTCGGGCCGAAGACGCGGGCGACGTTAGTCGAGGAGTTGGGGAACGAACGCGCGATTCGGGCGATCGAGAGCGGCGACGTGCGCGCGCTCTCGGACGCCGGACTCGCCCGCGGTCGAGCGACGCGAATCCTGCGACGCGCGACGGGCGGCGACGGGATGGAGGTGCTGGCGACGAGCGACGCGCGCTCGGCGTACAAGGAACTGCTCGATCTGGCGGTCGACCACGCGGTCACCCGGCGCGCGGCCGATCGAATCCGCGTGCTGACGCCGCTGACGTCCCGCGACGCGATGGAGGACCGACTGGACGACGTCCTCGCGGCCCGCGACGCCTGGGCTGCCCTGTCGGAAAGCGATCGGGAGGCCGTCCTCGAGGCCTACACCAACTACGACGAACGCGACGAGAGCGAACACGCGGCCGTCGAGGCCGCGCTGGCCCTGCTCGAGGCCGGCGTCGACTCCGGCCCGTTCGAAACGATCGCCGACCTCGAACCCGATCGACTCGCGGAGGCGGCCGGCGCCCTCGCAGCGCTCGACGGCGATCGCGGGCGAGTCCGTGCGGGTGCCGACGACGAACTCGATCGACTGCGCGGGGCGCTCGGGACGATCGAGGATATGGACGCGAACGCCCTCGAGTTGATCGACGAACTACGAGCCGACGGCGTCCGAGACGTCGGCCAGTTCCGGGAGTCCTTCGAGGACCACCTCCTGTCCGAGACCGAGGTCACGATCGATCAGGTTCGCGAGGCGATGCCGACGGACGCGACGGACGCGACGGACTTCGTCGGAGCCACGCTCCGAACCCTCCGAACTGACCTCACCGCGGCGATCGACGAGCGCGAGGAGACGGTCGCGAGCGATCTGGAGGAGACGCTCGAGGAGACTCGCGACGCGACCGACCAGGCCGTCTCGGCGGTCGACGATATCGCCCTCCACCTCTCGCTGGCGCGGTTCGCGCTCGCGTACGACTGTACGCGACCGTCCTTTATCGACGGACAGGACGCAGCCGTCTCCGTCGTCAACGCGCGTAACCTCACGCTCGCCGCGGCCGACGAGGAGGGCGTCCAACCCGTCACCTACGCCCTCGGCGAACACGGCGTGACCGAGGTCCCGGCGAGCGTGAACGCAGTTCCCGGCCAGCAGCGCGTCTCCGTCCTCACCGGGGCGAACAGCGGCGGGAAGACGACCCTACTCGAGACGCTCTGTCAGGTCGTGTTGCTGGCGACGATGGGGCTGCCCGTCCCCGCCGACCGGGCCGAGGTGACGCCGGTCGACTCGCTGGTCTTCCACCGGCGGCACGCGAGTTTCAACGCCGGCGTCCTCGAGTCGACGCTGCGCTCGATCGTGCCGCCGCTGTCCGCCGGCGGACGCACGCTGATGCTGGTCGACGAGTTCGAGGCGATCACCGAACCGGGCAGCGCGGCGGACCTGCTCCACGGGCTCGTCACCCTCTCCGTCGAACGCGACGCCCTCGGCGTGTTCGTTACCCACCTCGCGGACGATCTGGAGCCGCTCCCGCCGGAAGCCCGCGTGGACGGCATCTTCGCGGAGGGACTGAATCCCGACCTCGAGTTGCTGGTCGACTACCAGCCGCGGTTCGACACCGTCGGGCGGTCGACGCCGGAGTTCATCGTCTCGCGGCTCGTCGCCAACGCGGACAACCGGGGCGAGCGGGCCGGCTTCGAGACGCTGGCGGAGGCCGTCGGTAACGACGTCGTCCAGCGCACGTTGGCCGACGCCCGCTGGAGCGAGATCGACTGATCAGGGGTGGTCGCCAGCGTCGTCGTCGTTTTCGCGGTGGTCTCGATTGCCCTCTCGAACCCGCTCGTCTCCGAGCCAGCGGTCCGGCGTCGGCGTGTACGACGAGTCGTCTCCCTCCGACGCCCCGTACGTGTAGACCGTACCGTTCTCGTCCTCGCAGACGCGCGCCTCGAGGTAGGCCTGGGCCGCACGGCGCGAGAGCGCTCCCATCTCGATCATGTCGGCGAGCGCCGTTTTAGTCGCGCGAAACCACGTTCGGACCCGCCGGTCGGCGGCGTCGTCCGCGACGGCGACGATCGCGCCGCGGCCGTCTTCGCGGCCGTCGCCCCACTCGAGCCAGCAGACCCGATAGGCCGACACTCGGTAGTCAGCCCCCGGGGAAACGAGGTACAGCACCTCGTAGATGCAGGGATCGAGATGGGCCGTAAGAACCTGTTCGCGATCGATCGCGTTCGCGAGCAGGTCCGGGTTGACCGCGCCGTCGGCGAGCGGCGTTTCGGCGGTGATCCGTTCGCCGAGGCTGACGCCGTCGCCGCCCCAGTGGCTGTAGCGGACGTCGTAGCGCCGGTCGGGTCGCCGGTAGGCGACGAGCGCCCTATGGCCCATCGTTCACCCGGAGCGGAAAGCGTGGCTGGCCGTGTGCGTTCCTCGAGTAGGGGACGGTGATCAGGGAGTCCATCGACGGTGCTGGCCGCCTCTCAGTACTTGAACCTGCGGACCGGACGCCGACGACGCTCCTAAAAGCAGTGTCGCTCCCGAACGACGATTCGAGCGACGATCACTACTCCGTTCTGAACTTCGGACTACTCCGTTCGCGAACGTCGAGTTCGCCGCACTCCGGGCAGCGCTCGCCCGCCGCGTCGAAGACGTGTCCACACGACGGACACTGATAGTCGACGCCTCCAGTACCGATCGGCAGCGAATCGCTGAGTCGCTCGAGAATGCTCACAGTGACGGTAGTAGCGAACCGCGGCAAGTGAGCGGCGAGGTTGCATATGCACCGTGATCGATGATCGAGGGCCCGTCCCGACGGAACGCTCACGAAGGACGGGCGGCGAGCGCAACGCCGAAATCCTCGGGGCTCCTACGTGCAGACGAAATCGATGGCCACGGAATACGACGCGGTCGTCTTCGACAACGACGGCGTACTGACGACACCGACGGATCGAGCGGTACTGGTCGACGCGATGTACGACGCCTTCGGGAACGTCGGCGTGACCGACCCGTCCGACGACCACGTTCGCACCCTGCTGGGGCCGAGCGTCGACTCGCTGCACGATATCGCGGACGCACACGGCGTCGACCCCCACGAGCTCTGGACGGTGCGGGAGTACGCGGCGATCGAGGCCCAACTCGAGGAGATCGAAGCCGGCCGAAAACGCCTGTACGACGATATCGACGCGCTCACGGATCTCGGGGCGGCCACCGCCATCGTCAGCAACAACCAACACGAGACGATCGGCAACATCGTCGACCACTACGACCTCGACTGGTTCGACGAGTGGTACGGCCGCGAGCCGACCGTCCAGGGGATCGATCGGAAGAAGCCGACCCCGTACTACCTCGCGCTCGCGCTCGAGGAACTCGGCACCGAGAACGCGCTGTACGTGGGTGACAGTTGGGTGGATATTCAGGCCGCCGAAGCCGCGGGTATCGACGTGGCCTTCATCCGACGGGCCCACCGCGAGGGGTACGACCTCGAGCGAGCGCCGACGTACGAGATAGCGGGACTCGACGCGATTCCGGACCTGTTGTGAGCCTCACTTCGTCGCTTCGACCCGCGCCTCGGCGCGCTTTTTGACCGCGGCGTTCATCGCCGCGAACCCGGCCTCGAGGGACTCCTGATCTAACAGTAACGGGACGAGCGCGCCGCGGAACGTCTCGCGGTGGAGCAGCCGCGTTCGCCTCGCTCCACTCGGCTCACCAGCATCGATCGGCTCCAAGTGGAACTCGTGGTAGCCGTCGAAGGCGAACGGAACCACCAGTCGGCCGAGCCAGACGAGTCGTCGGTTCTCCTCGACGGCGACGACCTCCGGCTTGAACGTCATTCCGCGGGAGTTCGGCGGATCGATCCGCACCCGGAGCCGTTCACCCTCGGTCGGTTCGCCCTCGATCGCTCGGACGAACGGGTTCCACTCGGGGTAGCTCTCGAACTCGAGGAGGACGTCCCAGACGACCTCCGGCGGGGCGTCGATCTCTTCGAACACCTCGATTTGGTTCATGCTAGCACGGATGCGCTCGAGGGATATGCCTGTGTTGCCGTCTCAGTCCGGTACGTGAGAGACGTATCGATCAACCGGCCGTCGCTGACTCCCGATCGTTCGACCCCGAACCGTTGAAGGCGCACAGTGCGAACACAGTGGTATGGAACGAACGGGGATCGTCCTCCGGGGCCGCGACTTTGAGCCGGTGGAGGGACGAATCGTGATCGGCGACGACGGTCGGATCGAGGCGGTCGAGGAAGCCTCAGTTGACAGTTCGGATATCATCTGTCCAGCGTTCGTCAACGCCCACACGCACATCGGCGACTCGATCGCCAAGGAGGCCGGGCGCGGGCTCTCGCTCGAGGAACTCGTCGCCCCGCCGGACGGGCTGAAACACCGCTTACTTCGGCAGGCATCGAGCGACGAACTCGTCGACGCCATGCGTCGATCCCTCCGGTTCATGCAGCGAGCCGGCACCGCGGCCTGTCTCGAGTTCCGCGAGGGCGACGTCGAGGGCGTCCGACAGCTCGAGGCCGCAGTGGAGGGCCTCGAGATCGACACCGTCACCTTCGGCCGTGGCTCCATCGACGCGATGCACGCGGGCGACGGCTACGGCGCCAGTGGAGCCAACGACGCCGAGTTCGGCGAGGAACGGGCGGCAACGCGGGAGGCTGGCAAACCCTTCGGCATCCACGCGGGCGAAGTGGACGCGAGCGATATCCACCCCGCGCTGGACCTCGAGCCCGACTTTTTAGTCCACGTCGTCCACCCCGAGTCGGACCACCTCGAGCGAATCGCGGATCAGGAGGTGCCGATCGCGGTCTGTCCCCGTTCGAATCTCGTGACGGACGTCGGGCTCTCGCCGTATTCGGAACTGAACGAGCGGACGACGCTCGCGCTCGGCACGGACAACGTGATGCTCAACTCGCCGTCGATGTTTCGAGAGATGGAGTTCCTCGCCAAACTATCCGAGCTCTCGGCCGACGAAATCCTCCGGATGGCGACGATCAACGGCGCGGAGATCGCCGGACTCGAGTACGGACTGGTCGATCCCGGTCTGAAAGCACGGCTGTTAGTTCTCGACGGCGACTCGGACAATCTCTCGGGCGCTCGCGACCCCGTTCGGGCCGTGGTTCGTCGAGCCGGCGTCGACGACGTGCGCGAGGTCGTTTTCGAGGGCTGAACGCGTCACTCCGTGATACGATCGACGGTCTCCCTCGCACGTGTGACAGTTCCGGAACACGACAACAACGTTATTATACCATTGGGTGCTAAACGTTCACATATAGCATGTACGACTGTATCCTCGTTCCGACCGACGGGTCGTCGGAGGTCGAACGCGCCCTCGAGTACGCGTTCGATCTGGCGCAGGCCCACGACGCGACGGTTCGGGCGATCTACGTCGTCAGCGTGGCCGGCTACGGCGGCCTGCCGATGGAAACGCCTCTGGACGGCATTACCGGTGCGCTTCGCGAGGAGGGCGAGGCGGCCGTCAAGCGGGTCGAGGAACTCGCACCGGCCGACGTCGAGGTCGAAACGAGGGTGCTCGAGGGGTCTCCGAGCCGGGTCATCGTCGAGCACGCCCAGCCCGACGAGTGCGACCTCGTCGTCATGGGAACCCACGGTCGCGGCGGCATCGATCGACTCTTACTCGGCAGCGTCACGGAACGCGTCGTTCGTCACGCGCCGGTTCCGGTGTTGACCGTCCGGGTCAACATGCCGGAACCGGAGGAGCGGACGGACGAAAAACAGCTCGCCGCCGAGTGACCGACCGCCTCTCAGCTTTGGCGGGAACTGATCAGACCGGCCGTAAGTGTTCGCAGTCGCCAGCCGCGACCGTCTCCCGACCGTCCTCGGTCTCGATCACGAGCGCGCCCGATTCGGTGACGTCGACGGCTTCCCCGACGATCTCGCCCGTCGCCCGCTCGACTCGTACTCGTTGGCCGAGCGTCAGCGCCAGATCGCGCCAGGCCGGGACGACGGCCTCGAGATCCCCTCGGTAGCGGTCGAACTCCTCTAACAGCCGCTGGACGAACCGTCGGCGGTCGACGTCGCCCGCTTCGGCACGAATACTCGTCGCACCCTCGGGAAGCGCGTCGGCGTCGATGTTCGCGTTGACGCCGATCCCGGCGGCGATCCAGTCCACCCGGTCCATCTGGCCCTCCATCTCCGTGAGAATGCCCGCCAGCTTCCGGTACTCGCCCTCGTCGCCAACCGGGACGACCACGTCGTTGGGCCACTTGATTCGCGCGTCGACGCCCGCTTCGCGGGCCGCACGCGCCGTCGCGACCGACGCCGCGAGCGTGTACAGCGGCGCCTGTGCGGGGGCGATGTCGGGCCGCGTGACGAGGCTCAGCCAGACCCCGCCCGACGGCGCCGACCACTCGCGCTCGAGCCGTCCCCGGCCGCCGACCTGTTCGTCCGCGAGCACGACGACGTCGGTCATTCCCTCGGACGCCAACTCGCGTGCGCGATCGTTCGTGCTCCCGATCGAGTCGTGGTACTCGATCGAGAACGGGGCCTCGAGTTCGTACTCCACGGCGGGCCCGTTGTACGCCGTCACCGCGGCCAGTTCGTAGCCCGTCGGCCCGCTCTCGATCTCGAAGCCGGCGTCCCGGAGCGCGTCGATCTGCTTCCAGACGGCCGCCCGCGAGACGTCGAGCGACTCGGCCAGTTGCGGGCCCGACACCGGCCCCTCTGCGAGCGCCTCGAGGATCGACCGTCGCGTCTCGTTCGTGGTCATACACTCGAGAGGGGCGCGCTCGTACTTGAATCGGCGGGATCCGAAGCCAATCGAACCACGTGCGGTGGCGCGCGCTGAACGGCGGCGAACGAAAACGAGTCGCGAGCGAAGCGAGCGACGGGCCGAGTGAGACGCCGTTCAAAATTGCGCGAGGGATGAGTGAGGGAGCATAGCGACTGAGCGAATCGGTTGGGGAGGGCGTGGCAATCGTCGCTGCCAGCGCGAGCAGCGTATCTGCGTCACCAGTACGCTTGCAGAAACGGACGACGGATAGCCTCGCCTAGAGCAACTGATCGGCGATGATCCCCTTCTGAATCTCGCTCGTGCCGTCGTAGATCTTCGTGACGCGGGCGTCCCGGTAGAACCGCTCGACCGGATGGTCCGTGACGTAGCCCGCGCCCCCGTGAACCTGCAGCGCGTCGTCGGTGACCTCGACGGCGCGCTCGCTCGCGAACAGCTTCGCCATCGACGCGAGTCGCGTCGCCCGATCGGTGTCGCCCGACTCGAGGCTCGCCGCCGCGCGATACGCCAACGACCGGCCGGCCTCCACGCTCGTCGCCATCTCGGCGATTTTGTGGCGGATCGCCTGAAACTCCGAAATTTTCCGATCGAACTGCTCGCGCTCATTTGCGTACGAGACCGCCTCCTCGAGCGCCGCCTGGGCTACCCCGGTCGCCTGCGCGGCGACGTCGACTCGAGCGGGTGCGAAGAACTCCATTAACTGGTAGAACCCTTTATCGACCTCGCCGACGACGTTTTCCTCCGGAACGCGAAGGTCGTCGAGCACGATCTCGGCGGTGTCCTGCGCTTTGATACCCAGCTTGTTGTCAATTCGCGTCGCGTCGTAGCCGTCGACGTCGGTCGGCGTGAGAAACGCGGTGATCCCGCCGTGGCCCCGCTCCGGCGAGGTCTTGGCCATGATGATCGCCACGTCCGCCACGGTGCCGTTCGTGATCCACATCTTCTGGCCGTTGATGACCCACTCGTCCCCATCCCTCTCAGCACGGGTCTCCATCCCGGCCACGTTCGAGCCGTGTGCGGGTTCCGAAATTCCGGTCGCAATGGGCGTCTCTCCGGCCGTAATCCGTGGCAGCCACTCCTCGCACATCCACTCGTCGCCGTACTCGAGAAGCATCCCAGTCCCGAAATCGGCCGCAGCGATCGAGCCGCCGACGCCGGGATCGGCGCGCCACAACTGCTCGGTGACGATGGCCGTCGAAATCGCGTCCATTCCGGCCCCGCCGTACGCCTCCGGCACGTGGGGTGCGACGAGGTCGAGGTCGGCCGCGTCCGAAAGCAGACCCGCGGGATACCGCTGTTCAGCTTCGTACTCCGCCGCGACCGGCCGGATCTCCTCGGCGCCGAACTCGCCGACCGCGTCGCGGATGGCTTCCTGCTCCGGTGTGAGATGAAACGACATACCTTCTTCTCACGTCGAACGAGCCTCAACCCATCGCCGAAGTTCTGACATGCCGGCGGTGCAACAAAGAGCGGCCCAGTCGGTCGATCAGTAGATCGATCGGTAGATCGGTCAGTCAAGCGGTTAGTCGATCGTCGCTCGGTTAGCCGGCCGACCGATCAGTCTCGAATCTCGAGCAGTTTCTCCCGCCCCGGCGCGATCAGTTCGTCGAGGTAGGTCGCGAGCGTCCCCTTCGCGTCGGCGGGGTGGAGTTCGCCCGACTCGAGGTCCGCGGCCAGAGCCTCGTAGGCTTCGTAGGTCAGATCGCCGCCGTACTTCTCGGGGCGTTCGACGACGACTTCCTCGAAGCGCGGGAAGACGTGGTACTCGAAGAGTTCGAGGACGGGGTTCTCGAGGTCGCCCTCGGGATCCCGTGTTGGGGGGCAGAACGCCGAGTTGACTTTCTCCTCGAGCTCCGCCGTCGAGTCCTCCATCGAGATGGTGACCCCCTCGCTCGAGGACATCTTCCCCTCGCCGCTGGTGAGGTCGGCGACGATGGGCGTGTGGAGCGCGGGCCGGACATCGTAGCCGAGTTCGGGCAGTTCCTCGCGGGCGAGCATGTGGACCTTGCGCTGATCCAGTCCGCCGACGGCGAGATCGAGGTCGAGGTACTCGATGTCCAGACACTGCATCAGCGGGTAGACGACGTGGCTGACCTTCGCGGTCTCGCCGCCCTGAATCTCGGCCATCGCGCGCTGGGCGCGGTTGAGCGTCGTCGACAGCTCGAGTTCGTGTAAATCGAGGGTGTACTCCTCCTCGAGCTGGTACTCGGAGCCGTAGACGAACTCGGTGGTGTCCTCGTCGAGCCCGTAGGCGACGAACTGGGCTTTCATCTGCTCGGCGGTGTCACGGATCTCCTCGAAGCTTCCCTTCCCGTTGAGGTAGGCGTGGACGTCGGCGAGCAGGACGACGACCTCCATCCCGGCATCCTGGAGGTCGATGAGTTTGTTCGCCGTCAGCAGGTGCCCGAGATGGAGCACGCCGGAGGGCTCGTAGCCGACGTAGGCGCGCTTGCCGGCGGGGTCGGCGGCGAGTTCGCGCACCTCCTCGTCGGTGACGACCTCCTCGGCGTTTCGCATAATCAGGTCGTAGGTATCCATGTGTGGACTGAAGCGGGAGGAGGAATTTATACCCGATGAATCGTCCGGGCGGTCCTCGGATCCTGAAGATGCGATTTCAGACGGAGCCGTCAGACGGTCGCGTCCCGAAAGACGGCGGTTCCACCCTGTTTGACGTGAATTCGGTACCCCTCGTAAGTGAACTCGAGCTCCGCGTTCGCGGTCGAAGACGGCGGCGACGACAGGAGCGAGTCGACCACGTCGTCGATACTGTTGTAGATCGGGTCGAGTTCGGTCTCGGGGACGCTCTCGAGGTCGGCGACGATCTCGACGAGCCGAATCTCCGGTGCTTCCTGCGTCGTATCGAGCTCCAGACGGGCGACGACATCGTCGTCCGGCGGATCGATCCACTCGGTCATCAGTAACCGAAGGGAGTACGGCGAGCAGTGTAACAGTACTACCGGCGGTAGCATGGCCGTCCCTCCCTCGTTCGGGGATTTCGCATATGCCTGCCGAACATCCTTTCGGGTGAGTCTCGTATCTCCTTCGATGGGCTACAGAGAGGACTTCGTCAACGCCGTCCGCCGAAGTACGTGGCCGCAGATCCACTACCTGATCTCCGGAAGCTTCGACGGCTACGCCGTCAGCCACACCACGGCCGACGAGTACGCGCTGACGACTCACTGCTCCGAGGAACGCCTCGAGGAGATTCTCGCCGAACTCGGCTTCTCGCGCAACCCGATCTCGTCGCTGAAGGTCCGCACCGACGGGAATACCTCCGAGGGGTCGTGGGTCTGGCGAGCGTCGCCGCTGGCCGACATGCAACTGCACGTCGTCCTCCACGAGGTCGAAAACGCCGAGAAGGTCGACGTCTACGCCCACTGGGAGTGTTCGTGGATTCGCCACCCCTACAAACACTACGTCGCCCGCGGCTACGACGCCGAGAAGGGCGTCGAACTCGCCCGCCGCTGGCTTATCAACTACGACGAGGAGTGTCTCAACGGCTCCGACGGCATCGACTACGAGGTCGACGACTCGTTCACGCGCCGGGCGAGCGAGTACCTCTCGGTCTCGTACTATCAGGTCGAAGAAGCCGTCGCCGCGCTCAAATCGAAACTCCCCGTCTTCGACAACGAACGCAATCGCGTCATCGATCGCGACGACGGTCGCGACGCCGTCTCGCCGACGGTGACCGACAGATTCTAACTCCGTTCGGCGACGAGTCAGAGCTCACCCGACCGAATCCGCTCTTCCGCCTCCTCGAGCGCCGCCTCTCGATCGAACTCGTCGATAACCCGCTGCAGTTCCGCCTCGTCGACGTCGGCCAGCTCGCGGGCGTGCTCGGTCATGTTCGGTACGGCGCGGATGATGTTGTCCACGATCGGCACCTCGGCGACCCGCGGCGACCGCGAGAGGGGGTTCAGGTCGATCACGATCTCGGTCTTCCCCATCTCGTCCAACGCCTCGGCGCGGTCGCCGTCCTCGAGCGGGACGAGCACGACGTCGGCGGCGTAGATCCCGTCCTCGTCGACCTTCGCGCGCTGGTGGTCGAGGTTCGGAATCCGCGCGTCGGCCTCGAGCCCTTTGACATCCTCGGCGCCGTGATCGCGCAGATGCGCCGCGATCTCCCCGATCCGCTCGGGCGTGCGATTGAAGAGGTTGACCTCGAGGTCGGCGCCGGTCGCCGCCGCCAGCTCGGCCATCTCGCCCGGAACCAGCGCGGCGACGTTGCCGTTGATCGAGAGCACCGGATGGTCGGCCAGCAGGAGGTGAGCCGCGGCCGCCCGCTCGGCCGCGTCCGCGCTGGGAATCGTCTCCTCGCCCAACAGGTAGTCGAACGCGCTCCCCCGGCCTTCGGCGTGCATCCCCTGTAGGTGCGTGATGCCCTTCTCGACACCCTTCTCGATCCGGTGGCGCGTCAGCAGGTCCTGGTATCTGGGGTGATCCTCCGGTATCTCGTCTTCGTGCTCGACGTCGGCGGAGACGGTGTCGTACTCGGTCACGATCGATCACTGGATTCGGCCGATAAAAAACAGACCGATCCGTCGAATACTCGCGAGTCGAACAGGAATCAGGCGTAAAAGAGCGGCGTCCGGACGACCGCCGGCTCGGCTCCCCGGAGTACATGTAATAAAGACACGATAGATTTCGTGTGTAGTTACTCGCAGCTACCGTCGCAACTGCTACCATGGCCACGGACCCCCGGGAACGAGATCCAGCGACCGGCGGCTCAGGTTCAGTCGACGAAGCGCACGCGGCCCACCTCGAGCGCAGTCGCACCGTCTGGAATCGCTGGAGCGACTGGTACGAGATGAGCGAACGGGACTTCGAACCGATGCGCGAAGCTGCGATCGATCGGTTGGACCTCCGGCCGGGCGACCGCGTCCTGGAGATCGGCTGCGGGCCGGGCGTCAACTTCGAGCGCCTCCGCGACGATATCGGCGAGTCCGGCGAACTCGTCGCCGTCGACTACAGCCCGGTGATGATCGAAAAAGCGCGAGCCCGGATCGACGCCCACGGCTGGGAGAACGTCGACGTTCGTCGCGCCGACGCGACGACGGCCGAGTTCGAGGAGCCGTTCGACGCGGCGCTCGCGACGCTCTCGCTCGCCGTCATGCCCGATATTCCGCGGACGGTCGAGACCGTCTACCGGTCGTTGATCCCCGACGCGACGTTCGTCGTCTTCGATATCAGACCGATCCCCGACGGCCCCGCTCGAGTCCTGAACCCGGTCCTCCGGCGGTTCTTGCGCTGGTACGCGAACTGGAACCCCGACGGTGACGTCGCGGCATCGCTCGAGGCCGTCTTCGAGCGGAGCGAGATCGTCGACACCTACATGCACGGGACCACGTACACCGTCGTGTGCGAGAAACGCGACGCCGATTGACGGACCCGGCGCTGTCGAAACGCGCTCGTCGGAGACCGAGATACCCCAGTTGGGCCCCGTTCGAACCCGCACGTCGCTCGAGGCCACTCTCCGCGACCGAGGTCCGCCGGTGGTTCGGCGTTCGTCGCGACGATTTCGGGAACGCGTCCGGATGTGTGCGAGACGTGCACGAGCAGGCAATGGTTTACACGTAGTCGAGTCGAAAGCCCAAGCAATGGAACCACCTTTGGAGACGTTATCCGACCTCCCGCCGAGCGCGAAACTGGTGTTCAAAGTGCTCGAGTACAACGGCTCGCTAACCCAGGGCGAGATCGCCGACGAGACGATGTTGCCGCGCCGGACCGCTCGGTTCGGCCTCTCCCGACTGAAAGAGGGCGGGCTGGTCGAAGACCAGGTCTCGTTCAGGGACGCACGCCAATCAGTGTACTCGCTGACGGAAACGGGCGAGCAAGTCGGAACACCGTCCAACTGATGGCGGTGTACTTCAGCCAATGACGGACACATTCGTCGTCGTCGGCGGTGACGCTGCGGGCATGTCCGCGGCCAGCAAAGCGAAGCGCGACGACCCCGACCTCGAGGTCGTCGTCTTCGAGAAGGGGGAGTGGGTCTCCTACGGCGCCTGCGGCTTGCCATACTACGTCAAAGGGGAGATCCAGTCGCTCGAAGCGCTCGTCTCGGTCACGCCCGAAGAGTTCCGGGAGGAACGCGACATCGACCTCCGGACGGGCCACGAGGTCGTCGCGATCGATCCCGACGAGCGGACAGTCACGGCCGAGAGCGAGTCGGGGAGCGTCGTCCAGTCCTACGATCACCTGCTGCTCGCCACCGGTGCCGAGGCGGTCGTCCCGCCGATCGACGGCATCGACCGCGAGGGCGTCTACACCCTCGGCTCGATGAGCGACGGGAAGGAACTCCGGGAGTACGTCGCTCGAGCGCGCGACGGCGAGTCGTTCCAGCAGCCGGACCGCGGCCCGGCCTGTCAGTATCTCGAGGACTGTACCGGCCCCGTCGGCATCGTCGGCGGCGGCTACATCGGCCTCGAGATGGCCGAAGCGCTGGCCGCGAACGGCTTCGAAGTGCACCTGTTCCAGCGCGGCGACCGCGTGCTGACGGGCTTCAGCGAGGCGACGAGCGAAGCGGTCGCCGATCACCTGCGGGAGCAGGACGTAACCGTGTATCTCGAGAGCGAAGTCGCAGCTCTCGAGGGCGGAGGTGCCGTCCAGGGCGGGGACGCAGACGAGGCCGGCGCCGTCGAGACCGTCGTCACCGCCGACGAGCGAGTCGATGTCGAGATGGTGCTGGTCGGAACCGGCGTTCGACCGCGGACCGACCTCGCCGAAGCCGCCGGGGTCGAACTCGGGCCAACGGGGGCGGTCGCGACGGACGACTATTGCGAGACGAACGTTCCGGACGTCTACGCGGCGGGAGACTGCGCCGAGGCGACACACACCGTCACGGGCGACCCAGTCTACGTTCCGCTGGCGCTCACTGCGAACCGTCACGGCCGTGCAGTCGGCCAGACGGTCGCCGGACAGCCCACCGAAGGGGGCGACGTCGCCGGGACGGCGGCCGTCAAGGCGTTCGAGGTCGAGGCCGCGCGCACCGGCATTTTGGATCACGACGACGCGCTCGAGGCCGGGTTCGAGCCGGTCACCGAGACGGTCGACGCGAAATCGCGCGCGGGCTACTATCCCGAGGGCGGCACCGTCACCGTCACGCTGACCGCAGACCGGGACTCCGGACGCGTGCTCGGCGCGAGCCTCGTCAGCGAGTACGGCGAGGGCGCGGTCCACCGGAGCCACGCGGTCGTCGGTGCGCTCGAGGCCGAAGCGACCGTCTTCGAACTGGAGAACTACGATCTCGCGTACGCGCCGCCGTTCAACACGACGTGGGATCCGGTGCTCGTCGCGGCGAAGGTGCTCGCCGGGAAACTCCGGTGACCCCGATTCGACGCAGATCGCTCAGAGCAGCGCCGAGAGCACGAGCACGACGGCCAGCGCGAGAACGGGGTAGTCCAGTCGCGAAAACGAGAGGTGGGGAAGCGTCGGATTCCAGGCGAAACAGCGCGCCTGCATGGCGAGCGCGAGTCGATCCGCCCGGTCGAACGCACGCGTGAGGCCGAGCAGTCCGATCGTGCTCGCGCGGTCGACGACGCCGCGTTCGTCGCCGAGTCGTGCGGCCATCGCGTCCCGAATCGTCCGGATATCGGCCTGCAACACGGGGAGGAACCGGAAGATGAGCGAGACGCCCACGCCGAGCAACTGGCCGGGCTTGCCGGGGATCGTCCGCTGGATCGCGGCTCGAGACGCGCGAATCGGCGTCGAGCGGACGTACGCCGCGCTGACGAGCAGGATGAGGAGGACTCGGTAGCTCGCGCGGGCGGAGGTCTCCGCGTCCCCGAGGTCGAACCACGGCGAGCCGAGGGTCAGCCCCGCGAGCAGCGGCGCGAGCCCGAGAAAGACCAGTGCGAACCGATACGCGTAGAGCGCTCTGAGCACCGAGACGCGAGCGGCGAGCAGGATCAGCGCAGCGATGACGGAGAGGATCAGCAGCGCTCTCGAGCCGGTGTGGGCCAGCGCGGTCGCGGCGAACCCGATCTGGACGCCCAGCTTCGAGCGGGGATCGAGCCGGTGGGCGAGCGTGTCGTCGGGGTCGTAGGTGAGCATCGTTGGGTGCGTGAGCGCTGTCGAGGATACGTTCGATCAGGTGTCCGGCACGCGAACCTCGAGTCCCGCGAGGTCCTCGAGCGCGTCCTCGGGCGAATCGTCGACGACGACGCGACCGTCGCGCATGGCGACGATGCGGTCGGCCAGACCGACGACGTCCCGCAGGTCGTGGGTCGCGAGGAGGATGCCGGTGCCGTCGGCGACGAGGGCCTCGAGGCGCGAGAGGACGGACCGTCGCGCCGGATCGTCGAGTCCGGTGAACGGTTCGTCGAGAACGAGGTGGGTGGGCTCCATCGCGAGCGCGCCGGCGATAGCCACGCGGGACTGTTCGCCGCCCGAAAGCTGGTCGATGCGCTCGTCTTCGCGACCGGCCAGGTTGACCGCCTCGAGAGAGGCGCCGACCCGTCGATCGATCTCTTCGCGCTCGAGGCCGAGGTTCTCGGGACCGAAGGCGACGTCGGCGCCGATCGTCGCGGCGACGAACTGGTCGCGCGGGTGCTGGAACACCATGCCGACGCTCGAGCGCGCGGCGATGAGATCGTCCGAAACGGGCGTTTCGTTGACGAGAACGGTGCCCGAGTCCGGGGTCAGGAGCCCGTTGCAGTGGCGCAACAGCGTCGTCTTCCCGCTGCCGTTGGCACCCGCGAGGACGACGAACTCCCCGTCCGCGATCGAGAGCGAAACGTCCTCGAGGACGGAGACGTCGTCGAAGGCGTACGAGACGGAGCGAAAGTCGATCATTTCGTCCCCTCGATCACGACTGAATCGGCTCGATTCGGCCGCTCTGGACGATGGCGATCGCGGCGGCCATCTTGAGCAGTTCGCCGGGGATAAACGGGAGCGCGAAGCCGGCGATCGCCTCCCAGGCCTCGAGTTCGAGCAGCCAAGCGGCGTAGCCCGTCCCCATGCCGTAGATGACGATCGTCCCCATCACGAGGGCCACGACGACGATCGGCAGAGGGACTGCGGCCGGATCGCGGAGATCGGTTCCGCGGTGAACGACGGCCCCGATCAGCGCCGCGGCGACGGGGTACGACCAGAGGTAGCCGCCCGTCGGGCCGAACAGCGTTCCGAGACCGGCTTCCCACCCCGCGAAGACCGGAATGCCGATCGCCCCGGCGGTGAGATAGAGCAGCATCGACACCGATCCCCAGACGGGCCCCAACACGAGACCGGCGAGAAAGACGAACAGTACCTGCAACGTGAGCGGTGCCGGCGATAGCGGGAGCGGTATTGCCACGGGCGCTACTGCCCCGAGTAGCGCCGCGAGCACCGCTGCCCGGGCGAACTGCCGGACGACGTCCCCATCTACGAGCTCCACCGAGCTCCCTTCCGTTTCCATGGCACCGACTCTCTCGTAAACCCAGTTCAACACTTCGGTTTCCGAGGTGTCCGACAGTTCGCCGTCATATCGACCGTCTGGTAGCGATGCCGGTAGCGTGAGAACGGCACAAAACGGAGCGTTCCTGTCACGGGCCCGTACTCTCGAGTCCGCCAGCCGGTACCAATCGCGAGCGAACCATCGCAGTCCAGCCACTCGATCGCCCCCGCGAGTTCGGCGGTCTCGAGGACCGTAATGGTCGATTGTCTCTCGGTACTAACTGAAACGACCGGCGTAGCTTAAGCGCTCGTTCGGCCCGATGACTGAGAACTGATGCGATCTGTGAGTATGACATTCGATAGTGGGCGTCAGGGGAAGAGCCGCGACCGGCAGCCGACCTGTGGGTGGGGAGACGGTCATCGATCGACTGTCGCCGTCAGCGGTAACGGTCGAGGAGACGACGGAGAGAGCCGACGGTGCGGAAATCACGACCTGCGGCAGCGGTCCGCGACGGCCACCGAGCGGGGAGTCGAGACATGAACAAGGGACGTGCTGCGGTCGCCGCGACGCTGCTCGTCGCGTTCCTGATGATAACCAGTGTGATGGCGTTGCCGCTGCTCGGGGGCACTATCGCTCCGTTCGACGCCGGACAGGAGGGCCCCGGCGATTCGGACGGCGAAACGACCGAGATCGACACCGGTGACGAGGCCGAGGCGAACGGTGGATCGGACGTCGACGACGCGGACGCGAGCGAGTCACTCGAGTTGGTCGCGATGGAGCCGACGACGGCGACCGCGGACACCGCCAGCGCGGACGGGGAGAATCCGGACGGTGAGTCGGACGCTGCCGTCGGCGAGGCGGATGCGCAGGTGACGCTCGCCCAAGCACAAGCAGACGGCGTCGAAGCCGGCATCGACGAGGGGATCGAACTGGCCCAGTCCCAGGGCGTCAACGTGACCCAGGAGCAGCGAGCGACGGCGATCGACGGGGCTAGCGAGTCAGTCACGCAGCACCAGGAAGCCGAGGTCGAGCAGATTCAGGAGGCGACGAAAGGTGCGGTCCACGGCTCGCTGATGCAGTCACAGCAGGTCGAGGCCGAGCAGATTCAGTACGCCGTGGGCGGCGCGACCGACGGGGCGCTCGCTCAGTACCAGACGGTCGAAGCGAGCCAGATGCAAGCCGCGACGTGGGGTGCGACCCACGGTGCGCTCGCCCAGGAACAGCGCGTCGAGGTCGAGCAGATTCAGGTCGCAGCGCAAGGCGCTGCGGCCGGCGCCGCGTTCGAGGCCGGCGCACAGGGGATCGACGAGACGCCGAAGATCCAGGAGGCCGCACAGGGTGCGGCCTACGGTGCCCTCGAGCAGTACCAGCAGATAACCGTCGACCAGCGCCAGCAGGTGACGCTCGAGCACGTCCAGCACGCCGCGGCGGGCGCGTCGGCCGGCGCGCTCGAGGGATCGACCCAGGAGGCACTCGAGCAGACCCAAGACGTCGACGTCGAGCAATACCAGCGCGTCGACATCAAACAGATCCAGAAGGCCGCGACGGGCGGCGCGAAGGGAGCGCTCGTCCAGCAACAGGAGGTCACCGTCGAGCAGACCCAGTCCGCGGCGCGCGGAGCGAGCGCGGGAGCGCTGAAACAGGTCCAGACGATCACCGTCGAGCAGGTCCAGCGCATCTCGATCACGCAGATCCAGGAGGCCTCCGTCGGTGCGGCGACGGGAGCGATCGCTCAGAGTCAGGAGGCGTCCGTCGAGCAGATCCAGGCCGCGGCTGACGGTGCCGCCGGCGGCGTGCTCGTCCAGCAACAGGAGATCTCGATCACGCAAATCCAGTACGCCGCCGTCGGTGCGGCCGAAGGCGCGATCGAGGGCGCGATCCAACAGCAGGTCGTCGAGGTCGAACAGGTTCAGGCTGCCGCGTTCGGTGCCGGCGAGGGTGCCGTAATCCAGACGCAGATCGTCGACGTCACGCAGGTTCAGGTCCTCGCGAGCGGGAGCGCGAGCGGCGTGTTGATGCAACATCAGGAGGCAACGGTCCAGCAGATCCAGTTCGCGGCTAGCGCCGCCTGCCAGCAGACGGCACAGGTGATACAGTACCAGCAGATCAGCATCACGCAGTTGCAGATTCTGATCCAAGAGACCGCAAGTGATGCGACGGCGTACGCGGTTCAGGAGGGGATCGACGACCCGACCGAGATCAGTCAGTACGTCGAGATCGAGATCGAGCAGCAGATCGAGACGGTCGACGAACTCGAGGGCGAGGCGTCGATCGCGTTCAGTGACCAGGACAGCGACGGCGAGCGCGTCAGCGTCGACAGCGTCGAACTCTCCGAGGGCGGGTTCGTGGCGATCTACGCCGGCGACACCGCGGCCGATCCGAACGGCGTGGTCGGGGTCTCGAGCTACCTCGAGAGCGGTGAGCACACCGACGTCGAGATCGACCTCGAGGAACCGATCGATGGGGAGCAGCCCCTCGTCGCGGTAGCCCACCACGAGACGACCGACGACGAGTCGTTCCAGTACGCAGCCTCGGACGGCGAAGAGGACGAGCCGTACGTCACCGAGGGCGGCGCACCGGTGCTCGATACGGCGCTCGTGACGGTCGACGCTCCCGACGATCCGGGCGAGCCCGACGACCCAGTTGATCCCGAAGCGACTCTCGCGGTCAGCGATCAGGAGGGTGACGGCGAAACGCTCATCGTGGACGAAGCGAGCGCGGATACCGACTTCACCGTCGCTGCGGCATACGACGGCGAACAGGTCGAGAGCGAGCAGTTCGAGGCGAACGAGACGCAGACGGAGCTCGAACTGACCCTCGAGCCGCCGATCGAGGCGTCCACGACTGTCGACGTGAGCGTCGTCGGCGATGGCGACGCGGAACTCGCGACGGAATCGATCGAGTACACGCTCGCGGACGAACCGCCGGCCCCGGAGCCGGAGGCGACGCTCAACGTGAGCGACCAGACGGGTGACGGCGAGACGCTGACCGTCGAGGAGGCGAGCGCCGACGTGGACTACCAACTCACCGTCACCGACGCGGACGGCGAGCAGCGCGCGGCGAGCGAGACCGTCGAGGGCAACGAGATCGTCGAACTCGAGTCGCTCGATCTCGAGCCGCCGCTCGAGGAGAACGCGACGCTCGAGGTTGCGGTCGAATCGGCCGCGGAGACGACGGAGACGGAAACTGACGTCGACGGCGACGGGGCCGATGCCGACGCGGACGGCGTCCTCGCGAGCGAGACGATCGAGTACACGGTCGACGACGGGGAGACGTTCGAGGCGACGTTCGTCGACTGCTCCCAGGCCGAAGTGACGGGCTCGTTCGAGGACGGCGACACGATCATCGTCGCCACCGGGTTCTACGAATCTGGCGGCTTCGGGAACACGATGGGCGAGTACGCGATCACGGTCGGCGAGGACGTCGAGGCGCCGTTCGAGGGAACGATCACCTACGAGACCGGCGAGGAGTTCGCCGTCGAGGAGACGGCCGACGGCGCGACCGTGACGGTCCCCGAAGGTAACTTCGGAACCGCGATCACCGGCTTTGCCTCACCCGATGCGATCCCGGGGTCGATCGATCATCCGAACCCCGACGCGAGCGAGTGCATCGAGGAGGTCCGACCTGACTTGCCCGACCTCACCGTCGAGGAGACGGAGCCGACCGACGACGGAATTGACGTCACCTTCGGCTACGAGAACCCGAACGACGCCGAACTGATCGTCGGCAGCGAGTTCCTCGAGGGTACGACCGAGGACGAGCCGGTCGACGAACTCGCGCCCGGAACGAACGAGTTCACCGTCCAGTGGACGCCCGAGACCGACGACGAGCGACTCGTCTGGGCGGTCGACATGAGTAACTACGACTACGAGGACGACGCAGTCGAACCCGCCGCGACGGAGACCGCAGGCGAGATCGATCCCACGGAGGACGCCGAATTCTCGGTCGCGATCACGGAAACGAACGACCCCGTCGAGCAGGGCGAGACGCTCGAGGTCGGCGCCGAACTCGAGAACGTCGGCGAGGCGGAAGACAGCCAGGAGATCGAACTGGCGCTCGACGGCGAGACCGTCGATACGACGGAGGTATCACTCGAGCCCGGCGCCGTCGAAGAGACGACGCTGACGGCTGAAACCGACGATCTCGAGCCCGGCGAGTACACGGTTACAGTCTCGAGCGAGAACGAAACCGCCGAGACGACGGTGACGATCGAGGCGGCCGACGAGACCGGCCTCGAGGACGAAGCGACCGAGGAGACCGACGAGCCAGCGGAGGCGGAATCAGCGGACGAAGCGACCGAGGAGACCGACGAGCCAGCGGAGGCGGAATCAGCGGACGAACCTGTTGACGACCCGGTCGAAGAAGACCCAGCTGACGCGCCTGCCGACGAAGCGCCAATCGACGGATCGCTCGATGATGAGACGCCAACCGAGGAACCGCTCGAGAACGAGGCACCGGCCGACGGACCGCTCGAGGACGAGACGCCCGCTGATGAACCACAGACCGAGGAACCGCCCACGGACGCGGACGAGACGGACGATTCGGGTGACGAGCCCGACGAGGGCGTCCCTGAGACGGACGACGACGAGGACGACGAACCGGCCGATCAGCAGCCCGAGGATCCTGAGACTCCCGAGGAGCCAGAGGAATCGGCCCCCGATTCGGGTGCGGAACCGGCGGAGGCTGCGGCGTAGCCGACGCGACCAACGGCAACCCCGTCTCGAGCGAATCCTGAAGCGGACGACGCGCTATCGGTCGATCGACTTTCGCGGAAAACGTATTCGTCTGAGTCGTCGCTCGCAGTTCGAACCGCGATTAGTGCTGGTGGCCGGTCGCTTCGCCGTAGGTCACGCCGAATCGCTCCTCGAACAGATCCATGATGCGAGCTTCCTGGGCCTCGAGTTCCTCGTCCGCGCCCTCTCCGTGGTGGACGATGTGGTGGGCGCGGCTGGCGAAGGAGAGGAGGGTGATGTCACCGATCGTTTCGGCGTCGGACTGGTCGCCCTCGGCGACGAGATCGACGAGTCCGGACGGGATGGTTACGTCGTCGGTGCTGTCGTCGTCGGCGGTGATCTCGAACGTCGTCGTCTCGATGTCGTCTGTCATACCGCTACCGAGGCGTGGCGTCCGTAAAGGTGCTGTGGCTTGCATCGGCGCGTCGAATCGAGGTGTCCGTAAGCTGTGTGACGATAGCCCACGTCGACGCCTCCCCGCCGAACGGTCGCTCCGTTTCTACTCCTCCGTCGCTGCAGCCTGTCGAACGGAGTCCCAGCGGCCGTTCGACTCGAGATGTGACTGCAACTCGTCGGCGTACTCCTGCGTGAGTTGTTCGGCTGCACGCTCTTGTTCGGCGTGGGAGTCGCCGCCGTCGCCGCCACCCAATCCGAGCGCACCCTTGATCGAGCCGAGAACCCCGCCGCTCGAGGAGCCGCCCTGTCGTCCCTGTGGCTGTCCGCCCATCCCCATCCCGGCGCCGACGTTCTCGAGTTCGGGGATGATCTGCTCGACCTTCTCGGTGTTGGCGACGATACGTGCCCGGTCGGGATCGTCGGGGTGTTCGATCTCGAACTCCGTCGCGGTCATGATCAGACTCCACTGCTGGCTGGAAAACTGCGACTCCACGATCCGCGAGGTGAACTCCTGATCGACGGTCATTCGCGCGCCGACGATCCGGTCCGTCCACGGGCTGTCACTCATACACACTGGTTGGGACGGTGGTGCTATCAGGGTTTTCATCGCTCGCGGATCGAATCGGCCGCGAGTCGGGAGTCAATCGAGGCGTTCGGACGTCTCCGCGTACTTCCTCGAGAGTTCCACGTACCGATCGGCCGTCCGCTCGAGTCGCGGATCGTCGATCTCGGTCTTCGGTTCGGCGGGCGCGCCGGCGACGAGCGTCGACGGCGGGATCTCGGTGTCTTCGGTGACGACGCTGCCGGCCGCGACGACCGCCCCCTCGCCGACGTGTGAGCCGTCGAGGACGACCGCGTTCATGCCGACCAGCGCGCGCTCGCCCACGGTCGCATCGTGGACGATCGCGCTGTGACCGACCGTCGAGTAGGGCTCGAGTTCGGCGTCCTCGTGGAGGACGGCGTTGTCCTGGACGTTCGCGCCTTCGCCGACGACGATCCGGCCGTGATCGCCCCGCAGCGTCGTGTTCGGCCAGACGCTCGCGTCGGCTTCGACGACGACGTTCCCGATGACGACTGCGGCCTCGTCGACGTACGCCGAGTCGGCGATCTGTGGTTCCATCCCGTCGAACGATCGTAACATGCCTGTGGCTGACGCGAGCAACGTCTTGAACCTGCCCATCGAACCCGAGCGGTTCGCGCTCGCTCTCTCGCTCGTCGGTGAACCCGGCACGTCAGCAGGTTCGCCGCCCTCCGCGAGCCAGTACGTGTGCCGTGACACTCTTCCACAGTGGAGTGCCAACATAATTTGGCAGTACGGCTAATGCATCGTCCGTGAAAGTACCAGTCGACGGCGGACATCCGTCCCTCCGACTGACGGCGATCCGTCGTCGTGTCATCCCACGCACCCCGAACCACCAGTTGGGGTTTCCACCCCACCACCTTCCTTCCACCTCTCTCCATACGTGACCCACAGCACAGCGAGCGGGCGCTCACCTCATTCGTCGGGAAGCCGCTCCGAGAGCCGGTCGAATCGCTCCTGTGCGCTCTCTCGTCGTTCCCGTTCCACCGACGGCCGATACGTTAGCTCCCGGAGTTCGTCGTCCTCGAGTACCACGTCGAAGACGGCTCCTTCGTGCTGGCCGTCCTCGGGCAGCGACTCGACCGCCATCGTCCGCTCGTCGACGACGGTGTCGCCCGCCTCGAGCAGGAGCACGGCCGTCTTCCCGTCGACGATTCGGTCGACGACCGCAGTGTCGGTCTCGGTCATAGGCTACCAGTAGGTGCGGACGGCGTATCAACTCCCGCCTCCGCCGATGGCTGTGGCGGGTGCAATGATGCCGATACGGAGTCGGACTCCGGTTCGTGCTTTCGCTCGAGCAGCGTCTCCGGATCCGTCGGTTCGTCGTGCTCGGCCGTCACCGAGGCGTCGGTCCCGTCGGTCGTGAGGACGATGTCACCGTGGACGGCCGTCCAGTACGTCACGATATCGCGGTCGGCGAACGACTCGAGCACCTCGTCGTGTGGGTGTCCGTACTGGGACTCGAGTGCGCTCGAGACGACTGCGATGTCCGGATCGACGCGGTCGAGGAACGGATCGGTAGATGAGGTCGAGGAGCCGTGGTGGCCGGCCTGATAGACGTCGGCCGCGAGGTCGTCGCCGTGTGCGTCGACCATCCGCTGTTCGGCGTTTCGCTCGGCGTCACCGGTCGTCAAGTACGTGAACTCGCCGAACTCGACGCTGAGCGCGACGCTGTTGAAATGGAGTCCGTCCCCACCATCGTCGGGCGGGTTCCGCACGGTCGCCTCGACGGCGCCATCTTCGAGGGGCAGCGTCGAACCTTCGCTGACCTCGAAGAGCCGGATCTCGTACGCCTCGACGGCGTCGAGGTAGCTCTCGTACGTCTGGCTCGTGTGGGCGACGCCCGAGTCGTAGGCTGCACCGACGCCCTCGCCGTGCTCCTCGAAGTGCTCGATGACGGCCGCGTGGCCGCCGATGTGGTCCGCGTGGGCGTGGGTCGCGACGAGGTGGTCGACCCGATCGATATCTTCGCTCTCGAGATAGTCGATCACACCCTGGCCGTCCTGTCGCCAGTCACCCGTGTCGATCAGTATCGTCTCGCCAGCCGGCGTAACGAGCAGCGTTGCGTCGGCCTGTCCGACGTCGATGTGGTGAATCTCGAGTTCGCCGTCGACGGCGTCGTCGCCACTGGCAGCGTCTTCGGGGTCGTCACTCACGCCGAACCCGCCGACACAGCCGGAGAGGACGAGTAGTCCAGCAACCATCACGATCGCCAACCGGCGTCGCCATCGCATACACGTCCCGAACACGCCAGCGGATATGTGGGTTTGGACCGTCTAGAGCCGATAACAGTCGTGAAAATAAACACGTTCGTCGCCGGCCGTCGTCACGCGTCGATCGATCTCGATACCCGATCGACGCTCAGAACGCGCCGCCTTCGAAACTCGTCTCGGCGTGTAGCTCCGACTTCAGCGCGTCGTGAACCTTACAGAGTTCGAACGCACGCTCGACGACCTTCTCGCCGGTTTCGTCGTCGACGTCGGCTTCCACGCGGATGTCGAAGGACACCGACTCGAGTTTGTCGTCGTCGTTGAGGTCGCCGCTCGTCTCGATTTCGACCCGACCGAGATCCCCGGCGCCGCGCTGTTCGCCGCCGACCCGCAGTGCGGGGACGTAACAGGACGCATAGGTGGCCAGCAGAGCCTCGAGCGTGTCGGGTGCTTCCTCGCCGGTCGCGTCGATGGTCGTCTCGAAATCGCGGATCTCGTTCGTCGCACTGAACCCCTCCTCGGAGACGGTAGTGACCTGTTTCGCCATAGCACTCGAGACGTCCACAGCCTGCGGTGTAAACGTTGCTCTCCGGAACGGTACCGTCCGTTCGTTTGAGAGGAATCGGGCCGTTTGCGGGGCTGTGGTTTCTGGCGACGCCGCTGAATGAGGCTCTTCGCGAACCGACTTCCGTCGGATTGTTTGACGATCCGGGTTAAACTCCCTCTTATGAGTGTGTAGTTCCAATCACCTGTAACGAGAGAGTTAGCCCTATGCGTCTCCCTTTCGAGGGAGTCCGCCGAAGAATGGTCGTGTAACGGTCACGGACGCATCAGTGAACCCACACTCGTGATCTACCCATGTCTGACTACAGCTACCTGAAGGACTCCGATGCACCGGTCGAAATCCTTCTCGTCGAAGATAACCCCGATGCACCGGTCGAAATCCTTCTCGTCGAAGATAACCCCGATGATATTCGTCTCGTCCGGGAAGCGTTCGAAGCGGGAGACGCTGATATCGTTCTCCACCCCGTAAGAGATGGTGACGACGCTATCGACCTCCTCGCTCGACGAGTCGATTCCGAGGGAGCGACGCTTCCCGATTTCGCCCTCGTCGATCTGAATCTACCGGGACGCGACGGGTGTTCGGTTCTCGAGGCGATCAGAGCCGACCCCCGGCTCAGACCGCTTCCCGTGATTATGCTCACGAACTCCGACGCCACCGAAGACATCGAACGCTGTTACGATGCTCGGGCGAACGCCTACCTGACGAAGCCGGACGACTCCGACGAATTCGGTCCGCTCGCGAAATCGGTCGAGCAGTTCTGGTGCAACCAGGTACAACTACCGCCGATACCGCAGTAATTCTCTCGCGTTCTCTCATTCTCGCGCGCTAGTCGGACGGAGAACTTCCCGTTTCGGACTAAAAAAGCGAGCCGCCCCTCTCGACCGCCTAGGAGTCGATCTCGAACGGTTCGTCGGCCTCGAGCACGACGACCTCGGCGTCGCTGCCCGTCGCCGCAACCTCGCTCTCGAACGTCTCGGGATCCTGTTCAATCGGCGGGAAGGTGTCGTAGTGCTGCGGGAACGCGTAGTCGACGTCGAGCCAGTCGACGGCGATGGCGGCCTGCTGTGGCCCCATCGTGAAGTGATCGCCGATCGGAACGATGGCCGCGTCGGGCTCGAGATAGGCGCCGATGACGTCGCGCATCTCGGACATCAGCGAGGTGTCGCCGGCGTTGTAGATGGTCGTCGACTCCTCGTCGTTCACTTGCGTCGGCTTCGTATCCGAGATGACGAAGCCCGCGGGCATCCCGCCGCTTTTTCCGTTTTCGGTCATGATGCCGTTCGTGTGGTCGGCACGGACCATGGTGACGTACGCGTCCCCACACTCGACGGTGCCGCCGAGGTTCATGCCCATGCCGCCGACGGCGTCTTCGAAGCCGAACTCCTCCTCGCAGTAGGAGACGAGCTCCGGCGTCGCGACCAGCGTCGCCTCGGCGAACTCGCCGGCGTGGGCGATGTGGTCGGCGTGGCCGTGCGTGAGCAACACGTAGTCGGGCGCGTCGATATCCGACGGCTCGAGATCCGTCTTCGGATTGTCGAAGAACGGGTCGATCAATAGCTCCGTCTCCCCTACGGTGACGTGCCACGTCGAGTGGCCGTGCCAGGTGACCTGCATAGCACGTCGTCGGTTCGGTCGAATTCACCTTAAAACTGGCCGAGCGTTCGTTCCGACGGCCCGCCGGTTCGCTCTCTCGATTCGATGACCCGATTCGTAACCGACGGCGACGATGCCGTGTCGTTTTCTACCCCCGGTCCGTACGACCGCGTATGCTCACGCTGAATCTCGACGAGTTCATGGTTGAGTTGAACGAGGGGTCGATCAAGAACGTCGGCCCGACGAACAAGTCGGCGACGGTTAAACTGTTCGAGGTCGACGAGGCCGAGGCTCGAGAGTTCGGCGACAAGCGCGTCAAACTCGTTTTCGAGGATGCGGACGGAAACGAAGTGCAAGTGTCACTCTTTCCCGAAGACGTTCGGAAGATCGCGAGCGATATCGAGGCGCTCGAGGACGATTCACCGGTTTTCGAGTAACGAACGGGCCGCGCGTAGTGATTCTCGCGCCGAGCGCATTTCGACAACCGTTTTAGGGCGAAACTGCTTGGTTCGAGTAGATGGGTAACTGTATCATCTGTGGCACACCCGTTGACGGCGAGATCTGCAAGAGTCACGAGGAGGATGCTGTCTTCGAATTTCGAGGCAGTTCGGCCTCAGCACTCTCCCCCGGACGCTACTACCGGGGCACCGTCGACGGCTACGCCGACTTCGGTGTCTTCGTCGACATCGGAGACCACGTCACCGGCCTGTTGCATAGAAGCGAACTAGATCAACGACTCGAGAGTCTCGACTGGGAACCCGGCGACGACGTCTACGTCCAGGTCCTCAGCGTCCGAGACAACGGGAACGTCGACCTCGGCTGGTCGATCCGTCAGCGCGAACGCGAGTTCCGCGGCAAGCTGATCGACACCGGCGACGACGAGGTGCTCCCCGAGGACCTCGAGGACGACCGGAGCGAGTCGACCGGCGACGGCGATTCGACCGACGACGCCGGCTCCGCGGACACGTCCGGCGAGGACACCGCCGCAGCCGGCGGGTCGGCCGACGACGCCGACGTCGAAGCCGGCGACCTGCAGACGGCCGTCGACGACTCCGGACCGTCCGACGGATCCGGCGCGCCGAACGCGTCCGAAACCGTCGCCGCCGGCAGCGCCAGCGGCTCCGTCGCGACCGAGAGCGCCGCCGCGTCGACGCCGGCAACGGACGACGCCGCCGACGCCGAACCCGAAGCCGAACCGGCGCTCAACCGAACGACGATCGACGCCATCGACGACCAGGTCGGCACCGTCGTCCGACTCGAGGGCGAGATCACCGGCGTCCGCCAGACCAGCGGTCCGACCGTCTTCGAACTGCGCGACGAGACCGCGACGGTCGAGTGTGCGGCGTTCGAGGAGGCCGGCGTCCGCGCCTACCCCGCCGTCGAGATCGACGACGTCGTCGCCTTAGAGGGCGAGGTCGAGCGCCACCACGGCGACCTTCAGGTCGAAACCGAGACGCTCGAGATCCTCGACGGCGAGGACGGCGAGACCATCCGCGAGCGCCTCGAGGACGCGATCGAGTCCGAGGCCCGCCCGGCCGACGTCTCCCTGCTGGCCGACCACGACGCCGTCTCGGCCGTCGAGGACGATCTCGTCGACGCCGCGACCGCGATCCGCCGCGCCGTCATGGAGGCCCGACCGATCGTCGTGCGCCACGGCGCGACCGCCGACGGCTACGTCGCCGGCGCCGCCATCGAGCGCGCCGTGCTTCCGCTGATCCGCGAGAAACACACCCGCGAGGACGCGGAGTACCACTACTTCGAGCGCCGCCCGCTCGACGGCCGCGTCTACGACATGGACGCCGCCACCAACGACGTTACCTCGATGCTCGAGGCTCGCGACCGCCACGGCGAGCAACTGCCGCTCGTACTCCTCGTCGACGCCGGCTCGACCGAGGAGTCCGTCGACGGCTACGATCTGCTCTCGCTGTACGACGCTGAGACGATCGTCATCGACGACAGTCGCGCCGACGACGAGATCACCGACGCGGTCTCGATCGCCGTCGCGCCCTCGCTCGCCGGCGTCGACGTCGCCGACCTCACGTCGACCGCACTCGCGGCGAACGTCGCCGCCCACGTCAACGACGACGTCCGTGACGACCTCGTCCACCTCCCCGCCGTCAGCTACTGGGAGAACGCCCCCGAGGCGTACGTCGACCTCGCGACCGAGGCCGGCTACGACGAGACCGGCATCTCCGAGCGCCGCGAAGCCGTCGCGCTCGAGGCCTACTACCAGTCGTACAAGGACAAGCGCGAACTCGTGATCGACCTGCTGTTCGCCGACGGCGATTCGACGCCGCGAGACGGCGACCTCGCGGCCCACGTCTCCGAACAGTTCCGCGCGAAACTCGAGACCGAACTCGAGACGGCCCGGGAGAACCTGACCACCGAGACCGTCGACGGCGTCACCGTCGCCGTCCTCGACACCGACGCGTTCACCCACCGCTACAACTTCCCGACGACGACGCTGTTGCTCGACGCGCTCCACCGACGCCAGCGCGAGGAACACGACGAACCGTTCGTCACCCTCGGCGTCGGCGACGACGAACTGCACGTTCGAGCGAACGCGGCGCTGAACGTCCGCGACCTCGGTGACGCAATCGCCGCAGCGGCACCGAACGCCGGCGTCAGCGTCGTCGGCGGGCAGGACGGCCACGTCGAGTTCCTGCCGGGCGAACGCGACGCCGTTCGCGACGCCGCACTCGAGGCACTCGGCGAGACCCTCGCGTAACCGACCACGCCGGACACGCGTCAGTCCCGCTCCTCCACACCGCTCTACTCGCATAGTGGCGACGCCGTTCAGTGGAAACAGCTTTCGGTTCAGCAGGTGTATCAATACGCATGAGCGACGATCCTGCGACCCGCGTCCGTGAGAACATCACCGAGATCACGGCGATGATCGTCACCGGTCTCTGGCTCGCGGCGATGTTCACCGGACAGTCGTGGTGGCTGGCGGTCTTGCTCGTCGGCTACATCGTCGTCGTTCCCCTCGTCGCCCTCCTGTACGGCGACGAAGCGGACCGCGCGGAGTGGTGGGACGACTGGTGGGGCGACGACTCCTGGGACGACTGGTGGGGGACGAGCGAGGAGGCTTCGAGCGACGAGTCGACGGCCGCCGACGCGAAGCCGAATCGTGCCGAGTCCACGCCCGGCGACGCCCTCGAGACCCTCCGCGAACGCTACGCGGCGGGCGAACTCACCGACGACCAGTTCGAGCAGAAACTCGACCGACTCCTCGAGACGGAGACGATCGAGGCCGCCGATCAGCGACGACGCGGTCGGGAAGCGAGCGCGCGGGACCGAGACCGCGACCGGACACCCGAGTACGAGACCTGAGCCAACCGGACGTCCTATTACGGTCGACTCGCTACGGCCGACCATGACCATCACGCGACGAACGCTATGTGCATCGGGAGCGACGCTCGCGCTCGCCGGAGTCGCCGGCTGCTTCGATCTCGGCGGTTCAAGCGACGCCAACGACTGGGCGTGGTCCGGTTCGCTTCCCGTCGATACGGTTACCCAGCACCACGACCCCTCGTGTGGCTGCTGCTCGGAGTACGTCGACTACCTCGAGACGAACGGTATCGACGTTCGGGTCGAGGCGACGGACGATCTCGACGCGGTGAAACGCGATCTCGGCGTACCGGCCGACGCGGAGAGCTGTCACACCCTCGAGTTCGGCGACTACCTCGTGGAGGGGCACGTGCCGCTCGAGGCGGTCGAGGAACTGTTCGAGAACGAACCCGACGTCGACGGGCTCACGGCTCCCGGAATGCCCCAGCACTCGCCGGGAATGGGACCGCCGGGCGACGAGCCGTTGCAGATCTACGCGTTCGACGAATCGGCGGTGTCCGAGTTCACGACGGTTTGAGGGCGGGTTCGGTCGGTTCCGAGCGTTTTTGATCACTCCCAGCTACGCGTCGTGCGGTTCCGCGTCCGACTCGTCGGCGTACGTCCGCTGGACGAGATTGTAGATGGTCGTCTCGAGTTCCGTCGTGACCGTGCCGGCGCCGAGGCGGTTCAGGACGAACGACCACCGGGACTGAAAGGAGTAGCGCGTCACGGCCGTGACGCGCGTCTCCGACCCGCCCTCGACGGTGAGTCTCGAGTAACGCTCTTCGAACGTTCCCCCGCCGTCGACGAACGTGTACTCGTAGCCGTCCTCGAGTTCGGTGAACGCGACGGTCATCTCGTCTTCTTCCACCGAGACCGAAAACTCCGTCCCGTCGGCGCTCGCCTCGAGAATCTCGTAGATTTCGGCGGACTCGAGAATCGCCCGCGGTGACAGCTGTTCCAATAACTCCGGCGCGGCGGGGAGAACGACGGACGAAACCTCGACCTCGTGCATCGGACGGACGTAGGGAACGAGAGCGAAAAAACCGTACGCATTGTCGGTCGGGCTGCGACGGATGCCACCGATCACACGTCGGGTGTACAGTCCCGTTCGAACCGTCGAGACCGTCGCATGGGGGTCCCGACTCCGACACGCTTATTCGCCGCGACCGTCCAAATCAGTGTAGTGAGTACCGAGACGCCCGACTCCGATCCGACCGAGACCGACGCCTTCGAGCAGGTCTGTGCGACGCTCGTCGAGCGGATTCTCGCGGGCGAGATCGAACGCGACGAGGTCGAAAAAGCCAAACTCGAGACCTGCTCTGAGTTCTCGGCACCGAAGGTACCCAAGAACTCCGAGATTCTCGACTACGCGCCCCAGGAGCGCCGCGAGGAGCTCGAGGCGGTCCTCCAGCGCAAGCCGGTTCGGACGGCCTCCGGCGTCTCGCCGGTCGCGATCATGACCTCGCCCGAGCGCTGTCCCCACGGGAAGTGTCTCTACTGTCCCGGCGGCCCGGACTCGGAGTTCTCGAGTTCCCAAAGCTACACGGGCGACGAACCCGCCGCCGCACGCGGCGTGCAGAACGACTACGATCCCTACGGGCAGGTCACGCTGCGACTCGAGCAACTGCGCGAGATCGGCCACCCCGTCGACAAAGTCGAGTTGATCCTGATGGGCGGGACGATGACCGCCCGCAGCCACGACTACCAGGAGTGGTTCGTCAAACGCGCACTCGAGGCGATGAACGATTTCGACGTCGACAAGCAGCCCGAACCCGCCGAAGGCGTCAGCTTCGCACAGGACCCCGAGGAGTACGAGTGGCAGTATCTCGAGGACGTCATCGCCGAGAACGAGACGAACGATATCCGCAATATCGGGACGACGTTCGAGACCAAACCCGACTGGTGCGACCCGGAGCAGATCGACCGCATGCTCGACCTCGGCGGGACGAAAGTCGAGGTCGGCGTCCAGACGACCTACGAGCGCATCAACCGGGAGATGCACCGCGGCCACGGCGCGCAGGCGTCGATCGAGGCCAACCAGCGCCTCCGGGATTCGGCGTTCAAGGTCGGCTTCCACATGATGCCCGGCCAGCCCGGCATGTCGAAGGAGATGTGTCTCGAGGACTTCCGGCGAATCTTCGAGCAGGAACAGTGGAAGCCGGACTTCCTGAAGATCTATCCGACGCTCATCGTCCGCGGGACGGCGACCTACGACTGGTGGCACAAAGGGGAGTACGACCCGCTCGACAACGAGGAAGCCGCCGACCTCGTCGCCGAGATCAAGGACATGATCCCGCGGTATACGCGCCTCCAGCGCGTCCAGCGGGACATCCCGGCGGACTACATCGACGCCGGCGTCTGGAAGTCCAACCTTCGACAGCTCGCCCGACAACGCATGGACGAGCACGGCTGGTCGTGCGACTGCATCCGCTGTCGCGAGGCCGGGATGAACGACGAGGAACCCGACCAGATCGAACTCGACGTGCTGACCTACGACGCCTGCGGCGGCACGGAGCACTTCATCTCGTTCGAGGACTTCGAGCAGGACCTGCTGATCGGCTTCTGTCGGCTGCGGTTCCCGAACGACCCGGTGCGCCCGGAGCTCGAGAACGCCGCGCTCGTCCGCGAACTCCACGTCTACGGCACCGAGGTCGCCATGGGCGAGGAGGGGGAGACGGACCAGCACCAGCACAAAGGCTACGGCCGTCGGCTGATGGAGCGAGCCGAAGCGCTCGCCGCAGACGCCGGCTACGACAAGGTCAGCGTGATTTCGGGTATCGGCGCTCGAGAGTACTACCGGGAGAAACTCGGCTACCACCAGGACGGCCCGTACGTCAGCAAACGGCTCTGACCGATTCTTGCGGTTCGAAAACGCGTTTCGGAATCGTGTTCAGTTTAGTCTGCAGCGTCGCCGCTCGAGGGGACGGGTTCGGACCGTTCGCTGGTGCGCCGTCGAAGATCCGCGCTGGTGCTCTCAGTGGCGCTATTTCCAGGGTAGGGTGTCGCTCACCGGAGCTCCGACGGAACGACAACAGCGTGACTCCTGTTCGGAGTTGGTTAAATATTATCCGAAATAGGGAAAATTTATAATGGCTCAGGTAGCGTTTATCGAACGCCGACGTTCGTCGGCACCGTTGTCCGTTCCCCCAGACCGACAACGGCACACCGAGTTGCCTCTCAGCACGCCGATGTAGCTCCCCAACGCGTTCGTCCCCACCGAACGAACTATCACGGCGTGCTCTTTCGTGTTCGCCGGACAGGTTGCAGCAACGACAGGCACGTTTCGCACGAGCGACTGGTCTCGACCGTCCCCTGGCCGCGACCGACGGACGCCGAGTCCGTGCGAATAACAGCGAGTTGTACTAGTGCGTTATAATACGGTGGCGGTCCTCAGTCTCGAACCGAGATGGCTTTCAGCGACCAACTGCTCTCGGATGGCGAGCACATCTGGACGGCACAGAAAGACCACCCGTTCGTCCGCGAACTCGCGGCGGGGACGGTAGACGAGGCGGCGTTCCGCCACTGGGTGAAACAGGATTATCGCTACCTGCTCGATTACGCGCGGCTGTTCTCGATCGCGGGCTCGAAAGCTCGCGACGAGGAGACGATGACCCACCTGCTGGGCGTCGCCCACGAGGTACTCGACCACGAGATGGATCTCCACCGGGAGTTCGCGGCTGACTACGGAATCAGCCAAGCGGAACTCGAGTCCGTTGAGAAGGCGCCGACCTGCGTCGCCTACACGAACTTTCTCGTGCGAACCGCTTACGAAGGGTCGATCGCCGAAATCGCGGCGGCGCTGTACCCCTGCATGCAGGGCTACCTCGACGTCGCCGAGCACATGGCGGAACTTGCCGACGAAGAACACCGGTACACGCCGTTCATCGAGATGTACACGAGTGAGGAGTTCCGCGAGGCGACGGCGTGGTGTCGGGAGTTCGTCGATCACTGTGCGGAAACGTACCCCGGCGAACACGACGCCATGCGAGAGGCGTTTCTGACGAGCGCCAAACTCGAGTATCGATTCTGGGAGATGGCGTACACGCTCGAGGGGTGGGAGCTGTGACTGAACCGTTCGAGACGTACGCGGAGTACGCAGTCAGCGCCGACGAAACCGACGAGGCCCGATTCACCGACTGGCTCCGCGAGCAGTCGGAACCTGCCTGGACCGATGCGGTCGAACACCCGTTCACGGACGAACTCGGTGCCGGGACGCTATCCACCGACGCCTTCGCCGACTACCTCGTTCAGGACTACGCCTTCGTCAACGACCTCGTCAGCGTCTTCGGCCGTGCGGTCGGGCAGGCCCCCGATATGGCTGCGAAACGACCGCTCGTCGAGTTCCTCGAGACGATCACCGACGACGAGGACGACTACTTCGTGCGCTCGTTCGACGCGCTCGAGGTGCCCGACTCGCGCCGAACCGATCCGCAGCTGGCCGAACCCACCGCGGCGTTTATCGATCTGCTCGGCCGGGCGTCCCGCGAGGGCGGCTACGCGGAGACGCTCGCCGTGCTGGTTCCCGCCGAGTGGATCTACGAGCAGTGGGCCGTCGCTGCCGTCGAGACGCACGCGGACCCCGACGCCGACGGCCCGCCGAGCGCGGGCGCCGATCTCCCGTTTTACTACGCCGAATGGATCGATCTCCACGCGACCGCGGACTTTCGCGAGTTCGTCGACTGGCTCCGCGGCCAACTCGACGCCGTCGGTCCCGAGCTATCGCCGCGGCGGCAGGCTCGAGTCGAATCGCTGTTCCGGCGAACGGTCGACCTCGAGGTCGCGTTCTTCGACGCAGCGTACGAGGACGCGGGCAACGGCTTCGACGACTGATACGGTTTACTGTAAGTCATTTCCGGCGCAACCGCCGCCCGGATCGCGGTTGCGCCGGTAAATCGTTACAGTACTCCGTATGAGAAGCGAGATGCGTTCTCGACCGCCGCCGAGAACGAACTCGAGCACCGGATCCGTGTGACAATACTGATAGTCCAGTGGACGACAGGGGCACAGTATGGACGTCTTCTTCAGCGGCTCCATCCGCGGCGGTCGGTCCGACGTCGACCTGTACGCGGAGCTGGTCGAGATCATCGAGCGACACGGCACGGTCCTCACCGAACACGTCGGGGTGGAAGACATCGAAGCGAAAGAGGAAGAAGAGGGGCTCTCCGACGCCGACATTCACGATCAGGACGTCGCCTGGCTCCGCCGGGCCGACTGTCTCGTCGCGGAGGTGTCGACGCCCAGCCTCGGCGTCGGCTACGAGATCGCGAGGGCGGTCGAGGGGGAGACGCCCGTGCTCTGTCTGTACCGTCCCGCGGCGGACCACGACCTCTCCGCGATGATTCGCGGCAGCGACGCGGTCAGCGTCCTCGAGTACGAGACGCCCGCGGACGTCGAGTCGGAACTCGAGGCGTTTCTCGAGCAACACCGGTAGTCACCGCGCCCGCCGTCGCTACCTGCGCTTCCAGAGCACTCGAGAGGCGAAAATTCGGACCCGATCAGTCAGTCGATCGTAACCTCGACCTCGAGGATTCCGAGATACGGCGGTGCGTTGCCGCCACTCTGGCGCAACTCGGTCGCGCTCGAGCCGATGTACTCGTAGAACTCCGAGGGGCTCTGCGGGATCACCGGCGTGCCGTCGTCGCGCTTGAGATACGCCGGCGCGTCGGTTCGCTCGATTCGGTCGACGCGCTCCTCCCAGTCGCTGCCCGAGTAGAGAAAGACGCCGAATGAGAATCGACCCGCGGCGAGCGCGTCGTGTTTCGTTTCGAACATCGTCGCCTCCTCGGTCTTGTACTCCTCGTCGCTCACCCAGGCGAGCGCCGCCACGCCGTCGGCCTGTAGGAGGTAGAGATCCCAGCCGAGTTGGGCGTCGAACACCGCCCAGGTGTTTCGCGGGCCGACCGTGTCGACTTCGACGCTGAACGCGGGTCGACTTCGGGACGGCTCGTGGATGAACGTCGCGTCGTAGCCCGGCGCGCGGATGCCCCGGTCGTGGTAGACGATGCCGTCGACGGGGATGTCGACGTCGAGGTTCGCGACGATTTCTCTGACGGAAAACGCGCCCTCGTCCTCTAAGTGGTCGACGAACGTGGGGAACCGGGAGACCTTCTTCCACGGGCGGTCGTCTGGCTGGCTCATGGGTGGCGACCTCCGCTGTCCTGTTCGCGCTGCTGGATGCGCCACCCAGCCCGCTTTCGTCGGGCGTCGACAGTGTCGCTCATACGGTCACGAAGGGGGTCGGTCCGGATTAGCCTTTCCGACTGTCGGTCCCGTTTCACCCTCGCCGTCGCCGCGACGGAGCGACACGCCTTTTTGACAGCGCCGGGCAGTTACGATATGGATCCAAAGCGGGAGCTTACGAGCGTCGACCTCGCCGCCCTCGTCGGGGAACTCGGGGCCTACGAGGGAGCGAAGCTCGACAAGGCCTATCTCTACGGCGACGATCTCGTGCGACTCAAGATGCGGGACTTCGATCGCGGCCGCCTCGAACTCATCATCGAGGTGGGCGAGGTCAAACGCGCCCACACGGTCGCCCCCGAGCGCGTGCCGGACGCCCCGGGCCGACCGCCGCAGTTCGCGATGATGCTCCGAAACCGTCTCTCTGGGGCCGACTTCGCCGGCGTCGAGCAGTTCGAGTTCGACCGTATCCTCGAGTTCACCTTCGAGCGCGAGGACGGCACCACTCGGATTATCGTCGAACTGTTCGGGCAGGGGAACGTCGCCGTCACCGACGGCGAGTACGAAGTGATCGACTGCCTCGAGACGGTCCGCTTGAAGTCGAGGACGGTCGTCCCGGGCTCGCGCTACGAGTTCCCGGACAGCCGAACGAACCCGCTGACGGTCTCCCAGGAGGCGTTCGACTACGAGATGGAGGAGTCGGACACCGACGTCGTCCGAACGCTGGCGACCCAGCTCAACTTCGGCGGCCTCTACGCCGAGGAGATCTGTACCCGCGCGGGCGTCGAGAAGGCGATGGACATCAGCGACGCCGGCGAGGACGTCTACGACCGACTCTACGAGGCGATCGAACGGCTGGCGCTCGATCTGCGAAACAGTAACTTCGATCCGCGACTCTACTTCGCGGACGAGAGCGAGGACGGCGACGGCAGCGAGGACGGCGAGGAGAACGACGGGGACGGCGGCGACTCGAGTCCGGACCGCGTCGTCGACGCGACGCCGTTCCCGCTCGAGGAACACGTCGAACTGGCTTCGGAGCCGTACGACTCCTATCTGAGCGCGCTCGACGACTACTTCTTCCGGCTCGAACTCGAGGAGGAAGGCGAGCCGGATCCGACCGACCAGCGTCCCGACTTCGAGGAGGAGATCGCCAAACAGAAGCGCATCATCGAGCAACAAGAGGGGGCGATCGAGGGCTTCGAGCAGGAGGCCGACATGCTTCGCGAGCAGGCCGAGTCGCTGTACGCCGAGTACGGCCTGGTCGACGACATTCTCTCGACGATCCAAGAGGCGCGCGCCCAGGACCGGCCCTGGGACGAGATCGAGGAGCGCTTCGAGGCCGGCGCGGAGCAGGGGATCGAAGCCGCGGAGGCGGTCATCGACGTCGACGGCAGCGAGGGGATCGTGACGGTCGAGGTCGATGGCGACTACGTCGACCTCGAGACCACCCAGGGCGTCGAGCAGAACGCCGACCGACTCTACACCGAGGCCAAAGCCGTCGAGGAGAAAAAGGAAGGGGCGCTTTCGGCCATCGAGAACACCCGAAAGGACCTCGAGGAAGCCAAGCGCCGTCGCGACCAGTGGGAAGCCGACGACGGTGAGGACGAGGGAGACGACGCGGACGAGGAGGAGAACGAGGATCGAGACTGGCTCTCGATGCCCTCCGTTCCGGTCCGCGAGAACGAACCCTGGTACGACCGGTTCCGCTGGTTCCACACCAGCGACGGCTACCTCGTGATCGGCGGACGCAACGCCGATCAGAACGAGGAGTTAGTGAAGAAGTACCTCGAGCCGGGCGACAAAGTCCTCCACACCCAGGCCCACGGCGGCCCCGTCACCGTCCTGAAGGCCACGGATCCGAGCGAGGCGTCCTCCTCGGATATCGAACTGCCCGAGACGAGCATCGAAGAGGCCGCGCAGTTCGCCGTCTCCTACGCGTCGGTCTGGAAGGACGGTCGCTACGCGGGCGACGTCTACGCCGTGGACTCCGACCAGGTCACCAAGACGCCGGAGAGCGGCGAGTACCTCGAGAAAGGCGGCTTCGCGATTCGCGGCGATCGAACCTACTACGACGATACGCCGGTCGGCGTCGCGGTCGGCATCCAGTGTGAGCCGTACACCCGCGTCATCGGCGGGCCGCCCTCGGCCGTCGTCGATCGGGCGGCGACGACGATCGAACTCGAGCCCGGTCGCTACGCGCAGGCCGACGCGGCCAAGCGGATCTATCGACGATTCCGCGAGGAGTTCGAGGACGAGTCGTTCGTCCGGAAAATCGCCAGTCCGGACCGCATTCAACACTTCATGCCGCCGGGCGGGAGCCGGATCAAAGACGACTGATCGTCGGCTCCCCGATGGGGTTTTTAGGTCGTTAGATCGACGTGAGTGAGTGACTCCGGACGCCGAAAAGAGATAGCGATCCGACCAGTCCATGTTTGATAATGACACACAATGTATATGCGGTCCGGCGTCCTCTCTAACCGTTGAGCGACCGGGCCGCGAAAACCGACGACTCATACGGTCCGTTGTAACGGTTTACCGGTGCAACCGCAGAACGGTCGCGGTTGCACCGGAACTGACTTACAACGGTCCGTATCACACGAGGCACTCGAGATGACCGACGACACGGATTCGGCCGACTACGACAGCATTACGAAAGGGCAACGAGAGACGTGGGCCAGCGGCGATTTCAACGAGATCTCCCGGCAAAACGTCGTCATGGCCGAGACGCTGTGCGAAGCCGTCGACCCCCATCCCGGGGAACGGGTCCTGGACGTGGCGTGTGGAAGCGGTACGGCGGCGCTGGTCGCGGAGCGTCGATACTGCGACGTTACGGGTCTCGACTACGTCCCCGAGTTGATCGAGCGGGCGAAGACCCGCGCACGGGCCAACGGACAGGAGATCGACTTTCGGGTCGGCGACGCACAGGATCTGCCCTTCCCCGACGACAGCTTCGACGTGATCCTTTCGGTGTACGGCGTGCAGTTTGCGCCCGACCAGGAGCGGGCCGCACGTGAGTTGCTCCGGGTGTGCAAACCCGGCGGCAGGATCGGCCTGGCAGGTCCGATTCCCGACGGCTGGAGCGGGGACTGGTTCGCCACGCACGCTCGGTACGTTCCGCCACCGCCCGGCGTCCAGTCGCCCCTCCGTTGGGGTACTGACGAGGGGCTCGACGAACTACTCGGAGCGGACACGCGAACGATCGACAGTAACCGACGGACTGCACTGCAGTACTACCGATCGATCGATCACGCGGTGGACGTATTCAGCACGTACTTCGGCCCGACGATCCGGGCGCTCGAGACGCTCGATGCGGACGAACGGGAGCGTCTCCGTAACGATCTCGGCGACGTCTTCGAACGCTACAACCGTGCAACGGACGGGACGGCGATCGTCGAGAACCAGTACCTGCAGACCGTCGCGACTCGAACGTGAGCAGGTGCGGTGCAGCCGATCCGCCGACGCTTCTCCGCTCCGAGACGGTGTACCTCGATACGCAGTGCACCGGTTTTCTGGACGTCGACCCGACCTACTGGATCCGGCTACTGGTCGTGATTCTCGACGCGATCCGCGTGCTTCTCGAGGTCGGCCGCGAGCGTTCGCGCCTGCTCCGGTGTCAACTCGAGTTCTTCCATGTGAGCGGGAAGGTGTTCTTCGGTCATGTTGTCGAGTTCGAACTGCAGTCGGACGCAGTCGGGGACCTTCTTGTCGGAGGTCGCGTTCGCGACGGCGAACGCTTCGGTTTCGAACTCCTGTCCCTTGGCGACGGCATCGACGAGGTCGAGCGTCGTGTAGGCGTTGACTTTCATCAGTCGGTCGGTCATACTGGAACGGAGCGGTCGAACGCACTTAGGCGACTCGAGACCGGCACTGCCGAAGCAATCAGTACAGCGCGTTCGAAAAGGGGACCGCAGTACCGCAGAACGCAGTAGCCCGGTTCGGCGTTGCGAGGCTCAGTCGTCCGACGGGATCGGCGTCCCGTCCGCACGAGCGGGAGCGGGACTCTCGTCGAGGCCGTCCTCCTCGGCGTAGGGGTACCACGTTCGCTTCGTGTTGTGCATGAACGGGTCCTCGTAGTTCGTCTCCTCGGGTTCGATCAGGTCGGCGAGTTCCTCGTCGTCGCGGTCGGCGACGAACTCCCGGAAGCTCTGTTCGTCGCTGTCGCGCGCTTCCGCGAAGTTCTCGAGCAGGTTCGCGATCGCGCCGGGGACCTCGTCCGCCGGGACGCGCTCGGTGACCCACGAGGCGAACTGTGGCTCTTCGCCGAGGCCGCCGCCGAGGCCGATGTCGAGCGCCTCGACCGGTTCGCCGTTCTTGCGCGTCTTCATGCCGCGCAGCGAGACGTCGGCGATCTGTGGCTGGGCACAGGAGGCCGTACAGCCCGACAGGTGGATGTGGAAGTTCTCGACGCCCTCGGGGAGGGTGACGTTCTCGGTTAGCCAGCGGCCGTAGCGAACCTGGCGATTCTTCGTCTCGACGATCGAGAGCGAGCAGAACTCGGTCCCCGTACAGGCGATGGAGCCGCGCTGGAACGGGTGCGGGTCCGGGCTGTAGTCCTCGAGCACCGGTTCCGCGCGCAGGTCGTCGACGTTCTCCTCGGCCACGTCGGTGAGGATGATGTTCTGACGCTGGGTGAGTCGAACCTCGCCCGAGCCGTGTTCCTCCGCCGCGTCCGCGAGCGCGTAGCCGTCGTCGACGCCGATCCGGCCGACCAGCACGTTCAGCCCGACGTAGTAGTTGCCGTCGACCTGCTCGTGGACGCCGACGTGGTCGTGTTTGCCGTCGGCCTCGCCCGCGTTGTAGGAGTAGGAGTCCCGGAGGTCCTCGCCCGCGGTCTCGAGTTCGAAGTCGATGTACTCCTCCTGGAGCGTCTCGCGAAGCTTTTCGGGGCCCCACTCGTCGACGAGGAACTTGATTCGCGCGTTGTATCGGTTCTCGCGGTCGCCGTGATCGCGGAACAGCGCCGAGATGCCGCCCGCGACCTCGACGGCCTGCTCCGGCGTGGCGAAAACGTCGATGTTCCGGGCGAACCGCGGCTCGTTGCGCGAGAGGCCGCCGCCGACGCGGACGTTGTAGCCGGTTACCGACTCGCCGTCGATCTCCTTCTCGGCGGGCTCGAACGCCAGATCGTTGATGTCACCCTGGCCGCAGCCCTCGTCGCAGCCCGTTACCGAGACCTTCCACTTCCGAGGAAGGTTCGAGTGCGCCTCGTTCTCCTTGAACGTGTCGTGGAGGTCGGTCGCGAGCGCGTCGGCGTCGACGTGCTCGTGTTTGTCCTTGCCGGCGACCGGACAGCCGACGATGTTCCGCCAGGAGTCACCGCAAGCCTGGACCGTCGAGAGGCCGACGTCCTCTAGCTGCTCGAAAATTTCGGGGACGTCCTCGAGACGAATCCAGTGGAGTTGGATCGCCTGTCGGGTCGTCACGTCGAGCCAGCCGTTGCCGAACTCGGGGTTTGTCGCGGGCCCGCGGGAGAACTCGTCCGCGATTTCGACGATGCGTCGGAACTGTCCGGGCTCGAGGACGCCCCCCGGCGGACCGATCCGCATCATGAAGTACGACTCCTGACCGGCTCGCTGGTGGTACAGGCCGTACCACTTGAACCGCTCGAACCAGGCGTCCTGTTCGTCGTCCGGAATCGACTCCCAGCCGTTCTCGGCGAAGTGCTCGATTTCGGCCCGGATATCGGTGCCGTAGAGTTCGTCCTTCCACTGCTCGACGTCAGTAGGCATTGGATCCGTTGTATGGTGGGGATGTATAAGCCCCCCCGTCTGTCGTCAGTTTGCCCCGGTTCTCACCGATTCCGGTTGCCTTTGCCAGTATCGATTACCGCCGTCTTAGCGCCCGGGTTCCACGAGCGACTGGACGCCTTCGGGGCCGTACGGTTCGAACTCGCCGTCGACGATTTGCCCGATGGGTAACCGATCGATCGAGTCGCGGGTGCCGCAGTCGAGACACTGGCCGACGGCGTCCGCGGTCACGATCGAGCCGTCGACGCCGACGTCGACGAAGCCTTCGAGCAGGACGTACGCGGGTTCGCAGTCACAGAATACGCCTCGAGAGAGCGTCCAGACGTCGCTCACGCTCACCTGCCGGCTGTCGTTGACGCTGATCCACGCGCCGTCGTCGAGCGTTCGCAGTGCGATCGTCATACGCTCCGTTGGACCGCGACGGGTCTTCATCCGTCGAACAGGGCAATGCTTACCGATGCGGCGGTTCGGGGCGAGGCTGAAACCGACCGACTAGGCCGTGATTTTCCCGACCGATCAGTCCGAGATAGCGGCAGAATTTTCTGGAACAGGGTCGGTCGCCGGCTGGCACAGTTCCCGACTAGCACAGTCGACGCTGGACCGAGCGAAGTCGCCGAGTCAGGAGGCGATTCGGGAACGATTCGACGGCGAGTCCATCCGTCTCGGCTGAACTGGGCTGCACGTGCCGGGCCCAGGCCTACACCGCCGACGGTAGACGCGTCGACCATGGTCGAACTGGACACCGACACGGAAACCGATCTCGAACTGGGCAAGGCGACGATCGTCTACGAAACCGCAACCGGCGACCTCGAGCGAGCGACCGTCGACAACGACCACATCGCCTACTTCCAAGGTCACTGGCTGTTCGCCTACGGCACCGACGAGGACGGCAACGACGTGGTGCGGCGCGTCCCGAAAGAGCGCGTTCGACTCGTCGAACGCTCCGTCGAGGAGATCGAGGAAGCGTTCGAAACCGCCGTGGACAAGACGAAGGGGAAACTCGAGGATCTCGTCGACTGAACGGATCGCGCGGCTTCGGGTCGTTCTTTTTCGGATCGCTTCGTTTCGACGGCCGTTCGTCGAGTTCTCCGTTGGCGAGGGACGAGGTCGTGATCAGTTGTCCTCGCCGCCGTCGGTCTCCGCGTTCGCGTCGATCCGGTCGGTCCAGCGTTGCTGGCTCTCGTCGTAGGACGCACCCACCGCGATCAGGAAGCCGATAATCGCCGTCACGACGGCGACGGCCCCGACGGCGACGATCGCGATTGGGAAGATCGAACCCTCGAGGACCTGTGCGGAGGTCAGCAGCGAGACCGCCGTTACGGCCGCGATGAGGGCGAGCAGGCGGCCGAAGCGGCCCGTATCGAATCCGGACCCGGAGACGTCGGTGTTGGTGCTCGTGTCGCGGTCCAGCAACTCGTTGAGGATGCCGTCGTACTCGTCGTCGCTCGAGACGTTACCCAGCGAGTGAATCGAGTGAGCGACCCACAGCCCCGCAGTGAAGTTGAGCAGGGCGACGAACGAGATGAGGCCGATCTCGCCTTGAATAAACAGTCCCGCGAGGACTGCGTTGACGAACGCGAGGACCATGACTGCGTGAACCGCGAGCGAGCGCGTGCCGAAGTCTTCGAAGAGCTGGACGTGTGCGAGTTTCATACACTCCATTGTCTCCCTATGGAGATACCGTGCGTCCCTAACTATGCCATTCAGTACCAATCGTGACTGTAGCGAAGCCCGATACGAACTGCAGACGAATCTTCCTCGAGGGATGGACCGATACCGTCCAGATAGCGTCCGAGACCAACTGACAATTATTTCCATTCGATATAAATTAATACAATATCTCTAGCATGCTAGTTACGATACTATGGCCGTCTGTTATTACACGGGGCGTGGCACACGCTGTCATGTGTCTCAATTGCGCTGGACGTGACACAGCAGCATCGGACGAGAACCGAACCGATCGCTCCCAAACGGCACGGACTGACGGCGACGATGGACGGTGGAAACGACGGCGGTTCCTGCAGGCGACCGGTGTTGCCGCGGGAACCGGAACGCTTCTCGGTACTCAGTCCGGCCGAGTAACGGCATCACACACCGAATGTGACGCCGCGGACCGATGGGTCGAGGCGGCGAATCACAGTTCGCGAGACCACGGCATCGACTGGATCGTCATCCACGTGACCGCAGGCGCCTATCAGGGCGCGTTGAACACGTTGACCAGTTCGAACTCGGGTGTGAGCTCCCACTACCTCGTGAAGAACTACGACTGGACTGAGGGACCCTCAGCTGGCCACGTCGATCAACTCGTCCACCACGATCGCGCGGCCTGGCACGCCCGATACATCGCCAACCACCGATCGATCGGCATCGAACACGAGTGGTTCGACGACAACGGCATCACCGACGCGTGCTACGAGTCCTCGGCGGACCTCGTCCGCTGTATCGCCGACATGCACGACATCCCCCTCGAGTTCTACACGAGTAACACCTGCATTCAGAACGAACCCGGCGGGATCATCGGCCACACGCACGTTCCGGACGGTGACTGTAGCAGCTTCCACCACGGCGGCCGAACCTGTCCGTACCCCGACTGGGATATGGCTCACTTTGCGGACCTCGTCCGCGACAGCGACGGCGGCGGTGATGGTGGTGGCGGCACGTTCGAAATGGGCGACAACGTCGTCACGACGACTGATCTCAACGGTCGCGAGCAGCCGTGTCTCAACGACGACGTCGTGCTGACGCTCTCGGAGGGAACCCAAGCCGAGATCATGAACGGTCCCGAACAGTGTGACGACATCACCTGGTGGGGCCTGTACGTGCCGTCGGCCAACGAGTGGGTCTGGTGCTCCGAAAACTATCTCACACACGCCTGAACGGCCCCGATTCGCTGATTCCTCTCCGAATTTCGATCCGAAGACGCTCGCGCTACCGTCGGATCCGTCACGCACTTACCGACCCCTCGAGAAGGGCCGGGTATGCAGATCAAAGACCGGGAGCAGGTCGAGGGCGGGCGCGAACGGGTCACCGTCGTCCCCGAGAGCGTCGACGACCTCTGGCACCTGCAGTACGTCCTCGAGCCCGGCGACCGCGTCGCGGGCGACACGACCCGGCGGATTCAGCGCAACGACGACCAGATGCGCGATACGGGCGGCGAGCGCGAGCCGATGTGGGTCGCCATCGCCGTCGACGACATCGAGTTCCACAAGTTCGCCAACCGGCTTCGGGTCGGCGGCGAGATCGTCGCCTGCTCGCGCGAGGACCAGTTGGGCTTTCACCACACGCTGAACGTCGAGGAGCGCGAAGAGCTCTCGATCGAGAAGCGGTTCAAGCCGGATCAGAAGGCTCGGCTCGAGGAAGCCGAGGAGGCCACCGAGAACCCGGACGTCGCCATCGCTACCGTCGAGGAGGGACAGGCCCACGTTCACACGGTCGCCCAGTACGGCACCGAGGAGCGCGCGACGATCACCGGCACGACCGGGAAAGGCGAGTACAGCCGCGGCCGCTCGGAGCTGTTCTCTGAGCTCGCGGACGTCCTCAAACGTCAGGACGTGGACGCGATCATCCTCGCCGGCCCCGGCTTTACGAAACAGGACGCGAAAAAGTACATCGAAAACAACGAGCCCGAGGTCGCCGAGAGAATTACGATGGTCGATACGGCCAGCGTCGGCGACCGCGGCGTCCACGAGGTGCTCAAACGCGGCGCCGTCGCGGACGTCCAGCAGGAGACCCGCATCGAGAGCGAGGCCGAGTACATCGACGAACTCACCCGACGCATGGCCGAGGGCGCGAAAGCCGCCTACGGCCCCGACCAGGTAAAGCAGGCCGCCGAGTTCGGCGCGATCGAACGCCTGCTCGTCCTCGACGACCGGTTGCAGAAAGAACGCGGCCCCGACGGCGAGTGGGCTATCAGCGTCGACGACATCGTCCGCACGACCGAACAGAAAGGCGGCGACGTGACGGTCTTCTCGAGCGAATTTCCGCCCGGCCAGCAGCTCTCGAATCTCGGCGGTATCGCGGCGCTGTTACGGTACCGACTCGAGTAACAGCGACAGACGGACGATCCGTCAGTCCGAGTCGGGTCGCAACTGGTCGCTCGCTTCGATCAACTGGATCAGCACGGACGCGAACAGCGAGTCGGAGCTCCAGATCGCGGTCTCGCTCCCGTCGTCGTCGACCACGCTCAGCAGAATGCTCTCCCCGTCGACGACGACGATCCGTCCGGATCGCTCGTCGCTCTCGCGAAAGTCGGGTGGTGTCTCGGTCTCGACACCGTCGATAGCGGCGAACCGGTCCCGAATCTCGTCGGTTCGACTGATGACGATGACCGAGACGCCGGCGGCTGCTCGCTCCCGAATGGTCCGTTCGATCGACTCCGTGACGAACGTCGGCAGCCGCGTGCCGAAGATGATCCGATCGTCGGCCTGCGAGAGCAGATCGACGACCCGGCTGTCGACCCGATCGCGACTGCGGACGGTCCAGAGGTCCTCCTGTGTCTCCTCCGTCGCCGACTCCTCTTTGACCCCCTCGACGTAATCGAACGCCCGTTCCTGCTCGCGTTCGAACCGCTTTTCGAGCGTGTTCCGGGCCTCCTCGATGCTGACCGGTCGGTAGCGGATCGGGCTCGACTGCTGGACCTCGAGCAAGCTTCGTTCCTCGAGGCTCTCGGCGACGCTGTACACCTGCGAGCGAGGCACGTCGGTGACGTCGGCGACATCCCGGGCGGTTCCGGACCCCAGTCGGTGTAAGGCGATGAACACCTTCGCCTCGTAGCTGGTGAGCCCGAGTCGTTCGAACGCGTCGACGGCCTCGCTCTCGTCGTCAGTCACGGATGGTCACTCTCCCTCGTCTCTGGCGTCGTCCGCTATTTCGGTTTCGGTCTGTTGCTCGGTGCCCCCGTCGCTCGCGGTCGGCGTCCCGGCAATCGACCCCGACGTCTCGAAGGAAACGTCCGGACCGAAGTACCGCGTCCAGAGCACCAGCAGTGTCGGCAGGACGATCACGCTCGCGAGGAACGAGTACGCGATCGTCAGCCCGGTGATGATTCCGAACTGTCGGAGCACCGGCAGGATGGCGAAGGCGAGCGTCCCGAAGCCGCCGATCGTCGTCGCCGCACTGCCGAGCAGCGCACCGCCAGTTCCCGTGACGGTCGTGTGCATCGCCGACCAGACGTTGCCCTGGCGCTCGAGTTCGAGCGTGTACCGCGCGCTGACGTGGATGCTGTAGGCGACGCCCAGTCCGATGGTGAGGCTGGTGATCATCCCCGTCAACACGTTGAAGGGCATGTCGAGGAGGTGCATCGTCCCCAGGATCCAGCTGACGGCGAACGCGACCGGGAGCAGGGTTACCGTCCCGAGCGTCGCGCTGTTGCCGGTCAGCCAGTAGGCCGCCGTCAGGAAGCCGAAGACGGCCACGAGCGTGATCATCAGACTCTGGAGGACCGTATCGAGCAGGTCCTGTTCGACGATGTAGCTGACGATCGGATCGCCGGTCGCGATGGCGTTGAGTTCGCCGTCGCCGGCGTTCAGGCTACGCTGATCGCCGGTTCCGTCGACGTCGATGGTGCCGGCGATTTCGCGCATCTCGTCGGTCGTGTCGCCGAAGCTGGCGTCACCCTGCGTCGAGATGATCAGCCGGGCCGACTCGTAGTTGCCCTCGTCCGTTCGGTGGAGGACGGTACTCGCAGCGTCCTCGTTGGCTTCGAACAGTTCGTCGTACAGTTCGTCGAGGTTCTCGTTGGGGATGCCATCGCTGTCGGTCGCAGCCTGATACGACTCGTTGAACGACTCGTTCTGTGCGGCCGTCTCCTCCATCACCGAGATCGGCCCCTGCACGTCCGCCTCGCTGTTCGGAAGCGTGTAGACGGTGCTGCTCTCTGCGGCTTCGTCCTGGGCGTCCGATAACCGCTGTAAGGCGTCGTCGTCCGTTATATCTCCCTCGACGAGTATCTGGGCCTGCGTGTCCTCGCGCTGGAAGTTCTGGTTGACGAACTCGAGGTCGTCTGCGGCCTGGTACTCACCGGGGGCCATCCCGCCCGGCAGGTGTTCGGTCCAAGCTGGCGGGCTCTCCGCGAGGAAGTCCTCCTCGTCGAAGCTCGTGTCGACCTGCGTCGCGCCGTAGACGCCGCCGGCGGTGAGCAACAGCGCGGCGATCAGGACGATCACCGGGATCTTTCGCGCCGCGGTCGACCCCAGCGTGAGGACGTTGGTGAACCGTCCCTCGCCGGTCCCGAACGCGCGCTTTCGACGACTCATTCCGCGCGACTCGAGGAGGGAATCGATCTCGACTTTGAGGGCCGGGATCAACGCGCCGAAGATGATCAGCGCGGCGAGGATTCCGAACGAACTGATGACGCCGAACTCCCGAATGGGACCGATGGGACTGACCAGATTCGCGAGGAACCCGATCGCGGTCGTCGCGGTCACCCAGACGAGGGCGACGCCGACGCCGGCGAGTGCGATCGTCATCGAACCGCGGACGGTGCTCGAGACACCGTCGGCCTCGCGTTGTTCCCGGTGGCGCATGAAGACGTGTATCGCGTAGTCGATAGAGAGCCCGATCAGCAACACGGGCACCGCGATCATCATCTGGTTGAACGCGATGCCGGCCCAGCCCATGAAGCCGAACGTCCAGACCAATACGGCACCGATTCCGGCGACCCCTAACGCGATGTCGAGCGGGTCCCGGTAGGCGACGACCAGCGCGACGACGACGAACAACAGCGCGAGTGGGCCGACGATGGCGAGGCTGTCGCCCATCGAACGGTCGATTTCGTCGGTAATGATGCCGATACCGAAGACCATGTACTCCTGATCTTGCTGGTTAGCAAGCTCACGAAGGTCGAGTTGGCTCTCGAGAACCCCGCCGGTGTCACCGCCCATCTCCATCGCGTCGCCGTCCATCTGCTGCATGACCATCGTCATGCGGGCGTCGGCCTGGGTCGATCCGGGGTCGTACGACGACGCCATGAAGCCGAGTGCTGCAGCGTCGTTGTTCCCGTCGTCGTCGAGCGTGTCGGTCAGGAGCTCCTCGAACTCGTCGTCGTCGAGCGCTTCGAGGGCTTCGATCTGCTCGTCGAGCGACGGCTGGTCGCCATCGTTCTCCTGGAGTGCCGCCTGTTCTTCCTGGAACTGCTCGGAGTCCGCCTCGAGTTCGTCGTACTCGTCCTCGAGGACGCCGAACGTCGCGCCGGCGTAGACGTCTTCGAAGCTCTCGGTCAGCTCCTGATATTCCGGATCCTCTTCGTAGTTGTCCGTCTCTTCGCGAATCTCGATTCGCTCTGATTCGATGCCGCGAGCCTGTTCGACCATCTCCTCGTACTCGGCAGTCTGCTCGTCGTCGAGTTCGGCTGCCTCGGCTGCGCCCTCGACGGTGGCCTCGATTTCGGCTTCGGTCTCCGCGGCGCCGCCCTCGTCGCCGGCTGCGAGCTGGGCCTCGTACTGGTTGTGGAGTTCGATCGTCTCGTTAAGTCCGTCCTCGAGCGCGCCGCGCCGTTCCTCGAGTGCGGCTTCACGTTCCTCGAGTTCGGCGCCCTGCGCTTCGAGCTCAGCGGCCTGCTCTTGACTGATCGCCGTGATCGCGAGGATGTTCTCGACGCCGGTGATCGAGTCGTTCTCGACGAGCGTCGCGTTGATCGACTCGTTCGCGTGGATCTCCTGTTGGAACTCCAGTGAGTCGATCAGCGACTCCTGCGTGAGGACGTTATCGCCCCTGGCTATCACTTGCACTGACGTCGTATTCTCGTCACCTTCGGACTCGAACCGCTCGTCGATATCCTCGAGCGCCTGGGCTTCGTCCGACTCGCTCTCGAACTGATCGAGCGACGAGTCGTCGTCGACCATCGGCATTCCCGCACCGACGAGCGCCGTCGTCAGCAACAGGGCGAGAATGACGATCTTGGAGTGAGTCGTCACGATATCCGCGAGTCGATTCGGGAGACTCATCCGCTCACCTCTTCGAAATTCGCCGCCTGGGTACAGGGGACCATTCTGTTGTTACGATCCTACAAACTCCCGCTATATACCTGTTCGGATACGAGTGTCAGCATGTGTATTATTCTCACGAAAGAACATCTATGAGTGACCGAGCGTCAATCTTTATCCGGAATCGGAGAGGATAGTACCGAACGCGTCCAAATTCGTAGCCGTATGCTAATTGTCAGCTAGCTACTCGACCGAGATCGTCGTGAGATCCTCGGCGAATCGCACGTCGCCGTCGTACTGCGTCGCGATCGACTCGAGCATCTCGTCGTGACGACCGTCGGTGTGGGGATAGAGGTGGGTCAGGTAGACGCGGCCGATCTCCCGGCCGGCCAACGCCTTGCCGAGGGTCTCCGGTGTCGGGTGGTTCGAGACGTCGACGTCGTCGGGGAACGAGCAGTCGTGGACCAGAATCGCCGACCCCTCGGCGAAGTTCGCCAGGCCGGCGAAGGCCTCGCTGTCGCCGCTGAAGGTGAACAGATCGCCGAACCGATAGGCCAGACACGGCAGCGAGTGGCGGGTTTCGTAGGCCGAGACGTCGAACCCCGCCACGGAGAACTCGCCGGGGACGACCTCGCGAACCTGCAGGTCGAGTTTCCCCTGCATGTACTCGTGGACCTCGAGTAAGTCGTCGAGCAGGGATTTCGTTCCCTGCGGGCCGACGATCTCGAGGTGTTCCTCGCCGGCGAGCCAGCGGGCTTTCATCAGCGGGAGCAGGTCGGCGACGTGATCCAGGTGGTGGTGCGTGAGGAGGACGGTCGAGACGTTCTCGTAGCCGACGCCGGACTGCTGGAGCCGGTGGAGGACGCCCGACCCGCAGTCGACGAGCAGCGTTCGGCCGCCCTCCTGGACGAGAATTCCCGTCTGGAATCGTTCCCCCGTCGGCATCGCGCTGCCGCTTCCGAGAAAGGTGACTCGCATACCAGACACTCACACGGCCTGGCCGATAAGCGTACCCTCTTGGAGCGTCGGGTCGGTCAGCCGGCGACTCGCGTGCCGGATATCTTAACTCGTCACCCCACGACAGCCACGATATGCGCGCTGCAGTACTCGAGGCCTACGGCGAACCGCTGTCGATCGAGTCCGTCGACCCGCCCGAACTGGCCCCCCACGGGGTCGTCGTCGACGTCGAAGCCTGCGGCATTTGTCGGAGCGACTGGCACGCCTGGCAGGGCCACGGCGAGTGGGCCGACGATCAGGTGCCGCTGGGGCAGATCCTCGGCCACGAGCCGGCGGGACGGGTCGCTCGAGTCGGCGAGCGAGTCGACACGCTCGAGGAAGGCGACCGCGTCGCGGTGCCGTTCAATCTGGGCGAGGGGTCGTGCTATCAGTGCCGGAACGGTCACGGGAACGTCTGCGAGGACGGCTACGCGCTGGGGTTCGAATCGAGCGTTCCCGGCGCGTTCGCCGAACAGGTTCACGTTCCCCACGCCGATTTCAATACCGCAACGCTTCCGGCGGACGTCTCCGCGGAGGCGGTCGCCGCGCTCGGCTGTCGGTACGTGACCGCGTTCCACGCGCTCGCCCATCGGGCCGACATCGACGCCGGCGACTGGGTAGCCGTCCACGGCTGTGGCGGCCTGGGACTGGCCGCCGTTCAGATCGCGACCGCACTCGGTGCCCGCGTGATTGCGGTCGACGTTCGCGACGAGCCGCTCGCGATGGCGACAGATCTCGGAGCCGAGGAGACGGTGAACGCAGCGGCACGCGAAGACGCGGGCGAGCCGGGCGTCCCCATCGTAATCGAGTCGATCACCGATGGGGGAGCGCACGTTTCCGTCGACGCACTCGGGCGCGCCGAAACCTGCCGCAACAGCGTCGACTGTCTCCGTATCCGCGGCACGCACGTCCAGATCGGGCTGACGACGGCCGCCGAAAAGGGCGAGGTGTCGCTGCCGATCGACGAGATGACCCGCTGGGACGTCACCGTCGTCGGCTCTCGAGGCATGCCGCCGTCGCGGTACGACGAGCTGCTGCGGATGATCGACTCGGGTGCGCTCGAGCCCGAACGGCTGGTCACGAATCGCGTCACGCTCGAGGACGTCTCCGACCGACTCGCGGCGATGAGCGAGTACGACACGCGCGGCGTCGAGGTCGTGACGGAGCTGTGACGCGAGCTAGCGGTCCTGATCCGCTCTGATCCGGGTGCTGACGGCTCGGTCCGTTCGATCGAACAGGAACCGATCGTACGTCCCTTCGTAGGATCCCAGCAGCGGTTCGTCGCTGGTCGTATCGATGCCGACGGTCCGCGAGTCGCTTCTGTTCGCGTACTCGTCCGCGGTGTCGTTCGGATCGTACGCGGCGAACGTGATCCCGGTCTCACTCACGTCGTAATCGTAGAGCAGCACGTAGTGGGCCTCGAGTACGTTCTCGCCGGAGATCGTCAGGCCCGCCGAGCCGTACTCGTCGATCGCCTCGCGAATCTCGTCGGCCTGCGATCGGTAGTCGATCCACTCGGGCCGAAGCAGCACTCGCCGTCGGAGCCACGACTCGAGGTCGGTGAACTGGCTTCGATGGAATCGCTCGATATCGTCCCGCACGGGCGAGGAATCTCGATCCTCGAGCGGATCGTTGACGTGTTCGATCTCGCTGGTCGATTCGCGGTCGACGGGACGGGCGCTCGGCTCCTCGAAGTACCACTGCGCTGCCATCGCCATCCCGTAGCAGTATCCCTTCGTACCGAACAGTCGGTTGGCGTTCGCGTAGAGCCGTTCGGCGACCGTTCGAATCTGGCTCTCGGGGGTGGCACTCGCGGGGAGCGACAGTCGGTCGCCGAGCGCCGTCTCCCAGGACGCCGACAGGGACTCCTGAAGAGCGCTTTCGGAAACGAACGCGGTCGGATCGGGAGCGACGGGCGGCGTCGAGTAGTTGTCGAATCCGAACCCGTCGGTCGCCGGATCGAACGCGTCGTCATCGACGCCCGACCCGGAATCAGAATCCGAAGCGAACAACCGACTCTCCCGCGTACCGACGGAGAGGGCTCCCACTCCGACCGAAAGCGAAATTCCGCAGAGTAGCGTACGACGTGTCAGTCGGCTCATAGCGTGTTCGACGACGCAGTTCGGTGGCTCGATCGCTCCTCGCAAATCGTGTGCCGCAGCCTCACGTCATCCTGCGCTTCGCTTGGTTGACAGTCGACAATAAATACGAACGGCTTGCGCGTGCAGGGACACCCGTTCCGTCGACGGAATTCGATCGATCGAATCGCCTCCGTTCACTTTCACTCCGGTGGGCAAACCCTCTTCCCTCCCGCCCTCCGAGTCGACCACAATGAGCGGGAACGACGGCCTCGAATTGCCGGTCGCCGACGACGACCTCCCCTTCGATCCGGCGTCCGTCACCATCGAGGACCGCAACGTCTTCGATCTCTTAGAGCCCGCGGTTCAGGAGTGGTGGCTCGAGGAGTTCGGTGAGTTCGTTCCCGAGAACGAGGGCTTTTTCACGCCGCCACAGCGGGGCGCGATCCCGAAAATCCACGACGGAACGAACACGTTGGTCTGTGCGCCGACCGGGTCGGGGAAAACGCTCAGTTCCTTCTGTGCGATCATCAACGAACTCTACAGACGGAACCGCGAGTCTCCCGACGTTGACGAACGAGAGCCGTCTGCCCGGGACCAAGACGCTTCCGACAGCCTCGAGAACGCCGTCTACTGCCTCTACGTCTCTCCCCTCAAATCGCTCGCCAACGACATCCACCGGAACCTCGAGGTTCCGCTCGAGGGCATCGAGGAAATCGTCGCCGAGCGCGACGACGACACGGCGATGGGCGAGATTCGCCACGCCATCCGCCACGGCGACACCTCCTCCTACGACCGCCAGAAGATGCTCGAGGAGACGCCCCACATCCTCAACACGACCCCCGAGACGCTCGCCATCCTGCTCAACTCCCCCAAGTTCCGCGAGAAGCTTCGCACGGTGGAGTACGTCATCGTCGACGAGATCCACTCGCTGGCGGCGGGGAAACGCGGCACGCACCTGTCGGTGAGCCTCGAGCGACTCGAGGCGCTGGCCGAGGGTGAGATCACCCGAATCGGCTGTTCGGCGACGATCGAACCGCTCTCGCAGGTCGCAGAGTTCCTCGTTGGACAAGACGAACCCATCGGAGACTCCCGCCCGTACGACATCGTCGACGCCCGCTTCGCTCGAGAGTTCGACATGCGACTCGAGTGTCCCACCGACGATCTGATCAACACGTCCCGCGAGGTCGTCCAGCAGCGGTTCTATCGGATGCTCCACGAGCACATCCAAGCGCACACGAACACGATCGTCTTCACGAACACGCGCTCCGGCGCGGAGCGAGTCCTTCACAACCTCCGCGAGGAGTTCGACGCCTACGACGAGGGAAACTCCGGCTGTCACCACGGCAGCCTCTCGAAGGAGGTTCGACAGGATATCGAGGGCCGGTTGAAAGACGGCGACCTCGACGTGGTGACGACCTCGACGAGCCTCGAACTGGGGATCGACATGCCCCACGTCGATCTCGTGGTTCAGGTGGGTTCGCCCAAATCAGTCGCCTCCCTCCTCCAGCGCGTCGGGCGAGCGGGCCACCGCGTCGGTCAGACCGTGACGGGACGAGTCATCGCGCTGGATCGGGACGAACTGCTCGAGTGTGCGGTCATGCTCAAGAAGGCCGAGGAGGGGTTCGTCGACTCCGTCTCGATCCCCGAGAACGCCCAAGACGTCGCCGCCCAGCACGTCTACGGGATGGCCATCGCGGATATCCGTCCCGAGTCCGACCTGAAGGCCATCCTGCGCCGTGCCTACCCCTACCGGAACTACACCGACGAGGAGTACGAGTCGCTGATGCGGTACCTCACGGCCGAGTACGCCGGCCTCGAAGATCGCAACGTCTACGCGAAGATCTGGCGCGACGCAAACGACCCGCCCGACGGCGAGCACCACTACGAGGAGTACCCCGTCGGCGAGACGCTGATCGGCAAACGGGGCCGGCTGGCGCGGGTCATCTACATGACCAACATCGGGACCATTCCGGACTCGTTTACCTGCGACGTCTCCACGCGCGGGAGCAACGAGTGGGTCGGCCAGCTGGACGAGAGCTACCTCGACACGCTCGAGAAGGGGGACGTCTTCGTCCTCGGCGGGGACCACTTCGAGTACCGCTACCGTCGCGGCTCGAAGGTGTACGTCGACCGCACGAGCGCGCGGCCGACCGTTCCCTCGTGGTACTCCGAACGGCTGCCGTTGTCGTACGACCTGGGTCGCGAGATCCTCGAATTTCAGGGCGAACTCCTCGCTCACTTCGAGGAGGGTGGGCCGCCGCGGGTCCGCGCCTGGCTCCGGGAGTTCCCGCTGGACGACGACAGCGTGCGGGCGATCGCGCGGCTGTTCGAACACCAGTTCCGCTACGCGGGCGCGGAGAGCGTCAGCACCGACGAGCGACTCGCTATCGAGGTCGTCCGCGACCGCGACGAGTACGAGCGCCACTACTACGTGCACTCGCTGTACGGCCGGCAGTTCAACGACGGCCTCTCGCGGCTGCTGGCCTACCGCTGCGCTCAGGAGGCGACCGCCAACGTCCGCGTCGCCGTCGCCGACAACGGCTTCGTCCTCTCGATGCCGCTCAACCGGAAGGTCGACATCGAGGGAATCGTCGACGACCTCGAGCCCGAACAGGTGCGCGAGGATCTTCGGGCCGCCCTTTCGGGCACCGACCTCCTCCAGCGGTACTTCCGGATCAACGCGACGCGGTCGCTGATGATCCTCAAACGCTACAAGGGCTACGAGAAGTCCGCGAGCCAACAGCAGGTCTCGAGCGAGATGCTGCTCGGCTTCGCCGAGGATCTCGAGGAGTTCGCGGTCATCGAAGAGACCTATCGGGAGATTCTCGAGGACAAACTCGACGTGCGGGAGATCGAGGCCTTCGTTGACGCGCTCGACGCCGGCAACATCGCGCTCGAACGCCAACTGCTGGACTCGCCGACGCCGCGGGCGTTCGGATTGGCCACCCTCTCGGCCAGCGATGTCGTCCTCGCGGAGGACGAGAGCGCCGCCTTACAGGCGTTTCACGAGCACGTGCTCGACGAAATCGGCGAGGAGTCACTGCGCGGACTCTCGTCGGAGTGAGAATCGGCTCAAGTCGGTCGCTCTGTGCCGACTGGTATCGGCGCCGCAAGCGACGACTTCATCGATTCTACGCGCAGTCGTTCGACGGCGATCGTTCGTCCGTCGACGGTCGGCTACCGCGGTCCGATTCATCCCGCCGACTGGTCGGATCTCCCAGGTTGGTGTAGCGCGGAACAGTACCTACAGAGAGCGACATGACATCTATAAGTGAATGAGTTTTAAACAACATATATAGTTACTTTCTAATATCGCGCGGGATCCATCCAAACGGATAAAGTGCCCCATGTAAGCGTCAAGGAACCCAATTTCCTTCTTCGGGGAGTTCGGTCAACAACCCAGAAGAACAAATCGGAAAATTTCCTCAACCACCGTTAAACTGCATCCAGAGGTCGGGATTTCCCTCTACGGAAAATAGCGACGATATCTTCCCGGACGTATGTGATAACTGGTAATTAGTCGAAAAAGTTTTGAATGTGATTGTTCAGGGACCGGCGCGAACGAGATCGGCGTTCTGCGGACGAAAATACATATAGTGTCATCCCATCGCTCGTACCATGGGAACACCCACCGTACTCGACGAGCCGCGCGCAATCGATATGCACGCCCACCAGCCGACGAGCGAGTTCCTCCACGATGCGGGCGGGCAGATGATGAAAGACGCGGCCGACCGGTTCGGTGCCGACCTCGAGCCGGACACGTACGAGCACATGCTCGAGGAGTATCGGGACGCCGGCGTCGGCCGCGCCGTCTTGCTCGGCTGGGACGCGGAAACGAACACCGGAAATCCGCCCGTTCCGAACGACTACGTCGCCGAGGTTCGCGACGAGTACGCCGACTTCTTCGTCGGCTTCGGCTCCGTCGACCCACTCAAAGACGACTGCGTCGAGGAGGCGGTTCGCTGCGTCGACGACCTAGATCTCTCCGGGTTCAAGTTCCAGCAGATCGCCCAGGGGTTCGACCCGTCCGACCCCGAACACGAGGAGCTCTGGGAGACCATCGAGGATCTCGGGGTTCCCGTCGTCTTCCACGGGGGCAACTCGACGCTCGGGGCGTGTTCGCCGGGCGGCCGCGGGTTGAAGATCAAGTACGGGAATCCGATGTTGATCGACGACGTGGCGGCCGAACACCCGGACCTCAAGATTCTCATCGCCCACCCCGCCTACCCCTGGGAGAAAGAACAGCTCGCGATCTGCCAACAGAAGGGCAACGTCTACATGGATCTCTCCGGCTGGATGCCGAGATATATCGACGACCAGGTGCTCCAGTACGCCCAGACGCTCCTCTCGGACAAGGTTATGTTCGGAACCGACTACCCCATGCTCGAGCCCGAACCGTGGCTCGAGCAGTTCGCCGAACTCGACTTCGACGAGTCGATTCAGCGCAAAATCCTCTGGGAGACCGCCGAGGAGTTCCTCGAGTTGTAAGCCGTCGATCGGTCGTTCGGACCCGACCGTCTTTCACGCTCCGTTCGAGCTATGGGAACGGATCGAAACGGTATCCGCCGCGCTTTCCGCCACCATTGTACATGATTGTTCCTCCTCTTCTCGCACACAGAGAGCGAATTACAGAGGTACATTTGTAATAGCCAAGGCGGATCGCTTCGTCTCGATACCGTCTCACTCGCTCCCCTCGATAGCGGTCATTCGTGGGATACTCGAACGTTCGGACGCTCACGTCCAACTATTCGAATCGAAGTCGAACGCGAACGGTGAGCCAGTCTCATCGGTGTTCGAACAGCTCGAACGAAGAGCCGTTCGAGCGCGAGCCTCGATCCGATTTACGAGTGGGCGAGATTGACTTCGACTTCATTCGTCGCGCCGAGCAGCAGATCGGGGAGGTCCTCGGTCATCAGATCGCCGCGCAGCCGATTTGCGGGACCGGCGACGCTGATCGCGCCGATCGCGGTGCCCGACTCGTTTCTGACTGGCGCGCCGACGGCGTGGACGCCGATCACCGACTCCTCGCGGTTGAACGCGTACCCTCGTTCGCGGATCGTCTCGAGGTGCTCGCGGAGTTCGTCGCGATCGGTGATCGTCCGATCCGTCTGTGCGGAAAGGCCGTAGTCGTCGAGAATCCGCTCGATTCGTTCGTCGGGGAGGTGTGCGAGAATCGCCTTCCCCGCGGCGAACTGGTGGAGGTGCGTCCGCTGGCCGATCCGAGCGTGGGTTTTCACGGAGTGTCGCCCTTGGGCACCGTAGATGTGGACGCCCACGCCGTGCTCTTCGATCACGCACCAGACCTTCTCGTCGGTTTCGGCGGCGAGTTCGTCGACTTTCGGTCTGGCGACGTCGTACAGTCGGTGACGGTTGCGAACGTGGATCCCGTAATCGAGGAACCACGTGCTGATACGGTAAGTATCGCCCTCCTGGACGAGCAGTCCCCGCGCCTCGAGGGTCTTCGCGTGGCGGTGAACCGTACTCTTCGCCAGTTCGAGTTCGGCGGCGATCTCGGTGATCCTTGCACCGTCGGCCGCTTTGACCACGTCGACGATGTCGAAGGCGGTTTCGACGGTTTCGACCGGCCTGTGTCGCGAGTCGCTTGCCATGTGTGCACATTCGGGAAGAACTGACAAAAGCCTGTTCCCGCTATTCGAACGGTCCGTGATTTCGTTCGTATCGTTCGAACCCGATACCGGATTTCGGCGCTGTCTCACGGCCGACCCGGTTACGAGGTCTGGGAGTACTCCTCGACCCACTCCTGTAGCGTGATCCCCATCGTCGCCTCCGTGATGGCGTTCGACGAGGCGGAGTTCGCGCTCTTGACGAGTTCGGCCTCGAGCGTCCGTTTCGGTACTTCGCCGAGAAAGTGCGGAATCGCGCGCTGGACGGGTAGCGGACAGCCGACCTCGTGGGCGAGCGCGTAGCCGGAGATGGAGTGGGGAATCTCCTCGCTGACGTAGGTCGGGTCGGGCGCTGCGAGCAGTTCGTCGTCTACGAAGGCGGGGTACTCGTAGCACTTGCCCACGTCGTGGAGGAGACACGCGGCGGCGATCGTGTCGACATCCGGGTCGGCGCCGTGAAACTCCCGTTGCTCGCGGGCTGACTCGAGGGCGATGCGGGTGACGCCGCGGACGTGTTCGATGTTCGAGACCTCGTGGATGTTCCAGGCGTAGGGGATGTCCTCGACGTCCCGCCAGCCGCCGCGTTCCAGGGCAAGAACCCACGCCTCGACGACGCGTTCGCGAAGGTCGCCGTCCTCGATCTCCTCGAGTTCCGGAAACGCGTCGCGGACCTGTCCGTCGAAATCGAAATCTGGCTCCGACATGGCGATCAGCGCTCGTCCGTGACGAGGCGTTCCCGACCGATAAGACGCGGCCGTTCGTCGATCGCGAGGAAGTTGTCCACGTCCTCGCGGGCCTCCTTCGCCTTGCCTCTCTCGGGATCGTAGTCCCGGGAGCCTTCGCCGCCGAGCGCGTCGTACAGCTTCTCTATGTCCTCGAAGTAGAGTTCGGCGACGCCGTCGAACTCCGCGTGTTCGGGATCGGTCGGCAGGATCGTGTTGTACTTCACGACGCCCTCGATTTCGCGAGCGATCGGCGTGTGATTGGTCTGCCAATAGTCGACGAACTCCTCGTGGTTCATCCCCTCCTGTCGGACGAGAAACGCCGAATGCTTGTAGAGCCCGTCCGTATCGCCGTCGACCTCGTCCTTTTGGACGATTTCCTCGCCGATAAACCGGGGTCGTTCCTCGATCGCGAGGAAGTTGTCGACGTCCTCGCGGGCTTCCTTGGCTTTCCCCTTCTCGGGGTCGTAGTCCCGCGACCCTTCGCTGCCGAGCGCGTCGTGGAGGGCCTCGAGGTCCTCGAAGTAGAGCTCCGCGATCCCGTCGAACTCCGCGTGGTCCGGTTCGGTCGGCAGCACCTGTTGATAGCGAACGACGCCCTCGATCTCGCGGGCGATCGGGGTGTGTTCGGTCTGCCAGTGCTCGACGAACTCTTCGTGAGACAGGCCGTCCTGACGGACCAGTAGGGCCACGTGTTTGTACATCACGAGCGTGTTTTTCGCACAGTACAATAAATGATGAGGGCTGTGATCACCCGGCAGGCCGCTACTGCGCTTCTGGCTGCCGGTGTTAGACGGGTCCGTCAACCCCAGTGCAGTCAGAGCGGCTCGTCGTGTACGAATAGCCGCGTTCCAGCCTCGCGGTAGTCCGCGTAGCCGTCATAGTACTCCATCAACTGGAACAACGCGCCCGTCGGGTTCGACGGCGGAACGAACGCCTCACTCCAGTGCTCGAACTCGGCGTAGTCGGCGACGGGAACGTCGTGCGCCTCGAGCACGTCGACCGCTCGCTCGAGATCCGCGACCTCGAGCGTGACGTGGTGGAGCCCGGGCCCCTGCCGCTCGAGGAAGTCCGTCAGGAACGACTCCGAACCGTCCTCGGGGGCGATGAGCTCGAGTCGGGAGGCGTCCCCGAGGACGTACGTCGCCCAGGTGAACGCCCCGTACTCACTGGACTCCTCGTGGATCTTCTCGCAACCGAGCACGAACAACAGCGCTTCGGCGTCGTCGATCGACTCGACGGCGATGCCGACGTGATCGACGCGCATCGCAGGCATCTCGGACACGGACATACCGCAGATACCTCGATCCGCACACATAGCTGTTTGGTGCGCGTACACAATCACCGCGACTGCTGTGGACACACCGCACCGATAGAACAAAGTCGGCGGAACCCAACAGTGGCGTTGCATGACAAAACTGGTCGAGTTTCTCGTCCGGAGCGACGAGTACAGCCACGAGGAGTTCGCCGAGCGGTGGCAGGGCGATCACGCCGATATCGCCCGCGACCTGCCCGGCCTGAAACGGTACAGCACGTCAGTACCGGTGAACCCCGACGACGCCGAGTACGACGGCGTGCTCGAGCTCACGTTCGAGGACGGACGGGCGCTGAACGACGCGTTCGAGTCCGACGTGGGTCAGGAGGTCATGGACGACGCAGCCGAGTTCACCGATCCCGGCGCCGGGCCGCGAATGGTCGTCAAAGAAACGGTACACGTGGACGCTACTGACGAATGACGACCACTGCGTCCGCACTCGTCGACACGCTCGAGGAACTCGGCGTCGAATACGTCTTCGGCTACCCGGGCGGTCGGGTGATCGAACTGCTCGAGGACCTCCCCGATTCGGCGGTGACGCTCGTCCGGCCGCGCGACGAACGCGAGGCGAGCGTCATGGCCGAGATGCACGGCCGACTCACCGGGACGCCGGGCGTCCTCATGGGCCAGGGACCGTGGATCGGCAGCCTCGGGATGATCGGTCAGATGGAGGCGCGGCTGTCGTCGTCGCCGATGGTCGTCCTCACCGAGGCCTCCGAGCGCGGCGAGTACTCGACGCTGGCCCCGTACCAGCAGGCCAGAGGCGATTACGGCGGGTTCAGCCTCCCTTCGATCCTCGACGGCGTCTCCAAGGAGTGGTGGTTCCCGCGCACGCCGATCGAAACCCTTCGATCGACGCAACTGGCGTTCAAACACGCCGTCGCCGGCCGTCCCGGCCCGACGGCGATCATCCTCGACGGAGGCGCGATCACCGACGACGTTCCCGACGATCCGACGCCGACCGCGTGGGACGCGCGCGAGCAGACGCGGACGTGGGACGCTGCGCCGGCGGCGACGGACGTCGTAACGGCCGTCGAAGCTCTCGAGGCCGCCGAACGCCCGGTGATCGTCTCGGGGAATGGCGTCCATGCTGCACGGGCCTACGACGAACTCGCGACGGTCGCCGATGCCTACGATTGCGTCGTCGTCACCTCCTATCTCGGCAAATCGACCTACCCCGAGACCGACGAGCGCGCCGGCGGCGTCATCGGCTCGTTCGGCCACGAAGGGGCGAACCAGGTCGTCAGCGAGGCCGATACGCTGCTCGTCGTCGGCTGCCGGTTGAATCCGATGGATACCAACTGGCAGGCACCGGAGTTTATCCGGCCGGACGAGCAGACGATCATCCACGCGGACGTCGACACCCGCAACGCCGGCTGGGTCTACCCCGCGGACGTGGGCCTCATCGGCGACGCGACGGAGAGCCTGGCCGCGCTCGCCGACGCCGGCGAGGGGGCGAACGACTGGGCGAAAGAGCGGGCGGCGAACGCCCGAGAGTGGTTCACCGCATCCGAGTGCGCGGACGATTCGGCCCCGATCAAACCACAGCGCGCGGCGAAGGTGATCGAGTCGGTCGTCGACGAAGACACGATCGTTACCGCCGACTCCGGAAACAACCGGTTCTGGCTGCTGTACTACCTCCAGACGCCCGCGGTGCGGACCTACTTCGGAAGCGGCGGCGTCGGCGGGATGGGCTGGGCGAACCCGGCGGCGGTGTCGGCGGCGCTGACCACCGAGAAGGACGTGATCGCGGTCGCCGGCGACGGCGGGTTCTCGATGACGATGAACAGCGTCGAGACCGCCGTCGAGTACGGCGTCGCGCCGACGTTCGTCGTCCTCAACGACACCAGTCTCGGGATGGTCCGACAGATGCAACACGAAGACGGCGATATCGCCGGCGTCGAGTTCCACGATACGGACTTCGTCAAAGTCGCCGAGGCCTTCGGCGCCGTCGGCACGCGCGTGACCGAACCCGACGAGTTCGCCGAGGCGCTCGAGGACGGCAAGGTGGCCGACGTGCCCCACGTGATCGACGTCCGGATCGACCGCGAGGAGGATATGGCAGCCACGCTAGCCTCCTCGTTCTACGAATCGATCGGGGGATTGCATGAGTAACGAGTTCCAATTGAGGGGCCAGACGGAAACGAATCGAATCGAACGACTCGAACGATCACCAATCTATACATGACCGAACCGAATACGAGGATCACATGACCGACGAAACGACGGTGCTGGTAACCGGCGGAACCGGCTTCATCGGCTCCTACGTCGTACAGGACCTGCTGGAACACGGCCACGACGTCGTGGCCTACGACCTCTCGACGGACACCGAGATCCTCGAGAAACTCGGCGTCGCCGACGAGACCGAGGTGCGACGCGGCGACGTTGCCGAGCCGACCGACGTGATCCGCGCGGTCAAGGAGACGGGGACGACGCACATCGTCCACCTCGCGGCGCTGTTGACGACGACCGCACGCGAGAACCCGCGCGCGGCGGCCGACGTGAACATTTTGGGGACGAACAACGTCTTCGAGGCCGCACGCACGCTCGACGATCAGGTCGAGCGCGTCGCGTGGGCCTCCTCGGCGGCGGCCTACGCTCCGCCGCACAACTACGACGCGGAGTGGGTCGACGAGACGGAACTCGTCTACCCCGACACGCTCTACGGCGCGACGAAAGAGTACAACGAACACCAAGCGCGAGTCTACCACGAGGACTACGGCCTCGACCACGTCGCGCTGCGGCCGACGGTCGCCTACGGGCCCTACCGCGAGACCGGCGGCTCGGCCTTTCTGGCGAACATCATCGAGAAGCCCGCGCTCGGCGAGCCCTACAGCGTCGAATACGGCGATCAAGCGATCGACTGGCAACACGTCGAGGACATCGCGCAGGCGTTCCGGAAAGCGGCGTTCACGCCCGAATCGGACCTGACCCAGCGGGTCTACAACGTCCGCGGCGTGCTCGCGACCGTCCGCGAGGCCGCCGAGACTGTCGAGAGCGTGCTTCCCGACGCCGACATCGACGTCTCCGACGAGGGGGAACTCCCCTGGACGCAGAACCTCGACATGACGAAGGCCCAGGAAGATCTGGGCTACGAGGCCCAGTACGACCTCGAGTCCGGCTTCCGGAAGTACATCAACGTGTTACGGGAGGAACACGGGCTCGAGCCGGTGTAGCGTCGGGTCCGCCGTCAGGCCCGACCAGGTCACTCTGGCCGGTTGAGCTGAACGGCAGGCTCGAGCAACTGTCACCGCCGGGAAGTTTCTTATACCAGACTGTGCAGGATTGTACCATGGCAACGGAAACCATTGCCGAGGCCGACCACCCGCTCGATCCGCTCGAGCCCGAAGAGATCGAGACGGCGTACGAGATTCTGACCGACGAACGCGACGTCGGTTCGGAGAGCCTCTGCATCAAAATCGAACTGGCCGAACCTTCGAAAGAGGCGCTCGCAGCGTACGACGCCGGCGGCGACGTTCCCGATCGTCGAGCCCGAATCGTCGTCAGGAACGGCACCGACCGGAAGACGATCGAGGCGGTCGTCTCGCTCGAGGCGGAGTCCGTCGTTTCGTGGGAGCACGTCGAGGGCGCCCAGCCGTCGATCGCGATCGAGGAGTTTATCGCCTGCGAGGAGGCGGTGAAGGCCAACGCGGAGTGGCAGGAAGCCGTCGAGCGACGCGGCGTCGAGAACACCGACCGGGCGATGGTCGACCCGTGGTCGGTCGGCCACGAGTTCGTCCCCGAAGATGTAGATCGGTCGAAGCGGCTGGCCCACGGCCTGTCCTTCCTCCGCCCGAGTGAGGAGACCGGCGACGAGGGATACGCGAAGCCGCTGACGGGCATTCACACGTTCGTCGACCTCGATCGGATGGAAGTGGTGAAGGTCGTCGACTACGGGCCGCCGGACGAGGACGAACCGCTGCCGCCGAAGGAGATGGCCTATCGCGAGAACGACGTCGACCTTCGCGACGATCTGGCCCCATACAACGTCGATCAGCCCGACGGACCGAGCTGGAGCGTCGACGGCCGGAAACTCGAGTGGCAGGGCTGGCACATGCGCGTGGGCTGGACCCAGCGCGAGGGGCTCGTTCTCTACGATATCGGCTACGAGGACGACGGCGAGATCCGCTCGATTATCGACCGAGCCTCCTGCGCCGAGATGTCGGTCCCCTACGGCACGACCGATATCAACGATCGGTTCAAGAACGCGATGGACGTCGGCGAGTACAACATCGGCCGGCTCGCGAAATCGCTGACGAACGGCTGTGACTGCCTCGGCCACATGCACTACTGGGACGCCGTGATGAACACCGCGGCGGGCGATCCGAACGTGCTCGAGAACGCCATCTGCCTCCACGAGGAGGACAACGGCACGCTCTGGGAGCGCAGCGACTGGCGGACGGGAAGCGACGAGGTCCGGCGGCGACGTCGCCTCGTCGTCTCGTTCGTCGCCGCCGTGGGCAACTACGACTACATCTTCAACTGGTACTTCTACCAGGACGCCTCGATCGAGGTCGAGGTCCGCCTGACGGGAATCGACAGCGTCTCCGCGGTCGGTCCTGACGAGGATCCGTCGGGCTACGGCGAACTCGTCGCCCCGCAGCTGACGGGGCCGATCCACCAGCACTTCTTCAACTTCCGGCTCGACCTGAACGTCGACGACGGCCCGAACTCGCTCTACCGCGTCGAAAATCAACAAGTGCCGTCGGGGCCGGGCGGCTTCGATCCGATGGGCGAGGCCGACGATCGAACGCACAACCCCGGCGGCAACGCCTTCTACGCGAAGCGCGAGAAACTGACGAGCGAGGGAGAGGCGAAGGACCTGATCGATTCGCTCAAGGGTCGCTACTGGCAGATCGAGAACCCGACCGCGGCGAACGGCCTCGGGAAACCGACGGGGTATCGGCTCGTGCCCGGCGACAACGTGGAAGCGGCGATGCAGTCCGACTCGAGCGTGATGAAACGATCCGGATTTATCAAATATCACCTGTGGGCGACGCCGTTCCGCGAGGACGAGCGGTACCCGTCGGGCCGGTACCCGAACCAGCACCCGGGCGGTGCTGGGCTGCCGGCCTGGACCGAGCAGGATCGCGACCTCGAGGAGGAAGACCTAGTCTGCTGGTACACGCTCGGCGTGAACCACGTGACGCGACCCGAGGACTGGCCGATCCTCCCGGTGCAGGTCTACAGCTTCAAACTCCAGCCGGCCAACTTCTTCGACGAGAGTCCGGCGATCGACGTCCCGCCCCAGCACGCGATCGAGGGCCAGGACGTGCCGGGTCACGGTCACGGCGGCTGCGAGGCGGACGCGGACGACGACTGATCGTCGGCGGACTGTCCGATTTGGTCACGTTTCTCAGTTCGGACGTTCGTCCATACGTGGTGGCGCGTGCTGAGCGGCGACGAACGATCAGTGAGTCGCCGCTCGACGCCACGCGAGGGATGAGTGAGCGAGCGCAGCGAGCGAACGAATCGGCTGGGGAGGACGTGGCTCTCACCGTTGCCAGCGACTGTAGAACGCCCTGTTCACTCATTTCCTCCACTCGAGCACTCGTCCGCTCACGTACGTCTCGCGCCAGGCGTCTACGCTACTAGCGACCGAGAATCCCTTCGATCTCCTCCTCGTCGAGGAAGTCGATCAGGTTCGCGTCGCCGTCGCGGTAGGCCTCGAGTTCCGAATCGGTCAGCTTCCGTTCGATCTCGCCGTCGTCCAGACGCGACTCGAGTTGTTCGTCGATGTCTTCGGGATCGTAGCCGGGGATAGGCATGTGTATCTGTAGCACGCGATATCCCTTATACTCCGGTGTCCGTCGCCGGTCACCGCCAGCGGTACGATTTAGTGGGCTGCAGTGATACGTCAGTACATGACGTTCTACGAGCGGGAGTTCATGGAAGGCACGCGCGGCACGCAGGCCGTCGACTGGGAGCAACGGATCGACACGCAGCGACTCCGAGATGAGCGCAAGGAACGAGCGCTCGAGCGCCTCCGGGAGACGGACCTCAGTGCGATGCTCTTCGTCTCGGATCCCAACATCCGCTACGTGACGGGGCTGGCGATGACCGGCGGGAGCGGCGCGGACCACTACACCCTCCTCACTGAGAGCGGCGACATCGTTCACTGGGACACCGCCGACCACGCGAGCAACCAGCGGTTCAACTGTCCCTGGCTGCACGACATCCGCTACGCCTGCCCCGGGCTCGGAAACGTTCCGCGAGCGTCCGGCCGGAATTCGGCCCGCGACTTCCTGCTCTCGACGATGGCCGAGGGCATCGCCGAGGCGATGGACGACTACGGCGTCGCCGACGAGACGCTCGGCGTCGACGTCGGCAACCGAGGGCTGCTCGCCGCGCTCGAGGACCAGGGCCTCGAGACCGACGTCGAGACCTGCAACGCGGTCATGGAAGATGCCCGCAAGATCAAGACCGACGACGAGATCGAGTGTCTGCGGATGGTCGCGTCGATCTGCGAGGCGGGCTTCCAGACGATCAAAGACGCCGCGAAGCCGGGGATGCGCGAGACCGAAGTCTGGGGCGAGGCGGTCCGCGAACTGTGGCGTCACGGCGCGTTCGTCGGCGGCGGCTACCTCACCGCCGGGCCGAACACGTGGCCCAAACACCAGGCCAACACCACCGATCGGGCGATCCGTCCGGGGGATCTGGTCTACGCCGACTTCTACAACATCGGCTACCTCGGCTACCGATCGTGTTATTACCGCACGTTCTCGATGGGCGAGCCGACCCAGGAGCAGCGGGAGGCCTACGAGACGGCTCGAGACAACCTTTACGACGTCCTCGAGCGCATCGAACCCGGTGCGACGACCGACGAAATCGCACGAGCGTTCCCGGATATGGAGGGCGAACACGCCGACTACTACGGCGCCGACGACCACTGGCAGATGACCACGAACCACTGGGCCCACGGGCTCGGGCTCCAGCTGTACGAGGTCCCGCTCATCTGGCGCGGCCTCTCGCCCGATCACCCCATCGAGATCGAGGAGGGGATGACGATGGCCGTCGAGACCCAGGAACCCGCCGGTCGACAGGGCGTCCGCGTCGAGGAGATGGTCGTCGTCCGCGAGAACGGCGTCGAGATCCTCAGCCAGTGGCCGGTTGAGGAGATTACGGTTATCGATCACTGATCGCTCGACTCGAGGCACTTCAAACGGTGTTGCGTCCATTACGAACACCACGAAAGCCCCTGACTCGCTCGACTCCCAGGCCTCGTTGCGCGCGCTCCCTTCGGTCGCGTGCTTACGTCGGCCGGGTTCCTCGAGCGAGTCAGCCCCTTTCATTCCCGCCCGCGGTGGCCAGACCGGTCAGCCGACACGGGTGGGAATGAAAGGGGCTGGTACAGTCGATCCCTCCCGGGCGCAGTAAGGACCGCAGCGAAGCGAGGACCGCAGCAAGCCCCGGGGAGTCGAGCGTGCCAGGGGCTTTCGTAGTGGTCGCAACGACGAAACAACGATCGGATCCAAATAAGCATACGACGACTAGCCGAGGCACCAACAATTAAGCCGGTCACACTGGATGATAGGAGTATGAAACTCGGGACGGGCCTGTTCACCGCCCAGCAGCGGCCCGACGACGACCGCGAGGCGAGCGAGATCTACGACGAGATACTGACGCTGACCCGCGAGATCGAGGCCGCGGGGCTCGACAGCGCGTGGGTGTCCGAACACCACTTCGCCGACGACGGCTACCTCTCGGCGACGATGCCGACGCTGGGGGCGATGGCCGCCGAGACGACCGATCTCGAGATCGGCAGCTGCGTCGCGCTCGGGCCGTTGTACAACCCCATCAGGCTCGCGGAGGACGCCGCGACCGTCGACCTGCTTGCCGACGGCCGACTGACGCTGGGGCTCGCGATCGGCTCGAACCCGCGGGAGTTCGACGTCTTCGGGGTTCCGCGGGACGAACGAGCCGACCGACTCGAGGATCTCGTCCCCTTCCTTCGGGCCGGCTGGAGCGAGGGCGACCTCGACTACGAGTCTTCGATTCACGACGTCCCTCCGGACGTCTCGATCACGCCGAAACCGACCGACGAGTCGGTGCCGATTATGCTCGGCGGCGGCGCGAAACCCGCCGTTCGACGTGCCGCGCGAACGGCGGACGGCTGGTGTGCCCCGTCGTCGCTCTCGGTAGAGGGCGTCCGCAAGCGCGTCGAGGACATCCGCTGGGTCCGCGAGGAGGAGGGCCTCGCGGACGGGGACGACGACTTCACGATCTACGTCCTCCAGCACGGCTGGGTGGGCGACTCCCGCGAGGACGCCTGGGAGACGATGCGGGACGGCTACTTCTACATTCAACGACGCTACGCGGAGATCTTCTCGGGCGAGGCCGTCGACGAACTCGAGGACGAACGCAAGGCCGAACTAAAAGAGCAGGCGATCTTCGGCACGCCGGCGCAGGTGGCCGACGAACTCGAGCGCTATCGCGACGCGCTCGGCGACGATATCCACTTCATCTTTCGAACCTATCATCCGGGCGTCGGCACCGAGGAGATGATCGACTGCGTCCACCAACTCGGCGACGAAGTCGCCCCGCAGCTTCGGTGACGAGCGGAGACTCGAGTCGTTTCGGATGGTGCGACTGTAACGCGAGCCGTCAGAACGCGACGGTCTCGAGGATGCCGTCCTGAATACGGACCGCCTGGGGCAGATAGAAGTCCTCCAGCGAGTGCAGCGGGACCGGCGCGTCGAAGCCAGTCACCCGCTTGATCGGCGCCTCCTGGTAGAGGACCGCGCGCTCCTGGATCGTCGCCGCCACTTCGGCGCCGAGGCCGCCGGTCTTCGGCCCCTCGTGGACGATCACGGCCCGGCCGGTCTTTTCGAAAGAATCGACGATGGTCTCGACGTCCAGCGGCGACAGCGTCCGCAGGTCGACGAGTTCGACGTCGACGCCGTACTCGTCGGCGACGTTGTCCGCGGCGATGAGCGCCGGCCGGGTCATCGCGCCCCACGCGTACACCGTGACGTCGCTCCCTTCCCGCCTGATCGCGGCGTCGCTCAGCGGGACCTCGTAGGAGCCCGTCGGGACGGCCTCCCGAAACGCGCGGTAGATCAGTTTGGGCTCGAGGAAGACGACCGGATCGGGATCCCGGATCGCCGCGGTGAGCAGCCCCTTCGCGTCGGACGGCGTGCTCGGGGCGACGACTTTCAGTCCGGGTTCGTGGGCGAAGAACGCCTCCTTGGACTCGGAGTGGTGTTCCGGCGCTCGAATCCCACCGCCGTAGGGCATCCGGACTACCATCGGCACCGTGTACGCGCCGTGGCTCCGGCTCCGAAATCGGGCGGCGTGACTGACGAGTTGATCGAACGCGGGATACGAAAAGCCCATGAACTGTATCTCCGCGACCGGCCGCATGCCGGACAGCGCCAGCCCGATCCCCGTGCCGACGATCCCGGACTCCGCTAGCGGCGTGTCGACGACCCGATCATCGCCGAACGCCTCGTAGAGGCCCTCGGTGGCGCGGAAGACGCCGCCGTTCTTGCCGACGTCCTCGCCCAGGACGACGACGCGGTCGTCCGCCGACATCTCCGTGTAGAGCCCATCGCAAACCGCTTCGACGAGTGTGAGACGCTCATCGCCGGACTCGGTGGATTCGCCGGATCCAGTGGATTCGGTGGATTGGCCGGAGCCATCCTCGTCCGACTCGGCGGAGCTGGCCGAACTCATTCTAACACCTCGGAGAACGCGTCGTCGCCGTACTTTTCTCGGAGCGCGTTCAGTTCCTCGCGCTGCTCGCGGAGTCGCGCCGGCGGTTCGTCGTAGACGTGTTCGAAGAGACTATCGGGGTCTGACTCGGCCGACTCGGCCGCGGCGATCGCGTCGTCGATTTTGGTCTCCACGCGCTCGGTGATCTCGCCGTCGCGTTCGTCGTCGAGGATTCCCTCCGAGTACAGGTAGTTTCGCAGGCGCTCGAGCGGATCCTTCTCGCGCCACGCGTCGCCCTCGTCGTCCTCGCGATAGACCGACGGGTCGTCGGCGGTCGTGTGCGCCCCGTAGCGGTACTGCACCGCCTCGATGAGCGTCGGTCGTCGCTCGCCGTCGGTCGGCTCTTTCGCCTTCCGGAGGGCCGCTCGCGTGACTTCGTACGTAGCCAGCGGGTCCAGTCCGTCGACGCGAACGCCCTCGATTCCGTAGGCCTGTGCCTTCTGGGCTAACGTCTCGCTCGCCGTCTGGCGCTCGCGGGGGACCGAGATCGCCCACTGGTTGTTGTTGCAGACGAACACCGCGGGCACGTCGAACACGCCCGCGAAGTTCAGCCCTTCGTGGAAGTCGCCTTCGGAGGTCGCTCCGTCGCCGAAGTGACACAGCACGGCCTCCTCGACCCGACCCTGTAGCTGGTGGCCCCACGCCATCCCCACGGCCTGTGGCAACTGCGTCGCGATCGGGATGTACTCCGGCAGGACGTTGACGTCGTCCGGAATCGCGTAGCCGTCGCGGTGGCCGCGAAGCGGCTTCAACAGCGACTCGAGGGACATCCCGTGGACGTACTTAGCCGCGTGTTCCCGGTAGGTGGGGAACAGCCAGTCTCGCTCCTCGAGGGCGTACCCCGTCGCGACCTGTGCGCCTTCCTGTCCCGTCATCGGCGCGTAGGTCGCGATCCGTCCCTGTCGCTGGAGGCTGATCGCCCGCTCGTCGAATCGGCGCGCGAGCGCGATGTCTTCGTACATCGAGCGGAGTTCCTCGGCCGAGAGGTCGGGCACCGACGCGTTCGGCAGGACGTTCCCGTCCGCGTCGAGAATCCGAATCGGTTCGTCGTCGGTTCGTGCGAGTTCGTTCGCCTTACTCGCGTCTACGTCTTCTTGTGTGCTCATTGATGGTGGTAGTGGACCGGCGGCTGGTCGTCGTGCGGTACCACGGTCGGTCTGGGTGACCCGGGGGTCGGTGAGAACGACGCCCGCGAGTCAGGACCAGAGCGTGTGACCGACGCGAGCGCGTGTGTCGCCTCGCATCGGTGCGTCGGCCGCCAGGTTGAACGTAATTGGGAATGTCGCGCTGAAATCGGTGACGAGATGTCGGAGTCGCTCGGTCACGGCGCGTCCTTCCTGCCGACTGGCGGTTGCCATATCGTATACAATCGTGGAGATGACACTTAATAGTTGCGCGAGACATGGCGGCTGTCGGATGGGGGCTGGACGAAACCGATCGACGAGAATTGATTCGCGGACCGTCTTCGAGGATCGGGAATTTGGAGCGACATTCAGCGGTCGTTCGACGCGTCGCTTTCGGTCGAGCGACCGCGAGAATACGCCGATGCGAGCTATCCCGTCTTGTACACGCCGCGTGCGTCCGCGATCAGCGTCTCGTCGTCTTCAGCGTAGACGTCCACGTCGACCACGCCGACGTCGCTGCCGCAGCGAACGACGTCGGCCTCCGCGTAGAGGTCGCCGGTGCCGGCGCTGAGATAGTCGATCCGCATATCGATCGTCGGAACTGGCTGGTCGACCTCCGAAACCAGCGCCGCGCCCCCGACGGTGTCCGCCAGCGTGAACGTGACGCCGCCGTGGGCCATCAACCGGTCCTCGTTCCAGGAGAGCTCCTCGGTCATCTCGAGGCGACCCTCGGCGTGGCCGTCGGCGCAGTCGGTGACGTCGATTCCGAGCAGGGATGCGAACGGCATGCCTTCGAAGAACGCTTCGGTGTCCATGCGTGACTCGTTTCCCACGAGTCGTAATAAAAGTACTAGGGCGAGCGAACGACCGTCGCTCCGGCTCGAACGCTCGATCAGCGGTGGTCGTAGACGCGTTTTACCTTCCCGACTTCCGTGCGCTCGATCGTCCCGTACTCGACCAGTTCGAGTTCGTCTGGCGTAATCGACAGGGTGCTCTGTAACCGCTCGAGAACCTCGTCGCGAAGTCGGTCGACGTCGCCGTCGAACGCCTCGACGAGTTCCACGGCCAACTCGAGGGTGTCCAGGTCGTTCTCGCGATCGAGGTCGATGCGGTAGTAGGGAGCGATAGCATCGAACTCGAGGATCACGGCCTCGATCTGACTCGGATACAGGTTGACGCCGCGGACGATCAGCAGATCGTCGGCGCGGCCGGTGACGCCGTCCATGCGGGCCATCGATCGACCGCAGTCGCACGGTTCCCGCGTGAGCGTCGTGAGGTCGCCGGTGCGGTACCGAAGCACCGGCAGGGCTTCCTTCGTCAGCGACGTCAGAACGAGTTCGCCCTCCTCGCCCTCGGGAACCGGCTCGCCGGTCTGCGGATCGATCACCTCGGGGTAGAAGTGATCCTCCCAGACGTGCATGCCGGCCTGGACCTCGCACTCGACGGCGACGCCGGGGCCGATCAGTTCGGAGAGGCCGTAGTTCTCGTACCCCCTGACGCCGAGTCGGTCCTCGATCGCCTCGCGCATCGGTTCGGTGCAGGGCTCGGCCCCGTACAGCACCGTCGAGAGCGGCAGTTCGCGCGGGTCGACGCCCATCTCCGCGGCCGTCTCGGCGAAGTACAGGGCGTAGGACGGCGTACACGCGAGCGCGTCGCTCTCGAGGTCGCGTGCGAGTTCGACCTGCCGCTGCGTGTCGCCGCTCCCGGTCGGAATCACCGTCGCGCCGAGTTCCTCGGCGCCGCCGTGAAAACCGAGGCCGCCCGTAAACAGGCCGTAGCCGTAGGCGTTCTGTACCGTGTCGCTCGCATCGAGTCCCGCCGCGGCCATCGAACGAGCCATTACCTCGTTCCACAGTTCGAGGTCTCCTTCGGTGTAGGAGACGATTTTCGGCTTGCCGGTGGTCCCCGAGGAGGCGTGGATCCGCCGGAGTTCGTCGTCGTCGACGGCGAACAGGCCGTCGGGATACGTCTCGCGGAAGTCGGCTTTCGTCGTAAACGGCAGGGACCGGATGTCATCGATCGAGTCGACGTCCGCGGGGGAGATTCCGGCGTCGTCGAGGGCTTGCCGGTAGAACGGCACGTTATCGAAGGCGTACTCGACGGTGTCACGAAGCCGATCCGACTGCAACTCCCGCAGTTCGTCTCGAGACCTGTACTGGGTAGTGTCTGCCATGTGCCCGTACTCGAGGGACGGTATCGAGTACCAAAGAATTTGGTTTTTCGACGACTCGGCCGTCAGCATCGGTTGTCGACGGCACGCTACGGGATCGAGTGGCCCGGAACAAACGGTGCGGACGACGCTCTCGATCGCTCGAGCGGGCGACGGACCTGGGGGACCACTCGCCGAGCGACCTGGAGCGCGAACGTGCCGAGCGACTGGACCGAGACCGCGAACGGCTCACTCGAACTTTTCGAACGGTTGGTCGCAGCTATTGCAGTAGTGCATCGACCGGCAGAGCGACGGTCCCTTCGGATGCTCGCGGACGGTGTCGGTCGACTCGCAGTAGGGACACTCGGCACCCGTCGTCTCCCCGCTGGTCGTGACGCTCGGATCGAGGTCCCGTCTCATATGCTGAGCCCGAACTCTCGCAGGTCGTCTTTGCCCCGTTCGGTCACCATCTCGACGGTCCACTCCGGACTCCAGACGAGTCGCAACTCGGCGTCGTCGACGCCGTCGACTGCGGCGACCGCGTCTTCGACGTCTTCCGTGAGCATGTCTCGAGCGGGACACCCCGAGTAGGTGAGCGTCATGTCGACGCTCGCGACGCCGTCGTCGACGCTGACGCCGTAGATCAGGCCGAGATCGACGATACTGATCGGCATCTCGGGGTCTTCGATCCCGTAGAGGGCGTCCCACACGTCGGCCGCGAGGCCGGTCGCGTCGTCGCCGGTCGCGGGAAGGTCGTCGTTCGTCTCGCCCTCGCGGTAGTCGGTGTACGCACAGGGCGTGGCGTCGGTGTCGTCCGGAATATTGCTACTCATTACGATTACTCTGGTTTGTCCATGATTCTGGTCGTCTCGGTTCGCCCGAGTTCGCGGTAGGTGCGGGTGAACTCGTCGTAGAGGTCGAACCACGCGTCGGTGTGGGTTCCGTCACGACCGCGCTCCTCGGGGAGCATCTCCTCGGTTACTTCGAACTCGAACTCGTCGGTACCGTCGCCCACGCGGCCGTCTGCCGGTAGCTCGAGATCGAGCGACTCGAGGTACGGCACGACGATCGAGAGCCACTCCTCGCCCATCTCCTCGAGGGTCGCGTCGCGAAGGCCGAGATCGACGATATCTTCCTCGACATCCGGATCGACCGGTTCGAACAGGGTGAACGCGTACGGGAACAGCCTGTCGAGCGCGTCCTGCAGGCGCTCGTGGCCTTCGTCGCCGTCGGCGAGCCGCTCGAGCCAGTTCTGGGCGTGCTCTAAGTGGTACGCCTCCTCGCTTCGAATCTTGCCAACGCGGTCGGCGATCTTCGGGTGGGTGGAGTCGACGAGGGACTCGAGCCGGATCTCCTCGGCGGCGTCGTACAGGTACGACCGAAGGACGGCGTCGGCCCAGTCGCCATCTTCGAAGGGCCGTTCGACGAGCGTGCTGTGCCGGAAGTCGGCCGGATCGCGCTCGTAGACCAGTTCTCGCTCCTCGAAACCGATGTCGCCGAGGACGTCGTACCACAGGCGGGCGTGGCCGAGTTCGTCCTGGGCGTTGTTCGCTAGCGCGAGGTCGGACTCGAGCGTCGGCGCGCGGACCTGCCACTCCGTGTAGCGCTCGGCCAGCACGAACTCGTCGTCGGCCAGCCGTTTCAGCAGCGTCTCGAGGGCCCTCCGCTCGCGCTCGTCCAGTTCGTCGGGGTTCTCGAGGCTCGTCGCCATCAGTCGTCACCTCGTTGTCGCTCGGCGGTCGCCTGTTCGTCTTCGGATTCGACGACCTCGCGGGCGTCCTCGCCGGTCGTCTTGTACGTCGTCGCCCAGCGGTAGGCCTTGTCGGTCGTCCCGCCGAACGCGACGTCTTCGGCATCGATCTCACCGACCTCGTCTCTGGGGACGACCCAGAGGCTGTTAGTCGGCTTGCGTCGGCCGTGCTGGATTGCGGCGAACTGCTTCGCCATCTCGCGGTCCGGGGCGTGGACGTTACCGCAGTGGGTGTGATACTGGCCGGTCTTCTCCTGACGGAACACTTCCCAGATCATGATCAGTCGGCCGCCTGCGGCGCGTGGCCGCCGGCGGCGGTGGCGTCGCTTTCGATCGTGTCGCGGACCCATTGGACGGCCTCCTGGGCAGCCTTGCGACCGTTGATCTGACCCACGCCGGGCTCGTAGTCGTTCTTCGCGATCGTGAAGAACTCGTCCCAGTCGAGGTCGCCCTCTTCGACCTCGTAGGTGCCGTCGTCCAGTTCGCGGATGCGCGGTTCGTCGGGAATCTCGAGGCCGTAACTCCGCGCCTTCGGGATGTATTGATCGAGGAAGGCGTTGCGCAGTTGGTCGTTGGACTGCTGTTTGAGCCCCACCGAGGCCGCGAAGTCGTGGTGGGTGCTCTTGTCGTCGGTCGGGCCGAAGAACTGGATGATGCGGGGCCACCACTCCTCGAAGGCCGCCTGTGTCAGCTCCTGTTCTTTCTTCGAGCCCGACATGAGCTCGCGGAGGATGTCCTCGCCGTGTTTGACGTGGAACCCTTCCTCGAAACACACTTTGTCCATCGCGTGGGCGTAGGGCTCCCAGCTCGTCCGGCGAAGCGTCGCCTGTCGGCGCATCGCCGCGCCGTCGACGAAGAAGGCGATCATCGGCGTCTCGACCCAGTCGGTCATCTCGTAGTGAAAGCAGTTCAGGAACTTGCCGTCGCCGTTCGCGAGGTCGTCCAGCATCTCCTCTCGGGTCTTGACGCCGAGGGACTCCGCGGCGCGGTAGAGCAACTGTCCGTGGCCGATCTCGTCTTGGACCTTCGCGGAGCACGCCAGCTTTCGATCGATACTCGGCGCCTGCCGGATGAACGGACGCTCCAGGTACGCGCCCATGATCTCGCTGTTCGCGTGGAATTCGATCATCCGGGTCGCCGCCTTCCGGTACTCCTCGGGGAGGTCGTCGGCGGGGCTAAACTCCCGCGGCCCCGCTCGATCTTTGACTGTGTCCAGGTCCATCGTTTCATCCGAATGAACGCTGTATACACCCTTAGAAATTGACCGCCATATAACGAGGTTTTATATATTGGTGGCTGGTAACGGAGCCCATACGTCCCGCATGATCGACGAATGTCTCGCGGTCGAATTCCGCGTTCAGAACGACGATTGCCCGCTTTCGGACGCGACTCGAGCGGTCGACGTCGAGGTCGGTGCCCAGCCGCCACAACACCGCAGCGACGGCTACGATCTGCTCCAGTTCGGGTCGCCCAAGAGCGAGGAACTCACTCGCGTCCTGGACGACGACGACCGAATCTCGTACCTGCACGTCTCGAGGACCGACGGTCGCTACCGGTATCGCTGTCTCTCGAAGGAGCCTTGCGTCGTCCACCGGCTGATCGACGGCGGCCTCATCGTGGAGACGCTTCGATATCGCGACGGCGCCGCGATGATCTTCGGCGCGGTCGTCGGTCGCGACGTCCTCAAGGGCGTCATGGAGGCGGCCGGCGAAACCGTCGGCGTCAAACTCGAGCGCGTCTATCCCTTACAGTCCGAAGCGAAAGAATCGCCCAGCCATCGGTGGGACCTCACGCCGGCCCAGGAGGAGTGCATCCGTGCAGCCCTCGAACTGGGCTACTTCTCGATTCCGCGGGAGACCACCTCGGAGGCGGTCGCCGACGAACTCGGGATCAGCAAATCGGCGTTTCTCGAGCGACTCCGACGCGGCGAGGCGGCGCTGTTCCAGCAGATATTCAGTTGAGGTTCTGGCTTCGCTACATACTTGATCCTTGATGTGGTGTGGTGCCGTATGGCAGACACAGACGCCGTTCGCCAGCGTATCGAGAGCGACGCCTACTGCGACACGCTCGGGATCGACCTCGTCTCGCTCGAGTCGGGGGCGGCGAGTACCCGACTCGAACTCACCGAAGCGCTAACGAACTTTCACGGAACGCCCCACGGCGGGGCGATCTACTCGCTCGCCGACGCGGCGTTCGCCGCCGCCTCGAACGCCGACGGAGAGACGGCAGTCGCGCTCGAGACGAACGTTTCGTACCTCGAGGCCGTCGAGGTGGGGACCGTGCTAACCGCGACGGCCGAGGAAACCCACGGCGGCACGCGAACCGCCGAGTACGAAGTCGTCGTCACCGACGAGGACGACGACCGGATCGCGACCTTCCGCGGACGGGTGTACAAGCCCTGAATCGCGGAAAATTTGTTCGCGTTCAGGCCGTGACGCCGAGGTACTTGTCGAGGATCTCCTCGTCCGCTCGCAGCTCCTCGGAAGTGCCTTCGTAGACGACCTCGCCCTGATTGATGACGTAGTTGCGGTCGGCGAGCTCGAGACAGACGTGGACGTTCTGTTCGACCAGTAAGACGGTGATTCCCCGGTCGTTGAGCTCGTTGATGATATCCATCACGTCCTGGACGATGTAGGGAGCGAGCCCCTCGGTCGGTTCGTCGAGCAGGATGAGATCGGCGCCGCCGACGAGGGCGCGAGCGATCGCGAGCATCTGCTGTTCGCCGCCCGACAGCGACGATCCGGCGTTGGTCGCCCGCGCTTGCAGGTTCTCGAACATCTCGAGCGCCTCGCCAACCGAGAGCGAGTCGACGTCCGGCGCGCCGCCGTGGGCGGCGAGTTCGAGGTTCTCGCGGACGGTCAGCTCCGGGAAGATCTGGCGTTCTTCCGGAACGAATGCGAGCCCCTTCTTCGCCGTTTCCGTGGCCTCGAGGGTCGAAATATCCTCGTCGCGGTAGGTGACGCGGCCGCTCGTCGGCGTGAGAATCCCCATGATGGTTCGAAGCGTCGTCGTCTTGCCCGCCCCGTTGCGGCCGACGAGCGAGACGATCTCGCCCTCGCCAACCGACAGCGACAGGTCTCGCAGGACCTGCGTCTCGCCGTAGCCCGAGTAGATCCCTTCGACCTCGAGCAGCGGCAGTGCGCTCATTCCATCATCCCCCCGAGGTAGGCGTCCTGGACGTCCCCGTCCGCGGCGATTTCGTCGGGCGTTCCCTCGGCGAGGATCTCGCCCCGGTTCAATACGGTGATGCGGTCCGAGAGTTCCATGACGAGTTCGATGTCGTGTTCGATGAGCAACAGCGTCTGATCGACCAGCACCTCTTCGATCAGCTCGATCGTCGCCTGCGTTTCCTCGACGCTCATGCCCGCCGTCGGTTCGTCGAACAGGACGAGTTCGGGTTCGGTCGCGAGAACGACGCCGATCTCGAGGCGTCGCTTGTCACCGTAGGGAAGTGCATCCGCCGTCTCGTCGGCGACGTCCTCGAGTCCGATCCGCTCGAGGATGCGATCGGTTCGTTCGTTCATCTGGTCGTACCGGTCGGTCGGTTTGAACAGCGATTCGACGAAGTTGTACCGGTCGCGATCGATCGACTGGGAGGCCAGCCTGATGTTCTCGCGGACGGTGAGCCCGCCGAAGATATTCGAGATCTGGAACGAGCGGCCGATGCCGCGGCGAACGCGCTCCGACGGCGAGAGGGTCGTAATATCCTCGCCGTCGAAGTACACCGCGCCGTCGGTGGCGGGCAGTGCGCCGGTAATGAGGTTGAACAGCGTGGTCTTGCCGGCGCCGTTCGGTCCGATGATGCTTCGGAACTCGCCGCGTTCGACCGTCAGATTGATTCGATCCGTCGCGGTGAACTGGCCGAATTTCTTGACCAGGTTGTCCGTCTCGAGGATCGTTTCTCCGACGGTTCGTTGATTCGTTTCGGTGGTTTCCATGGCCATTAGTCGTCACCCTTAACGCCCGATTCGTCCGCCGCTGGCTCCGGACCGGGACCGGAGCCACCCGTTACGTACGGGGCGAGTTGGGCCGGCAGCGAGACCAGCCCGCGCGGGAGGAAGATCACGAACAGGACGAAGATCGTCCCGAGGACCAGCCGCCAGCGGCCGGTAAAGCCGGTGAGGATCTCCTCTAAGCCGAAGAAGACGCCCGCGCCGATGATCGGTCCGTACAGCGTTCCCATCCCGCCGAGGATGACCATCACGATCACCTCACCGGAGTGGAGCCAGTAGGCGAACGAGGGCGTCGCGTAGCCCGAGTTGAGCGTGAAGAGTCCGCCGGCCAGACCGGCCAGCGCCCCGCTGATCACGAACGCGCGTCGCTTGTAGATGGTCGTCTCGTAGCCGATGAACGTGGCCCGCTGTTCGTTCTCGCGGATGGATTTGAGCACGGAGCCGAACGGCGAGTTGAGCATCCGGCGAGTGAGCAGGAACGACGCGACGAGCGCTCCCAGTGCGATGTAGTAGAACAGCGACTGACCGGTCAGCGCCACCGGACCGACGAACAACCCGATGTCGCCGAGATCGATGCCGATTCCGGCGAGGCCGTAGTACGTCGAGATGCCGAACAGCCCCTCGGAGCCGCCGGTGATGTCGAGCCGGTACAGCATGTTGTAGAACAGCTCCGCGAACGCGAGCGTGATCATCGCGAAGTAGACGCCGCCGACCCGGATCGAGAGGAAGCCGACGAACCACGCGATGGCCGCGGAGATGAGTATCGCGAGGGCGATCGCGACGAACGCGGACTGGCTTACGTGTAACAGCGTGATCGCGACGGCGTAGGCGCCGAGCCCGTAGAACAGAGCGTGACCGAGCGACACCAGTCCCGTGTAGCCCATGACGAAGTCCAGGCTGAGCGCGAACAGCCCCCAGATGATGATCTCGATCATGAGCGTGACGGCGTACGTCGAGTACAGCGTCCCCGCACCGAGGGGAACCAGCGCTAACAGGGCTACCATGGCGAGTCCGAGCCGTTTGCGGGTCCGATTGTCGAGGAGTCCGCCGTCGGTGCCGGTCAGTAAGTCGCCACCTTCCTCTTCCGTTTCGACGCCGAACAGTCCGCGGGGCCGGAAGAGGAGGACGGCGATCATCAGCAGGAATATCACCAGCCCTTCGAAGATCGGTGCGTAATGGCGTAACAGCGTCTGGATGATGCCGACGGCGAGACCGCCGACGACGGCACCCTTGAAGCTCCCCAGTCCGCCGAGGACGACGATGACGAACGCCGGAATAATGACCGACATCCCCATCTCGGGGCTGACAGTCTGGTAGCCACCGAGGATGATCCCGGCGAAGGCGGCGAGCGCCGCACCCATGCCGAACACGAGCGAATAGTAGCGGTCAATGTCGATTCCGAGATTGCGGACCATCTGGCGATCCTGCGAGCCGGCGCGGATGATCAGCCCGTACTTCGTGTACTCGAGGGTCGCCCAGACGGCGAGCGCCATCGCGCCACCGAAGACGATGATGAACGTGTTGTACACGCTCGCGTTGATTCCGAGGATGTCGATCGTCCCCGTGAGGACCGCCGGCCGCGGCAGACTGACGCTCCCCGGCCCCCAGACCAGGTAGATCAGGTCGTTTATCACCAGTACCAGTCCGAACGTGAGCAGGATGTGATATAGCGGGTTTCGCCCGTACAGCGGCCGCACGGTGTATCGTTCGATCGCGACGCCGACGATGCCGACGAGCAGCGGCGCGACGAACAGTGCGACGAAAAACGCCGTTCCACCGAACGGAACGACTAACGCCAGTGCGAAGTACGCACCCAGCGCGAACAGTTCGCCGTGAGCGAAGTTGATGACGTGCATGACGCCGAAAATGACGGAGAGTCCGGCGGCCAACAGCACGTACACGACGCCGATCGTCAACCCGTCGAACAGTGCCTGTGAGAGTGAGCCTATCATAGGTTACCGAATCGAGGAACAGACACTCGTATTACAGTTCACAGCCCGTGTCCTCACAGTCGGGTGCGGCCTCTTCACCGGACAGTTCCTCGAGGAGTTCGACGTCGGCGAGTTCACCTGAATCCGGTTCGACGCACTCGCCCATCCAGACCGGGTTCATCGCCTGCTGATCGCACTCGCGGAACTCGTTCGGGCCGAAGATCGTGTCGTGTTCCATCCCCGAGAGGGTCTCCGCGACCGTCGACGGATTTCGCGACCCAGCCTCGCGAATGCCGTTGGCGACCATCCGGATCGATTCGTAGCCGACGCGCGAGAAGTTGTCCGGCGGATCGTCGTACTCGGATTCGTAGGCCTCGACGAACTCCTGATTGTCGCCGGTTTCGATCTCTGGAATGTACCGAACGCCGCTGTAGGTGTTGTAGGCACCCTCGCCGGCGCCCGCCCGGACGGCTCGGAACGAACCGGTCGTCGTCACGATCGGAATCTCGTCCTGTAATCCGCGTGCGCCGGCCTGCGAGAGAAAGATGCCGAGGTCGGCTCCCGTCATCCCGACGACTAGCGCGTCAGCCTCGTCGCTAACGTCCGCGATCTGGCTGATGAACGCCTCGAAGTCCGTCGATCCCGGATCGGAGCGCGTGACACCGACCTGTTCGTAATCGTCGCTGATCGACTCCATTCGGGTCTCGACCTCGTTCAGCACCGACTCGCCGTAGGCGTAGTCCGCGATGTGGTAGACGATCTGATCGCCAAGTTCGTCGGCGGTCCACTGGGCCATCACTTCCGCGATCTGTGCCGTGCTCGTCTCGAACCTGAACACGTATTCGTTACAGTTCGAGCCCGTGATCGAGGTGTCCGCCGCGCCGGGCGTGTATAGCACCTCGTTCTCCAGTGCGAAGTCGTTGATCGCGAGTGCGGCCGAACTCGAGATGCAGCCGGTGATGAACTGCGCTCCGTCGGATTGGACCGCCTGCTCGGCCCGCTGGGTCGCCGTCGCCGGGTCGAGTTGCGTGTCGTAGTCGTCGTACTCGATCGTGAACTCGTACTCGTCGCTCTCGTTGATCTCCTAGATCGCGAGTTCGGTCCCCTGATGTCGTTCTTCCGCGAGGTCGGCGAACTCCCCTGTAAACGGCTCGAGGACTCCGAACTGCACCGTATCGAAGTCGTCGTCGTCGCCGTTCCCCATCTCGTCCGGATCGCCGACACAGCCGGCTAACCCGGTGATTCCGGCGACCCCACCGGCGGTAATCGCCTTGAGAATATCACGTCTACGCCCCTGTGACTTGCCACCTCGAGTCATACCTTCAGTAGATTACACCCGACTATAAAAATCGACCCCGGTTTATGGCGGTTTTATAAGTACGTCTCGGCGATATACGGACCTTCCATCGGTGTACAGCTGTCCGTATCCACTGGTTCGCCACGTACCGTATGAATTCTAACAGAACGACTGACCCCGCTCGGACGCGTCCGGCGAGAAGGTCTAGTTCACGCCCGGCGAACTGGTTCTCGTGACGGTCGTTCAGACGGCTTGCACGAGTGTACCCTCGACAGACTGCGGACGCTGACGCCGCTTTCGAGTGCAACTGCGCCCGCCGGTGTCCGGCTTCGATACCGCTGCAACGGCCCAGTGTGTGGGAACGAGACCGCAACGTTATGTGGAACGTCCACAATTGCCGTTCTATGTATCGGATACTGGTCGGGGTCGAAACCGACAAAGACCGGGCGATGGCACAGGCGTCGATGATCGAATCGCTTCCGGGGGCGAACGACGAGGTTACGGCGATACTCGTGCACGTGTTTCAGAACAACCCCGAAGGACGGTCGATACCGCAACTCAACGGCGTTCGCCACGCGGCCGCGGCGTTCGACGAACGCGGTATCGACTACGAGTACTACGAAGCGAGCGGCGACCCAGCACCGGAGTTGATCGCGGCAGCCGACGAACTGGACGTCGACATGCTCTGTCTCTCCGGGCGTAAACGGTCGCCGACGGGAAAAGTCGTCTTCGGGAGCGTCACCCAGTCGGTTATTCTCGGAACCAACAGGCCGGTCGTCACCGTCAGTCCGGACGAGTAACGGTTGACTGGGCACCTCGAGCGTGGGCGACCGTTGCCGGTACGGTCTCGACCCCCACGAGCGACCAGTGCCTCGTCGCTTATAACTGCTGTAAATACACGGGTCGACCGTAATGTGGTCTCGACACCATCGTTCGAGTGTGACCGCTCATGACGACCGACACCTGCTCCGCGTGGGATCCGACGAACTGTACGGGAACCGAGGGGTGTCCGCCTCGCTGTCCCCGGTTTATCGATAAACGCGGTGACCCCGTCCTCGTCGAACCGTACTCGGCTTCGCGGTTCGAGGATCTCGTTTCCATGTACGTCGACTACCCCCAGCGCCACCGTTCGATGGGGATCCCGCCGGCCACGCGCGCTCGGATCGAAGACTGGCTCGAGCGGCTACTCGAGCGGGGCTTCACCGTCGTCGCCGTCCACGGGGGCCGCGTTATCGGCCACGCGGCGTACTCGCCGCGCTCGAGCCTCGAGCCCCAGTTCGTCGTGTTCGTGGATCCGGCCTTTCACGATCGCGGAATCGGGAGCGAACTCTGTCGGCACGTTATCGCTGTCGCCGCCGACGCCGGACACGAGGCGCTCGTGTTGGACGTCGATGCGGCGAACGAACGAGCCGTCCACGTCTACCGCCGAATGGGATTCGAGACGGTCGAGCGCAACGGGAACGATCTCCGAATGCGGCTCCCGTTCGACGAACCGATCGTCGAGACGGTTCAGTTGCCTCCCGCGGAGCGACCGACTTGATCGACGGCAACGCGATGGTGAACATCGCTTCGAAGGGAGATTCTTCGGGCAGCACCGCTGTAGTCGGGTTCGGGCAGTTGTATACGGCTGAGTGACGATGGTCGTGCCTCTCGGAACCGACAGCGAGCGCTCGACCGCCCGCGTTGTATCACCCACGATGTTAGTCAGTGACACGTGTGCATACCCCATGATTTTTATCGGGCCCCTTCGGATTGTTGAGTGAGGATGAGTTATAAGCAGATAGAGACAGCCCCTCGAACGGAGATTCGGGAGCTGCAGAACGAACGACTCCGTGAAACGGTGCGCCACGCCTACGAGAACGTCGACTACTACCGCGAGGCGCTCGACGCGGCGGGCGTCGAGCCCGAAGACGTACAGACGGTCGACGATATCGACAAGCTACCGTTTACCACGAAAGAGGATTTCCGCGCCGAGTACCCGGACGGCCTGTTCGCCGTGGACGACGACGAACTTCGGCGGATTCACGCTTCCTCGGGGACGACCGGCAAGCCGAAAATCGTCTCCTACACCGAGGGTGATCTGGACGTGTGGAGCGAAGTCGTCGCTCGCTGTCTCGCCGCGTCCGGAGTCGAGCCGGGGGATACCGTCCAGAACGGCTACGGATACGGCCTGTTCACGGGTGGGCTCGGGCTCCACTACGGGATCGAAGAACTCGGCGCGACGGTGATCCCGATCGGCGGTGGGCAGACTCAGCGGCAGGTGGAGCTGTTGCAGGACTTAGAGAGCGACGTCCTCACCTGTACGCCGTCGTACTCGCTGTACCTCGCGGAGACGGCCGAGGAGATGGGTATCGACATCGAAGAGCTCCCGGTGTCGACGGTGATCTTCGGCGCCGAACCCTGTACCGATCCGATGCGCGAGGAGATCGAGGAGCGTCTCAACGTCACGGGGATCGACATCTACGGGCTGTCGGAGATCATCGGCCCCGGGGTCTCCAACGAGTGCCACGAAGCTCAGGACGGCCTGCACATCTGGGAGGATCACTTCTACCCCGAAGTGATCGACCCCCAGACCGGCGAGGTGCGTCCCGAAGGCGAAGAGGGCGAACTCGTGTTAACCACGCTCACGAAGGAGGCGCTGCCAGCGCTTCGGTACCGCACCGGCGACCTCACGACGCTGACCACCGACGAGTGTGAGTGCGGGCGAACGATGGTCCGGATGGACAACGTTACCGGCCGCGCCGACGACCTGTTGATCGTCCGCGGCGTCAACCTCTACCCCAGCGAGATCGAAGACGTGGTCCTCGAGTTCGACGCCGTTGCCCCCTACTACCGCATCGACCTCGATCGCGAGAACAACCTGGACACCCTCGAGCTCACGATCGAACGCGAACCCGAGTTCGACGGCGACGTCGAGGACCTTCGCGATCGCATCCTCACCCGCCTGTCGAACGTCCTCTCGTTTACGCCGGACGAACTGAACATCGTCGATCCGGACAGCATCGAACGGACGGAAGTCGGGAAGGTAAAACGCGTCTACGACCACCGGTAGTCGCGACGACGGTCGGAGAGTGGTGTTCGCACCCGGTTCGAACGGAGACGCGTCATCAATCCTGCGCCGGATCTCCGGTTCTCGTCGTCGAAGTAAACTATTTGTACCGTGATTGGGATGTCCACATATGGCATACAGCTACGAGCCACATCACTTCGAAGACTTCGAAGCGGGTCAAGAGTTCCAGAGCGTCGGCCGAACCGTCACCGAATCGGATTTCGTCATGCACTCGGCGCTGGCCGGCGACTGGACGGAACTGCACACGAACAAGGAGTACGCGGAGGAGGGCCCCTTCGACGGCCGAATCGCCCACGGTCCGATGACGTTCGTCCACGCGACCGGCTTCGTTTACCGATCCGGGATCGTCGAGCGCACGGCGTACGCGTTCCTGGGCATGAACTACATGGACCTCCCGAATCCGGTGTACATCGGTGATACGATCTCGCTCGAGATGGAGGTCAGCGAGACGAAAGACGTCGACCACGACGAGGCGGGTATCGTCGTCCTCGACACCGAAATGACGAATCAGGACGATACCGTCGTCTTCCAGGGCGACATGAAGTTCCTCATCAAGCGAAAGGAGTGACACACGCGACGTGACCGACGAGGCCGTGCGGTCACGGTCCGGGAGAGCCATCGGTACGGTCTATCCGACCGTGCTATCTTCCCCGCCCTCTCGGGCGGGCTTTCGCCTCGTACTTCCACGACGATTGTTCACAACCGACGATTTCACGATCAGTTCGATTGGACGAGTGAGCACTCGAGGCAGTTGCATCGGGTAAGGGACGCGGATACCTTCTCGCTCCGCGGCTCGGCTTTCCATCAATAACATATTATGTCCTGGCTGGTAGACGTTCGCTTGATGACATCGTTAACCCATAATTACCAAATGTACAGAGTATTATAATATCTAGTACTTCGATAGGGCCGAGATAGTTAGAAAATCGCATATTCGCCCAGAGAGAAGGTGAATCCGTGAGATAGCGAACGAAACCGAGTGGTTAATTCGGCGTAAAGAACCACGTGTCGAGTAGGTTGGTGGCTAAGAGTCCAAACTCATCCACCAAACACCCATTTGATTCCCATGTGTCGGAAAATGGTCCACACTGTATGGCCACGGACGGTTCGAGCACATGGCACCATAGAAGTCGAGATGTAGATAACTGACTGCTTTCTTAGTGTATAGGGTACTACTCACTACGAAAACACATATATGATCGAGAATATTCTACGAGAAGGTGGTATCGGAGGGTCCGACAGACTCCTCGAAATCCATCCAAAACAACTTTACAATGGAAATCCAATCGGGGATGTGACACGGGTAGAACCACGACCGGGACCGGCCGCCTGCGGCGATCGGTTCTCAGACGGTCTGGATTGAACGACTGCACACTCAGAGATTACAGATGGAGACGATAGCATGACCGACGACAAATCGCCGAACTGGGACTTCAAAGACCGCGATATCGCCATTTTGTGTGAGCTCTCGGACGATCCACAGCTCTCCTCGCGGGAGCTGACGAGCGTGCTCAAGTCAGAGTACGACATCGACGTCTCGCACGTTACCGTTAGCGAATCGATCCGCCGAATGCGCGACGAAGGCGTCTTTCGCGAGGCGATTATCCCCAACGAAGAGTACTACACCTTCGCGCTGTTCGAGTTCAAGTTCAACACCGAACACTTCGCCGACAGCTGGCGAGACGCGATGATACACATCAAAGAGGACAAACACACCCTGTTTTTCTTCCTCTCCGACGGCGAGTATCAGTGGAAAACCGTCATGATGTTCCGCGGCTCCGAACAGATTTCGAAGTGGATCCACAACTGCTACAAGGAACACGGCGACGTGATCGCGAACATCCGAAACTCGTCGGTCCACAACGTGTTGAAGTTCCGGACGGATCCGCGAATCTACGAGGGGCTACGAGAAGAACAGTCCGAATAGGACGACCCGTCGCGCTCGAGCATCGTCACCGAAAGGGAACGCCCGGGATCCGGGTCGGTTACGTCTCGTTCTCGTCCACGTCTCGAAACAGTCGATACGTGGTCCGACCGACGGCCGCCTCGCCGTCGGCGCCGGTGACGGAGACCTCGGTGACACCGGTCGTCCCGCCGGCCCGCACTACGGACGCTTCGGCGCGGAGGTTACCCGTCGCCGGGCGAAGATACGAGACGTTGAGATCGGTCGTCGTCAGGCGTGCTTGACTCGGCTTTTCGAAGGTCGTCCGTAGCGCGAACGCGCTGGCGGTATCGATCAGGGTCGCGACGATGCCGCCGTGGACCGGATTGTAGCCGTCGTTTCCGACCGGATTCTCGAACTCTTCGTCGTGGTCGATGGTCAGGACGGCCGTCCCGTCCTCGAGTTGGTCGACGCTGATGTCGAGCCACGACAGATAGCCGTGGCGCTCGACGAACGACGCCCACTCGGGCCAGTCGGTCGACGGATCCGCTTTCGGCTCCGGTTCAGATTCCGGAGACATTTATTCGCCTTCGAACTCGGGCTCGCGGTCCTCGGCGAAGGCCATGGTCCCCTCGAGCACGTCGTCCGTGCTGGTCAGGAGCCCGAAGCCCTGGCTCTCCATGGTCAGGGCGGCCTCGAGGCTCGCGTCTTCGCCCTCGTTCATGACCTTCTTGGCGATCTCGAGGCCGATCGGCGGGCCGTTGCGGAGGTCGTCGACGAACTCGTCGACGGTCTCGTCGAACGCTTCGCGGTCGACGGATCGGTTGATCAGGCCCCAGTCTTCGGCGCGGTCGGCGTCGATGTGCTCGCCCCGGAAGACCATCTCTTTCGCGCGAGTCTCGCCGAGGACCCGGAGGAGTCGCTGCGTACCGCCGCCGCCGGGGATCAGGCCAAGATTGATCTCTGGAGCGCCGAACTCCGAGCGCTCCGTCGCAAGTCGCAGATCGCAGGCCAGTGCGAGTTCGAGTCCGGCGCCGAGACAGTAGCCGTCGACTTTCGCGACGACGGGCCGCGGGAAGTCGTTGACCGTCTCGAAGGCCGGCGTGACGTCCATCAGGTCGGTCGGTTCGACGCCGCTAAAGCCGGAGATATCCGCACCGGCGCTGAACGCGCGGTCGCCCGCACCCTCGATTACCGCACACCGAACCTCGTCGGTGTCGACCGACGAGAACAGGTCGTCGATCTCGGAGAGCAGGTCGCCCGAGAGCGCGTTCATACGGGACGGCCGGTCGAGTTCGACTCGCAGCACGCCGTCCTCGAGTTCCGCGTTGAGGTCGTGATAGGAGTCGAGTCCGCCGTCGTCGCCGTCGTACTCGTAGAAGCCTTCGCCGGCGTCTTCCCCGGTCTTGCCCTCCTCGACGAGTTCCTCGAGGTACGGGTGGGGCTCGAAGCGGTCGGAGCCGGTCTCCTCATACAGGGTCTCGAGTTTTTCGAGAACCTTGTCGAGACCGATCTTATCCCCTCGTCGGCAGATGCCCTCGGGGAAGCCGAGCCCGAGCTGGACGCCCGTATCGACCTCTTCGGGCGTGGCGACGCCCTCGCCGACGAGGAAGGCCGCGCGGTTGATCATGCGCGCTTCGACGCGCAGCCAGTCGAAGTCGTCGACGTCGTCGGGCTGGTAGTCGGCGCCGTCGCCGTCCTCGTAGTCGTAGAAGCCTTTGCCGGTCTTCTGGCCGAGCTCCTCGGCCTCGACCTTCTCCTCCGTGATCGGCGGGATCGGGCTGCCGCCCTCCTTGCGGACGTGGTAGCCGACGTCGATGCCGGTGAGGTCGGCGAGTTCGAACGGCCCCATCGGGTAGCCGCGCTCGTGGGACATCGTGGCGTCGGCTTCTCGGATCGTCGCCTCGCCCTCCGAGACCATGAACGCGGGTTCGCCGCCGAAGGGGCCGACGATGGTGTTGACGACGAAGCCGCGGACGTCCTTGCGGACGTAGATCGGCGTCTTGTCGATCGACTCGACCCACTCGTAGCCGGCTTCGGCCGCTTCATCGCTGGTGTCCTCGCCGTAGATGACCTCGACGAGATCCATCTTGACCGGCGGGTTGAAGAAGTGCAGACCGAGCACGCGCTCGGGCGTGTCGACGGCCTCCGCGATGTCCGAGATCGGCAGACTCGAGGTGTTCGTCGCGAGCAGCGTCTCCTCGTCGCAGTACGCCTCGAGGTCGCTGAAGATGTCGTGTTTCAGGTCGAGGTTCTCCGGCGCGGCCTCGATGACGAGGTCGGCGTCGGAAACGGCCGCCTCGAGGTCGGTCGTCGTCTCGATCCGGTCGAGAACCTCGTCGGCGGACTCGTCGATCAGTTCCTTCTCCTCGAGTTTCTCGAGGCTCCAGGCGATCGATTCGTAGCCGTCCTCGACGAACTCGTCTTTGATGTCACGCATCGTGACATCGTAGCCGGCCATCGCGGTCACTTCGGTGATCCCGTGCCCCATGTTGCCCGCGCCAAGCACGGCGACGCGGTCGATGCTGTCCAGTGACATGGTCGTGTGATCTACCGGAATCGTCTTAATACCACCGACAGCGAATTAGCAATGTTAAGCACGTTGTTTCCGGTTGTTCCGCGCGTACGGTGTTTCGGGGTTGGGATGAACTTCGGTAACGGCGGCTCGAGTCTATTCCCCCAATATTGTAACGGATGCTAATCAGAATGAGCGGACTCTGGTAGAATGAACGGAATGGTATTGACATCCTGTACATATCGTGTGCTGAAAGTCGATCTGCGGTGGCACGCGCTATCGGCTGCCGAACGAAAGTGAGGTCAGCCGGCGATATCGCGTGAGGAGTAGACGGGGAAGGGCGACCCGTAAGCGTGCGAGTCGGCCGGGGAGGACGTGAAAGTCCCTGAATTCTCCTCACTCCAGAAAGCGCGGTACGTTCGATTGGATGCTGACCGCTACGCTCAACGGAATCAGAGCGATACGGTGAACGCTCGACTCGAGCGTACGTACGGTGCGTTCATCCGTTCACGGCACTGGTGGAAGCCGTTTCGTGAACTTGCTTTTCGTGTATCGTCCATAATCTCGATCGAACCTTCCACCGATCAGTACAGAACAAGCTGGTACCGCGAGAAATTGAGTATAACCACCATAGGAGACCGCAGTTTGCAGACTAAGCCATTTATCAAGTTAAATTCATAAGTACGAAAGCGAACAGTGAAGACGAGACGTAGATCGGTCTGCTTGATAGAACCAGTTCACGCGGGTGAAGTGCTTGCCTGCGCTTGGCGCGTAACCCAGAACCAAATAACCGATGTATGAATTGCCAGCAGGCCAATTATCCCGCCTTCAAGTTCCGAGAAGCCTATCGAAGGCCCCAATAGATACCCTAATCCAAATCCGATTGGGGCAAAAATCACACCAATAACCAGTATTTGTACTGCGTAGCTTTGGGACTTCAGTCCCTGTATGATACTTTCAGTCATGTTCTATTCCAATATTGTCGACCTAACATTAGTATTTCACCACTATAGGTCTGCTGGAGGTTACTGATCCATTCGCATGTGTAGTGAGCAGTAGTTTCATGAATTCAGGTAACCAAAAAAGAGGATTTCAACAAAGCCAACCTGGCCACTAGGGATTGCCACGCCCTCCCCAACCGATTCGCTCGTTTCACTCGCTCATCCCTCGCGATTCGAACCGCGACGAGGTCGCGGTTCAGCGCGCCAACTGCGTTCGCTGTGATCGCTCGAGTGGAGTCGGCCGTAACGCGAAAGCAAGGTATTCGATCGAAAACCCGTTACAGCGGCTCGTCGCCGTCGATGATCCGCTTCGCACGATCGGCCAGCGCGGGCACGCGCTCCTCCATCTTCGGATACATCGGGTTGTCGCTGTTGCCCTCGAGATACCGGCGGAAGAACATCTCGCCGAGACCGGCCAGCTTGTAGACGGCGAGCGTGCGGTAGAACCGCTCGTGCTCGAACTCGAGTCCGGTAAGCTCCTCCCAGCGCGCGACGAGTTCGGCTCGGCTGGAGTACCCCTCTCGCTCCATAAAGCGGGTGGTGAGTTCGGGAATCGACGGCTCGGGATCCTTGGCGTCGCGCCAGTAGGAGAGCATCCAGCCCAGATCGGCGCGCGGGTCGCCGAGGGTGGACATCTCCCAGTCGAAGACGGCGATCAGTTCGGGCGGCGTGCCCGGTGCGAACATGACGTTGTCGAGCTTGTAATCCCCGTGGACGAGCGTGTGCGGGTGTCCCTCGGGCACGTTGTCCCGGAGCCAGTCGCCGACCTCGTGGAGGACGGGAACTTCCCGCTCGTCTTCGGTGACTTCGAACGCCCACGAGAGCTGTTTGCCCCAGCGGTCGACCTGCCGTTGCGTGTAGCCGGCGGGCCGGCCGAACTCGCCGAGACCGATCTCCTCGTAGTCGAGTCGGTGGATCTTCGCCAGCGTGTCGACGAGTTCCTCGCCGATCCGCTCACGCTGGTCGGGGTCGGCGAACCGCTCCGGTTCACCTTCCCGGAGCACGTCGCCCTCGAGTCGATCCATGACGTAGAAGTCGCTGCCGATAATGTCGTGATCCTCGCAGGCGAGCACCGGGGTGGGAACCGGAACGTCGGTGTCGGCGACCGCGTTCATCACGCTGTACTCCCGGATGACGTCGTGGGCCGTGTCGGCTGTCTCGCCCGGCGGCGGCCGGCGGATGACCAGTTCGCGGTCACCCCACGTGACGAACAGCGTTTCGTTCGAATGCCCTTCCTGGTGCCGCTCGACGTCGTAGTCGTCCGCCTCACCGAGATGCTCCTCGAGGTGCGCGGCGAGCGCGTCCTCGTCGACGAGACGTTCGTAGTAGGTATCGCTCATAGTGGCTGGTGAACTCCGTCCGATCGGACGACTGTGGTGTCGTCTCTCGAACGCTGGTTCGTACTGATGGTGTACGGTACCATTACTTCTCTGCTTAACGAAAGTAGTTTTGGGTGTAATTTAGTCTAACATCGTTGGGATATTAGCTGGTGCCAATTTTCTCGTGCGAGTTGCCGCTGTCGTACGGCTGCTTCGACCGTCTCCGTGTCGACCGCGACGCGTCAGGCTGGCGCGTACAGCCTGGCCTCGGTGACGATCCGCAGTTGAGGCACTGACAGCTTCGGCCGGTCGGACGAACGAGTGTTCAGTGAGTGCTCTGCACACGACCATCGTCATCCCAAACCCTTTTGAGCGGAACTGACTAACTGGTTAGTCAAGTGGCGAAGAAACACAGCGACGGCCCCAGCAACTCGAGGCCGACCGATCGTCGAGGTCTCGCTGACCGAGCGAACGAAACCGACGGACGCGGGTCGTAGCGCCGTGGGCTCGAAAAACCCCGTTCGGCGACTGCGAGACGCCGTGAGCGGCGCGGAGACGAGTCACTCGGTCGTAATCGGCGCGGTTATCCTCAGTACGTTCTTCGTCGGCTTCGGCGGCGGCGTGATCTTCCCGATTCTGCCGAACCTCGGCATCGTCCTCGGCATCTCGCCGTTTCTCGTCGGACTCATCCTCAGCGCGAACCGGTTCTCTCGGCTGTTCGCGAACGCGCCGGCCGGCGTGCTCGTCGACCGCGTCGGGACGCGCAAACCGTTCGTCGCCGGGATGATCGTCCAGTCCGTCGCGACGTTCGGCTACGTCGTCGCCATGATCTCGGCACGGCCCGAACTGTGGTTCCTCCCGGACGTTCCCGCGGCGTGGTTCCTCGGCTCGAGGATCATCTGGGGCGTCGGCAGCGCGGCCGTCTTCGCGACCGCGTACACGATCGCATCCGACGTCAGCGACGGGAGTTCGCGCGGCGCGAACATGGGACTCATCCGCGGCGGCGTCCTCTTCGGATTCCCGTGCGGCGTCGTCATCGGCGGGCTCATCAGCGAGCTCTCGGGGACGGTCTCGGCGTTCGTCGTCGCGACGCTGTTCGCCGTTCTCGCGAGCGTGATCGCCTACGCGACGATCCCGGAGACCCACATCGAGGGCGACGAACACCGCTCGGTCTCGCCGTGGGACGTCGATACGAGCGTTCCGGCGCTGACCGTCGGGCTGGTGAACTTCGCTGTGCTGTTCGCCTACATCGGCGCGCTGTTCGCGACGCTGGTGCTCTTTCTCGACCGGAACGATCTCAGCGTCTTCGGCTTCGACGCGCAGGCGTCGTCGGGGATCTTCATGGCCGTCACGGTCGTCGCCGCCGGCGTCTTCATGTTCCTCGGCGGCTACGTCAGCGACCGGACGGAGTCACGGATTCCGACGCTGCTGGTGTTTCTCGGCACGTCGTTCGTCGGCTTCATCATGCTCGCGATGGCCGACTCGGTCGTCACGCTCACGGTTGCGTGTCTGCTGATCGGCGCCGGACAGGGCGGCACCAGCGGTCCCCTGATGGCGCTGCTCGCCGATCTCACCCCCGACGAGCGGATGGGGCGTGCGGTCGGGACGAACAACGTCCTCGGTGATATCGGCGGCGGACTCGGCCCGATCGTCTCCCTCCCGCTCGTCGAACTGTTCGGCTTCTGGCCGATCTACGTCGCCTGTGCGATCCTCCCCGTCGTCGCCGGCGCGATCCTGCTCGGCGGCGTCTACCGGGAGACGGGCCGATTCCTCCCGAACCTGCAGGCGCTGGAGGAGTCCGCACGCGCGTCGGGTCGAACGTCCGAGCACGCCGATTGATCGGTCCGGCATTCGAAACGGTATCCGACTTTCCGACAGATGCAAGCACCGTCGTCTTTTCCGCAGATCGACTACTGCGGCCGAGGCCAGAATGAGTACAACAGACGAGGGTTTCGGTCCGCTAGACGTGACGTTTCGAGGGCCGGGGGATCCCGAGGTCGTGGTCGTCGCCGGCGTCCACGGCGACGAGATGAGCGGCATCCGGGCGGTGCGCCGCCTGCGCGAGGCCGACCTCGACCTGCAGCGTGGCGTCGCGTTCGTCCTCGCCAATCCGGCGGCTATCGAGGCCGGCGAACGCTACCTCGACTCGGATCTCAACCGCGTGTTCCCCGGCGACCCGGACGGCGACCGGGAGGAACGCATCGCCGCCCGGCTCTGCGAGTTCGTCGACGGCCGGACGACGCTCTCGCTGCACGGTACCGAGGCCGAGCCGACGCCGTTCGCGCTCGTGCACAGCGCTCAGGAGCGCGAGTTCGAACTCGCCTCGGAGCTCCCCGTTCCGCACGTCGTCGACCACTGGGGGGTGAACGAGCACACGATCACGACGTGTGGCTTCACCGTCGAGATCGAACTCGCCGCGGACGACTCCGATGACGCGGCCGATTCGGCCGAATACCAGGCTCGCGCGTTCCTCCAACGGGTGGACGCGCTTCCCGACGAGCCACCCGACGCCGATCCGGACTTCTTCCACATGGGCGAGCCCGTTCCGAAACCCGACGGGGAGTCCTACGAGTTACACGTCGAAAATTTCGAACGCGTTCCGGAGGGGACCGTCTACGCGACCGTCGACGGGGAGGAGCTGACCGCAGACGAGCCGTTTTGGCCGATCATCATGTCCGCTGACGGCGCGGAAGACATCTTCGGCTACCAGGGACGGAAGATCGGCGAGTCGCTCGAGGACGTCACGGAGAGCTGGATCGGTGCGGACCGAGAACCGCGCGATTCCGAGTAGCGCCGGCGAGTCACGCAAACCGCATCGACGTAGCGCCGAGCCATAGATCGGCGTACAGCACGCCGAACCGCTCGCCGTTCCTCAGTGGGTGTCGTCGGTCGAATCGGACCGATAGAGCCACTCCCGGAGGATCGCCCGAAGACTCGCTCGAGTGATCTCCGCGACGTCGTCGCGCTCGAGAGTTACCTGATAGATTCGCGAGCCGTTGATACTGGCTAACAGCAGCGTCGCGACCTGCTCCGGATCGACGTCGCGGAAGACGCCCCGTTCGATCCCGTCCTCGACGATCGCGATCACGGTCGCCTCGACGCGCTCGTAGTTGCGGCTCAACTGCCGGCGGAACTCGTCGTTGTGCGGAGCCTCCGTGCGAACCTCGAGCATCGCGGTCGTCAGCTCCCAGTGGTCGAACGTTCCGCGTTCGGGCGGGCCGAACAGCAGCGTGTCGATCAGGGCCTCGAGGCGCTCGTCGGGGTCGCCGCGGCCCTCGACGGCGATGTTCTGCTCGAACGCCGAGAGCAGATACTCGAGAAACGCGACGAGCAGGGCCTCCTTCGTGTCGTAGTGGTAGTGGAGGACGCCTTTCGTCTTGTCGAACTCGTCGGCGATCGCTTGCATCGTCAGGTTCGCGTAGCCGTGTTTGCAGAGCGCACGGTACGTGGCTTGCATGATCGCCTCCTCGGTGTCGACGGGTTCACCGTCGGCGTTGGCCCCCATATTATCTCTTCCGTCGCAAAATATCCAAAAAAGGGTTTGGGTATCGGTCGCCGCCGTCTCGAGTCGAATTCCGTTCCGAGTACGTCCCTCAGCCGCCCGGCTGCTCGCGCTCGACGATCCCGAGCACCTCCTCGGGCGAGTCGATTCGATAGGCGACGGCCGGCCCGTCTTCGGCCCCGAAGGCGACGCCGTGGATGCCCATCTCGTCGGCACCTTTCACGTCGTGGTCGTAGCGGTCGCCGATCATCAGCGACCGCTCGGGTGCGGCGCCGGCCTTTGCGAGCGCGGTCTCGAACATCGCGGGGTCGGGTTTCGTCCGCCCTACCTCCTCGGATGTCGTGATCGAGTCGAACTGTTCGCGGACGCCGAAGCGCTCGAGCATCTCCTTGCCCGCGTCGTCGTCCACGTCGCTCACGACGCCGACGTGGATATCGCGCCGAGAGAGTTCCTCAATCGTCTCGACCGCGCCCGGAATCGGTTCGATCGACGACTCGACGTGTCGCTCGAAATCGGGCTCCCACCGCTCGCGCGGGAGGTTCTCGCCGACGAGCGCCTCGACACCCACCGCGTAGGCCTCGCGGGCCGACTGGAACTCGGTCCCCTCGCGCTCGCGAAAGTGGGTTCCGACGGCCGTTCGCCACGTGTCGACGGCCTCCTCGACCGACGGCTCGAGGTCGTGGTCCTCGACCAACTCTTCGACGAAGGCGGCGTGGGCGGCCTGGACGGACTCGAGTTCGAGGATGACCCCGCCGATGTCCCAGAAGACGGCGTCCCACGCTGTGCTACTTCCGTCAGCGTCGCCGCTGTCACGGTTACTGCCACTCACCGGTCTGCCCTCCGTACGTTCGAGCGGTCGACCTCGTCGATGCTCGCACAGCCCGAGAGCCCGACCGTCAGGTCGACGTCGGCGAGCAGGTTCTCGAGGACCGCGCGAACGCCGTCCTCGCCGCCGATGCCCAGCCCCAGGGCGTACGGCCGTCCCAGCAACACCGCGTCGGCGCCGAGCGCGACGGCGCGGAAGACGTCGCTCCCGCGGCGGATTCCACTGTCGAAGAGAACGGGGACGTCCTCGCCGTCGTCGGTCGCGTCGTCGACGGCGTCGACCACGTCCGGCAGCGCTTCGAGTGCGGGAATCGCGCCGTCGACCTGCCGACCGCCGTGGTTCGAGACGATCAGGCCGTCGACGCCGCGTTCGACTGCCTTGCGGGCGTCCTCAGGATGAAGGATGCCCTTGACGAGGACCGGTAGGTCGGTCTGTTCGTCCAACCACTCGAGGTCGTCCCAGGTGAGCGAGGCGTCGCCGAAACACTCGCTCCAGGATTCGATCGACGCCTCGGGGTCAGCCCACGGATCGTCGCCCTCGAGTCGCTCGCAGAAAGCAGGGTCCTCGAAGTAGTTTTTGAGGCCCTGGCCCTGCAGAAAGGGGAGGTAGCCGAGTTCGATGTCGCGCTCGCGCCACCCCATCTTCGGCGTGTCGAGAGTAGCGACGACGGCCTCGTAGCCCGCCGCTTCGGCGCGCTCGAGGAAGCTGGCCGCGACATCCCGATCGGAACTCCAGTAGAGCTGGAACCAGCCGGGACTGTCGCCCAATTCCTCGGCGACCTCCTCGAACGTGTACGAGGAGACCGAGCTGAGGACCATCGGAATCCCGAACTCGCCGGCCGCGCGGGCGACGGCGAGTTCGGCCTCGCCGTGGAGAATGCCCTGAACGCCGATCGGCGCCAGCATGACCGGGGCCGGATACTCGTGGCCGAAGAGTTCGATCGAGAGGTCGCGACTCGAGACGTCCCGCATCATCCGGGGAACGATCTGCCAGTCGTCGAACGCTCGGTCGTTGGCTCGTACCGTCGACTCCGAGCCTGCACCGCCGGCGACGTAGGCGAATGCCTCGTCGCTCAGTTCCTCGCGGGCGCGTTCGTACAGTTCCTCGTAGGCGACCGGGAACTCGGGGGGTTGCCCCTCGAGCATGCCCTTGCGATACACGTCCTGTTGTCGCTTCGGCCCGTACTGTGTGGTGTCCGCTGGGTTGTCCTCTGTCATGGATAGCTCGTCGACGGTCCGTCGACGTCGATAATCGATCCAGGACCGTCGCCGTCTGTGTATCTGTGCCAGCGGTTGCCACTCACTTAACGCTACGGACTACGGTACTCGTGCCCACATTTATTAACAGTGTCTACATACATCCGAATGGATCTAACAATGGTAACCATTCACCGGCTGCGCGTAGGTGACCGCGCATGAGTACCGCACAGTTCAGCGTCGACGGCGACGTCGCTATTATCACCGGCTCCTCGAGCGGAATTGGCCGCGGCATCGCCAAACGCTTCGCCGCCGACGGCGTCGACGTCGTCGTCTGCTCGCGCGAACAGGAGAACGTCGACCCCGTCGCCGAGGAGATCAACGCGAGCGACAGTCCCGGCGAGGCGCTGGCGATCGAGTGCGACGTGACCGAGCGCGAGGCCGTCGAGGCGCTCGTCGAGGCGACCGTCGAGGAGTTCGGCGGGCTGGACGTGCTGGTCAACAACGCCGGCGCGTCGTTCATGGCCGACTTCGACGACGTCTCGGAGAACGGCTGGAAGACCATCGTCGACATCAACCTCCACGGAACCTACAACTGCACGCACGCCGCCGCAGAGTACCTCAAGGACGACGGCGGAACCGTCGTCAACTTCGCGAGCGTCGCCGGCCAGCGCGGTTCGCCGCTGATGAGTCCCTACGGCGCTTCGAAGGCGGGGGTCATCAATCTCACCACGACGCTCTCCTACGAGTGGGCGGACGAGGGTGTCCGCGTCAACTGCATCGCTCCCGGCTTCGTCGCCACGCCCGGCGTCGAAAGCCAGATGGGCGTCTCCGCCGACAACATCGACCGCGAAGAAGTCGCCCGGCGGATCGGGACCGTCGACGAGATCGCCGACGTGACGCAGTTCCTCGCCAGCCCCGCCTCGTCGTACGTCGTCGGCGAGACGATCACCGTCCAGGGCGTCCCGCAGATCAGCGAAGAGCGCGACGTCTGAGCGCCGAAAGGAGCCTCGAGCCCGAAACAACGCTCGTTCCGTCGCCACCGGTTCCCATACACCCAAAAGGCCGCGTTTCGTCTATGAAAGACGATGACAGACAGAGACGTTCACCTCCCGGTCGCGGCCCAACCGACCGTCGATTCGATCGTCGACTACACCACGCTGGCGGAGGAGGGTGGCTACGACTGCGCCTGGCTGCCCGAGACGTGGGGCCGAGACGGCGTGGTCGTCCTGACCGCGATGGCCGAACGGACCGAGTCGATCGATATCGGCTCGAGCATCCTCAACACCTACTCGCGCTCGCCGGCCCTGCTGGGCCAGACGGCCGCGACGATGCAGGAGGTCTCCGACGGCCGGTTCCGCCTCGGACTCGGTCCGAGCGGCCCCGTCGTGATCGAGAACTGGCACGGGATGGAGTACGGCAACCCGCTTCGACGAACTCGCGAAACCGTCGAAATCGTCCGCGAGGTGCTCTCCGGAGAGCCGGTCAACTACGACGGCGACGACTTTCAGCTCTCGGGTTTCCGGCTGCGCTGTGAGGCCCCGGAGCCGTCCCCGCCGATCGAGGTCACCGGGATGGGACCGAAGGCCGTCGAACTCGCCGGCCGCTTCGCCGACGGCTGGCACGGCATCATGCTCACGCCCGAGGGGATGGCCGACCGCCTCGAGGACATCGAGCGCGGCGCGGAACTCGGCGACCGCGATCCCGACGACGTCCACGTCACGACCGGCGTGACCTGCTGTGCGCTCGAGGACGCCGATCGAGCGCGCGAACTCACGCGCCAGCACATCGGCTTCTACATCGGCGGGATGGGTACGTTCTACCGCGACGCCCTCGAGCGTCAGGGCTACGACGAGGCGTCCGAGATCCACGACGCGTGGCAGGACGGCGACCGCGAGCACGCGCTCGAATTGGTCGGCGAAAGCGTTCTCGACGACCTCTGTGCGTTCGGGACGCCGGAAGAGACGCGCGAGCAACTCGAGGCCTACGAGAATGTCGACGGCCTCGATTCGATCGCGATCAGTTTCCCGCGAGGCGCCGACGAGGAGACGGTCAAGCAGACGATGGAAGCCGTCGCACCCGACGCGTCCTAGCGCCGGAATTGGGAGTCCCCTAACGCCGGAATCGGCAGTTCGCCCGTGACAGGCTCAGCCGCGTCGGCACGTACGCAGCGGTTGTCGCCGTCGTCGTGAAAACGGCTCGGGCGGTGTGTAACGGCTAGCTCGAATACGATACCTCTCCGTAGCCGGTAACACGGGTTCGATAGTCGACGAGCGAACTGACTCTCGCGTTCACTCGAGGGGGCTTATTGGAGAGTAGCCGATTTGTTAGGGCTGGTAGATAGTCGAATGAGTGTACTGAACACCGGGCACAGATGTGGTATAGACTGAGACGAGATTCGCGAGGATTAGTGATCCGCCAGTGCAGGAGTCTCATTCCGCATACGCAGTGTCTCTCTTGGAGTTTTTCAAAGTAGTATAGCGGTGAAAAATCCAGTAGGCGGCAGAACTTGCAACCACCAACCCAACGAAACCAAGCAGAATATCCACCAGACCACTTCCGACAAAAAGAACACCAACTGCGAAATAGAGTCCAGCGAGGCCCGCTATCGTGAGTACTGCGACAAAAATTCGGCGAATAGGAGAAAGAGGGTTCTCCGTCTCAGAAGTACTTTCGACCATATGTGAAAATTCTAACCTGAGGGTGCAAAAGTACTCTGGTGTAGTGAGTATATAGTTCATCGCTGTCGGATCGAAACAAACAGGGTCGTTGTGCTACACTACTGCTCTATATCCAGCATCCTCTTCTTAACACCACCTGAAGGAATTATCCCGCTCGACCCCCGAGATCCGATATGCAGTGGTGCGACAAGCCGACGAGATCACCCGGGAACGAGAGTGTGAGTTCCTGGAACCGAAGCCCGGGAGGAGAAGTGACGTGACTGACGACCCGCTCCCGGCCGAACACCGCTCGCCGCTCGCCACGCTCGTCGACGAGGTGCTCGCGGGCGTCGGTTACGAGGTGGCGGCCGCCACCGACGCCGTCGACGACGCCGTCCCCGGCTACGGCGGCCTATTCGATCCCGAAACCACCCCGGCCGAACTGCGTCGCGCGCTCGAGAGCCTGCTCGAATCTGGACTCAGTCGGCCACCCGTCCCCGAGTCGACGAGCGACGCGTTCGTGCTCTACGTCGACGGCAGTTCACGCGGGAGCCCCGGTCCCGCGGGGGCGGGCGCTGTCATCGTGGACGCTTCGGGGGACCAGCTCGCCCGTCTCGGCCGACCGGTCGGCTCCCGGGCGGGGAACAACACCGCCGAGTACGTCGCCCTCCAACTCGGGCTCGCCGAGCTGTTGGCTCGGTACGAGCCACGCAGGGTGGAGGTCCGCATCGATTCGATGACGGTCATCCGAGACGTCTGGGGCGGCGACGACCCGACGGAACCGGGCGTCGAGACCTACAGCGAGGCCGTGACGACGGCGCTCTCGAGCATCCCCGAACACCGGTACACGCATCTGGCTGACAGCGACCCGAACCCCGCCGACGCACTGGCGACGGTGGGAGCCGACATCGCGGCCTTCGGGCCCGGGTCGTAGGTGAACACGGTATACGCGAATGGAACAGTCGACTCAATCGGTTGCGGACAGCGATGCCAGGCGTATTGTTCGCGCTGGCGGCTGTGGTTTCCACGTCCTCCCCAACCGATTCGCTCGCTCCGGGGTCGCTCGCTCATCCCTCACACGACTTCGCTCGTGGTTCGCTGTACACTCACCACGAGCCAGCGCGCGCCACCGCACGTGGTCCGATCGATCGTGGCGGTAACGCTGTCACCCCTACCGAACGAAGGACCGACGTACCACCATCGGGTGAGCAAACTGACGCCGACGGCCCGACAGCTACAAACCGCAGATCCTCCCAGTTCGTGGTATGCCCGGTAAGGTGAGTCCGGACGACCTGCTCGCACACGTCTTCGGCCGCACGGGAACGGCGGCCGACGACGAGACGGTCCTGCAGGGACCGGCGGACGGCGAGGACGCCGCCGCGATCGCACTCTCCGAGGGAGACGAGACGCTCGTCGTCAGCTCCGACCCGATCTCGCTCGCGGCGGAGGGGGTCGGCACCTTGGCCGTCCCCGTCGCCTGCAACGACGTCGCGGCCTCCGGCGCCGATCCGCGCTGGCTGACCGCCGTGATCATGCTCCCCAACGAGGAGACCGACCTCGAGGCGATCACGCGCGACCTCGACGCCGCCGCGCGGGATGTCGGCGCGTCGATCGTCGGCGGCCACTCGGAGTACGTCGATCAACTCGAGCGACCGATCCTCTCGCTGACGGCGATGGGGACGGCCGAGGCGTTCGTCCCGACGGGCGGGGCCGAACCCGGCGACAGCGTTCTTCTGACGAAGGCTGCAGGGATCGAGGGAACGGCTATTCTCGCGGCCGATTTCGGCGACGAACTCGGGATCGACGAGGAGACCTGCGAGCGCGCCCGGACGTTCGTCGAGGAGATCAGCGTCGCCCCCGACGCTCGCGCGATCCGCGAGTACGCGACCGCGATGCACGATCCGACGGAGGGCGGCGTCGCGGCCGGTGCCCTCGAGGTCGCCCGCGCCTCGGGCGTTCGACTCGAGATCGATCGCGAGGCCGTTCCGGTTCGCGACGAGACGAGACGGCTGTGCGAGGCGGCCGACATCGATCCGCTTCGGATCTTCGGCTCTGGAGCACTGCTCGCGACCGTTCCGAGCGACACGGTCGACGACTGCCTCGCGGCGCTCGCGGACGCGGGGCTCGAGGGAGCCGAGATCGGAACGGTTCACCAGGGAACGTTCGAACTCGTCCTCGACGGGGAGTCGATTACCGATCCCGTCGAAGACGATCTCTACCCGCTCTGGGCGGCAGCCGATAGCGAAAACTGACGGTTGCGGTGACGGGGCGAACGAGCGAAACTGATGGGGTCGTGGTCACTCCGGGGTACCGCCCCCGTCGGTCCGATACCCGTTCATCGATCGACGAACAGCGTGTTCGTCGCGTCCGGTGCCACAAGTATCCCGCTTCCCGTCTCGAACGCGTCCGAAACGTCGTCCACGGCGTGTAACCCGACGCAGTCTTACGAATCCGCCCCTGGTGATCCGAGGATCGTCCCTCCGACTCGGTCGACGAGCGCGGGGGCGAACACGATCCACGCCACGAGCACCGCGTAGAGGGCGACGAGGAGGGGCGTGACGTCGACGATCGTTTCGACGATCCGAAGGGCGACGATGACCGTGATACCGACGGCGACGAGTACGGCCCCCTCGAGTCGGGACCGAAGCCGCGGCAGCCGATCGATCCAACCCGTGGTGAGTAGCCCGCCGATGGCCGCGCCGAGCGCGAGAACTGCGTACGCGGCCGCGCCGGTGACGTAGACGGCGGGAATCGCGAGGGCGAGGGCGACCGCGAAGCCGACCGTCGGCATGCCGCGGCTGACGCGGCTCATCGCGGTGACGAAGGCGACGCCGAGTATCGCACCGACGACCACGTCGCCGAGGTAGTGGACGCCGAGGACGACCCGTGAGAGCGAGACGGCGACGACGAGCGCTCCGGCACCCAAAAGTGCGACCGGATCTCGCAGTCGGTCGTACGCCGAGACGAGTCCGCCGTAGACGACGACCGACGCGAAGGCGTGACCGCTCGGGAAGCCGTACCCCTCGACGTCTATCGACGTGAGATAGACCGATTCCGGCGGCCGTGGGAGTCCGAGCAGCGTCTCGAGGGCCAGAATAAAGCCGAGCCCGGCGACGCCGTAGCTGATCACGAGCGCGCTCCGGCGGCGGCTGCCACACCAGAACAGGACTGCGAGGATCACCATGAGCGTCGTCGGACTGCCGAGTTCGGTGACGGCGACGACGAGATCGGCGTACTCGGCCGAAATCGCGTCGCGGACGACCGCGCTCTCCTCCTCGAGTCGCATTACGCTCAGTTCTGTCGGGGAACGGTAAATACCCTGCCACTACCAGGTCGAGATCGAGACGGCGTTCCCGATGCCGTTTCCGCTATCCGCGGGCCCACTCGAGCATCCGCTCGTATACCGGATCCGACGCCAGCGCGGCCGAGTCGCCGACGAGTACAAGCGCGCGTTTCGGTCGAGTCAAGGCAACGTTGATTCGCCGATAGTCCTCGAAGATCGGTCCCTCGAGCGTTCCCGTCGCGGTAAACGAGACGATGATGATCTCCTGACTCGAGCCCTGGAAGCGGTCGACGGTGTCGACGGCGACGTCGTCGGGAACGTGACTCGTGATTTCGGACACCTGCGCGCGGAAGGGGGCGATGACGCCGATATCGCTGCGCTCGACGCCCGCCGCCGCGTAGGTGTCGACGAGGTCGGCGATCCGCGCTGCCTCCTCGCTGTCGGTGTACTGACTGCCGGTGCCCTCGACGTCGACGAACGCGACGGGATCACGGAGATCGGCGGGCAACTCGGCGCGGGAGACGCCCGCGAGGTCGTCGAGCGTCCGCGCCGCGACCTCGGGCTCCGCCGGACGTAGTTCGCCGTCGTAGAACTCCCGCGAGGCGAAGGCCTGAATGCGCTGGTTCATCCGGTACTGCCGATCGAGCATCACGCCCGCGTCGGGGTGGAGGTCGACCAGACGCTCGAACAGCGACTCGGTGAGATCGTTCTCGGCGCGGACGACCGGCGGCAGCTGTTCGTGGTCGCCGACGAGGACGAACCGCTCGGCGAGGTTGATCGCCGCGCAGGTCCCCGGCTCCGTGAGCTGGGCGGCCTCGTCGACCAGTGCGACGTCGAACGCTTGCTCTTTCATCACCCGCGAGCCGCAGGTCGCCGTCGTCGCGGCGACCACCTGCGCGTTCTGCAGTTCGGCGAGGCGCTTTTCGGGGTCGCCCGAGCGCTCGAGCCGATACGGTTGCATGTCATCTCGAACGCCGCTTTCGGAACCCACGCGGACTACGCGGTCCGTTTCGATCTCACCGTGCTCCTCGAGTTGCTCGAGCAAAGCCTCGAGGGCGTTATCCACCGCGCGATTCGTAAACGCCGAAAGTAGCACGCGCTCGCCGCGTTCGACCATCGCGCGGATGGCGCGAGCGATGGTGTAGGTCTTCCCGGTGCCGGGCGGGCCGTGGATCAGCGCGCAGTCCCGCGCGCCGACGGCCTTCGTGACGGCCTCGTTCTGGGCCGCGTTGTTGTCGATAAACGTCTCTTCGGGATCTTCGAACTCCGGATCGGCACGGCCGAACAGGATGTCCTTGCGACGTTCGTCGCCCTTCAAAAGCGCGTCGTGCATCGCGGCGAGCAGCCGATCGGTCGTCAGTTCGGAGGGGTAGACGTCCAGCCGCGTCACTTCGACCGGCTCGTCGGCCGTCAGCACGACCTCCTCGTCCAATCGCTCGATTATCGCGAGCTCCGAACTCCCGCGGACCGGGTGACCGTCGCTCGCCAGCACGAAGTCGCCCTCCCGAATCTTCGAGTTTGCGCCGCTCGTTCGACGCGCTCGCAGTTCCCAGCGGCCGCCCTCGAGCGGGCGTTTCTCGACGAACTCGAGGTCGATCAGCGCGCGGTCGTCGTCGGCCCGTTCCTGAGCCTCTTGTTCCCAGAGTTTAGCGTACTCGCGATGGACCTCCCGTCGTTCCTCCTCGATGGCGCGGTAGAACCGGTCGAAGTACTCGCGTTCCTCCTCGGGGAGGGCCTGTCCGATCTGGCCGGCCTTGGACTCCTGGTCGAGTCGGCCCGAGACGACCATACAGGTGTCCTGCTCGAAGCAGTACTCGCACTTCGCCGAGCCCTCGTACCCCGTCGGGATCTCGCCTTTGATCTCCATGGCCGCGAGTTCATTGCGCAGCCGAACGACGAACTTCAGCAGGCCGTCGCCCATCGAGAAGTCCTTCGCGGGGGTGAGGTCGCCGGTCTCCTCGTTCCTGTCGAGCGCGGAGTTCTTGGTGTAGAGCAGGGTGCCGGTGTCGACGCTCCCGCCGTGTTCCTCGAGCAAGAGCGCGTAGCAGGCGGCCTGCACCTTGTCCTTGAAGCGTGGCTCCTTCTTGAGGTTCTTCCCCGTCTTGAGTTCGACCGGCGCGCCCCGTCGGATAGCGTCCGCGCGACCGCGGATGCCGAACGTCTCGCTGATGAGCAACTGCTCGGATCGCCAGCTATCTTCCTCGGTCAGGCGGCCCTGCTCGAGCCAGCCCTCGATCGCTTTCGCGTTCTCCCGAACGTCCTCGGTGACGGATTCGGCCGTTTCGCCGAGCAAGCCGAGTTCGAGGCCGCGTTCATCGACGCGGGCGTCGATGGACTCCGCCAACTCTCGCCCGCGGAGGAGGTCGCCGAAGACCTCGTGGACCAGCGTCCCCTTCACGACGGGGTAGTTCAGCGGCACCCCGGAGAGCTTGTTCAGGAAGTACAGCCGGGGACATTCGACCCAGTTGCGGATCGACGTCACGTTCACCAGAAAGGTCGGCTCGACGACGACGTAGGAGTCGCCCGTCGTCGAGTACTGCGTCTCGCCCCGGTACTCCTTCTCCTCGGCGTTCGTGACGAGTAGTTCCAGCCCGGGCTCTAAGTACTCCGCCGACTCCGTCCACTTGTTCCAGAGCGTCACCGTCGTGGTCTCGTGGCCGTCGGCGTTGTCGGGCTGGCCCGCGGCGTCTCGAGACACGGGTTCCGATTGCGTCGATTCGTCGCCGTCGCGCTCGAGTCGCAGCGGCACTTCGGCGAGGTCGCTCTCGCCGTAGCTCGTCGATACCGACTTCACTTCGACGTCGCCCGCGACGGTTCCGCGTACGTGCACGAGTGTTCGTCAGGAGCGAGGCGTCAAAAACGCTATCGGTCGCGTATGATTCATCGTTCGAAACGGAGCGACACCGATCGTCAGTGAGCTGCTCAATTCAGCAGTCCGAACTATCGTAACGATCGGTTACCGACGAGTGTCTCCATCGCGTGACGGAACGGTCGTCGTCGTTTTTTGATGGCGGCGCGGAAGCCGGGAGTACCAATGAGTGACTCCAACAGCAACGACCGCAATCCGGAGACGGCGAGCGGAACCGACGGCGGAATCGGACGCGAGGAGCGCGGGGAGGCGCCGGCCGACGACGTCGACTCCGGAACCGGCGCCGGCGACCGTGACGATCCCGGCCGCGACCCGCGCGACGACGCCACGCAGATCGCGAACGAGGAACGGCGGCGCAAAGTCTCGGTTATCAGCGCGATCGTCGCCGTCATCGGTGCGTGGGTCGTCCTCTCGGTCGTCGCCCTCTACGACGTCTCGCAGGCGGCGTTCTGGAACAACGTCCTCGTCGGCAGCGTCGTCTTCCTCGCGGCCGGCTACAACTACTACCGCGTCGTCAACGACATCCCGCTCAGCGTCGGCGTCTCGGGGCTGGTCGCGCTGCTGGGAATCTGGTTGATCGTCTCGCCCGCGCTCCTCGAGATGCAGGCGGGACTGGGGCTAACCACGAGTCCGTTCTGGAGCACGCTCGGCTCCGGACTGCTCATCGCGGCGCTGGCCGGCTACAACGCGTACGACGCTCGGGACGCACGGCGCGTTGCGACCGAGTCCTCGCGCGCCTAAAACCGATGGAACACTGACCGCCCGCCGATCACCGCGTCGAGCCGAGCGCCGATTCGCGGTCGCCGTCCGCCTCGGCCTCGAGCCGCCGCAACCGATACTCGGCGGCGTGGTGGCGCATCGCGACGACGGCGAACGCGACCATGACCGCGGCGAACCCGACCGAAACGGCCGGAGAGACGCCGTTGACGTAGCCGTTCGCGAGCTGCCCGACTGCCAGCCCAAGCGGACCGAGCGCGAGAAGCGCACTCGTCGCTGGCGTGGCCCGAAACAGTTCGACGAACGAGAGTGGTCGGCTGACGGACATGGTCAAACGTCGGTTACCCACTCTGTCGGGGGAACCATCCTATTCCTTTTGGTTCGATTTGGCCCAGTTTCGACGGTGACGTGTCGGTCGGCCGGCATCGTTCGTCACGACCGATACGTTCATTCTGTCCGCGCCACATTGGTCGCGTATGCGGATTCGCGAGTGGCAAGACGTACTCGAGGACGTCACGGAGCGGAACGTCGATCCCGAAGGGTGGCGTGCGGTCGCCGGCGATCGAGCCGGCGGCGTCGGTGAGGACATGTACCTCGCGCATCCACGCGCCGGCGTCTTCTTCCTGAAGACCTACGCGAAGAATCCATTCGAGGTCCGCGGGGTCGGCACGCGGGTCGCCCGCAACCTGGACGACGAAATCGGCTCGTTCCTCCCCAGAGAGGACGCGGGCGGCCGCTTCGCCGTCCAGTCGCCGCCGGAGGACGAAGACCAGGTCGAGACGGTCTCGAAGCGCCTCGAGACCGTCCTTCAGACCCACGCGGACGCCCCGACCCGGCCGCAGGATCTCTTCGACGACGTGATGGAAGCCATCGAGAGCCCCGCGTTCGGGCCGATGGAGTACGACCAGTACGACCGGCCCGATCAGCTCGAGGAGCTCGGCGACCGGTTCGAGGAGGCCGACGAGTTGCTGGGCGCCGAACTCGAGGATCTGATCGAGACCGACGAAGTCGATCGCGGCTTCATGTGAGCGCGTCGTCACGGTAGGTCGTGACCAGTCGCCGGAGTAACCCGGCTGCTGCCACGCTCGTCCTTTTTCAGCCGCCGACGATAGGGGCGGTAGTGTCGCCACTCCCACTGTCGCTCTCCGCCCCGGGCGACGTTGCCATCATCGGCAGCGTTGCCGATATCGTGGACGTCTCCTGGCTGCTCGCGATTTTCGCGGTGATCGCCGCGTGGTTCGGCTCGAGACTGCTCTCCGAGCGGCTCCGGCCGCGACTCGAGGAGCGAGTGCTCCGGCCGTCGACCGCCAACGCGGTCCTGCTGGGCGCTCGCATCGCCGTCGTCGCCTACGCGTTCGTCCCCATCGCCGGTCTGCTCGGCTTCCGGCCCCAGAACGTCTTCCTCTCGTTTACCGTCATCTCGCTCGTCCTCGGCGCGGTGTTGGCTCCCGTCGGCCGTAGCTACATCAGCGGGCTCTTCATCCTCGTCCACCGCCCCTACGAGGTCGGCGACATGATCGAACTCGTCGACCGCGAGGAACGCGGCTACGTCGACGACATCACGCTGGGCTACACGCGGGTCTACACCCTCGAGAACTCGTTTCTGGTCATCCCCAACGAAACGATGCGCGAGCGCGACGTCCGAAACCTCTCCGCCGAGGACGAGCGCAGCAGACTCTCGCTCGAGGTTTGCGTGACCTACGAGGGCGATCTCGATCGGGCGTGTGAACTGCTCGAGCGCGCCGCTCGGGACGTCGACGGCGTCATCGGCGGCGGCCCGCCGATCCGCGTCGGCCGGTCGAAGTTTCCGGCGGGGCCGAAGGCGTTCGTCCGCGAGTTCGCCGATCACGGCATCCTGATCGACTGCAAGTGCTGGATCGAAGCGCCTTACCTTCCGTTGAAAGTCCGGTCCGCGATCCACCGACGAGCCTGGGACGCTTTCGAAGACGAGGACGTCGAAATCGCCTATCCACACACCCACCACGTCTTCGACGAGACGAGCGGTCGGATTGGGGTGGACGTGGATTCGCCGGCGCGCGAGCCGTCACTCGAGCGCGGATCCGGAGTCGACCGCGGCGCTGATGCCGGTCGAGAAGCCGATGCCGATAGCGACACCGACACCAGCCAGCCGCGCGAACGCAGCCCCGAGTCGGGGTGGTCGCTCGAGCGCCCGGAAGAACGACCTGCCGACCGCGGCCGGTCAGAGCGGTTCGGCCGGCCGGAGGAACGGCCGACCGACTGATACGGTTGGCTGTAACTTTTTCCGGAGCGACCGCAGGACGGCTCGCAGTCGCTCCGGTAACGACTTACAGCAGACCGTATGAGCTCAGAGGTGGTCTCCCTTTCCGCGGTTGGAGGGGTTCGTCTCGAGCGACGGTATTTCCCCGGTCTCCGCGAGGCTCTTGAACCGGTCGAGGACGGTGCCCGCGAGACTCTCCGGAACGATCCCGAGGCGCTTCATTGCGCCGTCACTGAGCGTCCCGCCCGGCGGGTCGAACCGAATCTCGAGCGTGACCTCCGTCCCGTGGTCGTTGGGTGCCGGCTGGAATCGGATCGTCGCCTCGTAGGATATCGGTGCTCCCCCCACCGTTTCCCACTGCAGGCGTTCGCCGGAGCGTTCCTCGACGAGTCGCGTCTGCCACTCGAGCCGTCGACCGGCGGGGAGAGAGACCTGCCAGCGGTGATGATCCCCGTCCCCCATCGTCGGGGAGACGTCGGCGTACTCGCCGACGATGCGGCTCAACTGCTCCGGATCGCGCCAGAACGCCTCGAGTTCGTCGGCCGGTTTGCCGACCGTCACTGAGCGTTTGATCGTCGGTCTATCGGTCGTCGAATCGACGGCCAGTCCTCCGTGATCCGTGGCGGTATCGATGCCGAGTCGGCGATAGAGCCGACTGTGACCGCTGATGCCGCGAGAGACCAGCGCACCCCCGGCGAGCGCCGTGCCGAGCGACCGGCGCCGGAGGCCGCGCCACACGAGTGCGCCGCCAACGACGGCGGAGACCGCCCGTTCGAACCGGCCGACGTTCGTCTGCGAGGACCGGTCGGACGACTCCCACTCCGACTCCGATAGTTCGTCGATGTCGAATGTTCCGGTTTCCGTGGTCATCGGGTGGAAAAGATCGATCGCTGGCGTTCGCATTCGGTGCTGATCGATGCATCTCGTAGGCGACGTCGGATAGTAGTGGCTGACATGTCTCTTGGCTCCGGTAGGTACTCCGGACTACCCGTCAATTGGATGTTCGCGCTGCACCTGCAACGCATCGGACTACCGTTCCGTCGAGTCGCGACCTGCGTCTGCGTCCGGTGGGCCTTTGGGCGACGACGCCGACGGTACGCCCATGAACGAAGGTCCCGAATCCGTCGTCCGCGACTACTACGACGCACTCCGGAACGGCGATCCCCTCGAGCCGTACTTCCTCGCCGACGAGTCGACGGCGAAGTTCGGCATCAGCGAGGTGCTGTTCGGCGACGACGAGGTGAGCGAGGCGCTGCAGGAACAGACCGAGACGACGGCGGAGTGGACTGTCGAAAGCCGATCCCTTACCGTGACGGATCGAGACGGGGCTGCCACGTTCGCCGACGAGGTGACGATGGCCTGGACGGACACCGAGAGCGGCGAGCGCCGCCGGTTCGAGACGCGCTGGAGCGGGACGTTGGTCCGGCCCGAGGAGGAACAAACACAGGCGGACGAGCACGAGTGGCAGTTCGCCACGATGCACGTCAGCACGGCCGGCGAACTATGAGCCGCAGTTCGGGACGTGGCCCCCGCAGAGACGGGAGGCGCGGTTCCAGCCGCGACCCGGACGAGCGCGGCCACGCTGAGTCGAACGGATTCACGAGTCCCTCCGCCCGACTCAAAGCGGTGTTCGTCCTGCTCGTCGGACTCTCCGGCGGCACGATGGCGTTACAAGGTGGTGCCTCGCTGGCCGCCGTCGGACTGGCCTCGATCGTTGGCATCGTCGCCGGCGGCGCGTTGCTCTGGTACATGCTGTGGATCCTCGAGTGACCGACACTCGCCACGTGACGCCAGTTATGCTCCCGCGTCCGGCGCTCGGAACAGACGCAACTGTGCAAATCACCCTCTAGATCGACTCGAATCGGCGTCTACCGAACCAACTGCTCAGATACTGCTCTCGAGATCGGAACCGACTGGCTATCGATCGATCCGCTGGAGCCAGAGCGTCGGATCGTCGAGTTCGTCCTGCGTCGGCAGCATCTCGGGGCCTTCCCAGACCAGCGTCGCGGTCTCGAGACCGTGGCCCGTGACGACCGTCTCGAAGAAGTGCTTTCCGCGCTCGTACTGTCGCTCCTTGAGCCCCAGCCCGAGCAGCCGGCGGAACAGCTTCTGGAGCGGGCCGCGACCCTGGCGGCGGGCATCGAGTTTCCGGCGCAGGTCTTCGTACTCGTCGTCGAAGGCGTGGTCCATCAGGAGCTCCGCGTAGCCCTCGACGACGGTCATCGCGGCGTCGAGGTCGCGGAACGCGTTCCGGTCGAACGAGCCGTCAGAGAGGGCAGCGATACCGTCTTCCATGCGCGACTCGAGGTGGTCCGACAGCCACGGTGCGGCGCCGAACTCCGCGGCGTGGGTGACCTCGTGGAAGGCGATCCAGCGGCGGAACCGGTCGGCGTCGACGTCGAGCTTCTCGGCGGCGCTGAGGATGTTCGGGCGGACGAAGTACAGCGCGTGGCTCTCTTCGGGGTTCTCCGCGAGGAGGAGCGGGTCGTACTGGCCGAGCACGTTCCGCCCGAGGAAGGCGAGGAGGACGGTCATCGTCCCCGTGTTGACGGTCCGGGCGACGCCGGGGAAGGCGCCGGTCTGAAACTGGTTCTCGAGGGTGCCCATGACGCGTTCGAACGTCGCGATGTTGGCGTCGATCCAGTGGTGGCGGTTCTGGATCTCGACGGTGTCGGGGACGTCGAACTCGACGTCCGCCACCGTTCGCACGGCCTCCCGCGCGTCCCGAACGTCGCGCGCGTAGGCCTCGCGCTCGCCCGGCTCGAGCTCGAGCGAGCCGGGATCGGTCACCGCCTTCGCGGCGTCGGCGGCCGACTGCCAGTCGATTACGTCGTCACCGGACGCCCCGGCAACGGCCCGGGCGCTACGATAGAGGTTCACGTTCGTCGGTACGGGAAGCACGCGCAAAAGCGTTCGGCCGGGTCGGATCGATGGCGATCGGTCGGGTTAGTTAACGATGACGTCCGGCTGCTCTTCCTCCTCGAGTTCGGGTTCGTCGTCGCCGCGGAACTTCTTGGCGGCGACGCCGGCGGCGACGAGCAAGACGAGCGCGACGATTGCGCCGATAGCCTTGCCGCCCGAGCCGTCTTCCTCGGCTTCGTCCTCCGCCTCGGTTTCGGTCTCGTACTCGGCTGTCTCCGCCGACTCCTCGGTGGACCCGAACGGCAGTGCGGTGTCGAGGGCGCCCAGACCGAACTGGGTGTCGCCGTCAAGATGCAACTCGATGAGGGTGAATTTGGTGTTTCCCATGCGTCGGTATTCAACGAGTGGACACTTATACTGTTTGCTGGGCGTCACAGATCGGAACCGTACTGTGTGCGCAAAGTTGTCGTGGGTCAGTACAGTCGCTCACAACACGGTCGGAACGGAAGGTCTAGTCGCCCCTGAAATGGGGTTCGATGGAGTCAGGACCGGTACGATTAAGTGTCCATCACCTGCGCTCTTTCGTATGAGTGGACGACCGCTGGATGTCCTCGAGGCGTCGCTCGGCGAACGTGTCACGGTACGACTCAAGAGTGGCGACGAGTACGACGGCGACCTCGCTGGCTACGATCAGCACATGAATCTCGTGCTCGAGGACGTGACGATCCCCCTCGAGGGCGAAGTGGACGCAGAGACGCCGGCCGAAGACACAACCATTATACGCGGCGATAACGTCGTTTCGATCACTCCATGACTGGCGCAGGAACCCCGAGCCAAGGAAAGAAGAACACGACGACACACACGAAGTGCCGTCGCTGCGGAGAGAAATCGTATCACACGAAGAAGAAAGTCTGCTCGTCCTGTGGCTTCGGCAAATCCGCCAAACGCCGCAGCTACGAGTGGCAGAAGAAGACCGGCGACAACTGACCGCGGCGTTTCTGCCGTCTTCGCTTCTGTTTCCACCGACCTCGAGTTCCCACTGCCGAGTCCCGATTGTCGATTTTCGACCGTCGGCGTCTGCGATCGGCGGAACTCGAACGCGGCGTTCGGTGTGCTCCACACCGAGTGAGCACAGCTAACCCCCGGACGAACGCGGATCGCCTTTCAGTGGCTACAAGTCCCGGGACGCGAACACCCACGTATGAAGACGACGGACGCTTTTGCCGGCCTCGACTGTGTCGACTGCGGGGCTTCCTTCGACGCCGCGGCGGAGTACCACACCTGTCCCGACTGCGATGGATTGCTCGACGCGACCTACGACTACGACGCGATCGATCTGGATCGGGAGACGCTCGCCGCCCGGCCGTTCGATTCGCTGTGGCGCTACGAGGAACTGCTCCCGTTCACGCGTGAGTCCGCGGTGACGACGAACGAGGGCGCGACGGCGTTAGTCGACTGTCCCGACCTGGCCGACGAACTGGGCGTCGAACGGCTCCTGATCAAGGACGAGGGGCGGAATCCGACGGGGTCGACGACCGATCGCGGCCAGTCGGTCGCCCTGACGGCCGCCAGCCAGCACGGCGCGAGCGACGTCGCGCTCGCCACGACGGGCAACGGTGGACAGGCGGCCGCCGCGTACGCCGGCCGAGCGGGACTCGAGTCACACTCCTACGTCCCCTCGCGCTCGAGTTTCTCGAACAAGGCGATGATCAACGTCCACGGCGGCGACATGAACGTCGTCGGCGGCCGGTACGACGACGCCGTCGGCGCGTTCGAGGAGGGGCTGGCCGAAAACGAGGACTGGTACTCCGTGCAGTCGTTCGTCACGCCGTATCGCCACGAGGGCGCCAAGACGACGCTCTACGAAATCGTGGAGGGCCTCGAGTGGGACGTGCCCGACGTCGTCGTCTACCCGACCGGCGTCGGCGTCGGCCTCGTCGGCGCGTACAAGGCCGCGACGGAGCTCCGGGAACTCGGCTTAATCGAGGATCTCCCCGGACTGTACGCCGCGCAGGCCGACGGCTGTGCGCCGATCGTCGACGCGTTCGAGAACGACCGTGACGAACACGAACCGGTCGAAACGCCGGACACGATCTGCGGCGAGATCGAGATTTCGGATCCGCCAGCGAGCGGGCGGGTACTCGAGGCGCTTCGCGAGACCGACGGGGGCGCCGTCGCCACCGAGGACCGGGACATCCTCGAGGCCGCGGTGCAGGTGGCCCAGCACGAGGGCCTCGAGATGGCCCCGAGTCCGGCCGCGGCGGCCAGCGGCGTCTGGGAACTCGCCGAGCGCGGCGAGTTCGACGGGAGCGAGACGGTCGTCATCGTCAACACCGCCTCGGGGAACAAGGAAGGCGACGTGTTGCGCAGTCACCTGATGAGTCAGGGCGTGTAGCGACGGTTGCGGGGCGCTCGAGTGGCCGTCCGGCTACGGTTCACTGCGCTCCGAAACTCGATTCGAGGGTGGACAGGTGAGATTTGAGCTAACCACCGTCTGGAAAAAGACCATTAGTGACAACCACAGTTAGTATTATGATGACGAGTGATTTTGACCGCTTCTGGCCGCACGTTATCGGGGAAAGTCGGAGAGGAGGTCTTCTTCTACTCGCGGTGATCGCGCTTTTGCTGCTCTTCTCCGGTGGGTTTGTCGTCGAACTGCTAGATGTTGGCTTTTCTCTTGGCTGGATCGGAGTGGCGCTCGGAATCGCTATTACAGGAGGAGTAGTGAGGGCGGGTCTCGTACCGACTATCGGTTCGCTGTGGCTGTTCGCCCTCTGGTGGTACGTTTTTCCCCCGCTCGTAGGCTATCTCACCGGTGACTGGGGAACAACCTCTCGGTATTCGTACCCTCGAGTGTTGGGGTACGCGTATAGTTCTGCAGATGCGGAATTGATCGGTGGGATCGAACGCGGCGTTAAATCTGGTTTCCTGTTTGCAATCTTCGTCGGAACGGTTGGGTACATCGTGGGAACCATCGTTTGGTATGCAAGATGATTACAAGCCAATTGATAATTCACTCGTCTGTACTGGACGATCGCTAGCGTCGTAAATCGAGCCAGATGTCGGGCAACAGTCGCGCGTTGTATTCAGCACGACTAGAACTCGTCATCTGAGGGAGGTCAACAGAGCCAACAGTTTGAAACTACGTTCTGCCGAGATCGGTCTGCTGACTGTCTCCTTTAAAGAGCGCGAACTGGGCCGTTACACCTCGTAGGTTAGAACCGCAAAAACATCGCCATACTGTTGTACATTAACTAATTTCAGTGGCGGGGTAGCGATCGTGCGTGGCAATAGTGGCGCACCCGAAGCGAGCGTAACGGGAGCGACGGTGAGGATGATCTCGTCGAGTAAACCGTGGTCGTGGAACTGTCCGACGAGGTCACCGCCACCGACGAGCCAGACGTTATTCTCGCCTGCGGCCGCTACCATGTCCGCGTGGATTGGCGCAACGTCTCCCCGCACGAAGCGGATGTCCACATCATCGACCGCCGGCAACTCCCGACTGCTGAACACCCACGCCGGGACATCGTACGGCCAGTTTTCCGGGTTGTCCAGTAGGTTTTCCTGCTCGAAGAGCCACTCGTAGGTCGTCGAGCCCATCGCCACGGCACCGACCTGCTCTATGAACTGCGGGTAGTCGTCCTGTACACCCTCGATCTCGCCGATATCTCCGAACTGGAAGAGCCACTCGAGCGAGTGATCTTCGTCGGCGAGATATCCGTTGATGCTCGTTGCTGTGTAGTATTGGGTCTTCATCGGTACAACCGAGATGTAGCAAGCGTTCTGCCGGTATAAAGAGCGACTAGCACTGGGCCGTCGCACACCACACGTATACTCGCCGCTCAGACACAGAAGGTGTGTAACTCCCAACACCGAAACCGAATTACCGACTACTGGTAACCACTGACCGTCAGCGAGGACTGAACCGACTGGTCCGATAGTCGTCTCCGGCGTCGTTGTCCGTGTTCCGCTTGTCGGCGTTTCGGTCCCCACTTTCATCGATATCGTCGTAGATGTCGATGTGGTGGACCGCACTCGGTGAGAGGAGTCGACCGCCCTCGAGTTCGAGCCAGCCGTTTCCGTGAACGACGATCGGTCCCTCATAGAGCGGTTCGGCGTCGGCGCCGGCCTCGTCGTAGATGACGACGTCTCGATAGGCGCGCGTGAGCGGGTTCATATCGCCGCTGAATATCGATTCGGTGGAGGCTACTGGAAACATTGCTATTGGGGGATGACAGCCGTCCGACTGATAAGTGTACCGCGATCGACAGCTGCTACGTCGGTGTTGCCGTCAATCGTCGTTTCCGGCGGTTGCGCCGTCGTTTGCTCCCTTTTTCGACTCCTCGAGCGAGCCGGCTTTCGCCTCGTCGACGACGTCGATCGAGACGCCGGCCTCCATCCCGCGATTTCGGTTCGCGTCGCCGAATCCGGCGCTCAGCACGCGAGTGAGGGCGTCCTCGACGTCCTCGTCGAGTTCGGTGATCCGGTCGGATTCGACCTCGATGACGAACCCGGTGGTGATGTTCGGCGAGGTCGGGAGGAACAGCACTTCGCGTCCGTCGTCGGTGACTTTTCCGGTCTTGAACGCCGTCATCCGCAGCCCGTTCCAGGTCTCGAGTTTGACGGGTTTTTGGAGGGAGTCCTGCTCGCCGAAGGCCGTTTCAGCGGCCATCTTCGAGGCGTTGTAGACGACTCGCATCACGGGGACGCGATTCGCGACGTTGTCGACGACGCGTTCGACGAGGCCGCCGACGGTCGTCCGCATGAGGTAGCCGACGGAGAAGGTGAGAATGGTGAAGACGGTCAGGGCGACGACGACGCGAAGAAACTGCGCGAGCTGTTCCCGAGTCTGCTGGGCCTGCCCGCCGTCGCCCGGGATCAGCGGCTCGAGGGCTTCCGCCTCGAGGATGAGCCCGGGAGTGAGCCCGGCGACGAGCCCGTAGAGCCAGTAAATTACGTAGAGGGTGACGAGAATCGGGCCGAGGACGATGAGCCCGCTCGCAAAATCCCGCTTCCACGAAGCCATGTACTCCAACTCACACTAGGGGATTATGAGCCCTTCCCTTTAGCGTCCGAGAATGGCGCGGAGGGCGAACCAGACGTTTTCCTTCCGTTCGGTGAGGCGACGGTACATGTACGACTTCCACCGGTCGCCGTAGGGGACGTACTGGTAGACCGGATACTCCGCGGCGAGTTCGTACTGGGCGTCGGTGCGGACGCCCATGAGCATCTGAATCTCGAACTCGGTGCCGTGTTCCTCGTGGAGGTCGATCGCGCGATCGATCATCGCCGGATCGTGGCTGCCGACCGCGATTCCGCGATCGTAGTGTTCGAACGTGTACTCGAGCAGCGCCTCGTACTCGTGGTTGACCCGTGCCGAACTCGAGTACGAGATATCGTCGGGTTCGTTGTACGCTCCCTTGACGAATCGGACCTTCCCGGGCACGTCCGCGAGCCGTTCGACGTCCGCGCGGGTGCGTTTCAGATTCGCCTGCACGCAGACGCCGACCCGGTACTCGTCGTCGCTCCCGTACTCGCGAGCGAGGTCCTCGAACGCGTCGAGCGTCACGTCGGTCGTCGTGTGGTCCTCCATGTCGATCCAGACGAAGACGCCGTGGTCGGCCGCCGCCGCGACGACCTCCTCGAGTTCCTCGCGGAAGACGTCCTCGCCGAGGTTGAGCCCGAGTTGGGAGGGCTTGATCGAGATCGTGGCGTCGAGATTCGAATTGGCGATATCGCCGGCCAGCGCCCGGTACTCCGCGGCGTCCGAGCGGACGGGCGGGCGGTCGTCGTAGTGTTCGCCCAGCAGGTTGACGATCGCCCGAACGTTGCGACCGTTGAGTTGCCGGACGTGATCGAGCGCCTGCGCGGGGGATTCCCCGGCGACGAAGCGGTTCGCGATCGGCGGGATCATGTTCCCCAATTGGACTGCCAGTCCTAAGGTAGTTTGTATGCCGAACGGCCCGTTCGTCTCATCGCGGCGGATCGCTCCCGATCGACCTCGCTACCAGTGTGTTCAAAATCTGTATATGCTCTGTATGGATACTGTGGACAAGATATTAATATCTGTTTCACCTGAGGTCACGTATGACGGCAGGACCGCCGATCGACGACATCCACTTCGATGACGCACCGAACGTCGACTCCGTTCCCGGACCGAACACGAGAGCGCTGCTCGAGAAACAGGAGGACATCGACAGCAGCGCGGTCGCCTACCCCAACGACATCCCGATCGCCTTCGAGGAAGGGAAAGGCGCGACGGTTCGCGACGCCGACGGCAACACCTACATCGACATGTTCGCCGGGATCGGCGTGCTCAACGTCGGTCACTCGAACCCCTACGTCTTGGAGGCCGTCCACGAGCAGGCCGACAAGTTCGTCCACACCGTGGACTTCCCGACGGAAGCGCGACTCGAGCTGATCGAGAAGCTCGACGAGATCGCGCCGGCCGGCATGCAGGGGAACAACCGGGTCGTCTTCGGCGGCCCGACTGGCAGCGACGCGGTCGAAGCGTCGATCAAGCTGGCGAAGTACAACACGGGCGGCGACGGCCTGATCGCGTTCCGCGGCGCCTACCACGGCGCGACGACCGGCGCGATGAGCGTCACCGGGAACAAGAAGTTCAAGGGCCACTACACGCCGCTGCTTTCGGACGTCGTCCACGCGCCGTACCCGTACCCGTTCCGCCAGGACAAGTCGCCACAGGAAGCGGTCGATCACGCGCTCGAGGAGCTCAAGGCCATCGTCGAGGACCCCTACGGCGGCCTCGCGAATCCGGCCGGCATCATCGTCGAACCGATTCAGGGCGAGGGCGGCATCGTCACGCCGCCGAAGGGGTTCCTTCAGGGCGTGCGCGACATCGCGGACGAAAACGATATCGTCCTCATTTTCGACGAGATCCAGAGCGGACTCGGCCGCACCGGCGAGTGGTGGGCCTGCGACTGGGAGGGCGTCACGCCTGACGTGATGACCTCCGCAAAGGCGCTGGGCGGCGTCGGCTTCCCGCTCTCCGCGACGATGTACAAGGAGGAACTCGACACGTGGGGATCGGGCGACCACGCCGGCACCTACCGCGGCCACGTCGTCGCTATGCGCGCCGGCACCCGCGCAATCGAGTACATTCAGGAGCACGAGCTGCTCGCCCACGCCCGCGAGCTCGGCGAGTACATCCAGGGTCGCCTGCAGGAAGCCGCCGACGAGACCGACCGACTCGGCCAGATCCGTGGGAAGGGGCTGTTCATCGGTGCGGAGTTCGTCGACAGCGACGGAAAGCCCGACGGCGACCTCGTCGACGACATCCAGCAGTACTGCTTCGAACACGGCGTCCTCGTCTGGACGGCCGGCCGCCACGGCAACATCCTGCGCTGCATCCCGCCGCTCGTGCTCACCCACGACCTCGCGGAGACGGCGCTGGACGTCATCGTCGACGGCATCGAACACGCAGTCGACGACGCGTAACGACCGAACTGACCCACGACCACCCCCTCGATTCCCTTCTGAAACCGATTCGACTGACATGTCCGACACCAACTCCATCGAAACCGACGGCGCACCGAGCAACGACAACCCCTACTCGCAGGGCGTCCGGGCCGGCGACACGCTGTACGTCTCCGGCTACGGCCCCGTCGATCCCGAGACCGGCGAGGTCGTCGACGGCGATATTCGAGAGCAGACCGACCGGGTCCTCGAGAATATCGAGAGCGTGGTCGACGAAGCCGGCGGCGACGGCCTCGAGGACGTCGTCAAAGTCACCGTCTACCTGACCGACCTCGAGGACTACGACGCGGTCAACGAGGCCTACGGCGCAAAGTTCGGCGCGGAACCACCGGCACGCGTCTGCGTGGAGGTCTCGCGGCTGCCCGAGGACGTTCGCGTCGAGCTGGACGCGATCGCGTACCTCGGATAGCGTCCAGCCGAACCAGGATAGTTCGACGATCGAATCGCCGGCGGTGACGACGGTGATTCTGCCCCCTTTTCGATTCACCGATTCGTTTCGTCCCGTACTCCAATCGCCCGGTTCACTTTGGCCCCGTACACGATTCACTTTGTTCCGCACCCGAGCGGACTGCGACGTCGCCGTTACCTCGTAGCCGCTAAGTCGAACGCTCGACCGGCAGCGCGTCGCTCCTCCCGGTATCGGCCACGGTTAAGTAGCTCCCCCGCTTACAACCGGCAAGAATGGCCTACGACGTGCGAAACAGGTTGACCGACCTCCGGCGGGAGTTCCACCGCTACCCCGAACCCGGCTGGCGGGAGTTCCGGACGACCGGGCGGATCGTCGAAGAACTCGAGCGGATCGGCGTCGACGAGATCGCGATCGGCCGAGACTGTCTCGCGACCGATGCGCGGATGGCCGTCCCCGACGCGGCGGCGATCGAGCCCTGGCTCGAGCGTGCCCGCGAGGCCGGCGTTCGCGAGGATGTACTGGAGCAGACGGCCGACGGACACACCGGCGTCGTGGCCGTCCTCGAGCGCGGCGAGGGGCCGTCGGTCGGCCTGCGCGTCGACATGGACGCCACCGCGATCAGCGAGTCCGACGAACCCGGCCACCGGCCGGCCGACGAGAGCTTTCGCTCGGAGCACGACGGCTACATGCACGCCTGCGGTCACGACGCCCACGTCGCGATGGCGCTCGGGACGCTCGAGGCGGTCGCGGCGAGCGAGTTTTCGGGGACGTTTACGGTGTTTTTCCAGCCCGCCGAGGAGATTTCGGGCGGCGGCAAGGCGATGGCCGAAGGGGGGTATCTCGACGACGTCGACTACCTGCTCGCCGTGCATTTGGGGCTCGATCATCCGACGGGGTCCGTCGTCGCCGGGGTCGAGAAGCCGCTCGCGATGGCTCACATCACGGTGACGTTCGAGGGCGCGAGCGCACACGCGGGGAAGGCCCCCAACGAGGGAGCCAACGCGATGCAGGCGGTCGCGACCGCGATTCAGAACGCCTACGCGATTCCGCGCCACGACGAGGGGATGACCCGCGTGAATTTCGGCTGCATCGAGGGCGGCACCGCGAGCAACGTCATCGCCGAGGAGATCACCATCGAAGGCGAGGTCCGCGGGGAGACGACCGCGCTGATGGAGTACACGCGAACGGAACTCGAGCGCGTCTGCTACGCCGCCGCGGAGATGCACGACTGTGACGTGACTCCGCGGATGATCAGCGAGTCGCCGAGCGTCGACAGTGACCCCGCGCTGCGGGATCTCGTCGGCGAGGTCGCGCGGCGATCCACCGGCGTCCACGAAGTCATCGAGACCGCCGATCTCGGCGCGAGCGAGGACGCGACCTACCTGATGGAACGCGTCCAGGAGTCCGGCGGACTCGCCTCGTACGTCCTCGTCGGAACGGACCACCCGACCAACCACCAGACGCCCACCTTCGATATCGACGAGGAGAGCCTCGACATCGGCGTCTCGGTGTTGACCGACGCCGTCCTCGAGTGCGCCCGTCGACGACCCTGATCGTATCTGTACCTCGTGTACCCCGCGACTCTCGGCTGCGCGTAGTGCGTGCCGCGGTTACCGGCCGCACAGGTGTGCCCCGCGGCTCTCGATTGCACGAGTGGACGTCGTGTGCACCGTAGTATCTGACTGTGAAGGTCGTTCGTCCGGCATACAGTATTCGTGTACCGCAATTTCGATTCCCGATCGCAAAACTGTCTTTCAAAACACATGTTTGACGAATCAGAAAAGTTAATTCGCGGGATGCTCGTGTACCCAGTATGAGTCAGGATGACGTGCCGGCGTCCTTAGAGACGGCAGCCGATGCCGATCGACCGCGCGGTATTCTCACGCCCTCCGATCGCGACTTCCTCCTCGGGCGAAAGACGGACTACACCGACCACTCGAAAAAGCAGAAACGGAACCGGATTCGCCGCCGCGTCCGAAACGCGGTTCTCGATTTCAGCATTCTGTTCGAGTACATGGAAGAGCGAGACCGCAAGACCGTCTTCGATCCCGACGACGACGAACGCGACGCCTACACGCAGGGGATCACCGATATGCTCGCCTTTCTGCACCTCGGGACGATCGGCTACCACACGCCGTTCAAGGACATGCTCTCGGAGGGCGTCGGCCAGGCCGAACAGCGCCTCGCCGGTTCGAACTACCGGATGGTCAACGTCGAGTTCAACGTCGAACCGGTCGGCCAGATCGACGTCGACGAAGTCGTCGAGAAACTCGAGAACGAGGAGTTCGCTCAGCTTACCGACGAGGAACTCCGTGCGTTCGTGCGCCTCCTGACCATGTCCGACGAGTTCTCGCCCGAGTCGGCCCGCGAGGAGATCAAAGACCGCGTCGACGAGTACACCAGTCAGGTCAGCGAGAGCGCTGCAGAGCGCGAGCGGAAACTCGAGGAACTCACGAACTGACTGTCCTATGACGGCGTGACGTCGACTCGAGCCGAAGACATCGAGGAGCGTTTCGGTCTCGGTTCACCCTTCGATTTTCCGTCGCTGCCCGATTGCTGGCTCGAGCACCACGCCGTCCGCTTGGGTGCTCTCGTTTCGATCCACTCGGCTCACTCCTGTCGTCCGTAGTGACTACAGTATGTGATACGGTCAGTGTATCTACACTTTCACGCAAACGTGTGTATTCCATGGCTATCGATTTATGACTCTGGCGTACCTTCGAGTTATATACCATGATTGTGGAGTAGGGAGAGTATAATAAAACAATCGGGCGGTATAGCATATCGTTGAGGCTCTCCGTAACAGACCCATCCAATAAACGTAATCTGTGTATGTTAGATACAAAAAGGAAATGTTTATGCGAGAGACTGACAATTGGTCCGGTATGCTATCGCGAAGCATGGTAGATGCAACACGGGGACGGTGTGTGCAATCGGTAACCAGTTGCTCGAGGTCCGGGGGTGAGAGTGCATGAGCAGCGACGAGAAGGGGGCAGTCGATCGGTTCTTCGACGAGCTCGATCCGATCGTCTTCGCGTTCGGTGCGTTGTTGACGGTCGGGGTGATCGTCGCATTCTTCATCGATCGGGACTTCGTCGCTGACGGAATCGGAACCGTCCAGGAGCAGATGGTCGGCTACATGAACTGGGCGCTGCTGGTGATCGTCTTCCTGATCGTCGTCTTCCTGTTGTTCCTGATCGTCGGTCCGTGGGGGAAGATCAAGATGGGGGACGAGGATCCCGAGTACAGCTTCTTCTCGTTTTTCACGATGCTGTACTCGGCCGGGTTCGCCGCGGGTGTCGTGTTCTGGGGGCCAACGGAGGGGCTGTTCTACTACGCCGATCCGAACCCCCTGTTCGGCGTCGAAGCCGAATCCAGCGCGGCGATGACGTACGCGATTCAGCAAACGCTGTTCCACTGGGCACTGCCCCAGCTCGCGGTGTTTACCATCATGGGCATCGCGATCGGCTACTTCGCGTACAACTACGATAACGTCCCGTTGCGGGTGTCCTCGGCGCTCACGCCGATTCTCGGGAAGGAGAACCTCGACGGCCCGGCCGCCAAGGTGATCGACATCCTCGCCGTCTTCGCGACGATCGGTGGGGTCGCGACCTCGCTGGGGTTCATCGGTAGCCAGTTCATCTCCGGTCTCGATTACCAGTGGGGAATCGACATGGGCGACGCCGGCATCCTGATCGTGGTGACGACCATGACGATCCTGTTTACGATCTCGATGGTGCTCGGGGTCGACAAGGGGATCCGGCGACTGTCGAACTTTAATATGGGGCTGTTCGTCGTGATCATGATCGCGACGTTCATCGTGGGGCCGACGATGTTCCTTCTGTTGCTCGGCTCGCAGGCGATGGGCGGAATGATCAGCGACTTCGTCTCGATGAGCCTCTACACCGGTGCCGGCGAGGAGGGTGCCACCGGCTGGGTCGAAGACTGGACCGTCTTCTACTGGGCCTGGGCGCTCTCGTGGTCTCCGTTCGCGGGGCTGTTCATCGCCCGTATCTCGAAGGGGCGAACCATCCGCGAAGTCGCGTTTACCGGTATCGTCGCGACGTCAGCAGCGACCGTCCCGTGGTTCACGTTCGTCGGCGGTACTGCGGTATGGGCACAACACACAGGCCTCGCCGACTTCAGTGAAGTGATCGCACCAGGGGGCCCCGGTCCAGAAGTATCCGGGTTCATTCTGTTCGACGCGCTCTCACTCACGCTGGACCTGCTGGTCGTCGAGTTTACAGTGCCGATCGGTTCGATTCTGATACTCGGCTTCATGGTCATCGTGACGACGTTCTTCGTCACCTCGGCGGACTCCTCGACGCTCGCCGTCTCGATGATGACCACCGGCGGCAAGGCGTCCCCGTCCACCATCAACCGCCTCTTCTGGGGGATCGTCCTCGGTCTGACCGCCGCGATCCTCATGATCCTCGGCGGTGAGGGTGGTGCCGGCGCCCTGCAGGACGCAGTCATCATCACGGGCGCGCCGTTCGCGATCGTCTGTTTCCTCGCCGTGCTCTGTCTGGTCAAGGACTTCAGCGGCTCGCGAGGCCGCGTCTTGCTCCAGGAGAAGACGGTCATCTTCGGCTCGGCTCGAGGCCAGTCCGATGACGAGCCGTCGCCGGCCGCCGAACCTGGCGACGACGACTGATCCGGTCGCGGCTCTCTTCATTGTTCGACCTGCGTCGACTGTGACGTCGTTTGATTTCTTTCACTACCTCTTCGAAAATTCCGTCCGGAGATCAGTACGGGGATTCATGTCTAATGATATCGAACAGTTGACTTCTACGACACTATCTCATTAACTGGTAACTATTTCCAACGGTTGATTGCGCTTTTATATCAATTATAAATTAGCCACGGGAATATTTATATAGAAGATGAGTTAAAGTATAGTTGATGAGTTCAGAAAATCTGAACATGCTCGACAAGAGTCGAGCCTTCGACCGACGAGAAGTGCTTCGCTCGATTGGTACGACCGCAGTCATCGGGACGTCCGTTCTCGGCCTCAGCGGAACTGTAAAAGCGAGCTCTGACTGTCCCGACCTCAACAACGGTGAATACACGGACTGCGACAGTACATCCGAAGAAATCGATTACTACTATCGTCCCCACGAACGGAGGATCGAAGGAGAAACCAGTCTGTCCGTCGGCTACAGAGGATGGACGAGTTCCAACTGCAACGACTGTGTCACCTACTCTTTCGACCTCGCCGGCTTACACGAAGCTCACGGCACGGGGGGCTCCCGCGGCGATGCAGATTACGTAAAAACGTTTGGCTTCCGGTGGAGCGTCGACGATTCCGTCGTTCCCGACCCACAGCCCGACTCTTCCTCGAATATTGATAGCGGGAAGACAAATCCCGATGGTTCTGCATCCCCGAGCGGAGACAATGAGGACGCGTTTTCGGCTCTCGGGGACGTCCTCGTCGCCGGTGGCTCGGTGCTCTATCCGAAACTCGGCGTGCCCGCGTTTCTGTATACAGTTGCGCGAGCATCGAGTCACAACGTTCTTCAAGACGAAAGTACTGGGGAGGTGGTGTTCAACGATGGTTGGTCTACCTCGGATGACGATTCGGTGGGCTTCGGCTACCACAACATGCGGTTTCAGGTGCCAGATAATGCGGTTGGGTCCGTCACATTCGAGGCATTTACCGATACCGGAAACCGAGAAGTAACGGCCGAGACGAAAACGTTCGATCTCGATGACCACGGGTATACATGCCCGAGCAGACCTTGCCCAACGGTTGAAACCGATTGAGACTGAGCGACACCAATAACCCACCTTCTGTCCCGGCCGGAGTCGAGAATTGCGTCTGAACCAGCCTGTCGTTTTTCCAACCGAACGCACAACGCAACTCGAAGCACAGCGGGCCGGTTTTCGCCGCGATGACCAACCCTGCAACTGTTTGCCGCTGTTATTATTGCGAACCGATAACAACATTTAATGTATGACGTACACATTATCTGTGTATGGATAGGGATACAGCGGAACCGAACGTGGATGCCTTCCCCGGCCCCAACGCCCAGGAGTGGGTCGAGTTCCACGGCGCGAACGCGGCACCGAGCGAGTACTCTCACGAGTTCGTCTGGGACGTGACCCGAGAGGCCGACGGCCCGTTCGTGACCGACGTCGACGGCAACGTACTGCTCGATTTCACCTGCCATATCGGCGCTGCACCCCTCGGCTACAACAACCCGAAGCTCACCGACAAGCTTCGGGAGTTCGACCTCGTCGAGCCGATGAAGATCGCCGGCCAAGACATGTACTTCGGCGCTGGCCCGACCCCCGAGGAGTCGGACGTGCCGGGCTCGAGTCACCTCATGGACAAACTCGTCGAGGTCTCGAGCCAGTACGATATGGACACGGTTTTCCTCTCGAACTCCGGCGCGGAGGCGATGGAGAACGCGATGAAGATCACCAACGACTACCGTGCGCCGTCGAAGTACGGTGTTGCGTTTTCGGGGAGTTTCCACGGTCGTACGTTCGGAACGCTCTCGATCACGAAATCGAAGGAGGTCTACACGCGTCACTACCCACAGATCGACGGGATCGAGACGATCCCGTTCTGTGCCGATCGCGGCTGTGACGCGAGCACCTGCGACTGCGGCTTCTTCACCGGCGCCGGCTCGCAGCTTCGAAACTCCCTGTCGCCCGAAGGCGGCCACATCAACCCCGACGAGATCGCCTTCCTCACCCTCGAGCCCATTCAGGGCGTCGGCGGCTACCGCTTCCCCAGCGAGGCGTTCATGCAGGAGATCGCGGACGTCACCGACGAGTACGACATCCCGCTAGTCGTCGACGAGATCCAGTCCGGCGTCGGCCGCACCGGCGAAATCTGGGCTTCGGATCACTACCCCATCGAGCCCGACGTCATCTCCGCCGCGAAGGCGCTCCGCGTCGGCGCGACGATTTCGCGCTCCGAGATCTTCCCCAGCGAAAAGAACCGACTCGGCTCGACGTTCGGCGGCGGCGATCTCCTGGGATCGATGATGGGGACGTTCACCCTCGAGGCCATTCAGGAACACGACCTGCTCGACAACGCAACCCAGCGCGGGGAGCAGGCGAAGGAACTGCTGCGCGACGACTCGCCCGAGTACGTCCAGGACGTCCGCGGGAAGGGGCTGATGCTCGCGGTGACCTTCGATACGCCCGAGCGACGGGCTGCCGTGGTCAAAGAGTCGCTGAAACGCGGCATGCTCACCCTCGGCTGCGGGAAGAAGACGATTCGACTCCTCCCGCCGCTGGACTCGAGCGAACGCGAGATCGAACTCGGGATCGGCATCTTCCTCGAGGCGATCGACGCCGCGGGCGCGACGGTTCGAGCGTAATCGATCGGAAGTCGGGGGGACCGCAGTTTCGTTCCGACCCATATAGTGCCGTTTTCAGACCTATCAGGAGCGGGCGCAAAGGGTTATGCTCCCTGTGAGCGTGTACCACTCCGGTGAATATCAGTGCCCTCACGAACACCGATGGAGACCGTCCGACAGGACATCGAAGACGTCTGGAACGGCGGTGATTTCGACGCGATCGATGCGCTCGTCGCCGACGAATTCGTCTACCGAAATCCGATGATCGAAGACTCGGTCCGCGGACCCGAAGACTACCGCTGGCTCGTCGAGAACTTCCGCGGCGCCGTCTCGGATTTCGAGATGGCCGTCGAGCAGATGATCGAGGACGACGACATCGTCGCGACTCGGTTCCGGACCACCGGCACCCACGAGCGAGAACTGCTCGGAGTCGAACCGACGGGGAACCGAATCGACGTCACCGGCGCGATGTTCGACCGTGTCGAGGACGGCAAACTCGTCGAACGATGGGTCAACGACGACGCGCTCGGCTTTATGCGACAGCTTGGACTGGTCGACCAACGCCCGTTCTGAGCGCGATTCCCCGCTTTCGTTACGTTCTCCTCGAATCGCGTTGGCGCCGCAGTCGAGCGCCGGTAGCCAGCAGCCAATCGATCCTTACGCGAGCGAGTGTTCGAGGACCGAGACGCCGTCTACGTCCGACAGCGCTTCGAGCACCCCTGCAAGATGCTCCCGTCCACTTCCCTCGAGCCCAATCGTCACGGGAACTCGGTTCGGCTCGTCGTCGGGACCCCGACGCGCGCGCTCGAGGACATCCAGTTCAGCCCCTTCCGATTCCACAGTCTCCACGACCTCACCGACGGTCGTCGGCCAGCCTGCAACGGCCAACCGGGCCTCAGCGTATCGCTCGAGTTCGTGGAGCCCGGTTCGGGTCAGTTCGGCGTGTTCGGAGAGGTTGACGTTACCCCCCGAAACGACGACGCCGACGTGGTTGCCCTCGAGGTCCAGGGCAACCGAATCCGACAACGCGGCCGCCAGGGGTGCGGCCCCCGCGCTCTCGGCAACGGTCTTCGCGCGCTCGGCGAGCAACGTCACGGCGGTCGCGATCTCGCGGTCGCTGACGCTCACCACGTCGTCGACGACCTCGCGAGCGTTCAGGAACGTGGTCTCGAGCAGCCGCGTATCAGCGATGCCCTCCGCAACGGTGTCGACGTCCTCGAGTTCCCGAATCTCGTCGTTCTCGAGCGACGGTTTCGCGTGGTACGCGCCTTCGGGCTGGACCCCGATCACGCGAGTATCCGGATCACGGGCCTTGAGAACCGTCCCGATACCAGAAATCAGCCCGCCGCCGCCGATCGCCACGAGGACGGTGTCGAGCGCCGAATACTGCTCGAGCAACTCGAGACCGATCGTTCCCTGGCCGGCGATGATCGCCGGATCGTCGAAGGGGTGAACGAACGTCTCGCCGGTCTCCTCGGCCCGTTCGAGGGCGTACTCGTAGGACCGTTCGTAGATCTCGCCCTCGACGACGACCTCGGCGCCGTAGCCGCGGGTGGCCTCGATCTTCGCGGCGGGCGTGACTTCGGGCACCACGATCGTCGTCTCGATATCGAGCAGCTGACCGGCCAGCGCGACGCCCTGGGCGTGGTTGCCCGCACTCGATGAGATGACGCCACCGTCGCGCTCCTCGTCGGATAGCTGGGCCATCGTGTTGTACGCGCCCCGGATCTTGAACGAGCCCGTCCGCTGGACGTTCTCGAGTTTGAGCCCGACCGACGCGGCGCCGCTCAGCTCGGCGAACGTGCTCGAGGTGTCGAGCGGCGTCCGGTGGACGACATCGTCGATCCGGTCGCGGGCGTCCTCGACGTCCTCGAGGCTGACGAGCGCGGGCTCAGTCTCGCGATCCCGGCTCATTCACCGCCCTCCGCGTCCGCCGGGCCCTCGACGTCTACCGGACGCTCGACGTCCGCCGGGGCTTCGACGTGTGGGACCGGATGTGCGCGCTCGAGTTCCCGGATCGTCTCGACGAGGACGTCGACGCCGTGCTCGAGGCTGTCTTCGTCCACGTCGAACGTCGGCGTGTGATGGCTCGTCGGATGATCGGTGCCGACGATCAGGTACGTCGCCAGCCCGCCGTCCTGCTGGACGCGTTCCATCAGGAACGTGGCGTCCTCGCTCGCACCGAAGTCGGCGGCGGGAACGACGTGATCGATCCCGCGGACGCCGCTTGCGACCTCGCTAACGAGGGCCTGCAGTTCGGGGTCGCTGTCGGCTCGCGGCGATTTGCTGACCACCTCGACGTCGGCCCGACAGCCGTGCATCGTCGCGGCCGAGTTGACCGTTCGCTCGAGTTCGTCGGTCATGTACTCCATCAGCTCGGTGGTCTCGCCGCGGGCTTCGGCCTCCATGTGGGCCTCCTCGGCGATGACGTTGCTCGCGGAGCCGGCCTCGGCGTAGCCGATGTTCACCCGGGTCATTCCGTCGGCGTGTCGGGGGATGCCGTAGGCGTTGACGATCGTGGTTCCCATCGCGTGCATCGCATTGTCGCCCTCGTTGGGGGCCTTCCCGGCGTGTGCGGAGGTTCCGTGGATGGTCGCGTCGATGTGGGCCATCGCGAGCGGCTTCTCGATCCCGGCCACGACCTCGCCCGTCGGATGGTCGAGTCCGACGTGGGCCGCGAGGAGATAGTCGAGATCGGCGGCGAAATCGCTCTTGGCCATCGGACAGCCGCCGCCGCTGGTCTCCTCTGCGGGCTGGAAGAACACGACGAGTCGGCCCGCGAAGTTGCTCTCTTTGATGGCCTCGAGGACGGCCAACCCCCAGGTCATGTGGACGTCGTGGCCGCAGGCGTGCATCGCGCCATCGATCTCCGAACGAAAGCCCTCGTCGGCCGGGTCGTGTCCCCTCTCGTCCGACTCCTCGATGAACAGCGCGTCGATGTCGACCCGCAGTCCGATCGCAGGACCCTCGCCGCGATCGATGACGGCGACGGCGCCGGTGTTGCCGCCGGCCATCCGATCGAACAGGTCGGGATCGATACCGCGTTCGCGCGCCCGTTTGGCCCACGACGCGAGTCGGTGGTCTTCGGGGACGGCCATCCGATCCGCGGGATCGTATGCGTCCGGGCCGACGGCCAGTTCGTCGACGCCGATGGCTCGGATCTCCTCGACGATCCGTGCGGTCGTGTAGAACTCGCGCCACGCCGGCTCGGGGTGGCGGTGCAAACTGCGGCGGAGGGAAACGAGGCGGTCCCGTATCGGCTCGTTCATGCCAGTCACTGACGCGCCCCAGTGACTTAATTATACACAATGAGTGTTGACGCCGACTACACAAAAAGGATAAGAGAGACGATGACAACCGTAGAGTATAGCTGCGTTACAGCGGCGATAGGCCGCGATAGCGCACACATTCACCACTATGAGCACGAATCCAGACGTCGTCGTTCTTCGAGAGGGAACGGAAGGGCTGTCGATGGAATCGTACGCCGAGACGCTTCGCGAACGGCTCCCCGACCACACCGTCGCGCTCGCGCGGACGCCCGAAGAGGAGCGCGAACTCGTCCCGAAAGCGCGGGTCGTCACCGGTATCACGATCGAGGAGGACCTCCTCGAGGCCGCCGACCGACTCGAACTGTTCGCGTGTACGTTCGCCGGGACCGACCACGTGCCGATGGACGCCCTGGCCGACCACGGCGTGGCCGTCACCAACGCGGGCGGCATCCACGCACCCGGCATCGCCGAGCAGTCGATCGCTAACATGCTCGTCTTCGCCAGAAATCTCCACGAGGGCTGGCGGCGCAAGCAAAACGGCGAGTGGCGTCACTTCCAGTCCCACGAGTTCACCGACAGCACGGTCACCGTCGTCGGCCTCGGCTCGATCGGTCAGGAGATCGTCCAGCGACTCGAGGGCTTCGACGTCGAGACGATCGGCATCCGTTACACGCCCGAGAAGGGCGGGCCGACCGACGAGGTGCTGAGCTTCGAGGAGGCGGACATCCACGAGGCCTTCTCGCGCAGCGAGTACGTCGTCCTCGCCTGTCCGCTGAACGATCTGACGCGCAACCTCGTCGACGAGGACGCGCTGGCGACGCTCCCGCCGAATGCAGTTATCGTTAACGCGGCCCGGGGCGGCATCATCGACACCGACGCGCTCGTCGCGGCGCTGCAGTTCAACGGCATCCGCGGCGCGGCGCTCGACGTCACCGAGCCCGAACCGTTGCCCAACGATCACGAGCTCTGGGACCTCGAGAACTGCCTCATCACGCCTCACACGGGCGGCCACACGCCGAAACACTGGGATCGGCTGGCCGACATCGTCGCGCACAACGTCGGTGTGCTCGACGAGGGGACGGGTAGCGACCTCGAGAACGCCGTCTACCGGCCGGAGTCGAACTGACGAGACCGATGTCCACCGATAATCCGCCGTCCGCGACCGACGACTCGCCCTCGACGACCGACCACAGCGACCAGACGTCGACCTCGGACGAGACCCATCTGGGACCGCCGGACGACCCGCGCGAGGGTGACCCAGCGGCGGATGCCCGGGCCGCCTACGACTACGTCGGCGGCGACGTCGACCGGCCCGAACTCGTCTCCGCCCTGCAGGAGCGAATCGACGGCGAGGTCCGGTTCGACGACTACTCTCGACAACTGTACGCGACCGACGCGAGCGCCTACGAGATGACTCCGATCGGGGTCGTACTGCCGCGCTCGACGGCGGACGTCGCGAGCGTCGTCGAGTACTGTGCGGAGAACGAAATTCCGGTCCTGCCGCGGGGCGGCGGGACGAGCCTCGCCGGACAGGCAGTCAACGAGGCCGTCGTCCTCGACTTCACGACGCATATGGGCGACGTACTCGAGGTCAACCCGGACACCCAGCGAGCCAGTGTCGAGGCCGGCGCGGTGCTGGCCGATCTGAACGACGAACTCGCAGCTCACGAGTTGAAGTTCGCGCCGGACCCCGCCGCCGGGAATCGTAGCACCATCGGCGGCGCGATCGGGAACAACTCGACGGGGGCCCACTCCCTACAGTACGGGAAGACCGACGCCTACGTCGAGGCCTGCGAGGTCGTCCTCGCCGACGGCTCCGTCGAGCGCTTCGGCGAGGTGACGGTCCGGGAACTTCGCGAGACGGCGGATCCGGACGGAGACCTCCTCGAGCGCATCTACGAGGGCCTGCGCTGCGTAATCGATGAAGAAGCCGACGCGATCAGCGAGGTGTTCCCGCAACTCAAGCGCAACGTCTCGGGCTACAACCTCGATCGACTGGTTGCGGAGGCCTACGGGGTGCCCGAGGCGTTCGACGAGAACACCGCCGAGTCGGTGACGATCGACGACGAGAGCGAACCCGACCCCGAGGCGACCGTCAACCTCGCGCGGGTCTTCGCCGGCAGCGAGGGCACCCTCGGCGTGGTGACGGAAGCTTGCGTCTCCCTCGAGCCCGTCCCCGAAACGACGTCCGTCGTCCTGCTGACCTACCACGACTTGCTCGAGGCGATGGCCGACGTCGACACGATCGTCCGGAACTTCGACCCGGCGGCGATCGAAGCCATCGACGACACCCTGATCGACCTCGCCTCGAGAACGGAAGAGTTCGCCGAGCTCGTCGACCGGCTCCCCGCGGGCACCGAAACCGCGCTGCTCGTCGAGTTCTACGCCGAGGACGATGATCACGGTCGCGAGCAGGTCGCGGAGCTGCTGGCCGATCGGTTGCCCGACGAGGACGTGCCGGATCCAACGGCCGACGCGGAAGACGCGGACGACGAGGGAGATGTCACCGCCGACGACCCCGTCCGCGCATTCGACGCCCTCGAGGCCCACGATCCCGAAGGCGTCGCCGAACTCTGGAAGCTCCGCAAGAGCGCGGCGCCGATCCTGCTCTCGCGAACCTCGGACGCCAAACACATCTCGTTCATCGAGGACACGGCGGTTCCGACCGAGAACCTCGCGGACTACGTCGCGGACTTCCAGGAAGTCCTCGAGGAGTACGACACCTTCGCCAGCTTCTACGCCCACGCGGGGCCGGGCTGTATGCACATGCGCCCGCTGGTCGACACGAAGACGGAGACGGGGCTCGAGGAGTTCGAGTCGCTGGCTAACGACGTGACGGATCTCGTCGTCCGGTACGGCGGCAGCGTTTCGGGCGAGCACGGCGACGGCCGTGCCCGAACCCAGTGGAACCACAAGCTGTACGGCGACGACGTCTGGGAGCTGTTCCGTGAGCTGAAGACGGTCTTCGATCCGGACTGGCTGCTGAATCCGGGGAACGTCTGCGGCGACCACAGTATGACCGAGAATCTGCGGTTCGACCCCGACTACGAATTTGACGCTGGGTTCGAGCCCGCTCTCGAGTGGGACAACGAGAACGGATTCCAAGGCATGGCCGAACTCTGTCACGGCTGCGGCGGCTGTCGCGGCGATCAGGAGACGACCGGCGGCGTGATGTGTCCGACGTTCCGCGCGGCCGAGGAGGAGAGTTTGAGCACCCGCGGCCGGGCGAACATGCTCCGAAGCGCGATGAACGGCGAACTCGAGACCGAGGCCACCGACGAGGAGTTCTTAGCGGAGATCATGGACCTCTGCATCGGCTGCAAGGGCTGTGCGCGGGACTGCCCGAGCGAGGTCGACATGGCGAAGCTCAAAGCGGAAGTAGAGCACGCAAATCATCAGGAGAACGGCTCGAGCCTCCGCGATAAGCTCTTTGCGAACGTCGACCGGCTGAACGCCGTCGGCTCCGCGCTCGCGCCGGTGTCGAACTGGATGGCCTCGCTGCCGGGTTCTGATATTATCGCCGAGAAGACGGTCGGTATCGCCCGCGAGCGCGATCTCCCCGCGTTCGCCAGCGAGAGTTTCGAGGACTGGTTCGCAACGCGCGGCCCGAAGATCTCGGAAGCCGAGGCCGACCGGAAGGTGTTGCTCTTCCCCGACACCTACACGAACTACAACCACCCGCGGGCCGGGAAGGCGACGGTACAGGTGCTCGAGACCGCGGGCGTCCACGTTCAGATTCCCGATGGCGTGACGTCAACTGGACGGCCGGCGCACTCGAAGGGCTTTCTCGATCTGTCGCGGGAGCGCGCTCGGACCAACGTCGACGCCCTCGCGCCCGAACTCGAGGACGGCTGGGAGGTCGTCCTCGTAGAACCTTCCGACGCCGTCATGTTCCAGTCGGACTATCTGGATCTGCTTTCGGGGCCCGACGTGGAACTAATCGCGGCGAACACCTACGGCGTACTCGAGTATCTCGATCGGTTCGATCTGGCCGGCGGACTGCCGACCGGGGACGACGAACTCGGAGAACGGCTGACCTACCACGGCCACTGCCACCAGAAGGCGACGAAGAAGGACGGCCACGCGGCGACGGTGCTCGAGGCCGTCGGCTACGAGGTCGACGCGCTCGATTCCGGTTGCTGTGGGATGGCCGGCTCCTTCGGCTACGAGGCCGAACACTACTCGCTGAGCCGGAAGATCGGCGAGGTGCTGTTCGATCAAGTCGAAGCGAGCGACGGCGAGACGGTCGTCGCACCGGGTGCGTCCTGTCGGTCCCAGCTCTCGGAGTACGACGGCTGTGACGAGCCGCCGCACCCGATCGAGAAGGTGGCTGCGTCCCTGTCGGCGTAGCGACTGCTGCGACGGCTGATCCGTGTCGTTCCGGCGCGATCGTCGGCCGACAGCGGGTTATTTTTCGAGGGGCGACGAAGGGCGATCCATGGAACGACGACAAGCCACGCGAGGACAGCAGCGATGAAGCTCACCGGTATCGATCACTTCGTCCTCACCGTCGAAGACGTCGAGGCGACGTGCGAGTTCTACGAGAACGTGGGAGCCGAAGTCGTCACGTTCGGTGACGACCGCAAGGCGCTGCGCTTCGGCGAACAGAAGATCAATCTCCATCCGATCGACAACGACGTCGAACCCGTTGCGCAGGAACCGACGCCCGGCGGTGGCGATTTTTGTCTGATCACTGAGACACCCATCGAGGACGTCGAACGTCACCTTCGTGAGCAGGATATCGAGATCATCATGGGACCAGTTGACCGTACGGGCGCCGTCGGACCGATCACGTCGGTGTACTTCCGTGATCCCGACGGAAACCTCGTCGAGATCGGGCGCTACGACGACTGAACGGTCGGAAGACGCCGTCGGGATCGGTGCCTTCGCCGCGTGAGAATCGCGAGTGCGACCCCCGTTCGCTACGGCCAGAGTCCGCGCGTCGCCTTCGCTTCGGCGATTCGCGAGAGCGCAACGACATAGGCGGCATCGCGCCAGGTTAGCTCCTTCGCTTCGACCTCGTCGCGGACGTCCGCCCAGGCGGAGAGCATCTTGTCCTCGAGTTCCTCGTTGACCTCCTCTAAGGTCCACTGACGGCGGTTGATGTCCTGCAGCCACTCGAAGTAGCTCACTGTCACACCGCCGGCGTTGGCGAGGATGTCGGGGATGACCGTCACGTCGCGTTCCTCGAGGATCGTATCCGCGGCGAACGTGGTCGGCCCGTTCGCACCTTCGACGACGATGTCGGCCTCGATGGCGTCCGCGTTGTCAGCGGTGATGACGTTGCCGACGGCGGCCGGGATCAGCACGTCGACGTCGAGTTCGAGGACGTCCTCGTTGGAAATCGTTTGCGGGGCGTCCTGCTCGAGGACGGCTTCGGCCTCCTCGTCGTGGGTCGGAATCTCGTGCGTCGCGAGTCCGTCGGGATCGTAGAGCGCGCCGTTGACGTCAGAGACGGCGACGACGGTCGCGCCCCAGTCCTCGAGCAGGCGCGCGGCGTTCGCGCCGACGCTGCCGAAGCCCTGGACTGCGACGGTCGTCTCGGAGACCTCGTGGCCCTCGTACTGAATCGCTTCCCGCGCGGCGATCGCGGTCGAGCGTCCGGGGGCCTCTTCGCGACCGTATGAGCCGCCAATAACTGGCGGTTTGCCGGTGACGACGCCGGGGATAGTCTCGCCCTGTTGCATCGAGTAGGCGTCCATGAACCAGGCCATCGTCTGTGCGTCGGTGCCCATGTCGGGTGCCGGAACGTCCTTGGTCGGCCCGACGACGTCACGGATCTCCTCGGCGAAGCGACGGGTGAGCCGCTCGGTCTCGTCCGCGGAGAGCGACTTGGGATCGATGGCGATGCCGCCTTTCCCGCCCCCGAAGGGGAGGTCCATTACGGCACACTTCCAGGTCATCCACATCGAGAGCCCGGTGCACTCTTCGGCGGTGACCTCGGGGTGATAGCGCAGGCCGCCCTTGTACGGCCCGCGGACGTCGTCGTGCTGGGCGCGGTAGCCCGTGAAGACCTCGACCTCGCCGTCGTCTCGCTCGAGCGGAACCGAGACCTGCTGGACCTTCGTCGGGTGTTTCAGCCGCTCGATGACGCCTTCGTCGACGTCGACGTGGGTCGCCGCGCGCTCGAGTTGGCGCCGAGCGGTGACGAGCGCCGAGTCGTACTGTTCTTCGGGTTCGGCTTCCTGCTGCGTTGGTGTCGTAGACATTGTCGATTGGGTGTGGACGTGAATTGTCGTTACGCCGTAAACAGCTTCCGGGGGAAGTCGGCCAGCGTCTCCGCGCCGCTGCTCGTCACGTGGAACGTCTCGCTGATCTCCATGCCGACCTCCTCGGTCCAGATGCCGGGGATCATGTGGAACGTCATGTTCTCCTCGAGGACGGTCTCGTCGCCGGGCCGGATGCTCGCCGTGTGCTCGCCCCAGTCCGGTGGGTAGCCCAGCCCCATCGAGTAGCCGATTCGGTCCTCCTTCTCGAGGCCGTACTGGGCGATGGTGTCGCGCCAGGCCTTCTCGACGGATTCGCAGGTGACACCCGGTTCGACGACGTCGAGCGCGGCTTCGATGCCCTCGACGACGATATCGGCGGTCTCCTCGAGTACGTCGGGCGGGTCGCCGACGAACGTCGTCCGCGCCAGCGGCGAGTGATAGCGGTGGCGACAGCCCGAGAGTTCGATTATGACCGGATCGCCGTCCTCGAACGGGCGGTCGGTCCAGGTCAGGTGAGGCGTGTCCGTGTGATCGCCCGATGGCATCAGCGGGACGATCGAGGGGTAGTCGCCGCCGTACTCGTCGGTGCCGTTGATGAGCGCGTCGTAAATCGCGGCTGCGGCCTCGTACTCCGGCACGCCCTCGCCGATCGCGTCGATGCCGGCTTGCATCGCGTTCTCCGAGATGCGGGCGGCCTGACGCATGTACTCGAGTTCCTGCTCGGACTTCTTGATTCGGACCCAGCCGACCAGTAAGGTCGCGTCCTCGAACTCGGCGTCGGGGAGGTTCTGTTGGAGGCGAGTGTAGGATTTCGCGGTGAAGTAGGCGGCGTCCATCTCGAGGCCGACGCGTCCGTCCGCGACCTCGAGATCTTCCAGGACGCCCGCGACGTAGTCCATCGGGTGGAGATCGTACGGCGAGTGAACGTGGTCGTCGCTGTAGGACAGGATGCTCTCCTCGGAGAGATGTGTCGTCGCCCGCGCGCCGCCCGCGTCCATCTCGCGGCCGACCCAGACCGGTTCGTCCCGCTCGGTCGTGACCACCACGGCCTGGTGGACGTAGAACGACCAGCCGTCGTACCCCGTCAGGTAGTTCATGTTGGCCGGATCGGAGACGACGATCGCGTCGAGATCAGCCTCGTGCAACCGCTCTTTCGCCCGACTGACCCGGCGTTCGTACTCCGCCTCGTCGAAGACTTCTCGTGACATGATAACAGGGTCTCTACGAGGAGGATCGATCAGGAGTGCTAAAAGTTTTTCGTGTATAGTAGATACAGATACTGTTTACAGGTTAGATAGATGCTCGAGTGGCCGAGTAATCGGGGACAACGGTGTGAGGCGACGGCTCGGGGCACATCGAGCGGCGACCAGCACTCCGAGTTTGCAGTCGTCAGCTCTTCGCGCCGAACCACCGGCGGTTAAGACACGGGGGTTCGTTCCCGCGGATATGGCAATACTCGAGACGATCGTGATCGCGTTCTGGGCGATGTTACCCGCGTACGTGCCCAACAACGCCGCGGTGCTGGCCGGCGGCGGGCGGCCAATCGACGGCGGCCGAACGTGGGGCGACAAACGTATGCTGGGCGACGGTAAGACCTGGCGCGGCACCGCCGCCGGGATCGTCGCCGGTCTCGCGCTCGCCGGATTTCTGAGTCTCTTCGCCGGCGACGTTAGTTCCGCGACCGGCGTGGAGGTTCCCGAATTTACGCCGCTCGCCGCGCTCGGTCTCGCGGCCGGGGCGATGCTCGGCGACATCCTCGCATCGTTTCTGAAACGCCGCACCGGTCGTCAGCGCGGGGCGATGTTCCCCGGACTCGATCAGCTCGATTTCGTCGTGGTCTCGCTACCCCTGACCGCGCTACTGGCGAGCGAGTGGTTCTTCGACGTGTTCACGTGGGAGGTCATCGCCGTCGTGGTGGTGCTGACGCCGATCCTGCACGTGACGACGAACATGATCGCCTACAAACTGGGACTGAAGAACGAGCCCTGGTGAGGGAACTCGAGTTTCGCTCAGCGGATCGCTCTTGAATCGGTCTACGAGTTCAGGACGAGCGGCTCGTACCAGTCGCGGTTCTCTCGGTACCAATCGACGAACTGTGAGACCCCCTCGCGGATATCTCTCGACGGTTCGTAGTCGATCAGTTCGCCGGCTTTCGATACGTCGGCGTGGGTGTGGCGCGCGTCCGCCTCTTTGGGGTCGGAATACTCGAGACCGACGTCGGCGCCGGTCTCGTCGACGATGTACTCGGCGAGCTCTTCGATCGTAATGGTCCCCGTCGAGCCGACGTTCATGACCGCTCCATCGGCCGCGTCGGTCTCGAGCAGCGAGAGGTTCGCCTCGACGATGTCGTCGATGTAGGTAAAGTCGCGAGTCTGTTGGCCGTCGCCGTAGATCACGGGCGGTTCGCCGTTCAGACAGCGTGAGGTAAAGTTCGTTATCGCCATGTTCGGTCGCATTCGAGGCCCGTACACGGTGAAATATCGCAGGCTGACCGTCGAGAGGTCGTAGACATCGTCCCAGACCCGGCAGTAGTGTTCGGCCGCGAGTTTGGTTACGCCGTAGGGGCTCTGCGGGACGTTCTGGTGGTCCTCGTCGTACGGGAGGTACTCGACTTCTCCGTAGACCGAGGAGGACGACGCGTTGACGAATCGTTCGACACCGTGATCGTCGGCCGCGAGTAGGAGATTCAGGAGTCCGGTCGTGTTGATCTCGTGTGGCTTCTTGGGGTTCTCAACGCTGGTTCGAACCCCCGCCTGCGCTGCCTGGTGATAGATAAACTCGATATCGTGACCCGCGACGACGTCGCGGACCAGTTCCTCGTCCGTAATGGATCCCTCGATACACTCGTAGCGTTCGTCTCCGAGTTCGCGACACCGCTCGATGTTCCGTTCTTTGATTCCGAGATCGTAGTACGGATCGAGAATATCGAGTGCAACCACGTCGTGGCCCGACTCGAGGAGTCCCTCGGCGATGTGAGAGCCGATAAACCCTGCACCACCCGTTACGAGGACGTTCATATCGGCCCTAACGGGGAGGATTCGTTAGTGCGTTTCGGAGTCTCTCAGATCGACCCGTTCCTACTGTTCTGGAGTCGCTTCCGCTGGGTTCTGAATACGCTCTTCTGCCGTCTCGCGATCCTCCGGATAGCCCACGTCGATCCGCCAGCCGTCCATCCGGATCGCATCGATCGTGCGGCCGGACTGAATTAGCAGGTCGATCGCGTCCGGGAGTTCGTACTCGCCACGGTCGGACGGCTGCACGAGATGGCAGGCGTGGAAAATCGCCGGCGTGAACGTGTAGAAGCCGGTCATCACGAGATTCGACGGCGGCTCCTCGGGCTTCTCGACGACCTCGACGATTTCGCCGTACTCGTTCGTGTCGAGTACCCCGTACCGGGAGGCCTCCTCGTAGGGCACCTCTTCGACGAGGAAGGCTGCATCGGCGCGATCCTCCTGCTGGCGGTTAATGACATCGCCGAGATTACCTCGGAAGACGTTGTCCCCGAGCATGAGCACGAAATCGTCGTCGATGTGGGGCTCGGCCTGGAGGATTGCGTGGGCGAGTCCGAGCTGTTCCCGCTGGTGGGCGTAAGTGATCGGGGCACCCTCGTACTCGTCGCCGTAGCGTTCGATAATCTGTTCTTTCATGTGCCCCACGACGACGACCAGTTCGGTGACGCCGATCTCGAGGAGGTTATCGAAGACGTCCTCGATCAGTGGCTTGTCGTCGACCTCGACGAGCGCCTTGGGTTTGTCGTCGGTGAGGGGCTCGAGGCGGGTGCCCTTTCCGGCTGCTAAGACGACTGCTTGCATGGCTAGAGCCATTATTCCGATCAAGTATATATGTTGGTAGTTGCCCACGACCGGCGGTGACCTTTCATCAATTGTAGACGAGCGGAACATCGAAGGGGAGGTTGTCTGACACTGCTGTGCGGAGTCGACTCGAAATCGTGAGTAATACCGCGAAGTATACTATCGCTCCGAGGCCGACGAGCAGAACGACAAACACCTCGTTGTACGCCGCGATCGGATTTGCTTCGCCGAGTTCTCGAGCGGCGTACACGACGATGCCCATGAGTACGGCAGCGATCCACTGACGGCCAACCTCGTTGTACGGGAGTCGAACGTCGAGGAGTTGATCGGCGTAGTACAACCCGAGGCTGAACCCCACAGTGGCTGACAGCGTCGTCGCAATCGCTGCGCCAACCCATCCAATCGAATAGATCAGTGTAAAATTCAGAACGACGTTTGCGACGATGAACGCCCCGTTCGCCCGAAAGGCGAGATCAGGCCGATCGATTGCGTTGAGCGTTGTGAGCAGCTGTCTCGCATATGTGTACACGAGGACGGCGATGAGCAGAATGACGAGCACGTGCGCACCGATGTCTAACCCGGGTCCGTAAACGAGTAACAATCGATCACCGAGCAGCGTTGCACCGACGATTCCTGGGATCAGAAACAGTCCAGCGAACGTAAGCGCGTCGTTGGTGAGGGTGTTGATCAGTTTCGTATCATCCTCCGTCGAAAGCTTGCTCATCTCCGGAAAGAGCGTCGTGCTTATCGCACTGCCGAACACCTCGAGAAACTTCGACAGCGAGTACGCAACGGCATAGATACCCGTGAGATTGGCTGGGACGAACAGCGCGAGAATGAGAAGATCCATGTCACTAAACGTCTTCTTTTGCATATTTCCGAGCCAGGAGTACTTCGCGAAGTCGAACAGCCGAACGATGTGGTGTCGCCGTGGAATGACGACGTTGGGTTGTACGATCGCGAGGCCGAGCGCCGCGACCACCGCTGTTCCAACTGCATACCCGAGGAGCATTCCGGTGAGGCCCCACCCAAGGAGCACAAACGCGATCATTGCAACGCTTCGTGTCCCTTCCATTACCGTTTTCAGTGGTGCATACACGTGGACCCTGTGTGTTCCTTTCAGTGCAGAGTCGACGAGATCGCTGAAGATGGTGATGATCACCAGGAGAATAACCAACTCAGCCACCGGTTGACCGATGTACTCGTTTACGTAGTCACGAAGCACGAACACTCCGATTACAACGATCGTTGTCAGAACCACTTTGATCGTTGTCCCGGCAGCGAGGTACGCATCGGGTTCTTCGTCCTCGCTCATGCGCTTAACGATCGCTTCACCGAACCCGACACTCTTTACGATCCCGAGCCAGGAAACTAGCGCAAGTGTTACCACAAAGAAGCCGTAGATATCCTCACCGAGAAGACGAATGAACACAATCGTGGCGACAAAACCGAGTGCAGAGACGCCAAGCTTCGAAATAAAGAAAATTATGGAGGTTTGTCCGATTCGCATCGTGTGTTACGCACAAGTGGCGCTCGTCTCTCAGTTAGGCGTTCCGGTTGGTGGTGCGACAGACCACTTTATCGATTTCGTTATCACAACCCAGATCGACGGATAATATCTGCTGCTCAACGATAGCCCAACGCTCGCAACCGTTTGTCTACGGCTTCGGCTGTTGGCTCTCGGTTCTCGTCCGGAACGAGTTCCGGCAATTTCTCGAGTGAGGATAGGGCTTCGTTACCTTTCGACTCTGGACCAACCTCAAACCACGGCACTTCACGGAGAACCGGATGGGTCCTGTTTGGATGATTGTATCGTGGGAGCTCGTCGCTGTGTTCGCCGAGATGCTCACCGTGGTCTGCCGAAATCACGACTGGGCAGTCCAGGTATCCGACCAGTCTTGTTACTTCCGCTAAGACCGCTCGAAGATTATCACGGTATGCAACACGTAGCTCGTCGTCTGAGAGGTGGCCATCGTCGATTCGTTGACGCACCTCGTATCGTTCTGCATCCATTTCTTCGAACTCCGCTTCGGTCACGTCATACTCCAGTAGTTCTTCGCCGAACACTGTCTCTCGATTCGAGAGTTCTTCGGAGGGCACGTCATCGTCACTTCGATGTTCTTCGAAGACTGACAAAGCCGAAGCGACGTCCACTCGCCAGGGGAGAATTTTGGTAGCACCAACGTACGGTCTGTGTGGCAACGAGTAGTGAAGAACGGCTCTAATCGGATCCGGATCGACACTGGCAAAGTACTGCAACGCAATATCCGTGACGATCTCTGGGGGAGTGTTCGAGAGCAACGGATCATCGTGGCCGTCGATCCGGATCACGTTCTCGAACGTCTCGTACGGATCGAACGTGATCCGTTTCTTCCGGTACGCTGCTTTCGTTGTCGGGTACGACATTGTACTCAGATACGTCAGGTCGTACGACTCAGTCCACAGATTGGGCGTCCATTTCGGGGTCCGGTTACCGGCACTCCACACTTGAGAGAGGTCGCCGGAGAGATACGCGGGGTACTCATCACGGAAATAGTCGTACCGACACGAGTCGAGAATCACCAGGACAAACTCCTCGTTGTTCACCAGCTCGTGGACGGTATCATACTGGAGTGAAATCCCCTCCCGACGACGATACCGCTCGTACTTGCGGTCGTAATACCCGTTTTTCAACACCCGTTTTGCAAAGTTTACTGCTGCAATCGGGTCCTTTGCAGCTTTCGTGAATATGTCTCTATAGTATCCCGAATTCATTACTGGTCTAGTTCCAACGGCATATAATGCCACTTTCGATTGTGGTCGTGGGTTACTGTGCTCTTTTATTCACGCGCCAACAATGATATTATTGGATTTTAAAGTAACTATCTGCCACTCTATCGGCGTCGGTCGTGCTCTATAATCATGTATGTATCTACGTGCATAACAGTAGCATTTACTGTGAGCGTTTTCCCACTACAAATGTTGGTAATACAATTCGGTTGTTGAGAACGTTTGCTCGATTACTAGCGCGGGTTCGATAGATATATTCGCCCCGCTTGCATCATCTTGTATAGCCTCTTCGAGATGTCTTCAGTAATTAAATCTACTGTAAAGACGGTTGTTCCAGATCGGGTGATGTTTGATGTTTCCCCACCGATAGTTCGACTCTATGCTCGAGCGATGACGTGGTATGTGAGCGATCGTCATCACACCGCTCGAATTGATCCATTTCAGCTTCTTGCCATTAACCCTCAACAGATAAACACTAAATTAACAACTTCTGGTCGAGAGTGTTTTGCTTACTCAAACGCCATCTCGGAAATTGTTTCTGGTTCATGGGACAAGCATGTTCAACCGTTAGCCGAATATGATCTCTATACGGCCTTTGTTGACCATTTCGTCGAAGGTACAGAATGGAAAAATACTGATTTTTATAGGAGAGTTGAAAGGGATTTACAACGCGGAGAATATAAATGGGGCTGTGAGAACATCGCTGATTTTGAGGCACGACTCGTTCGACTAGAACAACTGTACGATCAGATAGCCGCTCACGGATATCGAACGCAAGCTGAGCTGCGAAACCAACACGAAGAGGATCCGACGATACGAACGATTCACCGGTATTGGCCACCGTCACTTCATGAAGTCTCAATAGATATTGGTAGAGATGGTGAGTTGATTCTTCATGATGGGCGACACCGATTCACAATTGCCCAAGTTCAAAAAATCAATCAAATCCCAGTCAGGGTAAAATCTCGACATGAACACTGGCAGCTAATACGTGACCGGTACGTCGAAACCGGACAACTTCCAAACGATGAACTCGCGACTCATCCAGATATATTGACGCTTGAGCCAGCCAGTAAATAACGAGGCTACGATAGTTGGACAATAACTCGTGATCTGTGCCGAGAGGGCTTGAGGAAAGAGAGTAGTCAATCAACGGTACCTAAGGACCTCGAGTAACTCAGTCGGTGTAATCCTGACCTCTCACTCCAGCCGTGCTGTCCGGGTGAGATGCTGATATCTATGTCTTTTAATTGCCGTTGTCATCGACGCCCCTGTTGGTTGGGTATTGTCCCATAAACGTTTTCACAGCTATTTTTCCACTCATGATGAACTCATTATAATATCTCTCTTGTAACAGGGACCCAGCGATCACGTTCGAAACAAAATATATAATATTGCTTCGCCTGAGGTCTATACGATGTCTCTCCTCGAATGGATGTCTCACTCGAAGACGCGGATCAGGCGTGATGGGGTAACAATCGGGCTACGGGAGAGCGGCTACGAGTTTTATGTCGGGATGCTCCGTCGACTGGAACCGCTGAAACCTGACGGTGAGAATATCTTTGAAAAAGAGTGGGATCTCCTCGTTGTTTTAGATTCTGCCCGTGTTGATGCGATACAAGAGGTAGAAGCGGAGTATTCGTTTCTGGATCAACCGGGGACGCTTCGTTCTGTTGGCTCTGCATCGTACCAGTGGATGGAACGAACGTTTACTGAACAGTATGCTGATGAAATGGATGCCACTGCGTATGTGACAGCAAATCATTTTGCTGACGATTTTCTTGAAGAGACAGACCTTTTCTGCCTCGATTCTGTCTGGCAGTATGGCTGGGACGAGATGAAACACACAATTCCGCCGCGACCAGTCACGGATGCTGCAATTAGGGTCGGGAGAGAGCACCGAGGCGAGTTCGACCGTTGTATCGTCCATTATATGCAGCCACACTTCCCTAGCATCCCGGACCCGGTTGTCGACCCGGAGCAGACGGCGGATGAGCCATTTGACGTTCAAAAATCACTCTGGAAAAAAGCTAGAAACGGTTCTCTCGATACAGACCGTCTCTGGGCTGCTTATATCGAGAACCTCAGATATGTGCTTGATGACCTTGAACTCCTTCTCGAGAATTTCGAGGCGGAGACGGTCATGATCTCTGCAGACCACGCAAACGCGTTCGGAGAGTGGGGGGTTTACGCCCACCCAAATGTTCCACTCGACTGTCTTCGCGTCGTCCCATGGTATCAGACAACCTCGATTGATAAGGAAACCTACTCCCCACCGACTCCGGATAGGAAACCAATGGACGAGATCGACATGGATGAACGTCTTCAGGCACTTGGTTACAAATAGCGCTCGAACGAACCACCGGCTGTCGAACACTACCACAACGAGAAAATGAGTGAGGGGATTTGCTTCGTTTCTGACACAATCCATTCGTATTTCAATTCACGTATCGAATCTGGCGTTGGTGGAGCAGAACGTCAGCAGTACATGCTTGCAACCGCACTTCGAGACCGAGGATACGACGTGTCGGTTCTCACACTCAAGTATGGTTCAACCCAGCGTAAGACAGTTGACGGTATCGATGTTTTCTGTGCGATTCCAGACGTTCGTGGTGTTTCCCGTGCCCCGTTCAAGTTGATTCAGACGGTTCGCGGGCTTAGATCGATTGACGCGGATGTCTACTACGTCCGCGGAAACGACTTCCTCTGTATGGCAACTGCTTCTTACGCGTGCATGTCGGGGGGTGGGTTCGTCTACGCGGTTGCCAACGACTCAAACGTCGATCCAGCGCTCCTCGAGAGTCGAGGGGTACTCAGATACCCGTACATCAGGGCGATGCGGTCGGCAGACACGGTCGTCGCGCAGACGAGCCATCAACAGCAACTGCTGTCCGAGGAGCACGGCATCGATGCACCCATCATCCCGAATGGGTACGATGTCCCACCCGAGTCCGAACTTATTGCACACGCCGATCGGGAGCATGTTCTCTGGGTGGGATCGATGGACCCCGATCAGAAACGTCCTGAACGGTTTCTTGCGCTTGCGCGCCAACTCCCTGAGATCCAGTTTCGGATGATTGGCCCCCCCGATAATGATCATCCGGACTACTCCAAGAAGATCGCGGCCGACGCTCGAACGCTCTCGAATCTCGACTTCCTCGGGTTCGTCGACCCCGACGAGATTCACGACCACTATCGTGATGCGATCGCACTCGTCAACACGTCCGATTATGAGGGGTTTCCGAACGTGTTCCTCGAAGCGTGGCGCTATGCAACGCCCGTCGTCTCGTTACACCATACGTTGGATGGGATCCTCATCGACGAACCGGTGGGCATCCACGCCGGCTCGATGAACGCGCTCGTCGAGGCCATCGAACAGCTTGCGGTGGATACATCAGTGTGTGAGCGACTCGGATTCGGTGGTCGACGACATATGATTGACCACTACGCCTTCGACCGACTTCTGGATCGATACGAACGAGTTCTCACGGATGTGTCTCGACGGAATTAGTAGTGAGCGGACTAGAGAACGCTTTGATAAAGCTCGAGAATTCGATCTCCGATTCGATCCCAACTCACCTTGCGGACGGCGTCACGTCCGTTCGACCGATTATCCGCGCGAATAACCTCGATCAGTCCGTCGACAAGTTGCTTCTCAGAGGTCCCAATACGTGACGGCGAGACGCCATCTAAGCGTTCGCGAACGTCCCCGACCGCAGTCGAGACCACGGGCAGGTTACATGCCATCGCCTCCTTGACGGTGTTTGGTGACCCCTCGTGATCGGAGGTTAACATCAGTACGTCTGCCGCGTTCATGTAATAGACGACTGCTTCGTGTGGGACCCCAGAAATCGTCTGCAGTGAAACCTGCTGACCGAGTTCGGTTTCGGCTCGCTCGACGACCCGCTCGGCCAGCGGGAAGTTCTTCCGTTCGTACTCCGGCGAGTACGGAAACAGCACGTGAGTACCCTCCAGGTCCCATCCGACGTGCTCTCGAGCCGTCCGCTGATCGATCGGTCGGAATCGCTCGAGGTCGATGCCGCTCGGGAGGATATGCGCGTCGCGTCCGAGCAGTTTGCGCATCTCCTCGCTGCGAACGGTAATGGCGTCGCATCGCCATGCGCACGCCTTCGTTACCAAGCCATCGAATCCCACGACGTCTGATCCCCACAGCGTCAACACGACGGGCAGTCGAAATTGCGTAATCGCATAAGGGGCAGTCAGTCCGTAGTTCGCATGAATCAGGTCGTACTCTCCACGACGCAACTCACGACGAACGCGAGGGAAAAACTGCAGGTACTCCTTGACGCCGCGGCGACTGGCCATATCGCCGTCGATCTGTTCGGCGCCGGGAACAACGCAAACAGTGCAGTCAACGCCTTTCTCTTCGAGGGTCTCGATCTGTTGGTCGAAAAACACCTCCCTCGCAGTCACCAGATGCAACACCCGGAGGTTATCGACGGTCCCCATTCGATTGTGAGTCAGATTCTCGCGGAAGTCGGTTATACCCTTCGTTCGATATCTTCTGAAGGATTGCTCGAACCGCTGTCGTAGCTGGGAGTAGAACGCTGGTTTCGAAAGTCAAGCACGAACCGACTAACTTGCTGTCGTCAGGACCCTGTCGAGACCTCACGATCGGCGGTTAACTCCGACCGATTCACATCGAGCAGTCCATACAGGTAGCCGAAGCCGACCGCCGCGGTGAAGACGAAGATCGTTACCAGTTGTTTCGCCTTGGCACTCGAGGGCTCACGAACAAGTTCCCCAACTCGATCCGGAACGAACTCGAGCATCAACTGCTTCAAATAGTCGTTCTTGTCCCCCGAAGCCTCGGGCAGCAACAGATCCATAATTCGTTTCGAGTAGCCCTGCCAGAACGACCGAAACACCAACCACCGGAACTCCCCGCGGTAGTCGAACAGCTTGTGGTTTACCACTGCATCAGTGTTGTATATCACACCCTTGCCGTACTTGTTGGCCATTCGGATACAGACGGGTGCCTCGTGAGCCTGGATGTGTCGATCACCCTTCCGACCGGTGTTCTCGTCGTAGCCGCCGACGTTCAGAAAGACGTCACGACGATAGGAAATGTTCGAGCCGTACGTGTTCCGTAGCTCTTCCATATGCTCACCCATTCCGCGTTCGTCACAGCCGACGAGCCAATAGAACTCCTCGGGGAAGAAGTCCGGTTTCTTCGTCACCCAGTCCGGCTTCGCGTGACCGCCGACGGCGATCGCGTCGCTTTCCTCGTACACTCGAGCCAGTTCCGCCACCCAATCAGGTTCAGCAACGGCGTCGTCGTCGATGAACGCAACGACATCGCCGGTCGCGATTTCGGCTCCACGAGTCCGACTGTACGAAATTCCCTGATTCTCGTCGTTGCAGTGCAACACGACGTCCTCGAGGTCTCCGTAATCGCCACGGACGCGTTCGAAGACGGGTTCGTTTCCGTCGACCACGATGACGATCTCGAGCGGGTCGTACGTTTGCTCGAGGACGCTGTCGACACACTCGGAGAACACGTCGTAGCGTTCCATCGCGTAGGTGCAGATGACGACGGAGACCTTCATCGGGATTCGATTGCCGTGAACGGCGAATAAGCCTTTTCCTTCGGCTGACTCACAGGTTCACCGTATTCAGTCTCCGTTCACTATTGACGAAATTCAGCCCTACGTGGCCGTTACGACCCTGGATATCAAAACCCGGGCCGTAGATGGCAAGGCTTATTCTTGACTTGTGTCTGGTGGAACCTAATGAGTACAGATACCGAACACGTCGAGGGGGAGAGCGAGACGTCACCATCCTTCCTCGAGACGTGGACCGACTGGTATCACATCCCCGTTCTCGGAGCTGTGATGCTGTTTATGTTCTGGACGCGGGCGCAGTCCTACGAGAATTTTATCACCGACGACGGGACGCCCGCGCTGGCGGCCGTCGACTCGTGGTACCACTGGCGAACGGTCGAGTGGACCTCGGAGAACTACCCGAATACGATGCCGTTCGAGATATTCACCGGGTTCCCAACTGGCCGATACGTCGGCCAGTTCGGAACGCTGTTCGACCAGATTATCGTCACCATCGCGATGATCGTCGGACTCGGTGATCCGTCGACTGAAACCCTGTATCTCGTTTCCCTGCTAACTGTTCCAGCGATGGCCGCGCTTGTAGCCATTCCGGTGTTCTTCATCGGTCGCCGGCTGGGCGGAACGATTGGCGGTATCGTCGCGATACTCCTGCTCGCACTCGCTCCAGGTCAGTTCTTCTCGCGGACGACCGCCGGCCAACTCCAGCACCACGTCGCCGAGGTCCTGTTCATGGCGTTCGCCGTCCTCGCGATGATGCTCGCGCTGCGAGTCGCCGAACGCGAGCAGCCGATTTACGAACTCGTCGCCGACAGAGATTGGGATGGACTTCGAGAGCCCACGCTATACAGCGTTCTCGCTGGCGTTGCACTAATCCTCTACATCTGGGTTTGGCCACCAGCAGTCGTACTGATCGGGATATTAGCAATTTTCTTCACCGTTCAGTTGTGTCTCGACTACGTTCGCAACGTTTCACCCGATCACATCGCGTTTGTAGGCGCAATCAGTCTCGGAGTGACTGCTATCGGTGCGACGTTATTAATCGAGGAACCCGGAACAAGTACGACGAGTTTCAGTTATCTCCAACCCGTCAGTGCCGCACTCGTCGCCGGCGGGTGTGTGTTTATGGCGTGGCTCGCCCGACAGTGGAACGCACACGATATCGATCGCCGTTATTATCCGGGAGCAATTGCGGGCCTCATCGCCGTCGCGTTCGTTGTGATGTGGGCCATACTGCCCGATCTGTTCTCGACTATCGTTGACAACGCATCACGTCGTGTTCTCCCATTTGGAGGCGGTGCTACCGATCAAACAATATCGGAAGCCCGACAACCGGCCGACTTCACCAGCCACGTCTTCAACGAGTTCGGTGCGGCGTTCTACACCATGCTCGCGGGACTCGGCCTTCTCGTCGCCAGACCGTTCCTCGGCCGCGAGTACCGCACCGAGTACACGCTGATCGTCGTCTGGTCGCTGTTCCTGATCAGCATGGCCGCGACGCAGATCCGGTTCGCCTACTACCTCGTGCTGGCGGTCGCCGTCGTCAACGCCGTCTTCGTTGCCGACGTGATCCGCATCTTCGACCTCGATATCAGAGGCGGCGTCGACACGCTTCGGGGAATCGAAACCTATCAGGTGATCGTCCTCATCATGGTCGTCTTGCTGCTGTTCGCTCCGCTGCTGCCGCCGATGGCGGCCGGCAACTCGACGACGTGGGACCGCGGCGCACACGTCGGGCCGTCCGACGAAGCGATGACCTGGGAGGAGGCGAACCACTGGATGGCCAACAACACCCCCGAACCCGGCAACTGGGGTGACGCAGAGAACGCCGACCAACTCGACTACTTCGGCACGTACGAGTATCCCGACGGCGGGGATTACGACTATCCCGAAGGGACCTACGGCGTGATGTCGTGGTGGGACTACGGCCACCTGATAACGACCCAGGCCGAGCGGATTCCCCACTCGAACCCGTTCCAGCAGAACGCCCGTTCGTCCTCGGCGTACCTGACCGCCGACTCCGAGGAACGCGCCGAACTGATCCTCGATTCGATCGCCGCAGGCGAGTCGCCTGAGGACCACTCGAACGAGGAACTCGAGGGCATGGCCGAAGACGCGACTCACGAGGAGATGCGCTACGTGATGATCGACCACGAGATGGCCGGCGCGAAATTCAGCGCGATCACCCAGTGGTCCGGCCCTGACTACGATCACTACTACGAGACGAGCGAGTACCAGGTCGGCGGCGAGGAACAGAACCTCCCGGCGCCGAACGAGAACTACTACGACACCACGATGGCCTCGCTGTATCACGACGATGCGGACGGGATGGAACACTACCGGCTGGTCCACGAGAACGACGACTACGCGTTCGTCGGCTCGATGCAGACCGGCGACCGGCTCACGCCCCACTACTCGATGTCCATCTCGGAGTACAACGATCTCGTCGCCGCCAGTGGCGGGGGCAACGAATTCGAGACCGGCTGGGGCGAGCAAACGGAACAAATCGCCGAGAGCTTAGCGCAGACCCGCGAGAACAACATGGTCGACCAGTCGCTCGGCATTCCGATGTGGGACGCCGATCTCCTCTCGACGGTTAAAACGTACGAGCGCGTCGAGGGTGCGACGATCACCGGCGAAGTCGACGACGAGGAGAACGTGCTCGCGGACAACGCGACGGTGACGGCCGAGGTTGAACTCGAGACCGAACCCGGCCGAACGTTCACCTACGAACAGACGGCCGACGTCGCCGACGATGGCACCTTCGAGCTGACCGTCCCGTACGCCACCAACGACGAACTCGGCGTCGATGACGGCTACACGGACAGTAGCGTCGAAGCGATCGACGGCGAGTACACCGTGACCGTCGGCGAACCGGGCGAGGACGGCTTCGAGGGACAGACCGAGGTTCCCGAGACCGCAGTGGTCCAGGGCGACACCGTCACCGTCGACCTCGAGCAGGTCGAACTCGAGGACCCGGACGCGGGTGACGAAGAGGAAAACGGTGACGCCGATGACGAGAACGGCGACGCAGACGACGAAAACGGTGACACCGATGACGAGAACGGCGACGCAGACGACGAAAACGGTGATGAAGACGATGCTGAAGGAGACGCGGACGGCGCCGAGACTGAAGACGAGTAATCGTCTCCCGTCCCGCTAACGACGGTTCCTTCGGAGACGCTCGAGTGATTTTCTCTACAACTTACTCACCAAGAGCCGTGGCGTCGGTCGGAGTCACTGGCTCGGTGCAGGTACCTACGGAGCACGAATGCTTTTCGACCCGTACGGAATACCTCGATCGATGCGGGAGCATCTCGTCGTTTCTCTCGGGGACTTCTTGATGGGTCGGCCGACGTCGTCCCGGACGTCTCGGAGCTTCTCCCTCCACATTCTCGGCCAGTAAGAGTACGTGACCGGCGTGTTGAGCGAGTTCGTCGACGGCGTGGTCGGACTGCTCACCGGCGAGGCGTTCTCGCCCGTGGTCGACGCGGAAACCGTCGGCGTCAACTTCGACGTCGGCGCCAGCTTCGGCGTCGGTGCGGGTGCCGTCTCGCTCGTCGGTTACACCGACGATCTCGAGTACAGACTCGAGTCAGCGCGTTTCGCTACCGGACTCGCTGGCCACACTCCCCTCACCGGTCTCGTCGGCGTCGTCATCGTCTCTCACCGGGCCCAGCGCACGGAACGCGATCGTCGGAAATCGCGGGACGACGGAACTGGGGCGCCGCCCGCTCCCGTTTGCAGGGAGGGGAACTCGTTCGATGACGCCTCGATCCGCGAGTTCGTAGAGGAACCGTTTGACCGTCCCCGCGGTCAGCGAGGAGCGGTCGGCGATCTCCGCCGCGACCTCGCGGATGGGACGATCGGTCGAGTCGACGGCGACGAGGTCCAACAGGACCCGCTGTCGGGTTTCCGACAGTGCGAGCACGCGATCCAGGTGGACGCCGTCGTCGGGGACGTCGGCTCGAGCCGTCTCGAGGTGTTCGGTCTCGATCCGTTCGCTGCCGTCCGCGGTCGCGAGAACGGCGGCTCCGAACAGCGCCGCGAGCGCGTCGTGGGCGTTGCCGTCCGCCCACATCGCCACCTCGCGAATGGGTTCGTGGTCGAGCACCCCGGCCGCGAGACCCGTCGAGGCGCGGTCGGTGATCACGTCGACGAGTTCGTGGTGGCGGTACGCCGGCACGGGGACGGTTGGGTGGTCGTCCGACCAGTCGTCGGGGGCGCGCTGGCCGACGGCGACGGTCGACACGCTGTCGGACAGCGGTTCGAGCAGTTCGCAAACGCGGTCGTAAGAGAGCGTCTCTGGCTCGTCGTGGTGATCGATCGCGACGACTGCGCGGCGGTCCGGTCGGGCGACTCGTTCCCCGAGTCGTTCGCGTAACTCGTCGGTGCCGACGCCGCTCTCGGGAACCGGCTCCGTCGAAATCACCGACAGGACAGCCCGGTAGAAGGCGAAGGCGCTCTCGACGCGTCGCCCGTCGACGTAGACGAACCACGTCACCGGTTCGGTGCTGCCCGCACGCGTCGTCGTACCGATCGCTCTGGTCGACTCGCTGAGCCGTTCGTTCAGCGCGCCGAACAGCGCGGTGACGATAGCCGAGGTTCCCGACCCCGCCGGGCCGACCACCGCGATCGGCGACGGCAACTCGCCGTCGAACACCGGCTCGAGCACGTCGAGTAACTGCTCCAAAACGGGACCGCGGCCCACCGGATCCGACCGGTGGACGACCGGGCTGAGATCGGTTCGGTCGACGACGACCGATCGCCCCTGTCTCGCTGATCGCCGTCGAGCGATGCGTTCATCCAGATCCATTCCTATGTCTCCCGTGATCCTTGGGGCGATTCGAGCGCCGTGCCGAGAAGCGCCGACTCGAGCACCTCGAGCGTGTGTTTGATCTCGTAGCCGGTGCCGTGACCCATCTGCATCGAGCAGGTCGGACACTCCGTGAGCCCGGTCTCGGCGTCCGCCTCCTCCATGTGGTCGAACATCTCCTCGCCGATCTTCATCGACGTCTCGTAGTTCTCTTCCTTCCAGCCGTAGGTGCCGGAGATCCCCGAACAGGAGTCGCCGACGTCGTGTGCGTCGATGCCGTCGATTGCGTCTACCACTTCTATCGTCTGGCCATCGAGGCCCTGGTTACGTGAATGACACGGTGCGTGGTAAGCGAAGTCCGCTCCCTCGACGGAAGTGCCCTCGAGTTCCGCCTCGAGGTCCTCGTGGACCCGGAGGTACTCGATGGCGTCCCAGGTGTTCTCGGCGACGTCTTCCGTTCCCTCGAAGTCGAACAGTTCGGGGTACTCCTGTCGCAGCGACATCGAACAGGAGCTACAGGAGGCGATGATGTCCGCGCCGTCCTCGAGTGCAGCGCCGAGTTCGCTGACGTTCGTCTCGGCGGCCCGGCGAGCGTCCTCGAGCATGCCGTTGGCGAACATCGGCGTCCCCGAACAGGACTGATCGGGGACCATGACCTCGTAGCCGAAGTGCTCGTAGACGCGGACCAGCGCCTTCCCGACTTCGGGGGTGTTGTAGTTCGAGTAGCAGCCGTGGAAGTAGGCGATGCGTTTGTCGGGGTTTTCGACTTTCGCGCCACCGCGTTTCGTCCACCACTTTCGGAACGTTTCCGTGGCGAACTCGGGGAACTCCCGCTCGCTCGTGATTCCGAGCGTCTTCTCGCCGAGCCACTTCGTCACGGAGAGGCCCATCACGAAGTTTGCGGTGCGGGGGAACGTCGCCGCGAGCGGCGCGAGACGGCGGTAGTTCGCGAGGATTCGGTTTCGGATGTACTCGCGGGAGAGTTTGTCCATGTTCTCCTCGACGTACTCCCCTCGCGCGGTGTTGTGCATCTGCGAGAGGGGAACCTCGGAAGGGCAGGCGCTGTCACAGCGCATGCAGTTCGAACACTTCATCACCGAGTCGTCGATGTCGTGATCGTCCTGGCGTTTGAGTCGCCACTGTTCGGGTCCCTGGAACTTCGGGCCGGGGAACTCGTCGTCGACCTCCGCGACGGGACAGTTGGTGTCGCAGGTCGAGCACTTGTAGCAGTTGTCCGCACCCGGACGGAGGTCCATCTCCTCGGCCTCGGGGAACACCTGGATCGGTTCGAACTCGTCGTCGCCCGGTACGTGGTCGTCGGTCGGTTGTTCTGCGTCGCTCATGAAGTCGAGATCACCACAGTCCGTCGGTCGCTGTCGGAACGGTCGCTCGAGCCGGTCGGTCGCCCGGTCGTACTCAAATCGGTCGGTCGCCCGGTCGTACTCGAATCGGTCGATCGACGCACCGGTCTCGAGTCGGTCATTTGCCACCCTCCTCGCCGGCTCGCGTCCCCGCGACGTAGCCCGTCGCGAGGGAGACGCCGGCACCGGATTTCTCGGCCGCGAAGTCGTAGCCCCCTAACACGGCGCCGGCTGCGCGTAGGTTCAAAAACTCCGGTTCGTCGTCGGCATCGAGCGGCCGTAACTCGCGGTCGGCTGGAAGGCCGAAACGCGCGTACGGCTGCTCTCCGAAGACGTCGTCGACGAACCAATCGTAGCGGTCCTCGGCGTGGGGGACGTGACAGTCGAAAATCGGTTCGAACACCCGCTCGCGCTCGGAGCGGACGCCCTTCCCGACCAGTCCACCCGTCGCGAGGACGTACTGGTCGGCGCGGTAGGGAATCTCAGCTCCGTGGCGGTCGACGACGACGTGGTCGATACGGGTCTCGTCGCCTGACTCGCCTTCCGTCTCGTATCCGATCACCGGTACGCCGGACGCCGTTCGGACGCCCGCGTCCTCGAGTGCGTCGTACAACAGATCCTCGAGTCGCATCCCCGGCAGGCTCGGCGGTCCCATCGGGACCTCGAAGACGTCGACGCCGAGTGCGTCCGCGAGGTCGGCTCGCACCTCGGCGGCGTGCTCGTCGCCCAAAATTGCGGGGAAGCCGACGCGAGATTCGTCCTCGAGGGAATCGCGTACCATCGTCGCGAGGGCCTCCCGCGCACCGGTCTCACCGTCGTCCGTCGCCACCGTCTCGTCGTGATCGAGCAGGTGGGCGTACCGGGTCACCTTCGCGTCGTCCCGGACGATTCCGGGGAACGAGACGGTGACGCCGCGGGCCGAAAACGGCGCGCCGGCGGCTGCGAGGTGCTCCGCTGCGAGCGGCGCTTCGAAATCCGTCAGCGTCTCGAATCCGACGAGTAAGGTGTCTCGAGCGTCGCTCGCCAATCCGTCGGCCGTGGAAACGGGGTATCGCGCGGTCGGCTTGACGGTGCCGCCGTGGGTCGGGACGAGCGCGTTCGCCTCCGTGTGCGACCCCGCGTACGCGTCGCCTGCGATCTCGTCGAAGAAAGCGAGCGCCTCGCGGACGGCCTCGCTGCCGACGCGCTCGTAGGGATGGCCCTCGGGGAGGGCCTCGAGTGCCTCGTAGGGATCGACGATCGGGCCCTCCCCCTCCGGCGTGTACCCGAGAACGTCGATTAGTCCGCTCGCGTGGCGCAGCGTGCTCTGTTTGTACGTGACGAGTCGGACTCGGACGTCCCGTTCCGCGGCCGCGAGTGCGGCCGTCGCGCCGGCGAGTCCGCCGCCGATGACGAGCACGTCGTCTTCGATCGCCATCTCACCGATCACCTCGGCCACTGCCTCGCTCTCGAGGCTCGCCGCGGCCGCCGTCGGTGCGCGGCTCCGCTGTCGGTCGACCGCTGTCGAACGCCTCGTACTCGAGTGCGTTCGGGTCGTCTTCGTTCGCCGGATCTCGGTCCCGGTTCATCGTCGTCGCGTGCAGGGCGTAGTTGAGCATCGCTTGCGAGAGCTGTTCGCCCCAGAGGGCGTGGCGTTCGCCCTTCCAGCGCTCCTGAAAGAGTTCGTCGAGCGACGCGCGAACCGTCGCCTCGTCGTACTCGGGGTGGAGCTCGTTCGCCATGTTCGCACAGCAAAAGCCCCCCTGACAGTTGCCCATCGAGGCCCGGGTTCGGATGCGGACCGCGTTCAGGTCCGAGCCGGACTGGCAGATGGCATCCTGAACTTCCGCGCGCGTGACGCCCTCACACTGGCAGATAACGGGGTTCGCTTCGTTCGTATTCAGGACGTCGCTCGCCCGACTGCCGAGTCGCTGTTTGCTTCGGCGGGCGACCGGCGATCTGAGGCCGAAGTCGTCCATCCCGGCCTCGAGCGTCTCGATATTCTCGCTGCCGGGCAACGGCTCGTCGGCCGTCGCACAGGAGGCGTTCACGCCCAGCTTGTCGCAGACGTGGTTCGAAATCTCCTCGGCCATCGCCCGGTAGGTCGTGAACTTCCCGCCGACGATGCTGGACATCCCCGAGACGCCGTCGCGGTCGTCGTGATCGAGCAGGAAGAAGTCCCGCGTGATGTCCGTCGGGTCCTGCGTGCCGGTTCCCGGCGGCTCGTACAGCGGACGGACGCCCCAGAACGAGCGGATCGTTCTCGCTTCCTCGAGGATCGGAACGAGCTCCGAGAGGGTATCGATCATCTGATCGACCTCCCACCGCTCTTCGGGGTAGTCGTCCGGATCGGAGACCTCCTCGTCCGTCGTGCCGAGGATCGCCGTCGTCTCGTGTGGGACGACGATATCGGCGTCACCCTTCGGCTTGCAGCGGTTGATCACGGTGTCGACCTGCCGGACGTTCATGATCGTCATGACGCCCTTGGAGGGGCGAACCTCGACCTCGAGATCCGCCATCGCGCCGATCTGGCCGGCCCACGCGCCCGTCGCGTTGACGACGTACTCGGCGGTGATCTCCTCGGTCGTTCCGGCGGCGTTGTGCGTCCGTTTGCCCGGACCCGACTCGTGGCGCACCTCGACGCCGTAGATGTCGTCACCGTCGCGCAGGAGGTCCACCACTTCGGCGTGGGTCTCGACGCGTGCGCCGTGGTTCTCCGCGTCGAGCGCGTTCGCGACGCAGAGTCGGAACGGATCGACCGCGCCGTCGGGGACCTCGATCGCGCGTTTGACGTCTGTCGCGAGATAGGGTTCGACCTCGCGGGCTTCCCGACCCGAGAGAACGCGCGCGGGGATTCCACAGTCCCGACAGCCCTTGAGCTTTTCTCGGAAGTAGTCGTCCGAGTCCTCCGGACGCTGGACGAACAGGCCGCCAGTCATCTCGACGCAGTGGCCCGCGATATCCCGGAGGATCTCGTTCTCTTCGATACACTCGGTCGCACTGGCCTGATCCGACACGGCGTATCGGCCGCCGCTGTGTAAGAGACCGTGCATGCGGCCAGTCGTCCCGTCTGTTAGGTTTCCTCGTTCGACGAGGGTTACGTCGAGCCCGCGCATCGCCAGATCCCTGGCGATACCACAGCCCGTCGAACCGCCCCCGAGAACGAGAACCTCGGTGTGGTCTGCCATCCCTTCGTTCGTACACTAGGCCCCCCTACTCTTTATTTTATCGACGGTCGGCTAACGCCCGTAACAACTGTCAGAGATTGTGGAATGTTATCATGGATTATGGAGTGGCTACGATCGGAAACCGCGTTTAGTCGCTTATTGCTGGGTCGTAGTGTCTCGTACGAACAACGAAACCGGGGGTATGATGATATTATTATGAATACAATATTATGCTTGCAGTAACATTTATGATGATAGTGGATATTGTTTACCAGTATCACGCGACCACCAGTAAACTCGCGTGGACAGCACAAGGGGTGACTACCAGTGACAGATAATACCTACGTCGGTGCGGTAGATCAAGGGACGACTGGGACGCGTTTCATCGTGTTCGATCACGGTGGGCAGGTCGTCGCGAACGCATACGAAAAACACGAACAGATTTATCCGGAACCCGGATGGGTCGAACACGACCCGATGGAGATCTGGGAGAACACGAAAAGCGTCATCACGCAGGCGCTCGGGCAGGCGGGCATCAGCCCCGACCAACTCGAGGCCATCGGCGTCACCAACCAGCGCGAAACGACGCTGCTGTGGGACGCCGACTCCGGACGCCCGGTCCACAACGCCATCGTCTGGCAGGATCGACGAACGACCGACCGCGTCGAGGAGCTCGAGGAAGACGGGCTGGTCGGCACCATCCGCGAGAAAACCGGTCTCGAGGCCGACGCCTACTTCTCCGCGACGAAAGCGGAATGGCTGCTCGACAACGCCGATCCGATCAAACTCGAGCGCTCGCGGCCCGAGGATATCCAGGACCGCGCCGAGAAGGGCGAGGTGCTCTTCGGAACGATCGACACGTGGCTCATCTACAACCTCACGGGCAACCACATCACCGAGGTCACGAACGCCTCGCGCACGATGCTGTACAACATCCACGACCTCGAGTGGGACGACGAACTCCTCGACGAGTTCAACGTGCCGGAAGCGATGCTGCCGGAGGTTCGGCCCTCGAGCGACGACGACACCTACGGCACGACCGACCCGGAGGGCTTCCTCGAGGCCGAAATTCCGGTTGCGGGCGCGCTCGGTGATCAGCAGGCGGCCCTGTTCGGACAGACCTGTTTCGACGCCGGCGACGCGAAGAACACCTACGGGACGGGCTCGTTCTTCCTGATGAACACCGGCAACGAGGCCGTCGAGAGCGACCACGGGCTGCTGACGACGATCGGTTTCCAGAAATCCGGCGAAGACGTCCAGTACGCGCTGGAAGGGGCGATCTTCATCACCGGCGCGGCGATCGAGTGGCTCGAGGATCTGACGCTGATCGACGATCCGGCGGAGACGGCGGAACTAGCCCGGAGCGTCGACTCGACCGACGGCGTCTACGTCGTCCCCGCGTTCACGGGACTCGGCGCGCCTCACTGGGACCAGCGCGCACGCGGAACCATCGTCGGGATGACCCGCGGCACGCGCAAAGAGCACATCGTCCGGGCGACCCTCGAGTCGATCGCCTACCAGACGCGCGACGTCGCCGAAGCGATGGAGGCCGACTCGGGGATCGACATGACGAGTCTGAAAGTCGACGGCGGCGCGGTCAAGAACAACTACCTCTGTCAGCTTCAGTCCGACATCATCGGCTCGGAGATCGTCCGCCCTGTCGTCGACGAGACGACGGCGCTCGGCTCGGCGTACGCAGCCGGACTGGCCGTCGGCTACTGGGACGACGTCGACAGCCTGCGCGACAACTGGCAGATCGACCGCGAGTTCGATCCGAAGATGGACAGCGACCAGGCCGACGAGCAGTACGCCCGCTGGCAGACCGCGGTCGACCGATCGCTCGACTGGGCTCGCGACGGAGGGAGCGAATAGATGGTACTCGAGACCGCGTTGGGCGATCCGGTGTTCTGGATGGCCGCCCTGGCCGGCGGAGCCTTCGGTGCGGCGATCGGTGCCCTGCCGGCGTTCGTCTTCACCGGTTTCATGGTCATCGCCGGTGAGGCGGCAGCGTTCGCCGGCGCCGGAGACGAGATCACCGGTGCAATCGGATTCGGGCCGATCTTCGGCCCACACATCGCCTTCGCCGGCGGTGCGGCCGCAGCGGCGTACGCGGCAAAGCAGGGGTATCCGGAACTCGACGACGGAAAAGATATCGCCAGTGCACTCGGCACACACCGTATCGACGTACTGGCCGTCGGGGCGATTTTCGGCATCTTCGGGTTTGCGGCCACCGAACTGCTCAACTACGTCGGGTTCGGAACTGACAACATTGCGCTGATAGTGTTTGTCTCGGCGCTCGTCCACCGCGTCGTCTTCGGCTACGACATCATCGGCGAAGTCTACGGGAACAACATCTTCGACATGAGCCCGGCCGAGCGCGACGAGGAGAACGCGCCCGGAATCTGGCTGCCGTGGCAGTACAAGTGGAGCGGCGTCGCGTCGATCGGGATCATCGGCGGTCTCATCGGTGGTTTCGTCTTCCTCGTCACGGAGAGTCCCGTACTGGTGTTCGGTATCAGTGCGGCCAGTCTGGTGTTCCTCAACTGCGGCGTCGACAACTTCCCGGTGACCCATCACATCACGCTCCCCGGATCCGTCGGTGCGTTCGGCGCGCTCTCGGCCGGCATGGGCGAGCCCATCGTGATGCTCTTCGCGCTCGGTTTCGGCGTCTTCGGAGCGCTCATGGGCGAGGTCTGTAACCGTGTCTTCTACGCACACGGCAAGACACACGTCGACCCGCCGGCGTTCGGTATCGCGGCCTCGGGGCTGCTCGCGACCCTGCTGGTCGCAGTCGGCGTCTTCGACGCGTCTATCTGGCCAACGTTCGGCCTCTGATAGCGACACCGCCCACACCGGCGGCTCGCTCTTTTCGATTTTCCAGTACGCGCGACCCCGTGTTGGCGGTCGCAGACGCGATCGCGCTACCGTCGCCATCGGCTATTTTCGGGCCGAAGTCGACCCGATCGATCCCCGTCAGGTAGCCCCTTCGCTCTTCGGCGGCTCGGCGTCGTCTCGAACCGTAACGACGGGGACGTCGGACATCCGAACGACCTTCTCCGTCACGCTCCCGAGCAGGTACCGATCGACACCCCGTCTACCGTGGGTCCCCATGACGACGAGATCGATATCCGCGTGGTCGGCGTACGCGAGGATGACCTGATAGGGATCGCCGACGTGGATGATCCCTTCCGTGTCGACTCCCTCGAACTGTCTCTCTACCTCCTCGACGATCTCGATCGCCCGCTCCCGAATTTCGTCGCGGAGCTCTTCGTGATCGCCGCCGAGCATTCCAGATCGCGTCTCGTCGGAATCCCCGCCGAGCATTCCGGACCGCGTCTCGTCGGAGCGTCCGCCGAGCATCCCGGACGGCGACCGTTCGGCGCCATCGCCGCCCGTATAGCCGACGTACGACGAGTTGACGACGTGCAGTACGTGGACGGTCGCGTCGTACCGCTCTGCAAGGTCCCTCGCGTGCTCGATCGCCGCGCTAGCGCCACTGCTCCCGTCGGTCGGAAAGAGGATATCGGTGTACATGGTTCGTCCCCAAGCGGACTCTCGGGACGCTTCCTACCAGCACCAGCGCATTAGAGCTTGGGGGGTGTATTGCAAGCGCCCTTACGGAAAGATCGGCTCTCGAGGCGAAACTCGAGCGTTCGGCCGAAACTCCGACCCCGGTCGAGAACAATTATGTGGGTGGACTCACCTTCTCCGGCACATGTCGGAATCCGAATCGCAGTCGCCGTCCGAGCTGGAGTTTGCCGAACGCATGCAGCGGGCGGATCGGTGGAGCAAGTGGATCGCGATGGCGCTCACCTTCGGGTTCTTTTTCGTGACGATGGTGCTGACGAACAACGTCGAGTTCAGCGCCGTCGTCGCGGCCGCCCTGGGTATCGGGGTTCGCTTCGTCATCCCCTATCGAGTTACCCTCTCCCGTCCCGCCGACGAGCGCGAGCCGCTCGTCGGGGACCAGGGGTCGCCGCAGTTTCACCACGGTGCGGCCGGCGGCGCCCTGATATTCAGTTCGGTTGCGGCGGCCGTCGTCATGGTCGGAAGCGGGAATTCGACACCCGGACTGGTTGCGGGCGGGATCGGGCTGGCCGTCTCGTACGTCGCATTCTCGAAGGCGTTCCCCCGCGCTTGAGCAGTCTGCTGACTTCGATCCGCTCGGATGGGTGAGCCCACCACGGGTTGGACGTGCGGACTCGCCACGGTTCGAACTCGGCTGTCGTCACCGCTGGTTCCGCTGCGTGCTGGACCGACCACAACTGATTTACGAGAGTAATTGCCTTTGAATCATATGTTTAGCCAGCTCGAGCTCGCGAGACGCGACGGTCGAAACCTCCTGCTCGTTCTCGCGATCATGATTCCCGTCCTGTTTTTCGTCGCCGACGGGGCGCTAGAGGCTCGAGTCCTCGCGGCCGTGCTCGGCGGCGTCCTCACGGCGGTGACGTTTCTCGCGGTGACGGTCGCAATCAACCGATTCGGGCCGGACTACTGAGCCTTACGCGGAGGCGAAGCGAACCGTCGCCAACGAGTCGATGACTGCGAGACGCCGGCCTACAGAGAGCGGCTGCTCGCCGTCGGTCACAGCATCTTTATTCGCACTCGCCAACAGCCAGCTATGACCGCCCCACCGCTCGCCCTCGACATCGACGGCACGCTCACCCGCCCCGACGGCTGGGGGATCGACCCGCGCATCTTCGATCCGCTCCGCGACTGGGACGCCCCCGTCGTGATCGCCACCGGGAAGGCGTTTCCCTATCCGGTTGCGCTCTGTCACTTCATCGGGATTCCGGAACTCGTCGTCGCCGAGAACGGCGGCGTCGTCTACACCGGCGACGATGTCTTCTTCACCGCCGACCGCGAGGCCGCCCAGGCCGTCGTCGAGGACTACCGCGCTGCCGGCTACTCCCCCGGCTGGGGTGCCGAAAACACCGTCAACCGCTGGCGCGAGACCGAGGTCGCGGTCAACTTGGACCAGCCCGTCGGCCCGCTGCGCGAGATCGCCGCCGAGCACGGCCTCGAGGTGATCGACACCGGCTACGCTTACCACGTCAAGGACACGACGCCGAACAAGGGCGACGGGCTCGAGACGATCGCCGAGCACGTCGGTTTCGACCTCGAGGCGTGCGTCGCCGTCGGCGACTCGGTCAACGACGTCTCGACGTTCCAGGCCGTCGGTCGGAGTTTCGCCGTGGCGAACGCCGACGAGACGGCGAAGGCCGCAGCCGACGAAGTTCTCGAGGAGAGTCACGCCGACGGGACGCTGGCGGTGCTCGAGCGGGTTGGGGGACACTGGACTGGATAAGCTGCAGTAGCCGCCACTGCAGAAGACCCACTCGAGCGATCCGTCGCCTCTGAGACGACAGTTCGAGCGTACTCAGCCGTGTCACTCAGAACGCTTTTCTTTCGGCCGCCGAACCGTCACGTATGGTCACAGACACGCTCGTCGCCGTCTTCGGACTCGTGACGACGGTCGCGCTCTTCGCCGTGGCCCACTGGGACGCGAGCCGGGTCGAGTTCTCGAGGCCGCGACTGTGGGCCGCCATCGTGGCGGCTCCCTTCGCGGTCGGCATCGGACTGTACCTGTTCGTACCGACGGCGCCGATGACCGGCGTCATCATGACCGCCAACACCGGGCTCGTGCTCTACGGCTTCGAGCGGGAGGTGTCGACCGAGGACGAGGAGCCGGCCGAACCGGGCGAGTTGCTCGAGTAGCGGATCGAGACGAGCCGCGTCTTCTCCGAGACGGACTCGAGACTCCGATCGGACGTCCGTACCGCCCAGATCGGATCTCACCCGGAAGTTACGTGACAACGGAAGATCTATTTTCACTCCTCGAGTCGACGAGCGTATGCCCGCTACGCGCCGTCGAGCACTGGTCGCCATCGCCGTCGCGAGCGGCGTCGCCGGGTGTACGGATCGGCTCTCCATCGGCGAGTCCGACGACACGTCGCCGGCTGACCGCCGCGTTGCTGCGTCGTACGAACCGGACGCCGGCGAGTGGATCCGCTCGAGTCGCTCGTTCGCTAACGATCTGGTCTCCACCACGGCGCAACCGACGCGGGACGAGCCGAGCGAACGGTGGGCCGCAGGGGATAACGCCACCACCAGTATTGTCGTCGCCGACGGCGTCGTCTTCGCTGGTGGACGTACCGGTCTCGAAGCCCGACGGCTCGAGGACGGGGACCTTCGCTGGGACGACGACGAGAGCGTCGTTTTTCTCGCCGTGATCGACGGTCGGTGTTACGTCGCCAACAACGAGGCGCTCGTGGCCCTAGATGCCGAAACGGGCGACGTGGTGTGGCGGCACGAAGTGGCCGACAACAGCCGGATTCGGTCGTTTCTCGAGACCGAGGGAACGGTCTACTACACGGCCGACGGAGATCTACACGGCCTGCACGCAGACACCGGTGACCGCCGATGGACCGTCGACGGTGAGGGTCGGGATGGGACGCTCGCACTCGCTGACGGCACGCTTCACTGGACGACGGTACAGTCACATCGGCTGCTCGATCTGGAGGGTGCCTCTCGCCCGAGCGAGCGATCGATGATCCCCCTCGACGGGTACGATTCGCACATCCGTCCCTTGGAGCCTGCGGTCGTCGACGGAACGATCGCTCTGGGCGGGTTCGACGAAGACTTCCGGCACGGGGCTCCCGTGAGATCACTCTCGTCACGGGGGACGATCTGGAGCCGTCCGTTCGAACCGTTCGTTCCGACTCCCGCGATAGTCGGGAATCGCCTGCTCGCCACCGGCTACGACAACAGGTCGGACGAACTCGACGAAAGTACCGTCGCATCGTTCGACCTCGAGACCGGTGATCTCCACTGGGAGACGACCGTTCCCGAACCGGTCGGCCCGCCCGCCGTCGCTAACGGAGTAATCTACACGGGCGGGGGCCACCCAAGCGAGTCGGCGACCGAGACCGGACACCTGTTCGCACTCGATGTCGAAACGGGCGACGTCCGCTGGGAAATCGAAACCGATGGCGCCTCCGCCGGGCATCCGCTCGCGCTCGTCGACGACGTCATCGTCCTCGGAACGAGAGCGGGCGTGGTCGTCCTCGAGTGACGACTCCCTCACTCGGATCACGCGGGCCCACCGGCGACCTACACCACACGCCTTTTGTCCGCCCCCGTTCAAGCGAGGGCAACATGAGCGATTCCGCCGAGACGGGCGTCGACGCCGGGACCGACGCCGACACCGACGAGGGCGACGACGGCGGCCCGATGCAGGTCTCGAGTCCCGACTACCACAGCGAGAACCACACGGCCGCCCAGACCTGCGGCTGGACGGCCAACGCCTTGCGCGGCGAGGGCAAGTGCTACAAGAACATCTACTACGGGATCGAGTCCCACCGCTGCATCCAGATGACGCCGGTCGTTCGGTGTAACGAACGCTGCGTCTTCTGCTGGCGCGACCACCAGGGCCACTCCTACGAGATGGACGACGTCGAGTGGGACGACCCCGAGGCGGTCGTCGACGCCTCGTTGAAACTCCAGAAGCGACTCCTCTCCGGCTTCGGCGGCAACGACGAGGTGCCCCGGGAGGTGTTCGAGCAGTCGATGGAGCCGCGCCACGTCGCGATCTCGCTCGACGGCGAACCGTCGCTCTACCCCTACCTGCCGGAACTCATCGACGCGTTCCACGACCGCGACATCACGACCTTCCTCGTCTCCAACGGTACCCGACCCGAGGTGCTCCGGGAGTGCGATCCCACGCAGTTGTACGTCAGCGTCGACGCCCCCGAACGCCACACCTTCGACAACGTCGTCGGCGCGATGGAAGACGACGCCTGGGAGAAACTCCTCGAGACGATGGACGTCCTCGCCGAGAAGGACGAAACCCGAACCGTGCTCCGAACGACGCTCGTCAAGGGCGAGAACATGCACCATCCCGACTGGTACGCCGGCTTCTACCAGCAGGCCGATCCGGACTTTATCGAGATGAAGGCGTACATGCACGTCGGCCACTCGCGGGGCCGACTCGACCGCTCGGCGATGCCCGACCACGAAGAGGTTGTCGAGTTCACCGAGCGTATCGGGGAGTACATGCCCGAGTTCACGGAAGTGAAGGAGGTGCCGGCCTCCCGCGTCGCCTTGCTCTCGAAGACGAGAGACACCTGGGTGCCGAAACTGAAGAAGGACAGCGAGTTCTGGGAGCGCGACCCGGTCACCGGCGACTGAACGAATCCGTCCTCCCGGCCGCGAAGCCGGGACCGGACCGGTTCGCCGACGGCTTCCGATCAATCGCTACTGAGCGGCGTCGCCCGCCGCACGTCCTGTTCGAGTCGCGTCGCGTACTCGAGTCGGAGCGCCCGCGCTGTGTCCGCACTCGTTATCTCCCGCCCTTCGAACTCGTGAGCGATCGGCTCGTAGGCGTCGACGTCGAACCCCATCCGCTCGAGGTACGACCGAACGGCGGCCGATTCGATCCCGTCTCGGATCGCCTGGTTGACGTATTCGAGGACGGCATCGAACTCGGGGAGCACGAACGTCTCCTCCCGCACGTCGCCGGTTTTGCCCTCGATACGGACGTCGGAATCGCCGAGTCGTTCGGCGAGGTCGGCCATCCGATTGGCCAGCCGGACGATCTGACTCGGCAGGGCGCTGTCGGGTGAGCGCCACTCGACGGTCGAGAACTCCTCGCGGAGCTGGACGGGCGTCCAGATCGCGCTCTCGGGATCGAAGTTCGCCTCGACGGCCTGGCGGGCGACACCCGCGTCGGTGGCTCCGGTCACGAACTCCTCGTATCGGCGCTCGAGTCGGCGGTTCCACTCGTCTGCGTCGTCGACGTACGACCACAGCCAGCCCTGGTGTGGGACGTCGTCGTAGGCCAGCCAGCGGTACAGCTTCGAGCGCGCTCCGGTGGCGAGCGGTTGACCTCGGAAATATGGCGACGAGTTGAGCAGCGCCAGCGCAGGATCGAGTGCGATGAGGGTGTTCAACTGGTCGATTTCACAGCCGGGTTGTTGTTCGACGTGCACGTGCGTCCCCGCACAGTGGCGTGCGTATTCGAAGTTTTCGCCGACGACGCGGTTTTGAATCTGCGTTCTGTCACTCGGGAGCTCCCGAATCTCATCGAAGGCGATCGGCGTGCCGAGCGGAACGAGTCCTCTGCCGAGCTCGTCGGCTCGCTCGAGGACGGCGCCGATCCTGTCGAACAGCTCCTCTCGCAGCTCCGTCGAGGTTTCACAGGGCGTCGTCTTGATCTCGAGCAACGGTTCGACGAACTCCCGTTCGGCTCCCGGTGAGGCGTCGACGAGTGGGCCGGGTTCGACCAGCCGCCCGTCGTCGTCGATGACCCAGTATTCGACCTCGACGCTCCGCCGTATTCGTTCAGGTTCGGGTGTCAACACGGTGATCTCGGTGTGCCGGCGACGTGTGCGTGCTGTGGCTCGAGTCGAATCGTTTCGCCGCGGGGTCCTGATATCGTGTCATACGACCACATGCACCATATGGAAACAAGAACTTTTCGCAGCTTTGCTTATACCTCATATATCTACCCATAATAGCGATTTATTTGACTTTATGTTCCAGATCGCACACTAATCGGAAATAAAGTTGAGTTTATCGAATTCACAGCTTACGGATCGTCCTCACAGCAGCAATAACGGTTATCATCGATACTGCAGAACGGTGGACAGTGACGCTTCGACCGTTTATCGAGGATGCCGATCCTGCGGCCGTGACGATCGCCGTTCTCAGCGCCGACGGGCCCGGTCCGCTCGAGGTCATGCTCGCGGAGACGTTCGAGACGCAGTCGATCGACGTCGAGACAACCGTCCCCGACTCGGTCGCGGACGAGTTCGACGCCGTCGACGGCGATATCGTCGTGTTACTCGAGGACGGCGTTCCCGTCGCCGCCTCGCGGATGATGGAACTCTACGAATCGATTCTGGCGATCAACTCGGATCTGTTCGTGACCGGTGCGCGCGGGCTCGGCGAGATCGAGTTCCCGGACGTGCTGGCGGCCCTCGAGGACACGCGTTTGCGTCTGCGCGGCTACCCGCTGGCGCACAAGGAGAAGCTGTTGTTGATCCTCGTCTCCCGGTACATCGAGCAGCTCGCGTGGGCTGCAGGTCGGGGAACGTTGCGCAGTTCGTTTCAGCGACTCTCGAGGATCGACGACGAGGTGGGTACTCGCGAAGTTTACGACACGCTCAGTGCGACCGACGTCGACGTTTACGTCTACGGCGTCGACGACGGAACGACGGTCGATCTCGACGTCACCGTCCGCAGCGGAACGGAGCCGGTGTACCGAGACGCCTGGTTCGTCGTCTACCGGCCCGACGAGCTCGATCCTGATAGGGCAGCCCCCGACGTCGAAGCGACCGCGCTGGTCTGTCTCGAGACCGAGCCTCGAGTCTGGGAGGGCTTCTGGACCACAGACCCGGACCGTGTCGCGACGATCGACGAGGCCATCGGCCGCGACCTGTGACAGTCGTCGACCGAAACGTCCCGGCCGTCGATGGGCTCGCACACCTGGTTTTACGGTGACATCTGTGGGTAGTGTGAACACGAACGGAAGATGCGAGATCGGAGCTACAGTCGGCGACGGACCGTCGCGACTCTCGGAACTGCTCTCGCAGCGGGCGTCGCCGGCTGTTGCGGAGACGATTCGGACGACGGCATCGCGTTCGACCACCCCCAGGAAGTCCGGCCCGACGAGCCGTTCGACCTGACGGTCGACGGGCTCTCCGCGACGACAGAACTCGAGGTAACTCTCGAGTGGCCGGAGGGCGGTTCTGATGCGATTTCGACGCTCGAGACCGACGGTGAGGGCCGGCTCGATCTGTCGAGCGCGAGGGTCGTCGACGGCCACGTGCCGGCGGACCTCGACGTGCCGATCCCGGTCGCACTGATCCAGTGTAGCTACGAGTCGTTCTGGGAGTATCTGCCCTCGGGCGAGGAACGACTGACCTACAGCGTCGGGACCGAGGACGAGCGGTTCGGCTCGACCGAACTGCGCCGACGGCATCCGGACCCCGAAGCGGCCGCGGAGCCCGACCACGCCGAGTTGGTCGGCGACGTGTTCGAGCCGCTCGACGGCGACGGTGGGCCCGGCATCCTCGTCCTGCACGGCTCCGACGGTCGGCCGCTGATCGACCACGCGTTACAGCTCGCTCAGCGGAGATATACGGCGTTCGCACTGCAGTACTTCGGAGCTGGGGGGCTTCCGGACGATCTCGTCGAGATTCCGCTCGAGTACGTCGAAACGGCGGCCGAGTGGCTCCTCGATCGCGACGGGGTGATCGGCGATCGGGTCGGCGTGATCGGGATGTCGAAGGGGGGCGAACTCGCACTGCTCGCCGGCAGTCAGTTCGACGCGATCGGTCCGGTCGTTTCGATCGTCGGCAGCGGGCTGGTCTGGGAGGGTGGGGCCACCGTAACCGACCCGCCCGAAACGTCGTCGTGGTCGCTGGGCGGCGAGCCGATACCGTACGTTCCGTACCACGACGGTGTGACCGAGGAGGGGCTGTCCGGACGGGAATTTTTCGTCGAATCGCTCGAGGCCGCGAGTGCGGAGACGATCGACGCCGCCACGATTCCCGTCGAGCGGATCGACGGTAACGTCGTGTTGGTCTCTGGCGGCGACGACGAACTGTGGCCGACCGCACGACTCCACGAGACCGCGGTCGAACGGTTCGAATCGCAGGGCCGTCGCTCGTTCGAGCATCTCGTCTACGAGACGGCGGGTCACGGGATCTATCCGCCGTACCGGCCGGTTAGGGGGACGACAGCGGAGGAATTCGGCGGATCGTTAGCCGGGAACGCACGGGCGGCCCACGAACACTGGCCGCACGTTCTGGAGGCGTTTTCGACCATTAGATGAGTCTCTGCCCTCGACATTCGACTGACCGTATTCCTACAGCGGGAGCCACCGGTGGCTTTTTGCCTCGACTCCCCAACCGTGTGGTACCGGCGATAAACGCTCGCCAACTCCATCACAGTTCTGTTATGCATACCACATTCGGTATGCTTTTAGGTAGCTGTCCCATAGCCTTCGGTATGTCAGTGTCAGCCGAGTCTGCCGTCGGGCACGACGAACTCGCCGTGCTCAAACTGCTCGCGCTCGAGGGCGGCCTCGAGGGCGACGTCAAGATCTCCTGTTCTCACCTCGCAGAACGACTGAATGCGTCGAACCAGACCGCCTCGCGACGGCTTCAGCGCCTCGAGAGTGCCGACCTCCTCGAGCGCGATACCGTCAGCGACGGCCAGTGGGTGGCAATCACCGACGAGGGCGAGCGCGCACTCCACGCCGAGTACGAGGACTACCGTCGCATCTTCGAGACGGACTCGGAGATCGAACTCGACGGCACCGTCACCAGCGGGATGGGCGAGGGCCGTCACTACATCTCGCTGTCGGGCTATATGCGGCAGTTCGAGGAACGACTCGGTTACGAGCCGTTCCCCGGCACCCTGAACGTCGACCTGCGGGAGGACAGCGTCCGCCGACGCAGCGCTCTCGCCTCGCTCGAGCCGGTCCCGATCGACGGCTGGGAGGACGACGAGCGCACCTACGGCCCGGCAGTCTGTCACCGGGCGACGATCGAAACGGCCGAAGGCGAGCGCTACGAGGACGCCCACATCATCGCACCCGAGCGAACTCACCACGACGAGGACCAGCTCGAGGTCATCGCGCCCGAGAAACTGCGCGAGACGCTCGATCTCGACGATGAGGATCACGTCACGGTCTACGTGGGTGATCGACGATGACCGGCCACCACGCCGGAACGCGACCGAACGCCGGCGGGGGTGACGGAACTGGTTCGACGGCGACGGCCGACTCGGTCGAAGACGCCCTCGACTCGCTCCGGGCCGGCGAACCCGTGCTCGTTCACGACGCGGCCGATCGCGAGGGCGAGACGGATCTGATCTACCACGCCGATAGCGTCACGCCCGAGGCGGTCGCTCGCCTGCGAAACGATGCCGGCGGCCTCGTCTGCGTCGCCCTCGGCCACGATCTCGCCGAGGCGTTCGACCTCCCGTTCTACACCGACGAGGTCGACCACCCCGCGAGCGGCGACCACGAACTCGGCTACGACGAGCGCTCGTCGTTCTCGCTGACGGTCAACCACCGGGATACCTACACCGGGATCACGGACAACGATCGGTCGCTGACGATCCGGGCGCTGGGCGCGGCTGCAGGCGCACCGGAGGAGACCGACTTCGCGGCGGAGTTCCGCGTGCCTGGGCACGTCCACCTGCTCAAGGCCGCGCCCGATCTCGTCGCCCAGCGCGAGGGCCACACCGAACTTGGCGTCGCCCTCGCCGAAGCCGCCGACCTCTCGCCCGCCGTCGTCGTCTGCGAGATGTTGGACGACGAAACCGGCGAGGCGCTGACCCCCGTCGACGCCCGCGCCTACGCGGATCGCCACGACTTTCGCTATCTCGAGGGCAGCGACGTCCTCGAGCGACTCGGGTAGCGGAGCTGTGGATCGGACTGCGGCTCAATCGCCGTCCAGGTCGGACGTCGTCCGTTCAGTCTCCGTTTCAGTACCATTCGTCGGGCCGCTTCGGTAGACTGCGTACAGGATGAGCACGGCGATCGTAAAGTCGAGCCCGTGTTCGACGAGGTGGTGTATCGTCATCGGGACGAGTCCGAAGGCCGTTCCGAGTCCGACGACCGATCGGAGCGCGAGGAGTCCGAGCACGACCGTGATCAGCAGATAACGCATCGACCGTCGCCGCGAGTAGGCGACGACGCCACAGCAAAAGAGGATCGTCGTCCCGACGACGGCGAGGACGAGCACGGCGAGTAACACCGGGGCCAGCTGCGGATCCAGCCACGGGATGTCGAAGGGACTCGTGTGATCCATCTACACGACGCTACATGGCATGTGAGCTACCTATGTGCTTCGGTCGGCTCCGTCTCCCGCTCGCGGGCCCCGTTCGATCCGACGGGACGGGTCATATGTCGGTTCTTATCTGTTGGGAACGATCAAAAGCCGTTATCAGGTTCCCAGCGCTAGTCGGTGGTAGCAGCCATCGTTCGGTCATACGAGCGGTGAACGCGGAGACAGATCGATTCCCATGAGCGATACTCGAGACCAAATCAGGGCCCACGTCCGATCGAACGCCGGCATCCACTTCAACGAACTCGTCAGGGAGTCGGCGTACGCGCCGGGACAGATTCAGTATCACATCCGTCGATTGATCGACGCTGGCGACCTCGTTCGCGAGGAATGCCACGGCCAGACGCACTACTACCCGCCAGCATACGACGCGTGGGAGCGCGGTGCGCTCGCGCTGTTCCGCCGCGAAACGGTCCGAGAGCTCGTCGTCTACCTGATCGAACACGAGCCGTGTCGGCCCGCGACGGTCGCCGACGACCTCGGGATCGCCAGGAGCACGCTCGAGTACCACCTCGATCACCTGGTCGAACGCGAGATCGTCGACAAAACCTACGACGAGCGCAATCGCGTCACGCTCTCGCTCGCGAATCCGGAGCGAACCGCGCCGCTGCTCTCGGACGTGACTCCGACGGTTCCCGACCGACTCGTCGATCGGTTCACCCGACTCGTCGACGGGTTGCTCGAGGGGACGTCGAGCTCGGGACAGACGTAGCCGTCGGACTCGACATCGACAATTCGAATCGAGCGGTCCCAACGGTCGAATCGGAAGGAGCGGCGAACGGCGATTTTCGACTGAGGTGAACGGACCGCTGCTGTTTCAGCTGTTTCTACGCCGAAGTTGGAGCCCTTCGACGGCGACCGCGAGCGAACCGGCGACCACGGTCGCGACGGCACCGAACTCGAGCAGCGTTTGAAACGGCGACGCCTCGTCAGCGGAGCCGTGGTCGTGACCGTCTCCATCGTGATCGTGGTCCGCGTGGTCGTGCTCCTCCGCACCGTCGTCGTGGTCGGCGTGCTCGTCCGCGGGAAGCGCGGTCGCATCGATCCACTCGCTGACGTAGGAGCCGCCGGGTGAACCGGTGACGCGAAGCTCCCACTCGCCCGCGTCGGGAAGCGGCTGGACCGTCGCGTAGGTGCCGTCGTCGGTCTCCTCGAGTTCGACTTCGATCTCCGTGCCGTCCCCGCCGCTCGCCAGCAGCCGAACTGGCTGTTCGGAGTCGACCGGTGAGCCGTTCTCGAGGAAGGCGACCTCGAAGACGATCGGCTCGTTCGCTCGAAGCTCGAACGACTCGTCGGTCGACTCGTTGGCGGCCGGGAGCGCCGACACGTCGACGAGCACGTCGTCGTACTCGTACTCGATGGTCGCTTCGATCGGTTCGTCGCCGCCCGCACCCGCGACCGCGGCCGTCGGGGCGGACGTGAGCAGCCCCGAGAGCAACAGGACGACGACTAGCAGCGTGACCTCGAGCCGGACGGCTCGAGCGATCCGCGTGACCGTCAGCTGCCGGCCGCTCCCGTCGCTTCCGCCGTCCGTACTTGCCGGGCGCGAACCGTCGACGGCGTCCGTCGGCGGAGATGACTCGAGTCGACCCAGGAGAACGTATCGGGTGAGGCCGCCGAGCGCGAGCGCGGCGACGACGAGGAGGAGTTTCGCGGCCAGAACGAGGCCGTAGAACGTGTCCGTGAGGCCGCTGGCGGTCGGGACGTGCCACGACGCCAGGACGAACCCCGTCCCGACGACGAACGTGACGCCGACGAGCGCGAGGATCGAGAACCGCCGGATCGTCCCCGCGAGCAAGACGGGACGGTCCTCGGGGTGTGCGTTCCGAACCGTCGGCACGACGACGAACGCGAGGACGGCCAGCCCGCCGACCCAGAGGCCGGCGCCGGCGATGTGGGCGAAATCCACGATAGTGCCGTTCACTCGATCGATCGCGGTCGCGGAGTGACTCGTCCACGCGATCGTTCCCGCGACGGCCAGCGCCCCGACGAGCGTTCCGGCCAGCGCTCCGCGTCGCGGGAGCCGCCCGCGAGCCAGCGCCGCGACGATCCCGGCGACGCCGACGGCGAGAGCCACTTGCACGAGCCAGGCCTCCCCGAGCGGCGTCTCCGTGAACTGGGCGATCGTCTCGGTCGAGAGCGGCCCGAGTGCCGTGCTCCGAGCGAGTCCGAGCGCGATCGAGCCCAGAACCGTGAGTCCGGCGGCGCCGGCGAGGAGCGTGCCGATCCGTCCGTCGATCAGTTCTCGCTGTGTCGCGTCCGCTCGAGCGACCGCCGGACCGACGGCGACGGCCGCGACCGCCGGAATCCCGATCAGGCCGGCGACGCCGACGAGCAACAGCGCCTTCGCTCCCGCTTCGAGCGGCGGGACCGACTCGTCCTCATCGCCCTCGCCTCCCTCTTCGTAGGCCTCGAGAACGGCGTCGCGATCGAGCGGTTCGTCGCCGACGGCGAAAAAGAACGAGCCGGAGGTGGTGTGGCCGTCGTCGGCGAGGACCTCCCAGTCGACGGTGTACATCCCATCCTCGCCGTCGGCGTCGTCGATCGGCACGCGGACGATCTGGTTGTCCTCGTCGTCGATCTCGGGCTCGCTCGAGACCGGCTCACCGTCCGGCCCCTCGACGACGATATCGGCGTTGACGACGCCGTCTCCCGAGAAGGAGAGGGTGACCTCCTCGGGGACGTCGTCGAGCTGTTCGCCGTTTCCGGGGTCGGAGTCGCTCAGGTAGGCGTGGGCCGCAACCGGGGTCGCGACGAGTCCGATCGCGAGCGCCATCACGACGAGTACGACGAGCACAGACGCGAGTAGGGACTTCCGAGAGAGCGGACCGTCGCCGTCGACCGACGATGTCGTCTCCATCGGTTAGCGAAGGTTTCCGGTGTATCCGCCGCCGGAGTCGCCGACAAACTGCACCGTGTCGACGCCTTCCTCGACTTCGACGTGTTCGACGAGTTCCTGGGCTTCCATGTCGACGATCGCGACAGTACCGTCCTCGTCAGCGGGGGTGATGAAGTAGCCGCCGCCGGCGACGCCGGACCGGTGGAGGAACGGTGCATCCTCGGGGCGTTCGATGTAGCCGACGTCGACCGTCTCGACGATCTCGAGCGCGTCGACGTCGATGATCGACGCCTGATCGGTCTGCGTGTGGGCGGTAAACGCGTAGAGCGTGCCGTCTTCGGCCTCGTGATAGCGGAGGGCGTCCGGCCCCTCGTCGACGTCGACGACACCGAGTTCGTCGCTCTCGTCGCTCGTCGCGTCGAGGAACCGGATGCTGTTGCCGTCGAGGACGCCGAGAACCTGCTCGTCCGGGGAGAGGTACATGCCGCCCGCGAAGTCGAGGTACTCGACGACCTCGTCGTCCTCGGTGTCGACCACGGCGGTCGCGTCGCCGTGCTCGAAGTACGCGAGTCCCGTCTCGGGCGCGTAGGCCTTGTAATGGGTTCCCTCGTCCTCGTTCTCGAGTTCGACGTAGTCCGTCCGTTCGTACGCCTCGAGATCGATGATCAGCGCCGCGGGGTCGTTGACGTTCGTCGCGTACCCCATCTCGCCGAAGTCCTCGTGGTAGAGCAGTTTGCCGTGGCCCTCGTTCTCGAGGCCGGACTGGACGATCTCCGTGACGTCGTGGGAGTCGGTGTCGATGACGTAGAACGTCCCCTCGTCGTCGCTGTGGGCCCACATCTCGTCGTCGTTCGGGTGGTACATGTGCGTCGGATCTGGTCCGACGTCGATCTCGTCGACGATCTCACGGGTTTCGGTGTCGATGACGAGCACCTGAGACGGCGACTCCCGGATGACGTAGATCTCGCTGTAGTCGGCCGTGATCCGCGGATCGCCCCATCCCTCGTCGTCGAGTCCGTCGGTAATCTCGTCGACGACCTCGCCCTCCTCCGGATCGATGATCGCGATCGTGTTCGGTGCGAACGCGTAAATGAGCTCTTCGCTTCCCTCACCGTTCGATTCGTCGCCGTTCGACTCGTCGTCGGTACCGTCGTCACCGCCGTCATCGTCTCCCCCGACGCAGCCGGCGAGAGCGATCGCGGAACTGCCGGCAACTACCTGTACGAAGCGTCGTCGATCGAGTGAACCGTCCATACGCGATCGAATGGCCGCGATCGTATAGCCCATTTTGGTACGGCAGCCGAAACCGTGTTACTAAGGGACGTGGAAATTCGATGGTTCTCGCACTGTCCGGTCGGATACTACGCCGGTCGGCGAGTATCGATCGATCAATCGATCACAGCAGACGCGAGAGCCATCCCACTTCGATCTCATCGGCCGCTTCCGTTACGGAAATCGCGAACACTTAGTACGGTGGTGTTCAACACTCTCGACCATGGGATTCGATGAGATGGACGTCGACACGATCTGGATGGACGGCGAGTTCGTCGACTGGGACGACGCCCAGGTCCACGTGTTGACCCATGGACTTCACTACGGCAGCGGCGTCTTCGAGGGTGCCCGGTGTTACGACACCGAGGAAGGGCCGGCTATCTTCCGCTGGGAAGAGCACTTAGAACGGCTCTTCCAGTCGGCAAAGCCCTACGAGATGGACATCGACTACACCGTCGAGGAACTCACCGAGGCGACGAAGGAACTCATCACGAGTCAGGATCTCGAGTCCTGTTACATCCGCCCCGTCGCGTTCTACGGCTACAACTCCCTCGGCGTCAGTCCGAAGGACTGTCCGACCCGCACCGCCATTGCGGTCTGGCCGTGGGGCGCGTACCTCGGCGAGGAGGCGCTCGAGGAAGGGATCGACGTGATGATCTCCTCGTGGCGCAAGCACGCCTCGAGCCAGATTCCGACGAACGCGAAGACGACGGGCCTCTACGTCAACAGCATGCTCGCGGGCGAGGAAGCCCGCCGCAACGGCTACGCGGAGGCCATCGTCCTGAACAAGGAGGGCAACGTTGCGGAAGGCCCCGGCGAGAACATCTTCCTCGTGCGCGACGGCGAGATCCACACGCCCGGACTCTCGGAGTCCATCCTCGACGGCATCACCCGCGACACCGTGATCGAGATCGCGGAGGATCTCGGCTACACGGTCCACGACAGCGTCTCGATCTCCCGCGGCGAACTCAACACGGCCGACGAACTGTTCTTCACCGGCTCCGCGGCCGAGGTCACGCCCATCCGGAAGGTCGACAACGTCGTCATCGGCGACGGCTCCCGCGGCCCCGTCACCGAGGACATCCAGCAGCGGTTCTTCGACGTCGTCGAGCGCCGAACCGACGCCTACGACGAGTGGTTCGAGTACGTCTGAGCTGACAGTTCGGTCGTTAGTACCGGTATCTCGGCTCTTTCGACGATGACTCTCGAGTGGATCTCGAACTGCGCTTCGTTGGCGGCTGTTCTCGGCGAACGCGTCGCTCGCTTGCTACGCGAGTTGAGCGGTCCGAAATTGACTCACATATCACTCTCAGACTGTCTTCGTCGCTCAGCAAGAAATATGGGGACAAGAACAGCAACCGCAGCAACAAGCGTCAGTTGGACGGCTCTACTGTCTGCCAAATACAACGAGATGAGGAATAGTACGGAGCCAAGGATAACGACTAACGCTTCTTTGCTTGTCCCTTTTCCCATCATCTGTTATAGACCACCAACAAATATGGATAACTCTTGTGGTACAGAGGGCCACTCTACTGTCCGCTGGAACTCTCATCGTCGCACTCTCGAGTCGCACCTGATTCCATCCACGAACCCGATTTCAGCTACCCGTCGCTTTCGTAGCGTTTTTGCCGGTTGTCGGGAAACGACGGGTATGACTACCTGCCCCTGGGACGATTGGAACCACATTCTCAAGATCGATCCCGACAAGGAACTCCCCGAGGGCGTCACCTACGGCGATCTCTGTGCGACCGGCACCGACGCGATCGAAGTCGGCGGCACCATGGGCATCACCGAGGAGAACATGGAGGCCGTCGTCGACGCCTGCGCCGAACACGACGTGCCGCTCTACCAGGAACCTTCGAGTCCCGACGTCGTCATCGACAACCGGGCGCTCGAGGGGTATCTCATCCCGTCCGTCTTCAACGCCGGCTCGCCGTTCTGGATCACGGGCGCACACAAGGAGTGGGTCCGACTCGATAACGGTCTCGACTGGGATCGAACCTGGACCGAGGCCTACATCGTGATGAACCCCGACGCCGACGTCGCGACGTACACCGAGGCCGACTGCGATCTCGACGCCGACGACGTCGCCGCCTACGCCCAGATCGCCGAACGGATGTTCGGCCAGGAGATCGTCTACGTCGAGTACTCCGGGATGTTCGGCGATGAGAAAATCGTCGAGGCGGCAGGCGAAGCGACCGAGGAGGCGACGCTGTTCTACGGCGGCGGCATCCACGACTACGACTCGGCCGCGACGATGGCCCAGTACGCCGACGTGATCGTCGTCGGCGATCTCGCCCACGACGAGGGCGTCGAGGCCGTCCGCGAGACGGTCGCGGCGGCGAACGACGCCTGAGGACGGGCGTTACTTCTCGACGAGGTCCCGAATCGCCGGCAGCACGTCCGTTACGTCCTCGCGGACGATCACGTCCGCCGAACCGTCGACCGGCGTCGACTCGAGGTTGACGATCCCGACGGTTGCGCCCGACGACGCGGCGAGTCGGGGCAGCGACGCGGCGGGTTCTACCACCAGCGAAGAGCCGATGGCGAGGAAGACGTCGCTCTCGCGGGCGAGCGATCGGGCGCGCTGAATGACCGCGCCGGGCAGTTGCTCGCCGAAGAGGACGACGTCGGGTTTGTAGACGCCGCCGCAGTCGCAGGTCGGCGGGCGTTCCCCGTCGGCTGCGCGCTCGAAGATCGGATCGCCGTCCACGCGTTTTCCACAGTCGATGCAGCGTACTCGCTGGGAGTTGCCGTGGAGTTCGAGGATGGTCGTTTCGTCCGCCTCCTCGGCGGCGGACTCATCGCCCACCGATTCCGCAGCCTCACCGTGTAATCCGTCCGTGTTCTGGGTAAGGATCGCCTCGAGATAGCCGTCCCGTCCCATCGCGGCCAGCGCCTCGTGGGCCGCGTTGGGCTCGTACTCCCCGTCGAACATCACCCGTTGAAGTTCGACGCGATCGTTCCAGAACCCCTCCGGATCGCGCCGGAACCGGCCGTAGGTGAACTGGCCCTCGTCGAACTTGTCCCAGACGCCGTCGTCGCCGCGAAACGTCGGGACGCCGGACGGTTCGGAGATCCCCGCACCGGTGAAGGCGACGACGGTCTCTGCATCGCGGATATCGTCGGCGAGTCGCTCGAGGTCGTCCATATCGGATGGTCGGACTGCAGGCTCAAAACTCGTTATGGTGGTGATGATCTGCGAAAAACACATATGCATAGAATGAAAAATGTAGATACACAGATGGGGAGTAAGACAGTGAGCCTCAAGGACGAAACGTACCGGCGGCTCAACAGAGAAAAGCGGGACGGCGAAAGCTTCAGTGATGCAATCGACCGTCTGCTCGTTGAGGACGATACGAATCCGCTTCGAGAGCTAATCGGACTCGTCGATGAAGACGAACTCGAGAACGTTCGGACACGTTCGAACGAGTTCCGAGAAGATGTGAATAACCGGTTCGGTAGCGGCGAACGAGCTGACGAGGACCAGTAAATGGTTCTGTTGGACAGCTGTTTTCTCATAGATCTCTTTGCAGAAGACGCCGCTGCGATCGCAAAACTGGACGAATTCAGTTGGCAAGAGGCGTCGGTATCTACGCTTACCGTTTCGGAAGTTGGGTTCGGACTCTCGAACACCGATCGAGAACGGTTCGAGACGATCGTTCAACGAGTGGACGTTCTTCCATACGGGCTTACCGAGTCACGGCGAGCAATGAAAGAACAACGAGTGCTCCGCAAACAGGGAGAACAGATCGGTGCCATCGACGTAATGATTGCAGCGACAGCGCTCGAGGCGAATAAAGCCGTCGTCACGAGGAACGTCGACGAGTTTCAGCGGACGAGTGCCTCGGTAACACCCTACTGAATTCCGCTAGCGTTCAGTCGGACTCGAACGATTGCGCTTAAGTTCCGGCGACCGGAATCGGTGGGTATGCAGGACAGAATTTACACTGCCGACGCCGAGCCGGGCGACGACGCGACCGTCGCCGGCTGGGTTCACGAGATCCGAGACCTTGGCGGAATTGCCTTCCTGATTCTCCGAGACAACTCCGGCAAGATCCAGGTCAAGTTCGAGAAAGACGACATGGACGAAGAGCTCGTCGAGACGGGGCTGGGCGTCTCTCGAGAGAGCGTCGTCAAAGTCACCGGCGCGGTCGAAGAGGAGCCGCGCGCGCCGACGGGCGTCGAGATCACGCCCGAGGAGGTCGAGGTCGTTGCACCGGCCGACCCCGAACTGCCGCTCGACCCGTCCGGAAAGGTCGACGCCGAACTCTCGACGCGTCTGGACAACCGCACCCTCGACCTCCGCAAGGAGGAGGTCCAGGCCGTTTTCGAGATCCGCGCCGAAATCCTGCGCGCCGTCCGCGAGCAGTTCCGCGCGTTCGACTGTACGGAGATCAACACGCCGAAGATCGTCGCCACGGGGACCGAAGGCGGCACTGAGCTCTTCCCGATCACCTACTTCGGCGAGGAAGCGTTCATGAACCAGTCGCCACAGCTGTTCAAGCAGCTGATCGCGGGTTCGAACGTCGAGCGGGTCTTCGAGATCGGGCCGATCTTCCGCGCCGAAGAGCACAACACGCCGCGACACCTCAACGAGGCAACCTCGATCGACTTCGAGGGTGCGTTCTGCGACCAGAACGACGCGATGGACGTCGTCGAAGGCGTCGTCACGGCCGCCTACGAGGCCATTCAGGAGAACTGTAGCGACGAACTCGAGGCGCTCGGCCTCGAGGACGAGTTCGAGGTTCCCGACGAGGCGTTCCCGCGGCTCAGCTACGAGGAGGCCATCGAGCGAATCAACGCGACGGGCGAACTCGACGAGCAGCTCGTCTGGGGCGACGACCTGCCGACCGAGGGCGAGAAGGCGCTCGGCGACGACGTCGGCGGCCACTACTTCATCACCGACTGGCCGAGCGAGATCAAGCCGTTCTACATCAAGGATCACGACGACGACGAGCAGCTTTCGACCGGCTTCGACCTGATGCACCCGCGCATGGAACTCGTCTCCGGCGGGCAGCGCGAACACCGCTACGAAAAACTCATCGAGGGCTTCGAACAGCAGGGCCTCGACCCCGACCAGTTCGAGTACTACACGAAGATGTTCAAGTACGGGATGCCACCGCACGCCGGCTTCGGCCTCGGCGGCGAGCGACTCGTGATGACGATTCTCGGACTGGACAACATTCGAGAGGCTGTTCTCTTCCCGCGTGATCGCCAGAGATTGAGCCCGTAGGGCGAAATGTCTGGGAGCCAGTGAGACGACCGCAGGGAGTCTCGCCGGACCGGCAGCGGCTGAGCCCGTAATCGGGCTCGCCGCTGACCGGCGAGTGGGAGTTCGCGGGACCTTTGGTCCCGCGTTATTCCCGCGAGATCGCCAGCGTTTGTCGCCGTAGACGAGGACGCGACTGATAGGAGCGTCCTCGAAAACGCGAGCGGGAGCAAAGCGACACGCGAGTGGCGACTATCTGGGAGCCAGCGATGCGACCGCAGGAAGTCTCGCCGGACCAACAGCGACTCTCGCCGGAGGCGACAGACGAAGAGTCGGTGCAACTCGAGCGAAACATTCGATTTTTCGAGCACGTTCGTGTCTACCGCCTATCGAAGACGCTGCGTGCGAGCGATGCGGACGGTGCTCGGGGAATCGGCGGGCCGTTACCACCAGCCCCAGCCGTCGTCATCGTCAACGTCGACGCCGGCCGCTTCGGCGAGGTTGGCACCCACTGCCTCGTCGCCCAGGAAGCCCAGGTGACTCGAGACGCTGTCGGTCACGTCGACGTCCGTGTAGTTGTCCGCCGTGTCGCCCGGACAGCCCGCGCCGTCGTTACCCAGTGCGGCACCGAAGAAGCCACCGTAGGCCGCACCGACCGTCGAATCGTTCTCGGAGTGGTAGTTGCGAACCTCGTCCGCGTTCGCCGCGATACCGTCGTACCAGTTGTCGCTGAACAGTCCGTCGCTCCCCTCGCAGACCATGTCGCCGTCTGCGGCGGCTCCGAGCGGCGCGACGGTTTCGATTTCGTAGTCGTCGTCCATGTGATTGACAGTCTCGAGGACGATGCGGCCGCCCAGCGAGTGACCGATGAGTCGAAGGTTGCCGCCGCCGTCGTCGTAGAACTCCTCGACCATCTCGGCGAGTTCCTCGCCGACGTCTTCGGTCTCGCTTTCGGCGGACGGGAAGTTGATCGTCGTCGCGTCCCACTCGATGCCGACGTACTCGTCGGCCTCGTAGCCGACGTCCTCCATCGAGGTTGCGACGTCTGCGGCCTGACTCGAGACGGTCGAGTCGCCGAACCAGCCGTGGACGTAGACGAACACTTCATCGCCGACGGGGATCGATGGCGTCGAGCCGATTCCGAAGACGCTGTCACCAACCTCGAGAACCTCGATATCCCAACTCGAGACGGCGGTAGCCGAACTGGACGACGCGGCCAGACCCGCTGTGCCTACGATGGCCGCTCCGGTTCCTTTCAGCATCGTTCGTCGGCTCGGCGTCGTCGATTCGTCCGCTTCGCGTGGTGAGTCGTTGTCTGTCATCGACAGCATATCGTTTCCCAGGAAGAATATTCATTTTACCTGCTCAGTAACGAATCTATTTATATGCTACCAGGTATCGTTGTTAATTCAGGTAGTGGGTAGTATTTTCAGTGGTAGAATGATCGACCATACAGGGAATGGTTGTTCGCCAAATACGCTCTAAACAGCAATATCAGTAACGTGCCGAGGGTGCGAGGGGTGCAAAATTACACGCGTGCCCCCGATGGTGATCGGCTCGAGAAAACGGTCGACGTACAGAGCTCGATTCTGGAACAGCGATTGGCCGTCGCGTTACCACCAGCCCCAGCCGTCGTCGTCATCGTCGTCATTGTCGTCGGGGTCGCCGTCGATCGCAGCGGCGAGGTCGGCACCGACCGCTTCGTCACCCAGGAAGCCCATGTGGCTGCCAACGCTGTCGGTCACGTCGACGTCCGTGTAGCCGTCTGGGTCACAGCCGGCGCCCTCGTTGCCGAGCGCAGTGTCGCCCCAGCCGCCGTAGGCTGCGCCGACCGTCGAGTCGTTCTCGGAGTGGTAGTTGCGGACCTCGCCGGCGTTGTCGATGCCGTCGATCCAGAGGTCCTCACAGAGTTCCGAGCCGTCGGCGGCCGCGCCGAGGGGCGCGACGGTGTCGATCTCGTAACCCGAACTCAGTTTCGTCGCGGCCCAGAGGACACAGCGGCCCCCGAGGGAGTGACCGACGAGGCGGATGTTGCCGCCGCCGTCGTCGTAGAACTCCTCGGCGAGTTCGGCGGCGACCTCACCGACGTCTTCGGTGTCGCTCTCGGCGCCGAAGAAATTGATCGTCGATGCGGGCCACTCGAGGGCGACGGCTTCATCGGGGTCGTACCCGCCGTCCTCTAGCGACCCCAGAACATCGTCAGCCTGACTCGAGACGGTCGAGTCGCCGAACCAGCCGTGGATGAAGACGAACACTTCGTCCGCGACCGGAAGGCTGCCGTCCGCGCTCCACCCGCTGAACCAGCCGCCCTCGTCTATTTCGATAGTTTCGATTTCGTGACTGTAAGCCGATGCCGATCCGGACACCGCGGCCAGCCCCGTCGCTCCGACGACCGTCGCTCCCGTGGCTTTGAGTACGGCTCGTCGGTTCGTGCGCGTCGATTCCCCCGGCAGGTTCCGTTGCTTGTTGTTATCTGCCATGATCCATTCAAACAGTATCGGCTATCGGATTTCATTTTATTCGCTCTGATGTGAACTCCTTTATACGCCCACCGTTTTCAGACGTTAGCTAATTAGAGAATACACTGTACGGGTTTGAAAGCAGTCGGCTCCGGGCCTACAGATGGTTCTCAACTGTCCGTCTTTAGTTTTTTCTGGAATCACCCACGTTCCTTGAGGTCGTGATCCATGCGGTTGTGACTCACAGATCACGTACGTTGGGGTTCACCGACGTCGTGTGCAGACGACGGCCGCTGTCTCCGCCGAGCGGTTTCGGTGCGTTCGCGACGATGTGCTCGAGTCGATCCGTACCGAATCTTCACTGTTATATCGTCCGAGCCGAAATACCGCCCAATGCGCGAGGAGTCGACGGCGTTCGTACCGGGGCACATTACGGGCTTTTTCAGCGCTCATCCAGACGACGATCCGACGAAAGCGGGCTCCCGCGGCGCGGGAGTGACGCTTACCGACGGCGTCGAGGTGACGGTCGAACCGGCCACTGACGACACGTCGACGGTCGTCCTCGACGGCGAGGAGTGCGACGTGGATCCCGTAGAGACGGTTCTCGAGACGCTCGAAGTGAGCGCCCGCGTCGAGGCCGAATCGGAACTCCCGATCGGCTCCGGCTTCGGGGTCTCGGGCGCGATGGCGCTCGGAACCGCCCTCGCGGCGAACCAGGTATTCGAACGCAAGCTCTCGTGGAACGAACTCGTGACCATCGCACACGGGGCCGAGGTACAGGCGGGAACCGGACTGGGAGACGTGGTTGCGCAAGCCCACGGAGGCGTCCCGATCCGCCTGGAACCGGGTGCACCGCAGGTGAACACGCTCGACGCGATTCCGTCTCGAGCGCGCGTAGAGTACGTTTCGTTCGGCGAACTCTCGACGGCGGACGTGCTTTCGGGCGAGACCGAGCGGCTCTCTGCCGCCGGAAAACAGGCGCTCTCGCGGGTCGTCGAGGAACCGACCCTGCTCTCGTTTATGTACGCCTCTCGGCTGTTCGCTCGCGAAGCGGAGCTGTTGACCGAGCAGGTCGCGCGGACGATCGGCGACGTGACGGAAGTCGACGGGCAGGCCTCGATGGCCATGCTCGGCGAGACCGTCTTCGCGCTCGGCACGGGGCTCTCTGATGCCGGCTACGAGCCGGCCGTCTGTGCGACGCACCCGGCGGGTGCGATGCTGAAATAACGGGGTGCGTGTCGAGGCAGTTTGCCTCGCTCGGCGATCGATTCTGTACACTTCGATCGAGCAGGTTGACCCCACGTTCCGAGAGGTCTGTATACGTTCAACAGGCCCCACATATCGAATCTCCGGAGCGGTTCCGCTCTCTTAGAGCCCGAGACGAACATATCAGAACTCGATATTGTGGCCGGAGCTTTATTATGATGGGTTTCAGTTATCCGGTCAAGTTTACGAATGTCCTCAACGACTGAAATTCATCAAAAGCTGTTTCGACTGTACGAACACTACGTCGGTGAGCCCGACTCGAGCAAGGACGTCTACGGCTACTGGATATTCATCGCCGGCTATCTCCTCGGCGCGGCAGGAATATTCACGTTCGTCGTCGGCTACGCCGGGAGCGCGGATTCCTACACGCTCATTCGGATCTCCGGCGTCACGGCGGCGGCGGGGCTTGCGCTCTGTCTGTTCGGGATCGTGCTCATGCTTCCGGTCCGACGGATCGGGATCTACGCGAGCGTGCTCGGACTCCTCATCGCACTCGGCGGCGTCGTCTTCTTCGGGTGGGCCTACCCCTACAACTGGCGAGAGCTCGGGACCGACTACAGCGTCCAAGTCATCTCCGTCTACACCCTCGGAATCGGCCTGATCGCCGGCGTCACGGCCCTCGTCCCCATCCTCACAGGACAGAAAGGGATGTTCGTCGAGGAGGAGGGGGCGACCGACGATCCGGACATTCTGACCGGCGACGCGATGGAGGGCGCGCAGTTCGCCGTCTTCCGCGACGAGAACGGCGACTGGCAGTGGAACGTCCTCCACCTCGAGGCGCTCGCGACGAGCAACGAGAGCGCCGTCACGCGACCCGACGCAACCGATGGCATCGAGCGGGTCCAGTCCCAGATCAGTTCCGCGGGCCTGATGGAGTTGACAACCTCCGCGTTCCGGCTCTACGAGGACCGGGACGGCACCTGGCAGTGGACGCTCGCGCGCGACGACGGCAGCGTCGTCGGCTCGAGCACCGGCGAGTTCGACCAGCGCGACGGCGCCGAGAACTCCGTGAGCTTCCTCAAGGACCGCGGCCCCGACGCCGACGTCATCGAGATCGAGGGCGCGGCGTTCACCTACGAGGAGAAACGCGACCAGTGGTTCTGGCAACTCGTCGACGACGAGCGGAATCCGTTAGCCTCGAGCGACTCCGGCTTCCGAACTCAGGAACGGGCCGAGGAGGCCGCACAGACGTTCGCCGAACGGTTCGACCGCGCACGCCTGCTCGACATCGAGCACGTCGGCGTCGAACTCGTCGAGCGACCGGGCGGCTGGACCTGGCGCTTCGTCGACGACGCCGACGACGTCGTCGCGAGCGCCTCGGACACGTTCGACTCCCGTCGCGACGCCGAAGCGGCTGCCGAAGCACTGCTCCCCGCACTCGAGTCCGCGTCGGTCACCGTGGCCGGCGAACCGACCTACGAACTGTACGAGTCGGGCAGTGACTGGCGCTGGCGGCTCGTCGACGAGACCGAGCACATCGTCGCCCGCAGTCCGACCGACGTCACCGAACAGGCCGACGTCGAATCGAGCGCCGATCAGTTCAGCGACGGAGCCCCCGAGGCCGACGTCGTCGAGATCGACGAGGCGGAGTACGAGGTATACCCGACGGCCAGCGCGTCGCCTTCGGCCGGTCCGGACGACGACCTCCCGGCAACGGTGGACGACGCAGTCGCCCAGACCGACGGCGGTACGACGCTCGAGTACGACGACCAGACCGGCCCCGACTGGAACTGGCGGCTCGTCACCGACGACCGCGAGATCGTCGCCGCGAGCAACGAACCCCACTCGGACGCCGAGACGGCGTCGGAGGCGATCCAGCGGGTTCGGGAACAGGCCAGCGAGGCCGACCTCATCGAGTTCGAACACGCGGCGTTCCAGGTCTACGAGGCTGACTCCGGCGAGTGGCGCTGGCGGCTCATCGACGAGGACGGCAACGTGCTCGCAGACAGCGGCCAGGAACACACCTCGCGGGGCGAGGCCGCCGAGGCGATGATGACGCTGAAAGAGCAGGCTCCCGACGCCGAGTTACTGGAAATCGAGACCGCAGCGTTCGAGCTGTTCGTCAACGAGGACGACGAGTGGGGCTGGCGGCTCATCGACGAGGCCGGGAAGCTCGTCGCGGAGGACCCAGCCACGCACCCGACTCGCGGTGCCGCACGGCAGGCGATGAACCGACTGCTCGAGCACTTAGACTCCGACATTCGGACGATGGATACGGCGATCTTCCAGACATACGCGGCCGAGGACTGGCAGTGGCGGTTCGTGCTGCCCTCGGGCGAGACCGTCGCGGAAGCCGGCGAGGCTCACCCGACCCGGGACGAACTCGTCGACGAACTGGACGACATCCGCCGCTCGGCCGCGGCGGCTCACCAGCACACGATCGGCGACGTTGCGGTCCAGCTGTACGACAGCGGCGGCTGGCACTGGCGACTGCTCGACCGCGACCGCGAAGAGGTCGCCGATTCGACCGTCAGCTACGATACCCGTGACGAGGCGATGGCCGGCGCCGAGAGCCTGAAGGCACACGCCGTCGACGCGCCGATATTCGCGATCGAGGACGTCGCGATTCGGCTGGACGGCAGCGACGGATGGACGTGGGAGCTCATCGACCGCGAGCGCGAGGTCAGTGCGAGTGCGGTCGGTGCCGTCTCCACCAAGGCCGCCGCCATGGGCGCCATCGAGGACGTTCGCCAGCTCGCGCCAATGGCGGGTCGCGTCGACTTCGACGTCGCCTCCTTCGAACTCGTCGCCGACGAGGACGAGCGCTGGCAGTGGCGGCTTATCGACGAGGACGGGCGGACGATCGCGACCGGCTCCGAGAGCCACGACTCGACCGAGGCCGCACGCGCGGCCCTCGAGAACGTCCGCGAACTGATCGAAGAGGCGAGCATCCTCGAGATCGACAGCGTCTCCTTCGAACTGCACACCGACGAAGACGGCGAGGGCTGGGTCTGGCGGCTGGTCGACGAGTACGGCTCGACGATGGCCGAGAGCACCCAGACCTACGAGAGCCGCACCGACGCCCGCGAGGCGATGAACGATGTGAAGGCCCACGCTCCCGACGGCTGGATCACCTTTACCGAGTAGTCGACGTTCCGTTTCGAATCGATCGACGACTGCCGTTCGTTTTTGCGATGTTGCGCGTTTCCGTTCGTTCGAGGTACCGCTCGAGATGCACTGGGACCCGTCGCGGTCGGTAGGACGTCTCCCGATAGCTATCGGGAATTTAAGTCCTACGGGCCGTACTCTCGAGCCATGAAGTCGATGCGCATCGAACTCCGCTACACGTCGGCAGCGATTCCGCCGTTACACAAGGGAATCTGCGAATCGCCCGATATCGATCGAGAGATCATCGTCGGCGGACAGGCTGTCGACGGGGTCGAGACGATCACGTCGTTCGTCTACGGCCAACCCGAGGCCTACGAGGCGCTGTTGTGTGCTCTCGAGACCGTTCTCGAGTACGATATTACTCCCTCCGACGACGGCTTCTTCCTCTATCTTCGTCGAGAACTCGGGCCGGAAGGGCTGTCACTCTTGGACGCGCTCGCACAGGAGACCGTCGTGGTCGTCCCGCCTATCGAGATTCGCTCGGATAGGACGATCCGACTGACCGTCGTCGGCCATCCGTCGGCGCTGACCGCCGTCGTCGAGGAGGTGCCCGACGGAATTGGACTGGACGTTCGCTGGGTCAGCCAGGAGATCGCAGTCGCCGGCGCGGCGGTGTCCGATCGACAGGCAGCCGCACTGCAGGCCGCCTGGGACGTCGGCTTCTACGAAATTCCGCGCGAGGGCGGTATCGAAGCCGTTGCCGAGGAACTCGAGTGTGCCGTCTCGACGGCGTCGGAACTCGTCCGTCGCGGCGAAGCGAACGCCGTGAAGCGAGTTCTCGATAGTGGCCCGTAGGACGGTCACCGATGGTTCTGTTGAGACTCGTAATCGGATCTGTTTCGCGTAAAATACACGTTCACTGCAGGTGCAGAAGTACCTTTTTCCGCCTCGGGATTCCTCATGGTTCGAGAAACCAGAGGTTTATCGTCATCACGAAAGACGCAAAGCGTCTTTCGAACGACTTCGTTCGGAACCTCTCGTCTGCTCACGGGCGCGAAGCGCCCGTTCGCACGGCCCGCGGGACCATAGGTCCCGCGCTGGGCGCAAAAACCCACTAAAAAGGCCGCTCCCGATGGTCACTCCCGGGTACTGCGCTTGTACCCCGACTGCAGCGGTAACGCCTTGCCCGGTACTTATCACAGAGGTTCTAACCTATCACTCCCAGCACGGTTCAACAAAGCCGCGCTGAACTAATCGGATTTGGAAAGCGTCACATCCGTGGACGCGACCGTACTATCACGCGAGCGGAGCGTCACCGTCATCGTCTCGTGCTCGAGCGGGATCCAACTCCAGTGGACATCGATCGTCGCCGAGTCCTCCGAGCCAACGACGGTTTCGTTTTTTGGCGTCATCTTCATCTCTCCACCGTCGAACGAGAGGAGAACCTGCGTCACCGGGAGCGCCGCGGTGGTTCTGTTCTCGACCGTTACGGCGAACGCTTCGACGGCGCGTTGGGTCCCTTCGGTTTCGAGCTCGAGGTCGACCGCCGTAATCTCGACTCTCGGATCCTTCGATTCCGCGCGACGGTCGAACGCGTCGATCTGCTCGGCCGGCTGGTCGCCCTCCTCGTCGGCCGGCGTGAACTTGTGAAAACAGCGCCAGCATCGGAAGTAGTCGTTCTCCGGTCGAAAGAGCGCCCCACCTGTCCGAATCTTCGTCACGAAGAGACTTCCGTCACAACTGGGACAGGACGGACTGATCATACGACTTCGTTACTGTGTAACCCGTATGTACGTTGTGGAGTAGGTAGTGGCTGCAACCTAACGTCACACCGGCGTCTCTCCGCGCCTCGGATTCCATCAGATGGATTTGCTGCTTTCGGACTGGGCCACCAAAACGCATGCCTGCGGCGGGATCGTGAACTACGGCCACAGCGAAGTCGCTCCCCAACTCAAATCCCTCGAGGGCCGTTGCTGCTCACGTGTTGTTCGCAGTAAAAAGCCGGTGGAGAGGATTGTGAACCACGGTCGGAGCACGCTCCTCTCTGATTCAAATCTTCCACGGCTTGCTTTGCTCCTCACGTAACGTTCGTCGCAGAAAGCAAGCCGGTGGAGGGATTTGAACCCTCGACCTAATCCTTACGAAGGATTCGCTCTGCCAGTCTGAGCTACACCGGCGAGGTGCGCGTTAATTTGTAGGGTCGATACCAGCCATAAGGATTGCGAATCGATACGGACGTGTGGAACATTCGCGTGGCTCGGCTTATCGCTCGAGTCGAACGTCCAGACAGACGTTCAACTCGTGTGGCGCGTAGGAACGAACCGTCCGCCGCGTCTCGACGGAAACCTCGTACTCCGGTTCGGCCGCATTCCGAATCGCCCGCTCGCCCGGCCCGAACGGATCGTCCTCGTGTTGGATATCGTAGTAGTGGATCACGCAGTCGTCGCCCGCGAGGGTAACGGCGCTCTCGAGGAACTCGTCGGCGCTGTGGGGCAGGTTCATCACGAGGCGATCGGCCCAGTTTGCGTACTCGTTGGCCACCGTCCGGACATCGTCACAGATCGCCGTCACGCGATCCGCGACGCCGTTCCGGCGCGCGTTCTCGCGCAGGTACTCGATAGCGTCTTCGTTGACGTCCACGCCGACGCACTCCGCGCCGCGTTTCGCGAACGGAATCACGAACGGACCGACGCCGGCGAACATGTCGAGCGCCCGCTCGTCGTCGCTGACCTGTTTTGCGACCCGGTGGCGCTCGGTTGCGAGCCGCGGCGAGAAGTAGACGGCGGCGAGGTCGAGCGCGAACTCGCAGCCGTACTCGCGGTGGACGACCTCCGTGTCCTCGCCGGCGAGGATATCCCAGTCTCGCACCCGCGTCTCGCCTTTCACCTTCGACGCCTTGTTGAGCACCGTCTCGAGGGGGAGATCTGACTCGAGGACGGCGTCGGCGATTTCGCGGGCGCGTTCGTCGTCGTCCTCGTCGAGCAGGGCGGCGCGACCGAGTCGCTCGTAGGACGGCTCCCACCCCAGAATATCGGCCGGCGTCGTCTGCGTCTCGCGCTCCTCGACGGGGCGGGCGACGACCTCGAGGGTGTCCGAAACCGCGTCGGGGTCCGTGATCGGCACGTAGAGACTGCCGTCGGCCACCGAAATCTCGTACTCGTCGTCGATCAGGTCCGCGTCCGCGAGTTCGCGGCGCGTGGCTTCGCCCTCCTCGCGCGGGACGCGGACGCACGGCACTTCCATACCGTGACGAAGCCGGCGGTCCGCCGTAACGGTGACGTTTTCCGGACCGCCGGCCGTGAACAGTTTTCAGGCCTCGTGCCAATCCGTCCGTATGCACAAACTCACGACCGTGGAGACGGTTCACGAGGAGGGCTCGTGGCTGTTTACGGTACGGGATCGACACGGCGAGCGAGAAGAGGTGATCCTCGTTCCCTGCGACGACGGTGTCGAGGCCTGGATCAACCGCTGTACGCACGAGGCTCAGCGGTTCGATACGGGTCGGGGCGTCCCGATGCGCGACGGCCAGCTTATCTGTCCCCGACACGGGTCGCTGTTCGACTCCTGTTCCGGTCACTGTGATAACGGCGAAGCGGCCGACACGACGCTCCCGTCGATTGATATCACGGTCCACACCGATGGCACTGTCTTTCTCACCGACGACGACGCGTCGTTCGTTCACGAGGGCGGGATGGACGACGACGGCGGTCCCGACTCGACGTCACACATCTCGCTCTGACGCCCCACGGTCCGAGAGACGCTTTTGAGGGTGGCCCGTCTGCTCACCGCATGGAACGAAAACGTGTCTCGAGCGACACCGAGTGGGAACCGAAAGTAGGCTACTCTCGAGCAGTCCGCGCCGGTTCGCAGATCCACGTTGCGGGAACGACGGCGACCGACGACGATGGCGAGGTCGTCGCCCCCGGTGATCCGTACCGACAGACGAAACGCGCCCTCGAGATCGTCACGGACGCACTCGAAGAAGCCGGCGGATCGCTCGAGGACGTCGTCCGGACCAGAATTTTCGTCACCGATATCGACGACTGGGAGGCGATCGGGCGGGCCCACGGCGAGGTGTTCGGGGAGATCCGTCCGGCAGCCAGTATGGTCGAGGTTCAGCGGTTGATCGATCCGGACCACCTGGTCGAGATCGAAGCGGTAGCGGTCGTGGACGACGAGTAGCGTCTCGATCCGTCCTGGCTCCGGTAGCCGAACTCCGTGTCACCCGTTGCCGGAATCGTTCTGCGAGGACCTCTCCGCGGTACCGCGGCAGTACAAGTGACGAAATATATACATTCGTTCGTGGTACCGAGCGGTGGCCGGTAGCTCAGCACGGACAGAGCGTTCGGTCTCGTACCGAACGGTCGGGGGTTCGAATCCTCCTCGGCTAGCTCCCCTCGCGGCCCGGACCGCGGCGACCGTCTCGAAAACGTATTCCCACCGCTCGCACTACGGGCCGTCATGCTCACCTTCATCGGTCTCGGCCTTTACGACGAGCACTCGATCACCGTCGAGGGCCAAGAAGCGCTTCGGAACGCCGACCGCGTCTACGCCGAGTTCTACACCAGCGAGCTGATCGGCACGTCCCTCGAGGACCTCGAGTCCCACCACGATATCGAGATCGAGGTTCGGGACCGCACGGGCGTCGAACAGCACCCAGAGGACATTCTCGAGGCCGCCGAGACCGAGGACGTCGCCTTCCTGACCGCGGGGGATACGATGATCTCGACGACCCACGTCGACCTTCGTCTGCGAGCCCACGAGCGCGGCATCGAAACGCGGGTCGTCCACGGCGTGACGGCACAGACGGCCACGAGCGCGCTCACCGGACTCCAGAACTACCGCTTCGGTAAGGCGACGACGCTGCCGTTTCCCTACGCTCACGGCGCGGAGGGACTCCCCGCGAGCGTCTCGAATACGATCGACGACAACCGCGCGGACGGCCTCCACACGGTCGTCTACCTCGATATCAAGGTGGACAACGAGGCCGCGACGAATCGCCTCGAGACGGACGAAACGCTCGAGGAGTACATGACCGCAGACGTCGGGGCCGAACTCCTCGCCGAGGAGTACCCCGATCTCGTCGGCGTCGTCGTCGCCCGCGCGGGCAGTCCGGACCCGCTCGTCGAGGCCGGGACGATGACCGAACTCGCGGAGCGGGAGTTCGGCGATCCGCTACACCTGCTCGTCGTCCCCGGTGACTGCCATCTGCTCGAGGCCGATGCCCTGGTCGAACTCGCCGGAGCCGACCGGGACGCGCTCGATATCAGCTGACGGCGACGTCAGCTGTCCGCGACTCTCGACGCGTCGCTCGAGACCGCCTGCCTATTTACGGTCCGGGCGGGAGGGACGGACACATGAGGCGGAATCGGAGCGACGAACCGGTCGATGCGGACGCGGCGCTCGAGACGGACGCGGCGACCGGGGAGATCGAACTGGACGAGGAGCGGTTCGAGATGCTCCGGGACGAACTCCGGATGACGTTCGACTACCAGGTCGAACGACTCCAGGAGATCGACGCCAAGGCCATCGAGATCCTGAAAGCGAACCTCCTGTTGATCGGGCTCGTCGTCACCGGCGGATCGATCATCGTACAGACCGATCTGAACGTCGTGCCGTTCGTCAACCTCTTTACGATCGCCGGCGGGCTGCTCTTACTGGTTTCGACGGGACTCGCCGGGGTGACGTACACGGCGTCGAACCTTCGGGGCGGTATCGACGCCGACGCCGTCGAGGTCGCGCTCGAGTCGAGTCGAGGCGGTTCCGACCGCGAGGAAGACCGGTTCGAGGTCCGACTTCTCCGGAGTTACGGCCGGTGGATCGAGTACAACGCGCGGGTGACGGCCGTCAACGACATGTTCGCGACGGTCACCGTACTCATGGTGATCGTCGCGTTCGTCTACGTCGTCGCCGGGATCGCAGCGGGAGTGGCCGGCCCGTCGTTGCTCGTCACGGGACTCGCCTTCGTCGCCCTCACGGGGATACTGCTGTGGCTCGCGAGCTTCGCCTACTTCATGGACCACCTCGGTGCGAGCGTCGCCTACGGGACGGGAACGTTCGACGGCGTCAGGATCTCGAAGGGAGTCACCCGAAAGCGCGGCCTGTCGACGCTCCGGACGATGCGTAGCGAGCGGGGGACCGACGAGGACGAAGACGGGCAGTAGCCACGGAGGCCGAACGCGCGACGCGGTGCTTACTGACCGATTACGGTCTCGAGTTCGTCCAGAAAGTCCCCGGGCACTTCGAGGTGGGGCGTATGTCCAGTGTTTCTGAAAACGACCTCGTCGAACTCGCCGCCGGCATCCGCGTACTCCTCGAGAACCGCGCGGGTCTGGTCGACCATCGGCTGCGGTGGGAAGACGTCCTCGCCGGGCCAGCCCGGCACTTCGCCCATCTGCCCGAGCGTGCCGACGTCGAAGAAGGACTCGTTGGAGACGATCTGGTCCGAATCGCCGCGGATCCAGCGTACGGGTGGTTTCTCGTCCGGATCGATCTCGGTGATCTCCGCGAGCGAGCAGTACTTCGGCGAGATAGCGTTGTTTACGCCGGTATCGCCCGGCGCAACACCGGGCCAGTTCTCGCTCGGCGCCGCATTCCCGGGGTAGTTCTCGTCCCCAGTTGCGGTGTCGAGCATCCCCGTCAGGTACGACTCCTCGCGAGCCTCGTCGAACTCGTGGGTCGGGTCGACGTAGAACGTTCGCAGCACCTTCCGCGGCGAGGATTCGCCGCCCTCGCTCCGGTCCCGGTCGGCGAGACCCGCGACGAACTCGTCGTTGCCGAGGCCGCCGCCGGAGCCGGCGTAGTCGTCGAAACACGGCGTTCCGTCCTCGTCTTTCGTCCCGCCGAAGCCGTACGGCGAGAGCGGGTTGATCAGCACGAGTGAGTCGACCATCTCCGGGTTGTCGATCGTGTACCGCATCGCGGCCCCGCCGCCGTTCGACCAGCCGACGAGCGTGATGGGATCCTCGACGTCGAGTTCGTCGAACAGGGCACGGAGGTCGCCGGCGAAATCCCCGAGCCCGTTCGTCGCATCGACGGGTTTCGTCTCCGAATCGCCGTAGCCACGCAGGTCCGGTGCGATCGCGTGATAGCGATCCGGCAGGTCGGCTATCGCGTCCTCGAAAAACCGGGAGGAAGAGACGTTTCCGTGGACGAAGACGACCGTGTCGTCGGTCTCACCGGATTCGGATTCGCCGCCCGACTCGAGGTAGTGCGTCTCGAGTCGGTCGGTGTCGACGGTTCGCGACTGGACGCCGGCGAGGGTGTCGTCTCGGGTCATCACGAACGGCTACCACGCGATCCGTGTTAATTGTCCGTCCGGCAGACTGCGCCGAACTAGATCCGTTCGAGCAGTTCGTACAACTCCTCCTCGGTCGCGTTCCCGTCCCTGATCGCCTCTCGCGGCGCGCGCGGCCACGGTCGCGTTTCGACGGCGTCGATCGCGGCTTCCGGCGAGCAGTCTCGGTCGTGAGCCACCCAGCCGGCGGCGACCACACCCGTGCGACCGAGACCGGCGTTACAGTGGAGCACGACGCGGCCGCCGTCGGCCGTCATCCGCTCGATGAACTCGACGGCACTCCTGAGCCGTTCAATATTGGGAAGGTGGCGGTCTCGAATCGGAACGTGAGCGGTATCGAACGTTTCGCCGTACTCCCCGGGGAGCCCCCATCGAGAGGCTTCGCGTTCCGAGAGGAGACAGAGGACCCCGGAGACGCCGTTGGTCTCGAGAATTTCGGTCCACTCCGCGAGGTCGCCGCCGAGGTGGCCGGGCCGACAGGCTCCGAAGAGCGGCCCGTCGTCGACGATTCGGCCGAAGTTCGCAGAGGTCATCGGCTCGGCTCCACGTATCGCTCCCCGAGAGAATTCGAGCGTACTCGGACGAATCGAACGACAGTCGGTGTCACGGTGAAGATGCGCAGACAGAAGCAGCGATCCCACTTGAATCTGTATCCGATCGAGCCGCAGAAGCGGTACTCGAGCGGAAAACCGCAGTTCGAGCGTTACAGTCGATCGATGACGGCGTTCGTCACGTCCTCGGTCGAAGCGTCGCCGCCCAGATCCGCGGTTCGCGGCCCCTCTTCGAGCGTCGCTTCGACGGCCTCGTGGACCGCCTCGCTCTCCGCGTCGTAGCCGAGGTACTCGAGCAACATCGCGGCGGAGATGATCGTCGCGGCCGGGTTCGCGACGCCCTCGCCGGCGATGTCGGGTGCGGTGCCGTGGACCGGTTCGAACAGCGCGCGGTCGGGACCGACGTTGGCCGAGGGGAGCAAGCCGAGTCCGCCGACGAGGCCGGCGGCGAGGTCCGAGAGGACGTCGCCCGCGAGGTTCGGACAGACGATGACGTCGAACTGTTCGGGGTCGAGACAGACCCGCGTCGCGAAGGCGTCCATCAGCACTTCGTCCGTCTCGACGCCCTCCTCGTCGGCGACCGACTTGATGGTGTCACGGAACAGCCCGTCCGTCTCGCGCATGACGTTCGCCTTGTGGACGATGGAGAAGCCGTCGTGCTCGTCGGCCTCCGAGACGTAGTCGCAAGCGAACTCTGCGAGGTCCCTCGAGGCGGTCTCCGTGACGACGCGGGTGAGCGTCGAGACGTCCTGCGTGAGTCGGTCCTCGAGCCCCGAGTAGACGCCCTCCGTGTTCTCGCGGAGGAAGACGAGATCCGTCTCGGGCCGAACGGCGTCGATCCCCGGATACGCCTTCGCGGGGCGGATGTTGACGAAGGAGTCGACCGCGTCCCGGAGCGGAAGGATGACGTCCGCGGCGGTCTCGCCGGCCGCACCGAACAGCGTCGCGTCGGCCGACGCCGCGAGATCGTACGTTTCCTGCGGGAGTGCTTCGCCGGTCTTCTCGAGGACGGCGTCGCCTGCGTCCGCTTCGGTGAACTCGAAGTCGATGTCGAGCGCCTCGAGGACCTCGACCGCGGCGGGGGTGACTTCCTGCCCGATTCCGTCGCCCGGGATGACGGCGATTTCGTGAGTCATGCTCGACCATCTCGTGGCGGCCGAAAAGAGGGTATCGATACCAACATTGTGAACGAGTCGCGAACGCGTCGATAGCGAGTTCGCGACGAACCCCGAGAGTCGAACGGGCGACCGTCGCGGAGACGAGAGACGCGCTGACGACGTAGGAAGGTTCCTCGATGCGAGCCCCGATCAGGGGCTGCCGACGCCCGTCGAGACCCCGACGGCGTCGGCGATCGCCCGCCGCTTGAGCAGCGCGAATCCGATCGCGACCAGGAGGAAGCCGCCGATCGTCAGCGCGCCGATCGACTCGTCGAGCAGGACGACGCCGGCGACCGTTGCGACGATCGGCACCAGATACCCGATCAGCGCCGCCTCGAACGCGCCGTGTTTCTCGAGGATGGTGAAGTAGATCATGAAGGCGATCGCGGTCGCGAACACGCCGAGGTAGACCACGGCACCGAACGAGGCGGGCTCGATCGCGCCGACGCGTGAGAGCTCGCCGGTGCCGAGGCTCACGAGATGTAAGACGACGGCGCCGACGAGCATCGACCAGCCGACGAGCGGTAGCTGCGGCAACGTTGGACCCGCTCGTTGGACCAAGACGCCGCCGAGTGCGACGCTACAGACCTGCCCGACGACGAGCAAGCGCGCGGCGGTATCGCCGGCCAGCAGATTGCCGGGATCCGGCTGGACGATCAGCCCGACGCCCAGAAACCCGATCGCGGCGCCGACGGCACCGATTGCCGACAGTCGCTCGCCCAGCAGCGGGATCGCCCACAGCGCGGTGACGATCGGCACCAGCCCCTGTAGGATCGCGGCGACGCCGCTGGGGACCGTCTGCTGGCCGATAAAGAGCAATCCGTTGCCGGCGACGAGAAAGATCCCGCCGCCGACGATCGCCGCCAGATCGTTCCGCGCGGTCGGTCGCCACTGATCGACGCGAACGATCGCCGCCGCCAGCAGCAAGATCGCCGCGATATCGTACCGGGCGGCCGCAAAGAGCAGCGGCGGGAGCGACTCGAGTCCGACCGAAATCGCCGGAAAGGAGAGGCCCCAGAGCACCGCCAGCGAGAGGAACAAGGCGACGTCACGGTTCGGGGACATACACTGGCTTTCGGACAGGTGCCGAAATCGATGACGGTGGGCGGCGCGTTCTGCCGCTTCCGGCGTGATAGCAGGGGCCACGGCTCGAGCGAAGTCGCCACTCGACGGCGGAAGACAGGTGGGAAAAACGAACCGCCACCTCGTTCGGTTTCGAGGTCGTCGACTCGAGTCTACTCGGCGTCGGGAATCGCCGCGTCCTCAACGTACGGCAGTTCCTGAGCCTTTTTCCGCACTTCGCCGGCGTTGGACTTCATCAGCGCCGTCGTGTCCCAGACGCCCTCGACGAGCGCCTTGCGCTGGGCGTCGTCGACGGTGACGTCGATCGTCTCGTCGCCGTACGTAACCTGTTCGGCTTCGACGTCGATATCGATCTCGCCGTCGGGGTTCGCGTCGACCCAGTCCTGCAGGGCCTGGATCGTCTCGCTGTCGGCGGTCACGGTCGGAATGCCGAGCGCCAGACAGTTACCCGCGAAAATCTCGGCGAAGCTCTCGCCGATAATCGCATCGATCCCCCAGCGCATCAGGGCCTGGGGCGCGTGCTCTCTCGAGGAGCCACAGCCGAAGTTGCTGTTGACGACCATCACCGAGGAGTCCTGGAACCGTTCCTCGTTGAACGGGTGTTCTTTCTGGTTGTCGTCGTCGTCGAAGCGCAGATCGAAGAACGCGAACTCGCCCAGTCCGTCGAAGGTGACGACCTTCATGAACCGCGCGGGAATGATCTGGTCGGTGTCGATGTCGTTGCCCCGAATCGGGACGGCCGAGCCGGAGACGTAGTTGACTTCCGGGATTTCGACTTCTTCCGCTCCGCTCATGCGGTGGTCACCTCCTTCAATTCGCGCACGTCAGAGACTTCCCCGTTGATCGCCGCCGCAGCGACCATTCCCGGACTCATCAGGACGGTCCGTCCGTCCTTGCTGCCCTGGCGGCCGACGAAGTTCCGGTTCGAGGAGGAGGCACAGGCCTCGTCGCCCTCGAGTTGGTCCTCGTTCATCCCCAGACACATCGAACAGCCGGCGTTTCGCCACTCGAAGCCGGCTTCCTCGAAGATGTCCTTGAGACCCTCTTGCTCGGCGGTCTCCTGGACGCGCTGGCTGCCGGGAACGACGAGGGCGCGGACATCGTCGTGGACCTGCTGGCCCTCGACGAGCGCCGCCGCACGGCGCAGGTCGGGCAGGCGGGCGTTCGTACACGAGCCGAGGAAGGCGACGTCGATCTCGTAGCCCTCCATCGTCTCGCCGGGTTCGACGCGCATGTGTTCCTGGGCGCGTCGAGCCGTGTCTTGCTTGTCCGCGGGCAGCGATTCGGGTTCCGGAATCGGATCAGAGATGCCGATCCCCTGTCCGGGCGTGGTGCCCCAGGTGACGACCGGCTCGAGTTCGGTCGCGTCGATCGTGACGACGTCGTCGTACGCCGCGTCGTCGTCGCTCCGGATCGACTCCCAGTAGGGTTTTAGTTCCTCGAAACGCTCGGGATTGTCCTGGAAGTAGTCCGTCTCTTTCATCCACTCGTAGGTGGTCTCGTCGGGGTTGACGTAGCCCGCGCGAGCGCCGCCTTCGATGGACATGTTACAAATCGACATTCGGCCCTCCATGCCGAGGTTCTCGATGGCCTCGCCGGCGTACTCGTAGACGTAGCCGACGCCGCCTTCGGTACCGAGTCGGCGGATGATCTCGAGGACGATGTCCTTCGCTTCGACGCCCTCGCCGAGTTCGCCGTCGACCTGGATCTTGCGGACCTTCTGTTTCTCCATCGCGACGGTGCCCGTCGCGAGCACGTCACGGATCTGGCTGGTACCGATCCCGAACGCGAGCGCGCCGAAGGCGCCGTGAGTCGAGGTGTGGGAGTCCCCACAGACGATCGTCTTGCCGGGCTGGGTGAGCCCCTGCTCCGGACCGATGACGTGAACGATCCCCTGATCGCCCGTCGTCGGGTCCGAGAAGTCGATGCCCGCGTCGCGGACGTTCCGCTCGAGTTCGCTCATCATCTCCTCGGCCGCGTCCTCCTCGTACGGACGGGACTGGTCGGCCGTCGGCACGATGTGGTCGACCGTCGCGTGGGTCAGCTTCGGATACGCGACCTCGAGGTCGCGCTCGCGGAGCATCCCGAACGCCTGCGGGCTCGTGACCTCGTGGATGAGGTGAAGGCCGACGAACAGCTGATCCTGCCCGGTTGGCAGGCGGGTTACTTTGTGTCGATCCCAGACCTTGTCGTACAGCGTTCCCTCGCTCATTCTGTGTCCTCTGGGGTGGGTTTACGACCGCGCTCGAAGACGCGGTTCGCGTCGTCGGCGTCCTGTGGCGGCGTGTGTTCGACGTCCGCCATCGTCTCCGGTTCCTCGTCCGTGCGTCCGTTCGGATCGGTTGCCGACGGCTCTTCACCGTCGGTCCCCCCGTCGGTGACGACGGTCGGGCCGCGGCTGAACAGCCGTCCAGCCGTCTCCCCGGTGTAGGGATTCTTGTGGCTGACGTCGGCCATCGTGTCTGTGTTCTCGTTCTGTCTCATGGGTTCTGAATCGTGTGCTATCTCAGTCGTCCGCCTGCACGCGGACGGAGTCGTCTTCTTCGTCTTCCGTGTCCTCTTCTTCCGCCCACGCGAACAGGTCGCGCAGTCGGGCGCCGACCTCCTCGATCTCGTGGTTCTTCTCGGCCTGGCGAAGCTGGGTGTAGCTCGGTCGGCCGGCCTGGTTCTCGAGGATCCACTCGCGCGTGAACTCGCCGTTCTGGATCTCCTCGAGCGTCTCCTCCATGTTCTCGCGAACGTGCTCGTCGACGATGCGGTCGCCGCGGGAGAGACCGCCGTACTCCGCCGTATCGGAGACGGAATCCCACATCTCGGCGTGGCCGCCCTCGTACATCAGGTCGACGATCAGTTTGAGCTCGTTCAGACACTCGAAGTAGGCGATCTCCGGCGAGTAGCCCGCGTCGACGAGCGTCTCGTAGCCGTGTTTGACCAGCGAGGTGACGCCGCCACAGAGGACGGCCTGCTCGCCGAAGAGGTCGGACTCGACTTCCTCCTGGAACGTCGTCTCGATGACGCCGGCGCGAGTACAGCCGATCGCCTTCGCGTACGCGAGGGCGCGCTCTTCCGCGTCGCCCGTCGTGTCCTGATAGACCGCCAGCAGGCCCGGCGTCCCCTCGTCGTTCTCGTAGTTCCGGCGCACGAGGTGGCCCGGGCTCTTCGGGGCGACCATCGAGACGTCGACGCCCTCCGGGGGCTCGATCTGGCCGTAGTGGATGTTCAGGCCGTGGGCGAACTGCAGGGTGTCGCCCGCCTCGAGGTTCGGCTCGATCGCGTTCTCGTAGACCGACGCCTGGACGGTGTCGGGGACGAGCACGGAGATGTAGCCCGCCTGTTTGGCCGCTTCGTCGGGCGTCGCGACCGTCAGCCCGTCCGCTTCGGCGGCGTCGCGCGAGGCCGATCCCTCGCGGAGACCGACGATCACGTCGACTCCACTCTCGTGGAGGTTCAGCGCGTGGGCGTGACCCTGGCTCCCGTAGCCCAGTACGGCCACGGTCTCGTCGTCGAGCGTCGATACGTCTGCGTCGTCGTCGTAGTAAATCTCGGTGGTGAATTCGTCAGTCATCGTCAGCTGTCTGTGTGTAGGTTCCGTCTTGGTTCGCCCCGTCGGCGGCCGATTCGGTCGCGCTCACGGGCGCGGCTGTGTCCTCGGTGCCGCGAGCGAGCGCCGTCGTGCCGGTTCGGGAGATCTCTCGAACGCCGAACTGGCCGAACGTCTCGATCGCGGCTTCGATCTTCTGGCGGGAGCCCGTGATCTCGAACGTCGCCGTCTCCGGACTCGAGTCGACGGTCGTCGCGTCGTACATGTCCGCGACGGCGTTGACCTGTGCGGGCTCGTCGGCGGTGACTTTGACCAGCGCCAGCTCCCGGCGCATCGCGTCGGGCTCGAGCTCTCGCACCGAGATTACCGGCACGAGCTTCCGAAGCTGTTTCTTGATCTGGTCGATGCCGGGATCGGGTTCTTCGACGACGACCGTGATCCGCGCGCGCTCGTCGTCTTCCGTCGGCCCGACGGTCAGACTCTCGATGTTGAACTGCCGCCTCGAGAACAGTCCCGAGACGTCCGAGAGCACGCCGGGCTCGTGGGTGACCAGCGCCGAGATAACCGTTCGGCGCGGCTCGTGTTTCGCTTCGACCTCCGGATCGATCCGGATCCCCTGCTTGTTGCGCCGACCGTCGGGGGTCGGTCGCTCCTCCGGGGCGGGGCCGTCCAGCCCTCGTTTCACGCGAACCACCTCGTGGTTCGTGTGAAGACGAGAGAGCTTGCTCTTTCGGAATTCATAGGTGATCATCCTCCAGTGCGAACTGGCCGTTGTCGCCGCCGGACGGCACCATCGGGTAAACGTTCGCCTGCGGGTCGATGTGGACGTCGATGACCGAGGGACCGTCGTAGTCGAGCGCCTCCTCGATCGTGTCCGCGACGTCGTCGTACTCGTCGATGCGGAAGCCGGCTGCGCCGAACGCTTCGGCGAGCTTGTCGAACTCCGGCATCCAGTTGTAGTTCGACGCGGAGTGACGGCCCTCGAAGAAGGCGTCCTGCCACTGTCGAACCATCCCGATGTACTCGTTGTTGAGCACGGCGACCGTGATGTCCAGGTTCTCGCGAACCGCAACTGAGAGCCCCTGCAGCGTCATCAGGAACGAGCCGTCGCCGTCGATACAGACGACGTCCTGGTCGTCGTCGGCGGCGAGTCGCGCGCCGATAGCGGCCGGCAGGCCGTACCCCATCGTCCCGAGACCGTGACTCGAGACCCACGTGCGGGGCTCGGTGTAGGTCCAGTACTGGCAGGCCCACATCTGGTGTTGGCCGACGCCGGTGGTGACGATGGTGTCGTCGGCGGTGGCTTCGTCTAACGCCTCGACGACGAACTCCGGCTGGACCGGTCTGTCCTCGGGCGCGTCGTAGGCCATCGAGTAATCGGACTTCCACTGCTGGCACTGCACGCGCCACTTCTTGGCCGCCGGCGAGGTCTCGACGGCCTCGCTCAGCTGGCCGACGACGGTTTCGGCGTCGCCGACCAGTGGATAGTCCGCGTGGATGTTCTTGCTGATCTCCGCGGGATCGATGTCGACGTGGATGACCTCCGCGTCGGGCGCGAAGGTCTCGATGCCGCCGGTCAGCCGGTCGTCGAATCGGGTCCCGATCGCCAGCATGGTGTCACAGTGGGTGATCGCCATGTTGGCGTAACCCGTCCCGTGCATGCCGGCCATCTCCATCGAGAGCTCGTGATCCTCGGGGAAGGATCCGATGCCGGGCATCGTCGTGATGACCGGAATCTCGTGTTCGATGGCGAACTCGCGGCAGGCCTCGCTGGCCTCGCCCTTGATGACGCCGCCGCCGAGCAGCATGACCGGACGGTCGGCGTTTTCAATTCGCTCGGCGGCATCCGCGACGATCTCCGAGTCGGCTCGCTCCTGGACGTGGTAGGTGTCGGGCGTCTTCGGCGCGTCGGGTTCGCGGTCCGTCTCGGCTTTCGTCACGTCTTTCGGCAGGTCGACCAGCGTCGGTCCGGGTCGTCCTTCGCGGGCGAGCGCGAACGCCTCGCTGACGTCGCTGCCGACGCGGTCCGGATCCGACGAGAAGGTGTTATCCTTCGTGACCGGCGTCGTGACGCCCGTCGTGTCGGTCTCCTGGAACGCGTCGTTGCCGACGAACTCCGTCGGCACCTGGCCCGTGAGCGCGACCATCGGATCCGAGTCCATGTCGGCGTCCGCGATGCCGGTCACGAGGTTCGTCGCGCCCGGCCCAGAGGTCGCCAGACAGACGCCCGGCTCGCCGGAAACGATGCCGTAGGCGTCCGCCGCGTGGGATGCCCCCTGTTCGTGGGCCATCGTCACGTGGGTGATATCCGAATCGTACAGGGCGTCGTAGACGGGCATGATCGCTCCGCCCTGGACGCCGAAAGCGTACTCGACGCCGGCGTTCTCTAGCGCGCGGACGACGGATTCCGCTCCCGTCGTGACCGGCGTAGGGGCCGACGTCGTATCGGCGTCCTCGTCGACCTCGGTGGCCGCGTCCGGCGCCGCGCTGTCGGTGATCTGGTCGTCCGCTTCTTCCTCCGAGTCCGCTGGGGTTATTTTTGCTGCACGTTCGCTCATCGATTGCCTCCCGCCGCCGTGCGGCGATCCGTTGTGCGTGCGCTGGGTGTATGGTATGCTGTCATCTGCTGGGTTACGTGTCGCTCTGAAAACGATGCGACGAATTCCGGTCCGGAGCTACGAGGTACTAGAGATGGGGCGAGAGCGCCCCTACAATACGAATCGAAGCGAACGCGCTGCCGTCGGCTGCGTGCGTGCGAGCCGACTGCGAAGCGCGGACCGTCATTACTGTTACCGTAGGTTGCTCGAGGCTCATAATGGTTGCGAGTCTCACGGCTCTTGCAATTTTTGCGCGAGCCGTGAACCGCGAACGTTCGACCGCTCGAGCGCGACAGCAAAGGCTCGCGGCCGGTGGCAAACGTGGCGGACATCCCTCAGACGCGCACCTCCTCTTCCTCCTGTTGCCCGCGTTCGACGCCGGCCTCTTCGGCGAAGCGCTCTAAGTCGTCGACCGTGACGCGGCGCTTCTCCGCGCCGTAGTCTTTGACGCGGCGGGTGACCGCTCTGACCTGGTCTTCCGACGGGTCGAATCCGCGCTCGACCAGTCGCTCGCGGACCGAGTGGGTGCCGGTGTGTTTGCCCATGACGAGCTTTCGCGTGGCACCGACCATCTCCGGCGTCATCACGCCGGGTTCGAAGGTATCGGAGTTTTCGATGACGCCGGCGGCGTGGATCCCGCTCTCGTGGGAGAAGGCGTTGTCGCCGACGATCGGCTTGTTGCCCGGCGTCTCCATCTGGCTTTTCTCCTCGACGATCTCGGAGAGTTCGGTGATTCGCGTCGTGTCGATCCCCGTATCGGTCTGGTAGAGCGACTCGACGGCCATCACGTACTCCTCGTAGGCGGCGTTACCGGCCCGCTCGCCGATGGAGTTGACCGAGACCTGGGCCTGATCCGCGCCCGCTTCGATGCCGGCCAGCGCGTTGGCGGTGGCCAGCCCGAAGTCGTCGTGCGTGTGGACGTCGATCCGCGCGTCGGTGTGGGCACAGACCTTCTCGATCATGGCCTTGAACCGCGTCGGCGTGGCGACGCCACACGTGTCCGGAATGTTGATCCAGTCGACTCCCGCGTCCGTGACCGCTTCGATCACGTCCATCAGGAACGCCTCGTCGGTTCGCGTCGCGTCCATCGGCGAGAACATGCAGGTGGTCCCCGTTTCGACGACGCGTTCGACCGAGTCGACTGCGCGCTGTACAACTTCGTCCCTGGTCGCGTGCATCGAATCCTCGATCTGGACGTCGCTGGTGCTGACGAACGTGTGCACCATTTCGACACCGGAGTCCAGTGCGGCTTCGATGTCCCCATCGACGACGCGAGCTAACCCGCAGGTCGTCGTCTGGGTCGATGACGCGATATCACGAACGGCCTCGAACTCGGCGTCCGAGTTGACCGGGAACCCTGCCTCGATGACGTGGGTGCCCATATCGTCCAAGATGGACGCGATCTGCCGTTTATCGTCGTAGGAGAACGAAGTTCCGGGCGACTGTTCGCCGTCCCGGAGGGTCGTATCGAAAACACGTGCTGACTCTATTTCGTCAGTGGAATCTAACGTGCCCTGGAAGAACTCGACCCCCCTGACTGGTGTCAGAGGACGGGTTGTCTGGTGAAGACATTGTATCTGAACCCGAGGTGCGACGTCGTATATAAACTTGACGCTGTGAGAGGCGATCACTGCTGTGAGACAGTCACACAATCAGCCGTCTAGACCGAAAAACCGCACGACATCAACGACCTAATACAGAGTCATGCTCCTAGTATCATACTGTTTTTCGTTTCGAAAACGAACCGTTCATCGTCCGATTCGAGCCAGAACGTCGCCCGGATCACCATCTCAATGCTGGCGCGCGCACCTCAGTGGACGTGTGGGCACAAAGTTGCGGCAAATGTGGCACTCGAGAACAGATTCTCACGAATAATGGGGATCGACCGTCCGTTCGTCCACCGCAGGAGCCGTCTGGACGCCGATCGAACGGGGATGTGGAGCCGCCGAGCGGTACTCGAGCTCGCTCACTCGAGGGCCTCCCGACGCGACTCGTACTCCTCGACGTATCGGGCCTCACACGACGGGCAGCAGAACGTCTTCACCTCGCCGGCGACGGTCCGCGTGACGCCGTCGCCGGTAATCTGCTTGTCACAGACGACGCACTCGAGCGAGAAGCCCGCCGCCGAGAGGCCGGCGACGCGATCCGAGCGCGCGAGCAGCGTGACGTCGTACCCCGAGAGCCACGCGAGGTCGAGTTCGGTCTCGAGCCACGAGCGCGCGGTCGCGTCGGGTACCGTCGCTCGGACGATGACGCGGCCGTCCATCGCCTCGGAAACGGAGTCGACACCCGGGAGTTCCGTCGCGGCCGCGTAGACGTCGTCGACGGCGTCGGGCTTCGCCTCGAGTTCGACCAGCACGGGCACCTCGCCGCGCAGTTTCTCCCGATCGACGTCGATCGTAAACCCCTGGACGATGCCCTGCTCCTCGAGTCGCGAGATCCGGTCCGAGACGGCCGGTGGCGTGAGGTCGACCTGCTCGGCGATCTCCTTGTACGGTCGACGGGCGTTCTCGAGGAGGAGGTCGAGAATCTCGAGGTCCGTGTCGTCGAGTTCGCGCATGATTCGACGTTCGGCCGGCGTGGGCAAGAGTGTACGGAGTCGATCATTCGGGAGTATCGAACTGAAGCGTGATCGGAAGTGTCGGGAGCGAGTTTCTTCTCACGCTGGCGGCGGGGAATTTCCACGTCCTCCCCAGCCGATTTCTCTTCACGGGCGCTTTGCGCCCGTGAGGATGGTTTGCGGAACACGGTGTTCCGCGCTAACGTTCATTCCGTTCAGTCATTCATTCATCCACCGGAAGGCGCAAAGCGCCTTCCGAGCAGTCGCTCATGGTATTTGCTCACGGGCCGTGCGCGGCGCGACGCACCGCGAACTCGAGGCGGTGCAACCGCCTCGTAGCGCCCGTTCGCATAGTCTGCGGGACCTCCGGTCCCGCACTACTCGCGACGACCTCGCACAACGTTGAGTCCGGTTCGCTATTCACTCACCGCGACACGGCGCGCGCCACCGCAGGTGGGTTGACCGGTCGGCGAATACCGCAGTGACAGGCACGCGCGGGTGTGAGTACTTAGGACCCCCGCGTGGTAGCCACCTCGGCATGACAACCGACGAGATTACGGACCTCCTGACGGAGGCCTATATCGACGAACTCGAGACCGTGATGAACTACCTGACCAACGCCATCGTCCTCGACGGGGTTCACGCCGAGGAGGTCAAAGCGAGCCTCGAGGAGGACGTCCAGGAGGAACTCGGACACGCGCAGATGCTCGGCGAGCGGCTGAAACAACTCGACGAATCGCCGCCGGGGTCGGAAGCCTTCGAGGCCAACCAGCACAGCCTCCAGCCGCCCGAGGACACGACCGACGTCCAGTCGGTCATCGAGGGCGTTCTCGAGGCCGAAGACGACGCGATGGAGACCTACCGCGCGCTCCATAAGGCCGCTTCGGACGCGAACGACCCCGTCACCGAGGACGTCGCGGTGACGATCCTCGCCGACGAGGAAGCCCACCACACGGAGTTTCGCGGGTTCCACAAGGAGTTCCCGCAGAACTGATCGTCGCGCGGACGAATTCGGGAGTCGTTCCGCGAGCGAACGGAGTGAGCGAGCGGCCGAGGGGGTGACGCTGTGCTTTTGATCAACCTTTTACGCTGCGCTCACTCGCTTCGCTCGTTCGCTCGGTAAAAGGTTGGAGGCGAACGTTTTTCTCATCCCGGTTCGACCCACCCGGTATGAGCGATTTCGACCTCGACTTACGGACCGTCGAGGAGCACATCGACGAAGAGCTCGACATCGAGGGCAGCATCATCCTCGGCATGCTCGATGGAACGACGCCGCCCGAGGAGTGGCTCGAGGCGATCTCGAAGGGGAACGTGCTCGTCCTCAACGTCGAGGGCGACGTGAACGAACTGGCGTCGGGCTTCGCCCGCGACATCAAGGAGTCGGGCGGGAATCTCGTCCACTTCCGCGGCTTCCTGCTCGTAACGCCGCCGGGCGTAGACGTGAGCACGGATCGACTCTAGCACCCTCTAAACTACGTGCGGTGGCGCGCGCTGTCGATCACGACCGAGCGACCGCGAGGTTCGAGCGGAGTGAGAACCTCGGAAAGCGAACGGTGAACGGAATGAACCGTGAGCGACAGCGAGGGCTGATCGACGATATTGCGCGAGGTCTTCGCGAGTGTAACGAGCGACGGCTTGGAAGTTGCGACGCGTCTTCCAGGGGATGAGTGTGCGAGTTTGCGAGCGAACGAATCGGCTGGGGAGGATGTGGCACGCATCACCGCCAGCGTGAGCAAGATACTCTCCGTTGGATACGTCTGGACGAACTTTTAGGGGCATTCGAGCCACCAGCAGACTCACTCGATACCCGCATACCTACTCGATCGACTGTTCGAGTCCATACCGGCTGCGAAAAAGTGAAAGTGGACTGACGCGGACGCCACATACTCGACGTACCAGGTCTAAGCCTCGAGTTCGTCGTAGTCGAACTGCTCGCCCATCTCCGAGAGGGTCTCGAGTTCGTCCTGCTCCTCTCGAAGCGTCTCCTCTAAGGTGTCGGCGGCGTCGTCCATCCCGAGCTGATCCGCCATCGGGATGAGATTTCCGTAGACCGAAATCTCGTAGTGTTCGGACTTCTGTCCGGCGGCGATGTTGAACCGGTCGATGGCCTGGTCGCTGGGATCCTTGCCCATGAACTCCTCGTGGGCCTCGATCATCCCCTCGACGACCGGGTCTTCCTCGGCTTCGGCCTCGGCGTCGAGCTGGTCGAACACGTCCTCGATGCGGTCGACGTGAATCTCGGTCTCCTCGCGGTGCTCGGCGAACCCGCTCCGGAGCTCCTCGCTCGAGGAGGTCTCCTCGAGTTCCTCGAGCGCGTCGAGGAGTCGCTGTTCGGTGTAGTACGCGTGCTTGAGTCCGGTTACGAAGAGGTCTTCGGTTGAATCGATGCTCATGTCTCCGTTCGACGGGACGGCGCTGATTTCGATAAGCGTCGGGCTTGCGCTGGGCAGGCACGCACTCGGGACGCCGTTCGAGCGTGACGAAGACGGCTTCGCCGGACGAAAGTGCCCGTTCCCGACCGTCGATACCCGTACCGATATTCGCGTACTCGATCAGGGCAGCACCCGTTGCGAGCGGTCCGCCAACGATCGTACGAAGCGTCGGAGGGCGGTTGTCGACGCCCTCGGATGGGAACTCAATCGTCAGTAACCTCCCGACTGACGAATCGAGAGTGGATCTACGTCGTGAACGTGAGGATGTGCCCGTCCGGGTCCCGAACGACGACCCGCTCGTCGCCCACGTAATCGACGGCCCGAACGCGATCCGAGACCGCCTCGAGCGCCGCCGTCGGCTCGCTGGTCTCGAATCCCAGATCGACGTGGACGCCGCCGCGGGCGTCGGCGATTCCGAGGTGTGGCTCCCAGAGCTCCAGCGCCATCGGGCCGTTCATCCGAATTCGCTTGCGGTTCGCACCGGTATCGACCGTCTCGAAGCCGAGATCGGCGTAGAACGACTCGGCGCGCTCGAGACTCTCGACCTCGAGGACGACCTCGAAGATGCCGTCGATCCCCGGCCCGGCGACGTCCTGTTGGCCGAGTTCGACGCAGTTGCCGTCGGGATCGTAGAGATACAGCGAACTGGCCGGACCGAACTGAGCCTCCTCGAGGTCGTACTCCTCGCTCAGGCGATCCCACCAGTCGTCGTACTCTGCTTCAGGGATCGAGAACGCGTAGTGGGTGTGGAGCCCGCCGCGAGGGACGCCGTCGGGGCGTCGGAAGACGAGATCGGTCTCGCCCGCCTCGAACGCGATCTCGCCGTCGTCGCGCTCGAGCGGGGTCAGATCCAGCGTCTCCTCGTAGAACGACCGCGCCCGGTCGAGATACTTGGCCTCGAGTGCGAGCCAGGAGAGCCCAGTGAGCATAGCTGAACGTACTTTCGGGAGGGGCATAGAGGCGTCGCCGGCAGCTCCGGGAGATCCCCTTCCGCGACACCCACGTTTATGCCCGAAACGGCCGTAGCAGTTGGACATGACTGTTCGCGCCGACGAGGAAGCAACCGATTTCGCGGAGTGCAACCGCTTCGACGGCGGCGTCAGCTGGATCGCCCACCCCGACGAGGCGATGCAGCGAGCGAGCCACGTCCTCGAGGTCGACGGCGAGGCCTGGATTATCGACCCCGTCGACGCGGCGGGAATCGACGACCTGTTCGCCGAGTTCGGTGACGTCGCCGGCGTCGTCGTTCTGCTCGACCGGCACAAACGCGACGCGGCCGAGATCGCGAACCGGCACAACGTCCCGGTCTACCTGCCGCGAATCTTCGAGGGCGTCACCGAGGAGATCGACGCCCCCGTCGCCCGCTTTACGGACGAGGTCTCCGACACCGGTCTCGAGGCCCACACCGTCGTCGACAGCCGTTTCTGGCGGGAAGTCGCGCTCTACGATCGCGAGAACGGCACGCTCGTCGTCCCCGAATCGCTCGGGACGGTCGACCACTTCGTCGCCGGCGACGAACGCCTCGGCGTCCACCCGATGCGTCGGCTCGTTCCACCGCAGGATGCTCTCGGCGGCTTCTCGCCCGAGCGCATTCTCGTGGGCCACGGTGCCGGGGTCACGACCGACGCTACGGGCGCACTCGAGGAGGCGCTCGAGAACTCCCGCCGGGGGACGCCGCGGCTCGTCGCCGGGATGCTCCGAAAGTTCGCTCCGGTGTAGTCGACACCTGCGGGGGATACAGCTAATTACGCTCCGCGCGTACCATCGGTGTGGTCTACATCACGCGCGCCCTCGTCGACGTCCTGCTCGACCTGGCCAGCGACGCCGATCCGGATCGCGTGGCGACCGGCGTCTCGATCACGCCCGCGGGCGAACTCGAGGGCGCGTCCGGACTCGCACCCGAGACGCCGGTCTTTACGGACTTCTTCCTCCCCGATCCCGGCAACGCCGTCAACGCCGTCTTCGGCGTCGACCTCTCGACGCCCGCCCGACAAGCGCAGGGACACTTCGTCTCCCACCCGGTCCGAGAACTCGAGGTGACCAAACGGGACGACCTCGCGGAGGTCATCTTCGTCGCCGTCCCGCCGTGGGAACTCGACGACCGGACGTTCGCCGCCTTCGACCGCCGCGGCGAGCGACGGCCGCTCGAGGTCATCGACGCTCGCCCGCCGGACCAGTCGCTGCCGAGCTAAGTCGCCGCGAAGCGAGCCGCTGTGGAGTGGCTCTCGGAAAAACGGGATGTTCGGGGCGACCGCGACGGTGAGAGCTGAGCGAGTCGGTACCGGTCAGCCGCTGGACGCCGACGGTCCGTCGCCGATTATCCGGTCGATGATGCCGCCGCGGTTCGACTTTCGTCCATCCTCATCGTCGTTCGATTTCGATGGGAAGTCGGGGATGTGTGGCATGGGTTTCGACCTCCGGGCGGAACTAGCCGGCTCGAGTCTGATAAGCGGCCGGTCCGTCGGCGGAGTGAAACGACCAGCGGCGACGAACGTCGGCTACTCGAGGTAGCCCAGTCCGCGAAGCTGTTCGGTGATCTCCTCGAACTCGGCCTCGGTGAGTTCCCCTCGCTTCTGGTGCTGGATGACGATACTGCGAAGCAGGAATCGCGTGAGGTCGCTCGTGCTCTGGAAGCTGGTGCCTTCGATCGTGTCCTCGACGCGCTCGGCGAGATCCTTCGGGATCGACACCGTGGTGTACTCGGTCATACACGATACTCCGTCGCCGGCGTCAAATGCGTGTCGACAGTCGGCAGAGAGCGCAGCGGAACCCCCGTCTTCTCCACAGGGTACGCCGCCAGTCTTCGTAGCGGTTTTGCTATCGGACTCCCTACGGGTCGGTATGGGAGTTCGGCCACCATCGGGCGGAGACGACGACGAACCGGAGAGTGTCGAGTTCGGAATCGCCGCGGTCGACGCACGGCTCAGACGGTCTGACCTCTCGTTTCCGGCGACAAGAGACGATGTCGCGGCTGAACTCGGCCACGAACAGGTCCCCTACGACGTCCACGGGAACACCGTCGCGCTGGGTGAGATGCTCGACGAAATCCCCACGGCGGAGTTTCGCTCGCGCCAGGAGCTACTCAACCAACTTCACGAACCGTTCGAGGAGTACCGTCGAAACAACTCCGGTGGGGTCTTCCAGCAAGTCCGTTCGATGCTTCCGTTCTAATCCCGGCCGCCGCTACTCGTCGTCTCGTTCGTCTCGCTCTCGAGAGTTCCGCGTGATCTGCTCGAGACGACGGCGCTGCTCGCGGTGGAGCGTGACGAGCATGTCCGACAGAACGCCGAACATGAGCAGCTGCACGCCGAGCAAGATCGCGGCCGCCGAAACCATCGCCAGGATCTCGTGGCCGATGCCGTACTGCACCCACTGCCAGAGGACGTACGATGCGACGACGCCGCCGGAGAGGATACCGGCGACACCGAGGCTCCCGAAGTAAAAGAGCGGGTTGTTCGTCTTCGCGAGCGAGTACAGCGCGAGGACGATCGTCCCGCCGTCTTTCAGCGGGTGGAGGTTCGTCTCCGACTCCTCGGGCCGAGCGGCGTAACTGACCGGGACGACCGTCGTCTCGATCCCGTGTTTGACGCACTCGACCGCGAGCTCCGTCTCGATCGTAAAGCCGTCCGAATCGAGTCCGAGTCGCTCGAACGAGTCGACGGTGAACGCGCGGTACCCCGAGAGGATGTCGTCGTAGTCGGCCCCGTGGATAAACCGGAACGACTTGTTAATCAGCCGGTTGCCGAAGCCGTTCAGCGCCTTCATCGCGTCGTCGTCCATCTCCGCGAAGCGGTTGCCGATGACGTGATCGTAGCCCCGCGAGAGTGGTTCGAGCATCCGATCTGCGTCAGCCGGATCGTACGTTCCGTCGCCGTCGAGCATCAACACGTAGGGAACGTTGACGTACTCGAGCGCCTCGCGGACGGCCTGTCCCTTCCCGCTACCGGACTGGACGAGGACGTGAGCGCCGCGGTCGCGGGCGATCTCGCGCGTCTCGTCGCTCGAGTCGCCGTCGACGACGAAGACGTTCGTGTACCCCTCCTCGTAGAAACCGTCGATGACGTCGCCGATCGTGGCCGCCTCGTTCAGCGTCGGAATGAGGACGCAGACCTCGTCGGCAGTGATCTCGCGCGTTTCGCGACTCATGGCGATGACCTCTCCGTCGCCGACGGTGATTTTCGAGTCCGCGCGAACCGCGTCATTGTCCATCGAGAGGCACTCTCCCCCGTGACCGCAAAAAATTACTGATCGACCAGTGATGCGTTTATCAGCGACGTCCCGTCGCAGCGCCCCCACCCGAGACGTCTGCCATCATCTCGTCGGTAGACTACCAGGTGAGGCCGTCGTAGACCTCGAGATCTTCCTCGTCGACCTCGATCCGACGGCCGTCGACTACCACTCGCCGGGCCATCCCGTCGAACGCGAGGTCGTCGAACTCCGGCCAGTCCGTCGCGACGACCGCGCCGTCGGCCCCCTCGAGCGCCGCGGTCGCGGAATCGGCGTACTCGACCTCGAGATTCGGGTGTTCCTCGCGCACGTTCTCGACCGCGACCGGATCGTAGGCGACGGGGCGCGCGCCGCGCGCTTCGAGGTACTCGAGGACGTCTAACGCGCGGGACTTCCGGATGTCGTCCGTGCCGGGCTTGAAGGAGAGCCCGAGCACCGCGATTCGAGCGCCCTCGAGCGGGACGTGGGTCTCGAGCAGGTCGACGAGCCGACGGGGCTGGGCGTCGTTGACCGCGACGACGGCGTCGAGCAGCGCGGGGTCGTAGCCCTGATCGCGCGCGCCGGCCCGCAAGGCGTCGACGTCCTTCGGGAAACAGGAGCCGCCCCAGCCCAGCCCCGAGCGCATGAACCGCTCGGAGATGCGGTCGTCGAGCCCGACCGCCTCGAGCACCTCGTAGGCGTCCGCGCCGTACTCCTTCGCGATGTTGCCCAGTTCGTTCACCAGCGAGACCTTCGACGCGAGGAAGGCGTTGTTGGCGTACTTGATGAGTTCGGCTTCCCGGATGTCGGTCTCGACGAGGTCGGTCGCCTCGCCCTCCAGAATCGGCTCGTAAAGCTCACGGAGCGTCGCGGCGGCTCCTTCGCTCGTCGACCCGACGACGACCTTGTCCGGTTCGAGGAAGTCGGAGACGGCGGTCCCCATCCGCAGGAACTCGGGGTTCATCGCCAGTTCGAGGCCGCTCCCGATCCGTTTGCCGGACTCCTCCTCGAGGATCGGTCCGACAACGTTCTCCGTGGTTCCGGGCAGAACGGTGCTCTTGACGACCACGAGGTGGTCGCCGTCCTTCTCGGCGAGCGCCCGACCGAGGGATTCCGAACCGGCCTGCATGATCGCCAGGTCGAGGCTTCCGTCGTCGGCTTGCGGCGTCGGCAGACAGAGGAGGGTGACGTCGGTGGCCCGAATTTCGGCGTAGTCGGTCGTGGCCCGGAGGTTCGTGCCCGCGTGTTCGGCGATGCGCTCTGCGAGGCCCGACTCGTGGATCGGAGCCTCGCCCGCGTTGATCGTCTCGACGATCGCCTCGTCGATTTCGACGTTGACCACGTCGTGGCCGAGATCCGCGAGGCAGGCGGCGACGGTCGTCCCGACGTAGCCGCTGCCGACGATAGAAACGTGCATGCTGTAAGCGATGTACGGCCGTCGTTAGATGTTTTTGGGTTCGGGTACCGACCGACGGCGAGCGGCCATCAGTTCGTTTTCGCCGTGTGAGCGCACCGACCCCGCTCGGGTGTACTGGAACTGATCAGACTTGCACTCGGCGCTGTTGAACGCCTCTCACAGTGACTGGCGGTAGGAGGCTTGCTGAATACAAGGGACATCGCTCGCAGGAAGTTGAACCCCGACCGAAACGGCACAATCGGTCAGGAACGGCATTCACGCCTCATCGTCGCTCGCTGCAGGGAGCGTAAACGAAAAGGTCGCGCCCTCGCCCGGTTCGGACTCGACCCAGATCTCGCCACCGTGGCGCTCGACGATGCGCTTACAGAGCGCGAGACCGATCCCCGTTCCCGAGTGCTCGTCTTGGGCGTGCAGGCTCTGAAATATTTCGAAGACACGCCCGCTGTCGTCCGGGTCGATGCCGATCCCCTCGTCGGCCACTGAGACGAGAACCTCGGAACCGCTCCGCACAGCCGAAACAGCTACCTGTGGCGGGTCGTCGCTGTACTCGATCGCGTTCGAAAGCAGGTTCTGGAATACTTGACGTAACTGCCCCGGATCCCCCTCGACACGAGGCAGCGACTCGGCCGTAATTTCGGCATCGTTCTCTTCGATTTTCATCTCGAGGTCTCGGCGAACATCCCCGAGAACGGCGTCCAGATCGGTCGGCTCGAAGGGATCACCGCGCCGTTCGACCCGCGAATACTCGAGCAACCCCTTGATCATGTCGTGCATCCGGTCGGCACCGTCGACGGCGAACTCGATGAACTCCTCGCCGTCCTCGTCGAGCTCGTCGGCGTAGCGGGATTCGATCAGCCGGAGGTAGCTCGTGACCATCCGCAGGGGCTCTTGCAGGTCGTGTGAGGCCGCGTAGGCGAACTGTTCGAGGCGCTCGTTAGAGACCTCGAGTCGCCGCTCGAACCGCTTGCGTTCGGTGATATCGGCCAGCGCGCCGGGGAACGACACTGGCCGCCCGTCATCGTCGTACTCGACGTGCCCGCGCGCAACGACCCAGCGGAGTTCGTCGTCGGCGTCCCACACGCGGTACTCTTCTTCGTACTCCTCCCCCGATTCGATGGCGTCCTGGATACTCCGTCTGACCCGCTCGCGGTCGTCGTCGTGGATGGCCGAGATGAACTGATCGAGCGAGACGCCCTCCGTGGCCGCGTCGGGATCGATCCCGTACTTTGTGGCGAACGACGCACTGGTAACCATCTGGTCATCGGGAATGTGCCACTCCCACGTCCCGACAGCGCCGGCTTCGGCCGCCGCCTCCAGTCGCTCTTTTGCATCCTCGAGATAGCGCTCGCGTTCGACCCGCTCGGTCACGTCGTTCGCCGCTCCTAACCATCGAGTGATGTCGCCGTTCTCGTCCACGAGTGGTGTGGCACGCGAGACGACCCAGGCTACCGTGTCGTCTTCGCGAACGACTCGGTGTTCCAGCTCGAAGCTACTTTTCGTACGAATAGCTTCGTCGATGGCGTTCTGAACCCGCGGCTGGTCTTCGGGAGGGACGTGTTGTTCGACCCACGACGGCCCGTGCTCGTCGGTGTCGGGGAGGAAATCCGTCCCCTCTAAACTGTGCAGCTCGCTCCAGTCCGCGTTCGTACTGAACACCGCGTCCGACGTGGTGGTGACCAACGCGCGAAAGCGTTCTTCGCTCTCGCGCAGCTGTTCGTACGCCTCTCGTTTTGCCTCTTGGAGCAACTCCTGTCCGCGCAGTACGATGTCCGATGCGACCTGTGAATCATCAGATTCGAGCTGTGAATCCGCTGTCTCTGAATCCTGCAGCAGTTCCTGCTCGCCCGCTGCCTGGAGTTCCTGGACGATCGGTGTGATATCCTCGACGCTGTGGACGATATAGTCGAGTTCGCCAGTCGTGTCAAACACTGGCGAATTGACCGGACTCCACCAGCGTTCCTCGAACTCGTTGCTATCGGACTCGCGATCAGGGATCGGATAGTGCGTCACCGGCATGGTGTCTGCGTCTCCGGTCTCCGCGACTCTATCGAGCGATTCACGCAGGTTTCCGGCACCCTCGGCCGGATCGTCGGGATTGTTCGGAAAGATCTCGAACAGTGTCTTCCCCATGATCTCCGTCCGATCCGTCATCGTCGCGTCCAGATATGCATCGCTCACAGCCACGATTTCGTAGTCCTCGGGCTGTACGATGAGATAGTTTCCGGGGACGTTCTCGAACAGTCGGCGAAACGTCGCTTCGGTGGCTTCCGTTTTCGACTGTTTGCGTTCGCCACTGTCGCGAACGAGTCCGACTGTTCCATGCACGGAATCACCCGAGTTGAGCACGTTCACCCGCACTTCACAACGAATCTGTTCCCCCTCGGCGGTCTCCATAGTGAGCTCGAGTAACCCGCTTTCGTCGCCGGCGTTCGCTCTGAGACGGTCGATCTCGCGTTCGATCGTCGCACTGTCGTCGCCGAAGAGCACGGACACGTGCTCGCCGAACAGTTCCTCGCGCGTGTACCCGGTTATCTCGAGGATGGCGTCGTTGAACGAGACGAGGCGCTCGTCGGCGTCGAGTCGATAGATCCCGTCGTCGATCGTATCGAGGAGGGTGCGATAGTGCTGGAGAGCCTCGGTGTCATCCGTTTCTCCCCAGAACGCCGTTTCAGAAGCCCCGGCCCGTTCGCTCATATACACGTTGAGGCCATCGGCTCGGATAAATTCCTTGCTTAGACCGCTCCCTGTATTGTTCGGCGTCTCCCAGTTACTGGCTAGATTGAGTGACGCGTGAGAGACAGGGCGCGAGAGCGGCACGAACTCTGGCTTGATTTGCGAAGGTGTCGATCGCTTGGCATCGCAACGCAATTCACCTCCCACGAGACGACCGGTCGACGGCGTGCCGCGGTCACTCGAGCGCGCGGCGTAAATCGCTCACGGCGTCCTCGTGGGCCGCGTGGGCGCGGTCGAGATTCACCGGCTCCGAGATCATGCCGAAGAAGCCGTGGACCATGTCGTCGTAGTTGCGATAGGTGACGGGAACGCCGGCGTCCTCGAGTCGCTTCGCGTAGGCCGCCCCGTCGTCCCGTAGGGGATCGAATCCGGCGGTCAACACCGTCGCAGGCGGGAGCCCGGAGAGATCGTTTGCGAGTCGCGGCCACGCGTAGATGTTGCCGTCGTCGATCTCCCGCTCGAGGTACTGCTCGCGGAACCAGGACATGTCGTCGGCCGTGAGGGCGTAGCCCTCCGCGTTCTCCTCGTAGGAATTCGTCTCGGCCGCGTCGCCCGTCCCCGGATAGACGAGCAGTTGGTACGCGACCTCGGGGCCGCCGCGGTCCCGCGAGAGCAGCGCCGTCGCCGCCGCCAGGTTCCCGCCCGCGCTGTCGCCCGCGAGCACGATCCGGTCCGAGTCGGCCTCGAGGGCGGGTGCGGCGTCTACAGCCCATTCGAGGGCGGCGTAACAGTCCTCGAGACCCGCGGGGAAGGGATGTTCGGGCGCGAGCCGATAGTCGACGCTGACGACGGGATACCCCGAGTCGTTGGCGAGCTTTCGACACGTATTGTCGTGGGTCTCGATGCTCCCGATCACCCAGCCGCCGCCGTGGAAGTACAACAACAGCGGTCGATCGCCCTCCGCGCCGGCGTCGTCGCTCGATCCGTCCGCCGTCCCGGGTTCGTAGATCCGAATCGGAATCTCCCCGTTCGGGCCGTCGATCGTCCGGTCCTCGACGGACTCGAGATCGACCACCGGATCGCCCCCGAGTACCCGCTGGTCGAATATTCGGCGCGCCTCCTCGGCCGAGACCTCGTCGAACGACGGCGTCTCGAGGGAGTTGTACATCTCGAGGAAGGTCTTGACGTCGGGGTGCGGTTCCGGTGCGCGAGATGCTGTCATGACTCGTTACACTCACTGAAGGGGACAAAAAGCTTCGTCCCCGGGAGGACGGCTGACGGCGACGGACTGGCCGCCTCGTGTCGCTGTCACTGGATTGATTTCGCGCCGATCCCCCGCACTCGCCACCGCGACGTTCCACACCGCTTATTTCGGTTCGGTGCACCCCTTCGAGCAATGACGAACCAGGCACTCATCGACGCCCTGCGCGAGGCGGAGGCCGTCAAGTTCGGCGAGTTCGAACTCTCCCACGGCGGCACCAGCGAGTACTACGTCGACAAGTACCTCTTCGAAACCGATCCCGACTGCCTCGAGACCATCGCCGAGGCCTTCGCCGAGCGCGTGGACGCCGACGACAAACTCGGCGGCGTCGCCCTCGGTGGCGTCCCACTCGCGGCCGCTACCAGCGTCGCGGCCGGGGTTCCCTACGTCATCGCGCGCAAGCAGCGCAAGGAGTACGGCACCGGGAACCTGATCGAGGGGCGACTCGCAGAGGGCGAGGAGGTCGTGGTGCTCGAGGACATCGTCACCACGGGCACGAGCCTGGTCGACGCCATCGAGGCGCTTCGCGAAGCGGGGGCGACCGTCAACCGCGCGCTGGTCGTCGTCGACCGCGAGGAGGGCGGCCGCGAGAACGTCGAGGACGCCGGCGTCGAGATGGAGTCGCTCGTGACCGCGAGCGACCTGCTGGCCGATCGGGACTAAACGGAATCCCGGAACACGATAGTTACTGCCCGTACGACTCGAACTTCTCGAGCACCGTCTCCAACTGCTCGTCCGAAAGCGTCCGCGGCTCGAGACCCGCCGCTTTCGTCTGCAGGTACAGCCGCGCGAGACTCTCGACGTGGTGGGTGTTCTCGAGGGCGGTCTCCAGATCGGGTGCGGTAACGACCAGCCCGTGGTTCTCGATAAACGACGCGGTCGCGTCGGCTTCGTCCATCGCCGTCACGATGTTCTCGGCGAGCGCGTCGGTGCCGTAGGGGGCGTACTCGGCGACCGGCACCCGCTTGCCCACGGCGACGATCATGTAGTGGATCGGGGGCAGGGGCTCGTGGGCGACCGCCATCGCCGTCGACCACGGCGAGTGGGTGTGGACGATCGCGCCGACGTCCTCGCGCCGGTAGATCGCGGCGTGCATCGGCACCTCGCTGCTGGGGGCCATCTCTCCGTCGCGGTGCTCGCCGTCGACGCCGACGACCGGCGTGTCCTCGACGCCGAAACTGTCGTAGGGAACGCCCGTCGGCGTGACGGCGAAGGCGTCGCCGGAGTTCCCGTCGCGAACGCTCAGATTGCCCGTCCGGCCGGGCGTCAACGCGGCGAGATCCGGCGCGTGCTCGACCACCTGTCGTCGCTGGCTCTCGAGAATCACAGTACAACCTCCGTTAGGTCCCCGAATGCATCTATCCTGTGGTCGGGCGCCCGGTGACCCTCGAGCGGGTCGTCGTCCTCGTCGATATCTGCGTTGAACAACACGGTCTCCAAGCCGACGGCGTTGGCACCCACGATGTCCGCCTCGACGTTGTCGCCGACCATCACCGCTTGCGACGGAAAACACTCGAGGCGCGCCAGAGGCAGCGAAAACATGACCGACCCCGGCTTCTCCTGTCCCGTCTCCTCGGAGGTCAGCAACAAGTCGATGTGTTCTTCGAGTTCCAGCGCCGCGAGTTTCTTGAGTTGCACGCGCGTCGTGAGATTCGTGACGATAGCGACGTCGATTCCGCGCTCGCGGAGGGTCTCGAGGGTCGCCTCGACGCCGTCGAAGAGCTCCATCGCCTCGATGTACGCCTCCCAGTAGGCCTCGCCCAGCGCGAGCGCGTCGGCCGGTTTTGGTCGGCCCGCGTGCTGCTCGAGGGCCTGTTTGAAGTACAGAAAGCGCTCGTGAGACGCTGCCGTCCCGGAAATCTCGCGTTTGACGGCACGACGCCCCGTCTGGTAGAACGCCTCGAACGAGTCGCGGTCGAACTCGTAGCCCAGTTCGCGAGCGGTCTCGAGGGCGGCCTCCTTCCCCGCCTCGTTGCACGGCGAGTAGGGGTAGAACGTGTCGTCGAAGTCGAAGAGCACGGCGTCGACGGTCATACCTCGATATCACGGGGCAGCGAAAAACGAGTATCGGTCCGGTCGAGTAGCTGAGACGCGGGTCGAGCGATTCCGACCCGGGAGCTCCCGAAACGCCGGACTCGAGTGCCATCCCGGGACGTGGTGGCCGATTGGTTTATTACGTGCGGATTCCTGACACCAGCCGTGAAATTTATCTCGGCCGAGCATGACTCGGACGCGGCAGGTGTCGACGCCGAGTTGGAAGTGTGGGAGCGGCTCAAGCAGTGTTTCACGCCGGACGATATCGGGGTCTGTTACTACCGCTATCCGATCGTCGACCAGCAGAACGACGACCTGGATCGGGAGGCCGATTTCGTTCTTTTACACCGTCGGTGCGGGCTCTCGATTATCGAATGCAAGGGGTACCGGATCGAACACATCGAGTCGATCGACGGCGCTCGATGGTCCCTGCGCGGAACCGCCCAGGACCACGCGGCGCCGTACTCGCAGGCGCGCGACCACGGGTTCCGAATCCGATCGCCGATGATGCGCGAGCCGACGCTGGTCGACGAACGCGGCAACTGCCACATCGCCGTGACGCCGATCGTCGCCCTCCCGAACATCACCCGCGAGGAGTGGGAGAGCCGCGGGTTCGACGATCACCCGTCTTCGCCTCGAGTGATCCTGAAAGACGATCTCACGGCCGCGTCCCTCCGGGGTGTCTTCGCGTCGTTACCCGGCGACACCGAGTTGACGACGGAACAGTACGCCGACGCCCGCGCGGTACTGGGCGGCGGACAGGCGATCAGTAGCGACCGCGGACCCGTGCTCTCCGCGGGGGACACGAAAGCCGGACTGTACGAAACCGTCCAGAAGGGGCTGAAACGGTTCGACGAACGCCAGGAGGAGATCGGCGTCCAGATTCCCGACGGTCCACAGCAGATCCGCGGAATCGCCGGCTCGGGAAAAACGGCACTTCTCGCGCGCAAGGCGGCCGCGATGCACGCCAAACACCCCGACTGGCGGATCGCACTCACCTTCAACACGCGAAGTCTCTATCAGACGATTCGGGACTCGGTCAGGCGGTTCTACGCCGATTTCGGCGGCGACGAACCCGACTGGGAACGACTCGAGGTGCTCCACGGCTGGGGTGGCAAGAGCGAACACGGGATGTACTACAAGATCGCTCAGGACGCGGGACGGACGCCACACCACGTCGGCTCCGCCAAAGACGAGTTCGACAAGAGCAGTCCGGGCGAGTTACTCGAGGCCTGCTGTCAGCAACTCGTCGACGACGAGCCGATCCAGGAGCGCTACGATGCGATCCTCATCGACGAGGCACAGGACATGGAGCCGGCGTTCTACGAGATGTGCTACGAGGCGCTGAAGCCGCCGAAGCGGCTCATCTGGGCCTACGACGAGGCACAGAACCTCACGAGCCTATCCGCGCCGAGCCCGAAACACATCTTCGGAACGGACGACGAGGGAGAGCCAGCAGTCGATCTCAGCGGGTCCTACCACGGTGGTATTCAGAAGAGCCAGATCATGCGTAAATCGTACCGGACCCCGCGGTCCGTACTGCTCCTCGCCCACGTCTTCGGAATGGGACTCACGAGCGACCGCGGCGCCGTCCAAGCAATTACGACGCAGGACGGCTGGGAAGACATCGGCTACGAAGTGCTCGAGGGCGACTTCCGCCGGAACGGCGAACCCGTCTCCATCCGCCGCCCGGCGGAGCACTCGCCACACCCGCTCGCAGACACGCCCGAGGCAAAGCCGTTCGTCGGATTCGATTCCTTCGACGAGAAGGACGACGAGCTGACCACCGTCGCCGACGCGATCACGTCGGACGTACAGGATCACGGCCTAAATCCGGAAAACGTGCTCGCAGTGCCGCTCGGATCGATCGGCGAAGTCCGATCGATCGGGCAGCGACTCGGCGACCTGCTCGCAGAACGGTCCGTCGACGGAAACCTCGTCTGGAAGGGAAACAAGAGCGTCTTCGCACAACAAGGCGAGGTGACGATTTCCGGGATCAACCGCGCGAAGGGGAACGAAGCGGCGTCGGTCTACCTGCTGAACCTCGAGTACCTCGACGACCCCTACTGGCACGACAACCGCGTCAGTCCGCGAAACGAAGCGTTCGTCGGCCTGACCCGGACGCGCGCGTGGTGTCGGATGACGGGAACCGGTGAGGACAGCGGCGTGTTCGCCGAACTCGAGCGACTCGTCGAGACGGTTACGGACGACGACCCGGTGCTGACGTTCCCCGCGCCGGATCCGACCGAACTCGAGAACGAGATCGGCAGCGACGAGACGATCGCCACGACGTTCGATCAGTTCTGACGGATCGGTACACCATCAGAAGGCTTTTATCCTACTCGAGACAATTCGAGTTCACGATGGTAGGTGTCCGCTTTACAGGGGCTTCCGCCCGCTTCTAACCCACACCTACCGCTCGCTGTGTCGCCTCGAACGCACAGCCGAGCGGCATACGCGGACGCCCGACCGAACTTCTGTGTGAAGTTCACTAACCAGCCACAGCGCCACCCATGTCAGAATCAGATTCCCAGTCAGAGGAACGAATCGTAGTTGTACTGCCAGACGGCTCCGAACTCGAGGTCGACGCCGACGCGACGGTCGAGGACTGCGCCTACGAGATCGGTCCCGGTCTCGGCCGCGACACGGTCGCCGGCAAACTCGACGGCGAACTCGTCGCGAAAGAACAGCCAGCCTACGACGGCGCCGAACTCGAGATCATCACGGACCAGTCCGAGGAGTACCTCCGAGTCATGCGCCACTCCGCGTCGCACTGTCTCGCCCAGGCGGTCGAACGCCTGTTCGACGCCGAGGAGGTCAAACTCGCCATCGGTCCGCCGACGGACGACGGCTTCTACTACGACTTCGACAACCTCGACGTCGACGAGGAGGATCTCGCTGCGATCGAGGCCGAAATGGAGGAGATCATCGCCGCGGACTACGAGATCGAGCGCGAGGACGTCTCGATCGAGGAGGCTGAGGAGCGACTCGCCGACGAACCGTACAAACTCGAACTCCTCGAGGAGCTCGCCGAGGAGGGTCAGCAGGTCACCTTCTACAGCCAGGGCGAGTGGGAGGACCTCTGTGCCGGCCCGCACGTCGAATCGACGGGCGAGGTCGGCGCCGTCGAGCTGTTGGAGATCGCCGGCGCCTACTGGCGCGGCGACGAAGAAAACACGATGCAGACGCGGATCTACGGCACGGCCTTCGAGGACGAGAGCGATCTCGAGGCCTACCTCGAGCGCCAGCAGGAAGCCGAAAAGCGCGACCACCGGAAGATCGGCAACGAGATGAACCTGTTCTCGATCCAGGACGTCACCGGCCCCGGACTGCCGCTGTATCACCCGCCGGGGAAGACGGTCCTCAAGGAACTCGAGGACTTCGTCGAGGAGCTCAATCAGGACGCGGGCTACGACTACGTCGAGACGCCCCACGTCTTCAAAACGGATCTCTGGCACCGCTCCGGTCACTACCAGAACTACGCCGACGACATGTTCATCTTCGACGTCGGCGACGACGAGTTCGGCCTGAAGCCCATGAACTGTCCGGGCCACGCCGCCATCTTCCAGGATCAGTCCTGGAGCTACCGCGACCTGCCGATCCGCTACGCGGAAAACGGCAAGGTGTATCGAAAAGAGCAGCGCGGCGAACTCTCCGGCCTGTCGCGAGTCTGGGCCTTCACGATCGACGACGGCCACCTGTTCATCCGCCCCGACCAGATCGAACGCGAGGTCGAGGAGATCATGGACATGATCACGGACGTCTTGGAGACGTTCGACCTCGACTACGAGATGGCGCTGGCGACGCGTCCCGAGAAGTCCGTCGGCAGCGACGAAATCTGGGAGCAGGCGGAAGAACAGCTCGAGAACGTCCTCGAGAAGCGAAATCTCGACTACGAACTCGAGGAGGGCGACGGCGCCTTCTACGGGCCGAAGATCGACTTCGCGTTTGAGGACGCCATCGGCCGGTCGTGGGACGGCCCGACGGTCCAACTGGACTTCAACATGCCCGACCGGTTCGACCTGAGCTACGTGGGCGAAGACAACGAAGAGCACGAGCCGGTGATGATTCACCGGGCACTGTACGGCAGCTACGAGCGGTTCTTCATGATGCTCATCGAGCACTACGAGGGTCGGTTCCCGCTGTGGCTCGCCCCCGAGCAGGTCCGCGTCCTGCCGATTTCGGACGACAACCTCGGCTACGCCCACCGCGTCGCCAACGAGTTCGACGACTTCCGCGTCGAGGTCGACGGCCGCGATTCCACGTTAGAGCGCAAGATCCGCGCGGCCCACGACGACCGCGTCCCCTACCAGATCATCGTCGGCGACAACGAGGAAGACGACGGCAACATCTCGGTCCGTGACCGCTTCGAGGATCAGGAGTACGACGTCGAGATCGAGGAGTTCCGGAACCACCTCGAGGCCGAACGCGACGAGCAGCGGACCGAACCGGACTTCCTGCAGGACTGAAACCGTTCCCCCGATTTTGGTGGTTTCCCGCGTACTCGAACAGCCGTCGTCCGTTCCGACGACTGGACGCCGATCGTCTCCGGACGAACCCACGTCTGTGCTGATCTCGAGCGCTGATTTCGATCGAAATAGCCATAGTTGCGGAATCGTGCATATCTGTATGAACAGAGCCGAGAAGGCCGCCCTCCAGCTGCGGGCCGTCGACGTGTTGCGGATGTTGAAAGAGACGCGGACCTACGACGAGCTCGCCGAGACCACGGAGCTTCCGGCGGGCGACCTCAACCGATACGTCAACGGCCACGTCCTTCCCGGAACCGAACGCGCACGCGAGGTCGTCGAGGACCTCGGCCGAGAGGCGCTCGGACAGGAACTCGAGGCCCGCATCCGGGTCGACGACGAGGGCTACGTCGACAACAGTTCGGCCGTCTTCGACCAGCCGTTTCTCGACCTCGTCGCGCCCGTCGTCGCCAACGGCTTCGAGTTCGATCGCCCCGACGTAGTGTTGACCGCCGCGACCGACGGGATTACGCTCGCCGCGTCACTCGCAAGCTACTACGGGACCCGCTGTGCCTACGCGAAAAAGCGCAAGGAGACCGCCGTCGAGGAGTTCATCGAGGCGCGCGAACGGCTCCAGTCGGGGATCGAACTCACCTACTACCTCCCCGAGTCCGCCATCGAGGAGGGCGAGTCGGTGCTCGTCGTCGACGACCTCATTCGCTCGGGCGAAACGCAGGAACTCCTCCTCGACATCGTCGAAACCGCCGACGCCGACGTCGCCGGCGTCTTCGCGCTGATCGCCGCGGGCGAGGACGGCATCGAGCGCGCTCGAGGCCGGACCGACGCGCCGATCGGTGCGCTGACGACCGTTTGATCGCTCCCGCTTGCCGGCGTATCAGCCGCCTCGAAATCGCTGCTCCCGGTTTTGTATCGCGTTCGATCAGGTCGACCGTCTCGCGAGCACGTATAGGTGTGAGCGACTTTCGAATCGTGACTTTCGTCGTCGCCTGAACGGGCAGTAGTCCACCGATTCGAGCCAACCAGTGGGATTTCGCCTCGAGCAAGTGCGTAGACGACCGAATCGAATATGGCCCTTCCAGAGTGGTCCCAATCGCACGACTGCCACCGTGTGAACTGTTGCCACATTATTAATCATTAGGTTTATGGTGGTCGCCGTATTCGGTGGAGGTACGAACATGACGAAGACAGTCATCCTCGGCGTGATCGGGTCCGATGCCCACGTTGTCGGGATCACCATCCTGGAACAAGCGTTTGAGGCGGCCGGATTCGACGTCGTCAACCTCGGAGTGCAGACCTCCCAAGACGAGTTCGTCGACGCCGCAACCGCCCACGACGCCGAGGCTGTACTCGTCTCCTCGCTCTACGGTCACGCCGAGCAGGACTGTGAGGGGCTCCACCAGGAGATGCTGGACGCGGATCTCGAGGACGTCACGACCTACATCGGCGGCAACCTCGCCGTCGGACAGGACGACTTCGACGAGACGCGTAAGCTGTTCCGCGAGATGGGCTTCGACCGCGTCTTCGACTCCAAGACCGATCCGGAGGACGCTATCGAAGCGCTCCGGGCCGACTTGGACGTTCGCCCGTCGGAAACCGAGCGGGAGAGCCAGACCGTCTCCGCGTAGTCGAGTCCTCCGACTACCGACGCATTTTTTCGCTGCAAGCCCGGAGCGGCGGTGCTCCCGGTTCCGATCAGTTACTCCTGACGAGTCGCGTCGATCTCGTCGAACAGTGCCTTCACACGCCCACGTATGTCCTCCCGAATCTCGTGGATCGTCTCGAGGTTCTCGCCGTGGGGATCGGGCAGATCCCAGTCGCGGACGTCCGTCTCGGCCTCGAGTTCGAGCGTCGAACAGCCCATCGTCGCGACGTAGTCACAGGACTCGAGCGTCTCGTCGGAGATGTGCTGTGGCTCCCGTTCGGAGAGATCGATCCCTTCCTCGGCCATCGCTTCGCGGACGATATCGTGGACCGCGTCCGCGGGATGCGTGCCGCCGGAGTGGATCACGACCGCGTCGGTGAGTTTCCGTGCCTCGCGCTCGCGTTCGGCGTACGCGGTCGCCATCTGGCTTCGGCCGGCGTTCTGGACGCAGACGAACGCAACGTGGGTGTCGTCGTCGGTCATACACGGAACCAGTTGCTGGGGCGCCCTAATCGTTCGTATGTGCGCTCCTGTGAGAACAATATGCACAGGTAACACTCACGAGACGCTGTCGGGCCAACTCGTCGCCGCGTGACTGCAGTCACCGAACGATCGTCACCGGAACGGACGACCGGCGGGCAACCTTCTCGGCGACGCTGCCGAGCAGGATGCGGCTCGCGCCCGTCCGTCCGTGGCTGCCGATGGCGATGTGGTCGGCGTCGTTGTCGTCCGCGTACTCGACGATCGACCGCGAGATGCCGCCGACGATGTGGTCCGTCTCGATCTCGACACCGTGTTCGGCTCCCACCTCGCGCGCGTGTTTTAGAATTTCCTCCGCCCGGGTCTCGTGGGCGTCCTGAATCTCCTCGTAGTTGGCCATCGCACCGCCTTCGATCCCCGTCGCGGCGTAGAAGTCGCCCGGATCGAGGACGTGCAGCGCCGTGATTCGAGCGCCGGGATACTCTTTGCAGGCGAACTCGAGCGCCTGTACCGATCGATCCGAGTCGTCGACGGGAACGAGCACGTGGTCTACCATACGTCGACCTACACCGTCCTCCGAAATAAGCTTCGGGCCGGAGGAGGGCTGGAACTCGACGTCTACTGCGAGGCGACCCGTTCGATCGCCGCCCGAATTCGCGCCTCGTCGGGTCGGTACGCCTCCTCGCGACCGAACAGCGGGACCGGAACGTCGTAGCCCGCGACGCGTTCGATCGGCGCCTCGAGATGCCAGACCGCTTCGTCCGAGATGCGGGCCGCGATTTCGGCGCCGAAGCCGCCCGTCCGCGGCGCTTCGTGGACGACGACGCAGCGACCCGTCTTCCGGACCGACTCGAGGACCGTCTCGGCGTCCATCGGGCTAATCGATCGCAGGTCGATCACGTCGGCCGACACCTCGCTCGCGTCGACGGCTCCCTCGACCTCGCGGACCATCGCGCCCCAAGTGACGACGGTGACGTCGGTTCCCTCCGCGACGACCCGTGCCTCGCCGAGCGGGACGGTGTGCTCCTCGGGAACCGGCCGCCGGGCCGCCCGATACAGCGGCATGGGCTCGAGAAAGAGCACCGGGTCGGGGTTTCGAATCGCCGACCGGAGCAAGCCGGCCGCGTCCCCCGCGGTGGCGGGAATCACGACCTTCAGTCCCGGCACGTGGGCGTAGCCGGCCTCGTAGCTCTCGGAGTGGTGCTCGAGGGCTTTCACGCCCAGGCCGTAGGGCGCCCGGATCACCATCGGACAGGTGAGTTTTCCGCGGGAGCGGCTCCGAAGCCGCGAGACGTGTTGGTGGATCTGGGAGAACGCCTGGAAGCTGAAGCCGGCGAACTGGATCTCCGCGACCGGTCGGTAGCCGGCCACTGAGAGGCCGACGCCGAGGCCGACGATACCCGCTTCTGCGACCGGGGCGTCGTGGACTCGTCCCGGAAACGTATCGAGCAGGCCCTGCGTCGCCCGAAAGACGCCGCCGTCGACCCCGACGTCCTGCCCGTAGACGAGGACGTCGTCGTCTCGTTCCAGCTCCGCGCCCAGCGTCTTGCGGATCGCCTCGACCATATTCAACCGCTCGGCGTCCTCGGTGACACCCGACTCGGCCGCCGCCGAACCGCCGTCGCCGCGCCGGCTCCCGTCTGCGGGGGCGACCTCGCGCCCCGAATCGTCCAGAAAGGCGTCGCGCTGGCGCTCGAGGTACTCAGGTGGATCGCCGTAGGCCGTCTCGAACATGTCCGCGGGATCGGCGTTCGCGGCGGTTTCCCGGGCCGCCTCGAGGTCGGTCTCGAGAACCTCCTCGATGTCACTCTCGATCTCCGTGACGGTCTCGTCGTCGAGGATCCCGCGCTCGCGGAGGTAGCCCTCGAATCGCAGGATGGGGTCCAAGGGCTCCCACTCCTCCTCTTCCTCGACGGTCCGGTAGACTGAAGGGTCGTCCGCGGTGGTGTGCATCTCCCGGCGATACGTCGTCGCCTCGATCAGCGTCGGAACGCCGCGTCGAGCGCGCTCGATCGCCTCTTGCGTGACCAGATAGACGCCGAGGATGTCGTTGCCGTCGACCTGAATCGGCTCGATACCCGCGGCGACGGCCTTCTGGGCGAGAGTCGCGGCCCGCGTCTGTTTGGACAGCGGCGTCGATATCGCGTACTGGTTGTTCTGGCAGAAGAAGATCGTCTGGGCCTCGTAGACCCCCGCTAAGTTCATCGCTTCGTACACCTCGCCCTCGCTGGTCGCCCCGTCACCGAAGTAGGTGAGCGCGACGGTGTCGCTGCCGTTCATCGCCTCGGCCCAACCGATTCCGGCCGCGTGGAGCGGCTGAGTACCCACCGCAATCGATGGCGGCATGATCGGCACCTCGTCGGGCGGTTCGCCGCCCTCTTCGAGCCCCATCGCGTACTCGAAGATACCCTGTGCGGACAGCCCGCGGGCGAGCGCCGAGGGGTGTTCGCGGAACGCGGGGACCGTCCAGTCGTCGTCCGAAAGCGCCGCGGTGCTCCCCACCTGAGCGGCTTCCTGCCCCGTCGACGGCGCGTACGTCCCCAGCTCGCCCCGCCGCTGAAGGGCGATCACCCGCCGATCGAGTCGGCGGGCGTGTTTCATCGTCCGGTACCACTCGAGCAACCGCTCGTCGTCGATATCCGGCTCCAGAGATTCGTCGACGCGGCCCTCCTGATCGAGTACCTGCACGCGATCGATCGTGAACTCGGCGACCGGTGATCGTGGCATACCCGCCGTACCACGGACGGCTACTTAGTGTCCGTCGCCGCTATCGCGCGGATGAGGCCGGAGCACGGAGCGCCCGTCCGCCGTCTGAGAACCGCACCACGTCTCGCGGCGCAGTCGCTCTCGAGTGCGGACGAGTCGCCAAAAATCGAAGCAGTTGGTGTGAAGCCGACCGCGACCGGCGGAACCGCGTTACTTGCCGCGGCCTTTGCCGCCGTTGTTCGACGGGCGGACCTTCTCGGCGCCCTTGCCGCGGTTGTTGAGACCGCGGTTGGCCTTGCCAGCGTTGGTGAGGCCACGGAACGCGCGGTTCTTGTGTGCGTCGTCGCAGATCCAGTTGAGATCGTCGTCGTTCTGGATGGCGGGGTGTTCGGGATCTACGAGGATCACTTCGAACCACTTCTGCGAGCCGTCTTCCCCGACCCAGTAGCTGTTGAGCACGCGTAGGTTGGGGTACTTGCGGGAGACGCGCTCCTCGCCGATGCGCTGGATGTTCTTGCGCCGCCCGATGCGGTTGACACCCTGGCGCTTGGTTCGGCGACCGGCCGTGAATCGCTCCTTTCGGGCGGTCCCCTTGCGGACCGAGACCCGGGTCACGATGATGCCCTGCTTGGCCTTGTAACCGAGTTCGCGGGCTTTGTCGAGGCGGGTCGGGCGATCGATTCGCTCGATTGCGCCTTCCTTTCGCCATTCCTGTTTTCGCTGCCACTGCAGCTCCCCGAGCTTACCGTCGTCAGGGTCCTTCCATGCGTCCTTGATGTGGGAGTAGAAGCTTTTTGCCATAGCTATCACCGCGGGCGTTTCCTGGTTCAATCCCGACCGGGGCCGATCCCCGCGGATCACATCCCGACCTGTGGTGGCGTCGTCGCCGAACAGGTGCCCGCTGATGCCCGCGACTCAGCGAGTCTACGACAGTCTACCCAACTCTCGAGTATAAGGGCTTCGAACTCCGGGAACGCACTCGCGTGGAAAAGGGGGACCGGGGCGCTCGAGTCGATGGACGGGAGTCGGTGGATGGATAACTCCGCCCGCGCGGGTCGACGCGTCCGCTCAGCGGACTCCGGCGCCAATCGAAGCGACGATGGACATTTTGTATACCGGTATCAGGTTGATGTTGAGAACACGGCCGCTCGAGTACGACGGAACCAAAACCCCACACGCGGCCCCGAGAGCGCCTCTCCGACGGGACCGTCTGGTTTATCTAAATGTGCTAACATAACTATATCTCCTCAGGACGCGTACTATATGCATGGTCTTCAGCATCATCGACGCGATGACTGATGGGTTCGACCGCACCCGCGAGCGGAACGGACTCATCTTCGTCGCCGTATTTGCCGTACTTGCCGTGGTGAACGCCCTCGTCGCGCCCACGAACCTCGGCCCCGCCGCGGAAACCGCACCGGCGATCGGCCTCGTCGACGTTGCGACGGGACTGCTCTCGTTTGCCATCACGATCGCGACGCTGGTCGTCGCGATCGTTGCGCTGCGAACGTTCGCCTCCGACGAACGGGAGAGCATTCCGCGTGAGTTCCAGCGCAGAAATATCGGGCTGGCCACGCTCAACCTCTTCGTCGGGGCGATCGTCTTCGCCCTCGCCGTCGCCGTCGGGAGCATCTTCCTGCTCGTTCCGGGGCTGTTCATCCTCGTCAGCCTCTACTACTGGAGCGTGTTCGTCGCGGTCGAAGACCAGAACTTCGTGCAGGCGTTCCGCAGCAGCTGGGGGCTGACTCGCGGCAGCCGACTCCGACTGTTCGGTCTCGGCGTCGCCGTCGTCTTCCTCGGCCTGCTCGTCAACGCCGCAGTCGGCGTGCCAGCGATATTGGCCGGCGGCGTTGTCGGTACGACCCTCGTTCAGATCGGGGGCGCCGTCGTCACCGTCTACGTTCTCGCCACCACCGCTCGCGCGTACGATCAACTGCACACGCTCGAGGAACCACCGGAAGCCGAGCCGCGACCGGGCGCCGCCGGGACGCCGGCCTGAGAACAGTTCGATCAACCAGAATTCGTTTTTCCCGACTTCCGACGCCGATCAGACGTCTGTCACCGTCTCGAACGACCCGTCGGCGACCGATTCCGCGACGTCGTCGCTCTCGAGTTCGTCGGGCACGTGCTTGGGGTATTTCCGTCGGAAGTAGCCCACGATGTTCGTGAGATCGCGCCGGAGGAACTCGTCTGCGTTCTCGTGATCGGTCGGGACCGCCTGCGGCCAGTCGAAGACTTTCACGCCTTCCTCGCTGACGAAGACGTTGTACTCGCTCATGTCCGCGTGGACGTACCCCTCTTCGTACGCGCGCGCGACCTCGCGAACGAGCAGATCGAGGACCCCGAGCACCTGCGCGTCCTCGAGTTTCGTTCGCGAGAGTTCGACGCCGTCCATCTTCTCCATGACGATGGCGTGGCGGTTCTGACCGATCGGCCGGGGAACCGAGACGTCGGGATACAGCTCCTCTAAGATGTCGTACTCCCGTTCGGCGGCTTTCCGAGCGGTGTACATCCAGGAGACGTGCTCGTTGTCCGAGGTGTAGTCCCGTTCCTTGTGGACCTCCCGGAAGTTCGTGTACCCCTCGCGGTGGTACTTCAGCGCGTGGGGCTTGTAGGATTTGACCTCGTAGACGTCGCTCTCCTTGCCGACGCCCAGCGGCGAGCCGAACTCGCTGATCGTGTCCTGCTCGACGAGCGCTCGCAACGCGAGGATATCGTATCCCTCGAACTGGAGCGTGTAGCCCTCGTACTGGATCGTTTTCTTCTCGACCAACCCTCGTTTGAGACAGCGTTCGAGCCGGTAGTCGACTTCCTCCTCGGTCAGGCTCGAGAACTTCGGGAGTTTCTCCCGCTGAACCCACTCGGAGAAGCGCATTCCCTGCTCGACCCCCGATAGGAGATAGAAGTCTTCGGTCTCGAGTTCCGGAAGTAGTCCGGCGACGTTCCGCACCATAGCGCGTGGTAGCCGGCGTGTACGTAAAAACGTCGTGACGTGCAGGTCACCGGGGGTGACGGACGTGTCGCGGGAAGTAACGTACTCGATCGAGTCCGATTCAGGTGCCACCCGGGTTTGCTACCAGCCACAGTTGTGACCCGTCCAGTGTCGGTTTGACCGGTCCCTGTGGTCGCTAATAAATCAAATAGTGCGATATAGAATCGGTCGATTCGTCTACACGGAACGCGTGACGGCGATCAGTTGCGCGTCGCTCGTCGTTCGAGACGTCGCAATCACTAACTCGATTGCGAGCGACCAAGTGGTATGAGCGATCTCGCCGATCGGGAGTGGCGGCTGATTCGAGACGATCCGCGCGCGGGGGACGTACAGATGGCCGTCGAGGAAGTGGCCGCGCGAACGGCACTCGAGGACGACCTGCGAACTGTCCGCGTCTACTCGTGGGAGCCGAGCACGCTGTCGCTGGGGTACCGCCAAGACCCCGAAACGGTCGATTGGGACTACTGCGAGCGCGAGGGAATCGACGTGACGCGCCGCCAGACCGGCGGCGGTGGGATCTATCACGACCGCTACGCCGACATCTCCTACACGATCATCGCGCCGGCCGACGAGGTGCCCGGGAACCTGATGGACTGCTACGACCTGTTCTGCCAGCCGGTGCTCGAGGGCCTCCAGCGCATGGGTGTCGACGCCGACTTCGCGGGCGCCGAACAGTCGTCGATCTACCAGCCCTCGTGTTACCTCCGAGACATCAACCCGGCCCACGACGTCGTCGCACCGGCGACTGGGGGTGCCGAGGCGAAGAAAATCAGCGGCAACGCCCAGTACCGCCAGCGCGACGTCGTCATCCAGCACGGCTCGATCAGCTACGACCTCGAGCCCGCCCACCACGTCGGCGTCTTCGACACGGACCTCGAGCACGAGACGTTCACCGACCGGGTGACGAGCATCCGTAAGGAAGCCGGCATCGACCGCGAGGAGGCCGTCGACACGCTCGCGTCGGCGCTCGGGGAGTGGTGCGACGCCGACGAATCGGAATGGCAGGCGGGCGAGCTCGAGGCCGCTCGCGACCTCGCCGACCGGAAATTCGGCGCCGACGCCTGGATCCGGAATCGAGAGGTACTCGAGGCGACCGAACGGTGACTCCCGTGGACGGTGCCGTGGCTCCGGATCAGTGATCGATCGGAAAACGGGGGCCGCCTCGAGCCACACCGCGAGACGGTAGGGGATTGGTTCATCGCCAACGAGCGGATCGCGCCTGTTCAGCTCATGATCGCCTTCCAACTCCAGCCGCCGACGATGATCACGATCAGCGCGAGGACGAAGAACACGCCCCACTGCTGACCCTCAGTCTCTGCGATCGGTGCGAAGATGTCGATGACGCCGGTGAACTGCATCGCTGCGAGCATGATCAACAGCAGCGAGAAGATCGAGACGACGGCGATCCCGATCCCGTTACGGGCCATCCACTGCCCTTCCTCCTCGGCTTCCTCCTTGGAGGTCGTGGTCGTCTCCGTTGGCTCTCGGTCCGGTTCAGACATATATCCCTCTTGAACAGACTCGCGGGAAACGGTTCCACCTGCAGACTCCGGGTTCGGTAAATTCGGCGCCGAAAGTACCCCGCTCTCCCGAGATCAAACGTTTAGCCGAGCACGCCGTTCCGCCGCCGACGTAGCGTTCCTCGGACGATCGGGGACGCCGGAAAGACCCCGACATCGAGCCGATCGACCTCCTCGACGCCGAGCGCGTCGTGGGCGACGAACCGCGCGACGGTCTCTCGGGTGAGGTGACAGCCGCCGGCCCCGCGCTTCCAGAGCGGATCGAGCAGCTCCTGGCCGGTTCCGCGCCAGCCGTCGGCGTGGACGTGCTCGAGGAAGCGGAACTCGCCGCCCGGTTTCAGCACCCGCACGACCTCCTCGAGCGCCGCGTCGGGGTCCTGTACGGTGCAGAAAACGACGCCGGCGAAAACGACGTCGAAGCTGCCGTCGGGGTAGGGCAGCGATTCGGCCCGCGCGTCACGGAGGTCGACGTCGAGACCGGTCTCGCGCGCGGCCTCGGCGGCTCGTTTGCGCATGTGTGGATCCGGCTCGATCGCGTGGTACTCGAGGTCTCCCGTGGCACCGTCGACGACGAACGGGAACATCCCGCCGGTGCCACAGCCGAGCTCGAGCACCCGGCCCGAGAGGTCGCGCGCGAGATACGCTCGCTGGGCCTCGACTTCCGCGGGTTCCGGACACAGGTCGTAGAGCACGGCGAAGACGGGGTGGGAGATTTCGTCCTGCGTCGTCGCCGCAGGTGAGGAGCGCTGATCGGACATCTCAGTCGTACTGACGACGCGACGAGAGGTAATGGTTTCCCGCCTCGGGGCTCGCTCAGCGAATCGTATCCGGAATCCGATCGATTACGTCGGTCGCGAGGACGCCGGGACCGTACTCGGCCGTCGCCAGTTCGCCGCTCTTGCCGAGGATCCACGCGCCCAGTTCCGCCGCGTCGCTGCGGTCCATCCCCTGCCCGAGCAGCGAGGCGGTGATTCCGGCCATCGTGTCGCCCGTTCCAGCGACCGTCAGCGCCGAGGTCCCCGTCTCATTGCTCGTCCGCTCGCCGTCGGCAACGATCTCGTCGACGTTCCCGGTCAGCGTGACGACGGCGCCCGTCTCCTCGGAAAACGCCTCGAGGCTCCCGTAGGCGTCTTCGATCGGGTCGACCTCTTTGTCGCTGGGGGTGAGCACTGCATTCGAGAGGTCGGCCTCGAGGGCGGGTTCGATCGCGAGGGCGTCGACGACGGTCGGAACGTCGACGGTCTCGATCGCTCGAGAGACGGCGTCCCCGTCGGCGTCGACGAGTCCGGGACCGATCACGAGCGCGTCGGCCCACTCGCTCATCTCGCGGGTGCGTTCGACCGCACTCTCCTCGAACTGTTCGCCCGCGTAGCGGTCGACGAGCAGGTTCGGCTCGTGACCCGCGACGATCTCGTAGATCGGGTCGGCGACGAACGCGCGGACGTGGTCCGAGCCGGTCCTGAGTGCCGACCGGCCGACGAGGGCCGGCTGATTTGGGTACTCGATCGCCCCCGCAACGATACCGACGCGACCGTTGTCGACCCCCGTTTCCTCGGAGATGTTCGAAAGCGTCTGCTGAAGACGGGCCATACGTTGACTGTCCGGTCGTGACGGGTAGCCGTTCGGCAGGCGAGTTCTGGTGCATTGCGACGCTGTACGAAACGACCGAATGCACAACCCGGCGGATTACTCCGTGCAGAATCGATCGAGCACACGACAGCGCGCCACCGCGACGTCGCTGACCAACCCTGTTCGAACACGTGCGTCGACGAGGGCGACTCGTCCCCGTCGTGTGCCACACCAAAGCATAGGCCGTAGCCGTCGTAGCTAGAGCCATGTTCGACGACAGAACCCACGCCGGCAACCGACTCGCCGCCGATCTCGAGAGCCGCGGCCTCGAGGCCGAGATCGTGCTCGGGATTCCCCGCGGGGCGCTTCCCGTCGCGCGCCCGGTCGCGGACGCGCTCGACGCCGACCTCGACGTGGTGGTCGCCCGGAAGATGGGCGCGCCGAAGAACCCCGAACTGGCGCTGGGAGCGGTCGCCAGCGACGGTAGCGTCTGGTACAACGAGAGCCTCATCGATCGACTCGGCGTCTCCGAGGACTACCTCGAGGAGGTTCGGGCGTCGGAAGCGAACAACGCCAGCCGGAAGGCGGATCGATACCGCGAGATGCCCGGACTGCCCGATCTCGAGGGCAAACGCGTGGTAGTCGTCGACGACGGGGTCGCGACGGGCGCGACCGCGAGGGCCTGTCTCCGGCAGATCCGCGAGGCCGGCGCTGCACACGTCACGCTCGCGGTTCCGGTCGGCTCGCCGCGCGGTCTCGCGGATCTCGAGGCCGAAGCCGACGAGGTGATCGCACTCGAGCAGCCTCAGTCGTTCCGCGCGGTCGGGCAGTTCTACCGGACGTTCGGGCAGGTGACCGACGCGGAGGCGCTCGAGTACCTCGAACGCGGTGATCGATAGCAGGGAGACACGACGTGAACCGCCTACTCGATCGGCCCAACGCGGACCTCTGGGGATTCCTGCTGTTCTCCCACGGCTGGAGCTGGTTCTTCTGGGGAATCGTCGTCGCAGCGGGCTGGGAAGCGTTCGCCTATCCGGGCGTTATCTTTCTGATACTCGGCGGGACGGGGCCGCTACTCGGCGGCGTGGTGATGAGTGGTCTCGTCGGCGGCCGCACAGGTCTGCGTGATCTGGGACGGCGAATCGTCGACCCCAGGCTCGTCCCCGCTCGCTGGTGGCTCGTCGCGATACTGTTCGTGCCGACGCTCACGGCCCTCGCGGCCGCGCTGGTGGTCGCCTTCGGTCTCTCGAGCCAGCCGGTCGACCTCGCGGGCGCTCGAGTACTGCTCGCCAGCCCGACGGCGTTGCTCGCCTACGCTGCGTTCGTCCTCGTCCTCGGGCCGATTCCGGAGGAGATCGGCTGGCGCGGCTTTCTGCTCGACCGGTGCCAGCAGCGGTGGAGCGCGCTCGTCTCGAGCCTGCTCGTCGGCGTCGCTTGGTTGACCTGGCACCTGCCGCTGTTCGCGATGGTCGGCTACTTCGCGGCCGCGGGCGGCCCGCCGGAGCCGTTCGGATTTGCGATCGGGATCGTCGTCGCATCGGTCTTCTACACGTGGCTGTACAACAACGCGAGCCGAAGCGTCCTCGCGGCGATCGTCTTTCACTTCTCGCAGAACTTCACCGGCCAGTTCTTCGACCCGGCAGCCGAGACGCGGACTGTCCAGAGTCTGCTGTTCGTAGTCGTCGCGGTCGTCGTACTCGTCGGGTGGGGATCGAAAACGCTTCGACGCGACGGGAAGCGAACCGAGCTACCGTACTGACGGCTCTCTGAAACTACACCGAAAGAGTTCGTTTTCGAAGGCACTTCGGTGGAACAGTCGTTCGTCGCTGCTGCGAACCCATCGAGTTCCGTTTCTCGAGTGTCGGTGCGGAGCTATTCGGCAGTGAGATCCGGAGACGCCACTTCCCACAGGTGGCCGTCGGGATCGGCGAAGCAGCCGGAGTAGCCGCCCCAAAAGACGTCCTGTGCCGGTTTGACGAGACGGCCGCCAGCCGCTTTCGCTTCTTCGAGAATCGTATCGACTTCAGCCTCCATCGAGACGTTGTGTGCAAGCGTAATCCCGGAAAATCCGGATCCGTCGCTCGAAACCGTGGCGTCCTCAGCAAGCGAGGCTCTCGGGTAGAGTGAAAGCCACGTACCTTCGAGTTCGAAGAAAGCGACGTCGCTGTTCTCCTCGCGGTCCTGCATCGGAAACCCGAGACCATCTCGATAAAACCGGATCGACTCCTCGACGTCCTCGACGCCGAGCGTGACGAGCGTGATTTTTGGGTCCATCAATCAACGGAAGACGGAACGAATAGTAAAGTTATCACCCTCCCTCACAGCAGAGAGCGGGACGTCGTACGCCGCGACCGGTAATTGTGACGCGAAATAGAAATAGCGACGGAAATCGCGCGTTTCAGGGCCACAACCCGCGAACTTCGTGGGCACCGGCGACCCGCGACAGCGCGACGACGTAGGCGGCGTCGCGCCAGGTCACGTTCTTCGCCTCGACCTCGTCTCGCACGGCCGACCAGGCGCCGACCATCTCGGACTCGAGTTCCTCGTGGACGCGCTCGAGCGACCACTTGCGGCGGTTGATATCCTGGAGCCACTCGAAGTAGCTCACCGTCACCCCGCCGGCGTTGGCGAGGATGTCGGGAATCACGTGGACGCCGCGTTCCTCGAGGATGGCAGCAGCGGGGAACGTCGTCGGCCCGTTCGCGCCTTCGACGACGATGTCGGCCGCGACGTCCGCTGCGTTGTCCGCGGTGAGGACGTTGCCGACGGCGGCGGGGACGAGAACGTCGACGTCGAGTTCGAGCAGTCTCTCGTTCGATATCTGCGTTATATCGGGGGTCTCGGTCGCGTACGCGGTCACCGCCTCCGGTTCCTCGTCGTGGGAAGGAATCGCTCCGACCTCGATTCCGTCGGAATCGTAGATCGCGCCGTTGACGTCCGAGACGGCGACGACGGTCGCGCCCCACTCCTCGAGCAGGCGAGCGGCGTTCGCGCCGACGCTCCCGAAGCCCTGGACGGCGACCGTGGTGTCGGAGAGCGGGTAGTCGTAGTAGTCGCAGGTCTCGCGCGTGACGATGGCGACGCTCCGACCGGGCGCCTCTTCGCGGCCGTAGGAGCCGCCGACGACGGGCGGTTTACCGGTGACGACTCCGGGGATGGTCTCGCCCTCCTGCATCGAGTAGGCGTCCATGATCCAGGCCATCGTCTCGGGATCGGTCCCCATGTCGGGGGCGGGGATGTCCGTCGTCGGACCGATCACCGATCGGATCTCCTGCGTGAACCGCCGCGTGAGCCGTTCTTTTTCGCTGTCGCTCAGCGATTTGGGGTTGACGACGACGCCACCTTTCGCGCCGCCGAAGGGGAGATCCATGACGGCGCACTTCCAGGTCATCCACATCGAGAGGCCGACGCACTCGTCGCGCGTAACCTCGGGGTGGTAGCGCAGGCCGCCCTTGTACGGCCCGCGGACGCTGTCGTGCTGGGCGCGGTAGCCCGTGAAGACCTCGACGCTCCCGTCGTCTCGCTCGAGCGGGACGGTCACCTCGTGGACTTTCGCCGGGTGCTCGAGGCGCTCCAAAACGGAGTCGTCGATCTCGAGGTGGGCCGCGGCGCGCTCGAGTTGTCTGCGCGCGGTCTCGAGAGCGGTTTCGGGTTCGGCCGTATCGGTCGCCTGCTGCTCCTCGGTAGACACTGCGGACTGTTGGTGTGAAGCCATGAGAATCGATAGTAGATTATTCGATCGGTGTTCGACGATTGCGCATGTCTGCGCCGCAGTCGGGACAGCACGCGGCCGTCGTCGCACGGACGACGGTGCCGCAGTCGAAACACTCGTAGCTCGATACCTCGTCTGGGTTGAACTGGACGTCTTTCATGGGGGAGATGGGAATTGCATTTAGGAATAATAAGGATATTAGGATAGATATATTCGTCAGATAGCTAGCCCCTGCGAGAGATCAGGGTTCACTATTCAACTGCCGGTGCAGCATTTGCCGGAAGTCCGATCTCGTCGAACAGGATCGTGAAGAGTTTGCGCTGAACGGTCCGAATGTGGCGGTAGAACGCGGCCGGCGAGATTCCTAACGCGTCGGCGACGTCCTCGCCCGACCGTTCCCGAGGCGAGGTGAAGTAACCGCTGTAGTACGCCAACTGCACGACCTCGAGCTGTCGCTCCGTGAGTCGCTCGAGCAGTTCGGCTCGGAGATCGCGTGCCGTCGTCCGATCGACGCTTCGTTTCGCGTGCAGGTCGACGTCGGCGAACGCACTCGAGACGACGTCGACGCTGCCGCCTGCGTCGACTGTCCGCGGGACGTCGACGACGACGCGGGTCGCCTCCGGCGTCGCCTCGACGCTGCGCAACAGGACGCCGTGATCGGCGAGTTGCAGCGCCAGAAACGGCGGCGACAGTTCGAGAAGTACCGTCCCACCAACCGTCTCGGCAGAACCGCCACCGCCGTTTCCGTCGCCGTCGCGCTCGTTGTCGCTGTCACGGCGGTCGCCGTTGCTGACGTCATCGCCGTCGATCACTTGCACTCCCTCGACGGCGACGAGATCGGCGGCGGCGTCCACGACGGCCTCCGGGGAGCCGCCCTCGACCGTGGTAAACACCGACGCGCCGTTCTCGTGGAGCCGAACGCCGCCGTCGAACGAGAGGATGCAGTCGGCTCGACGGGCGAGCCGCGAGAAGACGAAGCCCTCGTCGCGGACGTCGAACTCGAGGCGAGTCCGGGAGTCGGTCAACAGCGCCTGTTTGCGCTCGACGGCGGCGATGGCGGAGGCGATCGTCTCGCCGAGTTCTGCCAGAACCGTTCGCGTGACCCCGTCGAACGCGTCGGGCTGGTCGGCGTAGACGGTCAACACGCCGTAGGTAAACTCGTCGTACGCCAGCGGAACGCCGGCGACGGACTGGTACTCCCGCGACAAGGCTTCGGAACGCCACGGTTCCTCGCGGAGCCGGTCGACGACGTTCGAAACCACCGTCACCTCGCGGTTGGCTGCCGTCCGAGCCGCGGGTTCGGTCGCCTCCGACAGCGAGAGCGAGACGCTATCGAGGTAGTCCCGTCCGCGGCCCGTGCCGCCGTGGGTGTTCGCCTCGAGTCGTTCGTCTGCAACGTCGGTCGTGCCGATCCAGGCGAACGAGAATCGGTCGGCCGAGGTGAGTCGCTCGCAGACGGCCGCCTCGATCTCCTCGCGGGTTTCGGCCCGGACCAGCGCCGCGTCGATCTCGCGGATGATCTCGTTCACCCGGTCGAGCCTGGTGAGTTTGCGGTTCTGCCGCTGAAGCTCCCGGTCGCGTTCGCGGAGGGTTCGCTCCCGCGCGACGCGGTCGAGCGCCGCTTCGGCCGTCGCGGCGAGCAGATCGGTCAGTTCGCGCGTAACGTCGTCGAAGGCGTCGATCTCGGACGAGCCGACGAGGAAGACGCCGTGATCGCCCAACGGGACGACGCCGGCACTCCTGACGTCGGTCGCCGGATTCGCTAGTGCCGCCGAATCGGCGACGTCCGCGAAGAACTCGGCGTCTCCCTCGACGAAGACTCGCCCCGAAATGCTGTCGGCGTTTGCCCGTCGCGGCGCGAGCGGGCCGTTGAGGCGGTTCAAACCGGGGGACGCGGCGACCGGCTCGAGGACGTTCTCGTCCGTATCGAACAGGTACGCGCCGCTCGCCTCGAGGTCGAGGACGTCGGTCGCGTCGTCGACGACGATGTTGGCAATCTCGCGCTCGCTCTCGGCGTAGAGCAGTTCCCGTGCCGTACGGTGGAGCGCCGTCAGCGCCTCCTCGCGCCGCTTTCGTTTCGTCACGTCCCGGCAGCTGTAGAGGATCGTCCCCTCCTGAATCGAGACCTCGCGGACGTTGACCAACAGCGTGTGCTCCCGACCCGCCCGGTCGGTCGCCGTACACTCGATGTTCGTCAACACACCGTCTTCCTCGAGCGCTTCGCGGTCGTACAGCTCCGGCCCGAGCAGTTCGTCGATCGTCCCCATCTCGTGGATCGCGTCGTCGTCGTAGCCGAAGATGAAGTGGACGTTCGGGCAGACGTAGGTGAACTCGCCCGCATCGTTCGTGATGAGGACCGTGTCGGTCATGTTGTTCAGCGTCACCCGGTGGAGCTCCTCCGACTCGCGGAGCTCCCGCTCGAGTTCGGCGCGTTCGGTGACGTCGCTCGCCCGTGCGAGCAGCGAGACGACGGCCCCCGAATCGTCTCGAACCGGACGAATCGTCACCTCGAGCGACCGCGACTCCGACTCCGAGCCACCGTCGAGACCGACGGTGTTCACGTCCGATTCGTTACCACTTTCGTTCGCCTCACCAACGTGCACCCGGATTTCCCGGTGGACGACCGTCCCGTTCGCCGCCCGTTCGACTGCGCTCCGGAGTATCGCTGGCCCGGCTTCGGCACGCTGCCACCACGCTAGTTCCGGAAACGGCCGTCCGTGCACGTCGGCTTCGGTCGCGTCGATCGTCTCGAGCGCGGGCTCGTTGGCCCGTCGAACGCGTCCGTCGGGGTCCAACACCCACGCGTACGTCTCCGGGTCGTCGAACACCGCGCCGAACTGGCGCGCTCGCGCTCGACAGTCCCGTCGGTTCACACCGCGTTCGATCGCTCGCTCGAGCGCCCCTGTGAGGGCCGTCCCCGACCACCCGCTCGGGACGTACTCCGTGACGCCAGCCGCGACGGTCTCGGCGGCGAGCGATTCGTCACCGTCACGTGCGGCGTAAACGATCGGCAGATCGGGGTCGCGCTCGCGAATCCGCTCGACGAGATCGATTCCGTTCCCGTTCGACGGCGGCTGAGCGGTCAGGACGCAGTCGACGGGGCGTTCCTCGAGCGCCTCGAGCGCCGCGGCTGCGCCGGAAACCGTCTCGATGTCGCCGATGCGATCGCTCGTGGTTTCCGTTCGGTCCGTCCACCAGCCCGTGGCCGTTCCCGCGTGCTCGGCGTCGAATCCGACGGCGAGTACTCGCGCGTCGTCGACGATCCCTTCGGAAGCCATTCGTCGCGTATACGGACGCGAGGTGATAGAACCCATCGATTCGCCAAACGGTTGGTCCATCAGGCGTACTTCTGCCACACCTCTCGCATCGGCACCCACCCGTCTTCGGGGTCGACGTGATCCGCGAGAACGGCGTTGAGAACGGCTCCCAACAGGAGACAGAGCCCGCCGAGGTAGACCCACGTCAGGATGATCAGGATCGCGCCGGCGATCCCGAAGAGCGCGATGCTCTCGGAGGTCGCAACGTAGATTCTGAAGCTGACCGCCAGGACGGTCCACGAGAGGGCGGCGAACGCCGTTCCCGGCAGGATTTCGACGACCGAGACGTCGGGCTGAGGGAAGAAGTAGTACATCGGCAGGAAGACGGCCAACAAGAGGCCCGCGAGAACGACGGCGCTAGCGGCCGTCGCCAGGATCCCGCCCACCAGTATCGAGAGACTGATCCCGACGACGCTGACCAGCGTCACGCCGACCGCGAGCGTCGCCGTCACGAGCACGACGTTGAGCGCCGTCACGAGCGTGACCGTCGCGGCCGTGTTCATGTACGATTCGCGCTTCCGAGAGCCGTAGACGTCCGTAAACGCGCTGTTGACTGCCTGAAACAAACGGACTGCGCTCCACAGCAAGATGATCAGCGCGAGCAGCGCCGCTCGCGTCCGATCCGCGCCGTTTCCGGCCAGTTCCTCGATGCCGTCGTCGGTCACGACGCCCTCGAGACCCGCCGCCGACTCCATCGCGGTCACCAGCGGCTCGAGGGCGTCGACGAGCGTCACGGCGACGAGCGCCAGAATGACCAGCGGGACGAGGGTGTTGAACCCGTGGTAGGCCAACCCCGCGGATTTGACGCTGATCTGCCGTTCCCGGGCGACCGCGGCGACGTCGCGAGCGAGCGAGGGAAGACTCGAGTCGGCCATATCTCGATATCGACGGCATGCCGGATATCGATTGGGCTGGCAGGCGGGTTGGGACGCGTCTCGGCGCGATACGACAGCGATGAAAACGAGCGGCTCGAGGCGTGTTATGGGATGAACAGGCGCAAAACCTCGCCGTTTACGGCGGGATACGCGCCGTCACTGGATGATACAAACAACCGACACCAGCATTGCTGGATATTCCACGCCAACCGACACTATTAACGGAACGGCGTTCATAACCAGTTATGAAGCCAGAAAATGAGTCGGACCATCCGAACCTTCGAGGCGACGATAGCGAACCAGCGACAGGTTCGTGACGACCTCAACCAACTCGGATGGGCCGCCTCAAAACTCTGGAATGTCGGTCGCTACTATGCACAAGAACAGTGGGACGAAACGGGCAAGATTCCCGATGACGGGGACTTCAAAGCCGAACTCAAAAGCCACGAACGCTACACGGACTTACATTCTCAATCCAGTCAGCGCGTTCTCGAAGAACTCGCTGAAGCGTTCAACGGCTGGTTCGGTAAGCGTCAGAACGGTAACGACCGTGCCCGACCGCCCGGCTACCGCAAAAACGGAGACTCCCACCCACGTTCAACTGTGTCGTTCAAAGCGGCTGGCTTCAAGCACGACGCACAGTTCACCCGCGTTCGACTCTCGAAAGGTCGAAACCTCAAAGAACACCGTTCGGACTTCATCCTGTGTGAATACCAGACTCGCCCGGATGTTGACTTGGCTGAGTGGGACATTCAACAGGTTCGCGCCGTCTACAAACGCGACGAGTGGCGACTTCAATTCGTCTGTCGCACCGTCATTGACCCGGAACCGCCGGGTGAAGAAGTGGCCGGTGTTGACCTTGGGATTTGCAACTTCGCCGCGGTCTCGTTCGGCGGTGAATCCGTGTTGTATCCCGGTAGCGCACTCAAGGAGGACGAATACTACTTCACCAAGAAGAAAGCCAAGTGCGACGACTCGTCATCCCGAGAGGCAACCCGTCTCGACCGCAAACGAACGGGTCGTCGAACGCACTTCTTGCACGCACTCTCGAAAGCACTCGTAGAGGAGTGCGTTCAGCGAGGTGTCGGGACACTTGTTGTTGGCGACCTCGGTGGCATCCGAGAGGACGACGAGAGGAGTGAGCTCCGAAATTGGGGCGACCACGGGAATCTCGACTTGCACGGGTGGGCGTTCGACCGCTTTACGACACTACTCGACTACAAGGCAGAAGCCGGGGGCATCGACGTGGAGTTGGTGTCGGAACGCAATACGTCGAAGTCGTGTTCGGCGTGCGGTCACGCGGACGACAACCAGCGTGTCGAACGCGGATTGTACGTGTGTGAGGAGTGTGATACGGTTGCAAACGCGGACGTGAATGGTGCGGAGAATATTCGACAAAAGGTACTCCCGAGTCTCGCCACGGATGGCGTTGACGAGACGCAGAGCGTCTCGTCCGCACACCAGAACGCTCCGCGTTCTGGGGACGGAGATAGGGATAACGGCTGGTTGGCACAGCCAGCGGTTCACCTGTTCGACCGTAGTGAGGGCTGTTTCGCCCCACGAGAACTGGTTGCTAACCGCGAACCGTAATATCCCAACGCTCGGGAATCCTCGCCCTTTAGGGCGGGGAGGATGTCAATCGTCCGGCCGGACCGACTGCACGTGACCGACGACGCCGTTTTTGAGTTCGACTTCCGGTCCGTCGGGCTCGTCGCCGTAGATCGTCGCGACCTCGCCGATGATCGGCTCCTGGTCCGCGGATTGGACGTCCTGGTCGCCCTGGACGATCTCGACGGTGACGCCCTGTCGCAGCTCCTCGGCGGTTGGTCGTTCGTTAGACATAGATGGTGGTGAGTCGGTCCGCTCAAAAAGGACAGTGCCTGCACTCGCGTCGGTGTTCGACTCGTCGATTGTCGATCAGCAGGCGGTCGTCGAACCCATCGCCGGGTGAGAACGAGAGGTCGATCAACTATTCTCGAGAGTAGTAGCAGGAGGTTGATCCCTGCGGAGTTCAGACGACGTACATACTGCTGGAACTGACAATCAACGTGCGGTGGCGCGCGCTGTCGGTCGACCGAACGAACGCGAGGTCGGCCGACGATATTGTGCGAGGTTGTCGCGAGTAATACGAGCGACTGCGTGGAAGCCGCAAAGCGTCTTCCTGTGGATGAGCGAGCGCCTCTGGCGCGAGCGTTAGCGCGGAATCTCCGGTTCCGCGAACCATGCGAGCGGGCCGTTGGCCCGCGAGCAGAAATCGGCTGGGAAGGACGTGGAAACCATTGCCGCCAGCGGCAGCAACACATTCGCCGTCACCAACCTTCCATCAAAACAACCCCGCTCACTACGCCCAACTACTGAGCACCAGTTCCAGAGAACCGATCGTCGATCGACTACTCGTCGTCGAACTCGAGCGCGGCCGAGTTGATACAGTAGCGTTTTCCGGTGGGTTCGGGACCGTCCTCGAAGACGTGGCCGAGGTGGCCGCCGCAGTTCGCACAGAGGACTTCTGTGCGTTGCATCCCGTGGCTGTTGTCGGGTCGAGTCTCGACGATGTCGTCGTCGGCGTCGTAGAAACTCGGCCAACCGCAGCCGGACTCGAACTTCGTCTCGGAGTCGAACAGTTCCGTCCCACAGCCCGCACAGGCGTAGCTGCCGTCGTCCTTGTGGTCGACGTACTCGCCGCTGAACGGGGCCTCGGTCCCGGCTTCGCGCAGGATGCGGTACTGTTCTTCGCTCAGCTTCTCCCGCCACTCGGCGTCGCTCGAGGGGAGATCGGTGTCGGATTGGTGGTCTCGGGATTGCTCGTCAGTATCGTGTTCCATAGGCTATCCTACGGGCGAGAGACTCAAGAGTCTGTCCGCATTTGTTCCCGCCTGTCGCATTCGTTCCCGCCCGTCCAACAGCGTCTCTACCGGCTCGTGATAACGTCCGTGCTCTCGCAGTCGGGACACTGGGTCATCCGACCCAGCTTCGGGACGTCGATCCGCCGCCAGGCGTCGTCACCGCCGGGGGCTTCGAAGCCGCAGTTTCGACACCGTGACGGGCCGAACGTGATTGATTCGCTCACCATATGTGGACTATGGCATAGAATGGCATAGTAGTTGTTCACGGCGAGCGTGAACGTTCCGAGCCGCTACCGGACAGCGTGTATCTGGATCGAAACGAGTGAACGTCGAAGAACTGAAGACTGCATCCCCCCACAGCCGATCGCCGGTCGTCAGTCGGAACTCGGCGAAAACGGTTCGACACGGCGCTGTCCGTAGCCGGTCGCGCCGCCGGACGGCCGGTCGGTCATCACTTCGTCCCGTCGTCGATCGCCGCCGGTTGTCAACGCCTGCTCCGTCTCCGCGACGAGCGCGTCGAACCGATCGAAGACGTCGATAGTCCGTTCGTCGGTCCGGCAGGGGGCGACGTGGACGAGTTCGTCGTCCGCATCGAACTCCGCGAGCGCGACCGTCGGGAGCCGCCAGACGTCACGAGACGTTCCGGTGATCGTCGACTCGACGCGCACGTTCCGGAAGAACGGCTCAAGCTGGCGACCGGTGTCGGCCGCCCACTGCTCGAACGCCTCGAGGCGTGTTTCGATCCGCTGGAGTTGTGGAATGTGAGCCGTGTGAGCCGTCTGTTCGACTTCTTTGCCCCAGACGCCGATCTCGATCGACTCGATCGGGTCGCTCGACTCGAGTGCCTCCAGTCGCTCGAGGGCGCGCTCCTGGGTCGGCCCGGCGCTCGTGGGGGCGAACGATCGGATCCAGAGTTCGACTGTCGCTGGGGTGGGAGTAGGGTTCGACACGTTGTCGTGGTTGTCGGCAGAAACGTACAAAAGTGTTGTCTCAGCTATCAATACCCCTGAAATACCGTTTCGATCCGTTCGTGGCGAATCCCAATGTCTCAATCGACAACGACGGAAAGTCGAGTTTGATAATCGGTACTGCGAGTGAGGATGGGCGGTTACCGGTCGCGATAGCCAACCGGTCGCCGGGAGACCACCCACTGACGGCCGCCGCTGGCGACGACCGGTGACCGACGCCGAATCGCTGGCTCGTCGGCCCACAACGCACACATTCACGGTCCCCGGTCACCAACCACTCACCGATGACAGTTGCGCGAACCGTCGAACTCGAGGGGCACATCATCGATTCGGGGACGATGGGCATGTGTTTCGGGGTCGTGATGGATATGGGCGGCGAGTTCGAGGTCGAGGAGTTCGAGGTCGGCCGCCACAAACACGCCGAGACGTACTGCCGGATGCGAGTGATGGCCGAGACCGAAGAGGAGCTTCGGGCCATCCTCCACGAACTCAACCAGCAGGGCGCCACCGTGGCCGATCCGCGGGACGCGACGCTCGAGGCGGCTCCCGAGGACGGGGTCGTCCCGGTCGAGTTCTACTCGACGACGAACCACCCGACCTACGTCCGCGTCGACGGCGAGTACGTCGAGGTCGAGGACGTCGAGATGGACTGTGCGTTGATCGTCGACCGAGCGAGTCCGGAGGACCCGCAGAGAGTCGACGACGCCGAAAGCGATGACGGCACGCGCGTGTACACGAAGGTGCTCAACGCCGTCGAGGAGGGCGACCTCGTCGTCACCGGCGAGACGGGTATCCGCGTCGAACCGCCCGAACGGCCCCGGAACGGCGGCGGCTCCTTCGGGTTCATGCAGGGCGGCGTCTCGAGCGAACGCCCCTCTGCATCCCTGATCGAGGAGATCGCCGACGAGATGCGTGAGGTTCGCGAGAACGACGGCAACGTGCTCGTCGTCTGCGGCCCGGCGATCGTCCACTCCGGCGGGCGAAACGCGCTGGCCGACATCGTTCGCGCGGGCTACATCGACGGCCTGAGCGCCGGGAACGGCTTCGCCGTCCACGACTTGGAGCGCGACCTCTACGGCACATCGCTGGGAGTCGACACGGAGAGCTTAGAGCACCCGCGAAAGGGCCACAAACACCACATCTACACGATCAGCGAGATCGCCCGCCTTGGCGGCATCGAAGCGGCCGTCGACGAAGGCATCATCGACGAGGGCGTGATGTACGAGTGTATCGAAAACGACGTTCCCTACGTCCTCGCGGGCTCGATCCGCGACGACGGCCCGCTTCCGGACACGATCACCGACTCGATCGAGGCCCAGAACGCGATCCGCGAGCAGGCCCAGGAGGCCGACATCGTGCTCATGCTCTCGACGCTGCTGCACTCCGTCGCCGTCGGGAACTGCCTCCCTTCGACCACCAAAACCGTCTGCGTCGACATCAACCCAGCCACCGTCACCCAACTGCTCGACCGCGGCAGCGCACAGGCCATCGGCATGGTGACCGACATCGGGACGTTCATTCCGATGTTGCGCGACGAGTTGCTCGAGTAACGATCGTCCGTCTCTCTTTCGAGACAGGTAAGCTGATTCTCAGGAGTTTCAATAATTTAATTTGGAGTGGGTCGGATCGTATGCCATGAACCGACGATCGAATCGAACGCGTCGACAATGGCTCGCCGTCTGTGGCGGGACAACGGCAGGTCTAGCAGGGCTCGCTGGGTGTATGAGCAGCGACGATGATTCGGAGACCGACAATGGAGATGACGAAGACGACGAGACGGGTGAAACTGACAACGGCGAGTCCAACGGGACCGCCAGCGGCTCGTGGCCGATGGACCGGTTCACCGCGGACAATCAGATGGTCGCCGACGATCGGAGCGGTCCCGACGGCCCGCTCGAGGAGCGTTGGACGACCGAGGTAGAAGACGTGACGCTGTCGGGTCCTGTCATCGATCACGGACTGGTATACGTTGCCGACGAAACCCCAACGCTGCACGCAGTCGATCTAGCGAGCGGCGAAGTGGAATGGACCTTTGAAGCAGAATTGCCGCCACGAGCACCATCGAACCCCCAGTGGGACCCGACGACACCAGCAGTGACCGACGACGCCGTATATTTCCTAACGGACAAACTCTACGCGGTTGACCCGGACGAAGGCGAGGAGTTGTGGTCGATCGAACTCGGATCGTTGTACGCTGGCGATATTCGAGTCTTCGACGGGATCGTCTATGTCAACAACGATGGGGAACTGTACGCGATCGATACCGACGACGAGGACATTATCTGGGAGGACGAAGCCAGTGGAACAGAAGATATCGCGGTTGGAGAGGATGGTACACTCTTTGTAATCCGGCGTACGAACAACGAAAGCGATTACGAGGCGTTGGCCTTCGATGTCTTCGAAGATGAGTCATTGATGACGTATTCACCATCGGGGAATATTCGGTCAGGGTTTTCGTTGATGGTACAGGACAAAACGATATACACTCACGACCCAGCCAGCGTTGTAGCAATCGATGCAGAAACAGGCGATTCAGAAACAGTGACCGAATTCGAGCAAACAGAAGAGACAGACCCAGCGAGCACTGCACCACCATCGATTGCAAACGGGCTTGTCTATTCTGGAGGGACATCCAGATATCCTGCAGTGTACGCCACAGAGTTAGATACCGGTGAAGAACCCGATGAATGGAAGTCTGGAAATATTGAAAACGGCCCAAATGGACTTCAACCATTCGTCTCAGATGACACGCTCTACATCTGGCGTGATCTTGGATATACACATCTGCATGCTCTCGATCCAGAAACGGGAGCGGAACAGTGGACAACGTATACACTCGATCACATAGAGACAAGTCTCCACGGATCTATGGTTGAGGGGTATGCGGTTCTCGAGGATTCTATCGTACTAACCATCAACAGTAATACTGGTCAAGTTATCGTAACACTTGAACCGTAACGACCAGTAGTCATCTCCACCCCGATATAAACGGAGAGGGAGCTTTTCTCGCTTAATCGGTCGGGCGTAACCAGCCGACGTTGGGACTTCCTGTAGCGCAGGTGAGATAGTTGCTGGTGTGTAACCCGATCAGCATGACAGAGTTACTGGCGTTCGCGAGAACGAGATTTCGTGCATAGAGTCAAAACTTCGCTGGATCAATTTAATCTAAGTTGACAGATCACTGTGGCCCTATATCATCGTATTCGGTACTGTCTTCGGATGGACCCAGCGCTGCTGCCTCGTCTTCATCGAGAGCATCCTCGATCGCTCCCAATAACTCACTGAACCCGATTTCATCAGGATCTGCAAACGATGGATCACCGGTATTCGGCGGTGCACCTGTTTGCATCGGCATGAGCCCGGGCATGATAATCACAATCTCGAGAGAGGTGTCGAACTCGATCGGTTCGACCTCGCCGATTTTCCGCTCGTTACCGTTTCCAAGATCGATCTCGACATCCATTCGATCGCGAACGTACGTCGTACTCTCGCCGTCGGCCGGATCACCCGCCGTTGAACTAACCTCGAATCGAGAGTACTCGCCCTCGAGATCGAGATTGTAGCTGTTGAGTTGCAAGACGTACAGCGCCGGTGGCCACGGAATCAGCGGCAGCCCAGGTGTCGGAAGCCGCTGGTTGTATTCGGCTCCGAGCGCCGCGTGTTCGCCGGCGACGTCGTTATCCATCACCGTAGAGCCCGGCGGACGAACCGACGGCACTTCAGTATCGTCGACCGTCTCGAGATCCATGTACGTCGGCGACCCGGAGACTTCGAACTCCATCTCCTCCATGAGCTCAGAGCCCTCGAGATGGCCGCTCCGCTCCTCGACGTCGCCGGCGAAGATATCCTGAATGAACCCGAGAGAGTCGTCGAGTGCCCCATCACCGCTGGACATCGCGTCGTCGACGTCCTCGACCGTCTCCTCGTGGAACTCGGCCATCTCCGCCATTCGATCGGTGAGTATGTCGAAGTAGGCCTGCCGAACCTCCATTCGAATCAGGTCCGGTACGTTGTCGTACGACCCCGTCGACATGGTCTCGTCTTCGAACGCTGCGACGTTTTCTTCCAACTCCCTGAACGGAGAGTCGCCACGCAGGAAGTCGACTCGTTCAGCTGTAACCGGCTCAACGTCTTTCTTGACGAGCGCGTTTATCTCGTAGAGGTCGTCTTTCAGCCACGTCTCGAGTTCGTCCGTGTCGAGATCGGATCCGCCCTCGAGATCACTGAAGTCGTAGCTCGTCAAACTGGCACCGTTGATCGAGCTTTCGATCGTGCTCTCGACCTCGTCCTCGGGAGAGTCGTCGGAATCCGGAATGTGTGTGACCGATATCGAATCGTTGATTTCGGCTTGGATCTGGTCTTCGAGATCGTCTCCCGAATCGAGCGAGCCGACGTTGAGCAACGCCTCGAGTGAATCGACGACGACGGGTTCGAAGTTATCGGGGTCCGAAAGTCCGGCAATAGCGCCACGGTCGTCGTACCCCTCTCCCGCTTCGAAATCGTCGTGGATCCGACTCTCGGGAACCTCGAGATCGTCCACGAGATCGGCGTCGATATCGACACTGAGCGAGACCGTTTGCGTTTCTGGGGATCGGGGGATGTATATCGTGTCACTCCCGTTTTCCGTGCTATTTTCGAAGACCGATCGCTCCCGATACTCGAACTCGACGTCGATGTCGAGACTGTGGATATCACGATCGGAGTACTCGCCCTGAGTAGTTTGCCAGTCTTGGGACAACGAAACGTCGACGTCCTCGAGTCCACCGGAACTGTACTCCGAATACTCGTACGAGTAGTTCTCCGGTGCCCCGCTCCGATCCGTCGGAAGCGACCAGGACGACGTACTCGTCGTTCGCTCGACGTCGACATCGTATATCCTATCGATATACTCGTCCTCCATGGAACTCCCGGGGAAGCTCTCGTCGTACCCGATCGGCGACTCGCTGCCGTCGATCTCGCCAGGGTTCATTTCGCCGGGAAGTTCGCCCAGTTCGTCGGTCAGCAAGTCGACACCGATCAGCTCGTAGTATGCGATATCCGCCATATCGTTCGGCGTGACCTCCTCTTCCGCAGTCAGCGGATCCATATCGCCGAACATGGTATCGATGATCTCGGCTAACGACGGCGCATCGGGGAGGTCACCGTCTTTGTCACCGAAGATATAGTCCCGGTAGTCATCACAGATGCTCTCCTGGATATCTGGATCGTCGAGGTGATCGAATATCCCCGCGTCCGCTTCGAGCTCGTCGAGCGCCGCGTCATCTTCCGGCGTAAGTATCACGGAACGTGATAGGTCGACCTCGACCATCTCCGAGTAGTCCTCGTAGCCCTCGGCGAAGATCTCGAGGGTGAACTCCGTCTGTCCGTCGTCGAGGGCGAACGATCCGTCGACGCCCTCCTCGTAGACGAGTCCGTCGTCCGTCCAGAGGTGGACATCAGCGTCTTCGATCGGCTCCCCCGTCGGACTGTAGATATCGATCGAACGGTCCGTCGACTGGGTGAGACTGACCGTCGTCCGGTTGTCCGTCTCGTCGAACTCCACACTCTGCTCGAGGCGCTCGTGATCGTCTTTCACGACCACGACGTCGTACCACCCCGGCTCGTCCAGTTCGAACGAGACGTCGCCGGAGGCGTCCGTCGTTCCCCGGTTCTCTCCGTCAACTGAGACGGTTGCACCGCTTCCCGTTGAGACAGAGACCGCCGCCCCGAACGACTCGTCTTCGTCGTCATCGTCGCCGACCATCTCGTCGATCATGTCTGCGGCGAAACACGCCCACGCAGGACGCATCACGCGGTCGGCGTACGGATCGACGGCATCGTCGCCGAACACCTCTTTCTGGACGCCGAAGATGGCGTCGTTCGCCATGACTTCCGTGTGATCGTGTTTGAGGATTTCGTCGAACGTCCATGGATTCCGTTCATCCCCGGTACCTGAATCCAGGCGATTGATAACCGACTTGAAGTACGCCATCGGGTAGAGACGCACGGCCGTCTTGTGAGCGAAATTGTCGAGATCGGACGGACTTCCTTCGAAGAAGCCCTCATTGAGGCTCTCGTTGAACTCCTGGGTCTTCTCCTGTAGCTCGAAGATCGGCGTGCCGACGGTGACGGTAAGTTCCTCGAGCGTCCGCTCGCTGATGACTCGATCGTCGTCCTCGAGCGTGATCGTCACCTCCTCGAGCGCGACCTCGATCGAACCGGTATCGGGGTGGGCGATGTCGACGCTGTCGTCGGCATCGCCGACCGCGGTGTTGGGATTGGCTGAGAGGCCGTCGATGGACACTGTCGTTTCGGCGTCGCCGATCGTCTGGCCCGCGTTCGGTAGCGCCTGTTCCGCACGCAGATGGATCAGCAGTTTGAGATACGTCTCGAACACGTCGTCCGGATCGCCGTCGAGAGCCTCCAACTCGGACGTCGTCACCGGCTGGGCTGCAGCCTGGTGGGTTGCGTCGACGACCGCACCGCGGAGTTCGTTCTGGGCTGCCGATTCGGTCTGTTCCATCGCGAGCGTCTGATCGACGTTCGTTTCGGGCGTATCGCGCGACTCGAGTACGCCCACGATCATGATGCTGCTGACGAGCATCAGAACGCCGATGATCGCGAACGGCACTCGTGCTCGGTCGTCGATCGAGATGGTGTGCGGTCGGTGTCGTGTCATGGGTTCCACGTATAAACGGTCAGTTCGACGGTTCCCGGCGAGACTGTCTCGTCGAAGTACGCTTCCAGTTCGTTCTCGTCATCACCGATCTCGTCGAGGTAATCGCCGGTCTGGCCCGACTCGAGATCGTCGGCGATCAGGCCGGCGAGACCGTCGACCAGTTCCTCGTTGGCGTCGTCGGCCCGTGCCTCGGATCGAGCCAACGGGGCCTCGTCCCGGTCGAGATCGGCCCCGACGATCTCGGACATCTGAAGGTAGTGCGTGGACTTGAGGGCCCGATCGAGGTTCTGGCGCTCGAGGGCCAGTTGCGATCGCTCGGTGGGGAAGTAGCCCTCGACGATCGACTCCGCTATCAGTTCGGCGGCCTCGTCGGCACCCTCGTTGGCGTAGGCGTCGGCCAACGCGCCGTCGTCGACGGTTGGCATGCCGCTGTCTGCTGTCATCGTGACGGCACTGATGTCGTCGGTCACCGGCGGTTGGCTACCGACGGTGGTGTTGCCGTGGATCGACGCCTCGTCGTAGGGCTGCCAGGTAGCGGTGACGTAGACCTGGTGATTGGCCCCGACGAGGCGGCTCTCGACGTGTGCGGCGACGCTCTCGCCGAACGAGTCGGCGTACAGAACCAACTGCTCTCCGCCGAATTTCGCGTTCACGACCGCCGCTTCGGCGATCGTGCCGACCGCCGGGCCGTACGTCGTTCGCTCGTAGCTCTCGATCCCCTCGGGTTCGTCGTAGTGACTGCTGTTCGTCACGTTCTCGACGTCGTAGACGACCGAGACGGTCGACCCGCTTATGGTTTCGGCGGTGTGATCGGCTCGATCGACCTCGAGATCGTCCTCGTCGTCGGTGAGGTAGAGCCCGATCACGAGCACGCTCGCCGTGATCAACAACAGCGCCAGCGCGATGTCGAGGACGGTACTGACGGCGCGGTCGTCGGTCACCGGCTCGGTGCTGACGACTCGGTCGGCTCTCACGGTGACCACACCTCGACGTGGAGGGTTCCACCGCGGACGTCACCGGCGACGTCGGTCTCGACGGGGATGGGGCGCTCGCTGACCTGCGTTTCGATCTCGGAGCCGTCCTCGGGTGGGCCTTCCTGTGGGGACGCTCTCGTCCCGTCGGAGTCGAAATGTAAGTCGTCGACGACACGTTCGTGGCCGTCATCGTCGATTATGGTCACCTCGACGTAGACGTTCTGTCCCTGTGGCAACGACGCCATCTCGATGTCGGAGAGATCAGTGCCGCGGTCGGACGAGTAGACGCCGTCGTGAGAGATATCGTCCCAGATCAGATCGATCGCGACGTCGTCGGAGGTTCGATCGGTGCGGTCCGTGAGCACGTCGGTGACGAACCCGCCGTAGAGGACGATCGCCAGCCCCAGAACGATGACGGCGACCAGTGCCGCGAGCGGCTCCGTCTGGCCCTTAGACGACGACGAGTGTAACATGGTAGTCCTCCGTCTCGTCGTCACGATCGATCCAGTTCAGTTCGTCTACGCGCTCCTCGGAGTCCGTACCGAGCGGACAGAGATGCGCATCGTCCGACGAGGAATCGAGCGTTGCGCTGCACGAGGTCCCGTCGAATTCGGCAGTGACGGTGAGTGGATAGTCACCGACCCAGACGTCCTCGTCTTCCCCACGATATTCGTAATCCAGATGTACATATTGCGTACTGGTTCCTCTATGAGTCCACTCCCGCTCCGTCTCGTAGAGCGGGTTGAGTTCGTCTTCCGGGTCGGTCTCGTCCTCACAGTCGCTCAGCCAGCAGCGTGCTGAGTCGACCCAGTCCGAAAACGTATCCGCGACTTCGCTCCAGAACGAACTGGAACCGTCGTACTCCTCCTCTACGATCGACGTTCCGGTGACAGTGTAGTGGACGTCAGTACTTTCGTCACCGAATCCCGAAAATGAAGCGTCGATCGTTCGAGGAACGGTGTACTCGTCGGTGATGATGTCGACGGTCTGGTGGTCGGTGGCTTCGACGTGAATATCACGGACCTCGTTGGGCTCTACGGCGACCTGCCGAACGGTTAGTTCCTCTGACGCAGTGAGCCACTCGCCGCTGTTGTCCTCCTCGGCAGCAGCGAGGCGATCCATGAACACCGTCGCTGCGTCTTCGTGCGGATCGTCGATTTCGTCCTCGAACTCCGCCTCGAACGTCTCGCCGTAGACGAGTCGCTCGAGCCGATCGTCGCCGTTGACGACGACGACCTGCTCGTACCTGAGACTCGAGCGATCCGTTCCCTCCTCGTTTCGCAGTTCGATGGTTGTCCCGTCGATCTTGATCTCGTCGGCATCGTAGCCGTAGGTCGAGGCGGCCTCGTAGGAACTGCCGGACGTCTCCTCGATTGCGTTCGCCGTTCCATCGGCGTCCGGCGGTGGCGCCGTCGGGAGCCCGAGCACGATGCCAGCCATCGCAAAACTGACGATGGCGACTGCTACCCACACGTACCAGGCGTCGGCGGGGGCCTCCCAGTCCATGTCCACTGTGGCCGCGTGTTAGTATTTAAACTTCAGATGTGAGAACGAAATCAGTTGGGTCGACCTCGCCGAGATGGAATCCTCGCTCGAGTCGCCCACTTTCGTTATGTGGTTCAAGCACGAACGTTCAGCCAATGCACTCCGGGAAGGCACTCGCCGACGCGACCCTCGAGACGCTCCCGGTTATCGTCGGTGTGATCGATAGCGACGGGGAAATCCTGCTGACCAACCAGTCCTGGCGCGAGTTCGGTCCCGACGAGTACCGGGAGGACCACGTCGGCGTCAACTACATCGCAACCGCCCGGATGGGTGACGACGAACACGCCAGACGCGCTGTGGAGGGGATCGAGACCGTTATCGCGGGCGAACAGGAGACGTTCGCGATGGAGTATCCGTGTCACACTCCCGAACGAAAGCAGTGGTTCATGATGCGAGCCAATCGGTTCACCGCCGACGGTGAGGTTCGCGCCTCCGTCGTCCACCTCGAGATCACCGAGCGAAAACTGGCCGAGATCGCCGCCGAAGAAACCGCGGCGGAACTCCGCGAAGAGCACCGCGCGCTCGAGCATCTCCTCGAGCGAATCGACGGACTCCTCCGTGACGTGACTGATGCCGTCCTCGGTGCGACGACGCGCGACGAAGTCGAACGGCGGGTCTGTTCGTGTCTCACCGACACCGATCCGTACGGCCTCGCCTGGATCGGGCGGGCCGACATCGCGAACAGTCGGCTCTCACTGCACGAGTGGTCCCACGACGGCGACGTCCCGCTCGAGGACGACGACCTCTGTCTCGAGTCGGACGAGGACCATCCGGCCGTTCGGGCGCTCGAAACGGGAGAGTTGCAGGTGATTCAAAACCTCGAGACGGTCGACGGCGCGTCTCGCTGGTGGCCCGCGGGCGTCGAACGGGTCCAGTCGCTCGCCGCACTCCCCCTTACCTACGGCGACATCACCTACGGCGTGCTCGTGCTGTTCGCGACGGAGCCTGACGCCTTCACGGAACGGGAGCGGCTCGTCCTCGACTCGCTCGCCGGGACGATCGCAACCGCGATGAACGCGATCGAGACCCAGCAGATGCTCACCACCGATACGGTCGTCGAACTCGAGATCGCAATCGAGGATTCCTCGCTGTTCGTCGCGGCGCTCGCGGCCGAACTCGAAGCGACGATCACCTATCGTGGGTTGACCTACGACGGGGACGGGACGCCGCTCGCGTTCTACCACGTCGACCGCGCCGTCGACGACGTCCCGCCGGCGACGGCGTTCGACGGAGTAACCGACTGTACGATCCTGTCGACGTACGACGAGGGGACGCTTCTCGAAATCGCCGTCGACGACACGATCGTAACGACGTTCTCGGGACACGGCGCCGATATTCGCCGATTCGACGCCAGCGGTGCGGTCGGCCAGATGGCACACCGAACGGGGGCGAACGTTCCCGTCGTCGATCTCACTATCGACGTTCCGAACGGCCAGTCCGCTCGGTCGGTGTACGACCTGCTCGAGGAGCGCGCCGAAAGCGTCGAACTGCTCAGCTACCGCGAGACGGATCGGCCGCCGCGGTCACGACAGGACGTGACAGCGCGGCTGGAATCGTCGCTCACCGATCGCCAGTTCACGGCCCTCCGGAAGGCTTACTACGCGGACTACTTCGAGTGGCCGCGGAACGTCTCGGGCGAGGATCTGGCGGAGTCGATGGACATCTCCCGATCCACGTTTCACCAGCATCTCCGATCGGCACAGCGAAAGCTCCTCGACGAACTATTCGACGGGGACCCGCTTAGTAAGGGCTAATCGTTTTATATACTACTGTCGTACCGTTTACACCCCACAGCCGTCAGTTGGGCACGAGGAGAGAATGCAACAGGAACACATCGACGTAGGCAAGGCGATACAGCGGCGGACCGGGAAAACGTTCTATCTCGCGACGAGATTCCTTCCGAAACGGGTTCGCCACGCCACGCACGTTCTCTACGCGTTCTTTCGGATCGCCGACGAGGTCGTCGATGACGCGAACGGCAGCCCGCCCGAAGAACAGCGCGCCGAACTCGAGCGTCTCCGTGCCCAGGCACTCGGCGAGACCGAACCCGACGGCCCCGTGCTCGAGGCGTTCGGCGAACTTCGCCGCGAGTACGACATCTCGGACGCCGAAATCAACTCCTTCGTCGATGCGATGCAGTCGGATATCGACACCGACCGCTACGAGAGCTACGCCGACCTCGAGTCGTACATGCGAGGGTCGGCGTCCGCGGTCGGCGTGATGATGACCGCGATCATGGAGCCCGAGGACCGGGAAGCCGCGCTCCCGCACGCCGTCAAACTCGGCGAGGCGTTCCAGATGACGAACTTCCTGCGGGACGTCCGCGAAGACGTCCTCGAGCGCGATCGGATCTACCTCCCCCAGGAGACGCTCGACTCCCACGGCGTTTCGACCGCACAGATCGAGCGACTCGAGTACTCGGACTCGTTCGCCGCTGCGATGGCTGCCGAACTCAAGCGAACGGAGGATCTATATCGGGAGGGCGTTGCGGGAATCCGGTATCTCCCCGACGACTGCCAGCTTCCCGTGTTGCTCGCGGCCGTTCTCTACGCGGAACACCACACCGTCATTCGCTCGCAGAACTACGACGTCCTCAGCCGAGACCCCGCGCTATCGTCGACTCGAAAGCTGTGGTGTCTCGCGAAGACCCGCTGGCACTGGCATTGGAACCGCGATCCGGAGGCCGTCTTCCGGCGTGTCTCCGCCGTCCCCGCCCTCGAGACCGATCGGCACGACTCCGGTCACGGCGGTCACGTTCCAACGCAGTGACGCCGTCGCGCGGCTGCTTATTAACCCCCACTATATTGTGGATTTCCTGTTGTGAGCCCTCGGAGCGTAGTCGATCTCGTATGTCCACCAGCGATCCACACGACCCGCTCGCTATCGATCGCCGAAACGCCCGTACCGCCGCGGTCGGACTCGGCGTCTGGTTGACGATCACGTTCGTCGTCGTGATGCTTTTGCTCTTGTTCGGCAGTACGTTGACCAGTATCTTCGTGTAGAGCGCTCCCGAAGGAGCGCCATCACTCCGAGACGTCCTCTTCGCCCAGTGCTTCGGTTTCGGCGACGACGAACTTCGCCAACGTCTGCTTCGAATGCGTTTCGACGAGGTGGTCCTCCAGGTTTTGGTTCCGCGTTAGCTCGTCGTGACAGAGCGGACATTCGATCGGTGCGATAGTCGCCATACATCCATCAGTAGCGACACGAGCAAAAGCTTGGAGCAAGCATGTTCGTCCCCGAGGAATCGGTCGTGTGATCGAGTTGATGCACCAGCCGTCGAAGCGTTCGAAAGCACAAACCAGCGATCAGGAATCCCGACTCTCGACGCCGCTCGAAGGAAGCGAACGGCGAATCATCTCGCGGTCGTACCGATCCGTCCGGAACAGACCGAGACAGAACAGCCCGGCGACGCCGGCGGCCAGCCAGTTGCCGTAGAGGAGGTTGATCGTCCCCCAGAGCAGGACGAAACTCACCAGATCGTCGAGAATGAACTCGCAGTTTCGCACCCGCTCGAGCAGCGACGCGCGCTCGAAGGCGAGGTCAACGAGGACGACGGCGACGGTACCCGAGAGCAGCCAGCCGACGTAGTTCGAGACGGGGACGCCGTAGTAGACGCCCGGGGGGACGAACGTCCAGAAGCCGATGGCGACGGCGGCGGGATCGAGCACGAGGTCGATCGCGACGACGGCCGCGATGGCCGCCGGGATCCTGACGAGCGGGTTCGCACTCCAGTCCTCGAGGACGAGCAGCGTGAGCAGGTAGGCGTTCAGCACCAGCGGGATGAAGAAGAGCGGCAGCGCCAGCGGCACCTCCCCCAACAGCATCGGTCCGAGCTGGATGGTGTACTCGAACGCGCCGTAGGGCCAGTCGGTTCGCACGCCGACGATCTCGATCGCGTACGTGTACGCCGTCAGCAGGCCCAGACAACCGAGCGCCCACCAGCCGATACGCGGCAGCAGACCGACGACCAGCGGCGAGCGCATCACCATCGTCCCGAAGAGGATCAACAGCGGGTTGTACGCCAACGGCTCCGGCAGTAACCCCTCCGCGCTGGCGACCAGCGTCACCGCGCCGACGAACGGAAAGACGACCGCGATCGTGAATCGATTCTCGCGGATGATGGTCTCGAGCCGTCGCTGAACGGTTGCGCGAGTGCCGTCGGACTGCGTCACGTTCGGTGTGTCCATTCAGACCAGCCTCCAGAGTCCGCCCATCGTCAGGAGCGCGCCGACGACCGTGTTGATCGCCGGGAACCACCAGTAGGCCCGATCGACGGCGACGCTCGAGGTGACGAGCGCCGCGATGAGTGTGGGGTAAACCAGCATGAGCGCGCCGAGGCGGACGTCGAGCGCGGCGAACGCGAGCGCGCTCGCGAACCAGCACGCGCCGCAGTAAGCGTAGGTCCGCGACTCGCCGAGCACCGTCGCCGTCGTCCGAATGCCGGTCTCGCGGTCGGGGTCAATATCGGGAATCGCGGAAAAGGTGTGCATCCCCATCGCCCACAGCCAGCCGCCGAGGACGGCGAGCAGCGGTGGTTGGGCCCCCGCGACGGCCGCGTAGGCCGCCGCGCCCGGCGCGATGTAGAGCCCGTTCGAGACCGAGTCGAGGATCGGCGTCGTCTTGAACCGAACCGGCGGCGCGCTGTAGGCCGCCCCGAGGACGAGAAAGACCGTGAGCCAGGGCCAGGCCGCCCGGGACAGGAACGGGACGAGCGCCAGCCCCAGCAGGACGCAGCCGACGACCGCGGCCGGAACGAATCGTTGACCCCGATACCGTGTCTCCTTTTCGTCCTTCTTCGGATTCGCAACGTCGATCTCGCGGTCGTAAACGTCGTTGATCCCGTAGAGGAAGACGTTCGCCGGCACGAGGAAGTAGGCGAACAGCGCGACCGCGGCTGGTGCGAACAGGTCGTCGACCGAACTCGCGGCGTACGCGACGCCGACGAGCACCGGTCCCGCCAAATAGAGCCAGAACCGGGGCCTCGAGAGCGTCAGCAAGTACGATAGCTCACCCGCGAGACCGTCACCGTTCGCGGACGTCGATCCCATCGTCATAGGAAGCTGGCCGACGGTTCGGTCACTGTTCTACCGGTTGTCCGTAGTCCTCGAGTACCTTCTCCGCGGTCAGTTCGCCGCTGATGAGACACATCGGGACGCCGATCCCCGGCGTGGTGTCGCCGCCGACGAAGTAGAGTCCGTCGACGCCCTTCGCGCGATGGGGCGGCCGGAAGAGGGAAGTCTGGCGGAGCGTGTGGGCTAATCCCAGCGCCGTCCCGTCGTAGCTGTTGTATCGATCCGCGAAATCCCGCACGCAGAACTGCTCCTCGAAGACGATCCGATCGCGAAGCTCCTCCCCGGTGTTTGTGGCGATATCCGTGAGTATCTTCTCGCGATAGGCGTCGCGAATCTCTGGCGTGTCCTCGAGTCCCGGCGCGATCGGGACGAGGACGAACAGGGCGCTGTGGCCGTCGGGAGCGACCGTCTCGTCGGTTTCGGAGGGGACACAGCAGTAGTAGGCGGGTTCGTCCGGCCACTGCGGATCCTCGAAGATCTGGTCGAAGTGCTCCTGCCAGTCCGTCGGGAGGACCAGCGTGTGGTGGGCCAGTTCCTCGACCTCGCCCTCGACGCCGAGGTAGAGCAAGAACGCGGAGGGAGCGTACGTCCGCGACTCCCAGTAGTCGGCGTCGTAGCCCCGTCGCTCGGCCGGGAGCAGTTCCTGCTCGGTGTGGGCGTAGCTGGCGTTGCTGACCACCAGATCGGGCCGGAGCGGCCCTTGGGACGTCTCGACGAGAAACGCGCCTTCCCGGCCCTTGATCGCCGTCGCCGGTCGGTCGGTGTCGTACGTGACGCCCAGTTCGCTCCCCAGGTCCGCAATTGCGTCGATGACGCCGCCGATGCCGCCCTCTGGGTACCAGACGCCGAGGTTGAAATCGACGTGGCTCATCAGGTTGTAGAGCGCCGGCGTGTTCGTCGGCGAGCCGCCGAGGAACACCAGCGTGTACTGCATGATCTGCTGGAGTTTCGGGTGTTCGAAGTAGTTCTCGACGTGGCCCTGCATCGATCCCAGCAGGGAGAGCCCGCGAGCCTGCCGAGCCACGTCGAGGTCGACGTAGTCTCGCAGTCGCGTTCGATCCTCGTAGACGAAGTGTTCCATTCCCACTTCGTAGTTCTCCCGCGATTTGTCGAGATAGCGCTCGAGCGCCTCGCCCGCACCCGTCTCGTACTCCTCGAAGACGGCCTTCGTTCGCTCGAGGTCGGGCGTGACGTCGACCTGATCTCCGTCCTTGAAGAAAATTCGGTAGTGCGGATCGAGATGAGTCAGTTCGTAGTAGTCCGACGGCGTCCGGTCGAACTCGGCGAAAAAGCGCTCGAAGACGTCGGGCATGAGGTACCAGGATGGACCCATGTCGAACCGGAAGCCATCCTCCTCGAGTCGACTCGCGCGGCCGCCGAGCTGTTCGTTTTTCTCGATGACGTGGACGTCGGCACCCCGATCGGCGAGGTAGCAGGCCGTCGAGAGCCCGCCGACGCCGGCCCCGATCACGACGACGGACTCGTCGGCCAGCGATTGCATATATCACCGTGACTGTCGGCGCGGTCATAAACGTACGCCATACCTACGTAGGGGGCCGCTAGATCGAGTCTCGGCAGTGAACGCGAGCCATCGCACGAGCGCGGGAGATGCCCCTCTACAGAGAACGGCAGTCATCGCCGATGGATTCCTGTGTCGGCCACCCGTACGGCCCGTATGAACGGAACGACAGCGGTCGTCACCGGTGGAACCCGCGGGATCGGACGCGCCGTCGCCGAGGCGTTCGTCGACGAGGGTGCGACGGTCGTCGTCGGCGCTCGAGACGGCGACGACGTGACGGAAACGGTCGACGCGCTCGAGGAGCGACTCGAGTCGTCCGAGAGCACGGACGCCGCCGCGGCAGGGCTCCGGACCGACGTTCGCGACGAGTACGACCTCGAGCGACTCGTCGAGACCGGTTCGCGGACCGGTTCGTCGGCTGGTATCGACGTCCTCGTTCCCGCAGCGGGCGTCTATCACGGCAATCCGGGGAGTACGCCGACCGACCGCGAGTCGTACTCGGCGTTCGACGACCACTGGCGGATCAACGCCCGCGGCGTCTTCGGAGCGATTCTCGAGGCGCTCCCCCACCTGAACGCCGGCGCTCGCGTGCTCGTCCCGACGGGAGCGGTCGCTCGCGAAGCCAAATCGGGCTACGGTTCGTACGCGATATCGAAGGCGACAGCGGAGGCGGTGGCTCGAGGGTTCGCCGCTGACACCGAGTACACCGTCGGCTGTCTGGATCTCGGACAGGTCGCGACGGCGCTCTCGGGCGGCCAGGGACGCGATCCGGACTCGATCGCCGGGATGTTCGTCTGGGCGGCGACCGACGCCGAATCGGACGCGATCGACGGAACAGTGGTCGACCTTCGAACGTGGAAGCAGGCGACGCGGTGAATTACTATCGCAGCTATCGGTTTATCCGTCCGAACGACAGGCGAGGCTCGAACGGATTAGACTCGCCGCAGAAGCCGTCTCGCTGGGAATGATCGGCAGTATCGATTCGAACGGTCGAACGCCGTCGCTCGGTATCGAGGAGTGCGCGGAGAAATCTCGTTTAGTGGTCGCTACCGAGGTTCAATCGATGTGGCCTTCACGACGCAGTTGATCTGCGTCCTGGCTGGTGTAGCGCCACTCGATCGTCGCTTTCTCGTCCTGCCAGTCCCAGGGTTCGGCGACGACGATGTCGTCTTGTTCGATCCAGGTACGGTACTTCATGCGACCTGGGATGCGGCCGAGTCGTTCCTCGCCGTCTTCACACCGAAGTTGGACGTGATTGCCACCAAGGTGTTCGGTTACGACGGCGAATACTTCATCGCTGTTGGGCATGCGGAGGTTCCGACGCCCGGATTCTTCTGTCACACCCGTACTACGTACGGCGGACGTTTAAAACATTGGAGAGCCGTGGTAACATCTAACTCAATGGTAACCGTCCGGTCGGATAACCTGTGCGGATAGTATCACTTCAAGGCGGGAAACAGCGCTACAGCTCTCGGTCCGAGTCCGGATTCTCGAGTTCCCAGAGCACCTCCGGCAGGAACGCCTCGAGATTGTCGATGACGCTCCTGTCACTGACATTTAGTCCTTCGCAGTGCTCGTGGGCCGAGTCCCGAATGTCGACGTGGAGGTCGCCGTCCTCGAGCCAGACGCCGAGCGGGAAGACGGAGCATCTGGTCGGTTTCCAGTCCTCCTCGAGATGCAGCGAGCAGAGTCCGTCCTCGCGGAGGAAGGCACAGGCGCAGCCGTCGTCTGCGACGTGGTCCTCTCGATCCTTCTGTTCGCGGGTGACGAACTTTTCGCCGCGAAAGTCGGTCGTGGTCTCGGCGAGGTTCGCTCGCTGGGCTAACTCGAGCAGATCCCGGTCGTAGAGCAAGACCCCGTGTTGGCAACACCAGGTACACTCTTCGACGCATTCGAAGGTGAGGTCGGGATCGAACTCGACGACGACCTCTCGGTCGGGGTAGACTTCGACGCGTCGCGTCGCATCAGCGCTCACATCGGCTCGGAGGGGGTGCACGCGGAAGTGTGTTTCTGCTCGCAGACGGTACGCGTCAGCGGGGAGCGTGGCGAACGGCGATGAGGTGCGTCACTCGATCTCGAGTGCGCCGTACATAAAGCCCGCGTGGGGCGAACAGTAGTACGGCTGCGTGCCGGTTTCCTCGGCGTCCCACTCGAACGTATCACCCTCGCTGGCGATCGTCGCGTCGAACTCGTCGCCGCCGCCGCTTCGCTGGTCGATCGAGTCGCTCGAGGGTCCCCCTACTCGTCAGACACACCGTCCACGACCGTGTTTCGAAGCGTCCCGACACCATCGTAGGTGATTTCGACGGTGTCACCGGGTTCGACCAGTCCGGGATTGGCGGGGCTCCCGAAGGCAACCACGTCGCCGGGCCGGAAGGTGAATCGTCGCGAGAGATACGAGATAATCTCGTGGGGGTCGAACAGCATCAGTTCGGTGTTGGCCTCCTGTCGGCGCTCGCCGGCGACGTCGGTCCACATGTCGATTCCCGTCGGATCGACCGCGGTTTCGATCCACGGCCCGAGCGGACCGGAGCCGTCGAACGCCTTGCGAGCGGTTCGGCCCTGTTGATCGAGCGCGTCCATATCGTTCATGATCGTGTAGCCGCGCACGACGTCCGACACCTCGTCTGCCGAGAGGTTGTGGCAGGGGTCGTCGATGATCGCCGCGAGTTCGCCGGCGTAGGTGAGTTCGTCAGTAAAGCTGGGGTAAGGGATCGGATCCCGGTGGCCCAGCACCGACGCCGGCGGCTTGATGAAGAAGTCGGGTTCGTCGGGCCGTTCGTACTCCATCTGATCGAGCGTCGCCGCGTAGTTCCGACCGACGCAGTACAGCGCCGAGGGTTCGCAGGGCGGCAGGAACGTCCCGTCGACGCCGACTTCGTACACGCCGTCCTCACCGTGAACGACGCCGTCCTCGTACTGGCCACTGACCGGTCCGTCGTCCGTCGCGATCCGCGCGAGTTTCATTACCGGCGGTCTCGAGTCCAGAACAGTAGTGATATCGGTTCGATCCCGTTCCGGTCGAATCGAGCGACGGTCTCGAGATGGATCGGTCCATCGCCCCATCTCGTCGTCGATCACGTCGACTGACGAACACAAGCACATGTAAGTCCGGCGTATACCATCGTCGCTCGGTAACGGGGGAGTATGTGCGCCAACTTCACGGTCGACGACGAGGGGAAGCCGGTCGTCAACACGAACGGAACGGAGATCGGCGTCGTTCAGGACGTCGACGCGGGTGTCGCGTACGTCGAGCCCGGACCCGAGATGGCCGACTCGATCAAATCGCGACTCCGGCGGGATCGAGCAGTCGCCGACGGGATGGAGAACTATCAACTCGGCGAGGAGTACGTCGACGAGGTTACGGCGGACGAAATCCGACTCCAACGGTTCTGATTCGACTCCAATTGTTCTGATCCGGCTGCGCCCCCGGTCTCACCGGAGTAATTCCTCAACGTTTTGATACCGGATGTTCGCCCACGCCTCCGCGGGCAGGTCGAACCGGTCGAACAGCTCGAACTGTGGCACTTCCTGATCCGGCGCGAGGAAGTCCGTTCCGAACACCAACTGCTCGTGGTGGTCCTCGAGAAACCCCTGCGCGTACGCCTCGTCGCGCGTGAGCGCGTTCCAGCCCGAACCGGCGGAGACGTCGCCGTAGACGTTGTCGTATTCGGACAACAGTTCGGGGACGCGCCCGCCCGGTTCGATCGGTCCCGTCGGGTAGTCGCCTCGGTCCTCCCGGCTCACGTCCGCGGAGATGTGGGCCCACCACGCGTGGGCGTGGGCGACGAAGTCGACCGACGGGAACGAAGCCAGCACGTCCTCGAGTCGCGGCAGCCCGACCTCGTCCATCATCGCTTTCTCGTCGGTGTGAAAGAGAACCGGCAAGTCGTGGTCGGCACACAGCTCGTAGAGCCGCTCGAGTCGCGGATCGTCGATCGGGAGCCCGGCTTTGAGCTCGCCGAAGCCGCGCGCGCCGCGGTCGACGTAGCGCTCGAGCAGCTCCGTCACGGCCCCGAAATCCGCCTCGTAGACCAGCGTTCGGGGGTCGACCGTACAGAAGGGGAGCAGGCGGTCCGGATACGCCTCGACCTGCTCGAGGACCCACCAGCTCGGCGCCTGGACGGGATAGCTCTCGGGCGAATCGAGCGCCTGAACGACCGCGTGATCGATGCCGTGGGCGTCCATCCACGCCACCAGTTCGTCGGCGCTCAACGGATCCCGATCGAGCGTTTGCTCGGGTATCAGGTGCGTGTGCGCGTCGATCAGGGGCAGGTCCGCAGCGGAGTCGTCCCGCGTCGTGTCGACTCGAGGGGGCGTCTCGTCGTCGCCCGACTCGGTCCTGCGGCCCGTCCCGCCTGCCGACGACTGGCCGACTCCGACGACGCCAGCGATACCGACGAGACCGGCACCGTTCCCGAGAACGCGTCGCCGCGTCGTCAAACTCCGCGGGTGTCCCGCCTCTCGATCTCGAGTGTCGGTCATGCGCCCACCTCCCACGGTCCCGGTGAAAACAGTGGGGGAACCAGTTGTGCGTCCGACCGATTCGCGGCGTGGTTCTCGCTCAGTCCTCGAGGACGAGGTAGGTCCGCGCGCCGCGGTGTTCGAGCGAGACGAACTCTGTGTCGACGTTCGACTCGACGAACTCCTCGATTCCGGCGGCGTGCAGGTCGGTGACGTCGATACGGCGCCGTTCCGGCTCTGGCTCGAGTGTCGTTGCCGTGTCGGTGCTATCGGTCTGCTCGGTTCGGTCCTCACTCCGGTCGACGATCAGTGCCATACCAGTCAATGAGACGGATAGTACGTTAATCCGATCCACCCGGAGTGAAAGTGAAAGTACAGGACAGCGAACGTGTGCCGTAGAAACTCGAGCGTCACGACCAGAACGAGTCTTAGTCAGGTCGCGCTATCCGATCCGTTTGATCTCGACCGGATGCGGGCCGTCGTCGGTCTCGAGCGTGACCTCGTCGACGATCGCCTCCCGCGCGCGTTTCTGCCATGCTTCGACCGCCTCACCGTGTCGCCTTCGAACGCGATCCGTTTCGCTCGGATCGACGTCCTCGAGTTCGGTCTCGAGCGTGGGATAGTCGTCGACGACGTCGTCGGCGATGACGACTTGCGGGGCGACGTGGACGGCACCGGTCAGTTCGGTGTCGTCGAGGTGGTACACGTGAATACGCGCCCGCATACGGCCGTGAAACGGCGGCGTCACGCGGAGCACGGCCTCGCCCGGGTTCTCCCGGGTGTACGCGTAGGCGTCGGCAGCGTCCGCCGGCGAGAGCGCGAGCGAACGGATCGCCGTCGGATCGTCGTCTTCCTCCCCAGCCATAGTCGGGATGTTCGCCTCGAGACGGGTTAACGTTTCGAGCCGAGAAGGGACACCGTGCTCACCGCGACGGTCGGAACACCGTCGCTCGGACGTCGGTCGAGACGCCGTACGTCGCGTCCGCGACCGAGCCGGGTAGGGTCTCGTCGCGCTCCTCGTAGTGTGCCCGAAGCGAGGCGGAGACGGCCTCCCGAACGCAGGCGCGCGTCGCCGCGCCGACGTCGGTGCCGCTGCCGGAGAACTCGACGCGTTCGCCCGTCGGGTCGTGGCCGACGACGATGGCGTCCGTCGTCGTACCCGGAAACCCGGTCTCGGCGAGCAACGTCGCCGCCTTCGCCTCCGCGGCGACGGCGATCAGGTTCGCCAGCGCGCCGGGTGCGAGCGCCCGCGTCGTCCCGGCGATCACGTTGACCGTTCCGGGTCCCGGGTGGGAGCGCGAGTCCGAACGAGAGTCGTCGCTCACCGACTGCTCGTCGGGATCCATCGGCAACGCGGCCGGGTTCGAGATGCCGGCGGTCGCGTAGGCCGTGACGGGACCGTACCGGGCTCCGCGGGCGTCCGCCTGATCGACCCCGGTGAGCAGAACCGGGCCATCGCTGGCGTGAGAAAATTCCGCCCGCTCGAGGCGCTCGTCGACGTACGCTCCGAGGTCCGTCCGATCCCACCCCTCGGGTACCGAGACGTTGTACGCGCAGTCGGCCGTCCGTCGGCCGCCGTTCCAACCGGTCGAGAGCCACTCCGTTCCGGGCCGGCGTACCCGGAGGACGCCGTCGCGGCGGAACGCACCGTACGCTGGATCGGACTCTGTCATTCGGACCTCGTCCCCTCGTCGATGTCGTCGCCCCCGTCGGTGCCGTAGCCCTCGTCAGCCTCGAGCACCCCGAGCGCCGCGAGCAGTCCGTCGTTTCGCTCTCGGTCCTTGACGGCGACGCGGACGTGCGAGTCGATACCCCTGAAAGTCCTCGCGTCCCGGATGGCGACACCGTTCTCACGAGCGGACGCGATCACGTCGTCGACGCTGCGGTCGCCGACGTCACACAGCAGGTACGGTGCGTCCGACGGCACGACGTCGAACCGCCGCTTGAGCGCCTCGTGCATCCGCTCGCGCTCGCGTTCGACGCGTTCGCGCGTCTCGCGGACGAACGCATCCTGGCGAAGACAGTGCGCACCGACGCGTGCGGCCGGCGTGCCGAGCGACCACGCGCGACGGGCCGTCTCGAGTGCGTCTCGCCGCTCACCTGTCGCGACCGCGAATCCCGCTCGCAGTCCCGGCAGCCCGAACAGTTTGGTTAACGAACGGGCGACGATCACGTGCTCGGCCTCGAGTCGGGCCGCAGACGGCAGATCCGTAAAGCCGAGAAACGCCTCGTCGACCAACAGCGTCGTTTCCGCCTCGCCACAGCGGGCCGCAAACGCCGCCAGCGCGTCCGGATCGGTCGCCTCGCCGGTAGGGTTGTTCGGCGTACAGACCACCGCGAACTGGCAGTCCTCGAGAAGCCCGTCGTCCACTGCCAGTAGCTCGTCGTGTGGAACGAATCGAGGTGACGCCCCCTGTAAACGCACTTCGCGAGCGTACTCGCCGAAACTCGGGTACGGAATCAGCGCCTCGTCGTCGGGCTCGAGCGAACACTCCATCGCCAGCCGAATCGCAGCTAGCCCGCCAGGAGTGGGGATTACTCGCTCCGGCTCGCAGCCGACGAACGCGGCCGCGGCGGTCCGGAAGTCGTGATAGTCGTCGTCGGGGTACCTGCGAGACGCCTCGAGTGCGCGTTCGTACACCGCTTCGACGCCGTCGGGCGTGTACGGGTTGGTATTTGCCGAGAAGTCGAGGACGTCCCGGTCGGTCTCGCCGCCGTGGGGGACGCGGTCCCCGGTTCGTATCGACTCAGGGTGCACGATCATCCTCCGGGGTCGAGTTCGCGGGTTCGTTGGTGTTTCCGTTTTCGCTCCCGCTCCCGCCGTCGTCTTCGATTCCGAGACGGCCGCAGACCGTTTCGAACCGATCCAGCACCGACTCCATCCGCTCGTCTGGGACGAGCGAGAGCGCGCCGCCCATCGCGACGCCCTCTTTCGCCACGCCGGCGCAGTAGCGCTTCATGGAGACGTGGTCGCGTGCGTCGAATCCGGGGTCGGTGACGGTCAACTGGCAGTTCAACCGGTAGCAGGCCTCGCCGAGCTGGTCGCCCTGCTCGCGCTCGACGAACGAGGTAGTCGCGATCGAGAACGGTGCGTCGACGCCGGCGTGGCGTAAGACGGTCGCGACGGCCACCATCTGCGTGCCGCCGGCGAGGGTGACGTCGATACCCGACTCGAGCGCGCCGGCGGCGATCCCCGCGACGGTCGCCTGTACGGGATCGCCGACGGCACGGATCGCCTCGAGCGGGCGGCCGTCGAAGCTCCCGGCCGAAGCGTCGCTCGCGGCGAGGGCTTCGTCGACGACCTGCCGTTTACGCTCGATGGGGTTTTTCGGGAGCGAGGAGGAGACGCCGGCCGGTTCGCCGAGCGCGGTGAGGACGCCGAGCGCCGTCGTCGTCCCGCCGGGGACCGTCTCGCCGATCAGGAGTTCGTCGTCGGGCAGGCTCGCGCCGTAGGCGTGGGCGCGGTCGAAGATCGCCCGTGTGTCGGGGACGGCGACGGGGTCGCGGATGTCCGCTCCCGGTTCGACGCCGAGGTCGACCGTGGGTGCGCCAGTCGGCTGTGCGAGGCCAGCGTCGACGACCGAGACGTCGAAGTCGATCACCTCGCGGACGGCCCGCGTCACCGCCGCCGGCGTCGGACAGCCGTTCGGACTCACCGGCGTGACGGGGGCCATCGTCGGCTCGCCGTACGCGAGAATCTCGACGTCTGCAGAGGGCGTGTGTTCCATCAGGTCCGGGGACGCTCCGGCGGCGCTGATACCGTCGATCAGCGCGGTCTCGGTCGTGCCGGCGGGGAGGATCACGCGCATGTTATCGCCCCTCCGCGCCGAGACGCGGTAGTTCGTTCGCCGCGAGACGAGCGTCTTCGAGTCGGTTCACGTTGATCGCGAGTCGTGGGTCGTAGTATACGTCTGTCATGGTCTGGGGATCGGATGCGTCGCCGACGACGTTGACCCCGGTCGGCGCGAGGTGGGTTTCGGGCTCGAGCGTCGAGTCGACGCTCGCGCCGAGCCGGCGTTTGAGCGCGACGGGGACGCAGACGGTCCGCGAGGCGTCGTACTCGCCGTGAGTCGTGAGAATTCGGTCGATAACGGGAGCCTCGAGTAACGGAAGGTCCGCGGCGACGGTCAGCACTGGTGACGAGATGGCGGGTCGATCGAGGAGGGCCATCAGATCGGCCACGTAGCCGTCGCCGGCCGTCTCGAGGGTGGTCACGGTCGGAGTTTCGCCGTCGCCACGCTCGAGGTGGGCGCGGCTCTCCGGGGCGTTCGGCGAGACGGCCGCGTAGATCGAGTTCACGCCGCTTGCCTCGAGCGCCGCCAGCACCCGGTCGACCATCGCGACGCCGTCGATCGGGTGGAGCGGTTTTTCGTGGACGCTCTCGAGTCGCGTCCCCCTCCCGCCGCACATCACGATAGCGTCCACGCGATCACCCCCAAGTGGACGCCGGCGAGGCGGCCGATCTCGTTGGCCGCACCGAAGACGTCGCCGTTGATGCCGCCGAGGTAGCGGGTCGCCCAGTACCAGGGGAGGGCAACCCCGGCAACGGCTCCCGAGAGCGCGACTGCAGCGACCGGGTGGGGCCAGGAAAGGAGGGCTGCCGGGAGGGCGACGCCGGCGGGTGCGACGAACGATGTTGGGACGGCCGCGGTCGTAAACTGCCGTCCCATACCGTCGTGGCTCGCGTGACCGAAACACGCCATCGCCGCCATCCCGAGTTTCGTCCCGACTTCGGCAGCGATCGCGACGGCGACCGCGAGGAAGACGGGGAGTCCGGCGAGTCCGAGACCGGCGAGGGCGAGCCCCGCCACGGTGATTGCCACCGCGAGAACCGCACCGACGCCCGTCGTCGTATCCTTCAGGACTTCGCGGCGGCGGTCGGCGTCGCCGTGGACGACGAGCGCGTCGCCGAGATCCGCCACGCCGTCGAGATGATGGACCCCCATTACGGCGTACACGGCAAGTAGATAGCCGAAAGCGACGGTCGGCGCGGCTAGCGTCTCGGTCGCCAGTAACGGAATTGCTGCGATCGCGCCCGCGACGAATCCGACAACGGGGAACGCCACCGGCCGCGTGCGAAACGCCTCCCAGTCACCGTCTCGGTGGCCGACTGGTAGCCGCGTCAGGAATCCGAGCCCACCGCGGACGGCGGCGAGCCAGCTCATCGACTCGCCTCCCCAGGCCACGTAAACGCCTCGAAAACGACGTTAGACCCGGTCTCGAGAACCGCGGTAGGAGCCGTCGCACCTACCTGCGTTCCCTCGAGCGACGTCACGGTGATCGCTACCCCCGCGGCGAGAGCGATAGCGACGAGCACCGACACGACGGCGGCCAGCCCGACCACGGAGACGGCTCGGTCGCCGTCGGCGACGGTCGGCAGATCGGCGGCGGTGTTCAGATCGTAGACGCCCGGTTTGGTGAGTCGAACCGAGAGCACGCAGGCGAGCGTCGCCATGGGCCACCCCGAGTTGGGCGACGGTGGATTACGCGCCCACTCGCGTGCGCGAAGCACTGCGAACGGGTCGGCTCCGGCAACGGCGATCGCGATCGCGGCGATTCGGGCGGGAAGCCACATTACGAGATCGTCGAGTCGGGCGCTGGCGGTGCCGTGGGGTTTCGAGGGATAGCCGAGCATCGAGTCCAGTGTGTTGACGCCCTTGACCCACGCCGCGGCCGCCGCGGCCGCCGGCAGCGAAATCGGGGCGAGCAGGGCGAACGGAAGCAACGTCGCGACCAGTCCGTCTGCGAGGTTCTCGCCGGCGCTCTCGACGGCTGCACTGCGGATTTCGGCGGGCGAGAGCGTCGAGGTATCACGACCGACGAGGCCCCGGACCCGATCGCGGGCCGTTTCGAGGCCGTCGTCGGTATCGTCAGTCGTTCCGCCGGCACCGGCAGTCGTTTCATCGATGCCGGATGCGTCGCTCCCGTCGGTACGGAACTCGTCGCCGACGTCGGTTGCTACCACGACCGTCTGTGTCAACTCGAGCAGCGAGCGCAGGCTCGTGCTCAGAAAGAGCACGAGGCCGGCGACGATCGCACCCGCGAGCGGAGACGCTACACTCGCTAGCACGACGAATCCACCCGCGACGACGGCCGGAATCAGCGGTGCAAACAGGGCGATCCCGACACCGGCCAGTCGCTGGCCACCGTCAGTATCGGCCCACTCCCTATCGAGCGCGCCGACCAGACGGCCGAACCAGGCCACCGGATGGAGCGCGTTCGGAGGCTCACCGATCAGCAGATCCAAGCTGAACGCCAGTCCGAACAGTGCGATCGTCGTTAGTATCACGATCGTCCCTCCCGGGGCTCAGCGAGGTGGCGCGCTCCGCTCAGACCCCCACCATCCCGTCGCGCGGTCATGACTTCTCCGACTCCGCGAGCGTCGCCAGCCGGGACGGGATCGTCTCGAGCGGGTGTTCCTCGAGTAACAGTGCCGTCCCGCCGACTGCCTCGACACCGCCGTCGGTCCGAGAGTCGTCGCCGACGTGGACGAGTCGGTCCGAGTCGACCTCGAGCTGGGCAGCGGTGAGCTCGAAGATCTCGGGGGCGGGTTTGCGCCAGCCACAGCCGACGCTCGTCACGATGGCGTCGAACTCGTCGCGGTCGAACGCGGATCGGACGAGCGTTCGACCGACCAGTTCCGGAACGCTGCAGTTCGAGCAGATCGCGACGGGACCCCGCTCGCTGGCGGCGTCGACGGCCGCTCTGGCGCCGTCTCTGGTCTCGACGTCGGGATCGAATGCGGCGACGACCGCCCGTCGGACCGCGTTGTGCTCGTAGCTGACCCCTCGGCTCGCGAGCGCGTGCGAGACGTGAGCGGGTAACGGCACCTCCGCACCCTCGGGCGCGTCGACGTGTGGCTCGGCGTAGGCGTCGGCCCAGTCGTCCGGTACGTCGACGTCTCGCTTCTCGAGTTCAGTCGCGACGGCTGCGGCTGGATCGGACGGTCTGTCGGCGGTCACGAGCGTCCCGAAGAGGTCGAACGATACTTCCACGTACGTGTGACTAGCACAAACTATCTTTAATTTCGCGGTCCACCGCGCGCCGCGTTTCCATCGACTATTGGACGATTCTGTGAATAGCTCTTTCAAACTCCAATGGTCTCGTTCGGGTACATGGACCACCGACGACCACCCTCCACCCTGGTCGACAGGCTCCGTCGTCTCGTTCGGCGGAGTCTCGCGATGATCGGATCGTTAGACCTCACAGTCGAGGCGGGAGGTCGAACCGAACGGACCGATGACGACCGATCCACACCCGACACTCGTCACCGAACAACGGAACGACCGACGTCAGGTGGGGTCACCGATCCCGAAACGGGACCCACGAGTCGCGGTGAAATCCTCGAGTACGGTCTCTCGCCCGCGGCGTACGTCCGCGCCGTGGTAACCGAACACGGCGGCCGAGTCAAACAGTGCCGGTTCACCGACGAGTACGGGTGGTCGTCCTCGACGATCAGCCGGCTTCTCTCTGATCTCGAGGACCGAAACGTGATCGAGCGATACCGAATCGGCCACGAGAAAGTCGTGCAGCTTCCCGAAACGAAAGCCACCGCTCGGGAGACGAGCGGACCCCAAGAAATCCGTCGACAGTAACCGATCGAAACCAACTCGTCCGACCGATCAGGCCAGTCGGGAGAACGCGAGGTTGCCGGAGATGTTCTTGATGTAGATTTCGACGACATCGCCCTCTTCGGCGCCGGGGACGAAGATGGTGTACTTGCCTTTCTCGGCGACACCGTCGCCCTTGCGGCCGGTGCCGGTGATCTCGACGGTGTAGGTCTTCCCCTCCTCGACGGCGTCGGCCTGCTGCTGTTGCTGGCTGCTCGTCGAGCGCTTGGTGACGGGACGGAACGCACCGCAGGCGTCACAGCGCAACATCGGCGTGCGGTCCTCGCGGACGAGACGGGTGTCCGGCAGACCACACTCCGAACAGAGCACGTACTCGTCGACGTAGGCCTCGACGGCGACGTTGAAGTCCTGCTCGGAGAACGTCCCGTTGTACCGGCCGCGGCCCTCCTCGAACTTGCCGCTGGTCCCCATCTCTCGCTGGATAAATCGGTGAAGATGCTCGGCTTCGCGGGAGAGGACGTCGGCAATGTCGCCGAGGTTCGTAAACCGCGTAAATGCACCGTCCTTCTGGGTCTGGGCGTCCGGAATCTGCAGTCGTTCCTCGTCGCCGCCGATGTCCGGAACATCGTCCATTGCTCGGTCGAGACTCGCTTCGTAATCCATACTCGAGAACAGACGACGCTGACGTAAATCGGTTCTGCTATCACGATCGGGGGCGGGCGTAGCGTCGCTCGAGCCCCTGTATAGTAACAACTGCAACGATTTACATACTGATCGCCGAACCATCTGGCGATCAGGTGTGCACTGACTTGCAGTGCTACTATAGCTCACCCGGTCAGAGCGAGTCGCCGCCGCTCTCGCTGATCGATCCCTGGCTCTCTGCGTCCAGCCCGGTGAGATCTCGCTCGGTGTTGGCCTCGTTCGGACTCCCCGCCTGGCCGGTAATCTCGCCGTAGACCGCCTCGCGGACTTCTTCGGGAGTGTCGTACTGCTCGCCCGCCAGCCGATCGAAAACGCTCCCCAGCGACTCCGTCTCGTTGGGCATGTCGATCGGCTCGTTTCCGTACTCCGCGGCGATCTCCTCGCTCGTAGTCGGATACTCGAGGTCGCCGAGATGGCGCTCGACGTCGTCGAGGATCGACTCGGTCTCGTCGGCCCGCTCGGACTTGCGCTGCTCAGCGCGATCCTGTGCGCGGTCGCGGCTCGGACCCTCGTTGCTCATACCCGTGGTATCTCCGGCCGACAAAAAAGCGACCGGCCAGCGATCGCCTGTGTTCGAACACCCACGCGAGGCCCGTACGGCTGTTGTCACGACAGTCGTAACGGCGGTGTTGTCGCTTGTGTCCTCCGATTACACTCTTGAGTGGGCTCTCGATACTCGGCACCACGCTATGGCCGACGGCGACGAGAACCGACGGAGTATCGCTATGTGTGAAGAATGCGGTGCCCTCTATGCCGCTCTCGAGATCAGCGAGGACGATTACCGCCCCATCGGCAGACGTGACGGCTGTCAGTGCGGGAGCCTGGAGTTTACACCCGTCGACGAATCGGTCTCGGATATCGACCTCGAGGGCGACGTGACCGACGAGTGATCCGGTGTCGATGAGCCGGCAGCGCGGTCTGTAAGACGAGTGTCTCACAGCGATGTGGCTCGAGGATCAGTCGCTCTAACGGCTGTTCGAACGCTGTTTCTCGCCCGTTCGAACAGTCGGAAGTCATTCCAACGGTGCAGCGCTACGCGCCGTTTCGGGGCGGCGACTTGCAAGCACGGATCACATAGGGCAGATTTTCGGAGAATTTGGTTCTCCCCGATTTGAACAGCTGTCAGACGGTCCGGTGTGCTCGCTTCGCTGCGCGCACGGGCTGTGACCGACGTGTTCGAATCGGCTCGGTTGGACGTTTGACTGCTCACGTTGTTCGCAGTAAAAGTCCGCCCTCCCCGATTTGAACGGGGGGCAAGTCGATCTACAGTCGACTGCTCTACCAGTCTGAGCTAAGGGCGGTTGCATTTCAACGTAGCCGCTCTGGATAACATAAGGGTTGTTATTCTCGGTGACGGGAGGCGTGTGACGTGTGGCATACGGTAGAATGATTGATATAGCTAGAGTCACAATAACAGGTGTATCTCGGACATGAGCAAGATCACGTTCCGCGCCGACGATGACCTCGTCGAGCAACTCGAGCGCCTCGACGTATCGAAGAGCGAAGCGATGCGTGAGGCGCTTCGAGCGTACCTCGACGGCCCCACGGGGGCCGACCGAGGGGCGGAACGCGCGTCGATTAGCGAGCCGGAGTCGACCGGCGCCATCGACGACCTGATCCGAACGCGTGTCGACGAACTGCTCGCCGATCGGCTCCACGAGTACGGACTCGACGAGAGTCGACAGCAGGAGTTCCGTACGCGCGGACGAAGTACGGGTGACGTCACGATCAGTGTCTCACTCGAGGACGACCGGCGGGTTCCGGAGCGGTCGGCTCGAGACGACCAGCGGGTTCAGACTGATACGCACGCACGCGGAGACGGCCACGCCAGTCACAGCGACGGAGCCGAACGGCCCGCCCGTGAGGACGCCGTCGAGCCGGAGTCGCTCGAGGACGAGCCAGCCAGTCAGTGTGACCAGTGTGGGGAACACGTCGACGACGACCACGTTTACTGTCCGAACTGCGGCGAGAAAACCTCGCGACGACTGTTCTGCGACTGCGGTGACGAAATTCGGTCGGACTGGGCCTTCTGCCCGGGCTGTGGACGTCGGACGCCGGCCGCTGACGTTCTCGGCCGTGACAGTCATACTTAAGGACCGGTGTAAGACACAGAAAGTCGTGTCCGACGAAAGCTTTATTGTCTATGCCAGTATTTCACTTATTCGCGTAAGACGGTCGTCTTACAACGGTCGGCGAACGCCGAAAAACGCCCGATGTCGGGCGAATCCGTGTAAGACACGCCGCGTCTGACAGGGGCGCGCGCCGTCTTACCCCAAAGGGAATACAACAATGGAGCGTGTGACACTGCGAATTCCGAAACAGCAGATCGATGAGGTAGAGCAGCTGGTCGACTCGGGCGAGTTCCCGAACCGGAGCGAGGCGATCCGGTCGGCTGTCCGAGAGATGATCAACGAACAACAGGACGCACCGAGCGAACAGACCGGCAAACGCAACTGGGCTAAGGTGTAACGATGCAGGATATCGTACAAGACGCCCTCGAAAACGCCGAACAGGAGTCCCGGGAGATGGAAGACATGGACGACGACGAGTTCGGCGATCCGCGGATCGTCATCGTCGGCTGTGGCGGTGCCGGTAACAACACCATCAACCGGCTGTACAACATCGGCGTCGACGGTGCTGACACCGTCGCGATCAACACGGACAAACAGCACCTCAAGATGATCGAGGCCGACACGAAGATCCTCGTCGGCAAGTCGCTCACGAACGGGCTCGGCGCCGGCGGCGATCCCTCGATGGGCGAACGCGCGACCGAGATGGCCCAGGGCACGGTCAAAGAGGTCCTCGGGGATGCAGACCTCGTGTTCGTGACCGCAGGCATGGGTGGCGGGACCGGTACCGGTGCCGCCCCCGTCGTCTCCGAAATCGCCAAAGAGCAGGGTGCGATCGTCGTCGGGATGGTCTCGACGCCGTTCAACGTCGAGCGCGCCCGCACGGTCAAGGCCGAAGAGGGTCTCGAGAAGCTACGAGACCAGGCCGACTCGATCATCGTCCTCGACAACAACCGGCTGCTCGATTACGTCCCGAACCTCCCGATCGGCAAGGCGTTCTCGGTGATGGACCAGATCATCGCCGAGACCGTCAAGGGAATCTCGGAGACGATCACCCAACCCTCGTTGATCAACCTGGACTACGCGGACATGTCCACCATCATGAACCAGGGTGGCGTCGCCGTCATGCTGGTCGGTGAGACCCAGGACAAGAACAAGACCGACGAGGTCGTCAAGGACGCGATGAACCACCCGCTGCTGGACGTCGACTACCGCGGCGCGTCGGGTGGCCTCGTCCACATCACCGGCGGTCCCGACCTCACCCTCAAAGAGGCCGAAGGAATCGCAGACAACATCACCGAGCGCCTCGAGGCCTCGGCGAACGTGATCTGGGGCGCCCGGATCCAGGAGAACTACAAGGGCAAAGTCCGCGTCATGGCGATCATGACCGGCGTTCAGAGCGCCCAGGTGCTCGGCCCGACGACGCAGAAGCAGGCCGACAAATCGCGACAGAGCATTGAAGGCGTCAAAAACACCGACTTCGACGCGAGCAAGAACGTCGACAACGGGTTCAACGCTCACAGCGACGGCGGTCGCGAAGAACTCGACAAACAGAACGGCGTCGACGTCATCCGGTAATCGGCACGACTGACACACCACTGCAGTTACGGCAGACGACCGACGGTACGCGACACACCAACTGACACACCACCTGCGTGCCGGTCGGCGGCCGGTCCCGCCGTTTGCGGATTCTACGAGAACCGAACTCCGATAGTGACAACAGTCGGTACCGCGTGAGTCTTCGCTACGATCAGCGATGCACGCACTCGTCTTCGCCGCCGGCCGAGGAACCCGTTTACGACCGTATACGGACCGAACGCCGAAACCGCTTCTCGAGATCGCGGGCGAACCGCTGCTCGTTCGGACGCTGCGTTCGGTCGTCGATGCGGGAGTCGATGAAATCGTCATCGTCGTCGGCTATCGGGCCGGTGACGTGATCGACGCCGTCGGCACCGCGATCGACGGCGTCCCGATCAGGTACGCCGTTCAGGACGATCGGGAGGGGCTCGCCCACGCGGTCTGTGTGGCCTTCGAGGACGGATACGGTATTGCTGCTCCCGAAGAGATCGACGAGATCGGAACCGAATCGGTCCCGACCGACGTTATGACGATCAACGGCGACAACGTGTTCGAGAGCGACTGCGACCTCTCGAGACTGGTCGAGCGCCATCGCGAATCCGGCGTCGACGGAACGCTCTTGCTCGATCGCGTTGCAAGAAACGAAGCCGAGACGACGGCTCGCTGCGTGCTCGACGACGACGGAACGGTTCGGTCACTCGAGTCCTCGACGAGCGAACCCGAATCAGGGTATATCGCCGGTGGCGTCCAGACCCACGACGCTCGAGCGCTGTTCGAGGCGTGTCGCGCGGTCGACCGAGCTGACAGCGGCGAGTACGAACTCGCGGACGCCCTCGAATCGCTGGTCGCCGACGGCAGCCGGTACGTCGGCGTCGACCTCGAGGGCTGGCACTTGAACGTTAACACGCCGGCGGACGTAGAGCGAGCGCGTCAGTATCTCGAACGAGACGGTTCGACGGGGTAGCGGCCGCGAGCGGAAGCGACTGACCGATAGCTGGAGGACGACGCTGAAGAACCTGTTCGTACAGAAGTGTTTAATCAGGAGCAGTAAATAACGTTCAATATGTCTCTCCACGTCGCCCTGCAAGTCCTCGGTCTCCTCGTCGGCGGCTACCTCCTATTCGTGACGATTCTCGCAATGGGGCCGATCGGACTCGTCGTTTTCGTGCCGTTGCTCGCGATCGGTGCCGTACAGGTGTATCGAAACCAGACTAAGGAGAGCGACTCCGACTCGGGCTCCGCGCGCCCGAACTACTGCCGACACTGTGGCGAAGCGGTCGCCACTGATGCTTTCGGCGAGCAGGAGGACGACGACCAGTGGGAGGTTCGATACTGTCCGGACTGCGGCGCGCCGCTCGAGTCCGCGACGGAATCCGATCGCGGAACCGACACCGCTGCTGCTGGAGCGGCCGGTCGCACGAAGAACTGTCCCGACTGCGGCGCGCCGAACGATCCGGATCGAACGACGTGTACACACTGCGACGGCGAGTTGTGACAGTCGCCGAATCGCAGTTCCGAATCAGACGAGTGACTCGAGCAGCGAGCACTTCCGACAGACCTCGCGGGTCGTCGTCGAGCCACACTCAGCACAGTCCTGCAGGTTGGCCCCGTCGTCGCCGCTGAACTCGCCGGACATGATGCTGGCCAACTCCTCGTAGCCCGAAAGAATCGAGTGGCGGGTGCCGGGATGATTCTCCTCTAACCCGTAGAGCAACTGCTGGATCTCGCCGCGGTAGGCCTCGCTCGAGTGGGGACACTCAGTGATGTGGGCCGGGAGGTCGTTGACGTGAGCGTAGAGGGCGACTTCCTTCTCCGGGACGTCGCGCAGGGGTTTCGCTCGCGGGACGAACTCGTCCTGTTCGTCGCGCTCGGAGAGCGGGCCGAGGCTGGCGTCGAAGTGTTTCGCCATCTGTTCGACGTCGCCCTCGAGGAAGTTCATCATCGCCGTCTGGGCCTCGTCGTCGAGATTGTGGCCCGTCAGTAGGAGGTCGGCCTCGAGTTCGTCGGCGTAGTTCGACAGCAGATCTCGGCGGAAAACTCCGCAGTACGCGCAGGCGGCCATGTTCTCGGGGTCGTCCTCGACGACGTCGTCCATCCGAACGCCGAACTCCTCCTCGTAGCTGACGACCTCGTGGCGGATCCCGAGGTCGTCGGTCAGTTCGACGCAGGCCTCGAGGCTCTTGTCCCGGTAGCCCTCGATCCCCTCGTGGATCGTCAGGCCGACGAGTTCGATGCGGGGGTCCTCGGCGAACGTCTCGTGGAGGATTTCGGTGAGGACGACGCTGTCTTTCCCCCCGGAGAGGCCGATCACCCACGTCAGCGGGTCCTCGGGCGTCACGCCGTGGGGAACGAGGTCGTCACGTCGGACCCGGCGGCGGACCCGCTTTTCGACCGACTCCCGAAAGTGATCCGTACAGAGGTGTGCCCCGGAGTAGGCGGCGTGCATGATCGCCTCCTCGTCACACCGGTTACAGTCCATTAGCGGTCCGTTGACGGGCTGTCCCCATCACGGTTTCGTCTGCGCGAAGTGTCCCCGTCAGTCGAAGAAGCGTCGAGTCCCCGGAGCCACGGCTGCGTCGGTCGGTAGCTCCGCGTACCAGCCGACGGTGTACGCTTCGGTGCGTTTGTCCGTCGTACCGTCGGTACCGTCCTCGTCGACTTCGGGCGTGGCCCCGAAGACGACAAAGGCTCGCGTCGTCGTCCGATCAGTGCCTTCGAGTCGCCCTTCGTGACACCACACACCTTCCAGTGAATCGAGCGTGATCTCGAGGCCCGCTTGCGACTCGACCCAGTTCCGCGCGGCCGCAGCGTAGTCCTCATCGGGACCGACCTCGGCTGTCGGAAGCTTCAACGCACACTCCTCGGTGACGCGCATCAGCAAAACGTCGCCATCGCCGTTCGTAACGCCGACGACGGCCATATCGTCCAGGGTCTCGAGCGTTTCGAACAGTTCGCTGTCGACGCGTTCCGTCTCCTCGTGAAACTGAACGCCGGGGCGGTCGCGGAGGCTCTCGAGGTCGGTGACCGATTCGACGGCACTGCTCGTCGCGCTCTCGTCCGTTGGCTTCGACGTCATGAAATTTTGTGGATGGGTTCTAATCGACAGCGAATCACCGTACGTACAGCACCGAACCGCGTGTCTCAGGCCGGAACCGGCTCTTCTTCGTCCGCTTCGTCCTCGTCGTCTTCGACGGCGTCGGCGCCGTCCTCGAGGGCGGCGAGCAGCGTCTCCACGTGACGGTCGCGGCTCGCGGAGGAGAACAGTTCGTGGCCGCCGTCGTAGAGCACGACGTGTTCGGCGGGAACGCGCTCGCCGATCGGACGGAGGCTGACGACGGGATCGCGCAGCGAGCAGAAGACGACCGCGTCGTGGTCGATCGTCAGCAGGTCGTCCTGTGCGCGACGGGTCTCCCGGACGAACGCGGGCGACACCCAGTCCGGCGTCGTCGCGATCTGGTGGTCGGTCGCCAGTTCGCCGAGGGCCTCGCGGCCCATCTCGCCGGCCGGGAGACACGGGAGCGTCGTCGGCAGTTTCGAGGCAGCCTCCAGCAGCAGCTCCGGGTAGTCCGCACCGTACCCCCACCACGGGCTCAGGTAGACGTGGTTCTCCGCACCGTCGAGCGCCTGTCCGACGAGCGCGCCCGCGCTGTGGCCCAGCAGCTGGTACGGCTCGTCGAACTCGACGACGTACTCGGCGATCGGCTCGAGCCAGTCGGCTTTGAAGTCGTCGATGTTGGTGGGGAGTTCGAACGCGTGCACCCGGTAGTCGGCCTCGGTCAGCGTGCCGATGAGCCAGCTGACGTTCTCGTGGGTCCAGCGGTTGCCCCAGCCCATGACGAAGACGAGCTCTTCGTCGCCGTCCTCGTTGAAGATGCGGTGTCTCATACCCTCGTGTTCGCCGGGAACTGATAAAAAAGGTGCTCTCTTGACACGTGTGGGACGGACGGACACGATCGGCGGCGACGGTGGATCGACCGCGCGGGAGCCGCCGAAGAAACCGTTTTGCGACTCGAGTCCCCAGGTCGAGTAATGAGTGGATTTGACCGCCGCGACGCGGTCGACCGTCTCGAGCGACTCGTCGACACCGTCGAGGAAGAACGCATGCCCGTCCCGGTGCGAGAGGTCTGGGCCTTCGGCGACGTCGCGCTCGGACTCGATCCCGTCGAACGGCTCGACGTTTACCTGACGAAGGACATCCTGATGCGCGACGACAGCGCCGACGGCGGCGATCCGGACGCGACGTTCGCCGTCGACGGCGTCGGTAAGTCCGTCCGCGCCGACTGGGCCGCCGACCATCCGGAGTACCTCCGGGCGAACGCGAACGGTCACGCCGCGCCCGAGAAGTGTCTCGCCGCCCACCTGCTGGGCGACACCAGCGACGAGGAGCCGATTCACCTCGAGGTCTGTAACGCCCCTTTCGAGGACAACGTCACACAGCGGCTCCGCGGCGCGACGATGCGCGAGGATTACACCCAGTTGCTCGACCCCCGCGGGGTCTGTCTCTGGGCCGAGGGCACCCGCAGCGACGAGGCGTTCCGAAAGCTCCGCGAGAGCGAACTCGCGCTGCCGACGCTCTCTGCCGCCCTCGAGATGCTCGGGATGGACGAGGAGGCCGCCGCGGACGCGGCCCGGGAACTCCACGCCTGGCGCGAGGAGCAAGAGGGCGTGACGGTGCGGGGCGACGTCGTCTGATCAAGGCCGGAACCGGCCTGCGAACGCACGTTCCGTGGCTTACACTTTTACTCGATCACACGAAAGTGTCAGCATGATTCGGAGAGCGATCGTCCGACTGCGCGAGTGGATCGCCGTCGAAGACCCCGAGGAGCGCATCGAGGGCTCCGGCGAGGCGACCACATCCCCCCAGCACCGACGCTCTCCGGAGGCGGAACGGGAACTCGAGCGACTCGGAGAACTCGACGACGAACACCGGCGGGACGAGCCGTAGCTCGCGTTTTCGTCGCTCGACTGCGTTAGCGGCGATTGCAACGCAGAATCCGTTATTGGATATCGCGCCGCCTGAACCAGAGCTGACTGACCACGACGCACGCGACGGTCATCGCGATCAGGACGCCGGCACCGACGAGGTCGTAGGTACTCTCGAGCAGGATCTCGTTCGGATCGAAGTACCGCATCGGCGCGATCGCCCCGATCGCCTCGTAATCGGTCCCCGAGAGCAGCGACTCGAGCATGAACAGCCCGAACGTGACGCCGAGGGCGATCCGCTGGGCGATGCTCGTCCGGTCGCCGACGACGGAGGCGAGCAGCCCGATGCCGGCGCAGGCGAAGAGGTACGGGATCGAGAGGAGGTGGACGGCCGCTAGATCCGCGGCCGAGAGCGGTTCGCCGACCAGGAGCGCGGTCACGTAGACGACGACCGGCGTGATGACGTTGACGACGACGATCGGTACGCCGAGCGAGGCGAACTTCTCGCCGACGGTACGAGCCCGGGAAATCGGCATCGAGAGCAGGATATCCATCCGGCCGCGCTCGACGTCGCCGGCGATCGTTCCGGCCGCGAGGTAGGCCAGATAGAGCCCGAGCAGGATGATCCAGCCGAAGACGTAGAGCTCGAACGCGAGGAAGCCCTCGAGCGAGGCCATCGTCTGAATGTTGAACATCTGGATTATCTGGTCGGGGTAGGCTTGCAGGAACTCCTCGTCGACGTCCTCGAAGGAGCCGCTGAACGAGGGGTAGATCCAGATCACGATGACCGCCAGCAGCGACATCGCGATCGAGAGGTAGACGCTTCCCTTCAGGCGGTGGCGACCGTCGTAGCGGGTGAGTTCAAACATCGTCGGTCACCTCCGTGGGGGTCCCCTGGCGACCGGCCGCGGTGCTCTCTTCCCCGTCCACCTCACCGCCGTAAAATCGCATGAAGACGTCCTCGAGCGGCGCTTCCTCGATTGACAGGTCGAGTAAGGTGTACTCTCGCAGGCGTTCGAGCAACGCGTTGACGTCGCCGGTGAACGTGAACGTACACTCCGTAAACGCCGATTTCGAATCGTCACGAGCGGAATCCTCCGAGTCCGCACCGCGGTCGAGCGTCGCCTCGAGGTCGTGGACGCCGTCGATCTCGAGTGCGTCGTATGGAATCGGATCGGCGGCGCGCAGCCGGACCACCTTCCCGCTGCGGTCGAGCAGGGATTCGACGGGTTCGACCGTGACGAGCCGACCGTTGCGGATGATTCCAACCCGGTCGCAGAGCCGGCGCACCTCGCCGAGAATGTGCGAGGAGAAAAACACCGTTACACCCCGTTCTCGCTCGTCGCGGAGGAACTCGGCGAACCGGTGTTGCATCAGCGGGTCGAGCCCGCCCGTCGGCTCGTCCAAAATCACCAGCTCCGGTTCGTGCATGAACGTCGTCACGAGGCCGAGCTTTCGGACGTTGCCGTGGGAATAGTCCCGAACCGGGCGATCGAGCGGCGGATCGAACAGTTCGAGCAGTTCGTCGCTGCGCTCGTCGCCTTTGATCGAGGCGTGTAACTCGAGGATCTCCCGGCCCGTCGCGGTCTCGTCGAACGCGGGACTGTCGGGGAGATACCCGAGGCGACGTTTGGCCTCGATGAGTTCGCCCTCGTTGGTGACGTCGTGGCCGAGCAGCCGGGCCGAGCCGTCGGTCGGCGACAGGAGGCCGAGCACCGTCCGAATCGTCGTCGTCTTCCCGGCCCCGTTGGGGCCGAGATAGCCGAAGATCTCGCCACGCTCGACGGTAAACGTCACGTCGTCGTTGGCGAGCACCTCCCCGTAGTCCTTCGTGAGTCCCTCGAGTTCGATCGCGGCCATGATGCGTTGTTAGTCGCCGGAGTACATGTAACCCGACGACACTGTCCGCGAAAATCTGTCGGCTCGATCCGAACCGAGGGCCGGACATCTCTCCCGGCAGCGTCGAGCCTCGAGGAGAACGGCTATATCCGTCGCGTCCAGTGACGGCGGTATGAGCGCGCCGTCACTCGCCGACCGGATCCGTTCGCCGCGTACTGCGATGATCGCCAATCTCGCCCTCGTGATGACGGGGTCGGTGCTCGCACTGCTTTCGGTCGTCGACATCGTCACCGGCGTACTGCTCGTCACGATCGGGTTCGCCGGCGTCCTCGTCTCGCTCGTCGGCTACCGGTCCGGAGACGATCACGACTGAGACCGACTAGAGTCGTCGGGCTACACGCGGCCGACGACGACGAAAAAGGGAACCGCTTCCTCGCGGCGATACTCCCGCGACTCCATCTGTTCGATCACGTCTCGGCCCATCTCTCGCCACGCGCTTCGGAGGTCGTCGTACCCCGACTCGGTCAACGCCCCCGAAAGCATCGTCTCGCGGTCGTCGGCCAGCCCCGCCCCGATCGCCTTCCGCCGGGCCGCGAGCAGCGCCCCCTCGCTGTAGGGTGGTTCAACCGTTCGGACATGATCGTACCGCCGGGTCTCGCACACTTCGAGGCCCGCTCGTTCGAACGCCTCACGAGCGTCGGCACCGAGCGCGACGTCGGTCGAGACGCCCGCGAGGTAGGCCCGTCGGGCCCGGCGCTCGAGTCGATCCTCGCTCTCGACGCTCGAATCGATCTCGACGGCGGCGTTGTCGGGTTCGACGGCCGCGACGAGGTCCGTAGAGACGCGGGCGAACTCCTCGAGCGCGGCGGCGGGATCAGGGAGGTTGATCAGCAGCGCCTGACAGATCACGAGGTCGAAGGTGTCGTCGGGAAACGGTAGCTTGAGGGCGTCGCCGGCGACGACCGGGATCGAGTCGCCAGCCGATTCTCGATCGGCTGCGGCCGCGAGCAGATCGAGGTCGGCGTCGCAGCCGACCACCGTGGCGTCGTCTGCCGCCTCCTCCCGGAGCACGCGGCTCAGTTCGCCGGTGCCACAGCCGACGTCGAGGATTCGGGAGCGGGTTTCGAGGGCGAGCGGCTCGAGGGCCTCGCGGCTGTCGTCCCACATCCCCTCGCGGGTCCGCTCGAGGTAAGATTCGGAGAACTCGCGCACGGATCGGGGTACGAATGGACCGAGTAAAAACGGGTCGATTCGCGGTTCTGGCCGACGCTGCCGCAGAGTAGTTATCGAGAATCGCTCCACAGGTCTCGAGCCACGGCGACGAGCAGAACGAGTCCGATGAGGATCATCGACCCCTGTGCGACGGCGGCGACGGTCGACTCGACCGACCCACCGGTTAGCAGCGCGATCACGTCCGGGATCCCACGGGCAGACCCTAACACGCCGAGCAGCGCAAGCGCCCCGATGCCGTAGACGGCGAGCCGTTGACGAGCCGTTTGCCGGCCGACGACGCCGAGCAGAGCGATGACGACGCCGAAAACGGCCGGAATGAGCGCCGTGACGCTCGCGAAGTCGGAAAGCACGTAGGAACCGATACCCAGGGCAACGAGGGCGATTCCGAGTCCAATACCGAGTGTGGGCGTCCTGTCAGGAGAGCTCATACCCGACCGTTAGTGACGGCGAATCCTATAGCTTCCCCTGACAGTCGCGGATGCGATACCGACCGCGAGCGCAAGCGGCTACGGGTTGCGCGCTTCGCCGTCCGCAGCGGCAACGCTCTCGCTCGAGTCGCGCGATTCGATCCGATACGTCAGCGCCGACGACGGACCCCCGTCGATTTTTCAGGAGCCTCGGCGTAGTCGCGGAGAACATGAGTTCGCCGAGCCGGATGCCGGCCGCACAGCGACAATCCGTTCGACCAGCGGCCATCGTCTACCCGCTCGGGCTCTGGGTAGCGATGGCCGCCCTCGCGGTCGCCAACGGGATCTTCAGGGAAACGGTGATCATTCCGCAGGTCGGAGCGTATTCCGGCCATCTGATCAGTACGGCTCTCTTGGTCGTCGCGATTCTCGCCCTTTCGGCCGGCTACTTCGCGTACACGACGATCGACTACGTACGAACGGAACTGCTGCTCGTCGGGATGATCTGGGTCCTGTTGACGGTCGGATTCGAGTTCCTCGTCGGCTATCTCGAGGGAATTCCGGTGAGCGAGACCGTCGCACAGTACGACGTGCTGGGTGGGCAGGTGTGGATCGTCGTCCCGCTTTCGTTGCTCGTCGCTCCGCTGCTCTTCGGGACCTATTTCGGTCGAACGTGATCCGCGATGACTGCCTCATCACCAACCCGCTGGGAGATCGCTGCGTCGGCCGCAATTCTCGGTCTCGCGACCGTCTCGAGTGGTCTCGGACTGTTTCGAGACGGTCATTACGTCGAGTCCGGAGGCGAACTCCTGCGGATACAGGCACAAGACGTCGTCATCGCCGTCGTCGGCGTTCCCGTCCTCGGCGTCGGCCTCTGGTACGCGACCCGCGGGTCGGTGCGCGGCCGCATCGTCTGGCTCGGATCGCTCGCGTTCATGGCGTACATGTGGACCCATTACGCGTTCGTCGTCGCGTACAACGAGTTCTTCCTCGGCTATATCGCGCTGTTTTCCCTCTCGGTGTTTACGCTGCTCTCCGGGATCGTACGCACGGATGCATCCGCGGTCGCCGCCACCGTGAGTAACGGGCTATCGGAACGCACCTACGCCGGGTTTCTCGCGGTCGCCGCGGTCGGACTCGCTGGGATGTGGCTGTCGGACATCGTGCCAGCCCTCGCGACCGGCGATCTTCCGTCCGGAATCGCACAGTTCGGGGCCGAAGCCGCACACACCTACGTGATCGATCTCGGCGTTCTCGTTCCCGCGCTCGTGATCAGTGCGATCTGGCTCCGGCGGAAGCGGCCGTGGGGGTACGTGAGCGGGGGCGTGTTGCTCGTCTTCGCCGCACTCGTCGCGCCGGCGTTGACGGCGATTACGGCGGTGGATCTTCGGGAAGGAGTGACGATCTCCACGCCGATTCTCGTCGGGACGATCGTCCCGCCGCTAATCGGAGCCCTGTTCGCTGGCACGTACCTCGCGAATCTTCCGTCGAATGAGAACTAGCCGCTCGGAGGAACGATACCGATTTTTCCCGCTCGCGCTCGAGGATCTACGCCTCTCGGAGTTCCTTCACCTTCTCGATGTTCCAGGCGAACCCCTTCCCGTCCTCCGTCGGCGTCTCGAGCGCAAAGGGCAGGTCCCGAAGGTCGGGATGGTTCACGATCGCTCGAATCCCGTCCTCGCCGATGTAGCCCTCGCCGATGAGGGCGTGTTCGTCCTTGTGGGTGCCGACGTCGTGTTTCGAGTCGTTGAGGTGGATGTATTTGAGGTACTCGAGGCCGACCTCGTCGTCGAACCGTCCCACGGTCTCGTCGACCGCTTCGGGCGTCGTCAGATCGTTGCCCGCGACCAGCGTGTGGGCGGTGTCGATACAGATCCCGATCTCGGTCTCGGTGCGGTCGATGATGCCCGCGAGGTGGTCGAACTCGCCGCCGAGTTTCGTCCCGCTGCCCGCGTCGGACTCGATGAGAATCTCGACGCCCGCTGGCACGTCGAGTTCGTCGATCAGGCTCGCCGCGTTGTCGAGGCCGCCCTCGACGCCGGCGCCGGTGTGCGCGCCGAGGTGGACGTTGACGTACGGAATGTCGAGGCGCTCGGCCGCGTCGAGCTCAGCCTGCATGCTCTCCTTGGACTTCCGGCGGAGGTCGTCTTTAGGGGTACAGAGGTTGACCAGGTACGACGAGTGGATCACCCACGGGCCCTCGAGTTGTTCCTCGGTTTCTTCTCGAAAGCCCTCGGCGGCCTCGTCGCTGAGTTCGGGCTGGGCCCAGACCTGCGGGGAGGTCGTAAAGACCTGGCCGCAGTTGCCACCGAAGGCGAGCTGTCGGTGAACCGCGTTCCGCATGTCGTCGTACGGCGGTGTTTCGTCGTCGGACGAGACGCGCGAGCCGGAGATTGAAACGTGTGCGCCGACCTTCATGGACTCCCGTCAGTACCGATTCGTGATAGGGATACTGATTTCGGAGTCGATGAACGAACGCCGCTCGCATCCGTCTCTCGCAGCCGGCGCTGACCACCGGAGCACGGCTCGAGCGCCGGAGTCACCAGTGGCTTGAGTGTAGCGGTGCGAAAAATGAAGTAGTAGTCAGCGTCGCCCGAAGGCGACGTGAAACCGATATTATAGACGCTCGACGTTGGTCGCGCGCGGACCCTTGGGGGCCTGTTCGATATCGAATTCGATCTCTGTGCCTTCCTCGAGGTCCGGACCGCCAACGTCTTCCATGTGGAAGAAAACGTCATCGTCCGCATCGTCCGTCTCAATGAAACCGTAGCCGCCTGTGTCGTTGAAGAAATCAACCTTACCGTTTGCCATTACAACCAAACGTAGGGACGGTCCCCGGATAAGGGTTGCGAGGGTCGTGGTACCACGATTGGGAGACGCCGGTAGGGAGGTTGCGAAAACGACACCAGTTCAGTCGTTCATCGTCACCGACATCTTCAACACGTGTCGATACGTTCTCGAATCGAGACCAATGAGCATTCCCGAGACACTCGGACTCTCGAGTGCGGCGCTCGGTGCTGTCTTCGTTGCGGCCTGGATCGTTGCGATCGGCGTCGCACTGTACCGATACGACCGCGAGCGGATCACCCGACGAGAACTATCTCTGGCCGGCGGTGGCGCGCTCATGTGGCTGGCGTGGAGTCTCCTCCAAGTCGTCACCGCCTTCAGTGGCGCCGTGGCCACAGCAATCGACCTGCTCAGTCTCGGACTCTTCGTCACCGGCGTCTTCCTGTTGGTCCACTGGTGGCGCAGCCGAGATGCGGACGAGCGCGAACGGCTCTAACCGTGCACTGGAGACGGAAACGGCTCTGACCGGGTACCGGGGACGGGCCAGTACGGAGCGAATACCGGAGACGGGCCAGTACGGAGCGAATACCGGGGACGGGCCAGTACGGAGAGTACCAAACAGTGCGACGGCGGCGCCGGGGAGCGACGGTCTCGAGCGATGCGCGACCAACCTATTTCCGTGCTACGCACACCCATCACACGGCGAGAGCGGAAGGAAACCCGTTTAGTGACCCCGCTCGTGGGACGGACAATGAGTACGAGTTACCGGATCGGACTCGTCGGCAAACCCTCCGTCGGCAAGTCCTCCTTCTTCAATGCGGCGACGATGAACGACGTCCCCGAAGGCGCCTACCCCTTCACGACCATCGACCCCAGCGTGGGCGAGGCCTACGTCCGCGTCGAGTGTGCGGCTCCCGAGTTCGACGAGGAGTGCACCCCGAACGTCGGCTACTGCGACCACGGCACCCGCTTCGTCCCGACGAAACTCGTCGACGTCGCCGGGCTGATCCCCGGCGCTCACGAGGGCAACGGTCTCGGGAACCAGTTCCTCTCGGACTTGAACGAAACCGACGTGCTCGTCCACGTCGTCGACTTCTCCGGCGAGACCGACCTCGAGGGCGAACCCACCGAGGGCCACGACCCGCGCAAGGACATCGCGTTCTTAGAGGAGGAACTCGACCAGTGGTATCTCGGCGTCCTCGAGAAGGGGATCGACCGCTACGCCTCCGGCTACACGACCGAAGACGACGCCATCGAGGAGGAACTCGCCGTCCAGATGAGCGCGTTCAAGACCAACGAAGACGAGATCAAGCGACTCATTCGGCGCACGGACGTCGGCTTCGACCCCGAGGAGTGGGAGGACGACGACAAACTCGAACTCGCCCGCGAGATCCGCAAGGAGACCAAGCCGATGGTCATCGCGGCGAACAAGATGGACACGCCCGAAGCCCAGGACAACTACGAGGAGATCACGAGCGATCCGGAGTACGAGCACCTGACGATCGTCCCCTGCAGCGCTCACGCCGAGAAGGCCCTGAAGTCGGCAGACAAGGCCGGCGTCGTCGACTACCGACCCGGAGACGAGGACTTCGATATCGTCGGTGACATTTCGGACGAGCAAGAACAGGGGTTAGAGCAGATCCGCGACTTCCTCTCCGAGTACGGCGCGAGCGGCGTGCAGGCGGCCATCGAGACCGCGCTGTTCGACGTCCTCGAAGTGACGCCGGTGTTCCCCGGCGGCGCGAACGGCCTCGGAAACGAACGCGGCGAGGTGCTGCCCGACTGTTATCTGATCCCGCCGAACTCGACCGCGGAGGACTTCGCGTACAGCCTCCACTCCGATATCGGCGACGGCTTCCTCCACGCCATCGACTGCCGATCGAACCGGCAACTCGGCAAGAATTACGAGGTCGAGTCGCGGGACGTGATCGAGGTCATCACGACGAACTGAGGCCCTCGAGAGAGATCCGGACGACGAGAAAAAGCGTCTTTTCCGCCGCTAGCGCTTCGGCGAGCGTCGGCCGCCTGCACGAGTGCTAGCCGCTCGAGTCACCGTCGCGTCTCGCCGGTTCGGACTACCGTCCCCAGATCACGCGCTGGGCGGCGTCGTCGAGACGGCTCGAGACGCCCGAGAGCCACGCGCCCGGCGAGAACGTTCGCAACTGGTCTTCGTCGACCTCGATCCGGTGCTCGCCGTACGGATCTCGATCGGCCCGCTCCTCGGCGGACCGGTCCGCGTTCGCGACCTCGGTGGCGACCGACATCGAGCAACGGCCACACGCTTCGCGGTTTTTGGCCATAGTGGTCCCGTGTTGGCGATACTGAGGCTTAAGTGCTGGCACGGGCGAACATCCAACCGCACAACGGTGCCGACGGACTTTTGGAGTCGTCGTGCCATCAGCCCACATGGACCGGCCACGCGCCGAGTCGCCACCGCTCGGCTGGCACGCCCCGGAGGATCAACTCGGTGACCGATATGAGTGATCGCACACGCGACCCCGACGACGGCGAGACCGCCGGAGAGCCGCTCGAGGCCACGACCCCGGATGCGGACGCCGAGCCGTCTCCGAGCGAGACGCTCGAGGGCGTCCCCGACTGGGACGACGAGTACGTCGACCGGGTGAGCGACCGACTCATGCACAACTACGACCTCGAGAAGGACTACGCGGTCGAGGGCGAGGCGTTCACGCTGTACGGCCAGATGGCGCTCTCGAGCAAGAAACACTTCCTCCACCCCGCGCTGTCGCTGGCCGAACACGAGTCCACCGAACACCTGTTCGTCAGGCGGGTCGACCGCGTCGACGACCGGACGCTCGACCGATTCGTCGACCTCGGCGAGCGACTTGCCGACGACTGGATCGATCCCGACGAGGAACACTTCTCGACGGACTTTACCTTCGTCGCGGTCGCTCCCTCGATCCCCGACGAGATCCGCGACCGCGTCACGGGATTCGACGGGAGAACGCTGCTGAAGTACGGCTACCACGGCCACTACGAGATCAACCTGGCCGTCGTCTCCCCCGAGAGCGAGGCCCTCGCCGCGAGCGAGAACGCCGACGTCGCGACCGCCTTTCGCCTCTGGGACTCGATCGAACGCGAGGAGCCGGGCATTCTCGATCTGATCTCCCGACGGTTACAGCTGTAGTCGCGACCGACACGGCGAGTCTCTTTTCGCTCCGAATCCGCGCGACGAGCGGTCGCAGTCGCTCTTACTCGAGCCAAAAAAGCAAAATTGCAGTCGAAATCGCAACGCCGAGTTGCGATCAGTCGTCGTCCGTACTCACGTCGGCTGCAACGCCGTCACCGGTCTCTCGAGCCGTCTGCATGTTGTCGTAACCGATCTTGAACAGCGACAGCGCGAGGTAGATGAGGACGACGATGATCACGAGCTGGGCGACCGCCGACACCTGCCCGATCAGTCCCGTCTCCGCCTCGGCGGTGATACCGAGCAGTCGACCCGCGAGGATCTGGTAGATCCCGACCCAGCTGAGGCCGATAACCGTGATGAAGCCCATCAACAGCATCGGACCGCCGGTCGAGATCAGCTGCTTGGATTTGCTCCAGTTGGCCAGCCAGACGGTGCCCGAGAGCAGCGCCAGCGACGCCAGCAGCTGGTTCGCACCGCCGAACAGCGTCCAGAGGTCCTCCCATCGGCCGCTGCCGAGCAAGAAGAACGCCGCGACAGCGATGGCCGTCGTGTTGATGTAGCGGTTGGATGCGTACTCCTCGACCGGCGTCTCCGGCGTGCCGACGATCTCCTCTAGCATGTACCGGCCCAGTCGAACGGCCGTGTCCATGCTCGTCAACAGGAAGCTCGCGAGCACGAGCGCCATGAACGGCGCGGCGTACTCGAACGGAATGCCGAGCGCGGTGAGGATCGCCCCGCCGCCGGTCGCGAAGTTCGGCAGCGCGAGACCGATCCCGCCGTCCGCAGCGGGAATCGCGACGATCGTCACTGCACAGAGAGCGACTGCCGCGAGCAGCCCTTCCGCGAGCATCCCGCCGTAGCCGATCAGTTTGGCGTCGGTCTCCTTGTTCAGTTGCTTCGAGGTCGTTCCCGAGGACACCAGCGAGTGGAAACCGCTGATGGTCCCGCACGCGATGGTGAGGAACAGAAGCGGGAACAACGGCATGAGCGGCAGCATCTCGGCGAGTGGTCCGCCTTCGCCGAGGAAGCCGTACCAAGCCCCGGTCGCAATGTCGAAGCTCAGTTGATTACCGGTATCGGGGTGGACCGCGTCGCTGCCCATCCCGGTGATGAACGTGCCGACGATGACCGCCAGCAGGCTCCCGCCGACCCCCGTGTACAGGAGGAACGACGAGAGGTAGTCACGCGGCTGCAACAGCATCCACACCGGTAGGACGCTCGCAGCGGCCCCGTATACGAGTATTATCAGCACCCACGCACCGATGTTCGCGCTGTCGAGCAGTTCCGGGAAGAACGCCGTCGACTCGAGCAGAACGATCGTGCCCTCGGGATACTCGCCGGGGACGATCGCGAGCGGGTACTGGATGCCGACCCAGACCGACGCGAAGACGCCCGCGACGAAGACGACCGTCCCGACCGAGAACGGCAGTCCCATCTGGTACAGCCAGATTCCGAAAATGAACGCGAGCGTAATGTACAGCAGGCTCGCGGTCGCCGCCGACGGGTAGGCGTTCAACACGACCCCGATGACGAGTGCGAACACTGCCACGACGAGGATCGTCAGCAAGAACGCGAACCACAGGAGCATGTTTTTGCCCCGTTCACCGACGTACTCGCCGATGATGTAGCCGATCGACTTCCCCTCGTGTCGAAGGCTGCTCGACAGCGAGATGAAGTCGTGAACCGCGCCCATCAGCGGGTTCCCGATCGCCACCCACAGCACGGCCGGCACCCAGCCCCAGACCAGTGCGGCCGTGATCGGCCCGACGACGGGTGCGCCGCCCGCGATACTCGAATAGTGATGCCCCAGTAGTACCGGCTTCTTCGCCGGGACGTACTCCTGTCCGTCCTGGTACTTGTGTGCTGGCGTCTCCCGACTGTCGTCTAACCCCACGAACTGTGAGAGGTACCGTCCGTACCCGATGTACGCGACGGTAAACGTCGTCAGCACCAGTGCCACGATCCAGATTACACCTGCCATGGTATTGTCTCCCTAACCGTGTGTTGAACGGGAGCATTATAAATATAATTTATTGTGGTTTGTTCTAGCCCTGATCATATGCCCAGATACCCCCGAGAACGGCGATTGTTGTAAACCAAACAGACACTCCGCTCCGTGATAACCGTTCGATCGTGAAAACGACCGAGTTTCTTAGCTCGGCCGCGGTCGGTCATCACCAACCGAAATCTCGAGTTCGCCGGCGACGTCCTCGAGGATACTCCCCCGAACTTCCGCGACGCGCGTCTCGATGGTCGCGACGACTGGCGCGTCGAACTCCCGCTCGATATACGCCAAACGGTCGCGCTCCGTTTCGACCCGGTCGCGGAGGTAGGTCGCACCGCGGCCCTCCTCGTGGGGCTCCGGCTCGGGCGTCAGCCGGTTGACGACGAGGCCGCGAACGGGCAACTCGGCCTCCGAGAGCGTCTCGAGCGACCGAGCAGTTTCCCGGATCGAGAGCTCGTCGGGATTGAGGACGAGGTAGAACGAGGCGTCCTCGCGGAGCACCTCGCCGGCGAACTCGAAGCGTTCTTTGCGCCCCTGCAGGCGCGCGAGGATCGGATCGCCCTCCATCACTCGCCGGGGCTCCTGGTTGCCGATCGCGGCTTTCTCGAAGAGGTCGATGCTGCGTCGGCGTTTGTCCATCAGCCGGTCGATCCAGCGCTCGAGGAGTTCCGGCAGAGCGAGCAGGCGGAGCGTCGACCCGGTCGGCGAGGTGTCGAACACCACCCGATCGTAGGGGTCTGCGTTCCGCATGACCTCGACGAACCGGTCGAAGAGGGCGGCCTCGTAGGCCCCCGGCGTCTGGTGGGCCATCTCGAGTTGAATGTCGACCTCGTTGACCATCGCCGCCGACAGTTGCGAGTCGAGCTGTCGACGCAGGTCCATCAGGTGATCCTGGACCTCCTGTTCCGGATCGATCTCCATCGCGGAGAGCCCGTCGTAGCCCTCGACGGGCTGCGGTTCGTCACTGAACTCCTGGTCGAAGACGTCGGCCGTGCTGTGGGCCGGGTCCGTCGAAACGACGAGCGTCTCGAGTCCGGCCTCGACGCACTCGAGCGCGTAGGCGCTCGAGACGGTCGTCTTGCCGACGCCGCCCTTGCCGCCGAAGAAAGTGAAGGTCGCCATCGATCAGAAGTGGTACTGGTGGCCCTTGCGTTCGATCACGGATTGGCGGTCCCACATGCGCCGTTCCCAGGCCTGATACTCGTCCTCGAGGTAGGGTAGCAGTTCGGCCGTGTAGTAGGAGACGGGACTCGGAATGCCGAAGGCGTCGGGGAAACACGCCAACATGAACGCATCCTCCGTGTCTTCGGCTTCGGCCTCGATCTTCTCGTAGGCCGGGTGCGTGAACATCCCGTGAAAGAGTCCGCGGAGCCACTCCTCGAGTGTCTCCCGGAACGACGCGATCCGATCGGCGAGTGTCATCGTCGGTCATGCTCGGGCCCGAAGGCAAAAAGCTGTCGCGTCGAACACCCCGTCCGCGAGCCGTGTCGGCCGCAACACGACGCTTCTTGACCCTCGAGTTACAACCTCACCGGTATGTCATCCGAATCCGGCGGCATTCCCGTCACCGTGCTCTCGGGAAATCTCGGCGCGGGCAAGACGACGCTCCTCAATCACCTGCTGAAGAACGCGGGCGAACGCGACCTCGCCGTACTCGTCAACGATATGGGCGAGGTCAACGTCGACGCCGAACTGGTCGCCGACGGCTCCGACCTCGACCTCGAGGACGGCGTCGCGGAGCTCTCGAACGGCTGTATCTGCTGTGAACTACAGGACGACCTCGAAACCGCCGTCGTGCGACTCGCCCGCGAGCGCGACTTCGATCACCTGCTCGTCGAATCCTCGGGGATCTCGGAGCCCGAACCGGTTGCCAGGCTCTTTACGACCACCTCTCGAGTGGCAGCCAGCTACGAGATCGACGCGCTCGTGACCGTCCTCGACACCCGGCGGTTTCTCGACTGCTTCGCCGGCGACGAGGTGCCCGAACGGCAGGGGAACGTCGCGGGCGACGAGGAGGACGAAACGCGCCCGCTCTCGGATCTCATGATCGAGCAACTCGAGGTCGCGAACCTCGTTCTGTGCAACAAGGCCGACCTCTGTACGCCCGAAGAACTCGAGGAGGCCGAGACGCTCGTTCACGCGCTCCAGCCCGAGGCCGAGATCGTCCGCACGGAGTTCAGTGCCGTCGATCCCGGCCGCGTACTCGGCATCGGGCTCTTCGATCCGGATCGGATGGGAGAGATTGCCGGCTGGCAGCGCGCGCTGGCGGACGAGGGCGAAGATGGTGACGACGAGCGCGGCGAGGATGAACACGGCCACAGCCACGACCACGGCGATGGACACGACGAACACGACCACAACCACAGCGACGACGGGCACGATCACGATCACGACCACCGCCATCCCGACGAGGTCTACGGCGTCGACTCCGTCGTCTTTCGCGCGCGGCGGCCGTTCCACCCCGAACGGTTCGCGTCGTTCCTCCGGGAGCTTCCCGACGGGATCGTTCGCTCGAAGGGAGTCGTCTGGATCGCCGGACGAGACGTCAAAATAGACGTCTCCCACGCGGGCCCGTCAGTTCGCGCGAGCACCAACGGCCCGTGGATCGCCGCCCTCCCGGAGGTGCAGCGGGACCTCTACCGATCCAACCGACCCGATCTCGAGTGGCACGATGAGCACGGTGACAGACGGACGGAACTGGTCTTCATCGGCACCGACACCGACGAGAAACGGATCGGGGCGATGCTCGAAGACTGTCTCGTCACGGACGAGGAGTGGGGCGAGGAGACCGATCTCGAGAACCCGTTCCCGAGCGAGGCGGACGACGGCGACGGTGTCGTCCTCCGAGAGCCCTGACCGGTTTCGGTAGTGCTACGAGAGCCCCGGATCGATTTCACGACTGCGACTTACTCGACGTCGCCAAACTCCTCGACGAGCGCGTCGAGCGCTCGTTTCAGTTCGCCCTTCCGTTTCCAGGCGGCCAGCCGATCACCGAACGGAAGCGGTGCGGCGAGCGAGACCGACGACCGAATCGTAATTTGCGTGCCGTCGGGCACGTCCTCGAGGTCGATCCACGTTTCCATGTGGGAGAACGGCCCCTGGTCGCCCTCCTGCGTGTAGTAGATCGATTCATCGCGCTCCTCGAACCGCAGCGGCAGTTGCATGCCGGGGCCGCTGGCGACGACGATCGTCGCGTCCCCGTGCTCGTCGATCGTCTCGACGGTGAAACTGCCCTCCGCCTCGACGATCGTCGGCGGATCGAGCCACCGGGCCACCACGACCGGCGACGCGTTGACGACTCGAGAGACCGTCACCTCGCGCATACCGGCCACCTTCGTGGGAATCGATATAAATGCCCGTGTCGCCGAGTGTGCGACGGCCGACTCCGACAGGGAAACGGATAAGTGGGCGACGTTCGCGTATTCAGCCATGACAGACCCCGACGCCGAACCGGACGGGTTGAAGGAGGGACTCGAGTCCTCGGAGGGTGACCCGCGCGTACTGGTCCCGCTGAACGCGGTGCTGTCGACGCTGTTCGCCGCCATGTTCGTCTGGGGTGCGGACCTCGTCGGGGCCCTCGAGTTCGGCGTCGTGACCGTCGCCGTCGTCGCGGTTGCGGTGTTCGTGCTCACGCACGTTATCACGCGGCCGTAGTAGACCCCGGAAAGCGTCCCGGACCGCTACCGAGACGACAACTACTCACGGCGGGGCCCATTCAGATCGGGTAATGGACGTGCGGACCGCCGCGAACTATCGACCCACGAAACCCGAACTCGCCGTCTTCGTCTCGGGGGTCACCAGCATGGGTCTCGAGATTTTGGCCGTCCGACTCATCGCCCCCCAGTTCGGCAGCCACATCTACACCGTCGGCGGGATCCTGACGGTCGTCCTCGCCGCGTTGAGCATCGGCTACTGGCAGGGCGGGAAGCGAGCCAGCACCGCGACGAACCGGGAGATGTCGTGGCTGTTGCTCGGGACGGCAGTGTACGTCGCGGTCGTGATCTACGCGAGCGACTTCCTCCTGCGGTACACCGCGACGCTCGCGTTGCCCCCGCGATACGCCGCGCTCCCGGCGGCGATCATCCTCTTCGGCCCGCCGACGTACCTGCTCGGATTCATCAGCCCCTACGCCGCGGAACTCTCACAGAAGCAGGGAACCGGCGAAGCGTCGGGACACGTCTACGCGCTGGGGACGATCGGCAGCATCCTCGGCTCGGGAGCGACCACGTTCATCCTCATTCCGGGGCTGAGTATCGACGGCATCGGCCTCCTGTTCGGCCTCATGCTCGTCGGCACGGCGTTCGTACTCAATCTCCCCACGCTCCCGCGGAAACCCGTCCTCACGAGCGTCGTCGTCCTCCTCCTGCTGGTCGCCGCGACCGGTGCCGGGCCGGTCGCCATCGATCACCGCGGCGACGTCGTCTACCAGACCCAGACGGCCCATCAGGAACTCGAGATCGTCGACGACGGCGACGAACGAACGATGTACTTAGACGGCGCGCGACACAGCGCGGTGGACCTCGAGGATCCCGACCGACACGTCTTCGAGTACACGACCTACTTTCACTTGCCGATGCTCATGACCGACGACGTCGAGGACGTCGACAACGTGCTGTTCATCGGGGGCGGGGGCTACACCGGCCCGCAGGATTTCGAGGAACAGTACGACGTCGACATCGACGTGGTCGAGATCGATCCCGAAGTCACCGGAGCCGCGGAGGACTACTTCGGCCTCGAGCACGACGAGAACATGACCTCACACGTCTACGACGGGCGGCAGTTCCTCCAGAGCACCGACGAAACCTACGACCTGATCGTCCTCGACGCCTACAAGCAGGATCAGGTCCCGTTCCACCTGACCACCGTGGAGTTCATGGACCTCGTGAGCGACCGACTGACCGACGACGGCATCTTCCACGCAAACGTCATCGCCGCACCGAACGGGCCGGCCGCCGAGTTCTATCACGCCCAGCAGGGGACGATGGACGAGGTTTTCCCCGACACATACGCCTACCGCACGTCTGACTCGAGTGCCATCCAGAACATCCAAATCGTGGCGACGAACGAGGAGACCGGATTCTCCGAGGCCGACCTCCTCGAGCGCAACGACGACCGCGAACTGAGCGTCGACCTCGCGGACCAGATCGACAACCACCTGGGCGAACCCGACCCCGACGCGCCGATCCTCCGGGACGACCGCGGCGAGGTCGACAGCTTGCTCGATCCGATGCTGGGCCAGCGATACGTCGTCGAAGAGACGGGCGGGAGTTCCTCGAGTGAGCCGCCGGCCGCACTCGCGCCGGCAGCGTGACGTTCACGTGAATTAGTGGCAACTAAAACGATTTACTCTCGGACGGTAAGGACTGGAACCTCGCTCTTTCGGACGACTTTTTCGGTGACGCTTCCGAGAACGAGTCGGTCGACCCCAGCACGGCCGTGCGTTCCCATGACGATCGCATCGATATCGTGCTCGTCGACGTACTCGAGGATCTGTACGTGTGGCTTGCCGTGCTCGATCGCTTGAACGACCACGAGGTCGTACTCGCTCGCGCGGTCGGCAACGTCGGTCGTGGCCGCGTCCCCTTCGGTTCGCTGTTCCTCCACGACATCGCCCCACTCCGAGGAGGCTGGGCCGGAACCGGCGGAGAATTGACCGAGCGGAATCGGTTCGACCACGTACAGCGCGTGGATCGCGGCGTCGTTTTGCCGAGCGAGTTCGATTCCCTCTTCGACTGCGGCCGCTGCCGGCTTACTCCCGTCCGTGGGGACGAGTATTTGATCGTACATGATGTGTAGTACTCCCACGTGGCCAAAAATAGTCGTTCCGCCAGTTCTACGCCGCTAGTAACCGGGTCGTGAACGTTCGGTCGGCCCCGCCGTGCGGGCGACAGCCGAAACTCACTCCGGCCGGGAGTACTCCGGATCGAACAACTGCGCCGATCCGGGCGCCGGATCGCCCTCGGTCAGATTGTACTGCGAGAAATCGTCCACACCCGCTTCTCGAAGCAGTTCCTCGTCGTAAACGGCGTTTCCGGTGAACTCGGCCGGGTCGCGACCGAGGATCTCGAGCACCGTGTCACTGACGATTTCTGGCGTTCGCCAGTCGTCTTCCGTCCCCATCCCGAAGTACCGCGTCGCGCGGGTGTCGATCGCCGTCACGGGCCAGAACGTATTACAGCCGACGTCGTCGCCGCCGAGCTCGCTCGCCAGCGTGAGCGTGACGAACGACATGCCAAGTTTCGACCACGCGTACGGGCCCGATCCGGGGGAGCGGTCGATGCCGACCGGCGGCGAGTTCGTGAGCAGCCAGGCGTTCTCGACCTCGCGGAGGTGGTCGGCGAAGGCTCTCGAGGTGAGGTACGTCCCCCGAACGTTGACATCGGTCATGAGGTCGAACCGCTTGGGCGGGAGGTCCTCGACGGACGCGAGCTGGATCGCGCTCGCGTTGTTGATGACGATGTTGACCTCCCCGAACTCGTCGATCGCGTGGTCGGCCGCAGCCTCGACCGCCGCCTCGTCGCGGACGTCGAGCTTGATCGACAGCGCGTCGACGCCCCGCTCCTCCGCCTCGCGAGCCGTCTGCTCGATCGACCCCTCGAGGTCGCGGTCCTCGTAATCGTCGTCTTCCTCGCTCGTTTTCCCGGTCGAAACGATGTTGCAGCCCTGCTCCGCGAGGGCGAGCGCGATCGACTTGCCGATGCCGCGGGTCGTTCCCGTGATGAACGCCGTCTGGCCGGAGAGATCCGGTTTCTCGAGTGCCATGCACACACATCGACCGTCGAACGGATAAGAGTCAGCAAACGGGCAGGTGAGACGGAGATGCTCCCGCGATTCGGCTCGAGACGCCGTCACAGCCCCGCTACCCGGTCCGTCGAACGGCGAGAGAGACCGGGCGTAAACCACTGGACGCAATAACAAATCGGCAGACGACGCGGCGCCATCGGCTGAAGGCAGGTCGAATCCGCGCTTAAACTCGAGCGGAGCGCGGCCGCTCGCGACTCGAACGATCAGAAATCCGTAGAATCGATCGAAAGACCGGCCCCGAACCGACTCAGTCCCGCCCGCCGCCCGTCACGACGACCGGGCGATCGGTCTCGAGGATGACCGACTGCGTGACGCTGCCGAACACCGCCTTGCCGACCGGCGAGCGTTTCCGGCCGCCGAGGACGATCGAGTCGACGTCGTACTCTCGGGCCGTCTCGAGGATGTCCCCGCCCTCCGCCCCGCCGCTTTTGTCGAGGACGGTGACGTCGACCGAGGCCTCCTCGAGTCGCTCCGCTGCGCGTCGGACGGAACTGATTCTCGAGGCCGATTTGTACTGCTCGAACTCCTTTGGCAGGTCCGCGCTGTCCTCGTCGAAGATGAACAGGATGTGCGCTTCGACCGATTGCGCTGCGTCCGGCAGCGAGGCGACGTACGTCGCCTGTTTGATCGCCCGACTCTCGTTCGTGTCGACGGGGAGTAGCACGCGGTGCATGGGGTAACGTTCACACAGTGGACTCATAAAACCGACTTTGACTGTCGGTTCCGGGGAATCAGCCGTCTCGATACGCTCCGCGAGGAGTCTCGAGTCGGTAAACCTACAGCAAACCGTATCAGTCGTCGGTCCCGTCCGAGGGGGTCCCGCCATTTCGGAGCGATCGACGCTGGATCTTGCCGGTGGTCGTCGTCGGAAGCTCCTCGACGAACTCGATGTGTTGTGGGTACTCGTACTCCGCGAGGCGCTCCCGAACGAGGTCGCGAATCTCCTCGCGCAGTTGGGCCGGGTCGTAGTCGGCAGTCGCGGGCTGGACGTAGGCTTTGATCGCCTCGCCGCGGGTCTCGTCCGGGACGCCGACGACACCCGCCTGTTCGGCGTCGGGGTGGTGGAGGATGGCCTCCTCGACTTCCATCGGGCCGACGCGGTAGCCGCTCGTGAGGATCACGTCGTCGGTGCGGGAGACGAACCACAGGTAGCCGTCTGCGTCGCGCTTCACGAGGTCGCCGGTCCTGAACCAGCCCGAATCGGTCTGCTTCTCGGCCGTCTTCTCCGGCAGCTTCCAGTACTCGTCGAAGAAGACGCGTCGGTCCCCCGGTTTCACCGCGAGTTCGCCCACCTCGCCGGTCTCGAGTTCTTCGTCGCCGTCGGGGTCGAGCACGCGAACCTCGTAGCCGGGGAACGGCTTCCCCATGCTCCCAGGCCGAGTGTCGAACCAGGCGTCCGAGTTGCCGACGACGAGGTTGAGTTCGGTCTGGCCGTAGAACTCGTTGACCGAGACGCTCTCGAAGGTGGCGTCGACCCAATCGACGACTTCGGACGTGAGGGGTTCGCCCGCCGAGGCGAACGTCTCGAGCGAGAGATCGAACCGGTCTTCGGGATCGTCGACCGACATCAGCATCCGGAGCGCAGTGGGCGGCATGAACGCCTTGTCCACGTCGTGTCGTGCCATGAGGTCGTAGGCCGCTTCGGGATCGAACCCGTCGCGCGGCCAGCCGACGATCGTACAGCCGTGGTGCCAGGCGGCGAAGAGCGTGCCGCCCAGCGCGGCCCCCCAGGCCCAGTCGGCCGGCGTCCAGAGAGTGGTCTCACCCGGCTCGAGCCCCTGATCAAAGTAGTTGTACGCCGCCGCGGCCCGGCCGAGCCAGAGAGCGTGACTGTGGCGGACGCCCTTCGGCGGTCCCGTCGACCCGCTCGTGTACATGATCGCCGACGGCGTCGCCGGGGTCGCGTCGTAGACCTCGAGACCAGGATCGTGGGCCGCGAGCAGGTCGTCGAAGGCGCGGGCGTTCCCCGAGACCGAGTCGTCGGTTCCGAGTTCGATCACGTGCTCGAGGTCGGGACACTCGTCTCGAATCTCCTCGACGGTTTCGCGGACGCTCGGATCGACGACGACGGCAGTGGCCTCGCTATCGGAGAGCCGATACTGCAGTGCGTCGCGCCCGAAGAGCACGGTTAGCGGGACGGAGACGGCACCGAGCTTCCAGTTCGCCAGATGGGTGATCGGATTCTCCGGCTTCTGCGGAACGACGGCGCCGACGCGGTCGCCCGCTTCGACGCCGAGGCCGGCGAGCGCGGCCGCGAGCCGATCGGAGCGATCGTCGAGATCGTCGAAGGAGTACGTCTCGAGACCGCTGTCGGGATCCTCGTAGCGGAGCGCCGTCCGACTCGTGTCGTCGTGTTTCCGGAGGAAGTCGACGGCAGGGTTGAACGCATCGGGAAGATCCCACTCGAACGCCGCTCGTGCCTGCGTGTAGTCCTCGAACGTCGGCATCACCGTCCAGGTCATACGCAGCCGTACCGGGGCCAGCACATAGCGTTTTTCGCCACGGTTCCGTCGGTGACCCGGTCCCGTCGGTGACCCGGTCCCGTCGGGTTCCGACTGCAGTTCCGGCACGAGTACCGTTATGTAGTCCGAACCCCACGGTGCAGGCATGTCAGAAGACGCCCTCGAGCACGCCGTTCTCGAGCGAGCGCCGGACGATCGGATTCGGGTGCTCGATAGCGACGGGGCCATCGTCGCACCGGACCTCGAGCCGGAGCTCGAGGACGAGACGCTGCTCGGAATGTACCGCGATATGCGCTTTTCACGGCGGTTCGACGAGCGAATGATCAGCCTCCAGCGACAGGGCCGAATGGGGACGTACTCCTCGCTGGCCGGCCAGGAGGGCTCACAGATCGGGTCGACCTACGCGCTCACGGACGACGATATGATCTCCTACCAGTATCGGGAACACGGCGCGCTCGTCTCCCGGGAGCTACCCTGGGAGTACCTGCTGTACTGGATGGGCCACGAAGATGGCAACGCGGCGATCGACGAGATCAACGTCTTCCCGCTGAACATCTCGATCGGCGCCCACCTCCCCCAGGCGGTCGGCTGGTCGTGGGCCGCGAAACTGAACGACGACGAGCGCGTGAGCCTCGTCCACTTCGGCGACGGGTCGACGTCGGAAGGCGACTTCCACGAAGCGATGAACTTCGCCGGCGTCTTCGATACGCCCACGGTCTTCTTCTGTAACAACAACCAGTGGGCGATTTCGGTCCCGCGAGAGCGCCAGACGGCCAGCGCCACCTTAGCGCAGAAGGCCGACGCCTACGGCTTCGCAGGGGTGCAGGTCGACGGGATGGATCCGCTGGCGAGCTACGTGGTCACGAAAGCCGCACGGGAAAAGGCACTCCAGGCAGACGGCGACGGCGACCGGATGCGACCGACCCTGATCGAAGCCGTTCAGTACCGCTACGGCGCGCACACGACGGCCGACGATCCGTCGGTCTACCGGGACGACGAGGAGGTCGAGCGCTGGCGCGACCGGGACCCGATCGATCGGTTCGAAGCGTACCTGCGCAGTCGCGACCTGCTCGACGACGAGCAAATCGAGTCGATCGAGTCCGAAATCGACGCGACCCTCGAGCGCCTGATCGACCGCGCGGAGGACGCCGATTCGGACGTCGACCCTCGCGAGATGTTTCAGTACGTGTACGCGGACCCGACGCCGCGACTCGAGGAACAGCGAGCGGATCTCGACGCGTTGCGCGAACGTCACGGCGACGAAGAATTACTCGATTACGAATGAAACTGACAGCTCGCCTATAAAGCGAACACTGGGACAGGCCAACGACTACCCGGGCGTCCTCGACAGACATAGACGAGATGCAACTCGAGCAGCCGACTCAGAGCCAGAGCCGGACAGCCGGCTGGAGCGGAACGATCCCTAGTGCGGTCGACGCGCGGGTTCTCGGACTCGTTGTCGTCACCGCGGGACTCGCGGCGTCGGTGAACGTCCCGTACGGCGGGTTACCGGTAGCGCTCGTCGCGTTCGTCGCGCTCGTGGCTGCGGGCGTCGCCGTCCACGTCCTCGGCGAACGAAAGCTGCGCCGGATCACCGACGGGCTCGTCGAACGGTGGGCCGCGGCCGGCGGTCGAATCGACGACGTCACTCGCTCGTCGGACGGCATGCGAACGGAGTGGACGGTTCACACCCCCGACGGCGATATCACCGTCGGCGGGATCGCACTGGTCCCGGTCGCCCAGCTGTCCGTCGAGTGGCAGGGCGTCGGCGACACGATGGCCGCCAGCGAGGCCGAAGAGAACATCGACGCGCTGGCCGAGAGCCTCTACGCGGAGATCTTCGAGATCGGCTCGGCACCGCAGCGAGCGTAGTTCGCGGACTGCCGCTTCGGGCGAGGACGACGCCAGTGCGGGATACCGACGACCGGTTCTTTCACCGTCTGATGAAGAGCAGTTTTAGTAGCCGCGCCGACTAGTTTGGGTCATGGCAACGGACTACACACCGTCCGAGCTGATGGATCGGGAGTCACGATCGAACCGATACTACCGGAACGCCGTCGAACGGCACTGGGATCCCGGCGAGATCGACCTCGAGCAAGATGTGAAAAACCTCCTCGAGTACATCGAGGGCGCCGAGGACTACGACGCCCAGGCGTGGGACCGAACGCTGAACGGCATCGCCAAGTTCGGTGCGGGTGAGGACGCCGTCACCGAGGATCTCGCGCCGCTGGCGACGGTGCTCGAGGACATCGACGACCAGCTGTTCCTGACGACCCAGCTCTACGAGGAGGCCAAACACGCCGACTTCTTCGACCGCTACTGGCGCGAGGTGATCTGGACGGTGGAAGACGAACTCGGCTGGGAACGGTCGAACCCCCGCGACGAGAAGTGGTTCAACGACCCCTACATCGAACTGTTCGACCGGAACAAGAAAGCGCAGGATCGACTGCTCGAGGACGACATCCCCGAGAACCGCGCGAAGGCGTACTGCCACTACCACCTCACCGTCGAGGGGATCCTCGCCCAGACGGGCTACTACGGGATGCAAACCTCCTACGGCGGCGAGTTCGAGGAACTGCCGTATCTGCCGGGACTGGTCGAGGGCTTTACGAAGATCAGAAGCGACGAGGGCCGCCACGTCGGGTTCGGCATGAATCAGCTCAAGACGCTCATCCGCGAGGAGGGCGTCGATCCCGAACTGATCGAGGGGACGGTCAACGAACTGCTGCCGCTCGTACAGGGCATTACCGAGGACGACCGATTCCAGCCCGACCCCGGTGAGGAGCGCGTCGGTCTGCAGGACGGGGAGCTGGCAGCCTACGCCGTCGACAAACACACCGATCGGATGCGCCAGATCACGGACGCCGCAGCCGACATCCCCGACGTCGACGAGTTGGTGCGTCTCGAGGGCGACGATTGACAGCGAACTCCGCTCGAGTCCAGTTCGGTTAGCGACGGAAGGTCGATGAGCGGTCGTCGAATCGGTGCGCTCGCACACGGATTTACCGTTCAGTACAGGCGAAGGCGTTACCGCTGCGGTCTGAGCACAAGCGTAGCACCCGCGAACGAGCGAAGCGAGTGAGCGGCCTCCTCGTGAACGAAGTGAACGAGGGCTCGGGGAACGAAGTTCCCCGGTGTTTTTAGCGTAGATTTTTGCGCCCAGCGCGGGACCATAGGTCCCGCGAGCCGTGCGAACGGGCGCTTCGCGCCCGTGAGCAGACGAGCGGTTCCTCGCGCAGCGAGGAATCCCGAGGCGGAAAAAGGTACGTGGGCAGCAGAACGTGATCGAACTACCGAATTACTGTTGAGAATGAACTGCTGAATCGAGAGGATGAGTACTCCGTTGTTCTTCAGTTGCCGTTCGTAAACCCCCGTTTACTAATCCCGCAGAGGGTTTTTCGCATTACGGACTCAAAGAGTCCACACAGGTGAACTAGGAGATGGTAGATGTCGGCCTCGCGAGCGAAGTAGCCTTTATCCTCGTCGCTGCTGCGTTCGTCGGGGTCCTCGCGGTTCGGCTGGGTCAGCCGACGATCATCGGATACATCCTTACCGGCGTCGTGATCGGTCCGGTTGGACTCGGACTCGTGGAACCGAGCGTCATCACCGAGACGATGGCCGAACTCGGCCTCGCATTCTTGCTGTTCTTGCTCGGAATCAAGATGCGTTTCGACGAGATCCGACATCTCATCGCCCCAATCGTAAAGATATCCGTTCCACAGATGGCTGCGATCGGACTCGTCGGGTTCGGTCTCGCGGTCACCCTCCCGTTTTCCTTCGAGGTAGCGGTGATCATCGGGCTGGCGGTAATGTACAGCTCTACCGCCGTGGTCATCAAGATGCTTAACGATAAGGGCGAAGCGACGTCGCTACACGGCAAGATCGACGTCGGTGTGCTCCTCGCCCAGGACATCGTCGTCGTTATCATTCTCGCAGTGCTGGCCGCAGGCCGACCCGAAGGCGCCGCCGACATCGCGGCGACGCTCGCTATCGTGATGGTGCTCGTTACAGTTACTGCAGTTGTGGCGATCACGGCGTCCAAATACGTGCTTCCGCCACTTTTTAGACGGATCGCCGACGACACGACCCTGTTTTTTCTCGTCGCCATTTCGTGGCTCTTCCTGTTCGTTCTCGTCTCCGACCAGATCGACGTCCTCCTCGCACCGTTCGGGGTCGACGCGTACCTCTCCGTCGAGATGGGGGCGTTCCTCGCCGGCCTTGCGATCGCCCAACTGCCCTACAGCAAGGATCTCCAGGGCCGGGTCAACCCGCTGACGGACCTGTTCGTGATGGTGTTTTTCGTCTCGGTCGCCCTCGACTTCGAGGCCAGCGATCTCCTCGCGTACTGGCAGGAAGCCGTCGTCGTCGCTGCGGTGTTGATGGTCGTCAAGTTCGTCGTGTTCTTTACGCTTTTCAACTGGCAGCAGTTCGACCTCGAGACGTCGTTCCTCGGCAGCGTCGGGATGATCCAGGTTAGCGAGTTCGGGATCGTCATCGCCGTCGCTGCGGCCGAGAGCGATCCTCCGTTCATCGGGCAAGCGGAGCTCGGCTTCATCACTCTCCTCGCGCTCATGACGATGAGCGTCTCGGTGTACTTCATCCAGTACAACCGAGAGCTGTTCGAGCGAGTGGAACCGTACCTCTCGCGGTGGGAACAGTCCGATCCCGTCGAACCGGCCGATACGGAGTATCGAGACCACGTCGTCGTGGTCGGCTACGACGAAATCGCACGCAGGGCGTTGCGGATTCTCGAGGATCAGTACGACGAGATCGTAGTCGTCGACCGGAACGTCGAGCACATCGAAGCGATCGAAGACGCCGGGTACGATGTCCTGTTCGGCGACTTCCGGTACGAGAAGATTCGCAAGGACGCCGGCGTAAAATACGCCGACTTCGTGTTCTCGTCGTCGGATCAGCTGGAAATCAACGAGATCCTGCTCGGGGAGACGACGGCGGAGACGACCGTGTTCGTCGAGGCCAAGACTGCCAAAGAGGCAGAACGGCTGTACGAACTCGGCGCTCAATACGTCATTTTGGCCCCACAGCTCGGTGTTGCACAGTTCATCCAGTACCTCGAGTCATACTTCGAGGACAGACCGACCTTCGACCGGGAGATCGCCGCCGACATGGAGTTGTTGCGAAGCGGGCAGCTGTTCCCCGACGTCACGGATCGTCCGGGTGGTGACGATGACTGACGTCGCGTTACTCACCGCACTGGCGATCCTCTTCGTCGTCGTCGGGCCGCTGTTGCTGGTCGCGAAGGGGCTGGGACTCTCGCTGATCCCGTCGCTGATCCTGGCCGGGTTGCTCGTCGGACAGCTGGATGTCATCGAGGAAGAGATCATGCTCGAACTCGCCCGGCTTGGGATCGCGTTTCTCGTCTTCACGTTCAGCGTGCAGATCCACACCGAACGCGTCCGGACGGTCGTCTCAAACACCGAAATTGTCGCCATCGTTCAGGCGGTCGTCCTCGGTGCGCTCGGAATCCTCTTTGCAATCGTAGTCGGCGTCACGCTAGAACTCGAGGCGCTCGCCGACGTGGGGCTCGACGAGCCACTGACGGTCGAACAGGCGCTTTTCGTCGGGATCGCGGCCGCGCTCTCGTCGTCGATCGTCGGGACCACGCTGTTTACCAGATCACAGTCCGACATCGTTCACGACTACCTCTCGAGCGAGATCGATTCGTTCAACGACCTCCTGGCGGTGATCCTGCTGCTCGTCGTCAGCGCTGGTGCATTCGCACTGGATCCGGTCGCGACGCAGCTTGGATACGGGGTCATGCTCATCGCCGCGGCGATTGTCATCAACCGGTATCTCTTCGGAATCATCGACCGACTCGCCAGAGGGTCCGACGAGGCGATGCTCATCAGCATCGTGGCGCTGTTGATCGGCTTCCTCGCTACGGCGGAGTTCCTCGAGACATCGATCGTCGTCGGCGCGTTCGCCGCCGGGATCGCAGTCAGGGATAAGCCCGTCGAATACTCGGAGGTGTTCAACGGGTTGACCTCGATCCAGGAGTTCTTCGTCGCGATCTTCTTTGCGACCGTCGGGGCGTTGGTGACGCTCCCTCTCGATCCCTTCGTCCCCGTTGCCACGCTCGCCCTCGGGCTCGTGGTCCTGACGGTCGTGATCAAGCCGATCGTCACCGGTGCCCTGCTCGTGTACACCGGATACGACAGGCGATCAGCGACACTGACGGGGCTCGACCTGGATCACGTCGGCGAGTTCAGTGTCATCGTGGCCATCGAGGCGCTCGTTCTCGGACTGCTGATCGAGCCGGTGTTCGAGGCGATCATCCTCGCGGCCGCGGTGTCGATGATCCTCTCGAACCTCACCCACACGTACGACGACGAGATCTACGGGTTCGTGGCCGGTCGCGGTTGGCTCGGTCAGCCGTATCACGACGTCGACGACTGGAACTCTGTCCCCGACGACATCTCCGACCACGTCGTCATCGTTGGGTACGGCCGGCAGGGCCGACGGCTCGTCGCGTTCTGTGAGGAACTCGATCAGTCCTACGTCGTGATCGAAAACAACCCGCAGGCACTGCCCGATCTCCGGACCGACTGCGACGCCTACGTGTTCGGCGACGCGATCGAGCCGGAAACGGCGGACGTGTCCAACCTCGAGGAGGCGCGCCTGGTCATCTCTACGGCCGAATCGAAATCCCTCACGGAGTATTTCCTGTCGTATGCCGATACCGTCGACGTCATCGTCCGGACCAGGGAGCTGCCGATGGCCGCCGAGCTCATCGAGCGAGGGGCCACGTACGTCATCGTTCCGGACCTTCTCGCCGCCGACCAGCTCGCCGACAGCCTCGAAGCACTCCTGAACGGAGAGTACGATTCCGACGAACTACGGACGGAGAGTATGCGCGAACTCGATCTGGAGCGTGCGCCACCGTCTCGCTCCAGCGCGGATCGATGACGTACTCCGAGGAGTACAACAGATAAGGAGAGAGAAGCGAGCGCAGGGGCTCGAGGGACCAACGGTCCCTCGGTGTTTTTCATCGAATTCTGAAAGCGCTCTACGCTTTCGGGCCCATCAGAAATCTCCGATTTCTGAAGATGTTTTTGCGCCAGCACGGGACCGGAGGTCCCGCGAGTCGTGCGAACGAGTGCTTCGCACACTCATAAACGCCGTGGTATGACACGAAACGACACACCACGGTTCTCGTAATAACTCCATTGGTCCGTCTGACAGGATGGTGTTCCGGGCGCACCGCGTCCCCGAGGGGCGGCCGAACAGTTAACTGTCTGACCGTAATATTTGCCCCAGTCATGATGGGTGTCCAGTTAACACTTGACAAGCTTCTCGAGCGTGCGGTCGACCTGTTCCCCGACCGGGAGCTGGTGACGAAACTCCCCGACGGGAGTACACACCGGTACACGTACGCCGACGCGTACGAGCGGATCTGTCAGCTCGCGCACGCGCTCGACGAACTAGGACTCGAGGCGGGCGCGCGAGTCGGCGTGGTCGCGACGAACCACTACCGGCACTTCGAACTCTACTTCGGGCCGGCCTGCTCCGGGCGGTCGATCCACATGTGCAACATGCGCCTGCCCGACCACCACTTCGTCCACACGATCGACGACGCCGAAGACGAGGTGCTCTTCGTCGATCCGGCGTTCGTCGAGAAGGTCGAGGCGAACGCCGACGACCTCGACAGCGTCGATCAGTATGTCGTCCTCGGAAGCGAGAGGGATATTCCGGAGACCGACCTCGAGCCGGTGACCGACTACGAGTCGCTGCTCGCAGACCACCGGACAGAGTACGAGTGGCCGGATATCGACGAGGACACGGAGTACGGCATGTGCCACACCTCGGGGACGACGGGCCTCCCGAAGGGCGTGCCCTACACCCATCGAGCGATGTACCTCCACAGCGTCATGGGCGGCCACGTCGACGCCAACGCGATCGGTGAACGGGACACCGTGCTCCCCGTCGTCCCGATGTTCCACGCCAACGGCTGGGGCATTCCCTACGGCGCGACGTTCGTCGGCGCGAAGCAGGTGTTCCCCTCGATCCACACCGATCCCGAGTCGATCGCCCACCTGATCGACGAGGAGGAGGTGACGTTCTCGGCCGCCGTCCCGACGATCTGGCTCGAGATGGCCGAATACCTCGACGAGAACCCGGAGGTCGACATCTCCAACATCGACCGGCTGACGGTCGGCGGCTCCGCACCTCCGGAGTCGCTCATCCGCCGCTACGACGAGGAGTACGACGCGCCGATCCTCCAGGGCTGGGGAATGACCGAGACGTCGCCGCTAGGCACGCTCAGCACGCTCCGAAAGGAAGTCGCGGAGCTCCCGGCCGACGAGCAGTACGAGTACCGCGCGATGGCGGGCTTTCCCGTGCCCGGAATGCAGGTTCGCGTGATCGGTGATGACGGGGAGGAGGTCCCGCGGGACGGCGAGACGATGGGCGAACTCGAGGTCCGCAGTCCCTGGGTAACCGACCACTATCACAACCGTCCCGAGGAGAACGAACACGCGTTTACGGAGGACGGCTATCTTCGGACGGGAGACGTCGCCGTGCGGAACGAGCTGGGCTACGTCGACGTCGTCGACCGCGATAAAGACATGATCAAGTCCGGCGGCGAGTGGATCTCCTCGGTGCAACTCGAGAACGAACTGATGGCCCACGAGCGCGTCGCGGAGGCGACGGTCGTCGCGGTCGAGCACGAACGCTGGCAGGAACGGCCCCTCGCCATCGTCGTCCCGACTTCGGGAGCCGATCTCACCGAGGACGACCTCGAGAGCCACCTCGCCGAGACGTTCCCGGACTGGTGGCTCCCCGACGCCTACGAGTTCATCGAGGAGATTCCGAAGACTTCGACGGGCAAGTTCGACAAGAAACGGCTGCGGGATCGGTTCGATATCGTGCTCGAGGCAGACGACGGGGAGGAGGCTGAACGTTAAGTCCGATCGCACGGTCGTTGTGGTATGTCAACGAACGGCAGTGGTGGCGTGAGCTTCGCCGTCGACGACGAGACGGGACTGATCCTCGACAGCCTCGACGAGTTCGTCGCCCAGGAAGTCGAGCCGATCGTCGACGAGTTGGGTGACGTCTATACGAACCCGCGAAAGGGCCACCGCGAGGACGGCCGGTGGACCGACGAGTTGCTCGAGGCCCGCGACGAAATTCGCCGTCGCTCCGCGGAGGCCGGCTTCTACGCGATGAACCTTCCCGAGGGCGTTGGCGGCGAGGACGTCTCGCCGGTCACCTGGTACCGGGCGAAAAAGCACCTCGCCTCCTACGGTCCCGGGATGGCTCGCTACGTCCTCGCCGGCCCCGAGGGACCGAAGCCGCTCCTGTTGCAGGCCGAAGGTGAGCAGGTGGAGCGCTACCTCGAGCCGACCGTCCGCGCCGAGAAGTCGACGGCGTTCGCCCAGACCGAACCCGGCGCGGGCTCGGACTCGCCGAACATGGAGACGACGGCCAGAAAGGAGGGCGACGAATGGGTATTAAACGGCCGAAAACAGTGGATCACCAACGCGCCGTACGCGGACTTCGTCCAACTCTTCGCGCGGACGACGCCACAGGAGGAGGCGGGTCGCTACGGCGGAATTACGTGTTTCATCGTTGAACGCGAGGAGTACGAACTCGGCTCGTTCAACAACGCCGTCGGCTCCGTCGGCTCGCAGGCCGAGATCGTTCTGGACGACGTCCGGATTCCCGAAAACCGCGTACTCGGCGAGGTCGACGGGGCCTTCTACGCGGCGATGGACTTCCTCTCGCTCGGTCGGCTCGAATTGGGCGCTGAAGCCGTCGGCTACAGCGAGTTCTTGCTCGAGGAGGTCGCCGAGTACGTCACCGAGCGCGAGGCGTTTGGTCGGTCGATCGGCAACTTCCAGCAGGTCTCGGCGAAACTCGCTCGCGGGAAGGCGAAGACGTACGCCGCGGACGCGGCGGGGCTCAAACTGGCCTGGAAGATGGCCCAGGACAAGCGGACGGTGATGGACTCGTCCGTGCTGAAGTGGTTCGCCACGAACGTCATGTGGGAGGTCGCCGATGCCGCGGTGCAGGTCAACGGCGCGAACGGCCTTGCAGAAGAGAACCCGTACATGGATCTGCTCCACCAGGCGCGGATCCTGCGGATCGTCGAGGGCACCGACGAGATTCAGCTCAACACGATCGCGAAGTCGATGGGAATTACGGAGTGATCGGCCAGTAGCAGTTCAGTGGTTCAATCAGGGACGCGTTCACCGGTCCGTCGACATCTCACTCGCCGGGTAAGTGTTGCTGCAACGACTATCTATGTAGTAGCCGCTGAAAGTCAATGCACACCTGATCGAACGACTGCTATGCGATCTGTGAGTAAATCATTTCAGTTATCACTATAGAAAGACCTATTGAGCCCCACCGTTTCTATTAAAAGATACGTATCCAAGAAGCGTTCCAAGCGTTAAGAGTAGCCCGCCCAAAATCATCAGAAATGGGATGGCACTTTGCTCTACACCGCTCAGGTGCTCTTCGATTGTCAGTAACCCACCTACTAACGAGATGTGTAGTCCAATAAGACTAATATGTATTTTCTCCATGTAGTGGGATAGGATAGTATCGAATAAAAATTTTCCCTTATAGTGGTTAGAGTTAAGATTTTAATCGATAATATATTAATACATTTAGTTTGGATATTTGATATTTAAATATAGGTAAAGTTTGCATTCGCATATAGTACCATACCAATACATAAATATATGTGTGGGAGTTTTATATAATTTGTAATTTCTAATTGGTAAATTTATCGTACTATAGTTCAATTTTCATGTGTGAACCGTAGACAACTACTCAAATCGACTAGTGTGGGAATAGCATCAGTAGCCGGAATCACTGGGAACGCAAACGCTTCAACATCCAATAAGGACATCATGAGAATTAGAGATGATATAAAAGAATATATGGAAATTCAAGAGAAAGATGGTGAAGGTATAGCTAAACAATTCCTAAAAGAGAAAGGGTATACATCCCACTCAAAAGAGGTCAAGGTGGATGAATTGAATTTAGGAAGTGGAGTTGATAGCGATAAGGACACAAAAATAAATCCTGAATCAATAGAGGACCCATCTTCGGGTGGGATAGAATTCAACTTCACAGGAATCAAAGACTATAATTCTGACATGCACACGTTCACCCTAACAGTTAATTATAATTTTGAGTTTATTATGCATAATCTAGATTGGGGGTCTTGTGGGCCTGATCGCGTAAGCTATGGCGCTTCCCCTAGAGATGGTGCAGGGTTATTTTATAAAAGCCCAGATAATCATTGGAAGCTTGCTACTAATAATTACAATAATGATATTATTACAACAACTCGCACTGAATTCGACGAGAACGAATCATCTGCTTCAGAGGGAACTGCAGGATTCCGATTCGATGATGAAGAGACCTATACAAACTGGGAAAATTCTATTCGTGACGATTTCGATTGTTGGGATGACGATACTACAACCTATACCGCTAATCGATATGGAGGGTCAATAAGTGTAATATTGGAACCTCAAGGGTCGTTCCCAGAAAGCGAGCGAGCCGTTTATGCGCGCTACACTCACGCATACCAACTCGTTGGGTTTTCGCCAAGTCTTAGTATCGGAATTCCACCATCTGTTTCGATATCTGCTACAGGGAGCGTTAGTCAAGAGCAAATGAATAGTGACGAAAATGGAAATGTTCTCGTCCTTTACCAGGATGAGATACCGGAAGAAGAACCTTGCACAAATCCACCGTGCCCACAGCCATAAGTAATAAAAACAAAACAGTAATCTCAGAAACTAAAGAGGTCGACGCCGCCCGTAACGCCGATCACCTGACCGGTCACGTAGGAGGCCTGCTCCGAACAGAGGTAGGTGACCATGTTGGCGACGTCCTCTTCGGTCCCGAGGTGGCGCATCGGGGTCGCTTCGGCGATTCGCGCGTAGTACTCGTCGACGTTCTCGCGGAGTTCGTCGGGGTCCATGTCGGCCCAGTCGCCGACGACGATATTGGGCGCGATGACGTTCGACGTGACGCCCGACTGGGCGCCCTCGAGCGCCATCGTTCTCCCTAACCCGATCATCGCGGCCTTCGTGGCCGAGTAGGAGAGTTGGCCGAACCCGCCGTACCAGCCGGCCATCGAGGACATGTTGACGACCCGTCCCCAGCCGCGCTCGCACATCTCCGGGAAGACTTCCTTGCTGATGTTGTACGTTCCGGTCAGATTGATCTCGACGTCGCGGTTCCAGACGTCGTCGTCGTAGTCGCCGACGCGCGAGCGGGCGTCGACCATCGCGGCGTTGTTGACAAGGATATCGACGCCGCCGAACTCGTCGCGCACCGCGGCCATCGAGTGCTGGACGTCGTCCGCATCGGTCAGATCGCACTCGAGGGCCATCGCGTCGCCCGCATCCGCCGTCTCGTCGATCTCGTCGGCGACCTCGCTCGCCCCGTCGGCGTCGACGTCGAGGACGACGACGTCCGCCCCTTCGTTCGCGAGTAGTCGACAGTCGGCGCTTCCGATTCGTCCGGCACCGCCGGTGACGACGGCGGTTCTGTCCTGCAGTCCGAAGTCCATAGATCGCTGCGTATTCCGCCGACGGAGGTAATTCTTTGGGAGAGAACGACACGCGCACCGTCGGTCGGTGGTCGAACCCAGCCCATACGATAAAGTATCGGTACATCGAGAACTCGGCTATGAGACTCGACGGCGTTCGCGTGCTCGATCTCTCGCGGCTGTTGCCCGGTCCGTACGCGACGCAGCTCCTGGCCGATTCGGGTGCCGAAGTCGTGAAGATAGAGGACACCGGCGCGGGCGACTACGCTCGCTTCATGGGTCCGGAGACGGCTCGCGGCTTCGGCGTCATCTTCGATATGGTGAATCGGGGCAAGCGTAGCGTCGCGATCGACCTGAAAAGCGAGGACGGCCGAGACGCGTTCTACCGGCTCGTCGAGGACGCCGACGTCGTCCTCGAGGGCTTTCGCCCCGGCGTCGTCGACCGACTGGGGGTCGACTACGAGACGCTCACCGAGTACAACGACGAACTGATCTACTGCTCGCTCACGGGGTACGGACAGGAGGGTCCCTGGGCGGATCGCGCCGGCCACGACCTCAACTACGTCGCGCTAGCCGGCCTGCTCGACATGACTCGAGAGTCGTCGGACGAAAAACCGCAGATGCCCGGCTACCCCATCGGCGATATGGCCGGCGGTCTGTTCACCGCGTTCGCCGTCGTCGAGGCGGTGCTCGCGCGCGAACTCGGCAATAGCGGCGGCGAATACATCGACATCGCGATGGCCGACGTCGTGGCGTCGTTCGCCCAACCCGTCGCCTACCAGGCTCTCACGGGCGACCCCGCGGAACCGCGGCCCGGCGCGACGTCGCTGACGGGTGGCGTCCCGTGGTACGACAGCTACGAAACGGCCGACGGAACGTGGGTGACGCTGGCCGCCCTCGAGCCGCAGTTCTGGGACGCCTTCTGTGAGGCCGTCGGCCGAACCGATCTCGTCGACGAACACGGATCCGAGGATCCGGACGTGCTGGCCGCGCTCGAGGACGAACTCCGCGACCTCTTCCGCGAGCGCACGCGAGACGAGTGGGAAACCCAGCTCGCGGACGTCGACGCGGCGTTCGCGGGCGTCTACTCGCCCGCCGAGATGGTCGATCATCCCCAGTTTAAGGACCGAGGGCTTTTGGAGCGATCGGACGACGCGCCGCCCCGGATCGGCTACCCCGCACGCCACGCCACCGGGTCGGAAGCGACCGACGAGGCCGTTCCGTCACAGGGCGAACACACGCGCCAGTATCTCGCCGACGCGGGGTACGACGAGGAGGAAATCGAGTTACTCCTCGAGTCCGGCGTCGTTCGGTGACGGACAACCCCATCGTGCCGTGCAACGATCGGCCACCGTATCGCGCGAACTGCCCTGACTGCAACGGGTCGCTGCGTTCGACAGCGAGGCGATACGGGGTCGGACCGGAAGCTGAGATCCCGAATCATCCTCCCACGTCTCAATCCGCGTTGGTCCGTCGCGTCAGTACGACTGGACGCCCGGTTGACCGTCGGCACGAGTTCAGGAGTCGTGTGCTCGTCCGTTTCGCCGAGCAGTGGACGTTCGTGCCCTTGATTTGGATTTTAATCACCATTTAGCAACCATATTAGGGAATCTAGGGCGTATGTCCACAGCGATTATGTAGTGTGGATCGGTACCACTAGACAACCGATGATCGACGTACCAATCGAACACGTGCTGACTCGTTCCGCTCGAACGCTCCGGCCGGAGACGCCCGTGAGCGAGGCCGCCCAGCGACTGCGCGATCCGGACGTCCCGGCGCTGGTCGTCCTCGAGGACGAAGTCGTCGCGGGCATCGTCACCGAATCGGATATCGTCGCGTTCGTGGCCGAAACACTCGAATCCCATCCGGTCGAGACCATCATGTCCGCACCCGTGACGACGATCTCACCGAGCGAATCGATCACGACCGCCGCCGAAACGATGCGGACGGACGGCGTGAAACACCTGCCCGTCGTCGAGGGGGAGACCTACTGCGGACTCGTCTCGATGTCGACGCTCTCGCCGTACCTCTCGCGACGGCGGCTCGACATCGATTGGCAGGACGACCCGATTCGAATCGACGCCGAGGATAGCGCCGGCATTCCGGTCAGCGAGTAGCGAGCGCGTCGCCGCGCGTCGGTCCCCGCTCGTCGTCTTTTCAGCGTCCGCTCGTCGGCTCCGTCCGGGAAATTCCCCGAGCGTCTCGCTAGTGCGCATTCCGTTACGTCGCTCACTCGAACAGTTCCTCGTGTCGCCCGGCGAGATTCGTGTACTCGCCCGATGCGAAGTCCTCGAAGATCGCCTCCGCGTCGATTCCCGTCTCCTCGAGCGGCGAGATCCTGGCGGGAGCCCCGCGAGCGAACGACTCCGGCGGGATGTCGTACTCGTCGGGGACTACCGTGCCGGCGGCGACGACGCTGCCCGCCCCGATCGTTACCCCGGTGTTGACCGTCGCGTTGAACCCCACCAGCGCACGCGCTTCGACGGTCGCCTCGTTGAGGACGGCCCCGTGTCCGACCATGACGCGCTCCTCGAGTAACGGAGAACGGTGATCACCCGAACATCGCGCTCACTCCGTTCGCGCTCAGCGCCGAGGCGTGGATGGTGGCGTTGTCGCCGACGTGTGACTGCCGACCGACGCGGACGGGACCGATATCGCCACGAAGCACGACGCCCGGCCAGACGCTCGCTCCGCTCTCGATCCGCACGTCGCCGACCAGCGTCGCCTCTCGACTCACTGACGCGTCGTCGATCGTCGGTTGGTCCCCCTCGAACTCGTAGGTCCGGCTATCGACCATAGGCGATTGAACGACGATTCAGCTCATAATACTCAATCAGAATCGTCCTGACAGTCAGTATCGAGTGAAGCTCGCGCCAACAGAGTGCGGAGTCTGCGACAGTTTGGATTTTCCATCTAATACCGTTCAGATACATTCGAGGGTATGCAAGCCCGCCACTTATCCCCAGTCGGAGCCCATCTCCACTCGAGAACATGAGTCAATCACAATCCCCCATTCGAGCGATGTTCGACGTGCAGCGAACCGCAGTTAAACAGAGCCAGCAGCTGTTCAAGCAGGGACTGGCCACCCAGCGCACCGTCGACATGATGGCGCTCACCGGCCTCAAAGGTCAGGAGTCACTCCAGCGCCAGCAGCTCGAGCTCGCCCAAGCGGCCACCCACGGCTACGTCAATACGACGGCCGCGCTGTTCCCGAGCGACGAGCCCTCGGACGCCCACCGAACCATCGATGAGACGTTTGCACAGCTAAAATCGACCCACGCCGAGTTCTACGACGCCATCGAACAGGAACTCGAGCGAGACGTCGATTCCGCGACCGAATTCTCCAGCGAGTTCGTCGAAGCGCTCGACGAACAAACCGAACAGCTCCTCGAGATGTCCCACTCGATCGAGGATCAGACGGTCGAGAACGTAAGCGAACTTTCGGGACAGCTCCACGAGCAACTCGAACAGACCCAGCAGCTTCAGGACGAACTCGAGGACCAACTCGAGCGCCAGACCGGCGACGTCGCGGACCTGCTCGAGCGCCAGGCCGAACAGGTCGAGCAGTTCCAGCAGCAACTCGAAGAGCAGGCCGAAGAGGTCACCCAGCAGCTCCGGAGCCAGCAGCCCGAGGCGCAGACGAAGATCGACACCGACGCGGAGCACACGCTCGAGTCGATCGAGGGTATCGACGCCGAAACCCGCGAACAGCTCTCGGACGCCGGTATCGCGACGATCGACGACCTCGTGCGCGCCGACGCTGAGTCCGTTTCCGAGGCTGCCGAGGTCTCGACCAGCGACGCCGAGGAGTGGATCCAACAGGCAGAAGCCTAACGCGACCTGATCGACGCATACCGGTTCCTTCTTCGATAGATACAGCCACGCCGACCGTTAACCGTTGTCTGTCGATCGGCGATCTCCCGTTTTACAGTGCCGCACTTGTTGACTATATTACAAACCGACACGTATAACATCTAGTTTGTCAAATGACAGTACCGATGTGGTTCGAGTCGGCGCAGGTCGAACTCGTTCGAGAGACGTTCCCGGAGTGGGCGGCGTTTCTGTTCGCCTTCCTCTCCTATCTCGGGAGCGTCTGGTTCGTCGCGCCCGCTGTCGTACTGGCCTGCTGGTTTCGGGATCGGCATCGGTTCGCCTCGTGGCTGGGGATCGTCATCGGCGGCTACGCTGTCATGCTCGGACTGAAGGGAATCTTCGAGACGCCGCGGCCGGACGTCGGCCCCGCCATCGCCCCCGAATCCCTGCCGACGGTGATCGCACTGCTCTACGCACCAGCCGTCGAGGTCTCTTCGACGAGTTTTCCGAGCGGCCACGCGGTCGCTGCCACGGTAATCTGGACGATGTTCGCCCTCGAGTCCGACATCGGAACGCAACGACAGCGACGTTTCGGGGCCGCCACAATGGTGGTCCTCGTCGGATTCGCTCGAGTCGGAGCGGGCGTCCACTTTCCGATCGACGTCCTCGTCGGGACGGTCGCTGGCATCTGCTACCTGTTGTTCGTGCTGACGGTTCGGCATCGAGTACGCGCCCGACGCGGCGACCACGCTGCGGCGAGTGCGACGGTGACGATCGCCGCGGTGCTCGCGCTCGCGGCCTTCTGGACCAGCGGCCGACCGGATACGATGGCGCTGTTCGGTGGCTGTCTCGGGTGTCTGCTCGCCTGGCAGTACGCGACGCCGTCGCGGGAGCCGTGGTCGATGACGCTGCAGGTCGGGATTCACGCGACGGTCGGCATCGCCGCACTCGCACTCGTTGCACTCGTGTTGCTCGTCGTCGAGAGCCTCCTCGTCTGGCTGGCCATCGGTCTCGTAGGCGGCCTGCTCGTCGTCGGATTGCCACGGCTGGTCAGCCGAACCGCCGTCTCGCGAGTCCAGACGGAATTCACCAGTTGACGGTCGGTCGACGGTCTCGAGTTCGGGCACGAGACCGTGTGACAGAGTCGACCAATAGAGCCAGACGACAATCGAAACGAGCGAAACTGCTCCAGAACACCGAACGGAAAAGCGGAAAGAGAAACCACCAGTGAGTGCGTAACGGCGTCGACCGCCGTCGGCCGTAGACGCTTAGAACGTCTCGAGGTAGCGGTCGAGTTCCCAGTCGGAGACGTCGACGAGGTACTCCTCGAACTCCTGGCGCTTGGCTTCGACGAACTTCGACGCGATGTGTTCGCCGAGTGCGTTGTAGATCGCTTCGTCTTCCTCGAGGGCGTCGACCGCCTCGCCGAGGTTCGCCGGGAGGGTATCGATACCGTACTCTTCGCGCTTTTCCTCGTCGAACTCGTAGATGTTCTCCCGAACCGGGTCGGGCGCCTCGAGCCCCTGTTCGATGCCGTCGAGACCGGCGTGGATCATGACGGCGATTGCGAGGTAGGGGTTACACGACGGGTCCGGCGAGCGCAGTTCGACGCGCGAAGCGGCCGGGACGCGGGCCGCCGGTTTGCGGATCAGGGCCGAGCGGTTGCGGTCGGACCAGGCGACGTAGACGGGCGCCTCGTAGCCGGGGACGAGGCGTTTGTAGCTGTTGACCGTGGGGTTCGCGATAGCCGTAATTGCGGGCGCGTGCTCGAGGACGCCCGCGAGGAACGAGTGAGCGGTGTCGCTCAGGTTGAACTCGTCGTCGTCGTCGTGGAACGCGTTCTCGCCGTCTTTGAACAGAGAGAGGTGTGTGTGCATTCCCGAGCCGTTGATCTTCGGGATCGGTTTCGGCATGAACGTCGCGTGCTGGTCGTGCTGTGCGGCGATCGCCCGAACGACGGTGCGGAAGGTGCCGACGTTGTCCGCCGTCGTCAGCGCGTCGTCGTACTCGAAGTTGATCTCGTGTTGTCCCTTGGCGACTTCGTGGTGGCTGGCTTCGATCTCGAAGCCCATGCTCTCGAGACCGTAAATGATGTCGCGGCGGACGTCGCTGGCGAGATCTTTCGGGGCGAGGTCGAAGTAGCCGCCCTGGTCGCCGGTTTTGGTCGTCGCGCGGCCCTCTTCGTCCTCCTCGAAGAGGAAGAACTCCGGTTCCGGCGCGGCGTTGACGTCGTAGCCCATCTCGTCGGCGCGGTCCAGCGCGTTCTTGAGCACGCGTCGTGGGTCGCCCTCGAACGGTTCGCCGGTCGACGTGTTATACACGTCACAGATCATTCGGGCCGCGGCGCTCTCCTCCTTCTGGCGCCACGGGAGGATAGCGAACGTATCGGGGTCCGGAACCAGACGCATGTCCGATTCTTGGATGCGCACGAAGCCCTCGATCGAGGAGCCATCGAAGTAGATTCCGTCGGTAAACGCCTTCTCGGCCTGGCGTGCCGGGACGGAGACGTTCTTTACGGTGCCGAGAATGTCAGTAAACTGGAGACGAAGGAAGTCGACGCCTTCCGCTTCGATCTCGTCTAATACGGCCTGTTCGGATTCAGTGATGTTTCCGCTTGTCATCTTCTCGTCGTTCTACCCAAGTAACTCTGCTACTAAAACCCTACTGCTCCAAGCAAATCTTCTCTCCTCCGCAGGAAACTGCATATTCGTAAAGTTCTAAAGGCTACAGTGAGAGGGTGGATGTGATGACGTACGAAAATCTCGATGCAAAACTAGTGAATGCACTTCTCGGCGACGGCCGGGCGAGCCTCCGGAGTCTCGCCGAGGAACTCGACGTCTCCGTCACTACCGTTTCGAACCACCTCTCTGATCTCGAGGAGGAGGGGGTTATCGAAGGCTACACGCCGCGGGTCGACTACGATGCGGTCGGTTACGACGTTACGGCCGTCATCCAGCTGCAGGTCGAAGGAAACGCGCTGCCCGACGTCACCGACACCCTGCGAGATCACCGTCAGATGACCAGCGTCTACGAGGTTACCGGCGACTACGACGTGATCGCCATCGGCAAGTTCAAAGACACCGACGGCATGAACGACCAGATCAAGGCGCTGCTCACCGACCCCGATATCAAGGCTTCGAACACGAGCGTCGTCCTGAACGCCGTCTCCGAGAACGAGCAGTTCGAACTCGACATCGACGACGCCTGAGCGCGTTCGCCACCCAATAGCCGACTGTTTTCTGCGGTATCGTGCGGTCAGTGACGATCGCTGTGAGAAAACACATCTGACGAGCCGACGAGAGCGACGATCAGTCGTCGCCGTCAATGAGCGTCTCGGCCGCCGACTCTCGATCGCCGGCCTGTGCCGCCCACAGCGTCGCGTACCGATCCTGTGCCGCCAGGAGGCCCTCGTGCGTTCCTCGCTCGACGATTTCGCCGTCCTCGAGGACGAGGATCGTATCCGCGTCTTTGACCGTCGAGAGTCGGTGGGCGATCGTCAGCGTCGTGCGATCCTCGGTGAGGCGATCGATCGACCGCTGGATCTGGAGCTCCGTCTTCGTGTCGACGGCGCTGGTCGCCTCGTCCAAAATGAGGATCTCGGGGTCCGCGAGCACCGCTCGAGCGAGCGCGATCCGCTGGCGCTGCCCGCCGGAAAGCTTGACGCCGCGCTCGCCGACGCGGGTGTCGTACCCCTCGGGTAGGTCGACGATGAACTCGTGGGCCTGGGCCGCTTCGGCGGCCTCACGGACCGTCTCGTCGTCGGCCTCGAAGTGCCCGTAGCGGACGTTGTCCGCGATGGTGCCGTCGAAGAGGAACGTGTCCTGGCTGACGTAGCCGACGGCCGAGCGGAGGTCCGCGAGCGCAACCTCACGGACGTCGTGGCCGTCGATTCGGACCGTTCCCTCCTGGGCGTCGTACAGTCGGAGCAGTAACTTGAGAACCGTCGATTTTCCGGCGCCGGTCGGCCCGACGAACGCGACCGTCTCGCCCGGGGCGGCCTCGAAGGAGATGTTCTCGAGGACGGTCTCCTCGAACGCCGTCTCGGTGGCCGTCGCGTTTCGGCGGGCCGCGGTGTCGTCGTAGCTAAACGTCACGTCGTCGTAGGTGACGCGACCCTCGACGGGGACGATGTCGACGGGATCCTCCGGATCGTCGACGTGGACGGGGATGTCCATCAGCCCGAAGACGCGCTCGCTCGAGGCCTTGGCGTTCTGATACTGGTCGACGATGTTCGAGACCTCCGCGAGCGGGTCGACGATCCGCTGGGTGAGCATCAGAAAGACGACGAAATCGCCGACCGAAAGGGTGCCGGTGAGCGGTCCCGGGGCGGTGTCGGTCGCGAGCCAGAGCCCGCCGACGAGGAAGGTCGCGGCGAACGCGAGACCCGCGAGCAGTTCCATCCCCGGCCGGTAGAGGTAGCTCAGCTTCAACACAGCCATCGTCCGCTCGAAGAGATTTCGCGAGGAGTCGCGGACGCGCTCGGTCTCGTAGGACTCGCTCGAGGTCGTCTTGGTGAGCCCGATGCCCGAGATGGCGTTCTCGAGGCGGGTGTTCATCCGACCGACCGCGGAGCGCTGGCGAACGTACCGCGGTTCGACGACCCGCATGAACCAGAGGGTAAAGAGGACCATCGCCGGCACCGCAAAGAGCGTCACGAACGCCAACTGCCAGTTGAGGTAGAAGAGCACGGCCGTAATCCCCCCGACCATCACGAGCAGCCGCGCCGAGTTCATCAGCGCGTTGTCGAGGAACATCTCGAGGTTCTGCGTGTCGTTGTTGAGGACGGCCATGACCTCGCCGGTCTGTTTCTCGTCGAAGAAGGCCGTGTCCAGCCGTTGCATCTTCTGAAAACAGTCGACCCGCACCGCGTGCATCACGTCGTGGGCGAACAGGTTGGCGGTGACGCCGTAGATCCAGGTGAAAAGTGCCACGACGAGAAACGAGATCGCGATCGCGGCGATGGTGAACCAGAACTGATCCATCGTTTCGGTCGGCAGCCAGGCGTCGGGGACCAGCGGGAGCGCGTACGGACTCTCACCGATAAAGACGGCGTCGATCGCCACACCGAGCAACAGCGGCGGCACGAGACTCGCCATTCGGGCGACGAAGTTCGCGAGCATGCCAACTGAAAACCAGCCTAACCGGCCGGGTGCGTACTCGCGGAAGAGCCTCGAGAGCGGGCGGTCGACGTCCTCGCGGTAGACGTCGAATGGGGTCTCGTCGTCGTGGGAACTCACTGGTGGACGTGTTTCGGTTCGAAACAGAAATCTGCCTCGGTTTTCGCGAGCGGAGTCCGAACCGCTCCGAACCTGCTGGCCGACGCGTTCAGGACTCGATTACCGGAACATAGCAATCGACGCTCGACTATCGATCTGCAGTTGCGTCGACGACCTCGGTCGGGACCGTCGTGTCGACGGACTCGTCGAATGCGACGAATTCGGCATCCATGGTGATTTCGCCGTCACCGGTCATATCGTCGAACTCCATCCCGTCGATATCGTAGGTCGCGGACATGTAGTCGATACGCGCGGTCGAGAGATCGATTCCGAGTTCGATGGTGACCCGTTCGATAGCATCTTCCATCTCGTCCGACTCCTCGTCCTGCTCTCCCGGCGTCACGTCATCGTCGTCGAGGAGCGCCTCGAGTCGGTCGAAATCCTCAATCGTGGCGTTGTAGACGACCGTTCCGTTGTTCACCTCGACGGGGTCGTCGTCGACCGCCGCCAGTGGGAACGCGTAGTCGATGGCGACGTCGTCGAACGTCGTGGACTCTGTCTCGTACTCGTACTCGGTGTCCGATCGGTCTCGCTCTCTGGTGTAGAGCGTTCCGTCCTCGTACCACTCCGCTTCGAGCGTGTGGAACTCGAACCCGAGGTAGTTTATATCGACCTCCCAGTCGATGGCGGCCGTTTCGGCCGCCAGATCGTACTGTCCGGTCGCCGTTCCGTCCATCAGTAGCTCGGCGTCCTGTCCGTACGCCGACTGCGTCGTCAGATCCATCACCGTTCGCTCTTGGGTCTCGTACGTCTCGAGGTCGGCCATCGCCTCGGCGACGTCCGACAGCGGACTCTCGAGGACGGTCACGGACGTTTCGGCCTCGCCGATCGCCACCTCGTACTCGCCGGGCTCCTCGAACGTGTGCTCGAAGGTGACGGATCCCGTCTCGTTTGGCTCGAGACTCACGTTTTCCGTCGCGATCGTTTCACCATCCACGACGAAGTCGACAGAGCGCTCACCGTCGGCATCACCGTCGTTGGAAACGGTCGCCGTCGCCTCGTAGGACGTGTTCACGAGCGTTTCGTCAGCACTGTCGTCGATCGACACGGAGAACTCGGCCGTCTCCTCGGACGCCGCACAGCCCCCGAGTAACACGATCGCAACGACCAGCGCAACCCCGATCCAGATCCGTTTCATACTCGAGAGTCATATTGCGATCTAAAGAATGTTCGTGTTATTGACTGGTTGAGGAATCGGCGTTCCCGCGAGCGAGTTCGGTCGCCCCGAACGAAATCGTCTCGCCCGACGCCTACCGAATGTAGAGAATCATTGCGCCGAGCGCGAGGAGCAAGAGCCCCCACCAGAGCGAATCGCCGGGCATGAGTTTCAGGATGAGCGTGACGATGCCGGAGGAGAACAGCGACCAGCCGATAGTCGTTTGATAGGTCATGGGGGCCGTTCGAGGTCCAGCACAAAAGATCACCGGCTTGCCAGAAAGTAGAACTGGGACCGGCGCCGAATCTGTGGAATGTACCACAGAGCGAAACGGTACCTGAGTGGCGTTCGATAACTTCTATCGGCGAACGAGCGGTTCGAAGAACCCGAGTGACGCCGTTCACCGAGCACGGCGCGGAGCGGAGCGCCGTGCTCGGGCCGACGACTGATGTGGAGTGAGCAACGCGAACGAAACGGAAGGAGGAGTGTTCTCGTGAATGCAGTGAACGAGAGCTCGGAAGGCGCTCCGCGCCTTCCGGTGCTTTTGTACTGAGTTTTGCCGAGATCCGGGGAAAACGGCCTGCAGAAAAATTTAGTTCGACTTCGCGGGTCGCTCGCGCTCCCCGCTCGTTTTTACGAGGTTCTCACTCGCTTCGCTCGTTCCGAACCTCGCCTACATCATGCCGCCCATACCGCCGCCCATGCCGCCCATGCCGCCGCCGGGCGCGCCGCCTTCCTCGTCGCCGCCCTTGTCGGTCGACAGGTCACCAGCGGAGATGATGTCGTCGATTTTGAGCACGAGGTTGGCTGCTTCGGAAGCGGAGGTGACGGCCTGCTCCTTGGCGTGGGCCGGTTCGACGACACCGGCCTCAAAGGTGTCCTCGACGTCGCCCGAAAAGACGTTCAGGCCGGCCGTGACGTCACCGTCGTCGTGTGCCGCACGCAGGTCGACGAGCGTGTCGATGGAGTCGAGACCCGCGTTCTCGGCGAGCACGCGCGGGACGAGCTCGAGCGAGTCGGCGAAGGCCTCGACGGCGAGCTGTTCGCGGCCGGAGACGGAGTCGGCGTAGTCGCGCAGTCGCGAGGCGAGTTCGACTTCGGTCGCACCGCCGCCGGCGAGCACGCGGCCGTCGGAGACGGTCTGTGCGACGACGTCGAGTGCGTCGTTGACGCCGCGCTCGAGTTCGTCGACGACGTGGTCGGTCGAGCCGCGAAGCAGGAGGGTGACGCCGTGTGCGTCGTCGCCCTCGACGTAGAACAGTTCGTCATCGTCGTCGCGGGTGACGTCGCCGAAGCCGAGGTCGTCCTCGGTGACGCTCTCGAGGTCGGAGACGACGTTCGCGTTGACGACCTCCGAGAGGAACTCGAGGTCGGACTTCTTGGCGCGGCGGACAGCGAGGATGCCTTCCTTGGCGAGGTAGTGCTGGGCGAGGTCGTCGATGCCCTTCTGGCAGAAGACGACGTCGGCGCCGGTGTCGACGATGCGCTGGACCTTGTCCTTGAGCTGTTTCTCCTCGCGGTCGAGGAACTTCTGGAGCTGGTCGGGGTCGGTAACGGAGACTTCGGTGTCGACGTCGGTCTCCTCGACCTCGATCGGCTCGTTCAGCAGCAGGATGTCGGCGTCCGTCGCCTCGGTGGGCATGTTGTCGTGGACGGGGTCCTTGTCGATGATGCCACCGACGAGGAGGTCGGATTCGCCGACTGCGCGGCCGGTCTGGGTCTCGATGTTGAGGAACTCGAGGTCGACGACGTTGTCGCCCTCTTCGGTCTCGACGGTGACCTGACGGACGGCGTCGACGATCAGCTGGGCGAGGTGCTCCTTGTTGACCTCGGTGCCCTTGCCGGTCATCGAGGTTTCGGCGGTCTTCCGGAGGAGTTCCTCGTCGCTGGTGTCTATCTCGGTTGCAATGTCGTCGATCTCGTCACGAGCCTGCTCCGCGGCCATGTGGAAGCCCTTGATGATGGCCGTCGGGTGGATGTCCTGCTCGAGAAGGTCCTCGGCGTTCTTGAGGAGTTCTCCGGCGATCGCGACAGCCGTCGTGGTGCCGTCGCCAGCCTCGTCTTCCTGTGTCTCGGCGACCTCGATGATCATCTCGGCCGTCGGGTTGTCGATGTCCATCTCCTGGAGGATGGTGACGCCGTCGTTGGTGATCGTTACCGATCCCATCGAGTCGACGAGCATCTTGTCCATCCCTTTCGGACCGAGCGTCGAGCGAACAGCCTCGGCGACCGCACGGGCCGCGCTGATGTTGTAATCCTGCGCGTCCTTGTCCTTTACGCGCTGGGAATCCTCGCTCATCACGATCATCGGCTGCCCTTGCTGCATTCGCTGGCTCATAGTCAGCTGATTCATTGTTTGTCCTTCTATATAAAATTGGTGTTTTTCGTCATTCGTGATGGTCAGCGGCCGCCGAACGTAAGGCGAGAAAACCACCGGATGGCGAGGGGGCGTGCACCCGTATTTGACATACGTTACCAATCAGCTCGTCGCTCGAGACGACGACCGTATCCGCCACATTTATACCGCATCGAGCATCGCTCGCAGTTCGAGGGAGTCCTGCCGCCGCTCGAGAGCTCGATACCTAGGACTCGACCGGTTCGACCAGCGACGCCTCGTCCGCGGACGGATCGTTGACCGCACGCGAGACCGGATACGCGCGGAGTTCGTCGGCCGGATAGGGCTCGAGAAGCGATTTCGGATCGTCACTCGTCAACCACTCGCGTTCGTGACCGGGCTCGAGGATGACCGCCATCCGGTGATGGAGATCCGAGACGAGGTCGTTCGGCTCCGTCGTGACGATGGTGAACGTCTCGAGCGGGCCGTCCTCGCTATCGTCGTCCGCGACGCCGCCGCCGAAGGCGTCGAGGCCCGCCTGCGTCGTCTCGTCGTCGCGCTCCCAGCGCTCCCAGAGTCCGGCCATCGCGAAGACGCGGTCGTCGTCGAAAGCGACTCTGTAGGGCTGTTTTCCGTTCTCAGTGTCGACCCACTCGTAGAAGCCGTCCGCGGGAACGATGCACCGGCGTCGTTCGTACGCCGCCCGAAAACTCGGTTTCTCGTCGACCGTCTCCGCGCGGGCGTTGATGAGTCCGTTTTTGTCGTCGTCGGCCCACGACGGCACCAGTCCCCACTCGAGCGTCTGGATCGTCTCGGGCGCGTCGTTCGTGATCACCGGAAGCCGCTGGCCCGGGGACATGTTGTACCGCGGCGTGAACTCCTCGCTCGAATCCGCGAATCGGGCGTCGAATCGCTCCTCGAGGGCCGCCCGCTCGATCATCAGTGTGTAGCGACCGCACATACTCACGTAGTCGACCGCGGCGGATATATGGTTGTCCGGTAGTCGGTCAGTCGGTATTCGGCGGCTACTCGAGTAGTATCGAGGGCGTACCCGCGACGGGCGGGATGGTAGGCTGCCTGTTACCATACTCGGTTCCGTCGGAGCGTTAGACGAGAGCACGATGACCGATCGATACGAGATGCTGCTATGCAAAGACGGCCTGCTAGAGATTCGGAACCCGGAGAACGAGGATCGGTGGATCACGACCGATTTGCCGGCAGAGATCAGGCGGTAGCCGGTTCATTTCCGTGATAGCAGGTGATGTTCCGTCACTGTAGTGTGGAAGCAAATCGCTGCAGTTTCCCACTGCTCATGACGCGTGTAGATCATCGTTCGGAAAACGCCAAGACTGGGATATCAACTGCCCCGCACAGGACACGGGGCTTGTCAGTGAACTCGGCCGTTATCCCGATAGCGGGGTCGGTACGAAACCTTGGTTCGGCCTCACCGTTCCTGACTTTAGGGCGAGTTGACCGTCGCCCGTCCGCCGAGACGACTGTAGGCCTCGACGGACGAACCGTAATCCGACGTTCTTTGCACCGACGTAATCAGCATTGGCAGTAGTTCCACACTCCCGACACTCGAACGCTGCCTGTCGAATGCGGTTCTTTTCGCTCGTATATCCACATTCCGGACACTGCCGGCTCGTGTTCTCTGGTGAAACGAACTCGACACGAATTCCCGCAGCCGTTGCTTTGTACTCGACCAGGTCAACGAGTTGGCGGTGTGCCCACTGATGGAACTCTTTGACAGGGGGTGCACGCTCCCGAATATGTTTGAGATTTTCGAATACAATATGATCGCAGTCGTGGGTTACTGCTTCCTCAAGAATATCGTTGGCGACGTGATGCAACGTTTCACGCACGTATCGTGTCTCTCGTCCACCTATCCGCTGAATGGTGCGATGTGCTGACTGCGTTCCGACTTCTTGAAGGTTGGAGCGTATTCGTTCAAACTCGCGATGTCTATGGCGCAGTTCCCTCCCCGAAGCAAAGTATGCCGTACTGGTAGTGGCGATGTTGACGATACCGAGATCGACACCGAGAACTGTCCTGTCCCCGGTGTCGTCCTGCCTCCCGGTCGTCGGTTCGGGCTTTGGCTTACGGAAACCCAGATGTAAATACCAGTCACCATCCCGCTTCGATATCGTCGATTCGGTTAGTTCCCACTCGTTGTCCTCGAGATACTGTCGCTGATAACCCGTTTCATCGTCGGGAAGCGCGAGATCACAGCGAATCCGTTCGGTGAGTGTCGCTAGCGAGACGGAACCATCGGAAAACAGCGTCATCGACCGCGCGTCGTATACGAGGGTATCGCTCGTGAAGGTCGGCCGAGACGTCTTGTAATCCTCGTCCAAGTCGTCGATCTCTTCGATGCCGGAGAGTGCGGCTGCAGCTTTGTGCGTAGCGAGAATCGCGTGTTGGCTTCCGAGACGCGTTTGTTCACGTATTTCGTCATACGCGAGTTGTTGCAGTTGCATTTTCCGTGTCTCCCCAACTGTCCAGCCGATGCGAGTACTGATGTTACAAGCGTATTGCCATTCGTCAAGTGTCTCATCAAGCGCTCGCTGTTGCTCAGGAGTAAGGATAGGGCGGGTGATTGCAGTCCGTCTCAGGTAGTCACCTGCCACGGAAAGGAGTTGATATTAGAACTACATTAGTTAACCGATTTTAATTGACAGTTCTCAGAGTCAATGGGCTTCGGTAGAGAACCGATATAAAATGAAGACGGAATCGGCAATGTTCTCGTCACGGATGGGAACCGAGTAGCTTCAATCAGGCTCGAGGAGCCTGATAGAATATCTAATAAAATTCCCTAGTTTACACTTGTGTATTTTCTTCCGAGAAAAACGCCAGGACAGGGATTTGAACCCTGAATCCCAAAGGGAACACGCTTTCCAGGCGTGCGCCTTACCGTTCGGCCATCCTGGCTCGAGTCAACCTAACCGGGTCCGTCGTTTAACTCTTACTTTTACCGTCGCTGCCGTGTGACTCGGTTTCACGCGACACGCGACGCGCCGACCACGCGGCGACTCGGTGCTCGAGCAGGTACGCACCGATCGCTGTCCCGCTCCCAACGATCACCGCCACAAACGCGCCCTGGGTGATCGAGACCAGCGACTCGACGAACAGGGCGTAGCCCTGGACGAGCACCAGAAAGGCCATGAAGCCGACGGCACCCCAGAGCAGGGCGGAGACGACGCGGCGATCGACTCCGAACACGCCTCGAGTCACCTCACTCGAGGCTCGCCACGGCTTCGATTTCGACGCCGACGCCCTTGGGCAGGGCGGCGACCTCGACGGCGCTGCGGGCCGGCGGCTCGTCGTCGAAGTAGTCGGCGTAGGTCTCGTTCATCGCCTCGAAGTCGTCGATGTCGTCGAGGAAGACGGTGACCTTGAGGACGTCCGCGGACGTCGCCCCGGCCTCGTCGAGGACGCCGTCGAGGTTGTAGAGGGCTTGCTCGGTCTGGGCCTCGATGGACTCGTCCGCGAGCAGTTCCCCTTCGGTCGTCAGCGGGATCTGGCCGGCGGTGAATAGCAGCGAGCCGTTGCTGGTCGCCTGACTGTACGCGCCGACCGCAGCGGGTGCGTCGTCGGTCTTGATGATGCGTTTCATACGCTACTACTCTGGGCGGAGAGGCTTAAAGGAAGGCGAAATCGGTGTCCAGTAGAGACGGAAGTGACAGTGGAAACGAGTGACACAGCGATCATACCGCAGTCGTCCAGTCAGGTGTGCAGCGATTCGCGGTGGCTCCGACAACCGCCGCGGGGCTTATGCGACTCGATGGCTTTTTCGGCTGTATGAGTGAGCGAGTAGGGGAACACAACTGGACCTTCTGGGAGGGGGACGACACCGAGACCCACCAACGGTGTCGGGCACTGATAACCGCGGTTGGCGACGGGATTGCAGTGGTAAACGCCGAGGGAGAACTGACGTTTGCAAACGAACGCGCCGCGGAACTTCTCGGACGGCCGCTCGACGACCTCGCCGGACGCTCTGCCGATGGCTCTTCTTGGGACCTCGTCGACGACGCCGGAGACCCACTCGAGACCGACGAGACGCCGTTCGATTGCGTTATCGATCGGGGTGAGGAAATTGCCGACCGGATTATCGGGCTTCGCCGCCCCTCCGGCGAGCGCGTGTGGCTGTCGGTCGACGGCGCGCCACAGCGGGACGAAACCGACGAGATCGACGGCGGCGTTTTCGTGTTCGAAGACGTAACCGAGCGACAGCAGGCCGAACGCGAACTCGAGGAGATCCTCGGTCGGGTGAGCGACGCCTTCTACGCGCTCGACGAGGAGTTTCGCTTCACGCACGTCAACGAGCGTGCCGAAGAGCTCCTCCAACGCACCGAGTCGGAACTGCTCGGCAACTGTCTCTGGGACGTGTTTCCGTCCGCCGCGGAGATCGACGAGGTCTGGGACGCGTTCCAGACGGCGATGGACGCACAGGAGGCGACCAGCTACGAACTCTACTACGACACGCTCGATTTCTGGGTCGAGGCGAACCTCTACCCCTCCAAAACCGGCGTTTCGGTCTACTTTCGGGATGTTACCGACCGCAAGGAGCGCGAATCCGACCGCATCGAATTACTGCGGGACTTACGAGAGAGCGAGGAGCGACTCCGACTCGCACTCGAGGCCGGCGGCATGGGCACGTGGGAACTCGATCTGCAGTCCGAGGAGTCGCCGGTCAGGTCGCCACAGCACGACCGGATCTTCGGGTACGAGTCCCCGGTCGAAGACTGGGGATTGGAGATCTTTCTCGATCACGTCCATTCGGGCGACCGTGAGCGGGTGAGAGAGCGGTTCGAGGCCGCCAAAGAGACCGGTACGTGGGAGTTCGAGTGTCGGATCGTTCGAGCCGACGGCGAGAAACGGTGGATCGCAGCCCAGGGCGAGTTCTCCTTCGACGACGAGGGAACGCCGGTTCGTGCAGTGGGGATCGTTCGGGACATCACCGAGCGAAAGGAGCGCGAACAGGCGCTCGAGGAGTCCGAGCGACGGTACCGGACGCTCGCGGAGTACTTCCCGAACGGACTCGTCACGTTGTTCGATCACGATCTCGAGTACACGCTGGCAGCCGGGAAGGGGTTCGACCGGATCCCTCTCGACCCCCAGGATCTCGACGGGAAACCGTTTCACGAGGTCTGGCCCGACGACGCCGTCGCCGATCTCGAGCCGGTGTTTCAGTCGGCGCTCGCAGGCGAAGAAGCCTCGGTGGAACTCGAGTACGCGGGCCGGGCGTGGGTTATCCACGCGGTGCCGATCACCGACGAACAGGGTGATATCTTCGCCGGGATGACGATGGCCCAGGACATCACCGAGCAAAAAGCGCGCGAGCAGTACCTGACGGATGCAAAGACACAGCTCGAGGCGGCGACCGAGGCCGGAGCCATCGGGACCTGGGAGTGGCACATCCCCGACGATAAGTTCGTTACCGGCGAATCGTTCGCCAACACGTTCGACGTCGATCCCGACGCCGCTCGGGAGGGTGTCCCGCTCGATCGGTTCCTGTCGTCGGTCCACGAGGACGACCGAGACCGAGTCGCGAGGGAGATCGAAGAGACGGTCGACCACTGCGACGAGTGCGAACTCGAGTATCGCGTCTGGAACGCCGACGGCGAACTCCGGTGGGTCGTCGCCAGGGGCCACGTCGAGCGTGACGAGGACGGAAACGCCGTCAAATTCCCGGGCGCACTCACCGATATCACCGAACGGAAGCGAGCGGAACTCGAGCTCGAAAAACAATCGCGGCAGCTCGAGACGCTGTTTCAGGTCTTACCCGTCGGTGCCGTGGTTGCGAACGCGGACGGCTCGCTGCGCAGAGCGAACGAGACGGCGAAGAGTATCTGGGGCGGTGACGTCTTCGATTCGGAGTCCGTCGAGGAGTACGGCAAGTTCTCGGCGACGTGGGCGGGTTCGGGTGAGCCCGTCGGCCCCGAAGACTGGACGATGTACCAGGTGCTTCAGGGCGAGGAGGTCAGGGAGCCAAACATCTACGAGATCGAGGCCTTCGACGGTGAACGGCGGATCATCATGGAACACGGCAAACCGGTCCGAGACGAGCGCGGGAACGTGAGTCGTGCGGTGGTGACGCTGACCGACATCACCGACCGCCGAGCGTATCAGCGAAAGCTCGAGGAGTCGAACGACCGCCTCGAGCAGTTCGCGTACGCCGCCTCCCACGATCTCCAGGAGCCGCTTCGCATGGTCACGAGCTATCTCCAGTTGCTCGAGCAGCGATACAGTGACGCCTTCGACGACGACGGCGAGGAGTTCCTCGAGTTCGCGGTCGACGGGGCCGAGCGAATGCGCGAGATGATCGACGCACTCCTCGAGTACTCGCGGGTCGACACGCAGGGCGATCCGTTCGAGCCGGTCGAGTTGGACGCCGTGCTCGAAGACGTCCGCGAGGACCTACAGATGCGGATCGAGGAGACCGACGCCGAGATCTCGACCGACGAACTCCCGCGCGTCGACGGCGACGCGAGCCAGTTGCGTCAACTCTTCCAGAATCTCCTGCAAAACGCCATCGAGTACAGCGGTGACGAGCCGCCGCGGATCGAAATTACCGCGGAGCGAGCGGGGTGTGACTGGATCGTCTCAGTTCGCGACGAGGGCGTCGGGATCGATCCGGACGATACCGATCGGATTTTCGAGGTGTTCCAGCGGCTGCACACCTACGAGGAACACAGCGGGACAGGTATCGGCCTCGCGCTCTGCCGGCGCATCGTCGAACGCCACGGCGGCGAGATCTGGGTGGAGTCGACGCCCGAGGACGGAACGACGTTCTCGTTTACGCTGCCGACCGCGTGACCACTGAGACTGCGCCGGCGCTCCACGTCGAGTGACGCACCCGCTCGAGTTAGGCTAGAATATCGACTTCGTACCCCGCGTCCCGCAGCGCGGCGAGGAAGGCGTCGACGTGGTCGGGACCGCGCATCTCGAGTTCGATCTCGACTTCCGTATCGCTCATCTCGACGTCACGGGAGGTGCGGTCGTGGTGGATGGCGTAGATGTTCGCGCGGTGGGCGGTGAAGATCTCGAGCAGGTCCTCGAGCGCGCCGGGACGATCCTTCAGCACGGTTCGGATCTTCAGATACCGACCGGTCTCGACGAGTCCGCGGACGACGACGTTGGTCAGCGTGTTCAGATCTATGTTGCCGCCACAGAGGGCTGGAACGATGACCTCGTCCTCGTCGTAGTCGAACGCTTCGAAGAGCACCGCGGCCAGCGGCACCGCACCCGCGCCCTCGACGAGGGTCTTCGAGCGCTCGAGGAGGTAGACCAGCGCCACGGCAATCTCGGGATCCGAGACGGTGACGACCTCGTCGACGTACTTCTGGATGTGCGGAAAGGTCCGTTCGCCGACGCTGCGGGTCGCGATCCCGTCCGCGATGGTGTCGACGCCGTCGAGGGCGATCCGTTCGCCCTTCTCGAGCGAGGCGGCGGCGCTCGAGGCCCCGTCGGCCTGCACGCCGATCACGCGCGTGTCGGGTTTCTGCTCCTTGATCGCGGTCGCGATGCCGCTGATGAGGCCGCCGCCCCCGATGGGGACGACGACCGTATCGACGTCCGGACAATCCTCCAGGATTTCGAGTCCGATGGTGCCCTGTCCGGCCATGATGTCCTCGTCGTCGAAGGCGTGGACGTAGGTACGGCCCTCCTCGCGTTCGATCTCGTGGGCGCGCTCGGCGGCCTCGTTGTAGTCTCGACCCGAGAGGACGATCTCCGCGCCGTAGTTCTTCGTCGCCTTGACCTTCGAGATCGGCGCGTGTTCGGGCATGACGATCTTCGCGTCGACGCCCGACCGCGTGGCCGCGAGCGCGACGCCTTGGGCGTGGTTGCCCGCGCTCGCGGTGACGACGCCGGCGTCTTTCTGTTCTTCCGAGAGCGTCGCGATCCGGTTGGTCGCCCCGCGGATCTTGAACGCACCCGTCCGCTGGAAGTTCTCCAGTTTCAGCCGGACGTCGGCGCCGGTCATCGACGAATAGGTGTGCGAGTGCTCGAGCGGCGTGTGTCTGGACGTTTCGCGGACCCGCTCGTGTGCCTCGAGAATATCGGCGAGTTCGAGCATACGCTCGACTACTCGGCGTGTGTTGTAAGACTGTCGGGGATCGGTCGGCCGGTCGAACCAGCCTCGCGTCGATCCCGACACGAATGTGCTGCCGTACTGGCAACACGACAGGGAATACAGGGAATGCACGGCGTGTGACGTGCGAGTAAAGAAGAGAACGCAGTGCATATAAAGCTCATGGCTCCGCAGTGAAAGTGAAATCGCCAGACAGAGCGGCGAAAGCGACAGTGTCAGACGTTCGTCTGCCGACCGTCATTCGTGATTTAGTACCACGGTATCTTCTCGCACAATATACGCTCGAACGGCATCGGCGAACGGACGGTCGTCAGTCCACACGCCGTCGACCGCGACGCCGAGTTTGTCCGGGTCGCCGACGTAGAGTTGGGCCGATCCGCCGTCCGCTCTCGGTACCGTAACCCGAACGTACAGCCCCCGGTCGACGCCCTCGTACCGATCGAGTCGCTCGAGCGCGCGGTCGTCGACCGCGAGCAACTCACCGTCGACGGTGCCACCCGGAAGCAGTGTCGGGTACGCGCCGTCGACGCGGTGGAACCCCTCGAGCGTCGCCGGGCCGAGGCTCTCGTACGTTCCGGGGCCGTCGCCGAGGAGCGACTCGACCTGCTCCGAATCGGTCAGCGTTCCGTAGACGAAGACCTGCACGACCGAACGTTCGGGCTCTTCGCCCTTGTTCGTGGCGCTCGACGCCGCGCTCGGAAGCCGTTCGTCGGCCCGGAACTGTCGTCTGAACGAGTGGAGTCTCACGTTCAATGACGCCGATATTGTTCGCTCGCTGACCACACAAAGCACTTATACAATTGATCGAAAGCCGCTGTCATGAACCGCGAGTACGTGTTGGCTATCGCCGCGCTCGTGGTCGTGATCGGAGCGCTCTCGACGCTCGCGCTTACCGGCGCAGTGTCCGACCCGGAGGCCTCCGAGGCGGCTACCGAGGTGGAAACCGACGGTGACGTATCGCTGGCGGAGATCACGATCAGTTCCGAGCACGTGACCGGCGGAACCGCCACGATCGCCGTCGACAGCCACCTCGAGCATCGGGGTGATCCGGTCGACAACGTCACCGTGGTCCATCGCGTGACCGACACGAACAGCGGACTCGTCGAGAACACGACCGAACGCGAGGTCGACGTGCTGGGCGAGGGTTCGAGCGACCGATCGGAAACCGTGGTCACGGATTCGGTCGCCGTTCCGCGGGAGAGTAGCTACGAGATCGAGACGTTCGTCTACCGGGACGGCGCGCGACTCGAGTCGGCCAGCCACTCGATCGAGGGTGTCGACGCGTTGACGCCCGCATACGCCGACACCGACGTCGAGTTCCACCGCTTCGGCGGCGGGAGCTTCGCGGACGTGCCCGCGATCGAGTACGCCATCGAGTCGACGACCGACGACCGAGCGACGCTCGAGGTCGCGAGCTACCTCACGAACACCGGCGACGACGCCGAGGACGACCTCGAACTCGAGGTGAAAGCCCGCCAGTCCGGCTCCGAAGTCGTCGCCGACTCCGCGACCGTCGATCTGTCGACGGTCGATCCCGGCGAAACCGCATCGCCGACGGTCGATCTCGAGGTCCCAACGGAGTACGACTACTACCTCGACGCGGTGCTCTGGCGGGACGGCACCATCGTCGAGACGGACCGCGCCGTCGCCAACCTCGGCGAGGGGTCGCTGTCGGTCGACGAGACGGACGGCGACGGCGGACTCGAAGTGAGCGAGTTCACCGGCGGCTCCGGCGTCGGAGCGGACGACGCGGACGTCGCAGACGACGGTCACGACGACCGGGACAACGACGACCGCGACCAGGACAACGACGGAACGCCCGGCTTCGGCGCGGCAATCGCCGTCGCCGCGCTTCTCGCGACGATCGCATTCGCACGGAGGTTCCAATGACTGATACACCGACGAAACCCGAGACGCCGCTCGAGACGGACGCCGAACAGGTGACCGACCAGCCCGACCAGCAGACGGCTGCACGCACGCCGGGCCCCGAATCAGCAGCCGGTACCGATGCGGTGCTCGATCCGGATTCAGAGCGAATCAAACGATATCTCGCCTGGGGTGCACTCGGCGTCTGTTCGCTGCTCGCCGTCTTCGCGTTGATCCAGTTCTACGGCAGCGCCACCGACGCGATCGATCTCTGGGTCGATCCGAAGTACCAGCCGCTGATGCGCGCCGCGTTCAACCTCGTCGTCCTGCTGGCTTCGCTGATCGGCGTCTCGCTGTTGGTCTCGGAGCTCTCCGAGCGCTAAGCTCGTCGACGAGCGACGAACGGTGCGACCGCTGGTGACCGGACACCAAGCGTCGAAAATCGAGTCGAACGGCGACGCGTCGTTATCGGTCCTCGAGCGGGACGAACTCCTGATCCTCCGGCCCGGTGTACCGCGAGAGCGGGCGGATGAGTCGGTTGTCCTCCTGGTACTCGAGGACGTGACCGACCCAGCCGCCGGCGCGGCTCATGGCGAAGATAGGCGTGTACATGTCGATCGGGATGCCGAGCTGGTAGTAGACGGAGCCGGAGTAGAAGTCGACGTTCGGGGCGATCCCCTTCTCGGCGAGCCCCTGTTCCTCGGAGAGGTACTGCTCGATGGTCGTGGTGTAGTTGTACCACTTGTCGTCGCCTTCTTTTGCGAGCTCCTCGCTGCGCTCCTGGAGAATCTTGGCACGCGGGTCCTTGACGTTGTAGACGCGGTGGCCGAAGCCGGGGATGCGCCGCCCCTCCTCGTTCGCTTGCTCGACCCACGCGCGGTGGTCGAGGTCGCTCTCGTCGATCTCGAAGAGGACTTCCATGACGTCCTGATTCGCACCGCCGTGAAGCGGGCCGGAGAGGGCGCTCACACCGCCGGTCACGGCGCTGTAGATGTCGGCCATCGTCGAACCGATCACCATCGACGTGAACGTGGAGGCGTTCAGGCCGTGGTCTGCGTGTAAGATGAGCGCCTGATCGAACGTTTCGGCGTGGGTGTCGCTCGGCTCCTCGCCGGTCAACATGTAGAGGAAGTTCGCGGCGAGTCCCAGGTCAGGGTGGGGATCGATCGGCTCTTCGTCCAGCCGATAGCGCTCGAACGCCGCGAGCGCGGTCGGGATCTTGGCCGTGATGCGACGACCCTTTCGGAGCGTCGCCTCGAGATCCTCGGGTTCGGCGTCGTCTTCGGGTTCGGACGCCGAGAACATCGAGACCGCAGTCCGGAGTGCGGCCATCGGCTGCTCGTCGGCTGCCGCGAGGCGTTTCATCGTCTCGAGGACGTCCTCGGAGACGTCGCGCTCCTCGTCGAGCGCCGTGGTGAACTCCTCGAGCTCGTCCGCGTTCGGGAGGTGACCGTGCCAGAGGAGATAGACGACTTCCTCGTAACTCGCTCCGCGGGCGAGATCCTCGATCGGGTACCCTCGATAGATCAGTCGACCTTCGTCACCGTCGATCGAGCTGAGTCCGGACTCTGCAACAAGGACTCCCTCCAGCCCTTTCTTGAGATCGTCAGCCATAGTGGAGATTTCGCACCCTGATGGAAAAGTATTGTCGTTTGTTCGCTGTTACCAGTCAATGGGCGGGAGATAGTCGTTTCCTGTCGTTTCAGCCGACGGCTCTCCGCGGCTGTGATCGGCAGCGTCGACCCGCCGTCATCGCGCGGAACGAACGGGGACGAACTGAACACGCTAACTTACCCGACGGTCTGTAGAGGGGGTGGTGACGCCGCAGGCTGTGGAGGGGACGGTAACCGCCGTGAGAATCGTCCGTGCTGCGGACGCACACGACCGCCGAACCGCGAGGTCCGTTCGGTCGACGGCTGGTTCCGATCCGAAAATGTCAAATGGTACCACGAGACATATCGGCAAACTCGGCAGACATCTCCACCGCTTAACCCACCCGCGAAGAATGGAGTCGAAAGAATGGACGACTCTGATCGTCGAATCGTACTGTTTACTTCGGCGGCACACGGACTCGTACACACCTACGAGCTGTCGATCCCGATCCTGATGACGGTCTGGCTCGCGGAGTTTTCGACGACCGCGGCGACGCTCGGACTGATCGTCACGGTCGGATACGGGCTGTTCGGCGTCGGTGCGTTACCGGGCGGCGTCCTCGTCGATCGGTACGGATCGAAACCGCTCATCATGGCGTGTCTCGCCGGGATGGCCGCCTCGTTCGTGCTGGTCGGGCTGTCGGGATCGATCCTCATGCTGGCGTTCGCGATCGCCGGCTGGGGCGTCATGGCCAGCGTCTACCACCCCGCCGGGCTGGCGCTGCTCTCGACCCGCGTCGAGCGAACCGGCATCGCGCTCGGCTACCACGGGATCGGCGGCAATCTCGGCATCGCGCTCGGCCCGCTGGCGACCGTCGTACTGCTGCTCTGGTTCGACTGGCGCGTCGTCGCCGTCGCACTCGCGGTGCCGGCGCTCGCCCTGTTCGCCCTCGGCCTGTTCGTCAACGTGGCACCCGCGAAGGCAGACACACCGGCGACGACTGACGGCGGCGAAGAACCCGGAAGCGACACGAAGGGCCAGGTTTCGATCGAATCCATCGTCAACGACAGTCGCACGCTCGCAACGCTCACGTTCGGGCTCGTCATCGTCATCGTGATGGCCAGCGGGCTCTACTACCGGGCGTTTCTGACCTTCCTGCCGGATCTGTTGAGTAGCTTCCTCGAACCGCTCGTCACCGTCGAACTGGTCGATCCCGACGGCCCGTACGCCGAGGAGTTCGACCTCGCGCGGTACTTCTACGTCGGTATTCTCGTCTTCGGCGTCTTCGGGCAGTACCTCGGCGGCTATCTGGCCGACCGGATGACGATCGAACGGGCGCTGAGCTACGTTCTCGGGACGCTCTGTCTCCTCGCGCTCCTGTTCGTCCCGGCCACCGCGACGACCGGCACGTTCGTCGCCGTCTCGCTCCTGCTCGGGATCGTCCTCTTTACGATCCAGCCGCTTCAGCAGGCGGCGGTGGCGAAACACTCGCCGCCCGGGACGCGGGGGCTCTCCTTCGGCTACACGTTCCTCGCGATCTTCGGGATCGGCGCGCTCGGCGCCGCGGTCGCAGGCGGGGTCCTCACGTACGCTTCCGCACAGGCGCTGTTCGTCGTCCTCGCGGTAATCGCTGCGGTAGGGGCGACGGTCGCGCTCGTCCTCCTCCGCGTCGACCGCGGTTGAACAGGGTCGGTTGGCCGGGTCGCCGGGACCGACTCCAGTTCTCACTACCGACTATCTACCCATCACGTATATTGTGCTTCGAGAGAGTGTGTGAACTATGTACAACGTACTCCTACCGGTCGACGAAAACGACGACCGGGCGAACGAACAAGTTGACGCGGTGCTGTCACTGCCCGGCGACACTGACGAGATCTCGGTCACGGTCCTCCACATCATCGAGGAGATCGACACGATGCCGGACGAGGCCGGAGCGACGGTTATCGACGACGTGAACGAGTCGCTTTCCGAACTACAGGACGTTCCTGACTCGGTCGACGCCGTCGAACGACGACTCGAGGACGCGGGTGTCGAAACGATCAGACAGGTCATGGTCGGCCAACCTGCCGAAGGGATCCGTCAGATCGCACAGGACGAGGGTGCCGATGCGATCGTGCTCGGAACGCGGAAGCGGTCGCCCGTCGGAAAGGCGGTCTTCGGGAGCGTGACGCAGTCGGTGATCCTCGAAGCGGATCGGCCCGTGATCGTCGCGAACTAACCGATCGGGAGACGAAGGCGGCTAACGACCGGTACGCGCCTGTCAATCGACCCCGGAAATCGGCGGCGGTCACTCCTCGAGAAGCGCGTCGAGAAGCTTCGTCTGTGCGGCCGCCAGATGCTCGGTGAACGTCGATCGCGCGATGCCGAGCTCTTCGGCGACGTCCGTCGCGTTCGCCCCCTTCGGGTACTCGAAGTAGCCCAGTTCGTGGGCCGTCTCGAGGATCTCTCGCTGGCGCGTCGTGAGCAGGTCTCGATCGACGATCACCCGGTCCGAGGAGTCGTCCTCGTGGTCCTGCGTGAGTTCCTCGACGAGGACACCGTCGAACCGGGCACGGAGGCTGTCGACGATGTTTGCGATCTCTTCGAGTTCGAGGGTTCGGAACGTCAACAGGAGCGAGCCGTTCTGGGCTCGGACCGACGAGAGCGGCGTGCCAGTGCGTTCGATGACCTCACAGGCGCAGTCGGCGGCCGACTCGCGTTCGAATCGGTAGATCTCCTCTCGATCGGTAGCTTGGACGGACGTCAACTCGGCCTGCGTGCTCGTATCGACCGTCTCGACGGACGAGCCGGCCGTAACGCCGAACTCCTCGACGACCGTCCCGTCGGTCGCGACTCGAGAGCGCGTGACGCTCGTGATCGGATCGTCGGTGGTCGCTGAAACGTCCGCGATCGGACAGTCCGCGGGCTCCCGGACGACGACCGTTGCTCGGAATCCAGTCATGCGAACGAGTTACACGCCGCACGTAATAACCCGACACCGGAATTCCCGCCGGGTGAAAACAACGCCCGGCAGGGTAACTGACCGGCGTCGATACCGAATTTCGGCCGCGCTCCGGATCAGCACCACTCCTCGTACTGGTGAACTCGAGCCTCGGCAGTCTGGCCCGCGACTCACAGAGCGGAGAATCCGAACGGACGATCGACGGCTTGTTCAGGCCCGCTGGCCCAGCTTTTCGCGGCTGATTCGGACGCCGGTCGGCGTGATGATCATCTGATCGTCACCCTTCCGGACGATGTCGCCGTCGACCTCCTGGGCGACCTGCCGGAGTTCGTCGACGATGTGTTCGACCGTGCTGTCGTTGGTTCGCAGACGCGTGATGTCCGCGATAACGATGTCGCCGTCGTAGACGGTATCTTTGATGTCGATGGCGTCGGCCTGGCCGCTGACTTCGGCGATGTGTACCTGCATCGCTGCGTCGGCCGAGTCCGCCGATACATCGTCGAGATCCAGTTCGACGTAATCCTCGGCCGCTCGGGAACCGCCGCCGCCGAGAATTTTGCTCATAAGTCCCATTGGCGTAACCCACCGCCGCCGTCAGTATAGTTCTTACGTCAGACACGGTCTCGAGCGGACGGCAAATCAGCGAGTGCCGGACCGAAGCGACCGGCAGACGCGAGTTCGTGGCATTCGGTCGTGCACTGCTCGACGGACGGGAGATTTTTCGTCCGTTGAGACCAACCGTCGATCGATGACCTTCAGCATCTGCGTCCGCGAGGCGTACGAGACCGACGACGGCGACTCTCACCGGCGATTCGGCGTCGCCGTCACGACGCGCTTGCCCGGCGTCGGCACCCTCTGTCCGTTCGTCAGCGAACGCGGCGCGATCGCGACCCAGAGCCTCGTCAACGTCGAGCTGGGCGAACGCGGACTCGAGTACGTCGAGGACGGGCTAGCGGTCGACGACGCGCTCGAGGCCCTACTCAACGCCGACGACGGCGCGCCGCAGCGCCAGCTCCACGGCGTCGATAGCGAGGGCACCTTCGCCTTCTCCGGCGAGGAGTGCGTCGACTGGTTCGGCCACCTCGAACGCGAGACGTTCACCGTCGCGGGAAACATGCTGACCGGGGAGGACGTCCTCGAGGCGACCGCGGCGGACTACGAAGCGAACGCCGTCCACGAGACGACGGATCGGTCGACCGGACCCGGTGCCGTCGTGGCGGACGCCGAAACCGAGCCGCTCGCGAAGCGGTTGATCGACGCGCTCGCCGCGGGCGACCTCGAAGGTGGCGACAAACGCGAGGGGCTGGCGGTTCAGAGCGCCGCTGTGGTCGTCGATTCGACGGAATCCCACGAGTGGGAGCCGCCGTACAACGATCTGCGAGTCGACGCGACCGAGACGCCGATCGACGACCTGCGCGAGACGTACGACCTCGCGATGACCGGCTACGAGGACACCCTCGAGCGCTACAGCGACGTCTTCGAGTCGGATTCGCTGGCCGAAGTCGGCGAGTGAGTGGGCGCTCGAGTCGGGGTATCGCTTCCGTGTTACCGAACGGCTCACGCCCTGCCGTCTTCGCCACGTGCTGTGGCGCGCGCTGTGTCGCGGCGAGCGGCGAGCGAGACGTGACACACAATTCGTGCGAGGTCGTCGCGAGCGGTAGCGAGTGACGGCTTGGAAGACGCAAAGCGTCTTCCTGTGGATGAGTGAGTGAGTGGAGCGAACGAGCGTTAGCGCGGGACCAAAGGTCCCGCGAACCATGCAAACGGGTGCTTCGCACCCGTGAGCAGAAATCGGCTGGGGAGGACGTGGAAATCATCGCCGCCAGTACGAGCAGGACACTCCCGTTACGGTACTCACTACGATACCGAGACCGGGACAATAGACGAGCAAGTGGCTCGGTTTTGATTCAGTCCGAAAGAGCAACCGACGACTCCACGAAGAAATCCGCGATCGATGACTAGCCGCTGAACTCGTAGAGATCGTCGCCGACGTGGTGCAGCGAGTCGATGACCTTCCCCTCGCTTCCGACCATATCCGAGCCCGCGACGCGAGCGCGACCGACCGCCAGCACTTTTCCGTGGGACTCCTCGGCGATGACGACCAGATCGTCGGGTTCGATGTCGTCCGTGGCCTCCGTAATCCCCGGGCGCATCACGTCCGCGCCGTCGCTGACGAACGAGATGGCGCCGGAATCGACCGTCACCAGTTGCTTCTCGGGCTCGTAGACGTTCGCCCCTCGAACCGTCAGAAACGGCTCGTCGTCGAAGTAGGCGACCTGTGGCTCGCCGTCGATGAGGACGACCTCCCAGTCGGTCTCCTCGAACTCGACGCGTTCGTAGGCGTCACCGTCGGGCGAGACGCCGAGTTGCTCCTCGAGCGTGGTCTCTACGTCCGAGACGGCGTCACTCCGGAGGTGGTGTCGGGACTTGACCTGCATACTCGCCCTTCCGCCCGTGTGCATTTAATAGGTTAGATTCTGCGTCACGCGCCTCAGCTTCTGGGTCACGTGCCGGGTGAAGATCTGAGTGATCTCGAGCGGGGCGCGACCACCGACCGGCCGTCGATCGGCAGCGAACCCGAGCCCTCGCGTCTGAGCCTCCACCGTGATCGAACCCTCACTGCGAGCGAAGCGGGACAGCGTATTCGTCGCCTCGAGTAGACATCCACGTATGGTACGGACGCTCGGGGGCCCGGACACCGATCGAATGGAGGCGCTGAGCGACGGCGTGTTCGCCATCGTGCTCACGTTGCTGGTGTTACAGTTCGAAGTGCCGGACGTCTCCGCCTCGGAGCTACCGGCCGCAGTGGCCGACCAGGAGACGCTGTTGGTCAGCTACCTCCTGAGTTTCGTCGTCGTCGGACTCTACTGGATCATCCAGCACAACCTCTTTTTGTACATCGAGGCCCACGATCGGATTCTGCTGTGGCTGAACCTGTTGTTCTTGCTCTCGATCTCGTTTCTCCCCTACCCGACGGAGCTGCTGGGCGTCTACGGGACGCAGTTCGCTTGGACGCTGTACGCGGTCAACTTCGTGCTGGTGGGCGTACTGATGACCGCCGTCTGGGCCTACGCCGCTCGAGCGGGCTTTACGAGCGACGAGATCAGTACTCGAGCGGCGTCGCTGATCACGATTCGGGGGTTGATCTCCCCGGCCGTCTTCGCCCTCTCGATCGCCGTCGCCGCCGTGGCCCTTCGGCTGGCGTTTTTCGTCCCGATGTTGATCATCCCGCTGCAGATGGTGTGGGTCCGGTACTACCAGCGGGAGATCGACGATCCGGACGAGGCATAGACGGAATCGGAGCGAGCGAGAATCGGCCTGATCGCGGTGAGCGACGGATCGTCGGGAACGGGAAAACCACTATCGTTCCACGGCTGGTAGCTCGCCAGAGCACGATCGATGGCCACCGAGTACGTCTTCATCAGCGACCTCCACATGGGCGGCGACGAGCAGCTCACGACGCTCGATTTCGAGGCCGAGCTCCTCGAGTTTCTCGCGGATCTCGAAGCGCGCGGCGGTGACGTCGAACTGATCATCAACGGCGACGCCTTCGGGCTGTGGGAGTACGCCGAAGTGACGGGACCGGCGAAACTCGAGCGCGTGATCGAGGACCATCCGAGGGTGTTCGACCAGCTTCGGGCGACCGGCGAGGTGATCGACATCACGCTCATTCCGGGCAACCACGACTACGATCTGGCCTGCTACCCCGAACACGCCGAGCGACTCGCGGCGTTCAACGTCACGCTCGAGCCGGAGATCGCGATCACTCGCGAGGTCGACGTCGACGGGGTCGACGGGACTCCACAAATCTGGATCGAGCACGGCCAGCAACACGATACGAACAACCGGATGCCCGACTGGGGCAACCCCGACGCGCTCCCGGTCGGCTACTTCATCGTTCAGCGGATCGTCGATACGGCCGGCCGCTACTCGGACCGGGCAAGCGGCGACTGGCTGCGCGACATCCAGTCGGTCACCCCGATGGAGGAAATTCCGCGCTGGCTCCTCTCGAACTACTTCTACCGGGAGATGAGCCCGTACCTGCGGGCGATCGTCGTCCCGCTGCTGTTGTTCTTCAACATCACGCTGCTCTACCTGTTCGGCACCGTCCTCGAGGTCACGGGAATCCTCCCGGCAGGGCTGTTCACCGACAATCCCGTCGTCCACGCGCTCGGCATCGCCGATATCGTCCTCGAGATCATCGTCACGATCAACCTCGTGATCATCGCCGTCCTCCTGTTGCTCGCGGTCCCGCTGTGGTTTTTCAGACGCGATCTCGGACACACGCTCGAGCGCTTCGGCGTCGCGCTCTCGGGGATTCGTGTCGGACAGGGCGACGAGCCGTTCCTGCACGCGGCCCGGGAAACGCTCGAGGCGAACCCTGACGTTTGCGTCTACGTCTACGGTCACACCCACCGCGCGTCGGTCACGCGGTGGGGCGACCGAGTCGTCGTCAACACGGGCACCTGGCTGAAGAAACTCCAGCACGTCGAGACGCGATTCTCGCGGCTGCCGGGGATCTACGTCCCCTCGTTCCGGCTAAACTACGTTCGAATCTTCGCCGAAGAGGATCGAGTCGTCGTCGAGTACGAGGAGGTCGAGACCGACCAGCCGCGGGATCTCACCCGCTTTCAGCGACTGATCGCGCGTCGTCCGCCGCCGAAAGAACCGATTCCGGCACGAACGGTGATCGACCCGGACGGATCGCTCGAGGTTCCCGACACCGACGCCGCGCTCGAGGAGGGCCCCGAGCGGAAACCGGCGTCCGACGGTGGCGACGGCGACGCTCACACGACCGACAGCGATCGGCCGAACGGTAGGGGCCGACCGTGATTCACCGTACCCAACCTACCGTAACCGACCGAAACGTGCGACGAGAGCGACTCACTACACCGATCGAGAACCGATCGCTGGAGAACGTCCGCTTCGAGGATTAATCGATTACCCGGACAGTCCGCTCGTGGAGACCGTGTGAGAATTGCTAAGTAATAGCACGATATTGGGAGAGATATGTGGCCCTCCCGGACCCACACGGAGGCGGTGACGTGTCTCGCCTGTGGCGAACAGGTCTCCCGGTCGAAGGCACGCGAATACGACAAACACGGCGATCGCTGGGACCGCGACGACAAGACGTTCGAACACCTCTGTAAATCCTGTCACGACGACCTCTGTCACTATCCGCGGGACGAACTCGAGGCGTTGTTGATCGAACTCGAAGCGGGCGAAACGACACGGGAGCGCTTTCTCTCGAGCTACCTCGAGACCGTCGAGGAGCGATACGGAACGCTCGAGGAGGAGTATTGAATCGCGCCGAGACGGACACTTCCAGCGAAGCGACTCCGCTATCCCGCCCGCAGTCGAGGGGATCGACGGCTCTCGAGGGGGCGCACCTCACGCGTCATCGACGGCGGACGGATCCCGAGTTCCTGTAGATGTTCGAGACGTGTCCACAGTGTCGAACTCGAACCGAGCGCCCCCGTCACCGCTCTCGGTAATCCGTAGCGTCCAGCCGTGGCCGTCGACGATCTCGTCGACGATCGCGAGCCCGAATCCGGTTCCGGACGGCGACGACGTCTCGCCGTACTCGAGGACGCGCTCGCGGTCGTCGGCCGGAATGCCCGGTCCGTTATCTTCGACGAAGAACCCGTCGGGAGTGGTTCCGATCCGGACGTGGACGGTCTCGGAACCGTGCTCCACGGCGTCCTCGGGAGCGTCAGCGACCGAGGGCTCGGAAGACGCTCTGCGTCTTCCGGCGTCCTCGGGAGTTTGCGACCGAGGCCTTGTCGAACCGTGTTCCACTGCGTTCCGAAACAGGTTCTCGAGCAGCCGAACCAGTCGGTCTTCGTCGGCGACGATCGGCCGCTCGCTCGCGACCGAACGGGTTGCCTCGCCGGTGTCGACGTTCGCCCACGCGCGGCTGACGACGCGAGCGAGGCCAACCGGTTCGGTGTCGTCGATCGGGTGCCCCTCTCGAGCCAGGCGTAACACGTCCTCGATGATCGCCGCCATTCGGTCGTGGGCGAGTTCGATATCGTCGTGATACGCACAGTCGACGTCGTCGTTGGCCGCTTCGAGGTAGCCCTGAGCGACGTTCAGCGGATTACGCAGGTCGTGGCTGACGACGTCCGCGAACCGCTCGAGTTGTTCGTTCGAGCGACTGATCTCGCGTTCGCGTTGCTTTCGGTCGGTGATATCCCGCGTGTTCAACACGACCCCCTCGACGAACGGATCCTCGAGCAGGTTGCTCCCGATCGTCTCGACGTCTCGCCAGTCGCCGTCGGCGGTTCGGAGCCGATACTCCGCCCGGTCGACGGCGATACTCGCATCGAGTCCGTTCCGAAACTGCTCGACGAGTTGCGTTCGGTCGTCCGGATGCACCAACTCGAACGCTGACCGGCCGACCAGTTCAGAGGGGGCGAATCCCAACACGGTCGTACAGGAGGGACTCTGGTAGCGGATAATCCCGCGGTCGTCGACCATCGTGATGAGGTCGGAGGCGTTCTCGATGAAGGACTGATATCGCTGTTCGACGGCGTGTTGCTCGGTAACGTCGCGAAGGAGGAGCAGCCGAATCTCGTCCGCGCTCGAGAGTCGCTGGACCTGGACGTCGAAGAACCGGCGGCCGTCGTCGCCGTCGACGACGATTTCGATCTGGTCCGTCGGCGCCCCCTCGCGGACGACCGGTGCGATATCGGGGAAGAGCACAGTCACGTCCCGGCCGACGATGGAGGGTGGTGCGTCGCCGGCAACGCTCCGTCGAGCGGCCGCGTTGGCGTCTCGAATACGGCCGGTCTCGTCGATCACGAGAAAGCCGTCGCGCATGTCTTCGACGACGGCGGTGCGGGCGACGGGAGCGATATCCAGCAGGTGATGGCGATAGATCGCGACGGCCAACACGACTCCGGAGACGGTGAACGCGACGGGCGTCAGATCGAGGTTCCCTGCCGGACCCAGACCGAGCGCCCACGCGATATTGGGACCGAACGGAACGAGAATCGCGATCAGGACGGCGACGGACTGCAGGCGGTAGACGCGTTGTGATTCGTACACCGTCTTGAGCAAGAACCCCGCGGCGACGATGACGAGTCCGTACATGGACAGCAGGGTGACGATCGCTGCCGGTTCCAGCGTTCGGTCCAAAACGACGAACCCGTCGACGACGGTGGTTTCGATGGGCTGTTCGTACAGGTTTCGGTACTGAGTCGCGTGCAGGACGAACCCCACTGCGGGGACGAACGTTATCGCGAGAAGGGTCCGCCGGGTGAGCCACCGTTCGTGATCCGCGTACGCGACGGCGAAGGCGAACAGCGAGACCACCACCAGAATAGAGCTGACGAAGGCGATGCTCAACCAGAACCGTTTCGTCGATAGCTCGACGCTCAGCAACTGCAGCGCGTAGGCTCCGGACCAGAGCGCACAGCCGGCGTTCAGACCGACGAACGCCCGGACGCTCGGTTCGTCCATCGCGTCCGACCGCGCCACCACGGTGTAGACGGCCAACGCACCGGAGATGGCCATCGCCAGAAACAGCACGCCGATATACGGGAGGAGATGGGGAGGATACTGCCAGGACATGTCGTCGGATTTGTCCCCGTCTTTCGCCCGGATCCCCATACCCGTTCTGGCTGACTCGCGGCCGGTCGGAGTCGTTCGGCAGGTCGACAATCGTTCGTCAGGGCGACCGGACGATCGCCTCTTCGGGCGTTTCTCGGCCACGATCGCCGGTCGAGTCGGTCACGTTGGACCGTTCCCATCCCGACACGACTTTCACCCTTTCGTCCGTACCCCACCGTATGAGTGACGACGCACAGGCCGAAGCCGGTACGGCCGAAGGGCAGGGCCCCATCGAGATCAGCGACGACCTGGCACGCCATCTGGAGAACAAACGCGAGGAGCTTTTCGAGAAACTCGAGATCCGCGACGAGTTTCCCTCGGCGGTTCTCGAGGAAGCCGAGGCACGGACCGACGGCGTCACGGCCGAAATCGAGGACGAGGTCGACGAACGTAAAGATCTGCGGGAGCTGACGACGTGGACGACGGACCCCATCGACGCCCAGGACTTCGACGACGCCATCTCGATCGAGGAGCGAGACGACGAGTACGTTCTCTGGGTCCACATCGCCGACGTGACCCACTACGTCAACCCCGAAACGGCGATGTGGGACGAGGCCGTCGAGCGCGGGAACACGGTCTACCTGCCGGGCTACACCATCCACATGCTGCCGCCCGTCCTCGCGGAGACCGTCTGTTCGCTGGTTCCCAACGAGGACCGACTCGCCCACACCGTCGAGATGCACCTCGACAAGGAGACCCTCTCCTACGACAATATCGAGATCTACAAGTCCGTTATCGAGTCCGACGAACGGCTGACCTACTCGCAGGCCGAGAACCGACTCGAGGACCCCGACGCTCCCCTCCACGAGGAGAACAAACTGGTCCACGAGGTCGCCGACCGGATGCACGAGATCCGAAAGGAGGACGGCTCGCTCGTCTTGAACCCCGCCCGCGACCGCGCCCACACCATCATCGAGGAGTGCATGCTGAAGGCCAACAAGGCCGTCACGCACGAACTGATGTGGAATCGCGGCGTCGAGGCGATGTACCGCGTTCACCCGCAGCCGAGCCCGGACGAGTGGTCGAAAGCGCTTCAGGAGATCCAGGACTTAGACGGCGTCTCGATCCCCGGCAGCACCTGGGACGACCCGCGAAAGGCCGTCAACGCGACGCTCGAGGACGCCCCGGGTCGCCAACTCGACAAGATCCAGTGGGCCGTGATGAAGGTCATGCCCCGTGCGAAGTACATGAACGACCCCTTCGGCGGCCACCACGCCCTGAACTTCGAGATCTACGGCCACTTCACCAGTCCGATCCGCCGCCTCTCGGACCTGATCAACCACTGGATCGTCTATCAGAACGACGTGCCGGAGAACCTGATCGAACTCTGCGACCGCGCCAGCGACAAGCAGAAAGACGCCGAGCAGGCCGAACGCGAGTACAAGACCTTCCTCCAGGAGGTCGGCCTCGATCCGACGGCGGTCAACAACCGCGGGATCGAAGTCGTCGACGACGACGAAGCGGAGAAAACGCTCTAACGGCCGACAACAGAAGCATTTCGACGGACGGAACCAGTTCTCGAAGACGGAAGCAGCGAGCGACGGCTTGGCGTCGCGACGCGTCTTTCAGTGGACGAGTGAGCACTCGAAGCGTGCGAACTGCGTGTGCTTGTTGAACAGCAGGATCGACTAGAGGATTCTGAACCCCAAAATCATGCATGAGTCAATCAGAATGTACTTACTTAGTCAGTTTTACTACATCGACAATAGCTGGAGCAGCATTACAACGGTTTGGCATCCTCACTGTACTGTTTGGGGGTTTCTCTGTGTATATTAGTCCGTCCGGAACGGGGACGGCAACGATGATCATGCTGATCGGATTCATTATTGGAATTTTTGGTTTCGGGATCGAGTTACTGTCAGCAATGGATACATAGCCCTCCCAATGAGTTCTAACACTGGCTACTGAATTCTCTGTACATGTCACATCAATCAATGGCTGCTCTGGGTGAGAACCGCATTAGCAACTACTGGTTGGAGACCAGAATCCCGTTCAGAGTCCGTATTCTACAGCCCTTCGCGCTCGAGAAAGTCCACCACTCCCTCGCTGAATCGATCGTCCGGAACCGTCGTTAGATGATCTGCACCGGGAACGACGACGGCTTCGGCGTTGGGAAAGCCGTCGGCGAGTTCCTCGGGGTCGCCGACGAGGTCGTCGTCCTCGCCCGCGACCACCGCCACCGGCTGGTCGATCTCGCCGACCTGTTCCCAGTCGGCGGGCGGCGTCCGTGCCCGGGCACACGCCGCGAGCGCGTCGAGGTCGTTGTCCGTCGTCTCCGCGAAGGTCCGAAATCGCCTCCCGACCGGGTTCGAGATATTGGACGGATCGTCCGCCGTGAGCCCGTCTGCGATCGCGTCCCCGATATCGCTCGCGGACAGCGTCGCCGAGCCGATGCCGGCGAGCACGCCCGCGTTGAACCGGTCGGGATAGGTGTGGAGTAACTCGAGCGATAGCCTCCCGCCCATCGAGTAGCCGAGCAGGTCGGCCGTCTCGATCTCGAGGTGGTCGAGCAGGGCGACGACGTCCTTCGCCATGGTATCCGTTTCGTAGGCTGCGGGATCGTGGGGCGTCCCACTCTCACCGTGACCCCGACAATCTAGCGCGATGACGCGGCGGTCGGCCTCGAGCAGCGTCTCGTACCAGCCGCTGTCGAGCCAGTTATTGGTACGACTCGAGGCGAAGCCGTGGACGAGAACGATCGGCGGTGACTCGATAGCCGACTCACCCTCGGGAATGCGGTCGTCGTACGCGATTCGGACGCCATCGACGTCGACGGAGTGGCCGCTCGACATACTCTGTACTCCACTCGCCCCCTCCTAATGGTTCGGAATCCGACACCGTTCGGCGAGGACGGGTAGCTTAGGTACGGACACTGTCGGTCCTCGAGTCGTCGTCTCGAGTCTCCCCCAACCGTTTCTCGTAGACGTACTCCTCTAACCCCGCCGCCAGGTCGGTCTCGCGCGTCCCGATGCGTTCGAACCCCGACGACTCGTAGAAGGAGACGCCGATATCGTTGTCCACGAGCACGGAGAGGCGAATTCGGTCGAACGACGACTCGAGGTCGGCCTCGAGTCGCTCGAGGAGTCGGGTTCCCGCACCGGAGCCCCAGCGCTCGGGACGGACGTAGAGCCGGGCCAGATAGCCGACGTCGGCGTCCTCCGGCCACGGGACGACGTGGGCAAAGCCTAAGCAATCGCGCTCGAAGTCGGAGTCGGTCTCCGACTCGCAGTCGGCTGGCGTCGGTTCGACGACGATGAAGGCGGCGTCGTCGCGGTCGGTCGCGTCGGTAATCGACGACTCGAGGTCGCCGATGGCGTACCAGTCGTCGACGACGTCGTCGACCGTCTCCGAGCCGATAATCTCGTCGTAGGCGGCGTGCCAGCTCTCGCGGGCCGTCTCGTGGACGGCCCAGACGTCGTCGACGGTCGCCTGCCGAACGACTCGAGTCACGTGTACTGCTACCACGTCGAAGGGGAAAAGTACGCGGCCAGCCGGTGATTGGTTGTACGGGTTCTGATACGTATCTCGAGTCATTCTCGAAACCGTGACGCTGAAGGGACGAGACCGTATCAAAGGCGAAGATGGTTCTCGGTAATGTAGGTCTGTTCGTTGAAACATTCGTGGAGTATCGAACGCAAATCGTGGTCGTCGGTAGCTGACTACTCGCACTCAAAAACGGAATACGGGCCACAAAGCATGACAGAGGCCCGGAACGAGACGTTTCGGTCGAGTGAGTATCGGGATCCCCTCGCGAATCACTCGATCTCGATGTGGTGTCCGTCGTCTTCGTGGTCGCCTTCGACGGGGAGAGCCACCTCGAGGACACCGTTGTGGTAGCTCGCGGTGATCTCGTCGGCGACGATCGTCTTGGGAATGGGAACCCGCCGGCCGACACGGCGAGAGCGAACGGATCGATAGGCGTCGGAGCCCGCTTCGACGTCGGTGTGGGCCTGAATCGACAGCACACCGTCGTCGAAGGTCAGGTCGATGTCGTCCTTCTCGAAGCCCGGGAGGTCCATCACGTAGACGTAGCCGTCGTCCGTTTCCTCGAGCGTCACCGCGGCGTCGGTCTCGAAGGTCGATTCGACGCCCCACTCGCCGCCGACTACGGGTCGGTCGGCGGACTCGAGCTCAGGGCGCTCGGACATATCGAATCCGGAACCGAATCCGTAGCTCTGGAACTCGTTCATCCAGGCCGAACGGAGCTGGTCGAAGCTGCGGTCCATCTCGCGAAACAGGCGGTTCATATCGTCGAAGGATCTCATGAATGATCGACACAGTATAGGTCACCGTTAATAATAAGGATTGCTGGACGGTGGATAGCACGCGTCTATCGTACGCATTCGGAACGGTAGCCGTCGTTCCTGATCCGGAGTCCGGTCCCCGGTGGCGATGCGATCCGCGACTCCGGATCGGGCACCGGGGACACCGTTAGGGTTGGATAGCGGCGTCGCCGAGGAGCGATCAGAAGCGCTCGAGGGGACGACGACCGGACCCGGTACTCTACGGATCCGGTCGGAAACTGAGACGGTCACGTACGGCCGTCTGAGGAGCGCCCCCGACTCGCTCGGCCACCGGTCAGTCAGCGTCGAGAGAGGGACGAGGGACAGCGTTATCTCCGCCCCCAACCTCGCTCATCTGAGAGTGCGAACACGAGTCGTCTCTCCGCACCATGAATCGTACTCCCCCCTCCGACGCAACCGACTTCGAACACGAGCTTACGGACCTCATCGCGACGGCGTTCGGTCGCGGCGCCGAGGTCGAGGGCGTCTGGGACGTCTCGCTGCCCGTCTCCGACGCGCCGCAGTGGTCGGTGACTATCGAACAGTACGAAACCGACGAGGAACCATCGTACCACCCGAAATTCCTCGAAGAATGACCGATAGCAGAATCAGAATGTTTGATTTCTAGCCACATTTATGTACAATAAAGGTTATGTGGATGGCACCCACACACGAGTTCGTACTCTGCTGAAGTCGTTCGACGAGACCGGTCGGTAACAGAACGTAGGTAAAGTACGGAGGTCCCATGAAGCCACGAACTCAGAACCCTCGAAAAGCAGAGATCGACCGTTCGGACGTCTCCTCGACGCAACTGTTCGCCGCGCTCGCGGAGGAGCGCCGGCAGTACGCGCTCGGCTATCTGTCCCAGAAAACGGCAGCGATTCAACTCGGCGATCTGGCCGAATACATCGCACTCAAGGAGGGAGAACCGTCGTACGACCGGTATCAACGCATCGTCGTAGATCTACACCACAGACACCTTCCACACCTCCGTGATGCGGGTCTCGTTCGCTACGACGACGACGCCGAACTGCTGGAGTTAGCCGTCGACCGCGACGTCGTCGCGCCGTACCTGCGACTCGCCGACCACACGGAGTAGCGGAGTAACCGAATAGCCGAGAGAGCCGCCGTCCGCCGAGGCGACGCGTTCCAACTGTTTCCAGCCCAATCGTCTTACGAACCCGCGATTTCGACCGAGCAACTCGAGCGAAGCCGACCCAATAGCCTCGAGTCGGCCGCTATCGCGACAGCGCCGTTCCGCCGTCCTTGACGACGGCGTCGACCTCGTCCTTGGAGAGCAGCGCCACGTCGCCGGGGATCGTGCGCTTGATCGCCGCCGTCGCCGCGGCGTACTCGAGGGCCGTGGGAACGTCCTCGCCGTGGAGGCGGCGAGCGATGAACGCACCGGTGAAGGCGTCGCCGGTGCCGATGGGGGAGACGGTATCGGTCTCGTAGGCCTCCTGATCGTGGACGACGCTGTCGTGCCAGCCGATCGCCCCTTCCGAGCCGCGGGTGACGATGACGGTCGTGAAGTCGTACTGCGAGCCGAGTTTGTGCGCGAGTTGGCGCGGATCGCCCTCGAAGCCGAGGACGGTCCGGGCGTCGCGAGCGGCGATCACGAGAACGTCGATGCCCGGGAACAATCGCGTCAGCGTCTCGCGAGCCTCGTCGGGCGACCAGAGCTTGTTCCGGTAGTTGAAGTCGAAGGCGGTCGTCGTCCCCCCCTGTCGGGCCGCCTTGAGCATGTTCGCCGTCGTCTCGCGCAGCGTCGAGGAGAGCGCGGGCGTGATCCCCGTCGTAAAGAAGACGCGGGCGTCCTGAATCCGCTCGATATCGAACTCTCGAGCCTCCGCCGTCGAGATGGCGGTGTTCTCGCGGTCGTAGATCACGTTCGTCCCGCGGGGCTCACCGGCCTGCTCGAGGTAGTACGTTCCCTGTCGGCCGCGGTGGCTCCAGACGACGTCCGTCTCGATCCCGTGTCGCCGGATCTCCCCCACGACGCGCCGTCCCAGCGGCGTCTCCGGGACCTTCGACAGCCAGGTCGCCGTCGCGCCCAGTCGGTCCGCCGCGATGGCGACGTTGCTCTCCGCGCCGCCCGCGTGGACTTCGAACTCGGTCGCGCTCTCGAGTCGCTCGCCGTCGGGCGGCGACAGTCGAAGCATCGTCTCACCGAACGTAACGATATCGCTCACGGCTCGGCCCCCCAGACCGGACCACGTCTGTGTTCGTCGACCATGCGCGGACCAACGAACGGCGCTGTCATAAGTTGTGGCGTTCTGTTGGACGCCTGTTACGCCGACGGCGAGAGTCGTCGCCGAACATTATAAATCGACCGTCGATTCGACCGAAACGAGCGCCGGTTCGGCAGAACCTGCACGTTCGTCGTCGGTGCGCGCGATGTCGACCGTCGCGCCGAACGCGGTGAGTAATTCACAGCTCGAGGCGACGTGGTCGGTCACCGCGGGTACCCGAACGCGGCCGCCCTCGAGTGCAAGGGAGACGAGCAACTGGTCGGCCAGGTGGCGGTCGACGGGAGCCCTCAGAGGACCTGACTCCGCGAGGAACCGGTTCAGGCGATCTGCAGCGTCCTCCCCGACTCGCTCGGCCGGCTTGCCTCGTTTGCCGAGGGCGGAAAAGCCGGCGACGCCGCTCCCGTGATCGAGTCGGAGCACGATCGCCGTGCCGGGAGACGGACTCGAGACCGTCGTCTCCCGGCGTTCGAGGACTTCGAGTCCGAACTCGTCGAGCGACAGCCGCTCGAGGGCGCCTTCGGCCTGCCGAAACGCCACGTCGCGATCCGCGAGCGACGCCGACTCGGTCGAGTAGAGCCGAACGCCCTCGAGCGCCCCGCGTTCGGTGAGATCGATCGGCTCGAGGCTCGAGGGGGCGAGCTGTAGCGTCACCCGCCCGCCGCCGTCGGGATAAAATCCGCGACGGTCGACCTCGTAGGCCGCGGTGAGTCCGAGTTGCCGCAGGAGCGGGAGCTTGACGTACCGGGAGTAATCTAGCGGCGGCGAGAACGACACGTCGGTGCCGCCCGTGACCGTCACCGTGAGCTGGGAGTCGAGCACCGTCGCGAGCGGCAGCAAACTGTCGAACAGCAACGTTGCGCTCCCAGCGGTGCCGATATCGACGTCGTACTCGCCACCTGGGAGCCGCCCCGGTCCCCGACCGTGCCAGTCGGTGGCTCCGTCGGTCGACTCGAGCCCGGGGTCGAACGCGACCGTCTCCGCGCCGAGCTCCGCCCCTGAGACGTCGGCGTCGCAGATCGCAGCCAGCGTATCGAGGACGGCCAGGTGCTGGTGGCGGAGTCCGGGCGTCGGTCGGTCGCCGCGAACGTTATCGATGCGAACGGGCTCGTTCTTCAGCACCGAGAGCGTGAGCGCGGTTCGGACGAACTGTCCGCCCGCGTCCGATCCGTCGAGTTCGCGTACAGTGGGCATAGGCCGGGGTTCGGTCTCGAGTCTCCTACCGGTGACGATGGCGGCCCACCGCCTCCCGTCGAGTCGAAATTTTCGGCGAGCACAGTTTTGGACTGAACGACGGCGTCCCGACGAGTTCACCCTGCGCAGAGCCGCTCGCTCGAGTGGAGCCGTCGGAACGCGAGAGAAACAGTCGACAGAACAGCGGCCACGTCAGTCGTTTCGGACGGTCTCGTCGTCCATCCTGGAAAACAGGTACCAGAAACTGAGCAGGATCAGGAAGAAGAGGGCACCGATCCCCACTCGCAATCCGATCTCTTCTATGCCCGTGGCTTCGGCGTGGACCAGCGCGGCGGCCCAGCCGCCGCCGACGACCGCGAAACCGGTCGCGACCACGAGCATGATCAGTAACCGATCGACGGGAACGTTGACGTTCACATCGTTGCTCCGCTCGAGACGGGCGTAAGCACACGGCTTGGATAGGCCAGATGCGTGGCTCGACCGCTCGAGAGCGGCAGTATCGCGTTCTCTCGACCTCGCAAGATCGGTTCAGCCCTGATGGCCCGGATAATCGCGCTCGAACCGATCCTCGATCTCCCGTGCGTCGAACTGCACGATCACCGGCCGCCCGTGCGGGCAGGCGTAGGGGTTCTCGCAATCGTCAAGCGCCGCAAGCAGGTCGACCACCGAGCCCTCCGTCAGCGAGGTGTTCCCCGTGATCGACGGATAGCAGGCCAGATCGCCGAGGAACTCGTCGGCCAGCGCGTCGACCGTCTCCGCGCCCGACTCGCGGTCGCCCTCGAGGAACGACGCCAGCACGTCCCGGATGCGCTCGGGCTCGAGCGTCTCCTCCAACACCGCCGGGACGGTCGTCACCGCCACCGTCCGGTCGTCGGTTCGATCGGCGTAGAACCCCAGCCGCGAGAGGGCCTCGCGGTAGCTCTCGAAGGCCTCGGCCTCGACGGCAGTCAGCTCGAGTTCGACGGGCGACGCGAGCGCCTGCGCGGCTGGATCGTCCGCGAACGCCCGCTGCAGGCGTTCGTAGTTCACCCGCTCGTCGGCGGCGTGCTGGTCGATCAGGGCGAGCCCGTCTCCCGTCTCGCAGACGAGGTAGGTGTCGTCGAGCTGGCCGAGGACGCGCAGTGCGGGCAGCGAGTCGAACTCAGTCTCGTCGCCGGTCGCGGGCTCGCCCGTGAGCGTGCGCTGTTCGGTCGCGGCGGCGAACTTTCGTTCCGGATCGGACTCCGGACTCGAGGTACGGGTTGTCGTAGACGTCTCGGTGGACTCGGCATCGGTCGAATCGACCGCCGCCTCGGATCCGCTCTCCGTCGCACCCGTCCCGCTCTCCACCGGGTCGGGTTCCGACGGTGCGCTGCTCACGTCGGACGTCGACGAACGGGGCGCCGGTTCGGCGCTCGAGTCGCCAGCGGCAGCCGATGCACTCGACGGAGACGTCGAACCTGCGCCTGCAGAATCCCCTGCGGGGGACGACGCGGAGGATCCAGGGCCAGCGCCCGTCGGTTCGGCAGACGCGGCGTCCGTCGCGCCGCCGCCGGCCGCACCGTCGGCTGCTGGAGCAGTGGCCGATACGCCCTCACCGGCCACGTCGTCCGCGGACGACCCGGACTCGCCACCGGTCCCCGAAGTGTCTCCGGTCTCGCTCGCCGTCCGCTGGGTCGTCTCCGCCGAGCCGGGATCGACTCGAGCCTCCGCGGGGGCGGATCGACCTCGCGGGGCGTGTGACCGGAGCAGTCCGTGCTCGAGCAGCGTCGACTCCACGGCGGCGTCGACCTGCCGGCGGACCGCATCGTCGTCGTCGAATCGGACCTCCCGCTTTCGGGGATGGACGTTCACGTCGACGGCGTCGCCGGGCACCTCGAGGAACAGCGTGACGAACGGGTAGCGGTCGCCGCCGAGCTGGGTGCCGTAGGCGCCCATGATCCCCTCGCGGATGGCGTCGGCGGTGACCGCCCGGCCGTTGACGTAGGTGGCGAGATACTCCCGACTCGAGCGGTTGGTTTCGGGGTGGGAGACGAGGCCCGAGACGGACTCGAGGGGGCCGGGCGGGAGGTCGTCGGCGTCGAGGGAGATCATCGCGCTCGCGACCTCGCGGCCGTAGACGGCCATCACGGCGGCCTGCAGGTCGCCCTGGCCCGTCGTCGCGAACACCTCGCGGCCGTCGTGAGTCAGCGAAACGGCGACGTCCGGGTTGGCGAGGGCGTATCGCGTCACGATACGGTTGACGTGGGCGAACTCCGTCGCCGTCGTCTTGAGGAACTTCCGGCGTGCAGGGGTGTTGTAGAAGAGGTCGTCGACCTCGACGATGGTTCCCGCCGGGCAACCGGTCGGTTCGACGGACGTCACCTCGCCGCCCTCGTAGACGAGTTTCGTTCCGGCGCCGCCGTTGCCGTCCCCGTCCTGAGGCCGCGACTGGATCGTCACTCGCGAGACGGAGCCGATCGTGTGCAGCGCCTCGCCCCGGAAGCCGAGGGTGGCGACGCCCGACTCGAGGTCCTCGAGACCGTCGATCTTACTCGTCGTGTGCTCGCGGACGGCCGCGCGGACGTCAGCCTCGCGCATTCCGTGACCGTCGTCGGCGACCCGGATCAGTTCGGTGCCGCCCTCCTCGACGGTGACATCGACGGTGTCTGCGTCGGCGTCTAAGCTGTTCTCGAGGAGTTCCTTCACCGCGCTGGCGGGGCGTTCGACGACCTCGCCGGCGGCGATGCGGGCGACGGTATTCTCGTCTAACTGGCGGATCTCGGTGTCCTGTGGTGGAGTTTCAGTCATGGCTCGTGGGGCGAGTGAACGGCGGCGTCGTGGGGCGGCCGGAATCACCGGGTCGTGACCGACCGTGTTCGACGCCGCGCGTTCGGTTCATGGCGTTCGCTCTCGCTCGAGCGTGGTTAAACTGTGGGTTGGCGAGGAGCGCGGTCCCGCGCCTCGAGCGCCCGCAGAACGCCCTCGAGGTCGTCGATATTCGAGCGGTCACAGCGGATATCGGGTCGAAAACGGCGCTCGAGCACCAGTTTCTCCTCGGTAAGCCCCACGCCGGTGATTCGGTCCCAGCGGACGAACCGCCGGTAGGACGGGATCAGCTTCGGTTCGAAGACCAGACCCGCCTCGTAGGCGCGGAGTTTGCCCCGCTCGTACTCCATGCCCGGGAGCGGGGAGAGCGTGATCGTCTCGCCGCCGGGTTTCGGGATCGAAACGGTCGGGTCCCAGCCGAACGCGATGGAAAGCAACGCGAGGAAGAGCATTCGGATCGGAGGCTGTCCTCGGTTGACGGTGACAAACGCCGCGACCGCCAGCAGTCCCAGTCCGAGTCCGAGCATACCGACGTGGGTCCCCGAGTGGTGCCACGTCCAGCCTGCGGTCGCCGCTCGCTTGCGGTCGATGGCCGCGCCGATGTACGCATCGCGGGCGACCAGCGCGAGGAGTCGCCCCGACAGTCCGATCCCGAGCAACGCGGCGGCAGCGAACGGGAGGTACCAGTTCCCCGGGACGCGACCGACCGCGGAGAGGACGACGACGATGCCCGCGACGGCCACCGCCGGAAGACAGAGGGCGACGGTGCGCCAGCGCCAGACACCGACTCGAAGCGCGAGTTTTGGGTTCGCTCGAGCGACGATCGCTCCGCAGAGGACGCCGCCCGTAAACGCGGTCGGAACGAGTCCGAGGATCACGTCGCTCGAGCCACCGGCTGCGACCCCGAACACGCCGACGATCACAGCCGCGACGGCCGCGGTGTAGAGGGCGAGCGCGGCGGGCCAGTCGACGCCGGTTTCGGACTCGAGAGTGTCGACGGAGGCGGGATCGGGAGCGGGGTCGGAATCGCGGGTCATCCCGCCGTCCGCATCACCTTCGAGGGCGGTCATCACCCCGTCGTTCGATCCGGAGACCTATTAGTCTCCTGACTCGAGCAGTCCGTCGACGGCCTCGCCGATCGCCTCTCGGCCCTCGTCGGGTACTTCGACCAGCGGCGGCCGAACCGCGTCCGAGGGAATTACGTCGTGGTACTCGAGTGCGGTCTTCGTCGCCGGTCCGAAGCCGTAGCTCGCACACGCGTCGAACAGCGGGACGATGGCGTCCTGCAGTTCCTCGCCGCGCGAATCGTCGAACGTTGCGTGCAACTCGGTGTACTGCTCGGGAGCGACGTTCGAGAGCGCGTTCACGCCACCGTCGGCCCCCATCCGCAACGCGGGCACGAGCAGGGCGTCGTACCCCTGCAGCATGAGGAACTCGTCGGGCGTGTTCCGGCGGACCGAGAGGAAGTACTCGAGGTCGCCGCTCGAGTCCTTCAGCCCGATTACGTTCTCGTGGGTCGCGACGGCCGCGAGCGTCTCAGGCTCCATCCGTTGGCCGGTGCAGACCGGAATGTTGTAGAGGAGAATCGGCAGGGGGGAGCGGTCGGCGACCTGCTCTACGAACTGCTGGTTCCCTTCAGGCGCGTTCGCCGTGTGGAAGTACGGCGGCGTGATGACCGCGGCGTCGGCGCCGAGTTCGGCTGCCGTTTCTGCGTGGGCGACTGCGTCGTGAACGCTCGTTGCTGCTGCACCCGCGAGCACCGGCACCTCGCCGTCGACGCGTTCGACCGCGAGTTCGACGACGCGGGAGTGTTCCTCGCGTGAGAGACTGGCGAACTCGCCCGTCGTTCCGCAGGGGAAGACGCCGTCGATGCCGGCCTCGAGAAGGTGGTCGATCAAGTCGGTGAATGCGGCGTCGTCGATCCGGCTCGAGTCGTCCTCGAAGGGGGTGATGAGTGGACAGGTGATACCAGAGAGTGCCTCGGTGAGGTCCATATACAGAGGTCCTCGCGAGAACGAAAAAACCCGACTATAAAAATATAGTACATCAAATAAGTTAAGAAAAATATAAATAGATTTATTTTTAATATTATATTGTGTGGCAGACAATACAGAAGATAAGGGAATAAGAGATCGGATTAGCCGAAGAAGTGTGATGAAAAAATCAGCACTAGTTGGTAGTACGGCCCCATTTACGTTAAGTGGAAGTGTCAAGGCTTCAGCTCCAGATTGTTGTACTGATAGTCCGCATACTGATGAAAAGGACGGAATGGAATGGGAGCGCCCAGCCGAGGACGAAGCATATCGCTGTCAGTCGGCGGGGTACAGTCACCGGGTGAATCTCGCTGGTAACTTAGCCTTCTGGGGAACTGAGCACTTAGAAGATGAAGACAGGTACATTCACCGATTTGAGTCGTTCGGGCACTCAGAAAGTTATTCCGATCCACTTGATTGTGAGTTTGCAGACTGGGATTACAACGACACGACAGGAATTCTGAAACAAAAGGCGATATTCATCAACGAACTTCCTGTGACGACGAGTATGCCTACCTCGACCGGGAGTGAAGTGAAAGCTAACCCACCCATCGGAGATTCAACTTCGGAGTCCGCTGGACTGGATATCGCGTTAGCGGTAGCGTCGGGGGCTATTGGTAAAGCTAATTGGGTAACAGGCACTGCCTTCGGTATCGTCGGCGCACTTGCGACTAATGATGTTGGCAATGACGAAGAAGATGGGGAAATTGACTATACTTGGGATTATTCAAGCGGTGAGTACTGTCCATGTGCGACGAACGCTGTTTATCAACAAATTTGGAGTGAGCAGGATGGCCACGATAGCTTCTCCATGTCTCATCATCAGGAAGCATGGGGTGATGCTGGTGTTCAAGACATCTATATCGCACACTCATGGGAGGCCCAAGGGAACATGATAGTCCCTGGGAGTAATGGCACTACTTCTAATATCGAAATGGAAGACGATGAAAGGGATGAAGTAGAACATGACATGAAAAAGCGTAGTGAAGTAACCTCCGGTGAAATAATTCGTGATTCAGAGGGGAACGACGTTGAAGTTACTGGTGTTGAGAAAAACAGTTCATTCATACCAGAGAAACCATCGAAAACGATTCCTGCCTCAGAGTCCGTCTCTAGTAAAAAGACCGGTACTGTAGATCTTCTACGCCCATCGGTTCAGGTGAAGAAAACGACTATCACAGGAATTGTGAAAGACTGAACACAATCTCTTCTTCTCTATCCGGTTACAGCACCTAGCGATTTCCCAAGCAGACACGACTTTTCCAACTATGGTCATATATTACATCAATATCTTCTCTCAAGACAACATATCATCGCTTCTAATACTAGTATCTCTGAAACACCGGAGGTCTATACTTAGGATCGACGCAATAGATTTCGTCCCGGGCTCATTCATTTCCTCCGGCACCGTCAGGTGGATGTTCACAGCTTTCCGACAGGAACTTATTCACAGACAGCGGAAGAACTGATCCGATCATTGGCACTGATATCGATAGCAAATTGCATCAATTCTTCCTCCTGGCAGCGTTCGATCGTGCTCTCGGGCACCTGTTCTGCAAGATCAAACCACCTCGTCCCGATGTCTTCGACGTTCACACCGATCTGGTACGTCTCGACCGGTTCGCTGAGTTCGGCCGCTGGAATTTGCTCCGAATAAACGGTTTGTCCATTCTTTCCGTCAATGCTGAACGATCGCCAGAGATCGATCTCACCGTCGCGAACGACGATCAGTTCGCCGGCACGGTCCGCTTCCGTTCCGTTCCTAATAAATATCTGACCGAGCGGTGCCGTTGGGTCCGACGCGAACTGCTCTCGAATCGACCCGAGACATCCTGCAATAGCCGTTATAGCGGTGGTACTCGCGATTCCGAGTACCATTCGTCTAGAGGGCATACTGGTTGATTCTCACCCTTGTAAGATAAAATCATCTATTATAGAAAAGGTAAAAGGGCTACTCGAGACCCAGATCCTGGGACATCGAGTTGCCGGCCCGCGGCACGCCCTTCACCGTCACCGTCTCGCCGTTCATGAACGAGGCGGCGGGACTCGAGAGGAACTGCGCGACGTCGGCGATCTCCTCGGGATGGCCGATGCGTCGGTCGGTCTTCTCGCGGGGCGGCATCGCCTCGCTGTCGATACCGAGCGTCTCGGCGACGCCGGGGGTCTGGATCAGACCGGGGGCGATACAGTTGACGCGGATGCCGTCGTCGGCCCATTCCGTCGCCAGCGTCTCGGTGAGACGGATGATCGCCGCTTTCGACGCGCCGTAGTGGCTCTCGCCGGGCGCCGAGTGCTGGCCGTTCACGCTCGAGAGGTTGATGATGACCCCACCCGACCCCTCGCGCATGACCTCGCCGGCGAGTTGCGTGCAGTGGACGGTACTGTTGAGGTTGAGGTCGATGATGGTCTGCCACCCGTTGGCCGAGATGTCCTCGAAGTTCGCGACGAACTCGCCGCCGGCGTTGTTGACTAGCACGTCGATATCGCCGAACTCGTCGACGGTTTCGTCGACCAGATTCTGGACCTGCTCGCGCTCGCGGACGTTACACTCGACGGCGAGCGCGTCGCCCGCGTCTTCAGCCTCGTTGATCCCCTCGGCGACGGGACCGACGCGGTCCATCGACCGCGAACAGATCGCCACGTCCGCGCCGCTCGCTGCGAGCGTCTCCGCGATTGCCTGGCCGATTCCCTGACTCGCTCCCGTGACGATCGCGGTCTTCCCCGCGACGTCGAAATCCGGTTCGTGCATCGTGTTAACTCGTAACCCATCGAGACATAGTTGTACCGATATGTAGCCCCGCAGTCGGGTGATCTCGTATCGCAATAGCCACCGCGAGCAGCGACTAGTCGTCCTCGAGTCGCTCCTGTAACTCCTGGACTTTCGACACCAGTTCGATCGGCGGCGTCGTGTTGACGTCGAGGGTCTCGAGGTCCTCGAGGACGCGCTCGGTTTCGGGGTCGAGGGACTCGCCCCCGTCTTCCGGTTTCCCACCGTCTGCGTTGGCCGGACCCCGAAACTCGCCGTCGCCGAGGTCGAACACCGTCTGGACGGGGTCGCTCGAGGACCCGCCTTTCGCTTCGATCGCCTTCTCCTCGCGGAGTCGGTCTAACACGTCCCGCGACCGGTCGACGACGGGGTCCGGAACGCCCGCGAGGTCGGCGACGTGAATCCCGTAAGAGCGGTTGGTTGGCCCGTCGCGCACCGTCCGGAGGAAGGTGACGTCGCCGTCGCGTTCGTCGGCCGCGACGTGGACGTTGGCGACCCGAGGAAGGTTCTCGGCCAGTCCGGTCAGTTCGTGATAGTGGGTGGCGAAGAGAGTCTTCGCTCTGACCTCGTTGTGGAGGTACTCCGTCGCGGCCCAGGCGATCGAGATGCCGTCGTAGGTCGCGGTTCCCCGCCCTACTTCGTCCAAAATCACGAGCGACTCCTCGGTCGCGGTGTGGAGGATGTTCGAGAGTTCGCTCATCTCGACCATGAAGGTCGACCGACCCTGTGCGAGTTCGTCGAGCGCGCCGACGCGGGTAAAGATCCCGTCCACGAGTCCGATCTCCGCGCTCTTGGCGGGGACGAAACTCCCGACCTGTGCGAGCAGGACGATGCAGGCGACCTGTCGCATGTAGGTCGACTTCCCGGACATGTTGGGACCGGTGACGACCAGAAAGCCTCGTTTCTCGTCCATTCGCACGTCGTTGGGGACGAACTCCGTCGTCTGCTCGACGACCGGATGACGGCCCTGCTCGATCGCGAGGCGATCCTCGCGGTGTAAGTTGGGCTGTACCCACCGATTCTCGGCCGCGTGGGTTGCCAGACTCGAGAGCGCGTCGACGGTCGCCAGCGTTCGACCGACGTCCTGCAGCAACTCCGCGTGGCCGGCCACGTCCTCGCGCAGTTCCTCGAAGAGTTCGTACTCGAGGTCGCCGCGCCGTTCCTCTAAGCGCAGGATTTCCCGCTCTTTTTCCTCCAACTCGTCGGTCGTGAACCGTTTCGAGTTCTTGAGCGTCTTGATCTCCTCGTAGTGGTCGGGGACGCCGTCGGCCGCCGACTTCCCGACCTGGATGTAGTAGCCGTCGGTCTTGTTCCGATCGACGGTGACGTGGCTCAGCCCGTGCTGGCGCTTCTCGCGATCGGCGAGGCCGTCGAGCCATCCCTCGACCTCCTCGTGGCGGTCGATCACCTCGTCCAGTTCGTCGTCGTACCCCCGCTGGAGGAGCCCGCCCTGGGTCACCGTCGACGGCGGATCGTCGGCGATGGTCTCCGCGAGCGTTCCCCGAAGTGCGTCGGCGGCCTCGCGATCCGGACGATTCACGATTTCGGTGAGCGGCGACTCGGCGAGGTCGGGCGCGGAATCGATGGTGTCGGCCAGCGACGGAAGGACGGCCAGCGTTTCGCCCGCTGCAAGCAGGTCTCGGGCGTCCGCGCTGCCGTGGCTCGCCTTCGAAGCCAGTCGCGCCAGGTCGTAGGCGTCGCCCAGCGAGTCCTGTAACTCGTCGCGCGCCAACGCGGCCGACGACAGCGCTGCCACGCTCTCCTGACGGCGCTCGAGCGTCTCGAGCGATCGGCGCGGCCGCTGGAGCCACTCCTTTAGCAGCCGACCGCCGGCGCTGGTCTCGGTGTGGTCGATCGTGTCGAACAGCGACCCGTCCCGATCGCCTTGCATCGTTTCGGTTAGCTCGAGGTTGCGCTGGGTAGTCGCGTCCAGCGTGACGTGGTCGTCGCCGTGGTGGGCCTGGATGCGGGTCATCGAGGCGAGCACGCCGGTTCCGGTCTCCTCGACGTAGGCGAGGATCGCGCCGGCCGCCGCGAGGGTCGACTCGCCGACGGACAGGCGGTCGACGGTCTCTTGGCCGAACTGCTCGCGAACGGTGTGAGCCGCCCGCTTGGGCGCGAACGACTCCGTGTCGTGGAGCGTCAGCGCCGCGTCGACGCGCTCGCGGACCATGCTCAGCACCTCGTCGTCCGACCGCACGTCGGGCCCGGGCAACACCTCGACGGGATCGAACCGGTACAGTTCCGTCAGCGCGTCGTCGGCGTCCTCGGCGTCGGCCACGAGAAACCGGCCCGTCGTCACGTCGGCGAACGCGAGTCCGTAGCCGGCATCCGTACCGCCCACACTCGAGCCGTCGACGATGGCTGCGAGATACTGCGCGTCCGCGTCGCTCGTCTCGAGCAACGTCCCCGGCGTCACGACGCGGACGACCTCGCGGGCGTGGCCCGACTCGGTCTCGTACTGATCGGCGACGGCGACCCGGTAGCCGCGCTCGACGAGGGCCTTGAGATACGGCGTGAGGTCTTTCAGTGGGACGCCGGCCATGGGGTAGGACGAGCCGTGAGAGGATTTCTGCGAGACTTTCAGATCGAGTTCGTCGCTGACGAGTTCGGCGTCGTCGCCAAAGAACTCGTAGAAGTCGCCACACTGCATCGCCAGCACGTCGGCGTCGGTGTCCTCCTTGAGCGAGAAGAACTCCCCGACGATACCCGTCGCCTCGGTCATGGTGGGTGACTGTTCGGCCACCGCTAAAATCCTGCGGGTTCCCGGTGTCCGGGTCGCGGAGACGCGAGAGCGGCGAGCTAACGACAGTCACGGTATCGAGACATACACGATCCGCTGGCGGGGCTATATGTGGCCCACCGTGGTAGCACGCCCCACCTGCCAGTCATGTCATCACCCCGCGATCATCGCGTACTGGTTCCGATCGACGTCCTCGAAGGGGAGAGCGTGCCGTCGACGGTCGTCGACGCGCTCGCGTCGGTCCCGGTCGTCCTGCTCGGCTACCGCGAGGTACCCGACCAGACCGCACCCGAACAGGCCCGCGACCAGTACGGCGACCGCGTCCGGACGGAGCTCGAGACGCTCCGATCGGTGTTCGAGACGGCCGGCTGTGACGTGACCTCTCGAGTCGCCTTTACCCACGACCGGCTGAAAACGTTCGAGCGGGTCACCGTAGACGAATCCTGCGACGCCGTTCTGTTGGTCAACCCGGCGCCCGTCCTCGAGTCGGTCCTCGTCGCGATCAGGAGCGACGTCAACGTCGATCACATCGCCCGTCTGGTCAGCACCGTCCTCGAGGGAACCGACCTCGAGGTGACGCTGTTGCACGTCGCGAGCGACGAGTCGCGTCGCGATGCGGGAACGGAACTGCTCGAGACGGCGGCGACCGCGCTCGTCGACGAGGGCGTGGATTCGAGTCGCGTCGATCGCCGGCTGGTCGTCGACGGCTCGCCGACGGACGCCATCCTCGAGGCCGCGGACGACCACGACCTGCTGGTCGTCGGCGAGAGTCGGCCGTCGATCCATCGGTACGTGTTCCGAGACCGTGCGGAACGGCTGGCAAAGCGGACGGTCGATCCGGTGCTCGTGATTCGCGGTGAGTACCTCGAGCCAGCGGCGAAGGGTGGCGACGGAGAAACGACGGCGGCTGAAGTGACGGTGACGGACGTGGTCGAGACGGTCGAAAAGAGCGACGAGAACGACGGGGCCTCCTAGAGGCCCTCGCCTTCAGTCCCACCAGCGGTCGCCGTTTCGTCGACATCGATGTTCCGAACGACGAGCACCGGCGCGACGGACTCGACGGCGATTCGCTCGGCCTCCTCGCCGAAGAGCAACGACCGAAGCGAGGGGGCTCGCTTGCCGACCACAATGGCGTCGTGGTCGACTCCGGTCTCGAGCAGTGCCTCGAACGGCGGTCTGTCGACCGCGAGTTCAGTTCTGACATCGATCTCGCGGGCGGAGAGCGTTTCGGCGGCCGCCTCGAGCAGTTCCCGCCCGGACGCCTCGTCGTCGGTCGCCAGAAAGAGCGTCACGCCGATTTCTCGCGGTCCGACCAGGTCGCCGACGAACGAGCAGATCCGATCGACGGCCACGTCGCCCGTCAGCGTGACGAGGACTCGTTCGATCTGCCCGCTCGCGCCTGGTATGGTGTAGGCGTCCGCCCGCGTTTCGGTCGCGATGCGGTCGATCGTCTGCTCGCGATCGTGGGTGAACACGAGCCGGTGGTCCGCCTCGCCACCGCTGGCCTTGAACCGCTCGACGAGGTCCTCGAGGGCCTTGGTCGCCCGCACCTCGTATTGTATTCGGGCCTGATCAGGCGGCGTCTGTTCGGGGAGTTCGTGGTAGCCGAGTACGGTGACGTCGACCGGCTCGAGCAGCGTCTCCAGTCCGGGCGAGACCGATTGGCCCTTGAGAACCGCCAGCGGAACGAGAACGCGGGTCATAGTTCACCTCGTAGGTTCACGTCCCGAGCGTAATAGACGTACCACCCGGCGGTCGTGAGCATGATGCCGACGCCGACGAGCTGCGAGGTGGGCTGCATGAACCCGATCATAGCGAAACTGGCGATGGCACCGAGCGCCGGCACGACGGGGTAGCCGGGCACCCGGAAGTCGGGATCGTACCACTCCGGTTCGTTGCGGCGCAACGCGATCAGCGCGACGCAGATCAGTCCGTACATGATGAGGTGGAGGAACGAGGCGACTTCGGCCAACAGTTCGACGCGCCCGGTCGCGGTCAGGACGAGGATGGGGCCGCCGGCCAGCCCGAGCGCGACGTGGGGCGTGCCGTACCGGAGGTTGATCCGACTCGCTCGTTTCGGGAGCAAGGCGTCCCTCGAGACGGCGTAGATCGCTCGCGACGTGCTGAGAATCGAGGCGTTGGCGCTGGACATCGTCGCGAGCAGGCCGCCGAAGACGATGGCGAACGCGCCGGCGGCACCGAGATAGTGGCGGCCGACCTCGACCATCGCGGTCTCGCCGAATCCCGCGAGCGTCTCGCTGCCGAACGCGCTCGTCGCGACGAAGATCGTTACCACGTAGAGGATACCGACGGCGAGGACGGAACCGACCATCGCCAGCGGCAGGTTCCGGCCGGGATCTTTCATCTCGCCGGCGACGGTCGCCACCTGTGCGAAGCCGAGATACGAGGTGAAGACGAGCGCCGCGGTCGTCAGAATCGGCAGCGTCCCGAACGGGGCAAACTGCTCGGGCGCTGCCGACTCGCCGACCAGTCCGACCGCATCGAGACCGCCGTAGCCGAGGAACGCGACGAGAATCGACAACAACAGGGCGACGATCCCGTTCTGGAGCTTTGCGGCGTTTTCGGTCCCCGTGACGTTCAGGACGGTAAAGCCCGCACCGAACAGCAAGGCGATGGGGATGACCAGTCCGTCGCCGACCGCGATGCCGAGTTCGGCGAGCGTATCGACGGCGTAGTAGCCGAAGCCGACGAGGTAAAAGGCCGTCGCGAACACGAGTCCGAACCACAGCGAGAGCCCGACGACGGCACCGGCGAGCGTGCCGAGCGCTCGAGAGATGAAGTAGTAGCCGCCGCCGCTTTTCGGCATCGCCGTCGCCAGTTCGGAGGTCGGCAGGGCGACCAGCAGGGCGACGACGGCCCCGATGGCGAACGACCCCGCCGCGGCCGGGCCCGCCTGCCCGGCCGCCAGCCCCGGAAAGACGAAGATGCCCGCGCCGATCATCGTCCCGATTCCGATCGCGAGGCCGCCAGAGAGGCCGAGCGTTCGCTCGAGTTCGGCGTCGTCGGTGATCGTCGCGTCGTCCGTCTCGACCGTCGGTTCGGCATCCGGGGACTCGCCTTCGACGTTAGTCCCCTCGGCCGGCGGCGGTTCGCCACCCATAGGGGGTCGTGACGGTGGCCGAACAGATAGTGTTACTGTCGGATGGCGCGAATTCCAAGGAGCCGAACCGATCGCGATCAGAACAGCAAGCCGCCGAGCGGGACGTCCCTGTCCGGTTCTACGAGCACTGGGTACTCCTCCTCGCCGGGGACGCAGACGGTCAGCGCCTCGGATTTGAATCCGGCGATCCGAACCGAGCCGAGATTCGTCGCACAGAGCACCTGTCGCCCCTCGAGTTCCTCGGGGTCGTAGTGGTGATCCAGTTGCGCGGCGGACTGGATCTCGCCGTGGTCCTCGCCGAGGTCGATCCAGAGCTTGGTCATCTTCGGCTTGTTCGCCTCGGTGAACGCTTCTGCCTCTAGTACCTCGCCGACGCGAATCTCGACATCGAACGGGTTCTCGACCATACAGTGTGGTATCCAGTCCTCGAGAAAGAACGTACGGGTTCCGGCTACCGGTGGTGCCCTACTCGAGCAGTTCGTCGGCTAACCGCGCCAGACTCTCGTCGCCGTCGTCGGCCGCGTCCGGCACAGCCAGCATCACCGTCTCGATACCGACGTCGGCGTACTCCTCGAGTCGGTCGCGCACCTCTTTCGGCGTCCCCGTCGGCGCGCTCTCGACGTACCCCGCCAGGAAGAACTCCCGGGGCTCGGTGGGCTCGTCGGGCAGGAACTCGTCTCGGAACTGCTCGCGCTTTCGTTCGGCCGCCTCGGTCGTCTCGCCGACGAAAACGAACAGTTCGGCGGACTTGCGGATCTCGTCGTATCGCGCCTCGCTCTCGCAGTGCTCGCGCAGAACGTCGAGTTTGTCGGCAAAGCCCGCGGGCTCGAGGGTGCCGTAGTTCCAGCCGTCGGCCAGTTCGGCGGTGTACCGGAGGGTAAACTGCTCGCCGCCGCCTCCGATCCAGATCGGCGGGTGAGGGTTCTGGACCGGCTGCGGTTCACAGAACGCATCCTCGAGGTCAATTTCGAGGTGTTCGCCCTCGTGGCTGTACGTCTCGTTCGTCCACAGCCCCTGCAGGATTTCGACGGTTTCGGCGAGCCGACGGAGCCGTTCGGCCGGCGGCTCCCGAAACTCGTAGCCGAAGCGGTCGTACTCCTCAGCGTACCAACCCGCGCCGAGGCCGAGTTCGAGCCGCCCCTCGCTGATTTGATCGACTTGCGCCGCCATTTTCGCCAGCACGGCGGGATGGCGGTAGGACTGGCTCGTGACGAGCGTTCCGAGTCGGATCTCGTTGGTGGCTTCGGCGATCGCACTGAGCGTCGTCCAGCACTCGTGGGTCGCCCGGCGCGGGTCGCCGATCCACGACTGGAAGTGATCCTCGAGCCACACCGCGTCGTAGCCGAGCGTTTCGGCCTCGAGCGCCGTCTCGCGAACCGTGTCGATATCGGTGCCGTACTGGGGGAGAATGATGCCGACCTCGAGCTCGGTGGGACTCATCGAGTCACCTCGTCCTCGAGCGCCAGTTCGCCGTCGGTATCGAGCGCCTCCTCGAGTTCCAGCACTCGATCCGCGAGCGTTTCTGGATCGCTCGCGATGACTTTCGTCATCGCCTCCTTGCCGACGTCGCCGCGGTCGATCACGGCCGCCGGCGGCTCCTCGCGGTCGCCGAAGGCCTGCCGGGCACCCCAGCTCATCGTGTCGCCTTCGGCCTCTTTGGCGTCCATCGGCTCCTCGTCTCGGTCGTACGCCGCGAGTCGCCACTCGAGGTCCTCGAGGGCGTCCTCGACGTCCGGGCCGAAGCGGCAGTTGACGGCAAACCGGAGGTTCGGGAAGAACTCGCGGGCCGAGAGGAGGAATCGGGCGACGTGGCTCGAGGCCCCGAATCGGACGCCGCGATTCGGTTGGACGCCCGAGAGCGTCCGCGTGATCCGGCCCTCGACGGCCGCGGTATCCGCGACGGATTCGGCTGCGGGGGTCGCGCCGACGACGTTCATCCCGACCTCGGGGACGAGGAGGGAGACGTCGCGCTCGACGAACCGGTCGACGACCGCCTGCACCTCCTCGGCGGTCAGGTTCCGGCTCGCCTCGTTTCGCAGGTCGACGAGGTGGTTGACCGCGCCGTGGCCCTCCCCAACGTCGTAGTAGTACCGCACCGCGCGGGCGAGGAAGTTCGTCGCACCCTCGACGGCGGGCTCGAGCGGTTCCCCCTTCGCCAAGCGGGCCGCGATGGCCGCGGCGAGCGTGCAGCCGGAGCCGTGGGTCGCCTCCGTCCGAATACGCGGATGCTCGAACACGCGCACGGCGTCGTTCGTGACGAGCGTGTCCCGAACCTGCTCGCCGGGGATGTGCCCGCCCTTGACGAGCACCGCGTCGACGCCCGTCTCGAGGATCGCTTCGCCCGCCTCGCGGGCGCTCTCCTCGTCGGCGACCTCGATATCGGTCAGCACCTCGGCCTCGTCGGCGTTCGGCGTCGCCAGCGTCGCCGCACTCAGCAGATCCTCGTAGGCGCGTTCGGCTTCGGGCTCGAGCAGGCGGTCGCCGGAGGTCGCGACCATCACGGGGTCGACGACCAGCGGGAACTCGAAGGACTCCGCGCGGTCGGCGACGAAACGAACGACGTCGGTCGTCGCGAGCATCCCCGTCTTCGCGGCCCCGACGTCGAAGTCGTCGGTGACGGCCTCGAGTTGGGCCTCGATCTCCTCGAGCGGCAGGACGTGCGAGGACTCGACGCCGCGGGTGTTCTGGGCGGTTACGGCGGTGATCGCGGACGTCCCGAAGACGCCGTGGGCGGCCATCGTCGCGAGGTCGGCCTGGATCCCGGCGCCGCCGCCGGAGTCGCTCCCCGCGATCGTCAATCCTACCGGCCGAGTCTCGGGTGCTGGCGTTCTCATACGCGTAGGTATTCCCCGGTTATACAAAGTGGTCGTGGTAAGCGATCCTGAGAATCGATTCGGATGCCGTCTCGTCCCAGCCTACTCAGCCGACGGCGGTGGCGCGTGCGGAGCCGCAGTGAGTGACGAACGAACTGCGGCGCTACCCACGCGAGGGACGAGTGAACGACCGGAGGGAGTGAACGAGTCGGCTGGGGAGGGCGTGGAAATCATTGCCGCCACGTCGGTTGGATAGTTGCGAACACTTCCGACGGGTTCTACCCGCTGCTCGTACTGGAAACGAGGAATTTCACATCCTCCTCAGCCGATTCGCTCACCGCGACACAGCGCGCGCCACCGCAAGCGATACACAATTTAATCGCTCGCCGCGTCGGCCAGTTCGGCGTACGCGGCCCACGACGGGTCGACGCTCGGGTGCTCGAGTCGCTCCCCATCGACGACGACTTCCCCCTCCCCTTTCTCACCACTCTCAGCCTCGACGCGGCCGATGTCGGCGACGACGGTGTCCCGATCCTCGAGCGCCTCGCGAACCGCGTCGACACCCGCAGGATCGACGGCGATCAACAGCGACCCGCTGCTGGTCGCCGCCCACGGGTCGATCTCGAGGGCCTCACACACCTCCCGCACGCCGGGACGCATCGGGACGGCCGCTCTATCGACCGCGAACCGAACCCCCGCACCGTCGGCCATCTCGTTCAACGCGCCCGCGAGGCCGCCCTCGGTCACGTCGTGCATCGCCGTCACGGGACCCGCGGCGGCCGCCGCGAGGGCGTCCCGAACGCAGTAGACCTCCTCGAGTCGATCCTGTGCGTCCGCGACGACGCCGTCGGGGAGCTCGAGTTGGTCGCCGAAGAGGGTACTCAACAGTCCGACCGACTCGACGGCGGGACCGGTCGTCAGGAGGAGTCGATCACCCACACTGGCTCCGTCGGGGCGAACGATATCCGCGTGGTCCCCGACGCCCATCGCGGTCGCCGCGCCGACCCACGGATGGGAGGGGTCCGAGTATCTGGCCGTATGGCCGGTCACCACGGCCACGCCGAGATCTGCACACTCCGCGTGGATCGCCTCCCAAACGGTGGCGAACTGCTCGTCGGTCATCGTCTCGGGCAGCGTGAAACAGATCGAGAGATGCGACGGCGCGATGCCGCTAACGGCGACGTCCGCGAGCACGAGATCGAGGGCGAACCGGCCCGCTCGCTCGAACCCCAACGCCGGGAGGATCGACAGGGGATCGGTCGCGGTCACCAGCGCCTGCCCGCCGATATCGAGGACGCCGAAGTCGACGCCGTGGCGCGGCCCCACGGCGACGTCGGTTCGATCCGCGCCGAGGTTCGGCGCGACGTGGCGCTCGAAGAACGGTCGATCGATTTTGCCGAGGTCGCTCACGCTCGAGTGGTCAAATCGGGACGGCTTAGACGTGCTGATTGTCGGCGCGTCGCTCGAGCAGGTGATCGCTGGGAACGGTTCTGACGCGCCGACCGCGACAGTTCACAGTTCGAGCGTGTAGATCGCCGTCGGATACGACTCGCCGCCGATCTCGAACTCGCTCGAGCCCGTCCGTTCGAAGCCGCGGGCGTCGTAGAACCGGTGGCCGAGATCGTTTCCGTCCAGCATCTCGAGTTTCACGCGATCGACCGAGGCCGGGAGGCTATCGAGTCCGTACTCGAACAGCGCGGTACCGACGCCCTCGCCCCAGTACTCTGGTTCGACGTAGAGCTCCTTGAGGCCGGCCTCGCTCGGGCCGACGAACGACTTGGTGTCGTCGCCCCAGCGGAAATAGCTGTAACCGCGGGCGGCGCCGTCGACGTCGGCCAGAGCGATGCCGTCTCGATCCTCGCGTAACCGAGCAGCGTACTCCCGGACGGCCTCGTCGGGTGGATCAGAATCGAACTGCTCGAGGACGTCGGCAGGGAGCAACTCGTCGTAGGCCGCACGCATCGCCGCCACGTTGATTCGAACGATCGCGCGAGCATCCGAACTCCCCCGCAGACGGCGAATCTCCATACCCACCACAGCCACGTGACAGTTCAAAACAGTTTCGTCGTCGCGAATCCGTCGCGAGTATCCGACCGGTAGCTTCGACCTCCCCACGAGCGTTCCTGCATGGCGCTGGCGTTCCACTCGCGACCTCGTTCGACGGCGGCACCGTCGACGACGACAGCCTCGGGACGGTCATTGCTGGGAACACCGAACGAGTGGTCCAAACGGGCGCGGACACGACGCTCGTGAGTTACGGCAACGTACTACGGCTCGGACCACGCGGCACTCGAGTCGTACCGCGATATGGCCGACGAGTCGTCGGCCTCGGCGATTTTGTATATCGGTATAGGGTTTGCTAACCTCCCCTCGTCCCAGAAACCATCGCTCGCCGCACTCGAGCGAGTAGCCATGTCACCGTCGACGACCGGAACTACCCAACAGTGCAGGGTGAACCGCTAAGGACCACTACTGGTAGAGTAATACAATCGTGAGATATGATAACTCAGGGGCGACAGACCATCTCGGGGCAGAACGGGGGACCGAATGCACGGCATTATTCTGAAGACGCTACAGGCGTTCGTGGTGGATACGTACGGCGAGGACGCCTGGCTGACGATCCAGCGCGAAGCGGACATCGAAGAGAAAGTCTACGTGCCCGTCACCGTTTATCCGGACGGCGACGTGTACGAGATCGTCCGAACCGCAGGCGAACTGACCGATCAGAGCCCGCGAACGGTCTTGAGCCAGTACGGGAAGTGGGTCGTTCCGGCGCTGCTCGAGACCTACGATCTCCACATCGACGACGAGTGGAGCGGACTCGAGCTCATCGCGAATATCCAGCAGTTTCACACGTCGTTGCGAACCCGAGATATGACGACGCTGACGACGCCGCGGATTCGATCGGAGCGAATCGGCGACCACCATGTTCGGATCACGTACGATTCCGACCGGAAACTGTGTGACGTCGCGCGCGGGGCGATTCAGGGCGTTGCGGCGCAGTTCGACGAAGAGCTGGTCGCCGAAGAGCAGACGTGCATGCACGAAGGTGACGATGCCTGTCGATTCGATATTCGACGAACTAGCTCTGCGACATCCGCAAGCGACACGGAGGCGACGTTCCAGTTCGGCGACCCCGAGTCGACGACCGAGCCCGCGAGCGGAGGGTCAGATGACTGAGCCCGCAACGGCCGGCGACCGTCAGTCGAGGGTTCCGAGCGCGATGCAGTCTCAGCGGCCGATCGGCTTCGGAATCGTCGTCACGCTCGTCGGTCTGGCCGGTGTCGGCGTCGGTGCAGTTGCACTCGACCAACTAACACCGGCCGTATTCGGCGTCGCCGTCGGTGGCGTCGTCACCGCTGGGCTGGCTGCCGCGGCGATCGCTGCGGTATCGGACGGGCGAACCGCACCGCGCCAGCGCGACGACCTGCGGGAGGCGATCGACGACGTATCCGATCGCGCAGTCCGTCTCGAGGCGGGCGACCACGACGTCTCGTTCGTCACCGAGCGAGACGACGAACTCGAACGACTCGAGCGCTCGCTCGCGTCGGTCCGCGACCGCCTCGCGCGGGGCGAACGGACCGATCGGTCGTTGACCGAACTCGAGTCGATGGTCGAGTCACACGCGAAAACGACGCAGTCGGTCGCCGATGGCGACCTCACCCAGCGGTTCGGTCAGCCCGGAGCCCACGACGCGGTCGACGAACTGGCCGATAACTCCAACGCGATGCTGGCCGAGATCGAGGACACGTTCGCGACGCTGAAGTCGTTCTCCGGCGAGGTCGTCACCTACAGCCACGAGCTCAACACGAGTATGGAGACGGTTCGAGCCGAGGGTGACCGCGCGAGCGAGACGCTCTCCGACATCGCCGAGACGAACGAGGCCCAGCACGAACAGCTTCGAACCGTCTCGACCGAGATGCAGACGTTCTCGACGACGATCGAGGAAATCGCCGCGACGGCCTCCGAAGTCGCCGACAGGGCGGACAGAACTGCCAGAGTCGGACAGGAAGGAGAGCGCGCCGCCAGCGACGCGATCGAAGGGATGGACGTGATCGATACGGAAACCGAACGGACCCTCGAGGAGATCGAGCAGCTCGAGGCGGAAGCCGAGCAAATCGACGACCTCATCGAATCGATCAGCAATATCGCCGAGCAGACGAACATGCTGGCGCTCAACGCCAACATCGAGGCCTCTCGATCCGCTGACAGCGCCGACCAGGGGTTCGGTGCCGTCGCCAACGAGATCCAGACCCTCTCCGAGGAGGTCTACGACTCGGTCCAGTCGGTCGAAGACCGCCTCGAGCAGCTTCGAACACGGGCTATCTCGGCCGCCGACGAGGTTCGAACCAGCCGCGACCGCATCGAGGACAGCGTCGACGACGTCGAGCACGCGGCGAGCGCGCTCGAGCGGATCGCCGGCCTTGCCGAGCAAACGAACGACGGCGTTCAGGAGATCTCCGCGGCGACCCAACAACAGGCTTCGGCGACCGAGGAGGTCGTCGCCATCGTCGAGGACGCCGCGGAAACGAGCGACGGCACCGCGACGATGTCGGCCAGGGCCGCCCGGCGTGCGGCCGCACAGGCTGTTGCCCTCTCTCACGTGGCCCACAGCGCGACGATCCTGACCGAACAGGCCGGCGAGTTGAACACCCATCTCGAGCGTTACGCGACCGAAACCGGGTACGAACTCCCCGAACCGCGAACGGCCGACGGCGTCGATCCGGAGGTGGTATCGACTGCGAATCCCTCGACGCAGACGATCGGAAACGGGGAACCGACCTCGCGGTAGCCAGCTCGACGCCTCCGCGTTGGCTCCGTCCATTTACTGTCGAACCTCGGTCGGCGTACGTAACTGAATCCGCTAGCGCCAGACTGTGGTGAAATCGGAAGCAGTTACGGACAACAGTGAAGTGTGTCTTGCCCATAGCAGACGTCAATGGCGTATTCGTCCAGCGTTGCGGCCGAATCCGATCTCGAGTTCTCGACGTCGGAACTGACGGGTGCGCTAGGAGATTCGGTTACGGTCCTCCCGTTACTGGTTGCGCTGGCAGCGACCACGAGCGTCTCTCTCCCGCACGTGCTGGTCGGTTTCGGCGTCTTTCAGATCGTCTGGGGGATCTACTACGGGATGCCCATGTCCATCGAGCCGATGAAGGCCCTGATCGGGCTCGCGATCGTCGGCTCGCTTTCGTATCCCGAACTCGCCGCGGCCGGGCTCCTCGCGGGCGGCGTCTTGCTCGCCGTGGGGAAACTGGGGCTCGTCGGTCAGCTCCAGCGAGTGGTCGGCGAACCCGTGATCCGGGGCGTCCAGTTCGCCGTCGCCCTCCTGTTGCTCGAGGCGGCCGTCGGCCTCTCGGCAGGGAACGTGCCGGTCGCCGTCGCCGGGTTGGCCGTCGTCGGCTGTCTGGCGTTGGTCGGTTATCGGGCCGCGAGCGTCCTGCTCATTCTCGCCATCGGGAGCGTTGCGGCCGTCGCGACGACCGGCGTTCCGACGCCTCGACTCCCCGAACTCGCGCTCTTTCCCGCGGGAACGCCGACGCTCTCGACCGGCGCACTCGAGGGAACCGTCGCCCAGTTGGGGATGACGGTCGGCAACGCGGCCATCGCGACGGCCCTGCTCTGTGGCGATCTGTACGATCGGGACGTCTCACCGGACACACTTTCGCGGAGCATGGGCGCGACCTGTCTCGCAGCGATTCCGATCGGCGGGATCCCGATGTGTCACGGCAGCGGCGGGCTCGCGGGGAAGTACGCCTTCGGCGCTCGCACCGGGGGTGCGAACGTTCTCCTCGGGGTTGGTTACCTCGCGCTCGCGCTGGTGGCCACCGGCGCACTGTTGGCCGCGTTCCCGGTTGCCGTTCTCGGCGTCTTGCTCGTCGTCGTCGCACTCGAGTTGGCTCGAGCGGCGTTCGAACCGGTCGCGGACCGGCGGTCGCTCGCGGTCGTCGTCGGCGTCGGTGCGGTGGGACTCGCGGTCAACGTCGGCGTGGCGTTCGTGCTCGGGGCCGTCGCGTTCTGGGTGCTCTCGAGTCGGGCGTGAGGAAACGTGCCTATCGGTAGACGCCGCAGCGAGCCAGTTTCGTCGTCCGAGATCAGTGATGTTGCACGCGATCAGCACAGGTGACGCATACATCGTTCTGGACGGAGGATCAATTTGGGATCTATTCTTACTGCGAATCGACCTCTTCGTAGTACTCGATGATTTCCTTCAAACACCACTGGTTGAGTCCTTGTGATGCGAGCGTGAAAACCAACGTTGAGACAGGCTTGCGTTTGTACGCCGCGTAGAGACCATAGAGTCCGATTGGAATACTCACGGTGTTGAGGATCTGTGGGTAGCCGAGACCGATGAGGCGGTGCCCGTCGTTAGTCCAGCGTTCTTCAGCACGTACGACCTTGTACATCCAGTCATCCAACTCTTCACTTGGTTCGCGGAATAGCACCGGGTTGATGATTAAGAACAGGAGAGTGAGCCCCAGCAACTTCCATTGCCGATGGTAGAGTGCGCCCACGGCCACGAACCCTGCGGCCATTCGACTCCATCCACTCTTTGGATTGGAGTGTCTGGCCCACATATGTTCCATTTTTGTAAACCCTATGAACATGTCGACTGTCTCGAAAGAAATACGTTCTACTGCCAGATCAACATTCCGCCACGGCGTTCAGTACGCACTCAGACCGAGCAACCCGGGTCGAGCCCGTTTCACCGGCGAAGACGCCCGAAGAGGCCGTTTCAACGCTCGAGTCGAGCACCTGTGCCGACCACTCTTACGCGATAACGACAGCCATAAACCGATATGGGCTATACAAAATCGAGGTTCCTCGAGAGACACCGCGCTTTTCTCCCCGGACTGCGAAGTATCGCCGATGACAGCGACCTGGGCCGAACTGTTCGACCGCGCCGGGAAGTACGACGTCACGCTCGAGGACGTGCGGATGGCGGCCGACGATCAGACGGCTACGGCGGCGACCGAGGAGGCGTCCGACGATGGCTGACCGACCCAATCCAGCACGCGTCGTCGCCGACGCCGACGTGCTCGCGGCCGACCTGTTCGTCGGCGGCGACGCCCGTGAGGCCCTCGATCACATCCGCAGCCACTCCTGGGTCGACCTCGTCGCGAGCGATCCGCTGCTCGCACAAACCGAACGGCTGGTGACGGCGCTCGCCGACGCCGATCTGGCGGCCGATCACCGTGAGCGACTCGAGGCCGAACGGGTCGCCGTCGACCAGCCGGACGGCGACCACCCGGCCCTCGCGTCGGCCTATCGAGGCGACGCTGCACACCTGCTCTCCTACAACGAGGGGTTGGGGTCGGCACAGGCTGGCCTCACCTTACAGTCACGCGTCTCCGTCAGCGTCCGTCCGCCGGACGCCTTCGCCCGGCTGTTCGATCCCGAAAGCCTCTACGAGGCGGTCGAGGGCGGCGAGTATCCAGGGCCGGATCGGGACCCGCGCTCGTAACATCGCTAGGTCGGTTTTTTCGCCTCGATTCGCGCGGAGACGATCGGTAGGTCGTCGGTCCACTCGCCTTCGACAGTGATCGAACCGTCGGTAAAGCCCACGTCGGCGAGCCACACTTCCAGTTGGTCGATCGTGGCAGCGCCGCCGACGCAGGCGTCGACGGCATCGGGATCGTCCCGGATTTCGTCGGGCAACGGCTCGGTCGCGACGAGATCCGAAATCGCGAGCGTGCCGCCGGGCCGCAGGACGCGGTAGGCCTCCGCGAGCACCCGCCGCTTGTCGGGCGAGAGGTTGACGACGCAGTTCGAGATGATCGTGTCGACGGCCGCGTCCGCGACGGGCAGGTGTTCGATCTCGCCGAGTCGAAACTCGACGGTTTCGTGATCGCTGTCGGCCGCGTTCTCGCGAGCGCGCTCGAGCATCTCCGGCGTCATGTCGACCCCGATAACACGCCCGTCGGGGCCGACCTCGCGGGCCGCGAGGAAACAGTCGAAGCCACCGCCGGAACCGAGGTCGAGCACCGTCTCGCCGGGCTCGAGATTCGAAATCGCGACCGGATTGCCACAGCCGAGTCCGAGGTTCGACTCGTCAGGAGCCTCCTCGAGGTCGTCGGCGTCGTAGCCGAGCGAGAGCGTACGGTCGGGATCGGCCGCTATCTCGGCGTCGGAGTTTCCGCAACAACCGTCGCCGGTCGCTGCGATGTCGCCGTACGTCTCGCGGACGTGCGTTCGCTGGTCGGTCGTCGCGTCGTCGTCGGGTGATTCGTTCGTCGTCATGGGTGGAGTACGAGTCGGCGTTCGCTATCGCGATCAGTCGTCCGCCGGGACGTCCACGGCAGCCCCCAGATCGAGCAGTTCGAAGACCGCCGTGTCGGTGATTCGGTAGTAGGTCCACTTCCCCTTCTTGCGGCCCGCGATTAGTCCCGCATCCCGGAGCGTTCGGAGATGCGTCGCGACGGTCGACTGGGGAGCCTCGAGGACGACCTGCAGCTCACAGGCACACAGTTCGCCGTCTCGAAGGGCCTCGAGGATGCGGACCCGGTGGTCGTTCGCGAGCGCGCCGAAGACGGTCACCTGCGTCTCGGTCCGGCCGTCAACCGGCCGTCGGTCCTCGAGCCCGGCAACGGCCCCGTCGACGTCGTCGTAGACGCCTTCGAGCGCCTGACAGGCCGCCTCGAGGGCCTCACTGCTCGAGTTCATATCGGAGTCGGTCGATCCGGGATCGCGTTCGGAAACGGTTCGTGGTCGTCGGCATCGTGTAGAACATATCGTGCTCTTCCGATATAAGGTTCTAGCCTGGCGAAAGAGACAATCACTACAGAGGCATCTGGGGCCGAAAGTAGTTATTGTGGGCAGAGGAGAGCTGTCGGATAGATCGGAGAAGTTCGATCCGTACTATCTCTCGTTGTCGGCGTACCACTCCGCGAATGCGGCGAACGCGCGGCCGCGATGACTGATCGCGTTCTTCTCCTCGGTGCTCATCTCGGCTAACGTCGCCCCGTTGTACTCGAAAATGGGGTCGTAGCCGAACCCGCCCTCGCCGCGCGGGGCGACGAGCGTGCCAGCGACCGATCCCTCGAACGTCTCCGTTCCGTCGGCATCCGCGTAGACGAGGACCGTCCTGAAACGCGCCCGTCGGTTCTCCTCCTCGCTCGCGAGCCGCCAGAGGCGTTCGACGCCGACGGTATCCTCGACGTAGGCCGAATACGGGCCCGGAAACCCGCCTAACGCGTCGACGAACAGTCCCGTATCGTCGACGATCACCGGCTCGTCGCTCTCGAGGGCCTCGAACGTCTCACGGGCGCCGTGGGTCGCGATGTCCGCGAGCGAGTCGCTCTGGACCTCGGTGTAGTCGTACTGAACTTGTTCGACGGATGCGATACCCTCGAAGTACTCTCGCGCTTCGCTGACTTTCCCCTCGTTACCGGTGACGAATCGGATGGTCATACGCTACTCGAGGCGGTGGCTCCCGAGCGAATATAGCCGTCGGTTCGCCGATCACCGCTCGGCGTCGACGTACATCCCGATCGCCCAGTGGTTATCCGAGAGCACGGACTGTCCGAACCCGACGTTGCCGTCGACGGCACACCGCCAGCCGTCGCCGGTATGCCAGGCGTCGACGTGATGCATCCGGCCGGAGGACCAGCCGAGCAGCGAGTCGGAGCCCTCGAGAATCGGCGATTCCGCGCACTCGCGGTCGGCGTAGGCCGTCGGCGAGAGCGCAGTGATCTCGTACGCTCGAACCTTGTCGCCGTACTGTCGACGACAGTCCTGGTAGAAGACGAGCAGCCGATTGTCTCGGAGGATGGGTCGGCCGGCGGGTCGCGTCGCGCTCGGCCGATCGGTGACCACGGGATTCGCGGCGTGTGGCGTCCAGTCGTCGGCACGAAGCGACTCGCTGTGATAGACGTGAATCCGGTTCTCGTAGACCGAGTCACCGACGATCGCCCACCAGCGCTCCTCCCAGTGGAAGAGTATCGTATCGTCCGTTCCGTGGTCGTTCGCAACGGGCGTCGCGACCGGCTTCCACGCCGTCGGAAACTCGACCGCCTCGTACAGCGTGACCGTCGTGCCGTCCGGACCGCCCTCCTCCGGGACCATGTAGCGCCTGCCCTCCCACTCGAAGACGTACGGGAACGAGAGGTGCTCGTCCGTCTCGAGCACGATCCGATCGTACTCCCAGGTGAAGCCGCCGTCGGGACTCGTCGCATGTCCGATCGCCGCCGGCGGCGTTCGATCCCGATTCAGAACCTCGAAGAACATGTGCCACTCACCGGTGTCGGTGACGAACAGGAACGGGTCCGCGACGAAGTCGACGGCGCCGAAGTCGGTGACGTCCCTCGCGGTGAGTACCGGGTTGACGACCGTCGGATCGGGTTGTAACTCGAGCGGATCCGTGGCAGGTGCGTCGCCCGACGGTGCCCGCGGAGACCGCTGGGTCGTCCCAACGCGGCCGCCGTCGGACGCGACCGACGTCGACGTCGTTGGGGTAGCGCCCGTCCGAAGCCGCCGTCGAATTCGACGTGCGAGGGTAGGACACGTCTGATGGACGAACCGGCCGCAGTGCCAGGCCGCTCGAGACACCGTCCGCGAGTCGATCGCCGCCGAGCGTACTCGCTCAACGATCGACGGGCTGTTGGACGACTCCGGGGCGGCGTCACCGACTCTCCGTTCGTTCTTGCGGGACACTACGCGTGAGTGTCGCCACTGGTGACCATTGTTATCCGCCGGTTGTTTCGGCGTCTCGAGAAACGCGAGGGGAACGTGGTGGATAACTCCCCACCTACCCTGAAACCGAGTCGACAATCCGACGGCGGATCGGACGGACTACCGCCCGAGAAATCGATTCGTGCCGGCTCGATCAGGCGATCGACTCACAGGCGCGTTGTCGACGCGATCGACGGTGCGCCCGAAACGGTTCGCCCCCGTCTGCGATCGGCTCGCAGCGGTTAGTTATCGTCTTCGTCGACGATGACTTCGACGGGTTCGTCCTCGCGCTCTTGGCTCTGGTCGGCGGCACCCTGTTCTTGCTGCCAGAGGAGCGCGCCGGCGACGACCACGACGACCCACGATCGCCAGTTGGCGAGGTTCAGCGTGTAGCCGACACCGAAGGGCTTCTCGACGAGCATTCCTTCGCCGGGCTGCCAGTACGACGAGAGCATGCGGCCCATGCTGGGTCGTTCGAAGTTGTACGGTACCCCAAGAATCTCTCCGGAACTCGGCTTGTCTGCCATGCGCGAACGTACATCCTCCCCGGATATGAGTATTGGGTACTCGTCTCTCTGCTCGCAAGGACCCCTTCTGTGGTAGTTGCGGACCGCTATCACCGCACTTGTTTTCGTTTCGTATCCGTCTGTACCCGTTACCGTTCCGCGACCGCGGTCTCGAGCCCGGCGACGAGTCCGTCCGCCATCGCCTCGAGGGCCAGACTGGGCTCGCCGTCGTCGCGTTCGGCCGCCTGCTCGTGCGAGAGCGGAACGTGGACGAACCCGGCGCTGAACTCCCGATCGCTCGTTTCGACGAGATGGCGCGCGGCTAGAGCAGGTTGTTGCAGGCGTGCGTTCCGGCGTCGGTCGACAGCGTCGTCGGCACGCCCGCCTCGAGCATCGCCTCCTTCATCGGTCGTAGCGGCAGCGTCGCGAAGTAAGCGTCCGGACCGTCGTCGATCGCCGGCTCGTCGACCACCGTTCGATCCTCGTTGTCTGGGATTCCCGCGGTATCCCGGAGGTTGATCCCGACGCGCTCGAGCGAGAGCGCGTTCCGACCGGCGGCCAGCCCGAGTCCGCAGACGATATCGGGGTCGTGCTCGTCGACCGCGGCCTCGAGTGCCGGGCGGACTCGGTCGAAGACGACGGGGAGTTCGCGCCCGACAATCGTCGCGTCGCCGACGGTCGTCCCGTCGAGGCGGTTCGCGAGCTGGCTCGCGGGGTTGGATTCGAACTCGCCGAACGGTTCGTAGCCGGTGAGAAGAATGTCGGTCATCGGTCGAATCTGTACCCAACGGGCTATCAGTTCCTCGATTCGGAGCGGTGATCACGAACGCTTTTCGTTGAAACTACCGAACGGAAGCGTATGAACCGAAACGTCGGCGGATTCGATCGCGTACTCAGAGGCGTGCTCGGCATTTGGCTCGTCGTGATCGCTGTTGCAGCGTACTCCGAGGACAAACGCGAACGCGCCGCAATCGCGGCCGTCGCGGGACTCGGACTTCTCCAGAACGCGCTAACCGGTTTCTGCGGCGGAAATCTGCTGTTCGGACTCGATACGACCGCCGGAGAGGACGACGCCTGTTCGCTCGAGTAACAGGAACCCCTCCACTGCGTACCAGTCGTCGCCGCCCTCGCGACTACGTACTGTCCACGTACCGACCCCGTCCCTCCACGTCCCGCAAGCGCTCGAGCACACTCTCCTCGCCGATCTCGCGGTAGCCCTCCCGGACCGCCTCGCGCAGCGGTTCGGGGTCGTCCGCGGTGCCGACGAGGCTCTGGTCGAAGACGTGGACGTCCATCGCGTAATCCTCGACGTGGTCGGTGTGGTAGCCGAGGCCGAAATCGATGAGAAAGGTGCGGTTTGGATCCGGCTCGCGGCTGTTGGCCGATCGTTCCTCCGAAGACCCGTCGTGTCTCCCGACCCGAACGTTCCGCGTCGTCGGATCCCCGTGGACGAACCCCGCCCGATGTAGTCGCGCGAGGTGGCGACCGACGTCGCGAACGCGTTCGGCCGTGAGCGCGTCGCGGAGGTCGGCGTCGCCGACGTACTCGAGTTCCAGTCGCGCCTCGAGCGGATCGACGTCCGACAGCACCGGCGTCGGCACGCCCTCGCGACGGGCGAGACTCGTCAGTCGGGCCTCGAGGGTCGTGCGTTCGCGCCGGAGACGCTCGTCGAGTTCCGGGTGGCGGTAGGTCTTCGACTCGCGGCGTTTCGTGACCCGGCCGGCGTCGGGGTCGAGGGAGACGAGCGCTTCCGCGCCGCGAACCTGGGTTTCGCCGTCGGCCCGCCCGACTGCGAGTTCGGGCTCGTCCGTGCGCCAAACGACGGGGACCTGATCGGGCCGGTAGTTCGGGTCGACGCGCGAGTCCTCGAGCGCCAGCGTCTCGCCCGCGTCGTACATCTTCGCTCCGAGCACGGCGATCATCCCCGCGTTGTCCCGCAGGAATCGGGGCTCGGGGGCGTGAAAGTCGGCGCCGCGCTGGTCACACATCGCCTCGAGCATCTCTCGGAGGCGGGCGTTCTGTCCGACGCCGCCGCCGAGGACGAGTTCGTCGCTGCCGGTCAGCGAGAGCGCTCGTTCGGCGACTTCTGTGAGCATCCCGAATATATTCTCCTGGAGGGAGAAGCAGATGTCCTCGATGGGGGTCCCACCGTCGGACTCACGACGCTCGTCCGACGAGCCTCCGCTCGCACTGCTCGCGGAGACACCGTCGTGTGCCTGTTTCGCCGCGCTCATAATCCCCGAAAAGGAGAAATCCATCCCCTTGACGACGTACGGGAGGTCGATGTACTGGCCGTCCTCGGCCGCCGCCTCGACTTTCGGTCCGCCGGGGTGGGTCCAGCCGACGTGGCGGGTGAACTTGTCGATCGCGTTGCCGACGCCAGTGTCCATCGTCTCGCCCAGCACGCGATACCGACCGTTACGGTAGGCTAGCAGGTGCGCGTTCGCACCGCTTGCGTTCAGGCAGACGGGGGAGTCAAAGCCCGAGGTGTGGCGGCCGATCTCGAGGTGGGCGACCATGTGGTTGACGCCGACGAGAGGGACCTCGAGCGCCTGGCTCAGCGCCCGTGCGGCCGTGCCGACGATGCGCAGACAGGGGCCGAGACCCGGACCCTGCGAGAAGGCGACGGCATCGATCGGTGCCTCGTCGGCGGGGCCGTCGAACGTGTTGTGGGCGTGCTCGAGTGCGGTCTCCACGACGCGGGGAATCGCGTCGTGCATGTGTTCGGCGGCCTCGCGTGGATGGATGCCGCCGCTGTCGGGTTCGTAGGCGTCGCTCTCGATGAACACGTCGTCGGTCGCGCCATCGAAGACGGCCGCGCTGGCCGCCCAGGCGGTGCCTTCGATGCCGAGAATTCGGGTGTCAGAACTCACGTGTAGGTATCCGGCTGTACGATCGGTCGGAAGAGTGGAGCGGAACGGTTCCCGTTATTCCCACTCGGTGTAGCCGCACTTGCCGCAGTGGGTGCGGTCGCCGTGGTCCGCGAGGAAGACGTCGCCACAGCGGGGGCACTTCTCGCGCTCCGTGGTGCCGTCGTCGTTGTAGAGTTCGTGTCGTGCCATTTCAGGCCTCCTCCGCTTCCGGTTCGGCGTCCTCTTCGGCCGCGCCGATCTTGTTGCGCTCGAGCATGTGGTCCTGCTCGACGTCGCGGGCGTTGTCGGCCGTGTCGTAGACCTTCGCCTGGCCGACGGTCTTGCGCATCCCGAACTTGGTGTCGAGTTTGCGGACGACGACCTCGTCGGCGTCCTTGTTCAGTTTGGCCGCGAGACTGTCGCGAACCTGCAGGCGCGAGGGGGTCGCGTCCTCGTGGGTCAGTTCGAAGGTAACGTCCGTTCGATGCAACATGGGGTTCTCCGTTTCGGAGATGATGTCGACGTCCATGATATCACTCAGTTACACTACTATCCCCGTGTAGCGCCTAAAAGGATTTCGAAGCATGCAGCCGATTGCACGGGTACTCGAGTCGGTCTCTCCGTCGGCCGGCGAGAACGCCGCTCCGTCGAGTGCGCCGACGCTGACGGACGCCGTTGAATTCGGCCCGAACGAATGAGAGTGTTTACATGTTGCGTGGACGAACCCCGTCGGTGATGCCCTCCAGACGACACGTACTCGCTGGCGGCGGCCTCGCCCTCGCGGGGGTCGCCGGCGGCCACCAGCTCGTCGACGGACCGATCTCACCCGGAGCGACGACCGAGACCGACTGGCCGATGGCGCGGTACGACTCCGCCGGAACCGGTCACAATCCAGCCGCTTCGGGGCCGAAAGACGGCGTCGACGTCGCGTGGCAGCGTGACAGGGAGTCGCCAATGCACGGGCTGGCGGCACCGATTCTCGTCGGAGAGACGCTATACGTCGTTGGCCGAGGGTCGCTCGTCGCGTTCGATCGGACCACCGGCGACATTCGATTCGCACGGGACGGTCGCTACTGGTCGACGCCTGCTCGAGCCGAAGCGAGAGCCTACCGACACGACACGCTCGCCGTCAGCGGCCGCGAGGGGATTCGCGGAGTGAGCGCCGGCGGCGGCTACGCGGCGTTCGGGCGGTCGATCGACGCCGAGACGGGCGACAGACGGTGGACCTACGAGGAACAGACCTACTTCACGCAGCCGATCGTCGGCGACGGCGTGTTGTACGTCCTCACCGACGAGGGACTGCTGGCCCTCGAGGAGGCGAGCTAGCCGTGTTGCGCGACCGAAACGACGGGTACAACCGGCGGGCGTGGTCCGTGGTGCCCGTCCTCTCGGCAGCCGTCGGTCGGCTCCGTCGGAACCCGTCCGTGCTCGTTCCGTTCGCCGTCGCGGGGATCGTTCTCTCCGTCGTCGACGCGCTCCGACGGCGCGATCCGATTCCGGCCCTCGAGTACGACGGCCTCGACGAAGCGACGGTCCACGTCGAGTTTCCTGGCTATCCGACCGGCGTAGGGCAGACGACGCTGCCCCTCGAATCGCTCGTCGGACTCGAGGCGCCGTATTTCGTGTGGGGATTCGGACTGTACGTTCTCTCCGTGCTCGCGGTCTCCCTCGCCGGCGTTATCGCGCTGACCCGTCTGCTGGACGGCGAAGCGCATCTCGGACCGCTCCCGTCGTATCTCGTGGTCGTCGTCGGAATCGACCTCGCACATCGGCTGCTCGGCTCGGTCGGATTCCTTCAGGAGATGGGGGTGCTCGGACTCGTTCCGCTGGCAGCGTTGTTCGCCGTGGTGGTGTGGCTCTTTCCAGTGCCCGGACTCGTTGCCGCTGGCGTGTCGCCCTGGACGGCGATCCGACAGGCCGGCGCCTGGACCCGGGGCGTTCGCTGGTCGGTGCTCGGACTGATACTCGTCCTCGGAATCGGCACCTGGCTTCTCACCAGCGTTCCCGTCATCGGCGCGTTTCTGGGTAGCGCGCTCATCGCTCCGGTTCACGCCGTCGCGATCGTCTCGCTGTTCGAACACCGCCGTGGTGGATTGGCCGGGACGCCGATCGAACCGAGACGCTAAGCCACGGAAACCGTTTCCACACCGATCGCGACGGTGTCCTGTGATTTCGGGTTCTTTGACCCTCAGTGGCTCCGATAGCCCTCGAGAACGGCCAGCCCACGCGGCGTCTGCGTCTCGAGTTCCGACGGCCAGTCGATATCGACGCGCTCCCAGCGGCCACCGAAGTCCTCGCTGACGAACAGGCCTCGGTTGTTCACGGCGTAGACGACGCCCTTCTCGTCGGTCGTGTCGAAGACGGCGCGGACGACGCCCTCGCCCGTCGGCAGCCCGTGATCGTCGAGTCGGTCCCACGGCTCGTCGTCGGTTCGGCGGTAGACGTACGACTCGGCCGTCTCGGCCGTGTGGGCGCTCCGAGCGCCGCTCGCGCTCGAGACGATGATCGAGTCCGGATCGCCCGGGTCGGCGGCGAGACCCCAGCAGTAGGTGTGCTCGAGGCCCTCCTGGGGCTGTGTCCAGGACTCGCCGCCGTCGTCGCTCTCGGCGTAGCCGTCGCCCGCCGCGGTGTAGACGCGGCCCTCTCGGTCGGGGTGGATCGCCAGCGTGTGGTTGTCCCGACGAGAGCCCTCGGGCCGTTCGTGCCAGGTCTCGCCGCCGTCGGTGCTCAGGACGAACGCGCCGGCCTCGATGCCGACGTAGAGACGGTCGGGGTCGAACGGGTCGACCTCGAGCCAGCGGACGTGATGGGTGTGCGGGCGCGGCGGGAAGTACCACTCCTCGGCGGAGGGGAGGTCCGTCAGCCCCGGGAGCAGGGTCCAGGAGTCCCCACCATCGGCGGAGCGGTAGACGCGACTCGGCTCCGTGCCGGCGTAGACCACGTCCGGGTCGTGGGGGCTGATCGCGAGCGACATGACCGCGTCGCTGACGAACTCGGTCTCGAGGCGCTCGAACGACGGGGCGTCCGCGTCGGCGCTCGGTTCGTCCACCTCGTCGCTCGAGTCTCCCGTCCCGTCGTCCGCCGCCTGCGCGCGAAAGAGTCCGTCTTCGAAGGTCCCGACGAAGACGCGATCCGGGGCGGCGGGGGAAGCCGCGACGCACTCGAGGTCGTGGCCCTCGAGGTGGGTCGTCACCGTCCAATCGGCGTCGGTCGGTCCGTCTTGCGTACACGCGAGGAGTCGATCGCGGAGTGCCGCGTAGAGGGTCGACATAGTTGACTGGACGGGCGCCAGCTACAAACGATGTAGGGTGGCGATGCGGGAGAGACGACTCGAAGCGGCTCGATCATCATCTCGACTCGGGAGAGCCGTACTGAACTCCGTTTCACGACGGATCTGTCGACGGGACTGCCAATTGATTTATCGTGACCGTTCCCCCATCGGCTACTGTCACGCCGATGAACTCGAGTGCTCGCCTCGCGATTTCAGCGGTTCGCGAGTACTCGGTTTCGATCGTCGGAATCGTCCTCCTCGGCATTGTTGGCGCGTACGCGTTCGTGTTCGGCGGCCCCCTCACACTGCTGGTCGTCGAACTCCTGGTTCCGGGGGCGATCGGCGTAGCTCTCGTCTGGTACGGGCTCCGATCGCAGGCTCGCGAGAACGGAACGCAGCGGGTGGATATCGTCACCGTATTCTCAGTTACCTGCGGTGCAATCGTCGCAACGTTCTGCGCCTGGAGCATCTACCTCCTCTCGATCAGGGCTGGATTTACCGGCGGGTTCGCCCAGCCGGTGCTCAGTGCGCTAAGTACCGGTATCGCCTTCGGCGCGGTTCTCGGCCACATCTACGTCGAGTTCGCCCACCACTATCGCGAGAACGCACAACTGTCCCAGGCCATCGACGCCTCGATGGACGGCATCGCCGTCGTCGTCGACGATAACCACGCCTACGCCAACGACGCCTACGCCGCCCTCTACGGCGTTCGAAGCGCGGCGGCGCTCGAGGGAACACACTGGGAAACGCTGTACACGAACGCCGCCCGGTCCACCATCGAACGCGAAGTCCTCCCGGCGCTGGACGAGCGGCGCTACTGGCGGGGAACGCTGACCGGCAAGCGCGCCGACGGGACGGCCTTCCCCCAGGACGTTACGGTGAGCGCTCTCGAGTACGGCTCCGTCGTCGTCGCACGCGACGTCTCGGAGCAGCGCGACCGCGAACAGCGCATTCAAGTGCTGAACCGCGTACTTCGGCACAACCTCCGGAACGCCGTCACCGTTATCCAGGGCCACGCAACCCTCGCGGGTGAGCGGGACTCGACCCTCGAGTGCCGTCACGTCGCCCCCATTCTCGAGGAGATCGACGATCTGATGACGACGGCCGACAAGGCCCGCGGCGTCGAGCGGACGCTCGAACGGAACGGCGCGGCCGAACTGGTCGAGACGACGGCGGTGGTGCGGTCGGTCGTCGACCGCGCGCGAACCGCGTACCCCGACGCTCGGATCATCACGCAGGTCGAGGAGCAGAGATCAGAGGCGACCAGGCCGTGCGTCGACGGCAGCATCACCGACGCCCTCGACGAACTGGTCGCCAACGCGATTCAGCACAACGGGCCCCGCGACGACGACAGTTCGACCGGGGAGGGTGGCGACGGTCCGACCGTCGAAATCGCCGTCCGTACCGTCGCGTACGAGACCGAGTCCAGACTCGAGTTCACGGTCACCGACGACGGCAACGGCATTCCCGACGCCGAACGGCGGGCGGTCCTCGAGGGTCGGGAGACACAGCTTGAACACAGCTCCGGACTAGGCCTGTGGCTCGTCGCCTGGATCGTCCAGAACGCCGGGGGCGACCTGCGCTTTGCGGATCGGCCCGGTGGCGGCACGATCGTCACGCTCTCGTTCCCGCAGGAGCAGTCGGTCTCGGCGGACGCGGCGACGCGAGCGGCTCCGTAACCGGACTCGGCCTCGACCGTTTATCGCCTCGACGGCGGCCTCGGTTCCGCGTTCGATCCGGTCTCCGACGTCGAGTTGTGCTCTGTGGCCGACGTACCGCCGGTGATCACCGTCGACATGAGCTGAGACTCGATTCGACGAAGGTGCTGGCCGACGGTACCTGCCGAGCAGCCCAGTCGCTCGGCGATATCCTGATAGGTCACCTCGCGGGGTTCCTGGTAGTAGCCTGCCTCGATCGCGACGGAGAGCACCTCGCGCTGGCGCTCCGTCAGATCGGTCAACGGCTGTCCGTCGGAGGGGTCGTACCTGCCGAGACGTTCGATCTCGAGGTCGACGGCGTCTCGCGTCTCCGCGACGAGCGACTGCAGTTCGCTCTCGCAGCCGATCTGGGAGACCCGAAGACACGCGTTCTCGGGCCCGGTATACTCCATCGGATAGTCGAGCAAGACGGCGTGTCGCCGGTGGATCTCGAAGAGCGTCGTCGTCAACTCGCTCGGCTGGTAGTGCATCTGCAGGATCGTGTTGCCGTCGACGTCGCTGAGCAGGTAATCGAAGATCTTCGAGTCGGGATGCTCGAGTGCGCTGATGATGTCCCCTCGGTCCCCTCGGATCTCACGTCGCGTGACGATCGTCCCGTCGGTGAGGAAGTCGATGTCCTGTATCGTTCTGAGGGTGACACCGCACTCGCGCAACAGCGCTTCCCCCGGATCGAAGTACCCCTGTTGTGGCGTGAGTACGTATGTCACGTATCGCATATCGCGTTTCAATACTGTGCTGACTAATAATATTTCTGGTTGGCGAGATATTGAAGAAAGAGTGTAACGTAAAATTACGAAGTATAGGTTACGGCCAACGGCTATTGGCAGTCGTTGGACTCCGTCGTCGGGAGGGGGAGACGGAATATTTCGGTCACAATGAGGATCAGGGCCAGTTCGGGGGTGACATCGCTCGCGCTCGTCCGGAAGCGAGGGTCGCTCGAACGGCGAAAACGTTGCGTACCCAACGGTCTCGATGGACAGTGCTCGACTCGGACGCGGTCGACCGCGCCACTCGGATCCGGTCGTGTTTCGCGGTAGTCACGATGCCGAGACTTCCACCAGAATTAATACACCTCGAACACCAACCGATTGGCCGACAATGACCGACCGGCCGCCGTCCCCGCAATCGCCGACCGCCCTCCCCGCGACCGCCACCGACGAAGACCGTATCGTCGCAACGACACCCCAGCTCACCGCGCGCATCGAAGACGCGGTCGGCTGTCGACTCGACGAGAGCGTCCTCGAGGAGTTGCTCCTCGAACTCGACCGCGGCGAGTACGTCGAGTGGGTGACGATGACTCGAAACGGCGAGTACGTCTGGGATCTGACCGACTCGCCCGACCGGATCGCCGACGCCGTGGCGACGGTCGTCGTCGAGCGCTTCGAAGGGTGGCTCGAGGCCCAACTGACCGGGAGCGCGTAGTCGACGACGGCAGCGCTCGAGTCGGATCGTGTGCAGCCGTCTCGACCCCGTGCACGCTCGTCTCGGGTACGTCGCAAGTGACCGACTCGAGCATGTCACTTACGGCCGTCTCGAGACGAGGGCCATCGACGCGTCGTTCGAAAATTCGTGCGAGATAGTCTCACTGTCACAGGATTGATAGCCGCTATCACACGTCGAACACGGCTGACACCAACGGGGTTATGTCCACCCGGTTCGGACCGCTGGTATGACACTCCCCGCCTCCACTACCGACCCCCTGATACCCGATAAGACGACGCTGTACTGTTTCGACTGCGGCCACGAGAGCCCCATCGAGGGCGACTGGAACCGGCGACCGAACGGCGACGCGGTCGACTACGACTGCCCGGTCTGTCGGACGACGATCACCAGCCGACCGAGCCGGGATCGCCGGCCGGCCGGTGACGCGCGGTTGCTGCAGTGCTCGAGCGACTGATCGACCTGTTTCTGCGAACTCAGTCCCCGCGGAGGACGAGCGGCCCCATCGCGGACGTTCGTTTTGCGATCGTCGCCAGCCGGAGGATGTAGGAGACGAACAGCAAGAACGGCAGGACACAGATCGTGTACGCGGCACAGATGACCCACAGCCAGACGTCGATGCCGAGGAGCGTGCCGCTGATCGCGGTCCCGTCGACGAGCATCACCATGCCACCCGCAACGACGAGCGCCGGCACCGCGAGATACAGAATCCCCTGCGAGAGTTTGACCAGCGACCACTGGAAGTAGAGCGTCTTGATGTACTCCCGGGCGGGGCCGTACATCGTGAGCGCCTCGAGCGTTTCGCGTCCCGCCTCGCGTTGTGCCGTCGTGAGGTGGTCCTCGTGTTCGTCCAGCAGCCAGCGAAGATCGTACATCTTCCGGTCGTAGTTGTAGTTCAGCGCGGCCTTCATCACGGCGAAGGAGCCGAAATCGGCGTTCTCGAGCTGGTCCGTTGCCACCTCCGCGTTCTCGAGCAGGTCCTCGACGTACGCCTCGGTGTGCTCCCGGAAGTCTTCGTCGTCGCTCTCTTGGACCGCGTTCTCGAACGCGCGAGCGCGGTCGCTGGTCGCGTCGATGAGTTCCTTGAGAAAGAGCGCCGGATTGGCGGGACTGGGAAACTCGAGCAGCTCGTCGGTGTTCTTGTAGAAGTCCATCGCGAGGTCCATCCGCTGGCGCTGGCCGCCGAGCGGGCCGATCTCCTGGGAGAGGACGAGTTGGTTGATCGAGACGACCAGCGTGGTCCCGGTGATGAGCGCGCCGATCAGCGCTTGAAAGGACATCTTGACCCAGTCGGTGGTCAACAGCACCTCCTGTGCCGACGGCGGGTTCGAGACCCCCCAGAGCAACAGCGCGCCGAAGATCCCGGCGGCCATCGCCCCGGTGAGCCACCACCGATTCGCGTTGAGCAACACCCAGAGCTTGTAGCGGTTCTCGTGGGCCCGGCCCCGCATCGTGTTATCGGTCGAGAAGTCCTTCATGCGTCCTCGAGCGACCGCTCGAAGATCAGGTACTTCGTGCCGCCGCCGTCGTAGGAGACGGTCTCGACGAGTCGCCACCCCTCCGCGGCCAGTTCGTTGAGTCGTTGCTCTGGGTTGGCGGACTCGCGTTTCGTGAGTTCCGTGGGGGGCTCGACGGCTTTGTACTCCCAGTCGGCGGACTCGCTGGTCATTTTCGTAGACGATCACTCGGTGACAGGTGATGGTTGTCCCTGCAGTTGATAGATGTATTTGGGTGCGGGGGTGGATAGTAGCTCGAGAGCGCTCTGTGTTCGGCATGACTGGGACCGCGGACCTGACTCGAACCGATCCCGCTGTCTCGGTGTGAGATCTAGAGGAGAGCACGATAGTAACCGTTGGAGGGGCCAGTGTGCAGTTACTGCAATTCGAACCGAGCACCGCCCTCTCGCGATTCCATAAGCGCAACTTCAAACCCATGATCGGCGGCAATTCGACCGACAATCGTCAATCCGACGCCGTTCCCACTGTAACCTGTCGTAAACCCGTGTTCGAACACCTGCTCTCGTTTCTCTGGTGGAATTCCCGTTCCAGTATCCTCGACGTAGAATCCGCCCCCAGTGGGGCCGACCCGGACAGTTACATCCGTTCCACCATGGCCGACCGCGTTTCGAAGCAGGTTTTCGAAAAGTGCCTGAAGTTGGCTCCTGTCGCCCTGGATGGCACAGTTTTGCGTTTCAAGAGAAGCTGACTGTGTATCGATGAATTTCCAGGCCTCTCGTGCGACCTCAGGTAGTGAGACAGATTTGCGGGTATTTGACGGGGTATCGGTTCGAGCGAGTGCGGTGAGATCTACGACGAGATCCTCTACTCGTACCAACGCGTTCTCGATTCCATCTAAATAGCTGTCGTCGCCCGTCTCGCGATATTGCTCGAGTTCACCGACTGCAATCGCTAAGGGATTTTGAAGGTCGTGAGAAACCATACTCGCAAACTGATCGAGGCGCTTGTTTTGATCGGCGAGCTCCGCCGCTGTCTGGCGAGCTTCGGTGACATCTTGTGTGACTAAAATGCCGTACGGCTCGTCGCCAACACGTACTGATCTCGTCTCAATATGGTGGATCTGGCCCTGGTATTCCGTGTCGAACGACCGAGAGCCTCCTGCAATCGTAGCGTGAAGGTTCGGTTTAAGCACGGCAACTGTTTCGTCTGGAAAAAGCTCATCAACGTGTTTGCCGACCATCTCTGTTGCGCTCCGTTGTGAGAACGGGAGCGTCTCGGGGCCAACAATACGATAGCGAAGGTCAGCATCGAACAGTACTAATACTCCGTTTGGAAAGTTTTCAATCAGCGTCCGGTCACCGTGCGACGGTGGATTTTCGTCTTGCATGAGTGTCCTTAGTATGCAATAACTCGATGTTTCATCTGTTAAGGGTGTTGGCCTGGTGCCTAAAGTGAAAGTACCCATATGAATTGAGAAAACCAATAGGCAACCGTTTCCTCAGTTCGCTTGTTTATATAAGTTTAATTACTATAGGAGGTATGTCCGATTTGAAGAATGTTGTACTGCCGAACTCTTTCGATGATTTGAAGATTGGAGTCACGTTGCACGAACCGGAAACAGGAGAAATACTCGACGTAAACAAGCCGCTGGAACAATTATACGGCTACACTCGAGCAGAGTTACGGGAAATGGAGGTCGGAGACTATACGGCGTCCACAAAGCGGTTCACCCAAGAAAAAGCGGTCCGTCGAATTCGGGCAGCAGCTGACGGGGAGGAGCAGGTATTCGAGTGGCAAATCGAACGTGCTACCGGTGAGTTAGTCTGGGTTCGTGCATGTCTGAATCGCACGACGATCGATGAGACGACATGCGTTGTCGCAGAGATTCGGGATATTACGGGATATAAGGCTCGAGAACGACGATTGCGACTCCTCAACCGAGTTATTCGGCACAACCTACGAAACGAGACGAACATACTCATCGGGTACGCCGATCGGCTTAAAAGTGCAGTCGAGGAGGAGACGCTCGAGGAGGAAATCGAGACCATCGTGGATATCGCCATGGAGATCGGAACGTTGAGCGACTCGATTCAGCAGGTCGAAGAGATCGCGGAACCCGACGCAACGGAGCGATCGCCCACGAAGGGGAAACGACTGGTCACGGAAGTCGCTACGGAGATCCAATCGGAGTATCCAGACGCCGAACTGACTGTCGATATCCAATCAGACGTCTTCGTGAACGCTGATAGGGGACTCCACTACGCTACGAAGCACGCGCTCGAAAATGCGATCGTCCACAGTGACGATGCGGATCCCGCTGTCAAAATTTCGGTCACCGAAGAGACCGACACTGGTCGGGCAGTGATTCAAATTGTCGATACTAATGAAACCATTCCAGCCGTCGAAATTGACGTGCTCAAAGAGGATGTAACGGCGAGCACCACCTTTCACGGGTCCGGCGTTGGCCTCTGGGTGATGCAATGGTGTGTCGATTCGCTCGGGGGTGAACTCACCTTCGAAGAGGGGTCTCCCGAAGGGAATATCGTTCGCTTTGTACTGCCACAGACCGATCGGTGTGTGCAGTAGCACGTTCCGTATTCACCGTTCGGGGATCGCAGTGCAGTCACGGTGTCGTCGCTGCTTTCAACGACGGTCTCTCACCCTCGTACCTGCTACTCGAGCGACTCCGGCACCACCCGACAGCCACAGGGCGAAACCCTGGCCGTCATCGGGCCGGCGACCACCGCCATCGTGATCGGCTCACCACAGCGCGGGCAGTCGGGGAACGTCGGGGTCGCCTCGGACTCATCGGCCATCGGTTCTGGCGCTCGAGGTAAGGGGTGGACTCGAGACCGCGGTATCCGGCGCGTTCGCTGTTCGGAACGGTCGATACGACGCACTTGCGGGACGTTTATGTCCCGGTAGAATGTACGCAATCATGGCTTTGAATCCCGTGATGGGGATTTGGAAGCCACGTCTCGGGTGTCTTCAGCACCCGGGGCATTTCAGCGCATGCCCCCTGCGGCGGATCGGAGTCGTTGCTTCCATTCTGAATGTCAGTCTAGTATAACTTATAGCTATTGTTCCTGGCCGGATCGAGTTGTGTCTCGGTATGAGATCTGGTCGTGAATACGGCTCGTCTCTCCTCGTTTTTTGGTTCACTCGAGCGGTTTTTGCTTATAAAGAGAGGGTTGAATGCGTCGTGATCGATGCGAGGACCGGGGCGGTCTCGTGGGCTATTGGCTGAATATGAACACGACAGTACTCGGCTCGTGTTCATATTGGGGAAACCATTCTTCGCAACATTCAACCGCAGGGGGAAGACAGCCTAATTCAGATTCTCCTAAACTATCCGCTGGGACAGTTATGATTAGGTGGTTAGATTACACCAATAGTGTTTATCTATTGTAAGCAAAATACCTAGAAACATGACTACCATATTCTTGGAGAGAGGAACTCAACTATTACAGGAAATATTGAACGTTCTAAACCAAAACCAAGGTGCTCTTTCTGTATTATTATCCTTTCTTCTTGTTATCGCGTATATCGCACAGTACAGAAGTATGGAAAAACAGCGAGAGATACTGGAAGAGCAGACTAAACTTTCCCACCAGCCTGTTATTGCAATTGACAAATGGTACATTAAAGATGATGCACTTTTTTTCGAACTGTCAAACATTGGTTCTGGGACTGCTAAAGATATCGAATTGGCAATTTTGATTGCACCACTTCCTGAAAACACAGATACACACTTAGATCGAACGATAAATTCTGAAGAAATAATTTGGAATGAAGTCAATCAGATACAAGAGCAAGAATACATGGCTGAGTATGGAACAGAAGTTAGCCACCAGGTTATAGGAAGAGGGGCACTGCGTGCTGGAGAAACTGGAGTCACTGTGTTCGCTCCTTATTCAATTGTGATAGAATGTTGGGATCCTGAATCAAACGACCATGTATTCTATAGTGGTTTCGACAATTTCAAAGAAACGAATTTGGACGAGGAAGAGGATCACTACGTTAATACTGGGAATGATCTGTTCAAATTCCAAGTTTCATTCAAATATTCCAATAGTTTATCTGATGTGATCGAAGAAAAGCTAATATGGTCGCAGAAATTCAACATACACGAAGTAGATTCACTTATGGATATTGTGAAAGCAGAGAACGTCCGTGACGAGGACCCAAGGGAAACTATTCAACCTCAAAACCTTCGCCAGCCGTCCAGCTTTTATAACAATAATAGTGGTGGGAGATAACACCAATATTCGTCCCACCACAACGACGGTCTCACGTCTGGAGTTGCGTCATCGTACAACCCTAGTGAGAGAGATAATGAACATGGCTACTTGTAGCTAAAAGTCTGGAGAAAACATCAATCGAAAAGAACATAACACATTATTACTATTCTTTAATAACTTACCACAGGCGATGACTCAAGATCACCCTCTAAAAATCCTTCTTAAAGATTTTCTCCCACTTGGAATAGTTTCTGACATCAAGTCGCGAATCAATCAGACAGATTGGGATGGGTTTTTTGAAACCTTGTTCGCGGTAGGCTTTGTACTGACCGTATTCAGTACAATTGGCTTCATACTGCTTTATTCAGTTTTGAGTTTTGCATTAGATGGATCTGGTATCCTAAGTATGATTTTTTCTCTCCTTCTTAATTTGACCTTCTTTGCGGTTATTATCTACGTTCCCGGAATACTTCTCTTAAGAGGTGTGAATAGTGCTTCCGAAAGTCAACTACAGGTGATAGATTTGCCACCTAATGCCGAGAAACATGCAGCAAGAATTAGAGGTGCTACCGGATTTGCAATAATACGGTATATGGTGAATTTGCTATTACTATCTGTAATGATTGGATATGTGGCTTTTATCCGAAATAACCTAGTTATTACAGACATTCCCAATCTAGATTTATACAGTCCACAATTCTATTTTAGTGTGCTAATTGTTTTGCTAGCTGATTTCATATATATTGGTCTTCTTTTAATAACAATATCTCAGTGGTATGCAACGGTGAAAAGCCAACCTGTTTGATAAGACTCCCTATATATTAATTTCCCAAATGAGGTCCACAGCCGATTGAATTTGCCCACAGAACTCCGCGACCTCCTAAGCAGATCCAACAAGGCAATTACAAGAGGTGCGGCCGGATGCTGTGATTTTTTGCCTCTGCCCTCTTGAGGACAGTAGGAGACAGGGCGGTTAATTTGTGACCTTGGCCTTAGCCACAATCTTCCCCCAGCAGTGAGCCTCGCTCCGTTCCTCGAGCTGTCGGAACACATCGATAGTCGTGAGTCCGTGCTGGTCAGCGATCTTGGCAGCCAGGTCGAGCGCATGATTCTCAGTGGGCGTTCCCTTATGATCGCGAGCGAGTACGACAAGTGCGAATACGGCCAGCGAGTCATCTCGAGGATGGCGCACCACGGACTGTCGTGGCCTCGTTTTCGCACTTAAACCTCCGTACCCTTCTAAGCGGACATGAGAACATCAGCTCACGAACTACGTTTTAGACAGGTTATTACTCTGGGTTATCGGGATCTATATTTATACTTCTGAAACAGCCCCAGTATATAACACGGCGAATCAGAGACTCTTGAGTATAGTTTTCAATTTCCGTTATACTATTCTTCGATGATTCCTCAACTTCACTTATAATTCCATTCACAAATCCTTTCATTCCATCGAATTCTTCTTTTAACTTCTCATATTCGTCTTGGTCGTTCAGGTTATACTTCTTATATGGTAAAAGGCCGTCTTTTTCAACATACTCTAGTCCAGTAAGGGTTCCGTACGACTTTGACAAATCAGAGGAATATCGAGTGATCTTGACGTATAATGCTGGATCTTTTGTCTTGAGCGATTGGAAGGCTGAACGGTCAAATTCAGTTGTTGGTGCTCGTACTAGCGCGTCTTCTAATGCATGGCCTCCATCTTCTGAAAACACGCGACACTTGACGTGAATGTTGAGTAATTCCTCATGAAGAGCTGCCATTAACCGTCTTCTCTTTAATAGAATTCTAAGCAACATCAATGCCGCCGCTCCAGAAAATGCAGAGAGTATGATCGTTCCAACAGTACCAATCACAGGTGTCATATATTACTCAAGATCGCTATTTGAAATGGTAGAGATGCAAGTATGATAAATATACTGATGGCTGTGGTCTGTCTCAATCTAACCCCTATTTTATGTGCTTCAACTCGAAATCTGCGTGCGGTGGCGGCGGTGGGGCGTTGGAATTTTTTAGCTTAGTCCCTTTGGGCCACCCGCCAAGGGGGTTTTCGCGCGAAACGATCCCACAGACTCTGCAGTGCGATCGCGGTACCGACCCCGCCCTCGAGAGTCCGAGCACAACTGAAATTGCGAAAATCAGCCGCTACTGAAGTTCTGGTTGTCTAAATGAAGGAAAGGGGTAGCGTTGCCACTACTCGAGTCGGTTCACCGATCAGCAATAGCACCGACGAATCCGGTTTCGCTCCCGCCGCCGGGAGTCCTCCAAGGCAGCTCGAGGCCGCGAATAACCGTCGGGTCGGTATTCGACATCGACCACTGCTCGAGGCCGTCGCCGCTGGGTATCGGACGCTCGAGTGCCGACGTTCGCGAACGCATCGAGAATCATCGGTCCCGTGATCAACACCCGTGTGTAGTAAGCGGCCACGGTCGTCGAAATGTCCATTCGTTGCGACCGATCCCCCTGATAGTATCCCACCTGCGGTACGGGAAGCCGCGCCCTTCAGGGCACGAAGAATGTCACGGTTTCAGACTAGCCATCAGGAGTTCATTCTCTATTATCGTACCCTCTCAGAATACGTTTTAATACACTTCCTCAGTGAACTGCTTATTGTATCTTCTTGGAATACGCTTCAATACACTTCTTCAGTGAACTGCTTATTGTACCTTCTCGAAATACGCTTCAACCCGTCTTCTCTCTATTAGGCATCGTACAGCATCACCATCTAATTGAACCGGATGCTAAAAGCGGTACAATATGGCGGGTTGAAATAGACCCATATTGTACCTATACGCAAAGCAGTTTATTATGCACCCCTCATTTGATAGAATTCATGAGCGTAGACCGTTTCCAGTCCGGAGAAATGTCTGGAAAATTAGTGAATTCTGGAGGTGATATCGCGTTCAAACCGAACCCCCTTCCTCCAGACGTCTCTCTGGAGGGAGAATTATTGTAGTGACGAAAGACGCTACGCGTCTTTCGAACCACGACTTCCAAGGCTTCAAATTCAGCTTCGACGACTATTTGCGCCGCTCACGGAGTTGTTCGCGGCGCAAAATAGTGGACTCGCTGGGATTTGAACCCAGGGCCTCTTCCTTGCGAAGGAAGCGATCTACCACTGATCTACGAGCCCTCGACCGTTTCTAACCTCGGTTTCTATTTGTAGCTTGTGTTTCGAGGACGACTCGAGAGGTGCCACCACGACACTCGTTCGAACCACAAATGCAGATAGTATAATCGTGAGTAGTATAATCGTGATTTGGTAATCACGATTATTCTTCGTCCACGCCGAAACGCTTGTCTCGAGGACACACTCACGACTCGAATGGTATCGCACCACTCTAGTCAGCTACAGCCTCGAGCCACGCCCATCCGACCCGCCGACGTGTAACACGCGAGCTCGCCCGGCCACCAGCCCCACGAGGAGCCCGGTGAAGTGTGCGAGCAGCGCGACGCCGGGCGCGGCGGTCGCCAGCGTCACCGCGGCCGCCAGCCCGACGAACACGAGCACGGCCAGCCACTGCGGAACGTCGACGAACGAGGCCAGCCCGGTCGACAGCCGGTTCGAGGCGATCAGGTAGCCCAGGAGGGCGAAGACGGCACCGCTAGCGCCGAGGACCGGAGCCTGTTCGAACCAGGCGCCGACGAGGGGCATCCCCTCGAGGAACCCGCTGAGGACGATCTGCGAAATCCCGGCAATCACGCCCGTGACGAGGAAGAACGTGTGGAATCGAAGTCGGGTGGTCGCCCGCGCCACGGGCCAGCCGAAGACGATCAGCGCGAGGCTGTTCGACACCAGGTGGCCGATGCCGCCGTGGGCGTAGACGCTCGTGACGATCGTCCACGGGTTGGTCGTCAACGGCGGCGCGAGAACGAACAGGCCGGCCATCACGCCGATCCCGATAATCGCCGCCACCTGCTGGGCGGCGAAGACGACGACGAAGACGATCAGGAGTTCGACGATGGGGCTGCTCGAGCCCTCGGCCGACCCGTCGTCCCCACTGGCGTCGGACCCGAGAGAGGGAACTGACTGCGACCGCGAGCGCCTCGACATAGGAGTCTCTGCGACGGCGACCGACAAAAGCCTCCGCACTGACTCGTAGAGTGTGAGAACGGCGGGGTCGACTCGAGTGGGGTACGTGGTGGTGAAAATAGCCGAACTCTCAGTGTGGCCTCGAGTGGGGGACATCTTCCGAGCAGTCGCTCGCGAGGCTCGCGACGACCTCGCGTGCGTTTGAGCGACGGTACGTCAATCGTCACGCGATTCCCGAAGGCCATCGCTCACGTTATCGAAGTCTCACCTCGTTCGACCTCGCATGCCTCACCGCGGCCCAGCACGCGCCATCGCATGTGGACTGATCCGTATCTACTCAGGAAGTCGCCGAATCGGACAGCTATCGCTACGGACCAGCAATCAACGCGCAAAAACGGTGAAAAACGCGAATCGACCGTTAGTCTTCGAGGACGATCTCGATCGAGACGTCGTTCGGCACCTGAATGCGCATGAGCTGGCGGAGTGCGCGTTCGTCGGCGTCCAGATCGATCAGGCGCTTGTGGACGCGCATCTCCCAGTGCTCCCACGTGGCGGTCCCTTCGCCGTCAGGCGACTTCCGGGTCGGCACCTCGAGGGTCTTCGTCGGCAGCGGGATCGGACCGCTCAGGTTGACGCCGGTATTGTTCGCGATCTCGCGGACGTCGTCGCAGATGTCGTCTAAGTCTTCTGGGCTCGTGCCCGCGAGTCGAACGCGTGCCTGCTGCATTTATTCTTTCTCGTGAACTTCGAGGACCTTGCCGGCCGCGATGGTCTGACCCATGTCGCGGATGGCGAAGCTCCCGAGTTCTGGGATCTCGCTCGACGGCTCGATGCTGAGTGGCTTTTGTGGTCGGATGGTGACCACAGCAGCGTCACCCGACTGGATGAAGTCGGGGTTCTCCTCGGCAACCTCGCCGCTTGCTGGGTCCATCTTCTTGTCGATGGACTCGATCGTACAAGCGACCTGAGCCGTGTGAGCGTGGAAGACCGGCGTGTAACCGGCCGTGATCACGGACGGGTGCTGCATGACGACGACCTGGGCCTGGAACGTCTCGGCGACGCTCGGTGGGTCGTCGGCTGGACCACAGACGTCACCGCGGCGGATGTCGTCCTTACCGATGCCACGAACGTTGAATCCAACGTTGTCACCGGGCTCGGCCTTCGGCACCTCTTCGTGGTGCATCTCGATCGTCTTCACTTCGCCGCCCACGTCGCTGGGCTGGAAGGAGACGTTGTCGCCGATGTTCATGACACCGGTCTCGATACGTCCGACTGGGACGGTACCGATGCCGGAGATGGTGTAAACGTCCTGGATCGGGAGTCGGAGCGGCGCGTCCGTCGGTGGCTCCGGCGCCGGCAGGTCGTTGAGTGCCTCGAGCAGGGTACGGCCGTCGTACCACGGCGTGTTCTCGGAGGCTTCGGCGATGTTGTCGCCCTCGAACGCCGAGATCGGGATGAACGAGGCGTCGTCGGTCTGGAACTGAACCTGCTTGAGCAGCTGGTTCACTTCGTCGACGACGTCGTTGAAGGTATCCTCCTTGTAGTCGACGACGTCCATCTTGTTGATGCCGATGATGAGTTCGTCGATACCGAGGGTTCGGGCCAGGAAAACGTGCTCCTGGGTCTGGGGCGCGACACCGTCGTCAGCGGCGACGACGAGGACGGCGTTGTCCGCCTGGGATGCGCCCGTGATCATGTTCTTCACGAAGTCGCGGTGGCCAGGACAGTCGACGATGGTGAAGTCGTAGGCGTCCGTCGAGAACTCCTGGTGGGCGATGTCGATGGTGACACCACGCTCTCGCTCCTCGGCGAGGTTGTCCATGACGTAGGCGAACTCGAATCCGCCCTTGCCCTTCTCTTCTGCTTCTTCGCGGTGCTGTTCGATGACGTGCTCTGGTACGCTGCCTGTCTCGTACAGGAGGCGTCCCACGAGCGTGCTCTTCCCGTGGTCAACGTGGCCGATGATGGCCAGGTTCTGGTGTTGTTCGCTCATTGTTGTAGCTCACGCGCAGAGGCGCTTATATCGGTCTCTTTTGCTCGTTGCGGTTAAAACCATTTCGAAAGCGTATTTTGCCGAACCCCGCGCCTTCTTGCGGTTTGCCTAGCGTTCACACGGTGTGGGGACTCCGATTCACGGCTTCCATCGGCCGACGAGAGCAACTGAGCGGCGAGGAGGCGCCGTTCGAGCATCGACAGCCCCCGAACCGATCGGTCTCCCGTCGCCCGCAGGCCACCGAAGGGCTAGATCCAGTGGGAGAGCGGGAGTTCGACCGGAGAGCGATAGGTCGGCGGTAAAGCGGTAGGTCGGCAGCAGAAGGAGAGTTCGGCGGTGATGCACCACCACCAGTTCGACGTCGTCACACGTGCGCGAAAGAAGTCAAGAAAATTCCCGAACTGATCGACGAACCACACGGGTCACTCGAGAATGAGCCGTCGGTGTAGACGGGGGCGACTGCGGCCGATGCACGGAGTTGGCCACGAACCGATCCTTACAGCGGCGGCAGTCGTCCGACGTCGGAGAGGACGGCAGTCGCCGTCTCCGGGCCGCCCGCACCGCGACCGCTCGAGTGCAGCGAGCCCGCGTTTCGGGTCTCGATCTGAACGATGTTTCGCGTCCCGGTGACGGCCAGCGGGCCGTTCTCGGGGACGAGTCGCGGTCCGACGCGGACGCCGTCGCGGGTCGCCTCGCCGATGAGCCGAATCGTTCGGCCGTCCTCCGCGGCGAGGTCGAGCGCGCTGCCGGGAATCGACTGGATGCCCTCGACCGTCGCGTCCTCGAGCGAGAACCCGCCGTCGGCGAGCACGTTCGCGAGGATGACGAACTTGAGCGCGGCGTCGGTGCCGTCGACGTCGAACGTCGGATCGGCTTCGGCCACGCCGAGATCCTGGGCCTCCGCGAGGACGTGCTCGTAGTCGAGTCCCTCCGCGGCCATCCGCGTGAGGATGAAGTTCGCGGTGCCGTTCAGGACACCCCGGACGGCGGTCACGGCCTGTGGCGTCGAGTCCTCGATCGTCGAGAGCACCGGAATCGCGCCGCCGACGGTAGCCTCGAACCGGATCGAGCCCGCACTATCGGCTTCGAGCGCGCGGAGTTCCTCGTACCGTTCCGCGACGGGGCCCTTGTTCGCAAGCACGACGTGACGGTCGGCCTCGAGTGCGCGCTCGACGTGCGAGAAGCCGGGTTCGGCGTCGCCGAGCGTCGTCGGCGTCGCCTCGACCAAGACATCGTACTCGCTCTCGAAGACGTCGGCGGGATCGCTCGAGCCCAGCGCGTCGCCGCCGGCTTTGCGCTCGAGTGCGCCCTCGATGTCGATCCCGTCGGCGTCGACCGTGGCGGTCGTGGAGTCGGCGAGCGCGACGACGTCGTGTCCGTATTCGCCCGCGAGATCGGCCACCGAGCGGCCGACGTCACCAGCACCAAGAATTGCGAGTTTCATGCAGTGTCACCTCCGAGGAGGGGTTCGACGACAGTGAGCTCCTTGTCCGAGCCGATCGAGCGAATCGCCTCGAGCGCCGCGTCGGACCGGCCAGAGTCGATGGCCAGTCGGATTCGCGCACTCGAGACCGCTTCCGTGCCGTTGGGTGCCGAAAGCGAGAGGTCCCGAACGACGGCGTTCGCTTCGTCTTCGATCCGCGAGAGCGTGTTCGAAAGGTCGTGCTCGACGATGTTGCCGACCAGCACGACGTTGATCTCCTCGCCGTAGTGTTCCGCGCCGGCCTGAATCACGTTGACGCCGGCGTCGCGCAGGGCGTCGACGATGCCGTCGAACCGGTCCGGCGGCGACTCGAGGTCGACCTCGACGGGAATGTGCCCGCGAGGGGTCATGTTGCCGCGTTCGTGGTGGATACTCAGTAGGTTCCCGCCGTTGTCGGCGATCGGTGCGAGCGCGCGAAGCAACTCGCCGGGCTCGTCGACGAGTTCGAGGCGGACGGTGTAAGCGCGAACACCGCCGTCCGTCTCCGCGTTCTCTTCCGCGGCGGAATCGTCACTCACTGCCGTCACCTCCTGCTTTCGGGCGTTCACACGTCATCATGGTATACGACTCCGTAATGGGCGCGTAAAAGGATATAGGAATTCCCAAAATGATCCGCCCCTGTTACCGACATGCACACACCGGGTTGGGCGGGATTTCAGTCGAGCGTCGACCGCCACTCCGGTCGGCGGGACTCGAGTCGGTCCGGGACTCAGAGGTGATCCTTCCCGGGATTCGAGGAGCCCCAGTCGCCGCGCCCACCCTCGGTGCGGTCGACCCCCATGATCGACTCGGCCTGATCCGGGCCGCCGAGGCTCTCGCGGGGATCGGGGACGCGGACGGTGATCTCGTCGATTTCGGGCCACGTGAGGAGTTCGGCCTCGATGTTGCTCGAGGTGATGCCGCTGACCGAACAGCCCTCGCAGCCGCCGCCGAGTTCGATGATCACTTCGCCGGTCTCGGGGTCGGCTTCCCGGACGGCGCTCGTTCCGCCGTGCATCTGGATGATCGGCATCTCGCGGGTGAGCCAGGACTCGACGCGCTCTTTGAGCGGTGGCTCGCCGTCGGTTTCGGCGTCGGCTGCCGCGTCGGGAGTAGTCATTACTCGAACTACGGGCTCGAGCGGTGAATAAGGTTTTGACAGCTGCTACCATCCATCAGGATCAATCCTGAGGATTTCGGCGGCGAGGCGGTTACCGATCGGCGTCGTCGCGACGACGGAGCCACTCGAGGGCGACGGCCCCGCCGGCGACGCCGGCGAGACCGGCCGCGCCGGTGAATCCGGGGATCGAATCGAGCGGGCCGCCGGACGCGCTCGAGTCGGGGTCGGGATCGGTCGGGAAGGTGTACAGCGCGCCCTCGGTCTCCGCGCCGGGGATGAGGGGCGTGCTGCTCGCGACGAACGTCTCGCTGTCGGCGACGCGAGCGGTCCAGAAGCCGGCCGTATCGGTGTCGCGCCAGTGGGCCAGTTCCTCGGGCTCGGCCGGGTCGCTCACGTCGTGGATCTTGACGCCGCCCTGGTACCACGAGGAGTAGAGGCGGTCCTCGCGCAGTTCGAAGTTGTGGGCGGTCGTCCACTCCTCGCCGTAGTAGGAGGCGTCGTCCGCGGAGGGTGCATCGATCGAAGCGAGGGAGTCGGGGTTCGCCGGATCGCTCACGTCGTAGAGGTCGATCCCGCCGGGGCCGTCGGGCTCGTCGCCGCCCGTCGCCCAGGCCTCCCGGCCGACCGCGAGGAGGTCGCCGGTGTCGTCGACCGCCGAGTAGTGGTCGTTGCCCGGGAGGCCCATCTGTGCCTCGCTGTCCTCGAGCGCGAGCGACTCCTCGAGGTCGGTGTCACTCACGCGCGAGACGTACTCGGGGTCGGTGGGGTCGCTCACGTCGATCAGGTAGGTCCCGGCGTTCCAGTGGGCCAGATAGGCGATCTCGTCGTGGACGTAGACGTCGTGGTTGTACCGCGCGAGCCAGTAGAGCTCCTGCCACTCCGGTTCGTGCTCGACGAGCGACCAGCGGCCGATCTCCTCGGCGTCGTCGTCGCTGACGTCGAAAATGACGAGCGGGTTCTCCGCCTCGCTGTTGGCGACCACGTAGAGCAGGTCGTCCGCGAGAAAGCAGTTGTGGATGTGATAGCCGGTTTCGTAGGGCTCGCCGACGGCGACCGGATCGGCTGGGTCGCTCACGTCGTACAGTTCGAACCCGTGGAAGACATCGTCCTCGTGCTGGTTCGCCGGGCCGGCGACGACCAGTCGGTCGCCGTCGACTTTCACGTCGAGGATCTCTCGAAACGGCGTGTCGCCGACCTCGAGCGGGAATCGGTCCGCGAGCAGTTCGGGCTCGGACGGGTCGCTGATATCGACCGTCGCGAAGCCGTCTGTAGTGGCGAGGTAGACCGTCTCCCCGTCGTCGCCGACGACGGCTTCGGCGGCTCCGGTGACCGCGACGCGTCCGAGCGGTTCGTAGCCGTCGGGCGTGCTCTCGGCCGCGGCCGCCGTGGCTCGAGTCGTCGCCGTGAGGACGGCTTCCGAGAGCGCCACGGCAACTCCGGCCGCCCCGCTCGTCCGGAGGAACTCTCGTCGCTGCATACGATAGCCTCGTACCCGCCGCTCAAGTAACGCGTGGTCGGTTCCCGGTCAGTGAGTGAGCGTCTGCCGATCGGAGAGCGAGAGGCGGCACGCCGGAATCACGCTTCGATACCATCGTCAGACGCCGTGTCTGTCCCGGCAGTCGTCACAGATCATCGAACTGAACCACTTTCGCTCGCCGCAGCCGTGACAGATCTGGTGCCACTCGAACTCGAGGTCGACGTCGACGGTCGCCGAATCATCCTCGGTCTCGCACAGCGCGACCTCGACGGACCGCTTCGTAAACGTCACCGAATCCGGATCGACGAGGAGTATCGACAGCTCCTCGCAGTCCCCCCGGACCGTATCCCCCGTAACCATCGTGGACGGTCAGAAATTACCGTACACAATAAGCGTTCTCCCCAACAGTACAAGAAATACCGAATTAACAGGAATCGATTACCTCTTCGGCGCCGCCGAGCGAGAAACGGCCGCCGAACCCGACGAGCGAGACGGCCACAGACTACAGCCGCTGGCGGTCGCCCGTCCCGCCGGTCAGCGCGCTCGCGAGCGCGCCCTCGACGACCACGTCGTCGCCCTGGTCGGTGACGCGAATCTCCGGGACGTTCGTCATCACCGACTCCGCGACGCGTTCGCGGATCGGGTCGACGACCAGCTCCTCGTTGTGCAAAGCGACGGCGCCGCCGAATGAGACGACGATCGGCGCGAACGCGTGGATGACGTTCGTGACGCCCATCGCGTTCCAGTGGGCGAGTTGCTCGATCGCGTAGTCGGCGAGTTCGTCCTCGCCGGCCAGATCGAAGACGTCTTTCGCCGTGAAATCGGGTCCGTCGAGCGGCAGATCGGTCTCGATGGTCGGGTCGTCCTCGGCGAGCAGTCGGGCGTAGTCCGGGATCGCGTTGCCCGAGCAGTAGGCCTCCCAGTGGCCGTCGCGGCCGCAGCCACAGGTCAGTCGGCCGCGCGGATCGACGACGTAGTGGCCCACCTCGCCGGCGTTGCCGTCCCAGCCGCTCACCACGTTGCCGTCACAGCAGACGCCGGCTCCGATCCCCGAGGAGATGGTGATGTAGACCATGTCGTCGGGGTTTCGGTCGGCGTGGAACCGCTCGCCGATGACGCCGGCGTTGGTGTCGTTGTGGAGGTAGACCTCGTCGCTGTCGATCAGTTTCTCGATGGGACCCGTCAGGGGGATCCGATCGATCGAATCGGGAAGGTTCGCGGGATCGATCACGGTCCCCTCTGCGAGATCGAACGGTCCGATAGAGCCGATTCCGGCCGCGACGATCTCCGTCGGCGTGATCCCGGCGTCGCCACACGCGCCGCGCAGCGTCCGCAAGACGCCCTCCGTCACGTCGATTCCCGTCGGTCCGCGCGGCGTCGCCCGGCGGTCCGCGCCGATCGTCGTCCCGTCCTGTTCGGCGACGACCGCCCGGACGTTGGTCGCGCCCAGATCGACGCCGGCATAGTAGTCCATGCTGTCCTAGACAGTGCCGTCGCCGTACTTAACTACACAGATCGTACTCGAGTACGAGTAGTGTTTACAAACGGTTATGTCAGCTATCCGTACGAGAACACGGGAGCCAACTCGAGCGGGCCCGACGAGCCGGTACTCTGATTCGGCGCCCGAGGACCGACGAAAGCAGAAGCAGCCGGCTACTCCATGACGTCGAGGTCGCGGAAGTACGTGACCGGGCAGGGTGCCTGCAGGATGATCTCCTGGGAGACCGAGCCCAGCACGGCCTTCTCCGCGGGCGAGCGTCGTCGGCCGCCGACGACCATCCGATCCGCGTCGACCTCGATCGCCATGTCGACGACCTTGCTACCGACCTCGCCGAGTGCGCCGCGGACCTCGTAGTCGACGCCGGCGTCGGCGAAGATCTCCTCCAGATCCCCCACCGGTGCGCGTCGGGCGGCGACCTCGTCGGGGTCGACGTCCTCGACGCGGGCGTCGAAGCCGAGGTCGTCGTGGATATCCTCGTACTCGTCTTCCGTGAACGCGTGACCGATCACGACCGTCGCATCGAGCGGCTCCGCGATCTCGAGGACGGTATCTGCGAGTTCCCCCGCTCGGACGGTATCCATCGGCCCGACAGCAAGCAGTATCGTATCGATCGCCATACCACCACAGTGGTGGTGCCACCCGCTTAAGTATTCTCGTCGTCGCAGTATTCCCGAACCGGGCGAAACCGACTCGAGAGCGGTCTTCGTCGCCGTTTCGAGATCAAGGTGACAACGCAGCTACTGGCGTCGGGAGCGAGTGACAGCGCCGGAAACCGAACAACGCAGCGCGACTACCGCGTCGACGTCTCGTCCGATCACTCGTCGATATCGTCGCTCCGCACGAACGTCACCGGACACGGCGCCGACAGTAGAACCTCCTGGGCCGTCGAGCCGAACACCGCTTTCCCGGTCGGGGATCGGCGACGGCCGCCGACGATCACTCGATCGGCGTCGTTGCTGGTCGCGAGATCCACGATCGTCGGTCCGTGCTCGCCGATCGCACCCTTGATGACGTGATCGACGTCGTGTTCGTCGAGGACGGTACGGAGGTCGATGATCGACTGGTGGCGTCGAGCGACGTCGTCGGGATCGATCTCGTCGGTGGCGCGGTCGAACTCGAGTCGCGTGAGGACGTCGTCGTACTCGCTGCTGGTGAACACGTGTGCGAGGACGACGGTCGCGTCGGCCGGCTTGGCTACTTCGACGACGGATTTCGCCAGTTCGTCGATTCGATCGGCGTCGCCGGGTCCGACGGCGAGCAGGACGGTTTCTAACTCCATACTGCCACTATCCCAATGGAGTACCGTAAAGCCACGTTTTTTGCGAACGTCCCGTTCCGTCTATTTCGGCCGCAGCGGGCCACGTACGCCACACAAGGGCCGTCGTTCCGGACGCTTTTTCCACGCCGAACCCGTTGAGAGAGACGAGACATGGACGGACCAGATCTGTCGGATCGGACGGTGCTCGTAACGGGGAGCGCGAAGGGCGTCGGCCGGGCGCTCCTGCTGGCGACGGCCGACTGCGGGGCGAAGACGGCCGTCCACTACCACACGAGCGCCGACGCGGCGCGCGAGGTGGCCGACGAAGCCACGGATCGGGGGGCGAGCGACGCGATGACGGTGCAGGGAGACGTCACCGATCCGGAGAGCGTCGACGGCGTCTTCGCGGCCGTCGAGTCCGAACTCGGCCCCGTCGACGTTCTCGTGAACAACGTCGGCGACTTCGCGCCCGCCCACTGGGAAGAGATCGACTTTGCCACCTGGAACCGGGTACTCGAGACCAACCTCAACGGCACCGCCCTTTGTTCGAAACGCGCCCTACCGAACCTGCGCGACGGCGACTACGGTCGGATCGTGAACGTCGGCTACGCCTCGAGCGAGAAGGGGCTCGTCAGCCCGAAGAACTTCCCCTACTTCGTCGCCAAGGCCGGGGTGTTGATGTTCACGCGGATGCTCGCGGCCGACACGCAGGAAGACGACCTGACGGTCAACGCCGTCTCGCCGTACGTCGTCGAGAACTCCGACGAGTTTCCCGAGGAACTCCCCCGCGACCGCCCCGCGAGCTTCGAGGACCTGATTCAGCCGCTGTACTTCTTCCTGGATCCCGAAAGCGGGTACATCAGCGGCGAGAACGTGAAGGTCGACGGCGGCTGGTTACCCGAGACGGTATGAGCGATCACGCGTCGAAACGGGTCGGTCGTCCGAATCGGATCCATCGAATATAACTCGAGCCACCCCCACGAGACACACATGACTGCCAACGTACGCGCGATCCACATCGCACCCGAACAGGGTGAACCGATGGAACAGCTCGAAGAAGTACGCGCCGTCGCAAAACAGGGCCTCGAGGGCGACCGCTACTTCGACACCGACGGAACGTTCGCGGATCGGGACGGCAGCGACCTCACGCTCATCGAACGCGAAGCGCTCGAGGGCGTCGCGGACGAGTACGACATCAGCCTCGAGCCGGGCGTCCACCGGCGGAACGTGACGACTGAGGGGGTCGCGCTGAACCACCTCGTCGGGGAGCGGTTCCGCGTCGGCGACGTCGTCTGCGAGGGCGTCGAACTCTGTGAGCCGTGTTCGTACCTCGAGCGACACCTCGAGAAACAGGGCGTCCGGGAGGCGCTGGTCCACCGCGGCGGGCTTCGAGCGCGGATTCTCGAAGGCGGAGACGTAGCGACCGGGGCACCGATCGAACGGGTCGAATAGCGGAAGATCGATCGCGGGATGGGGAATAACACCCACATATGTTCGGCTGGTGGGCGTCAGGGAAACAAAAGCTACATTTTCGTGAGGCCGAAGGGGAACGTATGAACGAGCCGGGTATCCAGTCGCTGATGGATCAGGAGACGCTCGAGCGACGCGTGCAGGCCGGCGAGACCCCCGGATGGGTCGTCGACCACTGGGGGACGTTCCGAGACGGGCTGCTCGGCGAGCGAAACGGAACCCCGTTTCCCTGTTTCTTCGGCGCCGAGTCCGTCCAGCAGGGCGACCCGCTCTACACCGCCGTCCCCTCGATGAGCGACGCGGACGCACTCTTGACGCTCCGGGATCGCATCCTCGAGTACCTCGAAATATATCAGGGCCACTCCGAGCGCGCGTCGCTGGTCACCTTCTTCGAGCCGCCCGAGCGGTCCCTCTCCGAACGGGAGTACCACGACGCGCTCTGGCACATTCTCCAGACGTTACACCTCCACGATCCCGAGCCCTGGCCCGAGGACATTCCCACCGATCCGGACGACCCCTACTGGGAGTTCTGTCTCGGCGGCGAGCCGATGTTCCCGACCTGCCGAGCGCCGTTCTACGAGGAGCGAAAGAGTCGGTACTGTCCGATCGGTCTCGAGATCACGTTCCAACCCCGCGCGCTGTTCGAGAACATGGGCGTCACGGGCGACACCGAGGCCGGTCAGCACGCCCGCGAAGTCATCCAGAACCGACTCGAGGAGTACGACGGCGTCTGCCCGCACGCCGACCTCGGCGACTGGGGCGTCGACACCGACCGGGAGTGGCCCCAGTACCTGTTTTCAGAAGACGAAGCGCAGGCTCCCTCGACGTGTCCGATCACGGTCACGCGGGAGCATCCGAAACCGGCCGCGAGGTTGCCGTAATGGCAGGTCGGAACTGCGGAGGCGATCGGAACCGCGGAGAGGAGCGAAACTACGGAGACGACCGACTCGAGGACGCCGCGCTCCTCCTGATCGACCTTCAGACGGGGTTCGACGACTCCGGGTGGGGCGAGCGAAACAATCCCGAGGCCGAGGCGAACGCGGCGCGACTGCTCGCACGCTGGCGCGAGACGGATCGGCCGGTGGTCCACGTTCGCCACGACTCCACAGAACCCGACTCGCCGTTGCGGGGCGATGGACCTGGCTTCGCGTTCAAACCCGAAACAGCCCCGCTCGAGGACGAGGCGACGATGACGAAGTCGGTCAACAGTGCGTTCATCGGGACGGACCTCGAGGACTGGCTCCGGGAGCGCGGCCTCGAGACCGTCCTCCTCGTCGGGCTCACGACCGACCACTGTGTCTCGACGACGACGCGGATGGCCGAGAATCTGGGGTTCGATCCGGTCGTGGTCGCCGACGCGACCGCAACCTTCGATCGACAGTTCGACGGCGAGGCGTTCGGTGCGGAGACCGTTCACCGAACCGCGCTGGCCCACCTCGAGGGCGAGTTCGCGGACGTGGTGTGGACCGACGAGGTAGTCGGGATCGAGTCTAAGTCGTAACACGATCTGGGCGATCGAGTATTTCGGGGTGTATTCCGGCGAACTGAACGGAGAATCACGTTCACTATCTAATAGCTCGGTTGCAAGCAAGCTATTTGACAGACTTCTAACTGTCCGTATCGTCGTTATCGCGTCTTTGCACGTTCCACCGAATAAGCACCCATGCTGGGAGTCCAGCAGTAAGTACTACTATTAGAAAGAATAAAATCATCACGATAGTCTCAATCATATTCTTGCTCTCGATTACTATCTCGTGTGTTGCATAGTTAATAGGTTTGGGTGAAGCGATAATTGAGACACCTCTACTTGCCGAATCCCGGTTACCGACCCGAACTCAGACGGTTCCGATGCCTTCGACCACGAAGATGATCGCAAGCGTCGCCACGAAGCCGACGCAGGCGCCGGCGACGAGTCGTGGTCGTCCCCGCTGCGGGAGCGATCGGCCAGCGTCGATCCCCGCGGGCACGAACTCGACGACGACGAGGTAGAACAGCGCCCCCGCGGCGAACCCGAAGCTCACCGCCAGCAGGCCCTCGAGCGTGCTGACGAAGTAGTAGGCCGCCACTGCGCCGATCGGCTGTGGCAGACCGGAGAAGACGGCCCAGCCGACGACCTTCCAGCGGTCCATCCCGTAGGCGATCAGCGGGATGGCGATGGCGAGCCCCTCGGGCACGTTCAGGATCGAGATGGCGATTCCCATGAAGACGGCGAGCGCCGGCACCGTGAGACCCGCGACCTCGAGCCCTTCACCCGTCCCGAGATCGGCGAACGCGACGCCGACGGCGATCCCCTCCGGAATGCTGTGGATCGTCAGCACGCCGACGGTCAGCACGACCGTCCGCGGATCGACGGCCGAGACCGTCCGCGGGGAGAACTCGTACCCCGACACGAGGTGGTCGGCGAGGTAGACGAACGCGACGCCGCCGACCACGCCGGCGATGACGTGTGTGAGTTCGCCCTCGGCGAGCGCCTCGCCGAGGAGCCCGAACAGGGCCGCCGAGAGCAGGATACCGACGGCGAGGCCCCAGAGCACGACGAGCCAGCGGTCGGCGATCTCACGAACGAGGAAAAACGGCGCAACACCCAACCCGGTGGCGAGACCGGTGACGAGACCGACGAGAAAGACGATCGAGAGTTCGGTAGTCAGCGACATCGAGACCAACGTTTCTAGTTCGCGAATCGTTCTTCGAACGGATATATTCGCCCATTCGATCGAGTCGCGATAGCGTCCCTCGAGTTCAGCAGTCGAGAGAACGTGACACACCTATGGGCCTCCCCGTTGCCGGGACTCGTATGTACGTCGCAGTCGCCGGGACGTTCGGCCCGCTGCACGACGGTCATCGGACCCTGTTCGAGCACGCGCTCCGGTTCGGCGACGACGGCGTCGTCGTCGCGCTGACGAGCGACGACCTCGCGGTCGAGACCCGCCACCAGCCCCGGGAGATTCCCGCGTTCGACGACCGGGTTCAGCAGGTCACCGACGCCATCGACCGTCTCGACGAGTGGAATCGCGACGTCGAGATTCGGGAGCTCACGAGCGAGTACGGCATCGCGGAAGACGACCCCGCGGTCGACGCGCTCGTCGTCTCACCGGAGACGGCCCCCGAACTCGAGGAAATCAACGACCGACGCCGACGGCGGGGGCTCGAGCCGATTTCCGGAATCGTCGCCCCGTACACCCTCGCCGACGACGGCGAGCGCATCTCCTCGACGCGGATCGTCGCGGGCGAGATCGACGAACACGGAGCCCGCATCGAATGAGCGATTCGACCGCAGCCTCCCGGCCGCTCCTGTTCGTGCTCCTCGCGAGCGCCGCGCTCGTGACGCTGGTGGTTCACCTCTCGGTCGTCCCCCAGCAGTACCCCGACGACGTGTTCACGACCGCACTGGCCCTCGTCTTCGGCTGGCTGACCTACACTCTCGCGTTCTACGCGGTGGGTCGCATCGGCTCGCAGCCGACGGAACTCCCCAGTATGCGCTTTGCGGACGTCGGCATCGCGCTCTTTCTCGTCTCGGTGTTGCTCGCCGCGGCGCTCGATGGGTTTGGATTCACACCTGAGGTGATCCTCGAGGCGTACGTCCTGCCCGCACTCGGAGTCTACGTCGGCCTCGCGTTGTTCGGCTGGTCGATCGGCCGTCGAACCGAGGCGATCAACGAGATCGTTCGCTGAGCGACTGGTCGGCACCGGAGCGTCGTTTCCGGGTATCAATCGATGTGGCGAACAACCGAAGCGCTCAGTACAGAGCATGTATGCAGCATGATGGCTTCGTTTGTATCATTTCGACGGTAATTCACCAACCGCTCAGTAGACCTATAAACTATGCGACGTAATTATTATATGCTAACTATTTAGTGTTGGATAGTATAATGGCTCGCCATTACTGGATACTCGTCCCCGCCCTCCTCGGCGTTGCCCTTGTGTTGAATCCAATCGTTCTCTATCCAGATGGTGGAGGCGTCGAGAGAACGTACCACGTCGAACAGATCGAGAACGAAACGGCAGCAGCGGGTGCAATCACCTATGCTGAGGACGAAGAGAACATCGTGGACTGTCCGGGCGTCCGCCTCTGTGCGCTGGAGGAACAGATCCTCGAAGAGGGCTCTGTCGAATACGATGACCACGTACAGTGGTTTGAAGAACCGTGGATCAGCTACGAGCGACCGGGATGGTATCCGGTCGTGAGAATCGATAGTCAACCGTATTTGCCCGAACACGAATCGGGAGAGGACGGGACGGTGCTCACGCTTACGGAGATTACCCACATGGATGCGGCCGAACACGTCGCCGTGTCCACAGCCGACCGTCCACCCGAAGTACAGGCGGCCGTTGAGACTGGCTCAGTCACCGTCCATGGAGAGCGGGTCGAAGCTTTCGAGCGCGGGGAAATCATCGAACACAACGGAGAATATTATTGGACGCCGAGATTCACGACGAAGAGTCATTGGACGGACGGGAACGCACTCATCGTAGTCAGATCAGTATTGTATGCTATCGGAATCGGATTACTGCTCTTTTCGGGGTGGCGGTTTGGAACGCTGCGCAGGTGAGCGATAGTCGAGTTAGCCATTTACGTTCAAGTCGCAATGTCTCCAAGAGATATGCTGAACTGAGCGCTCACTACAACTCGTTATGTGCGTGTCGATGCGTGCTGCATACATAGCATATAGCGATTGACTACGAGTCCCTTTCACTGACGTTCGGTTAGTGTCGCATTCGCGCCCTGTATTCGGCACGACGCTATGAACTTCATTCGAACCTGATAGAACGCTCGCTGGTCAATAAGCCCAGCGAGTGAACGCTCGAGGTCAATCACCCCGGTGAGACCCCCCACCGGTCTCACGCCGAACGCGAACCCGAGTTCGCCACGAGCACGGGAACGTCGCCGAACCGAATCACGTGATCGGAGACGCTCCCCAGCGCCATCCGGTGGACCCCGCCCCGACCACGAGTTGCCATCACGACGAGGTCGACGCCGGCCTCGTCGGCGTACTCGAGCAGTTCGTGCTCGGGCGGCCCCTCCAGAACGACGCCGATCACCTCGAGACCAGCGTTTTCGGCCCGTTCGACGATCGCGTCCACGGACTCCTGGGCGCGCTGGCGCATCGCGTCTTCGGCGCTCGCGGCGTCGCCGGGAAGGCGGAGATCGCTCAGCGGACCGGTGTCGGCCACGCAGACGACGTGAACCGCCGCGTCGTGGACGCCCGCGAGCTCGAGGCCGGTTTCGGCCGCGGCTTCGGCGTGCTGGCTGCCGTCGGTCGGGAGCAGGATCGTCTCGAACATAGCGACGCGTACGACGACCCGGGTAAAACCCTCTCGGACCCGTCGGGAACGATGTACGTTCGCGGAAGAGCGCCGTCACTCCAACAGCGTCCGGTACTGCGAGACGACGTCCTCCGCGGGCGGGCCGTCGTACCGGAGGTCGCCGTCGACGACGACGGAGAGCCGATCGAGTTGGTCGGCGAACGCGGCCACGTTGTGCGTCGAGACGACGACCGTCCGGTCGGCCTCGCGGTACGAGTCGAGGAAGGAGGTGATGCGGCGCCGCGAGTAGTCGTCGACGTCGGCCAGCGGCTCGTCGAGCAACAGGTACTGCGGACGCTTGATCAGCGCGAGTCCGAGGTCGAGTTTCTTGCGAAAGCCGCCCGACAGTTCGTCGGCCCGCCGGTCCGCGGCGGGCTCGAGTCGAAGCTCCTCGAGCAGGGTTTCGGTCCAGGCGTCCGGCGGCGGGTCGTCGACGAACCCGCGGAATATCTCGAGGTTCTCGCGGACGGTGAGCGACGGGTAGAATCGGGGCTCCTGGAAGCTGTAGCCGACGTCGGCGGTCGCGTCGGCGCGCTCGATCCGGCCGCTCGTGGGTTGCGTGAGGCCGGCGAGCAGCGCGAACAGCGTCGTCTTCCCGGAGCCGTTCGGGCCGATCAGGCCGTGGAACGTGCCGGGACGGAACTCGAGGGAGAGGTCCTCGAGCGCCGTCGTCTCGCCGTAGCGTTTCGTCACGTCGACGAGCGCGAGCGAACTATCATCGCCGTCGGGGGCGTCTCGGCTCGCGGAATCGGAGCCGGCGTCGTGAGTCGAGTCGGCGTCCGTCATCTCAGCGCCTCCGTTCGTAGACGGCCAGCGCCAGTTTCAGGACGACGAGCGAGGCGAGCGTCGTCGCGACGAGCCACCACAGGTAGTCGGCGTACAGCGACGCCGGCGCGTCGCGAAGCATCGCGCTCCGGGTCGTGACCACCGAGTAGTAGGTCGGCAGCGCTCGAGAGATCGTCCCCTGCGCCGAGGAGAAGAAGCCGGTCGGGTAGACCAGACTCGAGAGTCCGAAGACGGCCAGCGCGAGCCCGAGGTTGACGAACAGGGCGGTCTGGCGGAGCCCGAGCGCGAAGAGGACGGCGAGGCCGACCGCGGCCAGATAGACGAACGTGAGTCCGAAGACGGCGACCGACAGCGGTGAGAGGACGGTCACGTCGTAGCCGAACCAGTACGCCATCGCGGCGACGACAGCTGCGGGAATCGCGAGCGCGGCGCCGTAGAACAGCAGTTTGCTCGCGACGACGGTATCCAGTCGCGACTCGGTCTGGAGCCGATCGAGCACCAGCCGCTCGGACCGGACCTGATAGGGGAGAAAGACCAGCGCGTAGAGCGTGACGAACGCGAACAGACCGGTGGGGACGAGGAACTCCGAGAGGCTCCGCTCCGCGCCGACCTGTTCGTGATCGACGGTGACGTCGGCCGGGACGAGCCCGTCGATCTCGGATTCGGCGACGCCGACGCTCTCGTTGACCGGTTCCTCGAACGGGACGAACGCGCGATCGGAGACGATCGTCACGTTCGCCTCGCCGCTCTCGTTCAGTACGTCGCCCGGCACGTGGACGGCGAGATACACTTCCTCGCGCTGGAGTCCCTCGCGCGCGTCAGCCGCCGATTCGTACTCGACCGGCGTCGCGAACGCGACCATCCCCGCTTCGGCGATCGCGATATCGTCCTCGGTCGTCCCCTCCTCGGCGACGACGCCAACGGGTACGTCGCGGGGGATCGTCTGCTCGAAGACGGCGGTCCCTGCGACGAGTCCGCCGGGAAGCAAGACGAGGAGCACGAGAATCAATCCCAGATTTCGCCTGACGGTGATCGATTCCTTTCGCAACAGCGCCAGCAGGTCCACGCGACGTTACACCCCGTCGAGCACGGAAAGCAGGGTGAGGACGGCGTCGGCCTCCCCCTCGTAGGCAGCCGTTACCACCGGGCCGTTCCGCTCGAGGTCGATATCGTCGCGTACTTCGTCGAACTCCTCGTCGATGCTCCCGAGGTACGGAAGCGCGCCGCGCAGCACGGTCTCGAGTTCTGCGGCGTCGCCGTCGTCGCCGACGTGGAGGTCGATCTCGAACTCGAGTCCGGCGTCGACGAGGGCGTAGCTCCGGCCGACGGCGTCGACCTCGTCGAGGATATCGAACTCGAGGTCGACGAACAGCTCGATCATCTCGGGAACCGAGAGCCCGTCGGTCTCGGAGGCGACGGTCAACTGCGCGCCGCGGGCGTCCTCGTACGCGTCGCGAACCAGCCCGGAGACGGGATCGCTCTCGCCGTATCGGACGTCGAGCACGGATCGCACGGCAGCCCCGTCGCCGACGACGAATCGGTCGTCGCCGAGGACGCCGAGGGAAGGGGTGTACGGATCGTCCCCGCCCGTTTCCGGTTCGTACAGCACCGACTCCTCCGCGTACGTCGTCTCCTCGTACGCGACGTCGGTGGTCGCCTCGAGCGAGTCGACGACATCGTCTTCGCTCCAGTCGCCGTCGACCACGGCGTCGATCCGCTCCCAGTCGTCCGACTCGGTGTCCCCGAGGCTCGTCTCGTTCAGTTCGGCGTCGCCGTCCCCGAACAGCAACAGTTCGTTCGCCGCGAGCGGGTCGAGCCCGGTTCGGGCCTCGACCGCCGCCGCGAGATCGGCGACGTAGCCCGGGTCGACGGAGCCGTCGTCCTCGAGAGCGTCGTCGTTCGCACCGTTTGCACCGTCGTCCGCACTGATCGTATCATCGTCCGTATCGGCCGTGTCGCCGTCAGAATCCGAGACATCCTCGTCCGTCTCGAGCGCACCCGCGTCCGCGACCGCGGGGACGTCGAGGTGAGCGAGGACGGCCGTTTCCGCCGGCACGTCGTCCACGAGGTCGCCGTTGGACCGGGAATCGTCGTCCTCCAGAAAGCCAGCACAGCCGGCCGTCGCGGAGACCAGCGCACCAGAGGCGGCGAGCAGCGCTCGCCTCGAGAGAGGAGAACCGTCGGTGTCCGGGCGGGGAGTCAACATATTGGCACGTCTCGAAGCCAAGAACCATTAACCGTTCGGTGACTGCGGCCTCGATCGGTCGAGAGCCGGGAGTAGCGACGCAGGGAAGAGCGAGTGATCGCGTCGTATCGGTCGAGTCAGAATCCGAACTGCTGTTTCGCGAATCGGGCGAGCAGGGAGGCGTCGCTCGGACCGAGCAGTTTCAATACGGCTCGAATGTTCCCGCGATTTGCCTCGGCCAGCGTCTCTTCGTCGAACCGGTTGAGATCCCGCATGAGTTTGTCGTAGCGCTCGTTCGACGCGAGATAGAGCAGTTGCGTCATGTGCTGGCGGGTCTTGACGTTCGGAGCGACGTCGCGGTGCCAGAGGGTATCGTACACCTCGAGATTCTCGGCGGTCGGCTTCACGTCGCCGTGCTTGAGGCAGGAGTCGGCCGCAATAGCGGCCATCCGGCCGGACTGCATGCACTTGTTGATCCCCTCGCCCCAGAGCGGGTCGACCGTCGGGACGGTGTCGCCGATGGCCATGAACCGGTCGGTGTGCATCTGGCCCGGCAGCTGGATGTGCGCGGAGCCGCGGTGTTGTTTCCCCTCGAGTCGCTCGGCGTTCGCGAAGCGGGGGTCCGTCTCGAGCCAGTGGTTCAGGTAGTCGTCGATCGAGTAGCCGTCGCGCGCGTACTGCTCGTGGCTCCCGTTCTGGATGTAACAGAGGCCGACCTTGGCGGTATCGCCGCCGGTGTGGAAGATCCACGAGTAGCCGCCGGGCGCGAGCTCGTGATCCAGTCGGAGCATCATCGCGTCGTGGAGATCGGCGAAGCCGGGGCGGTCGATGTCGATGCCCTCGAACTCGTACTCGATGCCGATCGCGTGGTTCTCCCGCTTGAGATCGACGACGCCGAGTTTCTTCGCGAGCGGCGCGGCCGGCCCCGTCGCGTCGATAACGATCTCGCCGTAAACCTCCTCGTCGCCGTTGTACCGGACGCCGACGATCTCGTCGTTCTCCACGATGGGCGCGGTGACGCGCGCGTCGAAGCGGTACTCCGCGCCGTCCGCGCGGCTGTCCTCGACGAGGAAGCGCTTGAAGTCGGCGAACTCGAGGACCGCGCCGGGCTGTTCGCGGACGTAGTGTTCGGTCGGCGACTCGAGGACGACGCTGTCGGTGTACTGCATGACGACGTCGTCGGGAATCCCGAACGAGGCCATCATCGAGGGGAACGTCCCCGCGGTCGACTTGTTGCTCTGGCGCGGGAACTCGTCCTCGGACTCGGTCTCGAGGACGACGACGTCGTATCCACGGGCTGCGAGGTCGCGTGCGCACTGGCCACCGGCTGGGCCAGCGCCTGCGATAACCACATCGTAGCGGTTGTTCATACCGCGAAACTATTTCGGAGCCTCATTAGTTTATTCAGTTGCGACGGAGTGACCGGAAGTCCACACGTATCACAATTTATACTTACCAGGTGAGACACGAGCGGGCAGATCGGCGAGCGAAGTAATCGTCCGCTTACCGACGGTCGATATGGCGAACGGTCAGCGGACGATCGTCACGGGAACGGATGCCCGTCGGGCGATACGCTCCGCTACACTGCCGAGTAAGACGCGCGAGAAGCCGGACCGACCGTGACTGCCGACCACGATGCGGTCGACGTCGTGATCCAACGCGTACTCGACGATTGCCGGCGCAGGCTGACCGATCAGCAGTTCCGTCGTGATCTCACAGCCCCGATCGGTCGCTCGAGTACGGGCCGCATCGAACAGACCGGACGCTGCCTCGCGCATCCGTTCGCGCATCGCCTCCGCACCGAGATGGGCGAACTCGCCGTAGCCGCTCCGGTTCGGATCGGCGACGTGGACGACGACGATCTCGTCGTCGGCGTGTTCCTCGAGAGCGTACTCGAGTGCCGCCCAGCCCGGTTCCGACTCGTCGAGGGCCACCAGCAGCACCATATCAAGGTGTTCGGTCCGCGGACACTTGAGTGATGCCCTCGGTAACACGTGTCACGAGCCGTTCGACGGCGAGCGGGGCGTGAACGGTCGACGACGGGTGGAGTGCTTGCAAGGCCAACGGATGCAATGACGGACGTGGCGACGGTATGATTGTGAGACTCTCGCACGATGAGCACGAAATCGCCACAGAAGGCCGATATCCTTCGGCCGATACAGAATACGTCGACGAAATACTTCGTCCTGGCCGGAGTCGCTGGGCTGGCGTTCACCCTCTTTTTTATCGGCTGGCTCTACCAGCTCTACGAGGGGATGGTCGTCACCGGGCTCTCCGATTGGGGGACCGGCGGCGGGGTGACTTGGGGGCTGTACATCGGCGCGTTCATCTGGTGGGTCGGAATCGCCCACGGGGGGATCATCCTCTCCGCTGCGGTCCGCCTGCTGGGGATGGAACGCTACATGCCGGTCGCTCGGCTGGCCGAGTTGCTGACCATCGCCGGGCTCTCGGCAGCCGGCTTCTACATCGTCGTCCACCTGGGACGGCCAGACCGGATGGTCACGAGCATCATCACGCACTACCACATCACGATCCACGCCTCGCCACTGGTGTGGGACGTCACCGTCATTACGGCCTACTTCGTGCTGACGGCGACCTATCTCGCACTCACGCTCCGGTACGACGTCACTAGACTGCGCGGTGATCTGCCGGATCACTTCGGTCCCATCTACAAACTGTTGACTATCGGCTACTCAGAGAAAGAAGACGAGATCGTCCAGCGGATGGTCTGGTGGCTCGCGCTCGCGATCATCATCATGGCCCCGCTCTTGCTCCACGGCGGCGTGATTCCGTGGCTGTTCGCCCTGATCCCGAGCATGCCCGGCTGGTTCGGCGCGGTGCAGGGACCGCAGTTCCTCACGATCGCGCTGACCTCGGCGATCAGCGGCGTGATCCTCCTCTCCTACGCCTTCCGCCGGGCCTACGACTGGGATCACATCATCACCGACGACATCTTCCGCGGGCTGCTCCTGTGGCTCGGCTTCTTCTCCCTGCTGTTCCTCTGGCTCCAGCTCCAGCAGATGGTCACCGGCAGCTTCACCGCCCCGATCGACGTTGAGTACGTCACGTTCGCGACGCTCTCACATCCCATCTATCTCTTCTCGATGGGACTCGTCGCCGGAGTGTTGGCCTTCATCTTCGCACAGACGATTCGCCCGTCGCTGTTCACCAAGCAGCGAGCCGTCGCCTGTGGGCTCGCGGTTCTCACCGCGACGCTCCTCGAGAAGATCCTCTTCGTCGTCGAGGGGCTGATGTACCCGACGATGAACATCTACGCGGCGACGCCCGGCGACTACTTCCCGAGCTTCATCGAGATCGCGTCGGTCATCGGCACCATCGGGATGGTCGTGTTGATCTTCCTGACCGTCGCCAAGGTCGTCCCCGTCGTCGAACTCCACGCGATCGAACACCTCCAGGAGAAACAGCACCACGAGCGAGAGCACGAGCCGGCGACCCACGACGACTGAGTGCTTCGGATCCCTCCTCGCTCGTCGGCAGCCGATCCGGTGATTCTCACTCCTGTGGCGTGCGCACCATCGGAATGAGCGGCGGCATCGCACCCTCCTGGATCACGCCGAGTATCTCGAACCCGTGCCGGACGTAAAGCGAAATATTCAGGGGGTTGCTCGATTCGAGGTACGCGAGTTCGCCCTCCCGATCGCACGTCTCGAGTGCGTGCTCCATCAGCGCCGATCCGTACCCCCGGCGCTGTTGGGTGGGGCCGACGCCGATCAGCGGCAGGTGCCAGTACGGCTCGGTGGGATGGTACGTCTCGAGTTGTTCCATGACTGAGAAGGCGTGGGCTAGGCGCTCTTCGGGCAGGGCATCCTGAAACAGCGCGACCAACGCGTCTTCGTCCGGATGCACACCTGGCGGAAGCCAGAGCGCAGCCGCCGCGAAATCGTGCAGGGTGTGGGCGGTCCCGCGTTCGAACGCCTTGCCGCCGTAGATCCGGGCGAACTCCGGGAAGTGTTCCATGTAGTCGTTCGGCGACGGATAGAACCAGCGCATCATCGGATCCGAACCGAACGCCAGCACGAGGGTATTGATGACCTGTTGCTCTTCGGCCTTCGTCGCCGTCTCGACCGCCGCGGATTCGTGAATCGTCGACATCTGTGGACCACTTTCCGAGCGTTCGTCGCTCCGGGAGACAGGTGTCTCACCGCCGACGCCGAAGAACACTCACAACCGTTACGCGCCGGGGTGTGTTAACTCTTGACATACCTCGTGGTTCGGGTTTGCATCCGTCGCCGACCGATGGAGACGCAGTCGTAGCGGGTCGACCGAGTAGTAGTATTCGTCGCAAACACCCCCAGTCAGTGACGGTCGGCCGACGACCGACAGTCGTCCCACAGGGCGGTCGGACTGTCGTCGTCTCGGTCGGCACGCTCGACGTCGCGTCGGAGTTCGAACGCGCCGTAGCGCTCGTCTTCGAGCAGTCGAGCGGCCAGTTCCGGCGCGACGGAGACGCGGCGACACTCTCCCGCGACGATCAACCCGCCGGGACCGAAGGTGAACTCGACGTCGTAGCGGTGGACGCGTTCGTCGCGCGCTTCGAGTTCGGGGTGGATCGCCTCGAGCACGTCTGCGACGTACTCCAAGATGATCTTCATCCCCGGCGCGTCGGTGGTCTCGAGGTCGACGCGAACGATCGGGACGAGCATCGCTCGATCGTCCTCGTCCGTCGACCCGCCACCTTCGCCCGCCGATCCGTCACCTTCGCCCGCCGGCCCGCTGCGACTCTCGGCATCCGCATCGACGACGGCGATTCGGCGGACGGCCGGCGAGCGCTCGAGGTGGGAGCCGGTTCCCGGACCCAACGCCTCGGCCAGTCGGTCGTCGAGGGCGTCCGCGAGTTCGGACCGGGCGTGGCGACGCCTGCGGTGTCGAACGACCATGGCGATGCTGAGACCGGAGAGGAACGCGGCGACGACACCGAGGACGGCGACGAGGCTGCCTGGCATCAGTCGTGCCTTCGTCGGCCGGTTAGTAGAGATTTCGCTCGAGAGCCACTGGCTGCAAACGGTTCCACTCGGTGCTGTCCCCGAAGATCTACCCCCAGTACACCGGCCGCACCGGACGGTTCGGACGTGTTAGCACACTGAAGTCGGCCCAGCGTCCATTCCAAACGGTTTATGGCCGTCGGTTGATTACGCCGGGATATGGCGAAACAGCAGACCGAAGTTCGCGAACTCCAGGAAGGAAGTTACGTCATGATCGACGACGCAGCCTGCAAAATCAACGCCTACTCGACCGCCAAGCCGGGTAAACACGGCAGTGCGAAGGCTCGAGTCGAAGCCGCAGGCGTCTTCGACGGCAAGAAGCGCTCGCTCTCCCAGCCCGTCGACGCGAAGATCTGGGTCCCGATCATCGAACGGAAGAACGGACAGGTCGTCTCCGTCGACGGCGACGACATGCAGGTCATGGACCTCGAGACGTACGAAACGCTCACGATGCGCATCCCCGAGGACGTCGACGTCTCCCCCGACGAGAACATCGAGTACCTCGAGATGGAAGACCAGCGAAAGATCGTCTGATGTTTCCCGGGGCGACCGACGGACGCGAGGATTCCGACGCGCGAGGGCGAGAACCCGACCGTGTTGGCGCGAACTTCGTGGTCGTCGGTGCGCCCCTGGACGTCTCGACGACCTTTCAGCCGGGGACCCGGTTCGGTCCCCGACGCATTCGGACTTTTGCGGAGCCGTTCGACGACTACGACCACCGGACGGACCAGCACTTTTCCGACCTCGGCGTCGAAGACCGCGGCGACGTTCGCGCCTGGGACGATGCCGAAGCGTATCTCGAGTACCTCGAGGGAACCCTGCGCGATATCGTCTGGGACGACGCCGTCCCATTGCTGTTGGGCGGCGAACACACCGTCTCGCTCGCGGGCGTCCGCGCGGTCGAACCTGAGGTTGTGGTCTGTCTCGACGCCCACCTCGACCTCTACGAGGCGTACGACGGGAACGAACTGTCCCACGCCGCCGTGATGCGGCGAATCCTCGAAGTCGAGTCCGTCGAGGAAATCGTCCTCCTCGGGATCCGAACGGGCAGCGAGGCGGAGTGGGACCGTGCGAGCGAGGACGACGTGACCGTCGTCCCGCCGGAGGACGTCGCGGACCGGTCGTTCGGCGACAGACTCGAGGACCGTGACGTCTACCTCAGCGTCGATATCGACGCCGCCGACCCCGCCTATGCGCCGGGGACGGGAACGACGGAGCCGTTCGGGCTCGAGCCGCGCGAGATACGCGATATCGTCCGCGAAGTGGCTCCCCACGCGGGCGGGTTCGACGTCGTGGAGGTCAACGACCGCGACGACGGCCAGGCCGCGTCGCTCGCCGGAAAACTGGTTCGAGAGTTCGTCTTCTCGAAGGCGGCCGCTACCGGTGAGTGAGTCGCCGTCGGTAGTTCCCAACCATCGCTAAAGCGATGGGCACACCCGTTCTCGAGTGTCGGCGCCTCAAAACAGCGACAGCGACGTCTCCCGTTCGACGGTGGTGTATCCCTGTGCAGCGAGCACGTCGGCGTAGTACCGGTTGGTGAGCCCGCCCTGTACGAGATAGCGCAGCCCGAACCGCCTGTTCGGTTCGCCCTCGATTTCGACGGACGTCTCGTCGCCACGGTCTCGAATCGTGATCGTGTACGTCCCCCACGAACGGTCGTTCGCGGTCGTCGTGATTTCGAGCGTCGAGGCGCTATCGTCCCCGTTCGAGTCGTCCGTGCCGGGCGAATCGGACGAGCGGAGGGCGCTCTCCACCGTCACCGTCGCAGACTGCAAGCCGAAGGCGTACGAGAAGTCGTAGACGCCGCCGTCTGCAGTCGGGCGAACGTCGTCGGCGAGCCCCCACTGGAAGGCGAGCATTGGTGGCGTGGCACCGTCGAAATCAGCGACGACAGCGTCGATATCCGCGTCGGTGACCACTCGCGTCGTCGTCGTTCGGGAAAGAACCGGTACACGGGCAAGCACAAGGAGACCGATCGCGGCGAGGAGGCCGACGAGGAACGGAAGCGAAACGATCGCAACGAAGGCGACGAGTGCGACGGCCACAGCAGCGGCAATGCTACAGAGTCGTTCGACGCGGTGATATCGTCGGACGACGGCGACGACGGCGTCGCGATCGGCTCGTCTGTCGGTCGAGGAGGACACGCGTTCGACTCGCTCGAGATGTCAATTAATGCTACCGATCGAGGACCTGTCGTGACCGAAAGGAAGAACAGGCGGAGATGCCGTACGGCGGAAAGGGCTCAAAACAGCGACGGGAGCCACAGTCCGAGTGCGATCAATACGACCGCGTGAACGGCGTGACGAATCGCCGTCGATCGATATTTCGAGCCGCGTTCGCCGAGCTCGCTGGCCACCACGGTCGGCGTCGTTTCGGTAGCGGGTTCCAGCACGGGACCGTCTCGCGTCTCCCGGACGGTCCCCTCGATCGAGAGTTCGTCGCCGTTTCCGACGACGAACGCCTGGTATCGATCGGGCGTTACCGAGTTCCCGCCGACGCTGAATCCGAGTTCCGGATCGCCGAAGAGCCCGCGATCGCCGATCAACCGCAGTCGCTCGAGGGCCTTCGTCACCGGATCCGGTTCGCCGAGTCGAACGTCGGCCGTCGGATCACCCAGATCGAGGGCTGGATCATCAAACGGGTCGTACGGCTTGTTCGGGCCCTCCGATTCAGGCGCGAGTGCGTCCTCGTCGAACCGGACGTATCGCCCCTCGTGTCGGACATCGAACTCGCCGACAGCCAGTCCGCCCTCGGCGGTCTCGGTCGTGGACGAACCGCGACGGCCGGGCGAACTCGAGTGACGACGGATCCGCCACGCGAACAGCGCCGACCGGTGGTCGACGGCGGACACCGCTTCGGGCGGTTCGCGTTCGGGCGTCGCCGACTCGAGGACCGAGACCGGTCCGGAGACGATCGTCGCATCCCCGCTGGCTCGTTCACGATCGAGGGTCGCCGCTGCACCGCGGATCGATCTGTACCGCCTGAACGCCTTGAACGCCTGATAGAGGGACGCAGCTCCGAACAACACGAGCAGAAGATAGACGAACGTCGGATCGAACGAGACGTCGAACGAGACACCGATCGAATCCATACGCCAACCTGACAGCGAGATAGGGTAATTGTTGTGTTATTCGCGTCGGAACACGGGCTCGTCACGGATGTTCCGGCGACGATTTCGAAGCGGCATTGAAAACGTACCGATCGCCCAAGAGACAGATACGAGGCGGTTAGAACGGCGACGACAGGTGCGCCTTCGGCACCGCGTTTCGCACCGTCACCAGCGGGTCAACCACCTGACTGATCTCGAGACCACCCACCAGACTCGAGAACAGGTAGGCGTCGGTCGTGTCGAAACCGTGTTCCGCAGCGAGCAACTCGATCGCGTCCCGGTTCGCGAGTTCGCAGGCCGCCTCGAGCGTCTCGGCGCTCGCGATGGTCTTCCAGGCGTCGTCCGTCTCGACCAGCGGGCGCTCGAGGTCGATATCGACCGCGTCGCCGTCGATCACCTCGAGCGTGACGTCGATCTCCGTGGCGATTTCGGCGCCGGTGCCGCACATCTCGCCGTCGGCCATCGCGGCCTTGCAGTCGCCCATCGCGAGCATCGCGCCCTCCTGAAAGACGGGGAAGTAGGCGATGCTACCCGCCGTCATATCGGTCGTATCGAGGTTGCCGCCGTGGTCGTGAGGCACGAGCGTCGTATACGACTCCGACTCGGGTGCGACGCCGATCGTGCCGATGACGGGGTCGATCGGGACCTCGAGGTCGTCGAACGCGAGCGTCTCGCCGTCCGCCGAAACCGGTGTCATCCGCGTCCGCGGGGCCTCGATATCCGCGTCGCCGTCGAGCAGGCCGAAGCCGTCGATGGTGATCACGCGGCCGTGTTCCTCGGCGATTCGGATCTCCTCGATCTCGACGCGGAGCACGTCGCCGGGTTGGGCACCCTCGAGTGCGATCGGTCCCGTTGCAGCGTTGACCTCCTCCGGGACCGACTCGATCACGTCCGATTCGGTCTGCACCGCGCCGTCCAAGCTATCTCTCGTTTCGATCGTCAGTTCAGCGCCCGAGTCGACCGTAGCGAGCGCCTCGAGATCGGGCGTGAACTCGTAGATCGCGCCGTCCTCGTGGGAAACCGTTTCGCGTGACATATCGTCTGTATCTGCGCGCAGGACGGTAAATCGTCGCCTCGAGGAAGTTGAAGGGACCTCGTCCCCTGCGACCGTGTCCTTGCACATGCGTCACACACATTCATACGGGGCTTGGGTGTGGAACGTTTCGACTATGGGCTTCCTGGTTCGTCGGTCCCCGAGGTGGCTGCCGCATCGAAGCGTTCAGCGACGACGGTCGCGCCGATCACACAGCGAACGTCGCGGAGACCGGACCGAAGAATCGAGCGGGCTTGCTCGAGGGGTGTCCCGATGAGCGACCTGCCCCCGATGACGTCCGTCAAGCGCTGGTTCGTCACGACGAATCACAAGGACGTCGGCCTCCTCTATCTGGCGACATCCCTGTTTTTCCTCCTGCTGGGCGGCGTTCTCGCACTGATATTCCGCATCCACCTGTGGGCGCCGGGCGGAACGGGGCTGCTGACCGGAAGCGAGTACAATCAGTCCGTCTCGACTCACGGATTGCTGATGGTCTTCTGGTTCCTTTCCCCGATCGCGACCGGGTTCGCGAACTACTTCGTCCCGCTGCAGATCGGGGCGAAGGATCTCGCGTTCCCGCGGCTAAACGCGCTGAGCTACTGGTTCTACCTCTTTTCGGGGCTGCTGTTCGTGTTGTCGTTCTTTCAGGGGCGATCGTACGCGGGCGGCTGGACGATGTACGCGCCGCTGAACGTCCCGATGTACACGCCGGCGATGGAGGCGACGACCGGCGGTAACGCGGCGATCCTCGCGCTGATCCTGTTCGTCTTCTCGATCACGATCGGGACCGTTAACTTCCTCACGACGATTCATCGGTCGCGTGCGGAGGGGCTGGGCCTCTGGAACATGCCGCTGTTTACCTGGTCGTGGCTGCTGACGGTCTGGATGATGCTGTTCGCGTTCGCCGCGCTGCTCGCCGCCCTCCTGTTGCAGGCGAGCGATCGAATCCTCCTCACGCAGTATATGGCGACCGATCAGGGCTCGAGTCTGCTGTGGGCGCACCTGTTCTGGTTCTTCGGGCATCCGGAGGTGTACATCGTCTTCTTCCCCGCGCTGGGGATCATGTTCGAGACGTTTCAGACCTTCTGTGGTCGCCGGCTCGTCGGCCGAAAGTGGGTCATCATCTCGATGGTGCTCGTGGCCGTTCAGTCCTTCCTGGTCTGGATGCACCACATGTTCCTGACGACCATCAACCTCGAGGTGAAGACGCTGTTCATGGCGACGACCATCGGGATCTCGCTGCCGTTCGACCTGATGGTCTTCGCGTTGATCTACACGATGATCAAAGGGCGAATCCGGTTTACGACCCCGTTTCTCTTCTCGCTGGGTGCGCTCGTCCTCTTTATCCTCGGCGGCATCACGGGCGTCTTCCTCGGCGCGGTCGTGCTGGACTACGAGTTCCGCGGCACCTACTGGGTCGTCGCGCACTTTCACTACGTGATGGTTTCGGGGGTTACCGCGTTGATCGCCGGCCTCTACTACTGGTGGCCGAAGCTCTCCGGGAAGATGTACTCCGAGACGCTCGGGAAGCTCAACTTCGCGGTCTACTTCATCGGCTTTAATTTGCTCTACTTCCCGATGTTCCTCGCCTGGGAGACGCCGCGGCGCGTCTTCGATTACGGCGAGGGGATGCAGTTCTACCACCAGCTGGCGACCGTCGGGGCGTTCGTCCTCGGCGCGTCGTTCCTGATCATGTTCTACACGTTCGCGAAGAGCTGGATCTCGGGCCCCGATGCGCCTGACAACCCGTGGGAGTTCTCCCGCACTGCCGAGTGGGCGATCCCCTCTCCCCCGCCGCTCGAGAACTGGAGCGGCCGGCCGAGCTACGCCAGCGGCCGACTCGAGTTCGTCGACGACACGTCGGCGACGACCGACGGCGGCGTGGTGACCGAGGAGGCGAGTCAGGTCGAACACGCGGATCACGCGAGCATCTGGCCGCTCGGGATCGGACTCGGGGCGTTCGTGTTCTTCCTCGGGCTCTCGGGGCTGACGCCGTACGTACTCGAGTTCGCCCAGGCGCGCGGGCTCGAGGACGCCAGCACCGCCGCCGAGCCGACCGTGCTGTATCCGATTTTCACCGTACTCGGCGTGGCGATTCTCGCGTTCACGCTCTTCGAGTACGGACGCGAGGAGTTCAATGCCCCCGAGATGGCCATCGCCGAGCGCTGGCCGTTCGAGGGCGTCGGCAACACGAAACTCGGCGTCTGGTTCTTCCTGGCGTCCGACGTCGTCGTCTTCGGCGCCGTGATCGGTTCGTACATCTTCATGCGCCTGCACATGGGCTGGAACAACTGGGTGACCGTGCCGTTTGCCGCCTGGCCCGGCCTGCTCAACACCTACATCCTGCTCACCTCGAGTTTCACGGTCGTCCTCGCGCTCGCCTTCGCCGAGCGCCAGCACAAGCAGGGGCTGCTCGGCGCCCTGAGCGCGACACTGCTGCTCGGACTGACGTTCATGGGCGTCAAAGCGTACGAGTACAACGTGAAGTTCGCCGACGGCGAGTACTGGTGGTACGGGCTCGAGTACACGATCTACTACGTCACGACGGGGTTACACGCCCTGCACGTGCTCCTCGGCCTGCTCATCGCCGTCTTCATGCTCTACCGGATCGCGAGCGTCGACGCCTATCTCGAGGATACTCGACCGGTCGAGTTCTTCGGGCTCTACTGGCACTTCGTCGACATCGTCTGGGTGTTCCTGTTCCCGCTGTTCTACCTGATGTAGGGAGCGGCTCTCGTCGCGGCCGTCGTCGCTCACTCGATTCGATCGCGCTCGCTCGCTGCGCCGGCTCGATACGGCCAACTCGTCGTAGAACCAGTCGAATACGGACTCGACGCGGAACCAGTCGAATACAAGGACCTCGCCGGACAACCTCGGGGCATGGAGCTCGCGACGTTCGTCGACCGTCTCGACGAGGAACTGCGCACCGACGACTACGCCGACCTCGACGCCAGCGCGAACGGGCTGCAGGTCGGCCCCGACGCCGGCGAGGTCGAACACGTCGCCTTCGCCGTCGACGGCGTGCAAGCGACGTTCGAGCGCGCGGTCGAGGCCGACGCTGACGCGCTCGTCACCCATCACGGCCTCTCGTGGGGCGGCTTCGACCGGGTAACCGGGCGAACGTACGACCGGATCGAACCCCTGATCGCGAACGACCTCGCGCTGTACGTCTCGCACCTCCCGCTGGACGGCCACCAGGAACTGGGCAACGCCGCCGGCGTCGCCGACGTGCTCGACCTCGAGGACCGCGCCCCCTTCGGAGAGCTCGGGCCGGAGTACATCGGCCAGCGCGGTACCGCATCCGAGTCCTACACGGTCGACGAACTCCGCGAACGGCTGCAGTCGAGCCTCGAGACCGGCGGTCGACCCGTCCCGGCGCTCGAGTTCGGCCCCGACGAGATCGAGGAGATCGCGATCGTCACCGGCAGCGGCACCGACTGGCTGGACGAAGCCGAAGCGGCCGGCGCGGACGCGCTGATTACGGGCGAGGGGAAACAGAAGGCCTACCACGAAGCTCGAGAGGCCGGTATCCACGTCTTCCTCGCGGGTCACTACGCCACCGAGACGTTCGGCGTCCGCGCGCTGCAGGAACTGGTCGAAAGGTGGGGCCTCGAGACGAGTTACTTCGAGGAACCGACCGGACTGTAGCCGGTTCGCTCACCGCGATCACCCCCCGTAGTCGAATCGTATGCAGCAGAAACGACCGTGTTCGAACGATACGGTGCGCTTACGCACCGTCCTGGCCTCGCCGACGAGCAGTCCCTCGACTCAGTGGCCAGTAAACGATCGCACCCGTCGAATCGCGGCCTCAGCCGAACAACGCGACCGACGTTTTATCGCTCCGGAGTCGATTCGCCGACCGTCGTAGACCGTTGGTTGCCGCTCGTTTCCGGGCGCGAGCCGTGGCTGACACGCTCCCGATCGCTCAGTACCGACAACGATTTTTCCGAACTCGATATCTCGAAGCACCTCGTGTAATCAGGTTGAGGGTAGTGAGGGAATTCCGCCCGATATCGTCAGGGGGATCGGCGTTCTACCCTATTCCATACGTTGTAATTTGGTCAACAATTTCTCGTCGAATACAATCAGAGATAGCTGTAAATCAGTTCGGGACGATAGTCCTCGAGTAACAATACTTCGGGAGGGAAGAGACTCGATCGAGCTCGACGGTCACGGAGATTAGTCCGTCGAGAAGACCAACGATGACAAAGTTCAATTCACTTTCACGACGCGAGAGTTTGCTCGGTATCGGCGCTGCGGGAACGGTACTCGGCGGGAGCGCGCTTGGTATCTCGAGCGTGATGGCCGGCGACGATTCGGACGACAAGGCGGACGATAAGAACGCGGCCGACACCGACCCGAAGACGGGCGCGTTCGAACTGGATCTCGTCTGCTTCGAGAAAGGCAACGCGAAGCTCAGCGTCTACAACGAGACCAAGGAGGCCGCGAAGGTCAACTGGACGGTCGACAACGGTGCCCACGGCGGGGTCGGCAATGGTGACGCAAACGGCGACGAGCAAGGAGCCGACGAGGACTTCGACCCCGACGGCGAAACGATCGAAGACGGTGAGGAGGTCGACGAGGACGACAACGGCGACGACGACAATGGCCACGACGACGATGGCTACGATAACGGCGACGACACTGGCTACGACAACGGCGACGACGCCGAGTACGGTCTCGAAGGGAAGCTGACGGTCCCGGAGAAAGACTCGGAAACGTTCTGGGTCGGCACCGTCACGAAAGACTCGACGGTCACGGTCTACGCGGACGGCAAGAAGGTCGCCAGCGCGGACGTCGAGAAACTCGAGTGCGAGACGAAAGGCATCGCGGAGAAACTCGACCTCGAGGCCGTCTGTTACCGGACGCGCAAGGACGACGCCGGCTACAACGGTGGTGATACCGACACGAACGGCGAGAACGGCGACCCCAACGGCGAAGAGGAGGCAGCCGACGAGGACTTCGATCCCGACGGCGAGACCATCGAAGACGGCGAAGAAGTCGACGAGGACGATAACGGCGACAACGGTGATGACGACAACGGCCACGACGACGACGGCTACGACAACGGCGAGGACGCAGCCGACGAGGACGACGACGCCGACAAACGGACGATCCGAGAGGCGAAGTTCCGCGTCACGAACGACACGAAGCACGAAGTAAAAGCGAACTGGACCGTCGACGGCGACGGACAGGGCGGCAAACTCTACCCCGACGGCAAGGGCTCGGAGAGCTTCTGGGTCACCGTCCTCGAGGGACAGAAGACGTACGTCACGATCGCCCACGACGGAAAGGAGGTCGCGACCGAGAAGGCCGATACGGAGACGGAATGTACCGATTGCAATGGTGACTACTGAATCCGATTGCTAACCGAGCACACAGCGGGGATCGCCGACCGTCGAACGGTGGTCCACTCGCGCCGTAACGCACGAGAGACGTCGCTTCACTTTTTGTCGATGCAGGCGCGGCGAGATAGTACCAACTGCAACGGGTTACACACTGATCGCCGACCTGCCTGGCGATCAGGTGTGCACTGACTTGCAGTGGCTACGATAGTGCCATCTCCGCCGACCGGTCTGTATGATTGGTTCCGATCCGAGACGCGCACCGAATCGCGGCGTTCAAACCGCTGGCCGGCCGACTCGAGAATATGAGCAACGACCACGCAGACGATCCAGCGGACGGGGACGACGGACATCACGACCCAGAGCGCGAGACGTTTTCGCACGATCCGATCGGCCACGCCGAGGCGCGCGCCGGAATGACGGTCGGCGAACTCGCCGACGAGTACGGGAGCGCCGGCGTCGGGGCAGCCGATCTCCACGAGGCCGTCGCCATCACCGAGTCGATGTTCGACGACGACGTGACCGTCTTCTTCTCGCTCGCGGGCGCGATGGTCCCCACGGGAATGCGCCGGATCGTCGCCGACCTCATCCGCGAGGGCCACATCGACGTCCTCGTGACGACCGGCGCGAACCTCACCCACGACGCCATCGAGGCGATCGGCGGCAAACACCACCACGGACAGGTCCACGCCGAGGGGAAGACGGAGCGCGAACACGACGAGACGCTGCGCGACGAGGGCGTCGATCGGATCTACAACGTCTACCTCCCACAGGAGTTCTTCGCCGACTTCGAAAGCCACCTTCGCGAAGAGGTGTTTCCGGTGCTCGAGGCTGAGTGCGAATCTGAGGGGGCAGTTTCGATCCAGCGTCTCACCGAAGAGTTGGGGCGAGCCAACGCCGAGGTGAACGAGCGGGACGGTGTCGACGAAGCCCCCGGTATCGCCGCCGCGGCCTACGAGAGCGACGTCCCGATTTACTGTCCTGCCGTCCAAGACTCCGTGCTCGGCCTGCAGGCCTGGATGTACTCCCAGACTGGCCCGTTCTCGCTCGACGCGCTTTCGGACATGACGCCGCTCACCGACATCGCGTTCGACGCCGACGAGGCCGGCGCGTTCGTCGTCGGCGGCGGCGTCCCCAAGAACTTCACCCTCCAGACGATGCTCGTCACACCAGGGGCCTACGACTACGGCGTGCAGTTGACGATGGACCCCAAACAGACCGGCGGGCTCTCCGGCGCGACGCTCGACGAGGCCCGGTCGTGGGGAAAACTCGAGAAAGACGCCGAGAACGTCTCGGTTTACGCGGACGCGACGATCACGCTGCCGCTCGTGGTCGCGGCCGCGCTCGAACGACTCGAGACGCAGTAGTGGGCGGCGACGCTGGACGTGCAGTCGGGACGACGGACGAGCTACCGGTTAGATGTACTGTTGTATCCACCGCTGACGGTCGTCGATCGACCGGCTCCCCTTCTCGGAAATTTCGTAGTAGTTCGTTCGCCTGTCGTGCTGGCCTTTGTCGACCAGTTCCTTGTTCACGAGCGTGTCGAGATTCGGATACAACCGACCGTGGTTGATGTCTGCGCTATAGTAGGCTTCTATCTCGGATTTTACATCTTGACCAGACGGCTGGTCGGCGCCGGCGATCACGTACAGGAGGTCTCGTTGGAATCCAGTCAGGTCGTCCATTGTCTGTTACTCGACTAATCACAGAACGAACGTAGTAATCGTAATCCAGCACATACGGGACAATAGATCACGGTACAAGACCTGTTAGGGTCGGTTACAGTCCGTATCCTCTCCCTACTACGTTCGAACGCGGCGGTTCGAGGGCGAAAGTGGCAGCGGGTTGAGACTGGCGCTCACGGGGCGATTCGATTTCGATCGGTCTCGCCGGCCATCGCACCGACTCTCGGCTGACGAACAGCACGGGCCACTGTACGTAGCCTGACGGTCCGGATCAGCAACGGTTCGACCGATACCGATCGCGAGGCGAGACGAACGGGACCGTCAGTACGTCTGGTAACTCGCCGAACCCACGTCGATTCGGACGAGCGTGTTCTCGGCGTAGGCTTCGGATTCCGCGCCGTACTTTTCGTTGATCCGCCTGCGTGCGTCGGTCGCTTCGTCCTCGTCGTCGACGACCGTCGCCGTGCCGAGCAGCGTCACCATCCAGCGCGTCTGTCCCGCGTCGTCAGCCTGCACGGAGAGGGCGACGCGAGGATTCTCGCGAACGTTCGACAGTTTCCGACCCGTCGTCACGATCTCGACGGCGTCATCCTCGGCGTAGCGGTACCAGACGGGGGCGACGTGTGGCCGATCGTCGACGCTGGTCCCGAGGTGGGCCATCAGCGGCTCGCTCTCGAGCAGTCGTTCGGCCTCTGGGGGAATCGTCACGGAGGGTCCTCCGACGGCGACAACAAAAAAACGGTGGCCCTGTGGGTGCCGAAATGTCGATTACGGCGTGAACCCGCTGCGTCTCGACTGCCGAATTCGTGCGACATCCAGCGTCGCGTAGTGCCAGAGCGTGCCGGTCAGGCCGTCCGCGGCGATCCGGCGGCCGGAACTCTCGACCAGCACCTCGGGACAGTAGCCCGTCGGATACCGGCGGGCGAGCCGCCGGCTGAACGCGGTATCCTCGTTCGGAACCTCCGGGAAGCCGCCCAACTCGTCGAACGCGCGCCGATGGATGACGTAATTGAAACCGGGGAGGATGGGGTACTCGAGTCGCGGGAAGACGTGGTTGATCGTCACCTCCATCAGCCTCGCGCGTCGCGGGCCGGTGATCCGACAGAAGGAGCTGCCGGCTGCAAGCCCGTTCGCTTCGAGGTAGCCGAGCAGTTCGGTGAGGTAGTTCGCCCGGAGTTCGGTGTCGGCGTCGACGAACGCAAGCCACTCACCGCGTGCGGCGGCCGCACCCAGATTCCTGGCGCGAGCGATGCCCGAGTCGGGGGCCTCGAGCACGGTCGCATCGTACGCTCGAGCGATCGCTTGCGTATCGTCCGTCGAGCCGCCGTCGACGACGAACACCTCGTAGCCGTAGCTCGTGTCCAGCGCCGCGATGCTCGAGAGTGCGGCCCGGAGGTAGTCGGCCTCGTTTCGCGTCGGGATCACGAAGCTCACGTCCGGCCGAGCGGGTCTCGGAGGGTCATCGATCGCTGCGTCCGTTTCGGAATCGTCGTCACCACCCATCGAAGCGTCTACTCGAGTGCTCTCACCCGTACCGCCTTAATTTGTGAGCGCGCACCCGAGCGCTCGCGGGGCTTCCTCGACTCTCGGGACGGGATGGCTCGCATCTCCGGTTCGCCACCGTGGCCGTCACGTCAGCCGGATCGCCGTCTCGAGTCGACTGTGTTAGTTGCTACCTTAGCACTTACTTTCGCGCGGGTTTCGGTGGGAGGATTATCTATCATGAACTTTTATAATGGAGGAGCCTGTAGGGGTGAGTACAGATGTCGGTCGTACACGTAGTAGCGTAAACTCGCCCCTTCTCTCCGACGAGTCCCCAGCATCGTATTCCGACGACACAAAATCCATCCGACCGACATGAGCACACAACACTTGCAGACCCAGACCGAACGACAGCCCGACCGAACCACAACTCGAGCGACCCCCGCCGAAACGACGACCCCCACGACGGACCCGCGGACGGCCACCGACCGCGCCCCGCAGACGTTCTCGAATCAGAATCGGGCGCGACTCGAGAACCTGATCGACGAGTTCAACACCGCGTTCGCGGGCGGCTCGTAGCAACTTCGTTGGTATTTGATCCCGCTCGAGTAATCCAAACCGTCTTTTGAGAGAGTGCGCTATGCTCGAGTGGCCGATGACGAGTCACTCGCTCCGAGCCGGACTCGGCACCCGGCGGTGACGAGCCCTATGAGTGCCGAGGCCTCATTCTACTACTTGATTCTGTACGGTTGGTCGAGAACGGTCGGAACCCTCGCCCTGCTGGTGACCGATACAAAATGCATGCAATGGCTAACTCATAACGAGAGTGGCTGTACTCCAGTAGTGCTTGGGTCGATGCCTCTGTGACTCGGCGAGCAGGAGTCGATTCGTCGATAGCGTTCGCTGAGCCACGTCCCACCGACGACGGAGCCGTTGCAGGTTGGCGCCGATGAGACGGGCAGCAGCGACATCTCGAGGACACTGGATGTTCTGCTGCACAAAATGTTTAACAGCCCACTCGGAGCAGTCGATGTATGAACTCCGTCCGAAAGGTGGCGTGAGATGATCGACGAAATACGCGGGTCCGAACCGATCGTGACCGACCCGCCGCCAATCGATGCCACCGGAGCGTCGACGGTCGCCGATCGTGCCTTCGGGGTATCCGGAACGGCGACGAAACTGGGCGGTGAGCGGGATCAGAACTTCCGTATCGACGCGGATAGCGGAGACGCCTTCGTCCTCAAAATAGTCAATTCAGCGGACGACCGCGGCGTGATCGACCTCCGAACGCAGGCAATTGAGCACGTACACCGGGCCGACCTCGACCTGCCGGTAATGGAGACCATTCCGACGACTGATGGAGAGCCGTGGACCACACTCATCGAGGACGGCGACAGCTACTTTGTGCAACTGTACTCGTTCGTTCCGGGGCGGACCCCCTCGCCCGGGGAGCTCTCGCGCGACGCGCTATTCGCGTACGGCGAGTCCGTCGCAACGATGGGGAAGGCGCTACGGGGCTTTTTCCACCCGGACGCGAGGTACGACGTACTCTGGGATCTTCGGTACGCCTCCGATTTCCACGCGATGCTCGACCAGATCGACGACGAGCAGCGACGCGCCACCGCCGAACGCGTTCTCGACCGTTTCGAAGCGAACGTAGACCCGGTCTTTGATTCGCTCCGGGCGCAGGTCGTGCACAACGACCTCGGGCTGAACAACGTGCTGTTCGACGACGACAACCGAGTGAGCGGGATCACGGACTTCGGTGACCTCACCTACACGGCACTCGTCTGCGACCTCGCCGTCGTGCTCGCGAACGTACTGCCTCGCCGGGACGACCCGCTGTCGGCGGCCCAGTCCATTGTCAGGGGATACGTGACCGTTACGCCGCTCGAGGAGGACGAACTTCGGCTGCTGCCCGATCTCGTGTTGGCACGACTCGCCGTCAGGGGGATCATGCACGTACGGGAAGGCGCGAATTACGAACACAACACCACCGACGTCGCCGAAGTGTGGGATTCGTTGATCGCGCTCGATGAAACCGGTCCGGATGTGATGCGGCAACTGCTGCAAGCCGCCGCCCTGGAAGGAGACGTTCCGTACCAGCGGACCGATACGTCCGACCTGCTCTCGCGTCGCCGCGAGGTTCTCGGGCCGGCACCGCTTTTTTACCGTGATCCCGTACACTTCGCCGCTGGCGACGGTGTCTGGCTGTTCGATCAGGACGGTCGCCGCTACCTCGACGCGTACAACAACGTACAGGTCCTCGGCCACGGAAACCCCGACGTCGCGGCGGCCGTTGCCGGACAAACTCGGACGTTGACGACGAACACGCGGTACTTACACGAATCAGTGACCACGCTTTCCGAACGACTGTTGGAGACGATGCCCGACGAGCTCGACCGGGTGTTGTTAGTCAACTCGGGGAGCGAGGCGAACGATATCGCCTGGCGACTGGCGACCGCTGCGACGGGACGCGACGGGGCGATCGTCGCTGATCACGCGTACCACGGCATTACGGAATCGACAGCGTCGCTGTCGCCGAAGTACTGGTCGGACGGCACCCAGCCGGCTCACGTCGAAACTGTCGCACCGCCAGTCCGGCGGTCGAGTCACCACTGGAGCGAAACGACCGAACGTTCAGAACCGATGATCGGTGCGCTGGATGCGCTCGAAAACCGAAACGTGGGGCCCGCTGCGTTCATCTTCGATCCGTTGTTTACGAGCACCGGGATTTTTCCTCCAGACGGCGAGCACCTGACCGAGATGACCGATCACGTGCGCGAGGCGGACGGCGTAATCATCGCCGACGAGGTACAGTCAGGGTTCGGCCGAACCGCTTCGAACACGTGGGGATTTCAGGAGGCAGACATCGTTCCGGACATCGTCACGATGGGCAAACCGATGGGGAACGGATACCCCGTTGCTGCCGTCGTGACGCGATCTGAGATCCTGTCGACGCTCCGTGATGGCTCCGGCATATTCAGCACGTTCGGCGGAAATCCGGTGTCATCTGCCGCGGCCCTCACAGTCCTCGACGTTCTCGAAGACGAACAGTTGCTGGAACAGGCCGGCGAAGTTGGCGAGCATCTCCATTCCGGTCTGGCGAAGTTGGCTACGGAGTACGAACGTATCGGCGAGATTCGACGGAGCGGACTCATGGTCGGTGTGGAACTCGTCTCCGATCGAGAGACGTGGACGCCAGCGACTGACGAAGCGGTGGAAATCGTCAATCGGCTTCGGCAACGTCGGATCCTCGTCGGGACGTCCGGGAGGCACGACAACGTGTTGAAGATCCGCCCGCCGCTCGTGTTCGAGAACGAACACGCAGACCGCCTTCTATATGGGCTCGACGACGTACTTGCCAGTCTGGGCGACGATGTGTAGTGGTGAGATCGCTTCGTTCTCTCCGATTTATTTGGAGAAATCCTCTCCCGAAGCGCTCGATCTCCCGTATGAGATGCCACAAACATCGGCAGAGATCGGCCTTGTTCTGGCTGCGATGAAGAGAACTGTAGTTGCCGGTGTGGACGTAATGGGGACAGGCTTCCGGTCCATTTTGATCGACAGGAATTGGGTTTATGTTCGAACTACGAAGTGTACTTTCGAAGAGATCTGATCTATCGCTCCGTTGTTTGGAGTGACGAGATCGATGTCGAAAGGCTTCCTGAAGCGTTTCCACACGTAATTCACTCGTAACGGTCTATGCTCGAACTGAAACGCTAATTACAGATACTGTTAAGTTCTAGAGTATCATAAATAAGTTGATAATATGAGTGCACACAGTCGTCGAGGAAGCGATGGACCGATACCGAGGCGAGAGTTGCTCGCCGCGGCTGGAGCGGTAGGACTGATCAGTCTGGGCGGATGTGTCGACGACATCCGGGGTCGGGTTGAGGACGAAGCAGTCGGGAGACTCGTCTCGACGACGACGGTGAGCCCGTCGTTTTTCTACGCCGGTGGAGCAAATCGAACGGGAGAGCGCCAGCAAGTGGAAACGAAGTACACCCAAGAGTACGTGCCCATCGCCGCTAGCGGTGAGCTCGAGGGCGCCTCCAGAACGGTCGATCTCGACGGCATCTACATGGATTCGAAGATGATGGCACAGGATTACAACAGCGTCCGGTCGAACAAGCGGAGATCCCAAATCGACGTCGGCGACGAAGACGACGAGTTCGACGAGGACACGATCGATCAACTCTACGAGTATCTCGACGATGAGCCGACAGTCTCCCAGCGGTTCGTCGTCGTCGTTCCAGACGCCAGCGTGACTGGCCGTGAAGAGTCACTCGCGGACGTGATCACACCGGGGATTCTACTCGACCACCTCTCCGCCGAGGCGTCCCGTCTCGATAGCGACGGCAGCGTATACGCGTGGGGCCGGGCGAAGGCGGGGACCGACGATGGGAACGTATACTGCTGGGGCGGTAATTCCTGGGAAGCCACTGAGGCGGGCGACGACAACGACGTCGTCTGTCGGTCGACACACCTCGCGATCGACACCGACGGCAGCGGTCGGGGTATCGCCGTCGAACGCACGGGAGAGAGCGTCGTCGTCTGTACGATCCCCAGCGATGAAAACGAACCATCGTGGCGGTCCGTCCCGGACCACCGCGACCGTGACAGCGACGCCGATGGATCGGCGACGCTCCCGTCAACCTGGGGCGAGGAGACGAGCAGTGGTGGGACTGCGATGAGTTCCTGTCTCGTCGGTGCGGTCACGGTCCAGCCCGATGGCTGTCCCTGCCCGATGCCGGCGCTGTTTCACGCCCGGCGTATCCGTCACGACAACCAGTTGCTCTACGTCGGTGGCTGGATCATCGACGACGCCGCACTCTACGTAAACAGTGTGACGATGCTGGTCGCCGACGGCCCGAACGATATCGTCGATATCGAACACGGAGACGACTACGCAGCGATGCGACGGGCGGCGGAGTCAGGATTCACTCGCGAACGAGGCGGATTCGGTTCAGTCTGCTACGACGGCGAATTCGACCGCGAATCACTCGCCTACCTCCCTCCAGCATTCCACGAGGGAGATGGGCCACAGCAGCTCGCGTCGATCAGCAAACGTTCGGCGCGCACCGGCCGGAACCCCCAGACGGGGAAGGAGATACAGGAGACCGACGACGAGCACCAACACCACCAGGAGCGGATGCGGTTCCCACTCGTCGACGGTGATGGTGACGGTGAGAATATGCGGTGTCTGGTGGGAGCACTCGACTGTCCAATCGTCCGCGTTGATGCAGCCGAGCCCTGTCATAACAGCTGCTGTTGCCCTTCGCGGGACTGTGAGTGTAACTGGATTCCAGCGCAAAACGAACTGCCCCCACGGTGAGCGAGCACTGGAAAGAGGTTTCCGTGTACCGCATCGATACCGTTCTCCGTCCGCTCTTTTTGAATCTCGAGCACGTCGGAATCGAACATATCGCCCGCTTCGTCCATCACCTGCTCGTTGAGCCAGTTTCCCTGTAAGAGTAACAACGGCTCCTCTCGGTCGACGTTGTGCTCGGCGAGTGCGTCGTAGAACGCCGGTGGATGGAGGGTGTACGTTCGGATCACGTTCGCGTTCATCGCCGAAATCTGTCTCAGCCAGCGACTGTACTCGGATTTCGTGATCGCCGCCTCCCCGGGAAAGCGACCCGGTTTCGCCATGCCGAGATTCACGCCTCGAGTGCGGATATCCGTCCACTCCCCGCCGTCTCGCCTCGTTTGGAACCGGTCGCCGGTGACGTTGGTTTCGATGTTCTGTGGCGGTGGCGGCGGTTGAACCGAGGCACAGCTAGAGATCACTGTTCAGCCTGCTACTGCCCCCGTTGCTTCGAGAAACCGACGTCTGCCACTCAACTGTAGATCGTATCAGGAGATTACAGCAACTTACTATTGGTCCCTTGTCACGTCTGGGAGGAGGAACGATCGTTGCTATTGTTCTCTTAACACGTTCGGTAGACGGAATGACCGTGTGCGTGAAACGGACGAACTCCCGACCCCTGTCGAGAACGGGACTGGCGTCGAGTGCGCTCTCGTCTCCGTCCATCGCTCCGGTTGTCGATCCACACTATCAGTCGGTAGGGAACGGTCTCACGCTCTGTGGCGACCCATCGAACACGACGACGAGAGCCGTGTGAACTCCGTATCCACGAGGCGTCCCGCAGGATCCGGTCGGCACGAGAACAGACGCCCCTCCGGGACTCGACAGTCCCCCTCGAACAGCCGTCCGTACTCACAGTGCAACCGCTCGAGTATTTCCGCCCAGCGGTCGTCTATCACACGTGGTTCCAGATGGACGACGACACCGATACGGAGACTGACGCCAACGTGGGCGAGACGATAGGGCGGGACGTCTCCGAACTGAGCACCGCTCTCGGCGATGCCTACCGCGGTGAACTGGATCGCGAGACCACCTGGCGCTCGCGGCTCGATCAGACGACGACCTGGAGCGTGACGGTGATGGCCGCGATCCTCACCTGGGCGTTCTCGAGTCCCGACAACCCACACTATATCATCCTCGTCGGCGTCCTGGTCGCGACGCTGTTCTTGCTCATCGAGGCCCGGCGGTATCGAGATTACGACGTCTACCGCTCGCGAGTGAGGCTCTTTCAGCAGAACTTGCTCGTGACGACCCTCGATCCGGCGCAGGAAGTCGAGCACGGTGACTGGCGCGAGAAACTCGCCGCGGACTATCGCGACCCGACGATGAAAATCACGCTGCTCGAGGCGGTCGAACACCGACTCCGACGCATCTACCTCGCGCTGATCAGCGTTCTGTTGCTCGCCTGGCTCTTTCGTATCACCGCGTTCATGCCCGAGACGCCGTTTCTCGAGGCGGCGTCGATCGGGACGCTGCCGGGCACGGTCGTCCTCGCTATCGTCGGCAGCTTCTATCTCGGGCTCCTCGGTATCCTCCTCCGACGGGACGAACGCGAAGCGAAGGGTGAGTTCGAGGACGAAGCGATCGGCGAGTGGAAGGACTCGAGCGACTGAGGACCAGCAGTGGGGTGCTCGATGTCGATCGGCTGCTCGTTGATTTACTGCCTCGAGCCGACTCGGATTCGGCGTTCGGCGAGGCCGACCAGAGAGACCACCGGCCGGGAGAGCCCACTCACTCCGGAAACAGCTCTTCCTCCCGCTCGAGGGCGTCGATCCGGCCGATGTCCTCTGATTCGAGTTCTAATTCGACCGCCTCGAGATTCGCGGCCAGATGAGATCGACTGCTCGCTTTCGGAATCGTCACGACGCCCTCTTTCGCAACCAGCCACGCGATCGCGACCGCTTCGGGCGTCGTCTCGTGTTTCGCCGCGACCGAAGCGACCGCCTCGACGTCGCGAACGCGGCCGCCCGAAAGCGGCGCGTACCCGACCAGCGGGGAGCCGTGCTCGCGGGCCTGCTCGAGCAACTCTTCGGACTGGAACAGCGGATGGTACTCGGCCTGGTGGGCCGCAATCGGTGAATCGAGGATCCCTCGCGCCCGCTCGAGTTCGTCCACCGTGAAGTTGCTCACCCCGACGTGACCGACGAGTCCGTCGGCGACGAGGTCGTCGAAGGCGGGCAGGGTGGTCTCGGGATCGTAGGTGTCGATCGGCCGGTGGACGTAGAGGAGGTCGACGGTCTCGAGACCCAGTCGCTCGAGGCTCTCGCAGGTCGTCCGGCGAACGTCCTCGGGCGCGAGGCTGTCGGCCCAGACTTTCGTCGCGACGGTGACGTCGTCTCGGTCGACGACGTTCGACTCGAGCGCGCGGGCGAGCCCCTCGCCGACGACGGCCTCATTCTCGTAGATCTGTGCGGTGTCGAGGTGGCGGTAGCCCAGTTCGAGCGCCGTCTCGATCACCGCGGGGTCGTCGATTCCCATGGTTCCGAGGCCGACTGACGGGAGCTCGAGTGGTGGCGCGTCCATACACCCGTTCGTGTCCGAACGCACAAGAATCGGTTGGGGAGTTCTCGGGCTCGAGTCCACTCACCAACCGGGAGTGTCCGTGCCGGTCCAGATCGTCGAACGGTCGGCATCGATCCTCATCACTCAGGCGGCGCGATCTCTCGAGGCTCGTTATCGCCGCAGCCATGGGCGTAGAACGGGTATATCTCCGTGTCACGGTCCGCCGGCTCGTCGATCGTCTCGAGCGTCACGTCCTCGACGACGTAGTACATATTGACGTGCGTAAGTTCCTCGCCGTGATCGTCCTGCCACGTCGTACAGAGGTGTTCCGCGAGCGTCGCCGAGACGATGTCGTTGGGACCGCCGCTCCTGACGCTGTTCATGTAGAACCGTTCCCGATAGGTCCCGAACTGTTGCTGGAGTTCGTCGTGCGGCCGTTCGTACGTAACCGCCCGATCGTTGTAGACGTCGATCGGATCGCCGTCGGCCGTCGCCGCCGAGAAGACGTAGTACCGGTCGGAGGTTCGCGGATGGGGTGCGAAGACGCTCCACTCCGGCTGATTCACGCCGATGATCGCCGCGGTGTCGTCGACTCGCTCCTTGGGACCGCCCTCGTCGTCGACGAAGCCGGCGATCGGCAGGTTTGCCACCGCCGGAATCACCAGGACGGACACGACTGCAATGGCCAGCACGAGCGTCGAGAGACCCGACGTGAGCCGCGTTCGGGTTTCGGAGTCGAATCCGAACTGGGGGAAGCGGGAGGCGACTCGCTCGAGTTCGGCTCGAGGCGACGCGAATCGACCGCTATCGACGGGGACGGAGCGACGCACGGCGGACAGATCGTCCCAGAACGACGTCTGTAGGAAGAGGACCAATCCCATCATCGAGACGTAGGGAAACGCGCCGATTCGGACCGTGATCGCGAAGGAGGCGTGTCCGCCGATGAACATCGCGACGAGGAGCGTTCGGGCCCGCCCGCGGAGGAGCAAGAGGAGCCACGAGAACAGCAGCATGTAGTACCACGTCAGCCCGCCGTACTGGAGGAGCGTCGGGAAGTTTCGCGTGAACTCGCCGAGAAGGAACGTCGTGTTGTCGAGCCCCATAATCAGGGGCGTGGCCTCGCCGCCGGTCCACAGTTCGGACTCCGTCTTGTGGTAGCCGTTGTGGAAATACATGTAGACGATCTGGGCCAGTATCGCGGCGGAGGCGAGGCTGGTGACCCCCGGTCTCAGTTCCGATTCGGCGTGGAGGGCGTCGACGGACCACCGTTCCCCCAGTGGCAGGAAAATAGCCCAGAACAGCAACAGTCGGAAGAGCACGTCGGCGTAGCTGAGCACTAACGGGTTGTGGTGGTCCAGCGAGACGACGAGCAGGAAGGAGAGGACGGTCGCAAGCGTCGTCTTGTAGCCGACGATGAGTTGGAGCGCGACCAGGAGTTGCACGACGAACAGGGCCGCGATGATCGTCGAATCCGTCGTGAGATAGTAGACCGAGAACGCGTTGTCGACCGTCAGCTCCGTCGCCACCGACTGGGGAACGACGCCGTCTTCGGTGTAGAAGAACGCGAAGTTTCGCGATCGAAGCAGGATGTCCGCGACGATGAGCGCGCCGGCGACGATGCGAAAGACGGCCAGCGACCGCGTATCGATCCGGACCCACCCCGGGTCGATGTAAGTTGAATTCCGCACCCGCTCTCGAACGCCGGTCGAGCGTGTCGCGAAGAGAACGAGTATGGTTCGAAGCATCTAACCGACTACAGCGTTCGATCTTGCCCTTCCGTTCGGTGCGTGCTGGTCGCCATGTACGGCTGGCATGGCAGTTCCCCGCTGTAGAGAGAGGTGGGTTTCGACCGTAGCTGTTTGGGTCGCTCTACCAAAGGTCACGGAGTACACCAGCGCACGCTGCACACCCATATGGGGGCACCTACACGACCGTTGTTATCGAGGTACTACCGCCTCGAGAGAGCGAGTTCCGGGCTCCCCTCGAGAGACGAATATCGTCCGCAGTGGATCGCGTCTCGAGATCGCTGTGGCTGGAAACCGGGCCGTACTCATCACCTAGGAGGTGTGTTTTCGAGCGCGACTCGAGCGGATTCGAACCTGCATGTCGAACGAAGCGATGGGCGACCGGCTTCCAGGTCAGCCGTCGGTGTCCGACCCCATCCGATCCGAAAAGTCCCAGCTGTAGATCTCCCGCGGTTCGATCCGAATACGGACCTCGTCGCGATCGTCTGCCAGCAACCACCTGGCGAGCGAGGGGTCGTCCCCGCCGAGGTAGCGCTCGACGAGATCCCGCAGGACCGCCTTGCCGTCGTCGTCCGAGATCGTGACGGTTCCGTTTCCTCTGATCCCGCGGTATGGAATCCGATTCGTCGAAATATCGAACGCGACGTCCCGGTCGTTGCGGAGAAAGCCTACCACGTCCGCGCTCGCCTGCGTCGCACACTCGAGCGCGCCGTCGCGATAGCGATACCACAGCGTCACGAGCCACAGCGAGCCGTCGGGCCGATGGGTGGCGATTCGGACCGGGATTTCCGCCTCTCGGAGGAACGCCTCGACTCCGTCTGCGCCCCAGCTCCCGCGGTAGGTAGTCATACGTCTCCGTTCGTGAAGCAGCCGAATAAGTTCATCCGCCGTCAGTCCGGTCGCACTGCTCGCCCTTCACCCAGTCGTGGATGAACCCACCCACTCAGTCCAGTTCGAGGGGCGTACCGTCACGAGTCGGAGAGTCGGTCGTCGTCGGTCGGAGCGGAGACCAGCATCGACACGAGATCCGACACGGACGGCGGACGCTGGATGAACAGTTTCCCACCGAGTGCGTACTGGCTGTCGGTCACCACCGATCCGCTATCGACGAGGACGACCGGCAGCCTGCGCCCGCGCTGTCGTTGTCGGAGCGTCCGGACGACCTCCAGTTCCCGATCGGTGAGATCGGTGACGCGAACCAGCGCGAGATCGTAGGGGCCGGTCTGCGAGCCGGCCTGGACGCTCTCGAGTTGATCGAGTGCCGTCACCTCCCAAGGGTCAGGAATCTCGGCTATCGGCTCCTCGGACGCCGTCGTATCGAACACCAGCAGGCGAAGGTGTTCGTCCTCGTCCACCCCGAGTACCAGTTCGATCGCCTCCGCGATCGCCGTCGAACGCTCGGGAACGTACGCGGAGGCGCCGAGTTGTATCAGCCCGCCCGGCTCGTCGCGAAGGAACGACACCACCCTGATCGTCGTCTCCTCGGTCCCCGCCTCACGACGGATCGTCTCCGCGATGGCGACGCCGTTTTCGACCTCCGCATCGGTGTTGGCGTCGGAGGCGTTGCCGATCGCAAACAGCTCGGCGAGGAGCGTCGAGGACGGCGTCCGGCGGATCGCCTCCCGAGCAGCCTCGCGATCGTCGGCGATCGTCACGTCGTAGTCCAGCCCCTCGAGCTGTGCTGCAAGCGACGTCCCCAGTCCGTCGTCGATGGAGAGAAGGACGAACGGTCCGTCGACGGCATCCGAAACGGCGACTGGATCGCCGGCAGGGACCCCACTTCGGCCGGCGCGCACGTTCGCCAGCCCCGTGTCGAACGACGACGTCAGCGCCTCGATCGCGGCGTCGAGATCGGTCGCCTTTCGCCGAACGACCCCTGCGACCGCTCGCTGTTCGTCGGTGAGCGGTCCGACGTCCTCGTTGACGAGGAGTTCGGCGTAGCCGATAACCGCCGTCAACGGCGTCCGGAGATCGTGTGCCGTCTGCTCGAGAACGTCCTCCTGAAAGTCGGTAAACGAGGTGAGGGTGTCCACCATCGTCTCGACCTCTCCGCGAAGCGAGAGTTGCTCGAGACGCGATCCGGCGGTCCACCCGAGGAGTTTTGCGAGTTGAACGTCGATCTCGTCGAAGTCGTCCTCGTCTCGGACGAGTTGCAGCACGGTCGTGTCGTCGATCGGTGTCGACAGCGCACAGCCGTTCTCCAGCGGAACGAGACCGTCGGTCGCCGCCTCGAGATCGTCGACCACGACGGTCTCGTTTCGGTCCAGTGCCGTTTCGACTGCCGCACAGATGATGGGGTGTTGTCCGAACTGAACGTCCGGATCCGGCTGTGTACTGGTGACCGTCGTCCAGGTGTCTCCCCGCGAAATCACGACGATGACGTACCGGACGTCGAAGAGATCGTACGCGCCGTCGATCACGTGATTGTACACGGCAGTCTCCGTCGAGCGTTCGACGAATCCGGTCGCGATGTCGTAGAGCTGGTCGAGCCGGTGTGGCGAGACGTCGTCCGGAACGGCGTTCTCGAGGGTGTCGCGGACGTCCGACCCCAACTCGAACTCCTCGTCCGGACCCTCGTCGGTCATCGTGACCGACGCCCCGTTGGCGCCGGCGGTTCGTCCGTGTCGAGCGAGGAGCTCACGGTCGGCGTGTCGGATAGCTCGACGAGTCGAGCGAGCGTCGAACGGGACCGTCGCTGGTTGAGGTGGTGTGTTACCCGTGGAGCGTCGTCAGTGGTCGTGATCATCGGTCGATGTAAATCGGTGTCTGGTGTGGCTATCGTGGGTCGCAGTGGCGTATGTCGTGGTTTGTGTCTCGAAGCGATCTCTCGGACTGTTCGGTCGCCCTTTACGTGTTTCAAGGATCCGAAGGCACACAATGGTATCGTCACGACAACTGACGTGTTCGCCCGTCACGGCGAACGCACCGGTGATGAGTAGGCACGGGTCTCTTCGAGATGAGAGCCAGCCATCGATCGGACGCCGCTCTCGTGATCGCTGCGTCGCCAGGGAAGTAACTCACGCCCTCAGATACTGCGACACTGATACGGGCCCGCTGACTCGTCGACCGCGTCAATAATGGTCTTGGAAGCTGGCCTCACACGAGTGTGAACTGCCTCAGGGCCGAAGCCCGAGAAACCCCTTGAACCGCCGATAGACGGCGCCACACGGGAACGCACCGTTTGCCGTGAGGACTCACCCAGTTACGCCCGGCTCACTCCGCCGTCGAGCGGAACGTTCGAACGGTATCCCGCTTGCCCGACTCGGCGTCGACTTCGACGAACGCGAACTCGGTGAACACCTGGTTCCAGTTGCGGTGGTACAGGGGGAACTCGTCGTTCACGTAAGTCACGTCGGGGTCGGCCGACTGCGCTGAATCGCTCTCGGCTTCGCCCTCGTTCTCGACCGTGATGAGGAGGTCGTCGGTAATGCGCGCGAGATCCTCGAAGACCCACTCGACGTCCGGATGCAGATGCTGGAGCGTCTCGACCGAGTAGACGACGTCGAACTGGTTCTCCTCGAAATCGTCGACGACGGCTTCGATCCGGTCGTGGTAGAACGTTCCCTCGGCGGCGAGTTCGGGGTACGTCTCCGCCATCACGTCGAACGCGTCGTTGTTGACGTCGATTCCCGCCAGGGTTTCGAAACCGTGTTCGTACAGGTGTGCCAGGTGACGACCGGAGCTACAGCCGAGTTCGAGGATAGCCGCGTCTCGGTCGACGAACCGCTCGAGCGTGTCACAGATGGTCTCGCTCGTCTCGTTCGGCCCGTAGTAGGCGTAATATTCTGGCGAGTACTCTCCGGACCGTTCCGCCCATCGTCGACTAACTACCTTCGAATCCACGTCTCACATCGTCGGCGGACACGTAAACGCTCGTCGGACCCGTCCGAATTCTGAGAGCCTAGTCTCGACTCGGTACAACCATCCGAGGGACTGACGGTCCGAAAGCGACGATAGCGTCACCAACCGACCGTCAGTTTACGAGGGTTTATTTATCCCAGTAGCGACTACGACGCAATGAGCGAGCGGAGGGAGACAACGGAGTCAGGGTTTTGGGCGGAAACGGACCGAGACGGTGCACTCCGGCGTTTCCGGACGCTCGTCAACACCATCGACGACGGCATCTACCAACTCGATCCGTCGGGACGGTTCGTCGCCGTCAACGACGTAATCGTCGAGGCGACCGGGTATGCCAGAGCCGAGTTGCTCGGCGAACACGTTTCGCTCGTACTCTGTGAGGACGACATCTCGCGCATAGAGGCGGCGATCCGACGGGCGCTCGAGACCGACGTCGACCCGCCGACGCTCGAACTCGAGATCGAGACCGCGGCTGGGAACGCGCTGCCCTGCGAACTACGATGCAACTGTCTCGTCGAGGACGGCGAGTTTCGAGGGACCGTCGGCGTCGTCCGCGACGTGAGTACGGTCGCCGCTCGCGTCGAACGAGCGCGGAAGCTCTCGCAGTACGAGCGGATCGTCGAGACGGTCGAAGACGGAATCTACGTGCTCGACGAGGAGTATCGATTCGCCGTCGTCAACGAGGCCTACGTCGAGATGACGGGCTACCCGCGCGAAACGCTGCTCGGCTCGCACTGTTCGCTCGTGGTCGGCGACGAGGTGTCGGCCGAGGCCGCAGAGCGATCGCTGGAGACGGTCGACGGTCAGGAGGCGGCGACCATCGAGGCCGAGATCCTGCGAGGGAACGGCGATCGACTCCCGGCCGAGAGCCGATTCACCGCGCTCACGTCGGACGCCGGCGAGTACGAGGGAACGATCGGCGTCGTTCGCGACGTCACCGACCGCAAGGCACGAGAACGCGCGCTGCGGGAGTCGAACGAGCGACTCGAGCAGTTCGCGTACGCCGCCAGCCACGACCTCCAGGAGCCGCTGCGGATGGTCTCGAGCTACCTTCAATTGCTCGAGCGCCGCTACGGCGACGAACTCGGCGCTGACGGCCGGGAGTTCGTCGAGTTCGCCGTCGACGGCGCCGAACGGATGTCGGACATGATCGAGGGACTACTCCAGTACGCTCGCGTCGAGACCCAGGGCGACTCGTTCGAGTCGGTCGAGTTGGACGCGCTGTTCGACGACGTGCTGGACGACCTGGCGATACAGATCGACGAGCGCGGCGCCGAGATTACCGTGTCGTCGCTGCCTCGAGTGGACGGCGATGCCGACCAGCTTCGACAGGTGTTCCAGAACCTGTTGTGTAACGCGATCACCTACGGCGGGGAACGTCCGCGAGTAGCGATAACCGCCGAGGCGGACGGGCCGAAACGGGTGATCGCAGTTCGTGACGACGGGATCGGTATCGATCCGGCACACCACGATCGGATCTTCGAGGTGTTCCGACGGTTACACGGCCCCGACGAATACGATGGAACCGGAATCGGGCTCGCGCTCTGTCAGCGCGTCGTCGATCGACACGGCGGCGAGATCTGGGTCGACTCCGCGCCCGACGAGGGGTCGACGTTCTTCGTGGCGCTACCGGCAACTCGAGCGTAAAAGGGTCTCCCGTCGACTCAGTCGGGGAACGGACCGATGGGACGATGATAGGCGAACGCGACACCGAACGTCGGTTTTCGCCGGGACTGCCTGATCTGGAAGGGAGGCGTATTTTAGCTCGGATCCCGTACCGACGCTATGTCGAACGACCGATCGGTAGCGGATGCTGAAACTCAGCGCGAGCAGTCGCGACAGGGAGCGGTGGACCGAACGACGCCGACGACGGCCCCATCCATCGAGATCGACGGCCTCGAGTTGACCTACGGCGACGGAACGGCGGCGGTCGACGGCGTCGATCTGACGGTCGCAGACGGCGAGTTCTTCGGATTTTTGGGGCCTAACGGCGCGGGCAAGACGACCGCGATCAAGGTTCTCGCGACGCTCCTCTCGCCGACCGCCGGCGAGGTGCGGGTCAACGGGTTTGACGTCCGAGCGGAGCCGCGAAAGGTCCGCGAGTCGATCGGCTACATGGCCCAGGAGACGAGCATCGATCCGGAGCTCACCGCCGAGGAGAACATCCGGTTCGCCTGTGAGGCCTACGGTGTTCCCCGCAGTAAGCGCGACGATCGAACCGCCGAACTGCTCGATCTCGTCGACCTCACCGCCGTCGCCGACAAACGCTCGGAGGGGTTCTCCAGCGGGATGAAAAAGCGTCTCGACGCCGCGACGGCGCTGGTTCACCGGCCGCCGCTGGTCTTTCTGGACGAGCCGACCACCGGGCTGGACCCGAATGCGCGCAATCGACTGTGGGAGTACTTTCGGCGGATCAACGCTCGCGGGACGACGGTGTTCCTGACGACGCAGTACTTAGAGGAGGCCGATCAGCTCTGCGAGCGGCTGGCGGTGATCCTCGACGGCGGGATCGTCGCCGACGGCTCGCCGGACGAGTTGAAACGGCAGGTCGGGGGCGACGTGCTCGACATCGAGTTGCAAGACGGCGAGGATGCCAGAGCGCGGGCCGTCGAGATCGCCGGGAAGTTCGATGCCTTCGAGGATGCGATCGTCGAGGGGACGGAAACAGGGATCAGCGTCACCGCGAAAACGGCCCGTGAATCCGGAACGGATCTCCTCGTCGCGCTTCGGGACGCGGGGCTGACGGTCACCGGATTCAACGTCCGCGCTCCGACGCTGGACGACGTGTTTCTCGCGATTACCGGCGAACGTGTCGATATCGAGTCGACGGCCGGTGGCGTCGAGACGGAAGCCGCCGCTGGAACGGAGGAGACGTCGTGAGTGGCGAGACACAGTCGGCCGACCACGAGATTCCGCGCTCGTCCAACACGTTCGCCGGGGACGTCTGGGTCAACTTCAAGCGCTGGAACCTCAAGGCCGTCCGAAACCCGTTCGTCCTCGTTGTCTCGCTCGCACAGCCGTTCATCTTCCTCGTGCTATTCACGGAGGTGTTCGGCAACGTGGCCGGCGGGGCGGTAAGCGAGGGGTTGGGTCCGGGCATCGATTACACCACCTTCCTCGTGCCGGCGATCGCGATTCAGGTCGCACTCGCGTCGGCGGTCACCTCCGGGATCGGGCTGGTCAACGACATCGAGAACGGCATGTTCGAGAAGGTGCTCGTCTCGCCGATGAACCGAACCGCCGTCTTCGTCGGGAAGACGCTCGCCGAGGTGTTCCGTATCGCCCTGCAGATCGCGATCATCCTCGGCCTCGGCGTGCTTCTGGGTGCGGAGATCACGACGGGAGTCGTCGGTGCCCTCGGAATCATCGGCGTCGGTATCGTCTTCTCGTTCTGGTTTATCGCGTTCTCGAACACCCTCGCCGTCTTGACCCGCGATCAGGAGTCGACGATCATCGGCGCGAACCTGTTACAGTTCCCGCTGTTGTTCCTCTCGAGTGCCTTTCTCCCGCTCGAGGTGCTGCCGAACTGGATCCAGCTCTTCGCTCGGATCAACCCCGTCACGTACGGCGTCGACGCGGCGCGTGCGATCATGCTCGACGAAGACGTGATGACCGTCCTCGAGGTGACGGCGTTCGACGGCGCGCTCGACACGATCGTTCCCGCCGTCGCCGTCCTCGCGGGACTTGGCGTCGCGTTCGGCGGGGTGGCCGTCTATCTGCTCTCTCGAGCCTCGAGTTCGGACGTGCGCTGAGCGGAGCGATCCCGGTGCCGCCAGGGATGAGAGACGGTACTGGCGAAACCACTGCCGGTTGGTTGCAGGGACCGTGTTGGAGCATCGGTCGGCCGCGGTGAGCACCCGTCGTGTATATGTCTGCGTTCATATACGAAAGGAACAGACTCTACAGCGACGGCCCGTCGAACGGCTCGTACCGGTCGCAGTTCGGCCGCCGAAATCGAGGGTGTCGATACCCCGTTCGTCGATTACCGAAAACCCGTTCGAAAAAATATGAGTTATCTGTGCGGAGTCGCGAGGTCCGGGTAGGGTATATAACAGAACCAATCATGTCTGGCAAATACGACCTCGTTATCGTCGGTGGTGGGATCAGTGGGGCCTCCCTTCTGTACACGACTGCAAAATTCTCCGATATCGACTCCATCGCGCTGGTCGAAAAGGAGCCGTCGATCGCAGCGATCAATACGGATCACACGAACAACTCTCAGACGCTCCACTTCGGAGACATCGAGACGAACTACACGCTCGAGAAGGCCGAAGACGTCAAGGAGGGCGCCGAGCTCCTCGCGGGCTACCTGGAGAACCACGACCCCGATCGGGAGATGCACGACAAACGCAGCAAGATGGTGCTCGGGGTCGGTGACGAGGAGGTCGAGCAGCTCGAGCGCCGATTCGAGGCGGAAGGGTTCGGCGATCTCTTCCCGAAACTTCGAGCGATCGGCCGCGAGGAGATCGCAGAGATCGAACCGAAGGTCGTCGAGGGCCGCGATCCCTCGAAGGAGATGCTCGCGCTCCAGACCTCGGACGGCTACGTCGTCGACTACGGCGAGACGACGCGCTCGCTCGTCGAGCAGGCCGACGAGGAACCGAACGTGGACGTTTTCACCGGAACCGAAGTCAAAGATATCACGCCCACGCTCGACGGCTACACGATCGAGACGAACAACGGGCGGTTCGACTGTGACACGACCGTCGTCGCCGCCGGTTCGCACAGCCTCCAGATCGCGAAGGAACTCGGCTACGGGCAGGATAAGGTGTTGCTCCCCATCGCCGGGAGTTTCTTCCTGGCGAACGATCTCCTGAACGGGAAGGTGTACACGCTCCAGATGAAGAAGCTGCCGTTCGCCGCGGTTCACGGCGACGCCGACGTTCACGACCCCAGCGTCACCCGATTCGGGCCGACCGCGAAACTCGTCCCGACGCTGGAGCGCGGCCGCATCTCGACCGTGAAGGACTTCCTCGACGTGTTCGGGCTGAACGCGGCGGCGTTTCTCAGCTACGGGAACATTCTCTCCGATCGCATTCTCCTCCCGTACGTGCTGCGAAACCTCGTCTACGACGTCCCGGAGGTCGGCCCGCGACAGTTCCTCCCCCACGTCCAGAAGGTCGTCCCGAGCGTCGAACTCGAGGATATTCAGCGCGCCAAAGGGTACGGTGGCGTCCGTCCCCAGATCGTCGACACGAAGACGAAGTCCCTCGACATGGGCGAGGCGAAACTCGTCGGCGACGATATCATCTTCAACATTACGCCGTCGCCGGGCGCGTCGACGTGTCTGAAAAACGCGCTCCAGGACACACAGCAGGTCCTCGAGTTCCTCGACGGCGAGTACGAGTTCGACGAGGAGGCGTTCCGCGCGGAGACGATCGACAACTTCCCCCGCGCGGCGTAGACGTCGCGACGGCGGGATGCGGGCTACGGTATTCCAGTTTTCACGCGGGATGTGTGCAGCGCCAACGCTTTTCCGACAGTATCGGGTATCCCGATTTGAACGGCGTCGAGTCGTCGCAACTACGATATCGGTTGGATCATGTCTCTCGGAGGAATCGCACTGGCAACGGATTTCGCGTTGCTCATCGTGGCCGCGGCCGTCCTCAGCTACGCCGCCAGACTGACCAAACAGCCGACGATCGTCGCCTACGTCCTGACGGGAGTCGTCGTCGGGCCGATCGGACTCGGCATCGTCGCCGAGGACCAACTGATCGAGATCGTCGCCGAACTCGGTCTCGGCTTCCTGCTGTTCTTGCTCGGCATCGAGATGCGATTCGACGACATTCGAGAGATCATGCGCCCCGTCGGGGCGATCGCGCTCGGGCAGGCCGTGTTGCAGGCGATCGCATCCACGGGCGTCGCCCTCTTGCTCGGCTTCACGCTCTATCAGTCGCTGATGATCGCGCTCGCGACGACGTTCGGTGCGACGCCGATCATCGTTAAAGTGCTCGGAGACAAGGACGATCTGAAGGAACTGTACGGGAAGGTCGACGTCGGGATCCTCATCTTCCAGGACATCTACCTCGTCATGGCGCTCGCGATCCTCTCCGTCGGCGCCGTCGACAACGTCGGCGAGATCGCGTTCAGCATCGGTCGCGTCCTCCTCCTGATGGGCGTCATCGGCGTCGTCGCCTACCTCGCGAGCAACTACCTCCTCCCCGCACTGCTCCGGGCCAGCGCCGCCAACAAGAGCACCCTCTTCACCGTCGGCATCGCCTGGGCGTTCCTCTTCATCTTCGCCGCCGAGAGCCTCGACCTCTCCATCGAGATCGGCGCGTTCCTCGCGGGCCTCGCGCTCGCACAGCTTCCCTACAGCACGGAGCTCAAGGAACGAATGCGTCCGGCGACGAACTTCTTCATCGCGATCTTCTTCGCGAGCATCGCCCTCCAGATGGAGGTCGACCAGCTATTGGCCTACTGGCAGGAGGCGATCGCCGCGGCGTTCCTCCTGATCGTGATCAACTTCTTCATCGTCTTCGGGCTGTTCTACAGCCAGCGCTTCGACATCGAGACCTCCTTCCTCGGCACGATCTCGATGCTCCAGGTGAGCGAGTTTTCGCTGGTGCTGGGCGCGCTCGCAGTCGATCAAGGATTCATCGACGAGGGGATCCTCGGCTTCCTCAGCCTGATGGCGCTGATCACGATGCCGATCTCGACGTACTACGTCATCTACAACAGACAGATCTACGCCTTCGTCAGGCCCTATCTCGAGCGACTCGAGCGCGAGGACACCGTCGAGGCTCAGCCGGTCGAGTACGCTGATCACGCAGTGATCATCGGCTACAGTCGGCTCTCCAGTGAACTCGCAGCGGTGCTCGAGGACGACGTCGACGAGATCGTCTTCGTCGAGGACCGCGCCGAGTACGTCGGGGAACTGATGAACGCCGAACACGGCTTCATCTTCGGCAACGCCAGACACGGCGATATCCGCCAGGAAGCGAACCTCTCCGGCGCCGAGGTGCTCGTCAGCGTCGCCCAGCGAGCCGACGTCAACCTCCGTCTGGTCGAGGACAGCCCCGACACGCTCTCGATCGTTACCGCGACGACCGAGGACGAGGCGGCGGTGCTCCTCGAGAACGGGGCCGACTACGTCGTCCTCGAACGGGGAATCGTCGGCGACGAACTCGCGAACTTACTCGAGACGATCGACGACCGCGAGGCGTTCGAACGGCGGCTCGAGGAACTGAACGCACGGGCTCGAGACCGCTCGCAGCGGGCGGACGAGACGCTCGACCTCGGCCGAGAGGATATCCACTACGACGCCGGCGACGGTGGGGAGTCCAGCGGGTCGTGCCGATCGGACGACGCCGACACGACCGGAGGTGACACCGATGTATGAGATCCTATTCGCACTGACGCTCATCTTCGTCCTCGCAGCCGTCTTGCTGCTCGTCGCCGCCCAGAAGGGGCTGTCGGTGATCCCGTTTTACCTGCTCGCGGGAGCGCTGGCCGGGGCGGCGATCGACGAAACACAGCTGCTCGACCTCGCACAGTGGGGGATCGCCTTCCTCGTCTTCCTCTTCGGGATCCACGTCGACGTGGAGGCGTTCCGGTCGACCGGACGGATCAGCGTCACCGTCGGCCTGCTGCAGGCCTCGATCGTGGGAGCACTGACGTTCGGTCTCGGACTCGCGTTCGGGCTCGATCCGTTGAACGCCGGCTATCTGGGAATCGCCGCCGCGTTGAGTTCGTCGCTCGTGGCGACCAGCTATCTGGACGACGAGAGCGGCGCCCAGCCGACGTACGAACGGCTGGCGGAGTCGATCCACTTCACGGAGGACCTCCTCGGCGTGCTCGCCGTGCTCGGTCTGAGCGCGTTCGTCTACACGGCGGCTCCCGCCTGGGAGCAGATCGCCGTCGGTGGCGGCCTGTTCGCGCTCGCACTCGGAATTCGGTATCTGCTCTTCCACCGACTGACCGCGCGGCTCCAGGGCGACCCGGAGGTGATGATGCTGCTCGGCATCTCCTTCGTCGTCGGGTTCATCGCGCTCGCCGAGGCAGCCGACCTCTCGATCGTCGTCGGCGCGTTCGCCGCCGGCATCGCCATCGCCGACGACTACCCCCACTCGCTCGAGCTAGTCGACACCGTCGACGACCTCGAGGACTTCTTCTCGCCGATTTTCTTCGTCACGCTCGGCGCGTTGCTGACGATTCCGACGCTCGAGACGATCGGCTACACCTTCACGCTGGTCGTCGCGGTCCTGCTTCTCAACCCGCTGCTCGTCGCCTTCATCCTGCTCAGAAGCGGGTTCGACGGTCGAACGGCGATCTTGACCGGTCTCACGCTCGATCAGGTGAGCATCTTCAGCCTCTTCATCGCGCTCGAGGCGTTCGCGGCCGATCAGATCGCACCCCCGGTGTTCGACGCGATCGTCCTCGCGGCCGCCGTCACGATGATCGTCGCGACGTACACGGGTCGTCACGCGGGCGACATCAACCGCTGGCTGCGCGAGCGCGGCCTGATCCGGCTCCTCGGTGAGCCGCTGGGCGATCGCACGCAGGTTGCTGAGGAGCTCGAGGACCACGTCATCATCGTCGACTTCGAACACGGCGGTCGGCAGGTCCTCGACGCGTGCTCGGTCCTCGACCGGCCGACGCTCGTCGTCGAGGACAACCCCGTCCTGTTCGAGGCGATCCGCGACGAGTGTGACAACTACGTCTACGGCGACGTCTCGAACGAACGCGTCTGGGAGTTGGCGCGGCTCGAGGACGCCGCACTCGTCGTCTCGCTCACGCCGGAGCACGACCGCGCCGAAACGGTCGTCGACCTCGAGGCGGACGTTCCGCGGGTCGTCCGCGTCGACTCGACCGAGACCGCCGACGAGTTCCTCGCACGCGGTGTCGCCGGGGTTATCTATCCGGATACGATCGCCGCCGAACGCGTCGGTGAGGACCTCGAGGCGCTACTCGAGGGCGATATCTCTCGCGAGGAGTTCGTCGAACGCGGTCGCAGCCACTTCGAGACGCCGGCCGACGACTGATCAACTCACGCGCCGATAACAGCGCGATGTCCGTGACGGGTTCGAGCCGAGCGGTATCGGTCGACGCGCTCGGTCTCGTTTCGGACGTACTCGAGGAACGGCTCCGCGGTGGTGTCGCCCGACGGCGACGCGCGGCGAGCCGGTATCCGTGAGCGCAACGCGGGGATACGACTATACCGATACCATGACATGTGATAACTCAACATGACCAGGAACGGGAGGGCCTACGAGTACGTGATCGTCGGCGCGGGACCGGCCGGCTGCGTGCTGGCGAACAGACTGTCGGCCGACGGCGACGCAGAGGTGCTGTTACTCGAGGCCGGCGAGCCCGACGAGAACCGGGAGATCGGCGTGCCGGCGGCGTTCTCGGAACTGTTCCAGTCGGGAGTCGACTGGGAGTACTACACCGAACCGCAGCCGGAACTACACGACCGGGAACTGTACTGGCCCCGCGGGAAGACGCTGGGCGGCTCGAGTTCGATCAACGCGATGATCTATATCCGCGGCCAGCCCGAGGATTACGACCGCTGGGCCGAACTGGGCAACGAGGGCTGGGCGTACGAGGACGTGCTACCGTACTTCAAGCGCGCCGAACACAACGAGCGCGGCCCCTCGGAGTACCACGGTATCGGCGGCCCGCGAAACGTGACCGACCTTCGGTCGCCGAACGAACTCACCGAGGCGTTTCTCGAGGCCGGGCAGTCGGTCGGACTGCCGTACAACGAGGACTTCAACGCCGGCGACCAGGCGGGCGTCGGCTACTACCAGGTGACCCAGAAGGACGGGGAACGACACAGCGCGGCGGACGCGTATCTGAAGCCGGTCCTCGAGCGGCCGAACCTGACCGCGGTGACCGGTGCGCGAGTGACTACCGTTCGGTTCGACGGCCGCGAAGCCGTCGGCGTCGAGTACGCCCGCGACGACGCCACCGGTCGTTCCGCGACGGTCGAAGCGACTGAGGAGGTGATCCTCTCCGCCGGCGCGATCAACTCGCCACACCTCCTCCTGTGTTCCGGCGTCGGTCCGGCCGACCACCTCGCCGAGCACGATATCCCCGTCGTCGCGGACCTCCCCGGCGTCGGTCGGAACCTCCAGGATCACCTGCAGGTCGGCGTCAACTACGAGTCGACGAAGCCGGTCACGCTGGCCGACGCGGACTCGCTGTGGAACACGCTCAGATACCTGCTCCGGAAAAGGGGGCCGCTGACCTCGAACGTCGCGGAGGCCGGCGGATTCACGACCGTTTCCGAGGACGCCGAGGTGCCCGAGATCCAGTTCCACTTCGGGCCGACGTTCTTCGTCGAACACGGGTTCGATAACCCCGAAGGCCACGGCTTCTCGCTCGGCGCGCTCCGACTCCGGCCCGACAGCCGCGGCCGGATCTCGCTCCGCTCGGCCGACCCCTTCGACGAACCGGTCATCGATCCCCGGTATCTCACCGAGGGCGACGACCTCGAGGTTCTGCTCGAGGGGATCAAACTGGTTCGTGAGATCTTGCAGGCAGAACCCTTCGACGACTACCGCGGCGAGGAGGTGTTGCCGGGGTCGGACGTCGAGAGCGACGAGGAGTTGATCGACTACATCCGCGAGACCGCCGAAACGCTGTACCACCCCGTCGGGACCTGCAAGATGGGTGACGGCGAGATGGCCGTCGTCGACGACCGCCTACGAGTTCACGGACTCGAGGGACTGCGCGTCGTCGACGCCTCGATCATGCCGACGATCACGAGCGGAAACACGGACGCGCCGACGACGATGATTGCCGAAAAAGCAGCCGACTACGTTCGAGCGGACCGCCGCTGACCGATCGCATCGTATTTTCGACTCCTACTGGGGTTCACTCGAGGGAAACGCCGGCGTCCTCGAGCGCCTCGGCGCGTTCCCAGTAGTCCTCGACCGTCTCCCGTGCCCACGAACGAACGATTTCGTCGTCGGTATCGATCGAGGCGCGCAGGACGCCCTGCTCGTCCCGGACGAGCATGTAGACGACGTCGTCGAGGAGCATGACCGCGAGCGGCACGGTTCCATCGCGGACCCGGACCGAGGCGTCGTCGGCCGCGAGCAGATTCTCGAGTCGGTTCCGAAGCTCCGTGTCCGCTGCGAGCGCGTCGATCGCGCTCCGCGAAAAGACGCCTCTAAACGTCTGCTCGTGGGTTTCGGCGCGTTCCTGGACGACCGTCAGCGTCTGTTCGTTGAACGCGTGCGAAACCGTCCACACCTCGTCGGCGTTCTCGAGCAACTCGAGCAGGCGCGACAGCGGCGCGTTCGGCCGTGTCTGGGTGGGCATCGTGATGGTCGCGTCGGAGAGTCGCTTCAGGTCGAACGTCATCTCGGCGGTCGGCAGGTACTCCACGACCCCCCGGAGGCGCTGCTCGGTCTCGATGATCTCCCGGAGGTCGGTAAAGCCCGACGCGACGAGTCGGCCGGTCGCAGTCGCGACGTACTCGCTTCCCTCGCGGTCGATCCACGACCGTTCACGGAAGTCGCTCAGAATCCGTCCGAGCGTGGCCTGCGAGGCTCCCGTCTCCGCGGCCAGTTCGTTTCGGGAGTGTCCACCCGCCGCGAGCAGTCCCAACACCTCGACGCGGTTCGCCGAGAGCGCGAGGAACTCGATCTCCTCGAGTGCCGATTCCATACGGGTGTGTTCGTCCGTTCCCTGATAGTGCTTTCGCACCGTGAAATTATTTCACGGCACGATAAGATGGCACAAACAGTAACGAGTTTCTTGGCGAGTTCGATTTTCTCGGCACCGTTTCGTTTCCTCGCGTGAAATATTTTCTGAATTAAACTATATGCGTCGGACCCGTACCCGTATACAAGATGAGTTCCTCCACGACGCGCGGCGCGCTCTCGGTACCCCCGACGCGCACGCCCCCAACCGAGGTGAGACCGTGATCGACCGTCGAACGGCCGTCTTCTTCGTCCTCTCGAGTGTCTTCTTCGGCGGAACGTTCGTCGCCGCGAAGGCCGGACTCGAGTACTTCCCGCCGCTGCTGTTCGTGGCGATCCGGTTCGATATCGCGGCGCTCGTCATGCTGGGTTACGTCGCACTCACCGCCTCGTTCGAGGAGCTTCGCCCACGGACGCGCGGCGACGTGGTCGGCATCCTCGCAACCGGTGGCCTCGTGATCGGCCTCTCGAACGCGCTTCTGTTCGTCGGGCAGCAGTACGCCACCAGCGCGGTCGGCGCAATCGTCTTCAGTCTGAACCCGATCCTGACGCCGGTCTTTGCGGCCGTGCTCCTCTCGAACGAGCGCCTCTCGCACCGCGGCGCGTTCGGAATGGTTCTCGGTCTCGTCGGCGTCGCACTCGTGGTCAGCCCCGATCCGGCGATGCTGGTCGGCGGCGACGCGCTCGGTCGCGCCATCCTGTTCGCCGGTGCCGCAAGCGCCGCACTGGGGGCCGTGCTCATCCGCCGCTCCGGCGGGAATGCCACGCTCTCGAGCACCGTTCGCATCGCGTGGGGACTGCCCATCGCCGCGGCGCTCAGTCACGGACTCGCCTGGTCGGCCGGCGAGTCGATGGGATCGATCGCGTGGACGACGGAAGCGCTCGTCGCGCTCGCGTACGTCAGCCTCGTCGCCGGCGTCCTCGCGTACATCGCCTACTTCGGGCTGCTCGAGTCGACCGGTGCGACGCAGGCCAACCTGGTCTTCTACGTCGTTCCGGTCGTCTCGACGATCGGCGGTTGGGCGCTGCTCGGAGAGACCATCGCCCCGCTGGCGGTCGTCGGCTTCCTGACGATCTTCGCCGGCTTCGCCGTCATCGGCAGCGAGTCGAGCGACGTCCGGTCGCTGCTGCCCGAGCGGGTCGTCCGCACACCGGCTGTCGAAGAGTCGCCAGCGAGGGAGGAACCGCGCGGCTACCGATCCGACTGATCGAGTCTCGCAACACATCTCGTTTGGGGGTCGCAGTAGTTACTTTTCACAGCAACGGTCGTAACTGCGACCCGCTTTCTTCGGCCAGCAATCGTATTTTCACTCTGAAATGTAGTTAAAAAGAGGGTCGGAGGGAGTCTCGTTTCAGTTGTCGTCGTACGAGAAACGCCGAAGCGGTGCAGACACGGCTATCGTCCGCTTCAAGAATCAACGAACACCGCGGCTCGAGCGCACCGTTTTGCATGAGTGCGCCGGCCGGTCGCTCAACCGAACACTCCCCGTAGCAGGAGTACTTGCCGACCCCGCGATACGCCGCTCTCGCAGCAGGTCTGGCACTACACGCTCCACCGTATCCATGTCACTCTCGGACTACGAACTCCACGATCGACTCGATCGACTCGCCTCGGCCTCGGCCGACCGCGACATCCTCGTCACGCTCGCCGTCCCGCCAGACGAGTCGATCGGCGAGGCCCGCCAGCCCGTCGAAACCGACTACGCGGAGGCGAGTCAGCTGGACGAACAATCGTTCCCGAAGCCGCTCACCGACGCCCTCGAGAGCGTCCGGAGTCGATTGAACGAGTACGACGAAGTCCCGGAGAACGGCCTCGCGATCTACGCCGGGGCCGCCGACGGTGACCTGCTCACGTCGGTCTTCGACGACCTGCCGGTCCCCATCGACGACTCGGTCTACCGCCACGCCAACGAGTTCGACCTCGAGCCGCTCGAGGCGATCACCGAACCCGAGTCGACCCACGGCCTGCTGGTGGTCGAACGCGGCGGCGCTGCGTTAGGGCTGCTCGACGACGAGGGCGTCGAACCGATCGACACCTTCGAGAGCGAGGTACCCGGAAAGTCGAGCGCCGGCGGCCAGTCCGCCGAGCGGTTCGAACGCGACCGCGAACGGCAGAAACGCGAGTTCTTCGACGAGGTCGCCGAGCGCGCCGAGCGGCAGTTCCTCGGCGACGACCCCGTCGACGGCGTCCTCCTTGGCGGGACGACGGGCACCGTCGAGACCTTTCGGGAGGAAGCCGACCTGGACCACCGACTCGAGGATCGAATCGTCGGCGAGTTCGCCGTCGAATACTCGAGCCAGCAGGGGCTCCACCAGCTCGCGGAGAAGGGGCAGGAGGCGATCGAGGAACGGGACCGCGAAGCCGTCACCGAGACGCTCGACGAGTTCTTCGAGCGGATCGGCGACGACGAACCCGTCGCCTACGGCCACGACGAGGTCGACGACGCACTCGAGTACGACGCCGTCGAGACGCTGTTGCTCTCGACGGCCCTCGAGGGCCCCGACCTCCAGGAGTTCGGCGACCGAACGGAAGCACAGGGCGGCGAAACCGTCGTCGTTCCGGGCGACTTCCCCGACGGGAATCGGTTCGTCGAGGCGTTCGACGGGATGGGCGCGCTGTTGCGGTTCCCGATCGAGTGATCGGTCAGCCATCGGGTCCCGCCTCGGAGTACGGTGATCGCCCCACTCCGAGACCCGTCAGTACGGACGACGTTCACCGGTAACGGCGGGAAGACGGCGGGGACGAATCAGAGCCTTTACGGGCTTTCCCGGCCGTGGAATTACTAATGTGTGCGACTTTCACCGACGATGATGTCGGTAAGCCCGTCGAACGAACCGACGGAAAGGTGATCGGAACGGTCGCCTCGATCGAAACGGAGGGAGCCCACGTCGAACCGGCACCCGACGTCGTCGACCAGATCAAAGCCCGCTTCGACTGGGGCGAGATCGGCGGTCCGTTCATCCTCGACGAGAGCGACGTTCGAGAGATTTCAGACACCCGCGTCCACCTCGCAGACGGGTTCTCGAGGGCGGATTCGGCAACCCCAACGGCGACCGAATCGGCCGACGGATCGGCGGCCGAAGCCGGCGTCGCAAGCGGGTCGGGAGCCGCCGCGACCGAGTCGACCGGCGAGTCGGGCGGCATCGGGCCGTTCAACACCACCTTCCAGATCGGGTGTGCGGTCGTCTCTGGCGTCCTGTTCCTCCTCGCGCTGGCGTTCGGCTGGGCTGGATACGAGGAGACGAGCCTGCTCGCCGTCGGTCCGGAACTGAACATCATCTCCGGCGCGGCCGGTCTCATGCTGGTCGCGTTCTTCGGAGTCGTCGCGCTCGTCATGGCGGTCTACATGGAACCCGGACTCGATCACTGAACGGCAGAACCGAACGCTGCGTCGACTCGACTATCGGTTCGGAGTTATTTCTCGACCACTCGACTCCCTGACGACTGCAGGCACCACCTGCTTGTCCCGACGGGAAGTACGATCGGATATGTGTGCTACGTTTACGGACGACGAGGTCAGCAAGCCCGTCGTGAACGACGCCGGCGAGAAGGTCGGCGTCGTCACGTCGGTCGAAGGCGATATCGCCCACGTCAGGCCGGAGACGGGCGCCGTCGACTCGATCAAATCCTCGATCGGGTGGGACAGCGTCGCCGAAGACACCCAGCCGCTGAGCAGTGACGCCGTTCGTGAGATCACCGACGACGCGGTCCGACTCGAGAGCCGCCTGCCGGCGGCGCGCGACGAATCCGAAGCTGACGCCGATACCGAATCGGGCGTCGACATCCACGACGGCGACGGCGAATCGGAGCCGGCGACCGAACCCGCAGGGGGGTCCGCGGGTCTCGAGGAGACCGACGTCGCCGAGGAGCTTCGAGACGACTCGGAGTCGGTCGGCGAACGGGAGATAGACCGCGGGCTCGAGGCCGATCCGACCGAACTGGGCCAGCAGGAGCCGGAAGCGGAGTTCAATCCCGGCGACACCAGTTCCCGAACCGACGCTGCCGTCGAACCGGACGACGATCACCGGTCGACGGACGCCGCCGTGGACCTCGGGAACGGCCGCGAGGACCGCCGAACCGATCGCGACGAGGACGCAGACGGCGACGACCGCGAGTAAGCGAGCGAGCGGCGTCGAACGACCGCGACGGAGCCCAACGGAGAGACGAGGTGAACCGGATCGCTGTGTGTTCCGGCCGGAGTACTAAGTCGCACCTCGTGATATGACGGCTATGTCCAGACGGAGCAGTGACGACGGTAGTTCGGGAATCGACGTCGCCGGCCCCGACGACGGTCAGGCGATCGTGTTCGTCCACGGCGCGATGTTCACGCGAAAGATGTGGCTGCCCCAGATTCGCGGGCTTGCCGACGAGTACCGGGTCGTCGCCCCGGATCTCCCGGGCCACGGCGTTCGCGCGGACGAGACGTTTCGGATGGATCCAGCGATCGACCTCCTCGAGGACGTGATCGAAACGCACACCGACGGGACGGCGGTGCTAGTCGGTCTCTCGCTGGGCGGCTACGTCGCGACGGAGTACGCCTACCGCCAGCCCGGCGACGTCGACGGACTCGTGTTGACGGGTTCCAGCGCGAATCCGGTCGGGGGGATGGAGACCGTCACTCGAGCCGTCGGCGGCGTCTCTCGGCTCGCAACGAAACCCGACGCCGGCAAGCGCGTCGTCGAACGACTCGGGGAACGGTGGGTAAACAACCGAGACCTGCCCGAGGACGTCAAGCGGGAGATCATCGAGGCCGGGATATACCCGAAGCAGTTCGGCGACGCGGGGCCGGACGTCGCAGGCGTCGACTTCCGCGCGAAACTGTCGACGTATCCCGGCCCGACGCTGATTCTCAACGGCGAACGCGACAAGATCATGCGTCGGGGCGAGCGCGACCACGCCGCTGCGGCCACTGACGGGCGCATCGAAGTGCTCGCGGACGTCGGCCACATCTGTAATCTCCACCGCGCGGAGACGTACACGTCCCGCGTTCGTAACTTCGTCCGACAGCGGGTCGTCCCGCCGCAGTAGGTGACGCTGGTCGAGGGCGCGAGTCGCGGCTCGTGATGGGCTCGAGCGAGGATGAACGAGGTGGGAAAACTGGGCGTGGGCGCCGACTGGCTCAGGAGCGTCGGTCGCCGATCGCGTCGCGGATCCGGCCGGGAATACCGAGCACGGAGATCCCAAAGCCGAACAGCACCATCAGGGCGTAGACGCCCAGCGTCGAGGTCCAGACGACGAACATCGCCAGGATGGCCCAGCCACCCGAGAGGAAGTAAAACGCCGCGATGGACATCGCGGTCCCGTACAGTAAGACGAGATACGGTCCCCAGTCGCGAGCGTGGCCGCGGCGGTACTTGCGACGGACGTAGCGTTTGAGTTCGCTCTCGAGGGACTCCTTTCTGACAGTTCGGCGTTCGACGCCCTCCTCGAACGTCTCGACCCGATCGCGCAGGCGCTCGATCTCCTCGCGAAGCGCTTCGGGGTCGTCGGATCGGTCTCGAGTCCGGGCGCTTCGGCGGGCGCTCGCCCCCGCCTCCGCCGTTTGCGCACCCGTCCCTGCCTGGTCCTCGGTCGCCCCCTCGTCGGCACCCGTGGCGTCGTCGGTCATCGCTTCTGTGGAAAACTGTCGTGCGCCGGGACTTTGTAGCTGCCGATCCACCTCACGGTCGGCGAGAACGGCGTTGACGACGGCGCCGAAGACGAGGATGATCGCGCCGACGTACAGCCAGATGAGCACGAGAAAGACGGCACCGAGTGCGCCGTAGAGGGCGTAATCGCCGGCAACGGTGGCGTACAGCCCGAACGTGCGACTCAGGACGAACCAGCCGACGGCGGCGAAGATCGTCCCGGGGATGGCCTCCCGGAGACCGACGTTCGCGTCCGGAAAGATGACGTACAGCGGCAGGAACGTCACCGTCAGACCGAGCATAACGAGGATCGGGCCGACGACGCTCACGCCGAGAAACGGGACGAACCGAACGAGCAACTCGAGGGCCGCGACGAGCGCGAGGCCGAGCGAAATGACGAGGAAGACGATCATCGCGTCCCAGAGGGTGTCGACGAACGACTTCGAGGCCGCGGTGCCGTAGATTTGGGAGAACGCGCGGTCGAGCCCACGAAGGACCCGACTCGAGCCCCATAGTAACCCCAGCGCGCCGAACACGGTGGCTCCCTGCCGCCCGGTATCGTCGAGGACCGTGTCGGCGAGGACCTCCTGGGCCGACGGTGTGAGGACGTCGCTGGCCGCGGCCGTCAGCTGATTCGCAAGCGCTTCCCCGCCGATGGAGGCGGCGATCCCCAATCCGAGCAGCATCAGCGGGACGAGGGAGATGAAGCCGTAGAAGGCGACGCCGGCCGCCAGCAGCGTCAACTGTTGGGTTCGGGCGAGCTCCGTGGCGGCGGTCGCGAACTCGAGACCCTGTCTACGATCGATCACGTCTCGGAACTGTCCGCGGCCAGCACAATATGCGGTCGTGTGGCACAGGCCTGCAATCTGAAGACAATCGCCTCTTCTCGAGATTCCCCGAGGTTTCAGGCACCGTCGTTATCGTGGGAACATTCAGTATGAAGAACACGTCGACACACGAGGGTATCCGTCGTTCCGAGCGCGAATTCGTTCGGCTGTACGCCGATCTCGACTGAGCTACTCGAGGTTGGCTTCGGTCGCCTCGAAAATCTCGGCGACACTCGCGTCCGACTTGAACGTCGTGCCGCCGTAGTGGGTGAACGAGGCGTCGTATCCAGCGTCCCGGAGGTCGGCTAAGAAATCGTCCATCGCGTTGGCCGGCAGTCCCCAGCTCTTACACAGCTTGTGCTGGTCGTAGTAGGTCGGTACGTCGAGTTCCGCCTCGAGCGTCTCGCAGAGTTCGCGGGCCTTTTCGGCGGTTCCGAACGTATCGGGGATCTGCTCGCGGATTTCGGCGGTGAACTCGCGGTCGCGGTACGGGCCGAGCCAGATCGGGCCGGCGACGAGGATCCGCTCGCTCCCACAGTTGGGACAGGACTCGAGGGGATCCGCGGTCATGCCGTACTCGGCCTCGCGGTGGAGACAGTCCTCGCAGTGAGAGAGGTGGCCGAGTTCGTCGAGGGCGGCGTCGGCCGCCGTCGCCTTGCGATCGAGTTCGAGGTAGGTGCGGACGTAGTGGCTCGTCGCGTGGGTGAAGATCGGTTGGACGCCGACGTCGAAGCGGGCGGCGCTGCGGGCGAGCGCGGAGAGGAGGATCCGCACGCCCATCTCGGTGTGGTAGTCGGTGTTTCTGGGAACGGCGGAGTACGAGCGGACGCCGCTGTTGAAGTGTGCGCCACACAGCGGCGCGGTGTCGGTCGCCGTCACGCAAACCAGGTCGCGACAGCGCGCGAACGCGGCGTCGGCGAAGGGCATCGGGGTCCCGTAGGGGTCGAGATCGATCACGTCGAACTTCGCCTCGTGCACGAGAGCGTTGACGTTGCGGTGTTCGACCCGGGAGCCGTTTTCGAGCCCGTTTCGCTCGAGGTTCGCTCGCGCGAGGTCGACGGCGTCTTCCTCGATATCACAGCACGTGACTCGCCAGCCGTCGTCGGCCGCTCGAACGCCGCGGATGCCGCTCGCGGTCATCGCGTCGAGATACGACTCGGCGCGGTTCTCGCGCTCGCGGAAGGCCCGCAGCGTCGCGATCGTCAGATCCCGGTTCAGCTCCTGTCGCGGGTTGTAGAACACCGACTCCTCGACGCCTGCCGTCTGCTCGCCGGGGACCTCGAGTTCGACCCCGCCCTCGGTGACGCGCATACCGGCTGTCGGCGGCCGACTGCGAAAAACGGTGTGGTCTCCGCGCGACCGTGGACCGAAACCGATCGCTCGAGCGAGCGGCCTGCGGACCTCCTTCCGTGTGGTAACTCCTCGCCCGATTCGTGATACCAATACTCGATAGTTCAGGATATCTGAACATTTATCAGTGCCTGATGGCTCGGAGGTGATATGGTCCGACAATCGCTTAGCCGCCGTCGATTTGGTGTCGCTCTCACAGGTGCAGTGACGATCGGTCTTGCAGGCTGCTCCGACGACGATTCAGCGGACGACGATTCGGAACTGTTCGAACCGGAAGATCCCGGTGCTCTCACGCTCGAGTTGGAAAACGAGGACGGCGATCCCGTCTCCTCCGGCGTCGAGGTAACGATCGAAAGCGAGGAGGAAGACTACACCTCGAACTACCGCGACGACATTCAGGACGGTCAGCTCATGGCAACCCTCATGTACGAAGGCGAGTACACGATCTCCCTCGAGAGCATCGACGACGAGTTCGAAACCGTCGAAGAGACGGTCACGCTGGACGAGGACGACGAGACGATCACGGTCGTTCTCGACGGTGCGACGCCCGATACGGCGGACGACGACGAAGACAGCGAAGACGAATAACGCTCCGAGAGGCCGACGCTCTCGATTGCGAACCGTTTTTCCACTATCACCACCCGCTCCGAACTGTATTTCGAATGGAGTAGTCGTCGCTTACGGCAACAGACCAGCAGTTCGACGGTATTCGCCCGACCGAGTAGGAGAAATCATCCGTCCAGCGAATGCCGAAACGATGTTTAGAAAGTGGTCGAAATCATCCCCTAATTGTGCCACCCGTTAGAAAACCCTTTGTACCCGGCGGCCCTTCCGTTCGTATATCGATGCCCTGTGACTTCTTGACACGGACCGGCCTCCGAACGCTCGGTTCCTCGAACACGCCCGGTTCCACGGAGCGGAGTCGCTCGTGACCGATCCGTCGTCCGACGACCCAACCGATTCGAACGAACGAACCGGGCGATTGCGAATCGCCCTGCTGAACGCCGCACACAAACGCGGGACGACCCAGCAAAACTTCGAACGCGAACTCGACGCCGGTCTCGTCGAATTTCACTGCCCGTCGGGCGACCTCCCCGAAACGTTCGCGTTCGACGCCTGCGTCGTCACCGGCTCGAGCGCCTCCGTCTACTGGGACGAGCCCTGGATCGGCGCGCTCAAGGAGTGGGTCGGCGAGGCCGTCGACGCGGGACTCCCGTTTCTGGGCGTCTGTTACGGCCATCAGCTGCTCGCAGACGTCCTCGGCGGCCGCGTCGAGGGGATGGGCGAGTACGAGATCGGCTACCGAACCGTCGAACAGGACGGATCGAATCGGCTGTTGACCGCCGTCGACGAGCGCTTTACCGTCTTTACGACGCACTCCGATCGGGTGGCCGAGGCTCCGCCAGGGGCGACGGTGTTCGCCAGAAACGAGTACGGCATCCACGGCTTCCAGCGGGACCGCGTCTTCGGCGTTCAGTTTCACCCCGAGTACGACACGACGACGGCGAAACGGGTCACGGAGGGGAAGGAGGGTGAGCTCGAGACCGAACGGATCGAAGCCGTCCTTGAAGGGATCGACGCCGAAACCTACGAGGCCGCCTGCGAAGCCAAACGGCTCTTCGACAACTTCCTCGAGTACGTTCGCGAACAGCGCAACGTTCGACTCGAGGGAGCCACCGAGGCCGGAGTTACTGCTGGTATCGAGACCACCGTCGACGCCGATCTCGCGACGACGGAGTCGGCTGCCGAATCGTCGGTCGACTCGAGTTCGTCGTCCTGAGTCGTCGATCGACGCGACCGTTCGTCGAACGGTCGCGAGTACTGTCACTCGAGGCGCCGACCTTCCGAGGGAACCCGGCCGGACAACCAAACCGATTTTACAGTTGGGGACACAGTTCCGGTCGTGCCGGAGGCCAACCCAGTCGAGCGATGGCAGGCAGACCTCGAGGAGACGGGCGAACTCACGCCCGAGATCGTCGAGCAGATCTCCCAGATTCACGGCGACCGTGGGGTCCGCGCCATCGAAGCCGTCGGGGAGAACCGGGTGAAGGCCTACCGCGATTTCACGATCGTCGTCGGCTACGACGACGAGTACATCGTCGAGGACGGCGGCTGTACCTGCAAGGACAGTGAGTACAACCTCGACGCCGACGATCCGACCGAGCAGTGCTGGCACGCCCTCGCCGTCGCCATCGCCCGTCGCGTTGGCCACGTTGACTATCACGACATGTGGTACTCCGAAGTCAGAGAACTGCTCTGAGATCCACACTGGCGGCTATTCTCTCGTAGGGGACACGTCCTGTACAGGCTGAGGCGTTACCGCCCGACTGAACCACGTGCGGTGGCGCGCGCTGAGCCGCGGCAAACGGACAGTGAGCCGCGGTTCGTAGCCGTGCGAGGGATGAGCGAGCGCCTCTGGCGCGAGCGAATCGGTTGGGGAGGACGTGGCACTCACCGCCGCCAGCGGCAGCAACACTCGTTCTGGCCAAATCCGCATCGAAACAGCCCTGTTCACTATGCGTACGTACTGTACGAGGGTACCTCCTACCGAAACCAGAATCGAGAACGGCTGAACGAGGATCGCTAGTCCGATTCGTTACACGCGGCGATGATGACCTCCGGATCGTCGATCAGCCGGTTCTCCATGTAGTTTCCCTTCCCCTTCCCGGCCCACTTGCGCTCCTGGTCAATAATCGAAAGGAACTCGAGTTCCGAGAGGATATCCCTGACGCGGCGGAGTTTCAGGTGCTCGGACTGGTCTCGCTCACAGAGCCGTTTGTAGAGGTCGTACACCTCGTTGGTCGTCACCGGCGCGTCGTCGTTGCCCGTCTGCTGGGTGCGCAACGCCATGGCCTCGAGAACGAGTTTCGCGTGGCTCGGACTCTTGGAGATGAGTTCGGCGAGTCGGCTCGTCTCTTCGCGTTCGTGAGCCTGATCGACGCAGGACTCCGTGACGCGCTCTAAGTCGTTCTCCTCGGCGATCTCCCCCGCAAACCGGAGGATGTCGATCGCCTTGCGCGCGTCACCGTGTTCGCGGGCCGCGAGTGCGGCGACCCGGGGGACGACGCCGTCCTCGAGGACGCCCTCGTGGAACGCGTCGGCGCGCGAGCGCAGAATCTCTCGAATCTGGGTCGCGTCGTACGGCGAGAAGACGTACTCGCGCTCGCAGAGACTGGATTTGATGCGCTCGTCGAGGGAATCCTTGTACCGGACCTTGTTCGAGATGCCGATGACGCCGACCGTGCTCTCGGTGAGTTTGCCGGACTCGACCGCTCTCGAGAGCTGCATCAGGATATCGTCGTCTTCGATCTTGTCGACCTCGTCCAAGATGATGAGCGCGACGTCGTACCGGCTGTCGACGATTTCCCACAGTCGGCGGTAGTACTCGGCCGTGCTCAGCCCCGAGTGGGGAATCGAGATGCCCGTCACGTCCTGCTCGTTGAGTTGGTGCCCGGCGGACTGGACGGCCTGGGTCTCCGTCGACTCCTGCAGGCAGTCGACGTAGGCGACGCCGATCGTCACGTCGTCCCGTTTCGCGCGTTCGACGGCCTGGTTCGTGATGAACTTCGAGCACAGCGATTTTCCGGTGCCCGTCTTGCCGTAGACGAGGACGTTGTTGGGCGTGTTACCCCGCGTCGCCGGTTTGATCGCGTTCGCGAGGTTCGTTAGTTCGTCCTCGCGGCCGATAATGCGATCGCCGTCGGGAAGGTGCGAGACCTGCAGCAGTTCCTTGTTCTGAAAGATCTCGTTCTCGCTTCCGAAGTAGTCCATCGAATCCGACATTCAGCTATCACGTACATCACACAGTCGCGACTTAACTGTTCGGAACCTAGTTGCCGCTGTATAGCATGCTATTGGTGCTCTCACCCTGCTCAGAACGGTAACGAACACCCCTCGATGCCGCTGTATCAGCTCTGTTGAACCCCTCGTTTCCGCTGTATCAATGCGTTCGAACCCCGCAATTCCGCTGTATAGCAGCCGATTGCCAGTAACCGTATCGGACTCCGCGGTTCCGCTGTATCGGGTCGACGACAACCGCGGAGTGCCGCTGTATCGTGGCGATAGCAGTCGTGGTGCGGCGAAATTGTGGGAGGGACCACCGCGGAGTGCCGCTGTATCGTGGTGGTTCGATTCCGGAGTACTGCTGAGTTTCAACGTCAGCCGACTCCTGGCCAGCCCCCACGAGGGATAGACGAGGAAAGTCGGGACCGCTCGAGGCGAAACCGTAATTCCGCTGTATGAGCGCGAACGGGGTTCGACAGCAGCCGAACCGATAGTTTCACACCCCACGGTGCCGCTGTATGTCGGGTCACACACCCCGGAGTGCCGCTGTATCGGTGTGGAGGAATGTGGGGTGGTGAATTCCTCGTTGGATCGTGGAAAACCCGGCACAGCATCCGTCACGGTCGGATACAAACCAGCGAAGAGAACGGTTCAGTTCGACTCGAACGGCGAACCCGCGTTCAAGACCGACGGCGTCGCTCCGCGTGCAATACTCTCAGTGGTCGGTGACACAGGACTAGTATTTAGTAGTGACGTTCCGAGAGCGATATACGTTCGAGAACTGTTCCGACTGGTTCTACCGATCCTGGCGAATACGCGAAGAAGAAACGATCTCCCGCAGCCATACAGCGGCACCGTGGGGTGTGTCTCCAGCCAAAATCCGTCCCGACGAATCGCGCTCTCGGGGAACTGACGCACCGATGAGACGATTTCCTAACCCACCGACGAACCACCCTCTCGTGACAATCACCCTCGAGAAGACAGGTCTCTCACGCCCGAACCGTCCGAGGGCCGAACCCAAACGCTGAAGATCACTCTTGGGCGCAGATCTCGACGAAGTTCCGCAGAATCTGCAGTCCCGTCTCGCCGCTCTTTTCGGGGTGGAACTGGGTGCCGAAGACGTTTCCGTCCTCGTTGGCGACGATCGAGGGGAACTCGAGTTCGTAGTCGGTCGTCGCCACCGTCGCATCATCGTCATCAGGCGCGGCGTAGTAGGAGTGGACGAAGTAGGCGTACTCTCCATCCACGCCCTCGACCAGGGGGTGGTCGCGTTCGACGTTCAGTTCGTTCCAGCCCATGTGGGGCACTTTCTGGCCCTCCGCGAATCGGACGTTGGTGCCCGGAATCAGGTCCAGCCCTTGCACGGCCGACTCGCCGTCGTTCTCGCCCTCCTCGCTGGTCGTCAGCAGCATCTGCATGCCGAGACAGATACCGAACAGCGGGGTGCCGGACTCGGCGACCTCGAGGAGGTCCTCTCGGAGCGGATCGGCGTTCTCGACGCCCTCGCGGAACGCCCCGACGCCGGGGAGAACGACACCGTCGGCCGCGGCGAAGGCCTCGACATCGTCGGTGATCTCGACGTCGGCACCCGCACGCTCGAGACCGCGGGTGACGCTGCGCAGGTTCCCCAGTCCGTAGTCGACGATGACGACGGACGCGAGAGATTGCTGGGTCGCATTCATAGCTGCAGATGGGGAGTCGAGCGGCAAGTGGGTTTCCATCCGCGCAGTCTTCGCGAAATCCCGAGGAATCCAACGTGAGAGCAAACTCCCGGCTCACGCACAGAGAACAGCAATCTATCGGACCACACGAAGGAAAACAACGCCGAAGAAAACGAGTTCCCGAAACGGTGTGGATGGCTGACCGTCGCTACTTCATCGCCGATTCGGCCATCCGGTTGGGGAAGCCGAAGATCAGCTCCCGCCAGCCCATCTTCTCCTCGTCGGAGCGAAGCCGGGCGCGCAGGCGTTGGCTGAACAGTTCGACGGTGATGATGAGCAGGAAGATACACAGCAGCGTCGCCATCATGTTCGCCCAGTTGAGCAGGTTCTGCTGGACCTCGACGACCTGTCCGAGTCCGCCGGCGCCGTAGACGCCGACGGTGACCGCGATCCGGACGTTGATCTCGAGGATGTACAGCGTCCAGGCGATAAAGGACGTTTTGACCTGGCTCAACATCCCGAAGACGATGGTCTGGGGTCTGCTCGCGCCGGTCGTCTCCATCGCCTCGATCGGCCCGTCCGAGATCTCCTCGAGTTCGTCGACGAACAGCCGACCGAGGTTTCCGATGGTGTCGACCATAATCGCCAGCGTCGCGGCGACGGGGCCGAGACCGGCGAGCGGGATGAAGATCAGCGTCCAGACGAGCGCCGGAATCGAGCGGATAAACGACATCGTCCCGCGGAAGATGAAGTTAAACGGGAACGGTGTCACTCGCTCCGAGCCGAGGACGCCGAACAGCAGCGCGAACGGCAGGCCGAGGATGGTTCCAACGACGCCCATCGCGAGCGTAATGCCGGCCTCACCGAAGATCGCGAAGATACCGAGCCCGTCGATAAATCCGCCGAATTCGGGGTTGAACAGGAGGTTCTCGTCGCGAATGTAGGCGAAGTACCGCCCGACGTCGACGAACGGAATGGTGCCGAAGTACTCCCGCATCGGGAAGAAGTTTCGCAGAGATTCGCCGAAGAAGCCCCAGTTCAGATACTCGGTGAAGATCTCGATCGCGTTGAGCCCCTGTACGAAGATGAACCCGACGAAGGCCAAAACCACACCGCCACCGATCGCCCGGCGTCGCCTCGCCTGTCGGATGCTCTCGAACTTCTCGGTCAGTCGCTCGTCGGTTTGCAGTCCGCCTGCGGCGTCACCCGGTGAGGTCCCGCCGTCGGTCGAAACGACCGCGTCGACGTCGCTTTCGTCGGGTGTCTCGGCCTCGTTGTCGTCGGATGCGTCGGGGTGGCTCACGGTGCCACCTCCGATCCGCTCTCGTCGGAGGAGTCGACGCCGACGAACATGCCTTCGGTGTCGATGTCGCCGTAGATTTCGTCGATGGCGTCGATCGTCAACTCGTCGCGGTAGCCGTCGAACACCTTCTCACCGTCGCGAAGGCCGATGAACCGCTCGCCGAACTTGCGAGCGATGTTGACCTGATGGAGGCTGATGAACGTCGACAGCTCCCGTTCGGTCGCACTCGACTGGAGGTAGCGCATCACTTCCTGTGCGCTTCCGGGGTCGAGACTCGCGACGGGTTCGTCGGCGAGCAACACCTCGGGTTCCTGAACCAGCGCGCGGGCGATCCCGACCCGCTGTTGCTGGCCGCCGCTCATTCGGCGCGCCTTCTGTTCGGCCTCGTCCAAGAGACCGACGGTATCGAGCGCGTCGAGCGCCCGATACTTTTCCTCGTCGGGCTGGAGCTGCAACAGACTCTCGAGGAACGAACTGCGATTCATACTACCGGACAGCGCATTCGAATACGCCGACATGTCGCCGATAATGTTGTGTTGTTGGAAAATCATCGCCACCTCCGGACGCGGGGCGATCATCGGCTCACCTTCGATCCGCACTTCGCCTTCTGTCGGTTGCGTCAACGCAGACATACACCGCAAGAGCGTCGACTTCCCCGACCCCGACACACCGAGAATGATGACGAACTCACCGGCCGGTACTTCGAACGAGACATCGTCTAATGCGAGGACATCTCCGTACCGCTTGGTGAGTCCGTCGACTACAACCTTGCTCATACTATGTTGAGACGTTTCGGTCAACGCTTTACTCGACGTCCTCGGGGCTGAGCCCGAGCTCATCGAGGAGGTCGACGATCGGTTCGTAGTCGTCTTCCGTCGCCGGCTCGATGCCGTCGAACCAGAGTTCGTGGTCCTCGAACTGCTGGAGGTCGTCCTCCTCTTCCTCCGTGAGCTCGTCCTCGTCCTTGTCGAGGATCTCCGGATCGATGCCGAGCTGGTCCGCAAGCTCGTCCGGGTCGTGTCGGAAGACCTCCTCGTCGGCCTCGAGCATCAGCTCCTCGAGCTCCTCGCGGATCGGATCGTCCCAGTCCGCGCGGGCCACGATCGGTGCGCGGGGGATCGGATCCGACACCGCCAGCAGCTGTAGCTCCGGCTCTCGAGAGCCGGCGTCGTCGTACTCGACGGAGATGTCGACGTAGTCTTCGGACATCTCGTCGAACTGCTCCTGGGGGACGTGCGGCCCCGTCGAGAACGCACCGGTCCCTGCAGCGACGACGTCCGGGTTGTTGATGAGCTGTTCGCGAGCGCCGTCGTGATCGTGCGTTCCCAGATCGAAGTCGACGGGGTTGCCGTCGGGAGCGCCGCCGGTGTCGAGGCCGGCCTGTTCGAGCATCAGCATCGGTACGAGCGTCCCGGAGACCGACGTCGACGCCGCGGTCGCGATCTCTTCACCCTCGAGGTCCGCAAGCTCCTCGACGTCGCTGTCGGGAGTCGTCGTGATGAGCGAGAAGTACTGCTCGGCACCGAACGCGAGACGCATTCCAACGACGTCGATGTCGTCGGGTACCTGAGCGACGGCGCCCGGGGACGTGTCGGCGAAATCGCCGCTTCCCCGCTGCATCTCCAGGACGGTGGAGCTGTAGTCGGACGTCTGGATGCCCTCGATCTCGACGTCGGCTTCCGATTCGAGATACTCGAACAGCGGCTGGTACTGCGTTTCGATGTCGACGCTCTCCTCCGCGGGGTTCATGACCCACGAGATCGTGTTCGAGTCGTCGCTACCACCTGTACAGCCGGCGAGACCCGCCATCCCCACCGCCCCGGCACTTTTCAAAACCGTTCGTCGATCCGCTGCCCACCGATCGGTATCGGACATAGCAGGGACTATGCATGAATTTATTTAGTAGTTTCTATGTTAGCTACGTAGTCGTCCATCGATACGTGCCATAATAGTCTGTATGAACACATGTGGCTGGTTTTTCGTCAGATGCCCACACCACTGAACCGGATTGTCTGAAATAGTAATGAGGAAAGGCGGCTACTAGCCGAACAAATTCTCAAAAGCCGTCAAGTCTGGTTTGCCCGCTTCCGCCGTCGCCCCCGCCGACGCCGGCGAGGGATGCGGCTCGTTCGAGCGTCTCGGTGAACGTATCCTCCTGACTCCGGTCGTACAACGTCGCCGCCGGGTGGACACAGAGCAGTACGCGCCGCGGCGTCCCGTCGATCCGAACCTCCTCGATCGAGCCCGCCTCTTTGGTCACCGCTACCGACCGACCCAGGAGGTGCTCGCTGGGGACTTTCCCCAGCGTGACGATGATCTCCGGGTCCAGCAGATCGATCTCCCGTTCGAGGTAGCCCCGACAGTTCTCGAGTTCCTCGGTGGTGGGATCGCGATTCTCGGGCGGTCGACAGCGGACGCAGTTGGTGATGCGAACGTCCTCGCGCAGCAGACCGACGCTCCGGAGTCCGTCGTCGAGAACAGAGCCGCTGCGACCGACGAACGGTTCGCCCTCGCTGTCCTCCTGTGCCCCCGGCCCTTCGCCGACGAACAGCATGTCGGCGTCCTCGGGTCCGGTTCCGTTGACGATCCGGCTGCGAGAGTCCACGAGCGCCGGACAGCGCGAACACTCGCTGACACAGAGCCCTGACTCGTCCATCGTTCCCATATCGGAGGATCAAACGGCCGACTACTACGTCTTTCGGGTCGCAGTTGCTGGTATCGATCTGCGAGGGTTTCCGGGCACGGCGCTACTCGAGCGAGTCGAGATACGCATCACCGGCTCGAGCCGCGACCTTCGCGACCCGGATCGGCTCCGGCCGACCGCCCTCGGGCGTGAACGCCCGGACGACCGCCGCGGCCGTCTCGGCATCGCAGCCGACGTGTCGCACGTAGACGGTCTCGTCGTTGATCGACAGCGCTCGTCGCTCGGGTAGGGACCGATAGATTTCGAGACGGCGCTCGAGGGCAGCGTCCGAGAAGGCGTCTCGCAGACCGGACTCGAGACCGTCGCTGGCCTCGAACGTGACGGCGATCACCGGCCGGTCGGCGGCCGCCTCGATTCGAGCGAGATCGAGGAGATTGTACCAGGCGGGGGCGATGGCGCCGAGCAGCACGTACCGCACGTCGGGCCGACCGAGGTCCTCGAGCAGCGCTACCAGGGCGTCGGTCGCGTCGGTGCCGCCGACGGTACACGAGCGGTACGCGAGTCCGTCCGTGACGCGGTCGGCGCGGACGACGGCACCGGCAAGCGTGCTTCGGTCGCGATTCGCGTCACCGCGAACCGATTCGGCGACGCCCAGCGCCCGCACCCCGGGCTTCATCAGTCCTCGTCTTTGATCTCCTGGAGTCGATCGAGCAGTTCGTCGCTGGAGGCGCCGTTCTCGAACTCGATCGATCCGTCGTGGCTGTTCTCGCCGGATTGTACCGTGTCGTCGTCAAAATCAGCGTCGACTTCCTGTTGCTCGGATTCGTCGTAGCTCCCGAATCCCATACGGGATGTCGTACGACCTTCCCGCTAAAAAATCTCGTGGTCTCTCGAGTGGGTTCGTCTCCGGCACGCTCTGGTGGGTATACCGCGCGTCTCCGGTCTGGTTGGAATACTCGAGTCACGCGCTATCCACGCACTGACTGTTACCCGGGTTCCTCATCTCCCAAAGCGGTATCAGCTGACTCCGCTGTAACGTGGAACTCAGTCGAGCCACAATCACAGCCGGTTCGTTTTCCGATCGGTTGAATCGTTTCATCGTCCCACACCTCAGCCGCGTACGCGGACCCACAGGAAGTACAGATCGCGACTGTTCGTTCGCTCGCTCCATCGGGCATATGCTGAGGTGCGTTTCGGCAGGCTGTCGCTATAGCTGTTGTGTGACGAATCAGGTGAACGTGGGTAGCTGCCCGACCTCTGGTCTGTGCGACCCGTTGTCGCCGAAAACGGCTCGCTGTCCGACGATTCCACCAGCATCCGTACGACGGACCCCGCACGCGCTCACAGTCTCGGACGGCACCATTTTGAGGACGGCCCTCGAGTCGTCGTCTATGGAGGTTCATCACGTCACGGAGGCGGCGGAGACGTTCACCTGCAACGCGTTCCTGGCAGTCGGCGAGGAAACCACGCTAGTCGACGCCGGCGCCTGGGATGGTGTCGTCGACGAGATTCGATCCCACACCGACGACGTCGACACCGTCGTCATGACCCACCAGCACGGCGATCACGTCGCCCAACTCGAGGCCGTCGTCGACGCGTTCGATCCCGACGTTTACGCCTACGACGACCACCCCACGGGTACCCACGAACTCGCCGACGGCGATACGGTGACGATCGGCGGCGAGTCGTTCGACGTGGTCTACACGCCCGGCCACGCCGAGGACCACGTCTCGTTCGTCTCCGAGTCGTCGTTGTTCTCGGGCGACGTCGTCGTCCACGACGACGGTGCGTTCGACTACGGAAGCTTCGGGCGGACCGACATGGCCGGCCAGTCCCGCGAGCGACTCATCGAGAGCATTCGGGATCTGCTCGAGGCCATGCCCGAGGGCGTCGAACACCTGTACGCGGGCCATGGCAGCGTCTTCCACGGCGACGTGCGAGACGTGGTCGAAACGGCGCTCGAGCGGGCCGAGAAGCGGGAGCCGAAGTATCCGAACGAGTAGGTGATTGTACCGCGAGCGACCGTCGGGAGCGAGCGGCTTTTTGGTCCAGATTTTTCGAGGAGAGGTGAGCGAGCACCGCGATGCGAACCCGACGAGAAAAAGGTGGGTCTGAGACGGCGCTCGAGCGGGCCGAGAAGCGGGAGCCGAAGTATCCCGACGAGTAGCAACGCGAACGATAGTCATTCGTTCGAGCGTAGTTGTGTTTGATTATATACGATTATAGAGTGGTCGCCTGCTGGCCATAACAACTAATTTGCTATAGTAATTGTCTAGTCGTATGTCTAACGACGTGGGGGTCGTTCCGGATATCGCACACGGGAGCGATAGCGCCGAGTGCAGAATCCGAACCGACGGTGGTTCCAGTGACGGTCGCGACCGGGAGGAGGTGGATCGGCTGTTGGGTCTTCTCGCGACACACCGCCGCCGGCACGCACTCTACTATCTGCGCGAACTCGAGGTCGCCACGGTCGACGAGGTGGCGAGGCTCGTCGCAGAGAAACCCAGTTCCACCGCAGAGTCGACGGATATCGACGCACGGATCGAAGAGACGAAACTCGCCTTGAAACACGTCGACCTGCCGAAGCTCACGGCGAGGGATATCGTCGAGTACGACCGCCGAAGCGGGATGGTTCGTTATCGACAGCCGTCAGCCCGGCTGACGACGCTACTCGACAGCTGTGCCGAACTGGAGGAGACACCGTTTACCACCGACTGAGTGCTCTCGCTGGGTGAAATGGATAGAATCGAAAAGCCGTTTCCGGCCGGGTCGATTATGCGGCGCGGGCTTCTTTCGCTTTCGGTCGAAGCTTCGCGTAGCCGCACTTGCGACAGCGTTTGGCCTTCTGTGAGTTGCGAGCGTTACAGCGCATGCAGATCATCTTCTCGAGCGTTCGTTTTTCCGCGGCGTCGAAACTGGCCATACCGGTCGTTGATCGGTCGCACATATAACCGCTGTGGTCCTGTGACTGGGTGCCTTCGAGATCGATGTAAGAACGGGAGTGCATAGTCGCCGTTCGCCGCGTCCTACTCGTCCGTCGCGCCCTCGTCTAGCAGTTCATCGCTCGGTTCCTCGTCGGCCAGATAGTCGTCCTGTACCGCGACGATTTCGCTCGAGTCGGCACACTCGCTGTAACGGCGCAGCGGTTCCTCGTTGAGCGTGAGGAACGTCTCGCCCCAGCGGAACGGCTCGAGGAGGTCCTCGGCGCTGTCGTACGCGTCGAAGATACAGCAGGCGGCGGCCAGCGCCTCGACGGTGGTGAGCCGGAACGGCCGGCCGTAGTTGACCGGGTTCGCGGCGACGAGAAAGGGAAGCGCCCGGTGAACGCCGTTCATTCGGAACGAGGCGGCTTCGGCGGACTCCCACGAGCAGTCGAGCGCGACGACCGTTCCGAGTCCGTCCGCGACGTCGGCCGGCGAGAGCGCCTGGTCGGCGTGGGGGTTGAGGACGACGCCGTAGGGCACCTGTTCCATCCGTCGGTAGAGGGTGGCCTTATCGAACTTCTCGAGGCGACGCGCGGTGCACTTCTTCGGATCGTCGTCGCCTTCGTAGTAGACGTGACACTCCACACGGTTTCAGTGACGCCCCACTATAAAAGCGGTTTTCCTCGAGACGGCCGTTTTACGTGATTGATGATGTGATAAAACTATGACGAATTGTGGACCTAATTGTTGGCTGCCTGTTCAAAATACCTGCTGTAATAATTCCGATTGTATATCTTCTACGAGAGATTTATATAGTATCGGTAAAGACCTATTGGGGTAGAATGGCAGCGAACAACACATCACGGAGAACGGTATTGAAAGGTGCGGGGATTGGTGGAGTCGTCGGACTCACGATGGGCATTTCCGGCTGTCTCGGCACGGACGACGGAACGGATGTCGAAGGAGCAGAGGAACTCGCCGGTGAAGTACCGGAGATTCACTTGCTTGCACCGACTGCAGGCGTCAACCCGTTCCGAAACGAGCTCGCCTCGATGATCGCCGAAAACTGGGAAGAGATCGGTTTCGAGGTCGACCTCGACGAACTCGAGTTCGGCGCTCACGTCGATCAAGCAGTCGTACAGCAGGACTTCGACGCGTCACTCCTCGGGTGGGGTGGGACGCCGGAACGGATCGACCCTCACACATTTACATACGACATGCACCACTCCGCGAACACGCAAGAGGGTGGTCGAAACACGCCGGGGTACGCAAACGACGAGTACGACGAACTGGCGGAGCTGCAAGTGACACAGCCGGACGAAGACGAACGCCAGCAAACCGTCTACGAAGCCCAGGAGATCCTCGCTCGGGATCAACCCCGAACGTACATCGCGAACGAGGGCGGCTATCACCCGTACGCGAGCGCTCGAGTCACCGACATCCAACCGACGCTGGGTGAAGGGCTCAACTCGTTCTGGAACATGATCTCGGCGACGCCAACCGACAGCGATACGGTCCGCTTTGGCTATCCCGCAGCGATCAACTCGCTGAACCCGATGCTCGACCTGGCGACGCCGGACCGCCAGTTCGTCCGTCTCATCTACGACCAGCTGTTCCGGATCGGTGAGGACGGGCTCCCGACGCCGTGGCTCGCGACGGACGATCCCGAGATCGAAGACGACGGCATGACCTACACCGTCGAGATCCGCGACGACGTGACCTTCCACGACGGCGTGGACCTCACGATCGACGACGTCGAGTTCACGTACGAGCTGTACGCCGACTCGCCGACTTACGGCTCGCTCGTCGACAACATCGAGGAGATCGAAACCTCCGGAAACGAGATCACGTTCCACCTGAACGAACAGTACGCACCGTTTACGGCCAACGTCCTCGGCCAGGTGTACATCTTCCCGGAACACATCTGGGGCGGCGTCGATCCGGATGATCTCGCCGACTTCGAGGACGAAAACTGGATCGGCAGCGGACCGTTCCAGTTCGTCGACTGGGAGCGCCAGTCGGAACTGCAGCTCGAGGCGTTCGACGATCACTTCGAGACGCCCAACGCCGACAACTTCATCCGCGTTCCCGGTTCGAACACCGCACAGCTCATCGGCGACCTCGAGTCGGGACAGCTGGATATGGTCGGAACGGTCCCGCAGCCGACGGCCGTCGACCGCGTCAGGGACGACGAAGATCTCGATCTCGCGGAGTTCGAAGACATCGGCTACGTCAAGATCGCCTACAACATGCGTCGTGAGCCGTTCGACGACCGTCACCTTCGGCGTGCACTGTCGTACGGCGTGCCGAAAGAGGAGTACGTCGAGTTCGTTCGCGACGGCATGGGGACGGTGACGCACTCGACGATCTCCGAACACAACGAGTTCTGGCACAACCCCGACGTCGAGGAGTTCTACGAGGACCTCACCGCTGCCAGAGAGGAACTGGCTGAAGGTGGCTACGGTTGGGACGACGACGGACGTCTCCACTACGGCGCAGATCAGTAACCAGTACAGATCGACCGTTACAAGCGTATTTGACTGCAATACTATGACATATTTGACAACCAAGGGGGAGAGGGTGCGATGGGACTGAGGGAGTACGTCGTCCGACGGTTTCTCCAGCTCATCGTCACCTTCTGGGCGTTCTTTACGCTCCTGTTCGTTCTCTTCCGGATGATGCCCGGCGATCCGACCTCGATGTTCATCCTCGACGGGATGACCCCGGAACAGCGCGAGCAGCGGATCGCAGAACTCGGCCTGGATCAGCCGCTGTACGTCCAGTACGTCGAGTACATTAGACAACTGCTCACCGGCGACTTCGGTCAATCGTTCATCTACCGTGAGCCGGTGACCGATATCATCCTCATCCGGTTCATGAACACGATCGTACTGATGGGGACGGCACTGGTCTTCGCGTACCTCATCGGGGTTACGTTCGGCGCCCTTATGGGCTGGTGGCGCAACTCGCGGTTCGAACGCGGCGGGATCATCGTGACGCTGATGGCCCGTTCGTCGCCGGAGTTCTGGGTCGGCATCGTGCTCCTGTCCGTGTTCGTCTTCTGGCTCGGCTGGTTCCCCTCGAGTGGGATGCGGACGACCGGCGGCGAACTCGGTGGCGGCTTCGTCGCGAGGTACGGCTCGCTCGACTTCCTCAGACACCTCTTCCTTCCGGCACTGACGGGGGCGATCGTCTATCTGGCGACGCCGACCCTGTTGATGCGGAGTACGATGCTCGACGTCCTCAACGCCGATTTCATCGAGATCAAGAAGGCGGAGGGGCTTCCGGAGCGGACCGTGCTGTACAAGCACGCCGCGCGGAACTCGATCCTCCCGCTCGTGACCGTGGCGGCGATCGCTACCGGCGCCGCGATGGGCGGTTCGGTCGTCATCGAGACGGTGTTCAACTGGCCCGGCATGGGACGCGAGATGGTTCGTGCGGTGAACAACAACGATTACCCGGTCGCGATGGCGGCGTTCTTCCTCATGGGATCGGTCGTGATCCTCATGAACTTCGTCGCCGACCTGGCCTACGTCTACCTCGATCCGAGGGTTGAGTACGAATGAGCACTGGCACGACGTCTCCAATCGATAGCGCGACAAGCACCATCGGCAACGGGATCGACTACGTTCGAACCAAACTCGAGGTGTTCGAAGGCGATAGACTCGGCCAGATCGGGTTAGCCACGCTGTTCGTGTTCCTCGTGATCGGCATCTTCGCTCGGCCGACGACGATCGAGTTCCTCAACCTGACGATTCCGGGGATTGCGCCTCACGATCCGGGCGAGCGAGCCGTCGGCGGCCGTCTCGAGTCTCCGTCGGCCGCCCACCCGCTGGGGACGACCGACATGGGCCGCGACGTCCTCTCACAGGTGATCGCCGGCACTCGCGTGACGCTCCTCGTCGGGAGCCTCGCGGCGTTTATGGCCGTCTTCATCGGGACCAACGTCGGCCTCGTCAGCGCCTACTTCGGCGGCTGGGTCGACGACGTGTTGATGCGGATTACCGACATCGTTTACGGCGTCCCGTTCCTGCCGTTCGCGATCGTTCTCGTGGCGATTCTCGGCAACAGTCTCGTCAACATCATCGTTGCGATCGTGTTGATTCTGTGGCGATCGACGGCCCGCGTGATCCGCTCGCAGGTGTTGAGTCACAAGCAACGGCCCTACGTCGAGAGCGCACAGGCCATCGGTGCCGGTCACCTGCGAATCATGTACCGACACATCCTCCCCAACGTGTTGCCGCTTACGTTCCTGTACGCGGCGTTCGCGGTCGGCTGGGCGGTCATCGCCGAGGCGAGCCTTTCGTTCCTCGGCTTCGGCGACCCGAACATGCTCTCGTGGGGAGAGATGATCTACAACGTGTACACCGCAAACGCCATCCGCGAGGCCTGGTGGTGGGTCTTCCCACCCGGCATCTGCATCATGCTGTTCGTGATGTCGGTGTTCTTCATCGGTCGCACGCTCGAAGAAGTGGTCAATCCCGAACTCAGACATCAAGAATGACGCTACTCGATATCACCAATCTGAAGACGTACTATCGGGCCGAGGACGGCTGGGTCCGTGCGACGGACGACGTGTCGCTCTCGATCGAGCGGGGCGAGACCGTCGGCCTGGTCGGCGAGAGCGGCAGCGGAAAGACGACGCTCGCCAAGTCGATCATCCGCCTGCTGCCCGACAACGCCGAAATCGTCGACGGCTCCGTCGCGTTCGACGGCACCGAAATCACGGAGCTCACCGACTCGGAACTGCGAAAACAGCTCCGCTGGTCCGAGATTTCGATGATTCCCCAGAACGCGATGAACGGCTTCGACCCAGTCTACACCGTCGGCCAGCAGATCGTACAGGTCATCCGGTATCACGAGGACGGCACCTCGAAAGCCGAGGCTCGAGAACGGGCACGATCGCTGTTCGACGAACTCGGAATCGAACCTGACCGCGTCGACGACTACCCACACCAGTTCTCCGGCGGAATGGCCCAGCGGGCGATGATCGCGCTCGCACTCGCGCTCTCGCCGTCGCTCGTGCTCGCAGACGAGCCGACGACGGCCCTGGACGTGGTGATCCAGGACCGCATCCTCGAGACGATCAAGAAGATGCAAAAAGAGCTGAACAGCGCGATGATCATGATCACCCACGACATGTCGGTCGTCAGCGAGACCTGCGACCGCATCGCCGTGGTCTACGGCGGTCGCATCATCGAGATCGCCGACGCCGAAACGATCATCACGAACCCGCGCCATCCGTACACGCTCGGCCTCCGGAACGCGTTCCCGGACATCAACGACGACGATCAGGAGCTGATCTCCATCCCGGGCACGCCACCTGAACTCGTCGATCCGGGCGAAGGCTGTCGGTTCGCTCCGCGCTGTCCGTTCGCCGAAGAGGCCTGCTGGGAGGTGACGCCGGAACCCGAATCGTACGGCGACGGGCACGAGGTCGAATGTCACCGCGCCGACGAGGTCGAGCTCCTACAGACGGAAGCTGGAAAGAAAGAAACCTGGCTCGAGCAGGAGATCGGTCGGCCCGACGATCCCACCGCGGATCGAGCGACAGCCGAGGTGGAGTCCGATGACTGATGCCCTCGAGTACGACTCGGCGACTGAGACGGACGAAACGTACAAACTCGAGGTGGAGAACCTCGAGAAACACTTCCCCGTCAACAGCGGCATCGTCTCGCGGCTCCTCCACGGCGAGAGCAACAAGGCAGTCAAAGCTGTCGACGGCGTCTCGCTGGGGATTCGCGAGGGCGAAGCGTTCGGCCTCGCCGGGGAGTCCGGCTGTGGAAAAACGACGCTCGGCAAGAGCGCGATCAGGCTGCTCGAGCCGACGGGTGGGAAGATCTACTTCGACGAGAAAGAGATCACCCACGCGAGCGGCAGCGAACTGAACCAGTTCCGCCGGGACGCACAGATCATTCACCAGGACCCCTACCAGTCGATCAATCCGCGGTTTACGGTCTACAAGTGGGTCAAAGAGCCGCTCGACGTCCACGATATCGGCACGGCCGAAGAGCGCGATGCGCGGGTCTACGAGACCATCGAGCAGGCGGGGCTGCGACCGGCCGAGGCCTACGCACACGAGTATCCGAGCGAACTGAGCGGCGGCGAGCGCCAGCGCGTCGGGATCGCTCGCGCGCTGGCCCTCGAGCCGTCGTTCCTGCTGGCCGACGAACCGGCGAGTATGCTCGACGTCTCGATCAGGGCGAGCATCCTCGATCTGTTCAAGCGGCTGCAAACGGAGCTGGGGCTGACGGCGGTCTACATCAGTCACGACCTCTCCCTGCTCAAGCACATGTGCGACCGGATCGGCATCATGTACCTCGGCGAACTGGTCGAGGTCGGCCCGGCGGACCAAATTATCAACGACCCGAAACACCCCTACACGCAGGCGTTGGTCTCCTCGGTGCCGCGGATCGATCCCACCGAAGACCGCGAGCGAATCGAACTCGTCGGGGAGGTTCCGGACCCCATCGACGTCCCGAGCGGCTGCCGATTCCACCCGCGCTGCCCGAAACTCGTCCAGCCGGAAGGCTACGAGATGGACCAAGATCACTGGCGGGCAGTCGCAAACTTCCGCTACGACCTGTTGGGCGACGACGTGACGTTCGTCGACGACACGGCGGAGAAGACCCCCGAAGCGATCCGCGACTCCTACGACATCCCGGCCCGGCTAACGGATGCCGACGCCGAACGCGTCCTCGCGGACGTGCTCGAGACGGTGACCGCGGGCGACCGCGAAGCGGCTCGAGACCGGCTCGAGACCGAGTTCGCCACCCCCTGTGAGCGCGGAACGATCGAGACCTATCAGGTAGAGTCAGACCAGACCGCGAAGTGCGTTCGGTACGACGACGACTCGCGCTACGGTCCCGACGGCGGCGGGACGATCAGCAGCGACTGAGGCTTCGACCACCTACTCGTTTTCTTCGTGAATCGCCTCGCCGCGGTTGAGCCGCGAGGCAATGGTGAACGTCTGCTCGGCCTCCCGACGCGTCGGGAAGTGTGCCGCCGTGTAGCGGGCAGTTGCGATCATCGGCACGCGCCGTCGACGCTCGCGGTCGACGGCCGTTCCGGAACCATCGGCGCCCTCGGCGTCAACGAGATCGAACTGTCGGAACGCCGCCTCGAGGTTCTGTAGCGTGTGAAAGCCCGAATCTTCACGCAGCAGTCCGTGGCCAAGCGTCCGTTTCAGCGCCGCAGCATCGCCGCCGCAGTCGAAGAACTCGGCGACGAGTCGACCGGCCTCGTTGACCTCGCCTTCGGTGTCGAACGTCTCCAGCAGGTCCCCGAGAATCGCGTCCGGTTCGCGGCCGGTCTCGTTGTCGCCGACCGCCGGAATCGGCGCGGGCGGCGTGTTGAGGAACCGGTCGAGATAGACGTTGAGTGCCGCGTCGAAGACGCCCCGATAGCACTCGAGGGCGTCCGTCCGACGCGTAAACTGGTGGACCGCGTTCGCGTACGTGAACGTGTGGTGGACGGTGTTCCAGTCGCTGAACTCGTTCGCGGTACCGAACTGGGCGACGCGCGTGGCCGCGGCGTGGGCGACTTCGGCGGCGAGTGCCTCGCTGGTCGCCCCCTCCCGAACGGCGTCGGCAAGCGTGTCGACGATGGCCTCGGGATCGTCCTCGAGCAAGGTATCCTGAAAGTCGTCCGGAGAGCCCCACATTCTGTCCGCCCCTTCCCGAACGAGTTCCTCGAGGCCGACCGTCTCGCTCACGTCGCCGCCGTAGACGTCCTCGAGCAGCGCGACGAGATCCACCGGCTGTCGCCAGGAAGACCGTTCGTCGCTTCGGCTGGCGGTGACGAGCGGTTCGACGAGGCTCGCGAGCGCCTGGTCGGCGTGGTCCCAGCCGGCGTGCTCGAGGCTCTCGAAGGCCGTGTTGGCGAAGTCGAGGACGTGTCCGGTCGAGAGGTAGGGGTGATCGGTCGCGCCGGCGACGAGGAGTTCTGCGAGTTCGGCTTCGGATCGGCCCGACGCGACCGCGGTACGGAGACAGCGTTCCGCCCCGTCGCGGTCCCGAACCTCGACGCAGTCGCGGAACCACGACTTCAGTCGGTCGAACGCGACGTCCTCGGTCGAGAACGACGGCTGATCGAAGTGTGGTGGTTCGCCCGCGCAGTCGCTCGCGACGTGCCGAACGCCGGTGTAGAGCGCTCGCTTTCGGTCCTCGGGTTCGAGGTCGTCGATCACGTTGGCCATGCAACCCAGAATCGTCAACCCGGAGCCCCAGCCCGATTCTCGGTATCGAGTGCCGAACTCGAGCGTCGTCGCCATCGGCTCCCGATAGTCGACGCCGGCGTCGAGCAGGCCGATCGTCGACTTCGCGACGACGAGTCGGAGGTTCTCCTCGAGACCGGTCTCGAGGCGCTCGGCCCAGTGTTCGTCGGGCGGCAACTCGCGGGGAGGATTCGGATTCACGTAGACCGTCCCGTCCCGAATCTCCGTGGGATACGTCCGAACGTCGTCGGCCCACGGGTCGAAGGTGTCGCCACAGGAGAGTTCGAACCGCGCGTGGTGCCAGTGGCAGGTGAGGATGCCGTCGTCGACGGTCCCTTCGACCAGCGGGAACCCCATGTGGGGACAGCGGTTGTTCACTGCGCGGATCTCGCCCTCGTGGTGAAATAGGGCCAGCGGCGTCCCGTCGATGCTTACCAGTTCGCGTCCGGTCTCCTCCAAGTCGGCCACCGAAACGGCCGCCTGAAAGTCGTCCGTCGTTGCCATGTGTGACCAGTCGACACACGTACGTGTAAGCGTTCGCTGAAGCGTGTTACGGTAACGATCCTGACAGCTTCCCGGATCGGCCCTCTCGATCCCGGACGGGAGCGGCCGATCGAACTGTACGCTTTTGACCGTCGCACCGAAACGGTCGTCGTATGGAGTCGGAAGCCCTCGTTCGGCAGTACTACGACGCGCTCGACCAGCACGAGTACGGCGTCCTCGAAGACGTCCTCGCGCCCGATTTCGTCCAGCGACGGCCCGACCGAACGTTCGAGGCCCGAGAGTCGTTCGTCCGATTCATGCGCGAAGACCGACCGAATCCCGACACCAGTCACGAACTCGAGGCGGTGATCGCCGACGGCGAGCGGGCCGCTGCCCGCGGACGCGTCCGAGACGGGGAGCGAGTGCTGTTCGAGTTCGCGGATTTCTTCGAGTGTGCGGACGGTCAAATCGTCAGGCTCGAGACCTACTCGCGGTGACTCAAGCGTCGGCGCTCCGAAGGTGATCGCTCGAGGCTCGAAAAAGAGGAATTAACAGAACTGTACCCAGTAGGTGTGTCCGTTCGAACAGGTCACTTTCGTCTGCTCACCGAACGCTGCGACGGAGCGACTGGGTTTCGGCTCGACGTCGCCGCGGGGGACTGAAACGCTTGCTCGGGTCGCACACTCCGGACACTCGACCTGTCGTATTGCGGTTATCTGCACGGATCGTTCACCGTGGTATACTATGTCATAATCGTATAAAGCTCGTTCTCAGGAAAAGCCGACTATCGGGCGACGCGAATCGTCGGGATCGACGAACCGGTCCGATCGTGACTCAGGCCGAACAGTTGTTCGGGCCTAACTCGAGTTCGACTCGCTCTTCGGGCGGTTCCTCCCGCACCCCGCGATTCAGGTCGATGATCTCCTCGTAGTTCGCGGGCTTCTCGCCGGCGTCGGCCATCCGCTCGACGAAGGCGTCCTCCTCGAGTCCGAGCAGGTCGATCCCCGTCCGCGCGTCGCGAACGGTCGTCGAAATCGGCTCGCCTGGCGCGCCGTGTTCGAACTCGCCGTCGGCCGTGACGGTGACGTGGCCCGGGAGGACAGTTATCCCCTCCGGTTCGGCCAACAGGGTGCGGTGCAGCGTCTCGTAGAGCAGCTTCGCCCCTCGTTCCCCCTCGTCGTCGCTGAACTCGAGTTCCGTCCGACCCACGGAATCGACGTGCAGGGTGTCGGCAGTGAGCAGCGCCGCGTCGTCGACGAGGACGTTGATCATCTCGCTCGTGTGCCCCGGCGCGATCACGGCTTTGACCGCGAGATCGCCGACTTCCAGTACCTCGTTTCGCTCGAGCGGCATGAATTCGATCTCGACGCCGCGCTCCGCGGCGCGGGCACCGAGGTAGTAGGGAGCCCCGAGTCGATCCGCCAGCTCCCAGCCGCCGGAGATGTGATCGGCGTGGACGTGCGTGTCGATCACGCCCGTAATCGAGAGTCCAGCTTCTTCGGCCGCGGTCTCGAACTCCTCGACGTCGCCGGTCGGATCGACGACGACGGCCTCGCCCGTCGCATCACAGCCGACGACGTACCCCAGACACCCCTTCGCACGGCGTTGGATCTGGACGATCGTCAGTTCGTCGTCGCCAGCGTCGATCGTCACGTGATCGTAGACGCCGCTCCACCCCTTCATCCCGCCGTCGACCGCCTGGACGTCGTAGGCGTCGGTTGCCGACTCGAGCTGGATCGCCAGATTCCCCGAGGAGATCCCCTTCGCGCAGGTGGTGATCACGCGATCGGCGTCGCCGACCAGCTCCTCGAACTCCTCGAGGCGGCCGTCCAGTTCCTCCTCGGGACCGAACGGAAAGTGCAGTGCTCCGGAGATGTGCCAGGCCGCGTAGCTGTCTTCGGGACGGGTATCGACGAGGGTGAACGCCGCGTCGTCGTCGATAAGTTCCGCGAGTCGATCCGCAGAGAGCGTCGTAACCATAGTCGCCAGTACGCCACCGTACGACGTAAGCTTCAGCACGGCAGAGTCACGGCATCAATATATAGACCCTACATATAGTGGCATACTCCGGCGGCACTCCAGCGTGACGGGAATCGTAATTCGTATTCAAGTAAATGGCCAGCCACCCTCTAGCTGTAAGAGGTGACTGACAATGACGACGACTGCGGTAAACCGGTTGGAAAGCCGCCTCGGTGGCGTGACGCTCGAGGGGCGACCGCACCACCTCAGCGCGTGGGCGATTCTGGGCCTTCGACTGCTGATGGGCTGGGTGATGCTGTCGGCGGGCTGGGGGAAGGTAACCGGTGAGTTCAGCGCCCACGGCTACCTCGCGAACGTCGACCCGGCGAGTCCGGCGAGCGGGCTCTTCGGGGTGATGGCCGAGAGCGCCGCGCTGATGGGGGCGATCGACGTGATCGTTCCGGTCACGCAGGTGCTCATCGGCCTCGCGCTGATCGCCGGCGTCTTCGTCCGACTGGCCGCGCTCGGAGCAGCGACCCAGATGGTCCTGTTCTACTTCGGCAGCTGGGACGTCGCCGGCGGGCTGGTCAACGATCAGTTGGTGTACGCCGCCGTCTTCCTGACGCTCGGCGCGCTGGCGGCCGGCCGGATCCTCGGCGTGGACCGCTACATCGAAGAACACCCGATCGTCGAGCGGGTCCCGCAACTGCGGTACCTCCTCGGCTGATCGTGAGCCACACCACCCACCGCAGCAGTTCTCTCAACTCCTTTGCTATCGACTGGCAGTTCCGCACTCACACCGGTTCATCGACGCCGTGAGCGACCGGAGGGCGATATCTCGATCGAGACCGATGTCATAATGATTACGTTCGCTCGAGAATAATTCGGTTACAACGAATGTCCTCGATTCGCCACATACTGAGCGGGCTGCTGGCCAGCGTCGTCGGAATCGTCGTCGTCGGGCTCCTCGCGACCATCGTCTTCACCGTCGCCATCTTCGTCGTCTCGACCGGCGCCGGTCTCGCGGGGTACGATCCGAGCGCGGATTTCGTCGTCCTCTCGGCCGCACTGGTCGTCGTCTCCGTCATCCTCACCGGCGGGTTCACCCCGCGTCTCTCGGGTGGGAGCTCGAACGACGACACGAACGACACGTTCGACGACCGAACGTTCAACTGAACCACGGACCGACGACCAACTTCTCGACGTGGCCTCCCGCCACCGTCCGCCACCCCGACCAATAGAGGTTCATTTATCTGAAAGACGATCGAAGTGTCAGTATGTCCCTCTCCGATTCGGTCACTGCCGCTATCGCCGCGCTCCGTCGCCGGCCGTCGGATCTTCTCCCGTGGTACCTGCTCGGGGCTGCCGTTCCCGCGATCGTTCGCCTCGTTCCGTTTCTCGCGATCGCCGTCGGATTCGTCTACCTCGAGGCGACGGGCCGTCTCGCGACGATACAGGAGCAACTGCACGGAATCGACAGCCAGCCGCCGGACCCGGACGCCGACCAGGAGGCGTTCGACGAGTGGGTGAGCGGCTTCGAACCCGTCTTCGAACAGGTGTTCACGCCCGGGATAGCCGCGCTCGTCCTCGTGACGATCGTGCTCTCGATCCTGCTGTTTCTCGTCCTCTTCCCGATCGTCAGCGCCGGGCAGCTCACCGCCTGTAGCGCCCGACTGATCGACAGGCGCGGTCTGACCGCCGGCATCGCCGGTGCGCGCCGCTACTGGCTGCGGTTTCTCGGCCTGTACGTACTCGAGTTTCTGGCGTGGATTGCGGTGTTGCTCACGATCGGGACGATGGTGTCCATCGTCGCCGTGATCGCGCTGGCGGCGACCGGTGCGGGGGTGGTCGCCGGACTGATCGCGCTCGTGGCGGTACTCGTCCTGTTCGTCGCGCTCGCGGCCGTTCGAGCGGTGTTCGCGTTCGCACCGGTCGCCGTCGTCGTCGACGACACGACCGCGCTCGGCTCGCTCTCGAACACCCTCGCGTTCGTCCGCGCCCGGCCGGTCGGCGCGGGATTCTACTACGCCGTCTCGCTCGGAACGATGCTCGCGATTGCGGCCGTCTCGGGCGTGTTGTTGCTCGTCGACGTGATGGCGTTCACGTCGCTCGTCACCGCCTTGCTCGTCTTCCCCTTCCTCGACCTCCTGAAGACGGGCCTCTACAACGACTACCGCGGCCGATTGCGACCGCCGGCGAAACCCGAGCGATCGGTTCGCGGGCAGTTCCGGGCCGGCGCTCGGCGCGGCTGGGACGAGATGATCGCGTTCGTCCGCGCGACGCCCGGAACGCACGCGCTCGTCGTCGTCCTCGCGTTCGCCAGCTTCTGGGTCGGCTGGGAGGCCGCCGAACCGCTCGCCGGGACCGTCGAGACGTCGATCTCGGCCCGCCTCGAGGGTCACATTCCGCCGGCAGCGGCGTTGGAGTTCTTCGGAAACAACTGGATGGTCGCGCTGACGACGGCCTTCTCGGGCGTCGCGCTCGTCCTCCCGGCCGTCGCCTCGCTCCTGTTCAACGGCGTCTTCATGGGCGTCTACGGCCGCACCGAGGCCGAACCGATGGAGCTTCTCGCGTTCGTGATCCCGCACGGGATCTTCGAGATTCCGGCCATCTTTATCGCGACGGCGGTCGGCATCTGGTTAGGACGTGTCGGCTGGCGGGCGTTCCGCGGGCGGGCGACGCGAGCCGAGTTTGCTGACGCACTCGAGCGCGCGTTCTGGGTCCTCGTCGGCGTCGGTATCCTGCTCGCGGTCGCGGCGGTCATCGAGGGCTTCCTGAGCCCGTACTACTTCCGGTTGTTCCTCTGAGGGCGTCGAACGCGTTTCGTCGCAGGCGTCCCGCTCTCACCGTCGATCGAACCGAGGCGAAGTGACAGATGTTTTCGTAGAGCGACGACCGTTCGAACCCAGTGCTTGCTGGCGGACACCGAACCAATAAAGACGAACGGGTCCGTCTGCAGGCACATGACGACGACGCTCGGAACGGCGAGCGCTGATCCCGGCGAGATCGATACGGGCCGTCTCGAGGTGGGGGAGACCCGGGATGGGTCACCGTTCGGTCTGCCGGTCGCCGTAATCAACGGCGAACGGCCGGGAAAGACGCTGTACATGCAGGCGGCGAGCGACGGTGACGAACTCAACGGGGTCGGCGTAATTCAGCGCGTCGTTCCGAAACTCGATCCGTCGGAGCTCGCGGGAACGATCCTGATTACCGGGATCGTCAACTACCACGCGTTTCAGATCGCCGAACACCGCAACCCGATCGACGACACGAAGATGAACCGGGCCTATCCCGGCAACGAGACCGGCACCTCGAGCGAGCGGATCGCGGCCGCGACGTACGAGGCGGCAACGCGAGCCGACCTGATCCTCGATCTCCACCAGGGATCGACCAGCCGAATGATCGACGAGGTCCGCGTTCGCTGTGGCAAACGCCACCGACTCCACAAGGACTGTCTCGAACTGGCGAAGGTGTTCGGCTGTGGGCACATTTTAGATCAGAAGGGACCGGACGGCCAACTCGCCCGTGCAGCACCGGACGAGGGGGTCCCGACCGTCGACCCCGAACTCGGCGGAGCCGTCGGCTGGGACGAGGCGAGCATCCAGAAGGGGGTCGACGGCGTCTTCAACGTCCTCACTCACTACGGCTTTCTCGACGGGAGCGTCGACATCGAAGAGCAGACCCGCGCTCGCGGATTCGAACAGTACGGTGCACCGAGCGGTGGACTCGTCTCGTTCCGGAAGGAGCTGGGCGACCGGGTTCGCGGCGGCGAGACGCTGTTCGAGGTGACGACCCCCTTCGGCGAACCGAAAGCCGAGGTGACGGCCGACAGCACCGGTATTCTCTGGCGCACGCGACGACTGCCGCAGGTCGCGACGGGCGAGTACGTCTGCTCCGTCGCCACCGACATCGACGACTACTAACATGCCTGCAGATCTCACCTGTCCAAACTGCGACGTCGTCTACGAAGCCGGACCGAACGAGCCGTGGCGCTGTAACTGCGGCCACGCCCTCGAGTTCACCGAACGGCCACATCCACAGGGCGACCCGCTTCCGCTGCACAGCTTAGATACCACCGAGGGGCTCTGGACGTTCTTCGAGTTCCTGCCGATCGAGAAACACGTGACCTTCCACGAGGGCTTTACGCCGCTCGTCGAGGCTCCCGAGTGGGACGCTCAGTTCAAACTCGAGTACGTCTTCCCGACGGGCTCGTTCAAGGACCGCGGGGCGACGACGACGCTCTCGCGGGCCGTCGAACTCGGCGTCGACAAGGTCATCGAGGACTCCTCGGGGAACGCCGGGGCCGCCATCGCGACCTACGCGGCCCGCGCCGGCATCGAGGCGGACATCTACGTTCCGGCCGACGTCAAGCAGTCGAAGCTGATGACGATCCAGCGGGCCGACGCACGCCCGGTTCGGATCGACGGCAACCGCCAGGACGTGACCGATGCCTGTATCGACGCCGTCGAGTCCGGCGAGGGCTGGTACGCCAGCCACGCCTGGAACCCGGCCTTCTACGCGGGTACGATGACGTTCGCGTTCGAAATCGCCGCCCAGCAGGGCTGGACCGTCCCCGACGCTGTCGTGCTCCCGATCGGCCACGGAACGCTCTTTCTCGGCGCGTACCGCGGCTTCTCGCTGCTCAACGAGGCCGGTATCATCGACGGCATGCCTCGGCTTCTGGGCGCACAAGCGACGGGATACACCCCCATCGTCGACGAACTCGACGGAAGACAGACCGAGGAGGACGCCGACGGTGCCGACGGCGCCGACATCGCTGACGGCATCAGGATCGAGAAGCCCGCCCGAAAGGACGAAATTCTCGCCGCCATCGAGGCGACCGACGGCGACGCCATCGCACTCGGCTCGGATCCCGTCGAAACGGCACTCGATCGGCTCCATCGCGGCGGGTTCTACGTCGAACCCACCTGCGCGGTCGCGCCCGCAGCGCTCGAGGAGTACCGAGAGCTGGGCGTCCTCGAGGACGACGCAGACGTCGTCGTGCCACTAACTGGCAGCGGACTCAAGACGCTCTAACCCTCGGCTCGATGACCGTTCCCGGATTGAAAACGCTTTGATACCCCCGGTGCGGACACCACCGTAGATGGTCAGCCGTCCAGCTGAGTTCTGTCCCCACTGTGGCACGTCTCTCGAGACGACCGCGTTCGACGGCCGCGAGCGCGAGCGCTGTCCGACCTGCGGAGACGTCGTCTGGCACAACCCGGTCCCCTGTGCGAGCGTCGCTGTCGTCGATCGATCGGCCGAGGTCCCTGCGGTGCTCTGCGTCGAGCGAGCCGTGCCGCCGGGCGTCGGCGAGTGGACGATCCCCGGCGGCCACATGGAGGTCGGTGAATCTCCCGAGACCGCTGCGGTCCGCGAACTCGAGGAGGAGACCGGCGTCGTCGTCGATCCCGGCGCGCTCGAACTCCTCGACGCGACGACGATGCCGCCGCGGGAGGACAAACACGTGCTGACGGTTCACTACGTCGCGGATCGGGCCGACGCGACGGGCGAACTGGCAGCCGGCAGCGACGCGAGCGCGGCGCGGTTCTGGTCGCCCGCCGAGTTCGACGCGTCGGGCGAGACGTTCCGGCCCATTCACGAGGAGCGGTTTCGCGAGGCTGCGGTATGGTTCGAGTGACGGTTCGGCGAGGCTGCGGCGTGATTCGAGTAGCGATCGAGTGAGCTCGCAGTGTGTCATCAGAAGTACACTGTCTCCGTCGGATCGAGTCGAGATCAGGGGATTCAATAGCCATCCGACCCAGGATCGGACGATGAGTATACCGTCGTTCGTCATCGGGATCGCCGGCGGGACGGGAGCCGGGAAGACGACCGTCTCGCGGACCGTCGCCGAAACGGTCGGCGAAGCGGTCACCCGTATCCCGCTCGACAACTACTATCAGGACCTCTCGCATCTCGCGTTCGAAGAGCGGGCGGACGTCAACTACGATCATCCTTCTGCCTTCGAGTGGGAGCTCCTGCAGGAGCACCTCAACAGCCTACTCATGGGCCAGGCCGTCGAGATGCCACAGTACGACTTCGAAATCCACAACCGCAAGGACGAGCGCGTGACCGTCGAGCCGACGGACGTGATCGTGCTCGAGGGCATTCTCTCGCTGTACGACGACGACATCCTCGAGATGCTCGACCTCCGGGTGTACGTGATGACCGACGCGGACGTCCGAATCCTGCGACGGATCGAACGCGACGTCATCGACCGCGGGCGAGACCTGGAGGGGGTGATCGAACAGTACCTCGGGACGGTCAAGCCGATGCACGAGCAGTTCGTCGAACCGACGAAGAAGAACGCGGACGTCATCATCCCCGAAGGGGCGAATCGGATGGCGGTCGACCTGCTGATCGAGAAGGTACAGTCCGAACTCGCGACCGACGGGACCGACCCCGACCCCGAACTCCCCGCCGAACTGTCGTTCGACGGCCCGAGGACGGAGTGATCGGGGATTCCGCCCCGGAGTGACGGACGGACCCGAAACAGAGATATTCGATCTCGCAACGGAGACGACCGATCCCGCGACGCGAGCGAAACCCGACATTCCTTTACTCGAGCCCTGAATACGAGCGGGTATGTTCCTCTCTTTGCGCACGGAGGTCGAGGCCGCCCTCGAGGGGGCGCTCTCCGAACTCGAGTTCCCGACGGACGACCTCGGGATCGAAGAACCGCCGGAAGACGTCGAGAGCGTGCTCGCCTCGAGTGTGGCCTTTCGACTCGCCAGCGAAGCCGGCGCGCCGCCGCCCCAGGTCGCCGGCCAGCTCGCCGACGAGATCGACGCCGACGAGTTGACTTACGTCTCGGAGATCCAGACGCAGGGGCCGTACCTCAACTTCCTGCCGAGCGACGCCTACTTCGCGGAGACGCTGACGGCCGGCACGGACGAGTCCTACGGCGCGCTCGAGGATCGCGAGGAAAGCGTCGTCGTCGAGCACACCAGCGCGAACCCGACGGGACCGGTCCACGTCGGCCGCGCGCGAAACCCGATCATCGGCGACGCGGTGGCGAACCTGCTCGATATCGCCGGCTACGACGTCGACCGCCACTACTACGTCAACGACGCGGGTCGGCAGATGGCCGTCTTCACGTGGGCCTACGAGACCTTCGACGAGGACGACCTCGACGGTGAGCCGGAACGCGACCGCATCGAGTACGATCTCGTGCGCTACTACCGGAAAGGGAACGCCTACCTCGAGAACGCCTCCGAAGCCGACCGCGAGGCCGCCGAAGCCGAGATCGAGTCGATCATGCAGGGGCTCGAGGCCGGCGACGAGTCGGCCTACGAACGCGTCAGCGAGGTCGTCGACCAGGTGCTCTCGGGGATGAAGGGCTGTCTCGCACGCCTTCCTGCCGAGTTCGACGAGTTCGTCAAGGAGACGCGCTTTATGCGCAACGGCGACACCAACGACCTCGTCGCCCGCCTGAAAGAGCTCGACGAGGCCGTCTACGAGGAGGACGCCTGGCAGCTCGAGCTCGAAGCGCACGGCATCGACAAGAACCTCGTCTTCCTGCGCTCAGACGGGACCTCCCTCTACGCGACCCGCGACCTGGCCCACCACGAGTGGAAGTTCGACAACTACGACCGCGCGGTGACGGTACTCGGCGAGGACCACAAACTGCAGGCCCGCCAACTCGACACCACGCTCGAGTTGCTCGGAAACGACACCGAGGGGCTCCAGCAGGTGCTCTACTCCTACGTCAATCTGCCCGAGGGGAAGATGAGCACGCGTCGTGGCACCGGCGTCGACCTCGACGACCTGCTCGACGAGGCCATCGACCGCGCCCGCCAGGAGGTCGAGGACCGACTGGACGACCGCATCCGCGACGACGACTTAGACGAGGACGATATCGAGCGAATCGCCCACCAGGTCGGCATCGGTGCGGTCCGCTACGATATCGTCTCCAAACAGCCGACGAAGGCGATCACCTTCGAGTGGGAGCAGGCCCTCGACTTCGAGGCCCAGTCCGCGCCGTACGTCCAGTACGTCCACGCGCGCTGCTGTGGCATTCTGGAGGAGGCCGGACTAGATCCGGACACCGGCCTCGCGACGCAGGATATCGAACTCGAGTCGCTCGAGGCCGACCTGCTCGCGACCGAAGCCGAGCGTGACCTGCTCGAGACAATCGCCCGGTTCCCGGCGGTCGTCGACGAGGCGGCCGACGATCTCGAACCCCACCAGATCGCGACCTACACGCGCACGTTCGCCGACCGATTCAACGCCTTCTACCGGGAGTGTCCCGTGCTGGCCGACGACGTCGATCCCGAGGTTCGCGAGGCGCGACTCGCGCTCGTAGCGGCTTCGAAACACACGGTCGCGAACGCGCTGTCGGTCCTCGGCGTCGAACCGCCGCGCTCGATGTAGCAGTAGTTTCTGTGTTTTGCGGATCGGTCGCATTACTCACGGGAGTTCCCGTTCGGATGGAGGGCTCGGAAGTCGGCCGCCACACTGCACGCTGCTCGCCCACGAATGCGGCGTTCATGAGCGATTCGAACACTACGCCGGCGCAACTACCAACCGTCGAGTCGCCACGACACGGGTCTGCGCGGGCCGTCGACGGAACGCTTCGTTCGGTACTCGGCGCTAACCGGTTCGGTCGGTACCTGCCACTAATTGGGTCGTCGTTCGAAAAAGTCGAGTCGCCGTATCGGGCCGCGTGGACGTTCGCTCGAGCGTTCCGTCACTCGGCCGTCTGCTTGACCTTGTCGTAGAACTCGTCTTTCGAGAGTTCGTTCTGGAGGTAGCTGACGATCCAGTCGACGTTGACGTAGAACGAGGCGACCGTCGTGCCGCTGTGTTCGATGATCCACTCGACGGTCTTGATCTCGGCGATGAACGCCTCGATATCCACGATCGCGTCGTCGTGGTCGTCCGCGAGGGACTTCAGTTCGGCGTACAATTTCTCGTGGTCGGTGATGTCCGTCTCCACGAGGACCTCGAGTTTGTCGCCTTTCTTGTCGATCGCTTTGACCGAGATTGCGTCGCTGTCGACGTCCAGTTTCTTCCCGTCGAAGCCGGGCACGTCGTCCGTGTTGGTTCCGTCGGTGTCGTGGTCGCCGTTGTCGTCACCGTTTTCTTTGTCGTTTCCGTTGGGATCCGGATCGGAGCCGTCGTCATCGTCGTCCGATCCGTCACTTGTTTCGCTGCCGGAACAACCAGCCAGTGCGGTTGCGAGCGCTGCGCCACTGCCGAGGAGGATTTTTCGTCGCTCCATGGTCGAGCCATCGATAACGGATATGATTAGTAATCAGTTCGTTACAGTCTGTGGCGCGTGACGATGGGATTTCACCCACGAGAATCGGTGAGGCGGCGGGAGCGACGCGCTGTCGGCGTCGAATCAGTGATAGACGGCTTCGGATGGCGGTCGTTACTCCGTTCAGTACAGACTAACTGGCCAGAATGTCGTGATTTCGAGACAGTCATCGGTGCCTGCCTCCCAGCGGTCTTCCCGGCGATACGATCGGACAGGAACCCCTTACTGGACGATCGGGACCGTTCGCGAGCGTGAAACCGAGCGAAAATCCGGATTCCGCACTCAGGTATCCGACTCCGCCTCGGTGATCGCACTCGAGACGTCGTCGTGAGCGGCCTCTCGGCCGCCGGAGTCGTCGCCGTCGTCGGCCGTCGAACTGGCGCTCGAGCTGTCGGGATCGGTGTCGTCGGACTGGGCGAGACTGTCGGTCGGCTGATCGCCGTCGGGCGTCGCACTCGATTCGGTCGACGTGGTCGGGATCTCGATCCCCGCCAGATCGGCCGCGAGCCGTCTGTAGGCGGTGGCGGCCGGCCCGTCGGGACGGTAGACGACCAGCGGCGTGCCGGCGTAGACGCTCTCGCGGGCCGACGGATCCTCGGGGATCGTGCCGAGCAGGGGCGTCTCCAGCCGAGTGGCGACCTCGTCGTAGGAGACGTCGCTCTCGGGCCGGGTTCGCGTGAGGACGAGTCCGGCGACCTCCCCGCCAGCGCGCTCGGTCAACTCGAGGGTCTTCTTCGAGTCGTGGATGGCCGCGGGCTCGGGCGTCGAGACGAGGATGACCGCGTCGGCCAGCCCGAGCGGGAGGACGGTTTCGTGGCTGACACCCGCGCCGACGTCGAGAAAGACGTAGTCGAACTTGTTCCGGAGCTCCGCGACGACGTCGCTGAGCCCTTCGGGGGAGGTGTCGGCGTACTCGTCGAGGCTGGTGCCGCTCGGAACCGCGACGATGTTCTCTGTGATTCGATAGGTGGCGTCGTCGATCGGTGCACCATCGGACAACACGTCGTGAAGCGTCGTCGAGTCGGGGGACAGGCTGACGAACCCGGCGAGGTTCGCCATTCCGAGGTCGGCATCCACGACAGCGACGCGCTCGCCGGCCTCCGCGAGGGCCGTACCGAGGTTCACCGTCGTCGTCGTTTTGCCGACGCCACCTTTCCCGCTCGCAATAGCATAGACCGTCTCGTGAGACATACTCAAGTACTGTGCGGACTGTAGAACGGGAGCACCTTAAATCGTCACGTCAGCACGCGAGTTGTGTCTCGCAGTCGAACGGATACTGACACGCATCCGACTGGAACTGGTAACCACGCGTTCTCCCGACACGCTGTACCACGTCGACAGGTGTGTCAAAGGATTCTTACCCACAGCACCGTTTTGTACGGACAATGAGCCAGGAGGGCGAGCAGGAGCAATCCGACCGGAAAAAATACGAGTTCCGGAAGGTTATCGAGGATCTCAAGGACTTCGACGGCTCCGGGACACAGCTCGTAACGATCTACGTGCCCGACGATAGACAGATCAGTGACGTCGTCCAGCACGTCACCCAGGAACACAGCGAGGCGGCCAACATCAAGTCCAAGCAGACTCGGACGGCCGTCCAGGACGCACTGACGAGTATCAAGGATCGGCTTCGCTACTACGACACCTACCCGCCGGACAACGGACTCGTCCTGTTCTCCGGTGCGGTCGACTCCAGCGGCGGCCGAACCGAGATGGTCACCAGAGTCCTCGAGAGCCCGCCACAACCCGTCGAGTCGTTCCGCTATCACTGCGACTCGGACTTCCTGACGGAGCCCCTCGAGAACATGCTGGCGGACAAGGGCCTCTACGGCCTGATCGTCCTCGACCGACGCGAGGCGAACGTCGGCTGGCTGAAGGGCAAACGCATCGAGCCCGTCAAGTCCGCCTCCTCGCTGGTCCCCGGCAAGCAGCGAAAGGGTGGCCAGTCCGCCCAGCGTTTCGCCCGGCTGCGCCTCGAGGCCATCGACAACTTCTATCAGGAGGTCGCCGGGATGGCGAACGACCTGTTCGTCGCCAAGCGCCACGAACTCGACGGCATCCTCGTCGGCGGTCCCTCGCCCACCAAAGACGAGTTCTTAGACGGCGACTACCTCCACCACGAAATTCAGGACAAAGTTCTGGGGAAGTTCGACGTCGCCTACACCGACGAGTCCGGCCTGAAGGATCTGGTCGACAACGCCGAGGAGGCGCTGGCCGACGCCGAGGTGATGAAGGACAAACAGCAGATGGAGGAGTTCTTCAAGCAGCTCAACGCGGGCGACCTCGCGACCTACGGTTTCGAGCAGACCCGGCGAAATCTCGTGATGGGAGCCGTCGATCGACTCCTGATCAGCGAGGACCTCCGGAAGGACGTCATCACCTACGACTGCGGCGAGTGTGGCAACACCGACCGCCAAGTCGTCGACCGACGGAAGAACACGCCGTCACACAGCTGCACCGACTGCGGCGCCGACGTCGAGGCGTCCGAGGATGACCGCGAGGACGCCATCGATCACCTCATCGAGATCGCCGAACAGCGCGGTACCGAGACCAAGTTCATCTCGACGGACTTCGAGAAGGGCGAACAGCTCTACAACGCCTTCGGCGGCTTCGCCGGCATCCTGCGGTACAGTACGGGCGTCTAAACACGGTCGTCATCTCCTGACTGGCGATTCCGCGAGTTCACCGGCGAGTCATTCTCCGTGCTCACTCCTCGACTCTCGAGCCGATTCGCGAGCGCGGCGCTCGCTCAGTGGGTGAGCGTGCCCCGAAGATAGATCGCATCGTCGGTGATCGATTCGATACTACCCTCGTCGAGCGGGTGGGCGTCCTCGCTCTTCGTCGCCCAGCCGAGTTTCGCTTTGATCGTCGTCGTGATGCCCGGATCCGGTTCGACGTAGCCGCGATTGTCGTGGACGTCTACGAGTCGACCGACTTCGGTCCCGTCTGCGTTCAGCACTCGTTTTCCCTCGTCGGCTTTGGTGAGCGTCTCCTCGGTCATTGGTGAGCCAGCGGTCCGTCCACGCGCCGAACCGATTCGAAGCCGGGCAGTTCGTCGTGGATCGACGGGTCGGTGCGGACCGGATACCGACCACTGGGACGGGCGAGCAATAAACCGGCAAAATCGTTCCCATAGCCCATCCAACAGTTACGGTCGAACACACCACTTTCACGCGAGTATGTGCCCCATACCGCCGAAAACGCCAGTCTGAAGGGGCCGACAGGAGTCGACGACAACAGAAGGGTTATGCCGGTAGTCACGTATTACCAGTCGATCAATGGACGAATCTCCCTCCTTCGCCGCGTCGTTCGACGACCCCCGGATCACCGCCCAGTTCTGTCGGCGGGTGGCCGGGCCGTCGAGTGACTGTCTCCTCCTCGGCGTCGTCCACGACCACCCCGCAAGCATCGCTCGCGTCGAACGCGTCCTCGAGTCCGTCGCGCCCGACACGCTCGCCCTCGAGTTACCGACGGCCGCCCTCCCCCTCTACCGCGCCTACGCTCGCGACGGCTCGGACGACGCGCCGCCGCGGTTCGGCGGCGAGATGAGCGCGGCGATCCGCGCCGCGCCGGACGCCGACGTCGTCGGCATCGACGCGCCGAACTGGTCGTTCCTGCGCCAGCTCGTGACGCGGCTGATCGCCGACCGCGTCTCGACGTCGACGGCCAAACGCGTCATCTCGAGTCTCGGCGGCGCGACGCGAGAGGCGCTGACCTGCCGGGTCGCCGCGACGCTGAATCACGCGACGTCGATGACCGTCACCTGCGACGATCCGATCGAGTACGACTGCGATCACGACGACCCGCCGGAGCGACAGGCCGACCACGAGCGCTCACACGTCGCCGGCGTGCAGGCGCTGCTCAGCAGCGTCCAGACGGACGACAGCGCGCTGGCCTACCGCGACGAGACCCGCGAGCGCTGTATGATCGACCGCCTCGAGGAGCTTCGAGCGACCACCGAGGGCGACGTCGTCGCCGTCGTCGGCGTGGACCACCTCGAGCGACTCGCGGACGAACTCGAGGACTGATCGCGGCCGCGGCTCCCTCAGCGATCATCACGATCTCTTCTGCGTAAGCGTGCGAGAAGTCGAATCGACGAACGCTACCGCCGGACGGGCGGTTCGATCAGAATTTCGCCGTCGCTGTCGACCGTGACGGAGTGGTCGCGGACGGAAAACGAGAGCGTGCCGCCGTGTCGCGGGCGGCCGTCGTGGCGCGGTCGAAAGAGGGCGTCGAGCGCGTCCGGATCGACGCTGTCGTAGAGCGAGAGTCGGCTGTCGGTGACGTCGACGCCAAGACAGTCGGAGAGTGCGTGAGCGACTGTCGTACTGAGCGTCGCCGGACCGGACGGGTCGTGCATCGCGCGATACACCGGTGGAGAGCGGGACTGCGAGACGTGCGGGGAGTTCTGTCTGTACATACCTGTTCGTCGTCGCGTCACTCTCTGTGTCCTGAGGGTAAAAGCGTAATCGTTCATTACCGCCCGAACGTAGCAAATCAATCCTGGAGGTTTTTCATCTCAAGGAGACTATCTCAGAAAGTGATCGTTCGTCCGCCTGCTTTCGGCGAATCGAAGCAGTACTGTCGAACGCGACGACTGATCCCTGACTGGCTCATCGCCGAAGCGTCGAGATGCAGTTCCAGCAGTAGGTGAACGTCTGATCGGCCTCGTTGCGCGCGCCGCAGTGTGGACACCGAATCGTCTCGCCGTCGAACTCGAGGTCCTGTCCCTCCTCGAACTCCTCGGGGTCGTCGACGTCGTCCGCTGCGGCGGGGTAGCGGTCGGGGCCGGGCGAACTGTGGGGACTCGCGCGGTCGGGGTCGGCAAACGACGGCGATCCGGTGCCCTCGCTGGGTGTGCCGGCGTTCTCGCCGTCCTCCCCCTTCACATACACGTAGTACAGTAGCAGGTGTAAGAGGGTGAACAGCACCACGTAGCCGATGAGCCAGCCCCAGAGCTCCATCGGCATGACATAGGTTCTCAAGGCACTTGGATATTCCCTGCATCACCGCAAGGAGAGAGTCGTGCTGAGACGAATATACCGTTCGTGGTGGATAACTGACGATGCCACCAGGAGGTGACAGGAGGACCGTTTGTAGTCGGCGAAACGCTGATCCCGATTAGAGATCGCGGCCGAACTCGTCGAAGACCTCGAAATCGTCGGGGAGATCGTACTCGATGCGTCGCTGCTCCTGACGGTTGACGCCGGCGTCCTCGATGGGGACCGCGGCGTCCTCCCAGCCCGGTTTGATCTTGACGCTCTTGGCCGGCATGCCGATGGCGATGTGGTGGGCGGGAACGTCGTGCTGGACGATGGCGCGCGCGCCGACGATGGCGTTCTCGCCGACTCTGCAGCCCGCGCGGATCATCGCGTCGTACGTGAGTCGGACGTCGTCCTCGACTACCGTGTGATAGTTACGAACCGCGGTCTGGTCGACGACGTCGTGATCGTGGCTGTAGACGTGGACGCCGTCCGAAACCGAGACGCGGTCGCCGATGGTGAGTTTCCCGCGGTCGTCGAGGTGGACGTCGTCGTGGACGACGGTGTTGTCCCCGATCGTAATGTTGTGACCGTACGTGAACGAGATCCCCTTGAAGAACCGGCAGTCGTCGCCACACTCCTCGAAGAGGTGGTTCGCGAGCATTCGGCGGAACCGCAGTGCGAACTCGACGTTGTCCGCGATCGGCAGGCTGTCGAACTGTCGCCAGAGCCACTGGAGGTGTTTCGATCGACGGAACCGATCTTCGTCCTTCTCGGCGTAGTACTCGCTCTCGAGGGTGGTGTTACAGGGATCGTAGCTCTGCAAGCGGACGCGCTCGGCCGGCGAGACCGACTCGCCGGCCTGCCAGCGTTCGTAGGCCTCGCGATCCCCCGAGAGGTCGATCAGGACGTCCTCGACGACGGCGCAGGTGTCCTCGTCGCTCGACAGCCGTTGGTCGACCTCGTCGATGAACTCCCGCATTCCCGTCTCCGCCTCGTCGGGAAGCGAGACGTACCGCTTTGTCATACCCCGAGGTATTGCTCGCCGTGTTGATAGGGGATTCGGTTGCGGGAACGGCTTGCCGACGCGTGTGGATGGCCGAGCGGACGCCGCTTTCGGCCGGTACGTACCGTGATCGACACCGCTCACGGCGGGAACTGAACCCCCGGACCGCCGTCCCGTGCAGCCGGACGGCACTTCCCGACGCGTGCCCATTGACGGATCATGGAGACCGTTCGGACCGGCCGGTACTACGCTCGAGAACTCCACCGACGGCTCGCCCACTACGTCGAGAAGCGCCGATACGGGTTTCGGGATCACGGGTCGCTCGAGCGCGCGGCCGAGACGATCCTCGCGACCCGGGCCGAGCGAGGGTTCGAGGCCGGCGGCCACTTTCGCGGCGTCTGGCCGCGAGACCTCGCGTTCAGCGCGCGCGGGCTCTCCGCGGCGGGATACGAGGAGGCCGTCGCCGAAACCGGACGGTGGCTCGTCGACCAGCTCTCGGACAGCTCGGTCTTCTACACCGACTTTCACGATCGGTTCCACGCGGCGTCGCCGGCGGAGGGCGTCGACACGTTCCCCGCGCTCGTCTTGCTGCTCGCGGAGTGTGGCTGCCTTCGCGAGCACGCCGACGCCGTCGCCGACCTCGCGGCCGTCCACCGCGAGCGGTTCGTCACCGAGGGACTCGTCACTGGGTCGGGAAGCTCCTGGTGGGATTCGGTCGCCGGCCCCAGGGAGGCGTACAACACCGCGATGTTGCTCGCCGCGGTCGAACGGCTCGAGAAACGGGACGTCGAGACGACGTTTACGGGCGAGTCGGATGCCATCCGAGCAGCGCTGTACTCGCAGCTCTGGAACGGCCGATACTTCGACGAACGCCGCGGCGCGGCTCGCGGCTCCGGCAACCGGCGTGACCGCGGCGGCGGCGGTCGGTCGGTCCTCGCCTGCGACGCCAACGTCATCCCGCTCTATCTCGGCGTCGTCGACGACGAGCGCGCGGCCGCGATCGTCTCCTCGCTCGAGCGCCTCGAGACACCATACGGGCTCGTGATGCGCGCCGAACCGTTCTCGCACGCGGCGGTCCACCCCTTCTTTCTCCTCCACCGGGACTACCACTATCACGTCTGGCCCTGGAATAGCCTCATGTACGCCGTTGGGCTCCGACGATACGGCTACGACGACCGCGCTCGACAGGAGACCAAACGCGTCGAGGCACTGCTCGAGCCCTACGGGAACTTCCTGGAGGTCTGTACGCTCGAGGGCGAGCCCTACGTCAAGCGTGGCTACGCGACCGCCGAGGATTTCACCGTAGCCGCGGCGCTGTGGACGGAGTACCACTCGGAGAGCGACTGAGAGCGCGTTGTACCGGCTCGCGGCAATTCTCGTCGATCACGGGTAGACGAGGGACCGGAGACGGAATCAGCTCGAGTACGCACCGCCACGGTCGGCTCGGTGGTGTCCGCGTTCGCCCCGTCCGTAATAGGCCTCGGCTATAATTACCGCCATCCCCGACGAGATAGACAACCGTTAACTACGACGGCCCGTGCAGGTCGAATATATGTCGAGCGATGAGTGGTGGTCGTCCGTCGACTTTCTTGCGGCGCGCTGGTCAGCACTCGAACGCGACTGGAAGAGCGTCGTCGTCGGCGGCGTGATCGTCGCGCTGATCGGCGCGCTCGAGCTACGGATCCCCTGGTGACGAGATGGTCGTGCGACGACTCCTTCCGGGACTGCTCGCCCTCTGTCTCGGCGCGGTAGTGGCGCGAACGCTCGCGACGGCGCTGGGCGTCAACCACTTGCTTCTCGCGATCGCGCTCGGCTTCCTCGCGGCGAACGTCGTCGGGATTCCCGCGCGACTCGAGGCCGGAATCGCGACGCACAACCTGTGGCTGGGCGCCGGCATCGTTCTCATGGGGGCGTCGATCTCGATCGAAACCGTCCTCGAGGTCGGTGCACCCGTCCTCGTCCTGTTGCTCGCCGCGGTTGGAACCTCGCTCGTCGCCGTCGAACTGCTTGCCCGGAACGTCTTCGGACTCTCCGAACGCCTCGGTTCGCTGCTCGCGGCCGGGGCGAGCATCTGCGGCGTCTCCGCGGTCGTCGGTGTCGCGGGAGCGATCCGGGCTCGAGAAGAACAGATCGCGTACGCGGCGGGAACGGTGTTGCTGTTCGACGCGATCACGATCGTCGTCTACCCGCTCGTCGGCGATCTGCTGGGGCTGTCCGGAACCGTCTTCGGAATCTGGGCCGGCATCAGCATGTTCTCGACGGGACCGGTCGTCGCCGTCGGCTTCGCACACTCCGACCTAGCGGGGCAGTGGGCGACGGTGACGAAACTCTCGCGAAACGCGCTGATCGGCGTCGTCGTTCTGGTGTACGCGAGTTACTACGCTCGTCGCGGCGGCGGCGGTCGCCCGTCCCTCCGAACGCTCTGGGACGAGTTCCCAAAGTTCGTCCTCGGATTTCTCGCGCTGGCGCTCGTCGCGAGCGCGGGCGTACTCTCGTCGACCCAGCAGACGTCGATCGAGAACGCCTACAACTGGCTGTTCGTACTCGCGTTCGTCGGCCTCGGAACCGAGATCCGACTCGCCGATCTGCGGACCACCGGTGCGACGCCCGCACTCGTGGTCCTCCTCGCGTTTCTCGTGACCAGCGTGTGCTCTCTCGCGGTACTGCTGGTCCTGTTCTAATGTCGGTCGGGAAGCTCTCGAGCAGTACCGTCGATCACCGGACTCCCGCTCTGCGGAGGAGCGCCACCCGGTCGGTTCCGTAACACTGACTGGGTTCGTCGCCGATACAAGCAAAACTGACCGGTACTAGGGAGATCGGGTAACTATCCACGGAGCGGACCGAGCTCGGGTTCGGCGTCCGAAACGACCGTTCTCCGGTTTCGAGATGCCGTACACGATCGGTTCAATCGGATAGAATATCGCTCGGAGCCCGTAAAAACGGGGGTGACACCGGCCGTACCGATCGGATGCGTCGCGTGGGAGACAGACTCGTAACCGCACACTGCATCGAGAGTTTTGCTGGTTTCGTGGTAAGGGACAAAGAATTGCAGGTGTACGAGGGTGTACAAGCGTCTGGTGAGTAACCGGCGTACGAATGGAGCGAGACTACTCCCGGCGATCCGTGTTGGGCGCTTTCGGCGCCGGGTCTACGCTTGCGGTTGCAGGGTGTCTGTCCGGATCTAGCTCCGGCTCGGACATACGCATCTCCGGCGGCGTGGGCCCGCTGCCGATGATGCAGGTCTGGGCCGACGAGTACGAGTCGGAGACCGGGGTCGGAATCGACGTCTCCGGCGGCGGAACCGGCGTCGGCGTCTCGGACGTACTGAACGAGCAGGTCGACATCGCGATGATGGGGCGGACCCCCGACGAGGCCGAGATCGATCGAGGACTGTTCGCCGTCGCCATGCTCATCGACACCGTCGTCGGGACGATCAACGTCAACAATCCCGTCTACGACGAGATCCGAGCGCACGGTCTGACCCCGGACGAACTCGAGGGCGTCTTCACGCGGGAGATCACCAACTGGGGCGAACTCGTCGATAGCGAGGTCGACGAACCGATCTACGTCTACGGTCGATCGGACTCCTCTGCGGCCTACAAACAGTGGGGCGACTTCCTCGGCGGCGAAGACGACGCCTACACCGAGAACGAACTCGAGGACTTCGCCGACGGGAACTTCGACGGGGACCAGCAGATTGCCCAGGCGATCAACAACGACTCGTTGGGGATGTCGATGAACAACATCAACTACGTCTACGACTTCAACACCGGCGACCTCGAGATGAACATTCGACCCGTCCCGCTCGATCTCACCGAGAGCGGGACGCTGTCGGCCGAGGAGGACTTCTACGATACGCGAGACGAGTTCCTCACCGCCGTCGAGGAGGACGTCTATCCGGCGCCGCCGGCCCGCGAGATGTTCATCGCGGCCAACGAGTCGTTCGAGGACGAAGCTGCCGAGTTCGCCGAGTGGGTACTCACGGACGGCCAGGAGTACGTGCGAGACAACGGCTACGCCACGCTCACCGAGGATCGACTCGCCGAACAACGGGAAGCGTTGGCCGAGGAGGGGACCTGACGATGGATACGACGACCGACAGCGGATCGAACGCGCAGGCGGATCGACCGGAGCGACTCGATCGCCGACTGCTGATCGAACGACTCAGTAGCTACTGGCTGATCGGCGCCGGTCTGTTCGCCGTCGCGCTGTTCGCGCTGATCGTCCTGACGCTCGTCCAGCAGTCGATCCCGATCGTCTCCGAACACTCCCTGCTCGAGATGCTGACCTCCTCGAACTGGGATCCCGCTTCCGAGGAGTTCGGCTACCTGCCAGCCATCGTCGGCACGATCTACGTCACCGTCCTCTCGATGGCGATGGGGACGCCGATCGCGATTCTCGCGGCGATCTACATCGCCGAGTACGCCGAAGGACGGATGAAGGTGATCGTCTCCTCGTTCATCGACGTACTGGCGGCGATTCCGAGCGTCATCTTCGGGCTCGTGGGGCTGATCGTCGTCGTCCCGTTCGTCGGCGACTACCTCGCGCCCGCACTCGGCACGCACAGCATCGGGCTCGGAATCGTCACGGTCAGTCTGGTGATGGCGATCATCGTCACGCCGTTTATGATCTCGCTGACGGTGGAATCGCTCGAGGCGCTGCCCGACGAACTGCGCGAGGCCTCGCTCGGCGTCGGCGCGACGAAGTGGGAGACCATTCGATCCGTCCTGCTCCGAGCCGCAGGGCCAGGGATCTTTTCGGCGATTCTCCTCGGCTTCGGTCGCGTCTTCGGGGCAACGATCGTTCCCGCCATGCTCATCGGGGGCCAGACGGCCATCCCGGAATCCCCGTTCGACGCCGGTGAGACGCTCCCGTCGCTGATCGTCAACGACTTCGGCGAACTGATGTCGATCCCGCTTACGCAGTCCGCGCTGATCTTCGTCGGCCTACTGTTGCTCGTGATCGTTTGGCTCTTTAATTTCGGGGCGATGCTCGTCCGTCGTCGCCTTCAGCGGAGGTGGCAGTACTGATGGACCGATACGCCGAACAGCGCCTCTTCGGATTCCTCGCTCGCGCGAGCGCCGCGCTCATCGTCGCGGTGTTGCTGCTCGTCGTCGGCGTCACGATATTCCGCGGCGGCCGCGTGTTCCTCACCGATCCCGCCGTCGCGATCACGCCGCCCGGCTCGAGGTACATGTTAGACGGCGGCGGCGGGTTCCTGCACGCGGTGCTCGGGAGCCTGTTCATCGTCGTGCCGGCGACCGTCGTCGCGACGACCCTGTCGCTCTCGACGGCCGTGTTCCTCCAGAGCGACTACTCGAGCGAGCGCACCTCGGACGTCATCAACATGTTCCTCAACGTGCTCTGGGGAACGCCGCCGATCGTCTACGGTGTGTTCGTGTTGACGGTCATCATCGCCGTCGGTGCGCAGACGAGCCTGATCTTCGGGATCGTCGCCATCGCGATCTTCCAGTATCCGATCATGACCCGGTATGCGGACGAAGCGCTCCAGTCCGCCCCCGACGCGGTGAAAGAAGCGTCGTACGGACTCGGCGCGACGCGCTTCGAGACGGCGCGGGTAACGATACGAGCGGCGCTGCCGGGGATCATCGCCGGCGTCATCATGGGTTTCGCTCGCGGGATCGGCGACGCCGCGACGGTGCTCTTTACCGCCGGTCGGAGCACGCAGATGCCCGGCGGACCGTTCGAACCGGCGACGACGCTGCCGATTCTCATCTTCGAGCAGGCGGCGTCGTTCAACGCCGAGGTCCGCTCGCACGCCTACGCGGCGTCGTTCGTCCTCATCGTCGCCGTACTCGCGCTGATCATCGCATCGAAACTACTCGCGGGAAGATACGCCCGATTCGCCCCAGGAGGAAGACAATGACTCACGACACCGTCATCCGAACCGACGACCTCGAAGTAACGTACACCGGAAAGAGAGAAGTAACGGCGCTAAACGGCGTGAGCGTCGACTTCAGCGAGAATAAACTGACCGCTATCATCGGTCCCTCGGGCTGTGGGAAATCGACGCTGTTGAAGTCGCTGAACCGACTCCACGAGATCCAGCCCAACGCCGAAATCACCGGGGAGGTGTATCTCGAGGACGACCCCGTCTACGAGACCGACGAGCCGCTGCCGGAGATTCGTCGGCGGGTCGGCTACGTTCCCCAGAAGCCGACGCCGCTGCCGGTCTCGATCTACAACAACGTCGCTTACGGGCCGAAGATCCACGGCGACTACTCGCGAGAGGAACTCGACGACATCGTCGAGACGCAGCTGCGGAAGGTCAACCTCTGGAGTGAAGTCGAGGACCGACTGGACTCGCCCGGTGCCGAACTCTCGACCGGGCAGATCCAGCGGCTCTGTCTCGCGCGCTCGCTGGCCGCCGAACCCGACGTCCTGCTCTGTGACGAGGTGACCTCGGCGCTCGATCCAATCTCCGCCGAGCAGGTCGAGGAGACGCTCGCCGACCTCAAAGAAGAGTACACGATCGTCATGGTCACCCACAGCATGGAACAGGCCAAACGCCTCGCGGACGACGTCATCTTCCTCTACCTCGGCGACGTGATCGAAACGAACGACGCCCGGACGTTCTTCGAGAACCCGCAGAACGAACGGACCCAGGAGTTCGTCGAAGGCCACGCCGCGGTCGAATACGACGACGGCGACGACACCGCACCGGACTCGACCGCGGATGCGCCGCCGGCAGAGTGAGCGAACGCAGCACCTAAACGACGCTCCCGCCCCTCGCTTTCGTCCGCCTCGGAGCTCAAATTTCCTTCCACTCGATCGCGTACTCGTCCGCGATATCGCTCGTAATCGAGTCGAACCGATCGAACGACAGCGGCGGCAGATGCGCGTGTCGATCCTCGATCTCTTCGGGTAAGTCGCGGTGGTAGCGGACGTGCGTCTCGATGTCGTAGGGGAACTCGTCGGTGTCGACGCCGACGAACCCGTAGTCCTCCCGCGCGTTCGCGAGGACCTCCAGCCAGCGATCCGTCGATGCCAGTCCGGCCGACTCGACGCCGTGGCCGAACAGCGTCGCTCGAACCTCGTCGTAGGGGTCAGTGTTCTCGAGATACGCCTCCAGAAAGTCGGCGTCGGATTCGGTGTTGAACGCGGCCCAGTAGGGTATCGAGCCGGTTCGGATGGTCCACCACGGTTCGACCAGCGCGAACGACTGGACCAACAGGCGTTCGACCGGCCGGTCCCGCTCGGCGTAGCGCTCCCGGTACCAGTCCGCGACGAACGGGCTCAGCTCCCGCGGGTCGTCGAACGAGAGCCGACGCAGGTCGTACCCCTGCTCGTCCGCGACTCGCTCGAGATCTTCCCGAAGCGCCGTATCGAACCCCCACTCCGCTTCGGGCATTCGGCCGTCGGTCTCGGGGACGTCCCACTCGCGGATGCCGGCGTCCTGTCGTGCGAGGAAGTTTGCGACTTGCTCGCTGCCTTCGTAGTACTCTTCGGGCGAGAGACCGCCGAGACCACCGACCTGGAAGCTGTGGCGGTCGCCCAGTTCGATCTTCGGCCAGTCGTACTCGCACTCGAGCGAGATGATCGCCCCGTCCGAAGAGAGCACGGTGTCGATGAACTCCTCGTAGGCGTCGCCCAGTGTGCGGGATTTCGTCCTGAAGTAGGCCAGCTTCTGGACCATCAGCCGATCCTGGTTCGGATCGTGCATCTGGTGGACGGAGACGTCGGGGTTCGCCTCGAGGAACGGTTCGGCGTGGTCGATCCCCCACTGAACGTCCTCGCGGATCGCGTCGGGGTCCACGTCCCGACGAACGGGGACGAGGAACGTCTGGGGCAGGTAGGGGACACCGAGCATGGCGGCGAGGTAGACCGCCGCGCCGTTGCTCGAGCCGACGACGACCGCGGGGTAGCCCTTCTCGGGGTACTGGTCGACGACCCACTCCCGGAACGCCTCCACGTCGACGTCGCCGAGGTCGTCGGGCGAGACGCCCTCGTTCGCGCCACCCCGGGTGTAGATCCCGGTTCGCGCTTTCCGTGGCAGGTGATTCAGTTGTGCCCCGACCGGCGTCAGTTTGGGGTGGATCATCCCGAGGCCCGGGAACTCCTCCCCGCGGAGGTAGCTGGCCGCCGCCCGGACGAACACCGTCGTCGAATCGAAGTTCGGCAGCGCGGGCGGCGTCGAGCGCTCGCCCGCAAGCAGGCTCGAGATTCTCACGCCGCCGTCACCTCGGTCGCTCGTCGGCTCGCGTCGGGGCTCGCTGGAGACATGGCTGATTCAGGTCGCTCCTTCCACGAACGGTCGGATAAGGCTGAAGCCGGCAGGAGACGCCGATTGTCGTCCCGATCGTACAGAACGTATTTGCCACCGGCGTTCCACTCTCGACGTATGTCTGACGGCGCATTCGAGGGCTACGGCGGACGACACGTCCCGGAGCCACTGCAGGAACCGCTCGAACAACTCGCGGCGGCCTACGACGACGTCGCCGAGAGCGACGCGTTCCAGGCGGAACTGGACGACTTACTGAAGACGTTCGCCGGCCGACCGACCCCGCTGTATCACGCTGGAAATCTGAGCGAGCGCTACGGCGCCGAAATCTACCTCAAGCGCGAGGATCTGCTCCACGGCGGCGCGCACAAGATCAACAACTGTCTCGGACAGGCGCTGCTCGCGAAACACGCCGGCCGGGAGCGGCTCATCGCCGAGACGGGTGCCGGCCAGCACGGGACCGCAACAGCGATGGTCGGTGCGCTGCTGGGGCTCGAGACGGAGATCTACATGGGCGCGAAAGACGTCGCCCGCCAGGAGATGAACGTCTTCCGAATGCGGCTGATGGGCGCCGAGGTCAACGAGGTTACGCGCGGGAACGAGGGACTCGCCGACGCCGTCGACGCCGCGCTCGAGGATTTCGCACAGAACGTCGACGACACCCACTACCTCGTGGGCAGCGTCGTCGGACCGGACCCGTTCCCGCGGATGGTTCGGGACTTTCAGAGCGTCATCGGCCGCGAGGCCCGCGAGCAGTTCCAGGAGCGCACGGGCGACCTGCCCGACGCCGCGGTCGCCTGCGTCGGCGGCGGCTCGAACGCCATCGGGCTCTTCCACGCCTTCCGCGAGGACCCGGTGGACTTCTACGGCGCCGAGGGCGGCGGCGAAGGGAGTGACTCGAGCCGACACGCGGCCCCGCTCGCGAAGGGGCGAGACGACGTCATCCACGGCATGCGTACGCGAGTGATCGACGACGACGTCGAGGTGCACTCCGTCTCCGCCGGCCTCGACTACCCCGGCGTCGGCCCCGAACACGCCATGTTCCGTGCTGTGGGCCGCTGTGAGTACACCGGTATTACGGACGAGGAAGCGCTCGCCGCGTTCCGCGAGTTGAGCGAGACGGAAGGCATTATTCCGGCCCTCGAGTCCAGCCACGCCATCGCGCGGGCGATCCAACTTGCCGAGGACGGCGACCACGACACGATCCTCGTGAACCTCTCCGGGCGCGGCGACAAGGACATGGAGACCGCGGCGTCGAAGTTCGATCTGTAATTGGTCGACCGCCGTCGCGTCACTCCAGCGACGGCCACACCGTCCTCCAGAAACGGCACCCCAACGACGAGCGACGTCGCCGTCACACCGACTCTCGCACGCGAGTCGCCAGCGTCGACGCGTCGTCGGACTCGAGTCGATCTCGCGACAGCGAGAGCGACACGTCGTCGTCTCCGGTCCGCGGCAGGAGGTGAACGTGTGCGTGATCGACGGTCCCGACCAGCGGACCGCTGGTGTGGAAGACGCTGAAGCCGTCGGGGTCGAGCACCGCCTCGAGCGCGTTCGCGACGGTTCGAACCGACTCGAAGACGGCCGTCGACGTTGCGTCGTCGACCGCCAGTAACTCCGGTTCGTGGACGCGGGGGACGACGAGACTGTGGCCCCTCACGGCCGGGTTGGCGTCGAGAAACGCGATCGTTCGGTCGTCCTCGTAGAGTACGTGCGCCGGTCGGTCACCGGCGGCGATCCGGCAGAACTCACACTCGTCGTCCATACCCGGTTCTGCTCGCGAACGAACATATAGGTATCTCTGTACGAACGGCGATCCGATGCAGAACGTGCTGAGAGATCGGGCTACAGCAGTCCGTGCTCGTCCTGAAGCGTCCGGTACTGCTCGAGGTATCGATCGGCGACCACCGACTCGTCGTAGTCGGCGAACCGGTCGTCGAACTCGCGATACTCGAGGTCGCCGGCCTCGAGTATCGCGTCGGCCAGCTCCTCCTCGCTCGTCGTCCGGAACCCTCGGTCCCAGCCCTCGACGAGTTCGTGGGCACTCGAGTCGGCGTGGTACTCGACGATGCCGACACAGCCCGACGCCAGCGCCCAGCACATCTCCGTCGGGAACACGCAGTGTTCGGCCGTCTGGGCGAAGACGTGCGCGCCGCGGTAGACCGCGATGCGCTCCTCGAGCGACAGGTCGCCGACGAACGTGATCCGGTCTTCGATCCGAAGGTCGCTCGCGAGGCGTTCGTACGCCGCTCGTTCGGGACCGTCGCCGACGACGGTCGTCGACCAGTCCCGGCCGCGAAGCTCCGCCAGTCCGAGCAGGAGACTCTCGAGGTTCGCCCCCTCGTCGAGTCGGCGGGCGTAGACCACGTCGACTCGATCCGCCGGCGTCACCGACTGAATGCGGTCGACGTCGATCGGGTTCGGAACGGTCTCGACGTCGTCGCCGTCGGCCCCGCGCTCGCGAACCCACGTGGCGACGAGTTCCGACGGGGTGACAAGCCGGTCGCCGCGTTTCGTCGCTCGCCGCGTCCATCGGTCGTCGTCGACGCCGCCGTCGCCGTACCACTCGACGAGCAACGGAGCCCTGGCGAGCGTCGCCCCCCAATTGGCCGCGAGAACCGCCGTCGGGGGCTGTGCATTCGCGTGAACGATATCGGCTCCCGCGGCCGCCAGATCGAACGGCAGTCGCAGGCAGAACGACCGGCGTGCGTCGACGTCGTCCGTCACCGCGTGGTACGTAATCTCGTCTCGCTCGAGCGTCGGCGACTCGTCGTCCCAGAATCCGGCACAAAAGCAGTGGACGTCGTGGCCGTGATCGCGAAGCACCTCGAGAATCGTCTGGAACCGCTGGTTCGTCTCGGTTTCGCGGTGGTGTACCGTGTCGATCGAGACGAACGCAATGCGCATGTGGCGCGGAACGTAGCGCCGGGATAAAAAGTCACTTCTTTCGGCCAGTTGGCGTTCGGACCGACGCTTCGATGGGAAGCTGACGCCCGAAACTAGGGCGCAGCGTTGGACTCGAGGTCTTAGTGTGTAGTCAGTCGACGGTTACTTGTCATCACCGTCGTTGTCAGCGCCCTCGTCGTCCTTCTTGTCGTCGTCTTTGTCAGCTACTTCGCCGTCCTTCTTGTCGTCGTCCTTCTTATCGTCGTCCTTCTTATCGTCGTCTTTGTCGGCTACTTCACCGTCTTTCTTGTCGTCGTCTTTCTTGTCGTCGTCCTTCTTATCGTCGTCCTTCTTATCGTCGTCTTTGTCAGCTACTTCACCGTCCTTCTTGTCGTCGTCCTTCTTGTCGTCGTCCTTCTTGTCGTCGTCTTTGTCAGCTATTTCACCGTCTTTCTTGTCATCGTCCTTCTTGTCGTCGTCCTTCTTGTCGTCGTCCTTCTTGTCGTCGTCTTTGTCGGCTACTTCACCGTCCTTCTTGTCGTCGTCCTTCTTATCGCCGTCCTTCTTATCGTCGTCTTTGTCGGCTACTTCACCGTCCTTCTTGTCGTCGTCTTTGTCAGCTATTTCACCGTCTTTCTTGTCGTCGTCCTTCTTGTCGTCGTCCTTCTTGTCGTCGTCCTTCTTGTCGTCGTCCTTCTTATCGTCGTCTTTGTCGGCTACTTCGCCGTCCTTCTTGTCGTCGTCCTTCTTGTCGTCTTGCTCGTCTGTTAGCTCGTCAGGTTTGTCGTCTCGATCGTCGTCAGTTTTCTCGGTCGTCGTGACAGTCGTCGTCGCACCGTCCGTGGTCGTATCAGTCGTCGACGGCTTGTCGGCGTGATCGGTGGCACATTCGAGCGTCAGCTCACTCTCGTCGAGAGTCAGCTCCTTCCCGTCGATAACCGCCGAGAACTCGTAGGTGCCGTCCGCGAGTCCGCTGATCGTGACGGTTTCGTCCGCCGGAAGCGTCACGTTCAGCGACTCGGGCTCGAGTTGAGTCGCGAGCACTCGATCGACCGCGTCGCCCGTTTGTGTTCCGCTTTCGGAGGTCACCTGAATCGTGGACTGTGCTCCGTCCCAGGTGACGTTCGTTTCGACTGGTTCGTCGTTCGGATTCGTAATCGTCACGACGCCCGCGTCGTCTACGCACTCGCCCTCGATGGCCAGTGAGTCGTGTGTCGATTCCTGTGCGGTCGCGACACCGCCTACGCTCGCGACCGTCAGACCGACCGCGACCAGAAAAGTGAGCAAGATAACGCCCAAGATTCGTGTCGATTTCGGCCCCGCTATCCGTCCGTTCTGTTTCGTACTCGTGTCTCTCATGACTTCGTACGGTGAGAACACATGCGAGAACCCACCTTTGTTATGACAAGCAGACAGCAAGCTGTTCAGCGGGCGTTTGTCTCTATCCAGGGCGCGATCATATTATGCGTAGATGTCGGAAATGAATTGTCGACAACCTTCGGTTTCGAACTGTTACGTCGCGAACGAGGTTTCGAGAGGTGGATATTGAACCGCTCAAACGCCGAATTCGGCTCACAGAAAGGATAACTAGTGCTCGAGCGGTGATCCGGCTGTTTCTATTGTTGCACTGGCGACACATTTCGTATTACCCGCGTCCCCGAATCCAAGAGAGACGCTCAACGGTGTGGAAGGTACCGCATCGGTGGGATTTGTGAATCGACGAGCGTCACCGAAAGCGTCGGTCGTCGTCGATCAGTTAGTTATCGTCGCCGAAGTTGAGCATATCGCTGAAAAAGCCGGTAATCCGATCGACGATGCCATCGTCGTCATCAGCTTCGGTGTCGTCTTCGTCGTCGTCGGTCGCATCGTTCCCGTTTCCGATATCGTCGTCGCTCTCGTTCGTGTCGTCCGCATCGCTCCCCTCGTCTATGTCATCGTCCTCCGACTCGGTATCCTCGCTCTCATTTCCCTCGTCGTCGGTTGCGTCATCGTCCACCCCCTCGCTCTCATTTCCCTCGTCGTCCTCGGCGTCGTCACCATTGGCCGTGTCGTCGCCGTTCTCGTCCTCGTCCGTGGCGTTACCCTCGTCACCGAAGTCGTCCGGATCGTCGCTCTCGTTCGATTCGTTACCGCCGAGTTCCTCACCGAGATCGACCGGCTCGTTGTGCTCTTCGGTGAGATTCGTCGGCGTCTCGGTGTCGTTAGCTGGCGTCGTCTCTCCAGGCGAGAGTCCGGTGCCGACGACGGCCAGGGTTACGCCGAACGCGACGAGCACGACCAGCACCGTCACGAGGACGGCCGCGCTCGAGGCGACGCTATGTCCGTCATCGCCGTCTTCACCCGTATCTTGCATTGCCCGAAACTACTCGTCCCGAGGTGTTTTGTTACGCGTAGCAAACCATCTCGTGACACACACTGACACACGGTTCGGAGACTCGAGCGCGTCAAATATGGCCTGACAATCCAGAATACCGGATTCAGCCGCCGCAATCGAGAGACGGTGTAAGGGTGGATTAGGCTGGTATTCCGACCATAATAGTTCTGTCATTTTGAGTGTAGGCTGGGAGAGACTATCTCTTCGTTCTGTCTTTCGCGGTTGTGATGGACGTTCCGCAACCAAAACCACTACCGCGCCGAGTCGAGAGGCTGTGGTATGGACAGCTACGAGATCGAACGCTATCTCAACATCCGAAGCGCGTACGGCACGTCGTTCGGCCCCGACGGAGACCGGCTCTCGTTTCTGATGAACACGACCGGCACCGCACAGATCTGGACGCTCGAGGAGGCCCAGTCCTGGCCCGAACAGCGAACGTTCTACGACGAACAGGTGTCGTTCGCCTCCTGGTCGCCGGAGCGGCCGGAGCTGATCTTCGGAATGGACGAGGGCGGCAACGAGCGGGCTCAACTCTTCAAACTCGACGCCGAAACTGGCGAAATCGTGAACCTGACCGCGAAACCCGACGCCAAACACCGCTGGGGCGGTTGGAGCCACGACGGCGAGCGGTTCGCGTTCGCCTCGAACCGCCGCGACGAGTCGGTTTTCGACCTGTACGTCCAACAGCGCGACGAGACCGGAGACGACGCGACGCTCGTCTACGAGGGCGACGGCTGGCTCTCGCTATCGGGTTGGAGTCCCGACGACTCTCGGCTCCTCGTCTCGCAGGCGTACTCCAACTTCGACCAGGACCTCTACGTGCTCGACCTCGAGGAGGATGACCCCACGCTCGAGCACCTCACACCTCACGAGGGCGATGTCCGGTATCAGAGCGCCAGTTGGGCGCCGGACGGCGAGGGCATCTACCTCGCGACGGACGAGGGGAGCGCGGACACGCTCTATCTGGGCTACCTCGATCTCGAGCGCAGAGAGCTCGAAACCGTCGCGGATGGCGACGGCTGGAACGTCGGCGGCATCGCGCTGGACGACGAGACGGGGCGGTTCGTCTTCTCCCGGAATGTGGAGGGGTACACCGACCTCACCGTCGGCGAGTTCGATGCCGACGATCCCACCGCGTTCGAGACCTTCTCCGAACCCGACCTTCCGGGCGGGATCTCCGGCGGCGTGAGCTTCGATCCCGACGCCGAGCGCTTCGCGCTGTCGACCACCGGCGATACGGTCAACACGAACGTCTTCGTGGTCGATCTCGAGACCGGCGAGACCGAGCGATGGACGAGCGCGCCGACGGCAGGTATCCCCCGCGAGACGTTCGACGAGTCCGAACTCGTCCACGTCGAGAGCTTCGATGGGCTCGAGATCCCCGGCTTCTTTACGCTTCCCGACGGCTACGCTGATGGGACTCACGAGGGCGACGGCGTCCCCGTCATCGTCGACATCCACGGCGGTCCCGAGAGCCAGCGCCGGCCGTCGTTCTCGAGCGTCAAACAGTACTTTACCGATCGCGGCTACGCCTACTTCGAACCCAACGTCCGCGGCTCGGCGGGCTACGGGGCCGACTACGCGGCCCTGGACGACGTCGAGAAGCGGATGGACTCGGTCGCCGACATCGAGGCCTGCGTGAAGTGGCTGCAGGACAATCCGGCCGTCGACCCCGACCGAATCGTCGCCAAAGGCGGCTCCTACGGCGGCTTCATGGTCCTCGCTGCGCTGACCGAGTACCCCGATCTCTGGGCCGCCGGCATCGACATCGTCGGCATCGCCAACTTCGTCACGTTCCTCGAGAACACCGGCGACTGGCGGCGCGAACTCCGCGAGGCCGAGTACGGCAGCCTCGCCGAGGACCGCGAGTTCTTAGCGGAGATTTCGCCGACGAATAACATCGAGCATATCGACGCGCCGCTGTTCGTCCTCCACGGTGCGAACGACCCGCGAGTCCCCGTCGGCGAGGCCGAACAGATCGCCGAGAAGGCCGAATCACAGGGCGTTCCCGTCCGAAAATTGATCTTCGACGACGAAGGGCACGGCTTCTCGAAACTCGAGAACCGCATCGAGGCCTACTCCGCGATCGCGGCGTTCCTCGACGAGCACGTCTGATCGTCGCGGCCATCGTTTCGGAGTCCTGTTTCAATCCTCCGCCTCGCGAAGATCGGCCCGTCGAACCTTGCCGGTCGCCGTCTTCGGCAGTTCCTCGACGAACTCGATCTCGCGGGGGTACTCGTACTGGGCGAGTCGGGTTCTGACGTGCTCCTGTAAGGTGTCCTCGAGCGAATCTGAGTCGGTCCCGTCGTCCCCCTCGGCGTCCGCGAGATCGGTTCCAGCCGCGGTGACGACGTACGCCTTCGGAACTTCACCGCGCTCGTCGTCCGGGACCCCGATCACGGCGGCGTCGGCGACGGCCTCGTGGCCGGCCAGGCTCTCCTCGATCTCCTCGGGACCGATGCGGTAGCCCGCGCTGATGATCACGTCGTCCTTGCGGCTCTTGAACGTGAAGTAGCCGTCCTCGTCGACCGTTCCGAGGTCCTCCGTGAGCAGCCAACCGTTGCGAACCTTCCGCTCTGTGCGCTCGGGCTTGTTGAGATACTCCTTGAAACAGACCGGATTCCCCTCGTACCTGACCGCGATCTCGCCGATCTCGCCCGTCTCGACGGTCGGCTCCGCCGTCTCGGTGTCGACGATCCGGACGTCGTGACCCGGCGCAGCGAGTCCCATCTTCCCCTCCCGGAACTCGGCGAGGGCCGTGCAGTCGCCGACGAGGAGGTTCGCCTCGGTCTGGCCGTACCCCTCGTGGACCGCCGCGCCGTCGAACGTCTCCTCGGCCCAGTCGACGATGCTCTGACCCAGTGACTCGCCGCCGCTCGGAATCACCCGGACCGAGTCGATATCGTACCGCTCGCTCGGCTCCTCGGTCTGCATCATCATTCGTAACGCCGTCGGCGGCGCGAAGAAGTTCGTGACGTCGTAGCGCTCGAGAATCTCGAACGCGACCTCGGGATCGAACTGGCCGCCGTCGTAGGCGACGATCGGCTTCCCGTAGTACAGTCCCGGCACGACGACGTCGAACAGCGAGGCGATCCACGCCCACTCCGCGGGCGTGTAGTAGACGTCGTCGTCGGCCAGTTCGAGGTTGCAGAACGTCGTCAGAAACAGCGGCAGGTGGCCGAGCAGCATCCGGTGGGCGTGGCGAACGCCCTTCGGCTCGCCGGTCGTTCCGCTGGTGTACATGATGATCGCGTCCTCTTCAGCCTCGGTGTCGACGGTGTCGAACTCGCTCGAGCAGCCCTCGAGTGCCTCCCAAAAGTCGGTCTCTGCGTCGACGGCCCCATCACCCCCTCCCGCAGTATCAACGTCGCCGACCGTCAAAATCCGCTCGAGCGAGGGAACCTCATCGGCGGCTTCGCGAACCGCGTCGACGTTGGACTCGTCGACGACGCAAAGGCGCGACTCGCTGTCGTCGAGGCGATACGAAATCGCGTCGGGGCCGAACAGGGTCGACAGCGGGATCGAGACGGCGCCGAGTTTCCAGGCGGCGACGTGCGTGAACACCGTCTCCGCCGTCTGCGGTGCGTTGACGCCGATTCGGTCGCCGCGCTCGATGCCGGCGTCGGCGAGGCAGTTCGCCAGCCGGTTCGTTACCTCGTGGAACTCCTCGTAGGTGTACTGTTCGCGCTCGCCGGCCGCCGTTTCGGTGTAGAGGGCTACACGTTCGTCGCCGCTCTCGCCGCCGTCGACGGGGTCCGTCGTCGCCCACCGATCGCAGACGTACGCAGCCATGTTGAACCGATCCGGTACCTTCCACTCGAATTCCTCGCGCAGGTGATCGTAGTCGTCCCACTCGGTCTCGTCGAAGTGGTACGCGTCGAGTCGTGGTGTCTCGGGCATTGTATTGAGTTGCTTGATCGCGATGAGAGTGGCCGGCAAGTCGCTACCGCGGACGATCTTCAGCAGCGCGCCGACGTAGAGGAGTCCGTCTCTCCCGCCGTCGGTACCTCCTCGAGTACCCCGACGGTTCCTTGGAGCATTGCTACCACAAGACACTGGCCACGATGGTGGCGATAACTGTTTGGGTCGGTGCAGGACGGCCGGTCGATTCGCGGCCCTCGAGACGGCAACAAAGACGAGGAGGGCCCGGATCCGCGGTCGACCGATGACGGGATCACACTCGGCCGCCGATGAGTCCGCGTTCGACCAGCGAAGGGCCACGTTCGGCCGGTGAGGTGTCCGTGCTCGACCGGCGGAAGCGGTCACGAGATTGTGACCGAACGCGGAACAATTGTTATATTTCTGCAACCAACTGGTATACAATTCAACAAACGGCCAGCCTTACCGATTCAGAGTCGTTAACCCGTCCGCTCACTGTACGGCCCGTATGCGCCGCCTGCGAGCGGTGGCCGGACTCGTCATCGCCGTCGCCGTAGTCGCACTCTTCGTCTACGGCGTCGGCTGGAAGGACGTCCTCGAGCACGCTCGAGGCGCCCACCCCGCGATGCTCGCCGCGGCCGCCGGCACCGGTCTCGCCATGTTGGCCCTTCGAGGCGCGCTCGTCAAGCGGCTCCTCCACCCCGTCGACGGCTCCGCACGCGGCGGTGGGTTCCTCACGGCGTTCCTCTCGGGCTACTTCGCCCGGAGTGCGCTGCCGTGGGGTCGTTCGACCGGGACGCCGATCATGGCCTACCTGCTCGCCGCGAACTCCGACTCGGAGTTCGAAGACAACCTCGCGGTCGTCGCCGTCGCGGAGGGGTTCAACCTCGCTGCCAGCCTCGTCGTCGCCGCCGTCGGACTCCTCGCGCTCACGAGCGCCGCCGGAGCTATCGACACGGCCGACACGACCGTCGCCATCGTCGGCGGCAGCGGACTCCTCGCGACAGGCGCGCTCGTCGTCGTCTTCAATCGCGGGCTCGCGCGGACAGCCTCCCTCGAGTTCGCCGTTCGAGTCGAAACCATCGTCGGGAAGCTCCCCCGAGTGCCGGACATCGACGGAACCCTCACGGGACGGATCGACGGCTTCTTCGAGACGCTCGAGACGATTCAGGCCTCTCGGCGGACGCTTACGGCCGCTGCCGGTATCGCGGTCGCGGGCTGGGTCGCCAACGCACTTCCCCTCTACTTCTGCCTGCTCGCCCTCGGTGTCGACGCACCGCTCGCGCTGGCGCTGCTGTGTGCGCCCCTCGCCTCGTTCGGCGGGATTATCCCGCTCCCCGGCGGCACCGGCGGTATCGAAGTCGTGCTCGCGAGTCTGCTCGTCGCGACCGCAGGAATCGCTGGCGACGCCGCCACTGCAGGAGCGATCCTCTACCGGCTGACGACCTACTGGCTCCACCTCGGCGTCGGGGGCCTCGGGGCCGTCTACCTCACGGTCGCGGGAACGGAACGCGCCTGGGTGTGAGAACGTCGCTGTTGCCGACCGGTCCGTATCTCAGAATCAGTCGATGACGCCAGTCACCGTCGCGACCTCGCGGGCGGCCCGCTCGTCCATCCCGTCGCCCAGAATCGTGTAGCGGTCGCGGATCACGTGGCAGGTCGTCAGCGACTCGAGGACGGTCTCGTCGTCGATGCCGAGTTCGTCGGCGGTCGTCGGCGCGTCGATGCTGTCGAGGGCGTCCCTGATATCGCGCCAGATCCCCTTCTCGCCCCCGTGGAGGTAGGCCGTCATGATCGAGCCGACGCCGACCTGATGGCCGTGGAGCGCTGCGCCGGGTGCCAGTCGGTCGAGTTGGTGCGAGAAAAGGTGCTCGGCCCCGCTCGCGGGTCGCGAGGAGTCGGCGATGCTCATCGCGACGCCCGAGGACATGAGCGCCTTGCTGACGATCCAGGCCGACTCCTCGAGGCCGGGCCGGACGAGATCCGCGTTGTCGACCAGAATCTCGGCGGTCATCTCGGAAAGTGCGGCCGCGTACTCGGAGTACTCGACGTTCTTCAGCCGATTCGCGAGCCGCCAGTCCATCACCGCGGTGTAGTTCGAGATGATGTCGGCACAGCCGGCGGTCGTCAGCTCCCAGGGTGCCTGCGCCAACACTTCGGTGTCAGCGATGACCGCGAGCGGCGGTTCGGCCGCGACGCTGTGGCGGGTGTCGCCGTCCGGAACGGAGCCGCGGTTGCTGATGACGCCGTCGTGGCTGGCCGCCGTCGGAACCGAGAGAAAGCCCATCTCGAGGTGGTGACTCGCCATCTTGGCGATGTCAATGGCCTTCCCGCCGCCGATGCCGACGAGGTAGGAGACCTCCTCCGCGTCGGCGATCTCGATCACGTCCTCGACGGCGTCGAACGTCGCCTCCTCGACGGTGACGATCGCGGGGTCGATCCCCGCGGCCTCGAAATCGGCGGCGATGGGGTCCGCGGCGACCTCGCGCGGCGTCGGACTGGTCACGAACAGCGGCCGGCCCTGGAGGTGCAGGTCGTCGATGACGTCGACCACCTGATCGATGACGCCGTGGCCGACGACGACGTTTCGCGGCAAGCGAATCCACGTCGATTTCTCGAACATATTGCTGACCACGGAAGGGAACACATAAAATCGTTCTCGTCGGCCCGAGCACCAAGCCCGGAAAGACCGTCCCGTCGGGAATAGTGACGTATTTGGGTGCCCTGTTCGTCCGAGCGAACGGCAACTCGGATGGCGATTCAGGGCACCGGCATCAGGTACGGACCGCACCTCGCGGCGTTCAGCGTCGGCTACGTCCTCTTCTCGTACGCGTCGGTTCCCGGCGCGGTCGTCGATCGGTTCGGCGTCGGCTACACCGCGGTCGGACTGCTGATGAGCGCGGCGCTCGCCGCGTTCGTCATCGTCCAGCCGTTGGGCGGTCGGCTCGTCGACGGACGGGAAACGATTACCATCCTCCTCACGGTCGTCTCAGCCAACATCGCGCTCGCGCTGGTCATGGACTTCACGTCCTCGTTTTCGACGCTACTCGCCCTTCGCGGCCTCTGGGGCCTGGCCGGCGGACTCGGGGTGACCGTGTGTGCGACCCACATCTCCAGGGTCTACGAGGGACCGCAGGCGACGTGGCACCAAGGGCTCAACGGCGGCATGTTCACCGGCGGCGGGGCGGTCGGATTCCTCGTGACGCCGACGCTCGTCGGAGTCACCGGCTGGGTCGGCGTCCACGCCGCGGGCGCGGTCGTCGCGCTCCCGGCCCTGCTGGTGCTCTGGATCGACCGGAATCGTGCCGATCGAACCCGCCCCGATTCGAAGCCCACGGGGACACAGCAGCGCTCCGACGGCGGGGAGACAGTCTCTACCCTCGAGATCCTGCGCTCGCCGGTCGTCCTCCTGGCGGCGGCTTGCAACTTCGCGACGCTGGGTGCGTACGTCACCCTCTCGACGTTCGTGGCGGCGTACTTCGGCGATCTCGGAATCGCCGGACCGATAAGCGCGGTCGCTCTCGGAATCGCCTCGCTCGGTCGGTTAGGCGGCGGCATCGCGGTGCTCCGCCCCGGCCTCCCGGACGGTCGGGTGATCGCCGGCGCAGCGACCGTCGGTGCGGCGAGCCTGTTCGCCGTGCTCGTCGGCGACGGACTCGTTCTCGTCGTCCTCCCGATCGTGGCGCTCGCGGCCGTCTCGCTTCCGTTCGGGGCGATATTCAAGACGGCGTCGACGGCCTCGAGTCGCGACGGAACGGCGGTCGCGTTCGTCGTCGCCGTCGGGAACGTCGCCGCGCTCTCCCTCCCCGCGATCACCGGCCACGTTCGCGACGCGACGGGGGAGTACACGCTGGCGTTCGTCCTCATCGGCGCGTTGAACCTCGTGGCCGCCGTCGCCGGACTCGCCATCGCCCGCCGGAACTGAAGGACCGATCCGGTCGACTCTGACGCGCCCTCGAGCGCCGCGATTCAAAAGGTATCCAAAATGCCCAGCACCCGTTCTTCGGCCTCCCGGTCCGGCCCGTGTTCGCTGCCGTCGCGGTCGCTCTCGAGGTGGGAGTCGACCGCCCGTTCCATCGCCTCCTCGAGCGGCGTCGACTCCCAGCCGAGCGCGGCGAGTTTCGCCGTCGAGAGGACGTGGGGGTACTCCCGGTAGAGGAGGTAGTCCTCGGGAGCGATGTCGCCCGCCGCGAGTTCGCGAGCACCGGCGGTGACGACTTCGACATCCGTTGCTAGTTTCTCCGCGATCAGGTCGATCATCTCTGCGAGCGTCACCAGCCGTCGGTCGCCGACGTTGTACGCCTCGCCGGCCGTCCCCGCTTCGGCGACGATCCGCAGCGCGCTCGCGACGTCTTCGACGTACGCGCGGTGCCAGACGTTGGTCCCGTCGCCCGGGACGACGACGCGGTCGAACCGGTTCACCCGGTCGATCCACCAGTCGAGTCGCTCGGTGTAATCGTGGGGGCCGTAGACGATACAGGGACGGACGCTCATCGCCCTGATCCCCTCGTCTGCGGCTGCGACGACCGCACGGTCGCCCGCCGCTTTTCGATTGCCGTACGTCTCGTAGGCGTCGTCGACGGCCTGCTCGGACGTACAGGGCTCGAGCGGCGTCACGCCCTCGCGTTTCGGGATCTCCTCGGAGCCGTAGGCCGCGCCGCTCGAGATGTAGACGTACGCCTCGCAGTCCGCGAAGATGCCGGTGGCCGCGTGGACGTCCTTCGGGTAGTAAGCGACGCAGTCGAAGACGGCGTCGGGGTCGACCGTGCTCGCGGCCGTCTCGAGCACCGAGTCGTTCGTTCGATCGCCTTCGACGCGTTCGACCCGGTCGTCGCCCTCGAACGGATTCTCGTGATTCCCGCGATTGAGTATCGTGACGTCGTAGCCGTGCTCGAGCAGGTCGTCGACGAGATGCCGACCGATAAAGCGCGTGCCGCCGATGACGAGTGCCGTGTCCATGTCTGAGCCTCGTCGCTGTGGCTGAAAGGTCCAGCGGTCGACGGCGTCGGGTCGCGATCACGTCGGGCACAAATCGAGTTCGTTTTTGTCGTCGTGGCCGTCCGTCCGCTATGGGCGGCACCTACGTTCTCGTCCTCGACCTCGCTCGAGCGACGACGATCGAAGTCGGCGCGCTGGGCCAGATCGAGTTCGACGCCGGGACCTACGCCTACGTCGGCAGTGCGTTCGGTCCCGGCGGATTCGCTCGCGTCGATCGACATCGAGAACTCGCTGCAGGTGAGCGCAACGCACGGCACTGGCACATCGATTACCTGCTCGGCTACGCCGAGACGACCCTCGAAACCGCGATGACGTTCCCCGACGCCGACCGCGAGTGCGAACTGGCCGCGACGCTCCCGGGGGAACCGGTCGCGGACTTCGGTGCCTCCGACTGCGACTGTTCGGCCCACCTGCTCGCCGCACCCGGACTCGAAACGGTCCGCGACGCCGCTGTAGCCGAGGGCGGCACGTTCGAGAGCGAGTAGACCGAGCGTCGTCGATCGCGGCCACCCACCACGAGTTATGACCCACTACCGTGAAGTGGTAGCTATGACCGAACACGACAGTGCTGACGATCCGACGCTAAACGACGACGCGATGGGTCGGTTCCCCGTCCCCGACCTCGAGGACCTTCCCGACGACCTCCGCGAGCGCATCGAAGACGAGACCGAGCGGGCGGGATTCACGCCGAACGTCTTCGCCGCGATGGCGTACAAACCCTCCCACTTCCGGGCGTTCTTCGACTACCACGACGCGCTGGTCGATGACACCGCGCTCGAGCGCGAGGAGATCGAGATGATCGTCGTCGCCGTCTCGGGAGTCAACCACTGCTACTACTGCAACGTCGCCCACGGCGCGCTCGTCCGGATCTACGCCGACGATCCGCTGTTGGCCGACCAACTTGTGGCGAACTATCGGACCGCGGACATCAACGACGCCCACCGAACGATGCTCGACGTCGCCGTCAAACTCACCGAACGGCCGACGGAAGTCGAGGAAGACGACCTCGAGGCCCTGCGTGAGGCCGGCTTCAGCGAGGAGGCGCTCTGGGATATCGCGGCCGTCACGGCCTTCTACAACCTGAGCAATCGGCTCGCGATGTTCGCCGGAATGCGACCCAACGACGAGTTTCACACGCTGGGACGCGAGTAACGAACCGAACCGAAAGCAGTCAAAATGGATGAACCAGCCGATCAGTCGTCGCTCGCGGCGTAGTTCGCCGACTCGGCTTCGACGGTCGCCTCGGGCGTTCCCGGCAGCTCACTGCGGACGTCGTCCGATCCCTGCTCGGTGATCGCCTCGTAGTAGGCCTCCGGCATGACCTTCACGAAGGCCTCGAGCGCGCGCTCCCAGTTCTCGAGGAGGAGTTCGCCCCGCTCGGAACCGGTGTACGCGACGTGGTTCTCGACGAGTCGGCGCAGCATCTCCTCGTCTTTCTCCTCGAGTTCGTCGTGGAGCGAGACCATTCCGGTGTTGGCCTTCGCTTCGAACTCGTCGTCGGGGTCGTAGACGTAGGCGACGCCGCCGGACATCCCGGCCGCGAAGTTCTTCCCCGTCTCGCCGAGGACGGCGACGACACCGCCGGTCATGTACTCACAGCCGTGGTCGCCGACGCCTTCGACGACGGCTTTGGCGCCGGAGTTGCGGACGGCGAAGCGCTCGCCGGCGACGCCGTTGACGTACAGCTGACCGTCGGTCGCGCCGTAGAGGGCGACGTTGCCGATCGAGATGTTCTCGGTCGGATCGTAGGTCGCCGTCTCCGGCGTGCGGATCGTGATCTTCCCGCCGGAGAGCCCCTTGCCGACGTAGTCGTTGGCGCTGCCGTCTAAGTGCATCGAGACGCCGCTCGCGAGGAACGCGCCGAAGCTCTGGCCGGCGGTTCCCTCGAGATCGGCCGTGATGGTATCCTCGGGGAGACCGGGCTCGCCGTAGCGGCTGGTGATGCGGTTCGAGAGCATCGCCCCGACGGTGCGATCGACGTTCGAGACGTCGGCCGCGAGCGTGACCGGCTCCTGGTCCTCGATGGCGTCGGCCGCGGCCTCGATGAGATCGCGGTCGAGTTGCTCCTCGAGTTCGTGATCCTGCTCGCGGATCTTTCGGCGGACGTCGCTGCCGGGGTCCGCGATGACGTCCGAGAGATCGACGTTACGTGCCTTCGGGTGGTCGACGTCGGTCCGCTGCTCCAAGACGTCGACCTGGCCGATCATCTCGTCGATCGTCTCGAAGCCGAGTTCGGCCATGATTTCGCGCAGTTCCTGGGCGATGAACGTCATGTAGTTGATGACGTGTTCGGGCTCGCCGGGGAAGCGCTTGCGCAGGTCCTCGCGCTGGGTGGCGACGCCGACGGGGCAGGTGTTCTTGTGACACTGCCGGGCCATCACGCAGCCCCCGGTGACGAGCGAGGCGGTCCCGAAGATGTACTCCTCGGCGCCGAGTAAGGCGGCGACGGCGACGTCGCGGCCGGTTTTCATGCCACCGTCCGCGGAGACGCGGATGCGGTCGCGCAGCCCGGTCTGACAGAGCATCTGGTTAGCCTCGGCGAGGCCGAGTTCCCAGGGGAGGCCGGCGCTCTTGATCGAGGTGCGCGGCGAGGCACCCGTCCCGCCGGAGTGACCCGAGATATGGACCACGTCGGCGTTTGCCTTCGCGACGCCGGCGGCAACCGTGCCGATGCCGGCTTCGGAGACGAGTTTGACGTTGATGTCCGCCTGCTCGTTGGCTGCCTTGAGGTCGAAGATCAGCTGCTTGAGGTCCTCGATGGAGTAGATGTCGTGCAGCGGCGGCGGGGAGATAAGCCCCACACCGGGAGTGGACTTGCGGACGTGGGCGATCATCTCGTTGACCTTCTCGCCGGGCAGGTGGCCACCTTCACCGGGCTTGCTCCCTTGGGCCATCTTAATCTGCAGTTCGTCGGCGCTCGAGAGATACGTCGAGGTGACGCCGAAGCGGCCACTGGCGACCTGCTTGACGTTACACTCGCGTTCGGTGTCGAACCGTTCCGGCGGCTCGCCGCCCTCGCCCGAATTACTCTTGCCCCCGATGCGGTTCATCGCGATCGAGTTGTTCTCGTGGGCCTCCGGCGAGAGGCTGCCGAGGCTCATCGCTGCGGTGGAGAAGCGCTGAACGATGTCCTTGATCGGCTCGACGTTCTCGATCGGCACCGGATCGCGGTCCGAGTCGAACTCGAGCAGCCCCCGGAGCGTCTGGAGGTTCTGCTGTTGGTCGTTGATCAACTCGGCGAACTCCTGGTAGCGCTCGTAGTCGTTCGAGCGGACGGATTGCTGGAGCGCGCCGACGGTCTGTGGGTTCCACTGGTGGTAGATCCCGTCCGAGCGGTGTTCGAACTCGCCCTGTCGGTCGAGTTTGGACTCCTCCTCGCCGAAGGCGGCCTCGTGGCGTTCGCGAACGTCCGCTTCGATCTCGGCGAGTCCGATGCCTTCGGTTCGGTTCTCGGTTCCCTCGAAGTACTCTGCGACGAGATCGCTATCGAGCCCGACAGCCTCGAAGATCTGGGCGCCCTGGTAGCTCTCGACCGTCGAGATACCCATCTTAGCCATGATCTTCAGGAGGCCGTCCTCGACGGCGCCGACGTAGGCGTCGATGGCGACCTCGGTGTCCGCGCCATCGGGGCCGGCGGTGATGTCCTCGATCGTCTGGTAGGCGAGGTACGGGTTGACCGCGCCGGCGCCGTAGCCGACGAGCGTCGCGAAGTGGTGGACCGTGCGCGGATCGGCGGACTCGACGACGAGCCCGACGTGGTTGCGCAGGCCGTTGCGCACGAGGTGGTGGTGGACGCCGCCGGTCGCGAGCAGGCTCGGGATCGCCGCTCGATCCGCGTCGACGCTGCGATCCGAGAGGACGAGGATCTCGTGGCCCGCTTCGATAGCTTCGACGCTCTCTTGCCGAACACGTTCGATCGCCGCCTCGAGGTCGTCGCCGGGTTCCTCGCTCGTCGGCTCGTAGGTGATATCGATCGTGGCAGCCGTGATTCCGTTCGCGTCACAGTCGCGGATCGACTCGAGTTCAGCGTCGGTGAGAATCGGCGAGTCGAGGACGAGTTGGCGGGCGTGTTCGGGGGACTCAGTGAGCAGGTTGCGCTGGTAGCCCAGTCGGCTCTCCATCGAGGTCACAAGCTCCTCGCGGATGTAGTCCAGCGGCGGGTTGGTGACCTGTGCGAACAGCTGCTTGAAGTAGGAGAACAGCGGGCGGTTGAACTCGGTGAGGACGGACAGCGGCGTGTCGTCGCCCATCGAGCCGACGGGGTCTTTCCCCTTCTGGGTCATCGGCTCGATCATGTTCTCGAGTTCGTCGTGGGTGTAGCCGAAGGCGGCCTGCTGGTCGCGCAGGCCGTCGACGGGCTGGCGCGGCGAACTGTCGCCGGCGGTTCGGATATCGTCGAGAGATACCTGTTCGGCCTCGACCCACTCGCCGTAGCGGTCGTCGGTGAGGTCCTCGAAGACTTCGTCGTCGGGAATGACGCGGCCCTCGTTCGGATCGGCGAGGAACAGCTGGCCGGGCTGGAGTCGACCTCGCTCTTCGATCTCGTCGGGGTCGGGCTCGAGCGCGCCGGATTCGCTGGCGACGATCAGTCGGTTGTCCTTGGTGACGTCGTAGCGACAGGGGCGCAAGCCGTTACGGTCGAGGACGGCGCCGACGCGTTCGCCGTCGGTTGCAGCCACGAGTGCGGGGCCGTCCCAGGGCTCGACGAGCGAGGCGTGGAAGTCGTACCAGTCCTTGCGGTCCTGATCCATCGCGTCGTCGCCGCGCCAGGCCTCAGGGACGAGCATCCGCAGGGCGTGCTCGAGATCCCGGCCGTCCTGCATGAGCAGTTCGAGCGCGTTGTCGACGCTCGCGGTGTCGGACTGGTCGGGATCGTCGATGATCGGTTTGACCGCCTCGAGATCCTCGAGCACCTCGCTCTCGATGTCGGTCTCGCGGGCGCGCATCCAGTTGATGTTGCCCTGAATGGTGTTGAACTCGCCGTTGTGGATGATGTTTCGGTACGGATGAGCGAGATGCCAGGCGCCGAGCGTGTTCGTGGAGAACCGCTCGTGGACCATGGCGAAGGTAGACTCGATGCGTTCGTCGGTCAGATCCTCGTAGTAAGACGGAACCTGCACCCCCTTGAGCAGGCCCTTGTAGACGATCGTGTCAGAGTCGAGCGAACAAACGTAGAAGCGCTCCGCGTTCTCGACGTCGGCGTCCTCGACGGCGTTCTCGAGTGCGCGTCGCGCGACGTAGAGCCGTCGGTCGAACGTCTCGTCGTCGATATCGTCCTCGGGCGTGACGACGACCTGCCAGACGTCGGGTTCGGAATCGACGGCCGTGGCGCCGAGATCCGCGTTGTTCGTCGGCACGTCGCGCCACTCGAGGGCTTCGAGGTCGTACGTCTCGAAGGCCTCCTCGACGATCGAGACGAGTTCCGTGCGTGCCGCCTCCTCCTGTGGGAAAAAGAGCGAACCAACGGCGTAGGTGTCCGGAAGGTCGGCTTCGAGAACGCTATCGAAAAACGAATCGGGCGTCTGGAGCATGATGCCCGCACCGTCGCCGGTGTTTTTCTCCGCGCCGGTAGTCCCGCGGTGCTCGAGATTTTTGAGAAGTTCCAATCCGTCGGCGACGACATCGTGTCCCCCATCCCCATCGAGGTCCATGACGACGCCGACGCCGCAGTTCGACCGTTCGTCCGTGGGGTCTGCAAGCCCCTTCGAACGCTCGGTGGATGACGCTATCTGTGGCTGTGGCATACACTCTCGTAGCAAAAACTGCTATAAGAGGCTGTCCCATAATGACTAAGTGTATTATACACACATATAATGGGATATAAGGTCTATCAGTGCTCATATCCGTAGCGACTGCTCGCTGCGTGTCGCAAGTGTGAGCGATGTCGCTGCCAGCCGTTCGTCTCGAGTGGCGTCGAAGACATCGAGTAGCGGGGAACGAATGAACTGCCCGATCAGGGCAGAAGTGTCAGAGGCACGTAGTGCTCACCCACCAGAGTGAACACCACATCTGTGCTATTTCCCGCCAGCCGTAAGCAGTATTGGGTTAAAGAGTTAGGTTTGAGTGTGATAAACGTACACAAACTTCCGGTCGAATTCCCGCGTCGGAACACGTACACGGCCACGAACGACGGTGAATCGGACTGATTCGCGACGAAATCGAAACGGACCGGTGAGGTGGGCCGCGCGTTAGTACGACTTCGCGAAGTACGCGATTTCGTCCGCGGGTTCGCCACAGACGCCACACTCGTCGTGCTCGGGCTCAGGAACCTCCCCGGCCGTCTTCCCGCCCTCGTCCTCGAGTGGCTGCATGACGATCTCGGCCGCGATCTTCTCCTTGATGGCCTCCTCGCAGGCCTCGTCGCCGCACCACGACGTCTTCACGTAGCCGCCGTGTTTGCCGATCGTGCCGAGGATCTCCTCGGGACTGTAGGCTTCGCGAACGTTCTCCTCGAGGTTCTCCTCGGCCGCATCGTACAGTTTGTCGAAGATTTCGTCCAGATGCTCGTCGACGGCGTCGACGATCTCGTCTCGATCCTCGACTGCCTCCTCGTTGTCCGGGCGGTGGACGAGCGTCACTTCCTCGTCTTCGACCTCGTAGGGGCCGATCTCCAGCCGGAGGGGGACGCCGTTGAGTTCGTGTTCGTTGAACTTGAAGCCGGGATTGCGCTCGTCCCGGTCGTCGAGTTCGACGCGGAAGCCGGCATCTTCGAGCTCCTCGGCGATTTCTTCGGAGTACTCGAGCACGTCCTCCTTCGTGTCCTCCTGCCAGATGGGGACGATGGCGACCTGCGTCGGCGCGACCGTCGGCGGGAGCACGAGGCCCTGATCGTCGGAGTGGGTCATGATGAGCGCCCCGATCGCCCGCCACGAGAGCCCCCAGGAGGTCGTGTAGGCGGTTCGATCCTCCTCGTCCTCGCCCGAGAAGGTGATGTCGAACGCCTCGGCGAAGCTCTGGCCCAAGTTGTGGCTCGTCCCGCCCTGGACGGACTTGCCGTCGGGCATCAGTGCCTCGACGGTCGTCGTCGTGTCGGCCCCGGGGAACTTGTCGTGTTCGGGCTTCTTTCCTCGCATCACCGGAATCGCGAGCACGTCCTCGTAGACGCGTTCGTACTGGCCCAGTCGGGTCCAGACCTCCTCCCAGGCCCCCTCGTTGTCGGCGTGGGCGGTGTGGCCCTCCTGCCACATGAACTCCTTCGTTCGGAAGAACGGCTTCGTCTCGGTGGCTTCCCAACGAACGACCGAGCACCACTGGTTGAGCCGCAGCGGCAGGTCGCGGTGGCTGCGGGTCCAGTCGGCCATGAAGGGCGCGATGATCGACTCGCTGGTCGGCCGGACGGCGAGTCGCTCCTCGAGTTCCTCGTGGCCGCCGTGGGTCACCCACGCGACTTCGGGGTCGAAGCCTTCGACGATGTCCTTCTCGCGCTCTAAGAAGCTCTCCGGGATGAACAGCGGGAAGTAGACGTTGTCGACGCCGGTCTCTTTGAACCAGCCATCGAGGGCGTCCTGAATGGCCTCCCAGAGGGCGTAGCCGCGCGGTTTCGTGACGATGAAGCCGCCCATCGGGGCGTAGTCCGCGAGGTTGGCCTTCTGGACGACTTCGGCGTACCACTCGCCGGGTTTGTGCGATTTCGACTCGGTGATTCCGAGTTCCTGGCTCTCGTCGCTCATACATCGACTCACTGGCACCGCACGCTTAAACGATACGAAGGTGCGGTGGTCGACCCCGTGATCGATCGGTGTCGAACCAAATCCGTCGATCGGGGTCTCGACACCGAAACGTCTCGGAAATCGTGGGCCGTACGGATCTGCTGACGGCTTCACCCCCTCACGATCCAGGTTACCGTCCTCGACAACGGGCCCTGAACCTCGTTGCCGATACTACTCCCGCCCACCGACAGTGATTGGCTGAGAGTGTTTACCAGACGTAATTTTACACGACTATTCCTCACCAATACTATTCCGTTTCGAACGGGAGATAAAAGTATTATGTTTTATTACATCATACATTATATCGTCGGGTGCAATGGGAGATAACCACACACAGGGTGAGAATACCCGTGCGGACGGTATCGAACGGCGAACGCTGCTGAAGACGAGCGCAGCCCTCGGAACGCTGGCGATCGGCGGCGCGTCGCTGGGAGCAGTCAACGCGAACTCGCTGCCAGACCGGCCCGACGCCGAGGACGGGACGGTCGCCTACCAGTACTTCCACGCGGAGTGGACTGATATCGAAGCCGACGTCGCCCGCCTCGAGGAGGTCGGCGTCGACGCGATCTGGATCCAGCAGCCGGCGCGGGGAAAACTCGACTGGGACGACCTCTCGTACGACGGCGAGTACGGGTTCTACGACGAAACGTCGCCGTTCGGCTTTCGCGATCCACATCCGCCGCTCGGCTATCAGCCCGTCGACCTGACGGATCTCGACTCGACCCTCGGCACCGAGAGCGAACTCGAGTCGCTGATCGAGACCTGCCACGACCACGGGATCGAGGTCATCGTCGACGTCGTGTTGAACCACATGGCGGCCGCAGACGGTCCCGACGGCCACGTCGAGTTACCGCAGTTCGACCGCGACGAGCACTTCCACGACAACGGCACGCTGGGCGAGGATTGTCAACTGGACGGCGAGGCCGCGGAGTACGAGTGCGATCTCCTCGGACTGCCGTCGTTCGACGTCGAACGCTCGTACGTACAGGACGCCCATCGGGACTATCTCCAGCGGATCGCCGATCTGGGTGCCGACGGGCTTCGGTACGACGCTGCGGGCCACGTCTGGCCGTGGTACTTCGAATACGAGATCAACGCGCTCGTGGACGATCTCGACCTCTGGCGGGTCGGCGAGATCTGGGACTACGATATCGATCGGCTGCTCGAGTTCGCCGACACCGGGATGACCGTCTTCGACTTCCCGCTGTACGATGCCATCGTCGACGCCTTCGAGGGCGGCAGCATGGAGGGGCTCTCCCAGGACGCGGCCAACGGCGTCGTACACCACGATCCGAACGTCGCGGTTACCTTCGCACAAAACCACGATACCGTCGGTCCGGGCGTCGAGGCGAACGAACCCGAGGGCCGAGCGGTCGAACTCGCGGAAGTATTCATTCTCGCGTACGCGGGGATGCCGATGGTGTACCGCTCCGGGCCCGAGGACCGGACCGAACTCGACGACGAGGCGTTCCGAGACCTCGTCGCCGTCTCGCAGGAGTTCGCACACGGCGACGTGATCGACCGCCACGTCGACGACGACACATACGTCTTCGAACGCGACGGCAACCTGCTGGCCGGTATCAACAAGGGCAGTTCGGCGGCAGAACACACCGTCGAAACCGCCTGGAGCGACGAGACCCTCGTCGACGAGACTGGCAGCGGTGAGACCGTCACCACCGACGGCAGCGGGCAGGTCACGATCGAGATTCCGTCCGACGGCTGGGTTATGTACGTTCCCGGAGAGGACGACGATGATGACGAGGACAACGGCGAGTCCGGCGAGATGACGTTGCAGATGACGGTCGACGTCGGTCACGGCGACTCCGTCTACTTCACCGGAAGCACCGACGAACTCACGAACTGGGGCAGTGGCGTCGAAGGGACCTGGACGGAGGGCAACGTCTGGGAGGTCACTATCGACGATCCCGGCGCGTTCGAGTGGAAGACCCGTCGCGGGCCGAGCGACGGAACCGGCGACGTCTGGGAGCACGGAGCGAATCACGACGAAACCGATCTCCACCCCACCCACCAGGGCTGGTCCGAGTAGTCGCGTCCGTCGGAACCGGTCTCGGCTGTTCCCGTCGGATCGCCCGCCGACAACGGCCGACCAGTTCTTCCACGTTCTCCGACCTTTAAGCGAGTGCGTTACAAATGGAAACGTATGCGAGTTATCGAGGTAACGGAGTACGGCGACAGCGACCAGCTCGAGGCCACCGACGCCGACCTCCCGGAGCCGGGTGCCGGCGAGGTTCGTATCGAGGTCGAGGCAGCCGGGATCAACTTCGCGGACATCATGCAACGCCGCGGGGTCTATCCGGGCGGTCCCGACGCGGGCTACGTCCCCGGAATGGAAGCCGCGGGAACGATCGATTCAACCGGTGAGGGCGTCGGCTTAGACGAGGGTGACCGCGTCGTCGCGATGCTCAACACCGGCGGATACGCCGAGTACGCCGTCGCGAACGCCCAGATGCTCTTTCCCATTCCGGAGGGGATGAGCTTCGAGGAAGCCGCCGGCTTCCCCGTTCAGTTTCTCACCGCCCACAGCTGTCTGTTCGAGTGGGGCGGACTCGAACCGGACGAAACGGTCCTTATCCAGGCCGCCGCGGGCGGGGTCGGGACGGCTGCCGTGCAGTTAGCTTCGAACCACGGCGCGGAGGTCTTCGGCACCGCGAGCACGCAGGAAAAGCTCGACCTCGCCGAAGATCTGGGCTGTGACCACCCGATCAACTACACGGAGACGGACTTCCGCGAAATCGTCGACGAGGAAACCGACGGCGAGGGCGTCGACCTCGTCCTCGAGAGCGTCGGCGACGACGTCTTCGAGCGCAGCCTCGACGCCATGAAACACTTCGGCCGGATGGTCACCTACGGCGTCGCCAGCGGCGTCCCCGGCGAAATCGAGAACCGGCGGCTCCTCTTCGAGAACAAGACGATCAAGGGGTTCCACCTCGGACAGGCCTCCTATCACGACCCGAGTACAGTGATGAAAGCCGTTCCCGATCTCACCGAGGGACTGACGAACGGCGATCTCGAGGTGATTCTGGGCGAGTCGTTCGCACTCGAGGACGCTGCCGAGGCCCACCAGTACATCGAGGATCGCAAAAGCTCTGGAAAGGTCGTCCTGAAGCCCTGAGTGTGAGCAGACTCGAGTGACGCCGATCAGTAACCGACCGGCTTCTTAATCGCCGTCATCGTCTTCGTCGCCATCGTCGTCATCGTCGTCGTCGTCATCTTCGCCGTCATCATCTTCGCCGTCATCGTCATCGCCGTCATCGTCATCGTCGTCATCGTCGTCGTCATTATCTTCGCCGTCATCGTCATCGTCGTCGTCATCATCTTCGCCATCATCGTCATCGTCATCATCGCCATTCTCGTCGTCATCGTCTTCTTCATCATCCTCGTTGTCGGTTTCCTCGTCCTCGCCGTCCCCGTCGTCGTCTTCATCGTCCACCGATCCATCGCTGTCGTCGTCACTCTCTTCGTCGTCCGCGTCGGTATCGTCGTCGCTGTCCGCGTCGTCGCCGATGTCCTCCGTGTCGTCCCCGAACATCTCTTCTTCTTCGTCGCCACTGTCCTCGTCGGGGTCCTCGTCGAACGTCTCGTCTAAACACCCTGCGAGTGCGCCGACAGTTGCGACTATCGTTGCGAGGACCGGCCGCCGACGAGTCGTCTCGGTCATGCTCTCACGTCGGGCTATCACGAAGGGATAAAAGAGTATTAGTCCCGTACTCAGACGACCAACTCTCCCACTGCGTGGAAACAACGGTTCTCTACGGCTGTAACAATTCTCTCGTGGAAGGGTCCTAACCTGTGTTCCCTCTCGCGAGGCAACTCCGGCGACCTGTGAAAAGACCGCTCGACTTACTCGTCGTCATCGCTGCCGAAGCTGAACCACCCTATCCCATCGTCGTCATCGTCATCGTCGATTTCGACGTCGTCACCTTCGTCGACCGACTCGCCGCTCACGTCGCCGTCGACTTCGGTGCCGTTCCCGAGATACACCTCTCCGCCGGCGTCGACCGAGCCGTCGATCTCCACGTCTGAACGGGTCGTCACCGATCCGCTTGCCGTCACGTCACCGTCAACCTCGCTGTCCTCACCGAGAATGACGGCGCCGTCGGTATCGATCGCGCCATCGATCTCCGCGTCTTCGGCAGTCGTCACGTCACCGCCGGCAGTGACGTCCCCGTCGACTTCGCTGTCCTCACCGAGATCGACGGTACCGCCGGTGTCGATCGTTCCGTCGACCGCGGCATCCTCTTCGAGAAGCACGCTGGCGGCTTCGACCGAGCCGTCGACCGTGACGTCGGCGAGGACCTCGACCGTTCCCTCGACCGAGATGTCGTCGTCGGTATCTTCCGCCACGGTGACGTCACCGTCCTCGTCGCCATCGTCGTCCGCTTCCGACCCGTTCAAAAAGATCTCTTCCTCAGTGTCGGTCTCGGCGTCGGAGCCGTCGTCGGACGAGAGGTCCTGACAGCCCGCGAGTGCGCCGACAGTTCCGGTGGCCACAGCGACGAGCGTCCGTCGACGAGTCGTATCGGTCATGTTCTCGACTCGGGCTACCAGAAAAGGGTAAAAGAGTATTCGTCCTGTACTCGGCAGGCGGGTCATCCGTTGACATCCTCCTCCGCGTTCACGCGGAGGAATCCCGACCGTAGTTGGGATATTAGGGTTTGCAGTCTACCACTTGTTCCCTCGGTTGGAATCCGTTGGACAAGTCATGAAGGTAGACTCCGGGCTGTGCCAACCAGCCGGTACTCCTATCCTCGTCCAAACTGGCCGAAGACTCGGAGTTACTTTGGTTTACGTCGAGACGGATATTCTCCGCCCCATTCACATCAGCGTTGACCGCCGCATCGCACTCTTCACACACGTACAACCCGCGCTCAACACGCTGGTCATCATCTTCCCTACCGCACATGCAACACGTCTTGCTCGTGTCTCGCTCGGACACTTCCACGACATCGATACCCTCAATCTTCGCTTTGTAGGTGAGAATGTGAGTGAACCTGTCGAATGCCCACCCATGCAAGTCGAGGTTGCCGTGCTGACCCCAGTTCTTTGAGTCCCCGTTCTCGTCCTCTCGGACTCCCTCCAAGTCACCGACGTTGATGCGGCCAACGCCGTTCTCCACGCATCGTTGGACGATGTGCTTCGCTAAGGCGTGGAAAAAGTGGGTGCGGCGTTCCGACCACTTGTGATGCAACCGCGTAGCTCGTTCACCACCGCTGTCATCACATTTGGCAATTTCTTTCGGGAAGTAGTATCCGTCCTGTTTCAAGCGGTTGCCGGGATACAGGTCGGCTTCTTCCGTGCTGTACGCGACAGCGGCGAAGTTGCTGATTCCAAGGTCGATTCCTGCGGTCTCGTTGCCGGGTGCGGTGGGTGTCTCGATCTCGTCTTTGCAGACGAGATGCAGTTCCCACCGCCCGTTCGCTCTGTCGTAGACAGCACGAACCTAATCACTTATTCTCACTTTTATTGTAAAAGTTAGGATTGAGAACGGTGGAATATCCAGCCGTGCTGTTCTTGGTAGCTGGCGTCATCAAGTGACGGCGCGTATCCACGGGCTAAAGCCCGTGGTATTGCGCCTGCTCCGCATATAATGGCACCGCACGCGCTCTACCTGCACGTTCGTGACAAATCGTCTGCTACTTCACGTGTCCGTCGGCTCGAGGTGCTCGTTCCACTCGAGATCGTGACCCACGAACGCCGCCTCGTCCAGCGGCGGCCCGCCCTCGAAGCGGAACTCGCCGACGACCGTCTTCCCCTCGAGGACGCCGGGTAGCCAGAACTGGTCGTCTTCCCACATCTGATCGTAGGGGACGTCGTCGACAGCCACCCACTCCGGTCGGGCTTCCTCGGTCGGAGTCGGCTCACCCGCAAACGAGCGCGTCCGATAGACGTGACAGAACGTGTGCTCCTCGCCGTCCAGCAGAAAGGTGAGTTCGCCCGCCTTCTCGAGGGACTCGGGATCGATCTCGAGCCCTACTTCCTCGCGAGTCTCGCGAACGGCACACTCGCGGGGCGTTTCGTCGGCCTCGAGTTTCCCACCGGGGCCGTTGTACCAGCCCTCGCCGAGCCCGCGCCGTTTCTCGATGAGAAGCACCTCCTCCGTGGTGCCGCTCTCGGTATCGCGCGTGCGCCTCGGAAAACACAGCGTTGCTTCGATCATACGAATTCGTTCGACTGGCGGAAAATAAAGTGTCAGTATCGATTCGCGACGTTCTCGTGGCGTTTAAGGCCGCACCGCCAGTACCATCGTGGTATGGAGTATTTGCTGTGGGTCTTGATAGCACTCCTCGCCTACTCGTTCGTCGCACCCCTCACGAGCGTTATCATGCAGGACGTCCCGGCAACGCCCGGGCTGTTTCTCTCGACGTGCGTCTTTCTCGTGATCGCGAGCAGCGTGATGGTCCTGACCGGAACCGCCGACCTCTCTCACGCGGTGGCGGTCGAAGCCGGCTACGTCTACGTCGCTGGAGCCTTCCTTACGGTCGGCATTCTGGCCTACACGGCCGCCCTCGAGACCGGTCCCGTGAGCGTCGTCGTCCCGATCTTCGGCATGTTCATCGTGGGGAGTTCGATACTCGGCATTCTCTTTCTCGGCGAGACGATGTCGGCAACCCGGGCGGCTGGAATCGTCTGTGCCGTGCTCGCGATCGTCTGTAGCGCGGGTGATGGCAAATGAACCGAGGGTATCTGCTGCTCTCGTTCGTCGCGTTCGTCGCGTACAGCCTGGTCGCACCGCTGTTGAAGGTCGCGATGGAGACGATTCCGAGCACGACGGCGGTCTTCATGTCGAACACGGTCATGCTCGTCCTCCTCGGCGGTCTGCTGGTCTATCAGGGACGGTCCCCCCATCAGTATCTCTCGCATCCGAAACTGCCACATATCGTCGGCTGGGGGGTGTTGCTCGCCGTCGGCTTGCTGGCGTACTACCGAGCGCTCGCCCTCGGTCCCGTCAGCGTCGTCGTCCCGATATACGGCCTGTTCATCGCGGTCAGTTCGGTGATCGGCATTCTCGCACTCGAGGAGTCGCTGACGCTCAGAAAGGGGTTGGGAATCGTGTTCGCCGTGCTCGCGGTGGTTCTAATGTCCCTGTAACGCGCTCGTCGACGCCGCTCAATCGTCGTCGGCGATATCGCTCCCTAACGCGGCGAGCGCGTCAGCCGTGTACTCCGCGGGACCACAACCCAGCGATCGATGCGGACAGTACTGACAGTGGTCGCCGGGCGTCGTCTCGTCGAAAGACGGATCGTCGACCGCCTCGAGCGTCTCGCGCACCGACGGCCACGGTGGGAGTTTCTCGGGTGCCACGAGATCGACTCGAGGTCCGCCGACTGCGCCGACGTAGACGTAGCCGACGGCAGCGACCGGTTCGTCGAACCGCCGTTCACAGGCGCGAGCGTACAGCGCCAACTGCGTCGCCTCGTCGGGGTCGATCCGATCGGTCGTCGCCTTGTAGTCGAGGATCACGACGTCGCCGTCGGGCGCCCGACGAACGGAATCGACGAAGCCGACGACCTCGCCGTTCACCCCGGCCACGTCCTCGAGTGCGAACGGGAGCTCCGCGGCGAGCTGTTCCCAGTCGGCGATCCGCTCGTCGAACGCGGGTGCGGTGGCCTCGAAGTAGCGATCGACACAGGCGAGGACGGCCTCGCGGTACTCGAGCAGATCCCGGGCCGTCAGCTGTCGAACAGCGGCCTCGCGCCACTCCTCACGAGTCCGATAGTCGCGGTAGAAGGCCTCTTCGGCGACGTCGTGGAAGATCGTTCCGACGATCCTCGATCCCGTCTCGTCGTCTCCCTCGTTCCCCTCGTCCGCCGACTCTCCGGACGGCTCGGTCGCATCGCCGATCGCTCGCACGACGTGATCGAGGTAGTGCTTCCGCGCACAGGTCTCGTGGGTCTCCATCGCCGTGTAGCTGTGGCGCAACGCGGCCGGCACCTCGGTCGCGTTCGAGAGCGTCTCAACGGGGAATCGGACGGTGTCGGTCGAAAGCGCCGACGGTCGACGGCCGGTCGGCACCTGTCGCCTCGTTCCGTGGCCGGAATCGGCACCGACGGATCCGCCGTGGCTCGCCGTGTCGGCTGCCGGCAACAGCGTCCCGCTGCGCAATTGCCGACCTAATCGGTGTACCGTCTCGATCGCCTCCCGCGTCTCGAGCGGTTCGACGAACCGATCCTCGTACCCGGCGTAGTAGGTGATCGTTCCCGGGCTGATGCCGGCGGAGCGACCGATCTCTTCAGTCCGGTCGACGACCGTTTCGGGGTAGGTCTCTCGAACCCGTTGGAAGCTCTCGGTCAGCGACGCCCAGAGATTCATACGCTGACCGGCGACCGACCACTCGATCTCGTTCGACAAACAGGCCTCGGCGGTCGAGACGCCGAGTTCGGTCTCGTCGCCGTCGTACTCGTACTCGGCGCCGAAGATGAACAGGTGGTTTTCGGCGCGCGTGAGCGCGACGTGGAGCACGCGCCACTCCTCGCCGACCGTCTCGGCTGCGAGGTTCGCGAGCAGCGGCGAGTCCACCTCGTCGTCGAGCGTCGCCGCGAGCAGTCGATAGCGCGCGCGTTCGGCGTAATCGCGATCGACGCACCACTCTTCGTCCGAGAGATAGGGGACGAGCACGGTGTCGAACTCGAGCCCCTTTGCCTGGTGGACCGTCATCACGTCGATCGAGTCCGACGACTGGGTGCCGCGGGTTCGTTCGCTCCCGCTCCCGCGGAGGGTTCCCTCGAGCGCGTCGACGAACGCCGGCGTCAGCGTCTGGACAACCGAATCGGCGGTGTAGGCCTCGACGAACCGTTCCAGGCGCTGGAACTCCTCGCGTTCGTCGCTCGTGAGGAACCACTCGAGGCGCGTCACCTCGCGGAACCGGCGAATGAAGCCCGAAAGCGGGTAGACGTCCCGTAGCGTCTCCAGTTCGGCGAGGTGATCGCGCGCCCGCTCGAGCCGATCCGGATGGTCGAGTTCGTCCGGCTCGCAGTCCAGAACCGCGTCGTACAGCGACCCGTCGCGCTGTTGAAGCGTCGCGAGATCGCTCTCTGTGAGCCGGTATCGGTAGAGCAACACGCGCCGAAGGTGAGCGTCGGCGGTCGGATCGACGAGCACGCGAAAGTACGAGAGCAGCGTCTGCATTCCCGGCGAGATTTCGCCCCGCGGTGAGCCCGAAATCTCGTAGGGGATCTGTCGGTTGCGGAGTTCGTCAGCCACTGCCTGCGCGTGACGATTCGTCCGAACGATGACGGCGATATCCTCGAGTGAGCGTTTGGGGACGTTCTCCGCTTCGTCGTTCAACAGCCGCGAGACGGTCGTCGCGACCTGTTCGGCCGTCGGCCGATCGATCTCGTCGCTCTCGACTTTGACGACGCGATCCGGCAGCTGTTCCGCGTTGCCGTCTTCGATTTCGGTCGCGGCGTCGCTTCCGCTCTCGTCCGTGGCGTTGCCTCCGTTCTCGGTTGTGGCGTCCGCTCCGCTTCCGTACTCGCCCGTTTCCCTTCCGACTTCGCGGAGCGTCTTCGAGGACTGTGGTCCGTAGTCGCAGTGGTTCGTGAGGTCCAAAATTTCTTGACGCGACCGGAAGTTGAGTTCGAGTTCGATCGCCTCGTGATCGTCGTACGTCTCGGCGAGCCGGTCGAGCCCCTCCCGGTCGGTGCCCCGCCAGCCGTAGATCGCCTGATCCTTGTCGCCGATGGCGAGCAGGTCGGGCCGGTCGGAGCCGTCGGTGAGTTCGGTGATCAGGGCGAACTGCGTCTCGTCGGTGTCCTGAAACTCGTCGCAGTAGACCTGCGTCCACTGGTCCGTGATCTCGGTCGCGATCTCGTCGTCCGTCAGTAGCTCGGTCGCCGTCCGAACCAGTTCGTCGAAGTCCAGCGTTCGCTCGTCCTCGAGGTGCTCGTGGTAGTCGGCGTAGACCGCGGTGTAGTGGCGCGCCAGGCGCATGAATTCGACGTAGTGTTTCAGCCGACCGAACGGGCTCTGCTCGATCCGACTCGTCGCGGTGCGCCAGATCTCGTTGCCGAACAGCGCTCGCGGCAGCTGTTTCGTCGTCGGCTCCTCGAGCGAGAGCACCTCGATCGTGTTCGTCACGCACTGCTGGAGCACCCGGAGGTAGCGATCGACGTCGCGGACGACGTCGTCGTCGCGGAACTCCGCCGGGGCTTCCGCGATCTTCTCGCGACAGTAGGTGATGAGTTTCCCGTAGCCGACCAGCGACTGCCGTGACGCCTCGAGGTGGTCGTCCGCGTTGAAGTAGCGCAGCGCCTCGTTATCGAATGAGAGTTCGTCGCTCGCGGTCCGTTCGAGCCAGAGGACGAACTCGTTGCAGAGCTCGAGGGTTCGCACCGCCGGAAGCTGCGCTTCCAGCTGCTCGGGCGTGATGTCTTCCTGGCTCATGGCCTGGATGAATCGATCGACGCCGGCGGCGAGGTCGTCCGGCGAGCCCCGCCCGACGGTCGCGAAGTCGTAGTCGTTGGTCGCGAGCAGTCGGCCGACGATCCGACGGCGCTTGCGCTCGGTGACGACGTCGAACTCCGGCGAGTAGCCGAGGTAGTAGGCGTACTCCCGGACCAACCGGTAACAGAACGAGTGGTAGGTGTAGACGTCGATCGCCGCGGCGGCTTCGGGGTCGAGTCGATCGGCGACCGCGTCCCGAATGCTCCCCGCGGCCTCGTTCGCGAACGTCAGGACGAGGACGTCCTCTGGATCGGCGTCGCCGCGTTCGATCGCCCGCTCGATCCGCATGAGCATCGTCGTCGTCTTCCCGGTCCCCGCACCGGCATCGACGGAGGTACAGGCCGCTTCGCTGTCGATGACGGCAGGCTGGTTCCCCTTGGGATCGAGCGAGTCGCTCTCGGAATTACCGTCGTCCGTGTCGACAGTCCGGTCTCGATTCGGGTTATCCATCGAATCGCACCTCCTCCGCGATGTAGTCCTGACAACAGACCGTGTAGCCACAGTCCGGACAGGCGTCGCTCGAGATATCGTCCCAGCGATCGGTCGGATCGAACGCGTCACCTGCGATCTCGCTCACGACGTCCGCGAGTCGGTCGTCGACCGTTCGGTTTCGGTGTTCGTGGGTCATTCCGTAGGTGTGGTGGTCGATGTAGCCGTCGGTCAGATCCTTCGTCTCGAGGCTCGTCTCGACCGTCTCGCGGACCCAGTTGATCGCGGTCCCCGAGCGATCGGCGAGGGGGATCTGGACGTATCGGCAGGTTCGGTCCTCGAGGCCCAACTGCTGACAGCGGGTTCGAAGTCCGTCGATGACGACCGCCGTCTCGAAGAGCGAGGCGACGAACGACGGATCGAAGACGCCCGCGTCCGGATCGAAGTGGTCGGTAAACCGTTCGGCGATCCCTCGCTCCCAGTCGGACCGGTACCGAAGGAGACCGAGCGATCTGAGCGTCGGGACGAACTGGACGCCGACGATCGATCGGCCGTCGGCGTAGACGTAGTCGACGCTTGCGTCGATCGTGACCGATTCGGTGTCGGTCTCGGTCGCCGGAAGCGAAACAGTACTCGAGAGCGGGAGATCCGGACCGACCAGCTCGCCGTCGGTCGACTCGGCCGTCAGTCGCTCGACCCCCTCAGCATGGTCGACGCCGACGGTTTCGACGTACGCCTCGAGCGTCGCCTCGAGCACCCGTCGTTCGTGTCGCCGTTGTGTCCTCGAGTGGAAGCGCTCGTCGTGGTCGGCCCACAGTGCCTCGAGTCGCTCCCCTGCGGCGTCGGCGAACGCCTCGCGGCCCGTCTCGCCGCGTCGTAACGCGTCGCAGATCGCCGTTCGCAAGAGGGCGATCCGGTCGTCGATCGTCGTCCCGTCGTCGCTCCCCTCGAGCCCGTCGACGTGGGCGAACTCGTACCGTCGGGGACAGTGGAGGTAGGTCTCGAGCCCGTCGACGTCGAGGCTGTCGGTTCCCGGACTCCGCATCCTCGAGTCGACTTCGGCGTCCCCCTCAGTCATCCCGCACCACCTCCCCCGCGGCGAACTCGAACTGCGAACGGACGGCTTCGGCCAACTCCGGGTCGATGTCGCCGTCCTCGAGGACGACTGCGATCTCCTCGAACAGCTCCTCGGTCGCGCCGAGGTCGGCCTCGCCGCCGGTGCTCGCCTCCCGGAGGATCCGCTCGAGTTCGCCGTGGGGTTGGGCGAGCAACGCCTCGAGGGCGTTCGTCTCGCCGTGGATCGCCGCGGCGGTATCGGTTTCGACGTCCGGCAGGTCGAGACCCGCGGTCGCATCGATCAGTTGCAGGTAGCGCGACTCGTCGTACGTCCGACGCAGGCCGCCCGAGCCCCGTTCGTACGAGCAACAGTAGAGGTGGGTTCGCGCGGCGCGAGTGCCGAGGGCGAGTCGCCGTCGGGATCGCTGGGCGTGATAGGTTGTGAACGGGTCCGCGATGGTATCGTCATCGTCGTCGGCATCGACGGTGGCGAACGTCTCCCGTACGTCGTTCACGGACGGATCCGTGACCGCGGGATAGCTGTCCATTCCGCGCAGCCACGCCGTCGGGAACAGTTGCGTGAGAAACTGTTCGCCGGGATAGTTCTCGTCGAGCAGATCGAGCAGGAAGACGGTCTCCCAGGAGTCGTACTTACAGTCGTCGACGGCACAGACCGTGACGCCGCCCGTCGGCGGCTGGGCCTCGACGGCGTGGACGTACGGCGCGTCGTACTGGATGGTTCGCCGGAGCATCCGCCGCAGCCCTTGCCAGTCCGGGCCGACGAGGTCAGTCTCCTCGACGAACCGGGCGATCTCGAGCACCCGACGGACGCTCGCGTACTGCTCGCGGGCGTCGACCCACGCCTCCTCGCGGGCGATGCGTCCCTTCAGGTCCGTCAGTCGGATCCAGCGCTCGAGCGATCGGGCGACGCTCGAGTCGGTACAGGACGCGAGTAACTCGGGCGTCACGTCGGCGACGCGGGCGTGAAGGCGCTCGATCGAGACGTCTCGCGGTTCAGTCGTCGCCGTCCCGTCTCGACCGCGAGCGGCGCGATCGGTGACGGCGTCGACGAGTTCGGCGTCGATTCTGTCGGGGTCGCGCTCGCGTTCGCACTGAAGCGTCACGAACGCGTAGAGTTCGTGGACGACCGGGTCTTCGGCGAGCGAGGGCGTGCCGATCGTCGCCGTCGGAATCCCGGCCTCGCGGAGTTGTCGTCTGGTTTCGGGGACGCGTTCGATCCGCGGGACGGCGACGGCGAACGCGTCGAAGCGCCAGTCGTGGCGATCCCGAAGCGCCTGAATCTCGCTCGCGACGGCGCCGACCTGATCGCGGGCCGTTCGGGACCGAAGGCGTCGGGCCCGTCCGCGCTCCGTTGTTTCGACTCGGTCGCCGGTGCCGACCGACTGTCGTCCACCGGTTTCTGCCGGTTCCGGCGGCGCTCCCGTCGCTAACAGCCGCGTAATCGCGTGGTGCGGTGGTGTCGTGACGCGGTCGTCGTCGGGTTGCTCGAGCCGCGAGTCGACGATCTCCACCTCGAGCTCGTCCCCGACGAGATCCTCGATGCAGCCCGGTTCGACGCGCGTGCGTTCGACGCTGGCGTGGCGCTCTCCGAGACAGACGAGGTCCGCATCTCGCGTGAGTGCGGCGAGGTACCGTCGGTCGAGTCGGCGGTACTCCTCGAACTCGACGGCGAGGACGGCGTCGATCGAGTCCGTCACGCGCGTGCGGAGCCCGTCCGTATCCGACTCGAGCAACTCGACGGTCCGCGGGATCACGTCCGCTCGTTCGACGTACCCCCGTGACTCGAGTTCCGCGTGGAACCGGTCGTTCATCGCGTAGAGGAAGGCCAGAGAGTCGTGTGGGTCGCGGTCCGCCACGTCCTCGAGTCGCAGCTGCTGGCGCGTCGCCTCGAGCAGCAGCTGCCCGACGTCGCGGGCGAAGCTCTCGTGGTTCGCCGCCCGCTCGAGGTACTCGGGAACGTCGCGGCTGGCGCCGTCGATCACCAGCGAGATGAGTTCGATACGCTCCTCGTACTCGAGTCGGTCCAGCGTCGGATCGTACGCTTCGAGCACCTTCGAGGCGTGTTCCGGGAGGGACTCGACGCGCGGCGATCGAGGCGAACCGCTCGTGGCATCGATGCCGGCGAGGGCTTCGGTGAGCGACTCGAGACCCGCAGGGTGGCGTTTCAGGACCAGTACGTTCCGGGGACCGTACTCGTCGGCGAGGGTGGCGTACTCCGCCGCAACGCGGTCGAATAGCTCAGTGCTGGGTACAGGTTCGGAGAGGAGTTTGCAGGTCCCGTCGAGACCTGGTGGAGGGGACGCCATCGGTTGATACGTCACGGAGTATGGCCGGGTTGGTATTTAAATGTCCGGCGGAGACCGAACGTGGTCGTCGGTTACGGCGTCGATGGGATCGGGAGGACGTCCACACAGCTGCTCGGACTCCAGCCGCGTTGTCTTCCCCGATGGACGATGCTATCCGCTTCGACAATTCTTATAATGTATAAAGAGTACACGGGTGTATGGAGGATATTTTCGTCGCACGGGTCATGTCCACGTCGCTCGAGACGGTCCGCGCCGACACGCTCGTCGAAGAGGCAGCACAACAGATGCTCGAAAACGAGATCGGCTCGGTGATGGTCGTCGACGAGGACAACCAACTCGAGGGGATCCTGACGAACACGGACTTCGTCAAGATCGTCGCCGAACGCAAGCCGAAGGACCAGACGCCGGTTTCGACGTACATGAGCCGAAACGTCACCACGGCGACGGCACAGGAGACCATCCGCGACGCCGCGGATCTGATGGTCGAACACGGCTTCCACCACCTCCCCGTCGTCGACGAGGACGAGGGTGTCATCGGCATCGTCACGACGTCCGATCTGGCGGCGTACCTCTCGCGCGAAGAGACGCCGAGCCCGGAGTAGACTCACCAGCGCAAGCGAATCGGGGGAGGCGAGTCGCAGTCCGCACATTTTTACCGACGGCCACTTCCCTCGCCGATCTGACGGAACGGATCAGCGGTCGGTTTCCGGACCGTCGTCTTCGGTCATCCAGCGAACTGTCTCGTCGAGTTGTTCACATAACGCCCGCGCCTCCGAGGGCGTCAGTTCGACGTCCGCGTGGCCCGTTCCGTGATCGCCAGCCATGGCATCGATACTCAGAACCAGCCGGTGACCGTCGGCCGACTCGGGCCGGACCGAAACGTCTGCTCGGTCCGGATAGTCCCGCGGCGGACCGAGTTCGAGATCGGTTTCGCCACGCGTAACGCCCACCTGCACCCGGTCTGCGTGCTCGAGATCGATCGAATCCGTCGGCTTCTCGTCGATCCGTTCCTGCTCGCGCTCTCGCTCCGTCTCCTCGAGCCGATCGGTCGTGGTATCGTCCGACATACTCGTCGGTTCAACCGCATTCGCCTTGGCTGTACTCCCGGATGGCTCCCACCGCTCCTCCGGTAGCCGGAACCGTTCGCAAACGGTTTCCTCGGTGGACCGCCCCACCGGCATCGGTTGCTCAGTCGACGACGAACGTCTCCGCGTCGATTCGCGCCCCGCCGACCCAGCACTCGCGGGCGAACCACGCGAAGTAGCCGACCATCGCGACCGTGAGGACGGCTTCGATCGGGCCGAGTCCGGTGATGCCGTCGGCCACGAGCAGGCTCCCGAGACTGATCGCGCCCCAGCCGACGGCGATCGTCGCGATTGCGACGGCGGCGACGCGCGGCCACCCGATCGTTCTCGAGCCGATCCTGACGCGCTCCCTGCGTCCCGCGACGAGCATCGTCGCGCCGACGAAAACGAGCCACGAGACCACACCGAGCATCGACGGCGTCGTCGGAACGCCGAGCGCGGCGACGAGCGACCCCGCCAGCAACAGGGTGACGAAGCCGCCGCCGACGAGCCCGTGCCGGACGACGGCCTTCTTCGAGTTCATACGCGCGTCGTTCGCAGCCCGTCGGCGTTAACCGTTCGGATCACGTTGATGTGTCTTCGTCCAGACATCACCCCTACTCGAGCGAGACCGCAGCTCGGTTGCTCCGCACAACCTCGCCGATCAGTCGTCGCCGGTAGCCGAGCGAGACCGCAGCTCGGTCGCTCCACCCGACCTCGCCGATCAGTCGTCGCCGGTAGCCGAGCGAGACCGCAGCTCGGTCGCTCCACCCGACCTCGCCGATCAGTCGTCGCCGGTAGCCGAGCGAGACCGCAGCTCGGTCGCTCCACCCGACCTCGCCGATCAGTCGTCGCTCGTCGTAATATCCGCCGACAACCCTTGGGCCATCTCGATCTCCTTCGAGTTGTTGAGCGTCCAGGCGGTCCGCTCCGTGACGGCTTCGATAGCCTCGCGGGCGCTCGGGTAGCCGTTCCCGGATTTTTTGACGCCGCCGAACGGCAACTGGACCTCCGCGCCGATACACGGCAGGTTCGCGTACGCGAGGCCGAGTTCCGCGTGATCTCGGAAGTGGTGGATCTGGCGATAGTCCTCCGAGATGACGGCCCCTGCAAGTCCGTACGGCGTGTCGTTGTGGATCTCGACGGCGTCTTCGATGTCGCCGTCGTACTCGAGGAGGGCGACGTGCGGACCGAACACCTCCTCTTTGAGACAGCGCAGGTCGGTGTCGTACTCGATCTCGTAGACGAACGGGCCGACCCAGTTGCCCTCGTCGTGGCCCTCGGGAATCTCCTCGGCGTCGAGCTCCGCGCGGTCGACGAGCACCTCGGCGCCCTCGTCACGAGCGAGTTGGTTGGCGCGGTGGATCTTCTCAACGTGCTCGGGCTCGATAGCGGGCCCCATGAACGTGTCCTCCTCGAGCGGATCGTCGACGGTGATCTCCTCGGCGACTGCGACGAACCGTTCTTTGAACTCGTCGTAGACGTCCGTGTGGACGATCAGGCGCTCGCTCGAAACGCAGCGCTGTCCCGTCGTCTTGAAACTCGACATCACGGCGGAGTGGACGGCGATGTCCAGGTCCGCCTTCTCGGTGACGGCGGTGCCGTTCTTGCCGCCCATCTCGCAGGCCGCGAGTTTGCCGGGCTGGCCGCCGACTTTGCCCGCGATTTCGTGGCCGACCTCCGCGGAGCCGGTGAAGAGCACCGTATCGACGCGGTCGTCGTCGACGATGGCGGCACCGGCGTCGCCGTAGCCCTGAACCATGTTGAAGACGCCGTCCGGAATTCCGGCGTCGTCCATCATCTCGGCGATGATCTGCCCGCACCACGGCGTCTGTTCGGCGGGCTTCCAGACGACCGTGTTCCCTTCAACGAGGGCGATAGCCATGTGCCAGAACGGGATGGCGACCGGGAAGTTCCACGGCGTGATACAGCCGATGACGCCGCGAGGTTTCCGGCGCATCGAGGCGTCTTTGCTCCCGATTTCGCTCGGGACGACGTCGCCGTGGGGGTGGCGAGCGTTGCCCGCCGCCCACTCGACCATGTGGTAGGCCTCGACGACGTCAGCGCGGCCCTCGCTGATCTCCTTGCCACACTCCTTCGTGACGATTTCGGCCAGTTCGTCGGTGCGTTCGCGGAGTTCGTGGTAGATGTCCCAGAGGTACTCCGCGCGGTCGATGTAGGAGAGTTCGCGCCACTCGTCGGTCGCCGCTTCGGCGGCCTCGAGCGCGGCGTCGACGTCGGCGTCGGTCCCCCGGTGGAACCGTGCGAGTTCCTCGCCCGTCGCCGGATTCTCGCTCGCGAACGTTTCGGTGCCACTACCATCGGTCCACTCACCGTCGATGTGGTGGCCGTACAGCTGATCTGAGGATTGCTGACTCATGGATACCGATTGGGCCGTGCGTCTCGAATAACGTCACCCGTCCATGGGAGGGTCGCCTCGCGAAACGAGACCTTCTTGGTGATCACTGCAAAGAAGTACCGTAGAATGGCAACGAACTGGGATCAGCCGGTCCAGGGGACGAGGCTGTCCTTCGAGGTCTGGCATCCGAACTGCTGGGCGATCGAGGCGACCGATCGGGTCGGCGGCGGTATTCTGGCGCACGCGGTGTACACCGCGCCGACGGCGGAAACGGAGTCGGCCTCGGTCAACGGACTGTTCACCGCGTTCGGCCAGACGACCGAAGAGGTCGAGGCGTTGCTCACCGAGATCGACGACTCGTCGCTGGCGGGCGACGTGCTCGAGCTTCAGGAGCGGTTCGGCCGACGGCAATCGTCGTCCCTCCCGGGAAACGTCGCCCGCGAGTTCTTCCTCGAGTACGACCCCCAGAAGATGATCTGTCCGACGCTGTTAGAACACGGGTTCGTCCACAGCGCACCCGTCCGGATCGAGAACGGCCGGGAACACTGGCAAGTCTGTTTCGCCGGCGATCGAGAGCGGATCGAAACCGCGATCGAGAGCATTTGCGAGGACGGGAACGCCGACGTCTCGGTCGAAACCGTCACGAGCACGCCGACGGGCGAATCCGAGCGCAAGCGTCGAATGGACGCGCTCACCAGTACCCAGCGAGAGGTGTTCGAACTCGCGCGTAAACGGGGCTACTACCAGTGGCCGCGCGGCGTCTCGACCCGCGAACTCGCGAGCGAGTTCGATATCTCGAAGACCACGTTACTCGACCACCTGCGAAAGGCCGAATCGAAACTGTTGGATCCCGACGACCTCGGCGGCGAAGGCTGACGAAGTTCAATAGCGACGCGGTCGGTCGTCTCAATCGGAGGGAGCCTCGAGCGGACGGCTATCGAAACGGCTACGAACAAGATACTCGACCAGCCCGACGAGAAGAACGATCGCCAGCGGAACGAACCAGAGAATGCCGAACAGCGAATCGGCGTAGAGACCGATCGGTGTTGCACCGGTGGCGCGCGCTTCCTCGAAGTGTTGATAGCTGCCGTAGAACGCCCACGTGAAAAGGGTGAAGAGGGCGACGAACGGTGACAGGAGCCGATAACGGAAGAACAACACGAATGGAACACCGCCGAGTAAAACGAGCCCGAGGATCGTAACCGAAAGGAACGCCGCTCCCGAGGGCGATTCTGGCGTGTTCGTTCCCCAAAACGATCCCTCACGGACGAATCCGATCAGCCAGAGCGCAAAGAGAGCGTGACCGACCCCGCCAGCGAGACAGAGTGCGATCGTTCTGCGAGAGAGTTCGCGCCGTTCCATACGAGTATCTTTCACAAGGCGATCAAATAGTTTGTGGAGCGGTTGACAGAACCGAGTTCATTCTCGGTTGCTCGAGAGACACCAGTAGAGGTGTCTCCGAGACGAATTGCGGCTATCGGGCGATCGGCCGCGCGCTGCGCTCGAGTCGCTCGCTACGACCCGACGACCGCTCGAAGGGCGAACAGGGCGTTCTCCTTACGCTCGCGGACGCGACGGTAGAAGTACGAGAACCACTTCCCGCCGTAGGGGACGTACTGGTAGACCTCGTACTCCGCAGCGAGGTCGTGTTGTGCGCCCTCGCGGACGCCCATGAGCAACTGGAACTCGAACGGCGTGTCGTGGGCCTCCGAGAGCCCCTCGACGTACTCGACGATCTCCGGATCGTGGCTGCCGACCGCGATCCCGTCGTCGAACGCTTCGAAGGCGAACGCCAGCAGTTCGCGGTACGCTTCGTTCACCCGCGCTTTTTGCTTGTAGGCGACGCTGCTCGGCTCGTCGTACGCCCCCTTGACGAAGCGTACTTTACCGGGGACGTCGGCCAGTCGTTCGACGTCTTCCCGCGTCCGCTTCAGGTTCGCCTGCACGCAAACGCCGACGTTCCCGTCGGTCTCATGGGCGTGCCGTTCGAACGCGTCGAGCGTCACGTCGGTCGTGGTGTAATCTTCCATGTCGATCCAGACGAAGACGTCGTGCTCGACGCCCGCGTCGACGATTCGCTCGAGGTGGGTCTGAAAGACGTCGTCGCCGATGTCGAGTCCGATCTGGGAGGGCTTGACCGAGACGCAACAGTCGAGGTTGGCGTCGTCGATAGCCTCAATTAAGTCGACGTAGGCGTCGGCGTCCGCAGCGGCCGCCGACGGATCGTCGTAGTGTTCGCCGAGTAGATTCAGAATGCCGCTGATACCGTCGCCGTTGAGCGTCTCGACGTGAGAAAGGGCCCCGGAAGGGTCCTCCGCCGCGACGAAGTTGCTCGCGATTGGCGGGAGCATTGACCGACGGTTAGAACGAGTACGGTGTAAACGGCCACCCGACCATAGACGCCCCAGATCGCGGCCGACTCACGAGATGTCCGCGCAGCGACCGACCGTTCGCGTTTCGACTCGAGACTGGCTCCGGACGGAGCGACACGGGAAAACGGCTCGAGAGCGGATTGGAGGCTCAGTCGTCGTCCATCGGTGCCGACACCGGTTCGACGCGCTCGCCGCGCGGCCCCTCGAGGTCGATCTTCGGCAGCAGATCGCGCAGGTACCGTCCCGTATGCGAAGCCTCGAGTCGGGCGACGTCTTCCGGCGTCCCGGTCGCGACGATCTCGCCGCCGTTCTCGCCGCCCTCGGGACCGAGATCGATGACGTGGTCGGCGTTCTTCACGAGGTCGAGTTCGTGCTCGATGACGACGATGGTGTTGCCGCTGTCGGTCAGCCGGTGGAGAACGTCGATGAGTTTCCGCTCGTCCTCGCTGTGGAGTCCGGTCGTCGGCTCGTCGAGCAGGTAGAGCGTCTCGCCGGAGTCCTTCTTTCCGAGTTCCTCCGCAAGCTTGACCCGCTGGGCCTCCCCGCCGGAGAGCGTCGTCGAGGGCTGGCCGAGCGTCATGTAGCCCAGTCCGACGTCCTTCAGGAGTTGGAGGCGACGCCGGATCTGGCTCGAGGACTCGAAGAAGTCGTAGGCCTCCTCGACTTCCATCTCGAGCACGTCGGCGATCGTCTTGCCCTTGTAGGTAACGTCGAGCGTGGCGTCGTTGTACCGCGCGCCGTCGCACTCCTCACAGGGGACGTACACGTCGGAGAGGAAGTTCATCTCGATCTTGACCGTTCCCTGGCCGCCACACTCCTCGCAGCGGCCGCCCTTGACGTTGAACGAGAAGCGTCCAACCTCGTAGCCGCGCTGTTTCGCCAGCTTCGTCGAGGCGAACAGCTCGCGGATGTAGTCGAAGACGTTGGTGTACGTCGCCGGATTGGACCGGGGGGTTCGACCGATCGGCGACTGGTCGATCAGCCGTACGGTTTCGATCTTGTCGAGCCCCTCGAGGGCGTCGTGCTCGCCCGGAATCACGCTCGTGTTGTCGTTCATCTGGCGAGCGAGTCCCTTGTAGAGCACCTCGTGCATCAGGGTGGACTTGCCGGAGCCGGAGACGCCGGTGATCGCGGTGAAGTTGCCGAGCGGAATGTCGACGTCGACGTCGGCCAGATTGTGCTGACGGGCCCCGCGGATCGTCAGCGCGCCGTCGGGGTCGCGTCGCTCGTCGGGAACCGGAATCTGTCGCTTTCCGGAGAGGTACTCGCCGGTGATCGAGCCCTCGGTCGACTTGACCTCCTCGACGGGCCCGTTCGCGACGACCTCGCCGCCGCGCTTGCCGGGGCCGGGCCCCATGTCGATGACCTGGTCGGCCCGGCGCATCGTCTCCTCGTCGTGTTCGACGACGATCAGGGTGTTGCCGATGTCGCGCAGCTCCTCTAAGGTGTCGAGCAGTCGGTCGTTGTCCCGCTGGTGGAGCCCGATCGAGGGCTCGTCGAGCACGTAGAGGACGCCGACGAGACCGGAGCCGATCTGCGTCGCCAGTCGAATTCGCTGGCTCTCGCCGCCGGAGAGCGTCGCAGCCTCGCGGTCGAGCGTGAGGTACTCGAGGCCGACCTCGCACATGAAGCCGAGCCGCGATCGAATTTCTTTGAGAATCTCCTCGGCGATCACCTTCTCGCGTTCGGTGAGGTCGGCTTCCATCGATTCGAAGTGCTCGAGGGCGTCGCCGATGCTCAGTCCGTTGATCTCCGTGATGGCGGTGCCGTCGACCAGCACGGCCCGACTCGCGGCCTTCAGCCGGGTGCCGTCGCAGGCCGGACACTCCGTCGCCGACATGTAGTCCTCGATGTGGTCGCGCGTCGAGTCGGAGTCGGTCTCGAGGTAGCGCCGCTCGAGGTTCGGGATCACGCCCTCGAAGCGCTTGCGCTTGCGCCGAGTGCCGTTTTTCGTGTGCCGTTCGAACGTCACCTTCTCGCTGGTGCCGTAGAGGAACGCCTGCTGGATCTCGTCGTCGACCTCCGCGAACGGCGTCGACAGCGAGACGTCGAAGTGCTCGGCGACGGCGTCGAGCCGGGTCTGGTAGTACGAGCGGTTGTAGCTCCATGGCTCGAAGACGTGTTTCAGTGACTTGGACTCGTCCTGGATGACGAGGCTCTCGTCGATCTCCTTCGTCTCGCCGAGCCCCTCACACTCGGGACAAGCACCGTGGGGCGAGTTGAACGAGAACGATCGGGTCTCGATCTCGGGGACGTCGATCCCGCAGTGGGTGCAGGCGAGGTCCTTCGAGAACTCGACGACGAAGCGGTCGTCCTCCTCGGTCTCGTCGCCCAACGCGCCGGTCCGGCGGGCCGCGTCGCCCAGATCGCTCGCGACGTCTTTCGGCGCGTCGGGGAGGATGACCTTCAGGACGCCCTCGGCCTCCTCGAGCGCCGTCTCGACGCTGTCGATGATCCGCGGACGGGCCTCGGTCGAGACCTTGATGCGGTCGACGATCACGTCGATGGTGTGGTCGAAGTTCTCGTCCAGTTCGGGTTTGTCGAGCGTGAGGTCGTGTTCCTCGCCGTCGACCTCGACGCGGGCGTACCCCTCCGAGACGAGTTCGTCGAACAGGTCCTCGAAAGCCCCCTTCTGGTCGCGGACGACGGGGGCCGCGAGTTTGACCTTGGTGTCCTCGGGGAGCTCCAGGATGCGTTCGACCATGTTCTGAGCCGATTGCTCGCCGACTTCGCGGCCGCAGTCGGGACAATGCGGGGTGCCGACGCGGGCGTAGAGCAGCCGGAGGTAGTCGTGGAGCTCCGTAACCGTCCCCACCGTCGATCGCGGGTTGTTCGCGGCGTTCTTCTGGTCGATCGAGATCGCCGGCGAGAGGCCTTCGACGGTCTCGACCTGGGGTTTGTCCATCTGGCCGAGGAAGTTTCGGGCGTACGCCGAGAGGCTCTCGATGTACCGGCGCTGGCCTTCGGCGTAGATCGTCTCGAACGCCAGCGACGACTTCCCCGATCCGGAGAGGCCGGTGACGACGGTGAACTCCTCGCGGGGGATCGTGACGTCGAGGTCCTTGAGGTTGTGCTCCTCCGCCCCCCGTACCTCGATGTAGTCTTTGCTCATGTATGGGTGGTGACTGGTGACTGCAGATATTCGCGACTCGCTGCTCGATTCACTGTGAGTGAGTCAGTGGCCGAAGGGACTTAACGGGTCTGGAACCGCCGTAGCGTGGGCTATGCTAGCAAATGGATCTTCGGGAAGATCGGAGATATCGATCGAGTTCTCGCCGCGTGCCCGGAACCGTCGAACAGCGAGGAAACGCCCGCTCGAGTTGCTTGCCACCGATATGAAAGCCCCCCGATCACGTAGGAGACGGCATCGACGGCGTCAGCAACCACGTAACATAGCGTTCTGGAACCACCAATAAAACCGTTGCTGCATCGGTATTGTACGAGTGTCGACACCCCTCCTCGAGGCACCCTCGAGCCGCCGAACCGCTCAGTCCAAACTGACTTCGGGTAGAAGCACGAACGGACCGCTATGAGCGACGACAGCGGCCCGGAACTGGTCGTCGAGGAGTTCGTCGACTACTGTCACACGCAGGCCGGCTTGCTCTCGGGCCGCGTCGAGACGATGCGCGACGAAGCGGACGACCTGCTCTCCGAAATCGACGAGGAGATGGCCGAACTTCGGACGCGACTCGAGGAGCACGCGTCGGGCGTCGAAGGCGTCGGCGGCCCGTCGACCCCGGCCGGACCCGGTGACGTCGACATCGACGCCTTAGAGGAGTTAGAGAGCGAGGTCAAGGAGAAACAGCTCCTCGTCGAGGCAAAGCAAACGCGCATGCAGGCCTTTCAGGATCTCGCGGCGGCGTACACCGATCTCGCCGAGGACCTGGAGTCCGACGACGACGGGTCGGCCGCGCTGGAACGCGTCATCCAGTTCGAAGCGGACCACGACGCCCCGGCGTACTTCGAGGAACGACAGACCCTCGTCGAAGCCGCGGCGGACTCGAGTGAGACCGATCCCGACTGACACCGGCACTCGCGGACTCGAGGTCGACTGCCCGAGGCAGCAATGCCGGAACAACCGGCCGCTCACTCCTCGCTCGCTGCACGAACCGTCAGCACCGGCGTCGTCGCCGTCCGGAGAACACGTTCCGTGACGCTTCCCAGGAGGAGTCGATCGAGGCCGCTGCGTCCGTGCGTTCCCATCACGAGGAGATCAGCATCGACGGCGTCCGTGTACGTCCGAATCTTTTGGTGCGTCGAGCCGTACGTAACCGTCACCTCCGTCTCGACACCCAGGTCTGCCGCCCGCTCGACGCCCTCCTCGACGACTCGGCGGGCGTACCGCTCGAGTCGATCGAGTCTGAGATCGTTCTGATCTTCGATTCCCGCCGGCGTCACGTCGACGATCGAAAGGAGATGAACGGTCGCGTCGTGGTGGGCTGCGACCGTCAGTGCGCGCTCGAGTGCGACGTCCGCGTGCGCGCTGCCGTCGGTCGGAACTACGATCGTCTCGATCGGGTAGGGGCGTCTGACCTCGGGCGCACCCCGGACGACGAGGACGGGGACGTCGGCGTCCCGGACGACCGACTCGGTTACGCTGCCGAGCAGGAGTCGACCGACGCCGCGTCGGCCGCGCGTCCCCATGACGATCGCGTCGACGTCGTGCTCGGCGGCGGCCTCGAGGATCGCGTCCCGCGGCTCGCCCGTCTCGATCTCTTCGATAATGGGCGAGCCGGTCTCCCCCGTCCAGTCGCGACTCACCGCGAGGGGGTCGTCCGTCTCGTCAGTCTCGTCGGGATCGACCACGTACAGGATGTGGACGGTCACCTGCTCGACGGCGGCTATTTCGCCGGCGTACTCGAGCGCCGCGTTCGCTGGGCCGCTGCCATCGGTCGGAACGAGGATCCGGTCGAACATACGTACTCGACAGCCCGGTGCACCTTACAGCTATCTCTCGTTCCAGTCGATCGGGAGTTACAAGCACTCGAGCAGCGCGTCCACCTCTTCCCTGGTGTTGAACGCGTGGACCGACGCGCGAATCGCCTCGGGGCCGGGAAGCGACCGAACCACGATTCCGCGTTCCGAGAGCCGCTCGACGGTCGGCTCCGGTTCGTCGACCGCGATGGTCACGAGGCCCGACTCGTAGCGTCGCGGACTCAGCAACTGCTCGTCGGAGAGGCCCGCTTTGAGCCGGTCCGTCAGCGTCTCGATTCGGTCGCCGATCGTCTCGATACCGGTCTCCTCGAGGCAGTCGATCGCCGCCGTCAATCCGGCGTAGGGGGCCGGACTCGAGGTCGCGACCTCGAACCGCTTCGCCCCCGATTCGTATCGGTAGTCGACGGCGTTCTCGTCGACGACGCTGCGGTAGCCGATCGCGGGCGGCACGAGATTTCGTTCGCGCACGAGTCCCTCTCGAACGTAGAGGAAGCCGGAGCCGAACGGCGCACAGAGCCACTTGTGGCCCGCGGCGACGACGAAGTCGGCACCCCACTGTCCAACGTCGACCGGCAGCTGTCCGGGGGCCTGAACGGCGTCGACGAGCACGAGCGCACCCGCATCGTGGGCGACGTCGACGATATCCGAGATCGGTAGTCGGGTGCCGTGCGTCCAGGTGAGCGAACTCACACAGATCAGGGTCGCCTCGCTCGCCGCCGCTTTCACGGACTCGAGATCGAGGCGCCCGCGTTCCGTCTCGAGCGTCCGAACCTCGATCCCGCGTTCGTCTTCGAGACGCTGCCACGGGAGGATCCCTGCGGAGTGCTCGAGGTCGGTCCGGACGACGACGTCGCCCGCCTCCCAGTCGATGGCGCCCGCGACCCGGTTGATCCCGTCCGTCGTGCTCTCGGTGAGCGCGATTTCGTCCGCGTCGGCGCCGAGCAGGTCGGCCACGGACGCTCTCGCCTCGTCGTAGACGTCGAACGCCGCGGGGTACTGTCCCTCGTTGGCAGGGGCCTCGTACTCGTGGTACTCGAGGGCCGATTCGGCCGCGTCGACGACGCGTCGCGGACTCGGTCCGCCCGCACCCCAGTTCAGGTAGGCGGTGGACTCGAGGGCCGGAACGGTCTCGCGAAGCTCCAGCGGTGTCATAACGGGCCGTTCGCGATCCATCGTGTTAGCAACTCGCTTTCGCGCAGCTCCGTTCAGTTCTCGTGTCGCCGTCCCGTACGCCACCAGTTGGTTCCCGAAAGGCGGTAACCGAAGGTGGACTTTTACCGGTCTGGCGATCACCTAGCAGCCGATGATGTTCGTCTCCGCACCGTCGATCGCGTTCGACGCCAGCGATCCGGAAACGACGGTCGCGATCGGCTCCCTGTTCGCCTACCTCGCGATCGCCGTCGCCGCGGTCGTCCTGCTGTACTACACGTCCGTCTACGTCCGCGACGTGCTCGCGGCCGACGTGAGCGAGGCACAGTGGTACCTGTTCGCCGGTATCGGCGCCGCGATCGTCTACGCCGCGGCCGGCGTCGGAACGCTGTTGCTCGAGTCCGACTGGCCCAGTTCGTTCGTCGAGGGCGCGGTGCTGTTTTTCATCCTCTTTCTCACGCTGGGTATCCGAGCGCTGTACCACGCCGAACGGCCGGGGGAAGGGCGTTCTCGAGTGCTTCCCGCGTGGGCCGACGTCGCCGTCATCGCGGTCTTCGTCGCCGCGTGGTGGGGGACCTTTCTCGTCGACACCGACTGGACGCGCCCGGTCGTCGCGGTCGGCTGGATCCTCACTTCCGGCTGGGCGATCCTCTACGGCGTGCAGGCCGTCCGCGTCCACGAGGGAACCACCCTGGCTGCGCTGACCCGCCACCTGCTACCGGCTATCGTCGTCGTGGTTGCCGTCGTCTTCGTCGACCTGGTGACGGGGTATTTCGCCGGCTACGGCGCGCTCGCCGACGCCGCCTGGATCGTTGGTACGACGCTCGTCGCCGCCTTCCTGTTCAACACCGCCGTCGCTATCCGACAGCAGGGCGGCGAACTCGAGCGGCTGTACGACTGGACGACCTGGCGCGAGCAGTCGCTCGACGACTAATCCGGTAGTTCGTTGTTCAGGTCTCGGCAGGCGACGATCGCTCGACGAGTTCGGCGACGAACCAGAGCTTGAGGATCATCGTCGCAACCGTGAACACCGCCGTTCGGAACGGATATCGCCTGTACGCGGCGTAGACGTTGTAGCAGAACACCGGTATCTGGACGAGGTTCAGCACCTGCGGAAATCCGAGTCCAACGAGGGGGTTGCCGGCGTCCGTCCACTCCTGTTCGGCGCGGACGACTCGAGACATCCAGGCCTTCGAGTCCGACTCGGGGGCGGGAAACAGGATCGGGTTGATCAACAGGAAGACACAGGTCGCTCCGAGCAGCCGCCAGTTTCGAGCGTACAGCGCGACAATCAGGACCGGATACGAGAGCAGTCGGCTCCAGCCGCTTTTCGGATTCGAGTGACGGTCCCAGACGGTTTCGGGGAGCACGGACGAACAGACGGTCGCGATCTGCAAACGCGTTTCGACGACCATCGACGCGACGGACTCGGGTCACCGGCCGACGCTTCCGTCCGTACGAATCACGACACCACCTCGAGGACGACGTCGTCACCGTCCTGCAACAGGTGCGCGTCGGGATCGGCCGGCTCGCCGTCGACCGTGATCGAAACCGTCGTTCCCGGCTCGCCATCCTCGTAGATCCTCCCGTCGATCGTGACGCTCGAGTCCGTCACGTCGATCTCCAGCGTTCCAAGCGCCTCCGCGACCGACAGCCGCTCGAACTCGAGGACCGCCAACGGGCTCTCGGGGTGGTGGTGCCACTCCTGGCCCCCGCCCTCGTGGAAGTGGAACGTGGGGTGTCGGTCGTGGTACTGCGGCTGGTCGAAGTCGATTCGCTCCCCGTCGATCGACACCTCGAGCGTTCCGTGATCGTGCGTGTAGAGGCCGCCGACACCGGAGACGAAGGCGACGAACAGGACGAACACCACGACCGCGACCGCGCCGACACCGAGTCCGTATGTGACGACTGGGCGCATCGCTTCTCGCCGTATCTCTCGCGCTCAGTCACGATAACACATCTCGCGGGTTTCACAGACGGTACGCGAATCGTGGGTATCGATCGGGTCTCGCGCGCTCGGAACGCCGACTCAGAGTTCGCCGCGCAGCACGATATCCTCGCCGACGGTCTCGAGCATGTCTTCCGTGACGATGTAGTCCTCGTCGTCCTCCCCTTCCACGCCGATCTTCGCGAGCACGTGCTCCGCGACGGAGGGGTTCGGATCGACGGCGGCGCGGCCACCGTCGACCTGCGCGACGATTCCGAGCTCTTTCCCTTCCGCGTCGATCACTGTCTTCCCGACTTCGTCGTCAGTCAGTGTCGCTGTCATACCGGACAGTATCACGACCGCCGGGATAACGTCGTGGCCGTCCCGTGCCGGTTCGGGCGGGTGATCCACCCGTGCCAGTCCGGGTGGGCGTACTCCCGTGCCAGTCTGTGCAGATTTCCTCCGGCGGCCCGAGGCGAAGTATCGTCCCGTCGATCGGAGCGACGGCCGTCCCGCCAGTCGGTTCGAGGGACGTCCCTTCGGCCGATGTGACCCACTGCACACGCGCCCCCGGAGTATTTGACGCCGGCTGGCGTGACTAGTGACGACGCCTCGTTCCACCCATGACTCACACCATCGAGATCAGCGACGACCTGAAGGACCGACTCGACAGCCACTGCGAGGAGGATCAGACCATCGAGGAGCTCCTCGAGGAACTGGTCTCGATCTACGAGACCGAAGGCACGTTCCTCCAGGAAGGCTACTCCGAGTGACTCGAGCGATGGCGGCCGACACCCTCCGTTTTCGTTCGATTTCTCGTCGCGAATAGCGAGTTGACGATGGCCGGTTTACGACTCTGGCCCGCTGTACGGCGTTTTCACGGTGGATCCGCCTCTCGATCCGCGTCAGTCGTCGAGTCCGGTCGCTCGTCGGTGACGACCGCTCGATCCGGCAGCGTCGGCGTCGGTGCCCGTCCCAGCGTGAGCAGGCGTTCCGTTCGGGTGATCTCCTCCGAACTGGGGTTTGCTTTCTCGATCTCCTCGTACTCGACGGCCACACCGTCGGGACCGTCCGATATTCGGACGGCACAGAGCTGGTAGGACGGATAGAACACCGGCGGGAGCAGCCCCGCGACGACGTCCCGACGGTGGAGGCGTTTCAGCCAGGTGCCGGTGTTAACGAGCAGCCGGCCGTCGATCTCTGTCACCGACGGTCGGTGGGTGTGGCCGTAGCAGAAGATCGCCGTCTCCGGACGCTCGGCGAACACCTCGCGGGCGGCCTCGATATACGGCGTTTCGGGGTCGACGGTGAGGTCCGTCTCGAACACGCCGAACCGATCGACGGTTTTCCCGACGTCGCGGAAGACGAAGTAGACCGGAATGCCGACGAGAAGGATCATGCCGGTGATCGCCGCGTTGACGACGAGGAGAAAGTGAACGGTCTCGCCGACCAGTCCCATCCGGTCGAGAACTGCGTCCGTCCGCTCGACCGGCATCGTCCAGATACCGGCGACGTCCAGCCCCGCCAGTACGGCGATGATGACGCTAACGTAGAACAGCAACAGGAACGGAATCACGGCGTAGCGCAAGAGCGGGTTCATCTCGCGGTAGAAGTACTTCGAGAGGAGCCAGTTCGGGACCCGCTCGGTGGGCGTGACCGCCTGGACGTCTTTCAGCCAGTTGTACCGTCCCCGGTCGGAAAGCTGACCGGCTCGGCTCGTGACGAGCGCGTTGTAGAAGTAGCCAAGCGGCGTCTCGAAGGGGTTGCCGAAGTCCCTGAATCGGTTGTTTGGATCCTGCTGGTGCCCGTGTTCGAAGTGGATCGTTCGGTCGCCGACCGGTCGAACGACCGACTGGTCCTGGACGAGGTCGACGTTGTAGTCGGCCAGCCGGCTCACGTACTCGTCGTAGGCGGCGAGATCGCTGTCGTGATTGCCCGGCAGCAACGTTATCGGTATCGAATCGCCGGTCGCGCGCAACTGCTCGAACAGATCGGGATAGCGCTCGGTGAGCCGGTCGAACTTCGCCACCCCCTCGGTCTCGGTGTACTCCCACAGTCCGAACGCGTCGCCGTTGATTATCAACTCCACATCCTCGTCGGTCGTCTCCAACCGCTCGAGAAACGCGAGTAACTCATCGAGGAAGTCGATCTCACCCAGTTGCTCGTCGCCGCCCATGTGGAGGTCGCTGATCACGTAGTAGACCGGATCGGCGACAGTATCGGCCATGGCCTCGACGTTCGACTTCGACGGGTATAGTGCTAATCCCGCTCGTCACACGGCGATACGCACTCGAGCCGGCTCACACCAGTTCGGCGTCGCCTGCGCACAGGAGTCGACAGTCGTCTGCCCCCACCGGACCGTCCCGCTCGGCTACGCGTCGTGGTCCCACCGAAAGCCGACCGACGCTGCGGGCGGCTCGAGCGGGCTCGACGGCAGTTCGGTCCCGGCGACGGCCTCGTTGTACGCCCGCGGCGCGACGTCGTTCGGACTGTTCGGATAGTACAGCGACGCGAGCGTCTGGATGTGGCCGCGACCGACGCCGAGTTCGAACTGGCCGCCGCCGTACAGCCGAATATCGCGCTCCTCGCAGTGGGCGATCGTCTCGAGCAGCGACTCGAGCGAGCCGAACCGAGAGGGTTTGATGTTGAGCCAGTCGGGCTCCCACGGGAGCGATTCGACGTCCTCGAGCCCGTCGATCGGCGCGTCCCAGGAGACGCGGCTTCGAACGGCGTCCTCCCCGAACAGAGGGTCGGTCTCGTCGGTCAGCGCCGGGTCCTCTATTACGGCGTCGGAGAAGGCCTCGAGAACGCGCCGGTACAGCGCCGGGTCCGTCGGGACGTCGACCTCGGTCCCCTCGTACTGTCCTTTCAGGTCGAGAATCCGGACGGTGTCGGTGCCGACGCTCTCGTCGATCGCCCTCACGACGTCGTCGTCCCACTCGGGGATCGGATCGAGTTTGAACTCGAGGTCGGGAACCCGGTCGCGCAACTGCTCGAGTCGGTCGGTCGTCGGCGGCTCACCCAACCGCGTGCTGGCGACGAACCGAACGGGATCGAGCGAGCGACCGAGCGCGCTGGCGATATCGGTACCGGCCTGTCGAAGGGCGAGGTCCAGCGCGGCGCTCTCGAGTCCCCATCGGCGGTAGTTTCGAAAGACCTCTCGGTCAGGCGGGCCCGCCGGGAACAGATCGACCGACTCGAGGCGGGCGGAAAAGGAGTCGATGCTGTACTCGCCGGTGAGGTCGAGCAACCCGGACTCGGCCAGCGCGTCGTGCTCGTCGGTCTCGTAGGTGACGTCCTCGCCGCGGCCGACGATGGAGTCATCGCGACCGCCGTCGTCGTTCGATCCGGGTCCGGTCAGTGCAAACTCGGTCGTGACGCGGGTGAATTCGCTCGAGGTCTCCCGTTCCAGCCGTTCGGTCGACACCGCGTCGATCGACAGCGACAGATCGGCGATCCGGTCGTAGTCCATACCCGCTAGACGTGAGCCAAGGGAATGAAGGTTGCAGACAAGGACCTCGGTTCGACGGCGATACGGGACTCGCAACCGCAAACGGCGGAGAACTCACTCCTCGCCTCGTCGCTGGCGCAGGTTCTGGCGGGTGAACTGCGGTTTGACGCGGGTCGTTCGCCGCTCGCGGAACGATCGGTAGAGTTGGATCACCACCACGAACGAGAAGACCGCGGCGACGACGCTGGCCTCGGGGGCCTCGAGGGCGTACAGCACGCCCATCGAGAACAGCGACATGGTCAGTAACATGCCGTAGATCAGCCGTTTGGCGAACGTGGCGAACACCTTCTCCTCGTCCTCGACGCCGATCCGGACGAAGAGGTCGTCGCGGTCCAGTTTGTCGAGCGCCCGCTCGGTTTTGGGTGCCAGTCGGGTCAGCGACTCGCCGCTACGGCGGAGTTGCTGGCCGGTCTCGCGGACGTACTGGCGGGCGGTCTCCTCGCGGTAGCCCCGCTCGGTGAGGTAGTCGGTCGCGGTGTCGATGAAGTCGAACTCCGGATCGAGGGTGACGCAGACGCCCTCGACGACGGTCGCGACCCGGAGGACCAGCGCGAGGTTCTTCGGGAGTCGGAACGGGAAGACGTAGATCGAGTCCTCGATCTGCCCGACGATCTGGTTGATCCGGTACTGCTCGACGTCCTCGCCGCGGGCGTCCTGGATGGCGATCTCCATCACCTCGGCCATCACCCCGCGGTCGGCGTCGGGGCTGAGCGTCCCGATCTCGATCAGGGCGTCGAGGATGCCGTCGATGTCCTGGTTGGCGACGGCGACGTAGAAGTCGACGATCTTCTCCTGGATGAACGAATCGACCCGACCGGACATCCCAAAGTCGTAGAAGACGATCCGTCCGTCGTCGGTCACCGCGAGGTTCCCCGGGTGCGGGTCGGCGTGAAAGACGCCGTCCTCGATGATCATCTGGAGGTACGATCGCTCCAAATTTTCTGCGACTCGCGTTCGGTCGATCCCTCTGCGATCGAGTTCCTCGACGTCGTTGATCTTCGTACCCTCGACGTACTCCATCGTGAGCACGCGCGGCCCTGAGTGGCTCTCGATCACGTCGGGGATGACGAATCGGTCGTCGTCGGCGAAGTTTCCGCGGATCTCCTGGAGCATTTCGGCCTCTCGCTCGTAGTCCATCTCCTCGCGAATCGTCTTCGAGAACTCGTCGGCGAGGTTCTCGAGCGAGAACGACCGCGACTCGTCGACGAAGGTGAGCAAGATTGGGAGCGACCACTTGATTACGCGGAGGTCGGCGTTCACCAGTTCCTCGATGTTCGGCCGCCGAATCTTGACGGCGACCTCGCGGCCAGCGTCGGCGGCGGTATCGACATCGGTCGCCCGTTCGGTGGCCCCGACGGCGGCTTCGTCGTTCGCTACGGCGTCGGGATCGACGCGCGCTCGGTACACCTGTCCCAGACTCGCGCCGCTGATCGCGTCCGTTTCGAACTCGGTGAAATAGTCCTCGAGCGGCCCGCCGAGTTCGTCCTCCAGCACGACCTTCGCCTCGTCCCACTCCGCGGGCGGCACGTCGTCCTGTAACGCCGAGAGCACCTCGATGTACGCCGGTGGTAACACGTCCGGCCGCGTCGAGAGCAGTTGGCCGAGTTTGATGAACGTCGGCCCGAGGGTCAACAGCGACTCGAGGAGAACCTCCGCGCGATGGCGGTGAGTCTCGGGGTCGACGCGCCGCGACCGGCCGAACAGCAGGAATCGTCGCCGGTCACGGGCGAAGGCGACGAGCAGCGGGAGGAACTGCCACGCGACGAGGACGAACCGCTTGTAGGCGCGGAGGGAGACCAGTCTCGGTCACCTCACGTTAGTCGGCGTCCTCTTCGACGACGTCGATCGTCATCTCTCCGTCCCGCGTTTTGGGGAGCGTCAACTCGAGGACGCCGCGCTCGACGGCCGCCTCGGCCTCCGTCTCGATGGCGTCGGCGGGCAGCGGGAGGTCGACGTCCAGGAACAGCGAGCGGTTCTCCTCGAGATAGCGGTAGTCGTCCTCGGGCTCTTTCTCGCGGTGGGCGTCGATGGAGATTCGGCCGTCGTCGACCGATAGCTCGAGCGAGTCGGCGGAGACTCCCGGAACGTCGAGGACGAGCAGGTAGGCGTCCTCGCTCTCGAGCAGATCGAAGAAGACGTCGTCCGAGAGGTCCCGCAGTGCGTCGCGAAGCGCTGACATAGCTACTGGTTCGAACGCCGATACGAAAAAGCCCGCGGTAGCGGTCGATTCGAGCGGAACCAAAATCGGAGATGGTGGGGAGTACCAACGAGCCGCAAATCGTGGAAACGGTAGCCGTGCTCAGACGGCCAACAGAACGGCGAGCGCCACGGCGACGACGGCGAGAATCACGGCGCCGAGGCCGTACGCACCGGCCCGCAACCCGAGGCGACGTTCGGTGCTGTCGGAGATGACGAACGGATCGCCGAACAGGTGGTGTCGCAGCCGGAGCAGGGGACTCTCCGAGAGCGCCGCCTCGTCGATCCCGACGGCGGCGTTGACCTGGCCGGCGTCTCGCGAGACGGTCGTGTCGTATCGGGCGACGCCGAGCACGTGAATCTCTTCGCCGGGCTCGAGGATCCGCTCGCGAAATCGACGGTCCGTGCCCGTTTTGAGCTCGAACAGCCGGAGATCGACGACGCTGTTCTGACAGTCGACGTCCTCGCTGTCTTCGATGTACCGGGCGACTCGCGGCGGTGGCTCCGTGCCGCCGTCGACGTCGATTCGAGTGTCGCTCTCGAGCCGAAAGTCCGCACCCGGCGGCTCGATCAGGACGCTTCCCGTCTCGTCCTCGAGTCGAAACGGGACGTAGTCGTCGCCGGAGGCGATCGTCGTCCACGACGTGCCGTTGTTCGAATCTTGTCGCTCCTCGACGGCGTAGCTGTAAGCGAGACACGGCGTGTCGGTAAACGGCGACCGAACGACTCGGCCGGCGGCGGTGGCGGTCCCGCGAAGTTCGACTCGCCCGCCGTTGGGCGTATCGAGGACCGAATCCGGCCGAGATCGAAGGACGCGGTTCGCGAGTCGAAGCTCCGCGATCCCGTACCAGAGACAGCCGAGTGCGATCGCCCCGCCGATCGCGAGGACCGCGGCCGAGAGCGGCTCGAATTGGAGGACCATCTGTGGCCGTGACAGTAATGCGACACCCAATATAAACATGTACGATACGTCGGGCGGGCGGCGGACCCTACGCTTTTGACGCCCGGCGCCCCGAGTCAGGGTATGGACGGAGCCGACAGCGAGCGCAAGGAGTCCGGGTTCAAGGTGCGGACCCCAGTGGCAGAGGCGCGTCGGATACTCAGGGACGCCGTCGCGGCGAGCGAGCGGGGCGACGGAGAGGGTTACAGCGACGCCAGCCCGCCGCAGACGGGCACCGAACGGATCGACGTCGAGCGCGCGGACGGACGCGTGCTGGCCGCACCGGTCGTCTCCGCACAGAACGTCCCCCACTACCGGCGGGCCGCGATGGACGGCTACGCCGTCCGCGCCGCGGACACCTTCGGTGCCAGCGACCGCTCGCCCGAGGTGCTCCGGATCGCCGAGGGAACCGGCGGCGACGCCAGCGTCGGACCCGATACCGCCGCCCGCGTCCACACCGGGAGCGCCCTGCCGGAGGGCGCCGACGCCGTCGTGATGATCGAACGCGTGACGACAGTCGAGTCCGCGGGCGAACTCGAGGTCGAAGACGCCGTCGCGGAGGGGGAAAACGTCGCGCCGATCGGCGAGGACGTCGCGGAGGGCCAACGGCTCTACGATGCGGGTCATCGGCTCCGACCGTCGGATCTCGGACTGCTGCGCTCCGCGGGCTACGCGAAGGTCCCGGTCGCGAAGCGGCCGACGGTCGGCGTCGTGCCGACGGGAGAGGAACTCGTCACGAGCGATCCGGAGCCGGGCGAGGTCGTCGAGACGAACGGACTCACCGTCTCCCGACTGGTCGAGCGCTGGGGCGGCCGTGCGACCTACCGAAACGTCGTCACTGACGACCCCGAATCGCTGCGCGTGGCGATCCAGCGAGATCTGACGAAGGACGTCGTCGTCACGACCGGGGGCTCCTCCGTCGGCCAGCGCGACCTCCTCCCCGAGGTGATCGACGATCTGGGCGAGGTGCTCGTCCACGGCGTCGGTCTCAAACCCGGCCACCCCGTCTGCCTGGGGATCGTCGAAGACACGCCCGTCCTCGCCTTACCCGGCTACCCCGTCGCCTGTATCGTCAACGCCGTCCAGTTCCTGCGCCCCGTGCTGCGCTGGCTCGAGGGCACCGAGCCCGACCCCCATCCCGCGACACGGGCGCGACTCGAGCGCAAGATCCCGAGCGAACCCGGGACGCGAACGTTCGCGCGGGTGCAACTCGAGTCGTGGGAGGGAGACGCGAACGAGCTCGCGGCCGACGAGCCGCGATACGCCGCGACGCCGACCAGAGCGAGCGGTTCGGGCGTGCTCTCGAGCGTCGCGCTCGCCGACGGCTGGGTGGTCGTCGACGACGAGCGCGAGGGGATCCCGGCTGGAGAGACGGTCGCCGTACAGGACTGGGAGCCGAACGGCTGAGACGGTTTGCTGTACCGAGTTACCGGTGTAACCGCAGGACGTCGCGGTTGCACCGGAAATGACGAACAGCAGACCGTATGAACGGCACGCCCGCGACCACCATCATTAATAACACTGTCTGGTTACTCTGTACGTATGGGACTGACCGAACTCCTCGAAGGGGAGTCGCTTACCGGACGACAGGCCGCAATCATCTTCTTTACGTTTCTGGTTTTGGTGATCGTGGCGGGGATACTCCTCGTGGCGCTCAGAGACGTTTTTTGGTTCGCCGTCTAGGGCCGTCGACCCTACTCGAGCGCGAGTCGAACCGCGTCCGCGAGCGCGTTCACGCGAGCGACGTGTTCGTAGGAGCCGTCTCGAACTCCGTTCGTGACGTACGAGAAGCCGATATTCTCCTCGGGATCCGCCCACCCGACGCTACTGCCCAGGCCGGCGTGGCCGAACGCCCGGTCGGGTGAGAGCGTTCCGTACGGTGCGACCGTCGTCCCCCCCTTCCAGAAGCCGAGGGCGAACCGGCCTTCGCGACCGAGCGTGCCGTCCGCATCGGTTTCGGCTTCGAGGGCGGTCATGTTCTCGACTGTTTCGGCCGAGAGGAGCCGGGTGCCCTCGAGTTCGCCGTCGTTGGCGAGGCAGGCGTAGAACCGGGCCATATCGTTCGCGGTGCCGATGCCGTTCGCCGCCGGAATCACCGAGCGGTGGATCGCCTCGGTGTTGAACGGCGCGGCAACTGCCGTGTGGTCGCCGAGCCCCTCGCCCGGGTCGCGACAGCGGTCGAACGGCTCGAAACCGACCAGCGTCGCGACGTCGTCGTCTTCGTCCTCCCGAAGGCCGATGCCGGTGTCGGCCATGCCAAGCGGGTCGAACACGCGCTCCGCAGCAGCATCTTCGATGGGCGTCCCCGACACCCGACGGACGAGCTCGCCGACGAGCCAGCCGAACGTGAGCGCGTGGTAGGCCGGCTGCTCGCCCGGCGAGAAGTTCGGCTCCATCGACTCGAGCTGCTCGACGACGGCGTCCCAGTCGCCCCAGAGGTCGGGTCGGTCGTCGATCTCGCCGCGATTGAGCCCCGACGTGTGGCTGAGCACCTGTCGGACGGTGATATCAGCCTTCTCGGTTCCGTCGTCGGCGAACTCGGGCCAGTGGTCGACGACGCGATCGTCGTAGGCGAGTTCGCCCTCGTCGACGAGCGCGTGGAGGGTCACGGCGGCGTACGGCTTCGTACACGAAAAGAGAACGTGGCGCGTGTCCGTCGTCTCGTCGTCGCCGTCCGGACCCGTCACGCCGCCCGCGAGGTCGAGCACCTGCTCGCCGTCGACGTAGACGCTCAACTGGGCGCCGTGGTGGAGGCCAACCTCGAGGTGGCGGTCGAACAACGCGGCGATCCGCTCCCGATCGGATTCGGCAAGTCGTGACATACCACCATCCTCCAGCGCCAAACTTGTAGGCATTGCTGTCTGTGCGGCTCAGTGAAGGACGAGCGAGTCAGACCGATCGAACCGCGCGGATGGCGTGCGAGAGATTACTCGAGTCGGTGCCACTGACTCGCCGACTCGAGACGCGCCATCGCGGATTCGACGTCTCGTCTCGGAAGGCTGTAGAATCGCTCCCGGCCGACGGGCGTGCGGACGCAGACGACCGCGGTGTTGGTCAGCACCCGAAAGATCGATAGATGCCACGTGCGTCCCGGTCGTGCCCATTCACCGTACAAAGAAGCGTCGTCGCCGTCGACCACCTGCGACCCGAGTTCCCAGCTCAATCGCGACGACTGCGACGGATCGAACGGGACGGCGTCAGGAAGGGAGACGCCCGCGTCGGCATCCCGTTGGAAGCCATGTGTGGCCATACCACGACTCTCGACGCTCGAGCGGAAAAAGCCACTCATCCGACGCGACTTATAACTAAACGAAGATTCCGTCGACGATCGAAACGGATTCGGACGAACTGCCACGGCAGTCACCTCGCTCGAGCGCTCAGTCACTCGGCTGTGAGTCGGGCCGGTAGGACCGACTGACGACCTTCCAGGTTCCCGTCTCGAACCGATAGTAGGTGACGACGGCGGGGACGAGCGTCTCGAGGACCAAGGCGGCGTACAGCGCTTCGATCCCGAGCGGGGTGACGGCCTCGAGACCCGGGATCGGGACCGCAACGGCACCGAGGAGCGCGACGGGGAGCGCGAAGACGTAGAGCCCGAGCAGTTGGCCGTAGAAGGGCCAGCGAGTGTCGCCGCTGGCACGCAGCGGGCCGGTCGCGCCGCCGCTGACGCCGCGGAAGACGACGCTGACGCAGGCGACGGCGATGAACGTCGTCACGAGCGGGAGGATCGACGGGTCGTCGACGAAGACGCGGCCGATCTGTTCGGCGAAGACGAAGACGACCGCCGCGCTGACGAGGTAGACGCCGACGCCGAACCAGAGGACTTGACGGCCGTAACTGTCCGCTGCTCGTTCGTCACCGGTGCCGAGTTCCTGTCCGACGAGGCTGCTCGAGGCCAGCGAGAAGCCCCAGCCGGGCGTGTCCATCAGATCCCGGACCCGTCGAGCGACGACGTAGGCGGCGAGGACGTTCGGCCCGAAGAGCGCGACGATGGCGAGCATGGGGAACTGAGCCCCTCGTCGGGCGACGTTCGTAAACACCAGCGGCGTGCCGATACTGAGGACGTCGCGGACGTCCTCGAGCGTCGTGCGGGGCCGGCCGAGGCTGAGCGTGACCGGAAACTCGCCGATCAGCGGCAGTCGGCCGACGGCGAAGCCGACGACGAACGCGGCCAGTACGAGGGCGTTCGCCACGACGGTTCCCATCGCCGCGCCGACGACGCCCAGTCCGAGCGCGAAGATGAACACCGCGTTGAGCGCGACGTTGACGACGGCGCCGCCCGCTCGGAGCATCATCGGCGTCCAGGCGTCGTCGGCGCCGACGAGCGCTCGGCTACCGATGAGGTTCAGCGCCGCAAACGGGACGCCGAGCGCGACGACCTGGAGGTACTCCGCGCCGTAGGCGATCGACGCGGCGTCGTTGCCGACGAGCGCGATCAGTTGGTGGGGAGCGATCCAGTAGAGAGCCGCGAGCGGAAGCATGATCGCCGCGACGACGAGTCCGCTCGTCGTCACCGCCAGCGAGACCTGCTCGGCGGTGCCACCGGTGTAGCGCTGGGAGACCAGCCCGATCGTCGCGCCGGCGATACCGCCGCCGATCCCGAACGCCAGTCCCCAGAACGGGGCCGCGAGTCCGATGCCGGCGATCGCTGCCGGCCCGAGGGCGATCCCGACCATCGCGATGTCCGCCGCGGATTTGGACATCCGGGCGAGTCCCGTGACGATCCGCGGCCACGCGAGGTCGGTCGTCCGCTCGACGCGTCGGGGCTCGATCACCCCGAATCGCGCGAGCAGCGAGCCGACCGAGAGCAGCAGCCACCGGAACGGATTCGGGAGATCACTCCATCGAAAAGACACGAACACGGGTTTGGGTTCTGGCGGTAAAGGGCTTGATATCGGCAGGTACACCGCCAGTCACTCTCATTTTCTCGAAATAGTACACCATTATCGTTCGTTGGATACCCATCCGTCCGATGTCGTGCGTGGCACTCACACGCCGCGATCGGGTCGACCGACGTTTTTAGCCCCGGCCCGCCAACGGCGCGTATGGAACGCAAGGAGTTTCGCGACCTCGCCTCCCCCGCGGCGGCCCGCGAGGCGATCGACTCGCTCTCGCTCGAGGCCGGCATCGACCGCGTCTCGCTCGAGGACGCCCGCGGACGGGTGCTCGTGGCACGACTCGACGCCGAACTCGACGTCCCGGGATTCGATCGGGCGAGTCTGGACGGCTACGCCCTTCGGGCACGAGACACGTTCGGCGCGGACGAAGCCGACCCGGCGCGACTCGAGGTCGTGGGCGCAGTCCACGCGGGAGAGCACCCCGACGTCGAACTCGAGGATGGGCAGGCCGCCGAAATCTCGACCGGTGCGGTGATGCCCGACGGCGCGGACGCGATGGTCCCTGTCGAACGCACGGATCGCGTCGACGATATGTCGACGGAACGAGCGAGTAGCGCGGAACGAAGTTCCGCGAACAATCGAGCGGCTGAGCCGCGAGACGACGGTGAAACCGCGAGCACGGACGAAACCGACGGCGATGGGGCGGACGACGTGTTGGTCCGCACCTCGGTCACCCCCGGCGACAACGTCATGTTCGCGGGTGCCGACGTCGCGGCCGGCGAGCGAGCGCTCGGTCCCGGGACCCGAATCACGCCGCGGGACATCGGACTGCTCTCGGCGCTCGGGATCGACGAGGTGCCCGTCCGCGGACGGCCCACGGTCGGCATCGTCTCGACGGGCGACGAACTCGTTCGGCCGGGTGGGGATCTCGAGAGCGAGCGCGGCGAGATCTACGACGTCAACAGCTACACGATCGCTGCGGGAGTCGAGGACGCCGGCGGCGAGGCGGTGCTCTACCCCCACGCCGGCGACGAGCAGGACGAAATGGAGCGCATCCTCCGCGAGGCGGCAGAGGACTGCGACCTCGTGCTCTCCTCGGGGTCGACCAGCGCGAGCGCAGTCGACGTCATCTACCGGGTGATCGAGGAACAGGGCGAACTGCTGCTTCACGGCGTCAGCGTCAAACCGGGGAAGCCGATGCTCGTCGGCCGGTTGCAGGGCTCCGCCTACATCGGTCTCCCCGGCTACCCCGTCTCCGCGATGATGGTCTTCCGGACGTTCGTCGCGCCCGCGATCCGCGCGGCCGCGGGGCTGCCGGAGCCGAAGGCGGCGACCGTTTCGGGATGGATGGCCAGACAGGAACGCTACGGCGAAGGACGGCTTCGGCTGATGCCCGTCGGACTGGTTCAGAACGCGGACGACGAGCCGCTCGTCTATCCCGTCGACAAGGGCTCCGGCGCGACGACCAGTCTCGCCGAAGCCGACGGCGTCGTCGAAGTCGGTCCCGAGACCGACTACCTCGAGGAGGACGAACCCGTCACCGTTCAGCTCTTTTCGCCGGACGTCCGCCCGCCGACGCTGCTCGGCGTCGGCGAGGACGATCCGACGCTGAATCGGCTGCTCGACCGCCTCGAGAACCCGCGCTATCTGTCGGTCGGCTCCCGGCCGGGACTGCGCCGGCTGCGCGAGGGCGTGCCGGACGTCGCGGTCGTCGCGGGACCGACCGATCGCGAACTCGAGGCCGAAGAACTCGGCGTCTGGAGCCGCGAGTGGGGGCTGGTCGTCCGGCCCGGCAATCCGGACGGTGTGGAGGAACTCGCCGATCTGGTCGATCGCGATCTGCGCTTCGTCAACCGCACGACCGACTCCGGGCTGCGCTCGAGTCTCGAGGCCGCAGTCGACGACCTCGCGGCGGATCGCGACGGTTCCCCCCACGACCTTCGCGAGGCGATCGACGGCTTCGACCTGGGGCTTCGCGCCCACGAGAGTCCCGCGCGAAAGGTGATTTCTGGCGACGCGGACGTCGGGCTAGGACTGCGCGAGACCGCCGAGCGACTCGATCTCGCGTTCGTCTCCCTCGGCGAGCAACCCGTTCGAGTGCTCGCAAACCCAGATCGAACGGGCAAGGCGAGCGTTCGTGAACTCGAGGCGGTGCTCGAGGACGAGACTCGAACCGACGCCGAGCGCTGACGCTCGCCGAGTCGGCGGAGGCTGGCCACTAACAACTATCGACGATTCGGTCGATATCAACCCGGAAGACAGTCAATACTGCCAGAATAGCGATTTTTACGTCAGTGTGGTGTACAAGTTGTGATGTCGACGATAGCCGAGTTCCGGCTACCAGCAGCGCAGACGACACTGGGAACGGCACTCGAATACGCACCCGAAGCCACGTTCGAGCTCGAGTCGTCGGTCTCGAAGACGTGCCCCTCGCTCTGGGTCTCCGACGTCGACCGCGAGACGGCCGCGGCGGCCTTCGAGACGGATCCCTCCGTCGCCGAGTACGAACTACTCGTCGAAACCCAGTCGCGGCTGCTGTTCGACGTAACGTTCGTCGAGGGGACGATGCGACTCCGCGACGAACTGCTCGCAAACGGCGGCTCCGTCCTCGAGATGTGGGGCACCGACGGCTGGTGGCAGGTCAGAGTCCGGTTCCCCGATCGGGAGACGCTCGTCGGAGCGTACGACCGCCTCGAGGCGTCCGGAATCTCGGTCGATCTGCGCCGGGTGAGCGACGTTAGCGGCGTGACGGGCGACGAGACGCGGCTAACCCCACAGCAACAGGAAGCGCTCGAGGCGGCGCTCGAGCACGGCTACTTCGAGATTCCCCGCGGCATCTCGATGGAGGAGCTGGCCGAAGAGCTGGGAATCTCCCACCAGGCGCTCTCCGAACGGTTCCGACGCGCCTACGAGACGCTGGTCGACGACGAGTTACAGCCCGCGAGCGAGCAATCGAACGTTCGGTGAGCCCACTCCGGGACCACCACCGCACGGCCGAGTCGTCGAACGAGATCGACGGCTGAGTGTGCGCGGCCAACGGTTATGCCCGCCAGCGGCGACGATCCTCGTGGCATGCTCGAACTGTACCAGGCGGAAGGTTGTCCGCACAGCGCCGACGTTCGCGAGAAGCTAACCGATCTCGGCGTTTCGTACGTGATCCACAATCCGCGACGGCCCGGCAGCGAGGGCGGCGACGTACTCAACGACGGGACCCAACAGGCGATGGAGGCGATCGGCGGCGAGGACTCGATCCCGTTCCTCGTCGACACCGCCCGCGAGGAGGCGCTCTACGAGAGCGAGGAGATCGTCGACTACCTCGAGGCACACTACGCGTGATGTCGGTGCGATACAGACAGTTCGTTCTCGTAGCGTCGGTACGGTACAGACGATCCGTTCTACGCGGAACGTAATTGACAATTCACATATCTGCTCGCTGCATGACCATTTTTATACGGTATCGGGATAGTCGGGTGGTATGAATGGTACAGCGCTGCGACGGCGGGACCTCCTCGTCGCAGTGTCCGGCGGTTGCGTCACGCTCGCGGGCTGTTCCGAGATCAGCGCCGCCCGCTCCGGATACGGGACGGCCTACGGCTACGGCTACGGAACCGACTGACCATGGCGGACGAAACGCCGCGACTCGGACTGGGGACGTACGAACCGGGCGACGAGTGGGATCACACCGACACGGTCGAGGCGCTCGACGAGCACGCGATCGTCCGCGGCCCGATCGCCGACCGTCCGGCAGCGGGCGAGTACGACGACGAACTGTTCCACGCGACCGACCAGGGAATCACCTGGCGCTGGGACGACTCGAGCGAGGACTGGGTGTACTTCGGCGGCCGGGGCAGTGCCGATCAGCCGGTGCCGGGAGCCAGTCACTTCGAGGAGACGCACGTCGACGAAGCAACCATCGGCGCGGCGAGTATCGATACGGCGAGCGTCGACGCAGCGACCCTCGTCCACGCACGCACTGAGGAGACTCCCGTCTGGAACGTCGAGGCACACGGCATCGCAGGCGATGGCACGACCGACGTCGGGCAGGCCGTCCACGACCTCCTCGAGACCGTCGGAGACGCCGGCGGCGGGATCGTTTACTTCCCGCCGGGCCGGTATCTTCTCGAGCGAACGCCGCTGGTGGATGACGATACGCTCCTGCTGGGTGCCGGTCGATCGACCGTCCTCGAGGGGGTGCGCCCCGACGGCGAGGAGGGACGCGCGCTTCTCTCCAACAGGGGGTACGACGCGACCGGTTACGACGGAGCGTCGAACTGGGGCGTCTGCAACGTCCGCATCGACGCGCCGGAGTCGAACGGGATCATGCCCGCGCACGCGGAAAACGTCCGACTCGAGAACATCTACGGCGACGCGGTCTACTACCACCACATCGATATCGTTTCCTCGAAGAACGTCGTCGTCGACGGCTACCGGGCGACCCGCGGCGGCGAGGGGAGTTCGGACGCCCCGATTCAGTTCGACAACCAGAACGCGGGAACGGGTTGGAACAGCGTGTGGAACGGCAAGGATCACAGCCCAGCGACGGCCGACGACACGCCGACGAAACACTGCCGGCTGACGAACTTCGAGATCGATCCGGAGAACGAGCCCGACTACGGCGTTCACATCCACCGCGACGGAAACGAGTCGATCACCGTCAGCGACGGCTACGTCACCGGCTGCCAGCACTCGGCGATCAGGGCCGACACCGGCGATCTGATCGCGGATCTGACGATCGACCGCGTCTCCTGTATCGAAAACGCGAGGGGGATCTCGCTGGGTCACGTCGAGAGCGGTCGACGGGAGTTGACCATCGACAACGTCACGATCAGGACCGACGACGGCGGGTTGGCCGCCGGATCGGGGCTCTACGCGAGCGGGTTCGACGGCGCGAAAATCACGAACGTCATCGTCGATGGCGCGTTTACGAACGCGATGGTGTTCGACGATATGGACGATCTGAAGCTGAGCACTGTTACAACGACGGGAGCCAGACACCAGTCGTTCCGATTCCGAGAGAACGTCGACGCGACGCTCACGACCGCTCGCGCGGCCAACTGTGGCACTGCAGGGATCTACTCGGGTCCCGGAAGTCGCGTCGCCTACGGCGGCGTCACGTTCGACGACGTCGGCAGCGAGGTCGTCGTCGACGGCGAGCTACGGGAGTGGAAGTCGTCGTGATCGTCGGCGATCGCCCTGTCGCCTCGAGGGCACGGCTCCGTACTAGTCGCTCGAAAAACCGTCGCAGATAGCGCGACCGATACGCCGTCGATCAGTCGCTCGAGGGCGAGGGGAGCAGATCCCGAACGAAGACCTCGTCGGGGAGGTCGGGAAGCTGCGGCGGGACGACGCCGTCGCTCGAGTCGATCGTGTGCCCCGTCTCGACGTAGTGTTCGATCGCTCGGCGCGAGCGAGCGCTGCTGGAGGGCTCGTCGGTCTCGCTCGTGTGCCAGTCGCAGGTGAGGCAGTATTTCATTCGCGTCTCTGCTTCCAGCTTAGAGTCGCCTCCTGAATCTTTTTTGGTATTGCATGACTCGAGAATCGACCCGATTCGAGACGTACGGGAGTCGACGGCCGACGTTAGAACAGTTCGTCGAACGACCGGACTCGGTAATCGCCGAGGACGCACAGCCCGCGCCGGTCGTGGCCGACGCGCTCGACGTGGATAGCGTCGAGGCCGGCGTTCCAGGCCGCACCGACGTCGTTGGCGCCGTCGCCCGCGAGGACGCCTCGATGACCGTTGTTCGCAACTCCGAGATCGTCCATCACGGATTGGACGGGCGCCGGGTCGGGCTTCCAGCCGGTCTGTTCGGTACAACACAGGCGCGCGTCGAACCAGTCGTGAATGTCGAGGTGGTCGAGCACCGGCTCACAGAGGAACTGCTGGCAGTGCGTGACGAGACCGACCGGCACGTCGAGGTCAGTGACGAACTCGGCATCCTCGTGGAGGTAGGTCTGTTCGGCCCGCACCAGCGGATCCTCTTCGTCGTGGAAAGCCTCCCAGAACGCCTGCGGATCGAGGCCCCACTCTAGGAGTTGGCGGTCTCGAGAGCCGGTCAGACCGCTCCAGATGATATCGGCTTCGCGGTCGGTGAACTCGTGGCCGACCCGGTCGCCGACCCGGTCGAACACGTCGCGGGTGTACGACCATTCGACGTCGACGAGCGTCCCGTCGAGGTCGAGCAGCCAGAAATCGTACGGATCGTCGTCGTCCATCTCGCCGTCCATCGGACGCCGAGATACGTGCGTCTCGGCTAAAGATGTGTCGGCTGTGTGTTCGTTGGTCACGGAATTACTCGTTCACTCCTTGTCGGTAACTCGGATACTCGAGCCCAGATACTTCGAGAGCGCCTCCGAGACGTTCTCGGCGTTGAACGTCTCGAGATCGGCCGCGATCGCGTCTTTCATGGCCGCGAAGTACTCCTGGTCGACCTGGAGTTCCCGAAACGAGACCGACTCGACCGGCTCGTCGAGCCACTCCTCGACGAGTCCGCGACCGTACGCCGCGTCGCTCACCTCGCCCCGCCAGAGCGTGTCCCGGAAGAACAGCCATCCCTCGCGCCCCGGCTCGGGAGCCTCGTGAAAGACGGTAACCGTCGTCTCGGCCGTCGACGGGTCGAGCCGAACCGAGGGCTGGTCGGGCTCGAGGCGAATCGTCGCGCGGAAGACGTATCGGGCTTCCATCGCTCACCGTGTCCGCATCTCAGGCGTTCTTCTCGGACTCGATCAGCTCCGCCATCTCGGTGTCTTTGTCCGTGATACCGCCTTCCTCGTGGGAGGTGAGCCGGATCTCGACTTCCTCGTAGCGGATGATGATCTCGGGGTGGTGGAACTGCGCTTCGGCGATCTCGCCGACCATCTGGGCGAAGTTGACGCCGCGGAGGTAGTCGCTGAACCCGTACTGTCGAACGATTTCGTCGCCCTCCTGAGTCCACCCGCTGGGGAGCTGGTCGTCGATTTCGTCGTCGGAAAGCAGATCGGCCATAGTCGGCCGAACGCAACCCAATTAAATAATGATTGTGCCGCGCGAGGTCGTCCGGCCGGAACACGGACCTGCACCACCGACAGGGACTTATCGACGAGCGGAGTACGTGCTGGCAGTGTAATGTGTGATCGGACAGGCGATTGTTCGAACGACGATACCTGCCAGCTCGTCCTCAGAAACGGGCACACCGGGATCGAGACCACCGAGTACTACTGCAAGGCACACCTCGTCGTCCGGATCTGGGAAGTCGAAGCCGACGACGACCTCGAGGTCGTCGACGCGACGAAGCTTTGGCACTGACGCCGTCGTTATCACTGACTCGTCGGGGAGCGTCGTCAGAAACGGTCGTGATGACGTACGTTCCGTGCTCGTTCGAGCCGACTAATCGTCGTCCGTCGCCTCGAGGTGGGTCTCGGTGGCCGTCGCGCCGCCGATGGGAAGCGGCGGTGCGATCGGCCCGTCGTCGCCGCCGAAGTCGGGATCGAACAACTGAAGCGCCGTACTGATCGTACTCCAGTCGTCCTCCGCGGCCGCCTCCCGCAGACTCTTGGTCGGCGGGGCGAGCAACTGGCTGACCAGCGCATCGGCCATCGACTCGACGACTTCGCGTTGCTCCGCCGAGAACTCCTCCCCCTCGAGTCGGGAGAGCGCAGTCTCGAGTTCCCGTTTTTTCATTCGTTCGGCGGACTCGTACATCGCGGCGATGACCTCGTCGGCGCGAGCGCGCTTGTACTGCTCGCAGAGCAGGTCGAACTCGCGGTCGATCATCGACTCGACCTCGCGGGCCGCGTCGGCGCGCTGTTCGCGAGTTTCGGCCGTAATCGACTCGAGATCGTCCAGATCGTAGACGGTCACGGTCGGAAGCGAGGCTGCCGTCGGCGCGACGTCGCGTGGCTGGCCGAGATCGACCACGACTCGGGTGGAATCACCGTCGGTCCCGTCCACGTCTCCACGGCCGGGCGCGTCGACACCGCCGTCCGATTCGAAGTGTTGCGCATCGAGGATCGGATCCTCGCTACCGGTCGCCGTGACGACGACGTCGGCGTCGCTCGCGAACTGGTCGAGCGCCGACAACGGTGCGGCGTCGGTGTCGGTCTCGAGTTCGCTCGCGAGGTGTTCGGCGCGGGAGACGGTTCGGTTCGCGACGACGACTTCCTCGACGCCGGCGTCGGCGAGGCTGCGGGCCGCGAGTCGCCCCATCTCGCCGGCGCCGACGACGAGCGAGGTCGCGTTCTCGAGCGGGATACTCTCGGCAGCGAGTTTCGTCGCCGCCGAGCCCAGCGAGACGATGCCTTCGTTGATTTCGGTCTCGGTGCGGGCGCGTTCGCCGACGTGAATCGCCTTCGTGACGGCGGCCTCGAGCATCTCACCGATGCCGCCGGCGCTCCGAGAATCCTCGTAGGCGGTCCGAACCTGTCCGAGGATCTGATCCTCGCCGAGGACGACCGACTCGAGGCCGCTCGCAACGGACAGCAGGTGGCGCAGACTCTCGTCGTGGTCGGTAACGACGACCGCGTCGTCGGCTACGTTCGCGAAAAACTCTTCGAGCGCAGCCCGGCCGACGGCGGCGTCGGTCGCAACGACGTAGGCCTCGACTCGGTTACACGTCGAGAGGACGTACGCCTCTTCGACCGCCGGAACGGTGAGCAGGTCGGCGACGCCGGCCCGCTGGCTCTCGGGGCTCGCGTCGGCGAGATCGTCGACGCTCCCGCTTTCGTGCGTTACTCGTCCGGCAGTCACGACCCCTGCCGGAATCACGGTGGGTCACCCCCGGCAGGCAGTTCCTCGTCCAGCACGTCCTCGATCACTTGACCACAGTTGGAAGCACCCGTACGTAAAGCTGTCCAAACGGCCGGAGAATTGACGACATCGACGACGATCTTGCGTCGTCGGTCGGGATCGACGTCCCGCGATTTCAGCTCCGTCCGCAGTTCGCCACAGACGCGTGCCATCTCACCCGCTCCGGCGAGCGTCTCCTCGAGTTCCTGCCGGAGATGCTTGCTCAGCGCGGGTGCGGTCCCACCCGTGGAGATCGAGACAACGACGGGGTCCTCGCGGACGGTCGCCGGGACGACGACGCTGCCCGGGTCGCGCTCGCCCGATCGGTCCGCGCGATTGACGAGGATGCCGCGGTCTCGAGCGGACGTTGCGACGGCCTCGTTGATCGCTTCGTCGCTCGTCGCGGCGACGACCAGCGCGGGTGCGGTTCGCTCGAGCCAGTCGTCGATATCGTCGGGCTGGGGAGCAGCCCGCACCAGTTCAGCGCTGCCGAACTCGTGATCGGCGAACGCGGGACTGACGACAAGTACCTCGGCTTCGCTGGCGAAGCGACGCGCTTTCCGCGCCCCGACCGGGCCGCCGCCGAAGACGAGCACCGTCGCGCCCGTAAAATCGTGCAAGAGTGGAATCATCCTGTGAGTTGGATTGCAAACGCCGTTGGTTACCGGGATTCGGTGTTGGCTTCGGCGCGCTCCGCCATACGGATACCCGTTTTCTTCAATATTTGCGTCGAGAACAGCGAGTCCCAGTCGTCGTCGCCGACGTCCCAGTGGGCGGCCATCGTTTCGCGAACCTGTTCGATCCGTCGCTGGCTCTCTTCCTCGCTGCGGCCGTGGGTCATCGCGAAGAAGTTGTACGGCCAGACGCCCTCGTGGCGCGGCCGCCGGTAGCAGTGCGTGACGAACGACAGCCCCGCGACTTCGGGACCAACCTCGCTCACGAGGTCGTCCGGGACGTTCCAGACCGTCATCCCGTTTTCCGTGTAGCCGAGCGCGTAGTGGTTCGGCACGACGCCGATGCGCCGAATCTTGCCCTCCTGCTCGAACCGCTTGATCGTCTCGAGGACCCACTCGAGATCCTGATCGATCGCCGCTGCGACGTCCGCGTACGGCGTTTCGGTCAGTGGCAGTCCGTCCTGGATCTCGAGAATAAGGTCGCGCTCGGCCGGCGTTAGTGTCGATTCGTCGGTCGGGGTAACGTCGGGACCGAGATCGGTGCAGTCGACGCCGGCGGCCGCGTCGTCAGGTGCATCGCTCGAATCGTTCTCACTGCCGTCGAGCGGGCCGTCGACGTAGAACTTCGCCTCGACGCGGAACTCCTGCTCTTTGGGGAGGTTGTACGTCTCCTGGCCGGTTTCGTCCTCGATCTCGGCCAATACTTCCTCGACTCGCTCCTCCTCAGCCACACTCACGACGAACCAGACGTTCAGGTGTGGATGTTCGCGCTCGTAGTTGTGTGCGACCTCCCGGTGGGCGTTGACGGCGTCGACGACCTCGTCGAAGCGGTCCTCGGGGGCGTGCATGGCGACCAACGTCGCCGCGCCGCCGATCTCCTGGGCGTTGACCAGCGGACCAAAGCGCGAGAGGACGCTCCGCTCGTCCAGGTCGCGAATCGTCTCGAGTAGTTCGGCCGCGTCGATGTCGACCCCGCGTTCGCGCATGGCCGCGGCGGCGGGTTCGAAGGGGCGTTCGACGACGGGAAAGCCGCCCTGAAAGGCGTTGACGACCGCCCGTTCGCGTTCCGACAGGTCGACGTCCGTGTTCATACTAGTCGTTCGGAAGTCCCGTGGCATAAGCGAACCGGGACGGGGCGCTCGAGCGCGGTATCCGAACGTCGGACTGCCGAAACCGATGGCCGTTTCCTCCGCAGAAACAGGCCGTTCAGTCGCCCTCGACGCCCGTAACCTCGTAGCCGAGCTCGCGGACGTCCTCGAGAATCGCCTCGTGGTCGGCGCTCGCTCGGTAGTAGATGACGATGTCGAAACTGCCCTGGCGCAGCAGTTGCTGGCACTCCCAGACGAACGACTCGTCCTCGAGGGTGAGCCCCTGGTGCTGGTTCGAGGAGAAGTCGGGGTCGTCGTTGCCCGAGTAGACGTAGCAGTCCTCCGGCTCGTGGCCCGAGTGCTCGGCGATGATATCGCCGACGTCGAGGGTGGCCTGCATCATCTGAACGTCCTCCTGTCCGTCGTGATCGGTGTGGACGATCGCGCCGTTGAGTTCGATCTCGCCCGGTTCGAGGAGCCGTTTGGTCCGCTGATAGAGGTCGTCGTCGATCGCGTCTGCCATTGGTCGAGCCGACGGCGTCCGAACGGATAGCCGTCACGATTTCCGGGAGACCGACCGAACTCCACGCTCGCGGCGTGACACTCGAATTCTCATGGTGGTACACACCACACAAGACACATAGGGATAGGTGACCTTTTGCCGAGCAATGAAGCGGTGGCTCCGGCAGCGCGTCGACGCGGTCTACGAGGAGGTGCTCTCGAGAGAGATTTCCGGTGCACCGACGCACGTCGCGGTGATCCAGGACGGAAACCGGCGATACGCTCGCCGCTTTGTTTGTTACGGGTCCGGCGGCCACCGAGAGGGGGCCCAGACGACCGAGCGCGTCCTCGAGTGGTGTCAGGACATCGGCGTCGAGGAGCTGACGCTGTACGCGTTCTCGACGGAGAACTTCGATCGCCCGGACGAGGAGAATCAGGCGCTGTTCGACCTCCTCTGTGAGAAGCTCCGGGAGTTCGCCGACGCCGAACGAGTCCACGAGAACGAGGTCCGCATCCGGGTGATCGGCGAGGTCGAACGTCTTCCCGAACGGGTTCGCGACGCCGTCGACTACGCCGAACGCCGCACCCGCGGCTACGATCGATTCGTCCTCAACATCGCGCTCGCCTACGGCGGACGCTCGCAGCTGCTCGAGGCCGCACAAGGCGTCGCCAGTGACGTCGAAACTGGAACCCTCGAGCCGGGCGCGATCGAGGTCGAGACGATCGAGGACCGACTCTACGACCAGCCGGTTCGGGACGTCGACCTGATCATCCGAACCGGCGGCGACGAGCGAACGTCGAACTTCCTCCCGTGGCACGCCAACGGTAACGAGGCCGCCGTCTTCTTCTGTACGCCCTACTGGCCGGAGTTCTCGAAGACCGACTTCCTTCGAGGGATTCGAACGTACGAACACCGCGAGGAGTCCTGGCGACGAACCCGCGCCCGGCGGGCGATGGCCCTGCTCGGCGCCGTCAGCGATCCCGAACTCGTCGAAGCCAAGTCGGTCGTCGAGCGCTTCCGGGACTCGCTCCCGACGGCCGAACAGCCCGATCCCGACGACCTCGAGGGCGTCGACACTGGACAGGTGGACGACCTCGACTCGAGCGGACAGGCCGCAGACTGAGCGCGACGACCGGCATCCGACGACGGGGTCGGCCGAACATGTTTACTCACCACAAGGATTTTATCGGTCATTCTCGCACTTGTAGTTGGTATGCCAACGCCCCGCATCCCTGTCGACGTCGATCGGTTCACGCGAGTCGCTGAGGTTTCGACCGAGACAGCCTACGCGCTCCTCGCGAGTACCCGTACTCGGATCGTCCTGCACGTCCTCTCGACGTCAGGACCGCGTTCTTCCCTCGAGGGGTTGGCGACGGCGGTCGCTCGATTGGATCCCGAAGCCTCGCCGACGTCGGCCCGGATCTCGCTCGTTCACGTCGTCCTGCCGAAACTCGAGGCTCACGGGATTCTCGAGTATGAATTGGGGGAGGAGGCCGTCCACCTCGACGGCCCGATCGTCGGTCTCGAAGAGCCCATCGGGACGGCGCCGGACGCGACGGGTGAGGACGGTCGCGGACCGACGACGAGGACCGATACTCGCACGCCGACGACTGGCAGCGACGGACCCGGATCGATCGACGCCCGCGACCCGAAAAAATAGCCGTTCGGTCGTCCCACTACCGGTGGCCGAGACGGGGGTTCGGATTTGTCGGGCAGGAGAACGGGGTAGAGCAGTTTACTGACCGTAGCGTCGCGACCGGTTGCAGTACTCCCGGACCGCCCGCAAGAAGTCTCGCTTGCGGAAGTCCCGCCAGTTGACGTCCGTGAAGTAGAGCTCCGAGTAGACCGACTGCCAGATCATGAAGTCCGAGAGTCGTTCGGCGCCGGTCTTGATCACGAGATCGGGTTCGGTCGGGAAGATGAGGTGTTCCTCGACCCGCTCGTCGTCGATCTCGTCGGGAGCGAGTTCGCCGTCGTCGACGCGTTCCGCGAGCGTCCGGACGGCGCTGGTGAACTCGTGTTTGCCGCCGAGTCCGATGCCGATCCGGATCGGCGCGTCCGCACGGGTCTGATCGTCCGGCCCTCGAACCGCCACCGCTCGCGGCGCGTCGATCGTCTCGAGTTCGCGTCGCAGCGCCGGAACCGCAGCGGCGTCGAGGACGCTCACGTAGACCGTCACCTGCGAGGCGTACTCGAACGCCCACGCGAAAAACTCGGTGAGCGTCTCGTAGGCGCCGCGCTCGAGGAGGTCGCGCTCGGTGATGACGAGCGCGACGTGGTCGGGCAGCGTGCCGTCGTGGCGGCGGATTCGCAACGCGAGGTACCGTTCGTACAGACCCACGGCCTTGCGTTTCCGGTGCGTTGGTATACCGGTTACGAAGCGTCAGCGGAATCGCCCCGCTTCGGTGGGACCGCTGGCGCTCACGTTTCCTGCCGGTTACGGCGAGTGTATTCGGCCTGAGACAGTCGGTTGTACGGAGTTGACGGCCTTTCTGTTCAGTTACACGTTTTCCGGGTAGCGCCGTTGACGCCGGTGAGAACGGCCGCGGCGTGGTTCACGAACCTTCAAGTAAACGCCACAGAAAGGACTCGGTATCGTGACAGCACCCGTTCGGCGAGCAGGAGCGTTCGCGCTCCTCTGTACGCTCGTCCTCGCCGTGCCCCTCGGCGGCCCCTGGGTCGGGGCCGCGATCGCGGCCGTCGTGATCGGAGGGGCGTTCGCCGTGACCGACGGTCCGCTCTTCGACCTCCTCGCGTATCCGGGAGACTACGAGGACGGTCGCCTCTACGGACTCATCACGTTCGTCCTCGCAGCCGTCACGCTCGGTCTCATCGCGGTCACCGCCTCGATGTCGGTCGCCGTCTTCGTCGCCGCCGTACTCCTCGTCGGCTACGGAAACGCCGCGGAGCAACTCGCCAGCCGTCGGACTGACCACGACGTCGTCCTCGTCGCCGTCTTCTGTCTGGTCGCGACCGTCGCGGCCGTCGGCGGGCAGGCGATCACGCAGTCGCTGACCGACGGCGCCGACTCGCTCGAGTCGATCGGAACCACCGTCCCGACGATGCTCTTCCTCGGCGCGAGCGCCGCGTTGCTCGCGGCCTTGCTCCGGGACGTCCTGCTGGCCCGCGACGACCCCATCGTCATGCTTTCGGTCGGCTTGCTGGGCTGGCTGCTCGCGGAACTCGAACCGGCGCTGACGCTCGACGGCGTGGAGATCGTCGCCGCGTTGGGGATCACCATCGCCCTCGGCTACGCCTCGTACGCCCTCGAGACGGCCTCGATCGCGGGGATGCTCACCGGCATCCTGCTGGGACTGTTGACCATCGTCCTCGGCGGCTACGGCTGGTTCGTCGTCCTCATCTCCTTTTTCGCCATCGGCGGCCTCTCCTCGAAGTTCCGCTACGAAGAGAAGGAAGAACTGGGCGTCGCCGAGGATAACAACGGCGCCCGCGGCAGCGGCAACGTGCTCGGCAACGCCGCCGTCGCGATCGTCGCCGTGCTGGGCTACGCGGCGAGTTCGGCGACGATACTGCCCGGTAATCCCGAGCCGGGGCTCTTCCTGTTCGCCTTTGCTGGCTCCGTCTCGACCGCGATGAGCGACACGCTCTCGAGCGAGATCGGGAGCGTCTTCGACACGCCGCGGCTGATCACCACCCTAGAGCCCGTCGAACCTGGCACCGACGGCGGCGTCACCTGGCAGGGGGAGATCGCCGGTATCGCGGGCGCCACCGTCGTCGCCGGCATCTCCTACGTCCTCTTCCCGGAGGTCGGCGTCGTCGGCGCGGCCGTCATCGTCGCCGCCGGCATCGTCGGTATGACCGTCGACAGCCTGTTAGGGGCGACGCTTGAGGGCCACGTGCTCGGCAATCAGGGCGTGAACTTCCTCGCGACGCTGTCGGGCGCGCTGTTCTGTGCCCTCGTGGTGCTGTCGTTCACACTATTCGGGTAACTGGCGCTGCTGACCGCGTTGTGAGAGATCACGACCGGCGGTACGTACGGGAAAGGCGTTACTGGAGTAGCCACCTGCTCCCAGGCGAGGCGTCAGAAACGGCCTGCTGAATGCAGAGGATGGATGCAGCGCGACGATTCAAGTGGAATACGATCAGAGACAGACCTCGAGTTAGGTGCAATCATACCCATTGGGATGAATCAAGATTGGAATATCAATACCTTCTCCGAGGTTTGGTGTCGATGATACTCATATCACTCACTCGCCTCTCATCAGAATTACTGACACAAAACGCGGAATCCCAGGGACGGTATCCGTCGATGTTGAAGGATGCATCGAGTGAGATAACTCCATACTGAACGTGCCTTTCACAGGTAACTCTGAATAACGAAACCACACTAGTATTCGTTGTTGATAGTTGACACAAATTTCGACGAACCGACGGCTGACTCACTGACCGTCATCAGGTGAAAACTCGTCACGGCACAGAAGGACGACGCCACAGCCGACGAGATACAGGGTGATGACACCGGCTAACTCACCCGCTGTCGAATATTCAGGGTTGGTTACTGTGGTTTCTGCGAAGCTAACGCCGATGAAAAGTAATCCTCCAATTAACCCAAGTAGTTGTCTACGGTGAATGAGGACGTTCATTCCCAGTCCGAACAACACACCGAGCAAGTAAACCGCACCCAGAACGTCGCCTCGGAACGCAGTACTTCCCTGTGGGATCCAGCTAATGGCACTTAAAAACACAAACGCCCAGAAAAAATTGATGATCCAGTCGGTCGTCCGTGGGCTCCGAATCCGCAGCCGGTTCCACCCCTCCGACAAACCGGTGATCATTACTCGACGGTAACAGGTCTACTCGGATAACTTTTTCTCGTAGCGCAAGCCGACCTCATGTTTGCAACGGTCTCTCTCAAAATATCTCGTAGTTCTAGCTGCAACGTCGGTGTAGCGTTCGCAATCGTCTCGTTCAGCCGTAGCTCATTTTGCGGGGTGCGGAAACTGTACTACCCGTACTGACCGTCACCGCCCTTGGGAGATTGACCCTCGGCTCGTGCCACGTTCGCGCCCTGTATTCAGCACGGTCTCGAACACTACTGACACCTTAGTAACTAGTAGAGCCGTCAGTTCGCTCACAAAGTAACCGAACAACCTACACCGACTAGATTCAAAGCGGCGACAACTAGACAATTAATCGTCCGCGACCGCACCGACATCGTCCCGCCTCCCGTACGCCCGTCGATCGTCTCGAGCCCGCTCCGCCGACTCTGGTGGCTGAGAGTCGATACCGATCCGACCTGGCGAACCGTCGGACGACGGATCCGCCGCGTCGTCACACGACGGACCCGTCGAGTCGACAGCATCGTCGCGGGTCGCTCGCCACTGACTGTACGCCGCCGCGTTCGTCGCGGCGAACAACACGAGCACCCAGCCGGCGAGGAGGACGAGCGCGGCCATTGGTGGTGGTGACATCTCGAGCGGAACTCGAGGGGAGCCGATTATCAACATCTCGGTCCGAGCCGCGTTTGCGAGTGGAACGCACTCACGTCAATACGTAGTGCTGCGGAACCGCCTCCCCACGACTCGAAATCGGTCCGTCAGCCAGTCTCCGCTCAGCCCGAATCGGGACGTTCCGCCGCTACGTCGTCGATCGCGTGGATTCGAACGCCCGTCGGCCGCTTGGTGAACTGACCGAGCGAGCGCGCGACGATTCGGTCGACGCCGCGGTCGGCCGCCAGATCGAGCAGTCGCTGGCTGAGGATCGCATCTAAGACGACCGTCGTCGGTGCCGGCTCGAGCGAGTCGAGGGCGTCGTAGGCGTCGTTCGCGTCGGTTTCGTCGATAGTGTCGCCGTCGGCGTCGAGAAATCGAACGCGGTCGGTGCCGTCTCGGATGACCGCCGACGCGTGGCCGTAGACGGTCTCCGGGTCCGCGGGTTCGGTCGTCGCGTCGGCGTCCGCCGCTGGTGTCGACCCCGCGTCGGTGCTCGCGGCCGACTGCGCGCTCGCGGAGCCGTCTGCCGGACCAGCAGCCTCGCTCTCGGTCGCCGCTTCGCCAGCGACCGTCGCGTCGGTAGCCGCGTTCGAGGCCCCCGTCGATCGGTCGGCCGAACCGGACGACTCGTCGATCGACGTCGGGGACGCGGCTTCGGATCCGTGCGTGCGTCTGGCGTCCGGCGCCGGGGCGGGGGTCGAACTCCCGTCGGTCGCCGCGACGGCCTCCCGAGGCTCGTTCAATCCGGAGACGTTGTCGTAGGGAACCTTGTTGCGCAGCGACGCGAACAGCTGGTGGTGGTCGAGATCCTCGACGGAGGTGCCGGAGGGTGCGAACGCGACGTAGTCGATGTCGCCCACTTGCGAGAGCTCCTCGAAGATGAGATCGCCGCCGCGGTCGCCGTCGAGGAAGGCCGTGACCGTGCGGTGTCGGGTCAGTTCCGCGACCGCGTCGGGGACGTTCGTTCCCTCGACCGCGATGGCGTTCTTGACGCCGTACTTCAGCAGGGTGAGCACGTCCGAGCGACCTTCGACGACGATGATCGCGTCGCTGTCGGTGACCCGCGGGCCGGCCGGCAGTCCCTCGTACTCGGTGATGTCCTCGACGCGGACGTGCTGGCGGACCTCGGCGAGGATCTCCTCGGAGCTCATCACGCTGTCGTCGAACCCCGTCTGCAGGAGTTCCTTCGCTCGATTTACGACCTCCTTTCGCTTGGCCGCGCGGACGTCCTCGATCTCGGTGACCTCGAGGTCGGCCCGACACGGCCCGACGCGGTCGATGGTCTCGAGCGAGGCGGCGAGCGTCGCGGTCTCGACCTTGTCGAGGCTGGTCGCGATGGTGAGGTGGCCGTGTGACTGGCCGGCGGTACTGGATATCTCGACGTCGATACGGCCGACTTTCTGCGACTGGCGGAGGTCGCGGAGGTCGAGTTCGTCGCCGAGCAAGCCTTCGGTCTGGCCGAAGATCGCGCCGACGACGTCGCTCCGCTCGACGACCCCGTCAGCCGTAACGTTCGCGTGGATGAGGTATTTCGACGTGTCTTCCATGGGGAATCCCCTCGAGGGGCACCGCAGACGCGGTGCCGCGGTCGGTTATGTAGATTTTGGATCGTGACGGGGAAATAGCTGTTGACCTGTTGGAGCCCCGTTCCTGCGATCCGGTGTTTCGTACCACGCTCGCTGACCGACGGCGCGACGTTGACTACCACCGTAGTCGGTCAGCGGGGCGCCGCTGAGTGCCGGAAGCGCCCGGTCGCCGGCGGACGCCGTCAGTACGCCGGCCGGTACCAGTACCAGTAGAGGGTGACTGCAGTCAACACGAGCAGGCCGCCGAGGAAGAAGATGAGCCCAGGTGGTACGGTCTCGAACAGCGTTTGGGCGACCTCGGCCGTACCGTCGGCGGGTTCGACGGCGCCGTCGCCGGCCGTCGGGTCGGCGTCGATCGTCTCGCCGGCGTCTTCGTCGTCGTACGCGACGTCGGCATCGTCCGACGCGGCCTCATCCATCTCCTCGTCTTCCGAATCCGTCTGTTGGGCGCCGAAGTCGTCGGACGCGTCCTCGTCCGTCGCCGAATCGTCCGTTCCAGCGTCGTCCGTCGAATCGGCCGATTCGCCGGCGTCCGCTCCGTCGCGGTCGTCAGGTTCCGTCCCTGCAGGAGCCGTCCCCGCCCCCGAGGAGTCCGTCGCCGACTCGGCCCACCGCGTGAGTCCGTGGTGGACTAACAGGCTCCCGCCGGCCAGTGCGCCGATACCGCCGACGAACCGGGATAGCGCCTCCCGTATTCGGCTCGCCGCCGACTCGTCGCCCGTGACGATCAGCGGGCCGTCGGTCGCCGCGTAGACGCTCATCTCGTTGCCGCGAGAGGAGTACCACGTATCGACGACCGAGACGAGACCGGCGTCCTCGAGTTTCTCCAAGTGGTAGCGAACGTTCTGAATCGAAGAGTCGATCGCCTCGGCGACGTCGCTCGGCGTTCCGGGCTCCTCGTCCAGTCGGGCGTAGATCTGTCGCGCAGTCGTCGACGAGAGCGCGCTGAAGACGGCATCGGCGTCCTCGCCTTCGAGGTCGACGATGCGTGGCTGGCCCTCGTGTTCTGCGGGTTCGGAACGGAACGGGAACAGCCGGGCCATATCAGTTCGAGTTGCATTCGTCTGGCAGTACCTATACGTTTTCTCCTCCCTGAAAGAGCGATTTTACCTTGGAAAAGCGTGCGACTGAGCGGGGCTCGAGGGATCGATAACGGATTCTCTTCAATCGGGGCTGTTGAATGGAAACGAGTATCAGCGTCGATCCCAACCTCCGGATATGCGCCGGCTAGAACTCGTGGGCTGGATCGCGGTCGCGGTCGTCCTCAGCGCGCTCGCGATCCCGTGGTTCCTCTGGGGGGACGCAACGGTCGTCGCCGGATTGCCGGTGTGGCTCTGGTGGCATATCGGCTGGATGGGGCTCGCGTCGGTCGTCTTCTACCTGTTCACCCGGCGAGCGTGGGGGATCGGCATCGAAACCGAACCGGAGGGAGACTCGAGCGGGGACGGAACGTCGAACGGGAACGGCGGAACGAACCGCTCGGCTCGATCGGCAACTAACGGTGATCGGCCGTGAGCCTCGCCCTCCAACTCGGCATTATCGTCGGCTATCTGCTCCTGGCATTGGCCGTCGGGCTGGTCGCCTACCGGCTGACCGACCGGACGGCGGAGGACTTCTACCTCGCCAGTCGGACGGTCGGAACGGTCGTGCTGCTGTTTACGACCTTCGCGACGCTGCTTTCGGCGTTTACGTTCTTCGCGGGACCGAACATCGCCTACGCCCAGGGCCCGGAGTGGATCCTCGTCATGGGGCTGATGGACGGCATCATCTTCGCCGTCCTCTGGTACGTCATCGGCTACAAACAGTGGCTGCTCGGCCGGCGCTACGAGTACGTCACGCTCGGCGAGATGCTCGGCGACCGGTTCGCCTCGAGGCGCCTCCGCGGTCTCGTCGCGGGCGTCAGCCTGCTCTGGCTCTTTCCGTACGTCATGCTCCAGCAGGTCGGCGCCGGCACCGCACTCGAGGCCCTGACCGAGGGTGCCGTCCCCTACGCCGCCGGTGCGGGACTGATCACCGTGTTCATGATCCTCTACGTCGTCGTCGCCGGCTTTCGGGGAATCGCGTGGACCGACACGCTCCAGGGCGCGTTCATGCTCGTCGCGACCTGGGTCGCCCTGCTCTGGGTGCTCGCCGTCGTCGGCGGTCCCGGCGCCGCGACGGACGCACTGGCGTCCAACGAGGCGACCGCGGAGTTCCTCTCGCTCGGCAGCGCCTACTACACGCCACAGTGGATGCTCTCGACGGCGATCACGATCGGCTTCGGCGTCGCGATGTTCCCGCAGGTAAACCAGCGCTTCTTCGCCGCGGGCTCGAGAACGGTGCTCAAGCGCTCGTTCGCGCTGTGGCCGATTCTCTGTGTCCTGCTGTTCGTTCCCTCGTTCATGCTCGGCGCGTGGGCCCGCGGGCTCGACGTGGCGATTCCGGAGGGCGAGAACGTGCTGCCGGTGATCCTCGCCGAGTACACGCCCGTCTGGTTCGCCGCGCTCGTCATCGCCGGGGCGATGGCCGCGATGATGTCCTCCTCGGACTCGATGCTGTTGTCGGGGTCGTCCTACTTCACGCGGGACCTGTACCGACCGTTCGTCGACCGCAACGTCTCGGATCGCCGCGAGGACCTGCTGGCCCGAGTCGGCGTCGTCGTCTTCGCGACCGCGGCGTTCGTCGCCAGCCTCTGGAACCCAGCCACGCTGTTCGAACTCGGCGACGCGGCGTTCAGCGGCTTCGCCCAACTCGCCCTGCCCGTTCTCGTCGCGCTCTACTGGCGACGGACGACTCGAGCCGGCATCACGGCCGGCATCGTCTGCAGCCAGGGCTTTTACCTCTCGAGTCTCTTCTTCGCGACCGTCCCGAGCGCGTACGCCGGCTGGACGGCCGGACTCGTCGGGATGGGGCTCGGTCTGCTCGTCACCGTCGCCGTCTCGCTGATCACGACGCCCGCGGACGACGAACGCCGGACGATCTACTTCGACGGGCTGGGCGCGGACTGATCGACGGTTTTCACCGATATCGGACCCGAACGAGCACCTTGCCAGTGACATCGGGACTTAGTAGCACGCCGTCGTGCACTCGAGCATGGATCTCGATCTCGGCGGAAACAGCGCACTGGTAACGGCCTCCTCGAGCGGACTCGGCTTCGCGAGCGCGCAGGCGCTCGCCGAAGAGGGGGCGAACGTGATGCTCTGCGGTCGCGACGAGGAACGTCTCGAGGACGCCCGCGAGGCGATCAGCGAGACGGCCGCAGGGAAGGTCCGGGCCACGCCGACCGACATCACCGATCCGGACGACGTGTCCCATCTCGTGAGCGAGACGGTCGACGCGTTCGGCGGACTCGACCACCTCGTCACGTCCGCGGGCGGCCCGCCGAGTACGACCTTCCTCGAGACCGACGAACGGGACTGGTACCAGGCCTACGACCTGCTGGTGATGAGCGCGGTCTGGACGATCGAGGAAGCCCACGAGCACCTCCTCGAGTCGGAGTACGGCTCGATCACTTGTATCACGTCCCGCACGGTCCGCGAAGTCGCGGACGGCCTGTTGCTGTCGAACGCCGTCCGGCGAGGCGTAATCGGTCTCGTGAAGACGGTCTCGCGAGAGTTCGCTCCCGAAATTCGCGTCAACGCCGTCTTGCCGGGAACGATCGAGACGCCCCGTATCGAGGAGCTCATCGAGGCGAACATCGAGCGCGGCGTCTACGATGACTACGAGGAGGGACTGACCGACCTCGCGAGCGAGATTCCGATGGATCGTATCGGCGATCCCCGGGAGCTGGGCGATATCGTGACCGTGCTCTCGAGTCCGCGCTCGAGTTTCGTCAACGGTGTCGCCGTCCCCATCGACGGCGGGCTGTTGCGCAGTTAACCGCATCAAACGAGTCGAAAGAGGGTCGCGAGCACCACGATACCGATTACCACAGGCACCACTCTGAGCATCACGTTACGCGTCGGAAGCAACCGCGCCTTGTGCGACCAGTTGACGAACGAGCAGCCGATCTGCACGGGAACGAACAGGTCTCGTCGTCGCAACGGCTCGGACATCGCTACGATCTCGTCGACCCACTCGAGGAACGGCCGCAGGTCCGGGTGGTCGCAGCTCTCTCTGGTCATCTCGAGACCCAGTTCGATGTTGTACTCGAAGGCGACCTGCGTGATATTCGCCGAGCCGAGGATGCAGAGCGGGTTCGGACCGTCGCGGACGTAGAGTTTCGCGTGGAGTCCTCGCGGCTGTTTGTACAGCCGCACCTGATCGTGGTCGTCGAGCGCCCAGAGGTCGTGGGCGATCCGGGCCGAAAACTGGTCGGAGGCGGGGCCGACGATCGCCACCAGTTCGTTCTCGCGAGAGCGCTCGAGGAACGAGACGACCTCGTCCCGTATCGCCAGATACCCCTGGTAGGTGAAATAGCCGCTGACGATGTAGATCGTTCCGTCGCCGGCGAACAGATCGGCCAGCGCCTCCTGAACCCGCCGGTTGGAGTCGGTGGTTCCCAACAACGAAACGGCCGGTTCGGTCTGAAACTCGCTCATCGGTGGGTACACTATCGAGTCGCTATTGAATGGCGGGTACGCCGGGTGACCCTAGAACGGGCGGTTCGCGACCCGGCTACCGGTTGATTTCCAGGACGACTGGGCGGTGATCGGAGAGTTGGACGTCGAGTACGTCACAACGTGCGACGTCGATCGTCGGCGAACAACAGAACAGGTCGAGGCTTCGCGAGTCGACGAACAGTTCGTCGAGCGGGCGCGACGGGACGGTCTCGCCGGGAACTCGCGGCTCGAGTCCCGCTCGATCGGTCAGTTCGGTCAATTCGTCCGTGCCGTCGAACGTGTTGAAGTCGCCGGTCACGACGATGTCCCGCCCGCGGGCCCGTTCGTCGATCAGCGCAGCGAGTTCCCGCAACTGCAGCGTCCTGCTTCGAGCGCGCAGCGAGAGGTGGACCACGAAGAGGACGATGTCGGACGCGAGCGACACCTCGAGGACGAGTCGTTTTCGTCCCGTCGACAGGTAGTGAGCGGTGGTCGGACGGCCCGAACGGGAGAGCACGGCGTTTCCGAGGTGACCGTAGAACGGCAGCGAGTCGACGATCCCGCCGTTGCCGTACTTGTTGGCGACGTCGCCCTCGTAGGCGAGCTTCCGGTCGCGAAGCGATTCGACGAGCGTGCGAAACTGGCCGTCGGTCTCCGTCCGGTGTGAGCCCCGGTCGAGCTCGACGAGCGAGACCACGTCGGGACGCTCGCGCTCGACGAGCGAGACGAGTTGGTCGAGTTTCCGCCGTTCCACGTCGGTGTCGCCGAGCAGCGAGGTGATCGGCGGCGGAACGTACCCCCAGAGGACGTTCTGGTATCCGAGCAGGTAGCCGGCGTTACAGGAGAGGATTTTCATAGGCGTCGAGCGTCGGACGTATCGACCGCTCGTTCGGTCGTACTCAGGGGGTATCCGATATAACTATTTCTCCGACGATACTAGCGTCGAGTTCTCCGGCGCTGGTCTCGAGTCGAACCGTAACCCTCTCAGTTCACCTTCTCGTCTTTCGATTCGTGTACCGTCCGGCACAGCTTGCGGGCTACCTCGCGTTGCTTCTGACGGCCGGCGCGTTGCTCGTAGGGTCCGTCCTCGCTCCGGCCGAAATGCCGAGTGGAACGATCGGGATCCAGCTCGGAATCATCCTCACCGCCGCCGTCGCCGGCGCGATCGAACACCGACGCGAACTCGAGGCGTTCGAACCGGCCGCCTTCGGCCGAACTGACGCCGTCGACGCCGTCGCCGTCGTGATCGGTGCCGTCGTCACCTACGCCCTGAGCGTCCACGCCGGCGTCGGGCCCGTGCTCGCCTCCGCGCTGGTGGGGCTGGCCGCCGGACTCGCCGTCCCGAAGGTCGGCGCGCCGGTCTACTGCGGGTCGTTCGTCGGCATGGCCTCACCGGCGGTGTTCGGGTCGCTCGAGTCGGTCGCCGTCGCGGGCGTCGTCGCGGGACTCGGATTCGTCGCGACGACGGAGTCGTTCGGCGGCGTCGGCGGTAAGCTGGGGACGCTCGCGATGTTCGGCTGTCTCGCGACCGCGGCGCTGCTGGGGCTCGACTTCGCCGAGGCGGGAGCCCCGCAGTGGGAGCTCGCCCACCTCATCGTCCCGGTGGCCGTCGCCGGAGCCGTCGCGACGGTCGTCCTGAGCGTCCGCCTCGAGTGGGGTGCCGTCGTCGGCTCCGGCGTCGTCGGCGTGGTCGCGGGCGTCGCGTTTCCGCTCGCCGTTCCGGAAGTCGGGGCGACGCTGGCAGCTGTCGCCTTCTGTGCCTCTTTCGTCGGAATGTCGAGCGCGGATCGGTTGGACGGAGCGCTCGCGATCGGCATCGCCGGCGGGCTCTCCGGAGTCGTCTTCCTGCTGGTCGCACCGGCGTTCGAGGGTTCCGGCGGGAAACTCGGGACGATCGCGTTCATTTCCTGTATCGGGCTTCTCGGCGCACTCGAGCTTCGGGAGGTCGCGGTTGAACGGTTCCGATAACGAACTGAGTCGAGAAGAGGCGGCCGAACCGGCGAACCGGCCGACTAATCCGCCGAAATTTCGCAACTGCCCTCGTAGCTCACGTCTTCGACCGACTCGATAGCCGGCTCGTCGCCACAGACCGGACAGGACGGGTTCGACAGAACGTCGACCGTCTCGAAGGTCATGTCCATCGCGTCGTACATGAGGAGCCGTCCCTCGAGCAGTTCGCCCTTGCCGAGGACGTACTTCACGACCTCCGTCGCCTGAATGCAGCCGACGGTGCCGGGGAGGACGCCGAGAACGCCCGTCGTCGCGCAGTCGGGGACGGTGCCGGGCTCGGGCGCCTCTGGGAAGAGACAGCGATAGCACGGCGAGTCGGTATCGGATTCCGTGCCGCGTTCGTTCGTAAACGTCGTCACCTGGCCCTCGAAGCGGTAGATTGCGCCGTGGGAAAGCGGCGTGCCGGTGAGCACGCAGTGGTCGTTGAGCAGGTAGCGTGTCCCGAAGTTGTCGCTGGCGTCGAGGACGACGTCGTAGTCGTCGACCAGTGTCGCGACGTTGTCCGCCGTGAGGCGAGTCTCGTGTGGCTCGACGTCGATGTCGGGGTTGAGTGCGCCGACGTAGTCGGCCGCGCTCTCGACTTTCGGCCGGCCGACGTCGTCGTCGCCGTGGACGATCTGTCGTTGCAGATTCGACCGTTCGACGACGTCGTCGTCGACGATGCCGAGGCGGCCGATCCCGGCCGCCGCGAGGTACTGGATCGCCGGCGAGCCGAGTCCGCCCGCGCCGACGACCAGCACCGAACTCTCGAGCAGCCGTTGCTGGCCCTCGGGCCCGATTTCGTCCATGATCACGTGTCTCGAGTAGCGATCGAGCTGGGTCGCATCGAGGCGCAGGTCGCTCATGGGTAGCTATTCGGCCGAGACCGAGAAAAGTCCGCTGGTCGGCACAGCGACGCTGGAACCGACCGAGGATCGATAGAAACAGCCACCCGATAGCGGGTATCGATCGGGTCGAGGCAGAAATATGGGGCGACCACACAGTTTAATAGTGTGGGTGCTATTGACACACCTATGGCAACCTCACCCAGTGACGCCGGTGACGACGTCATCGACCAATTCCTTACGGACCGCGGTCACACGGTAGAACGGGTCGGGTGGGACCAAGAGTATAACAAGAAGCAGTGCCCGGACTGTGGCGGCCTCCACGATACGTCCGCCAGCACCTGCACCGTCTGCGGCTGGGAGCCCACGGTCTGAACGACCGCAGCTCGTTTTCACGCAGTATCGAGCGCACTCGAGCCCCAGAGCGGACGCCGTCGCTCGGCCCACGAGACCACGGCCTCGAAAACGGTCTCGTCGACGCCACCGTGGTACCAGCATGCCAGCGATTATCGGCTGCCCTGCGGTATTTTCCTTCCCGAACGCACGATAGAATTATAATGTATGAATTGCCAACAGTTCAGTGAGAACCACTATGCCGGAATGCCAAAACTGCGACGCGTTCGTCACCGACGCGTACGCTCGCGTGTTCACCCCACGCGGTGTCGAGAATCCGCGGGTCTGTCCGGACTGCCAGGACAAAATTCGCGACGGTGCCGAGGTACGAACCGCCCGCTCCCCGCGAAACCCCTGAAACGGTTAGCTTCGGTCGCTCGCAGTCGAAATCGGTACCTACATCGGCATTTTTGCCGACGAAAATCCACGTGACTTATGGGTATTGCGCCCTTGAACAGCTACAATGGCTACCACGGAGACGAAGGTGACCCGGTTGTTCGGTGGTCCGGGCAGCGGCAAGACGACTGCCCTGCTCGACCACGTCGAAGAAATCCTCGAACAGGATGGCGTGACGTTCCGGGATATCCTCGTCGTCTCGTACACGCGAGCGGCTGCACAGGAGGTTCGCGAACGATTGGCCGAGCGACTCGACGAGAGTCCGCGCGCGCTGCAGGGCAACGTCTGTACGATGCACGCGAAGGCCTACGAGCTGCTCGATCTCTCTCGAAGCGACGTCATCGGCGAGTCCGACAAGGAGGAGTTCTGCGACGAGTTCGGCATCGAGTACGAAGACGAGTACAGCGGCGCCGGCCGGCGGACGGCCCGATCGACCACGATCGGAAACAAGGTTATCGCGACGAGTCAGTGGCTCCAGCGGACCAGTCGCGACGTCGCCGACTGGTACGACGTCCCCTTCCAGTGGGACGAAGAGGAGGTTCGACTCCCGCCCGAAATCGATCCGAACGCCCAGGAGGGCAACAAGTACACGCCGACGTGGCCCTCCGACGACGACCGCATCGACGTCCCCGAAGCGATCCGCGCCTGGCGCGCCTACAAGGGCGAGAACGGGAAGATCGGCTTCGCGGACATGCTCGAGCGCGTGAAACAGCGCTCTCTCCTCCCGAGCGTCGACTACCTCGTGATCGACGAGTTTCAGGACATCACGACGCTGCAGTACGACGTCTACGAGGAGTGGAAACCCCACATGAAGCAGGTCCTGATCGCCGGCGACGACGATCAGGTCGTCTACTCCTGGCAGGGCGCCGACCCCGCGCTCTTGCTCGACGAGGAGGTCGACGACGACGTGATTCTGCCGAACTCCTATCGGCTCCCCTCGAACGTGCTCAACGCGGTCAACAAGGAGATCCGCCACATCGACAAGCGCCAGGACAAGGACCTCAAACCGCGCACGGAGGGCGGGTCCGTCGAGGCTCGACGCAACGCCTCCATGCTCGACGTCGTGCGCCTGGTTCGGCGATCCATCGTCGAAGAGGGAACCGTCATGGTGCTCTTCCGAGCGCGCTACCAGATGTTCCAGTTCATCGACGAGTTCATCACCGAGGGGATGCCGTTTACGTCCCTGACCGACCAGCGAATGTGGACCGACCGACTCACCCAGTACGTCCGAGCCATCGAGGCGATCGACGCGGGCGAGGACGTCACCGGCCTGCAGGCCCGACGCCTCGCGGATATGCTCCAGGAGTCGGCCTTCGGCACCAACGACCGCGACGCGCTCTTCGACGAGATCGACGAGCGCCAGGAGGAGTCCGGCATCGAGGATCTCGAGGAGCTCATGATCCCCGCTGAGGTCATCCAGGGTCACGTCCCGTTCATGCCCGGCCCAGCATCCGCTTCGGACATGCTCCGAAAGGTCACCAACTTCCAAAAGAAGAGCGTCAAGTCCTACTTCGCCATCGGCGAGTACTCGAAGATGGAGACCGACCGCGTCCGCGTCGGCACCATCCACTCCGCGAAGGGACGTGAGGCCGACCACGTCATCGTCGGCACCGACCTCACCGAGAAGGTCGTCGAGCAGATGGTCGCGACCGTCGACGATCCGACGGCCATCCCCGGCTGCAAGGAGTTTACCAAGACGACCTCGCCGGTTCCCGTCCTCACGGACAACGAACGCCGCGTCTTCTACGTCGGCATGTCCCGGGCTCGTGAACGACTCGTCCTGCTCGAGAACCTCGTCGACGGCGCGCCGACGCTTCCGATCGACGTCCTGCTCCACAACGAACGCCTCGAGACGCCGCTCGAGGACCTGATCGAGGAGGCCCAGCAGCCGGTCGACACCGACGCCGACGGCGAGGAGATCGAAGCCGAAGCGCCGTGACTGACGCGGAACGACCTGCAGGCGGGTTCGAGAGCGAGACTCTCGACTCGCACCTCGAGTCGACGATTCGCGACACGCTCGAGCGCCGCAACGCGGATGCGTTCGTTCACGTCGGGACCGACGACGATGCAGCCGTTCGATACTGCCTGTCGACCCTCGAGCACGATTTGCGCACCGACTGTGGCACGTCCACGGTCGCAGTCGCGTTCGACGGGAACGAGTGGGTCCTCGAGTCGAGCCAGAACGCGGCGACTCACCCCGCTAACGCGCTCGCGACTCGACTGGCCGAACGGACCGAATCGGGCACGGCCCTCACGCCCACACGAGTGCCACACGACGCCGCGCTCTACCTCGAGCAGGCCGGCTTCGCCCTCGCCTCGACGGACGCTCTCGAGCGCGCTCGAGCGAGGAAAACGGACGCCGAGCGCGACCGCATCGCAGATGCACAGGCCGCCGCGAGCGCCGGCATTCGAGGCGCAGCGTCGCTACTCGCAGACGCAGCGCTCGACGACGGCACGCTCGTGGTCGACGGCGACCCGGTGACGTCGAACCGACTCCGAACGACGATCGACCGAGCCATCGTCTCGGCGGGCGCGTTTCCCGCGGGAAACACGGTCGTTAACCCCGATCCCGAGCATACGCCCTCGACACCGGATACGGAACACGAGCCCCTTCGAGCGGGCGAACCGATCGTCATCGAGACGGCCCCTCGCGGCCCCGACGGCTACCACGCCGGGCTCGTCCGCACGCTCGTCGTCGACGGCGACGGCGGCAGCGAGCGCCGCGCCCACGTCGGCGCGACGCAGTCGTTTCGCTCCGCGGCCGCGATGCTGACTGCAGACACGGAGTCGGTCACTGCCGTCGAAGCCGACCTCGAGGCCGAAGTACGCGCGTTCGGCTTCGGTGAGGGTGACGACATCCGGACGCGTGCGTCCGGCGTCGGTCTCGAGCCCTGCGAACGCCCGCTCGAGGGCGGCGATGCGATCGAGCCAGGAAGCGTCGTGCGACTCGAGTCCGCCGTCCGCGTCGGCGACGGGGCGTGGCTTCGAATCGCCGACCTGCTGGTCAAAGCCGAGGACGGCGAGCGGGCGACGTATCTCGAGGCTCCGTCGCGGTCGCTCGAACCGTCGGCACTGCTCGAGTGAGGCCAGTTGTCTCCCGGAGCGCCGAGGTTCGGTTTGGAGCCGAAAATGAGCGTGCTATGCGGTCGATATTGTCATCGATCGTCAGTCGCCGGAGGCGGCCGCGTCCATCTTTCTCGCCGTCTCCTCTCCGGCCGTGAGGAGACTGACGATCACCAGTACCGCGAGCGTTACCGGCCAGACGAAGATCGGGAAGTACTCCGGAAGAAAATACAGGTTCCCGATCGAACTGACCAGGCCGACGACGATGGCGGCGAGCACGCCCGCCGCAGTGGTCCGCTCCCAGAGCACGAGCGCGAACAGCGGCAGCCCCAGCGAAACGCCGAGTCCGACGAACGCGAATTCAATGATTTCGAAGATCGTTCCCGGACGGACGTACGCGAGCCCGATACCAACGGCCGCGGCTGCGAGGACGACTCCCCTCCCGAGGAGAAGTAACGTGCGCTCCGAGACGTCAGAGTCAGCGTACTCCTCGTACAGCCGTGTGACGTCCGCGGACGTAACGAGCATCATCGAATCCGACGTCGAGAGGATCGCACCGATGATCCCCGCGAGCAGCAGGCCGGCGAACCAGCCGGGAAAGAGGTCGACGATAGCGTGCATCGCGACCAGTTCTGGGTCGTCAATCACTCCCTCGTAGAGGACCCGACCAGCAGCTCCCATGATGAGCGGAACGGTCAGTCGCAGGGCCTGAAACGTGACCGCGATGACCGACGCAGCACTAACGATGCGCTCGGATCGGATCGCTTGAAATCGCATTAATCCATGGGGCTGCCCGATCGCGCCGAACGCGAATGTGATCCAAGCGAGCGCCGCAACTGTGAGGGCCATCCCCGTGTCTCCAGCCGTCATCGATAGGAGGGACGGGTCCGTCGCTGTTGTCTCAGTAACGAATGCGGACCAGCCGCCGATCTCGGCGACCATCGCAATCGGGAGTGCGATGACCGCCAAGAACACGAGTCCGCCCTGGAGCATGTCCGTCCAAACGGACGCGTTGAATCCACCGAGCGTAGTGTAGAGCGCGACCGCGACGCCGCCGACTAACACGGCTGTCGTGTAGTCGATGCCGAGAGCGATATCCATCGCCTCGCCGACGGCGATGATCTGGGCGCCGATATACGACACCATGAACACGACAACCGAGATGGTCGCGACAAGGCGAATGGCTGACCCGTACCAGTTGTCACGGAAAAATAACGCGAGGTGGTCGGCGACGGTCTGGCTGTTCATGCGCTCGGATTCGCGCCGAAAGGTCGGCGCGATGTATCGGTACATGAAGAGGACGATCAGGAGCATCGTGATCGAAAACCAGAGCCCGCTGAGGCCGACTGTGAAGCCGACGCCGACCCACGCGAAGAACGTCCAACCGCTGGCGACCGACGCGACTTCGGAGATCGCGATCGGCCACGTACCGACGTCTCGATCCGCTAGCATGTACTCCGAGAGCTGCTTCGTCTCGGTCGTCACGAAAAAGTAGATGCCGATCGCGATCAGGGACAGGAGGAACAGCCCGAACGTCAACTGCAGTTGAAATTCCGCCATCGCGATCACCGTTTTCCGAAGACGGTTACGCGCCCGTCTCCGCGCTGAGCGTCGATTCGATACAACAGGTACGCTACGACTGGCATCAGCATCGTTACCAATACTGCGAGTGTCGTGCCAATCGGCAGTCCGGACAGGGCAATGTGAACCATATCCATACTGGTGAGTGTCAATCTGCATAAACCGAAAGTCGACCATGGAAGGGGGAGAGGAAACCCGTTATCCTCACGCGTCTTCCGCGCCGACGCTGTTTCCCGCTCGATCGCGAGCGGAAACGGCCCTTACTCGTCGTCGTCCGGTTCGGATTCCGGCTCGCTCGCCATCGATCCGATTACTCGCTTGGCGGCCATGCCCGGCAGATCGGTCGGGAGCGTCACGCGGTGCTGGACGATCACGAGCGTGACGGCGAGCACGAGCAGAATCCCCCCGGTCGCGGTCTCCCCGCGAACGAGCAGGAACTCGAGGCCGGCGAGCGCGGCGGGAATCGCGAGCACGAGCGTCCCCGCGAGTTTGATCGTGTCGATGATACCGGTCATTGCGCGGTGATAGCGCGGGTGCGGACAAAAGGACGGCGACTGAATTCGTCCATCGGTAGTCGGGAGAATGGCGTATCAGAACTGAGACGCATGACGGGTTCAGAACGCCTTTATCCGTCGGCTGGTACGTTCGAGTATGTTTACGGGAATCGTCGAGGAGACCGGCGAGATCGTCGCGCGGGAGCGCACCGTGGACGGCCTGCGGCTTCGGATCGGGGCCGACGAAGTCGCGGCGGGACTCGAGCACGGCCAGAGTATCAGCGTCAGCGGCGTCTGTCTCACCGTCGAGCGCTTCGAGGAACGAGCGTGGTTCGAGGTCTTCCTCGCGACCGAGACGGTCGACCGGACCTATCTGGGCGATCTCGAGGAAGGCGACGCCGTCAACCTCGAGCGCGCGATGCCGGCCGACGGCCGGTTCGACGGCCACGTCGTGCAGGGCCACGTCGACGCGGTCGCGACGGTCTCGAATATCGAATCCGTCGAAGAGGATTGGTTCTTCGAGTTCGAACTCCCCGAGGGGTACGGCCGCTACGTCGTCGAAAAGGGATCGATCACGCTCGACGGAATCAGTCTGACCGTCGCGAACCTGGACGAGGAGACCGATCGCGTCACCGTCGCGATCATCCCGACGACGTACGATCTCACGACGCTCTCGGAGAAGGAGATCGGCGATCACGTCCACCTCGAGGTCGACGTGCTCGCGAAGTACGTCGAACGGCTGCTCGAGGCGCGGTTCGACTGAGAAACGGTTCTACGCGCCCGGAACGCCGAACGCGCTGACGCCGAGTCCGAAGACGCTGTTGAGCACGAAGAGGATCACCAGGGCGGAGATCCAGGCTGCGAGCCCGATGAGAGCGGCGTCGATCCAGCCGCCGGGGTACCGCCAGTTGATGACCCAGATCCAGGCGAGCAGCGCGAACAGCGGCCCGAACAGCGGAATCCAGACCGTCAGCGCCCACGCGATCGCACCGACGAGTGCGGTCACGACCGCGTAGGAGTAGTTGTCGACGTCGGCGACGATCGATGCTCCGGCGTAGATCGCTAATCCACCGACGAGCAGTGCGACGACGAACGCGACGACCGATCCGATGATTGCGACCATCACGGAATCGTACCATTCCTGCTGGGATATAGACTGCGCTCCGGTCCGCGACGACCGCGAGTCGTATCGCGTCCTGCACTCGGCCGACCGCGAGTGAGCTATCGCTCCGTCTGCTCGCTGTCCGTCTCGAGCGAGTCCCGACAGCGCTCGAGCAGGTCGGCCTGTCGCTCGAGCAGTTCCGTTATCCGTTCGCTCTCGCGTTCGACGTCGTCGCCGAACTGCTCCTGCAGCGATCGGAGCTCTTCGAGGTGATCCGCGAGCTGCTGGGCGAGGTCCTCGTCCGGGAGGTCGCTGTGTGCCGCCTCGAGTTCGTCGATCGCCTCGCTCAGTGACTGCTGCTCGTGGGAGTCACCGGACTCTGCATTCATCAACTCGCCAACGGTGTCGAAGTAGCGCTGCGTGGCCGACTGGACGTTCTCGACGCCCCGACGCTGGGCGAGCAGCGGCGCTTCGATCGCGGCTCGAGCGGCTCGCTGCTGGGCGGTGAGACCCTGCTTGACCAGTTCCTGTCCGCTCGTCATCGCCGCCCGTTGTGCGGCGAGCGTGGCTGCGAGCGGCGTACTCGATCGGGACCGATCTCGATCGTGGCTCTCTGCGTCGGTCGCGGTAGTCGTTTCATCGTCGTCCACTCGCTCTCGTGCGACCCGATCGACCAGCGTGTCCGAGTCGGCCTCGTCGTCGGGGACTCGCCGTCGAGCGACGTCGTCGGCTGTCGATTCCTCACCGGCGTCTCGACCGCCGAGCGCGTCTGGATCGATCTCGGCCGCCGGCTGGTCGTCCGGTTCCACGGCCGATTCGATATCGACTCCCGGGATGATCTCGCCGGCCGCCTCCTCGCTTTCCTCGATCGCTGTCGTCTCGCCGACAGCGGATTCCGCCGACTCGTCGCTCGCAGCCGACTCGAGTTCGGTTTCCGGCCGCGGGTCCGCCTCGCTCGAGGCGTGGTCGTCGACGTCGGGATCGAGTTCCGTCTCCGGCCGCCCGTCCGCACTCGATTCCGTCCCCGGGCTCGCCCCACCGGATTCCGGCTCTGATGCCGATTCGAGGTCCGTTCCGGTGTCGAGTTCGTCGGCCAGATTCATCTCGCCGGTTTCGCTCCCTCCGCCGGCGGCCTCGAGGTCGTCGGTGTCGTCCAGCTCCGCGGCCGCCGCCAGATCGACGCCCGGATCCATCTCGTCGGCCACGTCGTCCGTTTCCGTCGGACCCTCCGTCTCGCCGTCGTCCGACCCGTCGAACTCGTCGGCGTCTGCGACCGACTCGAGGTCCGTTCCGGTGTCCAGTTCGTCGGGTACGTCGGACTCGTCGATCAAACCCGTCTCGTCGGTCGAATCTCGGGCTACGGTTTCGGATTCAGATTCGGACCCGGAAGCCTCGCTCACGTCGTCGGCGTTCGGATCCTTGACGCTCACGTCGTCCGCGCTCTCGAGGTCCGCGGCCCGTTCCGTGCTCGGACCGCCAGCAGCGCTATCGGCGTTGTCGGCATCGTCGGCGACATCGATGCCCGAATCCTCGCTCGCTCCCATATCATCGAGCAACTCCTCCTCGTCGATCGGTTCCGGAGTCTCGCTCGCCGGCACATCCTGGGCGCCGGATCGGTCCGTCTCGCCGGGCGACTCGACCGATCGAGTGCCGCTCATCGAATCCGCCGAGGACTGGTCGTTCGATCCCGCCGATCCGGTCGCCGGCTCAGTGTCGCCCCAGTCGTCCGCTTCGGCCGATGATTCCACTTCGGCTGCTCCAGCCGTTTCGTCGAGTGCGTCGCTCTCGCCGTCGCTTCCGTCCTCACCCGTTATTCCGGTCGACGGAATCTCCTCGGGGTCCTTGAACGCGTCAGTTGGATCGCCCTGATCCGGATCGTCGGGCGTCTCCTCGGTCTGTCCCGCCCTCGTTTCTGAGCGCTGCTCGTCGAGCGCGGGCTGGTCCATCTCTTCGATCGGAACCGTCCGGTCGGATTCCGGGGAGCGCTCGGCCGCGTTCTGGCTCGTCCGCCCGTCCGGTTCGTCGGCCGAAGCGGACGCCGTCGCGTCCCGAGCGTCGGCATCCGTCGACGTTGTTTCGTCGATTCCGGTCGATTCCTCCGTCGAGCGGTCGTTCTCGAGATCCGCCATCGACTCCGACTCGAGTCGGATCGCCTCGCTCGAGATTTCGTCGACCGACTCCTCGTGGATCTCGAGCGTGTCCTCGTGGGTCTCGTTCCAGCCGAGTGCGGCTCTAATCGAGTCGACGAGCCCGGCGCGGGGTTCGACGTGGGCGGTATCCGCTTCGATCTCCGTGACGGTCCCGATCACCTCGCCGTTGGCGTTCTCGACGGACTTCTCGAGATCGTCGTCTGTAAAGGTCGCGCTCATACCGGACAGTGCGCCACTGCGAGACAAGCCGGTGCTGCCTGCACCAGCGGGCAACGAGCGCGGCAGACGATATTGCGGCCGAAATCGGCCGTCAGCGGCGTGGCGGGTCGAACTCGGTCAGTTCCGGATTCGGGGGTGCACCCGTGTCGTCCCTGACCGCGCGGTAGGTCCGACGATAGCGCGCGATCTTCCGGTAGAGATAGTAGCCGACGACGAGGTCGAACAGGATAACGTAGCCGACGAACGCGAGTTCGAATGAGACGGCGTAGGTCTCCGCGACGAGGCCGGGAACGATGCCGACCGTGGTGTTGTACGTCGCGTGGACGAACGCGGCGATCAAGAGGCCCTTCGCGACGAGCGGCCCGGCGTGTTCCGGGTTGAACTTCGCGAGTCCGAGGTAGTAGCCCGCGATGGCGGAGTAGATGACGTGACCGGGACCGACGAGCGCCCGGACGGTCGCGATGCCGGTCGCGGCGGTGATCGTTCCGACCTCGGCCGTCGCGACCGTGCTGGCGATGTAGATCGCGTTCTCGATCGCGGCGAATCCGAGTCCGGCGATCGCGCCGTACACCGCGCCGTCGATGACCGCGTCGAACGTGTCGCTACGGTAGGCGAAGACGCGAACCGCGAGGAGCTTCACCGCCTCCTCGACCGGGCCGACGATCAGGTAAAAAAAGAGGACGGTGCCGATCACCGGTATCGCCTGCAGAACCGGTCCCACGGTGGAGTTCACGACCGCCGCGAACGTCGCGAAGAGCACGGCGAGGACGAACGTCGCGACCAACAGCGACAGCGGTTCGCTCGAGGTGATGTCCGTGTACCAGATGAATCCCGCGAGCAACGCCGCCGGGACCACCGATAGCCCGAAGAAGAGCGAGAGCGACGGATCCTCGAGGACGAGGACCGCCGGCTGAACGAGCAAGAGGAGGGTGATCCCCAGTGCGACGGCGAGCACGATCGTCTGTAACCCGTAGTTGATCGCGTCGTAGATCACGCACGCGAGTCGATCAACTACCGTTCGCGGTTCCCACGTCGAGACCTCCTGGAGGTCTCGAGACTTCTCGTCAGCCCGTTCGACCAGATCTCGTCGCTGATCCATGCGCGTCGCTACGACGTCCGCTCCGGTAAGCGTTCGGCGGGGAAACGAACCTAGTATGATATTCACTGTCAAGATCCATATAAGGATCGTGCTTATCAGTGTCCGATTGCGATACTCGACCGACAACCATGTACAATTCGAGCCGAGGGATCCTCTACACCGCGCCGCCGGGACCGGACGAAACGGACGAGAATACATCCGAAGCCGACGCGACAGCCCCGAACGCCAGCACGGAGGCCGAAGACGCCGTGCTGTCCGCCGAGAGCACCGAGAGTCTCGCGGCCGACGACTGAGCCGATTACCGAACTCGAGCAACGTATTTCTGCCACCCGAAGCCGAACTCCCGCCGAGCCGTCGCGCCGGCGCGGACTCGGAATCCACAAAGGCCTCCCCGCCCAACCGACGGCCATGCACTTCGATCAGCGAACGCAGCAGGCGCTCCGGGACGTCGGCCTCGAGACCGACGATCTTCGGGCCGCCTCGGAGGCGGTCGTCGAAGCGGTCGAAACCGATGCGACGGCGCTCGAGGAGTTCTTCGACGCTCACGACACCGTCTACTCGGACATGGACATGGCCCACTCGGCCTCGGAGTACCCCGAGCACGCGGTCGACTACCTCGATCTCACGACGCACGCGAACGAGATGCGCGGCTGGCTCCGATTCGACACGTGGGGCGTCTCCGTCGAGGACGGCCGAGTGCTGCCGGACGAAACGGTCGAACTGACGCTGGGACCGACGATCAACGCTCGAGTTCGGTTCGCACCCGACCGCGAGACGCTGGAGTGATCCCCGTGTCTGCACGTGAGGAATCTTTCGACACACCGTACGGGGGGACGAATCGATGACGACCGTCCGAGTCCGCGGCATCTACACCACCGCGATCACGCGACTGCTCGGCGAGAACGGGTTCGAGGTCGTACAGGCCTCGGAGCCGATTCGGGAGCGATTCGACGACTCGTTCGACGCCGCACCGGCGAACGTGAGAATCGAGACGACGCGCGACAGACAGGGCGTCGAACTATCGGGCGAGTCCGACGCCGTCGATGCGGTCGCGAACGAACTCGAGGAACTCGCGATCGACACCTTCCGCTGGGCGGACGCCGTCTCGCGCGGCGCGGTCTTCGATTGCGAGGTGCTCGACGCCGGGGGCGGAGGCGGCGCGACGGTCGACCTCGGAGACGGTCGACGCGGCTACCTCCACTACGACGACGTCGACGGCTACGTGGATGCGGGAAACCGCTACCGCGTGCAGGTCCGCGAGCCCACGCCGCCGTGGAGCGACGACGATCCGCGAGTCGTTCCGACGCTCGAGGTTCGAGGCGGACTCTGTACGCTCTCGCGGGATCGGACCGGCGTTTCTGCGGCACTCCGGGGTGAGCGAGCCGACGAACTCGTCGGTATGACCGACCTGCTCTCGGTCGAGATTCCCGACGGTTGGGGCCTGCGCTGGCAGCGCGCGGCCGCCGACGCCGATCTCGAGGCGATGAAAACCGCGCTCGAGCAGGCGGTCGAACGGGTGCAGGCGCTCGAGGGCGCGCTCGCGGAGACGTCCGAAGAACCGGGCGAGCCCGAGGAACTCGCCGCACCGCGGACGACGACGTGGTGCTGGTTCGGCCGAGAAACGCGCTTTGCGCTGGACGCCGTTCGCCGCGAGGTGGAGACGACGATGCCGGGCCACCACCGAACCAAAGCTGCCGATCGAGCCGCGAGCGCGGCGGTCGACTTCGCGGAGGCCGTCTGCGGCTCCACCGGCTCGGAGACGGATCTCGCCGACGGCGAGTTCCCGTTCGCCGCCGTCGCCGAACAGTTCGGCCCGGTGGCGGGCGATCGGATCGGGATCGGCCACGGGAAGCCCGACGGCCGACTGATCTCGCTGGGTCGCGGCGAAGTGACCGATTGGGACGGCGACGGCTCGGTGACCCTCGAGCGCTCGATGCGCGGCGGCGGCACGTACGACGCGCTCGGCGTCCCTAAAGAGGACGGCGACGTCGCCGTCACGAAGTTCCGGGAGGGTCGGTGGTGGTATCCAACGACGTACAGAGACGAACAGGGCTCGGCGAAGGGCACCTACGTCAACGTCTGTACGCCGGTCGAACTCTTCCCCGACGCGGCGCGGTACGTCGACCTCTACATCGACGTCGTCCGGACCCCCAACGGGACGGTCGAGATCGTCGATGCAGACGAACTCGAGGCCGCAGTAGCGGACGGGCAGGTTTCGGAGCAACTGGCCGAGAAAGCGAGGAGCGTCGCCGAAGCCGTCGAGCGTGCGCTCTCGAAGTGACGGAGAACGGGCAAACGAAAGACAGAACGACCTCAGTCGGAGACCGTCGCGACGTCGTTGGCCGGCGTCACGTTCGGTAGCAGGTGGACGTAGTCGTCGAGGTCGAGCGCGAACTCCCGGGCGGTCGTCGGCTGGACCCAGTGGAGATCGAACTCGGCCCCGTGTTCCTCGCCGCCGTCGGTCACCGTGTGAGTCCACTGATCTCGAGGTTCGTGAACCGTCGAGTGAAAGAAATGGCGGACGTAGCGCTTCGGCGGCGACTCGCGGCGCGTCCAGACGTCGGTCGTCAGATGGCTCGTCGAACTCAGCGTTCCGAGACCGCTCTCCTCGATTACCTCCCGAAACAGCGCCTCACGCGGCGATTCGCCGGGCTCGAGCGTTCCCTTTGGAATCTGTAACCCGTCGTGGCCCGGTCCGTCGAAGACCAGTAGTTCGCCCGTCTGGCGCGTGATGTACGCACACGCTTTTTGGACGTACGTAACGTTATTCATGACGTAGAAATACACATCGACGCCATATAAAAAGCCACTCCCAAAAGGTGTTAAATGGGACTAAGGGTCTTTCCGCTCCGATTCGATCGGGCCGTGATTCTCCCCGAATATGTCGTGGAGAGTCGAACGCGTCGGGAGTCACGTTCCGAAGTGAACGTCGGCAACCGATCGACCACAGATCGGACACCCGCTCGACAGCGTCGCGTCGCGCATCGGGCCGGTCACCGGAATCGCTCGCTGGCAGTCCGGACAGGTAAACTCGTAGGTTTGGGTGGACATGGGTCTCGCTCCTGTTACAACGTACGCACTTGCTCAGGATAGGGGAAGTACCCAGATATAGAGGGACGTATATACGGAGTGATCGGATCACCGCCCGAAACGGCTCGAGACGGTCCTCACTACCGTGGAGTGTTACCGCCGGAAAATTCGGCATCTGGTACCCACTCAACTGAGGTCCCGCCCGCCAACGAGGGCGGTGTGTCTGGGTGGGTACCGGTCTCGTCCCCGTCACCGTTGCGGGCCGCATGTTTCGCGCGTGTCACCCTTCGCCCGACGTAACTTCACGAACGAATCCGCCAACACAGATTTGAACGGGAGGTTCGAAGTGTCACACAGAATGACTCATAGGACTCTCCTCACCGGCGCGACCGGAACGCTCGGCAGCGCCCTTCGGTCCCGACTGCTCGGTGCGGGACGCGAGGTTCGCGCGACGAGTCGATCCCCACCGGAGGACACCGACGACGAGGTGGAGTGGGTCGCGACGGATCTCGCGGACGCAACGGGGGTTCGAGCAGCCCTCGCGGACGTCGACGTGGTCGTCCACGCGGCAACCGCTCCCCGCGGCGACAGTGAGAGCGTCGATCTCCGCGGCACCGAGCGACTCCTCGAAGCGGCTGCCGACGCCGGCGTTACAAACTTCGTCTACGTCTCGATCGTCGGGGTCGACGAGATTCCGTACACGTACTACGAGCACAAGCTGGCAGCCGAACGGGCCGTCGAAGCGAGCGCCGTTCCGTCGACGGTCGTCCGCGCGACGCAGTTTCACTCGTTCGTCTTCGAGTTGCTCGAGACGATCTCCTGGCTCCCGATCTGGCCGGTACCGGCCGAGGTCCCGCTCCAACCGATCGACGTCGGCGAGGTCGCAGACGCGATCGTGGACTACGCGGCGCTCGAGGCGTCCGGTCGCGTCCCCGACGTCGGCGGTCCCGAGCGCCGAACCGTCGGGAGTTTAGCTCGAACGTACCGCGACGCTCGAGGGAGTTGCCGTCCCGTCGTCCGGATTCCGATTCCGGGTGCGGTCGCCTCCGGGTTTCGGGCGGGCGGAGCGACCTGTCCCGATCGAGCTGTCGGAACGATAACGTGGGAGGAGTGGCTGGCGACGCAGCGGGGGTATCGTAGCCACTGAAAGTCACTGCGCACCCGATCGCAGGATAGCGTTGCGATCGGTGTGTAAATCGTTTCAGTTGTTACTATAGTCGACGGCCGCCGACCTCGAGCGACCCCAAGCGTATGAATGCGGCACGTGGGCAAGGAACACGGTTAAGCGCGACTAGCAGCTACCTCCGCCGATGACGACGTTAAACGAGGAGATGGCAACCGTTCGGTCCGAGGTCGAAGACGTCCGCGAGCAGCTCAGGGCGGAGGTGCCGACGCTCTTCGACTTCGACGTAACGGTGGGCAACATCTCCTACAACACGAACAGCGACAGCGTCTCCGTTACCGTCGAACCGAGCTCTCGAGCGCGCGAACAGATCTCGGAGCAACTCGGCGGCGTGAACGTAAAAACGAGCGGCCAGCTCGAGTTCGAGTTCAGAGTGACGACGACCGATACCGAGTGAGTCGCCACCAGAAGCGTCGTATCCGTCGATCGGCCGCCGGACGCGAAGAAAGAGGCCGACGATCCGTTAGTCGGCCGCGAGCTTGTCGAGTCCCGCCGACTCGATGTCCTCGCCGCCGACCGACGAGCGCAGCGAGTCCATCCCGTCGTCGCGGTCGATGTCGAAGTCGTTCTCGTACAACTCCTCGACGCGAGCCAGCTCCTCGTCGGAGAGTTTCGGCACGTCGCTCGCGGCCGCCCACTCGTCGATATCGCCTTTCGTGCGGAACGTCGGCGTCACGCTTGCGACCGGGTCGTGGGAGAGGAGCCACGCGATGGAGGCCTGCCCCATCGTCCGTTCACGGTCGCTCCCGCTGGTCGCTCCCTGCCGTCCGCTCGCTTCGCTCGCGGAGACGCCGCCTCGTTCCAGAAACCGCAACGTCTCGAGTTTCTCCCAGCCGGTCTCGTACCACGCGTCGGGTCGGAAGCCGCGGTGGTCGCCCTCGCCGAGTTCGGTTTCTGGCGTGACCTGCTCGTTCAGGATGCCCGAGGAGTGGGGGACGCGGGGGATCAGGCTGGTCGACGAGCCCGTCCGCTCGATCGTCTCGAGGAAGTGGTTGCCCACCTCCTGTTCGAGGACGTTCCAGACGAGTTGGAGGGAGTCGAACTCCTCCTCGATGGCGAGGTCGCCCTCCGCGAGCCAGCCGATCGAGGGACCGAGCGCGAGACCCCGCGCGCGAACCTTCCCTTCTTCCTCGAGTTCGTCGAGCAACTCGAGCACGTCGGGGGTGATCTCCTCGACGTCGGCGTTGTGAAGCTGAAGCACGTCGATCTGGTCGACGTCGAGTCGCTCGAGGCTCTGTTCGACGGCGTCCCGGAGATAGTCGGGATCCATCTCCTTGGGCAACTCGCCGTGGCCGGCCTGGGGGTTGTTGTAGAAGTCGTAGCCGACCTTGGAGGCGAGCGTCACGTCGTCCCGGACGTCCGCGATTGCCTCGCCGATGAGTTCCTCGCTGCGGCCGTGACCGTAGACGTCGCCCGTGTCGATGTACGTCACTCCCTGATCGATAGCGTACCGGACCATCTCGAGGGCGTCGTCTTCCGAGCGGTCGCCCCACCAGTCGGTGCCGACGACCCACGCGCCGAAGCCGACTTCGCTGACCTCGACGCCGGAGTCGCCGAGTTCCTGATAGTGCATGTCCGGCTCTTGGAAGCGAGGGGACTTATTGCGTCCGGAACGCGTCGAAGGCCGGACGGGAACGTGTTCGGTATCGGGTCCAGAAACCTGGATCGCGGCGCGGATTCGGTCCGCGAGGCGAATGACTCATGCACGGTCGCTAACGAGCCATCGTATGGACGACCAGTCTCGTCAGCTCGAGTCTCCACTCCCGTTGCTCGCGATCGCCGTCGTCGCCCTCGCGAGCGTCGCCGCTCTCGGCGCCCTCACGCTCCTCGAGTTCGACCTACCGGCGTCGCTAACTCTGAGTCCGCGCTACGTTACCATCGGGACGATCGTCGCCGGCACGCTACTCGTGGTCGGTGCCATCGCGCTGCCCGCCTACGTGCTCTCCGGCTGGCAGTCGGCCCAAGAGGAGGCGGCCGAGAGCGGTTCCCGTCGCTCGGAATAACGAACCGCTCGAGAGCCTCGAGCCTCTCGAACGATCGCACCTCGCCTCGAGAAGCCAGCGTCCGTCGGAGCCGTACCGGGGCTACCGGTCGTCGTCTTCGTCAGTTTCGTCGTCCTCGTCGCTTACACCGGCCTCCGACTCGTCGCTCGTCGAGTCGGCGTCTTCGTCCGGCTCGACTTTCATGTCCGAGGCGTCCTCTTCGGGCGTCTCCTCGGGTTCGGTCGCATCGGTCTGGGACGGCTGCGCCTGCTCGGGGTCGGGCCCGGTCGCTTCGGCCACTTCTTCGGCCATCGCCGTATCGGAGACGTCGACCTCGACCGGCCCGTCATCGTCGTCGGTACTGCGACGGGGGTCCTCCTCGTCACCGCCGTGTTCGGGTTTCGTTCGCGGCTCGTCCTGTTCCGCGTCGTCGGTGAACTCGATCCGTGAGCCCGTCTCGCCCTCCTCGCCGAGCTGTGCCGACTCGTCGATGTTACCCGCCGCATCGATCTGTGACTCTCGTCCGGAGTCGTTGCGCTCGGCGGCGGCGCTGGCCTCGTCCGACGTCTCCTTCCCATCGGTTCCCCCTTCGATTTCGACCGTGCTCGGTTCGAACGTGGGCGACTCGCTCGAGCGCTGGTTTCGGAGACCGTAGCTCAGCAGTCCGGCACCGACGGCGCCCTTGGGAATCGCGCGAAACTGCCCCCGTTTGAGCGACCGCAGCGCAGAGAGGAGCAACGCACCGCCGCCGAGCAACGGCAGCAACACGCGCTGTGGGTTGTCGACGATCGACGTGGCCGTCTCGACCGGTTTTTCGACGTCGTACTCTTCGAGTTTCTCCGTCGGAATGTTCGCCGCCAGGTCGGAGTCGTGTTCCTCAGACATGAGTTGGTCCGTCGCGCACGCTGCGCTCGGAGGAGCTACACGGGCCGGACGGTTGAAGGTTGGACCGGCACCTGAACGCTCGTTGAAAACGGGGCGGGACGCGCACAGAACGGTTGTACCCGTTACCACTCGAACCGGTCCGGATCGCGCGCCGCGAGCGCCGTCCGGATCGCGGCGACGTTCTCCGGAACGTCGTGAACGCGGACGATGTCCGCGCCGCGGTCGGCCGCGAGCGCGCTCGCCGCGACCGTCGCCGGACCGCGCTCGCCGGCCGCCGAGTCCACGTGATCGAACATCGACTTGTGGGAGTGGCCGAACAGAACCGGACAGCCGAGCGCGCGGAACTCGTCGAGACGACCGAGGATCTCGAAGCTCTCGTGGGCGCACTTGGCGAACCCGATACCGGGGTCGACGACGATATCGTCGCGATCGATCCCGGCCTTCTCGGCGAGCAGCACGCGCTCGGAGAGCTGGTCGATCACGTCCTCGACGACGTCGTCGTACTCGATGTCCCGATCCGGAACGACCGGCGCGTCGATGCTGTGCATCACCACGAGCCCCGCGTCGTGGTCGGCCACGACGAAGCGCATCTCGGGATCCTCGAGCCCCGAGACGTCGTTGACGATGTCGGCGCCGGCCTCGAGTGCCGGCTCCGCGACGGCGGCCTTGCGCGTGTCGACGGAGATCCGGACGTCGAGATCCGCGATCCGTTCGATCACGGGGACGACGCGGTCGATCTCCGCTTCGACCGAGACGGGGTCGGCACCCGGTCGGGTCGACTCGCCGCCGACGTCGATCACGTCGACGCCGGCCTCGATCATCGCCTCGGCTTGGGCGAGAGCGTCCTCGAGCGCGTCGTACTCGCCGCCGTCGTGGAAGCTGTCCGGCGTGACGTTCAGAATGCCCATCACGGCGGTGCGGTCGTGCCAGGGATAGCGGTCGTCGCTGCGTTCCGTAGTCGAGTCGGAGACCGGTGCGTTTGACTCCCTCGAGTCCGAATCGCCCGATTCCCCTTCGTTCGCGGCTGCAGTAGCCGCGTCGAGTTCGAGGATCTCTCGGATCTCTCGAGCGACGTCCCCCAGCCCGCTCGACTGCCCGTCCGCGTCCGACTCGAGGGTCGCGACGAGCGCCTCGAACTGCGCGACGGTCCCCATCAGCACCGCCTCGACCGCCTCGGCGTGCTGCTGGAGACCCGAGAGAGCGCACTCGCCGCCGAGGCGAACCAGTTCGGTCTTCAGCGCGGTCGCCTGACTGGAGTCGACCGTCAGTGTGACGACGCGATGGACGGCGTCGCTCTGTGATCGATCGCTCTCGGTTTCAGGGACGTTTGCCGTCGCAAGCGCGTCGCGGGCGTCCGCGAGGTTCCGAATCCGCTTCGGCACGCCGGCAGCGGTCCAACGCGAGCGAGCCTCCGCGACGGCGAACAGCGAGCCGGTCACGACCACGCAGTCGTCGGTTCCGGCGTCCGTGAGTGCGGTCTCGAGCGCGCCCTGTACCGTCGTGCTCGTCCGGACGTCGTCGGCACCGGCATCGGAAAACACCGTCGCGAGGACGTCCCGATCCTCGGCCCGATCGAGCGACGGCTCGGCGACGAGTACCGAATCCGGCGTCGGGAGCGTCGCGGCCATCTCGCGGTGGTCCTTGTCGTGCATCGCGCCGAAGACGAGGTGGAGGTCGTCGTAGGCGTACGTCGAAAGCGTCTCCGCGAGTTGCTCGCAGGCGCCTGGGTTGTGGGCGCCGTCCAGAATCACCAGCGGCGCCGTGTCGATCACCTCGAAGCGGCCCGGCCAGTGGGCGCTTCGCAGCCCCCGTGCGAGGTCGTCGTCCCCGATGTCGGTCACCTGCCTCGCGATCACGGCGGCGATACCGGCGTTTTCGGCCTGGTGCGTGCCGAGAAGCGGAATATTGGTCTCGAGATGCCACTCGTCGCGCTCGATGGCGACGGCGGCTTCGGTGTGGTTCGCTCGTCCCCCGTACTCGACGGTGACGTCGGGGTCGGCTTCGCCGTCCTGCGCGGCAGACGCGCTCTCGACGGTCACCACGTCGCCGGCAACGTCCCGAATCGCCTCGAGCGCGTCCCCCGAAACGCCTGTCACCAGCGGCGCGTCGTCCGGGGCGACGTGTGCCTTGTCGCGGGCGATCGCTTCCTCGGTGTCGCCCAGAATGCCCGTGTGCTCGAGCGTGACGCTCGTCACCGCGCTCGCGATTGGATCGACGACGCTCGTGGCATCGTACTTGCCGCCGATACCGACCTCGAGGACGGCCACGTCGACGTCCTCGCGGCCGAAGTGCCAGATGGCCATCGCGGTCATCGTCTCGAAGAACGTCGGCGATTCGCCGTCGGCCCCGCGCTCGGTGATGTACTCGCGGACGGCCTCGACGTAGTCACGGACCGCCGACCGGGGGATCTTGCGGCCGTCGACGCGGACGCGTTCGCGCAGGTCCTCGAGGTGTGGTGAGGTGTAGAGGCCAACCGAAAGCCCGGCCTCGCGAAGGCTCCGTTCGACCATCCGCGCCGTACTTCCCTTCCCGTTGGAGCCGGCGATTTGGACGAACTCGACGCCTTCGTGGGGGTTCTCGAGGTGGGCGAGCAGCCGCGCCGTCGACTCCGTTCCCGGTTTCGGGCGGAACCGCCGCAGATCGAATAAAAAGTCCGCCGCCTCGTAATACTCCATACCCGAACCACAGAGTCCGCGCGCTTAGGAATGTCGGACTCGCCGCTGGCGGCACGGCCCGTCCGCGTCCCCGACCCATCGTCGACGGACAATCACGTTTCCGTCCGGCCAAACAATGTAACTACTTACGACCGTACAGCGGACGTGGCGCCGTGGCTAAGAAGATATCGGCTAATTCGGATTCCGTCGCGACGGACCAGTTGCCTCCAACCCCGGAGGGGTACGCCGAGCCGTACGAATTTCGGTACCCGATGATAGCGCTCCTGATCGGATCTGGACTGTTGGGTCTCCTCTCGTCTGTCGCCGTTGTAGCTCTGTTGTCGCTGCTTCACGGGCCGGAACTGTTCACGTTCTACGAAGTGACGGTCGAGGGATCGGCGACGACGTGGACGATGGATCTGACCGCGATCGCCGTTCCGTTCCTCGTGGCGCTGGTTGTGACGACCGTCGTTCACGAACTGATTCACGGCGTCGTCTTCCGACTGTACGGCCACACGGCAGTGTACGGCGCGGTTCCGGCGATGGGAGCGTTCTACGCCGCAGTCTTCGGTGAATTTCAACGCCGGAACGACCTACTCCGCGTCGCCCTCGCGCCGCTCGTCGTCATAACGGCAGCGTGCGTTCCGTTGCTCGCCGTTCCGATACCGATTATCGCGATCACGGCGGGATTCGTGCTGATAGTAAACACCGCAGGCGCCGTTGGAGATATCTACGCCGTCTTCCGGTTCCGACGGATGCCCAGTGAGACGCTCCTGTACGACGTGAATATCCGTCACTCGTACGTCTACGAACCGCTCTAACGGTGAGCTATCGCCGCCGCGCGATCGACAGCGACAGTGCGGACGCTCGCCGACTCACAGCGCACACGTTACTTCATCGGCGGCTCGGCCGAACGGTCCGGCTCCTCGTCGCTGTGTTCCTGCGTGACCTCGAGGAACGCCTCCTCGAGACTCCGCGCCTCGCCGGTCTCGGCGCGGGACTTCAGCGTCTCGGGCTCGCCCTGGGCGACCAGTTTGCCGTCGTGAAGCACCCCGATCTCGTCGGCCAGTTCGTCGACGACGGGGAGGATGTGCGTCGAGAGGAAGATGGTCATCTCCCGGTCCGCGAGGTCGGCGATGGTCTCGCGCATGGTTCGAGCGGCCCGGGGATCCAGCCCGCTCGTCGGCTCGTCGAGGAAGGCGACGGCCGGCTCGTGGAGGACGGCTTGGATGACGCCAACCTTCTGGCGCATCCCCTTCGAGTAGCCCTCGATCCGCCTGTCGGCGTCCTCGAGAAGGTCGAACCGCTCGAGCAGCGACTCGATGCGCTCGGTGGCGTCGGCGTCGGGGAGGTCTCGGAGGCCGGCGGCGTACTCGAGCTGTTCGCGACCCGTCAGCTCGTCGTAAATCGGCGGCTCCTCGGGCAGGTAGCCGATGTGGGGCGTGACGGCCTCGCGGTCGGTGATCGGGTGACCGGCGACCCGGGCCGTCCCGGAGGTCGGTTTCGTCAGCGTCGTCAGCATCCGCATCGTCGTCGTCTTCCCCGCGCCGTTGGGCCCGAGGAAGCCGTAGACCGTCCCCGGATCGACGGTCATCGTCAGCCCGGCGACGGCGGTCGTCTCGCCGTATCGTTTCGTGAGGGCCTCGGTTTCGATCGCGGGGGCGTCGGTGGGGCTCATACCGTCTCGTTTCGTCGCCCTCGATGTAAATGTGTGACATATTCGGCGCTGCTTGAGGTGCCGACGAGTAACCACGCGTTCGTCGAACGATATCGACCTCGCGAATGACAGGATCCAAATGATTTACTGGATGGATGACGCGCTATCGAGTATGGTTCCCGAACTGCCGTGTCTCGCCCTGCCGGCGTGCAGTCGTCACCGCTGCGGTGGTGCTCGGTGATGTCGCGCGTTCCCCTCCTCGTCGCCACGATGGAGTTCCGTCGCACGGTTCGAGCGGTGTCGAACGAGCGCTCGAAGCTGTTCATGATGGGGCTGCTCGCGGCGGTCATGTTCGGCTCGATCATCGTCGCCGGCGGCTACCTCCTGCCGATGCTCGGCGAGCAGTTCGCAGAGGGAATTACCCAGTCCCAGGCGACGACGGCGACCGAACTCGTCACGGGCGGCGTCGCCGTCGCCTGGCTGTTTCTGGTGTTCATGGCGGGAATCCGGGCGTTTACGGCGGCCGCAACCGTCGACAAACCGGCCTTTCTGCTCACCTCGACGCCGCTGCGGAACGTCGTCATCGGCGTCGTCGGGGCTGAAATACTCCTGTTCGGGAGTTGGCTCCTTCCGCCGGCTGTCGTTCTCTCCGTCGCCTTCGCCTCCGGAGCGGGGACGCTACTTCCCGTGGTGCTCGTGCCGCTCGTCGTCGTCATCGCTCTCTGTACCGCCGTTCCCGTCGGCTTCGTGGTCGGCGTCTGGGTCCGCCACCTGGTCACCGTCTACGAACCGATCGCCCGCTACCGGATGGTGATCTTCATCGCGTTCTGGGTGCTCTACTTCGGCGCCATCGCCACGGGGCGGTTCAACCTGGTCATCGACCAACTGTTCTATGCGCTCCAGGACAGCCCTCTCGGCTGGCCCGGCCACCTTCTGTTGCTCGGCGTCCCGAACGTCGCCGCCTCGAGTCCCACCGCTTTCGGGGCGCTGCTCGGCGCAGCGGGGCTGACCACGGTCGCTGTCGTCGTCGGTATCGCCTCCGCGCGACGACACTGGTTCGCCGACCCGGCGCGGTTCGAGGAGCCGGAAGAGTCGGCGACAGACTCGGCGGATCGACTCTCGAGACTGCTCTCGTACGGGCTCTCGCGCCCAGTTCGGACGGTGGCGACGACCGCGATTCGCCGAACGAAACGGGCGCCGATCCGACTGGTGTACGTCGGCTATCCGTTGCTGGGATCGATCGCGTTCGTCCAGGAGATCGCCCGAACCGGAGCCGTGCCGACTCACGTCGCCGTGATCCTCTCGCTGTACGTCGTCTGGGCCGCCGGGGCGCTGTTCACCCTCAACCCGCTCGGCGACCTCGGGCGCGCACTGCCCGCCGTCGTCGCCTCGCCCCTCGCCGGCCGGCAGGCGATCACGGGACTGGTCGTCGCCGGCGCCCTCGTCGCCGGGCCGGTTGCCCTCCTCGGCTCGCTCACCCTCGGCCTGCTCAGTCCGCTCTCGCTCGAGCACACCGCCGTCCTGGTCGTCGCCACCACCGTCGGCGCGATCGCGACGCCGGCGCTCGCGACCGGCGTCGGCGCCGCCTTCCCCCGATACGGCAGCGTCAAGGTAACGAACAACCGCGAGGCGGTGATGCCGAGCAAGACCGCGTTCATCGTCTACTCGGCCGCGATCATCCTCACGGCGATCGCCGCTGCCGTCCTCTACGCCGACGCGCCCGGCCTGATCGCCGACCTGTTTACGGCAGTCACGGCGTGGACGCCCGGACCCGAACTGGCGGTCTCCGCTCGCGGCATCACGATCTCCGCGTGGACCGTCCTCGTCGTCGGGCTCCTCGCACCCCCCGTCTCGTATCTGTTCGCCATCGAGGAGTTCGACTGGTACACGCTCGAGTGAGCGTGGAACAGGAGACTCCTGTCCGATGGAGGTTCCAGTCGTTCGTGACGGTATTTTAAGCCGGTCGACGACCTATTCTCCTCGTTCCTCGTGGAATAGTGAAAGAGAATGACAGCCACAGGAGTCGGTAGTGAACTCTCGCGTCGAACCGTGCTCAAAGCGGCGGGTGTACTCGGTCTCGGCGGCGTCGGTATCGCAGATCGAACACGCGCACAGGAATCGGTCATCCCGACGGAGCCGACGCTCTACCGGCTCCGTATGGTCGGAGAGACGTCATTCGAGGCGTTCGACCGGGACGGGCAGTTTTTCGTCACTCCGCCCGTCGGACAGACCTCGGCCGGGCCGAGAGACGTCGCCATCATCTCCGGAAATCCGCTGGGAGCACCGGAGAGCGGAGCGATCGCGTTCTACACCAACACGGCGCTTCGAACCGCATTGAACACCGGGGGCGACCCAACGCTCAACGATGCGGCGGTACCGATCGGCTCCGTACAGACGGATGACGCGTCGGGGCTGCTCCGGGCCGAACACATCGCCGATCTCGGCGTCGACCTCCCGCCGGGTGTCTCCGCTGGTTTGCAGGTCAACATCTTCACGCCTCGAGGCGGAATCGTCGCGCCGCTCTACGAAATTGGAGGCGGCGTCGTCGACGTACAGTTCCACAGCGGCAATCAGATCGAGGGGGCGATGGAGTTCGTCGGCACGTCGCTGGGCGGCGCCGCCGATCAGGGATCGATGGTCGCCCAGTTCGCCGGGACCGCGTGATCGATCCGACCGAACGTTCGGCGTCTACCGATAGCCAACTCAGTCCGAACGGCCCCACTCGCCGGAGCGTTTGGGACGGTCGGTGATCGACTGGACGTCGATCGGTTCGGCTTTGGCCTCGAGCGCCTCGAGCGCGGCCGACGCGCTCGCTGGCGTCGAGAAGTAGGTGATCTCCTCCTCGACGGCGACCTCGAGGAGGTCGCGGTCGCGGGAGACGATGAGATCGACCTTGCCCTCGCGGACGGCCTGCGGGAGGTCGACCTCCTCACAGAGGTCGAAGTGGTCGGTGAAGCCGTCGACGAGCGCGTCGCCCGCCTCGGTGTCCGGGTCGGGGAACTTGTCCGCCGAGAGGTCGACGATGGCGATTCCCGACTCGGGGATCGGCTTGTTAGTCGCGTCCTGTGCCTTGTCGTAGGCCTTGCCGAAGCTGTCAGCGCTACCCATGACCTCGCCGGTGGACTTCATCTCCGGGCCGAGACGCGGGTCCGAGCCGGGCAGGCGGTCGAACGGCAGGACGACCTCCTTGATGGAGGTCTGCTCGGGAATCTGCTCGTCGATCTCGAGGTCGGCGAGCGAGGTGCCGGCCATGACCTTCGCGGCGATCTTGGCGATCGGGACACCCGTGGCCTTCGAGATGAAGGGGACGGTACGGGAAGAGCGCGGGTTCGCCTCGAGAACGTACACCTCGCCGTCACGCACGGCGAGTTGGACGTTCAGCAGGCCAACGGTGTCGAGTGCGTCGGCGATCTCTTCGGTGACTTCGCGGACGCGAGCAAGCGTGTCGTCGTCGAGCGAGCGCGGCGGGATCATACACGCGGAGTCGCCGGAGTGGACTCCGGCGGCCTCGACGTGTTCCATGATGCCGCCGATCAGGACGTCCTCGCCGTCGGACACGGCGTCGACGTCGAGTTCGACCGCGTCCTCGAGGAAGTCGTCGACGAGAATCGGTTTCTCCGGGCTCACGCGGACGGCTTCCTCGATGTACTTCTCGAGTTCCTCGTCGTCGTAGACGACCTCCATCGCGCGGCCGCCCAGCACGTAGGAGGGACGGACGAGGACGGGGTAGCCGATGTCGTGGGCGAGTTCGAGCGCCTCCGTCTTGGAGAAGGCGGTGCCGCCCTCGGGCTGGGCGATCCCCAGTTCGTCCATCAGGGCGTTGAAGCGGTCGCGGTCCTCCGCTAAGTCCATCGCTTCGACGCTGGTTCCCATGACCGAACACTCGAGGCCGCGGCGGTCGATCTCCGCTTGCAGCGGTTCGCCGATGTTGACCGACGTCTGGCCGCCGAACTGGACCATCACGCCGTCGGCACCGGTCGCCTCGGCCACGTCGGCGACCTCCTCGGCGGTAATCGGCTCGAAGAACAGCCCGTCGGAGGTGTCGTAGTCCGTCGAGACCGTCTCGGGGTTGTTGTTGACGACGTGGGCGTCGATCCCCATCTCGCGTAGGGCCTGTACGGCGTGGACCGAACAGTAGTCGAACTCGACGCCCTGCCCGATGCGGATCGGACCGCCGCCGACGACGATCACGCTCTCTAAGTCCATATCGACCTCGAGCTCGCCCGACGCGGCGTCGCCAACCAGCGGACCGGACTCGAACTCGTTCTTACGCGAAGAGTAGTAGTACGGCGTCTCGGCCTCGAACTCGCCGGCGCAGGTGTCGACCTGCTTGTACGTGCGACCCGGTACCTGCTGCTCGACGGTGTCGACGTCGACCTCGCCGCCTGCCGCTGCAGCGATCGTGGCGTTCGTATGGCCGGCGATAGCGGCCTCGGTGAAGTCACCCTCCTGTGCGGCCAGCGTCGAGTCCGCGATGCGCTTGAAGCGCTCGGTGTACCACTCGAAGATACCCGTCAGTTCGACGACCTCGTCGACCGTGTAGCCGCGTTCGAAGGCTTCGAACAGCGCGTAGGGACGGTCGGGCGAGGGGCGCTCGAGGTAGCGTTCCTCGAGTTCCTCGTCGCTTACGTCGGCCCAGTCGACGTCGGGTTCGTACTCCGAGGAACGGAGCGCTTTCAACAGCGACTCCTCGAAAGTGCGGCCGATGGCCATCGCTTCGCCGGTCGACTTCATGGCCGTCGTCAGCTCGAAGTCGACGTCGTCGAACTTGTCCTTGGGCCAGCGCGGAACTTTCGTCACCACGTAGTCGATCGCCGGCTCGAACGCGGCGGTCGTCTCGCCGGTGATCTCGTTGGTGATCTCGTGGAGGCGCTTGCCGAGTGCGACCTTCGCGGTCACGCGGGCGATCGGGTAGCCCGTCGCTTTGGAGGCCAGCGCCGAGGAGCGGGAGACGCGCGGATTCACTTCGACGACGCGGTACTCGCCGCCGGGAGTGCCGTCGTCGCGCCAGGCGAACTGGATGTTACAGCCGCCCTGAATCCCGAGTTCGCGGATGACGTCGAGGGCTGCGGTGCGCATCTCCTGATGACCCTCGTCGGGAACGATCTGTGAGGGGGTGACGACCGTCGACTCCCCGGTGTGGATCCCCATCGGGTCGATGTTCTCCATGTTACAGATGATGATACAGGAGTCGTCGGCGTCGCGCATGACCTCGTACTCGTACTCGACCCAGCCCGCGATGGACTCGGTGATAAGGACCTCGCTGTTACGCGAGAGGCGCAGCCCCTTGCGGACGCGGGCGAGGAGTTCGTCCATCTCGTGGACGACGCCCGATCCCGACCCGCCGAGGGTGTAAGTCGTGCGGGCGATAACCGGAAGGCCGCCGACCTCGTCGACGGCGGCTTCGACACGTTCCTTGAGGTCCGCTTCGGTCAGTTCCGAGACCTTCTCGCCCTCCTCGAGCGAGATCGTGGTCGAGCGGGGAACCGGCTGGCCGATCTTCTCCATGCGCTGGCGGAAGAGGTCGCGGTCTTCGGTCGCGTAGATCGTGTCCAGGGGCGTCCCCATGATCTCGACGTCGTACTCCTCTAAGACGCCCTCTTCTGCCAGTTCCGCGGTGACATTCAGGCCGGTCTGGCCACCGAGACCGGCGATAACGCCGTCTGGCTGCTCTTTGCGAATGATCTCGGCGATGGCCTCGGTGGTGATCGGCTCGATGTAGACCTCGTCGGCCATCTCCGGATCGGTCATGATCGTCGCGGGGTTCGAGTTGACGAGCACGACGCGAGCACCTTCCTCTCGGAGCGCTCGGCAGGCCTGCGCACCGGAGTAGTCGAACTCGGCTGCCTGTCCGATCTGGATCGGTCCGCTACCGATCAACAGGATCGTGCGTCCGTCCCCTGTGTCGCCCTCGCCCTGATGGTCCGTGCTCATTTTGCTTGTCGAATCGGAGTTCGCACATCGTAATAAGCCCCACGATACAGTACGAATCTCGAAATCGCTTTTCGAAATTCGAACTGGCGGTGCGATCCGTCGGCGCGAAAACCGGAACCGTCGCGAGACCGCACACACGCCGCGGAACGACTCCCATGAGTCGCTCGCTTCGACGCTCGGTCGGCTACAGACGCGTTTCGAAAACGGCCGAACATCTTATCAGGACGCCGATACTGATGAAAGACGACGAAATGCCAGAGTCCGGGAGTTGCGGTGACGCGGCGTTGGGTCCCGTTCTGTGCCTCGATCCGGACCCCACCGATCGAGCACGGACCGCGAGGGCACTCGAGGCGGACGGCAGCGCGCTCACGGTCGAAGAAGTGCCGACGGCCGCGGCCCTTCGCGACGCGCTCGCCGACGAGACGACCGAATACGCGTGTGTGGTCACCGAGTACCGCCTCGAGGAAACCGACGCGCTCTCGCTGTACGACTCGCTCCGAGCGGCCGGTCTCGCAACCGTCCCGATCGTACTCTACACCGCCGACGGCGACGAGACGGTCGCGAGCGACGCAATTACGACCGGACTCTCGGGGTACGTCCCGAAAGGGCGGACCGATTCGAGCGACCTGCTCGCCGAGCAGTTGCGAGCGATTCTGCGGGCCGACGACGAGGCCCTCCCGACGACTCAGACCGACGACTTCGGGCTCGGTCTCGAGGAGACCCGCGACGCCGTCCACGCGCTCGAGTCCTGTTCGTCGATCGAGGAGACGTACCGACTGGCGATCGACGCCGTCGACCGGCTGCTCGAGACCGACGCAACGGCGATGTTCGTCGAACGGGACGACCCCGACACGAGCCGGATCAGCGCCGATTTCGCCCCCGTTGCGGTTACCGGGGGCGACGAGGCGACGGCGGCCTTTCGAGAACCGACCTGCGAGGGTCTGGTCGAGCAAGCGCTTCGGACCGATACGACAGGGGTGATCGATCCGACGACGTACGCAGGCAGCGGCGAGCCGACCGCAGCCGACGTTCGCTCGGTCGTGAGCGTTCCCGTCAACGCCGATAGCGTCTTACAGACGATTTCGACGACGCCGAACGCGTTCGACGGCCGCGCGGTCAGCATCGTCAAACTCGTCGCCGCGACCGTCGCCTCGACGGTCTCGCGAATTCGGTCGGAACGAGAGCGCCGAAACGAGCGCGAGCGCTTCGCCGCGCTGTTCGAGAGCGTCCCCGACGCGGTCTTAGTGCTGGACCGTACCGACGGCGTCCGCGTCGTCGCGGTCAACCCGTCGTTCGAGGAACTGTTCGGATACGATCGCGAGGCGCTCACCGAGTACGGTATCGACGAACTGCTCGTCCCGGAGGGAAGCGAAGAGATCGACGTCTACGAGTCGGTCGGTCTCGAGTCCGTCGTCACGGCCGAGGTCGAGCGCTGTACGACCGACGGTCCCCGGGACTTCCTCTTTCGCGGCTTTGCGACCGAAATCGACGGCGAGATCCACGAGTACGCGATCTACACGGATACGAGCGAGCAGAAACGTCGCGAGCGCAAACTCGAGCGGTACCGAACGCTCGTCGAGACCGTCAGCGACTCGATGTACGTCCTCGATTCCACCGGACGCGTCGAGATCGTCAACGAGGCGATGGCCGACTACTTCGGCGAACCGCGCGACGCGATCGTCGGCGAGCACGCCACCGAGTTCATCACCGAGGCCGAACTCGAGGAGCGGTGGACGCTCATCGAGGAGATTCAGGCGAGCGACGACCGACGGAGCGCCACCATCGAAACGACCGTCGAATCACCGACGGGATCGACACACCACATCGAGGACAACATCGCGCCGGTGCTCGACGACGACGGCCAGTTGCTCGGCAGCGTCGGCGCGATACGCGACATTACGGCCCGGAAGGAACACGAGCGCCGTATCCGACGGTTGCACGACGGAACGCGACGACTGATGGCAGCGACCGAAAGCGACGAAATCGCACGCATCATGACCGATATCGCCAGCGAGGCGCTCGATCTCGACCTCAACTCGGTGTTTCTCTACGAACCGGAGATCACGACACGGTCGGCGGCCGAGGCGACGGGCGACACACGGTCGGCGGCCGAGGTGACGGACGACCGCTCGGACGGCGGATCGACTCCCGACACCGAAACTGCACCCCTCGATAAGGCGAACGACGGACTCGTTCCCGCGGCGATGAGCGACCGAGCCGTCGAACTGTTCGGAAACATCGGCTACATCGAATCCGGCGGCGGTATCGCCTGGGACGCCTACGAAGCCGGCGAGGCGATCGTCCACGGCGACGTCCGTCGCGCGTCGAACGTTCGCAACCCCGAGACGCCGGTCCGAAGCGAGGCCCACGTTCCCCTCGGCGAGCACGGAATCTTCATCGTGAGTTCGCTCGCGGTCAACGGCCTGGATCCCGAGGCGTTAACGCTCGCCAGAATCCTCGCCGCGAACGCCGAGGCGGCCCTCGACCGCGCCGCCCGCGAGTGCGAACTCGCCGATCGAAGCCGCGAACTCGAGCGCCAGAACGATCGCCTCGAGGCGTTCGCGAGCACGGTCTCCCACGATCTTCGGAATCCGCTCACGGTCGCGACGGGCCAGCTCGAAAACGTCGCGGAACACGTCGACGAAGGCGGGAACCGACACGTAGAAGAGATCGCGTGGGCGCTCGACCGGATGGACGAACTCGTCGAGAACGTGCTCGCGCTCGCCCGGAGCGGCCAGCGGCTGACCGAGACGGCCACCGTCGATCTCGACGTCGTCCTCGATCAGGCTCACCGTGCGGTCGATCCCACGCTCGAGGTCGACCGAGAGGGCTCGCTGCCGACGGTCGACGGCGACGAGAGTCGACTCCGTGCGCTCTTCGAGAACGTCCTGCGTAACGCCCGCGAACACGTCGGCGACGACGTGACAGTGACGGTGACCGCGACCGGGGATGGGTTCGCGATCGAGGACGACGGGCCAGGAATCTCGGCCGGCGAGCGCGACGCTGCTCTCGAGTGGGGGTACAGCACGGCGGCCGAGGGAACCGGGTTCGGACTGGCGATCGTTTCCGAGGTCGTCGAGGCTCACGGTTGGTCGATCGCGCTCGAGGAGAGCGCAAGCGGCGGATTACGGATCGCGGTCTCGGTCGAAACGCCGTAGCCGTGATCCAACCGGTTCGTCAGGGGGTATTCAGTTGCCTGGTAGATTCGTTCGGCTCCGTTCCAGTTGATTCAGTCGCCGGAGACAGTATCGTAACGCGGTCTGTCCGTGAGAGCGGACCCAATCTATTTCTCCGTACTGGCAAAATGGGGGTCATGAGACCGACCGGTGACTCACCACGCGCGGACGACCGGCCGGAGCGAATCCGCGTTTTACATGTGGACGACGACCCGGCGTTTGCGGCGCAGCTCGCCGCGGGACTCGAGCGGGAAGACGACCGGTTCGAGACGACCACCGCGACGACCGCACGGGAGGGGCTCGCGCGGCTCGAGACCGATCGAATCGACTGCCTCGTCTCGGAGTACGATCTGGCCGATACGGACGGGCTCGCGTTGCTGGAACGCGTTCGCGATCGGGACGAGCGCGTGCCGTTCGTGCTGTGTACCGACTCCGGGTCCGAAGCGCTCGCCAGCGACGCGATCGCGGCGGGTGTCACGGACTACGTGCAGAAGGAGACCGCAAGCGACGAGTACCCGGTGCTCGCCAACCGACTCGTCAACGCGGTCGAGACGGCGCGGAGCCAGCGCCACCACGAACGTCAGCGGCGGGCGATCGAAACCGCGCGGGAGGGGATCAGTCTGCTCGATCCGGACGGAACGTTCGTCTACGTGAACCGGGCGTACGCGGAGTGTTTCGGCTACGAGCCGGCGGAGCTGATCGGCGAGCACTGGGAACTGCTGTACACCGACGAGGACGCCGCGACCGTCCGCGAGGAGGTGCTCCCGACGGTGCGTGCGGAGGGTTATTGGCACGACGAGTCGACCGGCGTTCGAGCGGACGGCAGCCGGATCGTCGTCGATCACACGCTCTCGACGACCGACCGGAACGGACTCATCTGTACCCTTCGAGACGTCACGGATCACCGGGATCGCGAACGCGATCTGGAACGCTACGAGACGATCGTCGAAGCGCTCGGCGATCCGGTCTACACGATCGATTCGGACGGCCGCTACGCGTTCGTCAACGACGCCTACGCCGAGATAACCGGCTACGCGAAGCGCGACATCATCGGGCAACCCGTCTCGTTTCTGCTCGACGAACCGTCCGTCGAGCGCGGGACGGACGTCGTTCGAGAGCTCCTGTCCAGCGGCTCCGACCGCACCCAACAGACCTACGAGATCACGGTCGAAACGAGCGACGGGACGCGGATTCAGTGCGAGGACAACGTCTCTTTGCTCCCGCTCGAGGACGGCCAGTATCGCGGTGCCGCCGGCGTCGTTCGCGACATCACCGTTCGGACGGAACGCGAGCGGGAACTCGAGCAGTACGAGACGATTCTGAAGGCGATCCCCGACGAAGTGTACGTACTGGACGCCGACGGCCGGTTCACGAACGTGATTCCGCCGGTCGACGCCGATCTGACCTCGATCGGCTACAGCCCCGACGAACAGATCGGCGAACACGTCTCGCTCGTCATCGACGACGGTGATATCAAGGCGGGCGAATCGATAATCGCGGCGCTGTTGGCCGACGACGACCGCGAGCGGGACTCCTACGAGATCACGCTCCACACGAAAGACGGCGACCGGGTTCCGACCGAAAATCACCTCGCACTCCTCCCGATGGAGGACGGCGAGTTTCGAGGGACCGTCGGCGTCCTCCGCGATATCACCGAACGCAAGGAGCGCGAACGAACGCTGGAACGACAGAACGAGCGCCTCGAGTCGTTCGCCAGCGTCGTCTCTCACGATCTTCGGAACCCGTTGAACGTCGCCCAGGGACAGCTCTCGCTGGTGCAGGAGGGACGCGACGACGACCGCCTCGAGACCGTCGCCGAGGCGCACGATCGGATGCAGGGACTGATCGACGGCATTCTGACGCTCGCACGCGAGGAAAAACCGATTACGGACTACAACCCGATCGAACTCGCGGTGTTCGCCAGACGGTGCTGGCGACACGTCGAAACGGGATCCGCCGCCCTCGAGACGCCGACGGACGCCGTTGTTCGGGTCGACGGGCGCCGGTTCGAACGGCTGCTTGAGAACCTGATTCGAAACGCCGTGGAACACGGTTCCACGATCCCTCGGTCGCAAACTCCCGAGGACGCCGTCGAGCACAGCTCCACGAGTCCTGCTTCGCAAGCTCACCAGGACGCCGGAAGACGCTCCGCGTCTTCCAAGCCCTCGGTCGCTGACGCTCCCGAGGACGCTCTCGAACACGGCGTGGTGCGTGCCGACCAACGGGGGCAACCCACTGCTAACGGTGGCGACCCCATCGACGTCAGCGTTACCGTCACGGTCGGCGACCTCCCCGACGGGGAGGGGTTTTTCGTCGAGGACGACGGCCGCGGAATCCCGAGCGACGAGCGCGAGCGCGTCCTCGAGAGCGGCTACTCGACCGCGACCGAGGGAACCGGGTTCGGACTCGCGATCGTCGACCGGATCGCCACCTCCCACGGCTGGAGCGTTACGGTGACCGACAGCGACGCCGGTGGCGCGCGATTCGAGTTCCGCGGCGTCGACAGTCGGCGCTGACGGTCAGCAGTTCGCGGGTCGTACTCGTCGGATACGTGCGGTTATAATGCGCGGTCGTGTTCGCTCTCGAAGTCGCGCTGGCGACGGTACTGTTCGACGAACTCGCTGACGTCGAACTCGAGCATCTGTGACTCGAAGTCGGTGACGGCGTTGTCGTCTTCGGCGTGACTGATCGCGTGATCCATGAGTTCGACGACGAGTTCGACGACGATCTCGTGGAGCCGGCGGGAGTCGAAGTCGGTCACCCACAGCATCGCGTAGCCGACGTTCCCGTCGTCGCTCGCGTCGTAGGTGACGACCTTTTCGGGAAACTCCTCCATGACGACGCCCAGCAGGTGGGGCGTGCCGAACTCCTCGAACTCGTCGGCGGGTTCGATCGTCTCCTGAAGAATCTCGACGAGCGACTCGGGGAAGAATCGAGAGGGGGGATGGACGTCGGTGACGACGGCGTGGGCGTCGCCACAGCTACAAGAGTACTCGCGCATGCCGAGGTCGATCTGGTGTGGATCGAGGGACTTCCCGCAGGGAAGTTCGAGCGTTCGATCGCCGCCGGAACCCGGGACGCGGGGCTCTGCCATTGGGCGCCCTTCGGCCGGCCCGGGCATAAGCGCGACGACTCGAGAAAACCCGACGACGCTCAGGTCTCAGAGGTCGGTCGCGTCGAATCGATAGTAGCCGACGGCGAGCGGGACGACGAGCCACAGAGCGAGGACGAGGAGGCCGATTTCGGGGGTCGCGTAGAACGGTTCGGCCTCGGTCGCGCTCACCTCGACGCCGGCTCCGGCACCGGACGGGTCGGCACCGACCGTCTCCGCGAGGTCTGGCAACAAGGCGACGACCGTCGTGAAGTACGCCGACGAGGGTGAAAGCTGCATCACGGGATACACCCAGTCGGGAATCGTCGCCGGGAGCGAGAAGCCCTCGACGACGTAGAGGATCCCCATCGGAACCACGTCCCAGAGCAGTTCGAAGACGACGAAGAAGCCGAGGGCCAGCGTCGTCGCGCGCGAAGTCGATCCCGTCGTCGCCGAGATCCCGACGACGATCGTCGCGTAGATCGCCGCGAACGAGAGCGTGACGAGGACGAACACCAGCACGGCGAGGGCGTCGAACTCGCCCAGCAAGACGGAGCCGAAGCCGATACCGACCACGAGACCGACGCTGAGCCCGAACGCGAGAACGGCGGCTCGGCCGATCACCTTTCCGGCGAAGACCTGGCCGCGAGTCGTCGGCAGGGAGAGCAAGAGCTTGATGCTCCCGAGTTCGCGCTCGCCCGCGAGGGATTTGTAACAGACGACGATCGCCGCCAGCGGAACGAACAGCCCGGTGAGCCCGATCGTGAAGAAGATCAGGCCGCCGAACGTCGCCCCCGCCTGCGATCCCAACAACGCCGGCGCTTCGACGTACGCGTACGTGGAGACGACCGAGAGAACGACGAAGATACCGACGAGCGACCACAGCGCCCGCGACTGGACGGCGTCGCGGAAGTCCTTCTTCGCGACGGTGAGCCACGTCACGCTTCGACCTCCTGGCCCGCGTTCGTGTAGCGGACGAACAGGTCCTCGAGCGACGATTCCACGACCGAAAAGTCCTGAACGGCGGCAACTTCGTCGATCGCGTGCAAGACGGCGAACTTCGAGACGCCGTCGACGGATACCCGCAAGCGGCCATCGTCGATCGACGCGCTACCGACGCCCTCGAGGGCCCGTACGGACTCGAGAACACGCTCGTCGAGGTCCGCGACGTAGACGTACAGCGTCTCGCCGGTTTCCGTCGAATCGCGGAGTCCGTCGATCGTGTCGACGGCGACCAGCTGGCCACGGTTGATGATCGCCACGCGGTCACAGACCGCCTCGACCTGCTCCATGATGTGGCTCGAGAAGAAGACGGTCGTCCCGCGTTCGTTCTCCTCGCGGATGATCTCTCGCATCTCGCGGGCCCCGTTGGGGTCCAGTCCCGTCGAGGGCTCGTCGAGCACGAGCAGGTCGGGATCGCCCACGAGCGCCATCGCGAGGACCATCCGCTGGCGCATCCCTTTCGAGTAGCCGCCGGCTTTCCGGTCCGCGGCGTCGGCGACCCGGACCCGTTCGAGCAGCGCCTCAGCGTCGTCGTCGGCGCCTTTCATCTCGATGGCGAACTTGACGTGTTGACGGCCGGTGAGTCGGTCGTAGACGTGATAGGCGTCGGGCAGGACGCCGATTCGATCCCGGACGGCGAGCCCGTCCGATTGAGCGTCGTGGCCGAGGACGGTCACGGTGCCGCTCGTTGGACGCAGAAAGTCCAGCAAGATGTCGATCGTCGTCGACTTGCCGGCGCCGTTCGGACCCAAAAATCCGAAGATTTCGCCCTCTTCGATGGTGAGATCGAGGTCGTCAACGGCGACGACGTCACCGAAGCGCTTTGTCAGCCCCTCGAGCTCGATCGCGTTCATACTCCACCCTCCGTCGCGCCGTCGCGTCCGTCAGTATCGATCACTCGAACCATACGGCACTCAGACAGCCATCCCGGATATAATTGTCTGTTTTGAAACATATTGACAGCGGAACTACTCAAAGATGTTTGAGTCGGTCACCTCTTCACGAAGCGGCGAAGATCAGTCGTCCACGAGCGAGTCGTCGGCCGCATCTCTCGGTTCATCGTCGGCGACCGTCAGTTCGGCGCCGACGTCCACGGGTTCGGGAGTGACGGTCAGCGACTCGTCCATCCCGAGACACAGGGTCTCGTCGTCCAGCACGATGGTAACCGTCGCCTCGAGGGGATCGACGCTTGCAACGTCGGTCGTCACCGCGTCCGTCACCATGTACTCGAAGAACTCCCAGATCGGACAGTCCGGCAGCGAGATGTCGTGGTTCCAGAAGAAAGCGACGGCTACGGGGTGAAACGCTGCGGACACTTCGATCGGCATGTGGATTGCCAGCCAGCACTCGCGACAGGTGTGACTGAGTGTGTGAAATGTTCGACCGTTGGGCGAGTCTCGGTCCGGATCGTAGTCGTCGACGACGGTATCGACGGGACCGTAGCATTCCGGACAGACACCGCCCCGAACGAGGACGTAGGTGCTCCAGATCCGGTAGCCGACGCTGTCGACGACGGCCGCCGCCGACCGAGCTCTGGTCTGACTCCGAGGGAGCATGTCGGTCACGAGCGTCGCCTCGCACGACCCACATCGGACGACAAACCGTTCCGTATCCATCGTGGCGACGAGCGCGGATTCCTCGCAGAAGACGCAGACTCCGGCGACTTCGACGTCGTCGAACGCCCGGGTACTCTCGTAGACGCCGGAGAGCACCGTTCGGACGATTTTGTCGCCGCTGTAGGTCAGCCGGTAGCCCTTGTCCGTCTCGGCGAGGAACCGGCCGACCAGCTTGTCGAGGTGGTAGGAAAACTGTGACGTGCTCTCGAGATCGACCGCGTCGTACAGTTCCGTAAACGACAGCGAGAGCCACTGCTCCTGACGCTCGCGTTCCTCCTCGACGAGCGCGAGCAGAATCTCGAGGCGGGTTCGGTTGCCGAGCGAGCCGAACGCCTCGACGACCTCCCCGTCGATTCGAGTATCGTCTGGTGGGCTCATTGGTCAACAGGCTCCAGAGGACGTCCGGGACGATAGCCGTTCGCTACGGGCAGTCGATCGGGCGGTACGTTTAGCGGCCGTGGGATCGCAACCGGGCGGCGCTCAGGGCCAGTCGTCGCGGACCGGTTCGGCGTCGTCCGCCTCGTCGTCGGCGCTCGAGGCGACGATCCAGTCGGCGGCCTCGGCGGCGTCTTCGACGTCGAGGTACTCCCAGCCGACCTCCTCGGCGAGCTGTTCGTCTTCCTCGCTCGAGGCGATCAGGACGTAGCGGTCGGTGTCGAACTGATCTTTGACGCCCTCCAGGCTCTCGGCTTTGCCGCGCGGCCCGGAGAAGAAGTCCTGTCGGATGCGGTTCTTGCGCGTGAAGTTCGTCACCACGTAGGTGGGCTTCTCGGAGACGACGCCGATGTACTCGGTCCAGCCCCTCGCGTCTTCGAAGACGCTCTCGGGCGACGCGAGCTCTTTCAGCGCCTCGAGTTCGAACGCCAGGGTCATGTCGCTACCGCCGTTCATACCAGAGCGAAGACGCGCACGGGGGAAAACGGCTTCGATACTTCCGACTAGTCGGGAGGGCGACGCGAGAACGCTCAGGTGCGAGCAACGCGGTAGTAGTCGGTGAAGACGATCACTTCGCCCGGCTCGAGGTCGACGTCGGCCTCCGAAACCGGCCGGTCGGCCGTCAGTGCGCGATAAAATGCGTCCAGTGTCTCCGTATCGAGTTGATCGACGTGACGAACGGTCGTCTCAGCCGTCACTGACTCGACTCGCTCGAGGTGTCGCGATCTCCGGAGAATGTCACAAGATGCCATGCTCATTGTTAGCGAATGTCGTTTTACTATTTAACCGTTGCGGACAGATCGGTGAAACGAAGTGCCAACGCGGAGATCGAACGCTCTTCGGACGGTATCGACGGGAAACCGGGCGGCAAAATCGGTGACAATCGACGGCGTCGAACGACCGACGTCGCCGTTACTGCTCCTGTTCCGGCGCGAGGTTGTCGAGATCGACCTGCTTCTCGAGGAGGACCTCGGCCTGATCGGCGACGACGCGCTGGTTGCGCATGAGCTGTTTGAACTTGCTCTGGGGCGAGAGATCGCCGATGAGGACGCCGCCGACGATCTTGCCGTCCTTGAACGCGACGCGGCGCCACTCGGTGTCGCTGTACTTGCGCTCGGCGTGCTCGTCGCCGAGGGTCGGGTGGCCAAAGGAGAGGAACGGGAAGTCGAAGTGGGTGATCGAGTACGAGGAGACCCACTGGAACTCCTCTTCCTCGGCGTCGGCCGCCATGTTCACCGCGGCGACGCGGCCCTGTTCTTTGGCCGAGCCCCACGAGCCGTTCTGTGCCTGCTCGCCCAGCAACACGTCGTAGAAGCGCGTGATGTCGCCGGCCGCGTAGATGTCGTCGACGTTGGTCTGCATGTACTCGTCGACGAGGATGCCGTTGTCCTGCTCGAGACCCGCTCCGCGGAGGAACTCCGTGTTGAACGTCAGTCCGATAGCGACGCCGGCGAAGTCACAGTCGTACCGGTCGCCGTTCGGATCGACGGCCGCGGTCACGGCACCGTCGTCGTCGGTTTCGAAGTGGTCGACCCCGCTGTCGAAGACGGGTTCGACGCCGACGTCGCGCATACCCTCGTGCATGATCTCCGCGCCCTCGCCCGAGAGCGCGTAGCGCCACCAGCGGTCGCCGCGCATCAGATACTTGCCGTCGACGCCCTGTGCACCACAGACGGCGGCGAAGTCGATGCCGAGGAGACCGGCACCGACGACGACGGCGTTGTCGGCCGCTTCCGCGCTCTCGCGGATCCCGCGTGCGTCCTGGAACGTCCAGAAGTGGTGGATCCCGTCTGCATCGCTGTTGTCGACGGGCAGCTGGGTCGGCGTCCCGCCGGTCGCGACCAGCAGCTTGTCGTAGGGTATGTCGCCGCTGTCGTGGGTGTGGACGACGTTCTCGTCGGTATCAACGCTCGTCACGTGCGTGTCGAGCGAGAGTTCGATGTCGCGTTCCTCGTACCACTCTTCCTCGTGGATCGAGATGGGGGCTTCGGGGAGTTTTCCTTTCGCGTGTTCCTTGATGAGAATCCGATTGTACAGTGGCTCCCCCTCATCGGTGATGACGGTAATCTTCGCATCCGGGTCTTCTTCCCGGAGGGTCTCGGCAGCCGAACTGCCCGAGATCCCGTCACCGATGATCACGTACTGGGTCATATCCGGAACGTTCGTAATGCGGGTTAAAGTGGGTTGCTATCTCGTCTATTTCGTCCAGCCGCCAGACTGAAGACAACGATCGTGACATATCGGCCGAATAGTGTAACGATTGGTAGCGGGGCCGCGTCGCCTTCGTTCCAATTCTGAATATTGCAAGGTTTGCTGTTATCGCTGACAGTTTCGTCTCAGACGAGCGGTGCCCGCCGATCGCCCGACCGGGGTACGTCGTTAGCCAAACCGTTATTGACCTCCCCCACCCTAACCCGGCATATGAAACTTCGTCAAAACGCCCGTCACTTCGCCTCTCGGAAGGCCCTCGAGACGCCGGTCGTCCGCTCGGTCGCGACGTCGGGACTGGTTCGGATGCACACCAAGATCTTCCTCGGGAAAGCCGACCCCGAGCACGCGGACGACCGAAAAGAGCGACTCGACGCGCTCTTCGACGCGACGATGGATAGCTATCTGAAGGCACTCCAGGAGGGGTACTCGGAGGCTGAAGCGCGCGAAATCACCCACATTCAGGCCAACTTCGACTTCTACAACCACGGCTGGACCGAGATGATGGAGATTCCTACTGACGAACTCGAGGCCCACTACGACCGCTACGGGGAGTTCTTCGAGCGTTGGGATATCACGATCGACGACCCGCTCGGCCAGTTCGCACCGCCAGAGGGGCTCCCCGAGGCACCGTCGACGCCCGAACGGCTCGAGGACCCCGAACACCCCCACGCGGAGGGCGGGTTCGCGGACGACGTCTACGTCGAAACCGAAGACGGCGAGCTCGTCGTCGGTGGACGGGCTGAACCCGACGACGCCGACGTCTCGAAGGCCGTCGGAGTCGACGACGACGATCTCGAGGACTGATACGGCCTGCTGTACCGATTCCCCGGCGCAACCGCAGGACTGCTCGCGGTTGCGCCGGAAATAACTTCCAGCAGTACGTATGAACCGGCCGTACAACGGCTGTAGGCCGCCATTCGGCCGACCGTTCGGCGAGCGAAACGGTCGCCAAACGAGCGTTTACATTCTGATTTCTTTTCGGAAAGGGACAGTAACGGCTACGTAACAATAGTGGTAGCTGACCTGTTCTCTCGTCAATGAAACGACGAACGTACCTCGCCGTCGCAACGTCAGCGGCGGCTGGACTCGCCGGCTGTACCGACGCCACGTTTCTCGACTCGAGTTCGGGGAACGGCGACGACGGATCGTCCTCGACCGGCAACGGCGACGAGTCGCGAGACTACCCCGACGCCGCGGGAACCGACGACGATTTCGAGGACCTCGACCGCTGGGACGTCACTGGTGGCACGCTGACGGCCGACGAGAACCGAGCGCTCGTCGGCTCGCAGAGCGCTCGATTCGAGGTGACGGCGGGGAGTGCTAGACTCTCAAAAACGTTCTCGGAGTCGCGTGAGCTGACGGAGGTCGTACCCGGCGTCGCGGTCGCGTCGGACGACCTCGTCGTTCCGTGGCTTCGGCTGGTCGACAGCGAACGCAACTCGATCGAGTATCGGCGCGGGATCACCCCCGACCTACCGCTCGAGCGGTACAACTTCGGCGTGACAGACGTCGACGACGGGTTCGACGCGGGAAGCGTCGACGAAGTGCACCTCCAGATAAGTACGGGCGAGGGCCAGGATCGGACGATCTGGTTCGACGACTTCCACTTCACCCCCCGTCCGGAGACGGGCAAAGTGATGATCCAGTTCGACGACGCTCACAAGACGGACTACACGAAGGCGCTGCCGATCTTAGAGGAATACGGCTATCCGGCGGTAACGTTCATCAACCCCAACTACGTCGAACGCGGCGAAGCCGGCGGGGACCCGCGGGTGACGACCGACGAACTCCACGAACTCCACGACGCCGGCTGGTGCGTCGCGAATCACACCATGAGCCACCCCCAGTTGCCCGAACTCAGCGCGGCGGAGCAGGAAGCCGAGATCCGCGACGGGAAGGAGTGGCTCATCGACCAGGGGTTCGAAGACGACGCCGAGTACTTCGCGTACCCGTTCGGCCAGTACGACGAGACGACGATCGAACTCGTCGACGAGTATCATTCGATCGGCTTCGCCGGCGGCCCGCCCGTCCAGGGGTACAACACGAACACGCGGCTGGCTTCCCGCATCGGCGAACCCGACGTCGAGCGCGTCGAACGAGCGCTCGAGCGGACGGCCGAGATGAGGGGCATCACGTCGATGTTCTACCACCGCCTCGAGGACGAGGATCTCGAGGCGTTCGAGACGCTGGTCGAGACGGTCCACGAGTACGAATCGAACGGCGAGATCGAGATTATTCTCCCGCAGGATCTAGAGGAGCACTACCTGTTCTAACGCGGAGATCGTCCCCGATCTCGCAGTTATCCTGCTTCCGCCGTCGCTCGCGTCCGTCATTACGAGACACACAGCGGTCCGTCGGAGAACAGCCGGTTCAGCGTCGCAGTCTGCCGCGGAATTACTCGAGCCACGGCGGCGTTACGTAGTCGGCGGTGGCCTGCTCCTCGGGCCAGACGACCTCCTGGACGCCCTCGCCGTCATCGGTTTCCTGCCACTGGAAGTAGAGGGTATCCTCCCGCTGATAGACGAGGTCGTGTGCGAACTCGTGGCTCGGGTCGTGGAACTCGGCGGTGCCGGCCGCGCCGGTAAACGAGGCGTCCTCGATAGTCCCGACGAGGTCGTCGGCGTCGAGCGTCCCCGATTCCTCGACCGCGTGGGCGAACAGCATGACGGCGTCGTAGGTGTGATAGCCCGTGTAGACCGGGTTCGCACCGTCGAAGGCGTCCTGATAGGCCGTGACGAACGGCTGGGTCTTGTCGGTGATCGTGCTGGTCGCCGTCGCGCTCGTCTGACCGACGCCGTATCGACAGGCCCCGCCGACCAGGTCGTAGTACGCCGGCAACTGCATCGGCACGTGGATGCCGCCGAACGCGAACGGCCGCGGCTGGGGTTGGGGGTCGGGTCGATTCGGGTACGACCAGTCCAGGAGCGCCTCGTTCCCGGTGTGGGCCGTCGTGATGAAGACCGCGTCGGCTCCCTCCGCCTCGGCCTCGTCGTAGAGATCCGAGAAGTCGCTCGTCGCCGGAGAGTATCGCTCTTCCATGGCGATTTCGACGCCCGTACTCGCCAGCTGCTCCTGGTAGACCTCCCACGGCTTTTCGGTCCACTGGTAGTCCTCCGCAAGGAGCGCGACGGACTCCCAACCGAGATCCGGGCCCATGTCGTCGATAAAGTCGACCTGCATCTGCCCGAGATCCGAGTCGTTGTTCGGCCCGACGCGGAAGTGGTACTTGTACCGGTCGTACTCGTCGTGAACGAGTCCGCTGGCCGCCGTCGTCGCCGCGCCGGAGGTGAGATGGATCGTCTCCTGGTCGGCGATGTCGTCCATGATGTTCATGAGCGCCTCGCTCGCGAAGACGCCGACCGTTACGTCGGCCCCCTCCTCGAGGAGGAGTCGCTGGTACTGTCGACGCGCCTCGAGCGGGCTCCCGTTCGTGTCGCCGACGACCATGTCGACGTCCTGGCCGTCGATACCTCCGTTCTCGTTGAGTTCGCTGACGGCGACCTCCGCGGCTCGAACGATCGACCGGCCGATGTAGTCGCTGTCCGGATCCGGGGCCAACACCCCGATGGTCACCGACTCCTCTTCGGCGCTGCTCCCGACGACCGTCTCGTAGGAGCTAAGACAGCCTGCGAGGGAGACGCCGGCGATGGTCCCCCCTGTCGTTCTGAGCAGCGTCCGCCGATTCAATCGTCGCCGTCCGCCGCTCGCGCTCGAGTGCGTCCGTCCCGTCGTATCGTGGCCCTCGGCCCCGGTCATACTGCACCCCGTTCACAGACGCCTATGATAATTGTTGGCAAGCGACTATCAGAACTGATTTTTTGAGCGTCGCCACTGGAAAGCGAGTCTCGAGGGCGACGACCGATACCGGCCGTCGACGGACTCACAGGGGTGACGGAGACGGAAGCGGCGGAGTGGCCGTCAGCCGTCCGCGAGCCACGGTGGCGTCACGTACTCGCTGGTCGCGTACGTTTCGGGCCAGATAACCTCTCTGACGCCCTCGCCGTCGTCGGTTTCCTGCCACTGGAAGTAGATACCGACCGTCGAGTCGTCGCCCACGTCGTACACTCGATCGTGTGCGTGAACGTGGTCCGTATCGTAGAATTCGACCGCCCCAGTGGCACCGGTGTACTCGATTCCCTCGAGTTCCGAGATCAGTTCGTCGGTCTCCGTCGTCCCGGTGCGTTCGACGGCCTCGGCGAACAGCGCGACCGAATCGTACGTGTAGTAGCCCATATCCTGTGGGTAGGTGCCGAACGTGTCGTAATAGCGATCGACGAACTGCGGCGTCACTTCGGTGATTTCGCTTTCCTCCGTCGCGGCCGAGTACCCCAGCCCGTACCGACACGCGCCGTTCGTGTCCTCGTAGTACGTCGGCAACTGCATCGGGACGTGGATCCCGCCGAACGCGAACGGCTGGGGCTGCGGTTGGGGATCGGGACGGTTCGGATACGACCAGTCGAGGAGTGCGTCGGTACCCGTGTGTGCGGTCGAGATGAACACCGCGTCGGCGCCCGCCTCGACGACGTCGTCGTACATCTCCGAGAAATCGTTCGTCGCCGGGGGATAGCGCTCGTCCATCACGACGTCGACGGGGGTGTCGGCGAGTTGCTCCTGATAGATGCGCCACGGTTCGTCGGCCCACGGATAATCCTCCGCGAGCACCGCGATCGACTCCCAGCCGATATCGGTCGCGATATCGTTCATGAAGTTGATCTGTGCCCGACCGAGGTCGACGTCGTTCGTCGGCCCGACCCTGAAGTGATACTTGTAGCGATCGTACTCCTCGTGCACCCGTCGACTCGCGATCTGGGTCGCCGCGCCGGCGGTGAGATGGATCGTCTCCTGCTCGGCGATATCGTCCAAGATGTTCACGAGCGCCTCGCTCGCAAACATGCCGACCGTGACATCCGCACCTTCCTCGAGAATGAGCCGCTGGTACTGGCGACGGGCCTCGAGCGGGCTCCCGTTCGTATCGCCGACCGCCAGCTCGACTTCCTTGCCGTCGATGCCGCCGTTCTCGTTGAGTTCGTCGACGGCGACCGCGGCCGCCTGGGCCATCGAGCGGCCGACGAAGTTGCTCTCGGGCTCGGGAGCCAGCATCCCGATCGTGATCGTCTCCTCGTCGTCGCTACTGCTACCCGTAATCGTCTCGTACGAACTGAGACAGCCTGCGAGAGCGACCCCCGTTGCGCCGCCGGCGGTCGCTCTGAGAACCGTCCGTCGATCTACCGGCTTCGATCGTACCCTGGATCCCGCCTGCCTCCCATGGCACTCTCGTTCATGCATATCAAACAGTCATTATTTCCTAGCTTGCTTAACAGTTGTGGGCGAATGCCGCGTGACTTACTCACACTAGTATACGAACGTCGACTTCGTAGCCACCATCGGTAAGTGAAAGAACGGGTGTCCGGTTTATTTCTGTTTAATTCGACAGTTTCGATGATCGCCAATACGCGATGGAAATAAGTAGCGGAAACGGGGGGCGCAGCGTTAGAGCCAGCTTGGGTCGACGTAGTCTGCGGTTGCCTGATCGTGAGGCCAAATCGTCTCCTGAACTCCCTCCCCACCGTCCTCTCGCCACTGGAAGAAAACCGGGTGGACGTTATCTTCACCGTACACGACGTCGTGAGCGTGCGGGTGATCCCGATCGTGGAACTCGATCGTCCCGGTCGTTCCGGTGTGTTCGGTGGCCTCGAGTTCCTCGACGAGGACGTCGCTGTCGAGGGAGTCGGCCCGTTCGACCGCCTCGGCGAACAGGTTGACCGCGTCGTAGGCGATGTAGCCGGTGTACACCGGTGTGCTCCCGTCGTGGAACGCCTCGTAGTCGCTGACGAACGGCTGGGTGTGCTCGGTCAGCTCGCTCGTCGCCGTCGCGCTGGCGTACCCGACCCCGTACCGACAGGCGCCGCCGACCATGCCGTAGTACTCCGGAAGCTGCATCGGCACGTGGATCCCGCCGAAGGCGAACTCTCGCTGGTCCGTCGCCCAGTCCAGTATCGCGTCCGTTCCGGTGTGTGCAGTCGAAATGTAGGCGGCGTCCGCACCCGACTCCGCGACGGCGTCGTAGATGTCGGTGAAGTCGTTGGTCGCCGGCGAGTACCGGTCCCACATCGTCACGTCGGTCGTGTCGGTCGGCAGGCTCTCCTCGAACGTCTCCCACACGCCGTCGTTCCAGGCGTAGTCTTCGGCCAGCATCGCGACCGAATCCCACCCGATCTCGGGCCCCATCTCGTCCAGAAAGTCGAGTTGCACCTCACCCAGCGTGACGTCGTTGACCGGTCCGGCACGGAAGTGATACTTGTAGTCGTCGTACTGTTCGTGGACGAGCCGGCTCACGGACGACGTCGCGGAGCCCGCCGTGATGTGGATCGTCTCCTGCTCGGCGATCTTGTCGATAATCCCCTGCAGCGCTTCGGTCGCGAACATTCCGATCGTGACATCTGCGCCCTCTTCGAGGACGAGGCGATCGTACTGGCGGCGGGCCTCGAGCGGACTGCCGTTCGTATCGCCGACGACGGTCTCGATCTCTCGACCGAGCACGCCGTCCTCGTCGTTGAGCTGGTCGACGGCGAGTTCGACTCCCTGTTCGATCGATCGACCGATGAAGTCGCTGTTCGGATCCGGCGTCAGTATCCCGATCGTGATCGGTTCCTCGTCGTCGCTCGAGCCGGCGACGGTTTCGTACGCATCGAGACATCCTGCTACCGAGACACCGGCCGCCCCACCCGCTGCCGCTTTGAGGAGTGTCCGGCGCTCCAGTGTAGAAGACGCGGTCGACAAAGTACGTGCATCCCTGCACCTCTCTTCGGTCATACTAACCCGAGATTTCGACCTCCGTTTCTTAACAGTTGTGGAGAGTGTCTCACAACGGTCGAACGGCGTGAACACAGCTTTGACGAATCGCACGGATTGGAAGATGTTCCCGGATACGACGCCTCAGAGTAAATTTCACCACAGCAGGAGCGTTTTTCGACCGAACGGGAAACTATCTTTCCGTTCGGTGAAAATACCACTTCCATAACCGATTATCAGCACCGATAACGGCGGCTGACAATTTATGTAGGGACACTCTCACCCCTACTGTATCTATGGACGTCTTTCGACGATTGGTACCATCAGCTATCCGCCGTCGATACGCGGTCAAGTTCGGGATCGTGCTATTGATACTCGGTCTGGGGGTTGGGCTGGTCGGGTTCGGTGCGACCGCTGGAATCACGAATCAGGTAGAGGATCGTGTGCAGGACGACCACACGTCGTTCGCCAGTCAGGAAGCGCAGAACCTGCAGATGTGGAACGAACAAAACGAACATACCATCGGGGTGATCGCTTGGTCGGACGTCGTCGCCAGTGACGAGCCGGACGCGATCGAAGAACGGTTCCTCGACTGGGAGGAACATCTCGATGCGGACACGCACGCGATCAGTTACGTCGACACCGACGACGAGACGGTCCTCGCGAGTACGAACCTCGACACCGGGGGCGAAGAGCCGACGACGGTCGACGAGATCGATGGCGTCCCTGCTGAAGCCTACGAGGAAGCCGCCGAATCGGAGGGCGTTCCGTGGGTCTCTGACGCCTACACCGTCGACCGCGAACTCGGCGACGAGCAAGTTACCGTGATGACCTACGTGCTGTCGGTCCCGAACGCGGACGACAGAGCGATCGTCTACACGGCCGAACTCGAGGCGCACGCGAACCGGCTCGCCGACGACGACGGGATCACGACGATGGTCGTCGACGGTGACAACAACGTCATGGCCGACAACGAGGGCTACGGCGAAGACCACGAGACGCTCGGCCTCGCTTACGGCGATCAGAACGCCGACACCATCGTCGAGCCGGCACGAACCGAGGGCGCCGGGACGAATCAGGTCCCTGGCTCCGCGCTGAGCTTCGACACCGCCGCATACGACTTCAGCGACGACGAGGACTACGTCGTCAGTTCCGCGCGCGTACTGGGGACCGACTGGGTCGTCGTGACCCACGAACCCGAGAGCCAGGCCTACGGGTTCGTCAACACGGTCAACGACTGGGGTATCTACGCGACGCTCGCCGGCGTGCTCATGATCGGGCTGATCGGCGCCGTGCTCGGTCGGAACACGGCCGTCTCGATCGATCGGCTCACCGGCAAGGCGAGCAAGATGGAGGAGGGAGACCTCGACGTCGACTTAGAGACCAAACGGGTCGACAACATCGGCCGACTCTACAACGGATTCGACTCGATGCGCGACGCCCTCCGCGAACAGATCGAGGAGGCCGAAGCTGCCCGCGAGGACGCCGAACGCGAACGCAAGCGGGTCGAAGAGATCAACGGCCACTTGGAGGAGAAAGCCGACGAGTACAGCGACGTCATGGAGGCGGCCGCCGACGGTAATCTGACCGCTCGGATGGACGCCGAAAGCGACAACGAGGCGATGGCGGAGATCGCCGACGAGTTCAACCAGATGCTCGAGGAGATCGAGCAGACGGTGGCCGAACTCAACCGGTTCGCGACCGACGTCGCGACTGCCTCTGAACAGGTGACCGCCTCGAGCGAGGAGGTCCGATCCGCCTCCCAGCAGGTCACCGAGTCGATCCAGGAGATTTCCGACGGTGCGGAGCGACAGAACGAGTCGCTCCAGTCGGTCAACCAGGAGATGAGCGGGCTCTCGACGACGACCGAAGAGATCGCCGCCTCGTCGAACGAGGTCGCAGACATCGCGGAACGGACGGTCGACACCGGCCAAGAGGGTCAGCAGGCGGCCCAGGAAGCCATCGCCGCGATGAACGAGATCGAGACGGAAGCGGGCGGCGCGGTCGACGAGATCCGCCGGCTCGAGGAGGAGGTCCAGCAGATCGACGAGCTGATCGCGACGATTTCCGAGATCGCTCGACAGACGAACATGCTGGCGCTGAACGCCAACATCGAGGCCTCTCGCTCCGCGGGCGGCCAGGACGACGAAGGCTTCTCCGTCGTCGCGAAGGAAGTCAAGGCCCTCTCCGAGGACGTCGCGGAAGCGGCCGACGAGGCGGAAGACCGCCTCGAGGCGATCCGCGAGCGGACCGAACAGTCCGCCGACGAAGTCGCAGGTACCAGCGAGAACATCGAAGACGCCGGCGAACAGGTCGAAGAGGCCGTGAAGGCGCTCGAGGAGATCGCCGATCTCGCACAGGAGACCAACATCGGTGTCCAGGAAATCTCCGCGGCGACCGAAGAGCAGGCCGCCTCGACGCAGGAAGTCGTCGCGATGGTCGACGATGCCGCGACAGTCTCCGAGGAAACGACCTCCGAAGCCGAGAACGTCGCCGCAGCGGCCGAAGAGCAGACCACCGCACTGACCGAAGTGACGAAGTCCGCTTCGAACCTCTCCGGGCAGGCCGCAGAGCTCTCCGAGGCGCTCGACCGGTTCGATACCGACGCCGACCGCGCGGCTCTCGAACTGGACTTCGACGAGGACGACGATCCGGATCTGCCGGGTCTCGAGACCGGCGACGAAGCGTCCGAGGAGCAGACACCAGAGGCGAACGACCAGAGGCAGGGTCAAGGAATCACGCTCGAGTCGAGCCAGCCCGAGACGAGCGAGCCTGCCGAGACGCGCGATTCGGAGACGCCGCAATCGACCGGTTTCCAGGCCGAGGAGACTGGAACGACGTCGCAGTCGGGATTCAGCGAGGGGAGATCCACTGATCCCGCACCGGAGACGGATGCAGAGCCGGCGGCGGCACCGGAACCCGACGCCGAACCTGCACCAGCACCCGATACCGAGCAGGATGCGCACGTGCCTAACATCGGCGAGTCATCGGGCGACGCCACCGAACTGGGTGCCGAAGAGATTCTCGGGATCGACGACGAACGCGACGCCGACGTCGTGGCTGGCGAGCCGGCAGCCGAGCCGGAGACCGAATCCGCCGACGACGCGGATCCGCTCGCGGGCGATGCAGGAGAACCGAACGGAGACGCGACCGATCCGCTCGGAGAGGGCGCTACGGAGCCGGTCGAAGAGAACGCTGCAGAGCCGCTCAAGCCGGTCGAGGATACCGAGACCGACGACGAGCCAGAAACCGACGCCGAGCCAGTACCGGCCGATACCGAGAACGCCGATACCCAGGACGACGCGGACGACACCGTCGAGAACGACGACGACGTGTTCACGTTCGGGAACACGGACGACGAATAAGGTCCCGCTCTCGCGCCGGGCCGAATCGCGATAGCCGATCGTCCACGGGCCCACCGTCGACGATCCATCGAAGACGTCTCGAATCCGTTTTCTCTGTTTTCGCCGTCAGTTACTGAGACGAGATCGTTCCGAGCGCTGTAGAACGGTGTTGGCAGCGAGATCGTTTCGGTCGAATCCGGCGAACAGATTCGCCAGCGCCTCGAGTCACTCGCATTCGATCGGACCGTCGTCGGCGGATCGCGCGCTTCCGGGCCGTCGCGGTCCGCTACCTTTTTGCCTGCAGTCTCGGAAGCAATCGGCATGCTCACCGTGCGGGCACCGGCGACGAGCGCGAACCTCGGGAGTGGCTTCGACGTCTTCGGTGTCGCCCTCGAGACGCCCGCCGACGTGGTTCGGGTCGAACGCGCGCCGGAAACGCGCATCTCGATCACCGGCGCCGGCAGCCAGTACATTCCGGAGGACCCGAAACAGAACACCGTCGGCGCGGTCGCCGACGCGCTCGACGCACCGGCCCACATCAAGATCGACAAGGGCGTCCGCCCTTCCTCGGGGCTCGGCTCGTCCGCCGCGAGCGCGGCCGCGGCGGCCGTCGCGCTCAACGCGCTCTACGACCGCGGCCTCTCGCGGGAGGAACTCGTCCCGATCGCCGCCGAAGGGGAGGCGCTCGTCTCCGGCGAGGCCCACGCCGACAACGTCGCCCCGTCGCTGCTGGGCGGCTTTACCGTCGTCACCGACGACGACGTCACGCAGGTCGACGCGCGGATCCCCGTCGTGGCTTGTCTCCCAGAACAGTCCGTGTCGACGCGCGACGCGCGCGGCGTCGTTCCCGACTCCGCCAAACTCGCGGACGTCGTCGACACCGTCGGCAACGCGTCTACGCTCACCGTCGGCATGACCCGGGACGATCCCGAGCTCGTCGGCCGCGGCATGAACGACGCCATCGTCACGCCCCGGCGCACCGCGCTGATCGACGGCTACGACGACGTCCGCGAGGCCGCCCTCGAGGCAGGCGCGACCGGCGTCACGGTCAGCGGGGCCGGCCCGGGTATCCTCGCGGTCTGTCACCAGCAAGAGCAACGGGACATCGCCGGCGCGATGGTCGACGCCTTCGAGGCGAGCGGTATCGACTGCCGCGCCTATCAGACTCACGTCGGCGAGGGTGCGCGGCTGTACCGGGACTGATCGTCACCGTCGCCTCGAGTAGCCACCGATGGGAGCCCGAACCGACGCCGCACTCACGATACTCGTTCTCGCCGCCGTCGGTATCGCCTTCGTTCTGGTCGACGCGTCGCTGTCGCCGCTCGCGCTCGCCCTGGGTGGACTCGGGACGATTGCGTTCGAACTCGTCGCCGCTCGAGACGTGGCTACCGTTCGAGAGTACTGGGAACGACCGGTAGTACAGGCAGCGTCCGTCGTCCTCGCGTTGCTCGTCGTGGCCGTCGGCGCTTCGATCGCGCCAACCGTGGTGCTATCGTTGTTCTGTGGCGGAGCGATAACGTACCTCGCGTTTCTCGGACTCGTCGGTGTGGGGCTCGTTCCGCCACCGCGGACGTGGTGGTGAGGCCCGCTGGTCGCGGCTCACCGCTTCGAGCCGCGGGCCGTCTTCCAGCGCCGGCCGTAGATCCGCGGGAGCGCATCGACCTTCGCCCCGCGAACGTTGCTCGGGACGGTCGACACGCGCGTGGAGACGCTGGCTGGCAGCGGACCGGCGGGAACCGACGACACCGTCGTCGGATTGTTCGAGACCGGTCGTCGGCCGGCGTAGCCCGAGCCGCGCTGTTTCGACTCGTACAGCTCTTCGAACTTCGTGTGGCCCTCGAGAACCCCTCTTCGGGCCGCTTTCGCCGCCTTCTTCGCCTGTTGCTGGAGCGCTGCATCCGGCGCGTCGGCTTTTACTTCGTCGACGAACGACTCGACGTCGGCAGCCGCTTCGGAGTCGCCGGAGGAGTCGAGTGCGTCGGGGCCGACGACGTCCTCGAGTTCGGCTTTGAGCTGTCGTAGTTCCTTCTGAAAATCGACGAGGTCGACGGTGTTCCAGAGCTCTCGGAGGTGGATAACGTGCCGGATCGTGCTGAGATCCAACGCTACGTCCGGATCCCGCTCGCGAATTGCCTCCGGGAGTTCGTCCAGGTCGAGAAGATCCGGCAGTGCCGACACCTCGACGACGTCGGGTAACTTCTCGAGGTCGATCGTCCCGAAGAGGTCCTCGACTTCCTCGACGACGTCCCAGAGTTCGGCCGCCGTCGTCGACAGCGTCTCGTCCGACTCGTCGGTGGTGGTTTCCTCGAGTAACCGGATGGCACCCATTTTGAGGTTCTCGGACAGTTGCTCGAACGTGGACGAAGACGATGCCTGGCTCATACGAACTGTAGGCGGCGTACGGAGAAAACGGAGGTGCTTGCCGAACGGTCGCGAATCGGGAGTAACGGAGAAACGATTTTTCGCCTGCGAGCGATCAGACGCCGCGGCCCTGCAGCTTCTCCTCTTCGGCGAGATCGGCGTTCGCGTCGCCTTTCATCCCTTTGCCGAGATGCTTCGAGATCTCGGCGAGCGTCTCGGGGTCGTCCCAGTTGTTCGTCGCCTCGACGATCGCTTCGGCCATCTCTGGCGGATTCTCCGCGCCGAAAATGCCGCTGCCGACGAAGATCCCGTCGCACTCGTGGTGCATCATGAGCGCGGCGTCGGCGGGCGTCGCGATCCCGCCCGCCGCGAAGTTGACGACCGGCAGTCGCCCCATCTCGGCGGTCTCGTGGACCAGTTCCGCGGGGGCCTCGATCTCGCGGGCGTAGGCCTCGCGCTCCTCGTGTTTCATGCCCTCGAGTTCGCGGATCGCGCCCTTGATCGTGCGCTGGTGGTGGACGGCCTGGTTGACGTCGCCGGTGCCGGCTTCGCCCTTCGTTCGGATCATCGCCGCGCCCTCGTCGATCCGTCGCAGGGCCTCACCGAGGTTTCGGGCTCCGCAGACGAACGGTGCGGTGAAGTCGCGCTTGTCGATGTGGTAGGCGTCGTCGGCGGGGGTGAGCACTTCCGACTCGTCGATCATGTCGACGCCGACGGCCTCGAGAATCTGGGCCTCCTTCGTGTGCCCGATGCGGGACTTGCCCATCACCGGAATCGAGACCTCGTCGACGATTTCCTCGACGTCCGCGGGGTCTGCCATCCGAGCGACGCCGCCGCGCTTGCGGATATCCGCGGGGACGGCCTCGAGCGACATGACGGCGACGGCGCCGGCGTCCTCGGCGATTCGGGCCTGCTCTTTGTTCACGACGTCCATGATGACGCCGCCTTTCTGCATCCGGGCGAATCCGCGCTTGACGAGGTCGGTCCCGCGTCGGAGCTCCTCGAGATCAGTCTCAGTCTCGGACATACTGCGCCGTTAGGAGCCACCACACTTACGCGTATCCGTTCCGGATACGACTGGTTGACGAACCGAAACGCTGCGAGGTGGATCAGCAGAATCGCTCTCGCAAGACTAACTGAAGACTCACAATGCATCGACCGGAGCGCCCGCGTGGAGTCGCGCCCGGGCCCGGGAGCCGTACAGACGCGCGAGCGGGCGATTCCAACAGCCGAGCGTCGCTCGTAGTTCGGAGTCGATCTCGAGTTCCGTCCCGATCGGCGAGCCGAGCGCGATCTCGCCGTGAATCTCGGCTCGCGTTCGCAGCAGGTCGCTGTCTTTCGTCGTGTAACTCCACATCGTCCAGTCGCGATCGCGAGTGGTCGCTCGAGTTCGCGGGCGCGGGACCTCGAGGCGAACGGTTGGCGTCTCGGTCCCTCCGACGACGGCTCGCAGCCCTCGCGGCCCGTCAGTCACCGTGATATCGGCTCGCTCCTTCGGGTAGCCCCAGATCTCGCGCCCGAGCGCGACCGACGCGTCGGTCGTCACCGGCAGCCAGTGGACGTAGCCACTGACCTCGCCGTCGGCCAACTGAGCGAACGGAAGCGCCGTCCGACTCCCGCGAACGGCCGGGACGATGACCGCGAACTCGTCGTAGGGCTCGAGACCCGCCTCGCCGTCGTTCGCATCCTCGCCGTCGCTTCGTCCGCTACCGACGCGGTGGTACTGAATCCCGACGAACGTCACGCAACCGATCCCGGGTGCGATCGCGAGCGCAGAGAGCCCTGGCGGCAACAGCGCCTCGAGCCGATCACGCCGCGCCGGGACCGTGACGCCGCCGAGCGCGAACTCGAGTTCGAGCGGCAGAGCGATCTCGTGGCCGGTCGAGAGGGTGACTCGAGTTCGGCCGTCGGACCTGCAGTGCATGTGACCATCGACGTCCCCTACCCGCTAAAGCGCGGGGGGAAGGTATCTGAAACAGTTGTATGGGTAACAATTCGGATTAGAAACGGTATAGCAACGACAGTACTCGACACCGGCGATGGTATGGAAGAATGGCATCGCCGTTCGGTACTGGCAACTGGTGCAGCACTTTCGGCCGGTGGGCTGGCGTCGATCACAGCGGGTGCGTCCGAAGCCGACGACCGCGTCGATGACCTTCCAAATCCGGACCTGGATCCAAATCCAGGGGCGGACGAAGACTGGGCGTCGTACCGCGGCGGCGCTGGACACGCCAGATTCGTCCGAGACGGCCACGAGTTCGACGGCGAATCCCTCGAAGCAGCCTGGTCCGTTAATCACGACAGCACCGTCGCGGTCGCCGACGACATCGTGTATACGACGACCGCGGATGGGGTCGTCGCCCTCGACGCGGCGGACGGCGCGCTCGTTTGGGAGAACACCGACATCGACGCGCGCGACCCCGTGGTAGCCGGCGAGAGAGTCTACCTTGGCGGCGACGAAATCGTGGCGCTCGACCGGGACGACGGCAACGTCCGCTGGGAGAGTGACTTCGATCCCGAAGAGTGGACGAGCAGCCACACGGTGGCGTACGACGGCGTCTTCGTCGTCGCCGACGGCACACTCTACGCGCTCGAGACCGACGACGGGTCAGTCCAGTGGCGAAAAGAATCGGCCGTCGTCGAGTCGACCGACGGTGACGAACGGGAGTCCGAATTCGTCACCGGAGCCGCCGCGGCGAACGGCGTCGTCTACGCCGGAACGGAGACAGGAACGTTCGCTTTCGACCCCACGACCGGAGAGACCGTCTGGCGAGACGAAACGTGGTACTCTGGTATCACGGACCAAAGTATCTACGCGACGGAGACGGGGGTTCTCAGCGAGAGGTCGGGCCCTGAACTCGCGCTCTACGATGCACAAACCGGCGAGATGATGAATCTACCCACGGTGAGATCCGGACCGACACTCAGCAACGAATCCGTGATCGGAGGAAACGATCAAGGCTACGGCAGCCACTCGATCCACGGCGACGAGTACGACTGGACAATCGACGTTACGTACACCTACGGACAGGCCGTTATCAGTAGCGAGACCATCTACGTCTACTTTCAGGTGGACGGCCACAACTATGGAGACCGTGAGTACGATCAGACACTCGTCGCGCTCGACAAACGCGACGGGAGCGAGAAGTGGACGATCTCGAAAGACGACGCACCGATCGGACACATTCGTGCGATCAGCGGGGAAACCATCTATGTCGACAACGACGGCGAACTCGTCGCGCTCCGCGAGCGAGTAGACGACGAAGACGCGGCTGACGAAGGCGATGAGAACGGTGATGACGAGCGGAAGGATGAGGATTCCGACGACTCCGGCGACGGAGACGCGGGCGAGAGCGACGACGCGAACGGTGACGAGGAAGCCTCCGACGACGCGGACGGCGATGCGGGCGAGGAAGACGACGGAGACGCGGACGATGGTGACTCCGACTGCCCGAACACGGAGTCCGACTCCGAGTGTGAGGACGATTCGAGCGACGATTTCACCGGTTCCGACGACGGGTCTCTCGGAGATGATGGCGGTGACGACGGAGATACCGACACCGGTGATCAGACAGAGAACGGGACGACCGACGCCGAGGACAACGGAGATACAGACGGCGTTCCGGGCTTCACCACAGGTGCGGGACTCGTCGGCGGCGCCCTCGGCCTCGAGTGGCTGCGCCGACGAGGCGACGCGGACGACCCGACCGAGTAACGGACGGTCGGTGTAGCGAACTCGGACGGGGCCGACGTGACGTACTTGTCTTTCCGTGCATGAGTGATACTCGACAACCGCTACTGTTTTGCGAGTGTCGACCGTCACGACAGGTGAAACGATGTCCGCGACGACCCGGCTGCCTGACCGTGACCCGTTGCCGACGTATCTCGCACCCGTTCCGAAGCGACTCGAGGACCTCGGCCTTCGGTTCGCCTGGCTCGTCGTGGCGATCAACCTCGCGGGGACGGCCTTCGGCTTCTGGTACTACTCCGGGCAGTTCGCCGAGACGCCGGCGGTGATGTGGCCGTGGGTGCCCGACAGCCCGATGGCGACGCTGTTCATCGCGCTCGCGGTCGCCGCGTGGAAACTCGGCTACGAGCAGCCGTGGCTGACGTCGCTGGCGTTCTTCGGAAACATCATCCTCGGACTCTGGACGCCGTACACGCTGCTCGCGTTTTCCGACGCGTACGGCTACCTGCATCCGCTGATGTTTCAGTTCCTCTTCTGGAGCCACCTCGCGATGGTCGTCCAGGCGTTCGTCCTCCACCGGATTACCGACTTCCCCGTCTGGGCGGTCGCCGTCGCGCTCGTCTGGTACGCGAGCAACCTGATCGTCGACTACTTCGTCCCGATCGTCGGCGACCCGCATCACACCTCGATCCCCGTCGCTCGAGACGAACCGATGTATCTCGGGGCCGACGCGCTCGGCGTCGTCGCCGCCGGGGAAGTGACGTTTACGCTGCTCGCGCTGTTTCTCGCGCTCGCGACCTGCGCCAAAAAGGTCCAATCGTCGCGTGCGACCTGAATCCCCCAAGCGACACTACGCCGACCGTGGCTGTCGTCCGTCCTCGAGCGAGGCCAGTTCGAGGTACGGATCGAGGATTCGAGCCGCATCGCGACGCTCGATCGTCCCGGTCGCCGGATCGTATCGAACGACGGCCGAGTCGATCAGTTTCGGCAGGTGGGCGTGGTGGAATCGAGTCGAGATCGCCTCGAGTCGTTCCGGTGTCAGGTCACCGTTGCGGTGGGCGATCCCTTCGACGAGTTCGTCGACTGACACAGCCCCAACTTTCTGTGAGAGGTACGACAACGCGTCCCGTCGCTGTTCTTCGAGTAGTATGTCGAAGACGGCGTTCGTGGAGAGGGATGCGGTGCTGTTCGAAGATTTCACGTTCGAGGTTTCTGTCTTCATAGTGCTCTGTACTCGGCTTACACGGCTACTCACGACTTGTCGTCGAACGGCAACTTCAGCAGAGCACACATCACGAATGGGTGAACGATGACATAAACGTTCTGTTACTACCGTACTAATTTCCAGAATGTTTCGGGTAATGTGCTATGGTACCCACGAATTTCGTTAGTATCTGGAATTGGGACCTACACGGGTAGCGAAGTGTCCAATACGCGAACCACCGCGCAGTCAACGCTTTTGGACGCGGATACGGCAGAACGAAGAGCGGTAACGAGCCGTGGCGTTACTCGAGGACGACGACCGCCGACTCGGTCTCGATCATTTCGCCCTCGCCGGAATAGGTGCGCTCGAGTTCGACCTCGAACAGGTCATCCTCGAGTTCCTCGCCGGCGACTCGCAGTACACCAGCGCCATCGTCGATTTCGTACTCACCACTCTCGATCCCGGCGTCGATCTCGCCGACCTTCGAGCCGAACTTGGGTCCGAGCGTCGAGTAGTCGAGGTCGATGTTCGCGACCTCGGTCGTCACTTCGGGTTCGTCCTCAAGGACGGTCAGTTCCTGGACGTGCATCACGTTCTGGATGGCGTCCTCGAAGCCCTCGATGGGACCGTAGACCGACACCGACTCGAGATCGGCGTTCAGCGGCAGCTGGTTCTGGCTCTTGTAGCGTCGCAGCGCCGAGATGACCTCCATCGCGGTCTCGCCGGCCTCGAGATCGGCCTCGTACCCCCGTGGTGCGGGCCAGTCGCGCGTGTGGATGCTGGTCTCGGCGAGGCTCCCCTCGGTATCGCTGTACACCGCCTGCCAGATCTCTTCCGTGACGTGTGGCAGGAACGGCGCCCACAGCTCGAGGAACGTGCGGTGGGCGGTTCGAAGCGCGTACTGCGTCGAGGGGTTATCCTCGCGGCCCTTCGCGATCTCGAGGTAGTCGTCACAGAACGTGTTCCAGAAGAACGTTCGCAGTCGGTCGCGAGCCTTCGCGAACTCGTAGTTCTCGAGGTGGGTCGTCAGCGTCTCGACGGCGTCGTCCAGTTCTGCGAGCAGCCAGCGGTCGATCGCCTCGAGTTCGGCCGGCTCCTCGGGCTCGGCGGGAGCGAGGGTGTCGACGAGCTTCGAGGCGTTCCAGAGCTTTCGCAGGAGCTTCTCGCCGGCGGTCAGGTCCTTCTCCTGGTAGGGGAAGTCGTCGCCGACGGCGGCGCTGGCGGCCCAGAATCGGACGGCGTCGACCGGATACTCCGAGAGCACCGCATCGGGTTCGACGACGTTCCCCCGCGATTTGGACATCTTCTCGCGGTTCTCGTCTAACACGTGGCCGTTGATCAGCGTCGCGTCGAACGGCACCTCGCCGGTGTGTTCGTAACACTTGACGATCGTGTGGAACAGCCAGAACGAGATGATGTCGTGGCCCTGCGGACGCAGATCGAACGGGTAGAGTTCGGGGTTGTCCATGGCGAACTCCTCGGTCTCCGCGTCCCAGTCCCAGCCCGCGTTGATGAGGGGCGTCAGCGAGGAGGTCGCCCACGTGTCGAAGACGTCCTCTTCCGGGACGAACTCGTCGTGGCCGCACTCGGGACAGGCGTCGACCGGCGGCTCGTCCGAAAGCGGGTCGACTGGCAGCTCCTCGCGCTCGGCCATGATCTCGTTGTCACACTCCTCGCAGTACCAGACCGGGAACGGGATCCCCGAGTCGCGCTGGCGGGAGATCAGCCAGTCCCACTCGAGGCCCTCGATCCAGTGCTGATAGCGGGTGAACATCTTCTCGGGGTACCAGTCCATCTCCCGGCCGGCCTCGAGGTATTCCTCCTTGTGATCCAGAATTTCGACGTACCACTGCTTGGAGACGCGGTACTCGACGGGCGTGTCACAACGCTCGTGGACGCCGACGGCGTGGGTGATCTCCCAGCGGTCGCGGAGATAGCCCTCCTCCTCGAGATCCTCGACGATCTCTTCGCGGGCCTCCTCCGTGGAGAGCCCCTCGTAGTCGCCGGCGAGGTCGGTCATCGTCGCGGACTCGTCGATCGCGACGCGCAGCGGGAGGTCGTGGGCCTGGTACCACTCGATGTCGTTCTGGTCGCCGAACGTACAGCACATGACGACGCCGCTGCCTTTCTCCATGTCGACGCGCTCGTCTTCGATGATCGGCACCTCGTGGCCGAAGAGCGGGATTCGAGCGGTCTCGCCGACCAGATCCTGGTTCTCCTCGTCGTCCGGATGGACGAAAACGGAGACGCAGGCCGGAATCAGTTCGGGCCGGGTCGTGGAGATAACGAACTCCTCTCGGGGTGCATCGTCACCGGTGAGTTCGAACGCGATGTCGTTGAAGTGCGAGTGGCGCTCGTCGTCTTCGGTCTCGACCTGCGAGATGGCGGTTTCGCACTCGGGACACCAGATCGCGGGGGCCTTCTTGCGGTACTCGCGCTCCTTCTCGTAGAGATCGAGGAAGGAGAGCTGCGAGATGCGCTGGACGCGGGGTTCGATCGTCTTGTAGGTGTTGTTCCAGTCGATCGAAGTCCCGAGCGACTGCATCTTCTCCGTGAACTCGGCCTCGTACTCCGCACAGACCTCGCGACAGAGTTCCTGAAACTCGCGTCGCTCGTAGTCCTGGTGGCGGATGTCGAGTTCCTCCTCGGTTAGCCGTTCCGAGGCAATTCCGTTGTCGTCGTAGCCGAACGGAAAGAGGACGTCGCCGTCGGCCATTCGCTGGAAACGGGCCGCGAAGTCCTGCAGCGTGGAGCCGTAGAGGTGGCCCATGTGCAGGCTGCCCGAGACCGTCGGCGGCGGCGTGTCGATCGCGTAGGTCGTGTTCGGATCCTGACCCGGATCGCCGTCGTACGCGTAGACGTCCGCGTCGATCCAGCGACGTTGCCAACGTGATTCGACCGCTGCGGGGTCGTAGCCGCCCTCGAGGCTCGGCTCGCCATCTCGGACGTCCTCACCCTCCTGCTCCGGCGCGTCCGTACTCATGCTCTCACCGCCCGTCTCGGGCGTCGGCCGTGCGTCGTCGTGTCGTCGAAACTGTGGTCGTTCATTGGAGATACCGGTCGTTGCTCGGTGAATGCTGGTCGCCGACAATACATCCGTCGAAACGGGGTGGGTGGTGTGGGGCTATGGTGCCCCTACGAAAACGGCGTCGGACGGGCCGTCGAGCGTGCCGGCCGTACTCGCGACGGTGTCGGACATATGTAGCTGTACTGCGGGGAACGGTGTTAGGTGTTTCGTCGCGACCGTCGCCGCTCCGGAGTAGTCGAATCGGCGTCCCAGTTCTCGTATAAAAATTCCGGGGTCCGGTTGGGCCGCCGACAGTCGACCGATCGGGTTAACGTGGTATCACGTTCTGGATGATACTATGAGCGCGCAGACGTCGAGACGAACGCTGCTCGGGGCCGCGGGGGCGGGCCTGCTGTCGGCACTCGCGGGCTGTAGCGGGATGACACCGCTGGTCGGCCGGCGGATCGAGGCGCACGAAACGCTCTCGTCGGCGGACGCGGACCGACTCGCCGTCTACGGCAACGTGGGCGAAATTACGGTCGTCGGTACCGACCGCGACGACATCGATCTCGATATCGAAAAGCAGGCGAGTTCGATTCGAACCGACCTCGAGGAGCTCGAACTCCGAACCGAAACCGACGGCGGAACCCTCGAGATCCGCTCGGAGTGGACGGGCAGCGTCGGCTGGTTCGAGAGCCAGCCAACGATGAACCTCGATCTCGAGATTCCCGAGGCGCTGACGGTCGAGCGAATCGAAGCGAGCGTCGGCCGCGTCAGGGTGGCGGAGGTGACCGGCGATCCGACGATCGAGGCGACGACGGGGGAGATCGAGGTCTCTAACGTCGACGGAACGGTCGGCGCGCGGGCGAGTACCGGCGAGATCGAGATCCGCGACGTCGAGGGGGTCGCGGACGTCCACACGACCACGGGCCGGGTCGCAACCGACGTGCCCGCGATCGACGGCGATACGACGATCAGCACGACGACCGGCGGCGTCTCCGCCGCCGTCGATCCGAATCTCGACGCCGAACTTCACGCGAGTACCGGCACGGGCGAGGTCGACGTCGCCGGCCTCGAGTTGACCGACGAGACGCGAGAGGACGACCTCGTGACGGGAACGCTGGGCGACGGCGGGCCGACGCTGCGACTCGAGACGACGACGGGCGGAGTCGACGTGTCGTCGCTGTCCTAACCGGGAGGAAAACGGCGGGGATCGCGGTACGTCCGATCCCGTTTCGTCAGATGGCGAACGTTTATTTTTTCGCGGGGAGCACTCACGGCCGAATGGCGCGCACCGCGACGACACTTGCCGACGGCCACCTCGGACGAGCGGCGGCGGGGCTCAAGCGATTCGTCGCGGTGCCGTTCCGGCGCCGGACGTACCTGAATCTGGCCTATCTGTTGCTCGCCTTTCCGCTGGGCATCGCCTACTTCGTGTTCGTCGTGACGGGGGTTTCACTCGGCGTCGGACTCTCGATTATCCTCGTCGGGATTCCGCTGCTGGCCGCCGTGGTCGTCGCTTCGCTCGCGCTCGCCGGCTTCGATCGGTGGTTGACGGCTACGCTGCTGAACGTCGAAATCGAGCCGCGGACGAGCCCCGATGGGGACACGCACACCGAGCGGATTCGCTCGCTCGCGACTCACCGAAAGACGTGGACGGCCGTGCTGTATCTCCCCGTAAAATTCGCGCTCGGTGTCGTCTCGTTCGTGCTCGTCGGTACCGGCTTGTCGACCGCGATTGCCATGCTCACGGTCCCGCTCTACTACGACCAGCCGGGGCTGTACGTCGGTACCGTGTCGGATCGTGCGCCCGAGATTCACCAGACGCTGCATCTCGGCTGGGACTATCTGCTCGTCAGCGTCGACGCCGTGTTCACCGTCGGCTACTGGGAGATTTCGACCCTCCCGCAGGCGCTCGCGGTCGCCGTACTCGGAATCGGTCTGCTGTTCGGCACGTTCCACGCCCTCAACGCGCTCGCTCGTCTCTGGGGCCGGTTCGCGCGACTCGCACTCGAGGACGGCTACGACCCCTTCGCGGTCGTCGTCCGTCGACTCGGCCCTCCGGCGGAAGCCACAGACGACCCTACTCGCTCAAACGAATAACCGCGATCCCGTCCGAAACGCGCTCGAGGTCGCCGTCGAGGTACGTCGCCAGTCGCTCGAGCGACGGTCCGCTGTCGTCGCCGTCGACGCTGACCACGCGAATGCGGTCGTGCCGGGTCGCGTCGTACGTCCCCTGCATGACGATCGAAAACAGCTCTCGCGGCGTCACCGGGTCGCCCGCGTCCAGTCGTTCGGTGATCCCCTCGAGCGACGATTCGACCGTCGTCTCGACGTCGAAGGTCACGTCGACGGAGACGGTTTCGTCCCGGTCGGTCGCGGCGAGGTACTCCTCGGAACTCCTGACGGCGGGTGTGAGGATCTCCTCGAAGTCGACGCCGTACCGCTCGGTGCCGAGGTAGACGAAGGCGACCATTGCCCGGAGACCGTCCAGAAACGCCGCGTCGGTCGTGGTCCGCTCGAACACCTGCTTCCGGTCCTTCTCGGGCAACGTGTGGAGGAGGAGGTCGAAATCGACCGTGGAAGCGTGAATCCGGCGTCGGATGCGCGCCTCGGCGTTTCGCTTCGACTGTTCGTGGCTCATCTCTCGGTCGCCCAGCAGGTAGGCTCGGTCGGCCGGGCTGAGCACGCCGCGTTCGCGGTCGATGTCCGTGTTCATAATCGGTATCGGATTATACAACATCGGTTTCGATCCGAACCCCTATGGCTCTCCCGGTTCGAATATGCTGCAATGAACGCGAGACCGCGGGTCGCCGCTCCACGTTATCACCGAGTCGCGTGGCGTGACGGAAGGGGAGGGACGGAGAGTCGATGAGCGGAGGATTGGGGCAGCGGTATGCTGATCTCGTCGTCTCTCACAGCCGCCTCGTCGTCGTGCTGGTCCTGTTGCTCACCGCCGTCGTCGCGGCCGGTGCCGTGATCGGTGAGAGCGAGGACGGGGAAATCGGCGACTTCGAGACCGACTCCGAAGAGACCGAGGCGTTGACAGAGATCGACGAAACCTACGGCACCGACGACGGCGTCATCGCACAACTCGTCGTCCGCGACGACGGCGGCGACGTGCTGACTCGCGACTCGCTGCTCGAGGGACTATACCTTCAGCAGGAGGTACGCGAAGACGACGACCTGAACGCGACGCTCGACGACCAAGGGTTCGTCGGGCTCGAGAACATCGTCGCGACGGGCGCGGTGTTCGAGGATCGGGCCGCGGCGGCGAACGGCCCGCCGGATACGAGCCAGCCGACGCTCGAGGAGGGGATCGAGGCCCTCGAGTCGCGCTCGGACGAAGAGGTCGAAGCGTTGCTCGCGGACGTGCTCGATCCCGACAGCGATCAGGGCGGTGAGGACGCCTACGAGTTCCTCCCAACCAGCTACGAGCCGGGCGAGACCGAGGCCGAGTCGCGGATCACATTCATCTTCCAGGTCGACGAGAGCGGCCCTGACGAGGTGCCACAGGCGACCTACGACGCGCAGGTCGAAATCGACGCGCTCGTCGACGAGCGCTTCGACGACGCGTTCCTCTTCGGCCAGGGAGTTACGGACGCGGCCTCCGCGAGCGCCGTCGGCGACAGCTTCGCGATCATCACGCCCGTCGCGCTCGTGCTCGTCCTCGGCGTCCTCGCGGTCACGTACCGGGACGTCGTCGACGTACTCATCGCGGTCTTCGGCATCGCTGTCGTCATGGCCTGGCTCGCGGGTATTCAGGGCTGGCTCGAGGTCCCCTCGAGTCAACTGCTCATCGCCGTCCCCTTCCTCCTGATCGGGCTGAGCATCGACTACGCGCTCCACGTCGTGATGCGGTATCGGGAGGCCAGAGCGGGGGAACTCGAGGAAACGGAAGCGTTGGCGGCGGAGAACGGCGAAAACGGGACGGAAACGGAACACCCACGAGAGTCGGACGGCGGCCTCGTCGGGACGCGGGCCGGCATGACGCTCGGACTGTCGGGCGTCGTCCTCGCGCTCGGAGCCGCGACGGTCTCGACGGGCGTCGGCTTCCTCTCGAACGTGGTCAGTCCGCTCCCGGCGATTCAGGACTTCGCAGTACTGAGCGCCGGCGGCATTCTCGCGACGTTCGTCGCCTTCGCCGTCCTCGTCCCGGCGCTCAAGGTCGAGGTCGACGACGTGCTCGAGGGTCGGTTCGGACGAAATCGAGCGAAACAGCCGTTCGGAACGGGCACGAGCGTCGTCAACCGCGTCCTATCGCGATTCGTGGCGCTCGCTCGCCGCGCGCCGCTTGCGGTCGTGCTGGTCGGATTCTTGCTCGCGACCGGCGGCGCCTACGGCGCGACGACGATCGATACGGAATTCAATCAGGCCGATTTCCTCCCCGAAGACGCCCCCGAGTGGGCGAAGTCCCTCCCCGGGCCGCTGGCGCCGGACACGTACACGATCAGCGACGACGCCGCCTACCTCGGCGCGAACTTCGCCGAACGCGGCGAGGGAAGTCAAACACAGATACTGATACGTGGCGACGTGACCGATCCCGACGCGCTCGTCGCGATGGACGACGCGATCAGCGGGGTCGGCGACGATAGTACGATCATCGTTCGACCGGGCGGCGCTGCAGCGATCGAGGGGCCGCCATCGGTCATCCGCGAACTCGCGAGCGAGAACGAGAGCGTCGCGGCCGCCCTCGAGGAGCGCGATACGACCGGCGACGACCTGCCAAACGAGGACGTCGACGGCTTTTACGACGTGTTGTTCGACGTCGATCCGGACCGTGCCTCCGAGGTAATCTACCGGACCGACGACGGGAGCTACGAGACGTCCCGGCTGCTGGTCAGCGTCCAGGGTGACGCGGCCGCACAGACCGTCGCCGACGACACTCGTGACCTCGCGGCCGCGATCCAAAGCAACGGGCCAGTCACCGCAGTCGCGGCTGGCGGCCCCGTGACGACCGCCGTCGTCCAAGACGCCCTCCTCGAGACGCTCGTCCAGGCCTTTGCGGTCACGCTCGTGGTCATCCTGACGTTCCTGACGGTCCTCTACTGGGTTCGCCACCGTGCGCTCTCGCTGGGCGCGGTCACGCTCGCGCCCGTGGTCGCCGCCCTCGCGTGGCTGCTCGGCGCGATGGCGCTGCTCGACCTGCCGTTCAACAGCGAGACGGCCGTCATCACCAGTCTCGCGATCGGTCTCGGGGTCGACTACAGCATCCACGTCGGCGAGCGGTTTATTGCGGAACGAGAAGAGCGGGAGTCGCTCGAGGAGACCCTCGCCGCGACGATTACGGGTACCGGCGGCGCGCTCCTCGGCAGCGCGGCCACGACGGCGGCCGGCTTCGGGGTCCTCGCGCTCGCGCTCGCACCGCCGCTTCAGCGGTTCGGGCTGGTGACGGGGCTGAGTATCGTCTTCGCGTTCGTCGCCTGCCTCACCGTCCTGCCGTGTCTGCTCGTACTCCGGGAGCGCGTACTGGCTCGAGCACGCTAAGGAGCGCTTTTTCGACTCAGTTCGAAAGATTCGATCGCCCCCAACTGGCCCGTCGCCGGCGACTGACGGTTCGGGTGTCGTCTGCACCATCGACCGCGCGCCGAGTGGTGCAATTCACGAGTGGTACGAGATTCGCGAGTGATATGTCCGGTTCGATGACGGTCGGAGGCGGTGATTTCGGTCACAAACCTATTTACCTCGATGCGGTGTGCATAGCATGTGAGTTTCTAACGCGAGGGTTGGAAACAATACTCGGGACGGAGCCGACCGAACGCTCCGGGAGTAATAATGTCAGAACACAATATTTCTGTAACAGTCAACGGCACACACCACGAACTGACGGTCGAACCACGAACGCTGCTCGTCTCGGCGCTCCGAGAGGAACTCGGCTACACCGGGGCGAACGTCGGCTGTGAGACCGGGCGATGCGGCGCCTGTACCGTCAGAGTCGACGGCGAGACGATCAAATCCTGTACGCGGTTTGCCGTCCAGTCCGACGGCGCGGAGATCGAGACGGTCGAGGGACTCGCCGACGACGGCGAACTGTCGACCCTGCAGGAGCAGTTTCAGGAGAATCACGGGCTCCAGTGTGGCTACTGCACGCCTGGGATGCTCATGTCCGCCGACACGTTCCTGCGGGAGAACGAGGATCCGTCGCGCGAGGAGATCCGGGACGCCATCGAAGGGAACCTCTGTCGATGCACCGGCTACCACAACATCGTCGACGCGATCGAAGCCACGGCGGACCAGTTGGGTGAGCAACGATGAGCGACGCGGACGCGAGCGGAGCATCCGACGGTGATGGCAGCGGGGCCTTCGGCGCCGCGATCGAACGCGGCGAGGACGTTCCGCTGCTGACCGGGTCCGGGGAGTACACCGACGATATCTCCCTGCGCGGAACGACCCACCTGGCGATTCGGCGCTCCGACCACGCTCACGCGCGAATCGAGAGTATAGACACCAGTGACGCGGAAGCGATGGAGGGCGTGCTCGCGGTGTTCACCGGCGAGGACGTCGTCGAAAGCGGCGTTCCGAACACGATCCCGACCGCGTGGGACCTCCCCGGGCTCGTCCAGCCCCAGTACCGCATGCTCGCCACGGACAAAGTTCGCCACGAGGGGACCCCCGTCGCCGCCGTCGTCGCGGAGACTCGACACGCGGCCTCCGACGCCCTCGAGCACATTCACGTCGAGTACGAGGAACTCGAGCACGTCACCGATCCGGTCGACGCCGTCGAGCGCGACGTTCCGCCGGTCCACGACGAGGCCGAGGACAACGTCGCGTTCGACTTCGAACTCGGGGACGCGGACGCGACCGACGAGGCGTTCGCCGACGCCGACCGCGTCGCGAGCGTCGACCTTCGACAACCGCGTCTCATCCCGAACGCGATGGAGCCGCGAGCGGCCCTCGCCGACTGGGAGGAGGCGACGGGGAAGCTCCGTCTCTGGATGACGAGTCAGAACCCCCACCTGCATCGAATGCTGCTCTCGGCGGGGACGCTCGGACTCCCGGAGAACAAGATTCAGGTGATCGCCCCCGAGGTCGGCGGCGGCTTCGGGAGCAAGATCTACCACTACCCGGACGAGGCCGTGACGGCCTGGTGCTCGATGCAACTCGGGCGGCCGGTGAAGTGGCAGGCGACGCGCTCGGAGAGCTACCTGACCGACTGCCACGGTCGCGATCACGTGACGACCGGCGAAATCGCGCTCGACGACGACGGGACGATTCGCGGCGTTCGCGTCGAAACGCACGCCGGACTGGGCGCGCAGCTCTCGCAGTTCGGAACGGCGACGCCATCCTATCTGTACGCGACCGTCCTCTCCGGCCAGTACACGATCCCCGCCATCCACTGCCGCGTCGTCGGCGCGTTCACGAACACGACGCCCGTCGACGCCTACCGCGGTGCGGGGCGAGCCGAAGGGATCTACGTGATCGAACGGCTCGTCGACGTCGCCGCGCGGGAACTCGAGATGGACCCGGCCGAACTGCGTCGGCGAAACCTCGTCCCACCGGACGAGTTTCCCTACGAATCGGCGGCCGCGCTGGTCTACGACAGCGGCGAGTACGAGCGCGCGATGGATCTGGCGCTCGAGCACGTCGACTACGAGGAGTTACGCGAGCGCCAGCGTGAGCTTCGAGACGAGGGCCGATACATCGGCATCGGGATCGGCAGCTTCATCGAATCGGCCGGGCTCTCGCCCTCGGGACTCGCGGGCGACCTCGGCGCGCAGGCCGGCGGCTGGGAGAGTTCGATCGTGCGCTTCGACTCGACGGGATCGGTGACCGTCCTCGCGGGAACGGCGGATCAGGGACAGGGCCACCGAACGACATACGCCCAGGTCGCGGCCGAAGAACTGGGCGTCTCCGTCGACGACGTGACGGTCGTCGAGGGCGACACGGATCGAATTCCACAGGGGATGGGCACCTACGGGAGTCGCAGCGCCTCGGTCGGCGGCGGCTCCATCGCCCGCGGCGCGCGCGAGGTCCGGGAGAAGGCCCGTCGGATCGCGGCACACCAACTCGAGACCAGCGTCGACGACATCGAGTTCGACGACGGCGAGTTTCACGTCGCCGGCGCGCCGGATCGCTCGCTGCACATCCAGACCATCGCCCACGAGGCCTACCTCGGCCACGACCTGCCGGAGGGGATGGATCCGGGGCTCGAGGAGACGAACTTCTACGACCCGGAGAACTTCACCTACCCCTTCGGTACGCACGTCGCGGTCGTCGAGGTCGAACCGGAGACGGGCGAGATCGAGATCGAACGCTACGTCGCGGTCGACGACTGCGGCGAGATCATCAACCCGATGATCGTCGAGGGGCAGGTCCACGGCGGGATCGCACAGGGGATCGGCGCCGCGCTCTACGAAGGGGCGGCGTACGACGACGACGGTCACCTCCGAACCCGTCGGATGGACGAGTACGTCGTCCCGCACGCGACGCAGTTGCCCGACTTCGAGACGGACAACACGGTGACGCCGAGCCCGCACAACCCCATCGGGGTGAAAGGCGTCGGCGAGTCGGCGACCATCGCGGCGGCGCCGACGATCGTCTCGGCCGTCGCGGACGCGCTCGAGCCGTTCGGCGTCGACCACCTCGACATGCCGATCACGCCGGAGTCGGTCTGGCGGGCCACCGGGGGTGACAACTGATGTACACGAACGACTTCGACTACTACCGCGCCGACAGCGTGGGGGAGGCGGTCGAACTGCTCGGCGACCACGACGGCGCCGAACTGGTCGCCGGCGCGCACGGATTGCTGCCGCGGATGAAGACCGGGGACGAGTCGCCGCCGGCGCTCGTCGATATCGGACAGTTGAACGGGCTCGACGCGATCGAATCGTCGGACGGCGGAAGCATTTCGGTCGGCGCACTCGCCACCCACGCCGAGATCGCCGACTCGGAAATCGTCCGCGAACACGCGGCCGCGCTCGCCGACGCCGCCTCCGAGTTGGGCGATCCGCCGGTCCGAAACGGCGGCACGATCGGCGGCAATCTCGCCCACGGCGATCCGCGCTCGGATCCGCCGGCCGCCCTCCTCGCGCTCGAGGGCTCGCTCGAGGTTCGCGGCTCGGACGGCGAGCGAACGATCGACGCCGCCGAGCTTTTCGAGGGGCCGTTCGAGACGGCGGTCGCCGACGACGAGATCGTCACTGCGGTTCGAATTCCGACCGACGACGACGCCGTGAGCGGCTACCGCAAGCGCCGAGACCCGCTCTCGGGCTACGCGATGGTCGGCGTCGGCGTCTGGCTGCGTACTGACGACGAGACGATCGAGGCGGCTCGAGTCGCCGTCACCGGTGCGACGACGACGCCTGCGAGACTGTCGGGTGTGGAGGACGAACTCGAGGGGAGTGCGGTGAGCGAGGAGACGATCACCGCGGCGGCGGCCGAGGCGGGCACCGCGCTGGACGCCGACGCGTTCGTCTCGGACGTACAGGCCAGCGCCGAGTATCGCGAGCACCTGCTGACGATCGATACCGAGCGCGCGCTGTACGACGTGCTAGACGTTGGTCAGTGAGTGCCGTTCGGTAGTGTTGCGTTCGCTCGAGAATGGGCGACTGTGACCGAAGACACGGCGACGACGGTGTGTAGGTCTCCACCGATGGAAACGGGCGTCAGTTGGTCTCGAGAACCAGCAGCTCGTCGCCGGCGTCGACTTCCTGTTCGTTCTCCGCGACGAACTCGGTGACCGTGCCGTCCGCCGGCGCGGTGATGTCGTGGAAGTTCTTCATGACGCCGACCAGCCCGACGACGTCCCCCTCCGAAACCTCGTCGCCTTCGTCGACGAACGTCGGGTCGTCCGGATCGGGACGCGTGTAGAAGACGCCGGGCATCGGTGACTGGATGTGTTCTGTCGTCATTTATGAAATCTTACTATTCGATAGGGTCTCCGAGCATATAGGTTTTGACAAACCTATACCTCCCCGAACATCATTGTAAACACATCAGTCACCATAGTTTACGAACTCGTGTAATTGTTTTAGTACGTTTCTCGTCCGACTCTAGTCGGCATCTATACAGTGGTAACCGTTCTCTTGGGAAATAGGATGAGCGAGCAAACGATAACGAGGCAAGAGCTTCCGTCGCCGCGGTACGAGTACGGCGGGGACGACTGGGTGTTCGTCGAACTCGACGAGGCGATGAGCTTCGACGCGAACTTCAAGGCGCAGGCGATCACGCAGGAGATCCGCCAGAACAGTCTCGAGGGACTCGTCGAAGTCGCACCGTCGAACGCCTCCTATCTGATCCAGTTCGATCCGGCCGTGTTGCACCCCGACGAACTGATCGAGGAGCTGAAATCGCTCGAGGACGAGATCGACGTCTCCGACTACCAGTGGGAGGCCCGCGTGTTCGACATACCGGTCTTCTACGACGATCCGTGGACCCACGACACGCTGATGGACTTCCGGGAGCGCCACCAGGATCCGGATGCAACGGACCTCGAGTACTCCGCGGAACTCAACGGCTTCGACTCCGTCGAGGCGTTCGTCGACCACCACTCGGGCGCGCCGCACATGGTGACGATGATCGGCTTCGTCCCCGGACTGCCCTTCTGTTTCCAGATGGTCCCCCGCGACGAGCAGATCGAGGTGCCGAAGTACGAACAGCCCCGAACCGCGACGCCGAGTCGAGCGATCGGCTTCGGCGGCGCATTTACGGCTATCTACCCCGTCCCCGGGGCCGGCGGCTACCAGCTCTACGGTCGAACGCCCGTCGAAGTGCTCGACGTCGACCAGGAGCTGTCGGCGTTCGAAGAGTCGATGGTGCTCCCCAACCCGGGCGACATCCTCAACTTCCGGCAGATCGACCGCGAGGAGTACGACGCGATCCGCGAGGAGGTGGAGGACGGCAGCTACGAGTACAACTACGATCGAGTCGACTTCGAGCCCCAGGCGTTCTTCGAGGACCCGGACGGCTACAACGAGCGGCTCCTGGAGGTGCTCGAGTAATGCGGATTCTCGACGGCGGACTCGTCACGACGGTCCAGGACACCGGCCGCCACGGCCACTATCACATCGGCATGCCGCCCTCCGGCGCGATGGACCAGTTCGCACACAAAGTGGGCAACTGGCTCGTCGGCAACGACGAATCCGACGCGACCCTCGAGATGACCTACATGGGCGCGGACGTCGAGTTCGAGGACGACGCCGTCTTCGCCGTCACGGGGGCGGAGATGGAGCCCACACTCGAGGACGAGCCGGTCCCGATGTGGACGGCCGTGCAGGCCGACGCCGGCGACACGCTCAGTCTCGAGTTCGCGACCGAAGGCGCGCGAACGTACCTCGCCGTCGCCGGCGGCGTCGACATCGTGCCGGTGATGGGGAGTCGATCGACGTACACCCTGATCGGCATCGGTGGTCACGAAGGCCGATCGCTCGAGGCGGGCGACGAACTGCCCATCGGCGAGCCCTCGGCGGACGTCGACGACGTGATCGGGAACTCGATCGACGAGGCGGACCGTCCGGACTACTCGACCAACGAGATCAACGTCGTGATGGGGCTCTGTGACTACCGGCTCACCGACGAGGGACGACAGCGCTTCCTCGACGCCGACTGGAAGGTCTCCGACGAGGCCGACCGGGTCGGCTACCGGTTCGAGGGGCCCGATATCAGGGATATGTTCGAGGAGCGCGAGCAACCGTTCGGCGCCGGGACGGACGTCACCAACGTCGTCGACCTCGGCTACCCCGTCGGCTCCATCCAGATGGCCGGCCAGCCGATCATCCTGATGCGAGACGCCGTTACCGGCGGCGGCTACACCACCGTCGGAACGATCGTCAGCCCCGACCGCGGCGCGCTCTCGCAGTGTCGAACCCACAGCACCGTCGACTTCAACGCGGTCGACGTCGAGGAGGCGCTCGAGATCCGTCGCGAGCGAGACGAACTGCTTACGGACATTCAGGAGTCGCTGTAGTGCGGATTTGTCAATAAATGATCACCAAAGTACTCGTTGCGAACCGCGGCGAAATCGCGGTCCGCGTGATGCAAGCGGCGACCGAACTCGGAATCGACACCGTCGCCGTCTACAGCGACGCCGACGAGACGGCCAAACACGTCCGGCGCGCGGACGAGGCCGTCCACGTCGGCTCCTCCGTCGCCGGCAAGAGCTATCTCGACCAGGAGTCGCTGCTCGAGGCGGCGAGCGAGACCGGCGCCGACGCGATCCACCCGGGCTACGGCTTCCTCGCGGAGAGCGAGTCGTTCGCCCGCCGCGTCGAGGACTCGGAGTTCATCTGGATCGGGCCGCCGGCGGACGCGATGGCCGACTTCGGCGAGAAGACGAAAGCGCGCGCCATCATGGCCGACGCCGGCGTCCCGATCGTTCCCGGAACCGACGAACCGATCGACGACCCGGAACGGGTGAAAGCCTTCGGCGACGAACACGGCTACCCGGTCGCCATCAAGGCCGACGGCGGCGGTGGCGGCCGCGGGTTGAAAGTTGTCGATACTCCCGAGGAGGCCGAGGAAGCCTTCAAAAATGCGAAACGCGAGGGAGAAGCCTACTTCGACAACGACGCGGTCTACGTCGAGCGCTTCCTCGAGAACCCGCGCCACATCGAGGTGCAGGTCATCGGCGACGAGCACGGGAACGTCCGCCACCTCTACGAACGGGACTGCTCGGTGCAACGCCGCCAGCAGAAGCTCATCGAGGAGACGCCCTCGCCGGTGCTCGACGAGGAGACGCGAGAAGAGCTCTGTGAGTCCGCCCGATCCGGCGTCGCCGAAGCCGGCTACAGTAACGCCGGGACGGTCGAGTTCCTCTACGAGGACGGCGAGTTCTACTTCCTCGAGGTCAACGCCCGGATTCAGGTCGAACATACGGTCACCGAGGCGGTGACGGGAATCGACATCGTCAAAGAACAGTTCCGCGTCGCCGCGGGCGAGGAACTCTCGTTCGAACAGCACGAGGTGGAGACCCGCGGAGCGGCGATGGAGTTCCGAATCAACGCCGAGGACCCGTACAACGACTTTTCGCCGACGCCAGGCACCCTCGAGACGTACCGACCCCCAACGGGAATGGGCGTCCGCGTCGACGACGGCGTCAATCAGGACGATCGGATCAGTCCGTTCTACGATTCGCTCGTCGGGAAGTTCATCGTGACCGCCCAGGATCGAACGGAGGTGCTCGAACGGAGTAAACGGGCCCTCGAAGAGACCGACATCGAGGGCATCTCGACGACGATTCCGTTCCACCTCGCGGTGCTCGAGGACGACGCGTTCGTCGACAGCGAGCACACGACGAAGTACCTCGACGAGCAGTTCGAGGGGCTGGACGAGGCCTGATCCGCCGGCGTATCGTTACACCAACCGTCTCAGACCAGTTCGTCGAGGCGTGCGAGTTCGATTCCTTCCGCCTCGAGTCGCTCGTGGATCGACTCGAGCAGTTCGACCGCATTCGGTCCGTCACCGTGAATACAAATGGACGACGCGGGGACGTCGATCATCGTGCCGTCGACGGCCTCGACTTCGCCGCGGGTCGCGATGGAGACGACGCGATCCGCGACCAGTTCGGGATCCTTCGGCTCGACCGATTTCTCGACGATCAGCGTACGATCGGGGTTGTAGTCGAGGTCGACGTAGCCCTCGAAGACGGCGTCCAGTTCGTCGTACTCCTCGGCGACTTCGTAGATGTTCATATCGGTCGCCAGGTAGACGAGATCGGGATCGACCTCGAGGATGCCCTCCATGACGGCCCGACAGTGGTCCGCGCTCTCGGAGAGCATCGAGTACATCGCGCCGTGGGGTTTGACGTGCTGGACCGTCGCTCCGTGGCGTCTCGCGAACGCCAGCAGGGCGCCTAACTGGTAGACGACGTAATCGCGCACCTCCTCGGGCGTCGCGTCCATCGTTCGCCGGCCGAATCCCATCTTATCTGGCAGACCGGGGTGGATGCCGATCCCCACGTCGTGTTCCGCCGCGAGTTCGACGGTCTCGCGCATGACGTGGGGGTCGCCCGCGTGGTAGCCGCCGGCGATGTTCGCGGAGGTGATGTACGGCATCACCTCGTCGTCGCGTCCCATCGTCCAGTTGCCGAAACTCTCGCCCATGTCGCAGTTGATGTCGATTGCTGTCATCGGTGGATGGTCCCGTACCACGCCCTTCGTCGTCGATCTACTTGAGGTATCGTGGCCGAAACCGGGTTGGGGACCCGCTCGTCCGCGACGGCAATCGACACTCATTGGCGCTCGAGAACGGTCGCGAAAGCGCCCGACTTCGCGCAGTACTACGACTCCGAACCGCTGTCGGAGTGCGCTCGCACCCACAGCTCGCCGATCCGGGAGAGCCTGGTTCGGTAGGATTTCCCGTGCTCCTCGCGCTCGATGTAGCCCTTGCCGCCGGGACCCAGCCGGTCGACGTTGTAGATGACCTTCGAGCGGAAGCTGTCGGTGTACTCCTCGTTGAGTTCGCGGGCGAGCGATTCCGCCAGTTCGGAGACCGAGTCGAACTCGCCGTCCTCGCCGAGTTTGTAGAGAATGAGTTCCTCGAAGGGCTTGACGTTCGAGAAGGAGGCGACCGGTAGCTCGACGATGTGACGACCGTCGATCTCCTTGGCCCCGATGGTCGTTCCTCGCTCGTCGAACTCCGAGAGGAGGTCGCGGGCGCTCTCCAACCGATCGTCGATCCGATCGCCGTCGACAGCCGCTTCCTGCGCCCCCAGATCCTCGAGAATGGCGATCTGCTCGCGAAGCTCTTCGGCGAGTTCCGTCTCGAGGTACTTCTCTGGAGCCGTGTAGTAGGTGTGGATCCCCTCGCGGTCCTCCTGGCGTTCGACCATCAGCGAGTGGGCGGCGTTGGCGAACGCGAAGCTCACGGTTCGGGGCATCGCGGCAACGTTCACCCAGACCTCGTTCCCGGCGTCGAGCTCGCCCGTGATGAGTTCGTAGGCCTGCTCGAAGGCCGCGTCGTAGTCGTAGACGTCCTCGAGGACGAATCGCTCCGTGCTCGCCCCGAGCAGGTTCCGGAAGTCGGTCTCGAGTTTCTCCGAGAGGTGCCGGGAGTACTCGACGTTGGCCTCGCTCCCGACGGCACCCTCGAGGAGGATGACGCTGTCGACGTCGATCTGATCGCGCACCAGCGGCGCGATCAACCGGTCGTAGTCGAAGCCGACCGGGACGATGTGGGTTTGCATGTGTGGGACGTGGAACGGGGACGTAATCAATCCCGGTACGTCGCGGCCGACGTGTGCCGCGGTCGCGACGCTCAGCGATCGTCGGTCGACCGTTCTCCGGCCGTCTCCGCGTCGTCGAGGATCATCGCAATGAGTTTGTGCTGGGCCGCCCGGAGGTGTTCGTGGAACGTGGCGGCCGTCACGTCCATCGAGTCGGCGACCTCCTCACCCGAACTGTCGCGAGGCCACTCGAAGTAGCCGCCGTAGTAGGCCATCTCGAGGGCGGTTCGCTGCCGATCCGTCAACGCTTCGGCGAGTTGGTGTTGGAGCTGGTCCAGCGATTCGCTCGAGGGGGAGATCTGGCGCCGGGCGACGGTTTGGATGCTCGCATAGACGTCCGTTAGCTCGTCCATGACGGCGCCGACGTCCGTCCCGGTCGGAAAGTGGACCGTCGTGGTATACTCGCCGTCGTGGATCGCCGCCGCCTCGACGTAGCCGCCGTAGGCGTCGATAACCCCGAACATCGGCGGAGACGTAATCGATAACTCGAACTTCACGTCGCCGGCTGTTCGCTGAAGCACCGACACCTCGTTCCAGTGGGGAACGCGCTCGACGATCTCCTCGAGCAGCGGAAACGTCTCGGCGGCCGTTCTCCCGTACTCGAGGTACTGTTCGTCGCCGGTCCGGACGACCCGGTCGAACCAGACCGAGTGGCCGGTCATGTCCGGGCCGTCGAACATCGCGACGGCGTCGTCGATGACGAGTTCGAGTTCGATCAGCTCGTCGCCGAGCAGGACTCGTTTGCGCTCGAGAGCGGCGATGGCGTGGCCCAAAATTTCGCCGAGTTGGGCGACGACGTCGCGCTCCTCGTCGCTGAACGCGTTTCGACGTGCGCTGGTGATCCCGAGGATGCCGTACAGCACGCTGTCGTACGCGATCGGGATTGCGGCGGCCGACTCGTAGCCGTGTTCGCGGGCGTCCTCGCGCCAGGGTTCGAAATCTGGGTCCGCGAAGACGTCGTTCGACACCTGTATCTCCCTGGTTCGAATCGCTTTTCCGGCCGGACCGCGGCCGGCGGGATCGTCGGACGCAGTCGAAAGGGGAATCGACTGAACGTAGCCGTCGATCCCCGCTTCGACGCGGTGAGTGATCGACTTCGATCTGGCGTCGACGTCCGCGATGAACGCGAACTCGTAGGACGGCGAGTCGGCCAACGACTCGCAGGTGACGCGCTCGAGGTGGGCCCGCGTGGATCCGGTGACGATGGCGTCGTTGATCTCGCGAACGACGCCGTTGACGTGATCGAGCGCCGCCAGCCGCTCGCGATGGCGCTCGAGTTCCCCCTCGCGTCGTCGGGCCTCGGTAACGTCCCGGAGAATCGAGAGATGCGTTCCGGGCAACACGTTCGCGACGGAGTTGTACTCGACGATCCGTTCCGTCCCGTCGGGTCGGACCAGCGAGAACGAACCGCGGAGCCGCCCCTGCTCGAGAAACGTCTCCCAGGCCGAACTGACGTCGTGATCGGCGTGGATAAACTCCTTGAGCGAACGGCCGGCGATTTCCGACCGATCGATCCCTAACAGGTCGCTTGCGGCCGGGTTGGCGGCGACGATCTCGTTCTCGTCGCCGACGAGGATCGCGTCGTGTGCGTCCTCGAAGATCGATCGGAGCCGCCGGTTGTCCTCCTCGAGTTGCCGCTCGCGCCGCTTGCGTTCGGTGACGTCGGCGACGAGAACGGTCACGCCGGACTCGTCGGGATGACACCGCGCTTCGAACCAGCGGTCGATCCGTTCGTCGTGTGCGTCGACGGTGACCTGTCGCTGGCGTTCGAACGCGCGTTGGTGTGCATCGCCGAACAGCGACTCGAGGCGGTCGGTCACGGGCCCAGTCCCCACACCGTCCTCGGCCCCATCTGCGTCCGCGGGTTCGTCGACTGCGTCGGCCACGGATCGGTCGAAAAGGGACCTGGCTCGCTCGTTGACGAGCGTATACCGCAGGTCGGAATTCAGCGTGTAGACGGCGTCGGAGACGCGGGCGAACGCGTCTTCGAGTTCGCTCCGCTCGTCCGAGATCACCTCGGATTCGGTTTCGACTGCTCGCCACTCGTCGCCCATGTTCGCCACTGTGAGCCCCACTCAATAAGCGTAGCGGGTAATATTACTTTTCTGAATAGCGGTAACATTCAACACGGTAACAGCTAGTGAATCAGTCGTCGAATCACCCGGCCGAGTCGGGAAACACGTGGTTACGTGAAACAGGTGCAAAGCCTTGCCCTTCAGGGCGGGGATGCGCGCCGTAATTCTCGTTAATCTTCCGCCGTCGAAAGCACTGCCGGGGTTCTGTCGGCACGTTTAAGTATCAATCTGATTATAGTATGCATAGATGGTGAAGAGTACCCGTCACGCGAAATACGAACTCTACTACCACATAGTGTTCATCCCGAAGTACCGGGAGCCACGTCTGATGGGCGCAACCAAAGAACGTCTCAAAACCATCTTCGCGGAGATATGCGACGACAAAGACCTCGAACTCGTAGAGGTCGAAATCATGCCCGACCACGTACACCTGTTCGTGGGAAGTCCGCCGCGCAACGAACCGTCGTTGCTCGTCAATTGGCTAAAGGGCATCTCCGCGCGGTACTACAATCAGCGATACGACGACCGTATCAAATGGACGCGCTCGTACTACGTCGGAACGGCGGGTAGTGTCTCGAAGGACACCGTAGAACAGTA
>NZ_FNFE01000011.1 GCF_900100335.1 Natronorubrum texcoconense | reverse complement strand
CCAAGCCCTTTTCGTGCAACTGCTTGAGTCGCCTATTGATCGTCCGGTAAGAGATCGCAATCCCTTCGCGCTCGAGGTTGATGTCTAGTCCGCGTGGCGAAAGGGCAACGTCGCGTTCACCGAGAAACTCCAGTATAGAGTCATCGTTCCCAGTCATCCATGCAACACGCGGGCGCATCTACCGCGCAATAGCCATGTCATCTTCTTAGTTCCATACCATACAATCTCATTAGGCATTAAATATTGCTATGATGCGCATAATATTGTAAGTTGTGGCATTGTTTGGTGCCAAGCTTTATAGTGACTGACTAACAACAGGGTGAGTGTCAGCAGATACGACGCTCTGGACGGGTAACCTGTCCCTACGAAAAGCGGACGGGCGTGCTCTAACCACGCCGTCCACGACGTCCGAAACTGACGCCTACTATGACAGACACCACGCGCGACCATAAACCAACTGCCAACAATCGTTGGGGAAATCCGGACTTTCGGAAATTCGGAAATCTCCAATGGCTATTCAAGGGCTTCCAGAACTCATCAGGTAGTATGTCAGTCACGGAGTTGAATACGCAAAGCGATTCGGTCGAGATCTCGCTGGCCGACGTCGGCGCGGACGTACCGCCGTCGGTTACGTGTGAAGTGACCCTTCGAGCGGTCGGAATCGGTCACCAAGTCCTCGAGATCCACCGTCGCGGAGAGACGTTCATTCTCGAGGGCGCACCGTTCGCCGAACTGACTGGCGTCGCCGGTCGCGACGAGCTCCCCGAGCGCGTGCCGGATTGGATCGAACCAGTTGTCGAACTGTTCGGAGTCGGCGAGGTTGAGTTAGGACGATGAACGCGCGCACGTAACGATTCCCTGGAGCGAGGCCTGGTGGCACAGGCTAGCCGCTACGGGCGTACTGACTACGACAAACACAACTACAATGCAAGATCCAAAGACCAATCCCACCGACTCGCCAGATAGAGCGCCTAATTTTGAGCGTTGCGGACGTAAAGAGACACGACATTCACAGCTAACCGGACGTGAGGTCGGAGGGGGCCACACCCACAACCAGAAAGGATCTAATACACCTTTTTTGTTGTCGGGTTTCGGAATTATAGATCTCCCCTCAAATACTGGCAAGATTCCTCAGACGGGTGGGCAGCAAGTTTCGATGTCTCGCAGATCGGGCCGTGCGACCATTGGAGGTGGTCGCCAATGACAAACGTTTCAGTACAAGCAGATTCCGAAGAGAAGGAACTCATCGAAGCAGTATCGTATGATATGCTCGACTGTTCGCAGTCGGCCGGGCTCAAACACATCGCTAAAGAGTTCTACTCGAGAGTTGCGGGCGACATTCACCCACGCGCGATTCGCGATGGCGTTGTCGATGTGAGTGCGCTCATGGCTGGTGAAATTGAGCCGGAAGACGTCGACGAGAAATACCGGACAGGAGGCGACGGGCCTGCGCAGGTTCCCCAACCAGATGGGGGCGCAGTTCAGCCCGCAACCGCACCAAGCTACACGCCAACCTACTCACCACAGGACTTAGCGACGAGTGGCGTCGCACTCTCATGGGACGAACTGAAAGACGCGGTTGACCAGCACTGGAGTGACGAACTCGAGATTCACCCCGATCGCGTCGAGCCCGAGGTGCTCAAGAACAACCAGAAGGTGACGGCGAAGATTCTTGCCGCAGTGATCCGCCACGAGGCAGACGCCGTTTCGGATACGTTGATCGAACAGAAAATAAAAGACTACCTCGGGCACCGAGTCCGACGTGCCGATTACGAAAGCGGCCTCCGATACAAGATCGACCAGTATGAACCGCTGATTCGCGAACACTTCGCCTCGCATCCGAACGAGGACGACGGGCGACAGTACACGACAGAGAGTGCGCGCGAAGACGGGATTCCGCACCTGGTTACGCTCACGGAGCGAAGTCTCGACGACAATATCGCCGCCGTCGACTTCGATACGTGGAGAAAGAGCAACGTCGAGGGTGGAGACGCCACGGTCGGGGACGTCGCAAACTGGATCGAAGACCTTGCCGAGTTCCGATCCGACCTCGAAACGCTCTCGGCGATCGTCACCGAGAGGCCATTCCAACAGACGCTACAAGCCAGTGATCTCGAGCACTCCGAAGAGTACGAAGATCCAATGCACTACGTCAGCAGTGTGTTAAAGAAGCGGCTCAAGTCCTACGAATCGGCAGACCCATTCGCACGTTACGTCGCTGTGAAAGAGGTACTTGAACTCGAGGACGACGACCTTCGGGACGAGGACCTCGACAGTAAGGCCGTCGTCAAGTTCGAAACTGGTGACCAGACGCCAAAGAACGGCCAGCTCGCAACCGTCACCAAACGAGTGGTGTAGGACGGCGAGAGGAGACGGTAAGCCGCGGCCGATAGCTTGTGCTTTGTCTCTCAGAAAAAGATTCTCGAAAGGTACGTACGTATCTGTATAATTTTTCAGTGGATAGAGTGGGTCCGGTGGTCGAAGAAAGTTGATTACAGCCTATGTTGTCCGTAGTGCGCCATCTTCGCAATGGGGCGGGCTGTAGATCTCACCTTTTTGTTTCAGTTTTTCTATCTCGTGTTCTGCCTTGGTCCTATTCATCCCGATTTCATCAGCCCGTTCAAGCACTAACTCGGGATCGGCCGCGTTCTCCCGGGTTTCGATGTCTGAGATGACCTGTTTGAGGTTCTTGATGCGGTCGCGCTGTGATTTTGATGTGCCAGCTTCGACAACATCCCCATCGTAAGTCCCTGTATTCAGTTCAGTGTCAATCCCGATCGAGGAATGCACGCTTTTCACAAGGTCAAGGACCTGGCCGGCGTTCTCCGCGGTGACTTCGGACTCAAGGTTGCTTTTTGCGTGGGCCTCTGCGAGCCGGTGCATCGACTCGCGTACGCGATCGGGACTGAAGAGCAGGGGCGAACTAGAGCTATTCTCCATTTCTTCGATTGTGGACTCGTATTCAGAAAGATAGGAGTCGATCGTTTCCGTCGCTTCGGTCGTGAACCGCGGTTCGATGGTTGTAGTAGCTTGGATATACTCCGCTGCGACATCACCGGGGAGGCTTTTCTCGGCGCTTTCGAACGGTTCAGAGTCTTGTGTGTTGCTAATCACCAGATCGACGGCCTGTGCTACTCCAGGTGTGAGAGGCAGTTGGTCCCCGATCGGCTCGTAATCGTCGAACGAACCATATTTCGGGTTCAGTCCGATAAATACTGAGCCGGGTGCACTGACTGTTGATCGGTAATTTGATTTTGTGAACGAGTACGAGCCTGTATCGAGAATCTGTTGTAGTGCTTCTGAAACGTTTGAGTTCGTCGAGTCGAACCGTTCGATGAACACTGAGGACACCTCCCGGTCAAGCAACGGACCAGGAGTGAGTGAGCCCCCTTTAACAGTTCCAACGGCACCTGTGAGCGTTGTACTTGTCCCATTGAGATGCGCAGGAGATTGTGAGAGGTCCTCGAGTACAGAGATGAACCTCGAAAGGTTCACGCTCGCGTCTACAACAGCAGCGAGGTGAATATCACCGCGGATCGCAGCGCCAACGTTTCGCTCATGGCGAGATCCTCCGACGAGCTGGAGAACGCTTGCTTGAACGACCTTGGAATCTATCCCGGGCAAAGAGATCGTCTCGCAAAGCCTGTCGAACATATTGTGCTCGTTCGCGAGTGTTTGTGGAGTTCGTCCACTCGAAGAATGTCCCATAGGAGAGACAACAGACGGTTGTCGTATATAGCCATCGTCGGCAGTAGAGTGAATCAGTATCAGAAATTGGAGGAAAACTCAAAGAAAAATCTCACACAGGGAGAAAAGCGGCAAGAATTACGATTGGGAGAGATTTTCTTGTGGGATGAATCTGCCCGCCCTCTTGCGATTTCTCACTTGGAAAGAAATCCGATGCTTAACAGTGGCGGGATATTTTTTTCTTTGCAATATTCCCTCCGAACGTGTAGGCAGGTCTCAGGGCATTCCAGACGGCCACAAGAGAGTCTCTCGGGCGCAGATAACGAACACCCCGTACAACAGCGATAGAGCAAGCTGCGGGACCGGCTGCGGCTACGTTCCCCTTCTCCTTGCCTCAAAAGACTGACTGCGGTCTAGTAGAATACTACAGCATTTAAGAGTTTCGTTAAAAACTTAATACGGCAGTAGTTGGCACATCTTTAGTATCTGTCTAGTCCCGGGTGATTCAGTCTCATCATGGCTGGTCGTGGAATCTATCGTTCTGTCGGTCGTGTCCCTGTCTGCACTGTCGTTCTCTACTCTCGCGACCGTCTGAACCTCTCTGACCCTTGCCCGGACTCTCGGAGGGATTCTGACCAAGAAAAAAATATTCCCTGAAAGTTGCTTACTCTATATCGAGAATCGGACAGGTTCTGAACGACGCCCCACCTCCACACGGACGAAACGTTCACTCTGACGAAAAAGTTTTATCGAGTGAACGTATCGTTAACTATGAAATGGTATCTGAACCAAATTCCAACGGATCGTCGTTGAATCCACTCACTGAAGAGTCGACAAAGGAAGCTGCGGCGATGTCCGAAATCACGTACGACGAACTCGACGACGCACTCGGGCGCTTCCAGAAGGCTCTCGAGAACAACCTCAACGACTACTACGAACGCGCATGGCTTCGTGGCGGCGCACAGAACCACTTGGTCTACGATAGCGAAGGCGTGTTCTTCGCTTTCGTCCCGCCAGAGCTGTACCGAAGCGAACCAGTTCGTGAACTGGAGTTCGACACGGAGACGTTCAACGCAATCACGGACGCACACCAGAACCAAGCAGCGATTTGGAAGTTCGACGTCGATCGACCGACGGGCTATGCAGACGCACTCACGCACGATTACTTCCCGTACTTCATCCGCTACCCCGAACACTGGCGGGCGGCGCTGTATCACGCACGACTCTCCATGATGTATCTACTCCAGCACGGAATGACGCCGACAGAGGCTCTGGACTATTGGGCGCTGGACACGGGACCGGGCTCACTCACTTCGAACCAAAACGTCGACCGGTGGCACGCCTCCCGCGGTGTCGATCGGGAAGCTGTCTACAAGACGCGGCGACAGGCGAAAGACAAGCTCGGAGATGACGAAAGCCGTCCGTACTACGAAGAGCAGAACATCGAAATCGGCGATCTCGAGTAACCGCCCGATCTATTCGTCGACTACCGCCCACACTCTCGTCCGTCCGACCTCGCCATCTACTGCGACCGTGCCTTGTTCCTCGAGCGTATCCAATCGGCGCAACGCCGTGGTTCTGTTACAACCGATCTCGTCGGCGACCTTCCCTGTGGACGCCACCGAACACTCGCGAATAGCCTCGAGAAAATCCGTATCAGTGTATGTCTGTTCGTACTGTTGTTCGATGAATTTCTCATCGTAGCTGTCATTATCGTCGTTTCCGCACCGCTCTGTCATTACCATATAATACGGTTGCAACTCTCTTAAATCCCGTGCATCACGCTGACCAATGGGAAGTATTAAGTCACTTCAACTGAATGTAACAGGTAACGAAGCATCTCGCCTCGCGGTGGTTCGCTCCAGAATCGTCGCGGAATGCAGTGTGGTGGCACACACTGCGGCCGGGTTGCTTCGTGCGACGACTATCCAAAGACCAATCCCACGAAGCATGACACAGTTCCAAACCCAGAGTATTAACACTAGTGGAGCAGATTCACAGACCGAACAGCCGGCTGACGCGAGCCGTCAGACCGTAGCACGACAGACGCCCGATGTCGTTCTTTCGGCGACGCCAACGTACGACCGCGCGTACGACACACTCCTCACGCTCAAGGAGGCCACGCGATGACCCGCAAGGCCTTCAACCCGGACGTCGGCGACCGTGCGGAGTTCCCGAAGCTCAAGGAACAGTACGGAGAGGACCCGGCGCGCTTCCTTCAATCGAGTAAGGATCTCGCCGAGGCCCGAATCGCAGGCATCCAGAGCCGCGAACTTCTCGAAGCGTACCGCGCAGTCGCGAAACAGATCCTGTCGGGCGGCGATCTCGACGAGGCAATGGGCTACATCGACGAGCGCGAACGCGAGCTCACCGGCGAGCCGATCACTCCTGAACCCGACCCGACGCCGGAGCCGATCGCGACGGACGGCGGAACGGTCGCCGAGCCCGAACCAGAACCCGAGGGAACGACGGAACCCTCGGGCCACCGACACCCGGACGCGACCGCGCTCGAGGCGGGCCAAGTCCTGGTCGTCGACGTCGACGACACGACGGAGTTCGTCTGGCCGCAGACGCCCGAGTGCGACGCGCCGTACATCCTCGAGATTCACGCCGATGGCGAGCAACTCGACTCGTTCACGCTCTCGAAGCGAGACCTGTTCAGCCGCGTTCGTCACGACGACCCAGCAAAACAGCCAGCGGAGGACGTCGCACCCGACGCGCCGGCTACTGCGGCACTCGGGGGTGTCGAATAATGGCCGAAAACCCGGTCGAACAGAAGGTAACGGACGCCGAACTCCTCGAGCGCGTCACCGAGTGCTACGAGAACGACCAGACCGTCGGTGGTGGGGGCGTCCTTCCCGAGACGGTCGCGGCTGACCTCCCGATCGTCGAGTCGACGGCTCGAAACCGATGCAAGAAACTCGCGGACGAGGGCGACCTCGAGCGCGACTGGGGATTCGAATCCCGCACGCAACGACTCGGCTACCGACCGGCGCGTGACCGGACGGTCGCGCTTCGGGCGGGCGAGACGCGGGAGACGAACTCGCACGCGGGCGTGGTCGAAGCCCAACTCGCGGAAGCCGACCCGGAGACGCGCGCCGAAATCGAAGGACGGGAGATTCGAACCGACGGCGGAACACAAGCGACGATCACTCTCGAGGCACCTAGTCGAGATTCGGAATCGATCACCTCCGAATGGGATGCTTTGCGGGACGCCACAACGATCAACCACGCGAACACATGGTGGGAACTCACCCATTGCGACACTGATACAGATACCAGTCGGGCCTACGAACGGGCCGTAAGCTGGGTGACGAACTTCTTCGGCGTGATCGATCACGACCACGAGTGGGTCGGCCAATACAGCGCGGTGTGGGACGAACACGACACGACCGCCGACCGACTCATGACCGACGGCGGGACTGCCGGCTACTGTTGGGACGACGAAGACTGCCCTCGAGACGACTGCGATGGCGACCTCCAACAGCAAGACGAGTTCAACGTGATGTGCCTCTCGTGCAACGACGTGTGGGCGCACTGGACCGACGAGACTGAGCACCATCTAGTGTCCCCAGACGAGGACACAGTCGCTCGGAAGCCGCGGGTGATGACCGACGGCGGACGTGGCCGAACGATCGACATCTCGCCCAAACGCAAACACCGCGTCGAAGTCGGCCCCGACACGACGCCGGGCGGGTTCTTCACGGTCGCACACCCACCGTCGGCGTTCGCTGGCCCGTCGGTCGCGAGCTTTGATGAACAACAGGCGCGCGAGATTTACGACGCGCTCGATGAGTTCTTCGGCGACACGGAGGCCGATTCGTAATGCGTCTGTTCAGAGTCCTCCTCGCAAGCGTCCTCACGGCGTTGATCCTCGGCGCTCCAGTGGTCGCCATCTACTTCGGCGGGGTGCTCCAATGAGCACCGATCGACCACAGTGGACGCCGACGGCCGGCACGACGACGAACGCCTGTCAGAACTGCGGGTCACACGTCACGCCCCAGTATGTCCGCGGATACGGTACAAACGACGGTCGGCTCTGTCACTGCCCCAACTGCGACGGCATCGCAGTCCGGGATATGCGCCACGGCGCGGGCCGAAAACCCGACTACGACCCGGCAGTCGACCGCATTCAGACCTCGGACCAGCATCCGATCTTCCCGCAGCGAGGTGACGACCGATGAGCGACAAACTCGTCGCCGTTGACCTGTTCGCGGGCGCTGGCGGCCTCTCGACGGGGCTCGTCAAAGCGATTATCGACACGCACGCGGACACGATCGCCCGCGAAACCGGCCTCGAGGTCGACCAGATCACGCCCAACCACGGTCGCGTTCACTGGTGGCTCGGCGAGAACGTCGAACTCCACGCCGTGAACCACTGGGAACCCGCCATCGCCACGCACGAGCAAAATCACCCGTGGGCGGAACACTACCACGCGAAAATCGAGGAACTCCACCCACCGGACGTCGTCGAACCGGGCGACGTCGATCTCCTTGTCGGCGGCCCAAGCTGTACGCACTACAGCCGTGCCCGCGGTGGGAAACCCGTTAGCGAACAGAAACGGGCGAGCGGGTGGCACGTCCTCCACTGGGTGGAACTGCTCCAACCCGAGCATTTGGTTCTCGAGAACGTCCCCGAGTTTCGTGATTGGGGGCCGATCGTCGACGGCCAGCCCACTCGCGACGGATCGATCTTCCGGCGCTGGGTCGGCATGCTCGAGGCACTCGGCTACTCGGTGCTGTACGACGACGATGACGAGGCCTACGGATCTATCCTGAACGCCGCCGACTTCGGGGAAGCGCAATCCCGAACACGGCTGTTCATCCTGGCGTCGAAGTCGATCTGTCCGACCGCGCCGGAGCCGACGCACGACGACGCCGACCCCGACAAGCCGGACCGTCGGACGGCGGCGGATATCATCGACTGGTCGGACCTCGGCACGAGTCTGTGGACGCGCGACCTCGAGAACCCGCGCGTCCAGCCGCTCGCGAAGAGCACGATGGCTCGAATCGCCGAGGGCGTCCGCCGCCACTGTGACGGCCGACTCGAGGGACTGGCCGACGCGCTCGAGGAGATCGGGAAAGACGAACTTCGAGACCTCCGCGAAAACGTCGTGCCGGCCGAATACGCGGCGACGGTCGCCGAAGTCGTCGATCATCCGTTCTTGGTCCGTGTGCCGGGCGGCCGAACGGCGTTCACGACGCCCGAGGCGTTCTGCCTTCGACAGCAATCGGGCGGCGTCCCGGCACCGACAGACGGTCCGCTCCCGACGGTCGCGAAAAAGGGCGCAATCGGCATGGCGACCGCCGAAACCCGGTCGCTCGTGATGCCACGTAACGGCCCGCGCCGAGGTATTCATTCGAACCCGCTCTACGACCCGGAGGACCGGCCACTGCACACGGTCACGGCGAAGAACACCGACGGCTACCTCGTTTCGCCGTCGATCTTGCACTACTCACACGGTGGCTCGCTGCGGGATATTGACGATCCGATGCCGACGATCGCGACCGAGAAGGGCGGCGCGTTCGCACTCTCAAATCCGATCGTTGCGCCGTTCCTTGATGAGCACTACGGCAACGGCCGCGCGCAGCCGGTCGACGCCCCGCTCCCGACAGTCACCAAGAAGGAACGCTTCGCGCTGTGCATGCCGGAGGTGTTCCCCTACGGACTCGACGTCCGCTACCGGATGCTCGAGCCGGACGAACTCAAGCAAGCACAGGGCTTCCCCGCTGAGTACGAGCTGGCCGGTGGAACGAAAAAGAGCGTCACGGCACAGATCGGGAACGCCGTTCCCGTGAATCTCGCCCGCGCTCTCTGTCGCCATCTCCTGGTCGACGAGACGCCGAGTCTCTCACAGTTCGGTGGCGGTGTGACGGCCGATCCCGACGCCGAAGTACCAGCGTACTCGGAGGTGATCGAGAGCGATGACTAATCCTCGCGAACACGAACTCCCGAACGGCGACCTCGCGGTCACGAGCCACTGGGTCTGGGGAGTCCGCGATGCAACCACCGTCGCGGCAGACGACCGGCCGCTGTACGAACTCTTGCTGGACGTACTCGGGGGCGTGAACGTTCCCGACTGCATGCCCGCCCGACTCGCGACCACCTGCGAGAACCTCATCGACGTGAAACACGCGGTCGAAGATATCGAACGCGGCCGGGCCGATATCGGATCGGTTGGCCACGGCATGTCCTACTGCTATCGCGTCCGCGACGCGATCGCCGACTACCGCGATCGCGACCCGCTTCGACTCGTGGCCGTCGGCTGTTCGGGCTCGAAACACGACGTCTTCGAGCCGACGCCGGCCAAGAAGCTGTACAAAGGCGGCTACTGGACGAACAAACGCCAGTACTACGAGGCGTTCACGACCACTCCCGAGACCCACGCGCGGATCATTTCGGCCGAACACGCTGTCCTCGAGCCCGACGAGCCGATCGACTACTACGAGCGCGTTCCACAGGACTTCGAAGGCATCCCGGTGGACTCGAGCAAGCGACTCCCGAGTGGCGACGACGTCGATACACTACTCGACCAGTGGGCGCTCCGGGTTTTCGAAGGCCTCCAGTCGTGGATCCGGGCGTCGCTCGACGACGTGGATCCGCGGGACGTGACACTCGAGATACTACTCGGAGAAACGAAATACGCCGAGCCACTTCGCGAGCGCGGTGTATTCGACGGCCTGTCGATTCCTGGCACGCTCGAGGTTCGATTCCCGTTCCGTGACGCCGAGGGCGCACAGGGCGGCATCGGCAAACAACGCGGCTGGATGTGCAACCAGATCGACGCGGCGGTCGCGACCGACGGAGGCACCGACCGATGATCGAGCGCCACGTAATCGACACGCAGGGCCGCTTTCGCTGGGAGATCGCCGTCTGTGGCGACGACGTCACGGCCTCGAGACACCTCCCGACGGCGGACGGATCGATCTACTACACGACCGCCGATTTCGGATTCGGCGTTCGTGACGACGGGCGGGACAACTGCTCGCCGTATGACGTAATCGCAGCCTATCACGACCACGCAGCCGAGCCGATGGACTTCGGGGAACTGCTCGAGGCCATCCGCGACGCGCTTCGAGACACACCCGAGACCGACGCGACGCCGGAGGCATTGCCCGCATGAGCACCCGAAACCCGAAAGGAACCCCAACAATGGCAACACGCACGCTGACCGACGCCGATATCGAACCGACTCTCGAGACGACGTGGCTCGCCCAGTGGCCGACACTCGAGCGCGACCACGAACCCACGCCACTCGTCACGAACGACCGAACGGAAACCGACCAGACGACGCTTGCCGAGCACGGACTCGCGCTTCCCGACGCCGCGCCGGAGCGGCCGACGGTCCCGGTAGATGACCGCGACCGAACCGAACAGACACGCGTGTTCGACTTCCCGAAGCCGTGGACCGACGACGCCGACCGACTCGAGGCGCTGTTCGCCGACCGATCACTGTCGGAGCTGGTCGACCTGTTTGACGGCTACCGCTGTTTCGAGACGGTCCGCTCGCGCTTGAAGAAATACGGCATTCGCGACCCGAGCGAGCCGAAATCGCTGGCCGACCGACTCGCGGCGGCCGATCCCGGCGACGTCGGCGACCCGCTGCCGGCGGGGTTCAACCGGGGTGAGAAGGCGTGACCTGTCTGATTCCCGACGACGAACAGGCTGACCCGGAAGACGTGGAACGGGCGCTGGACGAACTCGAAAGCGAGGACGATCAATGACCCGGCATCGAACTGACGAACAGCGCGAGACTGTCGTCGCGGGCTGTCCGAACGGCTGCCAGAGCTTCGAACTCGAGAGCGAAGGCACCGAAGACGCGACCGACAAACTCGTCGAAACCGTCACCGAGGCCTACGACGAGTGCCGCGAGTGTGGCGCGTCGATGGGTGTGCTCCGTGACGCCGAACCCGTGGAGGAACTGGAATGATAGACACGGAGTACGAACACGCTGGCGAATGGGACTGCGACGCCTGCGGCGAGACCTTCGAAGTCGAACACAAACTCGACGTGCTCGCACACTCGATGGGCTGTGGAATCGGAAGCGAGAACAACGCGAACCGCGCGGGCGGCCACGACGGCTACCGACGCCGAAAACGTGAACTCGAGCAGTTCGTGGGGACCGACCGATGAACGAATCCAACACATCTGACGAGACCGCCGAATGCCGGTACTGCGAGACGGAACTTTCGGACGACGACGCGACGTACCGCGTGCTGTACGGGCGCTTTGAACATGCCAGTGAGGACATCGTCTCGGACAAGCTCATCGCGGGTCCGAACGAACAACTCGAGCCCGGTGCCGACGAGCGGTACTACTGTCTGGACTGCTACAAAGACGAACACGACCGAGAGAAAGGCGCACACTTCGAATACGAGAGTGCCGACGAACTTCGATCGATCCTCGAAGCTGCCGACGGTCGACTCGTGGCCGACGCCAGACCAATGACGATCGGCGGCCGGGGCTGGTTCCGTATCGTCGACGGCGACGTACAAGCCCGCCACTCGGTGACGATTCACGGCGACGAGAGCGACGACTACGACATCCGATTCAGCACCGAACCAACGCCCAACTTCGATAGCGACGACTTTGACGAGTTCTTCGGCGGGGCCAAAGAGATCCGACTCGTCTACCTCAAGTCGGTCGACGAAACGCCGTTTGTCGCCGGGATGAATCGGACGCTCGAGGCAGAGTACAGCGAGGGCGAGCAATGAGCACCGAATCCGACGGCTTCGACTTCGACCAGGAACTCGTCGAACCGAACCCGAACCAACCGACCCCCGAGTGCGAACACATCCTTGTGGAGAACGACGACGCTCCAGACGAGCTGGTGATCGTTCCGCTCACGGCACGCGGCCTACACTCGGAGTGGATCACCGCACACGAGGGGAGTTTCGCCGATCTACAGGAGGTCCGATAACCCATGAACTGGCCACACCAATTCCCACGAACCAAACCCGAGAACCGAGAGCCGAACAACCGCTTCGACACGTCACTCCGACAGTCGATCGACGACCTCGAGGCCGAACTCGAGCGCGTCGGGGCTGACGACTGGCGACTCGAGACCACGGCCGATCACCAGAAACGAAACCCGAACTACCCCTACGCCGACGCGAACCCCGACGAGCCGAGCGCGGTCGTACGCTGGTCGATGGACGGCGAGCAGTACGCCGCCGCCTGCGATGCGTACACGCGCCTGCGGGACAATATCCGGTCGCTGTACCTCTACAACCGCGAGAAACGCAAGATGGAATCCCGGCCGGTCACGACGGGCGAATCGGAGTTCGCGAACGCCCGCCTTCCGCCCGCCGACGACCCGGTGGTCGCCGAAGCGGACGAACCACCACACGTCACGCTCGGGGTCTCGCCCGACGCCACTCCCGACGAGATCCGGCAGGCCTACCGCCGGGAAGCGAAGACGGCACATCCCGACAAGGGCGGGAGTGAGGCGGCGTTCCGGCGGGTGAAACGTGCGTACGAGGCGCTAGCCGAACCGACCGAACCGACGCTGTAGCCGGGGCGGTTCTCTTCTCATTTTCGAGAGCTATTACCCAATAGCTCGGACTCTCGAGGCCAGAAAACAGGTAGTCTGGGGAACGCTTATAGTAGAAAAGAGCGAAATTTGATATATGGCGAACGATGACAAATCAGAGCCTGAGACGATGGGAGAACTGCCAGAATTTCAGCGCGACGCGCTGTTCGCAATCGCCGCGCTCGAGCGGCCGAACGGACTGGAAATCAAACAGAAACTCGAGGACTACTACGGGACTGAGGAGAATCACGGGAGATTGTATCCAAATCTCGACGCACTAGTCGAGGGCGGATACGTCACGAAAGCCGAAGCGGACGGCCGAACGAACGTCTACACGCTGACCGACTCGGGCTGGCAAGCACTCGACAACCGCCGGTCGTGGGAAGCGTCGTGTGTCGGCCACAGCGATGACCAAATCGGACTCACGGGCGACGTTCACGACCTCCTGTTGAACTACCAGCGCGACGGCGAGGACATGGCCGAAACGCTTCACCGTTTGCTGTCGATCGTTCCTCACCCCGTCGACCTTCCCTCGAGTGCGTCGGCGGCCACGATCGAACGCGACGAGCTGGTGATCGCCCGCGCTCGAGACATCGACGACTATCTCGATACGTTCGTGTACGAATCGCAGTACGACGTGTACAAGGACATCGAGCAAGCGATGAGGGGCGACGTGGAGGTGCCGGCCGATGACTGAATCCAACTACGCGACCGACACGCTACTTCGAAAGGGCGGGATTCAACAGCGAATGCGCTGTAGTGGTGCCGTCGCCCACAACATCGAGGACGCATTCACGACGGTCGAGAAACTACTCGAGGCGGTCGAATCCGACGACCCGCTGACCGATGTCGATGGGATCGGCCCGAAGACAGCCGAGGTTATCGAGGACTGGTACGAAAACCGACGCACGCGCGAACGGAAGGCTAACAGCGCGACGGTCGACCGGACATCGAGCAAATCCCTCTCAATCAGTTTCCACAACTCGTGGGCGGACGCGCTTGGAATCGAGGAGAGTGATTCAGAATGAGTACCGATAGCCGACTTCCAGACCCCGAGACCACCGAGGCCGAATCGATCACTGTCGCGACCGACGACGTGCTCGAGCAGATCGAAGACGAGAACCCGTTCAAAGAGACCATCGCCGACCTTCGGGCTGCCGGGGATTCGTGGCGATCGATCTGGGAACGACTCGAGGACGCCTACAACCCGGTTGATAACGCATCCTACGAGGAATCGTTCGTCGAGATTCCCGAATACGAGATTCGAGCTGTCGTGCCCGACGAACAGTCGACCTCTGGCGAGCGATACGAGACGTTCACACACGCCGACGAGACGGAAGACGCCGCCCGTGAGTGGGTCCGATCAAAGCCCGAAGTACGTCGCATCGAAGCGGTCGAACAGATCGGCGAGGTGAAAGTCGGATGAACCCCGAACCCATGCAGTTCGACCACGACGACGACCTCAACGCGACGGTTGCGAGTCTGAGCAAAGGCGATAAGGTTCGAATCAACGACCGTTCAATTCCGCTCAAGGTGTTCGACACGGATAGCGAGTGCATCGGGTCGAACTCCGAGGAAACGCTGACGGTATATCTCGAGGGCCGTGGCGGTCGTGTCTACCGGCTCCGTGGCGAGTACGGACACAAAGCCAACCTTCGGAAACCAGACGACACGCCACCGTCGCTCGAGCTACGCCAGGAAGCCGAATGGGAAATGAAAACATCGGCCGTCTGGAGTATCGGAATCGAGGGCGACCAGCAGATTCTCTCGGATACGACGGCCGGCGAGTGGCTCGAGGAGGTCGGTATCGATGTCCGGTGAAATCATCGAAGGCGACACACTCGGACACGCGCTCACGAACCTATTCGCGGTCGTCGACGGCGACGCCGAACCCGACACCGCCGAGTACGACCGCGCGATGGAACACGGGCTCACCGACGAGCAACGACAGGTCGCCGATCGGCATACCGGCGACGGCCGGTTCGAAGTTGACGAGAGTACTGTTCCGACCTTCGGTGATAAGCTCGCCGCGGGCAAGAAGATCCCGTGGACGTTCACGATCGACGGCGTCCGGTTCGTCAAAAAGACGAGCATGGGGTCGGGCTCGAGCGTTGCAGACTCCGAATGGTGGTGGACCGAGGACGGCTACCGATTCACGTTCTACAAACACAACGACGGCCCGGATGAGGTGTCGATCGATGCAGCGTGAGTTATCCGAGTCGATCGACTGCGTACTGTGCGACGAGACGAGCGTAACGCCGGAAGAACACCACGAACACATGGATGAGATTCATGACTGCTAAGAACTCACAGATTTCAGACGCGGGCGACACCAGCACCGGAAAGTATCCACAACATGCGGGCGTCGAACTCGCGGCGAAAGACAAGTCGGAACGGTACTACTTCCGAAACCCGACGGGTGGTATCTCGTCGATTCCGGCGATGAACGCCGATCAGGCGCGCAAGCTCGTCGCGGACGACGTTCGTGGCTTCGCCCCAGAGGACTTCGAGCAGGTCGACGGGTTCGACGCCGAGCCGTGGGACTATCCTGATCCGGTGGACTCCGACCGCGAGGTGAACGAACACGATCTCTGGATGCTCCGCGCTGCAATGGATAAGGGCGGCTGTGTCGGACTCGGGAAACGGAGTCCGCGGAAGAATCCAACCGAGTACACGATTCAGGCGCTACTCGACGAGTGGGACGACCCGACGTCTGTTCCACTCGCAGACCACGACGCGCTCCAGCAGGCCGATGGAATCGGCCCACACCGGGCGATCCAGGTTGTCGGCGCGGCGGTCGCGAACGGACTGATTGAACGGCCGGTTCGGAGGGATTCGTGATGTCTCTCCTCGGTCCACGCGACCCGAACGCCGACGGCTACCCCTACGGTGTCCGCATCACGGTCGGCGGGATCGATTGCTACAGCGTCGGCACGGAGGGTCCACACGAAGCCGAGGGCCTGAAATCCCAACTCGAGCGCGCCGAGGGCGTCACCGACGCGGAGGTCGTTCACTATGGGTAACGCGGTCCCGTGTACCTGTGGCGCGACCGTCTCGAAGACGCTCGTCACGTTCCACGACGGCTGTCCGTACTGTGGGGGTGGCCTATGAGCACGAATCACCCAGCGCCGGGCGCGAAAATGCCCGAAGGAGGCACCGCGTTCGCCGACGAGCCGCTGACCTGCGATCGGTGTGACGACCTCGCGACGCGCAACTGGGAAGGCGATCGGGAGTTCCTACAACTTTGCGAGCCCTGTCACGACGACCTCGGGAGGTGGCTGAACCGATGACAGAGACCGACGCCCGCGGACTCGAGCGGCCGGCGAAGCCAACCGGTCCACTCTCGAGTATCTTTTGGGAGCACGACTGCCGACTCGCGGCGGCGCGAACACACGCGACGTTCGAAGGGTACGATGTCCCACCACGGGCGGTACTCGAGGGCTACGATCGGGCGCTACACCCGTGGGTTCGTGGGTGGCGACCCGGCGAGGTTCGGGAGACGCTGCGGTCGAAATTCGACCAGGTGATTCGATGACCACGAACACTGATACCACGGCAGACTCGAGCGGACACCACGGCCGCCGACACGTCTGCGACGATTGCGGCTGGATTGGAGAGACTGCGGACGCGACAGTCACTGGCCTGCCGACCGAGATTTCGGTTCACTGCCCCGACTGTGACGGCGACACGCACCGCGAGTACTTCGGCAACCCACTCCCCGCGGAAGGGACGACGCTACAGACGCCAGTCGGGTTCGACGACTGCCCGGTCTGCGGAACTGCGGGCATTTTCCTCACCGACGAGCCCGGCACCTGTATGTGTGGGGCCGAATTCGGTGGGCTCTCGACGACGGAGATCGTGACGGTGCCCGACCGCGGCGAGCAAGATGTTCTGATTCGGGCGTCGGAGGACGACCTTCGACACAAAGTATTCGACTACTGCGACGGGACCGACCTCGGGGATAACCCGCGGCGCTCGCTCGCGTACTGGCGCGTGAACGGAACGCCCCGACAGACGGGACCGGGGCGGGCGGTCTTGTTTTCGACGACTAGCGAGACCGTCGATTACTACGCGCCGATCTGTACGGCCGAGGAGGACAAACTGTGGTTTGCGTTCCTCTATCCAACCCGCTTCGAGGTGCCAGCCGAGCCGCCGACGCGCGGGTTCAAGTACGTCGACTGGGGTGATTGGCCGTGGTAAGCGACTCCCGAGACGTCTACCCGACCGAACCCGAGACCCGGCTCTATCCGTGGCAGTCCGCACCCTCCCAAATCGAGCAAGCACTCGAGGCCGCCCGCGACGACCCGAGCGAGCGGGAGTTCATCCACATGCTGCATTCGATTGACGGCGTGTGGGCGATCGTCGACGGCCACGACGAACGGTGGCGACCGACACAGATCACGATCGAGTGCCACGACAAGGCCATGAAATCAAGTAGCGCGACTCGGGACCTGATTACACTCGCCCGGCGCGCCGGCTGGCAGCTCGTCAGCGTCGGCTTCAACCACCGGAACCAGTTGGTGCTCGAGGAACGTGACGATGGTCAATCCTGATACCATCCCCGACGGCCGATTCACGAACCTGTATTGCCCGGAGTGCCAGGCAAATCCTGAAAACATCGAGACACACCCCGAACGCGACGGCTGGCGAACGCTTCGGTGTGCGTACTGTCTGGTAAGCCTGAACTCCACGATCGACAGCGAGTACGTCCCGACGACCCGGCCACCAGACCAGCCGTTCGACGACCGACTGTTCGCGACCGACGAGTAACTTTCCTCGAGCCCGTGGAGTGGGCGAACTCGGCAGCGAGATTCGACCGGCACTTCTATGCGATTCAGTGTAGTACTACACAAGTATGAGCGACGGAATCCGAATGCGCTGCCACAATTGCGATCACGTCTGGACATACACTGGCTCCATGCCACGAGGCGCACACACGAATTGTCCGAATCGGGACTGCCGATACAAGGTCAAAATCCCGAAAGAGGACTGATTTTCGGCGGAAACGTGGTGTGCTCCTAGTTGGCGAAACCGCTATACAGCCCTATCCGAAAGTCATGCGTGGCCGCCGCGTCTGCCGGTACTCGATGGGTTCGACACTTTTCGTGTCCGCCGCCCCTCTCGAGGATCCGTCACGGCGGCGGCCGGTGTCTACCGATTTCAGTTAGACACTACACAAATACTATCGTGGAATATCCATATACTGTATCTGTATATGGGGTATGAAATACCGGAAGACGTCCGCCAAGATGTCTATCAACGCGACCGGTATCGGTGCGCACATTGTGGAAAGACTCAACAACAGCATCAACGAGAGACAGTAGGAGATCGGAGATTACATCTCCACCACATTTGGCCTCGAGCAGCTGGCGGCAAAAACACAAAGAGGAATTTGATAACGCTTTGCCGAAGCTGCCACGCGCAAATCGAGTCGACTGCCCAAACCATTCTTCGAGCATACTCCGGAACTGAGGCCCGATATCGGATTCGGTGGGAGACTTTCAAACGAGTCCGAACAGAACACCCGCTATCTGTGGTGTGGCTAAAGATTGTTAGAACCCGATACCAGCGGTTCGTCGGCGAACGACCGACTGGATAGTCTGGATAAGCTATATGTATCTGGTATCTGTATCCAGTATCTGTATATGGTAGACACCGTACTCCGCTCGTGCGCGTATGTCCCGAAAGGGGGCGTCGGAAAGACGACCAGTACCGCACACATTGCAGTATCAGCAGCGAACGACCACGGCCTGGACGTCTTGTTGATCGACCTTGCGGGCACGCAAAACGATCTGGCAACACAGTTCGGGCTGGCCGACGACGTGGTCGATCCGGACGCCCCGATCTCAGCGATCTTCGGTGAGAACTGGGACTTCATCCGTGAGAACATCGACAACGTGTTCGACCGGATGGTCTTCGAGACCGACGAAGGGCCAGACCTAATCCCGGCCGACAGCGGTCTCGGCGCGGAAGACAACAACCTCGCGAACGTCCCGCGAGAGGATCGGTACACTCGCCTCGAGTCGTTCATTGAATCCGAGGTCGCACCACGATACGATCTTGTGTTGCTCGACCTGCCCGGTAAAGAGGATAATATCACGATCAACGGCCTATTCGCCGCTGAGAACGTGGTGGCTCCACTCCGACCTGGAGAGTTCGAGCGTAAGCAACTCGAGAATCTTCAGACCGAACTCGAATCGATCCGAGCGGACGAAGATCACGATGCACGACCACAACTCCAGCTCGTGTTCGCGACGATGGTCGACCAGACTACGAACCTTGCCGACGAGTTCACCGACTCGCTTGAGGAGGAGTATTCCGAGATCGCCGGCACATCTGTATCGGAGTCTGCAAACATCGGGAACGAACAGGCATCCGGACAGACACTGTTTGCACTCGATGACGACGAACTGTACAACACGGGCCAACGCGCACGCGACGCCTACCGACAACTGACGACCGATCTCCTCGAACGACTCGAGGCACGATAACCATGTCTGACGACGAATCCAAAGCCGAAGAACTACTCGCAGAAGCGAAGTCGAAAAGCCGCCACGAAACCGAACCGTCGAACCAGGCCGACGACGAGACTCCCGTGCTCGAGGACGCGATCGCCGACGCCTACGCCGAACTTGAGGCGGGCGACCTCCATTCAAATCTCACGCTTCGCGACGATAACCTCGCTGCGCTGTTCGCCGGCATGGAAGCGACGAGCGATCTCGAGCGGATCGGCACAGAAGCCGCGGACGTGCTCGACCGAGACGCAGACCCGTCGACACGCGCCGACGTCCTCCGACTGCTTGTTCGGGTCGGTCTCGAAGAAGTCGACGGCTCAGTACTTGAATCGGGCAAAGAGGGCCGTCGGCAGTTTCTCGCTACCGACGAGTTCTGAATACTGTATCCGTTTTCTGATTGTTGATACTGTATCTGGATACTGGATACAGATATTGGATATGAACCGTACATTAGTCAAATCACCCGGCTGAATCGGTTGTGTGGATTTTAGGGATGTGAGCGTGTGATGGGTCCCAAAAAGTATTATCTAGTCGTGGACGAATTTTTGCATATGGTAGAACTCTCATCGGAGGAAACCCTTCGACGACTCCCAACACTTGAACTAATTGACGACGAGCGAACCCGCGCGTTCACGATCAACCTCTCGAGTAAAGCACCGGAATATTTCTGGGAAGTGCCGGCGAGCACGTCGGGCTACCATCACCCGGCGTGCCAGGGCGATCGCGGCCTGTGGGCGCACACGCTCATGCTCTCGACGGTCGTCGACCGACTCGCCGACACGTACGTCGAACAGGAGTTAATCGAACCCGAGGAGGTGCCGCTTGCTCACGCCGCGGTCGTACTTCACGACCAGCGCAAGAACGGCGACCCGGAGAACCCCTCGAATAAATCGACATCAGACCACGAACTCCGAATGGCTCGCGTCATCCGCGAGTCCCCGCTCGACGATCGTGTCGCCGATGCCGTCGAGAGTCACATGGGCGCGTGGTATGCAGATACCCAACCCGAGACGCCGCTTGACCAGCTCGTACACACTGCCGATATGGTTGCGTCGACGGCGTCGATCACACCCGGTGTTCAGGGGCCGATTCCCGAGGAACTCGAGCACTGCGAACTCGAGGCAGTGGATCTGTTGTAGTCGATATAGCTAACTCTTGCGAGCCTCGAACACTCGAGTATGCCTGAAACCGAATCCAGAAGCGCACGCGTTCGCGGGCGATCGCCACCTGACCGACCCGAATGGGAGGTCTCGACAGTCTGCCGACGCGGGACGAACCACGACGGAACGGCGACCTGTCCTGTTACTGGCGCCGAGGTTGCGCTCGACGAATCACATTTCTACGTGACGCTGTGGAAAGAGACGGCGTCGCCGGTTCGACCTGCCGAATACGATCATTTCGTGGTTGCCGACGGCGCGTTCGGTGAGCTTGAACAGTGGCTTGTGAGTGAATAGCATACTTTGCCGATACCAAAAACGACGATTGTCGACACCCAAAACTACAAACGTCTATTTCTGTCGTTACGGGGCTGTAAGGTCCATATTACACTTTCACCACGGCCCCGATACTTTAAATACATTCGAGTGCATCCATCCTGATAGTCGCGCATGAACGACGGTCATCGAAAACGTCGTCGACGCCACCTCTCGAGAAGCGCCGCTATGAGCGCGAGGCGTCACAGAGAACGCGGGATCGGAGGTGAGCAGCCATGGGACGACGAAAGCCATCGAAAGCTAAGATCCGACGCGAAATGCGTCGTGCACAGCGCAAGGCCGAACGCGAACTGGAGCAGGAACTCCGAAAGGCCGAGCGCGAAGCGGAGCGTGAGTTGAAGCGCGCACTCCGCCGAGCACGACGCCGGAACCGGTAGCGACCGGTTCTCACCAGCGGTATCGTATTCTAACTGTTTTGCGGCTGCCATGGTAGTCTTCTATGTTCACACGAATATAGGTAGCGGCTGCAACCGCATGTTTATCCGAGAAGCCGCGGCCAACGTTCGTGATGCCCGATCGAACTCCACAGGAGGATCTGTTAATCGTCGAGGCGCTGGTCGAGTTCCAGTACCGAGAGCAAGAAGCGCGCCCCGAACGCGCAGACCGAGCGTGGCAGCTCGCCACGGCGATCGCCGCGAGCCACGGACTCGAGGTCGAGGATGCGCTTGCGCAGCGGGATGCGGTGTAGGATGTTTACCTTGGTCTGGTCCGGAACATTGAACGCCCTCGCGTTCGACGCCGACGTATGGTCGGACAACCAACAGAAGACTACCCACGAATCTACACGGCTGGTGCGATGCGCTGGCAGAGCCACGGGGATTCGTGGTGGCGGCGTAGCGTCGAGGAATCTCTTGCAGATATCACGTTCTACCACCCCGAAGACGCGTACTTTGACCACGGTGGCGACTATGTTCAGGGCGCTGTCTCGGAGGATATACAGGCGATTAATGCTGCGGACGGCGTCGTCGCATACTACTCGGAGACGCCACAGATCGGAACAACCGTTGAGACGCTTCACGCGCTCCACACGGATACGCCGACGCTCGTGCTGTTCGACGCCGATCTCATTAGCCCGCCGACGAACGAGAGGATCGACTACCCGGAACCGCTCGAGAGTGCGCTCTACCGGGGAACTGCTGACGATCACTGGTTCCTCATCAACTACATCAACGGTGACGACGAACACTCCGGCCAGCGGTTGATGCCTAGTTGGATCTCAGCATGGGAGGGAAAACCCCGAGGGTCAGTTTTCGGTGTCGAGACCACAGATGATATCCGCCAAGCGGTCGCGGATTGGGCGTCGGACGAGTTCGACGTCGAACTCGAGTAAGCGCGAACCGTACTATTGATTCTCGAGACGCTTGTCTTTGACCTCGAGTATCAGTCGGGCCCCGAGGCGTTTGCTAATGGCTCTGCGTAGATCCATCCGAGAAGTGAACTTGGACTCACCCGATTAGCAGTTCGGACACTCCAGACGATAACCCTCCGTAGTGCGTTTATCGCTGGTGGGCTTTTCCCATCCCCCGCATCGCCAGCATTCCGTGAGGAGATCCTCAGAAAAGTACTCGGAAAGGCTCTCCACACATTCCTCGAGTTGTAGCTTTTTGTAGTTATTTTTGAACCATTCTGTCGAATCTAATATTCGCTTATCACGCTCTTCTACTTCATCTCGCCACTCTCCCCACGCTTCAAGTACATCATCTTCGCTCTCACAATCCTCTAATTTCCCGACACACTCCTCGAGAACGCCTATCTGAAGATCGTACGATGCTAATTGCCGGACTGACCTCCACTCGGCCTTCAACATCGGGTCCTGGTTTGACTCGTCTTCAGCCTGTTGACTCCTGAGATCAGATATCTCGTCATTCCATTTCTTGATTAACGTTTTACGTTTCGAATCTTCCATACACCGTCATCTCATCATCTCCTATTAAATCTCAGGAAATTATAAGATCCATCGCTCGAACAATATGATCGCATGTCGAAGACGGTCTCGAAACTCCCTGACAGCCCACTCGACCTCGAGGAAGTAATCCGAATGGACGAAACCTACGAGTACTGCCTATTCTCTGATGCTAACGAGGTCGTCGCGATCCTCATACTCGGCAACGAGAAAGCACACGCACTTGGATACGACGAGGAAGCCGGCGGGTGGGTCGTGGTCCAAAGCGAACCGATCGAGTCACAGGCGGAAGGGCACGAACGAATCGAGGATGCAATCGACGACTGGGCCGTCTCGAACTACGGTGACGAACTCGCCAGCGGAGAGCTCGAGATGGTAACGCCCGGCCAGCGGAAGAAAAACCATCGGCCAAAAGCCGTCGAAGAAGGCTTTGAACTGGAGTACGACTGTCCTGAGTGCGATTTCTATAAGACCGGGCTGACGGCGGCGCCGCAGGAGTTCTTGAACCATCTCCGCAATGAGCACGACTACTCGAGCGAGGAAGCGCACGACGTACTGTAGTCGATCGGACCCCTCTATTTCGTGTAGGCACTCGTGAAGGCGTCAGACACTTGTTCCCGGTGGTTTCCTATCTAGGAGAAAGAGTGCCGAAAAGATATAGCGTTATTAGCTTTATGACACACTCCAAAATCCTTTATTCTCCTGATTTCTATACTCTCAAAGCCTGCAACTAGATTCTAATCTCAATCAGAAGCCACAGTACATTAGACCAATAGTGTGCGGTGCTATTTTGTAGGTCCACGCCCTCGGTGAAGCTGAGTCGATGACAAACAACGAATCCGGGGGTTTGGACGGGGAGAACGGCAACGAAAGCGGTGGTAGAGAGAAACTGTCTATCGATGATGCAACCTACATACTGAGCTCAAAACGCAGACGGTTGGCTATAGATGCACTTTCCCGAGACGCCCCTCTCACACTCAGAGAACTTGCGGACCAGGCCGCTGCGTTAGAATATGACACATCAGTCAGCGAGTTGACGGGGAAGGAGCGAAAGCGAGTCAAGGTTTCACACACGCAAACGCACCTGGGTGAGCTGGAGGATGCTGGGATAATGGGCGTGGGGGATAGGGGCCCGATAGAACGTGGCCCGGCATTCGAGAATGCCGTCGACATTCTACAGGAGTTACGCAATCGCTGCGAGGTCACTGAACCATGACTCGAGGCCACAACCCCGAGGGAATGACCCTCGAGACGGCAGTCGCTGAGTTCGTCGCCGAACGAGACGGTAACTACGCGTCGAACCTCGAGTACTGCCTCAAGAAATGGGTCGAGTGGTGCCAGAAACGCGACTGCAAAACGGTCAACGACGTCTCGACGCTGACCATGCGCAACTACGCCTCCTATCTGAAACGGCGTTCGGACGCCGAGGAGGGAATCGCCGCGACGACGGCCCGAACGTACTACAACTACGTCTCGGCACTCCTCTCGTGGGCGGTCGAAGTCGAGCAGCTCGCCGAGAATCCAGCCGAGAAACGCCGGGCGAAGAAACCGCTCCCGAAAGCGACGACGAACAGCGGCGACCAACAGTTCTGGTCGCCCGAGCAACGGCGGGCGATCACCGAGTACGTCGACGAACGCGCTCGCGAGGCGATCGCCGTCGACGGCACCGACGCATTCGAGGCAGTCCGCAACCGGGCGCTGGTCGCCATGCTGGCCTACTCCGGGGTTCGTGGCGCGGAAGTGCTGGCCGACGCGCGTGACGACCGGCGCAACGGCCTCCGGTGGGGCGACGTCGATCTCGAGAACGGCGTGATTACGGTCCTCGGGAAAAACCAGAAACGTGAACCGACGCCGATTCCCGACCAGGTAGTGACGCCACTGGAACGACTCGAGACGCTGTTGGGCTCGCCCGCCGACAACTGGCCGGTGTTCCCCTCGAGGCATCCGCCGTCGCTGTACGCGGCGATCGACGACACGGACCACGACAAACCCGACGGCAACTCTTGGGGTTACATCCTCGAGACTGGCATCGAACCGCCGTCAATAAGCACCTCGGGCACGCGAACGCTGTTGAAGCGACTCTCCGACGAGGCCGATGTCCCCGGGCTCGAGGACGACGACTACCTCACACTACACGGAGCCCGCCGCGGAGTCGGCGAAAAACTCTATCGTGAGCGTGGGGCCGTCGCAGCGCAGCGAACGTTGCGCCACGCCGACCCGAAAACAACCTCGCAAATGTACTCGCATATCGAAGCGAGTGAGATGGCTGAGGATAATACAGAAGTATTCGACGGAGAGTGAATATTAGAAAGTCATACATTAGCAATGTATAACATCTCAGACAGAGTAACGGGTTTTAATTACGTGTTCTACCCGTCAAGGATCCCGGTGCTGAAATGGCTGATAACAGTGCCCTCAGCCACTATCTAACCGGTAGCCTTTATTACACGCTGTACCCGTCGCAGTTTCACCGTTGCCTTTAAGTATAATCGGAACTTCGGTTCCACTACAGACGAGGTACGGGCCCAGTTAATAGCTGGTTCCCACTCCGTTCCAAAATCCGTTAGACACTTCTTTATTAAATAGGATCTTTGTGAAAAGATCCGCAGTCGGAGGGCTATTCTTGGTTGCGGTAAGTCAAATTAGGCCGAGTGAGCGCGCTACTTTAGACAGCCAGTAGGCTGCCTGAGCAGCTTGCCTAACGGCACTGAACACTCGCTCCCACCGCGGGGACGAGAGGACTTTCCGCGCCGTCTTCTTGAGGACCTTAATGGCCCCCTTGGTTCTCTCATACATTGTTCTTCTCGGATGTCGTTGCCCGCGGCTCTTCGACACGAACAGGGAGAGAACCGTAAGACGAGGTACGGGCCCTATGTTCGATCGCGGGGCTACATTCAACGGCCGATTCCGCTGAACGTTAATAGCCCATTGCCGGGGGGAGTACAAAACGATTTCGGGACCGCGGAATCTGGTCTAATACCATGATATCTGGCTTTACAGGGCTCGAAACGCCCAAAAACACTTTCGATAAGTACTTATGTGTTATCGAATATGCCGCTCAAGCACAGCTCCAATCGTCCCCAAGCGCTGTCTGTTCGGTCTCATGTGTATTACTCCCGAACCAACTCGAGCACAGCCCCGGCCGTCTGCTCACCGACACCCGAGACACCTTCTAACCGCTCCCGATCACTCGCTCGCAGTTCGTCCAGACTCTCGTACTCGCGGGCGATCGCCTCGGACGTCGCCGGCCCGACGCCGTTGACCTGCTCGACGACGACCCGCAGCTCGTCGTTCCGATCATCGAGGTGGAACTCGAGGCGACGTTCGAACTCCGATTCGTCGATCTCGCCCGCGGCGAACGCTTCTTTCGCGGCTTCGACTGGGGTCTGCTCGGTCGACAGGCGGTCGCGGGCTATTGTGTAGGCGACGACTCCGGTCATGACCAAGATCACTGCGAAGTCGTAGGTGCTGGGGTTCCGGTACATGGTACTCTTGCGTGTGCGTAGGCGCGGAATCGTCTTATTCAGATTCGGGCGGGTGCCCAAATCTAATATTAAAAAGATGAAAATTGATTGCTATACTGGTGTGCGCGTCATTAGTATATACGGGGTCGCTACCGCGGACGTCCAACATCCAACAACCGGCCAAAAATCGCATGACTGCGTGGGCTTCATAGCTGTTGGCTGTTGTCCAACAGTCAGAGTTCGCTCCATTGTATCCCGATTGCCTTTTCACCCATACTCGTGAGGCTGTACACTCCACTTTTCTTTTCGACGCATGCACCGAGGAGTTCACTGTCGGCCAGATACTCTGCGATTGTCCCCTCGGGAATGCCTGTGTGATGGGAGAGGCTTTTGCGGTTAGTAATCTCCCCCCGTTCGACCTCGGAAAGGCTGTGAAGAAGCTTCTGACGCCGTTCTGTAGAGTATTCGAGCCATTTCCGTAGCGTTTCTGGCGGTCTATACTCCTCTGTCATCCCGCCGTCGGTTTTGATCGGCACCGTCTGACCGTTCATCATTTCGGCCATCTCTCGCTCTTTCGCTTGTCCGAGTCGCTCGAGGCGCATTTCGCGACTTTCATTCGCGATACTGGTCCGTTGGAACGTCAGATCGTTCGGGACGTCGTAGGTCTGCCGTCGTTCGGCAAACCGTTTCACTGACTCGGCATCCAGCGTTTCGGGCCGTACGCAGTCCTCGAAATCGCTCTCGAGTAAGTACCACTCGTCTACGGCGGGCGGCTCGTCGCTTGAGCACGCTGTACCGTCGCTGTCGGCCCACCAGTCGTTTTCGTCGGCGTACTCTGCCGACCACCGGTCGTCCTCGTGCGAGCGGACACGGAATCCGTAGGCGAGCCCGTAGCGGCGTTCGAACGGCACGTCACCGTCACCGAGGCCACACGGTGCGCCACGCCACCAAATCGGCCAGAAAAAGTCCTCATCGACTTTTAGTGCGCCTTGTCCCTGTTCAAACCCTTTCAGTTGTTGGCATAGGTCGTAGGGGAAGTCCATCTCATCGTTCATCGTCTTGATGAGCCCGTTATCAAGCTTCAAGAACACCTTATACGGCATGTTCGACCGCACGGGTTTCGCGACGTCGTTCAGCTTCTGTGTACTCCCGAGCATCAAGATTCGCCTCGAGCCGCCCTGTGTGGCGATCTCGTACAGCGTCTGTCGGAGTGGCCGCACCTCGCTCGCGTAATCGACGATCGTCATCTTCGACGGCGCGATCTGTTTCAACTCGCGCACCTCGAGCGCGACGCGCGGTAGCGACTTGTCCTTGTCACGGACTCGGAGCAACAGCCGAAGCCACAGGTTCGTGATAATGTACTTGAGCGGTTCGTTCCGATCCTCGAGATAGTTACAGTTCAGCGTCGCCACCCGATCCTTCCGCTTGACAATCTCGGTCATATCGAGGTTCGTCTCGGCGTCCGAATCGGCGAGCAGTCCCTCGCCTGCGAGGTGGAGCACAGTCTGTGCGCACTCGCGCAGCACGTCGTCGGCGTCCATCTCGTAGCGAATCTCGGTCGCGCCGCCGTCGTCGTGAACCAGTTCCTCGCCGTCATCGAGGTCGTCGCTGGTCATCTCGTCGTCGGCGAGGTGGCGAATCGTGACCGTCGCTTCGACTTCCTCGGCGTATTTCTCGAGCCGGTCGACCAGTACGGCCACCTCGTCGCTTTTCGCTGTCTTCGCCTCAGAGAGTGCCTGCTCGACGCGGCTAATCGTATTCCGGTCGGCGCTGAACCCGCCGAGCTGGAGAATCAGCTTCCCCGTGAGGTCGTCGACGCCGATCGTGAACGGCTCGAAGTTACCGGGCAACTCCGAGGGAAGCCCGCTCATCGCCGGCACGTACACGTTCGTATCGTAGGCCGTCGGCTCCTGATTCAATTCCTCGAGGCCCTCTTGAATCGGTTGCTCGTCGTTCGGCGTGGCGATCATGTTCGTCTCGTCACGACCGTCGTCCCACAGACTGATCCACTTGTACTGGTGCTCTTCTTTCAGATTCGCACACAGCGAAACGTTCGTCGAGTCCTTGCCCTGTCGCGGTAGCGCGACGGTCAACACATGCTCGCAGGATTTGTGTTCGATGATCGGCCGGCGGTCGCCCGGCCCGATCGGTTCGTCGGCACCAACGCGAATCCGACCGACCGGCGTCACCTCGCCCGACGTGCTTGCTTTCCCCGGCGCGGGGTCAATCTTCGAGAATCGGACGGGCTCGTACCACGTCATGTCGTTGACGCCGTACACTAACTCGAGTTCAAGCGCGATATGGAACAGCGTCTCGAGTTCTTTCACCGCCGAATCGGGCGTCTCGCCCTGGTCTCGCAGCGCGATTTGCTCGCGAAACCGAGATTTGACCTGTGGCTCGAGGCCGTCGTAGTCCGGTCGAAGGACGGTCTCGATATCCTCGTGGTCGCGAACGATCCAGTGGGCGGCATGGAGTAGCGACTCGAGATCGTGGTCGGCGGCGTCGGCGAGTGCCTTCCGCGCCTGGTCGAGAATCTTCCGCAATCGGGCGTCCTGTTCAGCCCGCTCGGTGTGGCGTTGGCGGCGTCGATACTGTTGCTGGAGGTCGGTGATCGTGTCTTCGACCTGTTCAGCGTCGGTACTCTGGATATCTTTGACTGGTTGTTGTGAGTCGCTCATTCGTATCAATCACCACGGATTCGGCGGGCGGCTTCCCACTTCAACTGTGGGATAATACCTGATTCGTAGCCGAAGACAACCGTCAGCGGGAGCAAGAGCAGCATCCACCCGGTAATGCCGCCCTCGAGATACGCGATAATCGGGAGTGCGGTCGCCGCGGCTCCGAATAGCACCGCGAGAAGTGCTACATCGTTGATTGACCATCGTTCGTCTACCGGTCCGGTTTCTGTCTCTGTATCGTGTGCCATTGTGTTAGTTACTTCGAGCAACCGCCGCCGGGTCGGCCCCGTCGAACAGTGCGGCGGCTTGTGGCGTCGGAACGAATCCCTGCAATCCGTCGCGTGGATCCACGTCGGGGAGTTTGTACACTGCCTCGCCCTTCCGGTCGGTAAATCGGTCGGAGAACTGCGAATGCCGTTCACTAACGTCAGGTAAGCGGCGTTTCTCCGCGGGGAAGACGAGCGTGATTACCTGGACATCGCCGTTTGCATCCCGGAACTCGACATCGCGTTCGTCGAGAATATGGGCGTCCTCGACGAGCCATTCGTACTCCTCGCAGACGAGTTCGGGGTCGTGACCGAGTTTCCGTTCGATTCGCGAGCTGGTCGGTTGTTCGATCACTGACCACGCGAGTTCGGCTTTCGGGATAATGTCGTCGTCGGCGGTCTCGACGGTCTCTTTCAATTCCTTGAGGATCAACGGCCGAAGGACGTTCTCACGGTGGCCCTTGAGGTTCGGCTTCATTTGCTCGAGACACCGGGCATAATGCTGGAGGTCCGAGGGCGCGACACACTCGTCGGAGACGTGCTGGTGCATCGTTCGCGCCGTTTTGCGGACGAACTCTTCGCGGTCGTAGGATGCGTATCGGCGACCGGCGATAAAGCCCATGTAGACCGTCACGTCGGCGGTCTCGACGGTCTTGAACTGGCCGGCACAGTCGAGCCAGTAGTCGCTACTCGAGTCCGCACGGTAGCGTTTCAGCCGGCGCTGCCGGCGGCGTTTGACGACCCAGTACCAGAACAGCCCGACAATAGTACTCGTCGTAATGAACAGCGCGTACACGACGGGATGGGTCCACAGTCCGACAGCGAACAACTGGAGGACGAACGTCACGATCGCCGGAACGCCGAACTTGACGACGGCGTCGCCGGTTCGAAACCCACTCTGTAAGTCGAGCCACAGGTGTTTCATCTCCTCCATGAACCGCACGCGCCACGGGATCTGGCGCTCTCGAGAATCGGCTTCGGCGTCCGTGTCGGGGACGTCGAACTCAGGCTCGTTCATGACCTCGTACAACTCGTCGGAGAGGTCAATCGCCGCCGTATACCCCTGTTGAATCTGGTCGCGAACGGCTTTCGCGTCGGCTTCGAGGCCGTCATCGTCGGGCGCCGTCGCCGCTTCGATCTCGTCGCGAACGTCGTCAATTTGCTGTTGTATCTGTTCGCACTCGTCGATCAAGATTTGGGCCTCGTCGACGGCGTCTCGAGAGCCGCCGTCCATGAGGTCGTACAGCGACGCCATGTCGTCGTCGGACTCGAGGACGGCCCACGGATTGATTTCGCCGTCGAGCGCGTCTCCGAGCAACTCGTCAATCCGATCGGTGTTTGCGTTGTACTCCTTGATGAGTGCCTGTTCCTCGTCAATCAACTCCTCGATACGGCCCGTGTCCTCGTCATCGGCGAACATGTCGTGGCCGATATCGAAGTCTTCGGCGTGGTCGTCAGCTTCCCAAAAGTCGACCGTATCGTCGTCGTGTTCGCCCTCGAGCGCGCTATCGATTCGGCCGGCGATATCCTCGAAGGCGTCGCCCGTCGAAGCAATGATTCGCGTACAGCCGTCGGTCGTCTGAATTTCTTCGCGAAGGTGGTTGACCGTGTTGACCGACCAGCCGGTCACATCGGCCGCGAGCCCGGCGTTTCGGCCGCGGCGGAAGAACACCCACCGCCGGGTGAGATACAGCGCGAGCACCGGCACCAGCCACACGCTCGTCAGGATCTGGAGCACCGGCCCGACGACCGGCGCGGACGAACCGGACGTGTCGATCGACGAGTTCACGATCAACCACAGGCCGGTCGTAATCAGCCCGAACAGGCCGAAGACGAACAGGATCGCCAGCCGTTTCGGAGCCTTTCGAGGGTCGCCGAAGACACGACTCGAGACTCGCGTCAGTAGCGACGGCGAGTCGTTTGTTTCGGGGTCGGCACGATCAAGCAGTGAAAGCGAGGGCACAATCAGTCACCTCCAGTGGCGGCACCGCTGTAGTCAGTTCGACGGTTCGGACGGGCAGCGTTCGACGACGTCTCGGCATCCTCGAAATCCCGCTGGCCGCGGAGTCGAGCGTTCAACTCCGAGACTGTCCGTCGGGCGTCACGAACCTCGTTTCCGCGGTTGTACTCTTTCTCGGCGACCAGCAACGCACTCTCGATGTTCGACAGGGCCGTCGTCGGCGCGAGTCGTCCCTCGAGAATCAGCGGTCCTAGCCACGTCTGCGAGCGGAGCTGGTCGAGCGTGAGCGGGTCGACGTCTTTCAGGTCGTCGACGCCGTGGTGGGCGTAGACCACGTTGCCGTTCTCGTCGTAGTTGATTCGCCCCTCTTCGGTCAGCGAGATCACGCCCTTGCACGCGACTTCGATCATATCGTCGACCGTCTCGACGCCGAGTTCACGCCAGTACCGGGCGGCATTCGGACCGACCTCGCTTACGTCCTCGAGTGAGTGTTTCGCCGCCGCGTTTCGGCGTTCCTCGTAGTCCTGGCGAACAGCCTCGCGCATGAGTTCGGCGCGACTCTCTGCCATCTGCTGGAGCCGAAGAATCCAGCCGTGTTTGCGCTCGAAGTAGATCGCGAGCCCGGCGATGATGGCGATCGCGACGACCCACGTCACGAAGTTCCGAGCGGCCATCATGAGCAACGTCAGAAACATCATGACGTGTTCGCTGAACATGTGATCGAACAGGTCAGCACGTTCCTCTTTGTGCTCGACGTACGCCTGTGCGCCTTCGGGCGTCGTTTCGAACCCTTCGCCGCCGGCTTGTTCGGTCACGTAATCAATGAGACCGCCGTACTCAGCGTACTCGGCGGCCTCGAGCGAGACATCGGTATCGTGAGCGTAGAGGTCGATCTGGTGTTCCGAGCCGTCGGCGAAGAACAGTTCGGCCGTGTAGAGCGAGGCGTTCTCGCCGGCCGCATCCTCGTCGTACTCGACACGAACGACCGAGCCGTCGCCAAGAACGGTCGCGTCAGCGCCGGATTGGCCGACACGGACCGATTGGACGGGTTCGGAAAGGCTGAACGTGGCGTACGGGCCGGACGTGTTGTATGCCTCGTCTGAGCTTTCGGTTTCAATACTCAGATACTCCTTTTCGGGATTGTCGGGCGTCACGCGCAGCATTTCGGCCTGTGTCGGTGCGTCCGAATCCTCGGGAGTGGTGTCGGTCGTGTTCTCGTCGCTCGAGTTGTCCTGTATCGTCGGCTGTGGCGCGTCAGCGGCCGCGGCCGTCGCGAGCGCACCTACGGCGCTCGTGACGAGCAACAGCGCGATACACAGCATGGCGAGCCGAGTTGTGACTCGGCGTGAATTGGCGTTGGTCATGAATAGTCGTTAGTCGCTTTGAGCCGCAGCGGTGCCACGGTCGTCCTCTCGTTCGTCCTGTCGGTACGGCGTCGCGGGCCGGTCGGGCTCGAGGACGTCTTTGGCCTCTCGAAGCCGGCGCATCCCGGCGTCTTCCTCGTTCGTGAGGATGTTTTCGATTTCGGTCAGTTTCTCGCTGAGGATCCCGTTCTGGACTTTCTCGCCCCGGAGTTCTTCCTCGAGTTCGCGCTTTTCGTTTTCTAAGTCCTGTATCTCCGAGCGGGATTTGCGATCCGACGGCACGATCTCGTAGTCCGCAGCTCGGTTCGGGTTGTCGACCGTTCGTTTAGCCTTCGCCCGAATCGTGACTTCCCCCGTTCGTTCGTCCCATACCGCGGACTCGTCGTCGGGAACCTCGTACAACACGAGGTCGTCGGGCAGCCGGTGATCGGCGTCCCGAAGCTCCGGGTCGTCGCCGACGAGTAACGGTCGCCAGAACAGCCCGAACGCCTGGTGGCCTTTGAGTTCGGCGACGAGTTTCGTTCCGTCAGCGGTCTCGCGAACTTGACTGCGGTCGAAATTGACCGTCTGCCGGCGGTTCCCCTCGCCTTTCTCGAGCATGATCTGTAGCTCACCGGCCTTGGCGTTCTGTTTGGCCTTGAACCAGACACCGCCCGCAACGCAGACCAACCCGAAGAGGCCGTACTCGACGTATTCAGTGTAGGCGGCTTCGCTTGGCGAGCCGGTTGAAGCGACTTGGTAGACGGCGATCGCGAGATAGCACAGCAACACGATGATTGAGGCGAGGAACGCCTTTGTCATCGGCGTCTGCCTCGAGACACGGCGTCTGAACCCGATGCGTCGGTGGCGTTCCGCGCCGTCCATCGAGAGACGGTCTTCGGTGCTCTCGGTATTGTGTTCGTCGTCGCCGAGTGACGTTGTTTTCAGGGCGATGAAATAGAGCACGAGCAAGACGAGCAGGAACGCGCCGCCACCGAGGACGGCCGACATCCAGTCGATCACGACGAATCACCGTCTTCATCGTCGGCCATCACGGCCTCGATTGTGTCCTCCATGCGTTGTTTGTCCTCGGGCGACGGTCCGTCGTCGAACGACGTCGTCACGCCGTCGCTGTCGGTCGTCTCACCCGGTCCGGTGAGTGCCTTGACTGCTCGTGCGTTCAGTTCATAGCCTTCCTGTAGGAACTCCGTGTACGAGCCCTGGCACTCCTCGAGCACGTCGAGAATAACGTGACAGTCCTGTTCGATCGCCACGTCGGTCAGTTTCTCGAGCACCTGTTCGTCACTCTCCGCACGCCGGAGAATCCGTTCGATCGTTTTCGTCACGGAGTAACGTTTGACCATCGGGCAGACGACGCCGTAGTGCGGACAGCCCTCGCAGTCATCGGGGAAAGCCGCTTCCGGGTCTTCGACGCCGCGGTGGTCGCGCATCTTCTTGTCACGTTTCAGTTCGCGCAGTTCGGATTTGACCGCGCTGCCGATACTCCCGTCGTGGAGCGTCGACGATGTCCGAAGGAACGTGTCGATCTCCTCGAATAGCTCCGGGTCGTCGTCGCGGATGTACTCGTATTTGTTCGATAGCTTCCGCCGGAGTTCCGAAAGCTCCGTACGTTGCTGTTCGGTCGCCTGTTGGCCGTCCGTGGGTGGGGTGTGAGTGCTCATAGTGTGGTCTCGAGAACGTCGAACTCCTCTGGTGGCGTTATCTCGAGTGGGAACGCCGGGAGTCGGTCGGTCGGGAACACTACCACGACGCCAGAGTCACAGAACGCCACGTACTCCCGCGCATTCCGCAGCGGGTTCTGTGGCGCTCTCGAGAACTTGACGCCGAAATAGAGTTGAATCGATTTGTTGTTCGTCGTCACGCTGCCGGTCGTGTGGTTTCGAAAGCTGGTCATGTCATGATTCGGAGTGGATTTATAAATTCGAACGCGACGAAAAACGTCAGTCTGAGCGGTTGTAGGGGTTCCAGTTGCCAGCGCGCTGACGCCAGCCGCCAGAGTTCATCTGGATATCCCCGTTTCGAGCGCGCCGGGCGTTGCTAAAGAAGAAATAGCTCCACAGCACGAGTACGATAACACCAGTGATCGTGTAGCCGCCGAGAATCGAGAAGATTCCGGCGAGAATCCACACCAGATTGAACGGGATTCGAGCGATGCTCTCAAGTTGGCGCGACTCGCTGTGATAGCGAATGCTCAGGATCCAGCCGCCGAGTAGCCCGACGGCCACGATCGCTCCGACGACGGCCAGTTCACTCATCGTTCCCTCCGGTCTGATTGGTCTGGGTGCTCGAGTCTCGAGCGTCGCCCTCTCGGCTCGAGTTTCGGCTGAACGGGTTCAATCCACTGGCCCGGCGCTGTCTGCGGTTGTTCTTCCGGGCGTTTTTCCCCTGGTTCGTGACGAGCAGATACTCGGGAACGAACTCGAGGAGTGCGTACAGAGCGATAATCACGGCGACGATAAGCAGCGTCAGTATCCAGCCACCGGGATGGAGCAGGTTCGCGAACAGGAACAGGCCGACGAGTACGATTACGACGCTCTGTGTAATGTTCATGGTATCACCTCAGTGGCCGACGTCGGCGCGCTCACCGACAGGATATCGAAGCTGACCATATCCGTCCAGCCTGCCGTGAGCGACCGGATCTCATAGGTGAACTGGTCGCGTAAGTTCGGGTCGGCCGTAAACTCGACTTCGACCTCGCCGTCGGCGTAGTTGTCCGTGTCGAAGTGGAACTTAACCGCCTCGCCACCGCTTGCAGTCCGATAAAACGCCGCGTCGGAGCTATCAGTCGTGATCGGCGTCCAATCATCGTCTGGCCCCGTGCGGTAGACAGCGTGCCAATCGTCGATCGACTGCCCGTCGTTGTTCTGGAGTGGGACAGTCTGAATCGAACCGTCACTCGAGTTCAGCGTGTAGGTTCGTTCCTCGAGATCGCCTTCACTGCCGAAGGGGCTCGTAATCCGGTCGAGCCATCCGTCACCGCTGGTGGCGGTGTCTTTCCACGCCATCGTATGGATTCGGACTTTCGACGGCGCGAACGTCACGTCGGAGTTGGCATCCATCGTGAACGTAATCTCGGTGTAGGACTCGTCTTGTTCGAAGTCGTGGGTGTTCTCCCACGACGCCGTCACGTCGTCGTCAGTATCGGAGACGTCGCCCACTTCCGCGGGCGGGATGATGTCTTGATGGACTTTCATCGTCACTTCGACCGCGTAGGAGTTGGGGTTGTCAGCCTTGACACGCACAAACGCGTCGGTTTCTTCGATCGACGTTTTCACGTTCCGGTCGGTGAGTTCGACGCTCGAGGAGTCGTTAAACTCCGCGGCGTACGCGCCGTCAGTGAGGTACTCGTCGTGTGTGACCGTCGCCGTCTCGTTGCTATCTTCGTCTGCCATCGCGACGCCTGCGATTGCGAGACTCGAGACCATGAGGACGACCATCGCGAGTGCGAGGAGTGTCTTCGGCCCGATCTGGCCTCGGCGTCGATCATCGGGCGATCGGCCGGGCATCACGCGAAGGTAGCCGTTGTGGAGCCACTTCCCCGCGCCACCCTCGTTGAACCACTCGAGGCCGTCCCGGATCTGCTCGAGTGGGAACAACACGGCGGCCGTAACGAACACGCCGACGCCAGCGAGGGCGGCGACGAAAGCCGAGTTGTTCGCGACCGATATCACAGCGAAGATGAGGAACAGGAACACGACGAACACCTTCGAAATCGTCATGAATATCGTTCGCTCACCGCGCCGGAGCGCGTTCATGAGGTCCGTTCGCCGGCCACTTCCCCGCGGGCCGTTAGATCCTTTTCTCGGCATGGTTACTTATCACCGCGCCGGATTTTGTAGCTCCCATTACCTCCCATCCCCGGTATCAGCGTCGAGCGAGCAGTGTCGTAGCGGCTACCGAACCAGTCGCTCCACCGGAGGACGCCGATCATCAGGAAAATCCCCCAGAAGAAAACGAAGATAGCCGTTACGCCGCCCGTGAACAGCCCCGTTTTGACCGACCAGATCATCATGATGATCGATCCTTCGACCTGTTTCTCGGGTGTCTCACCGAGGATAGCGTTCGGTGGCGCGTAGATCGTGTATCGGAGTAGCCACTCCGGTACGAAGTCGTCGAGCGATGCCTTATTCGCGTACTGTCGTGCGTTTTTGAGTATTCCCATGAGTGTCTGTCTCCGTTATTTCCGCGGTCCGCGTCTGTTCCGCCCGCGGCCCGGTAGCAGGCCGCCGACGAACCACCGTAGCCGCCGAAACTGGGTCTGAAACCAGCGCTCGTGCGCTCGGTGGCCGTGATCTGCGTGTTCGTCCGAATCCCATTTCGAGAATCGCCCCTTCCGGTCGCGTTTGCGGCCGTCTCGCCCGATCATGATCTGTTTGGGTTATGAGTCCCCGTTCAGGTCGCCGACCAGGAGTTCGAGGACGTTCTGGCCGTCCTCGCCCAACACGACCGCAGGCATGTACTTCCCCGCGAGCCTCGAGACGTACGCCTCGTCGGGGAGGTCGTGGTCGTCGCCGTCCTCGTCGATGAACTCCCGGCGATACTCTTGCAGCTCGTCGGGAGCGTTTTCGGCCGCCGAGTTGCGGATTTCGGCCTCGAAATCAGGCTCGTCAGCCGTGTCGATCCGCCACTCGAGGTCGGTGTACTCGTAGGCTTCTTCGTCGAACGTGGCGTCGATGACCGTCTCGACACGCTCGTCATCGCCAACCCAGTTCGTTTTGACGACGTCGAGTTTGACTGTCACCGAGCCCGATGGGCGGACGTCGTCGAACTCGGTGATGAGCCAATTCGCGTAGTTGATCCAGTGTTCAGTATTGTTGCCGAACTCGTTTCGCGCCCGATCGGCGAGAGTTTCGGCGCCGGTCGACCCGCCCATCGACATGGCGAACGCCCCGAGTCCGCGGGCGAACGCCCAATTGTCGCCGCCCTCGAGTTCGATACCGTCGGTGAGGATGCCCTTCGATTCGGTTTCCTCGGCACTGGTGCTCATCGACGCGAAGGTTGTCCCGCCGATCGCCGTCAGCGCGACGCCGCCGAGTCGTAGCAGGTGCTGTCGTCTCGTGGTTTGGTCTTCGGATGTCATGGTACTGAAAAAGCGGTGTGGCTGGTGAGAGGTGGGATGAGTGAGAACGCGGGCCGTGGAAAGCGACCCGCGAGTGCTACTCTCAGTGCTCGATACCAGGCCTCGAGCGGGGCACATGCGACCGTCGGGAATCGAACCCGTCCGCATGGAGCCATCCCGGCCGCTGGTCTGTCGGTCACGAACTTAGTCCGCAGCTCGTCCGCTACGGCAGCGCTGTTCCACGGCTGCGAGGTCGGCCATGTATTGCTCCGCGCGTGCGTAGGCGTCTTCGCGCTCGAGGCCGCTTGCCACGATCTCGAATCGGCCGTCGCCTGTCTGGTGCTCGAGTGACCAGTGTCCGGTCAGCCCGCTCGAAGTGAGTTGAACGCGGTCAGCAGAGTGCTGGTGTCGCCACGTTTTTCGGTCCCACTTGTCGTCGACCTGGAGGAACTCGCCGTCGGGCTGACAGCGCGCCCGAACGTCGATGCTCGTCGGTCGAAGGGCGGTCTCGAGGACGGTCTCGCAGGCTTCCCGCAGGCCTGTGAGTGCCGATCTGCCGTCGGTCGTGTCGGCCGGAAGGCCGTGGCTGTGGTCTGTTGCCATAAGTCACTCCCCACAGAGTCGAACTGTGGTGCGTCCAACGGAGCGCCGTCGCGTCGAAGAAAGGGTAGGGTTTTGGGTAGTTGCTGCTCGAGTCGGGCGCTTACCAGAACGTCAGCGTGTCGACCCAGTTGTCGAGGCTGAACATGCTGTCCATGTCAAGACCCCATGCCTGAGTGAGCGAGTAGTCCAGGTCGTCCTGAAGCGCGGAGCGGTCGAACTTCTCGCCCGCCGTGAGGCTCAGACTCGCCGTCTCCTCGCCCTCGTAGTTGTCGCCAAGGTTGATCTCGTACTCGCCGCCCTCGTGGGCCACGATGTACGTGTCATCCTCGTCAACGTCGTCGCCACCGATCTTCTCGCCGGGCTCGCTTGCGAAGACGTAGACAATACCGTCGTCCAGGTTCGACGTCATGAGGTAGCCGACGCGGTCACCGTCGTCAGCGTCCTCGAGTTCGGCATCGAACGCGTCCGTGATGCCACTGTCCTCGCTGTAGACCGTCACGTTCGTGTTGTCGCCATCAATTCCGATGTCGTCCTCGATGGTCGCAATGTCGTCGCTCGAGGACCAGAAGGCCAAGCTCGAGAACATGCCGTCATCGTCGTCGCTGGCCTCGAATTCCGAGACAATGTCATCGTCAGTCGAGAAGGCGGTTCGGACCGCGTGCGTACTGTCGAACTCGTATTCGATTTCGTCAGCCGTCTCGACAGCCTCGGCTTCCTCAGCGTCCTCGAGTTCGGTGATCGTGGCGTCAGCAACGGTCACTTCGCCAGCGTCACCAGGGAGCTTTTCGAGGTCAGCGTGTTCGACAGTCCACTCAAGCTCGAGCGGCGTCGCATCGTCATCGTCGCCCGTGATTTCGGCGTCGTCGACGTCGTACTCGACGAGCGTGTTGTTCTCGTAGGCGATCTCGAGGGTCAGCTCCTCGAAGTCGGCTACGGAGTCGCTGTTCAGGTCAGTCTCGTAGATGACCGTGTCGTTTTCGTCGTCTGCAGCCGCAAAGCCTTCGACCTCGTCGGTGCCGTCAAGTTGGTAGTCGCTCTCTGCCGTTGTTGCGGCCGCGCCGCCCGCGAAGGCCATACCGATCGCGGCCGTCACGAGCGCCATGACCATTAGAATCGATCCGAATTGCTGTGTGATATCTCTCATTTGAGTTTGTGTTTCGTGTTGAAGAATTGGGTCAGTCCCGTGCCAGTGCTATCGCCAGTCCGTGGGCCGTCCTAACCGTAGGGTGGCGGGACGCCTCCGCTCTGGTAGTGGATTCGTCTCTCTGGATGGGTTGTTCGGGTCATTGTATGCGGTAGATTGATGGGGTTCGTTGCGAAGTGTTCGGTGCTATCGTGGGGGCGTCGAACCGGCAGTAAGGAGGGTGTGAACTGATCAATACGCCATCATATCGAGATGTCCCAGTTTTCGGAGAGTTTCTCTTCCCACTCCTGAATCTGGTCCGTGTCCAACCGGTCGCCAACAACTAAGAACTCGCCGGCGAGCCCGTGCCAGTTATTATCTCGTGAGCCAACGTCACCGATCGAGAGGCCCTCAAGAACATCAGAGTCGAGATTTCCGCTTGCGGTTTCTTCCCCGTTTTCCCTGATGAAGCTGTTCGATCCGTCGAAGACAGCGACCATGATGATGGCCTCTCCTTGCGTGCTGAAGTTACCATCAATCCTATCTCCCTCAGATGTCGAAATTGAGTTCCATCCGTCACTCGCACCCTGTGCCATCCAGAACTCATCAGAGGAGTTGTCACCCCAGAAAATCTGATGGTCCGATTCACCGCCCAGAAGTTCAACCACTGCGAAGACAGTGATCGGTTGATCATTCGCGCCCGTATCGGTATTCAATACGTCGCCGCTACCGTCGAATTCAACGCTTTGGTATCCATTGATACCGTCTGCCCGAAGCGTAGGGGAATCGCCAGTCAGGTCAAAGCCATTGTATTCGTCCGTCCACGTCGAGATTGAAGTGCCATCGTCACCTTCGCCGAACGCAGATTGTGCATCATAATGGGCGATCGTGCTCTCTGGGACATCGGTTTCCTCAGGAGGTTCTAACGTGATCGGACCATCGTCCACCAAGATGTTTTCTTGGTGCTCCAATTCGTTCCAATCGACATCAGAGAGGGTGATTCGCCCATCTGACGGTGATTGTAACCCAGTCCTCGCAACGCCGTATCTGCTGAACTCGGACTCGAGATCGCGGGGTGCGCCCTCGAACGTAAACGGCTGTATCAGTGATCCGCTCTCTGGGTTCTCTTGTCTGACAAGCCGTGGTCGGACATATGCTCCAAGATCGGAATTGGAACCGTAGTCGAACGTGCTCCCGGTATGGATTACTTCGCCGTTTGAGACCCAGTCGATGTAATCGTAGCCGCTGGCGTCGACAGTGATCTCTTTGGAATCTTCGTCCACGTAGATCGCATTGACAGTTGGCGGATCAATGCTCTTGTCAGTCCGATAATTAGATATGAACGCCCCAGACCGCAGTGCATCATTGATTTCGGGGGGCCGTTCTTCGGAAAGGGAACCGACGTCTGTGACCGGGATTGTTAGCCACCGAAGATCGAACCCGCCATCCCAACTGTCGCCAGAGAGGGTTTCAGCATCGTCTTCGGTCAACAGATACGGAACATACTCCGGAGCAAGTTCCGTTAAGATGTCGTCCCACATTCCCTCGCGTTCTCGATGGTCCCACTGGATACTGTCGTCTTCTGGATTCGGGCACCGCCTCGTATACGTTGACCCTCCGAGTAATCCGTCAGATGGAGACCATTCGCTAAAGATTCTGAGGTAGTAATCGTAGTCTCTGGGGTTATCAGCGTCCCAAGTGTGAGCAAGATATACTAACCCGCCATCTTCGTGATATTCAGTGTCAGCTCCGACTGTCTCGATAACATCGTCTTGTTCTTTGACGAAGTCATCTGGAACGTACTTGTCGGAGTACATGGTAATCATGTGGTCGTCATTATCCTCGTCCCAATGGTAGTCCTCGTATTCGTCAGTCTGGGTCCGAGTCTCCGTTCCAGCGTCCTGAAACAGTGTTCCAGAGGGTTCGGCATCCCACGGCCATGGAGGTTGATCGTCTCCACGATCCCCCATCCAAGCGAAATCTACTCCCGCATCTTCGACTGCATCTACGATGTCTTGCTGAGACCCCAGTTTGGACGGGTGAAGGTGGCTCATCACCTTTAATTGGCTCGCTGCACCCCAGTCGACAGTCGCGTATGGATTGTTAATGAGTTCAGCCATGATTACTCTCCGTTGGATTCGGTATCGTCGTCTTCGTCGTCAGACCACGGCCAGCTCAAGTCGAAATCGAAGTCGAACGAAAACCAGCCGTCTGCGCTTCCCACCCGCAGCTCGTCTGCGTGCTCGCCGCCCGCAGCTCCGAGCCGGCGAGCTATGTTGACGTATCGGGCAGAGAACGACGTCCAGCTATCGTCCCACCACATCTCCCGGTTGCGCATCTGCCACGGGTCTTCGACTGCGATCGCATCAGCGGCATCGTACCAGCCGTGATCCGTCCATGTGGATCGCGTCTCCTCGAGTGCGTGCAATTCGGGGAACGACCCCCGGCCGTCATCTTTGAACGACAAGTGGTTCCACGGGTCGATCACCTCGAAACTCGCGTGGGTTGGCTCATCACCACGGGATTGTTCAAGGTCGTCTTCGTCCGGTTGGACATCGGCCGCGAGGTACTGGTATCCCGAATACACGATCTCCTCAATTTCTTCTGTCTCTTCGTCGACGAACACGTAGATCGGCTTGTGAGAGCCGAGTTGGCTGTTAAAGTCCACCCACGCCGTTTCGGCTTTCGGAAGGTCGAGCCAATAACAACACACGAACGTGTCTTCGTCATCCGAGTCGGCGACGAAGGCGAACATCCCGTCGCTTCCACGGCGAGTGTCCGAGTCCATCGAAATCCTCGGCTGGTACTTTCGAAGACGGTACTCGTCGTAGACGATTTCGGCGTTCTCTGGGACTTCTGACCACTCGTCGGTTGACTGTGATCTGTGTTCGAAATCGTTTGGGTCGAGAGGTATTTCGAGGATCGCTTCGACGAACTCCGGCGACACCTCATTATCGTTCGATCCGAGTTCGATCTCGAAGTCGTAGTAGTAGTCCTCTGAGCCTTCGATTCCAGCAAGATCGTAGTCGTTCGTTCCGTCATCAATCTCGATGGAGTCGCTGTTTACCAACTCGCCGCCATCATCGTCAGTGTACTCGTAGACTCTGGCCTGGATAGCCGTGTCGCCTGGAGTCGTTGCATCAGTCGTCAGCGTGGGTGCATCGTCATCATCGGATGCAGTTGCCCGTTCGATCCCGCTCCGGCCGACGACTACGAACGCGATCGCCGCCCCGGTCGCTTTCAGTACCTCTCGTCTGTCCGCCTGGAGTCGTGGTTGTGACTCTTGGTGTGTTTGTGTTGTCTCTGACATTGGTTGTTAGTCCTCTTCGAATCTGAGCCGGTTCCGTGACGTGCCTTCGCTCAGTCCGAGTGGAATCCAGACGTTCCGAGCGAACCACGCGTCGTTCGTATCGCTATCCCACCAGTGATGGCGCTCCTCGTCGTAGAATACGAATGGATCTTCTATCGCCCGATCTGCGGTATTGTTGTACCGGCCATCATCAATCCCCTCGTCATACCAGTCCTCGCGAACGTCACGGAAGGAGCCGAACGTCCCGCGGAAGTCTTCGACAAACTGCCCGTCTCCCACAGCACTCGAGGGAGACTCCATATAGTGGTTGTGCGGCCGGATCACCATCAGATTGACATGCGTTTCGCGGCCCGAAACGTACTCTTCACTCATCGGACCCCACTCGCCGTCGATGTACAGCGCGTAGTGGTGTCCGCCGGTCGTTACGATCGTGTCGACAGTTTTGTCCTCTCTTCGGAACACGATGGTCGGCTCATGGTCTAAATAGTGAGCGTCGCCCCAGCTAACGTCAACATTGAAAAGCGTGTTGAGCAACGACTGTTGGGTCTGGTGGCGAAACCAGTAGTAGTGGGCGGTAACATCGTGATCCTCGCTTTCAGCCGTCCAGCCGTACAACCCTCGAGCCTTCGATCGGGCTTCTTCCTGCTCGAGGTAGTTCATATGCCCATAGTAGAACTCCGGTTGGAACTCTCGCAGTTCATCAAGATCGTCCCGGATCTCAGTGATGTGGTCGGGGGGAATCGGATAACCGCCGTCGTCGTACTCGAGGCCGTCATCCTCGCCGTCGTTTCTCGAGAACGGCCCCCAGAACGCGACCGTTGAGGCCGCGGCGCCGGACGTGAGGAACTCTCGGCGTTGCATGGTGGGACTCACAGAATTGTCGACAGCGTTTCGTTGAACGCGTCTCGAGCTTCGGCTTCGGCCGATCGGATCTCGTCGCGGTCGTCGTCCGGTTCGTCGTCGTCGATCGCCGCCTGGACGTCGAGCAGTCCGAACTCGGCTTCCGTTTCGCCCGCGTGCTCGAGTGGGTGTCCGGTCGCCGTGAGCCGGTCCCACGTCTCGTCGACGTCCGTGCCCTCGCTGGCCCGGAGCAGTGCCGCTCCGCCGCCGACCATCGGGGCCGCCATCGACGTTCCGGAGAGCGTCGACGGCCCACTCGGGAGTTCGGCAGTGATGTTCATCCCTGGTGCCACGAGCTCCGGGCCGTTTCCGGTGTCGGGGTCTGGCGCAGTGTTTCCGAAATAAGCGGGTTTCGTGTCGTCTCGGTCGCCGCTTTCGGGGACGTTCGACGCGTTGACGCCGAAGCCGTCGTCGGCATCAGCCGGGCTGTTCGTGAACACGGTCACGAATCGGTCGTTGCCCACAGCGACAACACAGAACACGCCCGCGTCGCGTGCGTCCGCGAGTGCATCCGCGAGTGCTTGTGACGGGAGCGGCGACCCAAGCGAGAGGCAGACGATGTCGGCCTCCTCTTCGATCGCTTTGTCGACCGCGGCGACGATGTCTTTCGTTTGCCCGCCGCCATCGTCTCCGAGTGCTTTCAGTCCGAGAATGCCCGCGTCGGGCGCGAAGCCATCCGATCCAGCCATACACGCCGCGACCCACGTCCCGTGTCCGTCGCCGTCCGCAACCGCGTCGATGCCGGTCGGATCAGAATCGCTCGTGAAGTCTGTCGATTCGGGAAGGATTCGGTCGCCGAACGTCGAGCCGTCGTTGACGCCCGTGTCGATCACGGCGATCGTCAGCTCCGACGTGTCGACGCTATCGATTAGGTCATCGTCCGCGCGCACGAGGTCACGAGCCTCGGGAATGGTTGCTTCGGGAGCGTCGCCGTCGAACGCGAGTCCTTCGATTCCGTCCGGCGTTGGGCTCCACGACCGAGTCCGAACCATCAGCGCGGCCGTCCGTCGCCACCCGAAGTCGTACGACCACGCGTCACTCCCCTCGAGTTCGTCGATCGGCTCGGGAACTTCGACGCTCATGTTCGCGTCGATATAATCAACGTAGTCGTTCTCTTGGACGCCACCCGAGATTTGGTTGATCGACGCCGGCCCGTAGCCGCGTTGTTGCAGGCCGATGTCTTCCCACGACGCCGAGATCGCCATCAGATTGACGTTCTCGAGTTCGCGTTTCTTGACCGCATTACTGTCGACCCAGCTCTCGAGTTGCTCGCGTTCGTCGTCGCCCTGGTAGTGAATCAGGAACGACGGGTCGGCGTCCGATCCGAACGTCTCGAGGTCGGCCTCGAGTACCGTATTAGTGAGTGTGTTGCTCGACCCCAACCGTCGTTGTGAGAAGTTGATAAAGCCGGGCGCGCTCGCGACGGCTGCCGTTGCTCCGAGTCCTGTGAGGAATTGTCTTCGTGTAGTCATTGTTTCACCTTAGGCGAACCAGCGGCGTCGCACCACGATACCGAACATCCCGAGTGTGACGCCCAGTGAACCGATCGCCCCGCCGACCGCGGTGAACGGCAGGAAATAGAAATTGATGCTCGGAACCGACGTTGCGACCGAGTGTTTCAGGCCTTCATCCCACGATGGGTCCGAGTTGACGTACATCTCGAGGCTACCGTCACCCTCGGTGAACGTACGAATCACGACCTTGCCGTTATCGCGTTCGATCACTTCACCGTAGCGGCTCGTCTCACCGACTTCCATCGGTTCGCCGCGGAACCACGCCGTTCCGCCACGCCAGATCGCCGCGTCTTCGTCGAGCGAGTCGAAGTGGAGCACCGTCTCGACGCTCGTGTCGATCGTGCGCTCGTCGCTGCCCTCGAGCACGCGGATATCGATCGTGTTTGTGTGGCGGTCCATCGCCGGATCGGCTTTCACGTCGAGTCGGGACGGCGTATCGCCCGATGGGACGATCGCCGAGATGCCGACTCGGTCGTCGTCAACGCTGATTTCAGCGTCGCGGAGACCGTCGCCGACGATCGCGAACAGTTCGTCACCAGTACCGGTCTCGGCTCTGACTGTTGGGTAGTCGCTTCGTTCGGACTCGAGTGCTCGAATCGAGAACGTCTTCGTGAACGCTTCGCCCGTGTCAGATTCGATCTGTGCGCGGACGTAGTGCTCGCCTTCGCCGTTCGTTTCGAAGGACGCACGCTCTTCGTCGTCACGGAGGTCGACGTCAAGTTGTTCGCCGTCGGGGTCGAACACTTCGACCGCTTCGACGCCCTCGAAGCCGCCGTCGCCGGGTCGGAACGTCATCGAGACCCGGTCACTATCGCCGGGCGACATCGTGTTTAGGTCGACGCTTCGTACGTCGGGAACGACGCCCTGGAACGCTGGGTTCGTGCCCGAAATCCGGTCATCGAGGATCGAATCCTCGCCACCACCCATGATTCGGATGTCGAACGCCGCCGGGTCGTCGTCCTCGAGCGGGAAGCCGTCGATGACGAGCGTGTTACTGGTTCCGAACGTGCCGCTCGATTCGATTGACCAGTACTCGTCTGCGATCTCCTCGCTCGTGCCATCGGACCAGTGGATTTCCGGCGAGAGTGTGTCTTCGTCAATTCCGCCAGGGATTGGATACTCGGCGAGTAGTTCGCCGCCGTCGATTTCAAGCGGGTCGTCGAGATCCGGTGCGCCGATTGTCTCGATACCGGTGATCGCCGTCTGCATGTGGCCGGTTTCTTCGGCCAGCTCGTCGTTGTCCAGGTCGTCGGCGTCTTGGATCTCGTCGAAGTCGCTGCGTTCGAGATAACGTTCTTCCGCGCGCGGGTTGATCTCGATTATTCCTTTGTGACCCTCGTACGTGGCCTCGAGCGTCCCACGCTCCATTTCGTCGAAGCGTTTGTCGTACTCGGAGCGGATCTCATCGAGGCGTTCGTCCATCCGCTGTTCTTCGGCCCACTGCCGCCACTCTTCGAGGGCGTCGATGCCCATGTGTGGGAGTTCGTCAGTGCGGAAGCCCTGAAGCTGGACGTCCTCTTCGGGGACATCGGTTCGTTGTGGCGTTCCGACGACGAATGTACCGTTGTAGCCCTGGTCGCGGACGTCGCGAAGATCATCGAACGACGGGCCAGTAATATCAGTCAGTTGCTGGCCGTCCGCCCGGTAGGCCTGGACCGTTGCTCGTTCGACGCCCGACTGCATCCGCAGGTCGAACTCGCCGTTTTCGTCGGTCGTCGTCGTCCGGCGCTCGAAGACACCAGAGTCGAGATTGTCCCGAATTTGTTGGGCATGATCGGTCAGCTCGCCGGCCTCGTCTCGGAGGTCGGACTCGAGGGCGTTCCACTGGTCTTCGGCGTCGCCGACAGTGAACGTGTACCGTTTCTCTGGCTGACCTTCCGGATAAACCGCATACACGCCCGGTGAGAGGTCCTTTCGGATCGCCGGGACTTCCTGGTCGGAGCGGAGTGCGCGTTCAACGACGAACTCGCTTTCAGTCTCGATGGTCTCTTTTTCCATCACCGAGCCTGCCGAGTACTCCTCAAGAACAACTTCGCCCTCAGTAATCCCGCCAGTGTGAGAGTTGCTGACAGGACCTTGCGGGAGCAATATGTTGTTGTCCTCAAGTGCCCACAGGCTGATTATGACGTCTTGGTCCGCGTCGAGTTGCAGTCTCGGATCGCCGACTTCGGAGCTAAAGATGTTCGTGTTACCTTCGCCCCAGTCATCGTGTTGGTTGACAAGCGGGTATGTGCCGTCGATGTCAGCCGTAAACTCGTCGGCGTCGAACAACCCGTCGCCAGTCTCGAACTCGTCTTCGAACTCCTGCCACTCCTCAGGCAGTTCGACGTTTTCGGCTTCCTCGAGTAGTTCTTCGGCTTCGGCTTCAAAGTCGTCGACCGTCTCGTTGAGCGCGTCGTAGTTGACGCCCACCCCTTCAATCGTCGCGTTCGGGATTGGCTCTCCGTTCTGGTCGACGAATTGACCGCTGACTGAGTGGCCGCCAGCGTCGACTTGGTCCAAGTTCAGCGTCCGGTCATCGCCGCTGCTACCCGCAGAGAGGTAAAACTCACTTTCGATTTCGAAAGCGTCCATCTCACCTTCCCATTCGGTTGGCTCAGATGTGCCAGACTCCCAGACTTTCGCCCTAACTTCCCCACCCGTGGACTCATACCGGAAATCAACCCATGTGTTGTCGAAGCTTTCGTCTGCGATTTTTACCTCGTCAACTGCGTCGTTGTCATCGATATTTCGCAGATAGGTCGCATCATCTCCGTGATCCTGGACCAGATTCACCTGCAAATCTTCGTCATCATCCCGAAGGCCAAGTCGGGTCGTCTCACTACCGCCACCAGAATCAGAGAGGTATGTCCCAGTGATTTCGAAATTACTGCTGCTATCGAGGGTTGGGCCGCCCTCCCAAAGTACGCCCTCGCTAAGGCCGCTGTCAACGGCCAGCATGTAGTCATTGTAAAATCCGCCCTCTTCGACGCTGACCTCATCTTGGTCAGTATCCCAATTTGGAGCCGTTCCATCTCCGAAATTGTCGAAGTAGGCCGAATCATCATCAGAGTCGTCGGTCGTAGTCGTTGCCAGTTGTGGTTGTGAGTCAGCGGTCAGTTGTTGGCTGTGGAATTCGTCCGCCTGCGCAGTTCCATCATCGAACCCGCCGAGCATCGGCACGAAGGCGATCGAAGCGAGCATCAGGAACGCGAAGGTGATGGCGATCGCCTGCGTTCGTGTTGGCGTTGGAACTGCGCGTCGGAGGTGGTCGGAGATCGAGCGGTCGCTGTTGCTCGAGGTGTGTTTTCTGCGTGTCATTGAAATCAGTTACTCGCCAGTTTTCGCCATTCGCCAAGCGTCTTGCATCAGTTCCGCCACGATATCCACGTCGCGGCCGTCGCCGTCGCGTTTCCTTCGATCGGCCGTTTCACGAAGGGTGTCGATGTTCCGTTTCGACAAGTCCAGCTCGGTGTACCAGTGTGAGAGTAAGTCCTCGACGCCAGGCATGAAATTCTCATATTTCCGGTCGGGGACGTACGGACCAGTTAGATTCCCGTGTTCCTCGTTGATCCGCACGCGATGGCTCATTGCACCGTACTCGCCGTCTGAGTGCCACTCGGGCGCTTGTTTCGGAATGTACGCCTCCGGGTCGCTGACTTCGACCTCGCACGGTTCGTCATGAAGATCGTACTCACCGGGCTCGTGAAAGGCGACCGGGCACAGGAGCCGTTCGGCCGTCTCTTTCCAAAATCCAGTTATCACGTACTCGCAGCGTTCCCTTTTGTAGTGGAACTCCTCCGGGTCGTGTCCAGTCGTCTCCTCGGTGCCGTCGACGTCGGTACCCCAGTGATTGTCGCGACGGAATGGCGAGTCGCTACTCGCTTCGCGTCGCTGTTGCTCGAGGTGCTGTTGTGTTTGACTCATGGTCTGAGAATTTGGAGATACTCTCGTCCGCAATCCACCCACGCAGATCGGCCGCCGAAGGCGTTCCGCGTACCCAGGAACTCGAGCCTTTCAACCCGAGTATGTTGTAAGTCGCGGGGGACTGTCCCGAGGGACGCCGCTGCGATGAGCTAGTTACTATATACAAACACTCCAAGCACCATTAAGGTACCGCTAACAACTGTTTCATCCACTTTAGAATGTATTTAGGTGCATTCAGTCACGTGAACCGGAAGGCGTAGATTAACAGTCCGCCCGCGAGAGTGTTCGGGCATGGGCGACGAGCCCGTCGGCGGTGATGACGAGTCGCTTGACGAGACCGAATCGAAGAACGTGACGCTCAAACGCCGAACGTTCCAGGCGCTCGAGGAACAGTATCCACACGCACTCGACGACCCGGAGCGCATTCGAAACGCGATACACGACGCACTCGAGACCTCGTCTGACGCCGACGAAAAGCGAGAGTAAGCCGAGCCCGTGTCCTTGGCCGGGACGGGCCTCGTAAGTGGCTACGCTCGCCTTGGTGAAAACGGATTCGGTGGCTTCCTACAAAACAGGATAAATAGTGGTAGATGATACTGGGCAATAGATGGGATCTACTCTGAAAACGGCCCGCAGGGAATGGAAGAAAAGGGGGCCTCTATCTTTCATAAGGGGTGTATTCGACTATGCAACTACTCGAGGGTTATCGATATCGCCACGACTGTACTGGAGGCTCGCCCCGAAGTTCTACGCAGCAGTCGCCAGGAAGTGCTCGACCGGGTTGAACAGATCGGTCACCTCTATAAGAGAATCGAATCTGATGGGTACCAACCGCAATACGAGCTGGTAGATCGGCAGTCACCGCCGCAATCCGGTCTCTTTCTCGATACGTTAGATGAAGTTGCTATCAACGTCGGTCGCGACGGTGAACTCCTCCATGTTGACGGGTTACATCGACTTTCAATCGCAAAGATTCAGGGCATAGACCGCATCCCAGTCGTATTTTTGGTTCGGCATCCGCAGTGGATGGAATACCGAGACAGTGTTGCAGAAAACGGAAACTGTCACGACCATTCCGATCTCCGAGACTTGGGTCGAGAGTGTGGCAAAAAAGGTATCTTCCCTGATATCTCCTATGGGAGTAAGAGTCCGCGTGTCCTTGGCCGGGCGGGGTTCGGTAGTGATTACCCTATCCATCGTCTAAAACTATTGGTTGTTCAATATCGCTGTAAAACGTGGGGGCAGACTGTAGCGAGTGTCATACTGCTGTTTTAATGTCCACACATAGACTCGCAAGCTATTTACCAATAACAGCTTAGAAAAAACTCATGAACATATTATTCATCTGTGTGGACTGTCTCAGAGAGGATTTTGTCACATCCGATATGTCGGACACGCCCTTCATAGACGAATTAGTCGATGATAGTATCTATTTTGAGAATATGTTTTCGACCACAACGACAACAACACCCTGCATTGCGAGTATTCTAACCGGTTGTTATTCAGAGAAAAATGGTGTCAACACACACGATGGTGTCAGTTTAAATGAGGATATCAAGACGTTGGGTGAAGTGTTGCAGTCTGAGGGGTACTCTACCTATGCAATGCCGACTGGACCCTTAGTGGAAGAGACTCAGCTTGCAAGAGGGTTCGATGAGTACTGGTACCGAGACCGGAGAAATTATCTAAACGGTGAGTGGGGGAGCACTGCACTCGAACAGATCGAAACGTTGAGAGAACCGTTTTTCCTATTCATGCATCTCTGGGAAACACACGAACCAGTTCACGTTCCAGATGAGTATGATTCCGCCGAATACGGAGAGTATCCCTATGCTCGAGCACTATCTGCGCTCGATCGCCAACTCGAGAGGGTTGTAGATCATATCCCCGATGACACACTCATCGTTTTACATGGCGATCATGGAGAAAGTATCACATACCGACAGTCATTCTTACAACACGCATTGCGCCGTATTTTCCGCGTTCGGTTACAATACAAAAGAGGGATCGATACACGAGCATTTGAGCGGAAAGTTAACCGATTAGTCGAGTATGTCTCTGAATCGCCAATTCCTGATCGGTATTTCGAGAGTGGTCATGGGGAGAACATTAGCGATTTCGCAGCTAACGTTCCGTTCCTCATTTCCCATCCCGACATACAATCGGCCAGCGTTTCGGAGCAAGTCCGCCAAGTCGATATCTTCCCGACTATTTTGGATCTTCTCGATATTGATTTCGAAATGAGCGGCCAGATTGACGGAGAGTCTCTTCACCCGCCAGATAGTATTAGCGATAGGGATGCCTACATTCGGGCCTGTGGTACCTCGTTGAAAGGCGAACAGAATTGGAAGCGTGGAATCCGTAGTAATAGAATGAAATACATCGAATATCCAAATTGTGACTGGGAGCCAGAAGTATATGATTTGGAGTCAGACCCTAACGAGCTGTCACCGCTTGAAAATGCTGACGAGGAGATTCAAGCACTTCAGGCTAAAATGCCCGACGACGAGTTGATGCAAGTCGACCAACTAGAGATAAAGGAACTACTCGCAGACCTTGGATATCGATAACTGTCCTGAGTACCTGTTTTTCCTCAAGATGCAGTTCGTCACCCGTGTTCGTCATGATTAGGTCTGTCACGTCGGCGGCTACGCTGACCTCAGGGTTGCGATACAAGACGAACAGCTCATCGTGTTCAACGACGCTGCCGACGGCCGATGGGTCGTACTCAAGAACGATGCATAAGTACCGAAATGGGTTAGGAACGTGCCGCCGCTACCGCTCTGTTAGATCACGATGCTTGCGGGCATACTCGGGATGGTGATCAATGAGGTAATCGACCGCGTCCCAAAGATCGATGTCCATCCACTCTTTCGGCGCGTCCTCGAGAAAGAGTTTGTCCAAGTGCGATTGGCCGTGGTCGGTATCGATCCGGGCGACGGGTATCGACGACCCCCGTTCAGGATCGTTGTAGTAGACCGTCACTGCGAACTCGTCGGGGTCTGTAAGATCGGGTTCGCCCCGTATCACGAGATGGTATGGCCGGCCCGCATATTCTGATAGTTCGAACGAGCGTTTCATGTTTCAGTGTGCTCGGAGGTCAATTCGCTGGGAACCAGGTGTCGATGCACATCAAACTATTCTCACACAAGGTATAAATATGTTTACCTCGTAGGTCAACATAGCCTATGGCACCAATAGTCCGTCATGGCGCATCCATAACACGCCTCAGAACGCCTGGATAGCGCATTGCGACATCGCAAGTAAAGGGTCGGGAAAACAACCAAACAACACAACATAAATGACAAACGAAATGGCACTAAAAAACTCTCGCAAGCCTCCAGTGCGATTTGTCCGTGCCCTTGCCACCACGGACCTCGATGACGTGCACGTGATTCGGCGCGAAACTGCCGAACGTGTTCTGACTCCAGAACGCGAACGGCTCCTCAAGGCAGTCACAACCAACGAAATAACCTCGGTTCGCGATCTCGCCCGCCAGCTTGACCGTAACGTTAGCGTGGTTAGTCGAGACCTCGATATCCTGTTCGAAGCCGATATCATCGTATTCGAGCAGGAGGGTCGGTCGAAGATACCCCAACTCGCGCATGAGAATATCCTTGTCGAACCACTCGTGTTCGACGGTGATGTGAAAGCGCGGGCAGAATAGAGTAGAAATTCCCTTTTCTGGACGATCCAGAACAGGTCCGCAGTCATTTTTCGGAACTATCGGAAACCGCCTGATCAACACTAAGACAGACCGTCACGTCATCCAGAGACATGATTGTCGAGAAGACCGTTCTCGAAGCCGATAGCCAACCACAAGAGATTCTCCATCGACACGACCAGATTAGCTACCTGTCCGATATCCTCGAGCCCGTCGCGGCGGGCGATCGCGTCGACGGCGCGCTCATCTACGGCCCGACCGGCACGGGAAAGACCGCAACTTCTCGATTCCTCTGTGACCGGCTCGAGCAAGAATCAGAAGCTGTCGAAACAGCGTACGTCGATTGCTGGGGGAACTCGAATCGCACTGCAATTCTCCACCGGATACTCGAGGGTGTTGGTCTCTCCCCCTCTGGATTGCATCGTAAGACCCCGACCGACGAGTTATCGCAGACGCTCAAACGTGAACTCGAGTCGCCACTGGTCGTGATCCTCGATGAAGCCGACCAGATCGAAGACCAAGCAGTCCTGTACGAACTCTACGAGAACCCGCAGGTCACGATGCTGTTGATCGCCAACGACGACGAGGAGTTTTTCGCACGGCTCGAGCAACGGGTTGACTCCCGGCTGGTCACAGTCCCGCGGATTCACTTTCGGAAATATCACGACACGGAGCTGGTGTCCATCCTTGACGATCGGGCCGATGCCGGTCTCGAGCCCGAGAGCGTCCAGCGCGACGAACTGGCCGTGATCGCCGACGCGGCCGCCGGTGACGCACGAGTCGCTATCGGGATTCTTCGAAACGCGGCCGAACACGCGCGTCGCGACGGCGCCAGTCAAATCGATTCGGGAATAATCGAATCAGTGACCCACGCAACCAAACGAGAGGTACGCCGAAAGACGATTAGCTCGTTGAATAGCCACCAGCGCGTATTACTCGAAATCCTGATCGAGAACGGGACGCTGGGAATGGGTGAGTTGTATCCGCGCTACTGCGACCGGGTTGCAGAACCGAAGGGCAAGCGGATGGTTCGGAACGACCTCGGGAAGATGAGCCACTACAATCTGGTCGATCGGGAGGGTGAAACGCGATCTCGAGAGTACAGCCCCGACGAGACCTTAGTCGATGATCATGCAACGGAGGACGTGCCGGTTCTTGGTTCTGTGCCCAAGTGACTTTCGGAGACGGCTACCAGTAGCTGGTAGCATGGTTTCTTTATTCAGTGTGTGCCGTGGAAATCGTGTTCAATACAGAGAATCGATGCAGCAGGTGGACACACTTTAGTTGACCTACAGACCTCGATTGGGGGACAGGTGTGATCAAACCAACCTACAAGACGAGCCAGGGACCCACCACCCGTTCAATCGTTTCGAGAAACGGGAGACACACCACTGATTCAGACGTTTCAACGCCTTCCAACAGAGAGACACCACCCATTCAATCGTTTCGGTGCGGACGACCAGTGGATGAGTGAACGGATAGGAATTACCTATTTCAGTTTTTTCGGAGGATAGAGACGTCAACAAGATAGATTCGGTTAAACAAAGACAACGATAACGAGATTCAACATCTAACACACCACTCATTCAATCGTTTCTCAGCCGTCTGCACTGCGGGTTTGGTTGTAGTGCTATTATTATAAATCTAGGTCTATTCCAAAATCTATTTTCCGGTATTTGTGGTTCTCGACCTGCCCTTTCGTTCTATAACGATTGAATCAGTGGTGTGGGTGTGTCCCGAGAACGGTTGCAACAGATGAATCGTTTGTAACGATTGCTGCCATGGTTTTATATAGGAATAGTGCTAGCCGACTGATATGGCTCTCTTCGAGCGAAGTGAAGAAATCTTCGAGGATGAAAACATCCTCCACGACGACTATCAGCCCCAGTCGCTCGAAGAACGCGATAGCGAACTTGACCGCTACACCGGCTACCTACAGCCGGTTATCAATGGCTCCCAACCCCGGAATATCTTTCTCTACGGAAAGACTGGTGTCGGGAAAACAGCTGCTACAAAGTATCTCTTAACGCATCTCAAAACTGACGCCGAACAGTACGATGACGTCGATATCGAAACTGTCTATCTGAACTGTGAAGATTTGACTAGCAGTTACCGGGTTGCCGTCTCCTTAGTCAACCAGCTTCGCGAACCCTCCGACCAGATCAGTCGAACTGGGTATCCACTGAACGCTGTCTATGAAATGCTCTGGGACCGGCTCGACGAGATCGGCGGCACCATCCTCATCGTCCTCGACGAAATCGATTATATCGGCGATGACGATTCGATTCTTTACCAGCTCCCTCGAGCGCGGAGTAACGACAAGATCGAGAATTCTCGCGTCGGTATCATCGGCATTAGTAACGACTTCAAGTTTCGCGAGAAGTTAGACCCGCGCGTCGAAGACACGCTCTGTGAGCGTGAGCTTCACTTCCCGCCGTACGACGCGAACGACCTCCAGAACATCCTCGAGAAACGTGCCGGGAAAGCCTTTGAGGACGGCGTTCTGAGTGGTGATGTCGTGCCGTTGTGCGCTGCGTTTGCCGCCCAGGACAAGGGGAGTGCGAGGCAAGCACTGGATCTGTTGCTCGAGGCCGGTGATCTCGCCCGGCGGCAAAGCGATCCGACCGTGACCGAGCAGCACGTTCGCGACGCCAAGCAGTTGCTCGAAAAGCAGCGTATCGAGGAGTCGATGCAAGATTTGACCTCCCACGGACACCTCACCCTATTGGCTGTCGTCGCCTCGACGGTCTCGAGCCCAGAGGACATTCCACTTCAAAAGCAGTCGATCTACGAGCAATACCAGAATCTTGCACAGGCGACGAGCCGAGATCCCCTCGGTGGCCGTGCATTTCACAACCATCTCGCCGAACTCTCCATGCTGGGGATTCTCGATCGCGTCAAACGAAACGAAGGCCGCGCGGGCGGAATTTACTATGAGTACGAGGTTGACGTCCCGCTTGATGCGGCGCTTTCGACGCTCGAGAATTTGCATATGAGCGATGAACTAGATCTAGACTCGTTGCGAGACAATGCGTGTGAAAAGGGATTGATCTGATATAGACGATAATCTAGGCTACTGACTTTGGAATGATTTTGCGGAAATCTGGGGTAGAGATCTACCGTTATATTTTTATATTTTTACAACGTGCTATCTAGTAGTTCCCGACGGAGGGAAGCGGCAGAGGAAGCCACTGATTGCCACGCCAATCTGCCGGCCCTTTTCCATCGGTTTTGATTCGTGAGCAATGGCTGTGTGATTCTCAACTGTTAGAGAAGGCAACGGTGCACTCATAACCCCCAGTACGGGGGACCCCTCTCGGGGTACTCAGTTGTGGCCCACTCCCGACTACAGCGCTATTAACACTGCAATAGTGCCAAGAGTGGTGACTTCTTTCGTAAACCGAACCAGTTCCGTTGCAACCCGGAGTCGCCGTTCGGCGAGCTCCAATCGCTCGGTGTTTGGGCCGGTCTTTTCGCCCTTTTCAGTCATCGATCTGACACTGAGGGATTCGCCACAACGTAGTTCCCAACGGAGGGCGATCCCTCAGCAATTGCAGGATACCCAACCAGTGAGTAAAAGGATGTGGATGTAGTGTGCCACTTGTCGGAATTCGGTCCCAGTCACATGATTCGATTCTTTGCTGAGTCCGATGTGATCGTGCTCGGTAGCCTCATTGATTGCCATCTGAACTCCGCTTTCTACGTCTTCTAATCAGTGCCGTCAATGTTCGTTTTAATAGCTTCTATCGCTTCGTCTTCAGCCGACTGTATTTTTGCAGGTGTTGTTACTAAACGGAAAACCTTCCCCCGATTGGTCTCATTTCGGAGATATAGTTCGTCCTCAAACTTCTGTAGCAGCGTATAATAGTTAACAATCGCGTCTATCTCTTGCCTTGTGAGCAATCCGATCCGATCTGTATTTTGCTCATAGATCGTCGTTGGAGCTGGCCTTCGAACTGCGTTTCCATTCCCTACCCCATTTTCATCGAAAAATTCCAGATCATCGCCAGCCTGGATTTCGTGTAGCAAGCCTCGTCGAAGTGCTGTGAGTTCACGTTTCCGTTGCTCTTGTTGGCGCTGTTGTTCCTCGAGTCGGGCCTGTTGGGTTTCCTCTACAAGTTGGTCGGTGTGGCGAACATATCGAAACGTGACATACACGAGAACAACTGTCGCAATACTAGATACGACAGTTGATATCTGATATGCCTCTTCAAAAGCACCGGTGAGCGTTGCGAGTATCGCAGGGATTGAAAAACCAAAGATGAGGATGATTACCAGATGTTTCCCGAGCTTTGGAGTTAATCGCTGGTCTTCATTATTCATCTTTTCAATCACACCTCACTGTCTTCCAACTTAGTCGCGCCAGAATCAAATCGAGACGTGAGTGACAGGGCACCAAACGGGCCTGAGCCAGTATCGATCATCCGTTGTCGCTACTCCGAGAAGAGATCTCCCACGTACTGATCCTCCCAATCCCGGCGAGCTTCTAACTCCCGCCGGCCGCGAGCGGTGATCGAATAGTAATTGGTCCGCTGATCGGCTGTGCCTTTCTCGACGAGACCTTTATCAACTATATTATCAAGGTTTGGGTAAAGACGTCCGTGATGGATCTCGCTCTCATAGTAGTCTTCAAGTTCCTCTTTGATCGCCAATCCGTGTGGTTCGTCTTGTCCAGCGATCGCATATAGTAAGTCACGCTGAAATCCCGTCAAATCGTACATACCGCCCCTGTGTTTTATCATAATATAAGAGTGTTGATACACATAGATCGGTTAGCGAGTTGTTCCTAATCTGAGACACAGTAACCTGAGAAAAGAGACAGAGGTTTATTTTGACTGCGTTACATAGATGTATACACGCTATGAGCCGTCCGCCAGGACTCCCCCGACTCGCTGTGATTTATCTAACACTGGTGGGTATCCTAATCATCAGCGTAGGGGCTGCACACGGCTTATTAAGTTTGCCAATTTTCCTTTTTGCATTCATCGAAGCGCCTGCTGTATTTGGTTGGGTTGTACTCGCGTTTGCTGGATGGACTGTCCTTTATATCACGGAGATTCTACAGATTGTTCGGCTCGACGGCGCTCAGATGTTAAAGGACGTGACTGAGAATATCTTTAATCAGCAATGGCTCTACATAATTGCCGTCTTCGGCCTGATTGCACTCTATCTGAATATCGTGATTGGGATTGCAGCTGTAGTCGCAGCAACGTTGTACGGGGCAACAGGTATCCCGATAGTCGCATTACTCGTTGCGCTCCTGTACCCTGGCTTCGATTTCGGACTCAGTATCAGGTGGTACTCACCAGGTAGCCTGATCCTTGCGGGAGTGCTCGAAATCCTCCATTTGTTCGGGTTGCTTCGAGAAGTCAGCGTCGCATCTCTACTTGAATCACTTCGGCTTCAGGGTCGATCTCCCGATATTCGAGCCCATCCGTCGTGAAACATCGCAGTTTTGACCATGCCACTGCTGTCAAGATAATCCACGAAAGAAGCCTTGGGTATTGAATTTGGTCTGGTAATCCAGTTACACCCGAGATCGGGACCCCCAGTAGAAACGTCAGTACGAACAGAAAGATTCCAATCGGGATGGCCAGGACAGTTAGTTCAAAACCTGCTTTCAGCAAGAATCCGATTGTTCGGTAAAATAGACTTTGGGAAAAGCGCCAGTTGACAATCCGTTGCTGCCATGTCATCGTTTGATAATCAGTCGTCGTCTTCTAACTCGCTCGCATTGAGTTCGACGGTTACCATCATCATGAGCTCGTCGCGATTCTCGAGGATCGGAATCCGCGCTGACTGACGCAGCCGAAGCGATTTTGGAGTCAGAATATTAGTCGTCCGAGTCCGTGTCTGAATCGTCCCCTGTTCTTGCTGCGTGGTAAATATCCCAATCGCCGTCTTCGGGTTCGGGGTTTTCTGCGTTTGCAACTATCTGGCCGTCAAGGAGAATTCCATCGTCGGACTGGCTCTCGTTCGAAGACGACTCATTGTCTGATTCGTCAGTCATAAAAACTCATTAGAACCAGTTGGATATAAAACCCACTACAGCGGGGTGAAAATGAAACGAAAAAGTCAGATATTATTCGTCCGATTCCGAAGTGGATTGGTTCTTACGGCGCTTCCCCTTCGAGATCCGCTGACCATCAAGCAACACGGTCGATGACCCATTATCCGAATTGTCGGAGTTGTTGCGTTTTCCCATAAGCGGTGCTTTGTGGTCTACATTCATATACATTTGCACTACCTCTTTCGGCGCCATGATCGGTCAAAACCAGCTAACCGATACGGTATCGACTTGATGAAAGAGATAAAGGAGCGTGCTTTTGATTGGATAGTCAATACAGTATCCGACTCTCCGAGTGCTCGTTGGACTTGTTTCGGGAGTTCTGCTGTGTAAACGAATACGCCAATAATACCCCATGCTATCAGAATCAACATCCAAGAGACTTCACCAATCAAAGCGTCATAGACACCAAGTGAAAAATGGGTTATTGAGACAACCAATAAGAGTGATGTGGCAGTTATTAGTGGTGTGTTCAGAACATTTGTCTTCTTATTGAAATTCATCCAGAGTGCATACGACTTCGCCACGGCCTCTTCCGATTGCTTCCCTGTATAATCCTGCTCAAACAATAATGCAACGTCATTTGAATTGACGCCGGCTTTGAACTCTGATGAGGTGTATGTGAGTGCTGCTAATCCGCTTGAAAACAAAAGCGAGACAACACCGACACCGACAAAACGATTTAGGAAATCGTTGATGTGTAACTCTTCAATAGATGAATCGCTAATATAGGTGGGGTCAGTCTGTGCTGCAAGCGATAATGCAGAGAGGACAATTCCGATTAAGAGGACATTCAGTCGGAGGATTCGTGCAGCCTTTTCATCAATATCGTCTAACGCATCAATTTGATGATCAAGTGTATTTCGTGCTTCTTTTCGGAGGATGGTGGCTGTCTCTGGATCGCCATCAAAATCGTCATTTAGTAACCGATCTCGGAGTTCCTCGTCGTCACTCATTGTCGTCTTCTAACTCGCTGGCGTCGAGTTCGCCTGCTAGATATTTCTGACCTTTGTCCGAGATTACGTACCATCCCCGATCCTCATTCACTTTTTCCACCAAGCCCTTTTCGTGCAACTGCTTGAGTCGCCTATTGATCGTCCGGTAAGAGATCGCAATCCCTTCGCGCTCGAGGTTGATGTCTAGTCCGCGT